>NZ_VIRL01000026.1 GCF_006874465.1 Microbispora bryophytorum | reverse complement strand
GGCCGGCGAGGGTGGTGAACAGGCCGCCGAGGGTGTGGTCGGCGGTGCCCTTGAGGAAGCCGGCGGTGGGGCTGGCGCCGTTGGTCCAGGCCTTGGCGGCGGGGGTGGCCAGGCCCCAGCCGAACAGCTTGTCCAGGAAGGCCCACAGGAACACCCAGCCGATGGCGATGCGGGCGGCGGCCCACACGTAGCGGACCGGGCCGGCGGTGGTGGCCGGTGTGGTCGGCGGTGTGGTCACCCGGGGCGCGGGGGTCTGGGCCGTGACGGGGGGAGTGGCGGCGTGCACGTGGTCGCCGTGGTCGCGCCTTTCGATGGTGGCCATGACCGGCCCCTTTCAACGTCTTTGCTCTCTTGGTGACATCTCAAGGAAACCGCGATCACCGGGTGTGCCACAGGAGCCGTACGGCACGCTCCGGCCGTCCCGAAGTCCCGTGATCGCGGGACCTTCGGCCCACGTCCGGCAGACGGGGCTATCGAGGCCCCGGCCGAACAGGGGCGTCACCCCTGCCCGGCGCGGCAGGTGTTCTGCGCACGACGGCACAGGACAGGCAGTGCGCTTGTCGCGTCCAGGACCACGCGGTCACCCAGCGGCTTGTCGAGCCTTATGACGCCCCTGCCGAACTCGCCGACGCCTGCGCACACGCCGGGGGCCTCATAGGGGAGGTCGATCCCCAGGACCACCACGTCCGGCTCCTCCCGCACTCGGAGGCCGACGGTGCGACCGGGCCGGCTGTGCCACCAGGAGCCGGGCGCGATCCCGCCGCGTCGAGCGACACGGTCGACGGCGGCGGGCTCAGCTCCGGGGCGAATCGCCGGTGCCGATGAGGGCCCGGCCGCTGCGGAGGAACGAGGCGGCGACGGTCGCCGGCTGGTCGAGATATCCGGCGACCATGGCGCCGTCGCGGATCAGCATCAGGTCGTCGGCGACCTCTCCGGAGTTCTTCAGACCGAGCGGGGCGATGAGCTGTTCGAACGTCGCCTTGTTCCAGCGGCGATGCGCGTCGACGGCCTTACGGATCGGGCTGTCCGGGTCGGGGTATTCGGCGGCGGCGTTGATGAAGGGGCAGCCGCGGAAGCCGGGCGCACAGGCGATGATGCCGATCGCCTCGGCGATCACCCGCAGGGTGGCATCGACATCGCCCTCGCCCTGCTTGATCGCCGCACCGATGCCGTCCCGTTCGAGTGCGGCGCGGCGTTCGAGGTAGGCGACGACGAGGTCGTCCTTGCTCTTGTAGTGCCGGTAGAACGTCACCTTCGTCGTGCCGGCGAGGTCGATGACCTTGTCGACGCTCACCGCGCGGAGCCCGTGTGCGTAGAACAGCTCGGCCGCCGCTTCCAGGAGGCGCTCACGCATGGGGCTGCTCACGCTTGGGATCATACGCGGTCCCTCCTCCTCACCCCTTGTGCCGGACCCGGCCGCCGAGCTACTGTCAGCGCGGTAGAGTTACTAGTCATTCTACCTACTCCGATCGAGAAGAGAGACGATGACCACCGTCACTGATGTGAACACCCGCCGCACCGCCGTGGCGTTGCGCAACCTCTACGTGGTGCGATTCGGATTCGCCCTCATCTGGGCGGTCCTGCTGTTCCTTGCCGGGCCCTCTGGCCCCGTAAGCGTGGCACTGCTCGTGATCTACCCGCTGTTCGACGTCGCCGCGGCCATCGTCGATCTGCGCTCCTCGGCGACCGCGCGCCCCACCGCGGCCCTGTACGTCAACCTGGCCCTCAGCCTGCTCACCGCCATCGGCCTGGCCGTCGCGGCCACCTCCGGCGTGCCCTCCATGCTGCGCGTCTGGGGCGCTTGGGCGATCACCGCCGGAATCGTGCAGCTCATCGTGGCCGTCAGCCGACGCGGGCTCGGCGGTCAATGGGCGATGATCCTCAGCGGAGCGATCTCCACGATCGCCGGGACGGCGTTCATCCTCCAGGCCGGTACGCCGGCCGCATCGCTGACGAGCCTCGCCGGGTACGCGACCGCCGGCGGCGTCTTCTTCCTCATCTCCGCCTTGCGTCTGAACGGCACCGCGAAGAGCACCTGATCCCCGCCCCGCTGCCGGAACTGCCGGCCGCCCACCATGGTGTCCCCGAACCCGCGCCGCGCTGCGCAGTGGCGAGTGAGTCCTCTAGCCCCCGGGAGCGCGTCGCGGACGTCACCGGCGTCGACAAGCGGGGCAGGCCGCGGACACGTGAGCGACCACCGGCTCGCCGCGAACGGTCCGGTACGCCTCACGGGCGGTGGCGCGGATGAGTTCCGGACACGTGGAGGCGGCGAGGCGGACGGACACGTAGACGTGCGCCATGCCGTCCACCTCCGTCAGGCGGACGTCGTCCACCAGGTCGGTGAACGCCTCGCGCAGGGCGTTGCGCACGGCGAGCCGCGCGAGGGGAGCCGTGGCCTGGTCATGGTCCTGCTCGTCCTCCTGGCGGCGGGTAATCGGACGGGGTCGTCTGCTCGGGATCGTCATGACTCAACCGTCCCGCCGGCCGCCCCTGCGCGGGAACGGCCGAAGGTCCTCATCCCCGGCGCATAAGGCGGCACATCCGATCCGGCGGATGCTCTGCCCGCTCAGCGCGGCGTACACGGAGATGCTCAGGCCGACCCTTGTTCGAGGCGTCGGTGCTGGTCGCGCTTCCGGTCGTCGCTGGGACGGATCGTGCTCGGTGTGCTGACCGATCGGTACGGCGGGCGACCTCGTCGGCTGTCCACGCTCCGAGGACAACGGCCTGCAAGAGGTCTTTTGGCCTCTCATTGCCCCTGTCTCATTAGGCTTGTCAAGGGGGTTCTTCGATGGCCGATGTGGTGGACCGGCTGATCAGCGCACTGAACACCCATGATGTGGATGCGGTGATGCGCTGCTATCTGCCCGACGCGGTCGCGACATGGCCGGATATGGAGGCGGGCAACCCTCAGGAGATCGGCTCCTACTGCACGCAAATGTGGGAGGCATTTCCCAATCTCCGCTTCACACGGTGGGAGAAGACCGCATGCGGTGATGCGATCGCGACGGAGATGGTGGCCTGCGGTACCCAGACGGGGCCGTATCTCCTGGTCGGAGGTGAGGTGCTGGAGGCGACGGGCCGTTCCGTCAGCGCACGCTGCTCCTGCTTCTGGAACGTGGTCGACGATCTGATCGCGAGTCAGCGCTTCTACTACGACCAGTTGCAGGTGTACGCGCAACTCGGTATGTGTCTGCCACCCGTCTTCGACCGGTCCGGCTAGGGCGTCGAGGAGATGCCGGCGCCGGTCGAGAAAGACACGCCCTGCGCGGGCCCCGAGCCTGATCGAACGCTCCGCGTGGGTCTTGGCGGGGCTGGATCTCCGTAGCACGATCGGGGCATGCGGTCCGCGGCCGGCGGGAGGTCTGGATGGCGACCGTCCTGCTCCCCGGCGACCCGCGCAGGCTCGGCGGCTACTGGCTCGCCGGCCGCCTGGGCGAGGGCGGGCAGGGCGTCGTCTACGAGGCCTACGACGAGGCCGGCCGCCGGGTGGCCGTCAAGGTCCTCCGCTCGGCGGGCGGGCCGGGCGACGCGCGGGCGAGGGCGCGGTTCGCCAAGAAGGGCGCGACCCGCCGCGCGGCGGGTCGCGCCCTTCTGCACGGCCAGGGTCATCGCCGCCGATCTGGAGGGCCCCCAGCCGTACATCGTGAGCGAGTTCGTCGCCGGGCCGAGCCTGCGCGCGGCGGTCGCACGGGACGGGCCGTACGGGCCGGAGGAGCTGCACCGTCTCGCCACGGGCATCGCGACGGCGCTGGCCGCCATCCACGGGGCGTCGGTGGTCCACCGCGACCTCAAACCGGACAACGTGCTGATCGGCCCCGAAGGCCCGCGGGTCATCGACTTCGGCATAGCGCGGACCTCCGACATGTCGCTGACGACGACCGGGCACGTCGCCGGCACGCCGGCCTTCATGGCCCCGGAAAGCGTGCTCGGAGCACGTGTGGGCCCGGCCGTCGACGTCTGGGCCTGGGGAGCCGTGACGCTGTTCGCCGCCACCGGCCGGGAGCCGTTCGCCGAGGGGGCCGCCCGTCTGCCCGTACCCGGCGGCGGTCCGGAGGCGGCGGGGCAGGCGCTGACCGGGGTGGCGGCCCTGCTGCACCGCATCCTGGCGGCCGACCCCGACCTGACCGCGCTGGGGGAGCCGCTGCGCGGCCTGGTGGCCCGGGCGCTCGACAAGAACCCGGAGGCCAGGCCCGACGCGGACACCGTTCTTTCGACGCTGCTCGGGCACCCGTCGCCGCGGGGCGAGGCGCTGCTGGCGGAAGGCACCCGTACGGCCGAGGGCCTGGGGCCGCTCCGGGCCCTCGCGCCGCCCCCACTCGCGGCCGTGGCCGAAGAGGCGTACGGCGCGCTCGTCCCGGCCGACCAGGCGCTGGTGCCGCGGATCCTGCTGCGGATGGTCGCGCCGGGAGAGGGGAACGACGACTCTCCCCGGCCGGTGCCCGAGGACGAGCTCCTCGACGGCGTGGTCGACCGGGAGACGGCCGGCCGGGTGCTGTCGGGTTTCGCCCGCGCCGATCTCGTCGTCCGGGAGGGCGAGACGGTCGCGCTCGCCGCGGCCGCCCTGCTGCGGGCCTGGCCCCGGCTGCGCGGGTGGGTCGACGCGGATCGGGCGGGCCTGCGGGTGCAGCGGCCGCTGACCGAGGCCGCCCGGACGTGGGACCTGAACGGGCGGCGTCCCGGCGACCTCTACCAGGGGACGGCGCTGGAGACGGCGGTCGGCTGGGCGGCCACCGCGCGCCATCACGTCACGCTGAACACGCTGGAGAAGGCGTTCCTCGACGCGTCCCGGGCCCTCGCCCGGGACCGCGCCCGGCGGCGCCGCCGCCTCACCGCCGCGCTCGCCGTGCTCGTGGCCGTCGCCGCGGCCTCGGCCGGGCTGGCCCTCGACCAGAAGTCGTCCGCCGAGCGGCAGCGGGACGTGGCCGTGGCCCGGCGGCTCGCCGCCCTGGCCGAGACCTCCCGCTCGTCCGATCCCACCCGGGCGATGGCGCTGAGCGTGGCCGCCTGGCGGCTGGCCGGGGTGCCCGAGGCGCGGGCGGCCCTCTACAGCTCGCTCGCCCAGCCGCTGCGGCGGATCGACCCGCCGCCGCCCGTCACCGCCGATGCCCGGTTCGACCTGAGCGGGGACGGCCGGCTGCTCGCCGTCGCCGACGCCGGCCGGGCGGTCCTGTGGGACGTGGCCGCCCACCGTGTGGCGGGGGGCGCCCAGGGCGTCGCGGTGGCCCCCGACGCCGTCGCGCTCAGCCCAGACGGCCGCCGCCTCGCGGTTTCCGGCGGCGGCCGTCTGCGTGTGTGGGACCTGTCCACCGGCCGTCCGCTCGGACCGGCGTTCGGGAACGGCGCGCTGGAGATGACGTTCGGCCCGGATGGGCGGCGCCTCGCCGTGCTCGCCCCCGGCCATCGAGGCCAGGTCTGGGAGGCCCTTCGCGGTGTCGAACTCCTCGACGTGCGCGACGAGCGTGCGGAGGGGGTCGCGGTCTCCGCGCGGCGCGCCGCCGTGCTGCTGGACGACGGCCGGTTCCGGCTGTACGAGCCGGCGGCGGGGCGCTCCGGCTCGGGACGTTCCGGCTCGGTGCGTTCCGGCTCGGTGCGTTCCGGCTCGGGGGGTTCCGACTTGGAGCACTCTGGCTCGGAGCACTCTGGCGGGGCACGGAGACTCCCGGCTCCCGCGGGCGGCCGGGGGGACGCCGTCGCCTTCAGCCCCGACGGCCGCACCCTCGCGGTCGGCCGCGGCGGGAACGTCGCCTTCTGGGACCTGTCCACCGGCCGCCGCCGCGGCGCCGTCCTGGAGGGCGCCTCCGCCGAGTGGCTCGCGTACGGCGACGGCGGTCGCCTCGTCCTGACCTTCGACCGCACCGGCGTCGGCCTGTGGAGCGCGGACGGAGGCGGCCTGCTGGCCTACTCCACACCGGAGGACACCACCGGCATGCCGGACATCAGGGTCGCGACGGGTGAGGCGGGCGGGCCGGTGCTGCGCTACCTGCTGAGCGGCGGCCGGGTCGCCACGGTGGACGCGGCGGCGGGCGCCCGCTCGACGGCGGTGTCCCCGTCGGCGGTCGCCGCGGCCTTCGCCCCGGGCGCGCGGACGCTCGCCGTCTCACCGGCCGGAGCAGGGCCGGTGTTGTCGGACCCGGTCTCGGGCGCCCGCCTGGGGCCGTCCCTCGGCGGCACACCGGCCGGGGCGCTCGCCTTCGCCTCCGACGGCCGCACACTCGCCTCCGTCCCCTACGCCTCCGTCTCGCACGCCTCCGTCTCCCGGCCGGACGAGGCGCGAGGCTCCGGCGATACCGCGACCGTGAGCCTGAGCCTGTGGAGCGTGCCGGACGGCCGCCCGCTTCGCCGGATCCCTATCGCGCGGGCCGCCTCCGTGGGCGGGCTGGCCGCCGGAGGCCACGTGCTCGCCGCGGCGCCCGTCGCCGGCGACTACGAGCCCGTCCGGGTGTGGGACCTGTCCAGCGGCCTGGAGGTTCCCGTCCCGCGCAGGACCGGATGGGACGTCATGGCGGTCAGCCCGGACGGCCGGGTCCTCGTGGTCGGCGGGCGGGACGCCACCCTGGTCGACCTGGTCGCCGGCACGTCCACCGGCCGTCCCTTCGGGCCGGTGCTCGACGGCGTGCGATCGATCGCCTTCAGCCCCGACGGCTCGGTCATCGCCACCGGCTTCCACGAGGCGGGCGTGGCTCTGTGGGACGCCCGCACGCTGCGACGGGCGGGGACGCTCGCGCCGGAGAAGGGGCGGTTCGACGACGTGGTGGCCCTCGCCTACTCGCCGGACGGGCGGCTGATCGCCACCGGAGGCACGAGCGGGGAGGTCCGGCTGTGGGACGCCGCCGCCCGGTCGCCGCTGGGCCTGCCGTACGCCGTCCACGCCGGCCCGGTGCTCGCGCTCGCCTTCGGAGCGGACGGGCGCTACCTCTACAGCGCCGGAAAGGACGGAACCTTGCGGCGCTACACGATGGACCCGCAACGGGCCGCGGCCGAGGTGTGCGCGCGGGCGGGCGGCGGGCTGGGAGATGACGATTGGCGGCGCCTCGTGCCCGAGGCGCCCTACCGGAAGGTGTGCTGAGCGACATGACGATCATCCACCACCTGCTCGCGCGGCTCCTGCGACGGCCCAGAGGCGACGGCGCCCCCACGAAGATCAAGCCGGTGGAGACCGTATCGGTGGAGATCGAGTCGGTCGAGGTCGATCCCGACCCCGTCCCGATCGGCGGCGAGGACCAGGTCGTGGCGACCTTCGAGGTGGTCACCAGCGGGCCGTCCGCCGAGGTGACGGGCGACCTGGTGGCTCCGGACGAGTCCCGCGCCGAACTGCGCTTCGAGAGAGAGGAGCGCACGACCTTCGAGGAGCGGTGGCGGTCCCGGCACGCGTTCGGCCGGGACGCGGCGGCGGGGACCTGGCGCGTCGTGGTCGGCGCCGGCGGCGGCACCGAGGAGCGGGAGTTCGAGGTCAGCGCCGAGGAGGGGCTGCGGCGGTCGAGGATCGACGGCTTCGAGCTGTCCCCCGACCCGGTCGACGAGGGGAGCCCCCTGACCGTCTCCGGCCTCCTTGAGGTGGTGACCGGGAAGGAGGACTGGGGCGGGCTTCCCGGCCGGACGGTCGCCCTGCTGTTCCGGCCCGACGACATGCTCGCCCGCAGGGAGGTGGCGCGCGTGGTCACCGACAGGTCGGGCCGGTTCGACGCGACGGTCACGGCGACGGAGTCCGGCTTCTGGTCGGCGGAGTTCCGCGGAGACGCCAGGGAGGCCAGGGAGGCCAGGGAGGCCAGGGCGGTCAGGGACGCCGGACGCGTCACCGCCGCGAGGAGCGCCGAGGTTCATTCGGCCGTGAGCTCCGCCGGGGCGCAAACCAAGATCACCTATTCGGCGAACCCCAAGAGCGGCCGGCGGAACAGGAAGGCGACCCACGCGGGCACGCTGTTCGTCCGGGTGCAGCCCGCCGGGCAGCCCGCCCGGTGGGACCCGCTACCCCAGCAGCGCGTCCGTCTCTGGTTCGACCCGTCCGGGACGGGCGCCGACGCGGTGAGGGGGACGGCGACGACGGGTTCGGACGGCAGGTTCACCCTGCGGAAGAAGGTGCCGTCGACCGGCGAATGGCAGGTCCGCTTCGACTCGCAGGCGCCGTCGCAGCGCCGTTCGTGCAAGTCGCCGGTCCGCAGGCTCACCGTGAGCTGAGCCGCACGCCGGTCGGCGGAGCTTCGGGGCCGGGCCCGCAGGTTCAGACGGGCCCGGCGTCCGCCAGGAGGCGTTCCAGGGTGCGCCGGCCCATCCGGGCCATGACCGGGTTGGTCTCCAGGTAGTACCAGACGAGCCCCATCGCCTGCGCGAAGGCCCACGCCTTCCCCCGCTCCCACTCCAGATCGTCGCACTTCAGGCCGAGACGGAGCATCCGGCGCGGTTCCGCCTCCAGCAGGTGCCAGGCGCTCACGAGATCGAGGGCGGGATCGGCCGGCCCGAAGCCGCCGGCGTCGAGAATCCCGGCGAGCCGGCCGTCGGACACGAGCACGTTGCCGGGGATGAGATCACCGTGGGTCATCACGTCGGCCGCTTCACGCGGCAGGCTACGGAACCCCGCCCACATCCGGCGCAGCCGGGGAACGTCCAGCAGTCCTTCACTGCGCTCGAAGCAGGTCTCCATCCACGCGTCGTGCGACCGGAGGTCGCCTCCCCGCCCACTGCCGGAGAACGTACGGCCGCGCGTGCCGACCGCGCGCAGGTCGGCGATGAGATCGGCGAGACCGTGGGCGAACGCGACCGACTCGCCGGGGTCCTCGTCGATCGCCACGGCGCCGGGCAGCCATGTCTGCACCGACCACGGAAGCGGATATCCCGCGCCGGGCTCGCCGAGCCCGACCGGCTCGGGTGTGGGAAAGCGAGTGCCGCCCGCCAGTTCGCGGGCCGCCTCCGCTTCGGACTCCAGCCGGCGGCGCGTCGCGTCGACCGGCTCGGGCTGCAGGGGAAACCGGGCCGAGAAGTGGTCGCCGATGCGGAAGATGGCGTTGGTCGTCCCACAGGCGGCGATGCCGGTGACGGGCAGGCCCCGCCACTGCGGGAACTGCTCGCCCACCAAGACGCGCACGGTCTCCTGTGTCACGGTCAGCTGGTCGGCGTGCATCTTCACGCCGGGGAGCGTTCCGCGTTTCGTCCTGTCCCGCAACCTGTTTTCGGCCGCCCGAGCCGGCTGGTCCGCGCCGTCGTCACCGCCCCGCCCGACGCCGCCCGCCGCAGCCCGCCCGGTTACCCCGACAGGCGGCCTCACGAGCTCGGGACAGTGCTCTTCCGAACGGCGGGAAAGCGGCAGGCGTCCGGCCCGCTGCCCCCGGGTGTCCGTATCGCCTACGGCTATTTCTCGGCCACAGATGGCTGGCCGGCGTTTCAGCCGTGTTAGGCCGGGAGTCATTCCCGCTGTCAACCATTCCCAGTGGACGTTCGCCTCGACGCCACCACTGGGAGCATCATGGGTCCCGCCCTCAACCGCCGCGCCTTCCTGCTCGCCTCCGGGATGACCGCCTCGGGCGTCGCGCTGGAGATCGCGCTTTCCTCCACCCCGGCCGCCGACGCGGCCGTGACCCCGTCGACCACGAGAACCACGACGACCACGACGACCACGACGACCACGACGCCCATGACGACGGTCCACACCGTCGCCGGACCGCGCGGGGCCGGCGGATACCGCAGGCTGTCCGACGGCCCCGGCTGGCGGCGGGTGACCCGCACCGAACTGGCCGACGCCAAGAAGGACAGGGCCGAACGCCGCACGCCGCTGGCCTGCTTCGTCCAGTTCACCGATCTGCACATCACCGACGTGCAGAACCCGCAGCGCTATGAGTTCCTGCGCGCCGGCGACATGGGCTCCTGGCGCCCGCAGGAGGCGTTGACCGCGGTCGGCGCCGTCTCATTGATCGAACAGGTCAACACCCTGCACCACGGACCGGCCACCCGGGCGCCGATCGGGTTCGTCATGACCACCGGTGACAACACCGACAACAACTCCCGGATCGAGCTGGAGTGGTTCCTCACCGCCATGACCGGCGGCCGCTTCACCACCAACACCGGCGACCCCGGCGGGTACGAGGGCGTGCAGAACTCCGGCCTGGGCCTCTACTGGCAGCCCGATTCCGGCACGCGCGACATCGACAAGCGGGCGGGCTTCCCCCACCTGGACGGCTTCCTGGAGGCGGCCATCCGCGAGGTGAGCAGCCCCGGCCTGGCCGTGCCGTGGTATTCCACCGTCGGCAATCACGACCAGCTCTTCGGCGGCGCCTACTCCGGAGCCGGCGGCTTCTTCGCCGACCTGGCCACCGGCTCGCGCAAGCTCTTCGATCTGCCCGCCTCCGAGGCCGGCGCCGTCTACCGGGCACTGCGCCGGGGCGACCCCACGGGCGCCCGCTTCCGCGCCCTGTGGAAGCGCTACCGGGGCAGGGCCCGCACGGTCACCGCCGACGAGCGCCGCGCCCCCTTGAGCCCGCACGCCTACATCGCCGCCCACCTCGACCCGGCGTACACCGGCCCGGGACCCGTCGGCCACGGCTACACCCGCGACAATCTCGACAGCGGCCGGCTGGACTACTCCTTCCGGATCGCCGACGGGGTCGTCGGCATCAGCCTGGACACCACCGACCGCGGCGGCGACTACCGCGGATCGGTCGGCACCCGGCAGCTGACCTGGCTGGAGCGGACCCTGAAGGCCCACGCCGGCGACATCGCCCTGATCTTCAGTCACCACCCGAGCTGGGCCATGACCAACCTCGCCCCCAATCCGGCCCGCCCGCACGACAGGCGCCACGGCGGGCAGGAACTGCTCGCGGTGCTGAGGAAGCACCGCAACGTGGCCGCGTGGATCAACGGGCACTCCCACCTCAACAAGATCGTCCCGCAGGGCGGCTTCTGGGAGGTCTCCACCGCCTCCCACGTCGACTATCCGCAGCTGGCGAGGGTCGTCGAGCTGGCTGACAACCACGACGGGACACTGTCGCTGTTCACCACGCTGGTGGAGTCGGCCGCGCCGCACCGCACCGACTTCACCGATCTGTCCCAGAGCGGCCTGGCCGCGCTCTACCGGGAGCTCTCGTTCAACTCCCCGGGCATGCGGAGCGGGCTGGCGGGCCTGCCCGGTGACCGCAACACCGAGCTCCTGCTGAAGAGGCGCTGACGGCGCGCCCGCGACGTGATCGACTGCGGCGACCTCCCGCCGCCATCACAGCGTGACGGTCGAAACGGCGGCGTCGGGGTCGCCCGCGTAGGACGCCGCCTCGATCACTGCTGTCGGGGAGGCGGGGACGAACCCGGTGGGCGTCCACCTCCGCAGGGGCCGGGCCGACGCGGGCACGGTGACCCGGGCCGATGCCCCGGCCGGGAGGTCGACGGTGGCGAAGCCGAGCAGGACCCGGGTGGGGAAGTCGTCCGCGGCCGCGTCGATGCCCGTGGGCCGTCCGTAGAGCTGCACGACGTGGCGGCCCGCGCGCGAGCCGGTGTTGGTCACGGTCACGACGCCCGTGAAGGAGTCACCCTCGGGAGCGTCCACGGTGAGGTCGGCGAGGGCGAAGCTCGTGTAGGACAGCCCGAACCCGAGCGGGAAGGCCGGCGCGTGGCCGTCCCGGTCCAGCAGCCGCTGGCCGAACCACTTGTCGTAGGTGATGGCGGTGGCGTCGCGGTCGAAGGACGGCAGGTGCTCCTCGGCGGCCGGGATCGAGTACGGCAGCCGTCCGGCGGCGTCGACGTCGCCGAGCAGCACGTCGGCCAGGGCCCGGCCCCCCTCCGAGCCGGAGTACCAGGAGACCAGCACGGCGGGCACGGCGTCGCGCCATTCCTCGGTGATGACGGCCCCGGCGGTGACGATCACCACGACGGTGCGGGGGTTGGCCGCCGCCACGGCCCGGATGACGTCGGCGTCGACGGGCCGCAGCCGCAGACTCGCGCGGTCGCCGCCGGCGCTTCCCCCGTTGATGGAGTCCACCGCGCCGGGCTCGGCCAGGAAGGCCGCGAACGACTGTCCGGCGGGGTCGTCGCCGGGCGGGGGGAACAGCGCGAGCAGGCCGGGATCGGTCAGCACGTCCCCGCCGATCCACTCGCCCTCGTCCGCGGCGGTGTAGCCGGCGACGACGACGGCGACATCGGCCTGCCCGGCAGCGGCGGCGGCAGCGGCCGGATCGTCGTCGGCGACATGGGTGATCCGGGCCCCCGGGAGCGCCTCCGTCAGACCCTGCAGCGCGGTGATCACCTCCGGTGCGCGCACGTCGGAGGAGCCGTTGTCGCCGGTGTTGGCCACGTCCGCCAGGCGCCCGATGACCGCCAGGGAGGTGAGCGCGTCCCGGCGCAGGGGGAGCAGGGGCGCGTCGCCGACCGGCTCGTTCTTGAGCAGCACCATGCCGCGGGCGGCGACCTCGCGCGCCAGCGCGCGGTGCCCGGGGTTGAACACCACGTCGAGCGAGGGCTCGGGCTCGGTGAGGGCGGCGTAGTGGCGCACCTGGGTGCGCAGGATGCGGCGGGCCGCCCGGTCGACGTCGTCCCAGCTCGCCCTGCCCGCCTCCAGGTCGGCGGACAGGTGCTCGGCGCGCTGCTGGCGGAAGGGCTCTTCCACGTCCAGCCCGGCGCGCAGCGAGGCGGCGGCGTCGCGCAGGCCCCAGATGAAGTCGGAGACGGTGACGCCCTCGAAGCCCCACATGCCGCGGAGCACGCCTTCCATCAGGTGCTCGTTCTGCCCGGCCCACTCGCCGTTGACCGAGTTGTAGGCGGTCATGACGCCCGACACGCCCTCTTCCACGATCCGCCGGAAGTGTGCCAGGTAGACCTCGTGCAGGGCCGCGTCGTCGGCGGTGACGTCGACCTTGAACCGGGCGTTCTCCATGCTGTTGAGCGCGTAGTGCTTGACGACGGCCATGGCGTTGCGCTGCACGCCCCGGGTCAGCGCCGCGCCGAACTCGCCGAGCAGGATCGGATCCTCGCCGTACGTCTCCTGGGCCCGGCCCCACGACGGGTGGCGGGGCAGGTTCACGCACACGCCGCCGAAGAAGTTGGCGCCCTGGGCGCGAAGCTCGAGCCCGATGGCGGTGCCGACGCGCTCCTCGAGCTCGACGTCCCAGGTGGCGCCACGGGCCATGGAGACCGGGAACGCGGTCGATTGCCCCATCACCACGCCGCGCGGGCCGTCGGAGAACAGCAGGCCGGGGATGCCCAGCCGTTCGACGCGGCCCATCGGGTAGGGGGTGAGGTTGTACCCGTTGGTCATCATGTCGGCCATGCCCTGCCAGAACGGCAGGTCCCCGTCGAGCAGCCACAGGCGTTCCTCGCGGGTCGTCTGCGACAGCAGCTCGTCGACCGCCTCGTCGAGGGGCCGCCCGGCGCGCACTGCGGCGACGGCGGCGGAGAATGCGGTCGGGGAGGAGGGCGTCGACATGCGCACACAACTCTCTGAACAGGCGCGACAGCGCTATCTACCAAACGGTAGATAACTTAGGCTGGTATCGTGATCGAAAGCAACCCCCGCCTCCGAGGAGCCAGGACGGCATGACCCCCTCGCCGGTACGGCGCCGGCTGCCGCCCGCCGAACGCCGAGAGGAGATCCTCAAGGCGGCCACCGAGCTGATCGCGGCCTCCGGATTCAAGGGCGTCACCCTGGAGGCGTTCGCGGCGGCCTGTGGCATGACCAAGGCGGGGCTGCTGCATCACTTCCGTTCCCGGGAGGAACTGCTCATCGCGGTCCTCGAACGCCGGGACACGCTCGACCTCGCGAGCGTGGCCGACACACTCGAACCGGCGCCCGACGCGGCCGTCGCCCGCGCCGTCATGTCGGGGTTCGTCCGCCGCAACCTCGCGCAGCGCTCGCTCGTGCAGCTCTACACGGTGCTGTCGGCCGAGGCGCTGGACCCCGCGCACCCCGCGCACGTCTACTTCCGGACACGGCTCAGCGAGGGCCGCGCCATGCTGGAGTGCTACCTGCTGGCCTGGCATCCGCGGCCCGGTCAGGCCGCCGTGGACCTGCTCGCCTTCCTCGACGGCCTGCAGCTCAACTGGCTGCGTGACGGCGGCATCGATTTCCTCGCCCAGTGGGAGGCCTTCGCCGACCGGTTCTTCGCCGCCTGACCTCCCCGGGGGTGGCGGTTGTCGGCCGCATCGATGTGAAGCCGCAGGTAAAGGCTGTCTCACGATCTTCCGGAGTGGCGTAATCGCGCCGTTATCCGCATATCCCTACCTGAACACTAGGCTTATGCCTCATGGAGTTGGCGGACGCGAGACGGCGCCGGGCGGACAGGGCCCGCCAGGTCGCCGACCTGCTGCGGCGGGAGGTCGTGCACGGCGGATTCGGCGGTGGTCACCTGCCGCTTGAGTCCGCCCTCGCCCGGGAGTTCGGGACCTCCCGCAACACGATCAGGGAGGCTCTGGACCTGCTGCGCGACGAGGGCCTCATCGAGCGGTGCCCGGGAGTGGGCACCACGGTGGCCGCGGAGAAGTACCCGCACGGCCTGCACCGGCTGCTCGGCCTCGCTGAGACCCTCCGGGAGCACGGTGAGGTCACCAACGAGGTCCGCGCGATGGGGCTGACCACGCCTCCGGCCGCCGTCCGGCAACGGCTCGGCCTGCCACCCGGCGAGCCCGTCGTCTACATGGAGCGGCTGCGCAGGCTCAACGGGCTGCCGCTCTCGCTCGACCTGACCTACCTCGTCCGCGAGGTGGGGGAGCCGCTCTTCGACGCCGACCTCGTGCACAACGACGTGTTCGTGCTGCTGGAACGGGTCGCCGGCCGGCCGCTCGGCGTGGCGGAGCTGACGATCGAGGCCGTGAGCGCCGACGCCCACACCGCCGCCGTCCTCGACGCGCCGCGCGGCGCGGCGCTGCTGATGGTCGAGCGCCTCACCCATCTGTCCGACGGCCGTCCGGTCGACCTGGAGTTCGTCAGGTTCCGCGGCGACCGCCTCACCATGCGTGGCCATCTCTGGAGGAACACCGATGACCCTGGTCAATAGCCGCGTCGACGTGCCCGTCACGATCGACGAGTCGCTGTGCATCGAGGGCTGCACGCTGTGCGTGGACGTCTGCCCGCTCGACTCGCTGGCCATCCACGAGGTCAGCGGTAAGGCGTACATGCACGTGGACGAGTGCTGGTACTGCGGCCCCTGCGCCGACCGGTGCCCGGCGGACGCGGTCACGGTGAACATCCCCTACCTGCTCCGATAGAAGGACACCCCCCAATGCGTAAGCTCATCGCCGCCGTGGCGTTGCTGGCCGCGGCCGGGTGCTCCGTGTCCGCGGGCGCCGACGACGGCAGGCAGACGGTCGTCGTCGGATACCAGTCGAAGACCATCAACACGGTGACGGCCGGGACGCTGCTGCGCGGCCTCGGCTACCTCGAAAAGCGCCTCGGCGCCAGATACCGGGTCGAGTGGCAGGACTACGACACCGGCGCTCCGATCACCGCCAAGATGGTGGCGGGGAAGATCGACATCGGGTCGATGGGCGACTACCCGCTCCTCATCAACGCCTCCCGCACCCAGGGCGTGCCCTCCGCGCGGACCGAGCTCGTCTCGGTGACCGGCTACAACCTGCGCGGCGGCCTGAACGCGGTCGTCGTGCCTCCGTCGTCGGACGTGCGGACCCTGGCCGGCCTGAAAGGGAAGAAGGTCTCGGCCAGCTCGGGCTCGGCCGGGCACGGCACGCTGGTGCAGGCCCTGGAGCGGGCCGGGCTCGACCCCGCTACGGACGTGGAGGTCGTGAACCAGCAGCCGCCGGTGGGCGCGTCCGCGCTGCAGTCGGGCAACGTGCAGGGATACGCCCAGTTCGTGGCCTGGCCGGGGCTGCTCGTCTTCAAGAACCAGGCCAGGCTCGTCTACGACGGCTCGGCGCTCGGCGTGCCGACGTTCCACGGCGTCGTCGTACGGCAGGCGTACGCGAAGGAGCACCCCGACGTGCTCCAGGCGTTCCTCCAGGCGCAGATCGACGCGACGAACTACCTCCACGAGCATCCCGTGGAGGCGGCCGAGGCGGTCGCCGAGGCAACCGGACTGCCGCCCGAGGTGGTCTACCTCTACAACGGGCGTGACGGCATCGCCTCGTTCGATGTGACCGTGAAGCCGGAACTGGTGGCCGCCCTGCGGCACGACGAGAAGTACCTGAAGATCATCGGCACCGACTTCACCGACGTCGACGTGACGAAGTTCGCGAACGACTCCTTCATCAGGAAGGCGTACGGCGCCTCCTACGACGCGGGCACCGCGAGCACCGCCAACGCGGCGAGGATCACCGGGACCGACGAGGCCTGCGGGACCGCCGTGGGCGACCCGGCGAAGGCGGGCGAGCTCTGGCTCGCCGGGGAGGACCGGCTCCGCCCCGCGGCCACCCCCACCTGCCTGCTGCGCCAGATCGCCGCCGCCACCTCGGCCGGCGGGACCGTGCGGGCCGCCTACGTGCCCGACGCGGCCACCGGCACGCACTGGTTCGCGGACAGGTCGGTCTGGGTCCGTGACCCATCGGCGGGCGAGAACGAGCGGTTCGCGCCTTTCACCACCGCGGACGGCGCGCAGGCGTACGTGAAGGAGCACCCCCGGGCGCGGATCGTCGGATACGACGAGGCGCTGAAGGCCGCGGCCGGGGAGCCGAAGACGGCTGCGGGGGAGCCGAAGGCGGCTGCGGGGGAGCCGAAGACGGCTGGGGAAGGTGCGTCGCGATGAGCACTCCGGCGCTGGACGCGACGCTCGGCCCCGCCGCCCCCGCCGCCGCGGGCGCGGGCGCCGCATCGGCGGGCCGGACGAGAACGGCGGCCGGCCTGCGCAGATGGGCGGTCAGGTCGGCCTCCCTGGCGGCCGTCGTCGCGGTGTGGCAGTGGCTGACGACCGCGGACGCCCGCGTCGGGCTGCGGTTCGACCGGCTGCCCTCGCCCGCCGAGGTCGCGGCCGAGCTCGGCCGGCAACTCGGCACCCGGATCTACTACCTCGACCTGGCCCAGAGCATGATCCGCATCCTCACCGGATTCGCGCTGGCGGCCGTGGCCGGCATCGCCCTGGGCGTCCTGGTCGCGCGGTCCCGATGGGCCGGTGACGTGCTGCTGCCGCCCATCGAGGTCGTCCGGCCGATCCCGGCGATCGCCCTCGTCCCGATCGCGATCCTGGTGTTCCCCACCGACGAGCAGGGCATCGTGTTCATCACGTTCGCCGCGGCGTTCTTCCCGATCATGGTGAGCACGCGGCACGCCGTACGGGCGCTGCCGACGCTGTGGGAGGACGCGGTCCGCACCATGGGCGGCGGGCGCGCGCACGTGCTGTGGAACGTCGTCCTCCCGGGCACGTTGCCGGGCGTCTTCGGCGGGCTGTCCGTCGGCATGGGCGTCGCCTGGATCTGCGTGATCTCCGCCGAGATGATCTCCGGGGAGTTCGGCGTCGGCTACCGCACCTGGCACGCCTACACGGTCGTCGACTATCCGGCGGTGCTCGTCGGCATGGCCTCGATCGGCGTGCTCGGCTGGGTCGCCTCGGCGTCGATCGAACTGCTCGGCCGGCGCCTGACCCGGTGGCTGCACAGTTCTGATCAAGGGGCTGATCAAGGGGCCGATCAAGCCACTGATCGAGGGGCCGACGAATGGGCCGATGCGAGGGCGCATGCGGGGGCCGGCGCGGGCGCGGAAGGCGGCGCCCGATGAGCGCACGCACCGCCGGATCGGCCGTGCAGGCCGCACGGGTGGGCGCCGGGCTCGCCATCCGGCTGGAGGGCGTGGCCCTCGGCTACGGGCGGCACGCCGTGCTGGAGGACCTGCGCCTCGACATCGCCCCCGGTGAGGTCCTGGTGATCGTCGGTCCGTCCGGGTCGGGCAAGTCGACCGTCCTGCGGGCGATCGCGGGACTGCTGGCGCCGCGCGCCGGCCGGGTCCTGGCCGAGGGCGTGCCGGTCACCAGGCCCTCCGCCGACCGCGCGATGGTCTTCCAGGACGACGCGCTGCTGCCCTGGCGCACGGTCCTGCGCAACGTCGAACTGCCGCTGCGCATCCGCGGCGTGCCGAGGCGGCAGCGCAGGACGGCCGCCGCGAGCTGGATCGCCCGCGTCGGCCTCGCCGGTTGCGAGGACCGGCTGCCCCGGGAGCTGTCCGGCGGCATGCGGCAGCGGGTGCAGCTCGCCAGGTCCCTGGCGGGCGCGCCGCGCGCCGTGCTCATGGACGAGCCCTTCGGCGCGCTGGACGCGCAGACCCGGGGCGAGATGCAGCGCCTGCTGCTGGACGTGCTCCGCGACACCCTCGCCACGGTCGTCTTCGTCACCCACGACGTGGACGAGGCGCTGCTGCTCGCCGACCGGGTCGTCGTGCTCGGCCGCGGCGGCGTCGGATGCGTCCTGCAGGTGCCGGAGCCGCGCACCCCCGACATCGACCGCGCCGGGCTGCGCGCCCGCATCATCGAGGAGCTGTGAGAGTGGACATCCCTTCCCCGGCGGACCGTACGCATCTGGAGTGCGAGGTCCTGGTGGTCGGCGGCGGCACCGCCGGGACCATGGCCGCGATCACCGCCGCCGAGCGCGGCGCCGACGTGATCCTGCTGGAGAAGGCGCACGTGCGGCACAGCGGGGCGCTGGCGATGGGCATGGACGGCGTGAACAACGCGGTCATCCCCGGCAAGGCCACCCCTGAGGACTACGTCGCCGAGATCACCAGGGCCAACGACGGGGTGGTCAACCAGCGCACGGTGCACCAGACGGCCACGCGCGGCTACGACATGGTCCAGCGGCTGGAACGCTACGGCGTGAAGTTCGAGAAGAACGAGCACGGCGAGTACGCGGTGCGCCGGGTCCACCGGTCGGGCAGCTACGTCCTGCCCATGCCGGAGGGCAAGGACGTCAAGAAGGTGCTCTACCGCGTGCTGCGCCGCCGCGACATCCGCGAGAAGGTGCGCATCGAGAACCGGGTGATGCCGGTCCGCGTGCTGACCAGCGAGGGGCGGGCCGTCGGCGTCGCCGGGTTCGACACCCGCTCGGGCCGGTTCGTCACGGTCGCCGCCGGTGCGGTGATCCTGGCCACCGGCGCGTCCGGACGGCTCGGCCTGCCCGCGAGCGGCTACCTCTACGGCACCTACGAGAACCCGACCAACGCCGGCGACGGATACGCGATGGCCTACCACGCGGGCGCGGAGCTCAGCGGCATCGAGTGCTTCCAGATCAACCCGCTGATCAAGGACTACAACGGCCCGGCCTGCGCGTACGTCGCCAACCCCTTCGGCGGCTACCAGGTCAACGCCGAGGGGGAGCGGTTCGTCGACTGCGACTACTGGTCGGGCCAGATGATGGCCGAGGTGGCGAGGGAGATCGCCTCGGCCCGCGGCCCGATCTACCTCAAGACCACCCACCTGCCCGACGAGACGCTCACCGCGCTCGAGAACGTCCTGCACACCACCGAACGCCCCACCCGGGGCACCTTCCACGCGGGACGCGGGCACGACTACCGCACCCACGACGTCGAGATGCACATCTCGGAGATCGGCCTGTGCGGCGGCCACTCGGCCTCGGGCGTCTGGGTGGACGAGAACGCCGCCACCACCGTCCCGGGCCTGTACGCCGCGGGCGACCTGGCCTGCGTGCCGCACAACTACATGATCGGGGCGTTCGTGTTCGGCGACCTCGCCGGGGCCCACGCCGCCGAGCACCACCGCAGGCCGGGGGGACTGCCGCAGGACCAGATCGCCGCCGCGCACGAGCTGATCTACCGCCCGCTGCGCAACCCCGACGGCCCGCCGCAGCCGCAGGTCGAGTACAAGCTGCGGCGGTTCGTCAACGACTACGTCGCCCCGCCGAAGACCGCCAGGAAGCTGGACATCGCGGTGGAGACGTTCGAGCGGATGCGCGACGAGATCGCGGCCATGGGCGCGAGAACCCCGCACGAACTGATGCGCTGCGCCGAGGTGACGTTCATCAGGGACTGTGCCGAGATGGCCGCCAGGTCCTCGCTGCTCCGCACCGAGAGCAGGTGGGGCCTCTACCACGAGCGCGCCGACCTGCCCGAGCGGAACGACGACGAGTGGCTCTACCACCTCAACCTGCGTAAGAACGCCGACGGCGCGATGGAGTTCGTCAAGCGCCCGGTCGAGCCCTACCTCGTGCCCGTCGAAGGCTTCGCCCCCCGCCCGGCCGAGCCCGTCCTGGTCGGGGCGTACGGCCCGGCCGGCCCGGCGCGGCGCAGGGCGGGCGGGCGGCTCGCGGTGGAGGCGATCGGGCGCTCGCCGCGCATCCTCGAACTCCTGCGGCTCGCCGACGGCGAGCCGGCGCTGGACCAGATCACCCCCTACCTGGCGGAGGCCGACCCCAAGGTCCGCAGGGCGGCCGTCGCGACGCTGACCGAGACCGCGCCCCGGGGCGTGGAGACCGCGCTGACGCTGGCCCTCGCGGACCCGCACGGCACGGTGCGGCGCGCGGCCGCCACCGGCCTGCGCGAGCTGGTCGAGGTGCTGCCCGCGACCGAGGGGTTCGGCGCCGCGCTCCGCGCCGTCGCCGGTTACCCGGAAGCGGGCCGGGACGGAGCGGGCCGGGACGGAGCGGGCCAGAGCGGAGCGGGCCAGAGCGGAGTCGGCCAGAGCAGAGTCGGCCAGGGCGGAGTCGGCCAGGGCGGAGCGGGTCAGGGTGGAGCCGCTCAGGGCGGAGCGGGAGATCCGGTGGTCCGCGCGGCCGTCCTGGACGTCCTGCGGGCGCTGCGCCTCGGCGACGCCGCGCTGTTCGAGGCCGCGCTCGCCGACGCTGACACGAGGGTGCGGATCGAGGCGGTCGGGGGCCTGGTCGCGCTCGACGACGCGGAGCGGGTGGCGCTCGCCGCCGGCGACCGGGACCGTGAGGTGCGCGTCTGGGCGGCCAGGGGGCTCGGCGTCGTCGGCCTGCCGGGCGGCGCCCCCGCCGTCGCGCGGCTCGCCGCCGATCCCGACCCGCTCGTCCGGGCGGCGGCCCTGGAGGCGCTCTCCGGGCTGGGCCGGGTTCTCCAGCAGGATCCGGGCCTCGCGGAGACGGCCGTACGGGCCCTGGCGGATCAGGCCTGGCAGGTGAGGGTGGGCGCGGCGCGGGGACTGGCCGCCGCCGACCCGGCCCTCGCGGTGGAACCGCTGGTGGCGGCGCTGGCCGACCCGCACCTCGACGTGCGCAAGGCCGCGGTGCTCGCGCTGTCCGCGTGGGCGGCGCGGACGGAGGTGGCCGCGGCCCTGCGGGGTGCTCTCGGCGACTCCGACGCCGACGTCCGGGCCTACGCCCGCAAGGCGCTGGACGCCGCGCGGGCCGAAGGGGTCGAGAGGGCCGAAGGGGCCGAAGGTCCGAGCGCGGTCCCGGCGGGAGCGCGGGCATGAGCGAGCGCGGCGAGCGCATCGGTCGGCACGATGCGCCGGGCTCCATGCTCCCCCCAGCCGCGAGGCGAGGGGGCCGCCGCATGAGCGAGCGCGGCGAGCGGATCGGTGGACGCATCAGCGGACGCATCAGCGGACGCATCAGCGGACACGGTGCGCCCGGCGTGCCCCCGGACCCCTTCCCCGGGGACACGCACTGGTACGACCTGCCGGACGACGACGCGGCGCCGGAGGAGGACGAGGGCGCCGTGTCCGGCTGGTTCGGCCGGTGGCTCAGGTGACGGTGAAGCCGCTGAACAGGACCGTGGCGAGCCCGAGGGCCAGCAGCACGTTGGCCACGGTGGCGGCGGCGAAGACGGCGACCGGACGCCAGCCCGCCTCCCGGAGCGAGGCCACCCGGAACTCCAGGCCGATGCTGACGAAGGCCAGGATGAGGAACCAGGTGCGCAGGTCGTTGGCGACGCCGACGACCGCCTTGCCCTCGGCCGCGCCGACCGTGGTCAGATACCACGTGGTCACCACCGAGGCCGCCAGGAAGCCGAGCACGAACTTCGGGAACCGGCGCCACAGCTCGCCCGCGCCCGGCCGCTCGGCGCCGGGACGGCGCTCGACCCGGAAGGCGAACCAGGCGGTCAGCGCGACCACCACGACGCCGATCAGGGCGTTCTGCGTGACCTTGACGATGGTGGCGACGGCCAGCGCGTTCTCGCCCGCGAGGGTGCCGGCCGCGGTCACCGCCGCCGTCGTGTCGATGTTGCCGCCGATCCAGGCGCCCGCCACCTCCGGGCTCAGCCCCAGGGCCGAGGCCAGTGCGGGGAGGACGAAGATGGACGGCAGGGCGAACGCGATCACCAGGCTCGCGCTGTAGGCAAGCTGCTCGCGCCTGGCCTGTACGGCTCCCGCCGCCGCGATGGCGGCGCTGACGCCGCAGATGGACACCGCGGCCGACAGCAGCGCCCGCAGCCTGTCGTCCAGCCCGAGGCGGCCGCCGAGCCACCAGGTGAACAGGAACACCGCGCTGATCAGCACGATGCCCTGGACGATCGCGGGACCGGCCGCGGTGACGATCACCTTCAGGTTGATCGACGCTCCGAGGAGCACCAGGCCGGTCTTGATGAAGAACTCGGTGCGGAAGCCGGCGGCCAGGCGGTCACGCAGCCCGGTTGCGGTGAGCACCGCGTTGCCCAGCAGGCCGAGGGCGATCGCGTAGACGGGGAACTCGATCGTCTTGGCCAGGCCGGAGCCCGCGAACCACTCGGGCACGCCCTTCTCCAGGGCTCTGGTGCCGGCGGCGAGGACGAGGACGGTGAGGACGCCGAGGGCGGGCCAGTGCCACGCCGTGGCCCTCGTCGTGGCCCGCGTCGTGGCGGGAAGGGCCGTTTCGCTGCTCATCACGGCACCAGCCCCGTCGGGATCACGCCGGTGATGACCAGCGCGAGGAGGACGAGGCCGACGACGGTGGCGGCCCAGTCCTCGTTGATCGCGGCACGGGTGTGCTCGCCGACGGTCGGGGGGTCTTCGTTGCTCACGCCGGACGCCTTTCTCGGGAGTCGAGTGCTCGGCTCGACTGTGGAGCGCTAATACCCATCAAGTCAATAGGGAATACAGGAAAGGCTTGGAGCAGATACTTGCTATTACCTACCAGGTTTGTGGGATAGTGAGGTCATGGGCCCGGACCCGTTCCGCTCATCCGATGAGCGCGCAGAGACTCCGCTGACGGCCGCCATCATGGCGGGACGGTGGATACGCACGGCCGCCGTCGACGACGAGAGCGGGAGGCGGTGGCGGGCCAACCCCGACCCGCACGGCCGGGCGGCGACGCCCGGCGGACCCGCGTCCCTTCACTCTGCGTCTCTCCACGCCGCGTCTCTCCATTCCGGGGCGGCCGGGATCGTGCTGTTCTTCCTGGAGCTCGCCGCCGGGACCGGGCACGACGCCTACCTGGAGGACGCCCGCGCGGGCGCCCGCTACCTCGCGTCGACCTGGCGGCGGCAGGCCGACGCGTCGCTCCACCACGGCCTCGCCGGTGTCGTCCTCGCGCTGACCGAGGCCGGCTGGGCGCTCGGCGAGGAGCGTTTCGAGAGCGCGGCGCTCGCGGCGGCCGACAGGATCGTCAGAAGCGCCCGGGGGTTCGACGACGGCGGCATCGGCTGGTCGGGCGATGTCACGCTGCGCGGTGACGGCGGCGTCGTGCTGGGGCTGCTGCGCGCCGCGGCGGCGCTTGGCGTGCCGGCCTACGAGGAGATGGCCGTCGAGGCGGGACGGCGGATCGCGCGGCTGACCGCGCCCCGCGAGCGGCCCACGGAGTGCCCGGCCCTGCCCGCGGAGGCGGCCCCGCCCGGCTTCCTCGCCGGAACGGCCGGAACGGCCTTCCTCCTCGCCCACCTGTACGGTGCGACGGGCGAGGAGGCCTTCCTCGACGCGGCGCGCCGCGGCGCGGCCCTCGTCCGGGCCGCCGGCGTCCTGACGGGGGAGAGCGCGGCGGTCACCGACCACCTGGGCTACTGCTCGGGGTCCGCCGGGATCGCGCGCATGTTCTACGAGCTGTATCGGGTGAGCGGCGACGGCGGCGACCTGGAGTGGGCGAAGCGGCTCGCCAGGGGGGTCAGGGAGTCGGGCGCGCCCTTCCGGCAGACCGCGGGGCTGTGGAACGTCGCCTGTCAGTGCTGCGGCACCGCCGGACTGATCGAGCTGTACGTGGGCTTATGGGCGGCGACGGGGGAGCAGGAGCACCTGGAGTTCGCCCGCAGGCTCGCCGACCACCTGATCGGCCGGGCGACCGGTTACGACGGCCGGGGATACCGCTGGTATCAGGCATACCGGCGGCACCGTCCCGGAGAGGCGTCGGCCGACACCGGCTATCTGACCGGGGCGGCGGGGATCGGGGCGGCCCTGCTGCACCTGGACGCGGCGGGACAGGCGGACCGGCCGCGCCGGGTGATCCTGCTGCCCGACAACCCCTTTCCGCCCATTCCCATGCCGGCCGTCGCCCTGCGGAGGCCGGCCGGCTGACAGCGGCAGGTGAGGAGGCGCATGACTTCCATGAGGGACAGATGTGCAACACGGCGTACGGCGCCGGAGACGGCACCCCCGCCCGGCATCCGCAAGCCGCTGCCGCCCCGCCTGTTCGCCGTGCACGGCACGAACGCGGAGACCCGCTGGGAGGCGCTGCGCGGCGAGGACTACCTGACGCCGGACGGCCTCTTCTTCGTCCGCAACCACACGGCGACGCCGCTGATCGACGCGGCCGCCTGGCGGCTCACGCTGTGGGGCGACGCCCTGCGCGGCGGGCCGGTCGCGTTCACCTACCGCGACCTGCTCGGCATGCCGGCCGAGACCGTGACCGCGTTCATCGAGTGCGCCGGCAACGGGCGCCGCCTGTACGGCGAGCAGCAGAACCAGGAGGTGTCCGGCACCCCCTGGCGGCTGGGCGCGGTGGGGGTGGCGCGCTGGCGGGGCGTGCGCCTCGCGGCGCTCCTGGACAGGGCGGGGATGAGCGACAGGGCTGTCGCGCTGATGCCGCGCGGGCTCGACGCCGACTACGTCGAGGCGGGGGAGAACCTGGGGAGGGTGCGGCGCCCGCTTCCCGTGGCGAAGGCGCTGGACGACGTGCTGGTGGCCTACGAGATGAACGGGCGGCCCCTGCCGCCCGACCACGGTCATCCGGCGCGGCTGGTCGTGCCGGGCTGGGTGGGCGCCGCCTCGATCAAGTGGCTGGGGGACGTCGAGGTGTCGGCGGAGCCGCTGGAGTCGCCCTGGAGCACACGGCTCTACCGGATGCACGGCCCCGGTCACCCGCCCGGGGGCGGCCCGCCGCTGACCCGGATGGGGGTGAAGAGCGCCTTCGAACTGCCCTGGCCGGCCCGTCTCGAAGCAGGGCGCGAGCATCTGCTGCGCGGCCGTTCGTGGTCGGGCGGCGGGCGCGTGGTCCGGGCCGAGGTCAGCGACGACGAGGGCGTTTCGTGGCGTCCGGCCCGCCTGCTCGGCGACCGGCACCCGCACGGCTGGGTCCGCTGGACCTTCCCCTGGACCCCACGCGAGGCGGGGAACCTCCACCTGCTCGTCCGGGCCGCCGACGAGACGGGCGCCGTGCAGCCCGGCCACGCGGCGTACAACGTTTTCGGCTACGGCTTTGACGCGGTGGTGCGCCATCCCGTCCTCGTGACCTGACCCGGTCGTCGACGGTGATCCCGCAGGTCACCGCAGGGACCGGCGGAGGCGAGAGGGTGCTCGCGGCGCGAGCGCCGGCCGGGGACGGCGATGTCCGTCCCGGGGCGGATGTGTGCGGCGCCGGGTGACGCAGACGGTGGCGGTGGCCCTGGCGCCGGGTCGTCGAGGAGGATTCCCCGTCGAGGGGCGCGGTGAGGGATGCGGTGAGGGATGCGTTACGGCGGATGAACGCGGCCGTGACGACGCGGAAACGACGGCCCCGTACATAACTGTCAACCGACAGAAATCTCTCCAGCGCCCGGAGTCCCGATGGCCGTCACCGCCCCTTCATCGCCTCCCACCGACGAGAGCGCCCTGCAGACGTTCGGCTACCGCCAGGAGCTGCACCGCAGCATGGGCAGGTACGCCTCCTTCGCCGCCGGCTTCTCCTTCATCTCCGTACTGACCACGGTCTTCCAGTTCTTCGCCTTCGGGTACGCCTTCGGCGGCCCGGCCTTCTTCTGGACCTGGCCCGTCGTGCTGGCCGGACAGATCCTGGTCGCCCTGTGCTTCGCCGAGCTGGCCGCCCGCTATCCGATCTCCGGCTCCATCTACCAGTGGTCCACCCGGCTCAGCACGGCGACGTTCGGGTGGTTCGCCGGGTGGATCATGATTCTCGGGCAGATCGTCGTGATCGCCGCCGCGGCGCTCGCCCTGCAGATGGTGCTGCCCGCGATCTGGCCGGGTTTCCAGCTCGTCGGCGGCGATCCCGCGCCCACCACCGCCACGGGCGCCGCCAACGCCGCGATTCTCGGCCTGATCCTGCTCGCGCTCACCACCACCGTGAACGTCGTCGACAACCGCGTTCTCGCCCGGATCAACAGCATCGGCGTCACCGCCGAGATCGTCGGTGCGATCCTCATCGTCGTGCTGCTGCTCACCCACGCCGAGCACGGTCCCGGCATCACGTTCAGCACCGGCGGGCAGGGCGGGGCCATCGGCGCGCTGCTGGTCGGCTCGTTCACCGCCGCCTACGTGCTCATCGGGTTCGACAGCGCGGGAGAGCTGAGCGAGGAGACCCGCAGCCCCCGGCTGGTGGCGCCGCGCACCATCCTGACCGCGCTCACGGCGGCCGGGGTGCTCGGGGGGCTCATCCTGTTCGCCGGTCTGCTCGCCGCTCCCAGCCTGACCGACGGGAGGCTCGCCTCCGAGGGCCTGTCCTACGTGCTCACCAGCAGCCTGGGCGACTGGGTGGGCAAGCTGCTGCTGGCCGACGTGGTGCTGGCGATCACCGTGGCGACCATGGCGATCCAGACCGCCGCCACCCGGATGTTGTTCTCCATGGCACGCGACGGGGCGATGCCCCTGTCGGGCGCGCTGTCCAGGGTCTCGCCCCGCACCGGGATGCCGGCCGGGCCCGCGCTGGTCACCGGAGTGGGCGCGGCGGCCATCCTGCTGCTCAACTTCGCCTCTCCCGAGGCGTTCCTGGCCATCGGCACGACCTGCATCGTGCTGCTCTACCTGGCGTACGCGATGGTGACGGGCCCCCTGCTGCTCCAGCGCCTGCGCGGTGGCTGGCGGGGCGGAGCGCCGGGCGGGTTCGCCGAGGACGGCAGCCGGCTGTTCAGCATGGGCCGCTGGGGCCTGCCGGTCAACGCGCTGGCCTTCTGCTACGGCCTGGCGATGATGGTCAACCTGGCCTGGCCGAGGACCGAGGTGTACGCCCCGATCACCGGCCACTGGTTCTTCCAGTGGTTCACCCTGCTCTTCCTGGCGGCGGTCGTCGCTCTGGGCGCGCTCTACCGGCGGCTACGCCGGCCCGCGGCCGGCCTCGCGCGGGTCGGGCAGATCCCGGTCGGCAACACCGGCCAGGCGTAGCGCCGCGTCGGCGGTGGCGGCCGCCAGCGTCTCCAGGACGTCGGCGGCCATCTCGCCCGGGGCGTCCCTGCGGATCAGGATGACGCCCTCGATCAGCGCGAACAGCAGGTCGGTGCGCAGCGCCCGGTCGGCGGGCGTGAGCGCCGCACCGGCGGCGGTGGCCGCCAGCAGCCGCCTGTAGGTGTCCTTGAGCTCGCCGCGCATGCGCAGGAAGGCGGCGAACCGCTCGGTGCGCACCTCGGGCAGAAGGTAGAGCGCGCCGAGGTTGTGCGGGCCCGAGCACAACAGCCGGGCATCGCAGTGGCACAGCTCCCACAGCCGCTGTTCGGGCGTGCCGCCGGTCAGGGCGCGGGCGGTCTCCAGCGAGGGCCGCACCGTGCTCTCCAGCAGTTCGGCGAGGATGTCCTCCTTGCCGTCGAAGTAGTGGTAGATCGACGCCTGTCTGATGCCGGCCCGCTCGGCCATCGCCCTCGTCGAGGTCGCGGCGTAGCCGTTGGTCGTGAACAACTCGGCCGCCGCCGTCAGGATCTCCTCGCGCGGGCTCAGCTCACTTCGTGGACGCGCGACGGCTCGCGGCCTGCCGACCCTCCGCACGCCCGAACCGGGCTGGGTGGAACCGGGCTGGGTGGAACCGGGCTGGGCGGTACCGGGCTGGGTGGAACGGGGCTCGGTGGCACCGGGCTGGGTGCTACCGGGCTGGGTGGAACGGGCACTCACCGGACGATCCTCGCACACCTGCCTCCGGCCGCCGCGGCTGTGCGCTTCCGGTAACAGGCGGGAAACCGGGGGGCGCGTGAGCGGAAACACACCCCGCCTAATTTCTGTCGTGCGACAGAAATCCACCCCCCGAGGAGGAGGCGTCATGGCGACCAGCACGACCTACGGCGCGCGCGAGCACGCCCGAGCACAGGAGGGCACCACAAGCGGCACCATGCCGGTGCTGCCGGCCTCGGCCTGGCCCACCCCGCCCGACGGCGTCGACCCCGCCCACCTCGTGTGGGCCGAGACCGTCGCCGGAGGCGGCTACACCCACAAGGTGCTGGCCCGGGGCACCGAGCTGCGCCTCACCGACCTGGCCGGCGACGCCTGCGCGCACCTGCTGCTCTACGTCGAGGGCCGCCCCTGGGAGCGGCTCAACGTCGCCGACACCGTCAAGGTGTTGTGGAACGCCTACCTCGGCGAAGGCCACCTGCTGCTGTCGGATCAGGGCCGCGTGCTGGCCTCCGTGGTCGCCGACACCTCAGGGCGCCACGACACCGTGTGCGGGACCTCCACCCTCCGGCGCAACACCGAACGGTACGGCGACGGCTCCCCGCACGGCCCCGCCCCGGCCGGACGCGAGCTGTTCACGCTGGCCGCGGCCAAGCACGGGCTCCAGCCCCGGGACCTGCCCCCGTCGATCTCCTTCTTCCAGGGAGTCACGGTCGGCCCCGACGGCGGCCTGACCTTCACCGGCTCCGCCGGTCCCGGGGCGTCGGTCACCCTGCGCGCCGAGATGCCGCTGACCGTGCTCATCGCCAACACCGCCCACCCCGTGGACCCCCGTCCCGCCTACACCTGCACCCCGCTGGAGGTCCTGGCCTGGCGTGCCCGCCCCACCGGCCCCGGCGACCCCCTGTGGCAGGCCGGCCCGGAAGGCCGCCGCGCCTTCCTCAACACCGCCGAGGTGACCCGATGATCCAGCCCCACGTCACCGAGCCCCACGTCACCGGGCCCCACGTCACCGAGCGCGATGTCACCGAGCCTGATGTGCCCGTGATGGACGTGCCCGTGGTCGATGCGCCCGTGCTTGATGTCACCGTGCCCGCCCGCGCCCCCTGGTCGGCGATCATCCGCGCCGGGCAGGAGCTGACCATCACCGACCTCGGCGGCAACCAGGCCGTCGACTGCCTGCTGTACGACGCGCACGACACCGCCGTCCGGTACAGCGCCCCCGACACCATCCAGGCCCAGGGCGCCATCTTCCTCACCACCGGCAGCGTGCTGCTGTCCAACGAGCACACCCCGCTGATGACCGTCGTCGCGGACACCTGCGGACGCCACGACACCGTCGGCGGCGCCTGCTCCAAGGAGTCCAACACGCTGCGCTACGGACACCACACCTACTCCCAGCACGCATGCGTCGAGAACTTCCTCATCGAGGGCAGCCGCCACGGGCTCGGCAAACGCGACCTGGTCAGTAACATCAACTGGTTCATGAACGTCCCGGTCGAACCCGACGGCACGCTCGGCATCGTGGACGGCATCTCCGCTCCTGGCCTCGCCGTCACCCTGCGGGCCGAGACCGACGTGCTGGTCCTGATCTCCAACTGCCCGCAGATCAACAACCCGTGCAACGGCTTCGACCCCACGCCCGTGCGGATGACGGTCCGATGAACACCCTCCTCATCGCCAACCGGGGCGAGATCGCCGTCCGCGTCATCGCCACCGCCCGCCGCCTGGGCCTGCGCACGGTCGCCGTCTACTCCGACCCCGACCGGGGCGCCGCCCACGTCCGCCTGGCCGACCACGCCGTACGGCTCGGCCCCGCCCCCGCCCGGGAGAGCTACCTGGACGCCGACCGGGTGCTTCAGGCCGCCCTGGACAGCGGCGCGGACGCCATCCACCCCGGTTACGGTTTCCTGTCCGAAGACGCGGCCTTCGCGCGCCGGGTCGAAGCCGCCGGGCTGGCCTTCGTCGGTCCCACTCCCGAGCAGCTCGACCTGTTCGGCGCCAAGCACACCGCCCGCGCCGCCGCCGAGCGGGCCGGCGTGCCGTTGCTTCCCGGCACCGGCCTGCTCCCCGATGTAGACGCGGCCCTGAGCGCGGCGCAGGACATCGGCTACCCGGTCATGCTCAAGGCCACCGGCGGAGGCGGCGGCATCGGCATGCGCGCCTGCCGGGACGCCGGCGAGCTGGCCCAGGCGTGGCACAGCGTCCAGCGCACCGCCGCCGCCAGCTTCGCCTCCGCCGGGCTGTTCCTGGAACGCCTGGTCGAGGGCGGCCGGCATGTCGAGGTCCAGGTCTTCGGCGACGGTATGGGCGGCGTCGTCACATTCGGCGACCGCGACTGCTCCCTGCAGCGGCGTCACCAGAAGGTGCTGGAGGAGGCCCCCGCCCCCGGCCTGCCGCCGCTGGTTCGGGCCAGGCTCGCCGACAGCGCCGCCGGCCTGTGCGCCTCCGTGCGCTACCGGTCGGCGGGCACCGTCGAGTTCATCTACGACCCGGTGCGCGCCGAGCCGTACTTCCTGGAGGTCAACACCCGCCTGCAGGTGGAGCACCCCGTCACCGAGGCGATCTACGGCGTCGACCTGGTCGAATGGATGCTGCGCCTGGCCCAGGGCGACGCGAGCCACGTGCACGCCGCCCTGCACGACCCGCCCGCGGCCGCCGGCCACGCCGTCGAGGCCCGGGTCTACGCCGAGGACCCGAGCCGCGACCACCGGCCCAGTGCGGGCCTGCTCACCCGCGTCGCGTTCCCCGCGGGCGCGCGGGTGGACGGCTGGGTGGAGACGGGCACCCAGGTCAGCAGCGCCTACGATCCGCTGCTCGCCAAGGTCGTCGCGCACGGCGCCGACCGGGACCAGGCGCTGGACCGGCTGGCCGCGGCGCTGGCCGAGACCAGGATCGACGGTGTCGAGACCAACCTCGGGCTGCTGCGCGCCGCGGCGGAGGATCCTTCCGTACGGGAGGCCACGCACGGCACCGCCACCCTGGCCGGTCTCGCCGACGGCTCCCGCCGCATCGAGGTGGTGCGGCCCGGCACTCTCACCACGGTGCAGGACTGGCCGGGACGGACCGGCTACTGGCAGGTGGGCGTGCCGCCGTCGGGGCCGATGGACGACCGCTCGTTCAGGCACGGCAACACCGCCCTGGGCAACGACCCCGGCGCACCCGGACTGGAGTGCACGTTGCGCGGCCCGGCGCTGCGCTTCAGCCACGCCACCACCGTCTGCGTCACCGGCGCGCCCGCGCCCGTCACGGTGGACGGCACGCCCGTCCCCCAGTGGGAGCCGGTCACCGTGCCCGCCGGCGGCGTGCTGGACATCGGCGCCGCCGAAGGGCCGGGGCTGCGCGTCTACCTGCTGATGGCGGGCGGGTTCGACGTTCCCCACTACCTGGGCAGCGCCGCGACGTTCACGCTCGGCGGGTTCGGCGGCCACGGCGGCCGGGCGCTGCGCGCCGGAGACGTCCTGCACGGCGGCCACCCCGAGCAGGGCGGTCACCCTGAGCACGGCTACCACCCTGAGCACGGGGAGTCCCTCAAGCTCGGGGAGTCTGTCAAGCACGGGGGACGCATCGCCTCCGGCGGCGACGAAGCAGGGGAGCGGCCCGCGTTCGGGCACGCCTGGCGGATCGGCGTGGTCGAGGGCCCGCACGCCAACCCCGAGTTCTTCACCGACGACGACATCCGCGACTTCTACGCCGCCCAGTGGAAGGTCCACCACAACTCCGCTCGCACCGGCGTTCGACTGATCGGGCCCAAACCGCGCTGGTCCCGCCTCGACGGGGGCGAGGCGGGACTGCACCCCTCCAACATCCACGACACGCCCTACTCGGTGGGCGCCGTGGACTACACCGGTGACATGCCGGTCGTGCTCGGCCCCGACGGCCCCTCGCTCGGCGGGTTCGTCTGCCCGGCCACCGTCGTCACCTCCGAACGCTGGAAGCTCGGCCAGCTGCGGCCCGGAGACACCGTCACCTTCGTCCCCGTGCCTTCCGCGATCGGCGTCCCCGGCGACGGCGGCGTGCTCCACCGCCTCCCCGAGACCGGCGAGCGGCCCGGCGTCACCTACCGGCGCAGCGGAGACGACAACATCCTCGTCGAGTACGGGCCGATGGAGCTCGACCTGGGCCTGCGCATGCGCGTGCACGCCCTGGCGGAGGCGCTCGCCGCCCGAGACCTGCCCGGCGTCGTCGACCTCACCCCCGGCATCCGCTCGCTTCAGATCCATCTCGACCCCGCGACGCTGTCCCAGCGCGAGCTGCTGGCCGAGCTGCTCCGCATCGAGGCCGGTCTGCCGCCCACCGGAGAGCTGGAGGTGCCCAGCCGCGTCGTCCACCTGCCCCTGTCCTGGGACGACCCCGCCACCCGGGAGGCCATCGCCCGCTACATGGCGGGAGTCCGCGACGACGCGCCCTGGTGCCCGTCGAACATCGAGTTCATCCGCCGGGTGAACGGCCTGGAGGACGTGGCCGAGGTCCACCGCGTCGTCTTCGACGCCGAATACCTCGTCCTCGGGCTCGGCGACGTCTATCTCGGCGCTCCCGTGGCCACCCCGCTCGACCCCCGGCACCGTCTGGTCACCACCAAGTACAACCCCGCCCGCACCTGGACCGCCGAGAACTCCGTCGGCATCGGCGGCGCCTACCTGTGCGTCTACGGGATGGAGGGACCGGGCGGCTACCAGTTCGTGGGCCGTACGACGCAGGTGTGGTCGAGTTGGCAGCAACGCGGCGCGTTCCAGCCGGGCTCTCCCTGGTTGCTGCGCTTCTTCGACCGCATCCGGTGGTATCCGGTGACGCCGGAAGAGCTGCTGGAACTACGCGCCGACCTGGCGGCGGGGCGCCTCGAACCCAAGATCGAGGAAGGGGTTTTCCGGCTCGCCGACCACCACCGCTTTCTGGCCGAGCACGCCGAGTCGATCGCGGCCTTCCGGCGGCGGCAGGCCGCCGCCTTCGCCGCCGAGCGGGCGGCCTGGCAGGCGTCGGGCGAGTTCGACCGGGCGGAGCAGCCCCCGAGCACGGCCGAGACCGAGCTGGAAATTCCGCCGGGCTGCCAGGTGGTGGAAGCGGAGTTCACCGCGAGCGTCTGGCAGATCAGCGTCACGCCGGGCCGGCGGGTCGCCGCCGGGCAGCCGTTGATCGTGCTGGAGGCGATGAAGATGGAGTCCGCCGTCCTGGCCCCCGCCGACGGCGTGGTCGAAGGAGTCCTGGTCGGCCCCGGTGACCAGGTGGAGGCGGGCGCCCCGCTGGTGGTGCTGAGGAGTGATCGTGACTGAGACGGCACTGGACCGGGTCCGCAGGGCCTACGCCCGGATCGCCGAGACGGACCGTCCGGAGATCTGGATCGACCTGCGGCCGCAGGCCGAGGTGGAGGCCGAGGCCGCCGCCGTGGACGCTCGCGTGACGGGCGGCGACCGCCTTCCCCTCGCGGGCCGCCTGCTGGCCGTGAAAGGCAACATCGACGTGGCCGGACTGCCGACCACCGCCGGCTGCCCCTCCTACGCCTACCGGCCGGAGGCCGACGCCCCTGCCGTCGCCCGGCTCCGCGAGGCCGGCGCCATCGTGCTCGGCACCACGAATCTGGATCAGTTCGCCACGGGGCTGGTCGGCACCCGCAGCCCCTACGGCGCGGTGCGTGCCGCCACCGACCCGGACCGGATCTCCGGAGGATCCAGCTCGGGCTCGGCGGTCGCCGTCGCGCTCGGCCTGGCCGACCTCGCGCTCGGCACCGACACCGCGGGCTCGGGCCGGGTCCCCGCCGCCTTCAACGGCATCGTCGGGGTCAAGCCCACCTACGGCCTGATTCCCTCGGAAGGCGTGGTCCCGGCTTGCCGGAGCCTCGACTGCGTCAGCGTCTTCGCCCGTACGCTCCCCGAGGCCCAGCGGGCCGTGGCCCTCATGACCACCCCGTCCGCACTGCCCGCATCCCGCCCGGCTCGCCGCCCCGGACCCTGGCGGCTGGCCGTGCCCGCCACCGCCGGCCTCGGCACGCTGGCCCCGGGCTGGGCCGAGGCGTTCGAGACCGCGGCAGGCGGGCTGGCCTCGGCGGGCGTCGAGATCCACCCGATCGACCCCGCCCCCTTCCTGGAGGCCGCCGCGCTGCTCTACCAGGGGGCCTTCGTCGCCGAGCGTTACACCGCGGTCGGCGCGTTCGTCGAGGCGTTGGCCGACAAGGGCGACCCCGACCTGGATCCCACTGTCGCCTCCATCATCACCGCGGCTCGTGACCTGCCCGCCCACCGCCTGTTCGCCGACGGGGAACGGCTCGCGGCACTGCGCGAGCACGCCCTGTCCCTGCTCGGCGACCGCGACGCCCTGCTCCTGCCGGTCACTCCCCGCCATCCCACGCCGGCGCAGGTCGCGGCCGACCCGGTCGGCGTCAACAGCGACCTCGGCCGCTTCACCAACTTCGTCAACCTCTTCGACATGTGCGCGCTTGCCGTGCCCGCCGGACAGGTGGACGGGCTGCCGTACGGGGTCATGCTGGTCGGCCGGACCCACGCCGACGACGACCTGGTCGCCATCGCCCGGCTGCTCCAGCCGGCCGTCCGCCTGGCTGTGGTCGGCGCGCACCTGTCGGGACAACCGCTCAACCACGAGCTCACCGCGCGCGGCGCCCGCCTGCTGGCCACGACCACGACCGCCGCGCGCTACCGGCTGCACGCCCTGGCCACCGAGCCGCCCAAACCAGGGCTCGTCCGCGCGCTTGAGGACGGTGGTCCCGAGAACGGCGCGGCCATCGAGTGCGAGGTGTGGGAGCTTCCCGCCGAAGGGCTGGGCGACCTGCTCGCGGCCCTTCCCCGCCCGATGACGCTGGGCCGGGTCGAGCTGGCCGACGGCACGAACGTGCCCGGCTTCCTCTGCGCTCCGGAAGGGCTGCGCGGCGCGGCCGACATCACCACGTACGGAGGGTGGCGCGCCTACCTCCGATCACTGGCGGTCCGTGGCTGACCCGCTCCCTGCCGCCCACCCACGACCTCCCTTTCCCCACCACGATCTCCCGATCTCCCGACCTCCCGACCTCCCGACCTCCCGACCCCCGACTCCCGGGCCGCAGGTCGCCCCGGCCCTCAGGAGGGCGGCGACCTGCGGCCCGCCGCGTTGGTGCGCGGGAGCCCGAATGCAGGCGGCCGAAGCCGGGGAACCACGTCAGGACTGCCGGGTGGGCATCGGCGACCGGTAGGGCCGAGCCCTGATCGGCGCGAGCGTACCTGCGGCTGGCTTATTTCCCTGTAAAGCTAGTAGGAAATATTGACTTTCTGAACCGGTGATCGTACGTTCGGTGGTATGAGCCAGGGCGTTCGTCTGACCCGGCGTTTGAGCGTGGACTACGGCCACGTCGCCGGCGCACAGTGTTGTTGATCATGAATCATCCGTCGTTCTCGTGCCGATGAGGAGCCGGCCGCGGCACGCGGCCGCCCTCCTCGCGAGCCGGGCGTGACCGCGTCACGCCCGGTCCCGCCTCCATCCCAATCCCTGATCCCGCGTGCCGTGGTGCCCGCGGCGGGCGGGATCGACCCTGTGAGCAGCTGCGACCTTCCGGAGGTTTGCCATGACGGAGACTCTGCTCGGCCCCGGCCTCGATGCCGACGACTACAAGCGCGGGCTGGACGCCGGCGACTACAAGCGCGCACTCGCGGTGCACGCGGCCGGAGTCGTCGTGATCACCGCGCGGAGTGGGGGAGCGCCGGTGGGGTTGACCGCGACCTCGTTCTCCTCGGTCAGTCTGGACCCGCCCCTCGTCTCCTTCTACGTGGACCAGTCGTCCACCACCTGGCCGTCGCTGCGCGCGGCGGACCACTTCGCCGTCAACGTCCTGGCCAGCGACCAGGCCGAGCTCGCCGCCCGGTTCGCCCGCAAGGGCGCGGACCGGTTCGCCGAGCCCACCCGGTGGCGTCCGGGCCCGCTCGGCGCGCCGCTGATCGAGGACGTCTCCGCGCACCTGATCTGCCTGCCGTACGAGCGGGTCGGCGTGGGCGACCACGTCCTCGTCGTGGGGCTGGTCACCCAGGCCGAGGTGCGCGCGCCGGGGCGTCCGCTGCTGTATCACCAGGGCCGCTTCGGCCGGTTCATCGCCCACCCGTGATCCCGCTTTCGCTTGGCAGGACCGCCCGTTTCGATCTGGAGGACCCTCTGTTGACCACTCGTACGCTCTTCGGCACGAACACAGGACAGGCCGGGCGGCACGAGGCGGTGGCCTCGTGAGCTCTCTCGTGGTGCTGGTCGGCAATCCGCGCGGCGGTTCCCGGACCCACCTCGCGGCCGTGGCGGCGGCCGAGGAGGTGGGGCGCCGGATCGGGCATGAGGCGCCGCCCGAGGTCGTGGACCTGTCCGGGATCGGGCCGCACCTGTTCACCCCAGGGCCCTCGCCGACCGTGGAGGTGGCGCTGGAGCTGGTCGCCGGAGCGCAGGTGCTCCTGGTGGCGAGCCCCACCTACAAGGCCACCTACACCGGCCTGCTCAAGGCGTTTCTCGACCGCCTCCCCGGTGGTGCGCTGACCGGAACGGTGGCGCTGCCGCTGCTGGTCATGGGCTCTCCCCGGCACGCCCTCGCCGTCGAGCTGCACCTGCGTCCCGTGCTGGTCGAGCTGGGCGCGCTCGTGCCCACCCCCGGCCTGGCGCTGCTCGAGGCCGAGATCCCCGACCTCGACCGCGTCCTCGCCGACTGGGCCGATCGAGTCGCCGCGCAGGTGACCGGGGCGCTGGAGAGGAGGGCGACCGCGTGACGACCACCCACGCTCCCGCGTACACGACCCCCGCCGGCGTCGCCGCCCTCGGCCCCCGCGTCTCGCCGGCCGCTTGCTACGTCACCGGCGCCACCCTGGTCGTCGACGGCGGCCTCGACGCCAACCTCGGCCTGCTGCCGGTGCCGGAGCCGCGCTGACGGGTCTCAGCCGTGGTTCGGCGCGGCGTAGCGCAACCCGTCATACAGGATCGTGGCGATATGCAGCGCATCGTCCTTCCAGCCTTTGGCGCGCATCCCACAGATGCCTCCGAGGGCGCGCAGGACGAGGCGTCCCTCAACGTCGCTTCGGACGAGACCGGCGGCAACGCCTGCGGCGAGAAGTTCGTCAAGGGCGCGGGCCATCTCGTCGCGCGCGTCGTCGAAGACCGGCGAGTCGGTTGCCATGATGCTGTCCAGCGCCTCGCCCATCCCTCTGCCTACTGCCGCGTGCTCCACGAGCAGCAGCAGGAAGGCGCGCAGTGCTTCGTCCGGGGCGTGCTGTGCGAGCAGTCGGGCGGGGGCTGCACAGAGCTCCGCGACTTCCTGGCGGTACACCTCCGCGACGAGCGCCTCCCGCGTTGCGAAGTGACGGTACAGCGTGCCGACGGCCACATCGGCTCGGCGGGCGATCTCCTCCACATGGGCGGCGTCGTCGGCGAGGAGCGCCTCACGGGCCGCGGCCAGGAGCGCTTCGCGGTTGCGGCGGGCATCCGCGCGCAGTGGACGTGATGACGGCAACGGTCCTCCATAAGGTGAATCGGACTCCGGTTTGAGTGTACAGTTCCGGAGTCGGATTCACCTTACCGAAGGAGTGCGCTCACGATGATTGAGCACGACACTGTGTCCGGCCTGCGTGTGCTTGTGACCGGCGGTAGCCGAGGGCTCGGGGAGGCGACGGCGCGTCGCTTCGCCGCAGCCGGCGCCACCGTGCTGACGGCTTCGAGAACCGCACCCCCGGACGACTTGCCCGCCACCTTCATTCCCGCCGACCTGCGGTCCGAGAAGGGAGCGGCGGAACTCGGCCGACGAGTGGTGGACAGCGTCGGAGGCGTCGACGTCCTGGTCAACAACGCGGGAGCCGCAACCGAACCGATGCCCACCCTTGAGCGGTCGGACGCGTCCTGGCTCGCCGACCTGGAGATGAACCTGCTCAGCGCGGTCCGACTTGACCGGGCCCTGGTTCCGGGGATGATCGAGCGGGGCTCCGGCGTCGTGGTGCACGTCTCCTCGATCGCCAGTCACCTTCCCCAACCCGCCGAGGCGTCGTACGCCGCGTCGAAGGCGGCACTGAACGCCTATAGCCGCGAGTTGGCGACGGCGGTGGGAAAGCACGGCGTGCGCGTGGTGTGCGTCCTGCCGGGCTTCGTCGTCACCGAGGGAGCCGCCGCCCACCTCCAGCAGATGGCCGACACCCGGGGCATCGGCATCGACGACGTCAAGCAGCAGATCGTGGACCACCTGAAGGTGCCGATGGGGCGCCCAGGCGAACCCGAGGACGTCGCCGAGATGATCGCGTTTCTCGCCTCCGGCCGCGCCAAATGGCTCACCGGAGCTCAGTTCCGGGTCGACGGCGGCATCATCCCCGTGGTCTGAGCCGCACCCCGATACGCGGTTGGAGGAGAGACACCTTGACATCCTCCCCCTCCTGAAGGAGGGGGATTCCAACCCTCACGGGTTGGTCTTCGTTTTTCACTGCCGGTTGCCCTCTCGGAGGTCTCCGTTGAGGTCTTACACCAGCTCCACAGGCGTTTTACCTCTCCGCCAGCCCGGCGGCGAGGAGTTCGCGGCGGCGTTGACGTCGCGGTCATGGACCGCGCCGCAGGCGCACCTCCACTCGCGCACGCCCAGCGGCATCGCGTTTTGCAAGGACACGCGACCGCGGGTCGGTCACCCTGTTCACCGCCGTGGCGGTCTTCCCGCTGATGCTGGTGCTCGCCGGCTTCCTGTGGGACGGCACCGCCAAACTCCGCGCCGGCCGCGAAGCCTTCAATGTCGCGGAAGAGGCGGCTCGGGCCGGCGCCGGATACGTCGACCAGCGCGCCGCCTACACCGACGGCCGCTACATCGTCGACCGGGCCGCCGCCCTGCGCGCCGCGCGCTCCTACCTCGCCACCACCGGCCACACCGGGACCGCCACACCGGCCGGCACCCACGCCATCCAGGTCCGCGTACGAGTAACCGAGCCCACCCTGTTCCTGGCCCTGATCGGCATCAACGACATCGCGGTGACCGGGACGGCCACCGCCCGCCTCGTCCCCGGCGTGGAGGGAGAACTGCAATGACGAGGTTCCGCCTGCTGGACGGGCTGCGGGCGCTGCTGGCCGCCACCGTCCTGACCGCGCTCATCGCCGGCGTGCCCCTGGTGCTGTATGCGCTGGCCGGATCCCCCCTGCCCGCCCATCTCCCGGGCTTGGGCGAGATCGGCCACGCACTCACCCACCGCGACGACGGCACCCTCTTCCTCGCCGTCGTCAAGGTTGTGAGCTGGGCGGCGTGGGCGGGCTTCGTGGCCAGCACCCTGGTCGAGCTCGCCTCCCGCATCAGCGGCCGCGCCACCCCGCACCTGCCCGGGCTCGGCGCCGCCCAGTGGCTGTCGGCCCAGCTCATCTCCTCGGTCGCGCTCGCCGCCGGTTCCCCGGCCGCGTTCGTCATGGCCGCCGTCCCGCCGGCCGCCGTGGTCGCCGCCGCCCCCGCCGCGCTGGCTGACACCACCACCGCTGCACCGGACGCCGGCCGCGATCCCCTACGCTTCGCCGGCGCTGACACGTCATCGGGGTTTGGACAGTTCACCACGACCGGGACTCACGCTCTGTCCGGCCAGGCGCACGCCCGAGTGCTGCGGCTCACGCACGCGGCGTACCAGGTGCGCCGCGGCGACTGCCTATGGACCATCGCCGAACACCACCTCGGCGACGGCGACCGCTACACCGAAATCGCCGACCTCAACACCGGCCGCGCCATGACCGACGGCGCGCGTTTCACCCAGCCCGATGTGATCCGTCCCGGCTGGGTGCTGCGCATGCCGGCCACCGCGACCGACCTCGACCGGCCACAGCCGCCCGTCACGGATCGCCACTCCGGCCACCCGAGCGCCGCACCCGAGTTCTCCCGCCCGCACGACGGCGCCCCCTCCTCGCCCCCGCCCTCGGCCAGCCAGGAGTTCTCGAAGGAGGGGGAGCAACCGGCAGTCGTAGGAGACGCTGCCCCACCCGCGTACACGCCACAGACCCGGGAGGCGCGTATATCGGCGCCGGAACCGACCGCGATCCTGCTGACCGACGGCGGAGAGGCGGAAGACAGCGGTCCCAGCGCACCGGTTGCGGCATTCGCCGGGGGAGTGGCCGTCGGCTCCCTGCTCACCCTCGCCCGCCTCCGCCACGCCCAACGCCAAGCACGCCGCCGCGGCCGCCGCATCACCCTGCCCACCGACCCCGACACCCTGCGCACCGAGCAGGAACTACACCGCCTGGCCGCACCCGACGCTCGCGGACCCGCCCGCCAGGCCCTGGCCACCCTCGGTGATGCCACCGCCGCTGCCGGCCGCGACCTGCCGCACGTGCTCGGCGCACGCGTCCGCGCCGGCACCGTCGAACTGCTGCTGGCCCAGCCCGCCGGTACGCCACCCGCCCCGTTCACCCAGGGCCGCACCTGATGCCGCTCGAGTCCTACCAACGGCTCGGGGAACTGTTCACCGCCGCCGCCGACACCACCGACGTAGCCGCAGACGCCCCGCCGTATGACGCCTATGCGGGCGAGAGCCTGCTGCCGCCGGCGAGTGGCGCGAACGGGGCAGCCATCTCGGAACTTGCTGACGACCAGCAGGAACACGTGGCGTTCGAGGTGGGGGAGCCCGCACAGTCGGAAGCTGCCGAGCCCGAGTCGCAGCGCGATGAGGCGCTGAACGCGGTGCAGGTATCCATCCTCGGGCCGCTGGAGATCACCGGCACCGTCGCCGACCTCCAACCGAAGATGGCCGAACTCGTGCTCGCCCTGGCCCTGGCCGGGCCGACCGGGCTCCGCAACATCCAGCTCGCCGCCATGATGGGCCCCGACCCCGACACCACCAAGCCCTCCGACCAACTGCGCCAACTCATCACCCGCACCCGCGGCAAACTCGGAAAGGCCCCCGACGGCCAGGCACGCATCCTGTGCGACTCCGCCTACGTGTACCGCGTCCACGCCATCACCCTGGACTGGACCCGCTTTCAAGAGCTCGCCGACCGCGGCGCCAAACACAACTCCACCACCGACCTCTGGGACGCCCTCACCCTGGTCCGAGGACCTGTGCTCGACGGCTGCTACCACTGGTGGCTGGAAACCCCCGTGATCGAGAACATCCGCGCCGAAATCGTCGACGCCGCCGACCTGCTCTCAGCCGCCGGCGGTCAGGGCGTCGAGTCGAAGCTACGGGTTCTGATCGCGCCGAAACTCGTGCGTACACGTGGCAACAGTCACGTTTCATGGACGGCGCGAGAGGCCTGATGCATTTGCCGAGCGAATCACATGGTGTGATCTTGATAGGTGGCTGATGATGCCGGTATGCGCGGATGGGGAGCGGTATGGGGTGGAGCCGGGGTCGCGGTGGCGGCCCTGGCGGCGCTGGGCGTCTACCTGTCGCGGGTGGGGCTGGATAAGGCGGACAAGCTGGCCAGTGTGATCGGGCTGTTCGTGGCTCTGGTCGGGCTGGGGGTGGCGGTGTACGGGCTGTTCGCTGAGCGGAGACGCGGTGGCGGCGGTGTGCGGCAGCGGGCCAAGGCCACCGGGCGTGGCCGCGTCATTCAAGCTGGCCGCGACATCAACACCGGGCAGTCGCGGTCCAGAGGAAGCAACGACGATGCTGCGGGGAGTGGTGCCACCTCCGATGAAGCACGCCCGGTGCGTCAGCAGGCCACGGCTGCCGAGGACGGGCGGGTGGATCAGGCCGGCCGCGACATCGGCAAGCGGTGAGGCCGTCACGTGGGTCACGCAAGGTGATCCAGCATGCGGAGGGTTCGGGGCTGGCCCGGATTTACCAGGCGGCCGGAGACCTGATCCTATATGGGGGCGAGGAGCCGTACCGGTGGGCCCTGTGGCCTGCACCGGCGCCGCCTCCGGCGACGGGCGAGGCGCGGGCGCAGCCGAGTGAGCTGCTGCGGGCCTCTCATGCGCTCGTCGCCTTCACCGGCCGCCACGATCTGCTGGCAGAGCTGGCGGACTGGCGGGATGCGGGCACCGGGCAGGATGTGGCGGTGCGTCTGATCCATGGGCCGGGCGGGCAGGGCAAGACCCGGCTGGCCGGACACGTGGCGCACCTGTGGCGGCAGCAGGGGTGGGCGGTGCTGGCGGCCCACCACCGGCGTGACCGCTCCACCGCGGCGGACTTCGAGGTTCCCGCCTTCGACGAGGCGGCCGGGGTGCTGGTGGTGGTGGACTACGCCGAGCGGTGGGACATCGCCGACCTGCTCACCCTGCTGCGTGACGCGCATGTGTCCGGACGGGTGCCGGTTCGGGTGCTGTTGCTGGCCCGCCCGGCCGGCACCTGGTGGGACAGTCTGAAGGGGCGGATGCAGCGCGATCTGCGCCTGCTGCCCACCCGGCGGGAGCTGGCGCCGCTGGAGCAGGAGACCGGGATCACTCGTACGGCGCTGTTCGCCGCGGCCCGTGATCGGTTCGCCGAGCTGCTGCGGGTGCCCGGGGCCGGTGCGGCGGCCGCGCCGCCCGCGCTGGAGCGGCATGAGGCCTTTCAGCTGGTGCTGACCGTGCACATGGCCGCTTTGGCCGCGGTGCTGGCCGCCGAGCGTGGTCAGGTGGCGCCCGTCGACCCGGCGCGGGTGTCGGAGTTCCTGCTGGCGCGTGAGCGGGATCACTGGGAGGCGATGGCCTCCCTGCGCCGGGACAGGCCCATGGCGACCTCGCCGGAGGCGATGGGGCAGATCGTCTACACCGCGACGTTGACCGGTCGGCTCGGCTATGACGACGGCAAAGCCGCCCTGGCGCGCGCCGAGGTCGAGTCGACTCAAGCGATCGGGCAGCTTCTGAAGGATCATGCGCTGTGCTACCCACCCGCCGCGGCTTCCGGCCCCGGGCCGGCTTCGCCGGAGGGGGGTTCGGCTGCTCACGCGAGTGCCACGGTGCTGGAGCCGTTGTATCCCGACCAGCTGGGCGAGGACTTCCTCGCCTTGTCCACCCCCGGCCATTCCTACGATTTTCCCGTCGACCTGTGGGCGCAGACGGCGCCTGCCCGGCTGCTGGCCCCGCCCGCCGACGCCGATGACGGACCGGTCGAGCACGGCGGCGTACCGGTATGGGCACGGCATGCGGTGATCACGCTGATCGAGGCCGCTCACCGATGGCCCCACCTGGCGCAGCGGCAGTTGTATCCGCTGCTGGCCGCCGCCCCTGATCTGGCTGTGCACGCAGGTGGCGCCGCTTTGGCCAGCCTGGCCGACCTGGATGACATCGACGCGGAGCTGCTGGCGGCCATTGAGGCGCTGCTGCCCGGTCATCGGCACATCGATCTCGACATCGGGGCCGCCGCGGTGGCGTCCCGCCTGGCCAGGCACCGGCTGGCCGCCGCCACCGATCCGGCCGCCCGTGCCCGCATTCATGACGCCCTGGCTATCCGCCTGTTCTACGCGGGCCTGCACGCACGCGCTTTGGCCGTAGGCCACCGGGCCCTGCGGCTCTGGCAGCAGCTCGCCGCATTGAACCGGGACGCCTACCTGCCTGACCTGGCCGGCTCGTTGAACGACCATGCTGTGCGGCTGGCGGAGGTCGGGCGGCGGGCCGAGGCGGTCCCGGTCAGTGAGGAGGCCGTCCGCCTGCGCCGGGAGCTGGCCGAGCTCAACCGGGACGCCTACCTGCCCAACCTGGCCGGCTCGTTGAACAACCACGCGAACCGGCTGGCGGAGGTCGGGCTGCGGGCCGAGGCGGTCCCGGTCAGTGAGGAGGCCGTCCGCCTGTATGGCGAGCTGGCCGAGCTCAACCGGGACGCCTACGTGCCCGACCTGGCCACCTCGTTAAACAACCACGCGAACCGGCTGGCGGAGGTCGGGCGGCGGGCTGAGGCGGTCCCGGTCAGTGAGGAGGCCGTCCGCCTGCGCCGGGAGCTGGCCGAGCTCAACCGGGACGCCTACCTGCCCGACTTGGCCGCCTCGTTGAACAACCACGCGAACCGGCTGGCGGAGGTCGGGCGGCGGGCCGAGGCGGTCCCGGTCAGTGAGGAGGCCGTCCGCCTGCGCCGGGAGCTGGCCGAGCTCAACCGGGACGCCTACCTGCCCAACCTGGCCGGCTCGTTGAACAACCACGCTGTGCGGCTGGCGGAGGTCGGGCGGCAGGCCGAGGCGGTCCCGGTCAGTGAGGAGGCTGTCCGCCTGTATGGCGAGCTGGCCGAGCTCAACCGGGACGCCTACCTGCCGGACTACCTGCAAAGCCTCATGGCCCGAGGGTATGTGTTGATCGCAGACCGCCAATTCCGTGCCGCCATCACCCCGCTGATTGAGGCGTTGCAGGCATCGCAGGAACTGCCCGAGTACGTCGCCGGAGACATCATCGGCCCGGCCGCCGACCTGCTACGTCTCGCCTATGCGGGAGATGCCACCGCTGTAACCGACGAGTTCCGCATAGTCACCGGCCAGGACATCCCAGCTTGGATGAAGGAATCACCCTCCGCCACCGCAGGCTGACCAGAGCGACCTCGATAGCTTCCGGATCCCGGGTTCGACCGTCTGGCGCACGGCAGTGGGTTAACTCTGTACTGCTCGCATCAGGATCCGACCGTCCCCAGGCGCGCCGGTAGGCGACGCGGGTGTTCTACGCCAGAGTGATCAACTAGCGATAAGGAAGGTTATCGCTAGTTGATCAATATTGCATGTACGAGATGCCGTTATCGGCCGCGAGAAGCGCTCCGCCCATGGAGCGCATCGAGTCACGTAATCCCAGTGAGGACCCGGCCGCGATCTTCGAGGCGCTTCCGCCATCGCACCGGGCCCGGTTCCGTGAGGAGGCGTTGGACGCCGCGTACGAGCTGGCCCGGTTCAAGCAAGTGCAGGCGCTGTTGCGTCAGTGGCGGCTTCGTGTGCTCGCTTACGCCCGCCCGGGCTACGAGGAGGCCGTCCAGGACGCTCTCCAGGGGCGTGCGGAGATGTTCACTCGCTTCACCCCGCCGAGCTGGGAAGGCTGACATCCTGTGGGCAACCTTACAGCCGCCCTCCCGTCTCTGGGATACTGGCGGTATACCGAGTATCCTTGTGGTATGACTGCTGACATGACCACCATTAAGGTCCCCAAGCCCCTGCGTGATCGGATCAGTGCGATCGCTGACGAGCGCGGGCGCGGAACCACCCTCTCCCAGGTCCTCGCCGACCTGGTTAGGCGGTACGAGAGCGACGAGACCCGTGCCCGGCAGGCAGCCCAGCAAGTCCATGACGAGGTGAAGGAAGATAGAGAGCTTATGGAGCGCGCTCGCGCGCGGGCCGCTCAGCACGCCGCATATCTAAGCGAGCGGGGCCGGTGACAGCGCTCGGATTCGTCCTCGATGACACTGTCCTAACGGAGCTGGGCCGAGCCGATCGGGAGCTGCATGCCCTCCTGCTGGCTTACGACGAACACGACCTTCGCACCACGGTACCGGCGCTCACATTGGCGGTAGCCGAAGCGGCGCTGACGCCGGATCAGAGGCTGATCCTCTCAGGCACACTGAAGATCCTCTCGCATGTCTGGATCGCGTTCATATCCGATGAAGAAGAGAGCGCGCGGCTTGCTGACGTGCTCACCTATTTGGGTGATACGCCGGACACGGGGGCAGCGCATGCGGTTGCGGTCGCTCAGCACCTCGACTGGCCCATCCTGACGATGAGCATGAAACGCTGGGAGCCGATCGCGGCGCTTCTGCCCTACCGCCTCGACCTGTTCGAGATCAAGGATCCGGACTGATAGCGCTGCTGAGCCGGATCAAGGTCGTGCGACTGCCGGTCCCGACTCGCTCCAACCCGCTCCCTGTAGTTCCCTGCTTCGGAGCCTCGTCTCGAACGTCTTGTCCCTGAGGATGTCGCACGAACTGTCATCGTCGGCCCCAGGAAAAACAGCCATTGCGGCTTTTGTGCTTATGCGGGCTTGGCCCTTCATAAGGAGACATACTGCGGTTGTGAACCGAGCGGCGGGGTTGTTTCGGCTAGAGGTCCGGGACTTCGAAAGCCTGACGCGGTGGCTCACCAGCGCGCGTCCGGGAAGGTGGGCGGCGAGAGCGTGGATACCGAGCTGTTGGTCCGGGCCGGGCTGGCCGCGGTTCCCTACTTGCTCCGCCAGCACCGTTGGGACGACGCCGCCAGCCTGCTGGAGGCTGCCTTCGTCAGGGACCCCACGCGGGCCAATGCGGCGGCGGTTCTGCCCGCCATCAGGCAGATCACCGGTCACAAGCCCCAATGGCCGGGCGTGCTGGCCAAGGTGCTTGCGGTGACCGACCCGCCAGTCGCCGTCGCGCTCTTACGCACCGCCATGGCCGAGGCCGCAGCCCGCGGCGACTATCGAACCGCGTCGGCGAACGCCGGGCGGCTGCTGGAGCTGTGCCGGTCCACCGGGCAGCTGCCCGAGGCCCTTGAGGCGGCCGAGCAAAAGGCTTTCTACACCCGCCAGGCCGGCCTGGGCCCCTGGAACCAACTGGCCGACGAGGTCTGGCGGCTGCAGGTGCTGGCCGCGATGGGACACTCCGATCAGGTCCTGGACGAGGTCACTCAAACCTTCCGGACGCAGCCGAACGTCCGGGCGAGCTCATCAGCCTGCTCAGGGGTCGGATAGAAGCGGTACTTGTAGGCCCGCTTCACAAGCTGCGCCACACCTCACATCTTTTCGCACGATAAGTGAACGGCGCAGGTCCTAGGCCCGCGCCTGCGCCCGATGTCGCCGGGCGCAGGCGCGGGTCATGACGGCAGTGGTCACGGACGGCAGCGGTCGGGGTCGGCCCGCATGAAGACGTCCCGGTCCGTCTTCATGGTCTCCTCGCCGCCCGCCCAGGCCAGCACCTGCCCGCCGCCGAGCCCCGCCAGGTCCGCTGCGGTGAACGGCACCCTGCTCCGCAGGCTCAGGTCACCGGCGGTGCCGTTGACGGTGGCGACGTAGGGGACGCCCTCCCGCAGCGCGGTGAGGCTGTCGTCGGTGGACCGCCAGCCCTCGGGCGGCGCCTGGAAGAGCCGGATCTCGTTCACCGACCCGGTCCAGCCGCCGTTGTGCACGCTCCAGGTGACGAGCTCGCCGTCGTCATCGGTGTCCTCAAGCACCGAGAAGTCGCTGGCGACGTAGCCGGGGCAGCCGCCGAGCAGCAGCCTGACCCCGCCGTCCTCGGCGCGCTCGACGCCGAGGACGCCCTTGGGTGTGGGCGCGGTGGTGTCGCACGCCGCGCCGAAGAAGGCCAGAGCGGCCAGCGCGACGGCGGTGCGCCCGCGCCCCGGCCTTCTTCCACGCGTCATCGTCTCCCTCTCCCTTCGCCTGCCTGCGAGCCTAGGTCCCTGGCAGGCGGTACTCGAGCGGCCGCCAGTTCACGTAGCCGCCCCACCACAGGTTGGCCCCCACCTCGAAGCTGTTGGTGGCCACGTCGCTGCCCGTCTCCAGGTGCGATTTCGCGGTGGCCAAACCGTAGTCGATTATGTAATCGGTGGCGCTGAAGTAATGGGACCACTGCTCGGAGTGCACCGCCTCGTGCCTCTCGAGGTCGGGCCCGTACTTGTCCGCGGTCGCACGCCCGGCGACCTTGGCGATGTCGTCCCTGGCCTGCTTCTCCTGCCGCAGCCGCTCCTCGAAATCCTTCCTCGAGTACGGATAGAAGTGGACGTCGCCGACGGTCATCGGACGGCCATCCTTGAGCGTGGCGCCGTAGCAGACGTACTGCAGCGCGCGCCGTTCACACCCGTCGCTGGCGAATGACATCGCGATCGCCAGCGTGTTCGCGCCGTTCAGGTTGTTCCGCCAGTGGAACGGGTGAGTGGCCAGCGCCTTCAGCAGGTTGACGCCGTTGTCGTGGTGGACCGGCTTGCAGTGGCAGCCGCCCGCCGGAGGCTTGGGCGACGGGCCCGGGGAGGGGCTCGGCGTCGCCCGGGCCTTCTTCTTGTTCTTCCGATGCGCGGCGCCCTTGTCGGGGTCGACCCTGCCCGTCTTCGGGTCGTACCCGACGTCCGCCTGCGTCTCCTTGTCGCAGTACTTGAGGTCGTACTGGCACGAGTTGGGCCGCGAGCCGACCTCCTCACCCGTCGGGTCGCTGAACGTGACGGGGTTGTTGTTCCCGTACGAGTAGCCGTTGAGCGACTGGGCCTGGCCGGTGGACAGCACCGGGTCCACGCTCAGGAACCTGCCGGCGACCGGGTCGTACATGCGGGCCCCGACGTAGGTGAGCCCGGTGGCGGCGTCGGCGGGCTTGCCGAGGAACCCCTTGTCGTCGGGCCACGCGCCGCCGACCGTGCTCCCGCGCGGCGCGCCGAACGGGGTGGTGAAGCGCTTGCTGATCGCCTGACCGGCCGCGTCGACCGACAGCGAGGAGGTCCCGTGCTGGTCGCCGGCGAGGAAGGAGACCGCGTTCTTCCCGCCCTGCGTGGTGCGCACCGCGATCACCTGCGTGTCCGCGGCGTAGAAGCGGCTGGCCCAGTTCGTGACGGCGCTGCCGCTCTTCTTCGAGTGGATCTCGGTGGCGCCGAGGTAGAGCACGCTCTCCCCGTCGCCCACCGCGCGGCGGATCAGCAGCCCGCCGTCGGCGTCGTACAGGTAGGCCGTCTTCTGCGTGCCCTGGGTCAGGGTCGCGATGCGGCCCTGCGCGTCCCAGGTCAGCACCTGGCCGTTGCGCCCGGTCGTGTTGCCGGACTTGTCGTAGGAGTAGGTCGCGGTCGCGCCGGTGCAGGAGCCGGTCACGACCGCGGTCAGGGCGTGCCGCTTGGCGGTGTCGCCGTAGCAGTACGCCGAGGTGGTCGCGGTGGAGCCGCTGTAGCGCGTCTCCGTCGCCCGCAGGCCGGAGGAGTTGTAGGTGTAGGCGGTCCGGTACGGCGCCGCGCCGCCCAGCGTCCTGCTCGTGCAGTCGTCGGTGGCCGGCGTCCACGCCTCGGTGAGCCGCCGCTGCCCGTCGTAGGCGAAGCACTGGATGTCGCTTTGTCCCGCGCCGTCCTGGGTGGGGGTGTCGGCGATCTCGGTGACGTTGCCCGCGTCGTCGTAGTGGTAGGTCAGGTCCTGCGGCTTCACCGGCGTGGACTGGGTGGTGACGAAGGACCGCTTCAGCCGGTCGGTCCCCTCCTCGTAGGTGTTGTTGAGGAAGGTCTTCTTGGCCTGCGTGGCCCCCGACAGGCCGAGGGTGAACTGCAGCGGCTGGCCGAGCGCGTTGTAGTCGGCCTTCTGCAGGTAGTCGGTGACGCCGGTGACCCCGTTGGCCTGCCCGGTCGGCGTGTAGGACAGGCTGATCCTCTCCTCGGCCAGAGCGCCGGCCGCGGGCTCGGTGGAGCTCTTCAGCGTGCCGTCGAGGTTGTAGTCGCTGCCGAAGACGTAGCTGGTCTTCGCCGCCCCGGACAGGACCATCGGGTCGTTCGGGTCGATGTCGATCTCCGTGCTGGTGGCGCGATACTGGCCGTCGTACGTGAGGACCTTCTTCGTGTACGCCTTGCCGGAGACGCCGCCGTCGTAACTGGTGGACGAGGTGAGCTGCCCCTTGGCCACGGTGTCGTAGGTCCAGGCGGCCAGCTTGTTCGCGTCGGTCCGCGACCCCGACCACAGCCCGGTCTTGCGGCCGAGCTCGTCGTAGCCGTACAGCAGGACCGTGCCGTTCGCGCCGGTGACCGTGTCGGTCTGGTCGAGCGCGGTGTAGCGGAGGGCGCTCGCGCCCTTGTCGGGGTCGCTGATGCCGTTCTGCCTGGCGAACAGGTCGTAGGTGTAGGACCACTTCGCGCCGTCGGGAGCGGTGACGGTCAGCTCCTTGTCGTCGGCGCGGTAGGTGAAGGACGTGGAGGTGTACCCGCTGGAGGTCAGCGCGCCGTACTGGGTGTCGGCGGGGGAGGGCGAGTTGTACTCGCGCCGTTCGACCGTGCGGTCGAGCGCGTCGGTGACGGTCCGGGTCGCCGTGCCGCCGGTCGGCGCGCTGACGGCGGTGGAGTCACCGGTGTAGGTCGTGGTGGTCGTCCACTTCTCCACGCCGTACGACAGGAACGTGCTGCGGACCGCCCGGCCGGCGCCGTCGAAGACGAGGTTCGTCTGCTTGGGCGCCTCGCCGTACTCCTCCCGGGTGTAGGTGGCGTTCGGCGTCTGCTTGGAGTCGAAGATGTCGGCGTAGGCCTCGTAGGCGAGGCCGCGCGAGTCGTAACGGGTGTCGGTCAGCAGCCGCCCGCCGTTCGGGGTCGGCCTCTGCGTCTGCATCGGCCGCAGCAGCGAGTCGAAGATCTCGTACGACCAACTGGCCGTGGTGGACGACTTGACGGTCGAGGTGCCGATCGCGGGCGCCCTGCCCCGCTCGTACACGTAGGAGTAGGCGTAGGTGGGGGTCTGCCCGCCGTCCTTGCTGCGGTCGGGCAGCCACACGCCGGTCAGCCTGCCGAGGGCGTCGTAGGTCTGCTCGGTCTTGCCGTTGTTGGGGTCGTAGGTGCGCACCGGAAGGCCGCGCGTCGCGTCGAGGAACGTCGTCACCTTCTGCTGCTTGGCGTTGGTCTCCACCGTCTTGGTGAGGACCCCGGCGCCGGTCGGCGTGTACGCCGTGGCGGTGGGGTTGCCGCCCGCGTCGGTCACGGTCAGCGGCCTGCCCAGCGCGTCGTACGTGGTCGATTCGGCGCGCTGCCAGCCTGTCGGCGGGCGGTCGTCGCCGGTGACGGCCGACGGGTAGCCGGTGGCCCGTCCCGTCCAGGTGGCGTCGCCCTTCACCGGCTTCTGGTTCGCCGACCAGCCGGTCGCGGCGGTGTTGTCGTACACGGCGGCCGTGTCGGACAGCACGTCACCGGAGGTGGCGGAGCTCGCGGGCAGCGACAGGTCGGCCTCCTGCACCGAGCAGGCGCGGCCGACCACGCGGGTGCGGGAGACCAGTGAGTTCAGGCCCTTGGCGTCGTCGCGGGCATACCAGGTGCGGGTGCAGGTCTCGTCGCCGCTCTTCGCGGTGTCGCCCGTGCTGTCCTCCCTGACCGCCATGCCGTACGAGTCGTAGGTGGTCGAGGTGGTGACGGTGCGCCAGGTCTTGGGGACAGTCAGGTAGGTGTGCTCCGACGTCTTGCCCATGCGCACGTAGTAGGCCTCGGTGTCGGCGTACGACTTGTGCTGGGTGGCGGTCTTGGCCGACCAGGGGTCGTTGACCGTCACGTCGACCGGGACGGCCCCGTCGTAGCTGACCTCCTCGCGGGTGAAGCCGGCGTACTGCTCGGAGTCGGTGAGGTCGGGCACGTCGAGACCGGCGACGTCGAGGCCCGGCACGGTGGCGGCGCGCCGCCTGTCGGGATCGACCGTCCTCGGGTCGGCCGACTTGAGCAGCCGGTCGCCGTTCATGCCCTGCAGGTAGACCGACACCGTCTTGGTGCGGGTGCCGTCGGTGTCGCCGACGTACGTCGTGACCTTCTGGTAGCCCCGCCACAGCGACCAGGTGCGCTCGTCGGAAGGGGTGAACGGGCTGTCGTTGTAGCGCCAGCCGGGCGTGGCGTACTCGTAGGCGTACTCGACGAGCGGGTTGTGACCTGCCGGGTCGGCGATGTTCACCGCGAGCACGCGGTATTTGTTGAACCAGTCGATGGAGGCGTCGGTGGCGCCGTTGACGTGCCAGAACTGCGGATAGCAGGACAGCGCGTTGTCGTCCTCGGCCTTGGGCATCGTCGAGCCGCGCACGCATTCGGGCTCGTTGTAGCTGACCGTGGTGATCGCGCCGGTCTCCGAGGTGACCGTCTCGATGCGCGGCCTGGTCAGCGGCAGGATGTTGCCGCCTCCCGGCTGGGTGCCGCCCGCCACCCGGTTGGGCCGCATGGCGTAGGTGAACGAGACGGGGTCGAGCGTCAGCGGCGTGTCACCGGCCGAGCCCGTCCGAACGATCGACATCAGCGACAGCGTCTGGTCGGCGGAGCTGCCGATGTCGCCGCCGTCCAGGTACTTCTGCGTGAACGCCCACGAGTCGACCGGCTTGTACGCGGTTCCGGACAGGACGCTCGTCTCGATCTTCACCAGGCGCTTGCGGCTGAAGAAGGCCGGGCTCTCGGCGTGGCAGTCGTCCTTGTCGGCGTCCTTCTTGCAGATGGCGTCGAAGGGGACGTCGGGCCAGTTCTCCGCGGTGTCCTTGGTGAGGCTGCCGCAGTCGGAGGCCGTGCAGCGCTCGGCGTAGGAGAAGGCGACCTTGTAGGGCGCGTCCACCGTGAACAGCGTGTCGGACCGCTGCCCGTAGAGGATCTTGTCGAGGTAGCCGCCGCGGACGTAGGACGTGGTCGCGGTGGACGACTTGTTCTTCCGGTAGTAGTTCGTCTCCGCCGTGTACCAGTACGTCATGGCGTTGCCGTGGGTGTCCTCGGCGTAGTCGAGGTTCCACCGCCACGCCTGCGTGACGGAGCGGTCGGCGAAGGAGTCGCCCTTGCTGTAACCGGGCTCACCGGAGTCGTCGCCGTACACCGGGGCGGTGAACACCGAGTTGGTCCGCTGGCTGCCCGCGCCGCTCAGCTTGTTCAGGCCGAAGACGTACTTCGTGCCGTCGCCGGTGACGACGGTCCAGTACTCGCCGTCGTCGTCGCCGTTGTCGGCGCCCGTGGAGTGGGTGACCGTGGAGGCGTCGTCGTTCTTCAGCCGCCAGGTGCCGCTGGTGTCGTCCTTGACCAGCTCGGTGGCCTTGCCGTTGAGGACGAGCGAGGCGTTGTCGTACTTCCAGCACAGGTCGTACTGCTTGTCGTGGCCGTCCTCGTCGCAGTTGCCGTACTGGCGGTCGATGTAGGAGGTGGCGGCGGTGTCGAAGCCCTCGCCGATCGAGGTGCCCTGGTTGTTGGTGGTGGAGGTGCGCCCGTCCACGCCGCCCGAGTCGTACGACAGGTCGAGCGCCGGCGCGGGTCCCGCCGCCGGCTCCACCGGGGCGATCGGGTAGGACCAGCTGAAGGAGCCGGAGTTGCCGCCCGCCTCCCACGTGGACGACGCGGCGAGTGGGGTGGCGGCGTAGTTGCCGCTGCCGTCGGCCGCCTCGCCCCCCTCGCCGGGGGTGTCGGCGGTCACGGCCAGCACGGCCGGGGCGGCGTCGAACGCGACCGCCGCCGAGAGGGTCTGCGCCGCGGCCGAGTTGCCGGTGTCCAGCGGGGTCCGCGTGCGGCACTCCTCCCGCTCCGGCGTGGTCACGGCGCAGGCGGGCAGCCGGACCAGCCGCAGCCGGCCACTCCACCCGCCGCCGTACGCGGAGGCGAAGGCGGCGTATCCGACGCTCAGCGTGGCGGTGCTCGGGGTCTGCGTACCCGAGGTCTGGGCCGACGCGGTAAGCAGCACCCCGTCCACCCCGGCCGCCTCGGCGGCGGCGCGGTCGAGCACCCGCACGCGGGCCGTCCGCGAACCGGCGGCCTGCACGTCCGGGGAGGCCGCGGTGCCGGGGCCGGCCTGGGTGGTGACCTGGGTGGTGACTGGGTCCGCGGCCTGGGTGGCGGCCGGCGCCGCACTGTCAGAGGCGGCGCTGTCCAGGCTCACCGGGAGCCCGCCCACGCTGACGCTGCGCGCATCGCCGATCGGCACGTCGGCCTCGCCGGCGCTCGGCCACCGGGCGGCCTCGCGCTCCTTCGCGGCCCGGTCGGCGGCGGCGTCGTTGCGTGCCCTGGACGCGGCGACCCGCTCCCTGGCCTCCTTCGCCCCGCTCGCGTCCATGGCCCTGACCTTGCTGGACCGTTGCTTCTGCACGGGAGGGGCGCCGGGCGGGCCCTGTTCCGCGGAGACGACAGCGGCCGAGGCCGCCGTCACCCCGACCGGTAACGAGATCACCACCGTCAGCGCGGCCACCAGGGCAGCACGTATTCCGGGCCGTCGCATGACCCAACCTCCTCAAGAGGAAACGAGAGAACCCGCGGACCAACCGGGGGAAGATGCGGGAGCCGCGGGGACCGGCGGGCTGCCGGTCCCCGCGCTCCGTCAGTCGCCGATGACGGCGTCCATCTGGTCGGAGTCGGCCATGGCGCCCGCCCACAGCCGCAGATCGGTGATCCTCGCGGGGAGGAAGTGACCCCAGGAGGTCGCGCTGAAGCCCTTGCCGGCCGCGAAGTCGCCCGACCCGGGCACGGCGGTGTAGGCCAGGTCGAGGTCGTTGCGCTCGTGGCCCACGTAGAGCCGCACCACCCGCCCGTTCGCCGCCAGCGCGTCGTACACGCCGGTCAGGCGGACCGGGCTGTCCAGGCTGGCAGGGGTGTCGGAGCTCACCCAGGTCTTCGTGCCGTCCTTGCCGACCCGGCCGAAGCGCCAGAAGCCCACCGGGACGCTGACCTCGTTTCCGTCGTCGTCGAGCTGCGTCTCCTTGCCGGTCAGCTCGAACCACAGGCCCCACGACGACCCGTCGGCGGTGCGCTGCCCCGCCACCTGGCCGACGGTCCCGACCGGCTTCGTCAGGATCTTGTCCCGGTCGAGCTCGACCTTCGCGGTGACGGTGAACGAGCCGGTGTCGTCCACGACCGGGCCCGCGGTGGTGGCGGCGTCGTCCACGCCGTCGAGCACCAGGCCCTCACCGTCCAGCGACGCCCCGCCGGCCAGCGCCAGCGCCCGGCCGTACCCCGACAGCGAGTCGGGCACCTGCGTCCCCGCGACGCCCGCCGGGTCCCAGTCGGCCACCAGCTCCACGTCGTTGCGCCCGGAGGCGGGGGACTCCGACCGCGCCTCCGTCGCGACCTCCTCCGGGGTCAGGACCCGCTGCCAGGCGGCGACCTCGTCGATCGAGCCGGGGAAGTAGAACTGGAAGACGTTGGCCCACTTGTAGCGGCCGATCTCGAACGGCCCGGTGGCCGACCACATGCCGGACACGGTGGCGGTGCCCTGCGGCACGCCGTTGACGTAGAAGCTCAGCTTCTGCGTCGCCGGGTCGTAGGTGCCGGCCAGGTGGGTCCAGACGTTCGCCCTGGACGTGCCGTTCTTGCCGCAGACCCCGAAGTAGGCCTTGCCCGTCGCCTCGTCCTTCTCCTTCACGCCGAAGCAGAAGGCGCCGTAGTCCTTCTCGTGCCAGAGCAGGAAGGGGCTGTAGCCGCCCGAGCCGTCCTGCGACAGCACGATGCCGTCGTCGCTCACCTTGTCCAGCCGCACCCAGGCGGCGACCGTGTAGGCCGACCTGGTCTCCAGCACGGGCCCGGACGTCGCGGCGTACGCCGACGTGCCGTTCAGGCCCAACCCCTTGTCGGCCTTCGGGGTCTCCAGCGCCGTGCCCGCGTCGTCGTACCAGACCTCGCCGCGGCGTCCCCGGGTGTCCCGTACGGCGCCGCCGGAGAGCGTGGCGTCGTGGTGCCCGCTGCCCCGGTCGACGGCGGCGCCGGAGTCCTCGTCGAAGTGCCACCTGCCGACCGGGCCCGCGCCCGCGGCGACCAGGAAGTCGACGGCCGTGGTCGCGCCGTACCTGCCCACGTTGTCCTTGGCGCGCACGTACAGGCTGTACGTGCCGGCGGCCGGTGGGGTGATCACCGCCTTGGCCGTGGCCCCCGCGACGTCGGACGACCAGCTCGAGCTGCTGGACGCGCGGTACTGGTAGGCGACGTTGTTGGCGTCGCCGGACGCGGGGCCGAAGGTGACGGTGGTGCTCTGCCCGGGCCCGCCGGCCGGCGCGCAGCTCGTGGTGGTGCAGGCGGTGTACGGCGCGCCGAGCGTGACCGCGGGCGCCTTGGGCGCGGTCGGGTCGACCTTGAAGTAGCACCATCCGGTGGTCGAGCCGTTGGACGGCCCCGGCAGCTGCTTGGTGTAGTTGCTGTAGTAGGAGCGTGTCCACGAGCGGTAGCGGTACAGCACCCCTTCCGACAGCGTCGGCGTGGAGGCGGTGACCTTCACGTTGTCGCCCACGTGCCCGGTCGTCGGCCGCTCCATCGTGGTGAAGGCGTCGGTCCAGGTGCCGTCGGCGTTCTTCTTGTCGACGTCCATCGCCGCCCGGAGCATCGCGCCCGACTCGCCGCCCGGGGCGGTCTGGGGTGTGGACGCGAGGGCGGGCGTGGGATCGGAGACGACCGCGGGTGCGGACTCCTTCGTCTCGCACACGGTGCCGGACCCGGTGACCAGGCCGATGCCGGTCGGCAGCGCCGGCACCCCCACGTAGTCGACGACGAGCACGGCGTCGTTCCTGAACCGCTTCCAGGCGGAGGTGTCGCCCTCGTCGTGCGCCCGCAGCTCCAGGGTGAGCTTGGAGAACTTGCCCGCCGCGAAGTCCTTCACGGTCGGGGTCAGGTTCTCGTTGGTCTCCTCCGCGTTGTCCTTGAACTCGATGGGCGCGGCCGGCTGGTCGGGGTCGCAGGCCGAGCCGCGGCCCGCCGACACGTTCCGGTCCACCATCAGGTCGAGTTCCTTGGGCCGGCCCGACCAGGTGGTGGACGAGGTGAAGTTGTTGGTCCGCTCGAGGTCCACCCAGCGGGGGCTGCACTGGAACGCCCAGGGCTCGGTGACGCGGAACGCCGCGCTCAGCACCTGCTTGCCCTTGAGGCTCGCGGGGGAGAACTGGAAGTACAGCCGCTGGGTGTAGCCGGGCCCGCAGTAGTAGCCGCTCCAGGTGCCGCAGTGGCCGACGCCCTCGCCCTGGTTGTTGCTGCCGTTCCCCCAGTTGTACGACTTGTAGCCGTCCGAGCGCAGCAGCGTCCGGTCGGTCTCTCCCCAGGTCACCGTGGGGTCGATGTAGACGGGATAAGCCGACTCGTCCTTCTGGCGCAGCAGGCCGGCGTCGGGCACGAGGGTGAGCGTGTCCTTACCGACCTCGATCGGCAGCTCGGCGTGCCCCGCCCCGGGAGCGGGACCGTCGGCGGCCTGCCCCTCGTCCGAGACACCTCCCGAGGGCTGGGGCGTCGCCTGTGACGACGGCTCCGGTGTCGTCGCCGGGGTCGCCGAGCCGTCCGCGGGCGCGCCCTGGGGAGCGCCGCCTTTCGCGGACAGGGTGGAATCGGCGGACGGGGTGGAGTCGGCGGACGGGGTGGAGTCGGTGGTGGACGGGGCAGGGGAGGACGGCGCGGCGGGGGCGCCGGCCGTTCCGGTCTGCCCTGTTCCGGTCTGCCCTGCCGCGGGGTCCCCGGTGGAGTCCCACATCGCGGCGGGGGGAGAGGTGAAGACCTCGGTGGCGTTGCCGTCGGTCGCGGACATGCCGCCGTCCGCGGTCTGCTCCACCTTGAGCCCGGACGACTTCACGGCGTACCGGATCTTCGCGAGCGCGGGGTTGTCCGCGGCCTGCGGAGTTTTGACGATCAGAACCTGCCGGAAGCCCTCGGTCGTCGCGGTCATCCTGAGGTCGACGTCCGGCAGCACGTCCGGGTAGGTGGCGTTCGGGCCGTCCAGCACCGGCTCCGGCAGGGTTCCCGGCCAGCCCAGCGCGAGGGTCCGGCCGTCGCGGTTCATCGTGACGAGGTTCCCGCCGTCGCCGCCTCCGGAGAAGGAGACGCCCACGGCGGCGGCGGCCGGCCCCACGCTTCCGTCGGCACGCCGCTCCAGCGTCGCGTCGGGTGACACCCACGCCCCGTCCGCTCCCTTGACCCGGACGGGGGTGGTGGACTGCTCCAGCCGGAACGACTCGCCGTCCGGATTGGCATACGTGGTGGTGAATTCGGTCCGAGCGTCGGTCACCTCGACCGGTTCCCGGATCTCGGCCGCGCGCTTCAGCGCCTGCTGCCAGCCGTCGAGCCGGCCCGTGTCGGATCCCGTCCGACCTTCCTGTGCCGCCATCGCGGCCGGGGGTGCCCCGGTTCCCACCAGTACACCCGCCACGACCACGGAAGTGAGCGCACGCCAACTCCGCAGTCCGGGAAGCCTAAACATGGGTTATCTCCCGTACGAAATCCGCAAGATCGCCCACATTAAACGTTTACCGTAACCGCCTGTCAATGAAATCTTTTCGCCCATTGAGGAGTTAAGTCATGTTCTCTACACAAAGGGAAAATAAGTTATATGAGGGCGGTAAGTCAGACAAGTTGACACTGCGATGCACGCGATGTGCGTCGGCATGCCAGACCTCCGCGACGGATGTCATGCCGCGGAGAGCGGGCACTCACGCTGAGTGACGGGAGGGCGGCGACCCGGCCGGGACCGTGTGTCCGCGACCCGGGCCGCGCCGACCGCGTCTCAGTGGTCGTGGTCGCGGCGCAGCGCCGCCAGCTCCGTGCGGTTGGCCACGCCGAGCTTCGCGTACACGTGCGCCAGATGGGTCTTGACCGTGCTGCGGCTCATGAACAGCCGGTCACCGATTTCGGGGTTGGACAGGCCCGCCACGGCCAGCCGTACGACCTCCTGCTCCGCGGGGGTGAGGCCGGCCCAGCCGGAGGCGGGACGGCGACGGCCGCCGTGCGCGCGGCGGGTGAAGGCGATGGCCTCCTCCAGCTCCATCCGGCGGCCTTCGGGAGCAGACGGGACGCTCGGCCGGTGCGGCCGGGGGTAGCCGAGCTCCTCCCTGGCCCGATCGCACGCGCCCATGATCCGGGCGCCGGTGGTGGCGTCGGCGAACGCCGCCAGAGCCTCAAGGCTGTCCACGCAGGCCAGACGGAGGCCGTTGGCGGCGCGCAGGCGCAGGGCCTCCAGATGCAGCGCGACGGCGCGCGCCTCGTCGAGGAACGCCTGCTGCTCAAGAGCTTCGGCGATCAGGCGCGGCATCCCGAGGGCCCGGGCGGCATCGAGGCCGGCCGCGCAGGCGAGGGCCGCGCCTCCCGGGTCGCCGGCCTGTCGCAGCGCCGCCGCCAGAGCGATGCGGGTCTCCGGGGTCAGCAGTTCGTCCGGCTGCTCGCCGCCGCGCCAGGCCGTCTCACTCCTGAACCATTCGGCCGCCCGCACCGGTTCACGCCTGCTCAGGCAGAGCCGCCCGATCGTCAAGGCGAGCCCCGGCACGAAGGGCGCCGACGGCGCCTGGTCCACCAGCCGGATGACCGGGTCGAGGGCGAGCTCGGCGGCCTCGTCGTCGCATTGCAGGTGGCACACACGGGCGAGGACGGCGCGTGCCGTACCGGCACGGTGGTAGTCGGCGAGAGGGGTGGCGACCTCGACCGCCTGCTCCGCCAGCGTTCTGGCCCGGGGCAGCTCGCCGAGACAGGCGCTGCCGAGGGCCATCAGGCCGAGCGCCAGCGCCGCCACGCCGCGGTCGCCTCGCCGCAGCAGGCCGCGGACCGGCGTCTCCATCTCCGCCAGCGCCTGGCGATGCTCTTCCCTCATGTGGTGGACCAGGCCGATGAGGACCTGCGCGGCGTCGGCCACGAAGGGATCGCCGGCCGCGACGGCCTCCTCGCGGACGGCGGCGGCCTTTACCCGCGCCTCGTCCGGGGAGGTGAGCAGCATGCCGATGGCGCTGAGCGACCCCGCCAGGCAGGCGGTCCGCAGATCGCCGTGGTCGAGCGCCATGGCACGGGCGGCGTCGGCCGCGTCGAACTCCAGCCCGGCCGGGTGCGTGGTGTCGGCGACGAGCGCGAGGCCGGTGAGCACCCGGGCCTGCAGCGCGCTGTGCTCGCCGGCGCCCCGCTCGGCCGCCAGCCGGAGCAGTCCCAGGCCCTCCCCGAGCCGGCCTTCCAGGTGCCACAGCCAGGCCAGTTCGGCCGCCAGGCGGCGCGCCGGGCCCGGACGGTCGCCGGACAGACCCCATTCGAGCGCCGCGCGCAGGTTGGGGTAGTCCTCGCGCATCCTGGCCCGCCAGGTGTCCTTGTCGCTGTCCAGCAGCGGGGCGGCCTCCCGGACCAGGGCCAGGCAGACGGCCAGGTGCCGGTCGCGCACGGCGGCCGGCTCGCCGGCCTCGGCGAGCCGCTCCCACGCGTACCGCCTGACCGACGACAGCATCCGGTAGCGGGTGACGCCCCTGCGGGTCTCGGCCAGCAGCAGCGACTTGTCGATCAGCCGGCGCAGGCCCGTGAGCAACTCCACGCGGCCATGGCCGTTTAGCACGCCCTCCGCGGCGGCGAGGGTGAAGCCCGGCTCGAACACGCTCAGCCGGCGAAACAGCACCTGGTCGCGCTCCCGGAGCAGGTCGTGGCTCCAGGCCATGGACGCCGCCAGCGTGCGGTGCCGCGGTGGCGCCCCCTGGTGGCCGGTGACCAGGATCGCGAACCGGTCGTCCAGTTCGGCGTCGATCTCCTGAGGCGTCAGCGTGCCGGTCCAGGCGGCGGCCAGCTCCAGTGCGAGAGGGATGCCGTCCAGCCGGGCGCAGATGCCGCGCACCGCGGTCAGGGCCTCCTCGGTACGCGGCACGTCGTGGCCCCGGTCGAGGAAGAGGGCGACTCCAGCGTGCGCGTCCAGGGGCGGGACCCGCCAGACCAGCTCGCCGGGCAGGCCGAGCGGTTCCCGGCTGGTCGCCAGGACGGTGACGTGCGGGCAGTGGCGCAGCAGGCCCGCCACCACGTCGGCGACACCGCCCAGCAGGTGTTCACAGTTGTCCAGCACCAGGAGCAGCTCGCGCTCGCGCAGCTGCCTGGACAGGGCGGCGGTCTCGTCCGAGTCGCCGGTCAGGAGCACCCGCAGGACCGTCGCGACGAGGCGTGGCACGGCGGACGGGTCGGTCTCCTGCGCGAGATCCACCCACCACACGCCGTCGCGCGGCGGGCACACCGGCCGCCTGGCGAGCCGGGCCGCCAGCCGGGTCTTGCCGCAGCCTCCGGCGCCGGTCAGGGTGACCAGGCGGGCCTCGCCCAGGGCCGCTCCGATCATGTGCAACTCGGCCCGGCGGCCGACGAACGAGGTCAGCTCCGGTGGCGGAGCGCCGTCGTCGGCCAGGTTCGCATCTGGCATATCGGCCATCTGGCCGATGTTAGTGAGTGTCGCTCCGGCAACACTTGCCGCATGACAACGAACCGCACCGTAATCGGCAACATCACCCTCTCCCTCGACGGTCGCATCCACGGCCCCGGCGGCGAGTACGACATGGGCTGGATCGTCCCCCACGCCGTCAGCGACGCGGCCCGCGACCACATGGTGAAGGTGACCTCCGGGGCCACCACCGCGCTGCTGGGCCGCACGAACTACCAGGGCTTCGGTGGCTTCTGGCCCGCGGTGGCCGAGGACGAGTCGGCCGACCCCCGTGACCGGGCCTTCGCCCAGTGGCTGAACACGGTGGAGAAGGTCGTCTTCTCCACCACGCTTACCGAGGCGGTGTGGCAGAACTCCCGCATCGCCGCCGCCGGCCCCGCCGAGGTCGTGAAGGAGCTGCGGCAGCAGGACGGCGGCGACATCGTCGTGCTGGCCAGCACCAGCGTCATCCAGGCCCTGCTGCGGGCCGGAGAGCTCGACCGGCTGAGCATCACGCTCGCGCCCGAGCTGGTCGGCGACGGGCCCCGCCTGTTCGCCGACGGCCTTCCCGCCACGGGCTGGCGGCCTGTCTCCGTCGCTCAGGCCGCGAGCGGGGCACTGTGCCTGCTGTACGACAAGGTCCGCGACAGCGACTGAGCCGGTCGGCTCATCGCCGCCGCGCCGTGTGAGACGTGATCGGTCCGGGTCGGGGCGAGGAAACCGGCGGCCACGCCCCTGACCAGCCGGCCCGGCCGGGCCGGGCCGCGATGAGCCTCTGGCGGATGGGCCGTCCCCGGCGACCCGCGTGGGGTTCTCCGGTAGGTGAGTTTCGTGCTAATTTCCTGATCGTAAGGTGCGGCGCTCGTTCACGAGCGTGTCGGGACATCCGGCCGGCACGACAGCCTCAACGACGGCTGTCTGGATCTCTCAGCGGAGAGTTTGCCCGCCATGCCCGCAACCCTGTTCCCACCCGCATGAGCGATCCACCCGTTCGTGGTCGCCGCCGACGTGCTCGATCTGCCGAGCACCACGGTGTCCCACGCGTGGCCGCCCCCGCGGCACGCGTGACGAGCATCCCGTTGGTTCCAGGCCGGGGAGCGTCTGTCCGCTCAGCCGCTCGCGGAAGGCATCCGCGTCCAATCCGCACCGATCACCGGAGCATGTCCATGATTCTCGTCACCGGAGGCCGCGGCGCGGTCGCCACCCACCTGCTGACCCTGCTGCTCCAGGCCCGCCGTCCCGTACGCGTGGGCTCCAGCGACCCCGGACAGCTGCGGGTCCCCGACGGCGTCACGGCCGTCACCTGCAATCTCCGGGATCCCGCCACCTTCCCGGCCGCTCTCGCCGGCGTGACCGACGTCTTCCTGTACGCCGGGGCCTCGCACATCGCCGAGTTCGCCGACGCGGCCGTCACGGCCGGCGTCGAGCACGTCGTCCTGCTGTCGTCCGCCGGCGTGCTGGCTCCCGGCGCGGCCGGCGACCCGCTGGCCAAGTCCCATCTCGACGTCGAGACCGCACTGCTCGCCGCACCGCTCACCACCACGATCCTGCGACCCGGCTCCTTCGCCCGAAACGCGCGCGCCTGGGCCTGGCCGGTCAGGGCCGGGAGCCCGGTGCGCCTGCCCTACCCGGGCTCCCACACCGACCCCGTCCACGAACGGGACCTCGCCGAAGTGGCCTTCACCGTGCTCACCGACCCGCGCCACCAGGGCCGGTGCCTGCACCTGACCGGCCCGGAGAGCCTCATGTTCGGCGAACAGATCGACCGGCTCGCCGAGATCATCGGCCGGCCGATCGCCGTCGACCACGTCACCCCCGAGGAATGGAAGCAGGAGATGGCCGACCACATCCCCGGCCCCTACGCCGACGCCCTGCTCGACTACTGGCGGGCCAACGACGGCCGCCCCGTGCCGCTGACCGACACCGTCGAACAGGTCACCGGCCACGCTCCCCGCACCTTCGCCGCCTGGGCCCGCGACCACGTCGCGGACTTTGCCGATTGACGCGCTCTTCGGACTGCGGCCGCCGCGGGGCGTGTGAGACGATGATCCGCCCCCCGGCGGTCGCGCCGGGGAGCACGGTGACGGGACGCCGACGAAGGGTTTTCACGGGATGGCAGTCATCCATCGCACCACGCTGACGCCCACCAAGCTGGAGCTGCTCACGACGTGGCTTCCTGCTCAGCCCTGGTACGGAGGCGACGGACGGCGACCGGAGCTGACGAAGGCCGGGGGCTTCCGGCTCGACGACCCGCAGGGCGAGGTCGGCATGGAGTTCATGGTGGTGACCGACGTGTCGGGCGACCGTCCCGTCTCCTATCACGTGCCGCTCACCTACCGGGGGGCGCCGCTGGAGGGGGCCGGCCACGCACTCATCGGGACGGCGGAGCACGGCGTCCTGGGGCGGCGGTGGATCTATGACGGCACCCACGATCCGGTCCTCGTCGCACAACTCCACGCCCTGGTCGCGGGGGACGCCAAGGCGCAGCATCAGAGCCTCAGCGACACCCCCGACCCGGCGGTCACCGCAGGCTTCACGGGAGCCGCCGCGCCGGGCCCGATCCGGCCGGCCGCCGTGGCCGAGGCGCCGTACGCCACCGACATCGTGGTAGACGCCGCGGACGGTGGCCTGGGCGGACGGCTGACCATGCGGGTGACCCGCGTCCTGCGGCCCGGCGAAGCGGACGTCGCCGGCGTCCTGGGTCACGTCGTGGCCGGTTGGCGGCTGCCGGACGGAGCCGAGGTCCGCGGAGTGTTCGCCGTCGTCACGGACGCGCCCCGCTGACCGCGGCCCTCCGCTGGCCGTGACCCCGCGCTGGCCGTGACCCCGCGCTGACCGTGACCCCCGATGAGCCGTCCGGTCGTCGGGTGAGACCGTCGGCGGGGGTCTCGTCGCCGTCGTGGCACTCGGCCGCCGCAGGGTTCAGGAGCCCCGCGGGGGGGTCGTCGAGCGTCACGTCGGCGACCCAGGCGTGTGCGGAGGAGCCGGTTCCCGGGAAGCCGATCCCGGCGGCCGAGCGGACCGCGCTGCCCGCTCCGTCACAGCCGACCAGGAACGCCGTCTCCGTCGTGTAGGGCCCTCCCGGGCCATCGGCCCGCACCACGACCCGGTCCGGCTCCTGGGCCGACGCGGAAGGCGTGCCCGCGCCGCACGTCCACCCCCAGGTCGCGGGCGTAGCCCTCCATCAGCTTCTCGACCTTCGGCTGCGCGAGCAGGAGGACGTACGGGAAAGGGGGTGTCGAGCGTCCCGTAGTCGATCCGATGGTCGAGGAGACCGAAATGCGAGTCCGGCACCCGCCTGCCCTGCGCGACGAACGACTCCTCGACGCCGCGCGACGCCCACAGCTCCATCGTGCGGGGGTGGATCGTGAAGCCCTTGGAGTGCGGGTCGCGTTCCGCCCGCCTCTCCAGGACCGTGACCTCGACCCCCGCGAGACGTAACTCCGCCGCGAGCCACAGCCCGGTGGGGCCGCCTCCGACGATGACGACTTCTGCCATGTGCCTCTCCCGAGAACGATCCACCTGACCGTGATCTTCGGTGCGAGGACGTGGACCGCGCGTGCAGCGCCCGACCCTCGTCGCCCCGTCATCCTCCCCCGGGGAGGGGGACGGCGCCAGCCGGCGAGGGCCCCGCTATGGGCGGGCCGGCCTCGCCGTCGCCCTGCGCGTCGCCCCGCTCGTCGGTGGCCTGAAGCCTGCCCAGGAGCATGAGCAGGAGCTCGTCCACGATCTGGTCGCGGGTGGCGTCGACCCAGCCGACGGCCCAGTCGTGCATGAGTCCGTTGATGGCTCCGATGAACGCGGCGGCCGTGACGCGGAAGTCGCGCGGCACGATCCCGCCGCGGCCGGCGGCGTCGTCGAGCTGCTCGCACACCAAGTCGATCCATCGGGCCCGGCGGTCCAGGCGCTGGCGGTCGAGCCGGGGACTGACGCCGATGATCTCCACGAACGCGATGCGGGTGTGGCGGGGGTCGGCGGTGGCCCCGGCCGCGTACGCGCGGAACAGCTGACTGCAGCGGTCGATGGGATCCAGGTGCCGCACCTGGGGCAGGACGTCGAGGACCGCCTGCTGGGCGATGTCGTTGACGTGCAGGTGCAGGTCGGCCAGCAGGTCCTCCAGGGTGTGGAACTCCTCGTAGAACTGGCGGCTGGACAGGCCCGCGGCCCGGCAGACGTCCGTGATTCTGGTGGCGCGGTAGCCGGGGCCGGCGCCGAACAGGTCGAGGCCCGCCTTCAAGAAGCGTTCGCGGCGCTCGGCCTGCCGTTCGGCCGCCGACCTGCCGCCATACCGGCCCGCCGCCGGGGTGATCCTGCCCGCCACCGCGTCCTCCGCATCCGTGATGGATGAATTCTGGGCCTTGTCGCGGGTGTCAGACATGCCTACCACTCAGTAACAAGTCTGAATATCTCCGCGCGTAAGCGCACCTCCTGGGGACACGACAACGGGGAGGCGCATGGAGGACGGGTGGACTCGATCAACAACTGGCTCTGGGGCCTGCCGAGCACGGCGCTCTACGCGGTCGTCGCGGCGCTGGTCTTCGCCGAGGACGCCCTGTTCGTCGGGTTCGTCGTGCCGGGGGAGACGGCCGTCGTGCTGGGCGGCGTGCTCGCCGGCCAGGGCAGGCTGTCGGTGTACTGGCTGGGGCTCGTGGTGACGGCAGCCGCGATAGCCGGCGACAGCGCGGGCTACTTCATCGGCCGCCGCCTCGGCCCCGGTGCCCTGGACGTACGGTTTCTGCACCGCCGTCGCGACCACGTGGACAGGGCCGAGGCGCTGATCCGCCGGTGGGGCCCTCAGGGGGTGTTCTTCGCGCGGTTCGTCGCGTTCCTCCGCGCCATGATGCCGGCCCTGGCCGGGGTCTCGCGCATGAGTTACCGGCGGTTCTTCCTGTTCAACGTCCTGGGCGGGGTGCTCTGGGGAGTCGGTTACACCCTCCTGGGCTTCTTCGCCGGGGCGGCGTACGAGCAGGTGCAGTCGGCCGTCGGCGGTGCGGTCGCGGCCGTTCTCGCCGTGGTCGCCGTGACCGCTCTGGTGGTGTGGCGCGTCCGGCGGCACCGCTGAGCCCCCGGCGGGCCGGCGAATCGGTGAACCGGCGGGCCGGTCGGCAGGGACGTCCTCGGTGAGCCGAAGGGCGCCGCGATACGTCATAGAGGGCATGAGGAGTTCGCGTATCGCGCTGCTGCCGCTGGCGGCCCTGTCCGTGCTGGCCGTCACGGCCCCCGCCGAGGCGGCCACGGCGCCCAGGAAGCTGCTGGTGGAGTTGCGGGAGGAGGGCGGATTCGCCGGGCTGCACAACCGGGTGGCCGTCTACACGGACGGCTGCGCCGTGCTGAGCCGTCGCACCGGACCGGCGGTCCGCAGATGCCTGACCGCCGCGGAGTGGCGCGGCCTGCGCGGGTCACTGAAGCACCTGCGGCTCGGGCCCTCCGAGTCGCGGCCGCCGGGGGCCGACTTCATCGCCTACCGCCTGGCCTACAAGGGACACCGGGCGACGCGGTACAGCCTGCCCCCGACCTGGCGGCCGGTCGTGAGCAGGCTGGAGAAGGTCCTGGTCAAATACCGGGCGCCCAACTGATCGTCGCGGCTCAGCTGCGCAGGTAGGAGGCGCCGTTCAGGTCGACGATCGTGCCGCTGGCCCACTCGGCCTCCGGCGACGCCAGATAGAGGACCGCGGCCGCGATCTCCTCCGACCTCGCCACCCGCCCGAACGGGCTCTGGGCGCGGATCGCGTCGCCCCGCGGCGCCTTGAGATGCTCGTTGGTCATGTCGGTCTCGACGAAGCCGGGCGCAACGGTCGCCACGGCGATGCCGAGGGGCGCCAGGGCGATGGCGAGCGACTGGCCCAGCGCGTTCAGGCCCGCCTTGCTGGCCCCGTAGGCGGGGCTGTCCGGTTCCCCGCGGAAGGCGCCGCGTGACGAGACGTTGACGATCCTGCCGCCCGGAGCCATGTGCCGTACGGCGTTCCAGATGACGTTGGCCGGTCCGACGAGATTGACGGCCAGCGTCTCGCGCCACACCGCCTGCCACTCCTCGTACGAGGTCTCCGTGATCGGGTGGTGCACGAACACCCCCGCGTTGTTGACCAGGACGTCGATCCCGCCGAGGGCGTTCGCCGCCTCCTCGACCATGCGCCGCGCGTCGGCGGGGTCGGCGACGTCGGCCCGGACGACGGTGTGACCCTCTCCCGGCAGCTCCGCGCGGACCCGTTCGGCCAGGTCGGGGGAGTCGCGGTGATGGATCGCGACGCGGTCGCCGGCGGCCGCGAAGGCCAGCGCGATCGCCCGCCCGATTCCGCGCGAGGCACCGGTGACAAGGACTGCTCGCTCACTCACAGGGGGAGACTATCGTCCCTTTCGTCCGATCACGGCTCCCGGTCGAGGGTGCGCACGGCGATCTCCAGCCGGGAGGCGAGCTCGGCCGCGCTCGTGCCGTACGTCTCGACGACGGTGACGCCCCCGCGGTCGATGTGGAAGACGGCCAGGTCGGTGTAGACGCGGCTCACGCAGGCCAGCCCGGTGAGCGGGTAGGTGCATTCGGGGACGAGCTTGGGCGTGCCGTCCTTGGCGAACAGCGTCATCATGACGAACACCTGCTTGGCGCCGGTGGCCAGGTCCATGGCCCCGCCGACGGCGGGGATGGCGTCGGGGGCGCCGGTATGCCAGTTGGCCAGGTCGCCGCGTCCGGAGACCTGGAAGGCGCCGAGCACGCACACGTCGAGGTGGCCGCCGCGCATCATCGCGAAGGAGTCGGCGTGGTGGAAGTAGGAGGCGCCCGGCAGCTCGGTGACGGGCATCTTGCCGGCGTTGGTCAGATCGGGGTCGATCTCGTCGCCGTGTGCGGCGGGCCCCATGCCGAGCATGCCGTTCTCGGTGTGCAGGACGACCCCGGAGCCGGCCGGGAGATGGTCGGCGACCGTCGTCGGCTGGCCGATGCCGAGGTTCACGAAGGATCCGGGCGGGATGTCCCGGGCGACGAGGGCGGCGAGTTCGTCACGGCCCAGCGGGCCGCGGCCGAGATGCTCGACGGTCTTCACGGCGCTGTTCACGGGGTCGCCTCCTTCGCGTTCAGGTCCAGGATCCGGTCGACGTAGATGCAGGGGGTGACCACGGCCTCGGGGTCCAGTTCGCCGGTCTCGACGACGTGATGCACCTGCGCGATCGTCAGCGCCGCGGCGGTCGCCATGACGGGCCCGAAGTTGCGGGCGGTCTTGCGGTAGACGAGGTTGCCCATCCGGTCGCCGGCGTGGGCGGCGATGAGGACGACGTCGCCCTTGATCGGATACTCCAGCACGTGGTCGCGGCCGTCGATGGTGCGTGTCTCCTTGCCCTCGGCCAGTGGCGTGCCGACCCCGGTGGGGCAGTAGAAGGCGCCGATGCCGGCCCCGGCCGCGCGCATGCGCTCGGCCAGGGTCCCCTGCGGGACGACCTCCAGCTCGATCTTCCCCGAGCGGTAGAGGCCGTCGAAGACCCACGAGTCGCTCTGGCGCGGGAACGAGCAGATCATCTTGCGCACCCGCCCGGCGGCGAGCAGCGCCGCCAGGCCGGTGTCGCCGTTGCCCGCGTTGTTGCTGACCACCGTCAGGCCAGTCGCGCCCTGCCGGATCAGCGCGTCGATGAGCTGGACGGGCATGCCGGCCATGCCGAAGCCGCCGATCAGGACCGTGGAGCCGTCCGCGATGCCCGCCACGGCATCGCCGGGGTCGCTGAACACGGCGGTCATGACGCGCTCACGTTCTCGAGCACCACGGCCAGCCCCTGCCCGACGCCGATGCAGATCGCGGCCACGCCCCACCGCTCGCGCCGTTCGCGCAGCACGTGGGCGAGCGTGCCGAGGATGCGCCCGCCCGAGGCGCCCAGGGGGTGGCCGATGGCGATGGCGCCGCCTCTGGTGTTGACGATCGCGGGATCGACCTTCCAGGCGTCGAGGCACACGAGTGACTGCACGGCGAACGCCTCGTTCAGCTCGACCGCGCCGACGTCGTCCCAGCCGATGCCGGCCCGGCGCAGCGCCTGGTTGGCGGCCTCGACCGGCGCGTAGCCGAACATCTGCGGTTCGAGCGCGCAGGCCCCGCGACCGGCGACGCGGGCGATCGGGCCGGCGCCGATCCGGTCCGCGGCGGCCTGCGAGCCGAGCACGACCGCGCACGCGCCGTCGTTCAGCGGGGAGGCGTTGCCGGCCGTGATGGCGCCGTCGGGGCGGAAGGCCGGCTTCAGCCCGGCGAGGATCTCCGGCGTCGAGCCGGGCCTGATGCCCTCGTCCCGCGCCAGGCCGGCGCCCTCCACCGGGACGACCAGGTCGTCGTAGAAGCCGTCGTTCCAGGCCGCGTCGGCCAGCACGTGGGACCGCGCAGCGAAGGCGTCCTGCCGCTCGCGCGAGACGCCGAACCTCTCGCCGAGCTGCTCGTTGGCCTCCCCAAGGGAGACCGTCCACTCCTTCGGCATGCGCGGGTTCACCAGCCGCCAGCCGAGCGTGGTGGAGACCGCGGTCACGTCACCGGCGGGAAAGGCCCGGGAGGGTTTGGGCAGCACCCACGGCGCCCGTGTCATCGACTCGACGCCGCCGATGACGACGACGTCGGCGTCGCCGCTCTCGACGGTCCGCGAGCCGATCATGGCGGCGTCCAGGCTCGACCCGCACAGCCGGTTCACCGTGGTGGCCGGCACGGTCACCGGCAGCCCGGCCAGCAGCACGGCCATCCGGCCCACGTTGCGGTTGTCCTCACCCGCGCCGTTGGCGTTGCCCCACACCACGTCGCCGATCTCCGCCGGATCCAGCCCGGGCAGCTTGGCCAGCACACCGCGTAACGCGGTGGCCGCCAGGTCGTCCGGGCGGACGTCCGCGAGCGCGCCGTTGAACCTGCCGAACGGCGTGCGCGCCGCGGCGTAGACGAAGGCCGAGCCCATGACGTTCCCCTCTTGTTCGCTATGCGAACGTCGGTTCATTTTGCGAACATCATGAGCATAGTCGATGGCGTCGGCGTGCGGCCGGCGCGTTCGCGGCCGGTGCGTTCGCGGCCGGTCGGCGAGCTTCCCCGCCGCGCCGGCTTCCCCTGGAGAACTGACATCGTCCGGCCTAACCTGGGGCGATGTCGGTTGACGGTACGGCGGCATACGCCGATCTCACGGAGCTGCCTCCGCTGGTTGAGCGCGCGGTCCGGGTGGCCCGGCAGGCGGGCTTCGCGCCTTCCTGCCGGCCGGAGCAGGGACGGCTGCTGTACGCCATGGCGGGCGGCGCCGAGACCATCGGGGAGACCGGCACCGGGTGCGGAGTAGGCCTGGCCTGGCTGGTCTCGGGCGCCCGGCCGGGGGCCCGGCTGGTCAGCGTCGAACGGGACGCACGTCGAGCGTCCCTGGCCGCCCAGGTCTTCGCCGATCACCCGCAGGTCTCGGTCATCCGCGGCGACTGGCGGGAGATCCATCGCCACGGGCCGTACGACCTGCTCGTGCTCGACGGCGGCGGCCAGGGCAAGAGCGGTGAGCAGCCGGCCGATCCGCACCGGCTGCTCAGGCCGGGAGGCACGCTGGTCATCGACGACCTGACCCCGGCCCGGCACTGGCCGCCGCGGTTCGACGGCGCCGTCGACCGGGCGCGGATGCACTGGCTCGACCACCCGGGGCTGGACGCGGCCGAGCTTCGCCTCGCGGCGGATCTGGCCGCGCTCGTGGCCACGCGCCGGTTCGACGGCGCGCCCGCCGACTGAGACGGGGCCGCTCAGGTCGTGGCGGCGGTGACGGGCTCGGCAGGGACGTCGCGGCCGGTCGTACGGCCCGCCGCGCGCGCGGGGAGGGCCAGGGTGACGGCGGCGGCGACGAGGGCGGTGGCGCAGCCGATCAGCATCCCGGCGCGGAAGCCGCCCTCCGACGGCAGGACGTGCCCGCCCAGCCGGATGGTCATCTGCGACAGGACGACGCCGACCACCGCGGCCGAGACGGTGGTGCCGATGGAGCGCATCAGCGTGTTGAAGCTGTTGGCGGCGGCGGTCTCGGAACGGGGGACCGCGCCCATGATCAGGGCGGGCATCGCCCCGTAGGCCAGGCCGACGCCGATGTTGCACACGCAGGTGACGATCAGCAGGCCCCAGGTGGAGCCCAGCAGGACGGTCGAGGAGCCGTACCCGAGCGCCATGACCAGGCTGCCGGCGATCAGGGTGACCTTGGGGCCGCGGACGGCCGACAGACGGGCGCCGAGCGGCGAGACGGCCATCATCATCAGGCCGGAAGGGGCCATCCACAGGCCGGCCGCCAGCATCGACTGGCCCAGGCCGTAGCCGGTGGCCGCGGGGAGTTGCAGGATCTGCATGACGATCAGCGCCTGGGCGTACATCGAGAAGCCGACCACGATCGAGGCCAGGTTGGTCAGCAGCACCTGCCGCCGCGCGGTGACACGCAGGTCGACCAGCGGGTCCTTGACGCGCAGCTCCCACCAGCCCCACAGCAGCAACACGACCAGCGCCACGGAGAGCAGGCCGAGCGTGGTGCCGCTGGTCCAGCCCCAGTCGGCGCCCTTGGAGACGCCAAGCAGCAGGCACACCAGCCCGGAGCCCAAACCGAGCACACCGGCGACGTCGAACCGGCCGGAAGCCCGGCCGGGCGTGACCGGGACCAGGAGCCAGATCAGCACCGCGACCAGCACGCTCAGCACCGCCGAGCCCCAGAACAGCACCCGCCAGCTCGCGTACTCGGCGACCGCCGCCGCGATCGGCAGTCCGAGCGCGCCGCCGATGCCCATGGACGAGCTCAGCAGCGCGATGGAGGGACCGAGCCGCTCGGGCGGCAGCAGGTCGCGCAGGGCGCTGATGCCCAGGGGGATCATGCCCATGCCCATGCCCTGCAAGCCCCTGCCAATGATCATGGGGGTCAGGGAGCCCGCCAGCGCGCAGACGACGCAGCCCGCGATCAGAGGCGCCGAGCAGACCAGCATCATGAGGCGCTTGCCGTACAGGTCGCCGAGCCTCCCGGTGACCGGGGTCGTCACCGCTCCCGCGAGCAGCGTCACGGTGATCACCCAAGAGGCGTTCGACGCGGTGGTGCTCAGCAGGTTCGGCAGTTCGGCGATCAGCGGCACCACCAGGGTCTGCATCAGCGAGGCGACGATGCCGGCCACCGCCATCACGCTGACGATGCCGCCGGGGCGAGCGGCGGACGTGGAGCCTCCCACGAGGGTCTCCCTTAGATAGATGGTCAAAACGATGTGCACCCTACACATCATGTGTTACACACACAATTCGTGTAGGGTGCACATATCTGTGAGAAGGAACCGGCATGGACAAGCCCACGCATCTCATCGAGTTCGAGACCATGCTGCTCGGGCGGCACCGGCACCTCGACCGCAGCGCATACCTGCTGCTCAATCGCATCCACATCACGGGCCCGATGTCCATCGGCCAGCTCAGCGAGGCGCTCGGGCTGGACGTGTCCACCCTCAACCGGCACACCTCGGCCCTGCTGCGCGCCGGGCTGGCGGAACGCATCCCGGACCCCGGCGGCGGCATCGCCCGCAAGTTCCGCCTGACCGATGACGGCGAGCGGTGGCTCGGTGAGGAGCGTGAGAAGAACATCCTCGGCCTGGAGAAGGTGCTGGCCGGTTGGACAGCCGAGGACGTCACGGCCTTCGCCGCCTACCTGAGACGCTTCAACACCGATATCGAAAACCTCGCCGGACGGCCCTGGCCCCGCCCCTGAGCAGCGGATTCGCAGGCGCCGGCCTCACTCGCCGGGGAAGCCGGTCAGTTCCTCCACCGCCGTGTCCAATGACCTGTCGACGCCGTCGTCGACGAGCTTCCGATACGCCGGGTCGCCCGCCGCCGCGAGACGCCGGATGCCGTCGGCGGAGGCGCTGACCCGCTGGCGGACCGTCTCGATGAACCGGCCAGCCGGGCCGTCCCAGCCGTAGGTGTCGAGGAACAGTCGCAGTCTCCGGGGCCGCTCGGCGAACGCGGTGAACCCGTCCGCCGCCACGACATGGCGGGCGTGGAGCGGCACCCAGGAGAAGGCGGTGAAGGCGAGGTCCCACTCCGGGGCGACCGGAGCGGCGAAGTCCCAGTCGAAGAAACCGATGAGGCGCCCGTCGGCCCACGCCGCGTTGTACGGCGCCGCGTCGTTGTGGCCGACGACCAGGCCGGGCCGCCAGGTCTCTCCCTCGCGCCAGACCGCGTCCGGCGGAGGGACGAAACTCGCCACCGCGGTGTGGAAGTCGCGCAGCCAGACGGCCACTTGACGGAGCGCGTCGTCACTGTGCACCCAGGCGGGCCACGGCCGCGCGGTCCCGACCACCTCTCCCGGCAGGTACGAGAGGACCTCCCGCCCCTGGTCGTCGAACCCTCGCGCACGCGGGGCCCGGTCGAAACCGGCGTCCTCCAGATGCCGGAGCAGCGCATGCACGGCGGGCGTCCAGGGCCCGGGGACACGCCGGACCGTGTCGCCGACCCGGACCGCCCCATTCGTGTTTCCGCCCGGAAGACGTCGCTCTTCGATCACGCGTCCCATGATGACTTCCCGGCGCCGCCTCCGCGGGCCCTGACAGCCATCGGGACGGAGTGCTCGTGCGCCGGCAGGGTCACGTAGGCGATGGGACCGCACGAATGTGCGCGCCGCGCCACCCTATCGATCAAGCAGAGTGGTGAGGAACTCCTGTGTCCTGGCGTCGACGGAGTGGACGGCCGTGCCGATCATGCCGCGAGTGAGCAGCACCTTGTAGGTGTTGCGAATCAGCCGGTCAGCCTGCTCGTCCGTCACGGACTTCTTCATCAGCGCCGGGTCCTTGCTGGCGCCGCGCACGGTGATCAGACGGCCGTCCCGGTAGACGAGGTCAGGGCCCAGCACGACGCCGTTCCAGTCGTACTCGAAGCCCTGGGCGGTGTACACGCAGCCGACCTGCTCGAAGCCGCCCGGCATGGTGGCCCACAGCGCGCTGGGAGGGGCGTCGCCGACAGCGCGGTCGCCCTTGACGTTCCACGGCTTGGACCAGCCGTCGATCCGCACGTCGGAGACGAGGCGGTCGCCGTCGGGGTCGCTCCACCGCCAGCAAAAACCGGCCGTCATGCGGGCCGAGTAGCCGTCGTTCAGCTTCCCCCGCAGCAGTCCTTCCAACTCGTACGGCGAGTCGGCGAGGGTGACCTCGAAGTGGGGGTCGCCGGTCCACGGCTCGGGATCCTCACCGTTCAGGCCGAGCAGCCGCAGCACCCACTCCTCGTACGCCCGGCTGCCGCCGCAGCGGTACTGGGCGTCGAGATCCACCTGCTGCACGGCCAGGCCGCGGGTCTGTGCGTGTGCCCTGATGTCCGCGACGGTCCCGGTCTCGCCCGGCCGCACCACCTGGTGTTCGTCGAGGAGGAAGACGGGAACGCGGGCGGCGCTCATCAGCTCGTCGAGCTGGGACCGCCCCGTCCGCTCGACGGCCTTGGTGAAGCGGTTGGCCGACGTCTCGCGGATCCGGTGGGCCTCGTCGCAGATGAGTACGTCGAGGTCGTTGGGCTTGGCGGTCATGAAGTTGTTGAAGTACTTGAACATCGCCTTCGTGCGCGTGGATCCCCTGGCCACGTGGCGGCGCATGGTCTCGGTGAAGGACCGCGATCCGGTGGCGTGGTGTGCCGGATAGCCGCGCTCGGCGAGTTCGCCGAGCAGCGACAGGGCGATGACGCTCTTGCCCGACCCGGGACCGCCGGTGACGATGACGACTTCCTTGGAGTCGGACGCCCTGGCCTTCTCCACCGCGTGCAGCACAATTTCGTACGCCAGGCGCTGCTGGTCCAGCAGGACGAACTGGTCCCGATGCTTGATCTCGGCCGCGGCCACCTTCAGCAGTTGCTTGGACGGCCGGATCGCCGACGCCAGCAGCCTGTCGGCGGCGCGCGCACCGGGTTCGGGCGCGAACTGCGCCCGAAGGTAGTCGACGAACTGACCACGACGGCTCTGGCTGAACAGACGGGTCCGCTCGTCCTCCACGCGGTCGTACAGGTCGTGGATGTCGAGGTCGTTCGCGTTGTGCAGGTACGCGACGCCGCGTACGGCATGACGGCGATGCTCCAGGGCGCCGACGAAGTCGGCGAGGTAGTCGCAGTAGCCGTGCACCTGCACGACCGGGTGAAGTTTGGGGTGGTTGCCCATGCCGGGGACGAGAACGAGGTCGGCGTCGTCCTCGTACAACTCGGCGTGGCTCCACTGCTTGAGCTCCACGACGACGTACGCGTCGTCACCACTGTGCCGGTCGACGCCGGCGAGGATCACGTCGGCCCGCTTGCTGGTGAGCGGTAACTGGTATTCCAGCAGCATCTCGACGCTGCCCAGCCCGGCCTCGACGAGGTCACGGGCGAGAACGGGCAGGCTGCGGTCCCATGACCTCCGCTCGCTCCTGCCGGGATTGACGCCTTGAGTGATGCGAAGCTGCTCGGCGATCACCTCGCTGAGCACCCTCTCCGGCACGGACGCGAGCTGAAGCAGACCTTCCGCGGAATGCCGGACAACGGCCACGGACCTACCCCCAGGCAGCACGAAAGACTCGTGCGGTATGGGGGCATGTCCGTTCCCGGACGAGAGAACGGAAGCCCGTCGGGCCGCATCACCAGTACGCCCGGAAGATTACACCGTTCCATGCGGCATGATCCGGTGATGCGGGCGTCTCATGCCGTTCGGGCCGGATCGGGTGGCGGGGTCAGCAGCCGGGGTACTTGTCGCGGTCGATGCGGCCGCCGGTGAAATGCGTGGTGAAGTCGTCGGCGAGTTCGATGACGGTGTCCCGGCCCTCCAGCCGGGACACCCAGTGCCCGGGGAGGGCCGCGTCGCCGTGCACCGTGCCGAGGAGGTTGCCGCACAGGGAGCCGGTGGAGTCGCTGTCGCCGGAGTGGTTGACCGCCAGCAGCAGGGCCCGCTCGATGTCGTCGCCGCTCACCAGCGCGCAGTAGACCGCGATGGCGAGCGCCTCCTCAGCCACCCACCCGCCGCCGAGCGTCTCCACCGCCTCGGGCGACGGCTCCGCCGTGCCGGCCAGGGCGACCGCCGCCTCGATCGCGGCGGTGGTCTCCTCGTGCGCGGGCAACTCGGCGAGCAGGCCCAGGGTGTCGTGCACGGCCGTCGCGAGCGGCGCGCCCTGGGACAGGGAGCAGACCAGCGCGGCGAAGGCGCCGGCCGCCAGATAGCCCGTGGGATGCCCGTGCGTGATCTGGGCGCAGCCGGCCGCGAGCGTGAAGGCCGCCCGCGGGTCGCGGACGGCCAGTCCGAACGGGGCGGAGCGCATGACGGTGCCGCAGCCCTTGGAGCCGGGGTTGACCGGCCCGGGCATACCGGGGGCCGCGAGCGAACCGAGGTCGGCGTGCAGCCCGGACACGCAGGTGTTGCCGGGCGCGCGACGGGAGTAGAGCCAGGTCTGCTCGCGGAGCCGGCCGGTACGGACGAGGCCGTCGGCGGGCGGCGGCACGCGGTGCTCCTGTGTGTCGAGCCAGCGCAGGTAGGCGTGGCGGACCACCTGCACCTCACCGCCGCCGATGCCCTTCTCCCTGACGCGCACGTCCGCGCGGATCAGCCCTTCGACGGTGAACAGCGTCATCTGCGTGTCGTCGGTGACCAGGCCGGTCTTGCCGTGCCAGCCGGGCGCGAGATCGGTCAGCCCCGCCCTGCCGTGGTTGCGGCGGATGACGGCGATCGAGTCGAATTCCACGGGCGCGCCGAGGGCGTCGCCGACGGCCCCGGCGAGCAGGCAGCCGCGCACTCGCGCCCCGAATGGAATGTCGCCCGCATTGGCATTGCTCACGATGATCCCCTTTCTGCCTCCCAAGAACGGTAGCGGTCTTGTCGCGTGGTGGCCGATCGGATGGAACGGCTCACTCTGAGGAGAAACCGTCCGGCCTACCCGGGCCGGGACCCGAGGTGAGCGTGAGCGCGAACTACCTGGCCGGGCCGCAGGGCCTGCTCTGGTCGATCAACGCCCGCGCGGTGCTCGACGTCATCGACCGTGAGGGGCCGCTCGGCCGACCGGAGATCACCAGGGCCACCGGCCTGTCCAAGACCACCGTCGCCCAGGCGCTGCGCGAGCTCGTCGCACGCGGGGCCGTGGAGGAGGCGGGCGCCGACACCACTCGTCGCGGGCCCGCCGCGACCCTCTACCGGATCGCCCCCCGCTGCGCGCTCGCGCTCGGCGTCGACATCGGCCACCTGCGCATCCGCGCCGTACTCGTCGACGCGGTGGGGGAGACGCTCGCCCAGGCGGAGACCCGGGCGCCGCGCCGCAGGGTGGCCGACACGGCAGCGGCGGTGGCCGCACTCGCCGCCGAGTGCGCCGGACGCGCCGGGACCGAGCCGGGCGCCGTCGGTCAGGCCGTCGTCGGCGTCCGCGCGGTCGTGGCGCGCGACGGCCGCACCGTGAGGCGGGCCTACGGGCTGCCGCAGGGGGGCCGCGGCCTGGCCGAGGCGATCGAGCGCGACCTGCCCGTGCCTCTGCTGCTGGAGAATGACGTCAACCTCGCCGCCGTCGCCGAGCAGCGGTTCGGCGCGTGCGCCGGCGTCGCCGACTTCGTCCTGCTCGGCGTCGGGGTCGGCCTCGGCGCCGGGATCGTACTGGGCGGCCGGCTCCACCAGGGCTTCGCCGGGGGAGCGGGCGAGGTCGCATTCCTGCCCCACCCCGCGACCGAGCTCGGCACCGAGGTGCTCGGCGCCCGCCGCATCGCCGAACAGGCCAGGCAGGCCGGCATCGAGGGCAGCCCGTCCACGCGGGAGATCTTCGACAGCGCCAGGGCCGGCGACGAGAGGGCACTCGCCGTGGTCGACGCGACCGCCCGCAGGATCGCCCACGTCGCGGCGTCGGTCGCCCTCGTGATCAAGCCGGAGCTGTTCGTGCTCGGCGGCGCGTTCGGCGCCAGCGCCGATCTGCTGCTGGGCCGCATCCGCCGCCACCTGGCGAGGGACGCCGCGCCGCTCCCGATCAGGATCGTCGCGAGCGGCGTCCCCGGGGATCCGGTGCTGCGCGGCGCGTCCTGGCTCGCCCGCCATCGTGCGCGGGAACGCGCCTTCGCCGCCGCCGTGGGCGGGCGGCCACACGAGACGGCAGCCGGGGGACCGTACGACACCGCGACCGGCGGACCGAACGACACGGACCTCACCGGGGCAGGGAAAGGGGACATCACGTGAACCTCGCGCGACGGCTCGGAGCCGGGCCGGACGACCGGCTGCTGATAGTGAACGCCGACGACTACGGCATGTGCCGTGCGGCCAACACCGGCATCACCTCGCTGCTCGCCGCCCGCGCGATCAGCTCGGCGACCGTCATGACGCCGTGCCCGTGGGCCCCCGACGCGGTCCGTAGGGCCGTCGCGGGCGGTTACGACGTGGGCGTCCACCTGACGTTCACCAGCGAGTGGGAGGGATACCGGTGGGGACCGGTGACCCGCGACCGCGCGGTGTCCTCGCTCGTGGACGAGGCCGGCTACTTCCCCGCCGACAGCCGGACGGTCGAGGAGCGGGCCGACCCCGAGGAGGTCCGGGCGGAGATCGACGCGCAGATCCGCAGGGCCGTCGCCCTCGGCCTCGACCCGTCGCACGCCGACAACCACATGGGCAGCCTGTACGGCCTGGCGACCGGCCGTGACTTCCTCGACGTCGTCTTCAAGGTGTGCGCGGAGCACGGCCTGCCGTTCCGGCTGCCCAGGACCCTCGACGGCATGGGCCTGCCGGAGGAGCTGGAGCCGTTCGCGCGGGCGAGGGCCGAGGCCGCGGACGCGGCGGGCGTGGTGATCCTCGACCGGCTGTGGACGCTGCCCCTCGAACTGGCCGAGGGGGAGACGTACGAGAGCGTCAGAAGCGACATGATCGGGCTGGTCCGGGCGCTGCGCCCCGGCGTGACCAAGATCTACATCCACCCGTTCGAGGACGACGGCGAACTCCAGCAGATCATGCCGCATCACGCCAAACGCGGCATGGAGCTGCGGCTGTTCACCGATCCGGAGGTCCGCCGCGCCATCGCGGAGGAGGGCGTCCGCCTCATCGGCTGGTCGGATCTCCGCACCGCCCAGAGGGCCCGATGAAGCGCGGTCCAGAGGGCCCGGTGACGCGCGGCCCGGAGGGCCAGATGCTGCGCGGCTCGGAGGGTCTGGTGCGGCGCGGGCAGATGCTGGCCTACGGATCGGGCAACCTGTCGGTCAATCTGCTCAGCCAGGCGTTCGCGACCTTCGCCACCTTCTACTACGTCGACCACCTGGGCGTCGATCCGTCGCTCATCGGCGTCGCCATGGTGATCCACGGCATCGTCAACGCGGTGCTCAACCCGCTCGTGGGGCACGTCTCCGACCGGACTCGCACGCGCTGGGGCAGGCGGGTGCCGTACATCGCGATCGGCATGGCGCCGCTGGCCGCGGCCTTCACCATGATCTGGATCCCGCTCGTGGACGGCGCGACCGCGAGGTTCTGGTACTTCCTGGTCGTGGTCCTCGTCTACGATGTGCTGTTCGTCGTCGTGGTCCTGGACTATGTGGCGCTGTTCCCCGAGATGTTCACCACCATCGCCGAGCGGGCCGGCGCCGCGTCGTGGCGGCAGATGTTCGCCATCGTCGGCATGATCGCGGCGTCGCCGCGGCGCCCCTGCTGTACGGCGCCATCGTGCCATGGGCGTGTCCTTCGGCGTCGTGGCGCTGGCCTTCTTCGCGCTGTCGCTGCGCGAGCTCGGCCGAGCGGGTGCACGCGGAGCGTGAGAGCTTCGGGTTCCTCGCCGCGCTCCGCTACACGCTCGCCAACCGCGCCTTCGTCACATACGTCACGGGCAGCTTCCTGCTGCAGCTCACCTTCGCCCTGCTGCAGGCGGGGATCCCGTTCTTCACTAAGTACGCCCTGGGCGAGGCCGACTCCGCCAACACCGTCGTCCTGGGCTCCTGGAGATCCTGCTCGCCGAGGTCATCGACGACGACGAGCGCAGGACGGGCACCCGTCGTGAGGGGATGTACTTCGGCATGAACGGGTTCATCGTCCGCTGGGCGGTGCCCTCCAGGCCGTGATCACCACGGTCGTGCTGTCCCGATCGGGCTACCACAACGGGGCCGCGGTGCAGCCGGACTCCGTCGTGACCGGCGTCCGGCTGATGATGGGCGTGGTGCCCCTGGTGGTGCTGGCGCTGGCCTTCGGCTGCTTCCTTCTCTACCCGCTGCGTGACGGCGGGTCGCACCGTTCTCCCGTCGCGGCCCGCGAGTCCGTCGCGGCCCGCGAGTCCGTCGCGGGCCGGGAGTCCGTCGCGGCCCGGGAGTCCGGAAAGGGCCGCCCGCAGTCGTGACCGGGCGCCGGCTTATCGCCTCACCATGGCCGGGCAGCCGACCCGTCCGCCTCCAGCCCGAACCGCACCAGGTCTGCCCACCGGCCCCCCTTTCCCTCCTGCACTCGCCGCTTGGCCAGGTCGTACAGTGCGGTGGTGCCGCCGGCGTCGGCGGCGGTCCGGGCGAGGCGTTCGGCGCCTTCGTGGTCGCCGGCCTGCTCCCGCATCTGAACCAGATTGCGCATCGCGGTGGTGTCGCCCGCGTCGGCGGCGGCGCGGGCGAGGCGTTCTGCGCCTTCGTGGTCGCCGGCCCGGTACCGCCTCCGCACCAGCTCTTGCAGCGGGAAGGTGTGGCCGGCGTCGGCGGCGGCGCGGGCGAGGCGTTCTGCGCCCTCGTGGTCGCCGGCCTGCTGCCGCAGCTCCGCCAGGGCGGACATCGAGGCGGTGTCGCCGGTGTCGGCGGCGGCCTGGTACATGCGTTCTGCGCCTTCGTGGTCGCCGGCCTCGTGCCGCATCCGCGCCAGGGCGTGCAGCGCGGCGGTGAGGCCGGCGTCGGCGGCGGCCCAGGTGAAGCGTTCGGCGCCTTCGTGGTCGCCGGCCTTCTCCCGTATTCGTGCCAGGCCGTAAAGCGCGTCGATCTGGCCGGTGTCGGCGGCGGCCTGGAACATGCGTTCTGCCCCTTCGTGGTCGCCGGCCTGCTCCCACATCACGGCCAGGTGCTGCAGCGCGGCGGTGAGGCCGGCGTCGGCGGCGGCGCGGGCGAGGCGTTCTGCGCCTTCGTGGTCGCCGGCCTGCTGCCGCATCTCGGCCAGGTTCTGGAGCAGTGCGGCGGCGTCGCGGGCACCGGCGTCGGCGGCCATCCGAGCGGCGCGTTCTGCGCCTTCGTGGTCGCCGGCCTGCTGCCGCATCCGCGCCAGAATCGGGAGCGCGGTGGTGTCGCCGGCCCGGGCGAGGCGTTCGGCGCCTTCGTGGTCGCCTGCCAGCTCGCGCAGCCGCGCCAGCTCCCGCAGCGCGAGGTTGTCGCCGGTGTCGGCGGCGGCCTGGAACATGCGTTCGGCGCCCTTGTGGTCGCCGGCCCGCTCGCGCATCCACGCCTGCTCGTGCAGCCTGCTGGTATCGTCGGCGTCGGCGGCGGCCTGGTACAGGCGTTCGGCGCCTCCGTAGTCGCCGGCCTGTCGCCGGAGATGCGCGAGAACCAGGAGAGCGTCGGTGTCGCCGGCGTCGGCGGCGGTCCGGGCGAGGTGTTCTGCGCCTCCGTAGTCGCCGGCCAGCTCGCGGAGCCTGGTCAGATACCTCAGTGATAAGGGGTGGCCGGCGTTGGCGGCCATCTGGGCGACGCGTTCTGCGCCTTCGTGGTCGCCGGCCTGCTGCCGCAGCTCCGCCAGGTGCCGCAGCGCGGTGGTGTGGCCGGCGTCGGCGGCGGCTCGGGCGAGGCGTTCTGCGCTTTCATGGTCGCCGGCCAGCTCGCGCATGTAGAACGCATCGATCAGCGCGCTGGTGAAGCCGGCGTCTGCGGCTGCCTGGTACAGGCGTTCGGCGCGTTCGAGGTCGCCGGCCTGATCGCGTGTCCGTGCCAGGTTGTAGAGCGTGAGGACGTCACCGGTGTCGGCGGCGGCTCGGGCGAGGCGTTCTGCGCCTTCGTGGTCGCCGGTCTGCTTCCGCATCTCGGTCAGGCTGTACAGCGCGGAAGTACGGCCGGCGTCGTTCAAGGCCCGGGCGAGACGTTCTGCGCCTTCCTGGTCGCCGGCCTCCTCCCACGTCCGCGCCAGGTCCCGCAGCGCAATGGTGTCGCCCGCGTCGGCGGCGGCCCGGGCGAGGCGTTCTGCGCCTTCGTGGTCGCCGGCCTGCTCCCGGATCCGCGTCAGCTCCCGCAGCGCGGTGGTGTCGCCCGCGTCGGCGACTGCTCGGTACAGCGCGAAGGCGTGACGGTGGCGCCCGCGGTCGCGGGCGGCCCGAGCGAAAGCGCGGTGGTCGCTCACGGAGGCGGCGTGGCGGGTGGCGGCGTTCCAGAAGGTGGCGGGGGGACAGAGGAAGCGGCGTGTGCGGCTGCCGTGTTGTTCGAGATAGTCGGCGAGGCGATAGGCCGGCTCGCCTCCACTGTGTGCGGCGGGAGCGTGACCGGTGCCGGGACGGGGTTTGATCAGGGCCAGCGGTGGGCGGGCTCCCCGGCACGGGCGGTGATCGGTCAGGTAGGCGAAGGCGCGTTCGAGCCAGTCGTCGTCGAGTAGATGCCATTGTTCGTCACTGAGATAGCCGGGGGCGGCTTCCACGAGCAGGAGACGGGGCAGGGCTGGGCCGTGACCGAACCGGCGGGCGTCGATCGCGGCGTCCAGGACGGCGCGGGCACCGGGTTCCGCGTTGTCGTAGAGCTCCAGCAGAGCCGGACCACCCGCCAGGTACTGGGTCAACCGCCCCTCCGGGGCCCGGCGCAACGCCTCGGCCAGACGGAGATCGCCGGTGTTCGCCGCCTGTCGGCCTGCGGCATCGAGATCGGCGTCGGCAAAGGACTCGGGAAGGCGGATGCTGGCGCTCTTGATCAGCTCGCGGGCCTGAGCGTACGGATCGGGCTGACCGGTGTGCGGGACCGCGGTGAGGGTCTTCCAGTAGGCGGGCCACAGGGTGCCCAGCACCAGCACCGGCCCTCGCTCCCGAGCACGCAGCAACTCCCGGAGCCCGCCGGCGATCCGCTCCCCGACGGCTGGATCGGCGGTGAGCAGATAGTGCTGGGTCTCGTTCAACCACACCACGGTGTGCGGGCCGATCGACCTCAGCTCGGTGAGGACCGCCGCCGGACGGCTCGGCTCGATCGGGTGCCACAGCCGCCACGGTTCGGGCAGGGTCCGGACCGCTTCCCACAAAGTGCGGGTCTTGCCCGTCGACGAGTCGCCGACCAGCACGACCAGCCGGGACGCCCCTGTCTGTACCTGGCGGACCATCTGTGCGAGGGCTTCGTCATGCGCCCGAGGGACGTAGGCGGGCAACTCCTCCAGCTCCCGACCGGCGGTGTCCACGCGAATCGCCGGATGGACCTCCAGGTCCAGCGGCCGGAACTGTCCGATCGGCCGGCCTGGTTCCGCCGCGGCCGGGGGCGGGGTGGGGAAGGCGGCTGTCGGGAGAGGGCAGGCCGGCGGCCGTCCGTTCTGCGCGTCGTCATAGGCCTGCTTCCACGCCGCCATGTCGCCCAGCACCGCGTCGGGATCCCCGCGCTTGTCCTCTGTCACCTTCTTGCGGTAGGCCTCCAGCAGGCGCTCGACCTGTTCGCTCCAGCTCGGCAGCCGCTTACGCGTGCCGTGGATGAGCGACTCGACCGTGGTCTTCGGGATACCGGAGTGGCGGGACAGCCACTGCGCCGAGGGGTTCCAGGCCGCCGCCCGCGCCCCCACCAGGTAATCGAGGAAGAGTCGCATACCGTCGCCGTGGTCGCTGGGCGGATTAGCCATGTCGTGGCTCCTTCGCTGTCCTCCCCCGACAGGTCCCCGGTACCACCAGCTTCGGCGGTGATTTCAGGCTAAAACCGGATAGGCCGCTCTGCACGGCAGTCGCGGCCACCGGAAAGACCCCGGATAATCCGGGGCAAGCCGTCGGCGTATGCTCGTGCGCCGGTCGTCGATTGACTCATCCCTGTACGTCCGATCAGCTCTGGTGGCAGCTCGCGACGGCGTACGGAACGGACGGGGACGCGACGACCTCGCAGCCCGGGCGTGACAGATGACAGACGCTCGCATGCGCGCCCTCCGGGACCGCCTCGGCGGCTTGGCGTACGGCGGGGACTACAACCCTGAGCAGTGGGACCCGGGCGTGGGCGGGAGGACGTCCGGCTCATGCGCGAGGCGGGGGTGAACCTCGTGTCGCTCGGCGTCTTCGCGTGGGCCTCGCTCGAACCGGAGCCCGGAGAATACGAGTTCGGCTGGCTCGACGAGGTCATGGACCTGCTCCACGAGAACGGCATCGCGGTCAACCTGGCCACCCCCACCGCCGCGCCGCCCGCGTGGCTGACCCACCGGCACCCCGAGGTCCTCCCCGTCATGGCCGACGGCGAGCGGTTCGGCTTCGGCAACCGCCTCCACTACGATCCCTCGTCCCCTATCTACCGCGAGCACCTTCCGCGAGGTCGCCGAGCTCGGCCGCGAGGTGGGGCTGCTGTCGCCCGTGGCGGGGACGACGACGCGGGCCGAGGTCGCGGGCCGAGGTCGCGGTCCTGTTCGACTGGAACGGCTGGTGGGGGCTGGAGGAGCTGTGGGGCCTTGCCCGAAACGACTTCAGCTACGTGGACACCGTCATGCGGCACTACCGGCCGCTGTGGGAGCACCACTACGCGGCCGACGTCGTGTCGCCCCACAGCGACCTGTCGCCGTACAAGGTGCTGGTCGTGCCCAACGCCTACCTGATGGACGACGAGGGAGTGAACGCCGTCACCGAGTTCGCCCGCGACGGTGGAACCGTCGTGATGTCGTTCTTCTCGGGCGTCGTGGACGCGTGCAACCGCGTCCGCCCGGACGGCTACCCGGGCGCGTTCCGCCGCCTCATCGGCGCGAAGATCGACGAGTACTGGCCGGCGCGGCCCGGCGAACGGTTCACGGTCGAGTTCACCGACGGACGCACGGCGACGGCGGACTGGTGGCGTGAGGACATCCACCTCGAAACCGGGACGGCACTGGCGACCTACGCGGACGGCCTGCTCGCGGGACGCGCCGCGGTCGTCGCCAACGACTTCGGAGCCGGCCGGGTCGTCTACTTCGCCACCCTCCTGGAACAGGACGCCTTCGACCGGGTGCTGATCGGCGAGCTGACAGCGGCGGGCGTGGACAACCGCTTCGACGGACTCCCCGCCCACCTCGAATGCGCCGTCCGCGAGGACGAGCGGCACGAATACCTCTTCCTGCTCAACCATGACGCGGAGGCGCCCGTCGCCGTCCCGGTGGGGTCGGGCACGGATCTCCTCACCGGGCGGTCGGCGTCAGGGGAGATCACCGTGCCTCCCCTCGGCGCGGCGGTCGTCCGCCGGGCGCGGCGGGCGTGACCGTGGCCCGGCTCTTCGGCGGCGCGGTGCTCTCACGGACCACGAGCTCGTTGGCGAGGTCGATCCGGCTCGTGGCCGGCTCCACGCCGCGGGCCAGGTCGAGCAGCATCTGGGCCGCGACCGTCGCCATGTCGCACAGCGGCTGGCCCACCGTGGTCAGGGCGGGCTCGACCCAGTCGGCGACAGGCACGTTGTCGTAGCCGACCACCGACAGGTCCCCGGGCACGTCGAGGTTGAGCCGCCGGGCCGCGCGCAGGACGCCGAGCGCCTGCAGGTCCGACCCGGCGAAGATCGCGGTCGGCCGGTCCGGGCGTGACAGCAGGTCCATGGCGTGCTTGTATCCGGCGTCGACGTAGAAGTTGCCGTACCTGACGAGGCTGGGGTCGACGGTGATCCCCGCCTCGTCGTGGGCGACCCGGAAGCCGGCGACGCGTGCCCTGCTGCACATCACGTCCTTCGGGCCGGAGACGACCGCGATGCGGCGGTGGCCCAGCTCAAGGAGATGACGGGTGGCGAGCAGGCCGCCGTCCCAGTTGTTCGAGCCTACGACGGGCACGGACTCGGCGATCTCTCCGTCGGTGTCGACGACGACGAACGGGACCTGCGCCCGCCGCAGCTTCTGCTGCTGCGACTGGGACGGGCTGGACATGACGAACAGCACGCCGAGGGGCCGATGGTCGAGCACACCGTCCAGCCACTCCTCCGGCGGCCGGTGCGCCCCTTTCAGCTGGGACAGGACGACCTCGATCCGCGCGGCGGAGGCGACGGTGTCGACCCCCCGGATGATCTCCATCGACCACATGGAGTTCAACTCGTGGAAGACGAGGTCGATCTGCCCCTTGAGCGTGCGCCGCTTCGAACGGCGGCGGTACCGGTGCCGCGCGAGGCTCGCCTCGACGCGTTCCCGCGTGTCGGGCGCGACGTCGGGCCGGCCGTTGAGGACCTTGGAGACCGTGGTCACCGAGACGCCGAGCTCTTCGGCGATGGAGGCGATCGTGGCGGGGCGTGGATCGCGGGCGGGGGAAGGGCTGGTCATCTGTCCGCTCGTCGTTTCTCCGAAAGTTTCGCGAAACTCTACCATCGGAGGGCCCTGAGATATACCGAGATCCAGCCGGTATTGGGCGTGGCGCCGGGAGCGTCTCGGTGATTGACTTCCCTCTTGACGCACTCATGCCCGGGTCCTATATTTCCGCAATATTAATGGCAACTTTCGAAACTTTCGGTTCGCGCTGCCGTGCCGTTTTCCGGGGCGGGGTGCGCGAAGCCGCCCCTTTCGGCGGCCGCACGCGCCGCCCTGGATCCGTTCGGATGGCACCGGAGGCACGGGATGAGCACCACCAGGACGATCGACGCGTCGCCGGACACCGGGGATCCCCGGCGGGCGCGGTCCGATCCGGCCCGTAAGCAGCGCCCGCCGCGCCGCACCTGGCGCCAGGCGCTGCGCCGTGACTGGCAGCTCTACTCGCTGGCGATTCTTCCGCTGCTGTTTTTCGTGATCTTCCGATATCTGCCGATGCTCGGGAACGTCATCGCCTTCCGGAAGTTCCAGCCGGGCGGCAGCGTGTTCGGCGAGGAATGGGTCGGCCTGCGTTACATAAAGATGTTCCTGAACGACCCGTCGTTCTGGCAGGTGTTCACCAACACCGTGGTCATCGGGGGGCTGACCCTGCTGTTCTGCTTTCCGACGCCGATCGTGCTCGCCCTGCTGATCAACGAGCTGCGCGGCCGGAAGGTCAAGCGGTTCGTCCAGTCGGTGTCCTACCTGCCGCACTTCCTGTCGATGGTGGTCGTGGCCGGGCTGGTCATGGAGATGCTGTCGGTGGACGGGCCGGTCAACCAGCTCCTGCGCGCGGCCGGCAACGAGCCCATCGCGTTCATGCAGGAAGCGGGCTGGTTCCGCACGATCTACGTCTCCTCCGAGATGTGGCAGACGGTCGGCTGGGGGACGATCATCTACCTGGCCGCGCTCACGACCATCGACGATCAGCTGTACGAGGCGGCCAGGATCGACGGTGCGAGCCGCTGGCGGCAGGTCTGGCACGTGACGCTCCCCGGTATCCGGCCGACCGCGGTCACCCTGCTGATCCTCAACATCGGCACGTTCATGGCGGTGGGCTTCGAGAAGGTCCTGCTGCTCTACAACCCGCTGACGTATCCCACCGCCGATGTGATCTCCACGTACCTCTACCGGATGGGCATCGTGTCCAACAGCTTCAGCTACGCCGCGGCGATCGGCCTCTTCGAGGCCGTGATCGGGCTGGCCCTGGTCATGTCGGCGAACCTGATCTCCCGGCGCACGGTGGGGACGAGCCTGTGGTGACCGTCGACAGGACCCGGGGTCAGCGGGTGTTCCGGGCCGTCAACGCGGTCATCCTGACCGGCGTCGTGGTCGTGACCCTGTACCCCTTCATCAACATCGTGGCCCGCTCGCTCAGCGACGAGTTCGCCATCCGCGCCGGCAAGGTCAACCTCGTCCCCGTCGGGTTCACCTTCCGCACGTACGAGTTCGTGGCCTCCGACCCGACGTTCTGGATCAACTACCGCAACACCGTGGTCTACACGGTCGTCGCCACGGCCATCGCGATGGTCATGACCACGTGCTACGCGTACGTCCTGTCGAAGAAACACCTGAAGGGCCGCACGTTCCTGATCGGGATCGCGGTCTTCACGATGTTCTTCTCCGGCGGGCTCGTGCCCAACTACATCCTCATCTCCAGCCTCGGGCTGAAGGACAGCATCTGGGCCATCGTGCTGCCGAACGCGGTCAGCGTCTTCAACCTCCTGGTGATGAAGGCGTTCTTCGAGGGCATGCCGGCCGAGCTGGAGGAGGCCGCCGCGATCGACGGCATGAGCACCTACGGCATCCTGCTCCGGATCGTGCTGCCGCTGTCGAAGGCGGTCCTCGCGACCATGGTGCTGTTCTACGCCGTGTCGTTCTGGAACTCGTGGTTCGCGGCCTTCCTCTACATGAGCCAGAACGACCTGTTCCCGGTGACCGTCTACCTGCGCAACCTCATCGCCGGCGCCACCACGGGCACGTCCGTCGGCGCCGACGCCACCGACATGACGGTGGCCACCAACATCAAGTCCGTGACGATGGTGCTCACGGTCATCCCGATCCTGGTGGTCTACCCCTTCCTCCAGCGGTACTTCGTCAAGGGCGTCATGCTCGGCGCGGTCAAGGGATAGCCACGCCGGATCTCTCACCGACTTTCACCCAGCCCCGTTCCGAAGGGAAAGGACCCCCCTTTCATGTATGAGATCAACCGGCGTCAGGCGATGGTCGCCGTGGGAGCCTTCCTCGCGCTCGCCGCCTGCAGCACCGACGGCGATTCCGGCGCCGGCGCCAAGAAGAGCGGTGACGACTTCGCGGCGAACCGCGACGGCGCGATGGCCGACTACGGCGTGGGCAAGCAGTTCACGGCCGCTGCTCCGCTGTCGTTCAGCGTCCTCTACAACAACCACCCGTTCTATCCCATCAAGAACGACTGGCTGTTCTGGTCGGAGCTGACCAAGCGGACCAACGTGACGCTGCAGCCGAACGTGGTGCCGCTGAGCGACTACGAGAACAAGCGCAGCCTGATGATCGGGGCCGGCGACGCCCCGATGATCATCCCGAAGACCTACCCCGGCCAGGAGACCCCCTTCGTCGCCTCGGGCAGTGTCCTGCCGGTCAGCGACTACCTCGACCTGATGCCGAACTTCAAGGAGAAGATCGCCAAGTGGAACCTGCAGCCCGACCTTGACACGCTCCGGCAGGCCGACGGCCGCTTCTACCTGCTCCCCGGCCTCCACGAGGACTACTGGACGGACTACACGCTCGTGGTGCGCGGCGACATCCTCGACAAGCTCGGGCTGGAGATCCCGCAGACCTGGGACGACGTGCACAACATGCTGAAGGCGATGAAGAAGGAGTATCCCGACTCCTACCCCTACTCGGACCGATGGGGCATCCCCACGCCGGGCGGCGCCATGCTGAACCAGGTCTTCGGCCTGGGCAGCGGCGCACGCGGCGGCTGGGGCTTCACGACCGGCATCACGTGGGATCCCAACGCGCAGAAGTTCGCCTTCACCGGCGCGATGGAGCAGTACAAGCAGATGCTGCAGTTCCTCCACACGCTGGTGGAGGAGAAGCTGCTCGACCCGGAGAGCTTCACTCAGCAGGACGACCAGGCGATCCAGAAGCTGGCGTCCGGCAAGTCCTTCGTGATCAGCGGCAACGCCCAGACGCTGGTGAACGAGTATCGCCCGCCGCTGAAGAAGGCCAACCCGAAGGCGACGCTCATCAAGATCCCGGTGCCCATCGGGCCGCAGGGGCCGGTCAAGGCCGACGCCAACGACAGCCGGCTGGAGAACGGCATCATGATCTCCAAGAAGGCCCGCGACAGCAAGAACTTCGTCGCGATGATGCAGTTCATCGACTGGCTCTGGTACTCCGACGAGGGCCAGGTGTTCGCCAAGTGGGGCATTGAGGGGACCACCTACACCAAGGACGGCTCCGGCAAGTTCGAGCTCACGAAGGACGTCGACTTCATCGGCCTCAACCCCGGCGCGCCCAAGCACCTGCAGAAGGACTTCGGCTTCTCCAACGGCGTGTTCGCCTACGGCGGCAGCACCGAGCTGCTCCAGTCGACCTTCTCCGAGGAGGAGGTCGAATGGCAGAAGACGATGAACGCCAGGCAGGCGCTGCCGCCGAAGCCGCCGAGCCCGCTCAACGACGAGGAGCGCGAGCAGGCCGCGCTGTGGCAGACCCCGCTGAAGGACCACGCCACCCAGAACACGCTCGAGTTCATTCTCGGCAAGCGGAGCTTCGACGAGTGGGACGCGTACGTCAAGGAGCTCGAGGCGAAGAACATGTCGTCCTACGTGAACCTTGTCAACGGCGCGTACGAGCGCTACAAGAAGGAGCACGGCTGACCGGGCCAGGCCGGCCGTGCCTGTCCCGCGGCCGGCGCGAGCCCCATCCGACGGCGAGCGAAGGACGATGATGCCCAGCCCTGCCCCCGATGTCCACGAGACCCCGAGCCGGCTGACGGACGCCTGGCGGTTCTGCGTCGGCACCGGCCGGTTCGACCTGGCCCTGCGCCGGGACTACCAGGAGTCGCTGGCGCTGGTGCAGCGGGAGATCGGCTTCCGGCACATCCGGGGGCACGGGCTGCTGAGCGACGGGGTGGGCGTCCACCGGCCGTACGAGCACGGGGGGACCCGGCGCGTGCGGCACGCGTTCACCTACGTGGACCAGGTGATCGACGCCTACCTCGACCTCGGCGTCAAGCCGTTCCTGGAGCTGGGTTTCATGCCCTCCGGGCTCGCGTCCGGCGAGCAGACCGTGTTCTGGTGGCGGGGCAACGTCACCCCGCCCCGGGACTGGCAGGAGTGGGCCGCGCTGGTGCGGGCCACGGTGACGCACCTGGTCGGCCGGTACGGGCTCGACCAGGTGCGCACCTGGCCCATCGAGGTGTGGAACGAGCCCAACCTCAAGGAGTTCTGGCTCGACGCCGACGAGGCCGCCTACCACCGCCTGTACGAGCTGACCGCGAACACCGTCAAGGACGTGGACGCCTCACTGCAGGTGGGCGGACCGGCCATCTCTCCCGGCTCCGACGAGTGGCTGGTGCGCTTCGCCGACTTCGTCGTCGAACGGTCTGTGCCGATCGACTTCGTCAGCCGGCACGCCTACACCTCCGGCCCGGCCCAGCACGTGCCGTTCGGCGTGCACCAGACGCTGGCGCCGCCGTCGCGGCTGCTGGAGCAGTTCGCCACCCCACGGCGGCAGCTCCGGGGCGGCCCGCTGGCGGACCTGCCCGTGCACATCACCGAGTTCAACTCCTCCTACCGGCCGGACAACCCGATCCACGACACGGCGTTCCACGCCGCGTACCTCGCGCCGGTGCTGGCCGCCGGGGGAGACCTGGCCGACTCCTTCTCCTACTGGACCTTCTGCGACGTGTTCGAGGAGGCGGGGGTGCCGACGTCGCTGTTCCACGGCGGCTTCGGCCTGCTGACCCACCGTCAGATCAAGAAGCCGACCTACCACCTGTACGCCTTCATGGCCCGAATGGGCGAGGAGATCCTGGCGCGCGGAGAGGATCACCTGGTCACGCGGGACGACGCCGGCCGGGTCACCGCGCTGGCCTGGGCGCCGGTGGACGTCACCGGCGGCCCGCCCGCCGACGGGCACACCGTGCGGCTGTCGGTCCCGGTCGGCTCCCCGTCCGGCCGGGCCTTCCTGCTGCGCTCGTCGGTGAGCGAGGAGAAGGGCAACGCCTGGAGGGCGTGGTGCGAGATGGGCCGCCCGGCCTCGCCCGGCCCACGGCAGCTCGACGCGCTGCGGGAGGCGGCGGAGCCGGTCCGCAGCCATCGCAGCCTGCCGATCGAGGACGGAAGGGTCGTCCTGGACGTCACCCTCGACCGCCACGAGGTCACCCTGCTGGAGATCACGCCGGTGGCCGACGAGACCCCGCCCTGGGGGGACAGGTGGGACGACCGCCGCCTGCTCGGCCTGGACCCGCTCGTCTCGGGTGAGGAATCCGCGCTGTGACCGAGACGACGATGCGGCGCTTCGGTCAGGGACCGCTCTCGCGCGCCTCCGCGCTGATCTACACCCTGCTCGTGGTCGAGCTCCTGGTCCTGGCCACCACCGTGCCCGGCCTGGCCGGGCTCGTGCTGCTCGACCACGACGCCGCCAACGTCCCGCTGGCCGCGGTCTGCGCGCTGCCGGCCGGCCCGGCGCTGTCGGCCGCGCTGTACGCGGTGCACCACCGCCGGCTGGACCTGGCGGATCTCCACCCGGCGACGGCGTTCTGGCGCGGCTACCGGATGAACGTCGGCGGGGTGGTGAAGCTCTGGATCCCGTTGCTGGCGTTGCTGACCGTCGTCGGATCGACGCTGGGGAACTTCGGCGCCGCAGGCGTCCCGGGGTGGTGGGCGATCCTGCTGGTCCTCATCGCGCTGGCGGCGGCTCTCTGGGGCGCGAACGCCCTCGTGATCACATCGCTGTTCACGTTCCGGGCTAGAGACGTCGCCCGCCTGGCCGCCTACTTCCTGTTCTCCTCGCCCCGGGTCGCGCTGGCCGACGCCTGCCTGCTCGTCGTCGCGGCCGGCGTCACGCTGGTCGGCTCCGAGGCCGCGCTGGCGCTGCTGGCCTCGGTGTTCGCGGCGGCGCTGCTGCTGAACAGCCGGTCGCTGATCGCCGAGGTCACGGAGAAGTTCACCGTTCAGGGCGATACCGTGCAGGGCGATTCCCCGGAGAGGCCTCGTGACGCTTCCTGATCCTGTCCATCCGGCGTGGCTGCCGCCGGAGGCGTTCCGGGCGATCGGCTCGCGCCGCACGCTCGTGCTCGGCGACGGGCTCCTCGCCGGGACCGTGCACGACGAGGTGGCGGACGCCTGTGCCCGGCACGGCGGACGCGTGCGCCGGGGCGCCGGAGACGGGCCGCACGACCTCGTGCTCGCGCTCACCACCGCGGAACCGCTGCCGGGCGTCGCGGGCGAGGTCCGGCCCGGCTCCGCGATCGGCGCCGAGGGATACGTACTCGCGCGGCGCGACGGCGTCACCGTGGTCCTCGCCGACGAGCCCGCCGGGCTGCTCTACGGCCTGTTCCACGTCGTGCGGCTCGGTGAGCGGGCGTTCGCCGGCGAGCGGCAGGCCGAGCATCACCGGCCCGCGATGCGGCGGCGCATGCTCGACCACTGGGACAACGTCGACGTCCATCCGGTGATGGGCCAGGTCGAACGCGGCTACGCGGGCGGGTCGATCTTCTGGCGCGACGGCGCGCCACGCGGCGACCTGGCCAGGGTGCGGGCCTACGGGCGGCTGCTGGCCGCGTGCGGCGTGAACGCGATCTCCGTGAACAACGTCAACGTGCACGCCACCGAGGCCCACCTGCTGACCGACCGGCTCGGCGACGTCGCCGCGCTCGCGGACGTGCTGCGGCCGTACGGGATCGGAGTCCACCTGTCGGTGAGCTTCGCCTCGCCCGTCGTCCTCGGGGGGCCGGCGACCGCCGACCCGCTCGACGAGGACGTGCGGAAATGGTGGGCGGGCGTCACCGAGCGGGTGTACGACGCGATCCCCGACTTCGGCGGCTACGTCGTGAAGGCCGACTCCGAGGGGCAGCCCGGCCCGTTCGCGTACGGGCGCGACCACGCCGACGGCGCGAACCTGCTGGCCGAGGCGCTGGAGCCGTACGGCGGGGTCGTCCACTGGCGGGCCTTCGTGTACAACCACCGGCAGGACTGGCGCGACCGGTCCACCGACCGGGCCCGCGCCGCGTACGACCACTTCGCCCCGCTCGACGGGCGGTTCCGCGACAACGTGATCCTGCAGGTGAAGCACGGCCCGGTGGATTTCCAGGTGCGCGAGCCGGTGTCGCCGGTGATCGCGGCCATGCCCGCCACCCGCCTGGCCGTGGAACTGCAGGTGACGCAGGAGTACACCGGCCAGCAGCGGCACGTCTGCTACCTCCCCCCGATGTGGCGCGAGGTGCTCGGCTTCCGCCCCTGGGGAGACGGCGGGGCCGACGTGGCGGAGCTCGTCGGCGGCGGCGATCTGGTGGGGGTCTCCAACGTGGGCGACGACCCCTACTGGACCGGCCACCCGCTCGCCCAGGCCAACCTGTACGCCTTCGGCAGGCTCGCCTGGACGCCGGGGACCGACCCGGCGGCGATCCTCGACGAGTGGATCGACCTCACCTTCACGCCGGCGACGCCGTCCGGGACGGCGAACGGGGACGCGGAGCCTGCGGGGACCGCGGAGACCGAACGGTTGCGCCGCACCCTGCATGCGATCATGGGCGGCTCCTGGCGCACCTACGAGCGGTACACCGCGCCGCTGGGTGTCGGATTCATGGTCCGTCCCGGCCACCACTACGGGCCCGACGTGGACGGATACGAGTACACGCCGTGGGGCACCTATCACTTCGCCGACCGGGACGGCGTCGGCGTGGACCGCACCCGCGCCACCGGGACCGGCTTCACCGGCCAGTATCCGCCGCCGTGGTCGCAGGTGTACGAGTCGCTCGACCGGTGCCCCGACGAACTGCTGCTGTTCTTCCACCACGTCCCGTACGGGCACGTGCTGCACAGCGGATCGACCGTCATCCAGCACATCTACGACACGCATTTCGCGGGGGCCGAGGAGGCGGTCGAGGCCAGACGGCGATGGCAGGAGGCCGCAGGGCTGTTCGACCCGTCCCTGCACGCCCGGGTCGAACGGCTCCTCGACGAGCAGGTCCGCTGCGCGGAGGAGTGGCGCGACCAGGTCAACGCCTATTTCTTCCGCAAGTCGGGCGTGCCCGACCTCCGCGGCCGGCGCATACCGTGAGGGCGCCGGACCGCCACGGCATGCCGGGGGAGCCCGTGGTTTCGCAGCCCGATGTGGCGCCCGAGATGCCCGTGGTGCCCGAGATGCCGCGGGGCCCACGATGTCCCTGCCGGAGATGCCCATGATGCCGGAGACGCCCGAGATGCCCGTGGTGCTGGAGGCGAACGGGCACTGGGTCCCCACCTGGACGGCGATGCCGCAGTTGACGGAGCCGGACAACATGCCGCCTTCACCGTTCCTCCGGGACGACCTCGTTCTCGCGAACGCGACGCTGCGCCAGACGGTCCGGGTCTCGGTGGGCGGGTGGCGGATGCGGGTGAGGGTGTCGAACGCCTTCGGCGGCGCGGCGCTGCCCATCACGAAGGTGACCGTGGCGGCACCGGCCGAGGGGCGGGCGGGGGTGAGCGCGGTCCAGCCGGGAACGGTGCGGCCGGTGACCTTCCACGGGCGCCCGTCGCTGACGATCCCCGCAGGGGCGCAGGCGGTCTCCGACCCGCTGGACGTCGAGCCGGCGCCCGGGTCGAACCTGACGGTGACGGTCCATCTGGCCGACGGGCAGCGCTCGGCGGGCATCACCTCGCATCCGGGCTCGCGAACCACCTCCTACCTGCTGCCCGGCGACCACGCCGACGCGGAGGACCTGCCCGGTGCGACCGCGGTGGATCACTGGTACTTCCTCAGCGGAGTGGAGGTGTGGGCCGATCCTTCGGTCGCCGCGGTGGCGGTGGTGGGCGACTCGCTGTCCGACGGCCGGGGCTCGACCACCAACGGCAACGATCGCTGGCCCGACCGGTTGCTCGACCGCCTGCGGTCCCGGCACGGCATGGACGGCGTGGCGGTGGTCAACCAGGCGGCCGGGGGCAACCGGGTGCTCAACGACGGCCTGGGCCCCAACGTGCTGGCCCGGCTGGACCGCGACGTGCTCGCCCACAGCGGCGTGGCGTGGCTGGTCCTGTTCGAGGGGGTCAACGACATCGGCACCGCCGAGGCGACCCCGGCCGCGCAGAAGCAGGTGGCCGACGACCTGGTCTTCGCCTACGACCAGATCATCACGCGGGCGCATGCCCGGGGCATCCGTGTCTACGGGGCCACGCTGACGCCGTTCGGCGGCAACTCCTCCTACGACGACGCGCAGGGCTGCCGGGAGGCGGCCCGGCAGGCGGTCAACCAATGGATCCGGGCCGGCCGCCGGTTCGACGCCATGATCGACTTCGACCGCGCCGCCCGCGACCCGGCCGATCCCCGCCGGCTGCTCGCCGCGTACGACGTGGGTGACCACCTGCACCTGAACCCGGCGGGATATCAGGCCCTCGCCGACGCCGTACCCGCGCACCTGTTCCGGCGGGAGCCGCTGCCCCCGGGCTTCGGATTCGCCTGACGCACCGGCGGCTAGAGTGGCGTCCGGCCGTGGTCCCCCCGACCACAGATACCGAGCACCGACACCGATGTCGCCGAGCGCCGATGTGAATCGAGCACCGATGTGAACCGAGCACCGATGGACGAACGAGCGCGATGAGAATCGTCGTGGACGACCTGTCCGGCCCGCGGATCGCCGAGTTCCTGCGGGAACACGTGCGGGAGATGCGGTCCATCACGCCGCTGGAGAGCAAGCACGCCCTCGATCTCGACGGCCTGCGCACGCCCGAGGTCACGTTCTGGTCGGTGATGGACGGCGACACCGTCGTGGGCTGCGGCGCGCTCAAGAGGCTCGACCCGGCGCACGCCGAGCTGAAGTCGATGCGCACCGCTGTGGCGCGCAAGCGCGGCGGGATCGCGTCCCTGCTGCTGAGCCACATCCTCGCCGAGGCCGGGCGGATGGGCTTCACCCGGCTGAGCCTGGAGACCGGTTCGGCCGACTTCTTCCTGCCCGCCAGAAGGCTTTATGAGAAGTTCGGGTTCGGCTACTGCGAACCCTTCGCCGACTACCGGCCCGATCCGCACAGCGTGTTCATGACCAGGCTGCTCTGACGACCTCGCCGGTCCGCGTCGGTCCGCGTCAGTCCGCGTCGGGACGCAGGGCCCGGGCGCACACGGTGAGGCCGTCTCTGAGGGTCTCACGCGTCGTGTCGTCGACCTTCGCGAGCATGACCGCTTCGATGTCGTCGAGCGAGATGTCGCAGCGCCGCAGCACGGACACCCCCTCGGCGGTGAGGCGGGCGCACAGTGTGCGCCCGCCCTCCGGGTGCGGGTCGCGGCGGATCAGGCCGCGCCGTTCCAGGTCGCGGATGACGAGGTTCATCGCCTGCGGCGTGACGAAGGCGATGCGGGCCAGCTCCGCCGACGACGCCCCGTCGCGCGTGCGCAGTTCGCTGAGCGCCATGTATTCGGTCGTGGTGACGCCGTGCCGGGCGAGCGTGTCGTCCAGGCGGGCGCGGATGCGGCGCTCCAGGCGGAACACCAGGTAGCTCAGGCGTGCCCCGGAGGCGGCCGGCTGGGCGGCGGGGCGGGGGCGGCGGGCGGTCACCGGACGACCATACCGCGCGATCATCACGATGTAAGTTTCGCGGATTCCTATCAAGTTACTTGATAGCAAGTACCTTGATATTCAGCGGAAACGCCTATTTGATCGCCGAGGCCCTCGCGGTCATGCCTTGACTGCGGGACGACACCGCTTCTATACCGGCTGACGTCACGATATCTGAGCGGACGGCGATTCTGGAGCGTGTGCGGAAAGGCACAAAGAAAAGAAGGAACCGCCACTGATCGAAAAGGAGGAGCGGATGAGGCGATTACTCGCGGCGCTCGCCGGTGCCGTCGCCGCGGTGCTGTGCGCCGCCGCGGCCCTGGCGTCGGTGCTGGTGTCCGCGCACCCCGCCGCCGCGGCCACGCTGACCGAGGTGACCAACTTCGGCGCCAACCCCGGCAATCTGCGCATGTACGTGTACGTCCCGAACAGCGCCCAGCAGAACCCGGCGATCGTGCTGGCCATGCACACGTGCGGCGGCACGGGGCCGGGCTTCTACTCGTCCACCGAATTCGCGTCGCTGGCCGACCGGTACGGCTTCATCGTGATCTACCCGTCGGCGTCGAAGAAGGCCAACTGCTTCGACAACTGGTCCGAGGCGTCCAAGGTGCGCGGCGGCCAGACCGACCCGGTCTCGCTGATGTCGATGGTGACCTATGTCGAGCAGCAGTATCACGGCGACTCGAACCGGGTGTTCGCGACCGGCGCCTCCTCGGGCGCCATGATGACCAACGCCATGCTCGCCCTGTATCCCGAGGTGTTCAAGGCGGGCGCCGCGTTCATGGGAGTGCCGTTCACCTGCTTCCCGAACGAGGCCGCCTACCAGCCCGGCGGCAACTCCGCGCCGTGCGTCGGCAAGACCGCCCAGCAGTGGGGCGACGTGGTCCGCAACGCCAACCCCTCCTATCACGGCCCCTGGCCGCGGATGCAGCTGTGGCACGGCACCTCCGACAACGTCGTGGCCTATTCGGAGCTGGAGGAGGAAATCAAGCAGTGGACGAACGTGCACGGCCTGAGCCAGACGCCGACCTCCAGCGACACCCCGCAGGCCGGGTGGAACCGTCGCCGCTACGCCGACTCCTCCGCAACGGTGCGGGTCGAGGCCTACACCATCCAGGGCGCGGGCCACAGTCTCCCCATGAGCGGCATGGCGGCCGTCGCCATCCAGTTCTTCGGCCTCACCGGTAGCGGCCCGAGTCCGAGCCCGAGCGCCAGCCCGTCCGCCAGCCCGTCCCCGAGCCCGAGCCCGAGCCCGAGTGCCAGTCCGTCCGCGAGCCCGAGCGCGAGCCCCAGCGTCAGCCCGTCCCCGAGTCCGTCCGCGAGCCCGAGCGCCAGCCCCAGCCCCAGCGTCAGCCCGTCCGCGAGTCCGTCCGCGAGCCCGTCGAATCCGCAGCAGGGATCCTGCCGGATCACCTACCGGCCCAACTCGTGGAACAACGGCTTCACGGCGGAGGTCACGATCACGAACACCGGCACCACGCCGGTCAACGGCTGGACCGTCACCTGGACGTGGCCGGGCAACCAGCAGGTCACCAACGCGTGGAACGCCGGCGTGACCCAGTCCGGCGCCCAGGTCACCGCGCGTAACGTCTCCTACAACCCCGCCATCCCCGCCGGAGGCAGCACGAACTTCGGCTTCCAGGCCACCTACGGCGGCAGCAACACCGCACCGGCCGGTTTCTCCCTCAACGGCGCGGCCTGCGCCACCGGCTGACCGGCTCCGGCCGCGCCCGGCCGCGCCGCTTCGATCCATCGGGGGGCGGCGCGGCCGGGCGTCAGACGGCCAGCGTGTCCAGGACCGCGGCGGCCAGCTCGGCGGCGGGCTGCTCGTACCGCTGGGCGAGGGTCTGGAAGGTCTGCTCGGCCTGGATCGCCGGCCAGTCCCGGGGCAGGTGCTCGGCGGGCAGGTGCGGATCCTGGCGGACGAGCTGTAGCCAGTCGGTGTGCAGCAGCAGCTGCCGCGCGAGGTCGTCGGGTGCGCCGGGGAGCGGCCGCGCGACGTCCCACTGGGCGAGGAACGCCCGGTGGCGCGCGGCGATCTGCTCGATGTCGAACGCCTTCCCGACGAGGTCGGCCGCCTCGGTCGGCGTGAACGCCCTGGCGGTCAGCACGGTCACGTGGTCGCCCAGATCGAGGGAGGCGAGGACGTCGGTGACATCCCTGACGCCCGGCGCGATCCACAGACCGCTCTGCAGCAGGCCGAAGCCGTTCCAGATGAGCCGCGACCGCAGGTCGTGCCGGGTGCTGCGGCGGCTGTCCGGAATGGAGAAGCCGACGAGCGTCCAGGTGCCGTCCCAGTCGCGATTCACCGCGCCGGTCTCCCACACCCGCTTGCGCCCGTCCTCCAGCACCTCCACGGCATGCGAGGTGAGCCCGAAATACACCTTCCGGCCCTGCCGATGCCGTGCCAGCAGGTTCCGCTTCACCATCCGCGCGAGCGTCGACCGTACGGCCTCCTCGGAGACGCCGAGGCGGGCGAAGACGTCGATGACGCTCCCGGAGTAGACGGCGATGTCGCGATGCAGCACGTAGATGCCGAGGAAGCTGAACATCAGGGACTGTGGGCGCAGTGACGGCGCCGTCTGGTCGTCTTCGCCGCCGAGGGTCACCGAATCCTCCAGAGGAAGGCCGGCTCGCCGGGGACGGGAGGAACCCGTACCTCGCAAGGGGCGGCCCGGCGAAGCCGGGACAACTCGGAGCGTGAAGCGCTCATGCCTTTCTCCTTCTACTGACGAGCGCGGCAAGGCATGTCGGAACGCGAGCATGCGTGCGGCGTACAGGGTGTATATCCCACCCCCGAACGATCCGCGATGCCGGACCGCGCCTTCAGGAAAGCCCGGTGGCACGGGTGGTGCGGGCGGCACCCGGTCGTGATCGGCCGCCGGTGGCCACGCTCGAAGACGTGCGGCGCGCAGGACTCGCCCGCCTTGCCCTGGCCCCGGCGGCACTGGCCGCCGGGTCGTCCGCGGTTGTTCTCATCCACCGACCGGTGCCGCTGACTCTTCGTTTTTGCACCCGTTGCCGGTTTAGTTGGGTTGTGTGCAGACTGTCGATCAATGGGTCCCTGAACCGCGGCTTCGCGGCGGAGAGAAAGGATCAGGTATGAGCCTGCCCCGGGGGCCCGTCGATTCCGTACGGGTTCCGCGATTCGCCGGACCGGCCACCTTCGCGCGGCTGCCGCGGCTGGACGAGGTCGGGCACGCCGATGTGGCGGTGGTGGGCGTGCCGTTCGACAGTGGGGTCTCCTACCGCCCCGGCGCCCGGTTCGGCCCCTCGGCCGTCCGCGAGGCCAGCCGCCTGCTCCGGCCGTACAACCCGGGTCTGGACGTCTCGCCGTTCGCGCGGATGCAGGTGGCGGACGCGGGCGACATCGCGTGCAACCCGTTCGACATCCGCGAGGCGGTCGAGACCGTCGATGAGGCCGCCTCCGGGCTGATGGAGGGCGGCACCCGGTTGGTCACGATCGGCGGCGACCACACGATCGCGCTGCCGCTGCTGCGGGCGGCCGCCCGGCGGCACGGCCCGGTCGCGCTGCTGCACTTCGACGCCCACCTCGACACCTGGGACACCTACTTCGGGGCCGAGTACACGCACGGCACGCCGTTTCGCCGGGCGGTCGAGGAGGGCATCCTCGACACCGAGGCGATGTGCCACGTCGGCACCCGCGGCCCGCTGTACGGCAAGAAGGACCTCGGTGACGACCGCCGGCTGGGGTTCGGCATCGTGACCAGCGCCGATGTGCTGCGCCGTGGTGTGGACGAGGTCGCGGACGCGCTGCGGCAGCGGGTCGGAGGCCGCCCGCTCTACCTCTCCATCGACATCGACGTGCTCGACCCGGCGCACGCGCCCGGCACCGGCACTCCCGAGGCCGGTGGACTAACCAGCCGGGAGCTGCTGGAGATCCTGCGGGGCCTCGCCGGGGCCGACCTGGTCGGCGCCGACGTCGTGGAGGTCGCGCCCGCCTACGACCACGCCGAGATCACCTCCATCGCGGCCTCCCACGTGGCCTACGACCTGATCGGCCTGCTCGCGCTCAAGGAGGAGAAGTGAGCGAGGCCACCGGCGGGCCTGGTCCTGTCCGGAGGCCTCGTCGTGGTCCGGCCGTGCGCCCGGACCGGCCCTGCCGCACCCATCTTGGGCAGAGTATTGACCTCCGTTATGGATCTGCCTAACCTCCGGACGAGAAGGCGAGAGTCTAAGCTCGCTCCCGGACGAGGAGCTCGGTCATGCCGAACCTGTCAGTCGCACCCCCCCACCGGATTCAGCTCCGCCGCGCGGTGACCTCCAGCTTCGTGGGCAGCGTCATCGAGTACTACGACTTCCTGCTGTACGCGACCGCCTCGGCCGTGATCTTCAGCAAGGTCTTCTTCTCCTCCCTCGACCCGCTCACGGCGACGGTCGCGAGCTTCGGCACGTTCGCCACCGGCTACCTGGCCAGGCCGCTCGGCGGGGTGATCTTCGGCCACTTCGGCGACAGGCTTGGGCGCAAGCGCATGCTCGTGCTGACCATGACCCTGATGGGCGTCGCCAGTTTCCTCATCGGCCTGCTCCCCACCTACGCGCAGATCGGCAGCCTCGCGCCCATCGCGCTCATCGTGCTCCGGGTCCTGCAGGGCCTCGCCGTGGGCGGCGAGTGGGGCGGCGCGGTGCTGATGTCGGCCGAGCACGCGACCAGCCGCCGGGGACTGTGGGCGAGCTTCACCAACGCCGGGGCGCCCTTCGGCATGGTGCTGTCCACGGCGGCGCTGACCGGCACCGGGGCGCTCCTCGGGGAGGAGGCGTTCCTGAGCTGGGGCTGGCGCGTGCCGTTCCTGCTCAGCATCGTCCTGCTGGTGGTCGGCCTGTTCGTCCGGCTGCGGGTCGAGGAGACCCCGGTGTTCGAGGCCGCCAGGACCGAGGCCTCCCGCCAGAAGGCGCCGCTGCTCGACGTGCTCCACAACCACCCGAAGACGCTCCTGCTCGGAGTGGGCGTCGGGTTGTCGGCCTTCGTGGCCCAGGGCACGCTCACCACCTACCTCATCGCGTACGGCGTGCGCGCCGGCTTCCCCCGGCAGGACGTGCTGAACGGCCTCACCCTGTCGTCCGCGCTGGCCGTCCTGAGCATCGTCGGATGGTCGGCGTTGTCGGACCGCGTCGGACGCCGCCCGGTCGTGCTGACCGGCGCGGTGCTCATGGCGGTGTTCGGCTTCGTGCTCTTCCCGATGGTTGACTCCGGCAGCACGGCTGTGCTCACCATTGCGCTCGTGCTCGGACAGTCGGTCCTCCACCCCTTGATGTACGGCCCGCTCGCGGCGTTGTACACCGAGCTGTTCACCACCCGGAGCCGCTACACGGGAGCCTCGCTCGGCTACCAGATCGCCGGGCTCGGCGCCGGGCTGGCTCCGCTGCTGTTCGCCCAGGTCGACGCGTCGTCGGGCGGCGGCGCGACCACGACGATCTCAGTGATCATCGCGGCCGCCTGCCTGCTGACCGTGGTCTGCGTGCTGGCTCTGCGGGAGACCAGCCGGCACGACCTGACCTCGGTCGCCTCGGCGGTGACGCCCCAGACGGGTGCGGCCGGCACGGCGAAACCGTCCACCACTTGACGGGGGTTCTCACGGATGCGCAACGCAGGACTGGGAGGCTGGCCGGCGCGCCGGGCGCAGATGAGCCCGGACCGCACCGCGTTCGTCCACGGGGAGCGGCCGCTCAGCTACGCGGAGGTCCACGAGCGGACGACGAGGCTCGCGTCGCGGCTGCGTGAGGCGGGAGTGCGGCCGGGGGACCGGGTGGTCTACCTCGGCCCCAACCACGTCGCCTTCGCCGAGACGATGTTCGCCACCCACGTCCTCGGCGGGATCTTCGTCCCGCTGAACTTCCGGCTGGCCGCGCCCGAGATCGCGTACATGCTTGAGCACTCGGGCGCGTCGGTCCTCGTCTACGCCCCGGAATGCGCGGCGCAGTGCGCGGCGGCGGTGCGCGACCGGCCGCACCGGTCGGGGCCGCGCACGGTGGTGGCGCTGGAGTCCCCGGCTGAGGGGGAGCGGCACTACGAGACCTGGCTCGCGGAGGGCGATCCCACGCCGATCGACACCCCGGTCGCGCTCGACGACGTCGCCCTCATCCTCTACACCTCCGGCACCACCGGACGGCCCAAGGGCGCCATGCTCAGCCACGCCAACCTCACGTGGAACTGCTTCCACATCATGATCGGTGTGGACGTGACGAGCACCGAGGTCACGCTGATCAGCGCGCCGCTGTTCCACGTCGCGGCGCTGAACCAGACCCTGCTGCCGACCTTCCTCAAAGGCGGCACCTCGGTCATCATGCCCTCATGGGACGTCGACCGGTGTTACGACCTCATCGAGAGGCACCGGGTCACCTGGATGTTCGGGGTCACCGCGATGTTCGCCGCGTTCGCGCGCTCGCCCCGGTGGGCGGACGCCGACCTGTCCTCGCTGCGCACCCTCATGTCCGGGGGAGCGGCCATCCCGGTCGCGTTGATCCGCGCCTACCAGGAACGGGGCCTGGTCTTCTGCCAGGGCTACGGGATGACCGAGACCTCGCCGGGCGCGACCTTCCTGGAGGCGGGCGAGAGCGTGCGCAAGGTCGGCTCCGCCGGGGTGCCGGTCTTCTTCGCCAACGTGCGCGTCGTCCGGCCCGACCTCACCCCCGTGGCGCCCGGCGAGCCGGGCGAGGTGCTCGTGCAGGGGCCCAACGTCACCCCCGGCTACTGGCGCGACCCGGAGGCGACCGCCGCCGCGCTGGCCGAGGGCGGCTGGTTCCACTCGGGCGACCTCGCCACCCTGGACGACGAGGGCCACCTCCACATCGTCGACCGGGTGAAGGACATGTACATCTCCGGCGGGGAGAACGTCTACCCGGCGGAGGTCGAGGGCGTGCTCTTCGAGCACCCGGCCGTGGCGGAGGCCGCCGTGGTCGGGGTGCCCGACGACACGTGGGGTGAGGTCGGCCGCGCCTTCGTCGTGCCGCGCGACGGTGCGGACGTCACCCCCGGCGCGCTGCGCGACTTCCTCCGTCCCCGGCTCGCGAAGTACAAGATCCCGGCCTACGTCGACGTCGTCGACGCGCTGCCGAAGACCGGTTCCGGTAAGATCCACAAACCCGACCTGCGCAGGCGGCCCCTACCGCCGGCCCCGAGGAGTGACCCGTGATCGTCACCGAATTCGCGCGCAACCAGTGGTACGTGGCCGCATACGGCCACGAGGTGGGCCGGCGTCAGCTCGGCCGCACCATCCTGAACGAGCCGATCCTGCTCTACCGCACCGAGGACGGGCGGGCGGTGGCGATGGCCGACCGCTGCGTGCACCGCCGGTTCCCCCTGTCGGAGTCGCCCAGTCACCTGGTCGGCGACCGTGTGGTCTGCGGATACCACGGCTTCACCTACGGCCCGGACGGCGTCTGCGTCGCCGTGCCCGCCCAGCAGCGCATCCCGCGCACCGCGCGGCTACGCACCTTCCCCGTGGTGGAGCAGGACTCGTTCGTCTGGGTGTGGATCGGCGACCGCGAGCCGGGCGACGTGCTGCCGCCGCGCGCTCCCTGGCTGGTCTCGCCCGACTACGCCACGGTGTGCGGGATGGAGCCGCTGAACGCGCGGTACGGCCTGCTCGTGGACAACCTCCTCGACCTTTCCCACGAGACGTACCTGCACGGCGGGTACATCGGCACCCCCGAGGTGGCCGAGACCCCGATCACGACGGAGGTCGACGAGGACGCGGGCGTCGTCTACGTCAGCCGCCACATGGACGACGCGGCCTGCCCGCCGTTCTACGCCGAGTCGACCGGCATCAAGGGCCGGATCACCCGCTGGCAGGACATCGAGTATCACCCGCCGTGCCTGTATCTGCTGCACAGCCGCATCGCCCCGGTCGGGTCGCCCCCGCCCGCCGACGACGGCACGGACTCGCACGCCTTCCACGTCGAGGTCGTGTACGCGATCACCCCGTCGACGGAGAACTCCACCTACGACTTCTGGGCGGTGGCGCGCGACTTCGCGCTCGACGACGAGAAGGTCTCCGACTTCCTGCGGGACAGCAACCGCACCGTCGTCCTGCAGGACGTGACCGCGCTCAACACGCTGGAGCAGGTCATCGCCGCGGAGCCGGACCGATACCAGGAGCTGTCGGTGAACATCGACACCGGCGGGCTGGCCGCTCGCCGCCTCCTCGCCCGGATGGCCGGCTCCGCGCCCGCGCAGACCGCCGTTCGATGAACGCGCGGGACTCCGGCGCGCGGGCCGGCCGCACTGTTTACCGCATCCGCTGGCTGCCGGGGACGGACCGGCTGCACGCCTCCTGCTTCTGCGGGGCGGAGCGCGAGTTCGAGGACCCGGTGGTCCTGTGGGACTGGTTGCTCGGCCACCCGGAGGGCCACCTGCCCGGCCCCGCGGCGGCGCAGGACTCCCCGGCCCCGGCCGCCGCGCTCGTCTGACGCGACCTGCTCCAGATCTGACGTACCTGATCTGACGCGACCTGATCTGACGCGACCTGCTCCAGAAAGGAAGCCTCGGCGACCATGCCCGCCACGGAACCGGAGCTCGACGTGAAGGTGGCGGGTAAGGCGCCCGTCGCCGAGGGCGTCGTCCTGCTGCGTCTCGTCCGCCCCGACGGCGGCCCGCTGCCCGTCTGGACGCCGGGCGCACACGTCGACCTGCTGCTCGGCCCGGGACTGGTCAGGCAGTACTCGCTGTGCGGCGACCCCGGCGACCCCTCGGTCTTCCAGGTGGCGGTGCTGCGGGAGCCCGGCGGGCGAGGCGGCTCGGCGTACGTGCACGACCGGCTCGCCGAGGGCGACACGATCCGGGTGCGCGGTCCCCGCAACCGCTTCGGCCTCGCCGAGTCACCCCGCTACCTGTTCGTCGCCGGCGGCATCGGCGTCACGCCGATCCTGCCGATGATCGAGGAGGCGGCGCGGCGCGGGTGCGACTGGCGGCTGGTGTACGGCGGGCGCACCCGCGCCTCGATGGCGTTCGCCGAGCGGCTCGCGCGGCAGCACCCGGGCCGGGTGGAACTGTGCCCGCAGGACGAGACGGGTCTGCTCGACCTGGACGCGCTGCTCGGCGTCCCGCGTGCGGACACCCTCGTCTACTGCTGCGGACCCGAGCCGCTGCTGGCGGCGGCGCAGGAGCGGTGCGCCTCCTGGCCGAAGGGAGCACTGCGGGTCGAACGCTTCGTGCCGTCGGCCAGGAGCGGCGCGGGCACGGCAGAAGGTACGGCAGAAGACGCGGCGGAGGGCACGGCGGCCGGTCCGGCGGAGGGCGCCTTCGAGGTGGAGCTGGCCCTGACCGGCACGACGCTGACGGTGCCGGAGGGCCGCTCGATCCTGGAGGTGGTCGAGGAGGCGGGGGTCGCGGTGCTGTCGTCCTGCCGCGAGGGCACCTGCGGCACCTGCGAGACGGCGGTGCTCGGGGGCGTCCCCGACCACCGCGACGACCTGCTCACGGAGGAGGAGCGCGAGGCCGGGGACGTCATGTTCATCTGCGTGTCGCGGGCCCGCTCGCCCCGCCTCGTCCTCGAACTCTGACAGAGATGATGTAGGTGAGCACCTCCCGGCAGGGTCTGACTCAAACTCTGACTGACTTCGGGTCTTCAACGGGATGTGTCGGCCTTGGCCGGGAGATGCTCGTGTGCACTCACCGGACGTGGC
>NZ_VIRL01000025.1 GCF_006874465.1 Microbispora bryophytorum | reverse complement strand
GCTCGTGGTCGGCGAACGCCACGAGCGAGAGCAACCCCTTCGCCGGCAAGGCCAACAGCGGCGCCACCTGGACCAACGACATCAGCCACGGTGACCTGGTCCGCAACAACCCCGACCAGACCAAGACCGTCGACCCCTGCAACCTCCAGCTGCTCTACCAGGGCCGCAGCCCCAGCTCCGGCGGCGACTACGGCCTCCTGCCCTACCGCCCCGGCCTGCTGACCCTGCAGCGCTGACGGCATGACACGGGTCCCACCCGCAGGTTCCTGACCATCGCGGCACGGCGCACACCGAACCAGGTGAGCGCCACCACGGACGCGATCAGGACCGGGAGGACCTGAACGGCGGGCTCGGTACCAGACCGAGCCCGCCGTGTCATGTGGAGAGCCGACTGCTCATCCCGCTGCCCGAGCCGAACCGGCGACGATGCTCACAGGAGCCCCCTCTTCACGAGATTCCCCATGAGATCGCGGACTCCGAAGTCCCAGGGTTCGCACTCCTCGGCATGCCGGACGCGGTTGACCAGGGTGCCGAGCGCGGGGGAGCTGATCCTCACGATGTCGCCGACCTTGTGCGTGAACCCCTCGCCGGGGCGGTCGCGGTCCTGGATGGGCGCGAACATGGTGCCGAGCATGAGGACCGCGCCGTCGGGATAGTGATGGTGCGGGCCGATCATCTGCCGCACCAACGCCTCCGGATCGCGCGACATCCGCGCCATCTCCGAGACCGTCTCAAGGCGGAAGCCGTCCACGCCTTCGATTTCCAGGCCCACCACGAGGCCGCGTACCTGTTCCAGGTCGAACCGCTCGTCGAAGAGCCGGATGACGGGCCCCAGCGCGCACGAGGCGTTGTTGTCCTTCGCCCTCGGCAGCAGCAGCGCGGATCGGCCCTCGACGTCCCGGAGGTTCACGTCGTTGCCGAGGGTCGCCCCCACGATCCGGCCGCTCGACTGGACGATGAGCGCCACTTCGGGCTCCGGGTTGTTCCAGGTCGAGGCGGCGAGTACGCCGACGGGGACCGCGGTTCCCATGGCGGACAGGATCTGGCCCTTGGTGAAGATCTCGGCATCCGGTCCGATCCCGACCTCCAGATACTGGCTCCAGATGCCCTCGGCGACGAGGAGGCTCTTCAGCCGCGTCGCCTCCTCCGAGCCCGGTGCCAGGCCGTGCAGGTCGGCGCCGAGGCCGGTGAGAATCCGCTGGCGGATATCCGCCGCGAGCAGCAGGTCGCCGCGGGCCCGTTCCTCGATGATGCGCTCGATCATCGAGACGGCGAAGGTCACCCCGGCGGCCTTGAGCGCCTGGAGGTCGACCGGTGCGAGCAGCCAGGGCCGGGTGCGGTCCCGGTCCGCGGCGCCGGTGTTGGCGAGCACCTCCCGGAAGCCGCCGACCCGCCGGCCGTCGAGCCTCGACACCACGGCGGCGGGCTCCGGCAGCTCGCAGACGTCGCGGATCGTCGGGAAATCGGCGCTGATGTCGAAGACGTCGCCGTCGCGGACGACGACGGGTGACGGCCCTTCGGCGACGGGATCCCAGATCCGGCCGATCAGGACGCTGTCCTCGGCGTCGTCCGGCAGCGCGTCGGCGGCCGTGCCGAACCAGTCGACCTCGGCGGGGTACGCCTCGGGCGATGCCTGGCTCATACGCGGTCTCCCAGGTTGAAGAAGGACCGCTCGTCCGCGGGGCGGATGTCGAAGACGGCGTCCCGGAACATCCGCAGGGGGTGGGGTGTGAAGGGGTGCCGCGCGATCGCCTCGAGATCGAGTTCGATGCCGAGTCCGATCCCTGTCGGGATGATGACGTCGCCCTCCTTCGTGAGCACGAGCCGTTCGTTGGTGATCTCCGGGCGCCACGGCACGTCGGTGGCCATGATCTCCAGGTATCGGAAGTTGGGCAGGGTCGCCCCGAGTTGCAGCGTCGCCGCGGTGCTCAGCGGCCCGCTGGGATTGTGCGGGGCGAAACCGACATAGCTGGTCGCCGCCAGCGTCGAGATGAAGGCCAGCTCGGCGATGCCGCCGGCGTGCGTCACGTCGGGCTGGACGAAGTCGACCGCCTGGCGGGCGATCGCCGGTGCGAAGCCCTGCCGGCCGAACCATCGCTCCCCGGCGGCGATGGGCACCGGGGACGCCCGGCGGATGTCGACAAGAGCGTCGAGGTTGTCCGGGGGGCACGGCTCCTCGAACCACACCGGGTCGAACTGCGCGATCTCCCGCGCGACCTTGATGGCGTGGCGGACGTCGAACCGGCCGTGGCCCTCGATGAACAGCTCGACGTCGCGCCCGACCGCGGAGCGGACGGCGTCGATCTGCGCGAGCACGCGGTCCAGCTGCGGGGTTGTGATCGTCAGGTCGAAGTTCTCGAAGGGATCCCACTTGAGACCGCGGAAGCCGCTGTCGACGGTCCTCCTCGCGGCGGCCGCGTAGTCCTCGGGTGTGACGGCTCCCGAGAACCAGCCGTTGGCATAGGCACGCACCCGGTCCCGGGTGGCGCCGCCGAGAAGCCGGGAGACCGGGACACCGAGCTCCCGTGCCGAGATGTCCCACAGCGCCATTTCGAGCGAGCTCAGCGCGGTCATGATGACCGGGCCGCCGCGCCAGTACCAGTCTCTCGCCAGCTCGTACAGGATGCCGGAGATACGGGTGGGATCGAGCCCCACCACGGCTTCGGCGACTTCGGCGACGGCCCCCTGGACGGCGCGCTCCTTGCCTTCCAGCGTCGCTTCGCCGAGTCCGACGATCCCCTCGTCGGTGGTGACGCGGACGATCACGAGATTGGTGCGGTAGAAGTCGACGACGAGGGTGTCGACTGAGATGATCTTCATGCTCCCGGTTACCCCTTAACGGCGCCGGCGGTCATGCCGGCCACCACATGCCTCTGCGCGAACAGGTAGAAGACGACGGCGGGCAGCGTGAACATGAACGCGACCGCCATCACCGTCTGGATCGGCGTGCCCAGCTCGCCGATGAAGTTCGCGATCCCCACCGAGGCCGGCTGCTTCCCGGGGGTGAAGATGAATGTCACGGCGAACACGTACTCGTTCCAGGCGTGGAAGAACGCGATGACCGCGGTGGCCGCGATGGACGGGGCGATCAGCGGCACGTTGATGCGTGTCAGCACGGTGAGCGGCCGTGCTCCGTCGACACGCGCGGACTCCTCCAGCGCGCGCGGTATGCCGTCGATCGCGCCCTTGAGAATGAGGGCGACGATCGGCAGGACGAAGGCGGAGTTGACCAGAATGAGGCCGCCCAGGGAGTCGAGCAGGCCGAACCGCCGGAAGAGCGAGAACAGCGGCACGACCATGAGCGCCTCGGGAAGCATCTGCGTGAACAGCAGAAGCACGGTCACGATGGCCTTGCCCCAGAACGAGAACCGCGAGAGCGCGTAGCCGAGCGGAATGCCGAGGCCGATCGAGAGGACCGTCGTGCCGACGGCGATCACCAGGCTGTTGCGCAGCCAACCCAGCGCCTTGCCCTCGGCCAGCGCGTCGATGAAGACCCCGAATTGCGAGAAGTCGGGGACGAGCCGGGCCTTCTCGGCGAAGAGATCCGAGTTGCTCGACAGCGCCGTGACGATCATCCAGTACAGGGGGAAGACCGCGACGCCGAGCACGACGAGGACGCCGAGGATGCGCAGGGTCAGACCGATGCGGAGCGGCCTCATCAGCGTGCCTCCCTTTCGGCGGCGCGGGCGACGAACCGGCTGCCGGCGACGACGATGAGCGAGACGACCACCCCGACCATGCCGATCGCCGCCGCGGAACCGAGTTGCTTGGAGTCGAAGGCCTCCGAGTAGAGGTCGATGACGAGCGTCTCGGTCGCGCCGACCGGCCCTCCCTTGGTCATGAGCCAGATGAGCTCGAACCGCCGCAGCGACCAGATGGTCATGAGGATGGCGAGCAGTCCGATGGTGGGCTTGATGACCTGCCAGGTGACGGCGCGGAAGGTCCACCAGCGCCCTGCGCCGTCCACCGTGGCGGCCTCGGTCAGGTCCGGGGGCACGGACTGCAGCGCGGACAGCAGCACCACCGAGGTGAACGGGAACAGCTGCCAGATGGTCGTGGCGAGGATCGCCGGGAGGGCGTACGTCGGGCTGTCGAGGATGGCGCCGCCCGGGACGCCGAGGCCGACCGCGTCCAGGAAGCGGTTCACGATCCCGTAGTCCGGGTTGAGCATCCACGTCGCGATGAGCGCGACCGCGATGCCGGGCGCCGCCCACGGAATGGTCACCAGCGCGCGCGCCCACCCCCGGCCGCGGAACCCTTTGTTGAGGAGCAGGGCGACGGCGAGCCCGGCTCCCACGGCGCCGACGACGCACACGATCACATAGATGAAGGTGGTGAGAAGGGTGCGGCGGAAGTCCTCGTCACCGAAGATGCGGGTGAAGTTGTCCAGCCCCACCCAGGTGCTGCGGGTGGGATTCAGCAGCGACGTCCGCGTGAAGCTCAGGAAGATCTCCTGAATGAGCGGAACGACCTGGAATACGAGGATGAAGACGGCGGCGGGCGCCAGGAAGAGGTAGGGCGTCCACTTGCTTCCCCGCGGGCTGCCTCGACGCCGGGTCTCGGATCGAGACCCTGAGGTCTGCTGTTGTTTCAGCACAGTCATCGAGTTCGGTCCTTGTTCGAGTAGGACGCCGCCGGCGTGAGGGATGCCCACGCCGGCGGTCTCGTCCGATCAACCGACCAGTTGGGTCGCCTGCTCCTGGGCGCGGTCCAGCGCGGTCTTGAGGTCGACCGTGCCCTGGAGCGCCGCGACGACGTTCTGGACGACGATCTTGCGGATGTCCGGCGTCTTCGCCTCGAATCCCAGGACGATCTGCGGCAGGCTCGATTCGGTGAGGTCGTCGAACACCTTGAGGAAGGGCGTCTCCTTGAGCTTCTCGGGGCTGCGCTCGGTGACCGTCGCCACGCTGCTCGCGCCGAGGATCTCCTGCAGCTTCACCTGGTTGGCCGGCTCAAGCGCCCAGCGGATGAAGGTGGCCGCCGCGTCCTTCGCCGGACTCGCCTCGTTGATGACGATGGGCGCGAGGATCGCGCCCTGGGTGCGGACCGGGAACGGGATGGGGGCGACGTTGAAGTTCAGGTCGGGGTTCTGGCCGCGGGTCGCCGTCACGTAGCCGCCGTTGTTGAGCTCCATGCCGACCTTGCCCTCGGCGAACATGCGGCGGAACGTCGCCGCGTCCGCGCCCCGCGGGATCACCTTCGCGTCGTACAGGTCCTTGTACGCCTGCAGGCCCTTGAGGTTCTCGGGCGAGTTGATGGTCAGGTTCTTGCCGTCCGACCACTTGCCGCCGAAACCGTAGACGTAGTTGAAGATGTCCTGCCAGACGCCGGCCTCCTCGGCCTCCGTCTGACGGAACGCCAGGCCGTAGACGTCGCCCTTGGTCAGCGAACTCGCCGTCTTGGCGAACTCCTCGTAGGTCGTCGGCGGCTTCGGAATCAGGTCGGCGTTGTAGAACATCGCGTAGTTCGACGCCTCGAAGATGATCCCGTCCCGCCTGCCGTCGTGGACCATGAACTGGTCCGGCTGCTTGAGCAGGTCATACTTGCTGACGTCGATCAGGTCGTCGAGCGGCGCGATGAGGCCGGCGTCCGAGGCGGACTCGAACTCGGGCATGTCGAAGCGGATCAGGTCGGGCCCTTGCCCGCTGCCCATCTGGGTCAGGACGGTCTGGCCGAAGGTCGGGTACGGCACCGCCGCGGCGGACACCCGGACCGCGCTCTGGCTCTTGTTGAAGTCATCGAGCCACTTCGTGAGCAGCGGCCCGCGGCCGGGGTCGCCGAACGTCGAGGCGGCGAAGGTCAGCGAGGTCACGCCGCCGCCGGATCCGCTTCCGGATTCACTGTCAGAGCCGCAGCCGCTCAGGAAGGCGACGGCCGTACAGATGAGACTGGTCGCCACAGCCATGCTACGGCGAACGCGATGCAGCTCCATGTGTTACTCCCGTAATCAACCGTTCGTTCCCCCGAAACGCCGTTTTCTTGCAACGATCGTAGCAACATGTGCAACACTGTCAAGGAGCGAGCGGTTGCGCGCCATATGCTCTACATTGCGCCTAGTGCAACGCAGGGAGGGCAGGAGTGGCACAATCCATCCAGCGCGCGATCAACCTGATCCGGGTGGCAGCGGAACATCCGCTGACCCTCACCGAGGCCTCGGACGTGCTCGGCGTCCACAAATCCACGGCTTTGCGGATCTTGCAAGCGCTTGAGGCCGCACGGTTCGTGCGCAAGACAGGGGCGGGGACCTACGTGTTCGGGAGCGGGCTCATCGAACTGTCCGAGCTCGCGCTCGGCTCGATGGACCTCCGCCAGTTCGCGTCGGCGCACCTGCGCCGGCTCCAGGGGCAGACGGGTCACACCGTGCACCTGGCACAGCTGACCGGCAACGAGATCATTTACATCGACAAGGTCGACAGCCCCGCGTTCGACGCGGTGAAGCTACCGTCTCGGATCGGCCGGGCCGTCTCGCTGTATGCGAGCGCCGTCGGGAAGGCGATCCTCGCCTACCTCCCCAGGGAGGACCGCGATCGCCTGCTCGCGCACGTCGCCTTCGACCGGCACACCGACACGACGATCACCGATCGCGAGTCCTTCGAAGCCGAACTCGCGCAGGTCCGCGAGCAAGGCTGGTCTGTCGACAACGGCGAGCACGACGCCTACGTCATGTGCGTGGCCGCACCGGTAAGGGACTCACGGGGCAAGGTCGTCGCCGCCGTCTCCATCACCGCGATCGAGGTGATCGAGACCCTGGACCAGTTGAAGGAGAAGCTTCCGCTGCTGCTGGAGACCGCGACGCTGATCTCCCAGGAAGTCGGATACACGCCGGAGCCGCCGCCGGCGAGCTGAGCCGCGACCTGTGGAGCACCTCGAGGTGTCGTCGGCGTCGGCCTGACACGCCGACTCTCCCAGGTTTCCCCAGGTCGCGAGCTCAGATCGTGCGACGGCCTTGCCGTGGCACTCCCCAGGGTGGGAGGCGCCACGGCAAGGCCTGCCGGGTTGGTGGGAAGAACCAGGTCAGTCGACGGTCACCTGCGTGCTCTGTGACGCGTTGAACAGTTTGTCGCCCGGATAGCGGGCGACGACGGGGCTGTCGAGGAGCGCGCCGTCGACGGCCTTGCGGAAGGTGGCCACACCGTTCTTGACCGGTGCGGATCCGAGGTGGGTGTCACCGGCGTAGAACTCGACCTTGCCGGTGGGGGAGGCGACGTTGGCGGTCACGGTGCCCACCGCGGCGGTCGCGGTGAGCCTGACGTTGTGGGAGTTCCCGGCGGGCGTGGCGGCGACGTCCAGGCCCGTCGTGGTGGTGCGGAACGCCACGTTACGCAGATAGAAGTTGAGCATCGGACGCCAGACATGCCAGGTGTGCATGCCGTCGACGTAGTACTCCTTGATCTCGACGCCGGCGGACCGCAGCGCCTCGGCGCGCGTGTGCAGGCTCTGGGCGCTGGTGCCGTCCTGTCGTCCGGTGCCGAAGAGGAGGCCGCCGGGGACCGTCTTCAGGCGGTCGATCTGCGCCTGCGAGGCGGCCGGTCCGCCGATGCTCCAGGCGGCGTCGTAGGCGAACAGGTCGGTGTTGTCGTACATGATGGTGAACGCACGGCTCCCGCCCGCCGAGAACCCGCCGAACGCACGGTCCTCCGGCCGGGTCGAGACGTGGTAGTTCTGCTCCACGAACGGGATGACGTTGTTGCGCAGCTCGTTGGCGTACCCCTGGTTGCCGCCGGGCAGGCCGTTGAAGTCGGTGGACACGACCACCATCGGCTGCACCACGCCGTCCTTGATGGCGTTCTCCACGATGTGGTGGGCCACGCCCTGCATCGTCCAGGCGATCGAGCTGTCCCCGGCGCCGTGGCTCAGATACAGCGTGGGGTAGGGCGTCGCCCGGTTCGGGTCGTAACCGTGCGGCGTGTAGACGACGATGTCATGCACCCCGGCCGGGTTGGTCGACAGCGGCGACGGATACCGCCGCGACTCCAGCTTCCCGGCCTCACCGGCCTTGACCGGCGCCTGATAGTCGTTGTCGTAGGTGGGGAACTTCTCGCTGCTCGGCACGTAAATCGTGCTGCGCACCGCGCCCGGCGCGCTCGGGTACTGGGGCTGCACCTCCCACCGGTTGGCCGGGTCGTCGTGCAGGGCGCAGCCGGTGGCCTCCACGTTTTCGCAGTCGTGGGTGAAGGCGTAGCGGAACGTTCCGGCGGGCAGCGGGACGGTGGTCTCCCAGATCCCGTCGGCCCCGAGCTGCATGGGCAGGATGCGCCAAGGGGTGGCCGCGGTGTCGCCCGGCTGCCACTCCGACGGCGGCCGGTTGTCGCCGACGTTGTCGGGCTGAGCGAAGAACCAATCGCCGTAGATCTGGACGCTGTTGACGCCGGCGGGCGCCTGGTACCGGAACGTCACCGCGTACCCGGTCGGGGGTGCGTCGGACTTGACCAGGGTCGGCCCCAGCGGCTTCGTCGGTGCCGCAGAGGCCGGAGGGGCTGACACCCCTACCGCGGCCACTGCTGCCGCGACCGTCAGGCCGGCCAGAAGCGACCTCAGCCTGCTACCTCGTTGGATCCTCGGCGAACGATGGGGATGGGCGACGGGCACGTTGCGCTCCCTCCGAAGAGTGAAATGTGGTCAGACGTAACGAATCGGGCCTGACCGTTGCCATGATCGTAGGTCGACGCTCAACGATGTCAAGAGCAAATTGCATATTACGTTCTGTGCGTTGCAACATGCGCAATGAAATGAGGGTCGCACCCGGGGCGGTCGCGCGTGGACGTGCCGATGGCGACGTGCTCGACGGCGGCGCCGGCCGGCTCCGGCCTGAGCCGGTAGCGGAGAGTCGACGGCTCATCGGGCCGGGCATGATCTGTTCCCCTGGAAATCGCTCGCGAGGGAGCGAGGTCCCCGGCGGGGGTCGCGGGGAGAACGTGTCGAGAATGTTCCCGGCCGGCCGCGAAAACGCGAGGCGGGCGCATATTCGGTTACCGCCGGATAACCACACCCTCGGTCTCGATGTGAACCGGCACAGTATTGGATGATCACGCCAATAGTGCGTCCTGCGGCCGGGCCTCTGGGCTGCGTGAACGTGAACGCCGGCCGTATCGCTTGACGAAAATCGCGCACTTAGCGAAGATTCGTCGAACATGGGGTGAATAATGTGTCCGCATCGGGATGCCTGGGGGTTGGCATTGCTTGAGGGGTTGGGGCTCGATCCCCTCGCTGAAACCGTTTACCGAACCATGCTCGATAATCCTCGCTGGCGCATAAACGACATTGTCCGGCACCTGAAGTGTTCGGAGGAGGACGTCCTCTCCGCCCTCGACCGGTTGGCCGACCTGGCCCTGTTGCGGCGCTCTCTGGAGGATCCGGGGGACCTGCGGCCGGTGAACCCAGCAGTGGGACTGCAGGCACTTCTGCGCCGGCGGCAGATGGAAGAGGCCGAACGGCAACTGGAGATGGCGCAGAGCAAGGCCGCGGTGGCTCAGATGCTCGCCCAGTACGCCGATCAGGAGAGGTCCGATGGTGACGCGGTGCGATTGGTGGGCATCGACGTCATCATCGGACGGCTGGAGCAGTTGTCGGAGGAGGTGGGGCATGAGGTGCTCACCTTCATGCCCGGTGGCTCCCAGTCCGCGAACGCTCTGGAGACGGCCCGTCAGAACGACGAGCGGGCACTCGGCCGCGGGGTGAAGTTCCGCAACATCTGTCTCGACAGCGTCCGCAACGACTCGGCGACCCTTGCCTACCTGAACTGGCTGGTGGAGGCCGGCGCCCACGTGCGCACCATGCCGGTCCTGCCCCCTCGGATGATCATCTTCGACCGTACCGTGGCCATCGTGCCCATGGATCCTGACAACAGCAGACGCGGCGCGCTCCAGCTGAGCGGCGCGGGCATCATCGCCGCCCTGCTGGCCCTCTTCGAACAGGTGTGGGAGATCGCCGTGCCGTTGGGCAGTCCGGCGCTCGGTCCGCAGGGTTTCACCCGGCAGCAGCACGAGCTGCTGCGCATGCTGGCCGAGGGAATGACCGACGAGGTCGCGGCCAAACGGCTCGGGGTCTCCGAACGGACGGTGCGCCGGATGATGGCCGAGATCATGGAGCGGATCGGCGCCCGTAGTCGCTTCGAGGCCGGGTTGCGAGTCGCGGAGCGCGGCTGGCTCTGACGCATCCTGCGGCGGCCTGGCTCCGGCGGCATTCTCCCGTTCTGCCGTCGGAATCGGTTTCACTCGCGGGAAGCCGGAGGTTGCCCGTGAGTATCGCCTGGTAGGTCGCCGAGAGCACCGGTCCGGGATCGACGCCGTACCCGTCGGCCAGGACGTGGCGCCCCTCCTGGTAGGTGGCGATCGCGTCGGCCTGCCGGTCGCACCGGTAGAGCGCGGTCATGAGCTGTGCCCGCAGCCGCTCCCGCAGCGGCTGCTCCGCGACCAGCCAGGTGAGTTCGGCCACGAGGTCGTGGTGACGGCCGAGCATCAGGTCGGCCGCCACGCGGCCCTCCAGGACGCGCAGCCGCGCCTCCTCCAGCCGGGGCCGCTCGGTGGCGGCCATGTGGTCGGTGACGTCCACCAGCACCGGGCCGCGCCACAGGGCCAGTGCGCGGCTCAGCAGATCCGTGGCCGTCCGCCAGCGCGCCTGCTTCACCGCGTCCAGGCCGGCACTGCTGAGCCTGGAGAACTCCAGGTGGTCGCACCACGCGTCACCGAGCTTCATCGAGTAGCCGTGCGGGTAGCGGGTGATCTGAAGGCTCGGCTCGAAGAGCTTGCGCAGCCGGGAGGCGTAGGTGTAGATCTGCGCGCTCGCGGTCGCGGGCGCCGCCTCGGCCCACAACAGGTCGGTCAGCCGCTCGTCGGACACCACCCGGCCGTGCGCCAGCAGAAACTCCACCAGTACGGTCCGAGGCTTGGCGCCGTTGAGCAGGCGTTGTTCCCCGTCCACCCGCGTTTCGACAGGGCCGAGAATTCTGAATTCCATTCTATGGGTCATGTCAGCCCCGTCTCCTTTCCAGCGCCGCCAGTAGGTTTTCCGCTCTCGAGATAAGCTCCTGGACGATTCCGGGGTCGCCCGAAGCGAATTCGTCCGCCTGGAAGACCACGACTTCGATTCGGTTTCCGGCGTGACGGGAACGGATGTGCTCGATGCCGTCCGCCGGAGTCGCCACCAATGACAGAATGGTCAGGACCACGTCGGCGTCGGCCTGCCGCCAATCGCGCCCGTCGGCGGCGAGCAGTGTCGCCATCTCTATACGCATGGTGAAGTTCGCCGCTGGTCAGTCCCATATGATGCCGTCGGTCGACGCGGGTCCGCCGCTGTTCTGGAAGGGGACGCCCGGCTGGCTCACGGAAATCCCGGCCCCGACCATCGCCACAAATCCGCCGGCGACGACCAGGCCGATGGCGCGCCAGGCGATCGCGGCGAGAATTCCCGTGCCGTGGGTCCTCGAGGTAATCGACATCTTTCTCCCTTTTCCGTTTTCCTTGTTCGGAGCGAACGGCTCCGTTGAAATAAATATGGCCCGCGGAGCACGGTGGGAGAAGGATTCGGGCCTGGACGACAGCGGCCTTGTCCGCTACAGGACAAGGGGGTCCTGCGGCGGACAAGGCCGTGAGGTTGCGATATCGCTGGTCAGGCCCCGGCTCTCGCCGGGAGGAGCACGTCTACCGTCTCACCGCGTGACCAGGGTGCTCTCCGGTACGACGGCTTCGTCGCTCTCCCGTATGCCGTACCTGCCGTAGAGACGGCGCAGCGGGCCGGGGGCCCACCAGTTGGCCCGTCCGGTGAGTTTCATCGTGGCCGGCACCAGCAACGCCCGCACGATCGTGGAGTCCACCAGCACGGCGATGAGCATGCCGATTCCGGTCAGCTTGATGAAGGTGATGCCCGAGGTGGAGAAGGCCGCCACGACGATGATGAACAGCAGCGCCGCACTGGTGATCAGGCCGCCTGTGCGCTGCAGCCCCGCCGCCACCGCCGCGGTGTTGTCGCCGTGCGCGTCGTAGTGTTCCCGCATCCGGGAGAGCAGGAAGACCTCGTAGTCCATGGAGAGGCCGAACACGATCGCCAGCACGAGGATGGGCATCGACGGTTCGAGGAAACCCGTCGGGGTGAAGCCGAGGAGCCCGGACAGATGACCGTCCTGGAAGATCCAGACCAGCGCGCCGAACGTCGCCGACAGCGAGAAGATGTTCATGATCACGGCCTTGATCGGCAGCAGGATCGAGCCGAAGGCCATGAACAGCAGCAGGAAGGTGGTCACCCCGACCAGCAACGCCATCCAGGGCAGCAGGTCGCCGAGGTTGGCGAGCTGGTCGACCAGCGCCGCGGTGGCCCCCCCGACGAGCACGGAGGCTCCGGCCGGGGGCGGGACCGCGCGAACCTTCCGGACCACGTCTCTGGCCTCCGCCGACATCCGGTTGGCGCTGTAGGTGAGCTCGATCCGCGCCGTGCGACCGGCCTCCCCGGTGAGCTGGGCGCCGGTGATCCCGGGCACCGCCTCGACCCGGCCGGTGTACGCGCTCAGAGCCGCCCGCGCGGCCGGGCTGGAGACCGGGTCGGACAGCGTGACGATCGCCCGGAGGGGGTTGGTGAAGTTGGCGGGGAACTCGTCGGTCATCGTCTCCGACACCACCCGGGTCTCGGTGCCCGCCGGCAGCGCGCGGGCGTCGATGCCGCCCCAGCTCACGCGCAGGAACGGCAGGCCGAGAGTGACCAGAATCGCCAGCGTGCCGACGAGGACCACCACGGGGCGCCGCATCACCCCACGCCCCAGCCGTGCCCAGAAGAGCGACTGCCTGCCTTGGCGCCGGGCCAGCCAGCGGGGGGCGAGCGCGTTGACCCGGGGGCCGAGCACGGCCAGCAGGGCGGGCATGATGGTGAGCGCGGCGACCATGTCCACCAGCACTGTCGCCAGCCCGCCCATGCCCATGGACCGCAGGAACGACTGCGGGAAGATCAGCAGGCTGGCCAGCGAAGCGGCGACCGTGACGCCGGAGACGGCGACCGTCCGGCCGGCCGTGGCCATGGTGCGGACCACCGCCTCCTCGCCGGTGCGGCCGCGGTTCAGCTCCTCTCGGAACCGCACGACCATGAACAGCCCATAGTCGATGGCCAGGCCAACGCCGAGCAGGGTGGTGATGTTGACGGCGTAGGTGGACACGTTGGTGAACAGGCCGAACAGGTGCAGCGCGGAGAACGAGCCGAACACCGCCACCACGCCGATCAGCAACGGCAGGCCGGCCGCCACCACGCTGCCGAAAATGAAGATCATGAGGAGCAGGAGCAGCGGGGTGGCGATGCCCTCCGCCAGCACGATGTCCTTCTTGACACCGTCGGAGATCATTTTCTGGGTGGCCGTGGAACCGCCGACGAGCGACTCGAGCCCCGGCACGGCGACGGCGGTGCGGATGGCCGCCAGGTGGTCACGCCGCGCGTGCTCGTCCTCACCGCGTAGCCTCAGCACCGCGAAGGTGCTCTTGCGGTCGGCGCTGACGAACTGCGGCGACTTGGTGGACCAGTAGGTGGCGAACGAGTCAACGTGACCGGCGGGAAGCGCCTGCAGAGCCCGGGTGACGTCGGCGCCGTAGGCGGGATCGTCCACAGTGCTCGTCCGGCTGCGGTAGAGCACCACGACGTCGGCCTCGTCCCGGCCCAGCGCCGCGGTCTCCAACTGGGCGGCACGCTGGCTCTCGCTTCCGGCCACATCGAATTCTCCGGAGGAGGTGAGTGTGCCGAAGACGCCCAACCCCCATACCGCAGCGGCGACCACCACGATCGCGGACAGCACCAGAACCAGCCGACGTCGCCGATAGACGGTGCGGCCCCATCTCTCGAACATCAAATCCTCCGAATCAGTGGACGCGCCTGCCGTCTCATCACAGCAGCGCCGTCTATACGCGGCCTCTACTCGCTGTCTGATCTCTTTGTTAGAGGGGAATGTTGCCGTGCCGCCCCCGGCGCCCCGGGTCGGCGGCGAGCGCCTCCGACAGCTCCAGAGCCAGGCGGAACCGGGTGCCCGCGGGCTCGACGACCTCGTCCACCGCGCCCAGGGCCAGCGCCCTGCCGAGTCCTCCCGCGGCGCGCTCGTGCTCGGCGACGAGCCTCGCCTTGAGCTCCGCGCGCTCCTCCTCCGGAGCGGCGGCCAGCACCTTGCGGGACAGGACGTCCACCGCGGCCTCGGCGCCCATCACGGCCACCTCGGCGTCCGGCCAGGCGAACACGGCGGTGGCGCCGAGCGAACGGGAGTTCATCGCGATGTACGCCCCGCCGTACGCCTTGCGGACGACGAGCGTGATCCTGGGCACGGTGGCTTCGGCGAAGGCGTGCAGCAGCTTGGCGCCGCGGCGCACGACCCCGCCGTGCTCCTGACTCGTGCCCGGCAGATAGCCGGGCACGTCCACCAGCACGATCAGCGGAACGCCCAGGGAATCGCACATCCGCACGAAACGGGCCGCCTTCTCCGCGGAGGTCGCGTCGAGGCAGCCGCCCGTGTACAGCGGGTTGTTGGCCAGCACTCCCACCGTGCGGCCGGCCAGCCGCCCGACGGCGGTGACCACGTTGCGTGCCCACTTCGCCTGGAGGTGCACCGGCGGGCCGTCGAGCAGTTCGGTCACCAGCGGGCGGATGTCGTAGGCGCGCCGACGGTTGCCGGGCAGGAGCCGGCTGAGATCGCGGTCGTCGGCCGCGGACATGGCGTCGAGCGAGCCCTGGTCGCCCAGCAGGTTCAGCAGGCGGCGGGCCTGGGCCAGCGCGTCGTCGTCGTCGGCCGCGACCAGATGGGTGACCCCGCTGCGCGTGCCGTGGACGCCGGGCCCGCCCAGCGTCTCCATGTCGACGTCCTCGCCGGTGACCGAGCGTACGACGTCGGGGCCGGTGACGAACACGCGGGCGGCGGGAGCCATGATGACCAGGTCGGTCAGGGCCGGGCCGTACGCGGCTCCGCCGGCGGCGGGCCCGAGGACCACGGAGATCTGCGGCACCTTTCCCGAGGCCCGCACCATGGCGGCGAACACCCGCCCGACGGCGTCGAGCGCCTCCACGCCTTCGCCCAGCCGGGCCCCACCGGAGTGCCAGAGCCCGGCGACCGGGACGCCTTCGGCCACGGCCAGGTCGATCGCCTGGACGATGGCGCGGCAACCGGCGGTGCCCAGCGCCCCGCCCATCCGGGTGGCGTCGGTGGCGAAGGCGATCACCGCGGTGCCCTGGGCCGTTCCCCTGGCCGAGACCACTCCGCCGTCGCCGTCGTGGATCGGGGACAGGCTGCCGGGATCAAGCAGCGCGGCCAGCCGCGCGCGGGGGTCGCGCCGATCCACCGCCAGGTCGCTCACCAGCCCGGCCGGTACGGTCATCGTCATGATCGAACTCCCTCTCGGTTGATGTGCCGGGCTCTGTGGCGAGCACGGGGCCGGCGTCGCGTTCCCAGACGGTGATCGGGCCGCGTGCCGTGGTCGCGACCGCCAGGGAGGCCAGGTAACCGGCGGCGGGGTGCAGGTCGCGCAGTGTCATGCGGGAGCACAGTTCGGGGCGGGTCCGCCAGCCGAGCAGCCGGGCGGGCGTTCCGGGCGCGGAGACCGCCAGGTCGGCGAGCGGGACCTTCAGGCCGTCGCCCGTGGCCTTGACCACGGCCTCCTTGCGCACCCAGCGGCGGAGCAGGGCGGTCTCCGTGAGGGGCCCGCCGCGTTCGTCCGGCGACAGCAGCGCCTGTCCGAGCGCCCTCAGGTCGCGGACCCGGCCCAGTCGCTCCACGTCCACCCCGACCATGGAGTCCCCGGCGAGCGCCAGCACCACCACCTCGTCGGTGTGCGACACGGAAAAGCCGATTTCGTACGGGCCGGACAGGCGAGGCTTTCCGTGCGCACCGCCGCAGCCGGCGCACCGGCGCTCCAGCCGCAGCGCGCGTGGATCCACGCCGAGCCTGCCGGCCAGCACGAGCCTGGTCAGCGCGACCCCCACCGTGAAGCGGTCCCGGTCGGCCGTGTGCCGCAGTCGCCCGCGGCGCTCGCGTTCCGCGTGAGACAGGAGGCCGGGATGCCACCACCGGGCCATCGCGGTCGTGGCCCACCAGATCTGGCAGTTCACCATGCCCGAGGTCGAGGTCCTCACGGCTGGTCGTCCCACCGGCAGCGGCCGATCGAGACGAGGGGCCGCCTCTCGGCGTCGACGACCTGCCCGGCGCCGTCCGCGCCGAGCAGCAGGCGGGCGGGTGTTCCCCGCGGCTCGTGCAGGTCGAGCGAGGCCAGCCGCCATACCTCCGAGCGGCCGGAGGCCGTGGCGATGGCCGCCTCCAGATGGGCGATCGGCAGGGTGATCCGGGGCGGGCTGGTCATGGTGAACAGGTCGGAGGCCCGGGTGCGCGTCACCTCGGCCGACCAGCATCCCGCCTGGTCGTCAAGGGTCCAGGAGTCCACGTCGGTCAGGAAGGGCCGCCAGAGGTAGTCCCTGGCGCGCCGTTCGGGTGGCCCGCCCCGTCCGATGACGGACGGCGGGGGCTCCGGCTGGAACACCGCGGTGCCGCGCGCGAACGGCCGGCCGTCGCGCGACAGCTCCACGCGCACCTGCCAGTCCGGCGAGTGCGGGTCGGGCCGGACCAGCCGGTGGAACACGGCCGAACCGCCGCCGGCCGCCAGCGCACCGGCGTCGACCCACACGTCCCGCATCCCCGCGACCGGCAGCAGCGGGCCGAGCGGCGGCGCCAGCCAGGAGGCGCCGGCGAGCATGTACTCCAGCAGCAGCGAGATGGGCACGCCCCGCACGCCTGCCACGCGTACGTCGTCCAGGAAGGCGGCCCACTCCCCGTCGATCCTGTGCTCGGTCTCCAGCAGCGTCCCCGGCCCGTACCGTACGACCTGGCCGAGCAGGAATCTGCGGGTGAGCAACTCGGTGCGGCCCTCCCAGTCGGACGGCAGCGTGATGCCGCACAGCTGCCGCGGGGTGATCTCCCCGATGTCGGCCACGAAGCCGATCTCGCCGGATCCTGCGTGGGCCAGCTCGGCCCGCCAGGCCGCCACGCCGGTGGGGACGGAGATCGGCGTCATGTACCGGCTCGCCGCGCCCAGGTTGGTGATCAGCCCCAGGTCGTGCCAGGTCGGCCAGGACAGCGACTTCACCGGATGGTCGGCGGAGTGCCCGGTCCACATGGCCAGCCGCGCGAGCCCCTCGTTGGCCGCCGCGTAGTCGATCTGGCCGATCATGCCGCCGTATCGCCCGGTCAAGGAGCCCACCGCGCACAGCATCCTCAGGGGGCGTCCTTCCAGCGCCTCGGTGAGCCGCAGAAAGCCGTCCACCTTGACCTCGATGACCCGCAGGAACTCCTCGGCGGTCTTGCGCGGCAGCCGGGTGGGCGCGTCGACGCCCGCGTTGTGCACGACCATCGACAGCCCCGGCCCGGCCGCGGCGAGGAGCCCGGCCAGGTCCTCGGCCCGGGTGACGTCGGCGGCGTGATAGTCGATCCGCAGGCCGGCCTCCCTCGCCCGCCGGAGGTTCCCGTAGATCTCGCGGACCTGGCGCATCCCCTCGATCCGGCGGCGCACGACCGGCAGCGGCTCGCCGGGCTCGCGCTCACGGTAGGCACGCAGGGCCAGTTCGGCGAACTCGTCCTCGCCGGCCGTCAGCCACGGCGTGTCCTCGCCGGGCAGCCTCGTCCGTCCGCTCACGATCACCCGGCAGCCGGTGCCGCGGGCCATCTCCGCGGCGATCTCGAATCCGATGCCCCGGCCGCCGCCGGTCAGCAGCAGCACGTCGGCCGGCGTCATCTCGATCGGCGCGCCGTCCACCGCCGACTGCCTGGGCAGGATGGTGAGCCGCTCCTCGTAGCGCAGTCCCACCTCCAGCAGGTCGCCTGCGAACATCTCCCGCACGATCGCCTCGCCCGGGTCCGCCACCGGGCCGAGGTCGATCACGCGGGACTGGCAGGCGGCCAGCTCCCTGGGCAGGGTCTTGGCGATCCCGGCCCATATCCCGCTGAGCGGCCGGGAGTCCTGCTCCGGCCTCAGGCCCATGGGGCCGCCCATCGCGGTGACCGCCACGTAGTGCAGCCTGCGGGCGTCGGTCTCGGTGACCCAGTCCGGGTAGACGTGCTGGAGAGCGGCCACGGTCCGTCGCATCGGCTCCCGCCACGCCCCGGGACGGGTCTCCTCGGGGTCGCCGTGCAGGGTCAGGTCGATGATCGCGTCGATCCGGGTGGCGTCCGGATCGGTGACCGGATCGGTGACCGGGGTCCCGCCGTACCGGCAGACGGCGCGGCACACCGAGCGCCGCACCGGGTCGGAACCGTTGATCACCAGGACTCTGCGGCCGTCCAGCACGTCCTCGGGCGGCGCCGGCGCCGGGGGGAGCGGGCAGAGGGTCAGCGTCTGACGCAGGATCTCGCCGGGGGCGGCGGCGCTCATGACCGGCCTCCCGCCGCGGCCAGCTCCCGGGTGCGGGGACGCAGGCGGACCCGCAGCTCGCCCTCCGGGCGCAGCGAGATGATCGAGTGCCCGTACGGCACCTGGGCGCCGGACACGGGCTCCAGCCGGAACCGCTGGGTGATCATCGAGATGACGAGCTTCAGTTCGAGCAGCGCCATGAGGTTGCCCACGCACATCCGGGGACCGCCGCCGAACGGGTAGTACGACAGCCGGGGCAGCCGCTTGACCGCGTCTCCGGCGAAGCGGTGCGGGTCGAACACGTGCGGGTTGGGGAACAGCTCGGGGTTGCGCTGGGAGACCAGCGGCGAGAGCACCACCGATGACCCGGCCGGGATGTGGTAGCCGTTCAGCTCGTCGTCATCGACGGCGTCCCTCGGATAGATCCAGATCGGCGGGTACATCCGCAGCGCCTCCTGGACGACCATCCCGGCGAAGGTCAGCTGATCGGCGTCGGCGTGCACCGGGTCCCGCCCGGCCAGCACCCGCTGCGCCTCGCCGGTCAGCTCCTCGTCGATCCACGAGTGGGTGGCGATGGCGTGCAGGGTCCACGCGGCGGCGGTGGCGGTGGTCTCGTGCCCGGCCATGTAGACGGTGATCAGCTCGTCGCGGATCTCCTGGTCCGTCCAGCGCCGCCCGGTCTCCGGATCGACCGCGGCCTCCATCAGCTCGACGAGCGGGCCCTGCCCGGTCCTGCTGTGGTTGTCGCGGATGGTGGCGACGAACTCGGTCAGGAAGCCCTGGATGTCGCGAATCTGCCGGTTGCGGGCGTTGGGCACCCAGCGCGGCAGCTTCTCGGAGATCATGCCGTGCATGAACATCAGCTCCAGGCCGGCGTCCACGACCTGCTTGACCGCGGGCACGGTGTCGTCCACGTCGTATCCGAACAGCGAGCGGCTGAGCGTCACCATGGTCAGCCTGAGCATCTCGGCGACCAGATCGACCGGCTCGCCGTCCGCGGCGCTGCGCTCCCAGCGGTCCAGCATCTCGTTGGTGGCCTCGACCACGTTGGGCACGATCGCGCCGATCGCCTTGCTGAGGAACAGCGGCTGGACGCCGCGCCGGTGCCCGCGCCAGTACGCGCCGTCCGAGGTCAGCAGACCGCGTCCCATGACCAGCTTGAACTGCTCGTAAAGCCTGCCGCGCGTGTAGTTCCTGTGGTTCTCGACCACCACCCGGTAGACGGCGGCCGGGTCGGTGACCAGGTGCGTGAGGTACGGCCCCAGCTGCAGCCGGGCGACCCCCCCGTGGTCCTGGGCGGCGGCCAGCAGGAAACCCGCGGGATCCTTGCGCCAGCTCACGACGTTGCGCACCAGCGATCGCCCCCCGCGGGGCCCTGGCGCCTTGATCCTCGTCATGGAATCTTCCTCCTCGGCGTGGAACGTGGCCTAGATCGGGACTGCGCCCACCCGGGCGGGGGGCGTCAGCGGGCGGCCGTCCTCGACCACGGACCGGTCGACGTGCTCGCCGGTGAACGTGTCGAAGTAGCCGGTGGGGAAACCGGTCACGTCCTTGATCTGCAGCAGCACCCGGCCGTCGGGCAGCATGGCCACGCCCCGGGTGACCGGCTCGGCGCCGGTGAACGGCCCGCGCGGCGTGCTGATGAGCTCGACGGGGACGTGCAGCGCCGACAGTTCGGCGTCGTTGGCCGGGCCGTACAGGTCGATCCTGCGGATCGCGGTCGGGGCGGCGACCGGGATGTACCTGTCCCGCACCAGGTCCATGGCGGCCAGGCGGAGCAGGCCGTCCAGCAGCAACCCGGGGGTCAGGAACCGGTCGAACACCGAGCCGGGCGTGGTGTCCGGCGGGACCGGCTTGGAGTACCAGGCGCGGACGCCGAGCGGATGCAGCCGGATGCCGGTGGTCGACACGAAAGGCCCGCTGAGCCGTACCGCACCGCCGGCCACGTGGTACGGATCGACGACCGGGACCGCCTCGGCGGCGGGCCACGGCGCCCAGCGCGGGGCCCTGGGGTGTTCGGCGGCGAGCACGACCGTTGCCGCGAAGTGGCGGCGATCCCTGACCAGCACGGTTCCCGAGGGGGAGACCACGTCGCCGAGCACCTGGACGTCGACGACGGCGCTCTCGGCGTCGTCGTCCCTGCCGCGCAGCCGCGCCACCAGCCGCAGGGGGCTGAGCCCGGTGCCGCCGCCCAGCTTGAGGAAGCTCTCGAAGGAAAGGTCGCGAAGGCCGGTCACCACCAGGTCGGGCACCAGCTCCTGGGCGGCCTCCGCGGCGAGTTCGGCCGCGAAGCAGCCGGGCATGGTCGGCACACCGCGGACCAGATGGTGGCGCAGGTAGTCCTCACGGGCGTCGAGCATGCGCTCCGCGATGAGCGTGCGCGTGTCCGGCCTGGTCACCCGGTCCAGGTAGAACCGCCCCAAGGGCAGGGCCGGTCTCAGGATGGTCATGTGTCAAGTCCTCTCGTCCACGTGCGGCGCCGAGTCCCGGAGTCAGGCCCGGATGGTGGGGGCGGCCTTCCGGTACAGCCCCGGCACCAGGCGGCGACCGGCGGCCAGCAGCCACCACGGCCAGGGCGTGTACCGTTCGCCGGTCCGGCCGGTGGCCGCCGCGACGATGGCGCGGGCGGTCACCTCGGGGGTGGAGAGCATCCACCGGGTGCGCCGGCTCGCCCGGTCGGCGCGGTACCGGAAGCCCTCGGTGGTCACGAATCCCGGCAGCACCAGGGCGACGTGGACCCCGTGGCCGCGCTCCTCGGCGTGCAGCGCCTCCGTCCAGCCGCTCAGGGCGAACTTGGCCGCCGAGTACGCGCCCGAGTGCGCGAGGCCGATACGGCCGGCCACGCTGGCGATGTTGACGACGGCGCTCGGCGCCGACCGCCGGAGCAGCGGAAGCAGGGCGCCGGTCATCCGCACGTGCGCGGCGAAGTTGATCTCCATGGACCGGTGGACGTGCTCCCACCCCGTGTCGGCGAAGGCGCCGCCGAAGTGCGCTCCGGCGTTGTTGACCAGGAGGTCCAGCCGGCCGTGTTCGGCGCCGACCCGTTCGGCGATCCGTCCGGCCGCCTCCGGGTCGGTGAGGTCCTCGGCGATGACGAGAGCGCTGTCCATGCCCGCGGCCAGCTCCTTCAGCCGGTCGGCACGCCTGGCCACCAGGATGAGGTGGTGAGAGGGGGCCAGCCGGTGGGCGGTGGCCGCGCCGATGCCGCTGGAGGCCCCGGTGACCAGGGCCACCTTCCTGACCGCCACCTTCCTGACCGACACCGTTCAGCCCACCTTGGGCACGGTCAGGGCGCCTGCCGCGCAGTGGACGGTGAACGGCGGGGGCGGCAGCGGCTCCCCGTCGGCGAACGTGACGTGGCCGGCCGAGGCGACGTGTATCTCGCGTACGCGGAACCTGCGGGTGGAGGTGTCGGTGGCGCTGCGCACCCCGCTGAACAGGCGCATGGTCGAGCCGAGCGTCGCCGGCAGGCTGTTGGGCCCCTGGGTGGTGACGTCGAGGTAGCCGTCGGCGATGTCGGCGTCGGGGCAGACGTGGAGCTTGCCGCCGCATCGGCCGGTATTGCCCACCGAGAACAGCACCGCGGGGAGCTGGGCCGCCACGCCGTCCAGGGTCACGTCGTAGACCCGGCCCCGGAAGCGCGGGAGCTCCAGCAGCGCCGCGACGTCGTAGCGGCGCGGGCCGGCCGGCCACTTCAGCCGCCCTCCCCGGTCGGCCACCGACGCCGCGTACCCGATGGCCAGCACGGTGCCGAACCGCAGCGTGCGCCCGTCCGGGTAGACGACCTCGGCGAGGTCGACCTGCTGCACGTTGCCGTCGGCGAGGGACTCCGCGGCGGCCGCGGCCGCGGCCACCGGGTCGGCGGGCAGTCCCAGCGCGTCGGCCATGTCGTTGCAGGTGCCGGCGGGAATCAGCGCGAAGGGGACGTCCCGCCCGTCCAGGGCGTGCAGGGCCGTGTGGAAGGTGCCGTCACCGCCGATGGCGACCAGGGCCTGCGCCCCGCCGTCGAGCGCCCGCTCGCAGGCGGCGACCGCGTCGGCGCTGCTGCGGGTCGTCAGCACCTCGATCCGGAGGCGGCGTTCCAGCGTGGACAGCACCTGGGGTAACCGGTGGCGAAACCGCCCGCTGGCGGCGGAGGGGTTGACGACGACGGCGACGTTCATCTGGACACCTCGATTGCTTGCGGTCGGGACACGGCGATCGACGGGCCGGCGGCGTCCCTGGAAATGAAGAGGGCGGCGAGTGCGGCGGCCGCGAGCACGACGGCGCCGAGCCAGACGGCGGGCCGGACCGCGGCGACGAAGACGACGGGGTCGGAGAGCGCGGGGTGGGCGCGGGTGACGACGGTGGTCAGCACCGCCACCCCGAGTGCGAAGCCGATCTCTCTCACGGTGGTGTTGGCCCCGCTCGCGCGGCCTCGCTCGCCCTGACCGACCGAGGCGAGCACGACGGCGGTGAGGGGGGCGAAGACCAGGCCCATCCCGATCCCGCCGAGGACCAGCATGGGCAGCATCTGGGAGTACGGCACGACCGGTGCCATGAGGAGCGCGCTCCAGGCCAGCGTGGCCGCCTCGCACAGCAGGCCGAGGGCGATCAGGCGCCCGGCCCCGGCCCGTTCGGTGACCAGCCCGGCCAGCACCGCGACCAGCATCGGCATCGCGGTCCACGGCAGAGTGCGGACCCCGGCCTCGAGCGCTGAATATCCGAGGGGGCCCTGCAGATACTGCATCAGCCAGTAGATCGCGCCGAACACCCCGAAGAACATCGCCAGCGACACCACGTTGCACAGGACGAACGCCGGAATCCGGTAGAACCGCAGCGGCAGCAGGGGGTGTCGCGCGCGCCGCTCCCAGGTGACGAACGCGACGCCCAGCGCGAGCGCCAGGCCGAGCACGGCCAGCACGGGCGGGGCGGCCCAGCCCTCCGTGCCGGCCCTGGTGATGCCCCACACGAGGGAGACGACCGTCGCCGCCGCCAGCGCCATGCCGGGCAGGTCCAGCCTGCCGTCGTCGCCGGTGCTCTCCTCGACCGCCATCAGGGTCACGGGAACGAAGACCGCGCCGGTGATCGCGGTGATCCAGAAGACCCACGGCCAGCCCTGGGCCACGGCCAGGGCGCCGCCGACCAGGGGCCCGAGCGCGATGCCCATCCCGTTGACCGCGCTCCACAGGCCGATGGCGACGTTCCGCCGCCGCGGGGGAACCCCGGCGGCCAGCAAGGTCAGCGAGATGGGGAGCACGGCGGCCGCTCCGGCGCCCTGGACGACCCGAGCGGCGATCAGCGAGCCGATCGAGTCCGAGAGCGCGCACCCGGCCGATCCCAGGGCGAAGATCGCGATACCGCCCGCGAACACCCGGCGCCGCCCGAACCGGTCGCCCAGCGCCGAGCCGGTCAGCAGCAGCCCGGCGAAGGCCAGGGCGTACGCGTGGATGACCCACTGCAGCGTGGACGGCGGGGCGGCCAGGTCACGGGCGATGACCGGCAGGGTGTTCACCACGACCAGGTTGTTGAGCGAGACCAGGAACATCGGGATCGCCGTGACCAGGATGACCCGGCCCACGGAGCGGCCGCCTGCCGTCATGCCCGCACCTGCTCCTGCTCGGGCCGCTCCTGCTCGGCCGGCACGTGCCCGGCCTGCTCAGGGCCCGTGTTCGTGTCCGTGTTCGTGTCCGCGCCCGTGTCCGTGTGCGCGCCCGAGACAACGGGGTCCCTGCGGCGCACGGTGACACGGATCCCCTTATTCGGGAACTTCTCCGGGAAGATGGTGATGAACGCGCCGGGCTTGACCTGCTCCTGGTCCAGCGGCAGCGAGAAGCGGTAGCGCTGGCAGGCCATCGCGACGGACGCGACCAGGATCGCGAGGGCCAGCGGCTTGCCGATGCACTGCCGCCGCCCGCCGCCGAAGGGCAGGTAGGCGAACTTGGGGCGGCGCCGCTGCTCCTCCGGGTCATGGAAGCGGGTGGGGTCGAAGGCGTTGGGGTTCTCCCAGACCTCCGGGTTGCGGTGCGTGCCGAACGCGCTGATCATGACGGTGGCTCCGGCGGGGACATGGTGCCCGGCCAGTTCGTCGTCGGTGACCGGGTCGCGCGGGAACTGCCAGACCGACGGGTAGAGCCGCAGCGTCTCGTCGACCACCGACTTGGTGATCACCAGCTTGTCCAGGTCCTCGTAGGTGGGGATGCGGCCCTGCAGCACCCGGTCCACCTCCTCCTCGACCTGCCGCCGCACGGAGGGCGCCCGGGTGAGCTCGTAGATGGCCCACGCGAGGCTCAGCCCGGTGGTCTCCGAACCGGCGAGGAACATGGTCCGCAGGTTGTCCGGCAGCGCGTTCGGCGGCAGGTCGGACTTCATGAGCAGCCCGGCCGCGTCGTCGCCCGGGTCCCCCTTGGCCGTGCGCTCCCGCACCTCACGATCGATGATCTTGTTGAGGACCTTGTGCGCATTGCGCTTGCGCCGGAAGTAGGCGATGGGCACCCACTTGGGCACCAGCAGCTCCTCGACGCTGCTGACGTTCTTGAAGATGACCTCCAGCGCGGCGGCGACGGCCTTGGTGAAGGTCCGCTCCTTGCTCGACAGGTCCCTGCTGATGAGCGCCTTGCCCAGCACCCGGGCGCTGAGGTCCATCGTGTCCACGACGAGGTCGAACTCCTCGCCGGTGGCCGCGCGCCGCTCCCACCGGTCGAACACGTCCTGCGCCGCGCCGATGGTCTCGGCGATGGACGCGCCGATCCGCTTGGGGGTGAAGGCCGGCTGCACCACCTTGCGGTGCGCGCGCCACTCGGCGTCGTCGAGGGTGAGCAGGCCCATGCCCATGTACGAGTGGAACGTCTTGTACAGCTTGCCGCGCCGGTAGTTGCCGATGTTGCTGACCAGCACCCGCTCGATCGCCTCGGGGTTGGTGACCTGGATGTAGTCGTTGGGAATCAGGTTGATCTTGACCATCGAGCCCCAGTCCCGCTGGGTCTTGAGGGTGAAGTCCAACGGGTTGAGTCCCAGGTTCATGGTGATGCCGACCAGCGGCAGCCCCTTGGGACCGGTCACGTCCTGCTTGGTCTCCTCGGCCGTGGCGCCGGTGAAGGGGCACACCCCGCCGCCGGTCCGTCCGTGGTCCTCGCTGACTGTCATCGTTGTCTCCTTGCGAACTCGTCACGGCAGAGGAAGGCACCGGTCTCCTGGTCCACGTATCCGAGGACCTGGCCGGTCGTCCCCTCGATCTCCAGCAGGACGTCGCCGTTCGCCGCGACGGCGACACAGAGGTTGTCCGCGGCGGCATCCTCCAGATCCAGATGCTCGGGTACGGAGTAGAGCTCCACCCGCCGGCCCAGCAGGACGGCGTCGTTGTCCGGTCCGAAGACCTCGATCCTGCGGATCGACCGGGGAATCGCCACGGGCGTCCACCTGCCGTCCACCAGATCGAGTACGGCGACCCGGGCCAGTCCGTCCAGGAGCACCGACGGCACCAGCAGGTCGGGGAACCAGCGCCGCACTCCCTCGGCGTCCAGCGCCAGCCGGGCGCGGCGTCCGCGCGGGTGCAGCCGGGTCCCGTCGGTCGAGACGAACACCTCGGTGAGCAGCGCCGCCGATGCGGGCGCATGGTAGGGGTCGGCCACCGGGGTCGCGCCGGTGTCGTCCCACGCCTGCCACGAGGGCGCGGTCCGGTAGCCGTCACGCATCCTCACGGTGGCCGAGAAGTGCAGCCTGTCCTTGGCGAGAATCCGGCCGCCCGGGCCGTGCACGTCGCCCAGGATCCGCACCTGGACCACCGACTCCTCGGCGTTCTCGCTGACCAGCTGAGCGTGGATCTTCTTCGTCTGGGGACGGCCGTTGCGGTAGACCCGCAGGAACGACTCCAGCCGCACATCCTCGAAGACCACCGGCAGCCGATGCGGCACCAGGGCCTTGGCGGCTTCGGCGGCCAATTCGGGCACGAAGGTGCCCGGCAACGTCGGATAGCCGTTGACCACGTGCATCCTGAGGTAGCCGTCGCGGTCCAGGTCGAAGGTGCGCGACGCGGTCAGCTCACCGGGACCGCGGACGACCTTGTCGAGGAACTGGGGCGGGTGCGCGCACCAGTCCAGATACTCGGGGACGGCCGCGGTGATCGCGGCGCGTTCCTTCTCGCCGAACAGCACGGTCATGGCCGGGGGAGCCGGGTGTCCCAGCTCGGCCAGGAAGTGGGCCACGCCCTCCTCGGTCGGGGTGGCGGTGAACTGGCCGGCCTTGGCCAGGAACGCCTTCATGATCGGAGTCGCGCCCAGGCCGATGTCGCGCCAGAGGGTCCAGCCGATGGTGAACTCGGTCTCGCCGCGCGCCGCCGCCCAGGCGGACGAGCTGTTGAGGAAGTCGTTGGCCGAGCCGTAGTCGGTCTCGCCGTGCTGACCGGTGAAGCCGACGAACGAGCCGAAGTTGCACCAGCGGCGCGGCGGCGCGCCGGCGAGCGCGCTCTTCAGGTTCAGATAGGTGCGGAGCTTCAGGTCCCGTACGGCCAGGAAGTCCGTCCGGGATTTGGTGCCCACGGCCGAGGCCCTGTTGGTCCCGGCGACGTTGACGAGCAGGTCGATACGGCCGTGCTCGGCGGCGATCGCGTCCGTTGCCCGGCCGACCGCCTCCCGGTCGCGCAGGTCGCAGTGGAGGTAGGCGACACGGCCCGCGCCGCAGTGCCGCTCCAGCTCCCGCAGGGTGCGCCGGACCGTTCTGGCCTCCTGGAGCCTGTCGAACGCCGCGTTCGCCTCGGCCACTCCGATCCGGCCGGGTCCGGTGATCAGCCCTTTGATGTACGCCGGACGTGTGGCGGCGGCCTGGTCGGGGTCGATGTCCAGCAACTCAGGGTCGTAGACGTCCAGGCGGGTGCTGCCGAGCACCACGATGCGCGGGCCGTACCGCTCGGCGAGCGCCGTCAGCAGCGCGGCGCCGATCCCGCGCGCGCCGCCCGCCGCCACCACAAGGGACTCACGTGCGACCGGCGGCTCGGTGGGCCTGGCCGGCTCGGCGAGCGCGCGCAGGGTCAGTCTGCGTCCGCCCACGTGGGCGACCACCGGCAGCAGCCGGCGGTTGGCCAGCTCGGCCGCCCCCGCGTCGAGCGCCGAGGCGGCGTCGGTCTCCGTGTGCAGTGTGGCCACGATCGGCACAGCCGGGAGCTCCAGCGCCAGGCTCTTGACGAAGCCGGTGAACAGGCCGGTGAACGGCAGCGCGACCCCCGTGTCGGTGATGCCGCCCACCAGCGTCACCAGGAGTGACTCACAGCGGGCCGCGTAGTGCCGCACGACCAGGAACATGCGCTCGTGCAGCCGCAGCAGCCGCTCCGCCTGAGGCGACCAGCCGGGTGCCGTCAGCGCCGGATCCGACAGGTCCACCAGGACCCTGATGTGCCGGGGCCCGTCGTCCTCCGGCAGGGCGGGCAGGTCGTCGTCGGGGTTCACCGTGATCGCGTCGTGCGGCAGCGCCAGCCTGCCCGGGTCGGTCCCGGTGACCAGCACCACGCCCGGCGGCAGGGCCGCGACATCGTCGCGCACCCGCTCCGCGACGGCCGGCGCGAAGGAGAGGACGTACCTGTCGAGCAGGCGATCGGAGTCGGTGTGTTCGGCGGCTTCGACGGGCTCGGCCGCCCCGTACGCCCCCTGCGATTCGTGCGGTTGGCGCGGTCCTTGCGGTTCGTGCGGTCCGTGCGGTCTGGAGGATGGGCGGCGGAAGGTCAGGCCGCCCAGCCTGACGTCGCCGGCGGACGCGCCGGTGACCAGGGCCAGCAGGCCGGGGGCGCCGCAGGCGCCCGGAAGGGTGACAGCAGGCGAGGGCATCAGGCCCCTCCCTCGAGAAGTGCGTCGATCTCGGCCAGGACCGGCAGGTCCTCGCTCTCGGCGAACGAGCGCCGGGTGACCGCGAACAGGAAGGCCCCCTCGGTGGCGTCCGCGGCGACCCCGCTCTCGGCCAGCAGCCCGCGCCAGGAGGGCAGGGTGTTGCCGTTGACCCCGGCGACCAGCGCGATGTCGATGTCGCCGAACTCCAGGTAGCGCCCGGCCAGCTCGAAGGCGCCGGCCAGCGAGTCGGGGCCGCCGTCCACCGCGATGTTCAGCCCACGCAGGTCGAAGTAGTTCGACAACCGGGCCGGCACCACGTTGGGCATCTCACCGGGGAAGGAGTCCTCGACCGGCGCCGCGATCAGCTCCTGCACCCGCTCGTTGAACTTCTTGAACAGCGTGAGCAGAGGCTCCGGTTCGGCCGCCTGACGGGCCTCGCGCAGCAGCTCGTCCTGGTAGGCGCGCAGCGCGTACAGGATCGCGTTCCGCGTGGGGCCGACGTGCCCGACGACCACGCCGGTCCCGGCGCGGTTCCGGTCGCACGCCGCCCGGACCGCCGGGTCCAGCCGCTGCATACACTCGACGATCATGAGTTGGGCGCGGTCGGTGGCGCGTACGGCGCTGGCCGGCATCCGCAGCTTCTGGAACGGCGGCGGCGGGTAGACCTCGCCGAACGAGGCGGGCAGCGCGACGCGCTCCCTGGCCCAGCGCTCCACCGCGGCCTCGTCCTCACACCCGGGAAGATGGGCGGACCAGCCGACGAGCACCAGCGGCTCCGGGCGGCGCTCGCCGTACCCGAACGCGGAACGCAGGCCCGGTACGTGCTCCTGGAGCAGCAGATGGGCGTTGGTGCCGCCGAATCCGAAGCCGGAGACCGCGACGGTGCGCGCCCGTTCAGGACGGGCCGGCCACGCCACCGGCTCGGCCGGGATGGTGAGGTTGGTGGTGTCCGTGTGGAAGTACGCGGGCGCCTCGGTGAAGCGGTACTGGGCGGGGATGACGCCGTGCCGCAGCGCCAGCAGCGCGTGGATGATCGACACCACCCCGGCGGCCCAGCCGGTATGCCCGACCAGCGACTTGTTGGAGGTGACCTGGACGGGTCGTTCCCCGGCGTAGGCCGAACGCAGCCCGGTGAACTCCGCCTCGTCGCCCGCGGGCGTCCCGGTGGCGTGGGCGATCACCCAGTCCACCTCGCCGGCCCGCAGCCCCGACTTGGCGAGGGCCCGCTGGACGGCCAGCTCCTGGCCGCCGCTGGACGGGGCGTAGATGGCCTTGCCCTTACCGTCGGCGGACAACCCGATGCCGGAGACGACGCCGTGGACGCGATCACCGTCCGCCAGCGCCCGGGACAGCCGTTTCAGCACCACGACTCCGGCGCCGTCGGAGAACAGCACCCCGTCGGCGGACTTGTCCAGGGCGCGTACCTCACCGCGCCTGGACAGGCCGTGCAGCTTGGAGAACAGCACCGACCCGGAGGGAGCCAGCGCGAACGCCCCTCCGCAGACCGCGATGTCGGCCTCACCCGCCATCAGCGCGCGTACGCCCAGGTCGATGGCGTACAGCGACGACGAGCAGGCGGTGTCCAGCATCGTCACCGGCGCGTCCTCCGGAAGCAGGCCGTGAACGGCCAGCCGTCCGACGCGGTGCGGTGGCAGCGCCCGATCGCCGAGCGGCAGGCAGCGATCCAGCAACGCGCGGAGCTCCGGGTCGTCGGGATCGACGTCGTTTCCGGCGGCGAAGTCGCGGACCTCCCGGCGCACCAGGGATTCCTGCAGGTGCTGGCTGCCGTCGGGGGTGTACCCGACGACCACGCTGAACCGGTCGCCGTCGTCGCGCCGCACGCCGTCGAGGGCCTGGTGGACGCTGTGCCGTAGCCAGAGCGCCGTGTAATCGAGGTTCTCACCCAGGTCCGCCAGCTCGGCGGCGAGCGCGTGATGTGGCGTGAACCCGGTCATGAAGCCCGACCGGCGCTGATAGGTCTTGTCCGGAGTGGCCGGGTCGGGGTGGTGGAAGCCGTCCACCGACCAGCGGTCGGCCGGCACCTCGGTGAACAGCTCGGCGCCCTCGGTCAGCAGCTTCCAGAACTCCTCGGGTCCCGAAGCGCCGGGTATGGCAAGGCCCATGCCGACCACCACGACCGGGTCCTCGTCCTCGGCGAGTTCCGGCGCCGGTTCGGGTGCCGTGACGGATGCGGGGACCGGCGCGGTGACGGATGCGGGGACCGGCGCCGTGTCCGGCGTTCTGACGTCGGGGTCGGGGGACATGGCCCGATGCAGGAGGCCCAGGCCGCCGTCGGCGACGACCGTCTGACCGGTTATCCACCGGGCGGCCGGTGTCGCCAGGAAGGTCACCAGGCCCGCCAGGTCCGCCTCGGACGCCAGCCGGCCCAGGGGGGTGGCCTCCACGGTGTTGTCCCGCACGGAGTCGAAGCGGGGGAACATCCGGCCGACCTCATTGTCGATCAGTCCGGCGGAGGCGGCGTTGACGCGGATGCCGTCGCGAGCGAACTCGGCCGCCAGATAACGGGTGAGGCTCTCCAGCGCCGCCTTCGAGATCCCGACGCCGAGGTAGTTGGCCGGAGCGTAGGAGGCGCCGATCGAGGAGACGTTGACGATGGCGCCGCCCCCGGCCCGGACGAGCAGGGGCCTGGCGGCGCGGGAGCACCACAGCGCGCCCTTGACGTTGGTGGCGAACGCGCGGTCCATGTGCTCGTCGGTGAGCTCGTCGAGGCTGACGAACACCCCCGCGGCCGCATTGTTCACCAGGATGTCCAGCCGGCCGTACCGCTCGCCGATCTCGGCGAACATCTTCTCGACCTGCGCCGGCTTGGCCACCGAACCGCGGACGACCCCGGCGCTGCGCCCTTCGGCCGTGAGCTCGGCCACCATCTCCCGGGCGGCGTCGTAGGAGTGGAAGCACCCCACCAGTACGGTGGCCCCCGCCTCGCTGAGCTGCCGGGTGATGTGCCGTCCCACACTGCCCGCGCCACCCGTGACCAGCGCGATCTTGCCTGCCAACGTGAAGCCTTCGCTCATCGGACAGCGACCTCCGCCCCGTCGAGCGCGGCGCACACGAAGCCGACGACGGCGCCGAAGGTCGGGTAGTCGGCGACGCGGAATCCGTCGGGGCGCATTCCGAGTCCGAAGGCCTCGGCGACCTGGGCGAACATCTCGGTCTGCTTGACAGAGTCGACGCCGAGGTCGGCTTCGAGTTCGGCCGCGTCCTCGAACACCTCTTCCGGGTATTCCAGGATCCGGGCGTACAGCTGCCTGATCCGGGTCGCGATCTCCTCGCGATCCGGGACGGCGGCGGCCGGGGCGGGCGCATCGACCGGAGCCTGGGCAGGAGTGACCTGCGCGGGCGTGACGGGCGGCGCGGAGACCGGCGCCGGGGCGGGCGCGGGGGCAGGCGACGGCACCGGAGGGGCGCTCCGATGCACGAAGTCCACGACGGCGCCGAAGGTCGGGTAGTCGGCGACGCGGAATCCGTCGGGGCGCATTCCGAGTCCGAAGGCCTCGGCGACCTGGGCGAACATCTCGGTCTGCTTGACGGAGTCGACGCCGAGGTCGGCTTCGAGTTCGGCCGCGTCCTCGAACACCTCTTCCGGGTATTCCAGGATCCGGGCGTACAGCTGCCTGATCCGGGTCGCGATCTCCTCGCGATCCGGGACGGCGGCGGCCGGGGCGGCCGGTGACGGCGCGGACACGGGAATGACGTCGGGCACCGGGACGTGGGCGGGACCGGCCACAGGCGCGCCGACGCTCAGGGGGGCCGCTGTGTGAACGGCGGGGGGCGCCGGAGCCGCGGCGGGGCGCAGGAAGGCCGCCACCTCGGAGACCGAGCTGGTACGGCCGGCCAGCGGAACCAGGGCCAGCGTGCTGGAATCGATCGAACGGGCGAGGTTCGTCAGCGTACGGCCGGCTCCGAGCTCGACCCAGATCCGGGCTCCGGCGTCGGACAGCCGCCGCACGCTGTCGCCGAAATGCACGGGAGTGACGAAGTGGGAGGCCAGCAGTGGGCCGAGCTCCTCACCGGCGCGGTAGTACCGGCCCAGGATCGGCGAGTAGACGGGCGTGCGCAGGTCACGGGCCCGCACGCCCGCGATGCGGCGCGCGAAGTCGGCTCGCGCCTCCTGCAGCAGGGGGTTGTGGAAGGGATGCGGCGCCAGCAGCGGCGTGCCCTGCACCCCGATGGCCGCCGCGATCGCCTCGATCCTCGTGAGTGCGTCCGGCGTGCCGGACACCGTGGTCTGCTTCGGCCCGTTGTCGACGGCCACGACGGCGTCGCCGTCACGAAGCAGCGCCAGGATCTGCTCGGCCCGGTCCCGCCCGCAGGAAAGCGCGAGCATCCGGCCGCCGCTGGTGTCGTGTTCCCGCAGCGCCAGGATCCGGTGACAGAGCACCTCGGTCCCCTCGGCGACGGTGAGTGCTTCCCCGGCGACGAGCGCGGAGATCTCACCGAGGCTGTGTCCCACCAGCAGAGTGATCTCCGCGCCGTGGCGGCACAGCAGCTGGTGCAGCGCCACGGACGTGGCGAAGGCCGCGACCTGCAGCACGTCCGGCGCGTCGGACAGCAGTTCTTCGGCCGTGGGGGGTGTGGTCAGCAGGACCGTGTCCTTGAGCCCTCGCCCCAGCATCCGGGTCGCGATCCCGTCGATCTCGTCGACGACCTGCCGAACGTGGTTGTCGGTCAGCATCGACTCCAGGCAGCCGGGTGAGTACGCGCCCTGGCCTGGAAACGCTCCAATAGTGATCTCTGCTACGCGAATCATTTGCCACCTTCCGGGTGTTCGCCGCGGCAAGGATCTTTCGTGGCACCAGTGTTGGAGCGGTCGATATCGCCCACCTATAAACGATCGATACTTGTGGATCATATGGGCGAAGGCCGGTTTGTGCGGTCGCGCGGAATCGCGAATCCGCTGGCTGAAGCCGTGTGGATGCAGATGGTGCCGGGGTGGGGTCGATGGGCCGCCCAAATTGTCGGCACTGACTGTGGTCCCCGCGGAGTTGATGACATTGGGCACGCCAGCGATGAAGTCGGCGCCGTTGTTGGCGGTGGCGATCAGCGCTTCACCGCGGGCCGCACACCGCGTTACATGTGGTCAGGATCGTCGGCGCCGCACAAGCGCGTCACCGAGGCCCGGAAATGCCTGGCCGCCTCCCGAGCGTCCAAGCGGCCGGCGCGGATGTGACGATCGGCGGCGTGGCCGAGCGCGATCGTCGCGGCGACCAACCAGCCGGTGTCCAGATCGGTCGCGAACTCGCCGCTGTCGCGGCCGCGACGGATCAGGCTCTCCAAGCTCTCCTCGACCAGCAGGTGATGCGACGCGTCTTCCTCCTGGGTGGCATCCCCATGACCGGCTGCCGCCTGCTCGGTCAGCAGTGTTCCGGCTGCGGTGAGAAAACGGCCGAGAGCTTCGGTGGCGGTACCTGTCTCGAGATCGGCGGCGTCCAGCACGGCGAACGCACGGCGGTTCAGCTTGTCACGCACCGCCGCGAGGAGCGCCTCGCGGGTGCCGAAGTGGACATACGCGGTCTGCCGCGTCACGCCGGCCATGGATGCGATCTCCGCCATGCTCGCCTCTGGGTGCTGGGCGAGAACCCGGATCGCCGCCGACACCAGCGCGTCACGGTTGCGGGCGACCTCCACCCGCTGACGCCGCCGCCTTATATCTGACACGGTTGACAACCATAAGGGCAACGCTAATGCTGACAACCATGTCAGAGATAACTGAGCAGGCGGCACGCCGTCTTCTGATCGACTACACCCGCGACATGGCCCTTTCCGACGAAGACCCCGAGCGGATCGTGGACCGCACTATGACCGCCGACGCGGTCTGGGTAACCGACGGCACAACGCTCACCCGCGACCAATTGGTCCGCCATGCGGTCCCGGCACGCAAGAACGTCACCTCCATCGAGATGCGCATCGACGACCTGTTCGTCAACGGCCATGAGTTCGCCGCACGCTGCTGCCTCATAACGGAGCACCGTAAGCGCGGGCACGTGGTGATCGATTGGATCCTGATCGGTGACGTCGCCGACGACGGCCGGGTGCGACGTATCCACCAGCTCGGTCGTACCGCCTAGTACTCCCATGTGGGTGACCGGTGGCCGATGGCGCCGGGGTCGGAAGGGCTGCGGCCAGGCAGCCGGCCGGGCCGGGGCCGCTCCTCGCCCGTCACTTCCTGCCCGCGGTCCGGTTTCATCCTTGCTCTGCAACGTCTACTGCACCGATTGAATCGGGCATTGGATGACGGGGACGGAGCGATGGTGCGGTTCGCCGACGATATGGTCGTGATGTGCTGGCCACGCAGCCAGGCCGAACGGCCGTTGGCCCGGCTGGTCCGGGCGCGGCTCCTCATTCCCTTGTCGGGCACCGCGACCGCGCCGGAAGGTTCGGCGTGCAGACTGCGGAGCTACCACCGAAGTCGGCGAACGTCGTATCTCAGTTCCGGCAGCGATGGCCGGGTCGGGATGCCACGAAACGGAGGCCGGCTCAGGCCAGAGGGGCAGCCTTGTGCCGACGTATGGCGCGGAAGAGACAGAGGCTGAAAGCGAGAACAAGCGCCGCGTGGATGGCCACGCCGCTCCAACTGCTGGCGTCAATCGTGCCGCCGATGATGTTGGTGGCATCGACTGTGCCGAGCACAGCATTCATGAAGACGTTGGCGAGGACCGCTCCGACCGGTATGACGGTGCTCATGCTCGCCGACCAGTTCAATCGCCATCGTGAGCAGAGTCGCTCCAATGGTTCGCGTCGCAAATATATCGAAGCTGTTGATGCGTGGCCCAGGCCGGATGACGCGGCCTGTGGGACGAGCAGCGAGGCGGCGCCCAGGGCGCCGAGGTAGATTGCCGCGATCCTGAGAAGCCAGCGGAGCGTCATAGGGCTGCGTCCGCGTCGGACCGGCTGTGAAATGAGTACGTCACGCCGGTCAATCGCTCAGACTCCACCCACAGCCGGCGCTGGGTGTAGACGTCATGTGACGCGGAACTTGGTCGAGACGGCGCATGATGGCCCGATGCGTTCAGTAGCCGACCGTTCGCGGCGTAGTAGTCGGCACCCTGGACAGCCGGGTCGTCCGATGACGGGGGAGCCTGTGTGGGCACCGCGTGCCGATGCCCGCCGCAATCGGACGTTGGTGCTGCGGGCGGCAGCGGAGATGTTCGCGACCGAAGGGCTTTCCGTGCCGGTACACGAGATCGCGCGACGTGCGGGGGTGGGCACCGGCACCGGCACCGTCAGCCGCCGCTTTCCCTCCAAAGAGGCCCTGTTCGCGGCGGTCCTGCTTGATCGCATGGCGTTGCTCACCACTCGGGCTGACGCCCTTATGGCGACCGAGGATCCGGGGACGGCGTTCTTCACCTTTTTCGCCGCGCTCGCCCACGAGGGCGCCGACCACCGCGGGTTGGCGGAGTCGCTGGCCGGTGTCGGGTTCGACATCGAGTCGGCTGCCATCGACGCCGGCAGCGACGTGTCAGGTCGGCTGCACGCCATGCTGAAGGCCACCCGACGGGCGGGCGCGGTACGGGGTGGCATCACCTTCGCCGACGTGAAAGCCTTGATGAGCGGCTGCCTTGCGCGGGAAGTCGCCCAGGCGACGCCAGCGCCCACGACCGCGTTATCACCGTCGTCTGCGACGGTCTTCGTACCAGGTGACCGATTCACAGCGCAGTTCGCACGCACCTGATCCTTCACCAGGAGGGCCTCGGGCTGTCCCGAGACCTGTCGCTCCTGGCATGTGGGCTGGGCGAATGGGGTCGATGCCATCCTGCGCATATCCCGAGATCAACGGCGTACGGCTGCCGACAGTGACCTACGACTGCCTAAGATCACTGGACGGCTTCGCGAAACCCCAGGTGAGGGCCGTTTTGGCTGATCGAAGAGTGCCCCGGCCGGGCACGCCGCAAATCTTCAGCGTTGCCACGCATCTGCGGCTTCCTGCGGTCGTCTTGTCGTGGAGGCGCGGATTGCGGTAGCCAGTGGACGATTCGGACGCTGATCGATCGCATGATCACGCCATGGACCGGTGCCGACTCTCACTACTGAGGATCGGCCGGCGGGAAAAGAGAGCCCTGACGCGTTTGGCGGTACCGGGCGGTTGAGCTGCGGGGAGAACTACCGACCAGTTCCACCGTGCCTTCCTCCCGCATGATCGAGAGCCAGCGCCGTACCGTCTGATCCGTGAGGCCGGTGCGCCGGGCCAACTCGGCTCTTGAGAGAGTCTCGTCGCCGAGCGCGTCCAGCAACTGCGGACGCCGGTCGGCCCGCGTGGAAGCCGAGGTCCCAGCAGAGGTACGGCCGCGCAGCCGTTGGGACAGTTCGTAACGGGCCCAACGCCGGGTCCCTGTCTGAAGCACGAGTTCGCGCGCCACGAGATCCTGCAACTCGGCCGTGGCGACCCGCGAATCCACGCCGGCTGTGCTCCGGTAGGAGCGGTTGTCCAGGATCTCCCCGTCCCGGAGCATCGCCAGTGCGATGCACTGGCTGTCGGTGAGTCCCCTCTCTCCGAGGCTCTCGATCCATCTCACGGTCTTCTCACTGAGCAACGCGTGGTTGGGGATGGTGACGGTGAAGGAGGAGATCCGGTCATCGAACTGAGGCGGGCTCATTCCGGCTGCTCGGAGCGCGGCGACCATGGCGCGGATTCCGGAACCCCGGTTCTCGCAGACCGTTCGTGTCTCACCGGGGATGGGAACGTCTTCGAGGATCCTCATCAGGGTCGCGTTGCGCGTGGAAGAGATCCCCTCCTCGGTGAGGTTGTCGATGGTGACCGGGCCGAACAGGCCGCCCGGGCTCCGGATGGTCAGCTTGTCGGGGTACATCTCGATCTGGATCTGCGTACCACGGGCAGCGCTGGAGAGGTCCCTGTGCACGAGCGCGTTGACTGTAGCCTCTCGGAGAGCGGTTTCGGGGTATTCCCACACGTCCTGTCGGCCGGCTCCTCCGATGACGGCCCTCCTGGACATGTTCCGCCGGACCGCCGCCAGCGCGTCGCGGACCATGACAGGAATAGGGCCCTCGATGGTGACATTGTCCAGGAATCGCGTCCCCGCCGCCGACGCGTCCCCGGTGGGCGGCGGGTAGTGGACGAAGCTGATCATCAGCTGCGGGAAGTGCTCCTGAGGATAGGAACCGAGCGCGATCAGTGCGGCAAGGGAAAGACTGTCCGCGCCGTCAGGCCCGGTCACCAGTAGCCGGGCCCGTCTGAGCAGCGCATCGCGGTCAAGATCTTTGAAGGCGTACGGCCTACTGGTGCGGATCCGCGCGATGAACGCCTCCAGCATGGCCGGATCGAGGAGATCAAGGCCGGTCCCAGGGACGCTCTGCTCGTCCTCGCGAGGCTGACCTCGTGAGGACAGCATGATCTGGACCTCGTAACTCGACAAACGCCGGTCACCGTCACCGACGCGGACGAAACTACCCTTGGTCATCCCGGCGCCTCGGTAGAAGCACGGCCGCTGGGCCGGATCCAGTTCAGGAATCTCCGCGACGACGAGCTTCACGCCTTCGAAATCATGGACATGGATCAGCGGTCGCAAGGCGGGCTCCATGTCGGTGGAACAGAGCGAGGCCAGATCGTTGGAGAGCTTCAGGGCATCGTGCACGCCGGTCGGCGCGAACCCCCTGGTCTCGTCCAGACCAAGGATGAGCACCCCACCGCCGGTGTTGGCGAAGGCTGAGAGGGTCTCCCGGACGGTCTTCGGCAACTCGTGCTGGGACTTCTTCACCTCCACATCGGAGACGTCTCCGCCCAGCGTTCGAAGGTTCCTGATGATCTCGGCTAGCTCCTCGTCCTGCATCGTTCTCTCCCCGCCAGCCGGTACGGACGACGCATGCTAACGAACATGCTAACGAGCATGCTCGTTGGCATGCCGGGTCGATATCGAGGATGCAGCCACCGGAGATCAACTCGGCGCTCTCACCTGCCGGTTCCTCGGGCCGTCTCGTTGTTGAAGCCCGCGCCGAGGTGGCCAGGGGAGGCGGGGCGCGATGAGCCTCTGCTCCCGGGTGATGGCAGTCGCGCGACGTCCCCGCCTGCCGCGCCCGCGGCTGGATATGGCTAGAGCAGGAGGGAACTGATCCGGGTGGCACCGAACGTCAGCTTTGCGGCGATCGACGCGACGTCCTCTTCTCCGAGCCGGGAAGGCGGCGCCGCGGCCGCTAGTGCAGCGGCGATCCTGCCGCTCGCGTTCCGCACCGGAACCGCCACCGACGCGACGTCTTCCTCGCTCTCACCGAGGCTCCAGGCGTAGCCCTGCCGTCGTGCTGTCGCCAGGACCGACGCGAGCTCTTCGCGGTCGGTGACCGTTCTGCGCGTGAGCGCGGAGAGCACGCTCGGAAGGTGGGCCTGGAGTTCCTCGTCGCTGAGCTCGGAGAGGAGGACCCGTCCGGTCGCCGTCGCGTAGGCCGGACGGAGATGACCGGCCCGGGCACCTACACGAAGCGGCTTCGGTGTCTCGATGGACTCGAGGAAAAAGACCTCCGGGCCCTGCAGAACGGCGAGGTGGACGGTCTCACCGAGCTCGTCCACGAGCTCGGCCATCACGGGGGCCGCGACCGTGGTGAGGTCGAGTCCCCGGGAGATCGACACGGCCAGGCGCAGCAGCGAGGGCCCGACGATATAGGCCTTGGACAGCTCGTCCTGCGACGCGAAGCCGTGCGCGACCAGCACCCGGAGCAGCCGATGCGCCGTCGACCGCGCGACCCCGAGCATCCGGCTGACGTCGGCCACCCGCAGCTTGTCGTGCTGCTCGAACGCTGCGATCAGGCGCAGCACGTTGTCCGCAGAACCGATGGGGGAGTCGGGCTTGTCTGGCGCGTCCATGGGCGTCCTCACGACGATCAGCAAGGTAGTCATTCTAACCTGCCGAATGCCGTTCGCGTCAGCGAGACGTGTGAAGCGCCCGTTCGCCGAGCTCGGCGACAAGCGCAGCTGTGCCGGCCATGTGAAGGACGGCGACGTACGCCCCCTCTTCGGCGAGGCGGCGCGCGATGGCCGCGCCGATCCCGGTGGCCCCGCCCGTCACCAGAGCCCGCCGGTGCGCGAGGCCCGGGTACATCAGCCGGCCTCGAGGGCCGCGCGAATGCCCGTGGTCAGGTCGGAGACCGCGGGCTCGAGCATCGGCGCCATCAGCAGCTCGAGCATCGGCGCCATGGGGCCGCCCGGCTGCACGTGCAGCTCGAAGGTCAGCCGGGATCCCTCGCCGCTGCGGTCCGCCGCGGCGGAGGCGATCGTCGCGGCCGCGGCGCGCACAGACTCGTCGGCGCCGTCGGCGCGCTTCATCATCCGGCGCATCATCCGTGCCTGGAAGCGCGCGAACGCCTCACGGAGACGACGGCGCTTGCGCCGGGGCGCCGGGGCAATCGGCGCGGCCGCCGCGGACGACTCCACGGCCGGCGTCCCGGCCTCCCCGGCGTCGTCGCCGGTCACCGGTTCGAGGGTGAAGCTGCCGGAACCCGAGAGCTTCTCGGTCAGGCCGGTCAGGGTGAACTCGACACGCTTGAGCGGCTCCCAGACGGTGATGTCGGCCTGCAGGTCCACCTCGCGGGTCAGCATGCCCACGTCGCCCTTGAGAGTCCAGATGGACTGCCGGTCGTTCACCTCCACGACCTTCTGGTAGCCGACCATCAGCGGTGCCCAGTTGGGGAGGTGCTCGACGAAGGCCCAGACGCGCTCAACTGGCGTCGCGATCTGCACCGTGTACTGGATCTGTGGCACGACTCCTCCGGACGCGCTCGGGCGGGCAAGACTTGCCCGCGACAGCGACGAGATTAGGGATCGTCGTTGACCTGGTGTGACGACCGTCCTACGGTTTCCGTCGTGCAGAATGCCGTGGGTCGCTCGACCAAGCCCGCCGCCTATCCGATCGACTCCGTCGACAACGCGTTACGGCTGCTGACGCTGCTGCGCAACCGGACCGACGTGCCGGCCGTGATCGCCGGCGACGGTGCCAGCGCGCCCGGGTTCGAGCTCGGGCCGGGGCTGGGCGTCGTCGAGGTCGCACGCCAGCTTGGGATCGCACCGTCCACGGCACACCGCCTCCTGGCGATGCTGGTCCACCACGGCTTCGCCGTTCAGGACCTCAAGCGCAAGTACCATCTCGGCCCGGCGTTCTCGGTGACGCCGGCATCGGCGCGGTCCGGGCGCGATCTGCGCGCGGTGATGAGGCCGTCGCTGGTCTCCCTGAGCCGGCAGCTTGAGGAGACGGTCCACCTGATGGCGCTCCAGGGCTCGGCGGTGCGGTTCGTCGACGGCATCGAGGCGGACCACGCCGACCGGGTCGGTACGCGGGAGGGCATGGTGCTTCCCGCCCACAACACCGCCGGGGGCCGCGCGCTGCTGGCGCAGTTCACGAAGGCCGAGCTCGAGTCCCTCTACTCCCACGGGCTCCCCGTCGTCTACGGCCCCGCCGTCTCCGAGCTCCCGGAGCTCGTCACCAAGCTCAACGCCGTACGCCGGCGCGGCTATGCGATCAACGACGAGGAGAGCGAGCGCAACATCGTCTCGGTCGCCGCGGTGCTCAAGGACGCCGACGGCGTCGTGCGGGGTGCGCTCGCGGTCGCAGTCCGCCCGTCGCGGTGTCCCAACAGCCTGATCCCGAAGATCGGCAAGGCGTTGATGGCGGAGGCGGCCCGAATGGCGCCCGACTTGTGTGACATCGCCTGAGAACGCGAGTCCGGGAAGAAAACGTTCTGTCCTCAAGAATGCTCGAACGCCGCCGAATCTGGCGACGGTCACTCCTGATTACGTCCCTTCCCAAAGGCGACAGGAGCTGACGATGAACATGCTGATCGACGGCAAGTTGGTGCCGGCGAGCAACGGTGACACTTACGAGACCTTCTCTCCGGCCTCGGGAAAGTCCCTCGGGTTCGTGCCCGCCGCCACGTCCGACGACGTCGACCGCGCAGTGGCGAGCGGCAAGCGTGCCTACCTCGACTGGGCGGCCGCGGCCCCGGCTGAGCGCGCGAAGGTGCTGCGGAAGATGGCCGCCACGCTCCGCGAGCACCGGGACGAGCTTGGTTTCCTCGACGCCCAGGACGGCGGCAACCCCGTTACGGCGATGAAGGGTGACGTCGACCTGGCTGCCGAGCTGCTTGAGGTCTTCGCCGACTGGGCGATGAACCTCGGCGGGGAGACTGTGGTCGGGCGGCCCAACATGCTTCACTACACCGTGCGCGAGCCCTACGGCGTCGTCGCACGGCTGATCCCCTACAACCACCCGCTGATGTTCGCGGCCTCGCGGATCGCGGCGCCGCTGCTCGCGGGCAACGCCGTCGTGCTCAAGGCGCCCGACCAGACGCCGCTGTCCGCCCTGCGGATGGCCGAGCTGTTCGCGCCGCTGCTGCCGCCGGGCGTGCTGTCCGTCCTGTCCGGCCTCGGCGCCACCGCCGGCGCCGCGATGGTGGCGCACCCCGATATACGACGGATCGCGTTCACGGGCAGTGTGCCGACGGGCCAGGTGATCCTGCAGAGCGCCGCGCGGGCCGGCATCAAGAACACGACGCTGGAACTCGGTGGCAAGAACCCCATGGTCGTGCTCGAGGACGCCGACCCGGCGGTCGCCGCGGCCGGTGCCATCACGGGCATGAACTTCCACTGGACCGCAGGGCAGTCCTGCGGCTCGACCTCGCGGCTGCTGGTGCACCGCTCGCTGGTCGACGAGGTCGTCGAGCGCGTGGCGGCCGGTGCGAAGGCAGTCAGGATGGGCGACCCGCTGGACCCGGAAACCGAGATGGGCGCCATGGTCACCCCGCAGCACCGTGACCGGGTGATGGGGTTCGTGGAGCGGGCCAAGGGGGAGGGACTGCGGGCCGTGACCGGAGGCGGCGCCCAGATCGAGGGCGCGTTCGTGCAACCCACCGTGTTCGCCGACGTGCCGCCGACCGCGGAGATCTTCAACGAAGAGATCTTCGGGCCGGTGCTCTCAGTGACCGCGTTCGACACCGAGGATGAGGCGATCGGCCTGGTCAACGACTCGCCGCTCGGCCTCACCGCCAGCCTCTGGACTCAGGACGTGGCCAAGGCTCACATCCTCGCCCGAAAGGTCGAGGCCGGTTACGTCTGGCTCAACACGTCGTCCCGGCACTTCGTCGGCCTCCCGTTCGGCGGGGTCAAGAACTCGGGGCTGGGGCGTGAGGAGCACGTCGAGGAGCTGCTGTCCTTCACGCAGGTGAAGGCGGTCTCGTTGGACCTCCAACCGGGCTCCCGCTAATTTTCGGACAGTCATGATAGGGACAATTCCGTCCTGCAGAAATGCGGCCGCGATTTGTGGCCGTCGTCACAACCCTTTCCTAGCCTGAGCGTCGCACGGTGCCCTTTCGTGCGAGGTGCTCACAGGCTCACCCACCGCCTCAAGGAGCGAAACCGATGAGCGAGACCCCCCGGACCTTCCAGGGATGGGTTCGATACGACGACAAGTTCGAGATGAAGACGCTGCGCCTGAACCCGATCCGCCCGAAGGACGTCGTGATCCGGAACCTGGCGGCGCAGGCCTGCTACACCATCGTCACGAACGTGTCCGAGCTTCCCAACCAGGCTGTCCGGCCGCGCAGCCCGGGTCACGGCGCCATGGGCATCGTCGAGGAGGTCGGTCCGCTCGTCACGCGCGTGAAGCCGGGCGACAAGGTCGTCACGCCCGTCCTCCCCGCGTGCGGCACCTGTTACAGCTGCCTGCGCGGCGAGTGGTGGTGCTGCGGTCACAAGAACGACATCGACTTCGCCCACCCCGACAACCCGCCGTTCGCCGAGATGGAGGACGGCCGGTCGGTCTGGCAGGACCACACCGGGGGCTTCGCCGAGCTCGCCGTGAACGACGAATCGTGGGTCGTGCCGGTCAACGAGAGCAGGCTCTCGAACATCGAACTCGCCTCGCTGGCCTGTGTGCCGGGCCCCGGCTGGGCCTTCGGCCTGCTCGGCATGCGCATCGAGATCGCGTCCTCGGTCGTCGTCCTCGGCGCCGGCCCGCTCGGTCTCGCGATCATCCAGGCCGCCAAGATGGCCGGCGCCCGCCTGATCATCGCCGTGGAGCGGATCCCGCACCGCCTCGACGCCGCCAAAGCCGCCGGAGCGCACGTGGTGCTCAACTCCGACGAGGTCGGCATGGACCACCTCGTCGGGAAGGTCCGCGAGCTGTGCCGGCCGACAACGGACAACATGTACGCCGGCGGGAAGCCGTACGAGGGCTTCTACGACGGCAACGGCGCCGACCACGTTTTCGAGGCGGCCGGCATCACCTTCGGCGACCCGACCACCGGAAGCCCCGACGACAGGACCGGCGCCCACTTCATCACCCTCGGGCCGAAGATGACCCGTCGCGGTGGCACGTTCGTCGCCACCGGCGTCGTCGCGCCGACCAACGATCCCAAGGTCTGGGGCCCGGCCCCGGGGCCGTTCGACTACCACGGCAAGAGGTACCTCTCGGCTGCCTACGGCGGAGCCAACGTCCTGCGGGACATCCCGCGCCTGGCGAACCTGATCGAGAACGGCTACCTGGACGCCAAGGCGCTGTGTGACCCGATCCTCCCGTTCGAGCGCGCCGACGAGGCGCTGTGGAGCGCGCTCAACCGCGACGCCCTGCTTCCCATCATCACCTTCGAGTGAGCACCACCACCCACCAAGCAGATGTCACGGGGGACACCTGATCTTTCACCCACCCGGGAGAACCAATGAGAAAAATTCGCCTCCTGCCCGTCGGGGTCGCTGCAACCGTCGCCGCCCTGGTCATGATGGGCTGCAGCAACACGACCGCCCCGGCGTCGGTGAAGGCCGACCCTCTGAAGGTCGAGAACGGGCCGTTCGGGATGACCGCGGCCTCGGGTGACCCGGTCAGCGGTGGTTCGCTGACCTTCGGGTACGGCGGCGGCATCGCGAGCTTCGACCCCGCCTCGCAGCAGTACTCGGGCACCTCGGGCGGCGACGAGGCGCGGGCGGTCTACGGCACCCTGACCGAGTACGACACCAAGGCCGGGAAGTACGTGCCTTCGATGGCGGACTCGATCAGCGCCAACGACGACTTCACCGAGTGGACCGTCGTCCTGCGGGACGGCGTCGAGTTCACCGACGGCACGCCGTACGACGCGGACGCCGTCCTGTTCAACTTCGACCGCATGGCCAAGAGCGGCGCGGGCTTCTCCGGCCTGTGGGCCTCCGTGGTGAAGAAGGCGGTCGCGAAGGACGCCAAGACGGTGGTCATCACGCTGAAACAGAAGTGGGCGGACTTCCCTTATCTCCTCTCCCAGGCCCCCGGCATGATCGCCTCGCCGAAGGCCGTCAAGGACGAGGGCGAGTCCTACCAGCGCGAGCCGGTCGGCGCCGGTCCGTTCATGCTCGACAAGTGGACCCCGGGGCAGAACCTCGTGCTCAAGGCCAACCCGGACTACTGGGACGGCAAGCCGTACCTCGACTCGCTGACCTTTCAGACGATCACGACCGGTGACCAGGCGCTGAAGGACGCCTTCCAGGCCGGTGGCATCCAGGGCAGCCTGATCGGCACGCCGGCGATCGTGAAGGATTACATCCAGCCCAGCAGCGGCTACAGCGGCTACGTGCGGATGACCAACACCGGCTCGATGCTGCTGATCAACAACGGTACGCCCAGCCGGCCGGACACCCCCGGCAAAGACATCAACGTCCGCGAGGCCATCGCGTCCGCGATCAACACCGACGTGATCAACCAGCGCGCCTTCGACGGCAACGCGTTCCCGGGCACCGGCATCTTCTCCGCCGAGTCGCAGTGGGCCAACGACAAGCCGACCTTCACCTACGACGCCGAGGCGGCCAAGAAGCACCTTGCCGACGCGAAGGGCTTCGACGGCAAGATCGAGCTGCTCTACCCGTCGGCGCAGGCCGAGGCGGCGCTGACCATCGAGGCCCAGCTCGAGGCCGTCGGCTTCAAGGTGGACGCCAAGCCGGTGCAGTCGATCACCGACCTCATCAACGCGGTCCTGATCAAGCGGGACTACGATCTCGCGATGTACGGCTGGCCGGTGCCGGACGAGCCGGGCGAGCTCTACACGAGCTACCTGGAGCGCTTCGGCCGCAAGGACAACCAGCTCGGCTACTACAACGAGACGATCGCGAAGGCGCTGAGCGACTTCGCCGCCGCCGACGACACGGCGGAAAAGGCCGCCCAGATGGCGACGATCCAGGCCGAGTGGGCCGAGACGGTGCCGGCTGTGCCCTACAACACGACGGCCCAGATGGTCGTGTGGAACAAGAACGTGCACGACATCGAGGTCTCCTCACGGCTGACGCTCGACTTCTCCAAGGCATGGATCAGCAAGTAACCCTGCGTCATGCACACGGTGTGCGGGGGCGTCGTCCGCCGCCCCCGCACCACCGCCCGTCCGATCGTTCAGCCGAGGTGAAGTTGGTGAGGACCTGATGAAAGCTGCGGCGGGAAAGGTGGCCCAGCTCCTGGTGGTCATGTTCCTGGTGAGTCTGGGCACGTTCTCGCTCACCTCGCTCATGCCGGGAGATCCGGCGGTGGCGATCCTGGGCGACAACCAGTCGCCCGAGGCCTATGCCGAGCTCCGCGACAAGCTTGGTCTCAACGAACCGCTGGTGGAGCGGTACTTCACGTGGCTCGGCCACGTGTTCCAGGGCGACCTGGGCACCTCCATGGTGCCGCCCAACGAGGACGTCACCAGTCTCATCGGGTCCGCGTTCGCGGTCAGTATCGAGCTCGCGGTGCTCGCGCTCGTCGTCGCACTGGTCGTGTCGATCCCGCTCGCGATGATCTCGGCGCGTCGCCCCGACGGCCTGCTCGACCGGGCGGCCAGTGCCACGACCTTCGGCATCATGTCGGTGCCGAGCTTCGTCTCGGGCCTGGTGCTGATCGCCCTCCTGGTCAACCAGCTCCACCTGTTCCCGCGCGTCGGCTGGGTGGGGGTCACCGACGGGCTCGGCCAGAATCTCTACCACGCTGCGCTGCCCGTGATCACGATCGCGCTGCTCGAAATCCCCACCTTCACCCGGGTGCTGCGCGGCGATCTCGTCCGAACTCTCCAGGAGGACTTCGTGCTCTCCGCACGTGCCAAGGGCATGCCCGCGTGGCGCATCATGATCTTCGACGCGTTCCGCCCGTCGTCGTACTCGCTGATCACGGTGCTCGGCCTCAGCTTAGCCCAGCTTATCGGCAGCACGGTGATCGTCGAGACTCTCTTCTCCCTGCCGGGGATGGGCCGGCTGGTGGTCTCCTCCGCCAGCCAGGGCAACATCACGGTGATCCAGGGCGCCGTGCTCGTCATCGCCGCCTGCTACGTGCTGATCAACGCCGGAGTCGACCTCATGTACAGCGTCATCGACCCGAGGATCCGTCGTGTCGGCGCCTGAGACCGCGGCGCTCGCGCCTACCGCGCGGCCCGGACGTCGCCGCCGCATCGACCTGCTGCTGTGGTTGTGCGGCGCGTGGCTGGCGGTGCTCATCCTCGCCGCGATCACCGCGCCCGTGCTCGGGCTGCAGGAGGCGCAGGACGCCGCGAAGACCCTCCTCGAGCCGGTCTACCAACCGCCGTCGCTGGGCAGCGCCCACCCGCTCGGCACCAACGCCCTCGGCCTGGACATGCTCTCGCGCATCATCTACGGCGCCCGCGTCTCGATGGCGGTGAGCATCTCCGCCGTCCTCATCGGCACGTTCGTCGGCGGCACGCTCGGGGTCGTCGCCGGCTACCTGCGCGGCACGGTCGACAGGATCATCGGCACGCTGACCAACACCCTGCTCGCGGTCCCCGCCCTGATCCTGCTCATCGCCCTGGCCACCGTGCTGCGGCCGAGCGCGCTCAACATGGCGCTGGCACTGTCGCTGGTCGCCATCCCGGGCATGATCCGGGTGACGCGGGCCAACACCCTCGCCTTCGCCCAGCGGGAGTTCGTGACCGTCGCTCAGGCGCTCGGCGCCGGCCGGGCGCGGATCGTGTTCCGCGAGCTCATGCCCAATGTGCTGCTGTCGGTGGTGCCGCTGTGCCTGGTGTACGTCTCGGCCCTCATCGTGGCCGAGGCCTCGCTCAGCTTCCTGGGCATCGGGCTGCGTCCGCCGCAGCCGACCTGGGGCAACATGATCGGTGAAGGACTCAACGGGAAGATGGAGGACTATCCCCACCTCGTTTACGTCCCGGCGGCGGTCCTGTTCCTCACCGTGTTCTCGTTCAACCTGCTCGGGGAGCGAATGCGCAAGCGTTGGGACAAGCGGGAGGTGTCGCTGTGAGCCGGCCGTTGCTGCACGTACGTGACCTGACCACGACGTTCACCACCTCACGTGGCGAAGTCGTGTCGGTCGACCGGGTCTCCTTCGACCTCGAGCGCGGTCAGACGCTCGGGATCGTGGGCGAGTCCGGATCCGGGAAGTCCGTCCTCGGACGCACCGTCATGGGGCTCACCAGCGCCGCGCCGAACGCCACGGTCACGGGGTCGGTGCTCTTCGACGGTGTCGACATCGCGAACCCCGACAAGAAGACGCGGGCGCAGTACCTGGGCGCCAGGATCGCGATGATCTTCCAGGACCCGCTCAGCTCCCTGAACCCGGTCAAGCTGATCGGCGTCCACATCACCGAGACGCTGCGCCGGCACGACAAGTCGCTGTCCCGCCAGGAGGCCAGGCGGCGCGCGATCGAGCTGCTCGACACCGTGCGCATTCCCGACCCGGCCCGCCGGTTCGGCCAGTACCCCCACGAGCTCTCGGGCGGCATGCGCCAGCGCGTCGGCATCGCCATCGCCCTGGCCTGCCGGCCGCAGCTGCTGATCGCCGACGAACCGACCACCGCGCTCGATGTGACCGTCCAGAAGCACGTCCTCGACCTGCTCGGCATGCTGTGCGAGGAGCAGGGCATGGCCATGCTCCTGGTGAGCCACGACCTCGGTGTCGTGGCCGGCCGCAGCGACAAGGTCGCCGTCATGTACGCCGGGCGCATCCAGGAGGAGGCCGTGTCGTCGGACTTCTTCCGCCACCAGCGGCACCCCTACTCCCAGGCACTGCTCGACGCGAAACCGCACCTGGAGAACCCGGCACGGGCGGAGCTGGTGTCGATCCCCGGCCGTCCACCGGACCCGGCCCACCGGTTCCCGGGATGCCGGTTCGCCCCCCGTTGCCGGTTCGTCCAGGGCCGGTGCCGGGAGGAGGAGCCCTCCCTGGAGAGCGGCGGCATCCCGTCCCATGGCGCCGCCTGCTTCTACCCGCTCGACGCGGTCCGCAGCACGCAGGAGGTGAGCATCTGATGGCAGGGACAGGGAAGACCCACCTGCGCGAAGCCGGCAGCACCCTGCTCCGGGTCGAGGACCTCCAGGTCGAGTTCCCCGCGAAGGGCGGCCGGCGCGTCCACGCCGTGTCCGGCGTCAGCTTCGACGTCGCACCGGGGGAGACCGTCGGGTTCGTCGGCGAGTCCGGCTGCGGCAAGTCCACCGTCGCACGCGCCGTGATGCACCTGCCCGCCCCGAACAGCGGTGTCGTCAACCTCGACGACACCGAGCTCGGCACCCTGTCGGCGAAGCGGCTTCGCGAGACCCGGGTGGCGATGCAGCTGATCTTCCAGGACCCGATGGCGTCGCTGAACCCGCGGCGCAAGGTCAAGGACCTCGTCCAGGAAGGCGTCGAGATCTGGCACCGCGGCGGCGACCGCCATGCGCTGGAGGAGCGGACGCGTGAGCTGCTCGACGACGTCGGCCTCGACTCCGCGACGGTCTGGAACCGCTACCCGCACGAGCTGTCCGGCGGCCAGTGCCAGCGGGTCTCGATCGCCCGGGCACTGATGATGCGGCCCAGCCTCCTGATCTGCGACGAGATCCTGGCCAGCCTCGACGTCTCGGTCCAGAGCCAGATGCTCAACCTGCTCAAGCGCACCCGCGCCGAGCACGGGCTGGCGATGATGTTCATCTCCCACGACCTCGGCGTCGTGAAGAACATCAGCGACCGGATCCTTGTCATGTACCTCGGCAAGGTCGCCGAGGTGCTCGAGGTGGACGCGCTCGACCGCGAGACCGTCCATCACCCCTACACCCAGCTCCTCCTCGCCTCGGTGCCCCGGGTGACGGGGGAGCGGATCAAGCCCTCCGTGGACGGGGCCGCCCAGGACCTGCCCTCACCGCTGAACCCACCGAGCGGATGCCGGTTCCGTACCCGCTGCCCGCTGGCGACCGACCGGTGCGCGCAGGAGGAACCGCAGCTCGAGGAGAAGCGGCCCGGCCAGTTCATCGCCTGCCACCACATCTCGTGACCGCCAGCGACACAAGGGAGAAGAGAAACATCATGAACGAAGCCGATGTCGTCGTCGTGGGCTCCGGTGCCTCCGGGCTGACCGCCGCGCTGATCGCGGCCGACGCCGGGTTGAGCGTCACCGTCGTCGAGAAGGCGGGCGTCTTCGGCGGCACGAGTGTCGTCTCCGGCGGCTCGATCTGGGCGCCCTGCAACCGCTGGCTGGCCGACCTCGGTCGCACGGACAGCCGCGAGGACGCGCTCGCGTACCTGAAGACCATCACGATGGGCCGCGTCGAGGAGGACCGCTACACGGTCTTCGTCGACACGGTGAACCCGATGCTCGACGAGGTCGTCGCGCTCACGGGCATCTCGTTCGAGGCGAACCCGCACCACCCCGACTACCAGCCCGACATGGCCGGCGCCATGTCCGGCGGCGGCCGGACCCTGCAGGGCGACCTGTTCGACACCACCCTGCTCGGCGACCTGAAGCCCAAGCTGCGTCAGGCGCACAGCAGCGTGCCGATCACGCGCCTCGAGGTCGACGAGTGGGGCCAGGACACCCTCGACCGCTGGGACTGGGCCCTGATCGCCGACCGGGTCGGCAAGGGCATCGTCGGCATGGGCGCCGCGCTCGTGGGCGCCCTGCTGCACGGCTGCCAGCGCAAGGGCGTCACGCTTCACACCGACACCCCGGCGAGGCGGCTGATCCGCGGGGCGGACGGTTCCGTCGCGGGCGTCGTCGTCGAGCACGAGGGCGTCGAGCAGGAGCTACGCGCCCGGCGCGGCGTCATCCTCGCCAGCGGTGGGTTCGAGTGGAACAAGACCCTGGTCGACCAGTTCCTCGGCGCACCGCTCACCGCTCCGTCCAGCCCGCCGCACAACACCGGTGACGGCCTGCTCATGGCCATGGGCGCCGGCGCGATGCTCGGCAACATGAATCAGGCCTGGTGGAGCCCCTCGATCTACGTCATGGGCGACAGCTACGACAACGCCCCGCTCTACCGGCCCACCAGCAGCCTGCGGGCACTGCCGGGCGGCATCATCGTCAACAGGTCCGGCCGCCGCTTCGTCGACGAGGCGATGAACTACAACGACATGGGAAAGGCGCTGGCGAACTTCGACCCGCAGGCCTACGCGTACGCGAACCAGCCGTGCTGGCTGATTTTCGACCAGCGCTTCCGGGACTCCTACTCCGTGGCCACGGTGACCCCCGAGACGCCGGCCCCGGCCTGGTTCACGGTCGCGGACTCCTACGAGGAACTGGCCGACAAGCTGGGCATCGACAAGGACGGCTTCCTCGACCAGATGAAGCGATACAACGACTACGCCGCCACCGGCGTCGACATCGAGTTCCACCGCGGCGAGTCGACCTACGACTCCTACCGCGGTGACGCCCGCGTAACGCCGCACCGCAACCTGCGCCCGCTGGAGGACGGTCCGTACTACGCCGTCGAGGTGCTCCTCGGCGCGCTGGGCACCAACGGCGGCCCGCAGACCGACACCACGGGCAACGTGCTGGCGGCGGACGGCGGCACGATCAAGGGACTCTACGCCGCCGGCAATGTGGCCGCGAGCCCGTTCGGTCCCGGTTACCCCGGTGCCGGCGCGACGCTGGCGGCCGGCATGACCTACGGCTACCTCAGCGCGAAGGCGCTCGCCGGTTGAGCACGTCCGCGGACCTGCTCGCGCAGCCTCTGCGAATCGGCTCCCGCACCCTCCGCAACCGGATGGTGATGACCCCGCACCTGGGACGCCTGGGTGCGGGGCGGCTGCCGGCGTACCTGAGCCGGCGCGCAGGGGCCGCTGTCGCGATGGCCATCCTGCCCGCGGGCATGGGCGTGATGAGCATGCCGGTCTACCCGCCCGACATCGTCGCGGGCCTTGAGGACGCGCGCGGTGACCAGGACGGCGTGTCGTATCACCCGCGCGACGAGCGGTACGAGACGAAGCTGCTCGCCGGTCTCGGTGACGTCTTCGCGGGCTTCGCCGACACGGTCCGGCAGCACGGCACCGTGGCGATCGGCCAGATCCACCACCCCGGCGCGGAGCGGTCCTGGGACAGCTTCTCCCCGGCGCTGGCACCGTCCGCCCTGCGCGGCGACGAGTTCGGCACGGTGCCGCACGCGCTCACCGGCACCGAGATCGGCAACCTGATCGAGGGCTACGTCGGCAACGCGGGCTCCATCGCGGCCAACGGGTTCGACGGGGTCGAGCTGCACGCCGGTCACGGCTACCTGCTCAACCGCTTCATCTCGCCGTACTACAACCGCCGCACCGACGAGTGGGCCGCCGGCTCCGCCCTGCTGGTGCGCCTGCTGGAACGGATCCGTGAGCGGATCGGCTCGGCGCCGCTGCTCGGGCTGCGGCTGCAGGTCAGCGAGGAGATCGAGGGCGGGCTCACCGCGCAGATGTCGGCGAGGATCGCCTGCGACGTCGCGCCGTACCTCGACTATCTGTCGGTCTCGATCGGCAACCACAACGGGCTGCGCAACGGCCGGCCGAGCACGCCGTACACCAGTCCCTGGCTCACCGCGCACGGTCCCGCCGTCGACGGTGCCCGGACGATCCGCACCGCGCTGGCCGAGGCCGGCCTCGAGCGGCCGCTCCTGGTGACCGGCCGGATCACCACCGCCGCGTTCGCGCGGGAGATCCTCGAGCGGGGCGACGCCGACCTGATCGGCGCCGCGCGGGCCTATATCGCCGACCCGGACTTCGCCGCCAAGGCGATCTCGGGTCGCGGTGAGGAGATCGCCACCTGCATCGGCTGCAACGAGTGCGTGCGGGTCCCGCTGTCGTGCCCGGTCAACCCGGACGCGGGCCGCGAGGGATTCCACGACGGCCCGGTGCCGGAGTCGCCCAAGCGGATCGTCGTGGTCGGTGCCGGGCCTGCCGGGGCGACCGCCGCGGCGAAGGCGGCCGAGCGCGGGCACGAGGTGATCCTCCTCGACCGCGAGGACGCCGTGGGCGGCACGCTGCGGCGCCTGGTGTCGTCCCCCATGGTGGTGGAGTGGTCGGCGCTGGTCGACCAGCTCGAACGCCGGGTCCGGGCGGCCGGTGTCGACTTCCGGCCGGGCACGGAGGTGAACGAGGAGACCCTCGCCGAGCTCGCCCCCGACAAGGTGATCTGGGCGGTCGGCGCGGAGCCGCTGACCGCGCCGTTCCCGGCCGACGCCCCGGTGCTGACGACCTCCGACCTGCTGTCCGGCCGGCGGCCCGCGGCCGACGGGCCCGTGGTCGTCGTGGGCGGTCCCGAGACGCATCTCGAGCCGTTCATCGCCGCAGAACTGCTGGCCGGTGAGGGCTGGCGGGTGTGGCTGCTCACCGAGCGTCACGCGCACGGTGAGGACGTCGAGCCTCGTTCGCTGAGCGGGCTGCTGTCCCGGCTCTCGAAGCTGGGGGTGGAGTTCGTGTCGATGACCGCGGTGACCGCGTGGAGCAAGGGCGTGGTGCACACCGAGCAGGTCTTCAGCGGCGCGGCCGGGGAGATCCCGGCCGGCGCGGTCGTCACCGCGATCGGCCGGGTGGCCAACCCGGTCCCGGCCGGCGACGAGGGCGAGACGTACGTCATCGGTGACGCCCTGGCTCCGCGGCGGATCACCCACGCGGTGCTGGAGGGCCGGCGCTTCGGCGCGATGATCTGACCCGCGCGACCTCCGCCTCGGCGCGCGCCCAGGAAACGACGACGGGTCCCCTCGGGCGGCCCCGTCGTCGTTCCCGCGAACGATCAGATCACGTGGCTCTGCATCACCGAGGCGGGGAAAAGGTCCGCGACCGCCAGCTTGGCGGGGGTCAGGCTCTGCTCGGCGGCATAGGTGGTGAAGGCCTCGAGTGTCGTGCGGTTGGCCTCGACCCCGTAGGGCCACATGTCGCCGCCGAAGACGTCGGCCGCGATAGCGGCCGTGATCGGCGCCCACGGCACCGGCACGTGCGGGGCGGTGCCGCTGAGCATCCGGGCGATGCTGTTGTCCTTGGCCTGCGTGAAGGCGGTGACCAGGTTCGGCCCGATCCACGGGTGGCGTTCGAACACGTCCTTGCGGGTGACCAGCACGTGCATGATCGGGAAGATCCCCGTCCGCCGGTAGTACTCCCGCTCGACGGAGTACACGTCGGAGAAGAGCTGGACCACCCGCCCGGAGCCGTCGGCCGCGGCGTCGGGGGTGTGCGGCACGATCACCGCGTCCAGGTCGCCGTCGATCAGCATCTGGTTGAGGGAGCGCTCGCGCTCCGCCCGCACGGTGATGCCGTCGGGAAGCCCGACCGGCAGGGTCTCGATCCGGCCCGGTTCGTTGATGCCGCCCTGGACCCAGTCGATCGCGGTGAGGTCGAGGCCGAACTCGTGCTGCAGGAGCGCGCGCTGGTAGACCGTGGCGGTCACGGTCCACTCCGGGAAGCCGATCCGCGCACCCGCCAGCGCGGTCGGGTCGTCGACCGGACCGTCGGCGCGCACGTAGATGCCGGAGTGGCGGAACGAGCGGGAGGGGAAGACGGGCAGGCCCACGACGGAGTCGTCTCCGGCGCCGCGCAGCGAGCAGTACTTGCCCAGCGACATCTCGCTGATCTCCCACTCGCGGAACTTGGTGAAGCGGAAGAAGATCTCCTCCACCTCGTGGTAGGTGACCCGCAGGTCCACTCCGTTGACGGTGACCTTGCCCGAGGCCAGGTCGCGGACCTGGTCGGAGTCGTTGATGGCAAGGGTCAGGTCGATGTTGCGGCTCACAGGAAGTTCATCCCTCCGTCGACGACCAGGCTCTGGCCGGTGATCATCGAGGCTGCGTCCGAGGCGAGGAAGACGGCCGCACCGGCGATGTCGGCGGAGACGATCCGGCGCTTCAGCGCCTGGTTGCCGATGATCTGGTCGACGGCCTCGGGGCGGGCGGAGTCCCGCGGGATCCCGGTCTCCACGGAGCCGGGCATGATCACGTTGACGTTGATCCCGGCGGGCCCGAGCTCGCGGGCGAGCGAGCGGGTCATGCCGACGACCGCGGCCTTGGACGTCACGTAGTGCAGGTAGTTCGGGCGCCCGCCGAGCACGGTCGAGGAGGAGATGTTGACGATCGTGCCGGAGCCCTGGGCCCGCATCGTCGCGCTGACGGCGCGGCAGCACAGGAAGACGCCGTTGATGTTGACGTCGATCACCTTGCGCCACTCGTCGGCGCCGATCTCCTCGAACGGCTTCATGGTGAGGGTGGAGAACATCGCCGCACCGTTGACGAGCACGTCGATGCGCCCGAACTCGGCGACGGTCGCCTCGACCATGCGCGTGACGGCGGTCTCGTCGGAGACGTCGACCCCGAGCCCGAGCGCCTGAGCGCCCCCCTCGCGCAGCTGCGCCGCCACCTTTTCGGCGTTCTCGCCGTCGAGGTCGGCGACCACGACGGCGGCGCCGGCCGCGGCGAACGCCTGCGCGAACTCTCTTCCGATGCCCTGGCCGGACCCGGTGATGACAGCCACCCGGTCCGCGAGCACTCCGCTTCGACTCATGGGATCCCTTCCAGATGGAGAAGTCGGACGTGCTTCTTGACCGCTTCTCGCGACGACACCTAGCATGACAGGCGTTCGACACTGCGGTCTAGCATTCCGCTCAGCCGAACAATCGAATGTTCACCGCAGCCCGGCCGCGGAGTCAATGAGGAGAAGCGCACCATGTCTGACACCTACGACGGCCTCATCATCGGCGCCGGCCAGCACGGGCTGATCCTGGGCACCTACCTGTCGAGGCTCGGGCTCAAGATCGCCGTACTGGAGCGCCGGCTGCAGTTCGGCGGGGGACTGAGCACCATCGAGCCGGGCCCGCCGGGCTTCTACCAGAACCCGCACTCGATCAACCACTTCAACATCACCGAGACGCCCTGGTACAAGGACCTGGGTCTTTCGGCCACGGTCGACTACGTGACCCCGCAGTACGAGTTCGCGCAGCCGCATCTCGACGGCTCGTCGCTGGTCATCTCCCGCGACGCGGAGGAGACGATCGCCTCGATCGCGCAGTTCTCGAAGAAGGACGCCGAGACCTTCCGCGAGTGGAACCTGCGCTCGGAGAAGATCAGCAACGCGATCTTCCTGGCCGAGCGCTACTCCGAGCCGCTGGCCGAGGCCGAGCGCGTGGCGCTGCTGGAGAAGAGCGAGATCGGCCGCGACTTCCTCCAGATCATCGAGCGCCAGCCGCTCGACCTCGTGAAGGAGCTGTTCGAGAACGAGAAGGTCCAGCTCCTCATGCTGTTCAAGCTCTCGCTCTTCGGCACCGTCCTCTACGACGCCGTCTCGGAGAAGAGCCCGATGGGCGCCGCCGTCCGCGGCTTCGACCTGTCGGCCGGCTATCAGGTCTGCGTCGGCGGCAGCTGGAACCTCGCCCGCGGCCTGATGGAGCAGTTCATCCGCGCGGGCGGCACCTTCATCAACAAGGCCGAGGCGGCGCGCATCGTCGTCGACGGCGGCCGCGCCACCGGCATCGAGCTGACCGACGGTCGCTCGCTCAAGGCCCGGCAGTTCGTGGCGAGCTGCATCGACGTCCCGCAGACCTGGAACAAGCTCGTCGGCCGTGACCAGTTGCCGGCCGACTACCTCGAAAAGATCGACAACTTCAAGCAGACGGCCTGGGGCCTGTTCGGCGTCCACCTCGCGCTCAAGGAGGCGCCGCGCTACATCGGCTCGGACGCCAACCCCGCGCTCCACAAGTCGCTGAAGTACAACGTCGGCGCGGAGACCATGGAGGACCTGTTCGGACTGCACCAGCAGGTCGCCGAGGGCCGCATCCCCGACCTCGTGTCGTTCGGCACCGGCAACATCACGGCCTTCGACCCGTCGCAGGCGCCGGAAGGCGGCTCGACAGCGTACGCCTGGTACGCGATGCCCTACGCGCCCGACGGCGACCCGGAGAACATCGAGCCCGTCAAGGAGGAGATCACCCGCAAGGTGATCGACAAGTGGCGCGAGTACGCCCCGAACCTCACCGACGACAACATCGTTCACGCGTGGACCTACACGCCCAACGACTACACGAAGGAGATCACCAACATGGTCGAGGGTGACATCTTCGTGGGCTCGTTCGGCGGCGACCAGAGCATGTGGAACCACTTCGGCTACCGCACACCGATCTCGAACCTCTACATGGCCGGGTCCCCCACGCACCCGGGCGGTGCGATCTCCGGCGGTGCCGGCTACATCGTGTCCCGCATCATCGCCGAGGACCTCGGTCTCAAGCCCTGGTGGACGCCGATCGACGTGCGCGCCGCCATGGAGGAGGCCGCCCGCCAGTCGCCCGCCGCGCCGACCGTGTGACGGCCGCCTGACGCACCTGCCCCCGCCGCAGACCGTGGCCGGGTTGTCGCTCGCACCACGCGACCCGGCGGGGGGTTGAAGGCCGACCCACCCGAGAAGGAGACCGAGAAGATGACTGACGCACGAGGATTCGAGAACCGGGTGGCGTTCGTGACCGGCGCCGGCAACGGCATCGGCAGGGAGATGGCGCGCGACGTCGTACGCCAGGGCGGCAAGGTGGCCATCGCCGACGTCGACCTGGCCGCGGCCGAGGCCGCCGCGGCCGAGCTCGGCGACGCCGCGATGGCGGTGCTCTGCGACGTCGCCGACGAGCAGTCCGTCCAGACCGCGGTCGACGCCGCGGCCGAGAGGCTCGGCGGCATCGACGTCCTGGTCAACAATGCCGGCCTGCACCTGATGAAGTGGAACGTCCCGGTCACCTCGGTCACGGCCGAGCAGTGGCACCAGATCCTCGGCGTCAACGTGGTGGGCGTTGTCAACTGCGCGAGGTCTGCCCGGCCGTACCTCGCCCAGGGGAAGGGCCCGGCGATCCTCAACCTCTCGTCGATCGCCGGCTACCTGTCGAACACCGTGTACGGGATCACCAAGCTCGGCGTCCGGGGCCTGACCGTCGCGCTCGCCGAGGAGTTCGCGCCCGACGGCATCCGGGTCAACGCCGTCGCGCCGGGCGCGATCGGCTCGGACAACGCGATCGACGAGCTGTCCGGCCAGCTGCGGGTGCTGATCGACGACATGCAGCTGATCCACCGCATGGGAAGGATGGCCGACATCGTCAACGCCATGAACTACCTGTGCACCGACGCCGCCGGCATGGTCACCGGACAGACCCTGTCGATCTCCGGCGGCTACCCCCTCCAGCTCTCCTGAGCACGACGAAAGAAGCAGAAGGGCGTGCGGACGCCGTCATCGTCGACGGCGTCCGCACGCCCTTTGGCTGCCGCGAGCGGCCGCTCAGCCGCCGGCCAGGCGGCCGGCGGGCCGGCCCCGGGACAGGACTCGGGCAGGACCCGGGGCAGGACTCCCGGTGATGCGCGGTTGTCAGGCGGCCCGGCTCAGCCGGCCTGGGAGCTGCTGACGATCAGGTCGGCCGCGGCCAGCGGGATCGGCTCGAACATGGGCGGCTCGTCCTCGGGGAACAGGGCCGTGGGCCCGTAGACCCAGTCGGTGAACGAGTAGTCGTCGATCGCCCGGTGGCGGAGGAGAAGGTTGCGCTGCTCGCGAGCACGCCCGTCGAGGTGCCACAACTCGCCCCAGGCGCGGGCCGTCAGCACCACGCGGCGGCAGTGCTCGGGACGTACGGCCTCGTACGCCGCGAGGGCACCGTCCCAGTCCGGCGCGCCGTCACCCGCACGCAGCCGCTTGAGGTGCTCGGTCAGCACCCAGCCGTCCTCGATCGCCATGATCGCGCCCTGCGCCATGTACTGCAGCGGCGGGTGGGCGGCATCGCCGAGCAACGCGATTCGGCCCCGGACCCAGGTGCTGATCGGGTCGCGGTCGAACATCCGCCACCACTTGTCGCGCCACATGTGCGACATTCCGGAGCGGACGTCGTCGCACGTGGCCGCGAACGCGGTGTCGAGCTCGTCCGGCGTGCCCCAGTCTTCGAGCCCGGCCAGTGCCTTCGGCGACTGGAACACGGCGACCTGGTTGAGGAGGTCTCCGCCGCGCAGCCCGTAGTGCACGAAATGGCAGCGCGGGCCCACGTACACAACGACCTCGGAGAGGTCCACTGGACGGGTGAGCTCGGGGATGGGGACCGTGCCGCGGTAGGCGACGTAGGAGGAGGAGACCGGCTCGTCGTCGACGAGCAGCTTTCGCGCGACCGAGTGCAGGCCGTCGGCGGCGACCACGAGCGGGGCGGCCCGGGTGGTGCCGTCCTCGGTGACGACGGTGGCGCCGCCCTCGGCCTGGGCGTACGCCGTGACCCGCTGCTCGGTGAGCAGCTCGACACCGGCGGTACGGCAGGCCTCGAGGAAGAGGCCGTGCAGGTCGCTGCGGTGGATGACCATGTAGGGATAGCCGTAGGTCCGTTCGAGGTCGCGCAGGTCGAGCGAGGTCAGCTCGCTGCCGTCGAGCGCGTCACGCATCACCATCCGGTCGGGAACGACGCCGAGAGACTTCGCCTTGTCGAGCAGGCCGTAGTCGTCGAGGATCCGGGTGCAGTTCGGCGCGAGCTGCAGGCCGGCACCGACCTCCCCGAACTCGGGTGCCTGCTCCAGGACCTGGACCTTCAGGCCGAGCCGGGTGAGGGCGAAGGCGGTGCTCAGTCCGCCGATGCCGCCGCCGACGATGATCACGTCCACGTTGCTCATGGTGCGGGCCTCCTCAGAGCCAGGGGCCGAGGTCGGGGACCCCGGCGAGGACGTGGGGACGTCCGGCGAGGTAGCTCACGACGTCGGGAAGGGGACCGTCGGGCAGCTCGTCGAGGCCGCGCTTGGCCTTGATGTCGGCGGCCAGCGCGGTCAGGAAGTCCTCGGGGAGATCGGCGAAGGTCAGGCCGGTCCCGAGGTCGACGACGTGCACGCACACCTCGCGGGCCCGCAGCCAGGGGATCTCGGTGGCCGGCACGGTGCGGCCCTGGGCGGTGACGACCTCCGCGGACCACTGGTCCGCGGTGAGGGCCTCCATGGCCGCCGCCAGGGACCGGGCCGATCCGTCGACCCAGGTCGCGAGCTCGCCGGCCGGGCGCTGGGAGCCGTCGCGGATGTCGGCGTCGCGCTGCTCCATCGAGGCGTACATGGGCGTCGGCACACCGGTCCGGGCCCATGCCGCCAGGTTGCCGAGGGCGTCGGCGTTGGCGGCGACATGGGCGAGGAGGTGCTTGCGCGTCCAGCCGGGCAGCAGGCTCGGCTCGGTCATCCCCGCCTCGTCCAGCACGGCGACCTGGGCGACGAGCAGCTCGGTGCCGAGGGCGACCCAGGCCAGAGTGTCGGCATGGGTGCGCATGTCAGAGCTCCTTGACGACGAGGTTGGTGCAGGCCCCGAGCGCTTCGATCTCGGTGACGACGGTCTCGCCGCCGACCAGGTAGACCTTCGGGTCGCGGGCGTGCCCGACACCGGCCGGTGTGCCGGTCGCGATCAGGTCGCCCGGGTTGAGCCGGACCACGGTGGAGATGTACCGCACCAGCTGGACCGGGTCGAAGAGCAGGGTGCCGGTGTCGTCGCTCTGCATGACCTGGCCGTCGACGACGGTTCGGACGGCGAGTGCGGGCCGGACGCCGCCGACCTCGTCGGGGGTGACCACGTAGGGGCCGACCGGGGTGGAGGAGTCCCAGATCTTGCCCTGGGTCCACTCAATGGTGCGGAACTGCCAGTCCCGCACGGAGACGTCGTTCATCACGGTGAAGCCCGCGATGGCGGCGGCCGCCTCGTCCTCGGTGGCACGCCGCACCTGCTTGCCGATGACCACGACCAGCTCGACCTCCCAGTCGAGGGCTTCGGTCTCGGCCGGCTTGACGATCGGGTCGTTCGGCCCGATCAGCGTGTCGGCGAACTTGGGGAACAGGGTCGGGTACGACGGCAGCTCGCGGCCCATCTCCTTGATGTGGTTGGTGTAGTTGTGCCCGACACAGATCACCTTCGACGGGTTCGGCACCACCGGGGCGAGGTCAGCGCCTTCCAACGGCCAGGACTCACCGTCGGCCGCCGCGGCGACCTGCTCCCAGTCCTCGCGGGCGAACAGCGCACCGAGGTCGTCGTGGCCGAGGTCGACCAGCCGATCGTCCTCGACACGGACGGCGCGGGTGCCGCCATCGACACGAAGGGTTGCGAGCTTCATCGGGTGGTCTCCTGGCGGTTGAGTCGAAGCGCTTCGAAAACGGGTGCGTCAGTGAATCGGAAGAGGTCGAGGGCCTGCGAGTCGGAGTCGGTGGCGCCGGCTTCGGAGCGGACCGAGAAGGGCTCCCAGGACGGGACGACGAACAGGTCGCCGCGGGTCACCGACCAGGTGCGGTCGCCGACGGTCACGGTGCCCGAGCCGTCGAAGACCTGGTAGACGCTGGAGCCGGTCTCGCGCACGGGTACGGTTTCACTTCCGCGGGCGACACGGTGGACCTCCGCGCGGATGGTCGGGAGCACGTCCCGGCCGTCGGCGGGGTTCGAGTAGCGGACCGCGGCGTGTCCGGGCTCGACGGTGCCGGCGTAGCCCTCCTTCTCCAGGAGCAGCTGGTCGCTCAGCGCACGGTCGGTGTACTCCCACTTGTAGGACAGCAGCGGCGAGCCGGGGGTGGTGTGCGCGACGGCGACCGGCGTCAGGCCCGGATGGGCCCAGAGCCGCTCGGAGCGGGAACGCTCGGGGGTGATCCGCTCGGCGTCGGAGATCTCGTCGCGGCCGAACTCGAAGAACTGGGCCTCGGTGACGTACTGGAGCGGGATGTCGAGCCCGTCGATCCAGGCCATCGGCTCCGACGTGGCGTTGTGGTGGGCGTGCCAGTTCCAGCCGGCCTGGGGCAGGAAGTCGCCGCGGTTCATCGGGACGGCGTCGCCGCCGACGACGGTCCAGACGCCCGAGCCCTCGACGACGAACCGGAACGCGTGCTGGGTGTGCCGGTGCTCCGGCGCGTTCTCCCCGGGCATCAGGTACTGGATCGCCGCCCACAGGGTGGGCGTGGCGAACGGCCGTCCTCCGAGGGCCGGGTTCGCCAATGCGATCGCGCGCCGCTCGCCGCCACGTCCGACCGGCACGATGTCGCCGGCCTGCGCGGCCAGCCGCAGCAGGTTCTCCCACCGCCACAGGTGCGGCACGGCCCGCGACCGCGGGTGGGCGGGCATGAGGTCGCCGATCTCGGTCCACAGGGGCACCAGCAACTCCTGCTCGAAGCCCCGGTAGAGCTCCTCGAGGGCAGGCGTCACGTCGGGCTGGTCGGGCGAGGAGACCGCCTGCAGACGGACCGGGCTGTCTGTCGTCGTCATGTGGTCTACGGTGGCAGGCGTCGCCGGTGCAGAACTTGAGATTCTGCATTACGGAACCGATCGGAGAAACAGCGTGGACCTGAAGACCCCGCCGGCCTACGTGGTGACCAGTGCCGACCACGCGCTGCGCGCCGCGGTCATGCTGCAGCTGGAGGGCGGCCTCACGGTGAGCCAGGTCGCCGAGCGGCTCGGTGTCGCCCGCTCGACCGCCCACCGGCTCCTGCAGACGCTCGTCTATCGCGACTTCGCCGTCCAGGATGACCGCCGCACGTACCACCCCGGCCCGGTGCTGGAGCTGGCGACGTACTCGCAGTCGAGCGTGTCGCACCTGCGCAGCCGGGCGCTGGGACATCTGCAACACCTCGTCGACGTCGTGGGGGAGTCGGCGAACCTGGCGATCCGGACGGGGGACCGATGCCGGTTCATCGCCAGCGTCGAGTGCCAGCACGCGCTGCGGGTGGGCTCTCGTGAGGGGATGGTGTTCCCCGCGTACCGCACCACGGGTGGACTCGTGCTGCTCGCCGAGCTCTCGCCGTCCGAGGTCGACGCCCTCTACGCCCCGGAGCGCTACGCGGAGCGCCCGGAGGAGCGGCCCGACCTGGCGAGTCTCCGGACGCAGCTGGCCCGGGTCCGCCGGTCCGGTTTCGCGTTGAACGACCAGCTCTCGGAGCGCGGGGTCGTCGCGGTCGGTGTCCCGGTCCGCGATGCGGAGGGCCGGGCGGTCGCGGGGCTGTCCGTCTCCATGCCGTCGGTGCGCTACGACCGGCATCGGCTGCCCGGCCTGGTCGCCACGCTGCGCGGTGCGGCCGGCGCCATCGAGGCAGGAGGCGTGGCTCCGCTGCATTGAGCGCCGTGGTGGTGATCAGGGCGAATCGGTGCGGACAGAACCGCTCGTCAAAGCCGGCGTGTCGCTCCTAGCATGCTTTCCCGGACGAGACGGGGTGGGAGTGCGCCTTTCTGAGCAGACATGGCCGACGTTGATCAGCAAGGTTCGCCTTGGCCGCGACGAGTACCGCCTGGTCCGGCCGGCCCGGGCCCTGCGGCACGCGATGCTGTACGAAGGCCGGCTCGGCGCGGAGCTCAGCGTGGACAAGCGAGCGGCCGTGGTGCTCGCGATGGCCTGGGGGCTGGCCGCCCGCTCCCCGCACAGCTTGATCTATCTGCCGCTGCGCACGGCCCGCCCGGCTGACTCGGCCAACCAGGAGCGGCTGCTGGATCTGGTCCTGCTGCATCATCGCCTGGCGTTTCCGGTCTCCCGCTGGAAACAGGTCCGCGCCCTGCTGGGAGCGGGTGCGCCGCATGGCGTGAGACTCCCCCCTCAGGCGTTTCGCCGGCGCCCCCATGCTGATCAGCGACGGTGGACCCACCAGGGCTTCCGTGATCACCTCCGCTGGGACATCGCCGCCGACACCCTCTTCCTGATCGGCAGTCGCGAGGCGTACGAACTGGAGGCAGCTGCGGTGCGTGCCCTGGCGGAAGATTGCCCGGGGCATCTCGCGAAGAGTCCCGACGCGCATTGCTGCGCTGAAATCAGCCTGGGCCGGAGGCGGATGGGGTATCCGGACCGCCGCCGTCCGTGGGCGGAACTACATATTGAGTACTGTCAGCACCACCGGTAGCAGCGATGGCCGTCCTCATTCGCCGCCGATGGCCTCACTGGTTCCTGCGTTTCGGGAGGCGCCCGGCGGGTCTGCCGGCCCCGAGGCGGTGCCGGGGATATTCAGTGGTCAGAGCCTGACAGGATCGCGAGACTCGGGTTTCGTGACCGAGGAGCAGAGCGGAGCGCGTACGGGCGGGCGGGCGGGCCGCCATGCGGTTGTGGCGCCCGGTGGGACCGGCGGAGTTGGCATTGGTGCGTGCGTCGGGGTGGCGGGCCTGGCCGCCTCGGCTGTCCGATCAGCCGATCTTCTATCCGGTGTTGAACGAGGCGTATGCGGTGAAGATCGCTCGTGACTGGAACGTCCCGGCGTCGGGAGCCGGTTTTGTGACGTGTTTTGAGCTCGATGCGGACTTCGCACGCCGCTATCCGGTGCGGCAGGCGGGCGGCCGGACCATCGTGGAGCTGTGGGTTCCGGCGGAGGAGCTGGAGGAGTTCAACGCTCATCTGGCGGGGACGATCCACGTGGTCCGTGAGTTTCACGCTCCCGGATATGGCCGGCTGGCGATGCGGGTCACCGCAGCCGCTGCCGGTCGGGAGCCGGCGGACGAGGTGCTGGCGATGTTGTCGGTCGCCGGGGCGAAGACCTGGATCGGGCTCGACCGGGCGCTGCGCACGCCCGCGGTGACGTACGGCGAGAATGCGACGAAAACCGGGCTGCTGGCGGACGAGGGGCTGTCGTCACTGGTGGCGGGCTGTTCCCGGGACGGGCGCCGAAGGGAGTCGGCGGTCGCGGGCCTGGCTACGGCCGCGGATGGGTTGCTGCTGCCCGTTCTGGTGCTGCGGACCGCCGATTGGGTGCCGCAGGTGCGTGAGCGGGCACGCAGGTCGCTGACCGCCGTGTTGAGGTCGGCGGATGCCTCGGCGTTGTTGGCGGCGGCGAGTGTCGCTGTGGCGATCGGATCGTGGGCGCGTGGTGGGCATGCCGTGGAAGCCGTTGCGGGGGCACTGCGTGCGGCGTCCGACGGCGTGCTGGCCTCGGCCCGTACGCCCCAGGACCTCGGGGTGCGGCGTCTGGCGTACCGGTTGTGGCTGGAGTCCGGCCGTTCCCGGCACGAGGAGATCATGCGTGCCGCCCTGAGCGAACAGGATTGGGTCTGCCGGCTCCTGTGCGCGGAATGGCTCGTGGCCGGTGCCGTCCGAGACCGGCGCGTCGACGTGCTGGAAGGGTTGCTGACAGAGGGAAGCGCGAAGGTCGGGATCGAGGCGCTCACCGCCCTTGTGAAGCTCGGCCGCCCCGAAACCGGTGTGGCCCATCTGGCTGATCGATTGGGGATGATGCGCGCCACCGCGCAGTGGGGGGTCCGCCGCACGGGCCGCAGTCCTGCCGCGATCTACCGGAGCGCCCTGGCCGCGGATTCGCCGATGGGCCGGGCTCGTGCGTTGGTCGCCGGCCTCGGCGAATGCGGCACGCATCAGGATGTGGACGTACTCCTGCCTTTTCTGGAACACCCGAGTCCCAGGGTGCGGGCGGAGACCGTACGCGCCGTCCGCCGCCTGGGCGGACCCCTCTCCAGGATCGCCGGAATGCTCGCCGATCCTGCCCCAGTGGTCGTCCGCGCGGTCAAGCAGGCACTGCGTAGCGAGCCCGACATCGTGCGAGGGCATACAGGTGGGGAAGGGGCATGACGTGCGGATTTGCGGTGGTTGGCGCATGTTCGGGAGTCGCTTCACCATCGGCTGACGGCTCGTGGCAGTGAGGGAGCGGCATGCGTCTGCTCATGCCGATGAGCCGATACGTCGGATCGCGTCGGTGTGTCATGATCGGGCACGATGAGCAGTGCGGGGAACTCCGATCCCGTTCTGTGTGCGGCTCGCCGGCACCACCTGAAGCGGGTGAACGATGTGCTTCGTCGCCCTGGCCTGTACGGCACGGATGAGAGTGCGGAACGCCTGCTGCTGGAGGCGGTGGCCGCTGTGGACGGGAGCCTGACACGGTGGTGGGCGGAGTGCGATCGACTACGCGAACGCGACGCGTTCGCCGCGACGGGCGTGATGGGCGCCTACAGCGACATCCTTCCCGCCGAGGCCTTGCGGGATGCCACGACTGTCCCTGAACACCGTCAAGCGGTACGCCCGCACCCGGCAGCCGGAGGCACTGCGCCGCGCTCCGCGCTACCGGCCCACCCTCGTCGATCCCTATCACCCTGCCGTATCACAACGGCCGAACCGAAGGCGTCAACACCCGAACAAAGAGAATCATGCGGCAGATGCACGGCCGGGCCCGGTTCGACCTCCTGCGCCACCGCATCCTGCTGCGATGAAGATCGCTAAAAGCCACCACCGATTACGGGACAGAGCCGAAGACCGTACAGTCCCTCGAACCAACCCTCAGGAGCGGCTGAACAAGGAGATTCGCCGTGGGCGGGGTCAGCAGAAGCTGACCCCGCCCACTTTGAGGTGTTTCATTTAGTGGTTCGTAGGCGTTCTGCTAGTTCTTGCGGTTGCCCTTCCCGTTACCGTGGACCTTTGACTCGGATGCGACCGTGCCGTTGGCGGCGAGGGTGAGGCGCATCGCCTGTCCCGGGGGCGCCTTGAAGTCGAACATGTTGTCCAGGTCTCCGGAGGTGGCGTCGGCGGAGACACCGCCGACCCTTCCGGTGTTCCAGTTGTCCTCGATGAACTTGAGGATGGAGGACTGGGTGGTCAGGGTGTGGTCGATGAAGTTCTTCTTCGCGTAGGGCGAGATCACCAGGAGCGGCTGGCGGGGGCCGGGGCCGCAGCGGTTGACCTGGCCGCCGATGTCGACAGTGGCGGCGTCGGTGCAGATTGCGGAGTTGCCGCTGGCGGCGCTGCCGTTGGTGATGGTGGCGGCGACGTGGTCGTACCAGCCGTCGGAGTCGTCGTAGGCGATCACGATCGCGGTGTCGGCCCAAGCGGGCGAGGCCTCGATGGCGTTGATTTCCTTGACGAGGGAGATCTGCTCGTCGACCGGGTTGGAGCTGCCGGGGTGTCCGTCCTGGGCGGCCGCGGCCTTCACGAAGGAGACCGCGGGGAGCTTGTTGGCGGCCAGCGCCTGGTAGAAGTAGCTGACGTCGTAGTTGTGGTTTGCCTGGCCGTCGTGGCCGACCTCGTCGAGCGAGGCGGGCAGGAGGTGGTGCGGGTTGGAGGTCGACTCGTAGTAGGCGAACGGCGCGTGGTGCGGCACATAGGCGCCGAGCGGGAAGTTCGCGTTCTCCGCGGTGATCGGAACCTGGGCGCCGCAGACGGCGTAGCCGGTCGGACTGTCGGCCGCGGTCGTGGTCGGCGTGAAGCCGTCCTGGAACCATCCCCAGCTGACGCCGCGGGAGTTGAGCAGGTCGCCGATGTTCTTGCCGGTCATCTTGGTGAGGTTGCCGGTCTTGGTGTGGTTGCTGTCGGCGCAGTCGTCGTAGAACGGGTCAGGGTCGCTCGTCACGGTCGTCGTGGTGGTTGAGGTCGGGACCCCGGTGACGGAGTTCACGCTGAGTGCGCCGGAGGTGTTGCCCGAGACCAGGTTGAGAGCGCCCGGCGTGGACGGGCCGAAGCCGGTGCTGAAGCTGTTGTCGCTCATGGCGTAGTTCTGGGCCAGGGTCCACAGCGCGGTCACAGTGTTGCCGTCGTAGTAGTCCATGACGATTCCGTCGGTGCCGTAGAGGGTGGACGGGCTGCAACTGCTGGTCTCGGTCTCCTCGACGAAGCGGTCCATCAGGCCGCCATCGAAGGCCTTCTGCTCACTGCCGTAGGAGTGGGACTGGTCACAAGTGAGCGCGTGCGCCGCGTCGAGACGCTGCGGGTTGAACGCGTTCGGGTTGTTGGTGAGCAGGTCCGGGTGGGAGATGTAGTTGTTCGGGATCGGCGTTCCCGCCTTGGCGGTGAACGTGGTGCCGTCGGTGTTGGCCGCATGCGGGTAGGTGCCGAAGTAGTGGTCGAAGGAGTTGTTCTCCTCGTAGATCACCACGACGTGCTTGATCGGGGTCGCAGTCTTGGCGGAATTGTCGGCCTTCGGTGCGGCGTCGGCTGACGTGGCGAGGTTAGCGACGCCGAACACGGTCGCGGCCAGGGCGGCAACCGACGCGGCCGCGACGGCGGCGCGTTTGTGACCGATGGAGCGCATTGCATGGTGCCTTTCGGGTTTCTTTTTGGTGGGTGCTTTGGCGGGCCGGTCAGTTCATCAGGGTCCGGCCGAGCCAGTCGTTGGAGTCGTGGGCACCGGGCAGCGCGAAGTAGTAGCCGCCGCCGAACGGGGATATGTAGTCGGTCAGGGCTTCATCGACCAGCCGCTGCTGCACGGCGGCGAACTGCCGCTTGATGTCCTGATTGAAGGTCGTGAAGATGAGGCCCATGTCGAGCTGGCCGTTGGTGTCGGTGCCGGCGTTGTAGTTGTAGCCGCGACGCAGCAACCGCGAAGAGTCCGTCGCGGGCGTGCGCGGGTTGGCGAGCCGGATGTGGGCGCCGGTGGGGATCGCGTCACCGTTCGGGTCGTTGAGGTAGTCCGGAGTGTCCGTCTCGTTGACTCCGGTCAGGGGCGCGCCGACGTCGCGGGAGCGGCCGATCATGTTCTCCTGCTCACGCAGCGGAACCCGGTCCCAGAACTCGACCAGCATGCGGATGAGCCGGACGACGTGGTAGCTGCCGCCCGCGGTCCAGGCGGGTTCGCTACCGTCGGTCGCGGCCCAGACCAGCCGTGCCATCTCGGCCGGGTCGTCGATGTTCGGGTTCGCGGTGCCGTCCTTGAACCCCATCAGGTTGCGGGGTGTTCCGGTCGGGCGAGGCGGGGAGATGAACCCGTCGGTCCGCCACCGGACGGCCATGCCGCCGCGGGTGGCGCGGGTGATGTCGCGCATGGCGTGGATCACGGTGTCGGCATGGTCGGCGCGCAACTGCAGCAGGAGGTCCCCGTCACACATGTCGCGGCGCAGCGCGTCATTCGGGAAGTCCGGCATCGTCACCAGCCGGGCCGGTTTCCGATCCGCCAACCCGTAACGGTCATCGAACAGGCTCGCGCCCACCGACAGCGTCACGGTCAGACCATCCGGGCTGATGTCGGGCCCCACGACGCCAGAGTCCGACGGCGGCGCCGTGATGCCGACCGACGGCGGCGCACCACCAGCAGCCAGAAATCGTGCCCGGCTAGTGACCGCCTGGAACAGCTCGGACAGCTCGGCACGATCGGCTGCGGTGACATCGAGCGCCAGGAATGCCGCTGCGGCTTGGGGCGGAGTGAGCACACCTTGCTGGTGCTCGCCGTGGAAGGCGAACCGCCCACCGGTAGGCGCGGCCGACGAGTCCGCAGCCGATGGCGCTGCGTCGGCGTGAACGGCCGCCGCACCTATCCCCGCGCCGAGGGCGGCGGTGCCGAGGCTCGCGCCGACCGCGCCCAAGAACCCACGCCGGCCCACCGTCCGCGTGGGGCCGGTTCCGCCCGTGCTGGCGTTCCGGTTCCGGGTCACTGGTCGGCCACCCTCGGGTCGGTGACCGCGGCGATCGGGGCGAGCAGCTCCACGGTGCGCTCCAAGTCGGCGTCGAGCGCTTCGCGCTGGGCGCGGTCCAGCGAATCCAACGCCCGCCAGGTACCGCCGGTCTTGTAGGAGGCAACCAAGGTCGCGGTGCGGGCCAGCCACGCGTCCGCGTCGCTCAGCCCGGCGTAGCGGGGTGTCACGAGGGGGCGGATCGGGTCGAGCACCGCGCGGGTCGCCTCGATATCGGCCGCAATCACCGCCAACCCGGTGTGCGAACCGGCGTCGTCGGCACCAGTGAGGGTGAACTGGATCGCGTCTTCCAAGATCTCATGCGAGCGCAGACCGAGGTCGATGGCGTTCACCGGCGTCTTGGCCAGCGTCGCCGTTAACGATCCGATATCGGCGATGAGCCGCGAGGCAACCGGCGCGGCGTCCGCGATCGGTCGATCGCTCCACAACAGCGCCTCGATCTTGCGCAGCCCATGCAGATCGGAGTCCTCCAGCGCCGAGCTACCGGCGGCTGGATCACCATCAATAGCGTCGGCCAGATCCCCGAACGCCCCGTAGGCCGCACCGAGGCGCGAGTAGTCCTGCTGGGCCGTCAGCCAAGCCGCCTGTGAGACAGCACGGTCGCCACTCACAATCGCTGTGGCGAGTCGTTGTGCGTCTCTCGCCAGTCCCTTGATACGGGAGCCGACCCACTCGTTGTAAGTGTGAGCGGCGGGAAGCAAATCCGCTCGGGTCACCACCTCGATGCCAGGAGTCGGGACAAGCCCAGCCGGGGAGTCACGCACCGTCACCACCGGCCCGGCGATCGGATCGTTACCAGCCGGCATACACACGAACCGGTACCGGCCGTCGGCGAGAGTGACCCGCAGGTGGTAGACCGAGCTCGGGCCCAGACCCTCAGCCTCGGCATACACCTTCCGGTCATCGGCCCCTTCGAGGTAGACCGCTTCACCGGCGATGGTGGAATTCGACACCGCGAAATCGAACGCGCCGCCGGTGGCCGGACCCGACCAGCCGTCACCACATGCATCGAAGCCGTTCACGACCGCTATCGCGCCCGCCGAAGGCGAAGAGGGCTCCCGACTTGAACCGAAGGTCCGCGACACGAACACCGCACTCACTGCAACGATCACGACCGCAACGATCACGGCCACAACCACCGACAGTCGCCGCCCGCCGGGTACGACAAAAACGGAAGAACGCACAGCAAGGACTCGCAGGGTAGACAGCGGCTAACGAACCGAACTTATGGCCACGCTTAGCAGCACAGTCGCATGACGCAAGAGTCTTCCCGCGAGATTCATGCTCAGTTCAGCGACACTGCTCAGAGTGTCAACAGATGTTCATTCGGGTGTTACTCGGCTGCTCAGCCTTGCCGTTGTCGCTGCGCCGGATCATGAGGATGCCGCCGGCATCTTTGGTGACCACGACGTTGACCGAGGGGACGAGACTGTCGGGCTTCGGGGCTCGAGGATCGTCGTAACAGTCGATCCGGCGTGCCATAGATCAGGACCCTGTCGGGCTGGCCTGGTCCCATACCTTCCGTAGCTGTCGACGTAGATGGTGATCATGTCACCACTGATGACCTGCGCAAGGCCCAATACGGGGCCATGTCCGCCGAGGTGTCGCACGCGTAAGTGTTGAGCAGCAACTGGTCGTTGCCGCGAGACCCCATGGCGACCTCGACCCCATCTCGGGCTGAACGGGCAAGTTGGGGCAATCTCGGCAACTTACCCTCGTCGACAGCTCCAATGACTGGCTTCTAGGCTTCGAGCGCATCGGCCCTGGCCAGTAGGTGCAGGCCAATGGCGTTTGATCGTGTGAGGCGGTGTTGCTGTAAAGCCCTCCGTCTCGGGTCGCTCTTGAAGCAGCTTCCTCGCGGCAGAAAAAAGAGCCGTTACATAGGTTCTGAGAGTTCAGCAACAGGGCCGATGTCCAGAGCGTCAACGAGCCCTTGTGTAGTGGGGGTGAGGTTCGTAGAGCGGCTGCGGAACGTAGGTCCAGTAGGGGCGAAGCTCAAGAAGCTCGTGAACGTAATCCCAAGCCTGCTTCGCACTCATCGGACCAATAACCGCCGAGTCCGCTTCCTCATCCACTTCACGAGGTGTTACCTCGATCACCCAGTCTTCTGACCACTCGGTCGGCAAGTCCTCAAAGCAGTGATTTTCCTCCGCCGCCTCCGCTCGAACCGGATAGTCAAACGCCATCTCGTACCCTCCGTTTCTATAAAGAGGCATCGTAAGCCGCAGGCCTGAATCCTGTCTCAGAAATCCATCACACAAAATTTCGATTCATCATGGGCTTCGAGGCTGTGGATACCCGCCCAATGGCAAGCGTGGGTCAGTCATCCGGTGGCAAGCGGCCCGATCCGCAGGGCCGCCAGGCCCGAGGATCGGAAGCCGCGCGGCAGCGACCGCCCCAACTATTACGGCGGGAACCGAAGTGGGCGATCGTCACGACCTAAACCCGTCTACTCATCACCATAAGTGACGAAGATCATCGGTTTAGCTACATTGCTGTCAGCTCCCTGAGGCGGGCTCCGAGGGTGAGATGAGGTACGGCGTGACTGAATGTCTGACGAGTTTCGTAGATGAGGTCAAGGATCTCTACGGGAACTTCGACATCGTGGACGGCGACAGCGGTGACGATCTGACCGTGTCGTCGCCGACGGAAGCGCGAGAGGATTACTGGTGGATCGAGACTGATGAGAAGTTCTTCCTTCGTAGTGCGGATAGGGAAGGCGGCGTCTACGTGCGGTTCGAATTGTGGAGCGGCCCGCCCCCGAAGGTCGATCCCTCCTGGAAGCGCTCGTGGAGCGGCCGGGTGCGCGTGCCATCAGGCAAGGTGCAAGCTCGCGAGTACCTCGGGAGCGACAACCATAAGACGTTCGACCTGGGATGCGCTGATGTCGAGTGGTCGGTCGAAGTGCACGCGAAGACGCTAGGAAACGACGTCGATCCGGACTTCCCGCCTGACATCTTTCGGGTAGAGCTGTTCAAGCTGCGCTTCTGGCGGTACGACCCCTGTCCACCTGCGCATATCCCGGCCCCATCCGATCATGACAGCCGGCCGTCTCGCTGTGGTCGCACGCTGGCGTTTCGGCAGCCGAGGTGGCTCAACGGGCGGGGCACAGCGTGCCTCTTCGCATGCGCGGCCTGACCGGGGGAAACATCTGCGAGATCATTTCACGTATATTTCGCGATCATTGACATGCAGCTGCCTACAGCTGCATCTCGCTGCGCATGATCGCCGGGCGGCTACAGAGAAACCCCAGGTGAGGGGCTGTTTGATCTGATCAAAGAGTGCCCCCGGCAGGATTCGAACCTGCGGCACCCGCTTTAGGAGAGCGGTGCTCTATCCCCTGAGCTACGGAGGCGCACGACGTGCATCAGTAAGCCTAGCGAAAGGTTGGGCCCGCTCGCGCCTCCCCCGGGGGTGTCGTTTCGAGGCAGTCGGTTATCAGCAGGCTGACCTGCGGTAAAGGCATGGCAAGTGGTCGTACGCGACCTGGGGAGGCTGGTTACCGTCGCTCGACGTGACGGTAACGCGACGTGGATCCGCGCGCGGGCTGCGATCGGGGGTGCTCGTCGCGGCGCTGCTCGTGCCGGCGATCCTTGCCTCGGGCATGCTCATGGCCCACTTCGCCGGCTACGGGGAACGTGCGCGGAGCGACTTCTCACGCGATGCGGCCGTACGCGCGGCTGCGGCGGGGACGGCGGACGAGCAAGGCGCCGGAGAGCGCGGGACCACGGGAGAAGGCGCCGGAGCGCCCGGGACCATGGGAGACCGGACTCTCGCTGAAACTCCCAGTGGGCGGCCGACCGTGCTGCCGAATCTCGCGGATGGCCGGGAGGTCCGGAGGGCCGACGTGGTTCCGATGGTGGGGACGGTGCGCAAGCCCCTCCTGAACCCGACCCCGGTGCCCGAGCCATCCGGCCCCGCGCGTCTCTACGAGGGCCTCGTACGGATCCTGCCGATCGCCCCACCCGTGCGTGAGATCGTCCACGGGGACGCGCCGAAGGTGAACAGGCCGGTGGAGAAGCCGGAGCCTCGCGAGGTGACGACCTTCAGGTGCGAGCCGGAGTGGAAGGACACGTGGCTGTGGGAGCTCTGCCGCGAACGTGAGGGCCACCCCGAAGGCGGGCGATGACCCCGGAAGCGCGCAAATGCGACGTGACCGGTCAATAGCACTTAGTGAACCGGGGCTCGGGGACAGAGGGCGCTGTAGTAACGTGCGTCCCTGACCCAGGTCACGAGTTCGCAAACGGGGGAGTCAAACGTGCCATCTCCTCGATCAGCCAGGCTGATCGCGGTCGTCACGGTGATGACTTCGCTGGCCGTCTCCGCGCCGTACGAACCGGTCGCGGCGGCCTTGGCCGACACCACGACCACGAATGCCGGCACGGAGGCCGCCGGAGGCGCCCAGACGGGCGTGCTCGGCAAGGAGCCCACCACGCTGACCGAGCTGCGGCGAGAGGCACAGAAGGCGTACAAGTCCATCGAGGACGCGAACAGGGCACTGGTGGCGCGCCAGAAGAAGTTCGGCACCGTCGAGAAGGAGCTGGCGACCAAGCTGCAGAGTCTCCAGCAGGCCACGGCGGAGCTCAACAAACTACGCAAGCCGCTGTCCGACCTCGCCTCCTCCATGTACCAGGACCCCTCGCTCGACGGACTCAGCCCGTTCTTCAGGGCGGGAAACGGCACGGAGACGCTCCGGAGGATCGCCGACCTCGATCACCTTGTCGCCGGGCGGAACAATGTGCTCGGCGACGCGGTGAAGTTGCTGGAACGGCAGCAGAAGCTCGCGCAGGAGGCGCAGGAACTCCGGGCGGCCAGCCTCCTGCAGGAGGCGCAGCTGAGCGCCCAGGTCACCGCGCTGCGCAAACGCTCCTCCACCCTGGTCCGGTCGCTGACCAAGGCGTTGATCAAGCTCGGCGTGAAGATCGGCAACGGAACGAAGGGGGCGGGCGGCTGTGACCCCACCAGGATCGGTCAGGCGGCGCAGTACCCGAACGGCCTGCTGCCCAAGACCATCCTGTGCCCCCTGCCGCAGGCCGGAGAGGAACTGCGGGCGGACGCGGCGATCGCCTTCGCCGATCTCAACATCGCCTACAAGAAGCGCTTCGGCGCCTCGATGTGCATCTCCGACAGCTATCGCAACCTGGGTGAGCAGCAGTCGATCTACTATCAGCGGCCCGGTTTCGCGGCCACTCCGGGCAAGAGCAACCACGGTCTGGGGCTCGCCGTCGACCTGTGCGGCGGAGTGCAGAGCTTCCGCTCTGTTCAGTTCAACTGGCTGGAGGCCAACAGCAAGCGGTATGGCTGGATCCACCCCGACTGGTCGTATCACAGCCCCTTCGAGCCCTGGCACTGGGAGTACGACCCCCAGCTCGGCTCGCTCCTGTGACAGGTACGCGCGGGCCGGGCCGAGGGGCCCGTCGCGCGCTCTGGGTGAGGAGAACGGGCCGCGTCAGTTGGCGTCGAGGTGGACGGCCTGACCGATGTAGTTGCGCAGCGCGGCCTCGTTCATCCCGTCCCGCGTCTTGATCTTGACGTGGCGGGTCTTCTTGCCCACTCCCTCCAGGAGGCCGTGAGCGTCGGACATCTCCGCGCCCCGTTCGAAGGCGAAGGTGAGATGGGTCTTGCTCTGACTGATGACGGCGAGGATCTTCTTGCCCCGCCAGGCAGGCGAGCCGTACGTGAGGCATTCGACGGCCTCGGGCGCCTCTTCGGCCACAAGGGTGCGCAGGGCCGCAACGATCTCGCGGTATTTCGGATCGAGCTTCGTCTCGACATAGGTGTCGATCTCGCTGCCGGTCATGGCCGTGATCTCCTCGCTGCCCGTTCTCCTGGGCGGGGGTGCGCGTGCTGGCGCCACACTATGATCAAGATTATTGATAGTCAATGATCGTGACTAATTTGGCGAGAAGACGGTGGAGCGTGGAGGTTCCTGACATCGGCGTGCTGGCCGGCCAGTTGATGCGTGCTGTCCAGGAGGAGCTGTTCGAGACCCTCGCCGAGCAGGGGCACCCCGATGTGCATCCCCGGCACGAGACGGTGCTGGCGTTCCTCGATCCGGAAGGCGTGCGCGCGACGGACCTGGCGGCTCGGTCGGGCCAGCACAAGCAGATCATCGGCACGATCCTCGACGAGCTTGTCAGGCTCGGCTACGTCACCCGCGAGCCCGATCCCGCCGATCGCCGCGCCAAGCTCATCGTCCCCACCGAGCGCGGCATCGACGAGATCGCCAAAGCGCGCGCCATCCTCACCGCCGCCGAGGAGCGGCACGAACGAAGCCTCGGTGCCGAGCGCTACGCGGGGTTCAAGGAGATGCTCCAGCAGGTCACGCGTGACCAGCAGGCCTGGCGGCAGGCCGGGCCGAGCACCGCCTGATCAGCGTCCTCCGCCGTGGACAAGGCCGATCAGTGCGGGTGAATGGTCACGGAGAGCCTGCCCTGTGCCTGGGCCTGGGCGAGCTGAGCCGCCTGCCCGGGGGTCGTGGCCAGCACGAGCAGCGCGCCCCCGTCCGTACGGCCCGGTGGCCGGGCGATCACCCGCACCTCCTGCGCGACCAGCCGGGCCTGGAAAGGGCCGTCCTCGAAGGCCGCCAGGATGTCGATCACGTCTCCAGGCGACAGGAGGCGGGCGGCGTCGGGATCGGTGATCCTGACCGGCGTCGCGACCATCCCCGGCTCAGCGGCCGAAACCCCCGCCTGCCCGGTCAAGGTCTGGCGGAACAGGCCCGGGCCGAGCAGCCGTGCGTCGGTGAGAGGTTCGCCTCGGCGCAACGGACCGGCGAGCAGACGGCCCGAGACGGGAGCGCCGGGCACGTACGCCCCGGCGGGCACCGTGTCGGGCGGAAGCCGCACGACCACCACGTCGGAGGCGGTCAGTCGGCCTCCGGCGAGGTCGCGGGCGGCGGCGAGGACCTCCACCCCGTCAGGGGTACGGACGGCCAGCAGCACGCAGGCCACCGCCAGACCGGCGAGGACGGCGGCGATCGGGCGGCGACGGCGCGCCGCCAGCCGCCTCAGATCACGCGTGACCATCTCGCGTCAGGGGAGCTCGATCGGCAGCTTGATCCCGTCGAGGGCGTTGCCGCAGGAGCAGGGGCGCTCCTCCGGAAGGGCCTCGACGACCTGTGCGACCAGAGTGCGCATCCGCTCCACGTTGGCGGCGAAGAAGGCGAGGACCTCGTCGTGGGTGACCCCCTCACCGGCCTCCACGCCGGCGTCGTGGTCGGTCACGAGGGCGAGCGTCGTGTAGCAGAGGGCGAGCTCGCGGGCGAGCACGGCCTCGGGGTGCCCGGTCATGCCGATGATCGACCAGCCCGCGCCCGCGAACCACTTCGACTCGGCCCGGGTGGAGAAGCGGGGTCCCTCGACCACGACCAGAGTGCCGCCGTCGACCGTGTCCCAGCCCGTCTCGCCCGCCGTGGCCACGGCGGCCGCCCGGCCGGAGGGGCAGTAGGGGTCGGAGAACGACACGTGCACGGCCCCGCCCGCGTCGTAGTAGGTCTGCTCGCGGCTCTGCGTGCGGTCCACGAGCTGGTCGGGGATCACGAGGGCGCCGGGGCCGATCTCCGTGCGCAGTGACCCGACCGCACTGGGCGCGAGCACCTGGCGGACGCCGAGAGAACGCAGGGCCCACATGTTCGCCCGATAGGGGATGCGGTGCGGAGGAAAGGTGTGGCCGCGGCCGTGCCGTGGGACGAACGCGACGGTCCGCTCGCCGATGCGGCCCACGGTGATCGAGTCACTCGGCGGGCCGTACGGCGTCGTCACGTCGATCTCTTCGGCGTCCTCCAGCAGGGAGTAGAACCCCGAACCGCCGATGACCCCGATGTCTGCGTGATTGACCATGGGCCGACACTAGCGAACGGCGCCGCACACCCGCCGCGTGCCGCCGACCCCTGTGGATAACCTCAGGCGGCGGCGGTGGAGCCGGACGACGACGTGCTCGGCGACGTGCTCGGCGAGGAGGTGCTCGACGAGCTCGTGGAGGTCGCGGGCTCCTTCTTCCCCGAGTCGCCGGACGACTTCGAGGACGTCGTCGTGGTGGACGTGGTCGTCGACGAGGTCGACGAACGGCTGTCGGTCCGGTAGAAGCCAGAGCCCTTGAACACGATGCCAACGGCGGAGAAGACCTTGCGCAGCTTGCCCTGACAGGCCGGGCACTCCGTGAGCGGGTCGTCAGAGAACTTCTGGACGGCCTCCAGCTGCTCACCGCAAGCGGTACAGGCGTACTGGTAGGTAGGCACTCGCTCCTCCTGAGACTGGCACTCGACCGGGTCGATTGCTAATGGTAAGCAGTCAACAAGCCCAAACGCCACTCCAGCCCGGTTTATTGCCCCGTGCCGTCCCATTCGCTCACCCCGCGATCCGCCCGGCCGGCTGGCTGGCCTCAGGACAACCGCCCGGCGGCCTGCCTCAGGACAGCGACGCGCGCGACCACTGGACCACGACGCGCGCGACCTCAAAACGACGATGGCGCGCGACCACGGGGGACGGCGGTCAGCCGCCGCGTTCGCCGTACCAGCCTGCCAGCTTGCCGCGGCGGCTGATGGCGCGCAGGCGGCGTTCGACCGTCTCGCGCTGGGCGGCCGTGGTGACCACGAGGAGCTGGTCGCCCGCCAGCAGCCGGGTCGTCTGCGTGGGTACGAACGACTGCTCGTTGCGCACGACGAGCGTGACCATGGCGTTCGCGGGCAACCGGAGCTCGAAGATCTCCACGCCGTGCATGAGCGAGCCGGTCGGAATGCGGACCTGGAGCAGGTCGGCGTTCAGCTCCTCCAGCGGCGCGGCCTCCACGTCGAGGTCGCGGGCCTCGCCCTCCGCCGCCAGGCCGAGCAGCCTGGCGAGGTACGGCAGCGTGGGCCCCTGGAGGATCGTGAACACGATGACGATGATGAAGACGTCGTTGAACAGGCCCTTCGCCCCCGGCAGGCCGGCGGCCCAGGGGATCGCGGCCAGCACGATGGGCACCGCGCCGCGCAGCCCGGCCCAGGACAGGAACGCCTGCTCGCGCCACGACAGCGAGCCGAGCCGCAGGAGGCGCACCACCGCGCCGGACACCAGCACGGACGCCGGGCGGGCGAGCAGGACCAGCAGCAGGCCCGACACCAGGGCCGGGACGAGCACGCCGGGCAGTTCGCTCGGATCCGCGAGCATGCCGAGCATGACGAACAGCCCGATCTGGGCGAGCCAGGCGGCGCCCTCCGCGAAGCCGCGCGTGGCGGCGCGGTGGGGGAGCTTGGCGTTGCCCAGGATCAGCGTGGTCAGGTAGACCGCGAGGAAGCCGCTGCCGTGCAGCAGCGTGGCCCCGCTGTAGGTGACGAACGCCAGCGCCAGCACCGCGATCGGGTAGAGGCCGGAGGCGGGCAGCGCGACCCGGCGCAGCGCGTACACCCCCGCCGGGCCCACGGCGAGGCCGACGGCCGTGCCGATGGCCAGCTCGACGGCGGTCTCCAGCAGGATGTGCGGCAGCGAGAGGGTCAGCGACGAGCCGGCGCTCAGCATGATCACGAGGATGACGGTCGGGGCGTCGTTGAAGCCCGACTCGGCCTCCAGGATCCCGGCGAGCCGGGGCGGCAGCGGCAGCCGTCTCAGCACGGAGAACACGGCCGCCGCGTCGGTCGACGCCAGGAACGCGCCGAGCAGCAGCGCCATCCGCCACTCCATGCCGAGCAGGACGGCGACGGTCGCCGCGAGCACGACGACGCTGACCGCGATCCCGACCGTGGCGAGCACGAGCGCGGTCGGCACGCCGTCGCGTACGTGCTTCCAGTTGGTGGTGAGACCGCCCTCGGCGAGGATCACGGCGAGAGCGATCATGCCGAGCTGCTGGGCCGTCTGGGCGTTGTCGAAGTTGATGCCGACGATGCCGCCCTCGCCGAGCAGCAGGCCGAGGCCGAGATAGAGGAGCAGCGAGGGAAGGCCGGTGCGGTGCGCGATCCGTACGGATGCGATGGCCGCGATGACGACGGCGGCGGACAGGAGCAGCCAGATGTTCAGACCCATCCGCTCCCTTCGTCGTCGTTATCCTGCGATCGACGCAAACAATCTTGTCATATCTGCACTAATCGGGCGATTCCGCTCGGGAGGGCGGCGAAGCGTACGCGCTGGTCGTGGGGCTCTGCGGGAACCCCTTCCATCAGCTCGCCCTCGTGCAGAAGTGCCACCGTCGGCACGTTCGGCCCGACGCGGGCGAGCGCTCGGTCGTAGAAGCCGCCGCCGCGGCCGAGCCGCACGCCGGTGACCCGGTCCACGGCCAGGGCCGGCGCGATGACCAGCGCGGCGGTGCGGATCGCGTCGACGCCGCGCCGGACGTCCACCGGTTCCATGATCCCGTTGGGGCCGGGCGCCAGCGAGTCCGGGCCGTCGTACACCGCCCAGTCGAGGTCGCCGTCGGGGCGCTGCACCGGCAGCATCACCGTGGTGCCGTGCTTCCACAGGGCGAGGATCAGCCCCTGCGTGGCCGGCTCGGCGCCGGTGGACCAGTAGCAGGCCACCAGCCCCGCCATCTGCACCCACGGCTGGTCGAGAAGTAACTCCCTGATGGCCGCCGACGACTCGCGCAGCGTCCCCGGATCGAGTTCCGACCGGTCGCGCAGGATACGCCGACGCAGGTTCATCTTGTCCAAAGACTGCTCCGTTAGTGTCTACTCATGGCTGACTTCGATCCCGTGACCAAAGCCGTCGTGCCCGCCGCGGGTCTCGGCACCCGCTTCCTTCCCGCGACGAAGGCGACCCCCAAGGAGATGCTGCCCATCGTCGACAAGCCGGCCATCCAGTACGTGGTGGAGGAGGCCGTCTCCGCCGGGCTGCTCGACGTCCTCATGGTGACCGGCCGCAACAAGCGCTCGATCGAGGACCACTTCGACGTAGCGTACGAGTTGGAGGACGCTCTGCGCGCCAAGGGCGACGAGGAGCGGCTCAACCAGGTGAAGGAGCCCGTCGACCTCGCCACCATGCACTACGTGCGGCAGGGCGAGCCCAAGGGTCTCGGCCATGCCGTCCTGTGCGCCAAGCAGCACGTCGGCCACGAGCCGTTCGCCTGCCTGCTCGGCGACGACATCATCGACCCCCGCGACCCGCTGCTCAAGCGCATGATCGAGGTGCGCGCGACCTACGGCGGCAGCGTCGTCGCACTCTTGGAGGTGCCGCGCGAGCACATCTCCCTGTACGGCGCCGCCGCCATCGAGCCGACCGACGAGGACGACGTCGTCCGGGTCACCGACCTCGTGGAGAAGCCCCCGGCCGACGAGGCGCCCTCGAACTGGGCCATCATCGGCCGCTACGTGATCGACCCCGCCGTGTTCGGCGTGCTGGAGCGCACCCCGCCCGGGCGCGGCGGTGAGATCCAGCTCACCGACGCCCTGCGCACCCTGGCCTCGACGGGCCCGGAGGAGGGCGGTCCGGTGCACGGCGTGCTGTTCCGCGGCCGTCGCTACGACACCGGCAACAAGCTGGAGTATCTGCAGACCATGGTGCAGTTCGCCGCGAACCGGGACGACCTCGCCCCCGAGTTCCTGCCCTGGCTGCGGGAGTTCCTCGACAAGACCGGACAGTGAGCCGATGAAGTCCGTCGACCGCCATCTCGCCGGCATCCTCGCCGCGGTGCGCCCGCTCGCACCGCTGGAGGTCGAGATCGAGGCCGCCCTCGGCGCCGTGCTGGCCGAGGACGTCGCCTCGCCCGTCCCGCTCCCGCCGTTCGACAACTCGGCGATGGACGGCTACGCCGTACGGGCCGAGGACGTGGCCGCCGCCCCCGTCACACTGCCGGTGATCGGGGACGTGGCGGCGGGGGACGGCGGGCTGAACGCCATCGGCCCCGGCCTGGTCACCCGGATCATGACCGGGGCGCCGATGCCCGCCGGCGCCGACGCCGTCGTCCCGGTGGAGTGGACCGACGGCGGCACCGCCCGCGTACGGATCGACAGGCCGGCGTCGCCGGGCAACGCGATCCGGCGGGCGGGCGAGGACGTGCGGGCGGGCGACGTGGTGCTCCGCGAAGGCGCCAGGATCGGGCCCGCCCAGATCGGGATCCTCGCCGGGGTCGGCCGGCGCCGGGTGCTGGTGCGCCCCAAACCGAGGGTGGTCGTGCTGTCCACGGGCGCCGAGCTCACCGAGCCCGGCACCCCGCTGGGCGCGGGCCGCATCTGGGAGTCCAACAGCTTCATGCTCGCCGCGGCCGTACGCGAGGCCGGGGCGGAGGGGTTCCGGGCCGGTTCGGTGACCGACGATCCCAAGGAGTTCATGGACACGCTGGACGCCCAGCTCGTGCGGGCCGACGCCGTGATCACCAGTGGCGGCGTCTCGATGGGGGCGTACGAGCCGGTCAAGGAGGCCCTGTCCCCACTGGGCACGGTGACCTTCGAGAAGGTCGCCATGCAGCCGGGCATGCCGCAGGGCTTCGGCGTCGTGGGGCCCGACCGCGTGCCGATCTTCACGCTGCCGGGCAATCCGGTCTCGTCGTTCGTCTCGTTCGTGCTCTTCGTCAAGCCCGCACTGCGGGCGATGCAGGGTCTCCCGGCCGGGCCGCCCCCGACCGTACGGGCCGTGGTGACCGCGCCGCTGCGCTCTCCCGAGGGAAAGCGGTCATATCTGCGGTCCATGCTGAACGGACAGACCGTCGCGCCGGTGACCCGGCAGGGCTCGCACCAGCTCGCGGCGCTGGCCGGGGCGAACGCGTTGATCGTGGTGCCGGAGGACGTGACCTCGCTGCCCGAGGGCGCCGAGGTGGAGGTGATACCGCTATGAAGTTGACTCATGTGGACGAGTCGGGCGCCGCGCGGATGGTGGACGTCTCCGAAAAGGACGTCAGCGCGCGTACGTCCGTCGCGACGGGCCGGGTGCTGCTGTCGCCGGAGGCGGTGGCCGTGCTCCGCGCGGGCGACGTGCCCAAGGGCGACGCGCTCGGCGTGGCGCGGATCGCTGGGATCATGGGCGCCAAGCGCACTCCCGACCTCGTGCCGCTGTGCCACCCGATCGCCCTGACCGGCGTGAAGGTGGACCTGGCCGTCGTGGACGAGGGGGTGGAGATCACCGCCCGGGTCCGTACGGCCGACAGGACCGGCGTCGAGATGGAGGCGCTCACGGCCGTCACCGTCGCGGCGCTCGCGCTGGTGGACATGGTCAAGGCGGTGGACCCGGCGGCGGTGATCACCGATGTCCGGGTCGAGGAGAAGACGGGTGGCAAGACGGGCCACTGGACCCGGTCCGGACAGGAGTGAGGGCGTGCGCGCGTTGGTGGTGACGGTGTCCAACAGGGCGTCCGCGGGCGTTTACGAGGACCGCTCCGGGCCGCTGCTGGCCTCCCTCCTGAAGGAGGCGGGCTGCGACCGGGTGGACGGGCCCCTCGTCGTCCCCGACGGGGACGCCGTCGAGGCCGCGCTGCGCGAGGGCGTCGCCGAGGGCTACGACGTGATCGTCACCACGGGCGGCACCGGGGTGACGCCTCTCGACCTCACCCCGGAGATGACCCGCCGGGTGCTGGACCGGGAGATCCCCGGCATCGCCGAGGCCGTACGCCAGGTCAACCGGGAGAAGGTGCCGACGTCGATCCTGTCCCGGGGCCTCGCGGGGCAGGCCGGCACGACGCTGGTGGTCAACCTGCCCGGGTCCTCCGGCGGCGTACGGGACGGCATGGCCGTGCTGACCCCGATCCTGGGCCACGTCGTCGACCAGATCCACGGCGGCGACCATGCCCGCTGAGGAGTCCCCTGAGGAGCCCCCCGAGACCGCGGGCGCGTCCTGCGTGGCGCGTTGACCGTCTTCCGGTGGATGATTGACGAATGGATCGACTTCGCGGCTGGCCGGCATCCATGGCCGAAGGGCCCGTCGGGCTGCGGCCGCTGCGCCTGCGTGACGTGCGGGACTGGCGCGACACCCGGCTGCGCAACGCCGAATGGCTCCGTCCCTGGGAACCGAGCAACCCGGAGACCCCGCTGTTTCGCACCGGTCTCGGGCCGTACGTCTCGATGGTCGGCACGCTGCGCCGCGAGGCCCGTCAGGGGCTCGCCATGCCCTGGGTCCTCACGTACGAGGGACGATTCGCCGGGCAGCTCACGGTGGGGGCGATCGTCTGGGGGTCGGCCCGCTCCGCGCAGGTGGGCTACTGGGTGGACGGCGCGCTCGCCGGGCGGGGCATCGTCCCGACCGCGCTCGCCATGGCGGTGGACCACTGCTTCTTCACGACCGGTTTACACCGGATCGAGGCCAACATCCGGCCGGAGAACCACGCCAGCCGCAGGGTCGTGGAGAAGCTCGGTTTTCGCGAGGAGGGCATCCGCCGACGTCAACTGCACATCGACGGCGCCTGGCGCGACCACATCTGCTACGCGCTGACCGTCGAGGACGTGCCGCGCGGACTGCTGGTTCAGTGGCGCCGCACCATGAACTCGGCGGCCCGCCGCAGCGAGTCCAGCCCCGGTTAGAAGACGGCACGCGGCCGGCTGCGACGGCCCACCCCGGCCACCGCACCCGACCACCGCACGCCGCCGCCACCGCACCCCGCCGCCACCGCACCCCGGCCGCCCCATCGAGGTCCTCGGGCGAGCGACGGGCGTGGCCTGTGGGAACCAGCGCTCGCACGGGATCGAATTACATGAAGAGCTTTGACGATCTCGCGACACACCGGACTGAATGCTCGTCATTCAGTGACACACAGTCCTACGGTGCGTGACGTGAACACCTCTCCGCCGACACAGGGCCACGGATGTGTTCACCATGCCCTGGGGCACTTCCGTACGGCGGTACGGAGGTGGCCGCATGGGTAGCGCCCTGCTCTACCTCGCCATCGTCGTCATGTGGCTCAGCGTTCTGCTGCCCATGTGGCTGCGCCGGGACCGGCACGTGGACGACGAGCTGCTCGAGGAGCAGGCGGAGGCGTTCACGCTGTCCGAGCCGCCCGCCGACGCCGCCTCCTACGCCGCCTCCGGCGACTCCGACGGCATCGGTGACGCGGACGGCGGCGACGCCGACACGGTCGTCACCCCGCCGGTCGTGGCCGCGGACTCCGCCGATCTCGCCGTCTCTCCCACTGCGGCGCCGGCTGCCGAGGCCGTCACCGCGGACGAGATCGCGGCGGAGCGGCACGCGCGGGCCCGCCGTGTCGCCGCCCACCGCCGCGCCCGGATCCTCGCCCGGCGCCGGCGCCGGCTGCTGTGGAGCATCCTGCTCGTGCTGGCCTCCGTGGTCACCGCCGCCGTCCGCGTGATGCCCTGGTGGGCCGTCGCGCCCTCGGGCGTGCTCCTTGTGGGCTACCTCGCCGTGCTGCGCGTGGCCGTACGCGCGGACAGGGAGCAGCGGGAGAAGGCCGCCCGCGCACGGGCCGAGCACCTGCGCCGTCAGCGCGAGCGCCGCCGCGCCCTGGCCGAGGCGGCCCGCGAGGCGGAGATCATCAAGTTCGAGGCGCGCAGGCGCGTCCAGGTCTTCGACCAGTACTCCGACGGGCGCCGCGCGTCCGGAGACTGAGTCGGTGGCGCGAACACCCCGGAGAGTTTGCTAATCTAGTCGAGGTCGTTGGGGCTATAGCGCAGTCCGGTAGCGCACTTCGTTCGCATCGAAGGGGTCTGGGGTTCAAATCCCCATAGCTCCACCACGACAGAGGCCGGTTCCGCTCAGCGGGACCGGCCTCTTTGATCTTCCGCGTGACCGACCGAGTGACTACGGGACGACCCCACTGGGGGCGAGTGGTCTCATTCCTCGTCGCGGCTGTGCAGGTAGTCCTCGAAGGTGGGGCGTCGATCCCTGCGGTACCACCACACGATCACGCCCACCAGCGCGGCAGGGGCCACTACGAGCCTGGTCGTCCAGCGGCCCAGTCGACGGACCACCGTGAGCAGTCCCTTGAGCGACTGCCGCGGGTGTCTCAGGGCCATGACGGTCACCATGAAGGCCGCACCGCCGAGGCTGGTCCCCGAGAAGTCGTCGGGGTCGTCTCGCGCCTTCTCCTTGGTCATGATGCTCCTCGGTCACGGTGTTCCGCGTCATGGTGTTCCGCGGTCATGGTGTTCCGCGGTCATGGTGTTCCGCGGTCAAGGTGCGGCGCTGAAGGTGAAGGGCAGGAGCGTGCTGCCGCGGACCGTCGGCCGCCGGCTTTTGACCCTACGTCGCCGACGCGTCAGGCGTCGGGGTCGCGGAACCCGACGGTGTCGTGACGCCAGAACGGCTCGGAGTAGACCAGCGTCCCCGTCATCCACGGCTCATACGCCGGAAGCCTGATCACCTGGAACGCGGCGTCGGAGATACGCAGGGACGGCTTGCGGAAGCCCAGCTCGGCCCCCGGGGTGAAGCCGAAGCGGGAGTAGTAGCCGGGGTCGCCTTCCAGGAAGACGAGGGGGCTCGTCCCTTCGTGCGCAGTCGCGAGCCCAGCCCGGACCAGGGCCGAGCCGATGCCCTGCCGCTGACACTCGGGCAGCACGCCCAGCGGGCTGAGCACCTGCACGTCGACCAGCCGCCGCGGGGCGTCCAGCAGGCTGCGGGTGAACATCACGTGCCCGACGATTTGCCCGGCGTCCTCGGCCACGAGGGCGAACCCCCCGCCGGACCGCATTCCGTCGCGCAGGCTGTCGACCAGGTCGGCCACCGCTTCGCCGTGGTCACCGAACGCTCGGCGATGGACGTGTCGCACGGCGCTGGCGTCGCCCGGCCGCTCTTCTCGAAGCTCCATCCAGGGAGGGTAGAGGCTCTGTCCCGTCGCCGACATCCGGTTTTCAGCCGCCCGCCACGCCCTCCTGTCGAATCACCCGCGAATTGGCTTCACACCAAGGTTCTGGGGGTCGAATTCTCATGGCTTCACCACGACGAAGGCCCGTCGGGTGATCCACGGGCCTTTTCACTGCTCAGAGTCGTAATGCTCGGTAAAGGTGCGGAAGTGTCAGTCGTGATGAATACCTTCGCCCACTATGCGTGCCCCGTACGCATGGTCTGTTCTCTTTCCGGCAGCGGCCCCCCTGACCGAAGGTCCCGCGAACTGCCGCCGAGCTACCGGCAGTTCCTCCTGTTCGCCGACGGTTGGGGTGCAGCGGACGATGAGTACTGCATTCGGTCTGTCGCGACAGCAGGCTGGCTCCGTGACCTCGAACCCTGGCTCGCCGAGGGGTGACGTCCTGCCGGCCGTCGAGGAGGGCGGATCCCGTGGCCGGCGGCTGTCCCCACGTGCTGTCAGGTGGAGGAGACGCGGAAGAAATCCGGCGTTCTGCAGGAGATACGGCCAGGGCCTTTACACTCCATGGAAATTGACGGGGTGCCTCTTTTCCGGCCCTTTTCGCCCCATGTGGTCCACTGTCCGAAGGGGACAGGATGAACCTGCAGGGCCGTTTCTCCATCACCAGCCGCATCACCCTGTTCACCGGGGTGGTGGCCACACTGCTGTGTGCGCTGCTGGCCCTGCTCCTCATGATGGCCGTGCACCAATACGCCAGCGAAAGCGTCACCAAGGAGACCGCGGCGGCGGGCGGTCGGGTGGCCGTCCAGATGGAGCGGGGACAGCTGGTTTATCCCCTTGCCGAGCGCAAGTTCCGCCACCTTCAGGTGGTCGACCCATCCGGCCGTGTGGTCGCTTCGACCTCCGATATCCGGGGCTTGCCGAGGATGGCGCCCTTCACCCCGCACGACAGCGCGAACAGCGCGACCTGCGTGGTGTGCGGCGGCATCTTCCCGGCTGCCGACTGCTACATCGTCGTGGGACAGTGGGCGCACCGAGCGGGCGAGAGGTGGATGGTCTACAGCGCTTCCCCGGTGGTGCCCCTGTCGGTCGACCCCCGCCTGGCCACGCTGGTGGGGCTGGGCGCGGTGGCGCTGGCCGCGGCCATCACCTATCTCGGCTACCGGAACGTACGGGCGTCGCTCAAGCCGGTGAACGCCATCCGGGCGGAGCTCGACGAGATCAACGAGGAGTGCCCGAGTCGCCGTGTACCGGTGCCGGCCACGGACGACGAGATCAACAGGATGGCCGAAAGCGTGAACCACACGCTCAGCCGGTTGGACGACGCGCTGCGAAAACAGCGCGAGTTCGTCTCCAACGCCTCCCACGACCTGCGCACTCCGATAGCCGCCATGCGTGCGGAGGTGGAGGACGGGCTTCTCGCGCCGGAGGAGACCAGTGTGTGTGAGCTGGGTTCGGTCCTTCTGCCCAGCATCGAGCGGCTGCAGGCGATCGTGCACGACCTGCTCATCCTCGAACGACTCGACCATGGCATGCGCGGCGAGCAGGACCGGTTCGATCTGGCCGAGGTCGCGGCCGCCGAGGTGCGCACCCGCCGTCATCCGGTCAAGCGAATCGAATGCGCCCTCCAGCCGGGGGCGCTCGTGCTCGGCGACAGGGTGAATCTGTCCCGCCTGCTGACCAATCTCCTCGACAACGCCGAACGGCACGCCTGCTCGACGATCACCGTGTCCGTACGGCACGAGCCGGGCGGCGACTGCGGCGATCGGCGCTTTCCGCAGGGCAGCGTGGTGCTTGAAGTCGTCGACGACGGGCCCGGCATCGCACGGGACAAGCGCGAGATGGTGTTCGACCGGTTCACCCGGTTGGACTCGGCTCGCAGCAGGGACGCCGGAGGCGCGGGGCTGGGGCTGGCGATCGCCAGGCAGATCGCGGAGAGCCACGGAGGCAGCCTGACGATCGAGGACAACCCCATCGGCGCCTGCTTCGTCCTGTGCCTCCCGTCCGCTCGTGCCGACGTGACGGCACCCGCCGACGACAGCGTGTCTTCCTGAACCCCGATCCGCAGGGAAACCTCCCACGCGGATCACGGCGGTCGCCTCTCACCTCCGGCGGTCCGTCTCGTACAGACCGAAGATCCTGGCGGCGTTGTCGTGACAGACGGCGCGCAGCCACTCGTCTTTCCGTCCAGCGGAGGGAAGTTCCAGGCGGGCCAGGGCCGACAGCGCCTCCGCGTACGGGTAGGGGATGTTGGGGAAGTCGGTGCCGAGCAGGACGCGGTCCTGAAGCTCCAGCAGCAGCGGGACGGCCTCCCGGGGGAAGGGCGCGGTCTTCTCGGTGAAGCCGGTGAAGGCCATCGTCGTGTCCAGGCAGACCTTCGGGTAGCGCAGGGCCAGGGCGAGGAACTCGGCGTACTCGGGACTGCCCATGTGGGCGATCACGAGCGGCAGCCGGGGGTGCCGGGCGAGCAGGGCCGCGATCGGCTCCGGCCCGGTGTGCGGGCCGGGGGCCGGGCCTGATCCGCAGTGCGTCACCACCGGGATGCCGTGGTCCTCCAGCAGCCCCCAGACCTCGTCGAGCAACGGGTCGTTCGGGTCGTACCCGCCGACCTGGAGGTGCGCCTTGAACACCCGGGCGCCCGCCTCGATCGCCCGCGCGACATACCGCGCGGCGCCGGGTTCGGGGAAGAACGTCGCCGTGTGCAGGCAGTCGGGCACCCGGGCGGCGAAAGCGGCGGCCCAGTCGTTCAGCCACTCGGCCATGCCGGGTTTGTGGGGGTAGAGCATGGAGGTGAACGCCCGCACGCCGAAGGCTCTGAGCCGTTCGACGCGGTCGTCCTCGGGCAGCCGGTAGGTGATCGGCCAGGTCCGGCCGACGAGCGGCCCGGCGGAGTCGAAGTAGGCCCACACCTTCGTCAGGACGCGTTCCGGCATGAAATGGGTGTGGATGTCGATCAGACCGGGCAGGCCCAGCCGCCGCCAGAACGCGTTCACGTGTCGGATGTCGTCGTCCGCGGCAAGTGTCTCCTCCGGCATGACCTCAGACGCTACCCGCCTCCCGCGGCGAGGTAGCGCGCGGCCAGCGCACGCAGGTGGGCGCGCAGCTCGGGCGGGTCGAGCACGGTGAAGGGCACGTCGAGCGCCGTGAGGAAGGCCGTCAGGTTGTGGAGCGAGTCGCCGCCGGTCTCCAGCACACAGGCGTCCGCGCCCTCGGCGCGCAGCAGCCCGGCCGCGGGGGTGAGCCGCGCGCCCACGACCTCGACGGGGGCGTGCAGCCGTACGACCGCCCGGTGTCTCCAGGCGGCCGAGCCCGCCCCGCGTACGACGTGGGCGGCGGCGTCGCCCTCGGGCGGTTCACGCGGGGTGAAGCGGGGGCCGTTCGGGACGCGGAGCCGCACGCGGTCGGCGCGGAAGGTCCGCCAGTCACCGCGGTCGGCGTCCCAGGCCAGCAGATACCAGCGCCGGCCGGTGAAGACGAGCCGGTGCGGCTCGGCGGTGCGGCGTCCCTCGTGCCCCCGGTGGTCGAGGTAGTCGAACCGCAGCGTCTCGTGGTCGCGGACGGCCGCGGCGATCGCGGTCAGCGTCTCGGGGTCCACCGTGGGACCGTGCCCCGGCACCGCGACCGTCGCGGCGCGCACGGCCTCGATCCGGTGGCGCAGCCGGGACGGCAGCATCCGCTGGAGCTTGGCGAGCGCGCGCAGCGAGGTCTCCTCGATGCCGGTCACGGTGCTGCCCGCGGCGGCCTGCAAACTGACGACCACCGCGACGACCTCCTCGTCGTCCAGCAGCAGCGGGGGCAGCGAGGACCCCGCGCCCAGCCGGTATCCGCCGGCCGTGCCGGTGGCCGAGCGGATCTCGTATCCAAGGTGGCGCAGCCGTTCGACGTCGTTGCGCACGGTCCTGGTGGTCACGCCGAGCCGGTCCGCGAGGTCGGCGCCGGACCATCCGGGCCGGGTCTGGAGCAGCGCCAGCAACCGCAGCAGCCGTACGGAGGTTTCCAGCATGCTCACAGTCTCCCGCGCATTGCGGAACCGTACGTTCCTCAAGCCCTCCTAGCGTTTGTCTCCGAGGAAGGGAGCACGAGATGTTGCGTGGACTGACGACCGTGAACTTCTGGGCCGACGACGTCGAGGAGGCGACGCGGTGGTACGCCGAGGTGCTCGGCGTGGAGGCGTACTTCGAGCGCAGGGGGCCGGACGGGCGGCTCGCCTACGCCGAGTTCCGCCTCGGTGACCATCGGCACGAACTCGGTTTCATCGACCGGCGCTATGCGCCGCACCCGACGGCCGAACCGGCCGGGGCCGTCGTCTACTGGCACGTGGACGACCTTACGACGGTGCTGGACAGACTGCTCACGATGGGCGCGAAACAGCACGAGGCGCCGACGGAGCGCGGCCCCGGGTTCGTCACCGCCTCGGTCGCCGACCCGTTCGGCAACATCCTCGGGATCATGTACAACGCCCACTACCTGGAGGTCCTCGAAGGCCGCGGCTGAAGGTCGCGGGCGCCCCGCGCGGCAGGGGGAAGCCCGGCGTGTTCAGCCGGGGTCGGCGTACTGCGTTCTAGCCGAGGCCGGCGTACTGACGCGGCCGCAGGGCCTGGGCGCGCAGCGCGGCCAGCGCGGCGCGCCGCCCGGCATTGGTGAGCCGCCACGGCGGGGCGTCCGCCGCCTCCGGCCGGTGGGCCGCGGTCCCCAGCCCGAGGGCGTCGAGGCGGTGCCGGAGCCGGGCGAGCGGGCCGATGAGGTCGGCGCCGCCGACCCGGCCGCCGTCCGTGGCGCGCCAGCCCTCGCCGTTGACCACCTCGGCGACCCGGTCGCGCAGGTCGTCGTCCCGCACCACGTCGCGGTCCACCAGGATCATCAGCGCCGACTCGCGGATCGAGACCTCGAAGTCGTGCTCCCCGGGGGCGGCGACGAGCAGCGTGGGCGCGGCCGCCTCCCACATTGCGGCACGGTCGTCCAGCAGGTTCCTGCCCGTGGTGGTGAGCACCAGCCTCCGGCCGCTGCGCCGCAGCGCCCCGAGTTCGTGTACGGCGATCTGCCGCAGCTCGGTGAGAGCGGGCACGTCGGCCTCACCGCGCACCACCCCGGACCTGGTCCGACTGCCCCAGCCGAAGCGGTCGGCCGCCTCGGTGGCCACGGCGCGCCCGACGTTGAGCCGCTCGGTCAGACGGACCCCGGTGCGGGCCAGGCCGAGCAGCCAGCGCAGCGGCTCCAGATGCGGCTCGTCCGGAGCCGCGATGGGGGCGTGCAGCCGCACCTCGAAGGGCTGGGCGAGCTCGCGGCGGGCGCTGCCACGCCCGAGCACCCAGCGGTTCAGCCGCTCGCCGTGCACCCGGTGCAGCCAGCAGTCGCCGCCCAGCTCCGCGCGGGGCGCGGTGAGCCAGCGGCGGGTCAGCTCCTCACGGTCCACCGGGTCGCCGGTGACGATGGCCAGCTCCAGGGCGGCGGCGCACGCGACGTGCGCCCCGAGCTCCTCCGGCCCCATGATCGAGCTCCACGAGAGCTCGGCGATGTCCGGAGGCAGCACCCCGGTGGCCTCGAGCTCACGGTGGTAGGCCGCGGCCCCGGCCTCCTCGCCCTCCCTGGCGTACGTCAGCAGGATCCGGGTGGTGGCAGGGGAGTCGCACAGGGCGGCGTAACGCTCCATGCCCGCGAGCCTGAGCAGCCGGCCGAGCGCCCTGGCGATCGTCGCCTGGTCGCCCGGCACCTTGATCGGCAGCGTGTACCAGAGGAACTCGCACACGTCGAACTGGCTGATGGTCTCCAGCGCCTCGCCGCCGGCGAGCCACTCGACCGCGACGCGGGCGAGCTCGGCGACGTCCGGCTCGGAGCGCTCCAGCTGGGCGAGGAGCGCGGCGACGTCAGGTGCGGGCATGACCCGCAGTCTGCCGTATCGACCCCATCGTTGACGACGACCCTGCATCACTCGCGACCACCCCCCCTCTGGGTGCACCCTAGGGCGCGACGTACGCGCCCAACGATACGGGGGTGTCAGATCCACGAGTCGAACAGCATCCTCGCGTGCCAGGAGTCGTACGGGATGGGTTCGGCGGCGATCACGGGATAAAGCCACCAGAAGTTGACCAGAGCCAGGAGCACGAACGCGCCGACCACAGCGGTGCCGGTCACGCGCCGGTTGGGCCGGGCCGGGCTCTCCTTCCCGATGATCAGCCCGCAGGCCAGCACGATTGCCAGGATCATGAACGGCACCATCGGCATCGCGTAGAACATGAACATCGTCCGGTTGTCCGCGATGGCGAAGTAGAACCACGGCAGCCATCCGGCGGCGTAGCCGAGCAGCACCCCGCCGGCCCGCCAGTCGCGGGTCGCGACGTACCAGGCGATCATGCCGATCAGCGCGAGCAGACCGGCGAACCAGATGACCGGGGTCCCGGTGCCGAGGACCGCCCAGGAGCAGGAGTCGGCGCCGCAGTTCTTCGGCGACTCGTAGAAGAACGCGACGGGACGCAGCAGCATCGGCCACTGCCACGGCTCGGACTGGTAGGGGTGGCTCGACTCCAGGCCGGTGTGGAAGGTGAGCACCTGCTTCTGGTAGTCGAGCCACGAGCGGAGCGAGTCGATGACGAAGTAGACCGGGCCGCTCGACGTGGCCTGGTCCCAGTTGCGGCCATATCCCTTGTCGGTGACGAACCACCCCGTGAACGACACCGCGTAGGTGACGATCGGGACGACCGCCATCCACGCCGCGGCGAGCGGCAGGTCGCGGCGGACGACCGTGCCGTACGGCCGGGGCGTCCCGACGGCCCGCCGGGCGCCCGCGTCCCACAGCAGCGTCATGATCGCGAAGGCGGCGATGTAGAAGCCGCCGGTCCACTTGGTGGCCACGGCCAGGCCGAGGAGCACCCCGGCGGCCAGGCGCCAGGGCCGCAGGCCCAGCCGCGGACCGTCCGCGGGCGACCCCGCCTCGTGCCACTCGGCGAGCCGCCGGCGGGACCAGTCCCGGTCGACCACGAGGCAGGCGAAGCCGGCGAGCACCCAGAACATCAGGAAGATGTCCAGCAGCGCCGTACGGGACAGCACGAAGTGGAGGGCGTCGAGGCACAGCAGCAGGCCGGCCACGCAGCCGAGCAGCGTCGAGCGGGTCATCCTGCGGGCCGTGCGGGCGAGGATCAGGATGGACAGCGTGCCGAGCAGCGCGGCGACGAAGCGCCAGCCGAACGGGTTCGCTCCGAAGATCAGCTCGCCGAGGCCGATCAGCCACTTGCCGACCGGCGGGTGCACCACGTAGGAGGCGCACTCGCTCACCGAGCCGCACTGCTTGAAGATGTTGTCGTTGCCGGCGAGCAGGAGCTTGTCCGCGCCGTCCACGAACTGCCGTTCGACGCCGTACCTGATGGTGGCGAAGGCGTCCTTGGCGTAGTACGTCTCGTCGAAGACGACGGAGTGCGGGGTGCCCAGCCGGTAGAACCGGAGGAACCCGCCGAAGAGGGCGACCAGGATGGGGCCGAGCCAGCCCCACATGGCGCTGCCGGGCATGGGCGGCACGAGCCGGTCGCGCAGGGAAACCGCGGGAGCACTGTCCTGTGGTCCCTCTTCCGGCTGCTCGAACGCCTTGTGAGAATAGTCGGTCACGGCCACGCGGACAGATTACTGGTGAGTCCCCGCCAAGGACATGGGTCGCGCGTGTATTGGGCCATCCGGCCGTTCGTCGATGAATGTTTCACGCCCGCCATAGGGTGGACGGGTGCTCGTTCTCGCCGCAGCCCCGATCGGCCAGCCCAAAGACGCGTCCCCACGGCTGCGGGAGGTGCTCGCCGCGGCCGACGTGATCGCCGCGGAGGACACCCGCCGGCTGCGGCGGCTCGCGTCCGACCTGGAGATCGCCATCGGCGGCCGCGTGGTGTCCTACTACGACGCCAACGAGAGTGCCAGGGCCGCCGAGTTGCTGGAGGCGCTGCGCGAGGGCCGGACCGTCGTCGTGATCACCGACGCGGGGATGCCAGGTGTCTCCGACCCCGGCTATCGGCTCACCCGCCTCGCGGTCGAGGCCGGCCTGCCCGTGACGGCGCTGCCCGGCCCGTCGGCGGTGACGACCGCCCTCGTCGTCTCCGGCCTGCCGAGCGACCGGTTCTGCTTCGAGGGGTTCCCGCCGCGAAAGCCGGGGGAGCGGGCCAGGCGGCTGGCGACGTTGGCGGACGAGGAGCGAACGATGGTGTTCTTCGAGGCGCCGCACCGCCTGCAGGCGACCCTGGAGGCCATGGCGGAGGCCTTCGGCGCGGAGCGGCCGGCCGCCGTCTGCCGGGAGCTCACCAAGACCTACGAGGAGGTGCGGCGCGGCGGCCTCGGCGAACTGGCCGAATGGGCCGCGGGCGAGGTCAGGGGCGAGATCACGCTGGTGGTGGCGGGACGGACCGCGCAGGACGCGCCGGGCATCGAGGAACTGGTCGAGGAGGTGGCCAGGCGCGAGGGCGCCGGCGTGCCGCGCAAGCAGGCCATTGTCGAGGTGGCCAAGTCGGCCGGCGTCCCCAAGCGCGACCTCTACAACGCCGTCCACACCACCCCACCGTCGTGATCTTGTAGTTTGTGGCACCAATGTGGGCTGACCCGGGTCGGCATCCTTTGTGATCATGCAGTGAGACGGGGCGGGGCCCCGTCGGCCTGGCCGTACGCGTTCCGTGATCATGCAGAAGTCGTGGGCTGTCCGGTCGTACCTCTTGCATCGAAGACTGCAAGATCACGAAGTGGAAAGCCACAGGTCGCGCCGTGCGTCGGGGTGAGACTGCATGATCACAGAGTCTGGCCGCCCAGGTCAGCGGCCATGTCTGCGACTAACTACAAGATCACGCGCGGTGAGGGCGGCGGCGAGGCAGGCGAGGGGGGCGGCGGGCAGCAGGTAGCGGTAGTCGAACTCTGCGGTCGCCGCCGGGGCCAGGATCAGTCCCACCGCCCCCAGCCAGGGCAGCAGCTCGGGCCCGCCGAGGTCGCGCCAGCGCCGCGCCACGCCGTACAGGCCGAACAGCAGCAGCAGGCCCAGCACGATGCCCGGCAGTCGTACGACCTTCTGGTAGCCGATCATGATGTCCGACCACGGCGAGACCACGTGCGTGGCGGCCGGGCCGTTCTCGTACGCCTCGGCGTCCTTGTCGGTGGTGCTGTGGTAGGAGCTCCACTTGGGCAGCTTGCGGGTGTACTCGTTGTCGAACTCGTACTGCAGGAAGGTCTTGGCGTCGGGGAACCGCGGCCGGCCCCACTGGAAGGCGCGGAAGAAGTCCTTGGCCACCGCGGCCACGTAGTCGCCCGGCTGGGACAGGATCGCCTTCTTCGCGAACGTGCTCGCGTTCGCGTTGATCTCCGGGGTGAACTTCATGCCCGAGCCGAACACGTGGAGCTGGTTCTGGTCGTCCCACCACAGGTACGCCTGCGCGGACAGGCCGCGGTCCTTGGGCGCGACGTTGATGCACAGCAGCGCCAGCTCAAGCTCGCGGCGCTCGTCGACGTTCATCTTGTGGCAGTCGGCGAACAGCGACGTCCTCATGTAGAGGATCACCCCGTCGCTGTTGGTCATCGCGAACTGGCCGTTCACCGCCTTGAACCAGCCCATGTAGGCGAGCACGGGCAGCGCGCACGCGGTGATCATGGCGGCGATCGGTTTCCAGCCCGCCCGCTTGATCACCAGATAGACCACGACCAGGGCGAGGATGGGCAGGCCGATGCTCCGGGTCAGCGCCGTCAGCGCGAGCAGCAGGCCGACCACGGTCCCGCCCCGCCAGGTCATCGACTCCCGCCACAGCACGAGCGTCACCACGCCCACGACGAGCAGGATGAACATGGTGTCCGACATGATCAGCTGTTCGAGCTGGATCTGGTAGGCGTCGAACATCACGGGGGCGGCGGCCAGCGTCGCCCCCCAGCCTGGCATCCCAAATCTTCTGGTCAGCAGCGCATAGATAAGGAACGCCGCCGCCAGGCCCATGAGGTGCTGGGTCAAAACCACGAGCGAGAAACTGTGGAACGGCTTGAGCAGCAGCAGCCAGAAGCTGTACCCGTCCGGCCGGATCGGGTGCGGACGCGGGCGCAGCGCCACGGACACGTAGTCGTAGGAGTCGTTGAACCACATGGCCGGGCCGAAGCCCAGCATCGTGACGATCCGCAGCACGAAGGCGACGCCGAGCGTGACCGCGAAGACCCGGTGGCGGCGCAGCAGGGCGAGTGGACGGCCCCGGCCGCCGGCCGGGGAGGCGTCCACTGACGGAGGATCCGCGATCGCGACCATCAAAGTCGCGCGGATTCGACCGCCTGCTTCGGCAGGCGGGTGAGTCCGCGCTTCCTCCCCTCGAATCTCGCCGGTGCCTTCCAGTGCACATCCGCGGGCGCGTGGCGAAGGAGAGCTCCGCCACCTGGGCGGAGTTCCGCCGCCTCACCTGCGGACATACCGTGCGCGCCGGCGTGGCCGGCGTGCTGGGAACTGTCCGGGCCGGGCTCGTCCTCTGCGTCGCCGCTCGGCCGGCGACGCGGGAAGCCCGCCGCTCCAGCGGTGGGTGGAGTCACGGTTACAGAATGCCAGCCGTTTCGCGGACTTGACTCGGACGCTACTGGGAAGCGGGCATCATTGGTGTCCTGCCGTCATATGCGAGGAGTTGCGACGTGGAACTTACCGTTGTCATGCCATGCCTCAATGAGGCCGAGACCGTTGAGATCTGTGTTCGCAAGGCTCTCACCTGCATGCGCGAAAACGGGATCGACGGTGAGGTGGTCATCGCCGACAACGGCAGCACCGACGGTTCGCAACAGCTGGCCCGTGACGCGGGCGCCCGGGTTGTCCATATTGACGAGAAGGGTTACGGCAATGCCCTGATCGGCGGCGTCCGCGCCGCCCGCGGCAAGTACGTCATCATGGGCGACGCCGACGACTCCTACGACTTCACCAGCCTGGTGCCCTTCATCGAGCAGCTTCGGGACGGCGCCGAGCTGGTCATGGGCAACCGGTTCCGCGGCGGCATCGCCCCGGGCGCCATGCCCCCGCTCCACCGTTACCTGGGCAACCCGGTCCTGTCGTTCGTCGGCCGGCTGTTCTTCCCCAGCGAGATCGGTGACTTCCACTGCGGCCTGCGCGGCTTCCGCCGCGACTCGATCCTGCGGCTGGGGCTCCAGACCGGTGGCATGGAGTTCGCCTCCGAGATGGTCGTGAAGGCGACCCTGCAGGGGCTCGACGTCCGCGAGGTGCCCACCACCCTGTCGCCCGACGGCCGCTCCCGCCCGCCGCACCTGCGCTCCTGGCGGGACGGCTGGCGCCACCTGCGCTTCCTGCTGCTCTACAGCCCGCGCTGGCTGTTCTTCATCCCGGGCCTGGTGCTGATGAGCCTCGGCCTCGTCGCCGGGGCCACGCTGTCGTTCGGCCCGGTCTACATCGGCAAGCTCGCCTTCGACGTCGACACGCTGGTGGGCGCGTCCGCGATGGTGATCATCGGCTTCCAGGCCGTGCTGTTCGCGTTGTTCACCAAGGTGTACGCGGCGGAGGAGGGCTTCCTCCCCGAGGACCGGCGCATCCGCAGGCTGGTGGACGTCGTCACGCTGGAGAAGGGCCTGCTCGCCGGTGGTGCCCTGGCGGTGGCCGGTCTCGCCGGCCTGGTGGCCTCGCTCGCCCACTGGGGCGGCCGCGGCTTCGGCGAGCTGATCCCGGCCGAGTCGCTGCGCCTGGTCGTGCCGTCGGCGACCGCGTTCGTCATGAGCTTCCAGACGATCTTCGCGTCGCTGTTCATCAGCATCCTCGGCATCCGCCGTACGCGGGAGAACCCGGTCGACATCGCGGCGTCCGCCGCCGAGGAGGCCGCCGAGGCCGTCACCCGCGAGTCCGTGGCCTAGAACCGTGTCTGCTGGGCCGCGTCCCTGACGACGCCACCGGCGTTTTATCCCGGGGAGTCATCTCCCCGGGGCCGATAGGATTCGCACATGGCGGCTACAGGAACGACTGCATCATCCGGGGAGTCGGCGTTCTACGTGACGACGCCGATCTACTACGTCAACGACGCCCCGCACCTGGGCCACGCCTACACGACCGTCGCGGGCGACGTGCTCACCCGCTGGCACCGTCAGCGCGGCGAGAAGGTGTGGTACCTCACGGGCACGGACGAGCATGGTCAGAAGATCATGCGTACGGCCGAGGCGAACGGCATGACGCCCCAGGAGTGGTGCGACAAGCTCGTCGAGGACGCCTGGAAGCCGCTCTGGGAGCACCTTCAGATCGCCAACGACGACTTCATTCGCACGACCGAGCCGCGCCACACCGACCGCGTGCAGGAGTTCGTGCAGGACCTGTACGACAAGGGCGAGATCTACCGGGGCGAGTACGAGGGCCCCTACTGCGTCGGCTGCGAGGAGTACAAGTCGCCCGGCGATCTGCTGGAGGGCGACCTGTGCCCGATCCACAAGCGCCCGGTCGAGTGGCTGAAGGAGGAGAACTACTTCTTCAGGCTCTCCGCGTACGGCCCGCGCCTGCTGGAGCACTACGAGCAGAACCCGGACTTCATCCAGCCCGCCTCCGCCCGCAACGAGATCGTGCAGCTCGTGAAGCAGGGCCTGCAGGACCTGTCGATCTCGCGCTCGACGTTCGACTGGGGCGTCCCGATCCCGTGGGATTCCAAGCACGTCATCTACGTCTGGATCGACGCGCTGCTCAACTACGCGACCGCGGTCGGGTACGGCTCGGACCAGGCGAAGTTCGACGCCACCTGGCCGGCGAACGTCCACCTGGTCGGCAAGGACATCCTCCGGTTCCACGCGGCGATCTGGCCGGCCATGCTTATGGCGAACGACCTGCCGCTGCCGCGCAAGGTGTTCGCCAACGGCTGGCTTCTGGCCGGCGGCGAGAAGATGAGCAAGTCCAACCTCACCGGCATCTCGCCCCGCGAACTGACGAGCCACTTCGGCGTGGACGCCTACCGCTACTACTTCCTGCGGGCGATTCCGTTCGGCCAGGACGGCTCGTTCTCCTGGGAGGACTTCTCCGCCCGCTACACCTCCGAGCTCGCCAACGACTTCGGCAATCTGGCGTCCCGGGTCGCGGCCATGGTCGGCAAGTACTTCGACGGAACCCTTCCCGAGGCGACGGACGCGGGTCCCGCCGAGCGGGCGATCGCGGACGGCCTGGCCACGGCGGTGGCCCGGGCGGACACCTTGATCGGTGACAACCTGGACTTCGCGGGCGGCATCGGCGCCGTCTTCGACTTCGTCAAGCAGGTCAACGGTTACCTGAGCGAGCAGGCGCCGTGGAAGGTGGCCAAGGACGACTCGCCCGAGGGGCAGGCGCGGCTCGCCACGATTCTCTACACGGCGGCCGAGTCGCTGCGCGCGATCGCGGTCCTGCTCCACCCGATCATGCCCACCACGAGCGCCAAGCTGTGGGCGTCCATCGGGGCGGAGCCGCATCTGGGCGCGCTCGCCGGCCAGCGGATCGCCGACGTCGCCACCTGGGGCAGGCTGCCCGCCGGGGCCCAGGTCGTCAAGGGCGAGATCCTCTTCCCGCGGCTGGAGAACGCCTGATCATGTCGCGTGAGCGTCCCGCGCCGCCCGCGCCGCCCGAGGCGCTGCCGGCGGAGGTGTTCGACAGCCACTGCCACCTGGACATCATGGTCGGCAACCGGCAGGCGTCGTCGGGTGATCCCGTCGCGCTGGCGGCCCAGGCGGCCGGGGCGAGCGTCGCGTCGATCCTCGCCGAGGCGAAGTCGGTCGGTGTGACGCGCCTGGTGACGGTGGGATACGACCTGCCCTCCTCGCGGTGGAACGCCGAGGTGGCCGGCGAGCACCGGGACGTCTACGCGGCCGTGGCCATCCACCCCAACGAGGCGCACGCCTCCACGCCCGAGGTCCTCGCCGAGATCGAGGACCTCGCGCGGCGGCCACACGTGCGGGCGGTGGGGGAGACCGGTCTCGACTACTTCCGCGACTGGGCGTCGAAGGACGACCAGCACGCCAGCTTCGGCGCGCACATCGAGATCGCCAAGCGGACCGGCAAGGCCCTGGTGATCCACGACCGCGACGCGCACGACGACGTGCTCGCCGTGCTCGCCGACCAGGGCGCCCCCGGCGTGGTGGTCTTCCACAGCTTCTCCGGCGACGCCGAGATGGCCAAGCGGTGTGTGGACGCCGGTTACTTCATGTCGTTCTCCGGCCCGGTGACGTACAAGAACGCCGGATATCTGCGTGAGGCTGCGGCGGTGGCCCCGCCCGAGCTGATGCTGGTCGAGACCGACGCGCCCTACCTGCCGCCGACGCCGCATCGGGGCAGGCCAAACGCGCCCTACCTGATCCCGCTCACGCTGCGCTGCCTCGCGGAGGTCAAGGGCATGGACGTCGCCGACCTCGCCACGCGGATCGCGGCCAACGGCCAGACCGTCTTCGGCGCCTGGTAGCGCGGGGGACACTGGAGGCATGAGTCTGCTCGGGCCGGTCGAAGTGCGTTCGCTCGCGGAGAGGCTGAACATCCGGCCGACGAAGAAGCTGGGGCAGAACTTCGTGATCGACGGCGGCACCGTCCGCCGTATCGTCCGGCTCTCCGGGGTCGCACCGCACGACGTGGCGATCGAGGTCGGGCCGGGGCTCGGCTCGCTCACCCTCGCCCTGCTCCCCGAGGTCGCCGAGGTCGTCGCCGTGGAGATCGACCCGGTGCTGGCGCAGCAGTTGCCGCTGACGGTCGCCGAGCGGGCCCCCGAGGTGGCCGGCCGGCTGACCGTGGTGCACGCCGACGCGCTCAAGGTCGGGCCCGCCGAGCTCGGGACCGAGCCGACCGCGCTGGTCGCCAACCTGCCGTACAACGTGTCCGTGCCGGTCGTGCTGCACCTGCTGGAGGTGCTGCCGTCGCTGCGGCGCGGGCTGGTGATGGTGCAGTCGGAGGTCGCCGACCGGCTCGCCGCGGCGCCGGGGTCGCGCATCTACGGCGTTCCCTCGGTGAAGGCCGCCTGGTATGCCGACGTGCGCCGGGCCGGTCCGGTCGGGCGCAACGTCTTCTGGCCCGCGCCGAACGTCGACTCCGGCCTGGTCTCGCTCGTACGGCGGGAGCCGCCGGTGACGACGGCGACCCGCGAGGAGGTGTTCGCCGCCATCGACGCGGCGTTCGCCCAGCGCCGCAAGACGCTGCGCGCCGCGCTCGCCTCCTGGGCCGGAACGGCGGCCGCCGCGGAGAAGGCGCTGCTCGGGGCCGGGATCGACCCCTCGGCGCGTGGGGAGCAGCTGAGGGTCGAGGACTTCGCCCGAATCGCCGAACAGCGGGCCCCGGCGGCGGCGCACCAGCCGGGTCAGACCGGCCGGCGGCCGAGGTAGGCCAGCAGCACGGTCACTTCGTCGGCGTCGTCGCCGGTCTCCAGCGCGGGAGCGTACGCGCCGTAGGCCCGCAGCGGTTCGACGATCTGGGTGGCGACCTCCATCAGCGGCAGGGCCATCTCCGGGGTGAGCGGCGAGGGCTGCCCCGTGGCCACGGCGATGTCCCAGGCGTGCACCGCCGCGTCGAGCGCGCACGCGCCGGCCGCGAGCGATGCGGGCATGGGGCCCTGGGGAAGCGGCACCGGCCCCTGCTCGGCGTCGTCGTCCACCGTCGCCCAGGCGCGGGCCGAAGCGTCCAGCCCCGTGGTTGCGCGGTGACGTCGTCGCCGACGACTTCGGTCTCGTGCTGGAGGGGTGCGCCGCCGTCCGCGTGCCGGACCCGGAGCGTACGCGGGAGCTGCGGCGGCGCTTCCTGTCCATGGTGCTCGACGGTGTCGCGGGAGCCGGCGTGACCGGCGACGATGCGGACGCTCTCCCCGGTCCGCCTCCGGAGCCCGGGGAGCTGAACTGGCGGTGGCGGCGGTCGGGGTAGCCGGATGGGCTCCGCGAGTGCGCCGGCGGGCCGAGTTGGACGTGATCGGCTGGTGATCCGTTCCATCGACAAAGTGTGATTTGCATCACATACAGCCCTTGTGTCGATCGGTGACACCGGGTGACGGGGTGGCGATGGCGGCACTTGTGATCAGCGAAAACGCGACGGCCGCGGAGAAGGCGCGGGCGGCGCCGGTAGCCGCGATCTTGACGTGGCGATCAGACTGATAACCACTGAGGCGGTCACTTCTCCCAAATCCTCGGATAGCTTTTAGCCGACCTTTACTGACGGTTGGGGCGCAAGCGGCGCCCGACGATCAGACCAGGGAGTAGTAACTTGAAGCGCACCCTCACCCTCGGCGGCATCGCGGTCGGCCTGCTGGCCTCTGCGGCCGTCGCCGCCCCCGCACACGCGGACTCCGTTCCGCACGACACCCTGGCCAGCACCAACTTCGCCGCCAAGCAGGTCGCCGCGTTCTGGTACGGCCAGAACAAGGCCAACCTGGTCAACGCCACCCCGTACGCGGTGGAGACCACGCTGCCCACCAAGCACGTCTCCTCGGGCGGCGCCTCCGCGGACAGCAAGGCCGGCGTTGTCGGCTCCAGCGGTGACAAGTCGGCTTCCTCCGGCACGTCGAAGAACGTGAACCTGCCGAAGACCACCGGCAAGGTGTTCTTCATCGGCGCGGACAAGAAGCCGCACTGGTGCTCGGCGACCGCCGTGCAGAGCCAGTACAAGAACCTGGTGGCGACCGCCGGCCATTGCGTGTACGACACCAAGAGCAACAAGGCGACCCTCGACAAGTGGGTCTTCGTTCCCGGTTACTACCAGGGCAAGACCCCGTGGGGCATCTACGTCGGCAAGACCGCGTACACCCACTACGACTTCGACGTCTACGAGGACGGCGACCGCGACTACGCGTTCGTCACCGTCTACAACGGCGTCCTGCCCACCAGCGCCTCCGGCAAGAGCTACGCCCACACCTACGAGACCTCTCTGCAGGCGAAGTGGGCCAAGGCCAAGCTCGACAAGGACAAGGCCTACTCGCACGTGACCATCCAGTCCGTGGTCGACACGCGCCACGTGGTCAAGGAGGGCACCCGCGACTCGCGGAAGGTCTATGTCAAGCGGGACGACTGGAAGAAGCTCAACCCCGAGGGCACTCCGGCCGACGGGCCCTTCAAGGAGGGCACCGGCGTCACGGACAAGGCGTACCCCTTCAAGCCGCGCGGCTGGGACGAGGGCAAGGCGTCCCGCGACGGCAGGGCGTTCTACCTCAAGAAGGGCGACAAGTACGTCGTCCGCACCTACTGGATCAACTACGACGTCGACTACCGCCTGACCGGCCGCGCTCTGTCGATCGGTCTCAAGGACGTCGGCACCCTCGGCTCCAACGTGGGCGGTCAGGGTCTGGCCTACAACCAGAAGATCGGCACGGGCATGTTCGTGTTCGGTTACCCGAGCGGCTCGCACCCGGACGGCAACTACGCCTTCTCCGGCAAGACCCTCAAGTGGTCGTACGGCAAGACCTTCAAGGCGGCCGCGCCGTCGATGAAGGCCGAGGAGCTCGTCGGCATCAAGTCCTCCTTCACCGGTGAGGGCGCCATCGGCTCGTCCTGGCTCTACCGCTACAGCAGCGCCAAGCGGCTCGGCTACCTCAACGGTGTGACCATCGCGGTCTCCGACACCGACGGCAACAAGCGCATCGACACCAGCGTCTCCCCGTACTTCGACGGTGAGACCCTGGCCGTCTACAAGACCGCTCAGGCCAACTGGTCGGGCAAGATCGTCTGATCCGTCACCGCGCACGCGAAGGGGCTCGGCACCGCGCCGGGCCCCTTTCCGCTGCCCTGACAGGGACCGGCCTGTGGAATCTCCCGGGACGCGTGGTGACGCTAAGCTCGGGTCCCATGCCAGGAACAGGAGCATGCGAAGAGCGGCCCCGGGCACGGCGACGACATGAGGCGGCGAGCGGGCGATGAGTGCGATCACGGTGCGCGTGCCGGCGAAGGTCAACCTCCAGCTCGCGGTCGGCCCGCTGCGCGAGGACGGCTACCACGACCTGGTGAACGTCTTCCACGCGGTCTCGCTGTTCGACGAGGTCACGGCCGCCGAGCCGTTCGACCCTGCCCCTGGGCGGGACCCCTCCGCCGCCCCGCTCGTGGTCAGGGTCGAGGGGGACCTGGCCGGAGAGGTTCCGGTGAGCGACGACAACCTCGCGGTCCGGGCCGCCAGGGCGCTGGCCGACCGGACGGGCCGCTCGTACCGGGCCGATCTGCTGATCCGCAAGTCGATCCCCGTGGCGGGCGGCATGGCCGGAGGAAGCGCCGACGCGGCCGCGGCGCTGGTGGCCTGCAACGAACTGTGGGGCCTCGGCCTGCCCCGTGAGGACCTGATGGAGATCGCCGCCGACATCGGCAGCGACGTGCCGTTCGCGCTGCTCGGCGGCACCGCGGTGGGGACCGGACGCGGCGAGCGGCTCGCCCCGCTGGAGACCGCCGGGGTCTTCCACTGGGTCTTCGCGCTCGCCGACGGCGGCCTGTCGACCCCCAGGGTGTACGGCGAGTGCGACCGGCTGCGCGAGGAGGCGGGGGTGGCCGCGCCCACGCCGGCAGTGAGCGAGGCTCTGCTCGCCGCCCTGCGCGAGGGCGACGTCAGGGCGCTCGGGCAGGCGCTGTCCAACGACCTCCAGCCCGCCGCGCTGGCCCTGCGTCCCTCGCTCGCGAACACGCTCGCCGCCGGCCGTGAGCACGGGGCGCTCGGCGCGCTCGTCTCCGGGTCCGGTCCCACCTGCGCGTTCCTCGCAGAGTCGGCGGAGCGGGCGCACGAGCTGGCCGCTCTGATCAAGGACGTGGACGGATGCAGGTCCGTCGTCACCGCCTCCGGGCCCGTCCCCGGGGCCACTGTGGCCGGATAAGCTTTACGGGCGATGAATCTGGTCAATCTGGAGTCCGTCTCCCACGCCTTCGGGCCCAAGCCCCTGCTCGCCGACGTCTCTCTCGGACTAGAGGAGGGTGACCGGATCGGCGTCGTCGGCCGCAACGGCGGAGGCAAGACAACGCTCATCTCGATCATCGCCGGAGCGCTGAAACCCGACAGCGGCCGAGTCACCCACACCCGCGGACTGCGGGTCGGCGCGCTCTCCCAGCGTGACCAGTTCGACCCGGACGTCGCGGTGAAGGACATCGTCCTGGCCGGCCGGGCCGAGCACGAGTGGGCCGGCGACGCCGCGATCAGGGAGATCCTCGCCAACCTGCTCGCCGACATCGACCTCGCGGCCCCCGCGGGCGCGCTGTCGGGCGGGGAGCGTCGCCGTACGGCCCTGGCGCGGCTGCTGATCGAGGAGCACGACCTGCTGATCCTCGACGAGCCCACGAACCACCTCGACATCGAGGCCATCGCCTGGCTCGCCGGGCATCTCGTCCAGCGCAAGTCCGCGCTGCTGGTCGTCACCCACGACCGCTGGTTCCTCGACGCGGTCTCCACCCGCACGTGGGAGGTCGTGGACGGCTCCGTCGAGCGATACGAGGGCGGCTACGCGGCGTACGTGCTGGCCAAGGCCGAGCGGGCGCGGATCGCGCAGGCGGCGGAGGAGCGCCGGCAGAACCTCATGCGCAAGGAGATCGCCTGGCTGCGGCGCGGACCGCCGGCCCGGACTTCCAAGCCCAAGTTCCGGATCAACGCGGCCGAGGCGCTGATCGCGAACGAGCCGCCGCCGCGGGAGGCCGTCGAGCTGCTCAGCTTCGCCTCGGCGCGGCTCGGCAAGACCGTCGCGGACCTGGAGGACGTGACGCTCCACGCGGGAGGCCCGGCATCGGGTCCGCTGGTGCTCGACCAGTGCACGTACCAGTTCGGCCCGGGGGACCGGATCGGCCTGATCGGGGTGAACGGCTCGGGCAAGTCGTCGGTGCTGCGCCTGCTGTCCGGCACGGTCGAGCCCGACTCCGGCCGCCTCGTGCGCGGCAGGACGGTGCGGCTCGCGCACCTGTCGCAGGAGCTGGCCGAGCTGGACCCCACGCGGCGGGTGCTGGAGACGGTCGAGGAGATCCGCAAGTACGTCCAGGTGGGCAAGAAGGAGTGGTCGGCCTCCCAGCTGCTCGAACGCCTCGGCTTCCGGGGCGAGGCCCAGTGGAAGGTCGTCGGCGACCTGTCGGGCGGCGAGCGGCGGCGCTTGCAGTTCCTCCGGCTGATCATGAACGAGCCGAACGTGCTGCTGCTCGACGAGCCGACCAACGACCTCGACATCGAGACGCTCACCGAGCTGGAGGACCTCCTCGACGGCTGGCCGGGCACGCTGGTGGTGGTGAGCCACGACCGGTACTTCCTGGAGAGGGTGGCGGACCGCTGCGTCGCGCTCCTCGGAGACGGCAGGTTGTCGATGCTGCCCGGCGGAGTGGACGAATACCTCGAACGCCGTGCGGCGGGCGCGGCCCTGTCGGCGCGGGCGGCCTCTGCCGCGAGCGCTCCCGAGCGGGGCGGCCAGGACGATCAGCCGGCGCCGGTGGGCGGGCCGACCGCCAAGGAGCTGCGGGAGCTGCAGAAGGAGCTCAACCGGCTGGAACGGCAGATCGACAAGCTCGGCGAGCGTGAGGCGAAGCTGCACGCCGAGATGGCCGATGCGGCGAGCGACTTCGAGCGCCTGGCCAAGCTCGACGCCGAGCTGCGGGAGATCGCCGCGCAGAAGGAGTCGGCCGAGTTCGAGTGGATGACGGCGGCCGAGCGCCTCGAAGGGCAGTAGGGCCAGATCGGCCGGCCACCGTCGGCCAATGTCGGCCAATGTCGGCCACGGGCGACCACGGTCGGCCACGGGCGCGACGCCGGCCGGCGCGGTGGAGCCGCCGCCGCTGGGATGAGGGTGTCGCCCGCGTGGTGAGGGTGTCGCCCGCGCGGTGAGGAACGGAAAGGGGCCCGGCGCGGTGCCGGGCCCCTTCGCGTGCGCGGTGACAGGTCAGACGATCTTGCCGGACCAGTTGTTCGCGGCGGTCTTGTACACGCCGTAGGTCTCACCGTCGAAGTACGGGGAGACGCTGGTGTCGTAGCGCTTGTTGCCGTCGCGGTCGGCGACGCCGATGGTCACGCCGTTCAGGTAGCCGAGCCGCTTGGTGCTGCTGTAGCGGTACAGCCACGCCGAGCCGAGCGCGCCCTCACCGGTGAACGACGACTTGATGCCGACGAGCTCCTGCGCCTTGATGGTGGGGGAGCTGGCCTTGAAGGTCTTGCCGTACGACCACTTGAGGGTGTTGCCGGAGAAGGCGTGGTTGCCGTCCGGGTGCGAGCCGCTCGGGTAACCGAACACGAAGATGCCCGTGCCGATCTTCTGGTTGTAGGCCAGACCCTGACCGCCCACGTTGGAGCCGAGGGTGCCGACGTCCTTGAGACCGATGGACAGCGTCCGGCCGGTCAGGCGGTAGTCGACGTCGTAGTTGATCCAGTAGGTGCGGACGACGTACTTGTCGCCCTTCTTGAGGTAGAACGCCCTGCCGTCGCGGGACGCCTTGCCCTCGTCCCAGCCGCGCGGCTTGAAGCGGTATTCCTTGTCCGTGACGCCGGTGCCCTCCTTGAAGGGCCCGTCGGCCGGAGTGCCCTCGGGGTTGAGCTTCTTCCAGTCGTCCCGCTTGACGTAGACCTTCTGCGAGTCGCGGGTGCCCTCCTTGACCACGTGGCGCGTGTCGACCACGGACTGGATACGGAGGTGGGAGTAGGCGTTGTCCTTGTCGAGCTTGGCCTTGGCCCACTTCGCCTGGAAAGAGGTCTCGTAGGTGTGGGCGTAGCTCTTGCTGGAGCCGCTGGTGGGCAGGACGCCGTTGTAGACGGTGACGAACGCGTAGTCGCGGTCGCCGTCCTCGTAGACGTCGAAGTCGTAGTGGGTGTACGCGGTCTTGCCGACGTAGATGCCCCACGGGGTCTTGCCCTGGTAGTAACCGGGGACGAAGACCCACTTGTCGAGGGTCGCCTTGTTGCTCTTGGTGTCGTACACGCAATGGCCGGCGGTCGCCACCAGGTTCTTGTAACGCGACTGGACCGCGGTCGCGGTGCACCAGTGCGGCTTCTTGTCCGCGCCGATGAAGAACACCTTGCCCGTGGTCTTGGGCAGGTTGACGTTCTTCGTGCTGGTGGTCGCCTTCTTGTCGCCGCTGGAGCCGACCACGCCGGCCTTGCTGTCCGCGGAGGCCCCGCCGGTAGACACGTGCTTGGCCGAGACCTGCGTCTCCACGTTGTACGGCTTGGCGTTGCGGAGGTTGGCCATACGCTCGCCGAACCAGAAGGCGGCGACCTGCTTGGCGGCGAAGTTGGAGCTGGCCAGGGTGTCGTGCGGTACGGAATCCGCCTGTGCGGGGGCGGCGACGACCGCGGAGGCCAGCAGGCCGACCGCGATGCCGCCGAGGGTGAGGGTGCGCTTCAAGGGTTGTTCTCCTTGGTCTGTCGGGGGCACAAAGTACGCCCACTCGTCAGTAAAGGGACGGTAAGCAAGCTATCGGAGGAGGAAGGCGCAAAGTAGCGCCGCAAACCGTCCCGTCCGCGCCCCCGCGTTTGCTCAGAACCGGCTCCGAACCTGAAAGGTTGCTGTGTTTCCGCTGATGAGATGCTGATTTTGAGAGCTCGTGAGCACGCTGCGTGACTGATCGTTCAAGTGATTATTGTGAGGTAAATCACATTAAAGGGATGGAACCGCGCGACCGTGTGATCACGTCTGATTCCGCCCGTGCGCGCGTCGCGCCGGCGGCCACGAGAGTTGGCCCAGGAGCGGCACGGGAGACGGCCCTGAGGGGATGTGGGGCGCGGGAGAGCGCGCGTGGGAGCAGACGGACACGCAGGAGCCGGAAAACAGAGAAGGGCCCGGCCGCACGCGGCCGGGCCCTTGCTCAGCTGGGCCTCACGAGGCGTCAGACGATGTTGGCCGAGGGGGTGGCGGCCGCGGCCTTGTAGACGGCCAGGGTCTCACCGTCGAAGTACGGCGAGACGCTGGTGTCGTACCGGTTGTTGCCGTCGGTGTCGGAGACGCCGATGGTGACGCCGTTCAGGTAGCCGAACCGCGTCGAGTTGTTGTACTTGTACAGCCAGGCGGAGCCGGAAGCGCCCTCGCCGGTGAACGACGACTTGATGCCCTGGAGGGCCTCGCCCTTCAGAGCCGAAGCGGTGGCGGGGAAGGTCTTGCCGTAGCTGTACTTGAGGGTCTTGCCGGAGAAGGCGTAGTTGCCGTCCGGGTGCGACCCGCTCGGGTAGCCGAACACGAAGGTCGGCTGGCCCACCTTCTGGTTGTAGGCCAGGCCCTGGCCGCCGACGTTGTCCCCGAGCTTGCCGACGTCCTTCAGGCCGACCGTCAGCTTCGCGCCGACGACCTTGTAGCCCTTGAAGGCCTTCGCCTTGAACGTCCGGCTGTAGTACTTGTACTCGTGGCTGCTCTGCTGCTTCACCCGCCAGAACAGGGTCTTCCCGTCCCTGCTGACGTAGGAGTCCTTGTCCGACCTGTAGTCGTACGACCGGACCCTGTCGTTGATCGCGCCGGCGGACGTCAGAGGAGCCCACGGGCCGTTTCCGGTCAGGTTCTTGCCCTTGTTCCAGGCCTGGAACTCGGCGACGGTGACCGGAACCTCGGGGGCGCGACTCGAGAGAGTGCTGATCTCCACGACGCCGAGCTTGGAGAGAGCGGTGGTCTTGTCGGCGGCGAGCTTGGCCTTGGCCCGCTCGGCTTCCCACTTGGTCTTGTAGACCTGCGACTCGTACTTGCCGCTGGCGCCGGCGTCGGTCGGGGTGACGCCGTTGTAGACGGCGACGAACGCGTAGTCGAAGTCGCCGTCACCGTACGTGGTGTAGTCGAAGTGGGTGAACGCCATCTTGCCGACGTAGATGCCGTACGGCGTCTTGCCGTTGTAGTAACCCGGGACGAAGACCCACTTGTCCATCAGGTCCTTGTCCTTCACCGTGTCGTAGACACAGTGACCGGCAGTGGCCACCAGGTTCTTGTGCAGCGACTGCAGGGCGGTCGCGGTGCACCAGTGCGGCTTGTTGTCGGTGCCGATGAAGAACACCTTGCCCGTGGTGCGGGGCAGGTTGACGTTCTTCGACGTGCTGGTGGTCTTCTTGTCGCCGCTCGACGAGACGACACCGGGCTTGGTGTCGGTGATCTCCTTGGGCATCGTCGAGACGTGCTTGGCGGTGACCTTGGTCTCGGTGCCGTACGGCGTGGCGTTGACCAGGTTCGCCATCTTCTCGCCGAACCAGAAGGCGGCGACCTGCTTGGCGGCGAAATTGGTCTCGGCCAGCGGCTTGGCCTTGGGCTTGCCGTGGCCGCGGTCGGCGTGCGCCGGGGAGGCGACGAGGGCGGTGGCCAGCAGGCCGACCGCGACGCCGCCGAACGCGAGGGTGCGCTTCAAAGTGCTCTCCATGGTCTGTCGTGAGGCGCGGCTTTCGCCTCATGCGTCAGTAAAGGATGCGCAAAAACTACCGGATTGATAGCTGATGGCGTAAGAGAGGAGAACCGATGGGTATCACCTCGTGATCTTCAATCTCGATATGCCATTGCACCCCGGCGCTGCCGGGCGCTTCACTCCGGAATTGAGCCGGTGGCGCAGCGCTTCCACGGAGGACGTGTGGCCGGACGGGCCGCACCAGGCCCTGAAGGGATGAGAGGTCCTCGCTGGCCGTGTGGACGGAGAGTCCGCCGGGACGCCTGGGGCGGGGGCGCCTGCGCGCGATCGGCCGAGCGGTCCGGGAAGGAAAGAAGGGCAGGATGAATTGACGGCGCCGTTCCTTTTCTCGTCGTCCGTCTCGTCGCCCGCGAAATGCGAAAGAAAAGGGCCCGGCTGGAGGCCGGGCCCTTTTCTTCATCTCACCGACTGGAGAAAAGATCAGACGATCTTGCCGGACCAGTTGGCCTGAGCGGTCTTGTAGACGGCCAGGGTCTCACCGTCGAAGTACGGGGAGACGCTGGTGTCGATGCGGCCGTTCCCATCGGTGTCGGAGACCGCGATGGTCACACCGTTGAGGTAGCCGAGCCGCTTGGCGCTGCTGTAGCGGTACAGCCAGGACGAGCCGAGGGCGCCCTCACCGGTGAAGGAGGACTTGATGCCGACGAGCTCCTCGGCCTTCATCGACGGGGCAGAGGCCTTGAAGGTCTTGCCGTAGGCCCACTTCTGGGTCTTGCCGGTGAAGGCGTAGTTGCCGTCCGGGTGCGAGCCGCTCGGGTAGCCGAACTCGAAGACGGCGGTGCCGACCTTCTGGTTGTAGGCCAGGCCCTGACCGCCGACGTTGGCGCCGAGGGTGCCGACGTCCTTGAGGCCGATCGAGACCTTGAAGCCGACGACCTTGTAGCCGATGACCTTGCCCGGGGCCGGCGTCGAGTGGCTGTCGTGCTGGTTGTTCCAGCCGCTGTTGTGCGAGCCGCTGTTGTTCCAGCCGCCGTTGTGCGAGCTGCGCTCGTAGACCGGCACGACCTGGAGCTTGGAGTAGCCCGTGGTCTTGTCGGCCTGGAGGCTCTTCAGCGCCTTGTAAGCGTCCCACTTGTTCTTGTAGAGCCGGGACTCGTACTTGCCGCCGTGGGTGTCACCCTCGGTGGGGATGACGCCGTTGTAGACCGCGACGAACGCGTAGTCGCGGTCGCCGTCCTCGTACACGCTGTAGTCGTAGTGCGTGTAAGCGGTCTTGCCGACGTAGATGCCCCAGGGGGTCTTGCCCTCGTAGTAGCCGGGGACGAAGACCCAGTTGTCCAGGGTGGCCGCGTTCGACTTGGTGTCGTAGACGCAGTGACCCGCGGTCGCCACGATGTTCTTGTACTGCGACTGCAGAGCGGTCGCCGAGCACCAGTGCGGCTTGTTGTCGGCGCCGGTGAAGAACACCTTGCCGGTGGTCTTCGGCAGGTTCACGTTCTTCGACGTGCCGGTGGAAGCCTTCTGGTCACCGCTGGAGCCCACGACGCCGGCCTTGTCGTCGGCGGAGACGCCGCCGGTCGACACGTGCTTGGCGGAAACCGTGGTCTCCGCGGTGTACGGCGTGGCGTTGACCAGGTTGGCCTTGGCCTGGCCGAGCCAGTACTGGGCGACCTGCTGAGCGGCGAGGTTGGTGTTGGCCAGGTTCGTGCTCGGAACCGAGTCGGCGTGAGCCGGGGCGGCGATCGCAGCGGAGGCCAGCAGGCCGGCCGCAACGCCACCGAGTGCGAGGGTGCGCTTCAACTTTCTCTCCCTGGTCTGTCGTGAGGCGACTCCTGCGCCCCATGCGTCAGTAAAGGAACGGTCAGAAAGTTATAGGAGAAGTTGGTGTGGTGTAAGTGGAACCGCGACGTCTGCCGGTCACCTCCGGGCTCGCGTGCTTCGCTCCGGTTGGTGGGTGTATGCGGCATCTGTGCTGATCACGAGCGGTGTCGGATGTCCGTTGTCACGCAGTGCGACCGTTCCGAGGCGGGGCTGCATGTGAGGTAAATCACACCGAAGGGATGAAACCGGAAGAGGGGGTGCAACGTCCAAAGGGCCTTCAGCGGAAGGTGCCCACGCTCTCAGTGTGTCGTTCCGGACGCCCAAAAGGGCTCGACCGGCGGTCTGCGGCGACCTGATGGGGTGGGGGGGCTCGTGCCGTTCCCGTCCGTCTGGGGCGACGTAAGGCCCGCGCGGTGAGTCGGCCCGTCATACGGCTCTGACGGCGGACGGCTCAAGCGTGCGCATATGGGGTGCGGCCTACGGGGTGTGGGGTGACTGCTCCACGCGCTCGCGAAGCGCCCGATCGGGCCTCTGATGCCCGCTACGGCGAGACGGCGGCCGTGGAGCGGGGAGAGGGGCGGGCCGGGGCGAACACCCCTGTGATCGGGCCTGTGATCGACCGTGAGACCGGCCCTGAGACCGGCGTGAGATCGGCTCGATGGCGTGACCGCCGCGCGATGAAGCGCGCGTGTGGGTGTTTCGGGCAACGGAAAAGGGCCCGGCTGGAGGCCGGGCCCTTTCCTTGACTCTGCTTTACCGGGGGGAAGATCAGACGATCTTGCCGGACCAGTTGGCGGCAGCGGTCTTGTAGACGGCCAGCGTCTCACCGT
>NZ_VIRL01000024.1 GCF_006874465.1 Microbispora bryophytorum | reverse complement strand
ACGCCAGATCGAACGCCGAGTCCGCCCGGCGGCGCGACCACACCAGCGCCGCCCGCGCCTCATCGGGAGCGAACTCATCGGGCACGTGCAGGCGGACCACGCTGTCGCCGGTGAACTGCTCGCGCAGGCCGACCTCCAGCAGCGCGTGCAGGAACCGCGCCCGCTCGTGACAGGACTGCCGGTAGGCGGCCTTGAGCACCTCCACCGTGTCGAACCCCGACACCTGCTCCACATCGATACCCGCCAGCACCCGGGCCAGCCCGGCCCCCGGCGGCATCACCGCCAGCCCTGCGGGAATCGCCACCGGCACCCCGTCCGCCCCACACCAAGACGACCCCGCGGCAGCAGACGACGAACCCGGCCCGCACCCAGACACGCACCCAGACACGCACCCAGGAGCGCACACAGACGCAGACACAGGCCCGGACCCAGGAGCGCACACGGGTGCGGACACCGACGCGGACACGGGTGCGGATGAAGGCGCGGGCGAAGGCGCGGACACGGTGCGGGACCCCCGGGAGCGGAGACGAAGGCGACTGAACGACTCCCGGCCGCCCGGACCGGGACTTCCCTCACACAGACTCGGCTCAACACACGGCGTACGGCCACCAAGGGCCCGCCCACTAGGCTCACCTGTAACGGCTGCCCTCACCCTATCTCGAACGCACTATCGACTCCAACCCCCCACCAGCACAAACGTGGAGTCACAGCCGGTCCCGCGTCACAGTTCGCCGCGTTCGACGGCCAGGGCGAGTTCGACGCGCGACCGCAGGCCGGTCTTTGCGTAGACCCGGGTGAGATAGACCTCCACGGTCTTGCGGCTGTAGTGCAGTTCCTCCGCGATCTGAGGATTGCTCAGCCCGTCGGCGACCAGCTCGATGACGCGGCGCTCCACGGGAGTGAGACGCCCCGCCGGTTCGGGGACCATTCCGGCCTCCCGCAGGCGGCGTTCGGACAGCGCCGCCCAGGGGGCCGCGCCGAGCCGGTTGAAGATCGCGTGCGCCCGAGGGAACTGCGACGTGTCGCCGAGCATGCCGAAGGTCAGCCGGGCCTGGGCCTCCTCGAACGGCAGGCCGTCGGCGCGGGCCTGCTCCAGCGCCGCGCCCGTCCGCGCGCGATCCCGGAACGCCCAGCCCATGGCGAGGTCGGCGGCGAGCCGGGCGCGGGGGGTGCCGTTCGCCGACCGCTCGTCCAGCCGGGAGGCCGCCGTCCGGCAGCCGGCGTCGTCGCCCGCCGCTCCCGTCACCAGCACCTTGATCGCCAGGGCCCGGTGCACCACCTCGGGCACCTCGTACGCGAGGGCGTGGGCGAGTTCGCGCCGCGCGGCGGCGATGTCGCCCCGTCCGAGCGCCAGGCGCGCGCGGAGCACGCATCGCATGCCCTGCTGCAGCGCGGAGCCGGGCGGTGGGTCGGCGAGCACCCGGGCGGCCTGTTCCAGTCTGCCCTGGTCGAGCAGGATGTCCATCTCCATGTTGCGCAGCAGGGCGAGGTTCTCCAGAAGGCCTGCTTCGGCCAGCGCGCGGCCCGCGACCGCGATCTCCTCCAGTGCGCGCGCCCATTCACCGCCCATCCGCCGGATCACCGCCATGGTCCGTACGTGCTGTCCGGCGATGTCGTGCCAGCCGAGGCCGCGGTGGATCTGCTCGGCCTGGTCGAGGACCTCGACGGCACGGGAACGCAGCCCGGCGATCGCCAGCACGTGCGCCGCCGACTCCAGCGACGCGAGCCGGGCGCCCGGCGGCAGAGCGGCGGCGAAGGTGAGCAGGTCGTCGACCGCCCGCTGCGTTTCGGCCCAGTCGCCCCGTACGAGCGCGTGGATGGCCAGATAGCCGACCGTGATCGCGCGGTCCTGCGGGGGGCAGTCGGACAGGCCCTCCCAGGCCCGCCGGGCGGACTCCCGGCTGGGACGGCCCATCTCCGCGCTGACCACCGCCTGCTGCGCGAGCAGAGCCGAGGCGTCGTCGGCCTTGGGGATCTGGCGGCGGGCCACGTCGAGGGCCACCTCGTACCAGCCCATCACGTGGGCCGCGCCGACCGCGGTGTATGCGGCGCGGGTGCGCCGGCGGCCGGCGGGCAGCACGGCGAGGGCCCGCTGCGCCGAGTTGAGCGCCAGCGCGGGCCGCGACCCCTTCCAGTACGCGAGAGCCTGCCTGGCCAGCAGCTCACCGGGCTGCGGAGACAGCTCGGCGGCCTTGCCGTACCAGTGCGCGGCCGACAGCGGCGCGGTCCAGCGGGTCAGCTCGGCGGCGCGCAGCACCGCGGGCAGGGCCTCGGGGGGCGGCCCGGCCTCGGCCATGTGGGTGGCCCACTCCAGGACCCGCCTGGTCCCGGTCAGCCCCTCACGATCGAGCATGTCGGCGATGCGGCGGTGCACCTCGCGCCGGCCGGAGGCGCCGAGGTCGTCGTAGAGCGCCTCGGCCACCAGCGGGTGCGCCAGCGCGTAGCTGTCGCCGTTCCTGGCGACCACGCCGTCCCTGACCAGCGCGTCGAAGGCACGCTCGGCCTGATCCGGGTCGAGCCCGGCCAGTTCGGCGAGCGCGGGGAGATCGGCGGCCTCCCTCGTACGCGACAGCGCGGCCAGCACGCGGGCGAGGTCGCGTCCGCCCCGGTCACGCTGGAACAGCCGGCTGAGGATCGCGCCGCGCCGCGCCCCCGGATCCGTCGAGCGTACGGCGCCGCCCTGCACCAGGGCCAGCACGGCCTCCTGTGCGAACCACGGGTTGCCCCGGCTCGCGACGTGGATCCGCCGCAGGACGGTGTCGCTCGGCCTGCGGCCGAGCAGCGTGGTGACCAGCTCGGCGACCTCGGTCATGGTCAGCGGCTGGAGCCGGATCGACAGGTCCACGTCGAGCGGGGGAGGGTGGCGGGCGGTGCCGAGGATCGCGACGGCGTCGTGGCGGCGTGGCAGGGCCCGCAGCACGCTCAGCGTGTCGGCGTCGGCCAGGTGCAGGTCGTCGATGGCGAGCAGGGTGGGGCCCGGCAGTGACTCCAGCAGCCGGGCGGCCATCGCGCCGGGCGCCGCGGCGGGGTGTCCGAGCGCGGCCTGGTCGACCGCGTCGAGCAGACCGGACAGGACGTCGGCGGCCTCGCCGCCCACCGCCCCGAACGCTTCGACGAGTGGGGCGTAGGCGCGCCCGCCGTCCAGTTCGCGGGCCTGGCCGCGCAGTACGCGAAACCCCTTCAGCCGTGCCGCGGCCTCGCCGAGCAGATGGGTCTTGCCGATGCCCGCCTCGCCGAGGACGAGGACGGTCCGCGGCGTCTTCGACAGGGCCGAGACCACCCGGCCGAGCGCGCCCGCGCGGCCCTCCCCGACGGCCGGTACGTCCACGGCTGGCCGTCACTCCCTTCGCATCCGTCCCGCTGGTCTTAGGTAGGACGCGGCGGAAATGTTGAACGTTCACACGAAATGTGACGCGCTCAGAGAGTGATCGCAAGGGGATCTGTGTATCAAGATTCGAACATGGCCACGGCGGCGACGGTCGGCGTCTCCTGAGGGGCGACGATCTCGGCCGCCGTCTTGGGCGGGCCGACCGCCGCCGTGATGTCGGTCTGTTGACAGTCCACGAGGTCTTCCTGCCGACCTCCGTCCGGCGGGCCCGTTCGCGCAGCGGGGGACCGGGGCGCGGTGGCGGAGGGATCGCGGTCCACCGGCCGCGTCATCACCCCGGCCGCGTCATCACCCCGGGACGCGCCTGCGCCGGACGCGGTCACTCGATCGGCGTACGGGATCAGAAGTTCTTGCTGCGGACCGTCCAGGAGGCCCTGGCCGCCAGGCCCGAGGAGCCCAGGATGTACGACCGCGCCGTGGCGTTGCCGTTGAGAGTCATGTCCAGGAACTGGACCACAGCGGTCATGCCTTCGCTCATCTGGGCGCCGGTGATGAACCCGACGTGACCGGCCTGTGATTGCTCGGCCAGCACGGCCGGCACCTGGGCGAGGTCGTAGTTGGCCCGGGTGTTGTCATAGGCGATGTCGGAGGACCCGCCGTCCATGAACATCACCGGAGTGTGCAGCTTGGACAGCTCCGAGCGTGGATATCCGAACGAACCGTCGGCGAAGAACCCGCTGTCCAGCGAGACGACGCTCTTGACCCGCCGGTCCTGGGCGGCGACCAGCGCTTCCAGCCCCCCGCAGGAGTGGCCGGCGGCGGCGACCCTGGACAGATCGAGGCGCTGGTAGAGCGGCGAGGCGGTGCGGGCGTTCTCCCGCTCGGCCCAACTGATCCCGTCGGTCAGCAGCGACGGAATCGGGGACCCGCTCTGCACCCCGTTCGACGAGCCGTCCACTGATGCGGTGTCCACCACGACGAACCCGCGGGACGCGATGAACGTCAGCGCCTGGATCACCTCGCTCCCGTTGGTGTGCGCGCACGCCCCGTTGCCGAAGACCAGTACGGGCATGGGGCGACCGACGGCGGAGGGGTTCGTCGGCCGGAACACCGTGTAGCGGTTGGTACCGTACGCGCCCTCCCGGGTGACCGGGAAGTTGTTGTCGATGGCCGGCTGGCTCGGCGGCGTGGGACTGGCACTTGGGGAGGGACTGGCGCTTGGCGAGGGCGAAGCCGTGGGGGAGGGCGACGGCGAGGGAGTGAGGGACGGGGTGAGCGACGGGGTGGGAGATGGAGTAGGCGACGGGGAGGTGACGCCGCCGGTGCAGGTCACGCCGTTCAGGGCGAAGTCGGACGGCACCGGATTGGAGCCGTTCCAGCTCCCGTTGAACCCGAAGTCGGCACTGCCTCCGCTGGGGACGGCGTCGTTGTAGGAGGCGTTGGTGACGGTGACCTGCGAGCCGGACTGGGCGGGGGAGCCGTTCCACAGTTGTGTGATGGTCTGCCCGGCCGGGAACGACCAGGTCAGCCTCCAGCCGTTGATCGGGTCGCCGAGGTTGCGAACGCTGACGCTGGCGCCGAAGCCGCCGGGCCACTGGCTGGTCACCGTGTAGCCGACCTCGCATCCGGTCGTGGCCGCCGACGCGACGTGGGCCGCGGTCACCGTGACGCCGGCCGTCAGCAGCGCGGCGGCGGCAGCGGACAGCCTCGGCCGCCGGCGGAAAGAGCTGTCGATTCGCACGGGCTTTTCCCTCTCCGAGACAACGCGTGTTTGCCTTGACGATTCAGGACGCCGATGTCGACGGGTGGTGAGCTCCTGGAGCGCGAGTCAATCCCGGCACAAATGAGCGAGTCAAGTAACTTGATATGAAGGCTACTTCGTCTCGCGACGTAAAGGCTTTGCTGAGCAGGTGCTTCGGGGACGCGTGTGAAAGGCCGGCCGTCAGGACGGCGGTGAATATTTCACGCCTCCTGCTCGACGTCGCCGGTCAGGAAATCATTGGAGGCGCAAGCTGTCCTGGGGATCCGGACTCCGCTGTCCCCGGTCTAGCTGTTCCGAACTCTTCGGTTCAGGGCTGCGCGGTTCGGAGCTGCGCGGTTCAGGACTGCGCGGTTCGGGGCGGCGGGACTCGGGCGGCGCGGGGCTCCTCGTCGGGCTCGTCGCCGGGCTGGGGTCCTTCGCCGGACCCGGACTCTCCTTCGCGGGCCCCGAGGGCGACTCCTGCGACTTTGGGCACCGGGGGCCGGCGACCCGCACCTCGGCCTGGCGCGGCCCGCCGGGATCGGCCGGATCGGTCGTGACGCGTACCCCGAACACGGCCCTCCTGCCGCACTCCACGGCGCCGAGGCCGGCGGGCACCGTGAATGAGTAGGACGTGTGGCCCGAGAGCGTGCGAGTGTCGGACGCCGCCTCGCGGCCGTCGCGCGTGAAGACGCTGGAGACCCCGACCGGGCCCTTGCCCGAGGTCCGCACCGTCACGGCCGCCCTCTTGCCGTCCCAATCATCGATCGCCACACCCTCGACCGCGGGGGCCGGGCAGGCCGGTCCGGTCAGTTTCCGCGTGCGCGTACGGATTCCTCCCCGCGCGGCGGGGACCGTGGACACCTCGACCCGCCGGTAGACGGTGGTTCCGCAGGCAGGGGAGGGGAAAGGCTGCTGCAGCCCGATGTGGTAGGACGTCGCACCCCGCAGCCCGACCGTCTGCGAGGGCGCGGCGGCGAGCGCGTCCGGCGACGGCCCGGAGGCGAAACGCGCGGTGAGCTGGACCCGGGCTGCAGTGCTCGCCCGCACGTCGACCGTGACCGCCTGGCCGTCGAACGCCGCGATGCCGAGATCGGTCACCCGTGCCGGCGCGGGCGACGCGGTCGCCCCCATGTGGGAGGGGGTGGCGCTCCCCTGCGGCCCGGAAGGTCCCGGCGGCGCGGCCGGTCCGGTGGACACCGACGCCACCGGCGTGCCGGACAGGTCGGGCGGCGTCGTCCCGGCGTTCTCGTCCGGCCCCGCACCGGCGGGTCCTGTGGCGGCCTCCGAGGTCTCGTCCGGCACCGTCTCGTCCGGCACCGTCTCGCCGGGCACTGTCTCATTGGGCACAGTCTCGCCCGGCACCGTCTCATCGGGCGCGGCCGGCGCGGCCGTCCCGGCCGAGTCCGGGGCCGGGGGAAGCGCCGCCGGGGCGCTGTGCGGTGGCGGGGTGAGCAGGGTGTCCCGCGCGACCGGGGTCTGCCGGTTGGCCGCGACCACCGCCGCGATCACGACGGCCGACAGCACGGCGGCGCCGATGGCGAACCGGGGCGCGAAGCGCGCGAGCCGCTCGGACAACACGGTCCGGGCGAGGGACGTGGACGCCTCGACCGGCTCGGCCGGAGCGGCCAGGGGAAACGTCAGCGCCAGCAGGGTCGCGAGTTCGGCCAGGTGCCGGCGGCCCCGCTGCTCCCAGTCGGACCCGTACGCGGCGGTCGCGGCGGTCTCCAGGTCGGTGATGAACGCGCGTGCCGTGGGCGGCCGGTCCGCCGGGTTCTTGGCCATGCCGCGCGTCACCAAACCGCGCACCGAGCCCGGCACGTCCGCCGCGGGGATGGGGGCGCTGCGGTGCAGCATGCGCAGCGCCGTCAGGTCGTCGGCCCGGTACGGTCGGCGCCCGGTGAGGCACTCGTAGAAGACGCAGGTGGCGGCGTAGACGTCGGCGGCCGGGCCGGCGGGCCCGCCGTACCACTGCTCGGGGGCCATATAGGGCGGCGTGCCCGCGGAGGTCTCCGGAGAGCCGCTCGGCGTCGCGATGCCGAAGTCCGACAGCTTGCTGTTGCCGTCGGCCTGGATCAGCACGTTCTCCGGTTTGTAGTCCCGGTGGACGATGCCCGTGGCGTGCGCGGCCGACAGGCCCGCCAGCGAGCCCTTCAGCACGACCAGCGCCGCCTCCGGGCTGGTCGAGCCGTGCTCGCCGAGGATCCTGCGAAGCGAGACCCCGTCGACGAGTTCCATGACGATGGCCGCGCCGTCGCGCGCCTCGACGTACTCGTACAGGCGCACGATGTTCGGATCGTTCAGCTCCACCATGATCCGGGCCTCGTGCCGGAACCCGGCGAGGAAACGCCGATCCCGCCGCAGTTCCTCGCGCAGGTACTTGATCGCGACGTAGGCGCCGGTGGTCATGTAGGTCGCCAGCACGACGCGCCCGGCGCCACCCGCGCCGAGTTCGCGCACCTCCCGGTAGCCCGGGACCGACCAGGCGTTCATGACGCCGCCCCCTCGGATCAGGTCGTCTTCGACCAGTTCAGCCGTGCCGCATGTGGCCCTGACTCAAGGTCTCACCCGAAAGGGCGGTTGTCACCGGAGCAAAAAAGTCACCTTGCGGATGTAGTCCCGGCGCGCGTGCTCACGTGCCGGGCCGCGCGTACGGCGAGGTCGCGGGCCCACGGCTCCCGGGCGGAGCCCGGTCCGGCCGGGAGCCTAAGGTGCTCTCATGCCGCGCAATCTCATCCTGTCCGGGGGAGTGGCCCACGACTTCCCGGCCACCTCGGCCGCCCTCGCGGACGTGCTCGCCGGGATCGGCATCAAGTCGGAGATCACCGAGGACGTCGCCGGGGCCCTGGCCGAGCCCGCGCCGACCGGCCTGATCACGGTCAACGCGCTCCGATGGAGGATGGACGGCGGCGACTTCGCGGAGGAGCGGGACCGCTGGCGTTTCGAGACGCCGGACTCCGTCAGGCAGGCGTTGCTCGATCACCTCGCGAGGGGCGGCGGGCTGCTGGCCGTGCACGCCGCCACGCTCTGCTTCGACGACTGGCCCGAGTGGGCCTGGATCCTGGGCGGCGCCTGGAGGTGGGGCACGTCGTACCACCCGCCGATCGGCCCGGCGAAGGTCCGGCTCTGCGCCGGTCATCCGATCGTCGACGGCCTGACCGACTTCGAGGTGACCGACGAGGTCTACACCGACCTCGACGTCCTCCCGGACGTGGAGCCGCTGGCGTACTCCGGAGACCAGCCCCTGCTGTGGGCGAGAACCGTGGCGGGCGGCCGGGTCGTGTACGACGCGCTCGGCCACGACACCCGGTCCTACGAGAACCCGGTGCGCCGCACACTGCTGCGGCGTGCGGCGCGGTGGCTCCTCGGAGACTGACCCGCCGATTACACGTCGCCGGGGATGTTGCGCAGCGCCTCGCGGCGGCTCAGGCCGCTGATGCCCTGGTGCTTCACGTAGCGGAGCACCTCCTGCGGGTTGGTCTTCGCGTACTCCCGCAGCGCCCAGCCGATCGCCTTGCGGGCGAAGAAGTCGGTGTCCGACAGGCTCGGCTCGATGCAGGCGTAGAGCAGGTGGACGTCGGTGCGGTCCTTGAAGGAGTTCTGGCACAGGATGGCGGTGCGTCGCTTCCACAGGTCGGGGTCGTGCGCCCACTCCAGCGCCAGGCGGCGCATGCTCTCCGGATACAGCCGCAGCAGCGTGCCGATCCGGTGCACGGCGATGTCGTCCACCAGGTCCCACCACGCCCCGGTGACGATCATCTCCTCGTACATCGGGATCGTGTAGAGCGTCTGCCAGGACCGGTAGAAGCGGTGCGCGGACAGCTCGATGGCGGCGTAGCGCTCCTCGCGGTATTCCGCCTCGCGCCACAGCGCCAGCACCGCCCTGCGCCATTCTGGGGCGCTGTCCAGCCGGTGCTCGGCGAAGACCCTGCGCAGCGCGGCCCGCCGCGGCACGGCCGTCACCCCGAGGAAGGGCATCTCCGACTTCATGTACGACCGCATGCCCTCGGCGCGCGCGGGGTCGGCCAGCTCGGTCAGCGCGAGCCGTACGGCCTTGAGTAGCGTCATGACGGCCGGCTCGCCCGCTCGCCGGTCGCCAGGCCGTCGAACAGCAGCTTGACGAAGTGGTCGGCCAGGGCGTCGGTGTCGAGCCTGCCGCCGGGGCGGAACCAGCGCACGGTCACCCAGATCGTGTCGCGGATCATCCGATAGGTGAGCTTGGGATCGACGTCGGGGCGGAACTGGCCGGCGGCCTGGCCGCTCGTGATCTGCTCCAGCCACATGCGCTCGGCCTCGTCCTCGGCCCGCACCAGGTAGTCGAACCGGTCGCCGGGCAGTGAGCGCAGGTAGTTCCAGTCGTTCTGCATGACCGTGATGGCCGCCCGGTGGTCCTCCAGCGTGCCGAAGCCGATGCGCACCATCTCCGCCAGCACCGAACGGGGGTCGGCGTGCGTCCCCAGCACCGAGCGGTAGCGGTTGATCAGATCCTCGAGGAAGGTGCGCAGCACCTCGTCGACGATCGACTCCTTGGAGTCGAAGTGATGGTAGAGGCTGCCGGACAGGATCCCGGCCTCCAACGCGATCTCCCGCACGGTGGTGGCCTGGAAGCCCTTGCGCGCGAACAACTCGGCGGCGAGCTTGACGAGGTGGTCGCGCCGTTCGGACGCCGAACCGGCCGCCCCCCGCTTCGCCCTGACCGGCGCGGCCGTGCCGCCGGAGTCCTTACGCTGGTTCACGGCTCCCATTATGGCCGTCGAGCAAGAGCTTGTTCACATTCCCGCCTCGCCCGACCTCCCCGCACGGGCGGGATCGGTAAGGCAGGATCGAACCCATGGCGAAAATGGGCTATCCGTTCACCTTGGGGGTGGCTTCAGGAGAGCCGTTATCCGACGGCGTGATCCTGTGGACCCGTCTGGCCCCCGATCCGCTGCATCCGACACAGCCCGGCGGCATGCCCAACCGGGCGATGACCGTACGGTGGGAGCTCGCCGAGGACGAGGCGTTCACGAAGGTGGTCCAGTCGGGCACCGCGCCCGCGCAGCCGGACTGGGCGCACAGTGTGCACGTGCGGGTGGCCGGGCTGCGACCCGCGGCCGACTACTTCTACCGCTTCTCCATCGAGGGTCACGTCAGCCGGGTGGGCCGCACCAGGACGGCGCCCGGCCCGGATTCGACCGCCCCCATCCGGTTCTGCTTCGTCTCCTGCCAGCGCTACGAGCACGGCCACTTCACGGCGCTGCGCCACCTCGCCGCCGAGCGGCCCGACCTGGTCCTCCACCTCGGCGACTACATCTACGAGTACGGCAAGCCGAAGAACCCCAAGCCGGGCCGCTATGTGCGCCCGCTCGAGTCGACGGCCGAGTGCACGACGCTCGGCGCCTACCGCGACCGCTACGCCCGCTACAAGATGGACCCGGACCTGCAGGCCGCCCACGCCGCCGCGCCGTGGGTCGCGATCCCCGACGACCACGAGGTCCGCGACAACTGGGCGGGCGCGCTGCCCGGTGACGGCGGCAGCCCCGCCGCCTTTCTCAAGCGCAGGGCCGCCGCGTTCAAGGCGTACTACGAGCACCAGCCGCTGCGCGTCCATCCGTCGGGGTCCGCCCTGCAGAACTACCGCTGGCGACCGTGGGGCCGGGTGGCCGACTTCCTGCTCGCCGACACGAGGCAGTATCGCGAGGGGCGCGACATGCTCGGCGCCGAGCAGGAGAAGTGGCTGAAGGACCGGCTGCACGGATCGGCGGCCCGGTGGAAGGTGCTCGCGCAGGCGGTGTTCTTCTCCCAGCGGAGGTTCCCGCTCGAACCCGTCAGCGCCGACGCCTGGGACGGCTATCCCGACTCGCGCGCCCGCGTGCTCGCCGCCGCCCCCGACGGGCTGGTCGTGCTGAGCGGCGACGTGCACAGCGCGTACGCCTGCGACGTGCGCGCCGACTGGGCGGATCCGGCCTCCCGAGCCCTCGGGGTCGAGTTCGTCGGGCCGTCGGTGACGAGCGCGCCGGGCATCACCGACGCGAGCGCGATCCTCGAACTGAACCCGCACATCGCGTTCTTCGACAGCCGCCACGGCTACGTGTCCTGCGTCGCGGACATGGAGAACTTCCGCGCGGACTACCGGGCCGTGGCCTTCGTGGACCGTCCCGGCGCGCCGCTGACGACGATCGCCGGCTTCGAGGTGAAGGAGAACCGGCTCCACCGCACCGACGTGTGATCAGGAAAGGGCGACGACCCAGGCCTGTCCCCTGGCAAATAGGAAACTTTCCTATTAGATTGCGGGCATGTCTGAGCGATGCCCTGCGGGCGCAGCATGAAGCGAAGCCCTGACCTGCTCCGTCTGGCCGACGCGGTCCTGTTGCCCGGCTTCACCGGGACCACCGTCCCCGACTGGGTGCGGCGGCGGCTCGCCGGCGGGCTCGCCGGTGTGGTGCTGTTCTCCCGGAACGTCGACACCCCGGCCCAGCTCGCCGCGCTCACCTCGGCCCTGCGCGCGGACAGTCCCGAGATCCTCATCGGCATCGACGAGGAGGCCGGGGAGGTGACCAGGCTTGAGGCCCGTACAGGCAGCTCGCGGCCGGGCAACTACGCCCTGGGCGTCGTGGACGACGTGGAGCTGACCGAGCGGGTGGCCCGCGACATCGGGCGGGACCTGCGGGCGGCGGGGGTGAACATCGACTTCGCCCCGGCCGCCGACGTCAACTCCAACCCGGACAATCCGGTCATCGGTCTGCGGTCGTTCGGCGCCGATCCGCCGCTCGTCGCGCGGCACACGGCCGCCTGGATCCGCGGCCTGCAGTCCACCGGCGTGGCGGCCTGCGCCAAGCACTTCCCGGGGCACGGCGACACGTCGGTCGACTCCCACCACGGCGTCCCGCGCGTCACGGCCTCCCGAAAGGACCTGGCCGAGGTCGAGCTGGAGCCCTTCCGGGTGGCCATCGACGAGGGCGTGCGCTCGATCATGACCGGTCACCTGCTGGTCACGGCGTACGACGAGGACCTGCCGGCGACGCTCAGCCCCCGCGTCCTCACCGGCCTGCTGCGGGAGGAGCTGGGCTTCGACGGCCTGATCGTCACCGACGGCATCGAGATGGCCGCCGTCTCGGGCCGGTACGGCCTGGGCGGCGCGAGCGCGATGGCCGTGGCGGCGGGGGCCGACGCGGTCTGCGTGGGCGGGGAGAACGCCGACGAGGCGACCCACGAGCACATCCGCGACGCCGTCGCCGACGCGGTCACCGAGGGCAGGCTGCCGGAGGAGCGGCTCGCGGACGCCGCCGCGCGGGTGCGCGCCCTGACCGCCTGGCAGGCGCAGGCCCCGCCCATGGACGACCGCCGGGACGAGATCGGGATGGTCGCCGCCCGCCGGGCCGTGCGCGTGACCCGGCGCGGGGCCAGCGTGCTGCCGCTGGCCGCCGCCCCGCACGTCGTGGAGCTGTCGCCGGAGACCAACCTCGCGATCGACAGGAACATGCCGTGGGGCGCGGGGGAGCCGCTGGGCAAGCTGCTGCCCGGCACCACGGTCGCCCGGCTGCGGCAGGGCGACGTCCACAACGGCGTCGCCGGCGCGGTGCTGGGCCAGGCCGCCGACCGGCCGCTCGTCATCGTGGTGCGCGACGCTCACCGGCACCCCTGGCAGACCGACCTCCTGGAGCGCCTGCTGGCAGCCCGGCCGGACGGCGTCGTGGTCGAGATGGGGCTGCCGGGCCGTACGGACCTGGGGGCGGTGCACATCGCCACGCACGGCGCCGCGCGAGTCTGCGGCCAGGCCGCGGCGGAGGTGCTGGCCGGCCTCGCCTGACACTGCCCATAGCATTGGTCACCGCTGACATGCGGAAGGGAGCGTCATGAGGGTCGCCTACGTCACCACGGACCATCCGGCCGCCGAGCACGACGACGAGCGGGAGATCGCGCTCACCGCCTGGCTCGGGGCCGGCATCGAGGGCTCGCCGGTGAACTGGCACGACCCCCGCGTCGACTGGTCGGAGTTCGACGCGGCGGTCGTGCGGTCTCCGTGGGACTACATCGACCGCCGTGACGAGTTCGTCGCCTGGGCCCACCGGGTGGAGTCGGTGACGCGGCTGTTCAATCCCGCGCCGGTGATCGAGTGGAACACCGACAAGACCTACCTGCGCACGCTCGGCGTGCCCACCGTCCCCACGCACTGGCCCACGCAGGGCGGCGACCCCGGGACGGACCTGCCAGACTGGGACGAGTTCGTGGTCAAGCCCGCCGTCTCGGCGGGGGCCCGCGACACCGTCCGCACCGCCGACCGGGGCGCCGCCGCGGGCCACGCGGCGACGCTGCTCGCCGCGGGCCGCACGGTCATGGTGCAGCCGTACATCCCGTCCGTCGAGCAGGAGGGGGAGCTGTCGCTGCTGTATTTCGGCGGCCGGTTCAGCCACGCCGTACGGCGGCACCCGATGCTCACCGGGGTGGCGGAGACCGCGGAGAACCGCGCCACGCTGCGCGACCCGGACGACGACCAGTTCGCCCTCGCCGAGCGGGTCCTGGCCGCCGTGCCGGAGAACCTGCTGTACGCCCGGGTGGACCTGGTGCGGATGCCGGACGGTGAGCCGGTCCTGATCGAGCTGGAGCTCACCGAGCCCTACCTGTTCCTGCGGGAGGAGTTGGCCGCGCCCGACCTGTTCGCCGAGACCCTCGCCGAGATGCTCAAGGCCTGAGGTGTTCAAGGCCTGAGCGGGCGGGCCCGCTCGGCGGCGGCGAGCGCCAGCCGTACGGCCTCGGCCGGGCCGGCGGCGGCCACCGGACCGGGCACGGGACGGCCCTCGGCGTCGAGGATCCGCCAGCCCCCGAGGGTGATCACGGGCGTGCCGCCCCGCCGGGCGAGCGCCAGCTCCGAGAGCGTGCCCCAGGACCCGCCCACGACGACGACCGCGTCGGCGGCGCGCACGATCAGCACGTTGCGGGCCTCGCCGAGGCCGGTGGGGAGGGCCACGGTGAGGTCGGAGCTCGCCCCGGCGCGGTCCCGGCCGGACAGGACGCCGACCACGACGCCTCCGGCCTCCCTCGCGCCCGCCGCCGCGGCGGCCATCACCCCGCCGTACCCGCCGCACAGCACGACCACGCCGCGCCCCGCCAGCAGGCGGCCCACGTCGCGGGCCGCCTCGGCCTCCTGCGGGGTGCACTCGCCCGGCCCGCACACCGCAACCTGCCACATGCCCGTCCCCTACCCGTGGGTGGAGATCCCGCCGTCCACCGGGATCACCGCGCCGGTCAGGTACGATCCGGCCCGTGAGGCCAGGAAGATGGCCGCGCCCGCCATGTCGTCGGGCCTGCCGATGCGGCCCAGCGGGACGTTGCCCTCGATCGCGCCGCGCATCTGGGGGTCGTCGAGCGCGAAGGCCATCATCTTCGACTCGAACGGCCCGGGCGCGATCGCGTTGACCGTGATTTGCTCCCGGGCGAGCTGATGGGCGAGGTGCCGGGTCAGCATGTGGACGCCCGCCTTGGCCGCCGAATACGCGTAGTTCTCCATGAACGGCACCCGAAGCCCGTCGATCGACCCGATGTTGATCACGCGGGCCGGGTCGCCGGGCGACGCGGCGGCGCGCAGCAGCGGCAGGAAGCGGCGGGTGAGGAAGAAGACGCCCTTGACGTTGATGTTCCAGAGCTTGTCGAAGGCGTGCTCCGGATACTCCTCCAGCGGCGCGCCCCAGCTCGCCCCCGCGTTGTTGACGAGCACGTCGAGCCGGCTCTCCCGCTGCGACACCGCCTGCGCCAGCGCCTCGACGCCGTCGGGAGTGGACAGGTCCGCCTGTACGGCGTGGCAGCCCAGCTCGGCGGCCGTGGCCTCCAGCTCGTCCTTCTTCCGTGAGGAGATGTAGACGGTGGCGCCCGCGTCGAGGAACCCCCGCGCGATCATCTTCCCGATGCCCCGGGACCCGCCCGTGACGACGACCGTCTTGCCTTCCACCGAGAACAGAGTCATGCGGGCAGCATACCGACCGGTCGGTTCCGCGTCAGGCATGTCCTCGGGCATGTCCTCAAGCGTCGTCAGGCATGTCCTCAGGCATGTCCTCAGGTATGGAAGCCCCCGTACGCTCCGCGGAAGAACACCAGCGGGCCGCCGTCGTCGTGCCGGTCGAGCCCCGTGACCCGGGCGACGACGATCACGTGGTCGCCGGCCGGGTGCTCCTGGTCCACCGTGCAGTCGATCCAGGCGAGCGCGCCGTCCAGCACGGGCGCGCCGCCGGGGGACAGGGCCCACGACAGGCCGCCGAACTTGTCCCCGCCCTTCGCGGCGAGCCGATCGCACACCTGCCGCTGGTGGTCGGCGAGCACGTTGACGCACAGGGTCGTCGCGGCCTTCAGGCGCGGCCAGCTCGTGCTGGTCCGCGCGACGCAGAACGACACCAGCGGCGGATCGAGGCTCACGGAGGTGAAGGAGTTGACGGCCAGGCCGCGCGGCTCCCCGGTCTCCGGGTCGATCGCGGTGACGGCCACGACGCCGGTGGCGTACCTGCCGAGGACGTTCCTGAAGTGCTGGGGATTGACGGCCGGAATCCTCCTGGCGCCGTCATGGCCGACCCTCCGGGACACAGGGATGCCCATCGCGCACGTGCCTCCTCGGTCGCCTCCCATGGAGTCAAGGAGGGCCGGAGTCGATGCATTCCCTGTGCGGTGATTAACGGTGGCGCGTCCTGGCGGGCGTGGGGGACCCGCCAGGACGCGCTCCGCCCCGGCGCGAGACCTCGACCCCGGCGAGGGTTGGGGTCGAGGCCTCGTTCATTCGCACGGAGTCCGTGGGGATCGGCCGTTGTCGTCCGGCCGCTCCGGTGTGCGGTGGTACCGCGCGTTCGGGCACGCCACGCCATATCCGCGCAAGGCGGTCATGCCGGTGGATACCGACAGCTCTGACATGTCGTTCCCGTCGCTCTGATAGGTCTGGGCTCCGGTAGGTCTGGGCACGCGCCAGGGCGACTTCGGCGTTCTCGCACCGACCGCCCGCACGGGCCCACCTCCATTGGATGGATTTGTACCAACGTTTGGATAATGCGCGGCTGGGTGGGCTCTGGTCAAGGGGTTGTTTCCCGGTAGACCGAGATCCTCTAGATTTGTTGGAACAAAAGGGTGGATTGAGGAAAGATGGCACGATCGTCGCTCTACCAGCAGGTGGCCGCCGAGGTACGCAGGGCCATCTACGCGGGCGAACTCGCGCCGGGCGACCAGATCCCGACCGAGGCCGACCTCATGGAGGCGCACGGCGTCAGCCGCAACACCGTACGGCTGGCCCTCGGCGAGCTGGAGAACGAGGGTCTCATCCTGCGGATGCGTCGGCGTGGAACGTTCGTACGGGAGCGCCGTCCCCTCCTCATGCGCCCCCAGGACGAGTTCCTCCCGTACGACCACGAGGGGCGGCGGTTCGACACGTTCGTCCACGCGGTCCGCTCCGAGGGCCGTACGGCGGACCAGAGGATCGAGGTCTCGATCGTCGAGCCGCCCGAGGACGTGGCCACCCGTCTCGCCCTCGCCGACGGCGCCCTGGCCGTCGTACGCCGCCGGCTGCGCTTCGTGGACGGCCAGCCGTACAACACGCTGGACTCGTACTTCCCCCTGGAGATCGTGGGGGGCTCCGAGATCGCCCGGCCCGGCGACATCACGCGCGGGGCCAACAGGGTGCTGGAGGAGCTGGGCCATCTCCAGGTCCGCGTGATCGACGACCTGTCGGCCCGCATGCCGACCTCCGACGAGTCGTCACGGCTCCAGCTGGAGCCCGGCACCCCGGTCGTCGTCCACACCCGGGTCGGCTACGACGCCGACGACACGCCCGTCCGCGTCGCCGTGTCCGTGCTGCCGGCCGACAAGCATCTGATCCGATACGAGCTGGAACGTCATTGACGAGGCCCGGACGCCCCCTGGCCTGAGCGGGCGCCCCCGGCCGACGGGCCCTCCTCCGGAGGGCCGCTTCCGTGATTCCCAACCCGACCCCGGCAGGGGGCCGCGCCGCGCCCGCGCGCCCTAGCGGGACCCGCCGTCTACGGACGGACGCTTGCGGCATCCCGCCGTCACTCTCAGTGATCAAATCGCCGCCGTCGGCACGAAAGGAATCAGGCATGCCCGCGAACACCCTGGATCTTGTTACGGAACTCACGCTGCGTCGCGCCACCCCGGCCGATCTGCAGGGGGTCATCGCCCTGCTGGCGCGCACCGCCGGGTGGCTCAACGGTCTCGGCGTACGGCAGTGGCCCGCCGCGGGCTTCCCCGCCGAGCGCATCGAACCGCTGATCGGCGAGGGAGTCATGTACCTCCTGGACGCCGGCGACGAGGCCGGGCGGGGGCCGGCCGCCACGATCGCCGTGGACGGCCATGCCGACCCGGAGTTCTGGACCGCCGCCGACCGCCCTGGGGACGCGCTCTACGTCCACAAGCTCGCCGTGAGCAGGACCTACTCGGGCCGGGGCCTGGGGGAGGTGCTGCTCGACTGGGCCGCCCTGCGGGCCGCCGCCCACGACCGGCCGTACCTGCGGCTGGACTGCGCCAAGGACAACGCCCGCCTGCAGTCGTACTACCGGAAGTCGGGCTTCCGGCACGTCCGCACCGTCGACCTGCCGCACCGCGCCTCCGGCGCGCTGTTCGAGCGGGACGCCAGCGCCGCGATCCCGGCCGCGCTGTCCTATCGCCGCACGCCGGCGGTGCCGGCCCAGCGCTCGGGACATGCGGTGCAAGCCTGGAGAGTTCTTGACATCACTGCACACAACGAGTTGATCGAGTGCTGAACAGGGCGGATGCCGTGAGGCGCCGCAAAGGGACCGGATACTGTTCACATCATGACGGGATCCCTCCTTGAAGTGATCGCGCTCGACCTGCGTGACGCCGTGGCCGCCGAGGAGGGCGGAGCGGACCGCCTGGAGATCGTGTCCGACATGAGCGCGGACGGGCTCACCCCCTCGGCGGACCTCGTCGCCGCGATCGCGCGCGAGTGCGGGCTGCCGCAGATGGCCATGCTCCGCTGCAACGCCGGGTTCACCGCGACCCGGGAGGAGCTCGACCGGCTGCGCGGCCACGTCAAGGAGCTCGCCGAGGCCGGCGCGGCGGGCTTCGTCTTCGGCTTCCTGTCCGAGGACGGGTCGGTCGACAGGGAGGCGACGGAGGCGCTGATCCACGCGGTCTCGCCGCTGCCCTGGACCTTCCACCGCGCCGTGGACCGCGCCGCCGACGTGCGGGCCGCCTGGCGCGCCGTACGGCTGCTGCCGAACCTGGCGACCGTGCTCACGTCCGGTTCGCCCGAGGGCGTCGGCAGCGGCCTCGGCGTGTTACGCGCGCGGGCCGAGGCGGGGGACGCCTCGCTCGTGCTCGCCGGCGGCGGCCTGCGCGAGGAGCACGTGCCGGTCCTGCTCGACTACGGCGTCCGCGCCTTCCACGTGGGCAGCGCCGTACGGGGCTCGTGGCGCGAGCCGGTCGACCCCGACCGCGTCCGGCACTGGCGCCGCATCGTCGACCGGTTGTGACCGCCCGGCTCAGGCGGCCGGTTCAGGTACGGCGGCGGGCGACCAGGACGGCGTCGCGGATGGTGATCTCGCCGCCCTCCGGGTCCACCGCGGTGCGCGGCCGGGCCTCGGCCGCGACGACCTCCCACTCGGCCGGATCGAGCGACGCCGCGACCTCCTCGGCGGTGAACATCATCTGCGGGAAGTGCATCCGCCGGGCCTTGGTCAGCAGGTCCGACGGGTGGTGCCCGACGATCAGCAGCGTGCCTCCGGGAGCCGTCGCGGCGGCCAGCGAGGCGAACAGCGTCCGCCTGGCCTCGCCCGGCAGGTGCATGTACTGCGCCGACACCAGGTCGTAGGCGCCCTCGGGAAGGGTGTGGTCGCGCAGGTCCGCCTGCACCCACTCGGTGCGCGCCGCGACGTCCGCGCCCGCGTCGGCGGCGTGGGCGGCGGCCCGCTCCAGCGCCGTGGCGGAGATGTCGGCTCCCGTCACCCGCCAGCCCCTCGCGGCGAGCCAGACGGCGTCGGCGCCCTCGCCGCTGCCGACGTCGAGGGCCCGGCCCGGGGGCAGCTGCGCGGCCTCGGCGACGAGCTGCGGGTTCGGGCGGCCGCTCCAGACCGTCGGCCGGGAGCGGTAGCGCTCCTCCCAGGCCGCCTCCTCCAACAGCGTGCGCACCTGGGTCCGGTAGGCGTCGACGGCCGCCCGGGTCTCCTCGGCGATGAGATCCATGTTGATCGCCGCACCGGCGGCCAGGCCCGCCGCGGCGGACGCGATCACCACGGCGCGTACGTCCGTCACGTTCCCCGCCACCCAGACACCGGGCACGGCGGTCGCTCCGGTCGGGTCCGCGGCGATGCGCGTGCCCGCCACGTGACCGCCGATCTCCACCTCGACCGGCTTGAGCCCGAGCGACTCCAGCACCCCGGACCGGGCGGCGAGCGGCGCGCCGACGACGAGCGCGTCGAGTGCGACGACCTCGCCGGAGGCCAGCCGCACCCCGGTGAGCGCGTCGCCGGTCACCTCGATCCCCGTGACCGGGCCGTCGGCGACGGGGATCCGGCGCGCGGCGAGCCGTTCGGCGTCCTCCTCGGACGGTGCGGGGCAGTGGTGGGCCAGGAACACCACGTCCTCGCTCCACTGCCGCCACAGCAGGGCCTGCTCGACGGCGAGCGGCCCGGTGGCCAGCACGCCGATGCGCCGGTCGCGGACCTCCCACCCGTGGCAGTAGGGGCAGTGCAGAACGTCGCGGCCCCACCGCTCGGCCAGGCCCGGCACGTCCGGCAACTCGTCCACGGCCCCGGTCGCCACCAGCAGGCGGCGGGCCCGGACGGCGCGGCCGTCGTCCAGCGTCACGACGAAGTCGCCGCCCTCCCGCGTCGCGGATTCGGCCCGCCCGGCGACGACCTCGCCGCCGTACCCGATCACTTCCTCGCGCCCGGCCGCCCGCAACTCGGCGGGCGGCGTGCCGTCCCGGCCGAGGTAGTTGTGCATGTGCGCGGCCGGCGCGTTGCGCGGCTGCCCGGCGTCCACCACCAGCACCGATCGGCGGGCCCGCGCCAGCGCCAGGGCGCCGCTGAGCCCCGCGGCGCCACCGCCCACCACGACCACGTCGTATGTCTTGTTCTCGTCCACCCGTGCCTCCCGCGTCGGAGTCTCAGACGCCTGCTTCGGACGCCTGCTGTCGGAACAGTGCGGCACGGACGGCGGGAGTGGCAAGCAACCTTGCCGATATGGCAAACCTCAGCAGAGGGCGCGGTCGGCCCGGGCCAGTGCGGCGACCAATGTCCTGATCGTCGCCGGCTCGTCCAGCACGCCCCCCGCGGCCTCGCGCCGTTCCTGCCAGGCGCGCACCCGGTCGGCGTACTTCTCGTAGCAGGCGAGGTGGAAGGCGTACACGGTCGTGAAGCGGCTGACGAGGTGCGAGGGGTGCATGTCCCAGCCCTGGTAGAAGCCGTGCGCCAGCGAGTGCGACACCAGCGCCGAGTGCCGTCGCAGCAGGGCGTGCACGTCGGCCGCCGCGGCCGAGGCCGGGGTCGCGGCCAGTGAGCCGTCCGACAGCTCCACCCCCGTCCCCGACAGTGCCGTCTGCATGACGTGCCGCGCGTGGTCGCAGGCCGGGTGGTCGAGCCGCTGCTCGTCCGGCGGCAGCCCGAGCGCGGCCGTGTAGTCGAACACCCCGAAGTGGGCGGCCGCCAGCCGCCCGCCCAGCGAGGGCACCAGGCCGGCCGACCGCTGGAGCATGAGCACGGTCTGCGGGGCCTCCACCTGCATCTCGAAGCGCAGCGTGCCCGGGGGCAGGAGCAGCGCGCGCTCCAGCGCCTCCAGGCAGCCGGCGAACTGCCGCAGGTAGTCCTCCATCAGGACCTTGGGGAAGGTCACCGTGAACCCGTCCGGGAGCCGGCCGGTCCGCCGCACGACCCCGGACAGGAACCCGTCGAGCGTGCGGACCGAGCGCAGGGGGTCGCCGTCGGCGAACGACTTCACCCGCAGGCCCCACCTGCGGGGCAGCGTGCCCGCCTCGTGCATCGCGGCCACGGCCGCCGCCGCCGACTCGGCGTGCCGGTCCTCCTCTTCGGGGGAGCGCGGGCCGTAGCCGTCCTCGAAGTCGATCCGCAGGTCCTCGATCGGCTCGGCGTGCAGTTTCCTGCGTACGCGGTCGTGCACGGGCTGGGCCAGCTCGGGGCCGAGCTCGAACAATGCGGCCAGCTCGGTGGGGGTGAACAGGAGCCGGTGGAGGAGGTCGGTCGCGGCCTGCCGCCACTGCTGGACGATGTCCGCGGTCACCCGGTCCGCGGGCACGTAGACGGTGTGCACCGGCTGCCACGCGGGTTCCCGCACGGGAAAGCGGGCGAGCTGCTCGCGATGGGCGGCGGCGAAGTCGTCCAATAGTCCGTCAGGCACGCCGGTCAGCGTCGTCTCCATGGGGGCGATCCTCGCAGAGTCCCGCCACGGCGAGGGCAATCACGCAACGTCGCTGCATGAGGACGGAGCGTTGGCTATTCTTTTCCTCGAACAACCGATCGAACAGGTGAGCGAAAAAGAAACGGCCCCCTGTCGGGGGCCGTAGAGCCCGGGGACGTAGCCGCGGGCGCGGTGACTCCATGTTAGGAGATGATGGCGGTGCGCGACAACCGCGTTCCCCAAGTCGTGCGTGTCGGGGTCTACGTCGACGGGTTCAATCTCTACTACGGGCTGCGCTCGCTGCGGGGGCGGCGCCATCTCTGGCTCGATCTGCGGGCGCTGTCCCTGCGGCTGCTGAGGACCGGGCAGACGCTGGCCGCCGTCCGCTACTTCACCGCTCCCGTCCGGGGCGACGCCCGTGCCCTCGCCCGCCAGCAGACCTATCAGGCGGCCCTGGAGGCCCTGGGCGTCGATGTGGTGCTCGGGCGTTTCCAGGAGCAGCGGGCCTCGTGCCGGGCCTGCGGCGTCTCCTGGCGGACCTACGAGGAGAAGCAGTCCGACGTCGCCCTGGCCGCCGCGATGGTCCGCGACGTCGCGCTCGACCTGGTCGACATGGTGCTGCTGCTGTCGGCGGACTCCGACCTGTGCGCCGCCGTCGAGGCGGTGCGCCAGATGGACGCCCGGCGCGGCGGCAAGACCCGGGTCGTCACCGTCTTCCCGCCCGGCAGGCGCTCGGACGGCCTGCGTCTCGCGAGCGACGCCTGGTTTCCCCTCGGCGACGCGCTCATCCGGCAGTCGCAGCTGCCCGACCTCGTGCCCGGCCGCGACGACGCGCTCTACCACCGGCCGGCCCACTGGTCCTGACCGGGAGATCCGTCAGGACGCGCCTCCCGGCCGGGCGAGCCGGCCGCAGGCGCCCAGCATCGCGTCCCGGCCCACCAGCTTCACTCGCTCGCCCCTTCTCAGACTGCCGGCCAGCGAGGCCTCCGCGGCCTCGATCGCGAGCCAGTCCTCGTACGTCACCGGGCTCAGCCCGCGCGCGGCGAGCAGGTCGTCCAGCCGGGCGGTCGCGGTTCCCGGCACCGCTTCGGCGAGCAGCGTGCGCGCGGTCTCGGCGGCGTCGGACTTGTTGGTCCCGATCACGCCCGTCGGGCCCCGCTTGAGCCAGCCCGCGACGTACTGCCGGTCCGACGCCTTGCCCGCGACGTTCGGCACCGTCATCGACCCCGGGTCGAACGGCACCCCGGGCAGCGCCACGCTCTGGTAGCCCACCGAGCGCATCACCATGTCCGCGGGGATCGTCTCGAAGTCACCGGTCCCGACGACCCGCCCGTTCTCCAGCCGGGTCCGCTCCAGCCGCACGCCCTCGACCCGGGAGACGCCGAGGATCTCCACGGGGCGCAGCCAGAAGCGCACCTCAAGACGGCGGGGCCGGTCGGCCGGCTTGCGCTCCGACCACGACCGCAGCACGTCCACATTGCCCCTGACCTGGCGCGACAGCGGGGCCAGGTCGGCGACCGCGACCTCGTCGGGGAAGGTGAGGACGTCGGCGTTCAGCAGCTCGCCGAGCTCGCGCAGCTCCTTCAGGGTGAACTTCGCGTGCTCGGGGCCGCGCCTGCCGACCATGTGGATCCGCTTCACCTTGGAGGCGGCCAGCCGGCAGAGCACCTCCTCGGGCACGTCGGTGCCGCGCAGCTCGTCGGCCGTCTTGGCCATGATCCGCACCACGTCCACGGCGACGTTGCCGACGCCGATGACGACGACCTCCTCCGCGTCGAGGGAGAAGGCGTCCGGCGGGACGTCGGGATGGCCGCAGTACCAGTTGACGAAGTCGGTCGCCGCGACGCTGCCCGGCAGGTCCTCGCCCGGGACGCCGAGGTGCCTGTCGACCATCGCCCCCGTGCAGTAGACGACGGCGTCATAGCAGGACAGCAGGTCGTCCACCGAGAAGTCCGCGCCCAGTTCGACGCCGCCGAGGAAGCGCACTCCCGGAGTCTCCAGCACCCTTCGCAGGTAGCCGGCGATCGACTTGATCGACGTGTGGTCGGGGGCCACGCCGTACCGGACGAGCCCGTACGGAGTCGGCAGGCGTTCGAGGACGTCCACCTCGACGGGGTCGTGCGACTGTTTGACCAGCGCCTCGGCCGTGTAGATGCCGGCCGGGCCCGACCCGACGATCGCAACGCGCAGTGTCACCATGGCCTCCAGCAGCGGCGGACGCTCCCTATCGATGATTCTTTATCACCGCCGGTCCCACTGCCAGTGGAACGCCGTGCCGTGCACCGGATTGTCATCCGTCTTGTGATGGTACGCGGGGTTGCGGGGAGCAGCCGGCCGCGATCAAAGTGAAGCCCGTGGGCAGTGGGGCTAAAAGACGGGGAAACCCGCGGACGAGAAGGCCGGGCGGTGGCACCCTCCCTGACATGAGGGGACTGCGCGGGGGGCGGGACGAGCCCGGGGCCTCACCGGCCACGGCGTACGGCCCGCAGAACGGTCACGACGACGGCGACGCTCCGCCGCCGCACGGCTCGGGGCCGGACGGGCTCAGGTACGAGGCGCTGGGGCGGGTCATGGCGGCCCTGTCCGGCGAGGCGGAGACGCTGGAAGCGTGCCGCGACCTCACATGGTGGCGGGGCACCGACCGCTCCTGGCACATCGAGTGGCGCGATGGCCCGTACGCCGCCGAGGTGGCGGCGCTGCTCCTGGAATTGATCGGCGAGCCGGGGCCGGACGCCGTGCGCGCGGCGCCCGCGGGCCCGGCGACCCCGTCGACGGCGATGCTGAACGTGATGGGCGTCACCTTCGTGCTGCGGGCGATCGACCCGTTCGGGATGGAACGGTTGCGGACCAGTCGCGGCCTGTGGCGGCTGTCGGCGGCACTGGACGGCCCGGCAGGCCCGATCGGCGCGGGCGGGCGGTCCCGGCAGCACTGGGAGGAACTGCTCGGCGGCTGACGCCGGCGGGCCGATATCGGCTCGCCCGTCGTTTACGTGAGGCGGTGGGGCCCCCGGAGTCGATAGCCTTGGGAGCACATCGTCTTCGTCTCGTCTTTCCGGTCGTCTCCGAGGATCCGCGAGGAGATCCGCATCGCGCTCCCCGAGGAGGCACCGCGGGCGAGACCTCTCATGACCGAGGAGTAGCCGTGCTGCTGCGTATGTCGACCCTGTTCCTGCGCACCCTGCGTGAGGATCCGGCGGACGCGGAAGTGCCGAGCCACAAGCTGCTCGTCCGCGCCGGCTACATCCGCCGCGTCGCGCCCGGCATCTACTCCTGGCTGCCGCTCGGCAAGATCGTGCTGGAGAACGTCGCGCGGGTCGTGCGCGAGGAGATGGACCGGATGGGCGCGCAGGAGGTGCTGTTCCCCGCGCTGCTGCCCCGCGACTTCTACGAGCCCACGGGCCGCTGGACCGAGTACGGCGACACGCTGTTCCGGCTGAAGGACCGCAAGGGCGCCGACTACCTCCTCGGGCCGACCCACGAGGAGATGTTCACCGACATGGTGAAGGGGGAGTACTCCTCCTACAAGGACTATCCCGTCACGCTGTACCAGATCCAGACCAAGTACCGCGACGAGGCCCGGCCCCGGGCGGGCATCCTGCGGGGCCGCGAGTTCGTCATGAAGGACTCCTACTCCTTCGACCTCGACGACGACGGCCTGAAGCGGTCCTACGAGATGCACCGCGAGGCGTACATCCGCATCTTCGAGCGTCTCGGCATCGACTACCGGATCTGCTTCGCGATGTCGGGAGCGATGGGCGGGTCGGCCTCCGAGGAGTTCCTCGCCCCCTGCTCGACCGGTGAGGACACCTTCGTGGCCTGCCACAACTGCGGCTACGCGGCCAACGCCGAGGCCGTCGTCACGCCCGCGCCGCCCGCCGTCACCGCCACGCAGCCGCCCCTGAAGGTGCTCGACACGCCCGACACCCCGACGATCGAGTCGCTCGTCTCGTACGTCAACGAGCACCACGGCCTCGGCGTCACCGCCGCCGACACGCTGAAGAACCTCGTCGTCAAGGTCCGCACGCCGGGCTCCGACGAGATCAAGACCGTGATCATCGGCGTGCCCGGCGACCGCGAGGTCGACTTCAAGCGCCTGGAGGCGGCGCTCTCACCCGGAGTGCCGGAGATCTTCGAGGCCGAGGACTTCGCCCGCCACCCCGGCCTGGTGCGCGGCTACATCGGTCCGCAGGTGCTCAGGGACCTGGGGATCACCTACCTGGTCGACCCGCGCGTGGTGGACGGCTCGGCCTGGGTGACGGGCGCCAACGAGCCGGGCAAGCACGCCGCGCACGTGGTCGCGGGCCGCGACTTCCAGCCCGACGGCACGATCGAGGCCGCCGAGGTGCGGGCGGGCGACTCCTGCCCGCGCTGCGCGCACCCGCTGTCGATCGACCGGGGCATCGAGATCGGCCACATCTTCCAGCTCGGCCGCAAGTACGCCGACGCCGCCCAGCTCGACGCGCTAGGGCCCGACGGCAAGCCCATCCGCATCACCATGGGCTCGTACGGCGTCGGCGTGTCCCGGGCGGTGGCCGTGGTCGCCGAGCAGCGCCACGACGAGCTGGGCCTGGTGTGGCCCAGGGAGGTCGCGCCCGCCGACGTGCACATCGTCGGCACCGGCAAGGAGAACCAGATCGAGGTCGCGAGCACGCTCGCGGAGACCCTTGAGGCGCGGGGGCTGCGGGTGCTCGTGGACGACCGCCCCGGTGTGTCGCCCGGCGTCAAGTTCAAGGACTCCGAGCTGCTCGGCCTGCCCACCGTGCTGATCGTCGGCCGGGGCCTGGCCAACGGCGTGGTCGAGCTGCGCGACCGGGTCACCGGGACCAAGGAGGAGATCCCGCTGGACGAGGCCGTCGAGCGGGTGCTGGCCGCCTGCCGGGCCTGATCACCGGGCACCGGGGCCTACTGGCCGTCCGGCGCGGACGACTCCGGCTGGGCCTCCTGGCCGGGTGTGCCGGCGGGGTCCGCCGTTCCGGGGTCCGCCGTTCCGGAGGAGTCCGCCGGCGGGGACTCGGACCCCGCGGTGGGGACGGTGACGTCGACGCCGGCCTCTTCCCGGTCCATGCCCGGGAAGGGGCCGAGCTTCGGCTGCCAGCCGTACGCCCGGGTCGCGCACTCCTGCGCGGCCAGCGCGGCGATCCGCCGCAGGGCCGGGTCGCGGTCGGCGGCGAGTTCCAGGTAGGCGGTGGTCACCCGCTGCTCCACCAGCAGGGCCAGGCGCACCGCGTCGGCCGGTCCGCGCACCTCGAAGGGCAGGAGATAGGTGGGGCCGGGCTCGGCGGGCGTGCCGCCCCGCCGCGTGATGAGCGTGCGGAGCTGGTCGCGGTGTGCCCGGTGGGCGTCGAACCCCGCGGTGGCGCGCTTGAGCAGCGCGCCGCTCGTCTTCCCGCCGATCACCCCGTACGCGTACACGGCGGCGTGCTCGGCGGACAGGGCTCGTTCGAGTGCGCCGCCGGTCGGCGCCCCGGACGGCGGTGCGGCCGATGATCGGAGCGGTGATCGGGCGGGTTCGGTCGGGGTCTCAGCCACGCACCCTCCCCAGGGCGACGACGTGGACGGCCTCGCACGCGCCGATGCTCGCGAGGAGCTGGGACAGCGCCGGGGAGGCCGTGGCCATCTGCGCCGGTCGCGCCGACGCCGCGCGCCGCTCGGCGTCCCTGAGCTCCCCGACGGAGACCGCGGACGGGCTCTCCGAGGGGGACACCGAGGGAGGCGCGGAGGGGGACGCGGAAGCGGGGGCATTCGGCGGCGCGGGGCTCGCGGGGAACGTTCCCGTGCCGCTCCCCGCGGGCAGCAGCGCGCGCAGGGCCTGCAGATGGGCCGCGTGACGCTGGCGGAACGGTTCCAGCGCCGCGGCCCGGCCGGGCAGGGCGGCGGCCGCGCGCTCGTAGAGCGACACCAGGTGCTCCTTGCCCGCGATCAGCGAGGTGAGCAGCACGGTCTGCGGATCCGGAGAGGCCGGCGCGGCGGGTTTGGTCGGGGCGGAGGAGCAGCCCGCCGCGGCCAGACCGGCCGCGGCGGCGGAGCCCAGCAACGCGCGTCTCGTCACCTGTGCCCCGCCGCTGTGTCTCACGACACAGCATCGTACGGCGCGCCGCCCACTGATCATCGCCCCGTGACCGTGATGATCGGGCACGTGTCGGATCGCCGCTCGGGTGTGGCGCTGTTTCCACCTCCCGGTGTCGATAGGCTGTTGGCACATCGGGCTAGGCATACGGTCACAGCCACACGGTCATTGGGAGGTCGGCATGGGCAGCGACGCTCGACGCGGCCGCCTGGTTGAGCTGCTCGGCCCGGTGGTCGCCGCCGAGGGATTCGACCTGGAGGACGTCACGGTCACACCGGCGGGCCGGCGGCGGCTGGTGCGTGTCGTGGTGGACAGGGACGGCGGCGTGAGCCTGGACGACGTGGCCGACGTGAGCCAGTCCGTCTCCAAGCGGCTGGACGAGGAGGACGTCCTCGGCGGCAGCGCGTACGTTCTCGAGGTCACCTCTCCCGGAGTGGACAGGCCGCTCACCGAGCCGCGCCACTGGCGCCGGGCGCGCGGGCGGCTGGTGCAGGCGGAGCTGAGTGACGGCGCCTCCGCGGAGGGCCGCGTGACCGAGGCCGACGAGACCGGCGTGGAGCTGGACGGCGCGCGCCGCATCGCGTACGCCGATCTGGTGCGCGGCCGGGTGCAGGTCGAGTTCAACCGGCGCGACGCCGGGCTCGACGACGAACTTGATGAGGGCCTCGATGTCGACGAAGACATCGACGACGCCGACGACGAGGGCTAGGGGGAGCCTTGTGGACATTGACATGAGCGTCCTGCGCAGCCTTGAGCGGGAGAAGGACATCTCCTTCGACCTGGTCGTCAAGGCGATCGAGGACGCATTGCTCATCGCGTACTTCCGCACGGAGGGCGCGGCGCAGAAGGCGCGGGCCGAGCTGGACCGCGGCACGGGCCATGTGATCATTTGGGCCGCCGAGCTGGACGAGAGCGGCGAGGTCGCGCGGGAGTACGACGACACCCCGTCCAACTTCAGCCGGATCGCCGCCACCACGGCGAAGCAGGTGATCCTCCAGCAGCTCCGCGACGCCGAGGACGAAGTCAACTTCGGCGAGTTCGCCAGCCGCGAGGGCGAGCTGGTCGCGGGCGTCATCCAGCAGGGCAAGGACCCGCGGGTGGTGCTGGTCGACCTCGGCAAGATCGAGGCGATCCTGCCGCACAACGAGCAGGTCCCGGGCGAGGAGTACGCGCACGGCGAGCGCATCCGCTGCTACGTGGTGCAGGTGAAGAAGGGGCCCAAGGGGCCGTCGGTCTCCCTGTCGCGCACGCACCCCAACCTCGTGAAGAAGCTGTTCGCGCTGGAGGTGCCGGAGATCGCCGACGGCACGGTGGAGATCGCGGCCATCGCCCGCGAGGCCGGCCACCGCACCAAGATCGCGGTGAGGTCGCGCAAGCCCGGCGTCAACGCCAAGGGCGCCTGCATCGGCCCGATGGGCTCGCGCGTGCGCAACGTCATGACGGAGCTGCACGGCGAGAAGATCGACATCATCGACTGGTCGGAGGATCCGGCCGAGTTCGTCGGGAATGCCCTGTCGCCCGCGCGTGTTTCCCGTGTCGACGTGGTCGACGCCGACAACCGCACCGCGCGTGTGATCGTGCCCGACTACCAGTTGTCCCTGGCGATCGGCAAGGAGGGCCAGAACGCCCGCCTCGCCAACCGCCTGACGGGCTGGCGGATCGACATCCGGCCGGACACCGAGCAGGCACCTGCTGATCCCGCTGATGCGTCGGCAAGGTAAGCTGGAATATGGTTACCAGGCAGCCCCGCTGAGAACGTGTGTGGGCTGCCGGGTTCGCACGGTAAAGTCCGAGTTGCTCCGCCTGGTCGTGGTCGAGGGCGTGATCGTCCCCGATACGCGAGGACGGCTCCCGGGACGCGGTGCCTCGTTGCATCCGTCCCCGCGCTGTCTGGAGCTCGCAGAGCGTCGCCGGGCGTTCCCACGCGCTTTCCGCGCGGAGGGATCGCTTGACACGTCGCTCTTGCAAGCTCACGTGGAGGGGTTGACGCCGGGGCGGTCCGGGTGAATGGTTACCGCTGGCCCCCGGTATCGGCTCCGGGAACCAGGGAACGACGAAATTGTCATGTAGGACGCCGAGTTGATGGGCGGAGTCAGATTGCTATGAGCGCCTGATGAGCACGCGGCGATGAGTACGTACAGGTAGCGACGGTCCGGCGGCACTGCGAGCCTCCCGGGCCGAGTTAGGGAGTGCAGTGGCGAAGGTCCGCGTATACGAGCTCGCCAAGGAGTTCGGGGTTGAGAGCAAGGTCGTGATGGCCAAGCTCACCGAAATGGGCGAGTTCGTGAGGTCGGCGTCCTCGACGATAGAGGCGCCGGTCGTCCGTAAACTGACTGAGGCGTTCAAGGGTGACGTCTCCAGGGGCGGGGGTAAGCCCGCCCGTCCGGCGCAGCCGAAGCCTGCGCCGAGGCCGGCAGACAGCCAGGCCAACGGGGGCGCCCCACAGGCGCCCGTTTCCCAGTCCACCGGAGCGATGGCCAAGCCGGGCCCGAAGCCCGGCCCGCGGCCCGCTCCGCGTCCGGTTCCGATGCCTCACCCGCCGGTGGCACAGCCCGTGGTGCAGCCGGAGGCGGCGCGCCCCGAGGCCGCCCGTCCGCAGACGCCTCGCCCGGATGTCGCGCGTCCCGCGGCCGCCGGTCCGAGGCAGGCTGCTCCCGGTGCCGGCGCTCCCGGCGCCGGTGCGCCCAAGCCGGGCCCGAGGCCGGCCCCGGCCCCGCGCCCGAGTGGCGCACCCGCCGGTCCCGGCGCGCCCGCGGGCGGCGGTCCGCGTTCCGGCGGGCCGAAGCCGGGTCCGCGTGGCCCGCGTCCGGGCAACAACCCGTTCTCCTCGACCGCGAGCGGCATGGGCCAGCGTCCCGCGCGGCCCGGTGGCCGCGACGGCGGTCGTCCCGACCGCGGGGACCGTCCCGAGCGTGGCGACGGCGCCCCTCGCGAGCCGCGTCGTGACGGCGCGCGCGATGGGGGCATGCCGCGTCCGCCGGGCGCGCGTTCCGGCGCTCCGGGCGCAGGCGGTCCGCGTCCCGGCCCCGGCGCAGGTGGTCCGCGTCCCGGCCCGGGCATGGGCGGTCCGCGTTCCGGCGCTCCGGGCGCAGGTGGTCCGCGTCCGGGTGGTCCGCGTCCGAACCCGATGATGATGCCGCAGGGCCGTCCGGCCGCGCCGGGCGGCGGTGGCCCGCGTCCCGGCGGCGGCGGTGGCCGTCCCGGTGGTCCCGGCGGCGGTGGCCGTCCGGGTGGCGGCGGCGGTCGTCCCGGCGGCGGCTTCGGCGGTCCGCGTCCCGGTGCCACGGGCACCGGTCGCCCCGGTGGTCCCGGCGGCGGTCCCGGTGGTGGCGGCGGCGGTTTCGCCGGTCGTCCCGGTGGTGGCGGCGGCCGTGGCCGCGGTGGCGGCACGGCGGGCGCGTTCGGGCGTCCGGGTGGCCGTCCGACCCGTGGCCGCAAGTCCAAGCGCCAGAGGCGCCAGGAGTTCGACAACATGCAGGCCCCGGCGATCGGCGGCGTGCAGGTTCCGCGTGGCGGCGGCCAGACCATCCGCCTCCCGCGTGGCGCGTCCCTGTCGGACTTCGCCGACCGGATCGGCGCCAACCCCGCCTCGCTCGTGCAGATCATGCTGCACCTCGGCGAGATGGTGACGGCGACCCAGTCGGTCAACGAGGAGACGCTGCAGCTTCTCGGCGCCGAGCTGGACTACAACGTCCAGGTCGTCAGCCCGGAGGAGGAGGACCGCGAGCTCCTCGAGTCCTTCAAGATCGAGTTCGGTGAGGACGAGGGCGACGAGGCCGACCTCGCGCCGCGCCCGCCGGTCGTGACCGTCATGGGTCACGTCGACCACGGTAAGACGAAGCTGCTCGACGCGATCCGCCACACCAACGTGGTGGCCCGCGAGGCCGGCGGCATCACCCAGCACATCGGCGCCTACCAGGTGGGGACGACGCACGAGGGTGAGCAGCGGAAGATCACCTTCATCGACACCCCGGGTCACGAGGCGTTCACCGCCATGCGTGCCCGTGGTGCGCAGGCCACCGACATCGCGGTGCTGGTGGTCGCGGCCGACGACGGTGTGAAGCCGCAGACCATCGAGGCGCTGAACCACGCCCAGGCGGCGAACGTCCCGGTCGTGGTGGCGGTCAACAAGATCGACAAGGAGGGCGCGGACCCGACCAAGGTGCGGGCCCAGCTCACCGAGTACGGCCTGGTGGCCGAGGAGTTCGGCGGCTCCACCCTGTTCGTGGACATCTCCGCCAAGCAGGGCGTCGGCATCGACAACCTGCTCGAGGCCATCCTGCTGACCGCGGACGCCGAGCTCGACCTGCGGGCCAACCCGGAGATGGACGCCCAGGGCCTCGCGATCGAGGCGCACCTCGACAAGGGCCGCGGCCCGGTCGCGACCGTGCTCGTGCAGCGCGGCACGCTCCGGGTGGGCGACTCGATCGTCTGTGGTGAGGCGTTCGGCCGCGTCCGCGCCATGCTGGACGACAACGGCGAGACGGTCGACGAGGCCGACCCGTCGCGTCCGGTCCTGGTCCTCGGTCTGACGGCCGTCCCGCGCGCCGGCGACAACTTCATCGTTGTCACCGACGACCGGATGGCCCGCCAGATCGCCCAGCAGCGGGCGGCCAGGCAGCGGATCGCCGACATGGCGAAGTCCGGTCGCCGCCGCACTCTCGAGGAGCTGTTCAAGGACCTCGAGAAGGGCCAGGTCGACGAGCTCAAGCTCATCATCAAGGGTGACGTCTCCGGTTCCGTTGAGGCCCTGGAGGACGCGCTGCTCAAGATCGACGTCGGCGAGGAGGTGCGCCTGCGGGTGCTCCACCGCGCGGTCGGCGCCATCACCGAGCACGACGTCAACCTGGCGATGGGCGACGACAACGCCGTCATCATCGGCTTCAACGTGCGGCCCGAGGTGCGGGCGCGCGATCTGGCCGAGCGCGAGGGCGTGGACATCCGGTACTACTCGGTCATCTACCAGGCGATCGAGGAGATTGAAGCGGCCCTCAAGGGCATGCTCAAGCCGGAGTTCGAGGAGGTCAGGACCGGCACCGCCGAGATCCGCGAGGTCTTCAAGGTTCCCAAGATCGGCAATGTCGCCGGTTCGATCGTCCGCTCGGGCGTGATCACCCGCAACAGCAAGGCCCGGATCATCCGCGACGGCGTCGTGGTGGCCGACAACCTCACCGTCTCGTCGCTGCGTCGCTTCAAGGACGACGCGACCGAGGTCCGCGAGGGCTTCGAGTGCGGTATCGGTGTCGGCTACAGCGACATCAAGATCGAGGACGTCATCGAGACGTTCGAGATGCAGGAGAAGCCGCGCGTCTGACGCTCCGTCCCGCCGCCCCCGCCACGCGCGGGGGCGGCGGTCGGGTGTCCGTGACGTGGTGACGAACTATGTTCATCGGTGCTCTTACTCTTGACATCCTGCTGGGCGACGTCCGTTCGCTGAAGCAGAAGCGCTCGGTGGTCCGGCCGATCGTCGCCGAGATCCAGCGCAAGTATCCCGCCGTCGCCGTCGCCGAGGCGGGCCACCTCGACCTGCACCGGCGCGCCGAGATCGGCGTCGCCGTCATATCGGCGTCCGCGGCGAACTGCGATGAGGTGCTGGACGCCTGCGAACGCCTCATCGCCTACCACCCCGAGATCGAGTTGCTGTCCGCGAGGCGGCGGCTCTTCAACGACCACGAGGAATAGACGGCCGGGGCCCGCGCGTCAGCCGTACAGATACGAGGGAGCGTGAGCATGGACGCAGCGCGTGCCAGGAAGCTGGCCGATCGCATCCAGCAGGTGGTCGCGGAGATGCTGGAGCGGCGGATCAAGGATCCACGGCTGGGTTTCGTGACGGTGACAGACGCGAGGGTCACCCCGGACCTGAGCGACGCGACCGTCTACTACACGGTTTTCGGCTCCGAGGCGGAGCGCGCCGACACGGCCGCCGCCCTGGAGAGCGCGAAGGGCGTCATCCGGTCGGAGGTCGGCCGGCAGACCGGCCTGCGGCACACTCCCGGCCTCACGTTCGTGCACGACCCGCTCCCGGACAACGCCCGCCACATGAACGACCTGTTCGCGCTGGCCAGGGCGAAGGACGAGGAGATCGCCCGCCAGGCGGAGGGCGCGGAGTTCGCCGGGGAGGCCGACCCCTATCGCTTCGAGGAGGACCTCGCCGCCGAGGCGGCCGAGGTGGCCGAGGCAGCCGGGGAGGCCGAGGGGGCGGGCGAGGACGAGCCCACCGGCCAGGCCGGCCGCCCCGTCCGGTGACCACGAACGAAGCCGCCCGCGAGGCGGACTGGCGGCGCGCGACCGAACTGATCCGCTCGGCCGGCACGGTGGCGCTCGCCTGTCACGTGTCGCCGGACGGGGACGCCCTCGGCTCGATGCTCGGCCTCGGGCTGGCGCTCGCGCGCACCGGCAAGAAGGTCGTGGCGTCCTTCGGCGACCGGGTCTTCGCGGTGCCCCGGCTGCTGCGGTTCCTGCCGGGGCAGAGCCTGCTGGTTGAGCCCTCGGCCTACCCCGCCGAGCCCGACCTGATGATCACCTTCGACGCCTCCACGATGGAGCGGCTGGGCCTGCTCGCGCCGCACGCGGGCAAGGCCGGCGAACTCGTCGTGATCGACCATCACGTGTCGAACACCCGCTTCGGGACGGTCCACCTCGTGGATCCCGGTGCGGCCTCGACCACGATGGTCGTCGACGAGCTCGTCAACCGGCTCGGCCTCCCGATCGACCGGGAGGTCGCCACCTGCCTGTACGCGGGGCTGGTGACCGACACCGGCTCCTTCCGGCACTCCATCACGACCCCGGCCGCGCACGCCATGGCCGGCCGGCTGCTGGCGACGGGGCTGCGACCGGAGGAGATCGCCAGAGAACTGTGGGACCGCTCGCCGTTCGCGTACCTGCGGGTGCTCGGCACGGCGCTCGGACGGGCCACCCTGGAGCCGGACGCCGTGGGCGGCCTGGGGCTGGTGTGGACCTCCGTGACCCGCGCCGACCGCGCCGCCGAGGGCCTGCCGTACGACGAGGTGGAAGGCATGATCGACGTCGTGCGCCGGGTCGACGAGGCGGAGGTCGCGGTCGTCCTCAAGGAGGACGACGAGGGCGGCTGGAACGTCTCGACCCGGTCGAAGGGCGCCGTGGACGTGGCCCGCGCCTGCGCCGCGCTCGGCGGCGGCGGTCACTCGCGTGCCGCCGGATTCTCCTCGGCGCTGCCCGTGGCGGACACCATGGCCGCCCTGCGGCCCCTCCTCGCCCCGGAAGGGAGCCGGTCGTGAGCACGGCCCAGCCGAAAAGGACACAGCCCAGAAGGACCCCGCCGCCGAGCGGTCTGATCATCGTGGACAAGCCCGCCGACTGGACGTCGCACGACGTCGTCGGCAAGATGCGCGGCGTCGCGGGGACCCGCAAGGTCGGCCACGCGGGCACGCTCGACCCGATGGCCACCGGCGTGCTGGTGATCGGGGTGGAGAAGGCGACCCGCCTCCTCGGGCACCTCGCGCTGACCGAGAAGGTCTACGAGGCGACGATCCGCCTCGGCGTGACGACGAACACCGACGACGCCGAGGGCGAGACGCTCGCCACCACCCCCGCCGGGCACGTCGCCGACGAGCAGGTGCGCAAGGGCGTCGCCGCGCTCACCGGCGAGATCATGCAGGTGCCGCCGCAGGTGAGCGCCATCAAGGTCGACGGGCAGCGGGCCTACAAGCTTGCCCGCGCCGGCGAGGAGGTGGCCCTGGCCGCCCGGCCGGTCACGATCCACGCGTTCGAGGTCGGGGAGATCCGGCGGACACCGGAGACGGTGGACCTGGACGCCGTGATCACCTGCTCCAGCGGCACCTACATCCGGGCGCTGGCCCGCGACCTCGGCGCGTCGCTCGGCGTCGGCGGCCATCTCACCCGGCTGCGCCGCACCCGGGTCGGGCCGTACGGCATCGAGGCGGCGCGCACGATCGAGGACCTCGCCCGGGAGTGTGTGATCATGCCCATGGCCGACGCGGTGGCGGCGGCCTTCCCCCGCAGGGACGTGGGCGAGGACGAGGCGCGGCTGGTCGCGCACGGCGGGAGGCTGCGCGCGGCGGGTCTCGGGCCGGGCCCGATCGGCGTCTTCGGGCCGGACGGCGCGCTGCTCGCGCTCGCCGAGGAGCGCGGCGGGGCCGCCAGGCCTCTGGTGGTCTTCGCCTCCTGACGCCGGGGGCTGGTTCCCCGGCACCCCGGGGGGCATGGCAGTCTTGTCTACTGCGCGCTTCCCCAGGCGAGGCAACTCAGCCGCCTTGCCGAAGGCAGGGCAATCGGACACAGAAGCGAGGTCGAGGTGCAGAGCTGGCACGGGCTGGACGAGGTCCCACTGGACTGGGGCAGGTCCGTCGTCACGATCGGCGTGTTCGACGGCGTGCATCTCGGTCATCAGCGGATGGTGGCCCGCGCGGTGGAGATGGCCCGCGACCTGGGGCTGCCCGCGGTGGCCGTCACCTTCGACCCGCACCCCGACGAGGTGGTGCGGCCCGGCAGTCACCCGCCGCGGCTCACCACCACCGACCGGCGGGCCGAGTTGCTCTTCGCGCTGGGGGTGGACGCGGTGTGCGTCCTGCCGTTCACGCTGGAGTTCTCCCGGATGTCTCCGGACGAGTTCGTCCAGACGGCTCTGGTCGACCGGCTGCACGCGGCGGGGGTCGTGGTGGGGGAGAACTTCCGCTTCGGCCACAAGGCGTCGGGCGACCTGGAGACGCTGCGGACACTGGGGGAGAAGTACGACTTCCAGGCCGAGGGCGTGCCCCTGGTCAGCGACGGCGACGCCATCTCCTCCACGGTGATCCGGGAACGGCTGTCCGTGGGTGACGTGACGGGCGCGGCCGTCCTGCTGGGCCGCCCGCACCGGGTCGAGGGCGTGGTGGTACGCGGCCATCAGCGTGGCCGTGCGCTCGGTTTCCCCACCGCCAACGTCGAGTCGCCGCACCACACCGCCATCCCCGCGGAGGGCGTCTACGCGGGATGGCTGCAGTGCACCCAGAGCCCCTCGCCGTACGAGGGGGAGCGCTGGCCGGCCGCGATCTCAATCGGGACCAACCCCACGTTCGACGGGGTGGAGCGCACGGTCGAGGCGTACGCGCTGGACCGCGACGACCTGGACCTGTACGGCGCGCACGTGGCCGTGGACTTCGGCGAGCGGCTGCGCGACACGCTCAGGTTCGACTCGATCGAGGCGCTGATCGAGCAGATGCACGACGACGTGGCCCGGGCCCGGGAGCTCACGTCCTGAAGAGCTGGTGTGACACGCCGTGTCCTACGGGCTGGTAAGGTGGTATGTCAGCCATGCTCAGGTGGTGTAAACCACCCCGGCTGTCCTGTCACGGCGACTGTAGGTACGCACGGTCGTTCGCGGGATGGGAATCGTTGCGCGTGCCATTTCACCAGAACGGAGAAGCAGTGTCGCTTGACGCCGCTATCACCAAGTCCATCATCGGCGAGTACGGCACCAGCGAGGGTGACACCGGGTCGCCGGAGGTCCAGATCGCGCTTCTGAGCAAGCGGATCAGCGACCTCACCGAGCACCTGAAGACCCACAAGCACGACCACCACAGCCGTCGTGGTCTGCTCCTGCTGGTGGGCCGCCGGCGTCGGCTGCTGAAGTACCTGCAGGCCAAGGACATCACCCGCTACCGCTCGCTCATTGAGCGGCTGGGCCTTCGCCGATAAGGTGAGGAAGGAGCGGCGATTCTTCGCCGCTCCTTTTCCATAACGGGCCACAATGGCCTGAGCACAACAACTGAACAGCCGAGACCAAGTGCCCCGCGTCCGCAAGCAAGCCGCAGCGCGATCCCGCGGCGTGAGAGGGCCGGTCCTCGGTAGTGGCCCCCGGTCGGCACGGCGACAGCCGTGCGGACGGACCGGGCGCTTCGATCGAAGACCGGCACTGCACCTGAACGGGGAGCCCGGCGACGCAGGACGCGGGAGACCGACCCAAAGAGGAGGTCCCCCGTGGAGGGTGTCCACAGCACAGAGGCCGTTATCGACAACGGTCCCTTCGGCACGCGCACGATCAGGTTCGAGACCGGGCGGCTGGCCCGGCAGGCGGCGGGCAGCGCCGTCGCGTACCTGGACGACGAGACGATGATCCTGTCCGCGACCACCGCGTCCAAGCATCCCAAGGAGAACCTGGACTTCTTTCCGCTGACGGTCGACGTCGAGGAGCGGATGTACGCGGCCGGCCGCATTCCCGGCTCGTTCTTCCGCCGGGAGGGCAGGCCGTCCGAGGACGCGATCCTCACCTGCCGTCTCATCGACCGGCCGCTGCGCCCGTCGTTCGTGAAGGGCCTGCGCAACGAGATCCAGATCGTCGCGACGATCATGGCCCTGCAGCCCGAGCACCTGTACGACGTGATCGCGATCAACGCCGCGAGCATGTCCACGCAGCTCGCCGGGCTGCCGTTCTCCGGCCCGATCGGCGGCGTGCGCGTCGCGCTGATCGACGGCCAGTGGGTGGCGTTCCCGACCCACACCGAGCTGGAGCGCGCCACGTTCGACATGGTCGTCGCCGGGCGCGTCCTGGCCGACGGCGACGTCGCGATCATGATGGTCGAGGCCGAGTCGACCCGCGACACGCTCAAGCTGGTCGCCGAGGGCGCGGTCGCCCCGACCGAGGAGACCGTGGCCCAGGGCCTGGAGGCCGCCAAGCCGTTCATCAAGGTGCTCTGCGAGGCCCAGTCGAAGCTGGCCCAGGTCGCCGCGAAGCCGACCGCCGAGTATCCGATCTTCCTCGACTACCAGGACGACGTCCTGGAGGCCGTGACCGCCGCCGTCAAGAACGAGCTCGCCTCGGCGCTGACGATCGCGGGCAAGCAGGAGCGCGAGCTGGAGATCGAGCGCGCCAAGATGCTGGCGGCCGAGAAGCTGCTGCCCGACTTCGAGGGCCGTGAGAAGGAGATCGGCGCCGCGTTCCGGTCGCTCACCAAGAAGCTGATGCGCGAGCGCGTCGTCGGCGAGGGCGTCCGCATCGACGGCCGTGGCCCGAAGGACATCCGGCAGCTCAACGCCGAGGTCCACGTGGTGCCGCGGGTGCACGGGTCGGCCCTGTTCGAGCGGGGCGAGACGCAGATCCTCGGCGTCACGACCCTGAACATGCTGCGCATGGAGCAGATGATCGACACGCTCAATCCCGAGCGGACCAAGCGCTACATGCACAACTACAACTTCCCGCCGTACTCCACGGGCGAGACGGGCCGCGTCGGTTCGCCGAAGCGCCGTGAGATCGGCCACGGCGCGCTGGCCGAGCGGGCGCTGATCCCCGTGCTGCCGTCGCGCGAGGAGTTCCCGTACGCCATCCGCCAGGTGTCGGAGGCGCTCGGGTCGAACGGCTCGACCTCCATGGGGTCGGTCTGCGCATCCACGATGGCCCTGCTCGACGCGGGTGTCCCGCTCAGGGAGATGGTCGCCGGCATCGCGATGGGCCTGATCGGCGAGGGTGACACCTTCGTCACGCTGACCGACATCCTCGGCGCCGAGGACGCCATGGGCGACATGGACTTCAAGGTCGCCGGCACCAAGGACGTGATCACCGCGCTCCAGCTCGACACCAAGCTGGACGGCATCCCGGCCCACGTGCTGGCCGCGGCGCTGAAGCAGGCGAGGGGCGCCCGGCTGGCGATCCTCGACGTGATGCAGGAGGCCATCGACGCTCCGGCGGAGATGAACCCGACCGCGCCGCGCATCATCACGATCAAGGTCCCGGTCGACAAGATCGGCGAGGTCATCGGCCCCAAGGGCAAGATGATCAACCAGATCCAGGACGACACGGGCGCCGAGATCACCATCGAGGACGACGGCACGATCTACATCGGCGCCACCGACGGCCCGTCCGCCGAGGCCGCCCGTACGCTGATCAACGGCATCGCGAACCCGCACATGCCGGAGGTCGGCGAGCGTTACCTGGGCACGGTCGTCAAGATCGCCGCCTTCGGCGCGTTCGTCTCGCTGCTGCCGGGCAAGGACGGCCTGCTGCACGTCTCGCAGATCCGCAAGCTGCACGGCGGCCGCCGGATCGAGAACGTCGAGGACGTCATGAACGTCGGCGAGAAGATCCAGGTGGAGATCGCCGAGATCGACTCGCGCGGCAAGCTCTCGCTGATCCCGGTCGAGGTGGTCGAGAAGGAGGCCGCCGAGAAGGACGCCGCGGGCGAGAACGGCGAGAACGGCGAGGCCGCGTCCGCTCCGGCGGAGGCCGCCGCCGCGCCGGCCGAGGGAGACGAGCAGCCGCGGGCTCCGCGCCGCAGCCGCAGCCGGACCCGGGGCGGACGGGACGAGCGCAACTCGTGACGACCGAGACACTGTTTCCGGGTAAGGACGGTGCGGGGGTCATCCGCCGCACCGTCCTCCCCGGCGGCCTGCGGGTCGTGACGGAGACGATGCCGACCGTACGCAGTGTGGCGGTAGGCCTGTGGGTGGGCATCGGGTCGCGGGACGAGGCCCCCGAGCACATGGGGGCCACCCACTTCCTGGAGCACCTGCTCTTCAAGGGCACGCCCACGCGCGACGCCATGGAGATCTCGGCGTCCATCGAGGGCATCGGCGGTGAGATCAACGCGTTCACCGCCAAGGAGTACACCTGCTACTACGCCCGGGTGCTCGACGAGGATTTGCCGGTGGCGATCGACGTGCTCGCCGACGTGGTGACCTCCTCGCTGATCACCGAGGAGGACGTGGAGTCGGAGCGCGGCGTGATCCTTGAGGAGATCGCCATGCACGACGACGATCCCTCCGACGTGGTGCACGAGCAGTTCTCCGCCGAGCTGTACGGCGACACGCCGATCGGCCGCCCGATCCTCGGCAACGAGGAGTCGATCAACACGCTCACCCGTGACCGCATCCACGAGTACTACCAGCGGTTCTACATCCCGCCCCGCACCGTGGTGTCCGTGGCGGGCAACGTCGACCACGAGCGGGTGGTCGCGCTGGTCGCGGCGGCGTACGAACGGGCGGGCGCGCTGGGCGGCTCCGCCGCGCCGGCGCCCCCGCGCATCGGCGGCCCCGGCGTCGACGTCAGGACCGGCGTCCGCGTGGTCGACCGGCCCACCGAGCAGGCCAACCTGGTCCTCGGCATGACCGCCTTCGACCGCAACGACGACCGGCGCTTCGCCCTCGGCGTGTTGAACGCCGCGCTCGGCGGCGGGATGTCGTCGCGCCTGTTCCAGGAGATCCGGGAGAAGCGCGGCCTGGCCTACAGCGCCTACAGCTACACCTCGCAGTACGCCGACACCGGCCAGTTCGGCATCTACGTGGGCTGCCTGCCCTCGAAGGTGGACGACGTGCTGAAGATCTGCCGTGACGAGGTGGCCAGGGTCGTGGCCGAGAGGATCACCGAGGAGGAGATCGCGCGCGGCAAGGGCCAGATGCGCGGCGGACTCGTGCTCGGCCTGGAGGACACCGGCTCGCGCATGTCCAGGATCGGCAAGAGCGAGCTCGTGTACGAGCGGCTCATGACGGTCGACGAGGTGCTCGGGCGGATCGAGGCGGTCACCCCCGCGGAGATCGCCTCGGTCGCCGCGGACATCCTCAACCGGCCGCTGACGCTCGCGGTGATCGGTCCCTACAGCGACAAGGACTTCGGCTCCGCCATCGCCTGACCGTGCCTTCGACGGCCGCGCCGGTGCTATTGCGCACCGGCGCGGCCTCGTCGTTCATCCCCGTCCATCCCCTACGGCTCTCGCCGGGGCGGCGCCTCCCGCCGCACGGGACTCGGGCGCGCCGGTCCGCTCCTCGCCGTCCCGCCCCCCGCCGTCACGTATAGCCTTGGGCGCGTGATTAAGGTCGGTGTTCTGGGCGCCCGCGGGCGCGTGGGTGTGGAAGTGTGCAAGGCCGTCGCGGCGGCCGATGACCTGGAGCTCGTGGCGGAGGTCGACAAGGACGACTCGCTCGACGCGCTGACCGGGGCAGAGGTGGTGGTGGACTTCACCCACCCCGACATCGTCATGGGCAACCTCGAGTGGTGCGTCTCCCACGGCATCCACACGGTCGTGGGCACGACCGGTTTCGACGCCGGACGGCTGGAGACCGTGCGGGGCTGGCTGGCCGCCAACCCCGGCACGAATTCGCTCATCGCCCCCAACTTCGGCATCGCGGCCGTGCTGATGATGCACTTCGCCGCGCAGGCGGCCAAGCACTTCGAGTCGGTCGAGATCGTCGAACTGCACCACCCGCACAAGGCCGACGCCCCCTCGGGCACCGCCCGCCGTACGGCGGAGCTGGTGGCGCAGGCACGGCGCGAGGCCGGTCTCGGCCCCTCTCCCGACGCGACCACCACCGCGCTCGACGGCGCCAGGGGCGCGGAGGTCGACGGTGTCCACGTGCACGCCGTACGGCTCGCGGGGCTGATCGCCCATCAGGAGGTCATCCTGGGCGGTGAGGGGGAGACGCTCACGATCCGGCACGACACGATGAACCGGGCGTCGTTCACGCCGGGCGTCCTGCTGGGCGTACGCCGGGTGCAGGAGCTCGACGGCCTCACCGTGGGCCTGGAGCGCCTCCTCGACCTGCGGTAGTCCGCCCGCCGCCCGGCCTGTCGTCGCGCCGGTGTGATCGCCGTGTCAGGCGGAACACGCGGTGCCGGACAGGCGCGGGCGGCCCCTTGCCGCCCCTCGAACGGTCGGCTCAGGACCTGCTCAGGACCTGCTCAGGGTGATGAACGGGCCGCCGCCCTCGGGCGGGTAGTAACGGTCCACCTCGTGGGACTCGGCTCCCGTACCTCGTCGAGGGCCAGCGGGTCATCGGGAATGATCACATTGTGGGCGTGCCGCCAGTCCTCGATGGTGGCGTCGGTCACCGGTGCGATCCGCAGGGGTGGCATGGGAGACATGCAAACGGTACCGGCGTCGTGCGGCAAACGATTTTCGCACCGCGAGGCCGGCGAGCGGTGACGCTGCGAGAGGCATCCGTCAGAACAGGGCCAGGCCGAGGGTGAACAGTGCGCCGAAGACGAGTTGCAGGCGGCCGGTCTGCTGGAGCGTCGCGATGAGCGCCGGACCGGTCGCCCCCGCGCGGACCGTCTTGATCGGGGTCACCACGAGGGGGAGCGCCAGCACGGTCAGCGCGGCGAAGGGCCGCGCCGGCACCAGGGCGAGCGCGAACACGAACGGCAGCACCAGGGTCGCCGAGTAGGCCAGGCGCGTGCGGCTGTCACCCAGCACCACGGCCAGCGTGCGCTTGCCGGAGGGGCCGTCGGTCACGATGTCGCGCAGGTTGTTGACCACGAGGAGCGCGCAGGCGAGCAGCCCCACGGGCACGGCGGCGGCCAGCGAGAGCCAGGTCAGCCGCTCCACCTGGACGTACGTCGTCCCGGCGACGGCCACGATGCCGAAGAACACGAAGACAGAGATCTCGCCGAGCGCGCGGTAGCCGTACGGGCGGGAGCCTCCGGTGTAGAACCAGGCGGCCAGGATGGAGGCGAGGCCGACGAGCAGCAGCCACCAGGCCTGGGTGGCCACCACCAGGACGAGCCCGGCGACCGCGGCGGCGAGGAAGCAGCCGAGGGCGGCGGTGAGCACCTGCTTCGGGGCCGCGACGCCCGAGCCGACCAGCCGCAGGGGGCCCACGCGGTCCTTGTCGGTGCCCTTCACGCCGTCGCTGTAGTCGTTGGCGTAGTTGACCCCGACCTGCAGAGCCAGCGCGACGAACAGCGCGAGCAGGGCGCGCCACCAGACCGCGCCGTCCTCCGCGACGGCGGCACCGGTGCCGACGGCGACCGGGACGACGGCGGCGGGCAGCGTACGGGGGCGTGCGCCCGCTAACCATTGAGCTGGGGTGGCCACGTGACTCCCTTTTCCTACCTGTGCGTAGCCGGTAAAGGCGTACCTAGTCTGGCCAATCCCCCGTCATGTCGTGACAGCGGGGTTGGCGGAGGCGACGCCGACGGGGGCGGAAGCCGTAACGAACGGGCGGAAAGGGAGGTCACTCAGCTGATGTCGGTGGTGAGGCGGATCATCCTGATCGGGCGGCCCATGTCGAGGACACGCTCGGCCTCGTCCTCGCCCCAGCCCGTCGACTCAAGGAAGCCGAGCATCGGGTGGTTGTCGGCGAAGACCCAGGTGACGACCGTGTTGTAGCCGTCCTCGCGCAGGTGGTCGACGGTGGCGTTGAGCAGCCTGCTGCCGTGCCCGCGCCTGATGTGGTTGGGATCGACGAGCAACGTCATCAACTCGGCCGTCGTGGCCGGGTGCAGGTCGGGGTCCTCGGCGGGTCCGTGCGACGCCAGCCCCACGACCCGGTCGGACGCACGCTGCGCGGCGGTCGCGAGGATGCCGCCGGGCCCGAGCGCGGTGAACGCGTCGGTGTCGGGCACGACCCGCTCGACGGCGACGAGTAGACGATGGCGGGGCGTGGGCGGCGAGAGGATCGCCTCCTCCCACTGGCGGCGCCACATCTTCTCCGCCGCCGGCCCGGTCATCTGCTCCAGCGGGATCGGTGGCAGGAAGTCGCGATAAACCGCCTTCCACGCCCGGATCTGGGTGCTGGTCACCGCGTCGACGTCCTCGAGGCGGGCAGCTCTGACACCCATTCGGCGGGCTCCTTTCTTAGCCTGTAACACCGTACTGGTCAGGAGGGCCTCGGCGTACCTTCCGCCTGGCGTCGCGCCCGATATGCCCGGGTTTTTGTGCGGTTTCCGCAGACGCGCATGGAGCACCAGGAGCGAGACCGGTTTTTCGAGGAGTCGATGAAGGCCCATTGGCAGGTGCTCTCGGCGCAGACCTTGAGCCGTGGCCAGGTGCCGTCGGCGTGGGCGGCGGGGATCAGCGCCGCGAGCCGCGTGAGACCGCCCGCCACTCCGGACCTCACGGGTTCGAGCGCCGGCGTTCCCGCCGAGAGCGTCACGCGAACCGGCAGTCCCGTCAGCGCCGTGGCCAGCCCCGCCGGAACCTCGTACGGACCCCCGTCGTGGTTGCCGCGCAGCGCGACCCGCAGTCCTTCGCGCAGCTGGGTCGCCACTGTGAGGTCCTCGTCGGCGGCGCGGTCGTCGTCGCCGATCAGCCCCCGTTCGCGCAGCCAGACGGACAGCTCGGCCGGCGAGGCCAGCTCGTCGGCGTCTCCCTCGACGTCGTAGGTGTTCACGAAGTCGCGGAGCAGCTCCGCCGGGCCAGTCATGATCGATCACCCCTCGTGACCACTGTACGACAGTCGGAGGTCGCGAAATACCAACACCACCGAAAGCCTTTCGGTGGTGTTGTCGCACCTGCCGGAGGAACGGCGGCGGGATCTAGAGTCCGAGCCGCCGCACCGCGGTCCGCCAGTTCTTGGCGATCGCCTGCTGCGCCTTGGCGAGCGGCACCCTGCCGTGGCACACGGCCCTCCACAGCGTGAGCTCGACCGCGTCCTTCGCGGCCGGGGTCTTGTCCTTGCCCGCGTGAACCGGCTCGGGCCACAGGTTCTTGACGCTCTTGGGCGACCCGCCCAGGGACAGCGGGATGAGGTGGTCCTCCTTGTAGTGCGACGGCTTCCTGTCCGCGTAGCCGTACTGCGCGATCTGCGTGACGCGCAGCGCGTTGGTGTAGCTCGCCGGAGGCGCGGCCTTCCTGCTGTAGCCGGGGGCGCAGATCGTGGACTTGATCGTCCGCTGGGTGACGGCGGGGTTGCGCGTCCCCGGCTGGCACTTCGGGTCCGGCAACGGCAGGTACTTCTGGGAGCACTTCGGCCTCGTCGGCTTCGCGGTCGGCTTGGGCTTCGGGGCCGCGCCTCCCGAGGAGCCGGCCGGCTTCCAGCGCCAGTAGGAGCCGTCCTGCACACACCGGTAGGAGTCGCCGTCCTGCGCGGTTCCGTTCCTGCCGTGCGCCGCCGCCGGGCAGAACGCGCCGGGCGTGACGCATTCCCAGTGATCCCCGACCTGGCGGTAGCAGCCCGCCGAGGCGGAGGACGTCCCGGCGGGGGCGGCCTGGGCGGCGAACGGGACGACGAGCAGGCCGGCTGACGCGAGCACGGCGCATAACGCGATCACCAGAGAGCGGAAGCGCACGATGTCTCCTCTGCGAGGGGGTGAAGGGCGACAGAGAAGAGACGACTCAACCGGGGCAAAGGTTCACCACTGGGACCGATGTGACCCCTGGGACAGGACCGGAGCGAGGCGGCGGATGCCCTCTTCCAGTTCGGGCAGGCCGCTCGCGGCCGTGTGGGTCAGCCGCAGCCGCGGCCCCGGCGGCTCGGCCGGGTAGTAGATGCGACCCGGGCTCACCAGCACGCCCCGTGCCTGCGCCGTCTCGACCACTTCCGCCTCGTCGGTGCCGGGCGGCAACCGCACCCAGACGTGCAGGCCGCCGTGCGGCGCGAGGTGCACCTCGGCGGCGGGCGCGTGGCGGGCGAGCCCGGCCAGCAGCGTGGCCTGCCGTACGCCGATCTCCTGCCGGACGGCGCCGAGGTGACGCCGCCAGGCGGTGGAGCCCACGAACTCCATGGCCGTCTCCTGCAGGGGCCGGGCGACGAAGAACGACTCCACCACCTGGCAGGCCCGCAGCCGGTGCGCGGCCGGGCCCCGCGCGGTCAGGCCCGCCACCCGCAGACTGGGTGAAGTGATCTTGCTCAGCGACAGGATGTGGACCACGGTGCCGTGGGCGTCCATGGTCACCATGGGCGGCGGAACCGGGCCGTCGGCCAGATATCGCGCGTAGTCGTCCTCGATCACGAACGCCCCCGCCGCGCGCGCCACGGCGAGCACCTGCTCCCTGCGCTCGCGGGTCAGCGTCGCCCCCGTGGGGTTGTGCAGCGTCGGCTGGCAGTAGAACACCCGCGCCCCCGTCATCGCGAACGCCTCCGCGAGGAGGTCGGGCCGCACGCCGTCCTCGTCGAGCGGCACCGCGCTCGCGCGCAGCCCGGCGGCCCTGGCGGCCGCGAGCGCGCCCGGGTAGGTGGGGGTCTCGACGAGGATCGGTGAGCCGGGAGCCGCCAGCGCGCGGAACGCGAGGGTGAGCGCCGACTGCCCGCCGCTCACCACGAGCACGTCGTTCTGCGTCACGGCGCCGCCGGCCTCCGCGGCGAACCATCGGCGCAGCTCCGGCAGGCCGCTCAGCGGGGGAATGCTCCACGCCTCCGGCCGGCGTACGGCTCGCGCGGCCGCCGCGGCCAGCGCCTGCACCGGGCGCAGCTCCGGATTGAGATAGCCGCCCGTGAGCGGCACGACGCCGTCGGCGGGCTGGGCCAGCAGGCTCGCCGTCGCCGTGTCGTCCACGACCCGGTCGCCCAGGGCCACGGTCTGCCACGACAGGTCGGGCGCCTCCGCGACCGGCCGCCGGGCCGCCGCCACGAACACGCCCGCGCCGGGACGGGTGACGACCCGGCCCTCCGCCGCGAGCTGCGCGATCGCCCGCGAGACCGTCACCGGGCCCACGCCGTGACGGCGCATGATCTCTCTGCTGGACGGCAGCCGCTCGCCCGGACGCGACCGCTCCGTCTCCTCCCGGAGCATCGCGGCGAGACGGGCGATACTGCTATCGTCGTTCATGAAAGCTGACGATAGCGCTATTGATGTCCTTCCGATAGCGGACGTCCCCGCCGCGAACGCCCCTCGCCGCCCGGCATGGCGGGGCAGCCTCCTGGCGGGCGCGGGCGTCCTGTCGTTCTCGGGGTCGTTTCCCGCGACCGTGTTCGCGATGCGGGGGTTCGATCCGTATCTCGTCGCGATCGGGCGGGCCGCGCTCGCGGCGCTCGCCGCGGTGATCTGCCTGAAGGCCGCCGGGGCGCCGCTCCTGCCGCCTCGTGCCCATCTGCGGTCGTACGCGATGATCGTGCTGGGTGTGGTCCTCGGTTTTCCGCTGTTCAGCGGCCTCGCCCTGGACGGCGGCGCGAGCACGGCCCACTCGGCCGTCGTCATCGGCCTGCTCCCCGCCGCCACGGCCGCGTTCGCCGTGCTACGCGCGGGGGAGCGGCCGAGACCCCTGTTCTGGGCGGCCTGCGCGGCCGGCGCGCTGTCGATCACCGTGTTCACCCTGACCCGGGGGACCGGCCGCTTCGCCGGGGCCGACGTGCTGCTCGTGCTCGCCCTGCTGTCGGCCGCCGTCGGCTACACCGAGGGCGGACGCCTCGCGCGGGAGACACCCGGCTGGCGGGTCATCTCCTACGCCCTGGTGGTCGCGGCCCCGCTCACCGTTCCCGTGACGGCGGTGCTGGCGATCACCACGCCCATGGAGCCCTCGGCCGAGTCGCTGGCCGGATTCGCGTACGTCGGGCTGGTGTCGATGTTCCTCGGGTTCATCCCGTGGTACGCCGGGCTCGCGATGGGCGGGATCGCCCGTGCCGGGCAGATCCAGCTCGCCCAGCCACTGATCACGCTGGTGTGGGCCTGGCTGCTGCTGCGCGAGGAGATCGGCGTCGCGACGATCGCGGCGGCCCTGGTCGTGCTCGTGTGCGTGGCGGTCACGCAGGTCAGCCGCGGCCGGCGCGGAGTGGGCACTTGATTGCTGTGACGGAACGGCGCAGGATGAGGCTGACAGTGTTACAAAGCAGGGTTACGCAAATGGGGTAACCAGGCGAATCGATCACAAGCGCGCGGGATGGTGACGTGATGCCGGACGTCGTGGTTCCTGACGGTGGTTTCTGGCCGGCGCCCGAGATCCCGCAGCCCAACATCTACCCGATGGAGTGGCGGGTGGAGACCGAGAAGCTCGCGGCGATCTACGAGAAGTCCAAGCGGATGGTCTGGAACCCCGCCGACCTGCCGTGGAACCTGCTCGACCCCGGCGAGTTCACGGCCGAGCAGCGGCTGGGGATCATGTACTGGTTCTCCGTGCTGGCCAACTTCGACGCCTCGGGCCCGGCCGTCTTCGCCCGCGCCACCATCCAGGCGTTCGAGAAGCACGAGGAGGATCCCGTACGCAAGTGCTTCTTCTCCATCACCCGTGACGAGATGAACCACGAGGAGTGCTGCCAGCGCGCGATCGCGCGGCTGTGGCCCGGCGGCCCGCTCGACTGGCAGCCCTCCACCGACCTGGAGCGGGCGGCGCACAACAACATCGGCTGGCTGTACCACAACGGCGGGCGCTACTGGAACGGCTACAACTCGGCCGTGGGCAAGTACTCGCTCGCCGTGCTGTTCACGAGCTTCATGATGGGGGAGATGGCGGCCTCGACGCTGTTCCGGGGGATGGCCTCCGGCACCGAGCACCCCCTGTTCTCGGACATGTTCCACAAGATCGGCCGGGACGAGTCGCGGCACCTCCAGATCTGCATGACGATCCTGGAGAACGAGTGGCCCGGGCTCACCGACGACGTACGCGGCCTGATCACGCGTCAGCTGCGCGCCGGGTTCGTGTTCCTGTCGATGATTCTGTGGGAGCCGCCCGAGGGCTTCTGGGAGCTCCCGCCGTACTTCCTGCACAACCACCGTGTGCTGATGGACCACGCGCGGGAGGCTGGTCTCGGCGTGCTGTCGTACGAGGAGCAGGCCGACAACTGGCGGCTGGCGATGGCCCGCGTACGCGCGATCGTCGAGCGGTGGGGGATCGAGTTCCCCGCGATCCCGGAGCTCGACATCGACGGCGTGAACGTCGACGTCATCGACCCGGAGGACATCATCCCGGTGTTCTGAGCCTGTCGGACGCCCTGTCGGACGTCCTATCGGATGGCGGAACGCAGGGCCGCGATCAGCGCGACGACGGCGGGGTGACCGCCGGCGCCGCGCCGGAAGGCGACGCGGGTGCGGCGGTGCATCGACAGCGCGGTCAGCGTGACGCCTTCGGGCGGGTCGGCGGCTCCCAGCTCCGGCACGAGCGCCACGCCCTGCCCGACGGCGACCATCGCCAGGACCGTGGCGAAGTCGTCGATGTGGTGGCGTATGCGAGGGGAGAAACCGGCCGCCTGGCAGGCGCGCACGGTCATCGCATGGCAGAGCGTGCCGGGGGTGGAGGCGATCCAGGGCGCGTCCCGGCAGGTGAGGAGCGTGGCCGCGTCTCCCTCTCCGCTGAGGGGGTGAACGGTGGCCAGGTACATGGGTTCGTCGAGGAGGGGGACGGCGTCCAGGGCGAGGTCGGGCTCGGCCGGGACGAAGTCGTACTCGTGGACCAGGGCGACGTCGAGCTCACCGGCGCGCAGCCGCGGCGCGACCTCGACCGGATCGACCTCGTCCACCATCGGATCCAGGCCCGGGTGACTGCGGGCGAGCGCCGCCAGGGCCGAGGGGAGGATGGCGCGGGTCGCCGTGGGAAAGGCGCCGATCCGCACGGTCCCGGCCAGGCCGGTTCCGGACAGATCGGTTCTCGACGCGGCGAGTTCCGCCGCCGCCTGCTCCAGCCGTTCGAGCACGGCCTCCGCGTGCCGCACCAGCGCCACCCCGGCGGGGGTGAGCACGACCCGGCGCCCGGTGCGCTCCAGCAGGGCGACCCCCGCTTCGCGTTCCAGCGCCGTGAGCTGCTGGGAGATGGCCGAGGGGGTGAACGTCAGCGCCTCGGCCACGGCCGCGATCGTGCCCCGGTGGGCGAGCTCACGAAGCAGGCGGAGTCTGCGGACATCGAGCATCAGTTCAGCTTAATGGTTTCGACAGAAAGGCGAACTGGACCTACACGGTTGCCCGCCGGAAGGATCGCGGTATGACTCTTTCCGGCATCCACGTCCCGCTGATCACCCCGTTCGCCGCGGACGGCGAGATCGCGTTCGACGCGCTCGAAGACCTGGCCCGCGCCGCGCTCGACGACGGCGCGTCCGGGCTCGTCGCGCTCGGCACCACCGCGGAGGTCGCCACGCTGGCCGAGGAGGAACGGCGCGCGGTGATCGAGATCTGCGGCCGGGTCTGCCGCGAGCGGGGCGCCACGCTGACCGTCGGCGCGGGGTCGGCCGACACGCGGAGCACGGCCGAGGCGCTGCGCGCCCTCAAGGGGGAGGCGGACGCGGCGCTGGTGACGGTTCCGGCGTTCGTCCGCCCGTCCGAGGCCGGCGTGCTCGCCCACTTCACCGCGCTGGCCGAGCAGACCCCGGTGCCGCTGGTCGTCTACAACATCCCGTATCGGACCGGGCAGTCGGTGGGCGCGGCCACGCTGCGCCGGCTGGGCGAGCTGCCCATGGTGGCCGGGGTCAAGCACGCGGTCGGCGGCGTCGACCTCGACACGGTCGCCCTGCTCGCCGACCCGCCGGAGGGCTTCGCGGTGCTCGCCGGGGACGACCCGTTCCTGTCCGCGCTGCTCGCTCTGGGCGCATCCGGCGGCATCCTCGCCTCCGCCCACCTGCGCACCGGCGAATTCGCCGAGCTCTTCCGGGCCTGGCGGGCCGGAGAGGTCGAGCACGCCCGCGCTCTCGGCCACCGGCTGTCGCTCATGTCGGCGGCCATGTTCGCCGAGCCCAACCCGACCGTCCTGAAGGGCGTCCTGCACGCGCAGGGCCGCATCCCGACCGCCGACGTACGGCTCCCGCTCGTCCCCGCGAGCCGGGCGTCGGTCGAGGCGGCCCTGCGGATGCTCTGACGGCAGGTCCTTTGGAGATAATCCGCAATCGGACGAATTGATAGCCTGGGCGCATGACCGCCATGGCGCCCTCGCGTGACGAGCCCGACCTGTCCTTCCTGCTCGACCATGCCGGCCACGTGCTGCGAACGCAGATGGCGGCGGCCCTTGCCGAGATCGGCCTGACGGCGCGCATGCACTGCGTGCTCGTCCATGCCATGGAGGAGGAGCGCACGCAGATCCAGCTCGCCGAGCTCGGCGACATGGACAAGACCACGATGGTGGTCACCCTCGACGCGCTGGAGAAGGCCGGCCTCGCCGAGCGCCGTCCGTCCAGCATCGACCGGCGCGCCCGGATCGTCGCGGTGACTGAGCAGGGCGCGCAGGTGGCCAAGCGCAGCCAGGAGATCGTCGACAGGGTTCATCGGGCCGCCCTCGGGTCGCTGCCCGAGGAGGAGGCGGAGGTGCTCGTGCGCGCGCTCAACCGGCTGGTCACCGGCCATCTGGCCACTGCGGTGGAGGTGCCGCAGCCGGTTAGGCGGGCGCGCCACCGCACCTGATCGGTCCGTTGGGGATCGTCTACAACAAAACTATCTGTTACGGTTCTTCCTGTTCCTCATGAACAGGAGGCGACCCCATGTCGCGTATATCCCGATCTCGGTGGCTGGTGCTGGGCGTGCTGTCCGCCACGATGCTGATGACGGTGCTCGACGGCAGCATCGTGACCGTGGCCATGCCCGCCATCCAGCGGGATCTCGGCTTCGCGCCCGCCGAGCTGAGCTGGACCGTCAACGCCTACCTCATCGCGTACGGCGGACTGCTCCTGCTGGCGGGCCGGCTGGGCGACCTGATCGGCCGCCGGGCCGTGTTCCTGGCGGGCAACGCCGTCTTCGCCGCCGCCTCCCTGCTGGCCGGAGCGGCCACCGGGCCGGGGATGTTGATCGGCGCCCGGTTCCTCCAGGGCGTCGGCAGCGCCATTGCCTCGGCGGTCGTGCTCGGCATCCTGGTGACGACCTTCACGGACGCGGGGGAGCGGGCGAAGGCCATCGGCGTCTTCAGCTTCACCGGCGCCGCCGGGGCGTCGCTGGGCCAGGTGCTCGGCGGGGTCCTCACCGACATGCTGGGCTGGAACTACATCTTCCTCGTCAACGTGCCGATCGGCGTGGTCACGATCGCGCTGGCGGTCCGGGCGCTGCCGGCCGAGCGGGGGCTCGGTCTGTCGGCGGGCGCGGACGCCGTCGGCGCCCTGCTGGTCACGGTCGGTGTCATGCTGGGCATCTACGCCGTGGTTGAGATCGGCGCTGTCCAGATCGAGCGGTATGGCCTGCGCTCCCTGTGGTTCGGCGCGGTGTCGCTCGTGCTGCTGGCCGCGTTCCTCGTCCGCCAGGCGACCGCCCGGACCCCGCTCATGCCGCTGCGGATTCTCCGCTCGCGCGCCGTCGCCGGGGCCAACCTGGTGCAGGTCCTGACGCTGGGCGCGATGTTCGCCTTCCAGATCATGGTGGCGCTGTTCATGCAGCAGGTGCTCCGGTATGGCGCGCTCGGCACCGGCCTGGCCATGCTCCCGGCGGCGCTGGCCATCGCGGGGGTGTCGTTGTTCGTGTCCCCACGGCTGAGCACCCGCTTCGGCGCGCGTGCCGTGCTGCTGGGCGGCCTGGTGCTACTGATCGGCGCGATGGCCTGGCTCACCCGCGTCCCTGCCAACGCCCGCTACGTGACCGACCTGCTCCCCGTGATGGTGCTCATCATGGGAGGCGGCCTGGTGCTCCCGGCGCTGACCGCGCTCGGCATGTCCGGCGCCCGTTCCGACGACGCGGGCCTGGTCTCGGGGTTCTTCAACACGACCCAGCAGGTCGGGATGGCCGTCGGCGTCGCGCTGCTGTCCACGCTGGCCGCCTCTCGCACGGAGGGGCTGCTGGCGGGCGGGGCGAGCGAGGCGGTCGCGCTGACCGGCGGCTACCGGCTGGCCTTCACGGTCTCCCTCGTCCTGCTGGTCAGCGCCTTCGTGGCCGCGTACGTCGTCCTGCGGCGGCCCCGGGCGGGCGCGGAGCAGGCGGTGGAGCTCCAGCCCGAGCGGGTCTGAGGGGCCGCCGCCGCCCAGGGCCCTGTGACTCCAACGAAAGGGCGCCCGGCTGTCACCGGCCCCGGGCCGTGCGGCGTCCTCTCCCGTGCGACCAGTGTCCACGGAGGCGGCGATGCGTGTTCCCTCGCAGGCCATGCGCGCACCTGTGGTGCGGGTGAGGATCCGCGCCCGCCTCCGGCACTGTTCGCCCGGCCGGTGAGCGACGGTGACCGCGCCCCCGCGCGACCGGCTTCCGTACGGCGGCGCGTTCGTCGCCGGTCCCGTCCCCCGACTACGGAGCCACAGTGGATTCCCAGACCTTTCTCGTTCTCGCCGGGGCCTTCTTCGGCATCTGGCTCGTCTCCGACTACGTACGCAACTACCTGGCCAAATGCCCCAAGTGCAAGGGCAGTGGCACGCTCAAGGCCACCTGGTGGTCCGGGCGCTACCGGCCCTGCCCGCGCTGTGGACGCAAGGGAGAGGTCCCACACGCCTTCGGTCCCAAGAGCTGAGCCGGGGGAGGGCCGCTCGGGAAACGTCGCTTTCCGGATGATCCATTGTCAGGCTGCTCCTGACGCCCTAGTCTCGGGCCAGGCGTCAGGAACAGCCTGACACGTTATCCCCTTGGAGGCGACATGCCGGCTCCTTCTCTGGCGGAACAGGACATCCGCTGCTCGTTCTGCTCCAAGCCGAAGACCGACGTGGCCAAGATGATCGCCGGTGCCGGCGTCCACATCTGCAACGAATGCGTCGGGCTCTGTGCCGAGATCCTGGCGGCCCAGACCGTCGAGACGCCGGAGATCTCCTACACCGAGAGCATGACCGTCGAGCAGATCCTGGAGTTCCTTCCGCGGATCGCCGAGGTGAGCGCGCAGGTCGAGGACAACCTGCGGGTCTGGGTGCAGCGGGCGCGCGACCGGGGCGCCACCTGGGCCAGGATCGGCGCCGCGCTCGGCATGACCCGGCAGTCCGCCTGGGAGAGGTTCTCCGGCGAGGAGTGAGGCTCGCTCAAACCCAGGCTGTCGCGGGGCTGCGAGGTGGTGGCGGTCGGTCCATGCCGCGCCCGTCAGGATCCCGGCGGCGGTTCGAGGCTGATGCCGAGCTGGGAGTAGAGCTCCAGCTGGTCGTAGTAGTCCCGATCCGTAATGATCTTTCCGTGCTCGACCGCGCAGGCACAACTGCCCCGCACCGTTATGCGACGGCCCGTCGGGGCCGCCACCCGGCCGTCCGGGAGCAGGAGCGGGCCCATGTGCGTGCCGGTCATCGCGTACTCGGTGAAGGCGGGGTCCACACAGGGGGCCTTGTACCAGGCGGTGTAGCAAATGTCGGGGAAGACCTTGCAGAGGCCCTCATAGATCCAGGCGATCTGCCCACGGCCCTCCGCGACGCCGGTGGGGCCGACGTACACGGCGTCGGGCGCGTAACAGTCCAGCACGTCGTAGAGGTCGTGGCGGTTGATCGCCGTGAAGAGTCTGTCCTTGAGTTCTCGAGCGCTCGGCATCGTCCGGGCCATCTCCTCGACGCTTCGGCATCTGGCGGCGCCGGGGGGCTTCCATCCAATGTAACAAGCGCTTTGTTACCGGGTGTTTCGGCTGGGTTGACGCTCGCGTTGATGGCGTAATCTGCAATATCTGTGTCGTTGACGCCATAATGCCCTGCTCGCGAGCATGGAGGGCATGCAGCGACGCGTGGTCATCGTGGTCTTCGATGGCTTCCAGATGTTCGACCTCGCCGGTCCGGCCGACGTCTTCGCCACGGCGAACCTGCTCGCTCCGGAGCCCGGCTACCGGGTCGAGGTGGCGGCCGTGCGCGCCGGGGCCGTGCCCGCGCAGAACGGGATCACGACGCTCGCGGAGACCGCGCTGGGCGAGGTCGCGGGCCCGATCGACACGCTGCTCGTCGTGGGCGGGCTGTCCGTGCCGGAACACCTGCGCGATCGGGAGCTGATCGGGGGCGTCGCCCGGCTGGCGTCCGGAGCCCGGCGGGTCGCCTCCGTCTGCAACGGCAGCTTCCTCCTCGCGGAGGCCGGACTGCTGGGCGGCAGGCGTGCGACCACCCACTGGCTGGTGGCGGGGGAGATGGCCGTCCGCTACCCGGACGTCGAGGTGGACGCCGATCCCATCTACATCCGCGACGGGAACGTCTGGACCTCGGCCGGGGTCAGCTCGGGGGTGGATCTCGCCCTGGCGCTCGTGGCCGGCGACCACGGCCACACGCTCGCCCGGAACGTCGCCCGCGGGCTCGTGGTGTACCTGCACCGTCCGGGCGGGCAGAGCCAGTTCAGCGCCCCCATGCGGGCCGCCGTCCCGCGCGCCGAGCCGTTGCGCGAGATCCAGGCGTTCATCGACGCCAACCCGGCCGAGGACCTGAGCGTGCCCTCGCTCGCCCGCCGGGCCGGGATGAGCGAGCGGCACTTCTCCCGCGTCTTCACCGGGCAGACCGGGGTCTCGCCCGGCAGGTATGTAGAACACAGCAGGGCCGACGCCGCCCGGCGGCTGCTGGAGACCACCGGCCACTCCCTGGACAGAGTGGCCAGGGAGTCGGGACTCGGCGTTCCCGAGACCCTCTACCGGGTCTTCCGCCGCCACTGGCGCGTCTCACCCGGCGACTACCGCCGCCGGTTCCGATCGAAGGAAAGCAGCAAATCATGAACATCGCCATCCCCCTCTATCCCCGGTTCACCGCGCTCGACGCCGTCGGGCCGTACACGGTGCTCGCCTTCGCGCCGGGCTGCACGGTCACGTTCGTGGCGGCCGAGCCCGGGCCGGTGCTCGACGACCGGGGGAGCCTGAGCCTCGCGGCCACCGCGTCGTACGAGGACCTGCCCGCGCCGGACGTGGTCGTCGTGCCCGGAGGGCCCGGGACGATCGAGGCGCTGTCCGACGCGGAGCTGCTGGGCTGGATCGCGCGGGCCCACGAGCGGACGCGGTGGACGACCTCGGTGTGCAGCGGCTCGTTCCTGCTGGGCGCGGCGGGGCTGCTGAAGGGTCGCAGGGCGACGACCCACTGGGGATGGCTCGACCAGCTCGCCGGATTCGGGGCCGAGCCGGTCAGCGAGCGCGTGGTGATCGACGGCAAGGTCGTGACGGCGGCGGGTGTGTCCTCCGGCATCGACATGGCCCTGACCCTGCTGGCCGCGATGCGCGACGAGGAGACGGCGCAGGCCGTGCAGCTCGCGATCGAGTACGACCCGCGGCCGCCCTTCGCGGCCGGCAACCCCAAGACCGCCCCGGCGGGTCTGAGCGACAAGGCGATGGCCCTCATCAACTGAGCCGTCCCATCCGGCGGGCTTGGGACAGGCGTCTCCTGATGATGGTCTCGACCACGGCCAGGTTGACGATCCAGCCCAGCGTCTGGCCGATCGGGATCATCGAGGTCGCCAGCTCTCCCATCGATCCCGGGTCGGCCCCGCGGAAGGGGATCTGGACCAGCAGGAGCAGGGGAACAATGACGCGCGCGGTGACCGCGAGGAACGTCAGGGCGTAGTTGCGCATCATCCAGTTGCGGTGACTGTCGAAGTCGCGCCGGCGGGCGGCCCGATATGCGAGGCCACCGGTGATCAGCCGCAGGACGGCCGCGGTCGTGAGGCCGATCTGCGTCATGAGGCGGCCCGACCACAGCGCGACCGGGATCGTGGCCCCCGCGGACGGCAGCACCCCGGCAAGGAGATAGACCCGGCCGAGCGTCCGGTGGACCCGCCTGCGCGCCCGCATCGTGGGCATGAACTGCAGGGAGCCGAGCACGAGCGCGACCGCGGCGGTCCCGATATGGCCGACCAGAACGTAGTAGTGCAGGCTGTCGCGCACATCGAGGCGGCTGTCGTCGATATCGAGGCCCAGGTACGGATAGACGAGCACCGAAGTCGCGATGACCGCGACGATGAAGATCACCCATGCCGTTCGCCTGCGCATAGCCCGGAGCCTCGCAGGCTCAGGTCGCTCCGGCATCCGCCCCAGGACGGCCGTGCGCATACGAAAATCGGCGTACGGACCCCGTCGCCTGAGCGTCCCGACGGCCCTCCGGCGGCGGCAGCCGAGAAGCGCGGCCTCGTCAGGCGACTCCCCTCATGCCCGAGGAAGCGCGGAGGAGGGATTGGGGAGTCGCCTGACGTCGGCGGCTACGCGTCGAGGCCCGCGCTCTTGGCGATCACGCAAGCGACCTTGTCGGACAACTCCTCCCACCAGGCCTTCTGCTGCCGGACCTCGTCCAGCACGACGGCGAAAGCGCTGCGGAACTCCTCCAACGTCTGGCGCATCTCCTCCTGTCCCTTCCGTAGCTCATCCTGGCCGGTTCGGAGGTCGTCCACGGTGGCACAAGTCACGCTCTAGCGCGTCAATGCGCTCCTCGGTTGCCGGCATGCCCGGCAGGATAGGGACGTCGGGCCAATCACGCACGGTGAAACCACGATCTCTGTGCGTCCAGATCCTGCGGTCAGCTCTTGGGCCAGTCCTCTGGCGGGGACACATAGGTTCCGCGATGCGGGACGGTGAACACCCATCCCTGCTTGCGAAGGAAATCCACGGCGTTGCGGGCGGTGGCCTTGGCCACACCGTACTGCTTCATCAGCGCCTTCGCCGGCGGGATGCGCCGATTGGGAACAAGGTCTCCGCTGCGGATCTGTTCCAGGATCTCGGCCGCTATGCGCTGGTAGACCGGCGTCCGTTCGGCTGACCGCGGAGTGCCCGGCCGTCCGACGAACGTTCCTTCGCCTTGAACGGTGTAGACGAGCCCCTGCTCGCGAAGCTCTCGGGTGACGCGTCGTGCCGTGAGGCGAGCAATGCCGTATTCGGCTTCCAGTTCCGTCTCGCTTGGAACGGCGTCACCCGGCTCCAGGTCGCCGTGATCGATCTGCTCACGGATGATCTCGGCGATCTGCTTGTAGATCGGCACCGGACCGTCGCGATCAATCATGGAGGAATGATAGACGAAACCGGACGTCTACCTACAAAGCAGACAACTACTGGAGAGATGTATAGGAGCAGTAGACCGCTATAGCTAATATGGTCTACGAATTGTCAAGCTGATCGTCACCCGCGATCCGGCGCCAGGCGGTGTCGGTGACGATCACGTGGTCGAGGAAGCGGAGGCCGACGGTGTCGGCGGCCTCGTGGAGGCGGGCCGTGACCTCGACGTCGGCGGGGCTGGGGTCGAGCGATCCGCTCGGGTGGTTGTGGGCGAGGCCGAAGGCGGCCCCGCCGGAGAGGAGGACGGTCGTGACGATGTCGCGGACGGGAGCGGGGGTGTGGTCGCTGCCGCCCTCGGTGACCACGGTCCGGCGCAGCACGGCGCCGCGGCCGTCGCACACGACCACGACCAGCCGCTCGCGCGGCTGTCCGTGCAGCAGGGGAGCGGCAGCCGAAGCGATGTCGGCCGAGCAGGTGATCCGGCTTCGCTCCGGCTCCGCCTGGGCCCGCCGTACGAGTTGGAACGCGGCCGCCACGCGGGCGGCCTTGGCGGGGCCCACACCAGGGACGGCGAGCAGCCGATGGGCCTCGGAGCGGGCCAGCTCGCCGAGGTCGCCGCAGTGGGCGATGAGCTGGGAGGCGAGTTCGACGGCACTCACGCCCCTGCCGCCCGATCCGAGCAGCAGGGCGAGCAGCTCCCTGTCGGCGAGCGCGGCGGCTCCCGAGGCCAGCAGCCGCTCACGCGGCTGGTCGGTCGGGGGCATGTCCTTGACGCGCATCGGCACCTCCGGATGGGGGATCCGGATTGGTTGTACCAGTGGGCACCGACAGTCAGAGGGGGCTGGGAATGCCGTAGACCAGGCGGAATCTGTCGCCGGGCACCACGGCGTCGCTGGTCTCCACCGGATGCTCCCCGGCCCAGTAGGTGCGCTCGATCTGGAGCACCTGGACGCCGGCGGGCAGTTCGAGCAGGTCGCTCTCGGTGGGCTGGGGGACGCGGATGAGCACGGTCTCGCTGATCTCGGTGAGGGGCCGCCCGCTCGCCGCGAGCCGGAAGGCCGCGCTCCTGCGTTCGTACGTGCCCTCCTCGGGCGCCTGGCTCTGGCCCGGCTCGACCGGCTCGTACGAGGTGAGCAACTGCGCCGGGCGGCCGTCGCCGCGGAAGACGTAGCGGGTCCTGATCACCGGGCTGCACTCCCCGACGCGCAGCCGGTGGGCGATGTCGGGAGGGGCGTCGGCGAGCTCGCTGCGCCAGTTCCAGCTGGGTTGTCGTCCGCCCGCCTGCATGTCGTTGGCGAAGGCGGCGTGCGGTTCGGGGAGGCGGCTGCGGTGGAGCGGGAGCAGGATCGGTTTCTCCCGCACCCGGTGCCCGGAGCCCACGCGGCCGATGATGAGGCCCTCCTGGGCGAGCACGCGCAGCGCGTGGCGGGCGGCCGTCTCACCGACGCTGTACTTCCGGGTGATCTGGTGCCGCGAGGGGATCGGTGCGCCCGGGGGAAGCGTGCCGTCGACGATCTGGCGGCGAATGTCCTCGACTACGCGCAGGTAGACCGGATCAGAGTTTGCCATCAATCCATCCCTGAGGGGGTGACGGGTCCTCCAAATCTTGGCGTATTCGCCGGGCGACCGAGAGTGACGGGAATGGCCTGTGACTCCAACTTTGCCTGGTGAAAGGGCTGCTAATGGGTGATTGTGCCGCTAAGCGGCCAGGTGCTGATATTCCCCTCCCTCTGCCCTATCACGGCATCCATGCCAGCCCTCCCAGAGACGGGCATAAGAGAATTAGCTGGATGAAGCCCACCAATCGCAGCGATCGGGTACGGGTGCGCCGCCACACGTGTGAGTGCAAGGCGACGATCTACGAGTTGTGCGCGGCGGGCGGGCTGCTGTTCATCCGGCGGACGACGCGGGGCAAGAAGCTGGAGATCCGCGAGACCGAGCGGCTCATCGCCCCGCGGATGGAGGAGCTGTGGGTGAGGCTCCTGTCGGGGGAGGTTCACTGATCCGCCGCCCCAGGGGCGCAGAAGCCGCCGTTCGCGACCTTCCGGAAAAATTTCGCCGTGGTGTGTAACGTCCGCGTAAGGCGCGGCGATTCCCGGTTAGAGGTCGCTGATGTGTGTACCCCCGAGCACATATCGGCGGCCTCTTCCGCTGTCGGCGGCGCCCGCGGGGCGGTACTGGAGGCGCGCGCGGGGCGCTACGGGACATAACGGGGTGGCGAGGTCCATCACTCCTGCGGATCCGGGTACCGTTCGGTCTATGGCATCGCCTACCGGAACCTCCGACGCCCCCTTCGGCCGCGCGCTGACCGCGATGGTCACGCCGTTCGCCTCTGATGGCGCCGTCGACTACGAGGGCGCCCAGCGGCTCGCCGCCTATCTGGTGGACGAGCAGCGCAACGACGGCCTGGTCGTCAACGGCACCACGGGGGAGTCCCCCACCACCTCCGACGAGGAGAAGGTCCGGATCCTCCGCGCGGTCGTCGAGGCCGTGGGCGACCGCGCCACCGTCGTGGCCGGCGCCGGCACGAACGACACGCGGCACAGCGTCGAGCTGGCCGAGGCCGCGGAGCGCGCGGGGGCGCACGGTCTCCTGGTGGTGACGCCGTACTACAACAAACCGCCGCAGGAGGGTCTGCTCCGGCACTTCACGGCCGTCGCGGACGCGACCGGCCTGCCGGTGATGCTGTACGACATCCCCGGCCGCGCCGGGGTGCCCATCACGATCGAGACCCTGTTCCGGCTGGCCGAGCACCCGCGCATCGCCGCCGTCAAGGACGCCAAGGGCGACCTGTTCGCGGGCTCGCAGGTCATGGCCTCGACCGACCTCGTCTTCTACTCCGGCGACGACCTGCTGAACCTGCCATGGCTCTCGGTCGGCGCGGCGGGGTACGTCAGCGTGGTGGGCCACGTGGTGGGCGCCGAGCTGGCCTCGATGGCCGACGCCTACCGGTCCGGCGACGTCGAGAACGCACTGGCCGTCCACCGTCAGCTCCTCCCGGTGGTCTCGGCGATCATGACACGCACCCAAGGGGCGATCATGGTCAAGGCGGCGCTGAAGCTGGTGGGGCAGGACGCCGGGTGCGTCCGGCCGCCGCTCGTGGACGCCACGGAGGAGCAGATCACGGCGCTTCGGGAGGACCTCATCACGGGGGGCCTCAAGCTTGTGGATTAGATCAGCAGATGGAGCCGAATGAGCGACTTGACCAGAAGAAATGAAAACAGGGAACCGCGCGTGAGCGCGTACGGCGCGGGGCGCGGGGCGGAGGACGCGCGATGAGTCATCCGCATCCCGAACTCGGGCCGCCTCCGCCGCTGCCGGAAAACGGCCTGCGCATCGTCGCGCTGGGCGGTCTCGGCGAGATCGGCCGCAACATGGCGGTCTTCGAGTACGACGGCCGTCTGCTCGTGGTGGACTGCGGAGTGCTGTTCCCCGAGCCCGACCAGCCGGGCGTCGATCTCATCCTGCCCGACTTCGACTACATACGGGGGCGGCTCGACGACATCGAGGCGCTCGTGCTCACGCACGCCCACGAGGACCACATCGGCGCGGTGCCGTACCTGCTGCGGGAGCGGCGCGACATCCCGCTCGTCGGCTCGCGGCTGACGCTCGGGCTCATCGAGAGCAAGCTGAACGAGCACCGCATACAGCCGGTCAAGGTCGAGGTGATCGAGGGCGAGCGGCGTTCGTTCGGGCCGTTCGAGTGCGAGTTCGTCTCGGTCAACCACTCGATCCCCGACGCGCTGGCCGTGGCGGTCCGCACCCCGGCGGGCCTCGTCCTGCACACCGGCGACTTCAAGATGGACCAGCTCCCGCTGGACGGGCGGCTGACCGATCTCGGGGCGTTCGCCCGGCTCGGGGGCGAGGGCGTCGACCTGCTGATGTCCGATTCCACCAACTCGGAGGTGCCGGGCTTCGTCACCAGCGAGCGGGAGATCGCGCCGGTCATCGACGGCGTCTTCCGCGGCGCGTCCAAGCGGATCATCGTGGCGAGCTTCGCCTCGCACATCCACCGCGTCCAGCAGATCATGGACGCGGCCGAGAAGCACGGCCGCAAGGTCGCGCTCATCGGCAGGTCGATGGTCCGCAACATGGGCGTGGCACGCGAACTCGGCTACCTGAAGGTGCCCGCGGGCCTGCTCGTGGACTCCCGGGAGATCGAGGAGTGGCCGCCGGAGGACGTGGTGCTGATCTGCACCGGCTCCCAGGGCGAGCCGATGGCGGCGCTGTCGCGCATGGCCAACCGCGACCACCCGATCAGGATCGCCGAGGGCGACACCGTCCTGCTCGCCTCGTCGCTCGTGCCGGGCAACGAGACGGCGGTCAGCAAGGTCATCAACGGCCTCAACCGCTGGGGCGCGCGCGTGATCCACAAGGGCAACGCGCGGGTGCACGTCTCCGGCCACGCGGCCGCGGGCGAGCTGCTGTATGTGCTCAACCTCACCAAGCCGTCCAACTTCATGCCGGTGCACGGGGAGTGGCGGCACCTGCGGGCGCACGCCCAGCTGGCCGAGCTGACCGGCGTCCCCCGGGAGAACATCGTGATCGCCGAGGACGGCGTGGTCGTCGACCTCGTCGACGGCCAGGCGAGGATCACCGGCGCGGTCCCGTGCGGGTACGTCTTCGTGGACGGCACCTCCGTGGGCGACATCACCGACGTGGCGCTCAAGGATCGGCGCATCCTGGGAGACGAGGGGTTCATCTCCATCGTCGTCGTCGTGGACTCCACCACCGGGAAGCTCACCGGCGGGCCGGAGATCACCGCGCGCGGCTCGGGCATCGACCCCGACGCGTTCGACGCGGTCGTCCCGCAGATCGAGGCCGCGCTGCAGGAGGTCGCCGCGTCCGGCGTGGCCGACGAGATGCAGATCCGCCGGACCATCCGGCGCACGGTGGGCCGCTGGGTCAGCGACACCTACCGCCGCCGCCCGATGATCATCCCGGTGGTCGTCGAGGTCTAGCCGGTTATCCCGTTGTACTCGGAGACGGGCGTGGCATAGTGTCCCGCCCGTGTCCGAGGTGAGGATCATCTACCGCAAGTACGGCGGTTCGCTGCACTGGCACCAGCACGCGCGGGTGCTGGGCGAGGACGAGCACGGTGTCTGGACCGGCTGTCCCGCGGGCACCGTCGGCCGCCGGGGGAGCGAGCCGCCGGTGGTCTGGCCGGATGCCTTCGTGATGCTGTTCCCCCGCCACTCGTGGTGGACGGCCACGTTCAACGCCCGGCCGAACAGGTGCGCGATCTACTGCGACGTCACCACGGTGCCCGTCCACGGCGACGGCCGGATCACGATGGCCGATCTCGACCTCGACGTGCTGCGGATGCGGGACGGCCGGCTGATCCTGGACGACGAGGACGAGTTCGCCGTCCACCAGGTGCGGTACGGGTACCCGGAGGAGATCGTCCGCCAGGCGGAGCGGTCGGCCGCCTGGCTGATGAAGGCCGTGGGCGGCCGGACCGGCCCCTTCGACGGCGCCCACGACCGCTGGCTGTCCCTTGTGACGTGATCGGATGCGCCCGGCGGGGGCACGCCTGACCAGGACGGGGACGCCCCGCCGTGTGCGGCCCGCGCCTCAGCGGGCCGTGACCGCGCCCTCGGCGGGCTCCTGCCCGCCGGTCTCCTCTTCCCCGGTCTCGGGGATCACCTTGGGCACGCCGCGCAGCGCGAACGGCACGGCGGCCGCGAGCACGAGCAGGATGCCCGCGCCGGTCAGCACGGTGACCTGGAGGCCCTCGACGAACGCCTGGCGCGCGGCCTGGGCGACGGCCCCCGCGGCGTCGCCCGGGAGCGCGGCGGCGGCCTTCAGCGCGCCGGCGAGCGTGTCGCGGGCCTCGGCCGCGGGTCCGTCGGGAAGGCCGGGCGGAAGCACCAGGCCGTTCCGGTAGACGCTGGTCAGCACGGTGCCGAGCACGGCGATGCCAAGCGCGCCGCCCATCTCGTGGGCCGTCTCCGAAATCGCGCTCGCCGCGCCGGCCCGCTCCTTGGGCACCGAGGCGAGCAGCGTGTCGCCGGTCACCGCGAACGTGAAGCCCATCCCGACGCCCTGGATGATCATGGCGACCAGCATGTAGAGGTAGGGCGTCTCCATGTCGATCCGGCTGAACAGGAAGAACCCGATCGCGGTCAGCGCCAGCCCGAGGCTGACGACCGGCCCGCGGCCCCACCGGTGCACGAGCACTCCGGACAGCGCGCCGCCGACGCCCCCGGCGAGGCCGCCCGGCATGCCGGCGAGCCCGGCCGTCAGCGGCGACCAGCCCATGACGAGCTGGAAGTACTGCGCGAAGACCACCGACATGGCGAGCATCGCGAAGACCGCGACCAGTTCGGCGCCGACCGTGGCCGCGAACGCGCGCCGCCGGAACAGTGAGATGTCGATCAGCGGTTCGGCCAGCCGGGTCTGCCTGCGGACGAACACGACCAGCGCGGCGACCGCGATCACCGCCGCGGCGATCACGGACGGCTGGGTGACGCCCCCGGTCGTGGCCTCCTTCATCGCGTAGATCAGGCCGAGCACGCCCACGGCCGACAGCGGGACGCTGACGAGGTCGAGGCTGCCGGGGCGGGGGTTGCGCGACTCGGGCAGCACGACGAACCCGGCGACCAGGACGGCCGCGACGACGGGCACGTTGATCAGGAAGACCGAGCCCCACCAGAAGCGGTCGAGCAGCAGGCCGCCGACGATGGGCCCGAGGGCGAACCCGACCGCGCCCACGCTGCTCCAGACGCCGACCGCGGTGGTCCGCTCCTTCGGGTCGGGAAACACGTTGCGGATCAGCGACAGCGTCGAGGGCATGATCGTCGCGCCGGCCACGCCGAGGAGCGCGCGGGCGGCGATCAGCAGCGGGGCGTTCGGCGCGTACGCCGTCAGCACCGAGGTGGCGCCGAAGGCGGCCAGGCCGACGAGCAGCAGCCGCCTGCGCCCGATCCGGTCGCCGAGGTTGCCCATGGTGACGAGCAGTGCGGCCAGCGCGAAGCCGTAGATGTCGGCGATCCACAGCAGCTGGATGGCCGAGGGCGCCAGGTCCTCGCCGAGCTTCGGCAGGGCGAGGTGCAGCACGGTGAGGTCGAGGGACAGCAGGAGCATGGCCATGCAGGCGATGACCAGCGTGCCCCACTTGCGGGAGGTGTCGTTCATGGCCGTCAGCGTGCGCCGGGGCGCTGACGACTCACCCACCGAGCGCTGACAGGTGCCCTTCGATGACGGTCAGCGCCGCGGTCTCCGTGCCCCCCGCGCTGCCCCCCGCGCTGCCCCCCGCGCTGCCCGCCGTGACCGGCATCCGCTGCCGGGTGAACGCCTCGGCCTCGGCGTACGCCCGGTCGAAGGCGTCGTCGCCGAGGGCGGCCCGGCAGCGCGCCTCGATCCGGGCGACGTCCGGGTCGCGGGCGGCGGGAGCCCCGCGCAGCGCGGCGCCGACGCCCAGCAGCCAGGCGGCCCGCTCGGGGGCCTCCTCCAGCACCGCGACGCCGGCGACGCCCTCTGCGACCGCGGCGGTCATGGTGAGGCTGCGAGTGCCGAGGCCGGTGGTGAGGGCGCGGCGGTGCCACGCCAGTGCCTCTGCGGTCTCGCCCGACATCTGCGCGGCCCAGCCGAGCGCGAGGTAGACGTGCGAGCGCGTCTCCTCGGCGTTGAACCACTCGGCCGTGCATTCCGCCAGGGCCGTCTCGTACCACCGCCGGGCCTCGGGCAGGTCACCGCCGAGCCGGGCGAGCTCGCCGAGCCCGAGGAGCGCCGTCGCGAGGGCCTCCGGGGCGCCGGTCCGCCGGGACAGCTCGGCGGCCCGCTCGAAGTCGGCCCTCGCGGAGTCCGTGTCTCCGGAACGCATCCGGGCCCAGGCGCGCCGGCAGAGGGTCTCGGCGAGGTCCGCCGTGGCGCCCAGCCGCTCGGCCAGGTCGAGCGCTTCGTTGGTCAGCGCCTCGACCCGTTCGAGATGTCCCCGCCGGTCGGCGACGTCGGACATCGCGGACAACACCATCACCCGAAGCCACACGTCCCCGGCGGCGCGGGCGTCCCGGAGCGCGCCGGTGAGCTCCTGCTCGGCCTCGTCGAGCCGGCCGTCGAACGTCTTGAGATAGGAGAGGCTGAACCGGCTGAGCATCCGCGTCCACGGGTCACGGTCGAGCACACGGAACAGGTCCTCCAGCCGGTGGAGTTCCTCCCTGGCGGGAGGACCGCTGATCATCGCGTGCAGCACGAGGAGGAACGGCTGGCGAGGCGGCATGGGCAGCGTGTAGGTCCGGCGGACGACCTCGGCCACGAGCGCGTCCACGACGGGGCCGCTCGTCCCGCCCCAGGCCACGAGGCAGGCGCACACCACGTGCTCCTCCTCCAGCCCGTCCGGCGGCGTGGCACCGAGCCTGCCGAGCAGTTCGGCGGCGAGCCGGGCGGCCTCGCCGCGCAGTCCGCGCAGCAGCCAGTAGCCGGTCGCGGCCGACAGCAGCCGCAGCGCGGGCGTCACGTCGCCGGCGCGTACGGCGCGGCGCAGCGCGGCCTGCAGGTCGTCGCGCTCGCCGTCCAGCCGGCGCAGCCACTCGATCTGGTCCGGCCCGCGCAGGTGCGGGTCCGCCGTGGTGGCGAGGTCCAGGACGTACGCGAGGTGGGCCTCGCGCATGGGCTCGCTCTCGCCGGCCTCGGCCAGCCGTTCGGCGCAGAACGCCCGGATCGTCTCCAGCATCCGATAGCGGTCGTCCACCACCTCGACGAGTGACTTGTCGACCAGGGAGGCGAGCACGCCGTCGGTGTCGGGCAGGCCGCACACCCGCTCGGCCGCCTCCAGCGTCGCACCGCCCGCGAAGACCGTCAGGCGCCGCGCGAGCGCGCGCTCCGGCTCGTCGAGCAGGTCCCAACTCCACTCGACGACCGCGCGCAGCGTCCGGTGGCGTGGCTGCGCCGTACGGCTGCCGCGTGACAGCAGCGCGAAGCGCGGGGCGTCGCCCTCCGGTCCCATGGCGACGGTGCCGTCGCCGGTTCCGAGCCGGGCGGCGATGCGGACCAGGGGCAGCGAGCGCAGCCGCGCCGCGGCCAGCTCGACGGCCAGCGGCAGCCCGTCCAGCGCCCGGCAGATCCGCAGCACGTGCTCGACGTCGCCGGGCGCGAGGACGAAGCCGGGCCGTACGGCGGCCGCCCGCTCGACGAACAGCCCTACGGCCGGATAGGCGAGCGCGTCCTCGACGGTGAGCTCGTCGGCGGATTCACCGGCAGGGGGCGGGGGGACCCGCAGCGGGGGAACCGGGCACAGGCGCTCGCCGGTGATGCCGAGCGCCTCCCTGCCGGTGGCCAGCACGCGCAGGGCGGGGCAGGCCGCGAGCAGCCGGTCGGCGAGCCGGGCCGCCTCCTCCACGACGTGCTCACAGTTGTCGAGCACGAGCAGCACCGGCCGCAGTGTCAGGGCCGCCACCAGGCGGGCGAGGGGATCGGCGGCGCCCTGCCGGGTCCCGGGAGTGGGGATGGCCAGGGCGCTCTCGCGCAGCCCGAGCGCGCCGAGCACGGCCTGCGGCACGTCGGCGCCGTCGGTGAGCGGGGCCAGCTCCACGAGGCAGACCTCGCCGGGCCACCGGGTGGCCGCTTCGAGTGCCAGCCGGGTCTTCCCGGTGCCGCCCGGGCCGGTGAGCGTCACCAGCCGCGCCTCGGCGAGCAGCGCGTCGATGCGCTCCAGCTCGGCGGCGCGGCCCACGAGTGAGGTGAGCGGCACCGGCCGCCCGCCGAGCCCGGCGGAGGCGGGGGCGGAGGCGGGGGTGAGGGCCGGATCGGAGCGCAGCACCGCGAGGTGGATCGCGGACAGCTCGGCCGACGGGTCGGCGCCCAGCTCGTCGGCGAGGATCCGCCGGGCGTCGTCGTAGGCGGCCAGCGCCTCCGCCGGGCGGCCCGCGGCGTACAGCGCGCGCATGAGCTGCCCGCGCGAGCGCTCCCGCAGCGGGTGCGCGGCGACCCGCTCCTGCAGCTCGGGGAGCAGGTCGCGGTGCCGTCCGAGGGCCAGGCCCGCCTCGGTGAGGTCCTCGGCCGCCGACAGGCGCAGCTCCTCCAGCCGGACCGCCTGGGCGGGTGCGAACGGCGCGTCGGGCACGTCCGCGAGCGCCGGGCCGCGCCACAGCCCGAGGGCCTGGCCGAGCAGGGCGGCGGCCCGGCCGGGGTCGCCCGCGTCGAGCGCCCGCCGCCCCTCGGCCGCCAGCCGTTCGAAGCGCGATGCGTCCACGTCGTCGGGGTCCACCGCCAGCCGGTAGCCCGCGGGTTCCCGCACGATCAGGTCGCCCAGGTCGCCCAGGTCGCCACGGCCGGCGAGGTGCCGGCGCAGCCGCGACACCTGCGCCTGCAGCGCGTTGTCCGCCCCGGATGGAGGCTCGGCGCCGTACAGGCCGTCGATCAGGCGGTCGGTGGTGACCACCCGGCCCGCGTTGAGGAGCAGCAGGCCGAGCAGCGCCCGCAGCCCCGGCCCGCCGACCGGCACCGGGCGGTCGCCGTCGGGCCGCGCCTCCGTGGGGCCGAGGATGCCGAACCGCATGCCGTTGATTGTTCCGCATCGTCCGGCTCTGTGTGGTGGGGAGCGGTGCGGTTCAGCGGCGGACGGCCTCCGCGATCGCCTTCAGCCGCGCCGCGGAGGCGAGGCCGCCGTGATACCAGTGGATCTCGGCGGCGCCGGCCGCCGTGTAGGCCTCGGCCAGGAACGACAGGGCCGCGCCGTCCGCCGGGCGCGGAGGCAGGGCCAGCACGTACGCGCCCACGCGGGGGCCGAGCCGGCTCAGGGCGCGCAGCCCGGCCTCGTCCACCTCGGCGGCGTTCCAGCAGTTGCCGACGAGCAGGTCGGCGTCCACCCCCGCGGGCACGGTCGCGAACGGGCCGGTCGCCCACGGGTCGGCGCTGGCGTGCAGGGCGATGCCCAGATCCGGCCGTACGGCCCTGGCCTCGGCCAGCAGCAGGTCGCGCAGTTCGCCCGCGAGCCCCGTGCGCAGGTCGCGCATCGCGCCGGCCAGGTCGCCGAGCGCGTCCTCGACCGAGCGCGGCGCGCCGTCCACGCCCGCCCGCACCCGCGCGCGGACCTCGGCGACGTCCAGTCCTGCCGCCTCGTAGCGGCGCACGCAGGCCGCGCAGAAGCACAGCGACAGCAGCGCGACCTGCGCGGGCGACCAGTCCGCGCCGTCGGTCTTCTCGTGGTGGCCGCCGTGGCGGAAGCCGAGCGCGCCGCACGCCTCGAGGATCAGCGCGTCGGGGTCGCCCGCCTCGACGACCTCGCGGACCAGCGTCCGGCAGTAGTCGCGCACGTCGGACGCCGCCGGGCACAGCGCGTACGGATAGATCTCACCGAAGGCGTTGGTGACGACCAGGTCGGGGTTGGCCGAGCCGAGCAGCGTGTTGTGGGTCAGCACGGTCCACGCCCGCACCGGCAGGCCGGCGGCGCGCAGGGCGTCCCTGGCCTCCCCGAACGGGTCGGCCGAGTCCACCCACGACGGGGCGCCGGGCACGAGCCGGTTGCCCTTCCACGCCTCCTCGCGTACGGGGACGTAGCAGGCCGCGTGCCGCGCCTCGACCAGCCGGTGCGCCGGATGGGCGGGGGTCGCGGCGCGGGTGGTGTGGTAGGACGCGGCGAGCGCCACCGCGTCGACGCCGAGCGCCTTGAGCCGCGCGGCGGCGCCGGGGTCGCCGACGATGTCCCAGGGGTAGGCGTAGATGACGTTCACCAGCGTGGCCTCCGTGCGGAGAAGGACGGGTCGACCGACCTCATGTACGTCGCGTCGTCGCGGGAGCGGACCCCGCACTTCTCATACTGCTCGTTCATGATTGCGAGGGCGTCGCGGTCGAGTTCCACCCCGAGACCGGGGCCGTCCGGCACCTGGACCGCGCCGTCCACGAACCGCAGCGCGCCCTTACCGCCCGAAGATGGGGCGACCACGTCCTGACCGTCCTGCCAGGGGGTGTGGGTGTCGCAGGCGTGCGTGACCGCGGGGGTGGCGGCGGCCAGGTGGGTCATCGCGGCGAGGCTGATGCCGAGGTGGGAGTTGGAGTGCATGGACAGCTCGATGCCGAAGGTCTCGCACAGCGTGGCGATGTGCGCGGAGCGCACCAGACCGCCCCAGTAGTGGTGGTCGGTCAGCAGCACGCCGATGGCTCCCTGGCGGACGGCCGGCGGGATGTGCTCGGGGGTGACGACGCACATGTTCGTGGCGAGGGGCATCGGCACCTCGGCGGCGACCCGCGCCATGTTCTCGATGCCCTCGGCCGGGTCCTCCAGGTATTCGAGCACGCCGTCGAGCTCGCGGCCCACCCGGATCGAGGTCTCCACGCTCCAGACGGCGTTGGGGTCGAGACGCAGCGGGTGCTCGGGGAACGCCTCACGCAGCGCGTGGACCGCCTCGACCTCCTGCTCCGGCGGGAACACCCCGCCCTTGAGCTTGATCGAGCGGAAGCCGTACCGGCCGATCAGCAGGCGGGCCTGCTCGACCACCCCGTCGGGGTCGAGCGCGGCGCCGAAGCCGTCCTCCGGCGCGCCCGGATGGCCCGCCCACTTGTAGAACAGATAGGCGCTGTACGGCACGGCGTCGCGCACCCGGCCGCCGAGCAGGTCGACGACGGGCCGCCCCACCGCCTTGCCGCGGATGTCCAGGCAGGCGACCTCGAAGGGGGAGAAGATCCGGTCGACGGTCTTGGCCCGCGAGGAGGTGCCGGTCAGGCCGTGCAGGTCGGTGACGACGTCGGCCCCGACGAGGCCGGCGACGGTGGCGTACATCGCGTTGTGGCCGTAGACGTCGTGGCCGATCAGCGCCCCGGCGGCGTCGCGCACCCGCACGAGGTGGTCGAGGTCGCCGTAGGTCTCCCCGAGGCCGGTCAGTCCCTCGTCGGTGACGATCTCCACGATTGTGCGCAGCGCCCAGGGCTCGTGCACGCCGGCGGCGTTGAGCAGCGGCGGGTCGCGGAAGGCGACCGGTGTGACGTTGATCTCGCGAATCCTCATCGAGCTCCTCATCCGACGATGTCCAGTCCGGCCGCGATCAGCTTCTCCAGGCGGGCGACGTGCTCGGGGGCCGCGTCGACCAGCGGCGGACGCACCCGGCCCACGTCGAGGCCGCGCAGGGCGACGCCCGCCTTGACGAGCGAGACGGCGTAGCCGGGCACGAGGTCGCGCAGCTCGACCAGGGGGCGGTAGAAACCGGTGAGCAGGCGCCGTACGAGGTCGTCGTCCCCGGTGTTCACGGCCTTGTGGAAGGCGAGCGCCACCTCCGGGACGAAGCAGAACACGGCGGAGGAGTACAGGCTCACGCCGATCCCCCGATAGGCGAGCACGGTCATCTCGGCCGTCGGCAGCCCGTTGAAGAAGGTGAAGTCGCGGTCGGTCGCCTCCCGCACGGCGAGCACGATCCGCTGCATCGCGTCGACGTCGCCGAGGCCGTCCTTGAACCCGACGACGCTGGGGATCTCGGTCAGCGCCGCCGCGGCGGCGGCCGTGAAGCGGGCGTTGGCCCGCTGGTAGACGATGATCGGCAGATCGGTGGCCGCGGCGACCTCGCGGACGTAGCGCACCAGCCCCTCGGCGGGCGCGCTGACCAGGTAGGGCGGCAGCAGCAGCAGGCCGTCCGCGCCCGCGTCGGCGGCCCTGCGCGCGCACTCGCGGGCGAACGGGAGCGAGCCGCCGGCGCCCGACAGGACGGGAACCCGCCCGCCCGCCGACTCGACGGCGATCCGCACCACCCGCGCGTACTCGTCGATGCCCAGCGCGTTGAACTCGCCCGTGCCGCAGGCGGCGAACACCCCGCCCGCGCCCTCGGTCACCCCTCGGGTCACGTGCTTGGCCAGCACGTCCTCGGCCAGCTCACCGTCCGGGCCGAACGGTGTGACCGGAAAGAAGAGAACGCCGTCGAGCTGCATCCGCCCACTCCCTAGATGTCCATATATATGGACAAAGTTCTTCAATATGTCCACGAAGCTAGCCGGATGATCGGATGAAAGTCAACTGGCCGGCCCTGACCGCGGCGCTGGTCAGCCCGCGCGTGAACTGCCGCAGGAAAGGCCTGGAGCACGATGATTGGCGGGTCATATATGTGAATTGTGCCCGTGCTTGTGAACGGTTGGGAATTGCTGCGAGACTTGCGCCGTTTGGCAGTGACACGGTCCGTAGATCGCGCGGACGCTCGCGGAGCGCCGCGCTCTCATGCGGGCCGATCCGACAGGAGGCAGATGCGAGTTCTCATGACCGGCGCGGCGGGCGGTGTCGGCACCCTGCTGCGACCCCGGCTGGCCAGGAAGGGGCGTGTGCTGCGCCTGCTCGACGTCGTCCCGCTGGAGGCGGGGCCGGGCGAGGAGGCGGTGACCGCCGACATCACCGACCCCGAGGCGATGGACGCGGCGATGGACGGCGTGGACGCGGTGCTGCACCTGGGCGGCCACAGCGTCGAACAGCCGTGGGCGGACATCCTGCAGGTCAACATCCACGGCACCTATGTGGTGCTGGAGGCCGCGCGGCGGGCGGGAGTGCGCCATGTCGTGCTGGCCAGCAGCAACCACGCGGTCGGGTTCTTCCCGCGCGGCGCCGGTGAGGCGCCCGACTATGTGTTCCCGCGCCCCGACACCTTCTACGGCGTGAGCAAGGTGACCAAGGAGGCGCTCGGCTCGCTCTACCACGACCGTTACGGCCTGCAGGTGACGTGCCTGCGCATCGGCTCGTGCTTCGAGCGGCCCAGGGACGTGCGCATGCTGTCGACCTGGCTGTCCCCGGACGACTGCGCCCGGCTGGCCGAGGCGTCGCTGGCGGCCGACGGCTTCCACGTGGTGTGGGGCGTGTCGGCCAACACGCGCCGCTGGTGGTCGCTGGAGGAGGGCCGGGCCATCGGCTTCGAGCCCGGGGACGACTCGGAGGTCTTCGCCGCCGAGCTGATCGCCGAGCACGGCGAGCCCGATCTCGGCGAGCTGCCGCATGCACTGGTCGGCGGGGCGTTCTGCGGCCCCCGCTACGATGTCGAGAATCTTACGGTGAGGGGATGAGGTGACCGACCAGGTGAACGATGCCGTCCGGACGGCGGTCGAGCGGGCCGCCGCGGCGGGCGAGGCGTGGCGGGCGACGCCCCCGGCCGAGCGCGCCACCGTGCTCGAAGGCGTTTCCGACGCCCTGCTCAAGCACGCCGAGGAGCTGTGGCCGGCCGCGGCGGAGGAGACCCGGCTGCCCGAGGCGCGGCTGCGCGGCGAGATCGCCCGTACGGCCGCGCAGTTCCGGCTGTTCGCCGGCGTCCTGCGGGACGGAGGCTGGGTCGAGGCGGTGATCGATCACCCCGACCCCGGCGCCACTCCGCCGTGTCCCGACCTGCGCCGGATGAACCACCCGCTCGGTGTCGTGGCCGTCTTCGCGGCCAGCAACTTCCCCTTCGCGTTCTCGGTGGCGGGCGGCGACACGGTGTCGGCGCTCGCGGCCGGCTGCCCGGTCGTGGTCAAGGCCCACGAGGGGCACCCCCGCACCTCCGACCTGACCGCCTCCGTCGTACGGCAGGCACTGCCCGACCCCGACCTGCTCGGGCTCGTGCACGGGTTCGAGACCGGGGCCCCGCTGGTGCAGCACCCGCTCGTCACGGCGGTCGGCTTCACCGGCTCGCTCGGGGGCGGGACGGCCATCCAGAAGCTGATCGACGAGCGGCCCGACCCCATCCCGTTCTACGGCGAGCTGGGCAGCGTCAATCCGGTCGTCGTGCTGCCCTCGGCCGACCCCGCCGAGGTGGCCTCCGGCTTCGCGGCCTCGCTGACGCTGGGCGTGGGGCAGTTCTGCACCAACCCCGGCCTGGTGTTCGTCCCGGCGGAGGGAGGGTTCGAGCAGGCCGTCGCCGAGGCGGTCGCCGCCACCTCCGGCGGGCCCATGCTGACCGCCAAGATCCGCGAGGGCTACCTGCGGGCGTCCGGCCGGCTGGCCGGGCGGCTCACCGTGCTGGCGAGCGGGGGCGCGGTGGACGGCATCATCCCGCAGGTCTTCGCCGCCGACCTGGAAGCGTTCGCGGAGGGGCTGCCCGAGCTGGGGGAGGAGTGCTTCGGCCCGTCGGCGATCGTCGTCCGCTACCGCGACCCCGCCGACCTGCCCGCCGTGCTGCGCCGGCTGCCCGGATCGCTGACCGCGACCGTCCACGCGGCCGGCCCGGAGGAGGCCCGCGACCTCGTGCCGGTGCTCAACCGGCTGGCCGGGCGGCTCATCTGGAACGGCTGGCCCACCGGTGTCGCCGTCAGCTGGGCGATGCACCACGGCGGCCCCTGGCCCGCCTCCACGGCCCCGGCGCACACCTCCGTCGGCGCGGCCTCGATCGGGCGCTGGACGACCCCCGTGGCGTACCAGGACTGGCCGGCGGACCTGCTGCCGCCGGAGCTGCGCGACGACAACCCCCTCGGCGTGCCGCAACGTGTGGACGGCCGCCTGCGCGCCTGAGGCCGCCCCCGCGTATCCGCGTCGCTCTCCCCTCGGGGGGAGCGGCGCCTCCATGCTCGGACCCGGATGAAGAGGGCGAAAGCCGCGTCTCGATAGCCTGGACTTCTGGCGGCGGGAATCGGGGGTCTCGCGGTGGACGAGGTGGTGGACCGATATGTCAGCGCGTTCAACGCCCACGATCTGGGCGCGATCATGGACTGCTACTGCTCCAAGCCCGTCACGGTGGGGCCGGGCGGCCCGGTGGAGGGACGCTCGGAGATAGCGTCCTATTACACCCGGACCTGGCAGGCGTTCCCGGACATGCACTTCACGGTGCTGCGGAAGGTCGTGGACGGCGCGGCCACGGCGGTCACCGCGGTGGCGACCGGCAGGCACACCGGGCCGTTCGCGCTCACCACGGGTGACGTGCTCCAGAGCACCGGGCGGTACATCAGCGTGCGGTGCTGCTGGTTCTTCGCCCTGCAGGAGGGCGTGATCGTCAACCAGCAGATCTTCTACGACCAACTGGAGCTGTATCTCCAGCTCGGGCTTCCGCTGTCCCGCCTCGGTCCGCCGGACTGAGGGTGCGCGCGGCCCCCGCGCACGCACAGGGGCCGCGCGCCGCCGGCCGTCAGTGGATCTCGCCGGCTCCCGCGTGCCGGGAGACCTCTCTGCGTACGGTCTCGGCGGGGTCGATCCCCGTGTGCAGGGCCGGCGTCCAGCCCGCGTCCGTGCCGAGGTCGGGATCGTGGTTCGCGTTGTAGGCGGCGATCAGGTCGATGGGCCGCTCCTTGCCGCCGACCCGCAGCAGGTTGCCCTTGGCCGTCAGCGTCGTGCCGCCCCAGTCGTAGAGCACGTCGCCCGGGTCCACGCTCCGGCTCAGCCGGAAGTAGTTGTTCTCGGCGTAGATCTGGGACTCCACGCCCACGCCCAGCGCGTACTCGAAGGGCTCGGCGTCGGGCACCTGGTAGTAGTTGTTGTAGACGTGCACCTTGCCGAACCGCACGCGGGGCAGCCGCTGAAGGTTGCCGGAGAACTCGTTGTGGTGCACGGTGACGCTGAGCTTGCCCCGGTCGGTGGCGGGGTTGTTGGTCGAGCCGATCAGCATCGTCTTGTCGTGGTCGGAGAACGAGTTCCACGACACGGTCACGTAGTCGGACGCGCTGGTGATGTCCGCCTGCCCGTCGTGCACCTGGTAGGGCCGGCCGAAGTAGACCGGCTGGTTCGCGTCGGGGTTGTCCCCGTCGGTGAACGTGTTGTGGTCGATCCAGACGTGGGTCGAGCCGGTGACCGAGATGTTGTCGTAGAGGGAGTTCCAGTTGCCGTCGGCGCCGTCGGTGGGGTCCCACTGGGGGAAGCAGTCGGCGGTGTCCTCGAATCGGATGTTGCGGATGATGACGTTGTCCGCCTTGTCCACGTGCAGGTTGATGTGCCGGATGGTCGCTCCCGGCAGGCCAACGATCGTGGTGTCGGACGGCACCTTGAGCTTGATGTATTTCGTCTGCGCCGCGGCGGAGGCCGCCCGCGCGTCCTCCACCGGCCCGGACGGCTCTGTGTCGCGGCCCCACACCGCCGGGTCGTACGCCGCGAGGTAGCCGGCCAGGGTGTAGCCGCCGGTGGCGAAGTCCCCGCAGGTCCTGTCGACGTCGACGACGCCCTTGACGTAGATGATGCGGGGGCCGGGGGAGGCGAGGGCCGCGGCCAGGCCCGCGCGGTCGGTGACCACGTGGACGTTCGGCGCGGGGGCCGCCGCGCCGCCGGTGGTGCCGGCGCCGGCCGAGGCCCAGCCGTCGCCCGCGGGCAGCGTCTGCCGCCCGAGATCGGCCGGCTTCCCGGCCGCCGCGGGGGCCGCCGTCAGCACGGGGGCGGCGGCCGTGATCGCGAGGGCGGCCGACAGGAGTAGGGATCTTCCGGGCATGACTGTCTCCGTTCCGCGGTCGCTCCCCCGGGACGAGTCCGTACGTGTCACCGGCGCTCAGGCCGGATCGGGCGACCGCTCCAGTTCTTCGAGAAGGGCGAGACCGCGGTCGATCAGCGCGGCGAGCCTGCCGAGGTGCTCGGGGCTGGGATCGGACAACGGCCGGCGGACGGGTCCCACGTCCAGACCACGCAGGCGCACACCCGCCTTGATGAGCGAGACGGCATACCCCGGGCCCTGGCCGCGGAGGTCGACCAGGGGACGGTAGAAGCCTTCGATCAGACGGTTCGCGACGTCGTCGCGGCCGTCCCGCAGCGCCCGGTAGCAGGCGAGCGCGAGGCCGGGGAGGAAACAGAAGACGGCGGAGGAGTAGCGGACCACCCCGAGGTCTCGGTAACCGCGCTGGGACAGCTCCGCCGTCGGCAGGCCGTTGAAGTAGAGCATTCCGGGCGGGGCGGCCTCCATGATCCGGCGCATGAGGCCGAGGTCGCCGTGGCCGTCCTTGAGCCCGATGACGCCCGGGTGCTCCGCGAGCGCCGCGACCGTCTCCGGCTCGAAGACGGCGTTGTCCCGCTGGTAGAGGATGACCGGCAGCCGGGTGCCGTCCGCGATCGCCTCGTAGTGGCGGCGCAGGCCGTCCTGCCCGGCCTGCACGAGGTACGGCGGCAGCGCGAGCAGGGCCGAGGCCCCGCCGTCCTGCGCCGCTTTGGCGAACTCCAGGGCCATCGCGGTGCCGTAGCCGGTCCCGGCGACCACCGGGACGCGCCCGGCCGCCTCCTCGACCGCCGCGGCCACGCAGGCGGTGTAGTCGCGCAGGCTGAGCGAGGGGAACTCGCCGGTGCCGCAGCAGGCGAACACCGCGCCGCACCCCGCCTCGACGCCCTGCCGCACGTGCCGGCGGAACACCTCGAGGTCGAGCCGCTCCTCCTCGTCGCACGGGGTGACCGGGAAGAACAGCAGGCCGTCGAATGTCACCGGCTTCCTCCGTCATTCTCCTGAACTATCAGTCATTCGACATCCATCTGAACCTGATTCATATGCATGAACACCGGGACCGTACGGCGCGCACCGGCGCGCGGTCAAGACGCGGGCCCCCAAAGGGTGAATATCTCGAATAGGACACGAGTTCTTGACAGGACCAAGGCGCGACATCACCGTTGATCCGTCCACGTTTGTGAACTACGTTCAGGAATATGTCTTGAGCCTGGTTCGGGAAAAGCCGCAGAGGAGATGCGCCGGTGACGACGATGCGCCGCAGGGCCGTGCCGTACCTGCTGATCTCACCGACGGTCGCGCTCATCGCCGTGTTTCTCGTCTACCCGATCGCCAGCGTCGCGTACTACAGCCTGCAGCACCGCAACCTCACCCGGCCGTGGGCGGACGGCTTCGCCGGTCTCGGCAACTTCCGGCAGATGCTGTTCGAGGACGAGGTCTTCTGGCACAGCCTGGGCTTCACCGCGAAATGGGTGGTCGCCGAGATCGGCCTCCAGCTGATCCTCGGGCTGGCCCTGGCCCTGATCGTCAATGAAAGCTTCATCGGCAGGGGGCTCGCCCGCTCGCTCGTCTTCTCACCCTGGGCCGTCTCCGGGGTGCTGACGACGGGCATCTGGATCCTGCTCTACACGCCGAGTACCGGGGTGCTGCGCTTCCTCGGGCAGCCCGAGGCGGCGGTCCTCGGCAACCCCGACACGGTCTTCCCGGCCGTGGTGGTGACCGAGCTGTGGCGCGGCGTGCCGTTCTTCGCGATCCTCCTGCTCGCCGGCCTGCAGGGCATCCCGGGCGAGCTCTACGAGGCGGCGGCGGTGGACGGCGCCGGGCGGATCAGGCGCTTCCTCCACGTCACGCTGCCGCACCTGCGGGACGCGATCGTGCTGGCCACGCTGCTGCGCGGAGTCTGGGAGTTCAACAACGTCGACCTGCTCTTCACGCTCACCGGCGGCGGCCCGGCGCAGGTCACGACCACGCTGCCGCTGTACGTCGCGCAGCGGGCGGTCGACTCCAAGGACTTCGGGTACGGCTCGGCGCTCACGATGGCGGGCTTCGTGATCCTGCTGTTCTGCTCCCTCCTCTACCTCCGGCTCAGCCGGTTCGGCGAGGAACGATGAAGAGGCGAGGGGTTTCACGATGAGCGCCGACGTCATGATCCGCCCGGGCACGCGAGCGGTGCCCGCGGGGACCCGCCGACGGAGGAGACGCGATCCCGGCCGCGTGCTGCGGCTCTACGTCCCCCTCGGGATGTATCTGGTCTTCACCCTCGTGCCGTTCTACTGGATGCTCGTGTTCGCCCTGCGGCCGGCCGGATCGACCGACCCGGTGCCCTGGCCGATCACGTTCGAGCACTTCGAGACCGTCTGGAACGACATCGGCTACGCGGTGTTCTTCAAGAACAGCGTGATCGTCGGGGTCTGGTCGCTGCTGGTCACCACGGTCATCGCGGTCATGGGCGGGTACGCGCTGTCGCGCTACCGGTTCCGCGGCCGGGGCCTGTTCATGGTCGTGCTGCTGTGCACCCAGTTCATTCCCGGCGCGATGATGCTGATCCCGCTGTTCTCCATCTTCAAGTCACTCGGCCTGATCAACAGCCTGGCCAGCCTCATCGTCGCCGACACCGTCTTCAACCTGCCCCTGTCGATCATCCTGATGAGCGGGTTCGTCTCGGCCGTGCCGTTCACGGTCGAGGAGGCCGCGATGGTCGACGGCTGCAGCCGGTTGCGCGGCTTCCTCGCGATCGTGCTGCCGCAGCTGCGACCCGGCCTGATCGCCGTGGGGTCGTTCGCCTTCATCCACACGTGGAACAACTTCCTGTTCGCGCTGATGTTCGTCAGCAAGCAGGACAGCTTCACGATCCCCGTCGGGCTCAGCTACACGATCGGGGAGTACAGCGCCGACTTCGGGGCCCTGGCGGCAGGAGGCGTCGTCGCCGCCCTGCCGGTGGTCTGCGTGTTCGCAGTGGTCCAGCGCTATCTCGTGCACGGCATCAGCGCCGGCGCGGTCAAGGGATAGCACCCCCAGAGAACTGTCGAGAGCAGCCTGTCGTACGCAGGAGGAACCATGAAGATGAAAGTGGCCTGGGCGGCGCTCGCCGTCCTCGCCGTCACCGCCACCGGGTGCGGGTCGGACTCGGGTTCCGGCGAGGGCTCCGGCAAGACGACCATCACGTTCTGGGACAACAACGGGGGCGCTCGCACCCCGATCTACCAGGAGCTGATCAAGCGGTTCGAGGCGGCCAACCCCTCGATCCACGTCGAGTACGTCGGCATCCCCATCGCCTCCGTCCAGCAGAAGTACGACACCGCCATCGCGGGCGGGGACACCCCCGACGTCGGCGGCGTCACCACGTCGTACCTGGCCAACCTGACCGGCCAGCAGGCGCTGGAGCCGGCGGACGAATGGCTGACCACGAGTGCGGTGAACGGCAAGCTGGCCGCGCCGATGCTCGACTCGGTCCGCAAGACCGTGCCCGACGGCAAGCTCTACCTGGTGCCGGGCACCTCCAACATGGACGTGGTGTGGTACCTGAAGGACAAGCTCCAGCAGGCGCCGGGCACCTGGGACGAGTTCTTCGCCGACGCCGACAAGCTGACCAAGAAGCCCGACGCGTACGGCTACACCATCCGCGGCGGCGCCGGCTCGATCTTCCAGATCCTGGCCGAGATGTACTCCTACTCGGGCGTGAGCGAGTTCTTCGACGCGTCGGGCAAGAGCACGGTCAACGACCCGAAGAACGTCGAGTTCCTCACCAAGATGGCCGGGCTGTACAAGAAGGACACCCCCGAGGCCGACGTCACCAACGACTTCCCGAAGATGGTCGCCGCGTTCGGCACCGGGAAGATCGCGATGATGCACCACAACCTGGGCTCCTACAACGACCACGTCAAGGCGCACGGCAAGGACAAGATCGGCGCCTTCGCACTGCCGACCGGCCCCGGCGGCAGGCGGACCGTCGTCGCCAACCCCGTGGACGGCTTCGCGGTGTTCAAGGGCAGCGAGCACAAGGACGCCGCCTGGAAGTTCGTGGAGTTCCTGGTCTCCCACGAGGGCAACAGCTACTGGAACCAGCAGACGGGCCAGATCCCGGCCAACACCGAGGCGCAGGGCGACTCCTGGCTGCAGGGCCTTGAGCACCTGAAGACGGCCGTCGACACGCTGAACGACCCGAACACCCAGGTCGTGTCGCCGCCCTACTACCTGCCGCAGTTCTCCTCCATCACCAAGGCCGACACCGAGCCCCTCTTCCAGAAGGTGCTGCTCGGCCAGATGCAGCCCCAGGAGTTCCTCGACACCCTGGCGCAGAAGCTGACCGACGCCCAGGCCGAGTGGAAGAAGGCGACCGGCGGCTGACGAAGCCGCCCGGCCTGCCCCCGGGACCGGGCCGGTGCGTCCCTGACCCCGCACCGGCCCTCCTCCGGAATCGTCGAGAGAGGGAAGAGTCATGGCGGTCGTCGAACGCGTCATCGTCACGGTCTTCACCACGGTCACCAGGTCCGTGGTGGACGGGCACGGCCACCGGCATCCCGGCCCGCCGCGGGAGGTGCGGGAGGCGCTGCTGACCGTCACCGACAGCGACGGCGCGACCGGACACTGCCTGGCGGCGCCGGACACCGTCAGGGAGACGGTGATCACCGGCCACATCGGGCCGGCGCTGATCGGTCAGGACAGCCTCGACCGGGAGCGGCTGTGGCACCGCGTCGCCCGCCGTCAGCGGGGCGCCCAGGGCAACCTGTCCGACCGCGCGCTCAGCGCGGCCGACCAGGCCCTGTGGGATCTCGCCGGGCGCAGGCTCGGCCTGCCGGTCTGGAAACTCCTCGGCGGCGCCCGATCCGAGGTGCCCGCCTACGCGAGCACGATGTGCGGCGACGACATCCCCGGCGGCCTGGCCACCCCCGAGGACTACGCCGCCTTCGCCAAGGAACTCGTCTCCCGGGGCTATCGCGGGATCAAGTTGCACACCTGGATGCCGCCAATGCCGTACGGCGTGGACCGCGACATCGAGGCGTGCGCCGCGGTCCGGGAGGCGGTCGGCCCGGACGTCGCGCTCATGCTCGACAGCAACCACTGGTACTCCCGCTCCGAGGCCCTGACCCTCGGCAGGGCCCTCGACGAGCTGAACTTCGCGTGGTACGAGGAGCCCATGGAGGAGGCCTCGGTGCAGTCGTACCGATGGCTCGCCGACCAGCTCAGGACGCCGATCCTCGGGCCGGAGACCTCCTGGGGCAAGCACATGGCGCGGGCCGAGTGGGTGGCCGCGGGGGCCTGTGACATCCTCAGGGTCGGCGTGGTCGGCTCCGGCGGCATCATCCCGGCGGTCAAGGCGGTCCACCTGGCCGAGTCGTTCGGCATGGACTGCGAGATCCACGGGAACGGCTCCGGCGCCCTCGCCGTGATCGGTGCCACGCTGTGCGGGCAGTGGTACGAACGGGGCCTGCTGCACCCGCACTCGGACTACGACACGCCCGCCCCGCACCTGCGCTCGATCGTCGACCCGCTCGCCGGCGGAAAGGTGCGGATGCCGGACACTCCCGGACTAGGGGATGATCTGGATACGGACTACATCGCCTCCCGGACGGTCGCCTCCTGGGGAACCGGCTCACAATAGGAGGCGGACAGGCGGGTCAGGGAGGTTACAACACATGGCGGAACCCGTGCCGCACGTGAAGTCGGCACTCCGGACGGTCGAGCTGCTCGACTTCTTCGCGCAGTATCCCGGACTGCACAGCCTCACCGACCTACAGGGCAAGCTGGGCTACCCCAAGAGCAGCCTGCACGCTCTGCTGCGCACGCTGGTCGACCTCGGCTGGATCGAGACCGACGTCACCGGCACGCTCTACCGGATCGGCATGCGGGCTCTGCTGGTCGGGGCGACGTACATCGACGGCGACCCGGTGGTCCAGCTCGCGCACGACGCACTGGACTGGCTGGCCGAGGTCACGGGCGAGACGGTGCACCTCGCCCGTCTCGACCACTTCGACATCGTGTACCTCGCCACGCGCGCCTCGCGGCACTACCTGCGGCCGTTCTCGCGGGTGGGCCGGCGACTGCCCGCGAGCACCACGTCGCTCGGCAAGGCGATCCTGGCGAGCAGGGACGAGGGCGAGGTGCGCGCGATGCTGCCCGCCGAGCTGCCCTCGCTGACGGCCCACACGATCGTGGACGCCGAGGAGCTGCTCGTCGACCTGCACCGGGTGCGCAAGCAGGGCTACGCGGTGGACCGCGAGGAGAACACCGAGGGGCTGCGGTGCTTCGGCGTCGCGCTGCACATCAGCGACCCACCGCGCGACGCCATCAGCTGCTCGGTGCCGATCCCGCGCCTCACACCCGAGCGGGAGAAGGAGATCGCCTCCTGCCTCCTGGAGGCGCGCGAGCGCATCGAACGCTCCGCCATGCGGCAGCGCCGCGCCTACTGACGCGCCCGCCGCCCTGCCGCACCCGCCGCGTCCAGAAGAAATCTAGAAATCATCCGGGCGCGGCGATTCTATGGGCCGACCGGCTCGGCGGCCTGTCCCGCACATGCATAACGGTCGGCCTCTTTTCGGTCTTCGGCTATTTCCTGCGGTGCGACATCGCGCGTTCGGCGCATTTGTGAACAGACATTGACCGAGCGCAATTCGAATTGATAAGTTCCCGGTGTCGTGATCGTCTCCTCCGGTCGTGGAGGTCGGCTTGCGGTTGCCGAGAGTGAAGGCCGAGCATCGGCCCTACCGATTAGGGCACGACAGGATTCGCATCGGCGGCTCCATCTACGGGATCGCCGGGGAGATATCGGACCCGAACGGTCATGCATGGGCCGCGCTGTCCGCGATGGACGGAACCCGCACGCCCTCTGACGTCGCCGATCACCTGTGCGTATTGTTTCCCGGCCTGCGGAGAGCGCACGCGACCGGCGTCGTGGACCTGCTGCTGCGATCCGGCTACTTCGAGGACGCGGCGGCCCCGCCGCCGAGTGATCTCAGCGCGGCGGAGAGGGAGCGATATTCTCGGAACCTCGCGTTCTTCCGTTGGGTGGACCTCGTGCCCCGGGCACACGGGTGGGAGGCGCAGGTCGCGCTGAAGCGCGCACGCGTGCTGGTCCTGGGACTCGGCGGCACCGGTAGCCACGCCGCCTGGGCGCTGGCCGCCGCGGGCGTCGGGACGATCCACTGCGTCGACCGTGATGTGGTGGAGCTGTCGAACCTCACCCGTCAGGCGCTGTTCACCGAGGCGGACCTCGGCAAACCGAAGGCCGACGTGGTGGTGGACCGCCTCGGCCGGGTCAACTCGAGTGTCCACGTGACCGGAGAGACCCGGGCGGTCGAGAGCGTGGCGGATCTGTCCGCACTGCTGACCGGGTTCGACGCGCTCGCCCTGTGCGCGGACGAGCCTCGCGGCCGGGACGGCATCCGGATCTGGGCCAACCGGGCGTGCCTGACGGCCGGGGTGCCCTGGGCGGTCGGGGGGTATCGCGGTCCTCTCGTCAGCGTCGGGGTCTTCACCGCCGACGGGCCGTGCTACGAGTGCCTCACCGCGACGATCGAGGCGACGACCACGCCCGGAGTCCACGTCGACCTCGGGGGGCCGGGAGTGCTGGCACCCTCCGCCGGTATTTCCGGTCATCTCACCGCGCAGGCGGTCATCTCAATGCTGGCGGGCATTCCGGCGACACTGCGCAGCCACGTTACCGGAATAAATCTGGTCGCTCCCGAACAGCATGTCTACATGCTCCACGGAGCTTCTCCGGAATGCGCTGGCTGCGCCACACGACAGCGCGGGAACCGCGACGGCGGTATTGACGCCTAATATGACCCGGCCTACCGTGAAAAGCAACCGCGACAGGAGGAGGTAGGAAATGGAGCGACAGGAGCCGGCGGTGCAGGAGCCTGCCGAGATCGATGACGTGGTTGGAAAGATATCAATCCGGCTGCTTGACAGAATCGAGACCACGCAAACCTACAGCGGGAACTCGAACAGCTGACCGGCGATGGTCCGGACGGTCGATCTTCCGATCGCCATCCGGGCCATCGATTTGTGAGAATGAATACTGGTGAGGCATGAAAATACCCCGACTGGAGGCCGTACCGGGCACGATGCTGCCCATGGAGGAGTATGCGGCGGATTTCCTGGAAATCTTTCACGACGTCGACGGTGTGATCTGGAAACTGGAGCGCGCCCAGTCCTTCGACGAAGGGACGGATCCGAGCTGGAACGCGATGCGAGAGGGAGACTGGCGGCGGTCCCTGGAGCTGCTGGACGAGGCCCGTGCAGCGATCGCCGCGGATCTTCCCGCCAAGGGAGAACTGCGGCGCGTGCGGGTCGTCGAGACGCCCCTCACCGCGTACCTGCAGTGGGAACTTCACCTCCTCGCCCTGCGCATGCGCCTGGGAGAGCGCGGCAGAGTCCTGGACGCCCGCGAGGTGGCCGCCATCGAGATGGACGGCCCCCTTCCGGAGCTCGTCGTGTTTCCCGGCAGGCGGATGTACCACGTTCAGTACGAGCAGGGCGGCGCGTGTCGCGGCGCGCGGAGGATAGACGACGACGAAGCCGTCCGTACGTGGGGTTCCATCGTGTCCTCCCTGTACGACCGCGGTGAAGACCTGCTGGCGTACGTGGACAAGCGGGTGATGCCGCTGGCCCCGCCCCGGATCGGCGTATCAGCGCGATGACGCGTGTCCGGCTGCGCCCCCTGGGATTTCGCGAGGACGGGGACGGGTGGGTCGTCGGGCGGGTGGAGACCGGCGTGTGCATCGCGGTGCCCCATGCCGGGAAGCGTGCGATCGAACTGCTCGACAGCGGGCGGACGATCCCCGAGACCCGCGAGGAGCTCAGAACCGAGCTGAGGGCGGAGCTCGACGTGTCCGCGTTCGTGGACGACCTGGCGGCCGTGGGGATGGTGGAGTCGATCGGCGATCGAGTTTTCGCCGACACCGGAACCCCTGCGCCGTCGCTTCCCCGGATAACCGGGCGGATGGTGCGATGGACGCTGAGCCCGGTGCTGCACGCCGCACTCGGCCTGCTCGTGTTCAGCGGATTCGTCGCCGCGGTGCTCCGGCCTGAGGTCGTTCCCCGGTGGCGCTCCTTGCTCTGGAGCGACCACGGCACACTGATCGTACTGAGTGAAGTCGCCCTGGTGGCGGTGCTGGTCTCACTCCACGAGCTCGCCCACCTCCTCACCGCGCGGGCCGCGGGAGTCCCGGGACGCATCCGGGTGGACACACGGCTTCAGTTCCTGGCCGCGCAGACCGATGTCTCCGGCATCTGGCTCGCCGAGCGGCGGATCCGCCTGACCGTCTACCTGGCGGGGATAGCGGTGGACGCGAGCGTCCTGGCCGGCTGCCTGCTGGGGACGGCACTGTTCGGCGGCAACGTGCTGCTGTCCGTCATCGCTCTCACCGAGATGACAGGGCTGGCGTTGCAGTTCTTCGTCTTCATGCGCACCGACCTGTATTTCCTGGTCCAGGATCTGGCGGGGTGCCGCAACCTCTACGCCGACGCGACCGCCTTCGTCCTGCATCTGCTTCGCCGGGTCGCTCGGGCGTCCACCTCGGACCCGCTCGCCGGGCTGGAGCGCCGGCAACGCCGGTTCGTCAGGCTCTACAGCGCCCTCCTCGTCGCCGGAACGGGGCTCTGCCTCGGCGTCTTTCTCCTGATCTCCGTCCCCTTCACCGTCGCGCTGCTCGCCCGGTCCATCGACGGGCTCTCCCGGCACGACGACATGCTCGGTGTCGTCGACGCCCTGGTGACGCTGGGAGTCGTCGCCGGCTACCAGGGGGTGTGGGCGAGGGCCTGGCTCCGCAGGCACGGACCACGGGTGAGGCGGCTCGTCGCGAGACTGACGCGCCCGGCTCGCTCCGCCGGCTTGCGGGGTGTCTGCCCGCCTCGCGACTGACCTCGGCATCACGGCTTGGCATCATTCCGCGAAGAAGGAATCCCCGGCGGGTTCCCGAGACGGCGCGGTCCAGCCGGGTGCGCCACCGCCCGCCGGGGGAGTCGCGGTCAGGCGCGGTTCGTGAGCGGGGTCAGCTGCTGGATGTCGTGCCGGGCGCGCAGCGCCGTGATCTCTGCCTGGTCCGGCGGCCCCGCGGCCAGCATCCTGGTGAGCTCCCGCAGGTAGGTCTCGTGACCCGCCGGGGTCACGACGAACAGCATCCGGGCCGGTTCCGGGCCGGGGTTGAAGAACGCGTGGGGGCAGCCGGCCGGCACGTGCATGAAGCTCCCGGGCCCGCCCCGCAGCACCTCGGCGCCGCTGTCCGACCGCCAGGACCGCCAGTCGGAGCCCGCCGCGGCGGCCGGATGGAAGGCGAGGAGGTCGAGCTCGCCGTCGATGACGTAGAACATCTCCTCCGCCTCGTGATGCAGATGCGCCCCGACGTCGAAACCGGGGGCGACCACGGCCTCGAAGACCGACCACCCCGCCGTCTGCTCCGCGCCGACCTTCAGCGTCATCGCCTGAATCGTGTCGCCGCCTCCCGGCGGCAGCAGCAGTCCGTCGGTCATGTCCTTGACCCTCACGCTTTCCAGCCGGTGGCGCGCAGCCACGTTTCCAAGGTCATCAGGCCCGGGTGCTCGGGGCGCAGGGCCCGCAGATCGACCTGTGCGGGCGGTTGCTCCTCGAAGAACTCGAACATCCGGGCCACCCACTCGTCGAACGCGCGCACCTGCTCGATGGGCGTCCGTTCGAAGCGGGCCGGCAGGCCGCACACCCGGCCGAACGTGGCGGCGATCTCAGGCGGGGTGAGCTCGTCGCCGCCCAGGTCGACCGTACGGCCGAGGAAGCGTCCGGGGCGCTCGAAGGCGAGGGCGGCGAACACCCCGATGTCCTCGACGCCGATCAGCTGCATCGGGGTGCCGGGCTGCGCGGGGAGCCGCACGACCAGCGTGCCGTCCTCCAGGACCGGCCGGTTGTAGGTGGTGAAGTTCTCCATGAAGGAGACCGGGCGCAGGATCGTCGCCGGCAGCCCGAGCGCGTGGATCTCGCGCTCGATCCGTGCCTTGCTCTCGATGTGGGGGATTCCGGAAGGGTGGTCCGTGCCGGGGACCGAGCTGTACACCAGGTGGCCCGTGCCGATCTCGGCCGCCAGCCGGGCCACCGTCAGGCCCCGCCGCTCCTCGGCGGCGGCGCCCTCGACGGTGATCTTCGGGCCCTGCATCATGGTCAGCGCCAGGAAGACCCCGTCCACGCCCCCCATCGCGCGGCGCAGCGACCCCTCGTCGTCGAGGTCGCCCACGGCGAGTTCCGCCCCCGACTCCTCCAGGGCCCTCGCGGCGGAACCGCCCGGGTCGCGCACCAGGGCGCGTACGCTCCGGCCCCGGGCGAGCAGTCGGCGCGCGGTCGCGCCGCCCTGCTGGCCCGTTGCGCCGACCACTAGTACGGGATCGCTCATGGCGCCTACCTCCGTGGCAGACTCGCGGTGTGATGGATCATGGACGTCACGATAACGAGACGGCGTCCGGCGGTCCTGGCACTCGTGCTGCCAGTAACGCGCCCGGCCGCCGCGCCAGGGCGTCGGGCCGCAGGGCCGAGCTCGGCGCGTTCCTCCGCGCCCGGCGGGCCCGCCTGCATCCGGCCGACGTCGGCCTGCCGGAAGGCGATCCGGCCCTGCGCCGCACCCCCGGCCTGCGCCGCGAGGAGATCGCCGAGCTCTCGGGTGTCGGCGTCACCTGGTACACCTACCTGGAACAGGGACGGGACATCTCGGCGTCGGCGCAGGTGATCGACGCGCTGGCCCGTGCGCTGCTGCTCGATCCCGACGAACACCGCCACCTGCGCGACCTGGCCGGACTGGCCCCACCGGACACGCCGGAGACGCCGTCCGGCGAGGCGGAGCGGCCGCGGGACCGGCTGCGGCGCCTGGTGGACGCCGCCGCCCCGAACGCCGCCTCCGTGTACGACGCGCGCTTCGACTATCTGGCCTGGAACACCCCTTACACCCTGCTCCGCCACGATCCGCTGACGCTCCCGCCGGGCAGGCGGAACCTGCTGTGGATGATGTTCACCGACGCCGGCAACCGTGCCCGGATGGTCCGTTGGGAACCCGCCGCCCGCGCCCTGATCAGCCAGTTCCGCGCCGCGATGGGACACCGGCAGGGGGACCCCGCCTTCACGGCGCTGGTGGCGGAGCTGAGCGAGGCCAGCCCGGAGTTCCGGGAGTGGTGGGCGGACTACCCGGTCCGCCGGTTCAGGCCCGCGACGGTCGCGATCGACCACCCGGAGATCGGGCGGCTGGATCTGGAGATGTTCCAGCTGCGCCCGGCGGAGCACCCCGATCTCCTGCTGGTGCTGCAGGTGCCGGCGGACGAGGACGGTCGCAGGCGGGTGACCGCGCTCCTCGACGGGCGGAGCGCCCCAGACGGCGATCCCGGCGGCGCCCCGGACGGCAGCGCCTCGCAGGGCGGCCTTCCGGCGCGCCGCCCCGGTAATCGCTCGCATCCGGGGTAACTTCGGCATCATGGCCACCCGTACGTCCGGACAGGGGTCCGGCAAGCGCCCCGCCTCGCGCTCCGGATCCCGTACGGCTTCCGCGAAGCGATCCCCTGCGGGCTCCCGAGGCAGGGCGGCGCCCCGGCCCGCGCCCAAGCGGCCGGTCGCCACCGGACAGGACCCGATCAGCTGGTTCTTCCTCGTGATCGGCAAGCTCGTCATCGGCATGTGGATGCTGGTGGCGAACGGCGTGGGCATGGCGGCGCGGGCGCTCGGGCAGGGAGCCCGCGACCTCGACCCCGCGCACCGCCGCGACGGGCAGGGGCTGTCGGTGCTCGCGGGCGCCATCGTGCTCGCCGCCCTGACCTGGCGGGAAACCAAGACGGGATTCGCCGAGTTCGTCGACGCCGTGGTGCGCGGGACGGTGGGATCGCTCGCCTGGGCGGTGCCCGTGCTGCTCGCGCTGCTCGCCTGGCGGCTGCTGCGCCACCCCGACCAGAACGCCGAGACCGGCAGGATGGGCATCGGCTGGACCGCGCTGCTGGCCGGGATCCTCGGGATCGTGCACGTCGCCCACGGCACGCCGTACCCCTCCGGGGGGCCCAACGACGGCATGGACAACGTGTCGGCGGCGGGCGGCATGATCGGCTTCATCGTCTCGGCTCCGCCGTCGAGCATCCTGCCGGCGTTCATCACGATCCCGCTGCTGGTGATGCTGTCCGGCTTCGGCCTGCTGGTGATCACCGCGACTCCGGTCCACCGCGTCCCCGAGCGCCTCGCCGAGATCCAGCACATGCTCTTCCACCGGCCGGAGGAGACCGGGGAGCCCCGCAAGACCCCCGCACCGGCCAGGAGGCGCACGCGCAAGCAGCAGGGCGGCAGGCGCGACGCCGAGGGCGGCGACGGCGTCAAGCCGTACGACACGCCCGTGCTGTCGGACAAGGAGCACTCGCCGGAGATCGTCCCCGGCCTCATGGACGACGCCGCGGAGTCGGCCGAGCCGACCGAGCCGGAGATACCCAAGCCGGTGCCTCAGCCTCCGCTGCCGACCCCCGCGCCGCGCAAGGTGGAGCAGCTCGTCCTGTCCAGCCAGGAGGGGCCGTACACGCTGCCGGACCTCACGACGCTGCGCCCGGGCAGCGCGCCCAAGCAGGAGACCAAGGCCAACCGGACGGTCGTGAACGCGCTGACCAGCGTGCTGGAGCAGTTCGCCATCGACGCGCAGGTGGTCGGCTTCACCCGGGGCCCGACGGTGACCAGGTACGAGATCGAGCTGGGCCCGGCCGTCAAGGTGGAGAAGGTCACCGCGCTCACCAAGAACATCGCCTACGCCGTCAAGTCCGCGGACGTCCGGATCCTGTCTCCCATCCCCGGCAAGTCGGCGATCGGCGTGGAGATCCCCAACGTCGACAAGGACCTCGTGTCGCTCGGCGACGTGCTGCGCTCGCGGGTGGCCCAGGCCGACCACCACCCGATGATCGTCGGGCTCGGCAAGGACGTCGAGGGCCGCACCATCGTGGCCAACCTGGCCAAGATGCCGCACATCCTCATCGCGGGCGCCACCGGCGCGGGCAAGTCGACCTGCATCAACGGGCTGATCTCTTCGATCCTTCTGCGGGCCACGCCCGACGAGGTCCGCATGGTGCTGGTCGACCCCAAGCGGGTCGAGCTCACCTCGTACGAGGGCATCCCGCACCTCATCACGCCCATCATCACCAACCCGAAGAAGGCCGCCGAGGCCCTCGAATGGGTGGTGGGCGAGATGGACCGGCGGTACGACGACCTGGCGGCCAGCGGCTTCCGGCACGTGGACGACTTCAACAAGGCCGTGCGCGCGGGCAAGCTGGTGCCGCCGCCGGGCAGCGAGCGCGTCTACCAGCCGTACCCGTACCTGCTGGTGATCGTGGACGAGCTGGCCGACCTGATGATGGTCGCGCCGCGTGACGTGGAGGACTCGATCGTCCGCATCACACAGCTCGCCCGGGCCGCCGGCATCCACCTGGTCATCGCCACCCAGCGGCCGTCCGTGGACGTCGTCACCGGTCTGATCAAGGCGAACGTGCCCTCGCGGCTGGCGTTCGCCACATCCTCGCTGGCCGACTCGCGGGTCATCCTCGACCAGCCGGGAGCCGAGAAGCTCGTCGGGCAGGGCGACGCGCTGTTCCTGCCCATGGGCGCGAGCAAGCCGATGCGGCTGCAGAACGCGTTCGTCTCCGAGAAGGAGATCGCGGACATCGTCGCCCACTGCAAGGCCCAGATGCAGGCCGAGTATCGGGAGGACGTCGCCGCGCCCGCCGCCGCCAAGCGGGAGGTCGACGAGGAGATCGGCGACGACCTCGACCTGCTGATCCAGGCCACCGAGCTGATCGTGTCGACCCAGTTCGGCTCCACGTCCATGCTCCAGCGCAAGCTGCGCGTGGGCTTCGCCAAGGCCGGCCGGCTGATGGACCTGCTGGAGAGCCGCAACGTGGTCGGCCCTAGCGAGGGGTCCAAGGCCCGCGAGGTGCTCGCCAAGCCCGACGACCTGCCCGGCCTGCTCGCCGAGATGCGCGGGGAGACCGGCTGAGAGCCCGTCGCTCACGACGCGTGCCGGTCGGCGGCCGCGTCCCTCTCGTCTTGCCCTGAAACCGTTGCGGAAGTGACAGGAGAGTTGCTCCGCGTCCACCCCTGGGTACCCTCCGTAGTCAGTTACTGATTGAATGTGACTAACTACGCATCGTGGGGCGAGCTGGAAGACGGTGCGGTTGGAGACAGGGGGGCGGAACGATGAGCGTTGGTGCTGTTTTGGCCGAAGCCCGTGAGCGCGCCGGACTGACCGTGCGTCAGCTCAGCGAGCGCACGCGGGTGCGTGAGACCGTCATCGAACGCTTCGAGCGCGACGACTTCTCGGTGGGGGACTTCTACGCGCGGGGGCACATCCGGACCATCGCCTCCGACCTCGGTCTGGACCCGGACGAGATCCTGCGGCAGTACGAGCAGGAGAACGCCGACATCGCGTCACCGGTCAAGGCGTCGGCGGTGTTCAGGGGCGACGTGGGGGAGCGGGCCCGCAGGGTCCCCAACTGGACGATGGCCGTCGCGGTGGCCCTGGCCATCGTCGCGGTCGTCGTCATCGCGCGGATGCTCGGGGGCTCCGGCGGGAAGACGGGCCCGACGGCCGCCCAGCTCCCGGTGACGGCGCCGCACGCGCGTCACGACAAGGGCCACGAGAAGAAGACCGTCGAGGAGGCCCTCGCGCCCGGCGTCGTGGTGGTGAAGGTCACCGCGCGCAAGCAGTCCTACCTCAGCGTCAAGGACGCCAAGGGCAAGGAGATCTTTCAGGGAACGCTGCCCGAGGGCAAGACCACGACCTATTCGGCCAAGGACCGGATGAAGGTGACCATCGGCGACGCGGGGGCGGTGCGGCTGGAGGTCAACGGAAGGGACCTCGGCACGCCCGGCAAGGACGGCCAGATGATCCGCCGGACCTTCGACGCGGGTGGCCCGAGTCCCCGTTAATCGCCGACTGCCGATACCGTAGTTCGCATCATGTCTTCTCGCCGAACCGTATCGCTGATCACGCTGGGCTGCGCCCGCAACGAGGTCGACTCCGAGGAGCTGGCCGCGCGGCTGGAGGCCGCCGGCTGGCACACCGATGACGACGATCCCGACGTCGTCGTCGTCAACACGTGTGGCTTCATCGATTCGGCGAAGAAGGACTCCATCGACACCCTGCTCGCCGCGGCCGACTCGGGCGCGAAGGTGGTGGCGGCGGGCTGCATGGCCGAACGGTACGGCGCGCAGCTCGCCGGCGCCCTGCCCGAGGCGACCGTGATCTCCTTCGACGACTACGCCGCGATCGGGGAGCGTCTCGACGACGTCCTCGCGGGCAGGCCGCTGGTCCCGCACTCGCCGCGGGACCGCCGCACGCTCCTGCCGATCACGCCGGTGGAGCGCGCGGCCGCCCGGGCCCACATTCCCGGTCACGCCCAGGAGGACCCGCTGCCGGAGGGCGTCGCCCCCGCCAGCGGCCCGCGCACGCTGCGCAAGCGGCTCGGCTCGGGGCCGGTGGCCTCGATGAAGCTCGCGTCCGGCTGCGACCGGCGCTGCACGTTCTGCGCGATCCCGGCCTTCCGCGGCTCGTACGTCTCGCGCCGCCCGGAGGACCTGCTCGCCGAGGCCGCCTGGCTGGCCGGACAGGGCGTCAGGGAGCTCGTGCTGGTCAGCGAGAACTCCACGTCGTACGGCAAGGACCTGGGCGACCTGCGCGCGCTGGAGAAGCTGCTGCCCCCGCTCGCCGCGACCGAGGGCATCGAGCGGGTGCGGGTCAGCTACCTGCAGCCCGCCGAGCTGCGGCCCGGGCTGCTCGACGTGATCGCCTCCACTGAGGGGGTCGTGCCCTACTTCGACCTGTCCTTCCAGCACGCCAGCGGGACCGTGCTGCGGCGGATGCGGCGCTTCGGCGACCCCAAGCGGTTCCTCGACCTGCTCGCGCAGATCCGCGACCGCGCGCCCGAGGCGGGCGTCAGGTCCAACTTCATCGTCGGATTCCCGGGGGAGACCCAGGAGGAGTTCGACGAGCTGGTGGGCTTCCTGGAGGAGGCCAGGCTGGACGTCATCGGCGTCTTCGGCTACTCCGACGAGGAGGGCACCGACGCGTACGGCTTCGAGGGCAAGCTCGGTCAGGACGTGATCGACGAGCGGGTCGCGACGCTGACCGAGCTCGCCGAGGAGCTGACCGCTCAGCGGGCCGAGGAGCGCATCGGCACCGAGCTGGAGGTCCTGATCGAGGAGGACCTCGGGGACGGCGGATACGAGGGCCGGGCGGCCCACCAGGGCCCCGAGGTGGACGGTGCGGTCACGGTCCAGGGGATCGGGCTGGTTCCCGGCCAGATCGTCCAAGCGGTCGCCGTCGACTCCGAGGGGGTCGACCTCATCGCCCGGATCAAGGCAGGCACATGACGGAGCGCGGTGAGCCGCCGGTGGACGTGGCGGGCCCGGGAGAGGTGACACCGGAGCCCGCGGCGCCGCCGGTCGCCGCCGTGCCCGCCGCGGACGGCACCGGAGACGGCGCTATCCGTCACGTCAGCACCTGGAACATCGCGAACGTCCTGACCATCGCCCGGCTGGCGATCGTCCCCGTCTTCATCGTCTTCCTGTTCGTCGAGGGGGAGGGCTGGCGCCTGGCGGCCCTCGGCGTCTTCCTGCTCGCGTCCCTCACCGACCAGCTCGACGGCTGGCTCGCCAGGAAGTACGCGCTGGTCACCGACTTCGGCAAGATCGCCGATCCGATCGCGGACAAGGCGCTGATCGGCGCCGCGCTGCTCAGCCTTTCCTACCTCGGTGAGGTCCCGTGGTGGGTCACCGTGGTGATCATCGCCCGTGAGGCGGGGGTGACGCTGCTGCGCTTCCTCGTGATCCGGCACGGGGTCATCCCGGCCAGTTACGGCGGCAAGGTCAAGACCGTGCTGCAGATCGTGGCCATCGCGCTCTACATCGTGCCGGGGGTGCCGGACCTGATCAGGTGGGTGGCCATGGGCCTCGCCCTGGTGGTCACGGTGGGGACCGGCGCCGACTACGTGGTCCGGGCGGTGCGGCTGCGGCAGGTGGCGAGGAGCGCGCGAAGCCGATGATGGGCGTGGCGAGCGAGGTGCTGTCGCTGCTGGTTCGCCAGGGCGCGACGGTCGCCGTGGCGGAGTCGCTCACGGGCGGCCTGATCGGGGCGGCGATGACCGGTCCGATGGGGGCCTCGGCCGCCTTCCGGGGCGGAGTGATCGCCTACGCCACGGATCTCAAGGCGAGCGTCCTCGGCGTGCCGTCCGACCTCCTCGACAGGGAGGGAGCGGTGCACCCCGGCGTGGCCGCGGCCATGGCCACGGGAGTGCGCAAGCTCTCCGACTCCGACTACGGCCTGGCGGTGACCGGGGTCGCCGGCCCCGATCCCCAGGACGGCAAGCCGGTCGGCACGGTCCACATCGCGCTGGCGGGACCGGGAGAGCGGCTCTGGCACCGCGACCTGCGGTTGACCGGAGACAGGGACGGTATTAGAACTGCCACCTGCCAGGAGGCGCTGAGCTTGCTGGAAGGTGTGCTGAAGGCAAAATTGGGGGAACATCCGGGGTGATTACCGCGTTACGTCCCCAGCGAACATGCTCGCCTCGGTCTGCCGCGGTGTTGCCCTCTACAGGTACGGTGGAGCTGTGAGTGAGGTCCGTGAGCCAAAGGCGAGGAGCAAGACAGGCGCACGCCCGGCGAAGGGGCCGAGCGAACCCATGATGACGGCGAGGCGTATGTACGAAGGGCAGATGAAGAAGGGGCGACATGAGCCCACCGTGAGAGGCGTCGTGAAGGCGCCACCCTTGGGGAGGGAGCGACAGATGATCCTGCTGCGTCAGCTGCTCGGTGACGTGCTGCGGCGGCTGAGGGTGCGGCAGAATCGCACCCTTCGCGAGGTCTCCACTCTGGCGCGTGTCTCACTCGGCTATCTGTCCGAGGTCGAGCGCGGTCAGAAGGAAGCCTCCTCCGAACTGCTCGCCTCGATCTGCGGGGCGCTCGGGGTCCCGCTGTCCCAGGTGTTGCGTGAGGTGTCCGACCAGTTCGCGCTGGCCGAACTGCAGGCCGCCCCCGTGCTGGCAGAGGTGCCTGAGCACGAGCGCCTGCCCATCCCGGAGACCGTCCCCGCAGGGCCGGAATTCGACGGTTTCCCCGAGGTCAAGGACATGGTCGCCGCCTAGGTGGCGCCTGGACGTCCCGCTTCGCCCGCGGTCGGCGTCTGCGCGACTTCGCCTGACCGTTCCCTCGACCTCATAACACCGGCTCGTCAGGACACGCCCGGCGAGAAGAAGTCAGGCGTGGCTCCGCGCCCGCAGTCCGGGTGGACCCGGACCCGGGTGCCTGTCCCGATCCCACGGGTGGGCGCCTGGCCCCCGCAGGCCCGTTTCCGTGTCTATATGACCCGAGTCTCTTCCGCGCCGCCGTCCCGTGGCGTCCTCACGCCCCTCGGTCGCGTGGCTCCCCTCGTCTTTGTGCGGCCGTCTCCTCGCGGCCCGTCCCCGGCTTCCCCGCCGGGGCCGCCCCTGCCGCCGACCGCGGCGGTCACGATGCCTGGATCTCGACCACCCTGCCGTCCGGGTCGGTCAGGAGGTGCCGGCCGGGTTCCATCCGCGGCTCGGCGGTGGCGCCGTCCAGGTGGAGACCGAGCCGCACGGCTCCGGTTCTGCGCTCGGCGGTCGCCGGGTACAACTCGAACACGGTGCCGTCGGCCAGGACGGCGGCGTAGTGCCGCGGGCCCTCGCCGTGCCGCTCCCGGGTGAATTCGACGCCGAGCGCGCCGTAGAAGGCACGGCACTCCTCCAGCCGATCGGTGTACAGGACGAGCAGCATGACGCGGGCGGCGGTGGGCGGCACGGCATTCCCTTCGTGTCGACGTATCGCCCTATTGTCGGCTCTCAGCTCTGCTGGCAGGCGGGGCACCAGTAGATCAGCCGCTCGGCCGGCTGCGCTCCCATCTCCCCGCCGCTGATCGGGCTGCCGCAGCGGCGGCACGGGCGGCGTGCCCTGCCGTAGACGAGCAGGGACCGCCCGGGGCGCGGATCGCCCGTCGTCACCGGGAGCGGCGCGTCCTTGCTCGCGTCGATCAGACGATGGGCGACCGCGACCAGCGCCTCCAGCTCGTCCTGCGGGATCGAGCCCACCGGACGCCAGGGGGACATCCGCGCGGCGTACAGCGTCTCGGCCCGCCAGATCGTGCCGAGGCCCGCCAGGTCGCGCTGGTCGAGCAGGGCTTCGCCGATCGTCCGTGCCGGAGCGCGCAGCAGGTTTCGTACGGCGAGGGCGGCGTCCCAGTCCGGCCCGAGCAGGTCCGGGCCGAGGTGTCCCACGACCCGTGCCTCACGGTCGGTCGGCACGAGATCGACCATCCCCAGCCGCGTGCCGACCGCCTGCCACTGGATGTTGGCGAGGATCAGCCGGACCACGTCGCCGCGCGGCGCCGGACGGCCCGCCGGGTCCACCCGCCAGCTTCCCTCCATGCGCAGGTGGGTGTGGACGGTGAGCCCGCCCTCCACCCGGGTCAGGAGGTGCTTGCCGCGTGAGACCGTCGTCAGCACGGTCCGGCCGCGCAGATCGGCGGTGGCGTACCGGGGCACCCGGAAGTCGCTGCGGATCAGCCTGCGGCCGTCGAGGGCCTGCCTGAGCCGCTTGGCGGTCCGGTAGACGGCGTCACCCTCCGGCACGGCTCTCCTCCCGGGAGGATCGGGTTCAGGCGGCTCACACCGGCGTGTGCGAGTTCCACGCCGCCGGGTCGGCGGCGAGATCGGTCACCCGGGGCGGCAGCTCGCCCTTGGCGATCTGCTCCAGGGTGACCTCTTCGAGAATGGCCCGCTCACTCGCCCGCAGCGCGATCCACACCTGCTGCAGGGCCTGGGCGGCGCCCTGGTAGCCGACGTGCTCGGGCCGCTCGCCGCGCACGTTGGCCAGCGGCCCGTCCACCGCGCGGATCACGTCGGCGAGTGAGATCTGACTGGCCGGGCGTGCCAGGACATAGCCCCCCTCTGGGCCGCGCTGTCCGCGCACCAGTCCGGCGCGGCGCATCTGCAGCAGGATGTTCTCCAGATATTTGGGGGGCATCTCCTGCTCCTTGGCCAGCTCGCCCACCGTGGTGGGTCCCTCACCCGCCGCGGCGAGTTCGGCGGCGGCACGGAGGGCGTAGTCGACACGGGCAGAAAGTCGCATGTAGTCGATTATCCCGCCTGGTTGGCATCGGTAGGACGCCCGCCCGCCGACACGGTCCGTCCGGGCCTAATCGAGCCGGAGCCGTACGACGAGCGGGAGGTGGTCGGAGAACCGCACCCGGGGCGCGACGGCCGCCACCGCGGTGAGCCCGGCGGAGATCAGCACGTGGTCGATGCGCCGCACGGGGGCGTCGGCGGGCGAGGTCGGCGGGTCGCCGAGCGCCCGCAGGGGGTCGGACAGGCCCGCGGCCTCCAGCACGCGCATCTGGGGATCGGACGGCGTCGTGTTGAGGTCTCCCGCCACGATCACCGGTCGCGTACCGGCCTCGCCGGCGCCGGATGACGGGGTGTTCGCGGCGAGCCGCCGGGCGATCGCCGCCACCTCGGGCGCCTGCCCGCGCGGCTCCTGCAGGTGCGTGTTCACGATTCCCACCTCGTGGCCGCCGACGTCCAGCACGATCGACTGGGCCTGCGCGCCCGTCGGGTATCCGTGCCGCCCGAGCCGGGTCGAGCCGATCTCGGCGACGGGCAGGTTCGTGAGCAGCGCGTCGCCCCAGAGCCGGTCCGCGGCGGGGGCGAAGTAGTAGCGCATGCCCAGGCCGCGGGCGATCCTCGCCAGGTCGTCGTGTCCGCCGTTGAGCAGCCAGCCCCGGTCCACCTCGCTGAGCAGCACCACGTCGGGACGCCGCGTCGCGGCCCAGGCGGCGATGCGGTCGAGGTCGAGCCGCCCGCCGAGCCCGAAGCCCATCCGGATGTTGTACGCCACGAGCGTGAACTCGTTCCCGGTGATCGATTTCGTCGCGGGCGGCGACTGCCAGGTGAGGATGCCGGTCAGGAGGGCGGGCGGCAGGGCCAGGGACAGCGCGATCAACACCCATCGGCGTGGCGCCCGCCGGGCAGCCTGTGCGTCGATCCCGGCGGTCCGGTGCCGCCGGCCCGCGGGCACGGCCACGACGGCGACCAGGACGGCGACCAGGACGGCCACGGCCACCGGGACCAGCGCGTTGGGGAAGCCCAGATCCGTGTCGAAGGCCGCGTAGTAGAGGAACGCCCCGGCCAGGAACACGAGCATCCCGCCCAGCGCCGCGACGCCCCCGCGCCGGCCTGTGTCCCCGCGCCCGCCCGTGCGCGTAACAGCCGCGTGCCCGTCTGCGCTCTCCGCGACGCCCGGGTGCCCGCCTGCGCTCTCCGCGGCGGCGCCCGCCTGTCGTCCGGCGGCGCCGGCGCAGGCCCCGAGGGCGACCGTCGTCACGAGGGCGGGCAGGCCCTGCACGCCGATCTCGGCCGCCGCCACCCCGGCGACGAGGAAGAGCCCGGCCGCCAAATCCCACGACGCCCACCGGCTCCGCCGCGTCCTCACGCCCCACGATGTCGTCCAGGCACAGACGACGGCGGCGCACAGCGCGGCGACCTGGAGCGCGACCGCCAGGGCGGTGAAGGGCGCGCCGTGCTGCCCGCTGTGCTGCCCGGTGTCCCGCGCGAGTGTGGCCGGGCCGCCGCAGTACATGCCCGCGAGCATGAGCATCGGGCCGAAGGCGAACCACACGGCCGCCGGGGCGGGGACGGGCGACGCGGGCGACAGCCGTACGGGCCGCAGGAAGGCGGCGCAGAGGAAGGCGGCGCAGAGCGCGACGACGGCGAGCCAGGGGAGCGGCCCTCCCCGCCAGACGAGGTCCACCCGGTCGAGGGCCAGGTGGAGGATCGACGCGCCGGCCAGGCCGCCGACGAGCCCGGCCGGCACCCACGTGCCCGCCACCGTCCGCGCGCAGCCGTAGAGGAAGACCAGGCCCGCCGTGACCCCGGTGGAGGCGAGCAGAAGCTGGGGCGTGCCCCCGTCCGCGGCCTGCAGGCCGAGCCGGGCCGCGACGAGTGCCACCGCGCCCGCCGTCCTGACGATCCGGGGCGAGGTGAGCCGCGCCACGGGGACGGCGGCGAACGGCAGGACGAACCACAGCGCGGCGTACATCCCCATGCTCGCGGGGTCGGTCTCGCCCGCTCTGCCGTACAGGGTGATGAGGGACGGCAGGAACACCCGCACCACGTCGAACAGGAGCGCGACACCCGTCACGAGCATGACCAGTGGCCACGGGGGAGCGGGAAGGCCGCGGGCCGGTGTGGTGTGCGGTTGCCCGGCCGTCTCGGTCATGGCACTCCCTTCGGGGCTCATATGAGCCATCCTCATGAAGGGTGGGAGCGTTACCAACACGTTCGACCTGGGGCGTTCTCCGCCTTTGCCGGGTCGCTAAGCTTGCTGGAAACCTTGTTGTTCATTCATGGGCGCACGTGGTCGAAGCGCCGCCGGGGGCCGGGCGAACCGGAGGGGCATGGGTGGGCGCACCGACGGCGAGCCGGAGACTCAGACGATGGGAAGCAGGAGCATGGAGCGACGTCCTGGCGTGCCCCGGCTGCTCCGGGAGATCAACGACCGGTCCGCCCTGGAGCTGCTGCTCGCCTCGGGTCCCCTGACGCGCGGCCAGATCGGGGAGCTCACCGGCCTGTCCAAGGTCACCGCGTCCCAGACGCTGGCCCGTCTGGAGGAGCGCGGCCTGGTGGAAGTCGTGGGGGAGCAGGCGGGCAATCGGGGGCCCAACGCCGCCCTGTACGGCGTGATCGCCTCCTGCGCGTACGTCGCGGGGCTCGAGGTGGGACCCGATCGGGTGTCTGCGGCGATCGCCGACATCAACGGCGACGTGGTGGCCGAGGTGACGGCCTCCCCCGAGGGGCGGGACGACCCGGTGTCGCTGGTGCACGCGGCCGTGATGAAGGCGTGCAGGAGCGCGAAGGTGGCGCTGTCGCGGCTGCGTGGCGTGGTCATCGGCACGCCCGGCGTCGTCGACCCCCGCACCGGCGACGTGCGGTTCTCCTTCGACCTGCCGCAGTGGCACGAGGGCATCCACGAGGCGCTGGCACGCGACCTGCGCCGGGACGTCACGATCGAGAACGACGTCAATCTCGCCGCGATCGCCGAACGGGCGAAGGGGTCCGCCCAGGAGGTGGACGACTTCGTGCTCGTGTGGGTGGGCCGGGGCATCGGCCTGGCCGTCGTGCTGGGCGGACGGCTGCACCGGGGCCGGTCGGGCAGCGCGGGGGAGATCGGCTACCTCCCGGTGCCCGGCGTGCCGCTCGCGGACGACGTCAGGGCGGTGCCCGGGCGCCTGCCGTCGCTCGGGGGAGGCCTGCAGTCGCTGGTCAGCTCCGAGGCCGTCACCGAACTGGCCCGCGGGCACGGCTTCGCCGGGAACACCGCCGCCGACTGCGTGACCGCGGCCGTCGCCGCCGGGACCGCGGGCGAGCCCCTGCTCGACGAGGTCGCCTCGCGGCTCGCCCTCGGCGTCGCGTCGGTGTGCGTGGTGCTCGACCCCGGTCTCGTGGTGCTGGACGGAGAGGTCTGCCGGGCCGGCGGGGCGGCGCTGACCACCCGCGTGGAAGAGGCGGTCGCGCGCATCTGCCCGGTCCCGCCGCAGGTCGTCACGGGCCAGGTGGAGGGCAACCCGGTGTTGCGCGGCGCCGTCCTCGCCGCGCTCGACCAGGCCAGGGAAGAGATCTTCACGGCATAGGGAGTGCTCCCAGCCGAAGCCCCGGTTCGGACGGATGGGGCGTCGCCGTTACGAGCCGCCCATGGAGTGGCCCGGCATGTCGTCCATGGAGTGGCCGGACATGTCGTCCATGGAGTGGCCCGGCACGTTCCCGTCCGCGTCGGTCACCGTGAACATCCCGGCCATTCCCATGTCGGAGTGGCTCTGTACGTGGCAGTGGTACATCCACATTCCGGGGCCGACGCGTTCGCCGGCGATGACCTGGAAGCCGAACGACTCGGCGGGTCCTGTGGTCTTGGTGTCGATGATCCGGCTCGGGTCCTGCGGGCCTTTCAGCAGGCCGGTGCGGTTGTCGGCCCAGCGGTGTCCGTGGATGTGGAAGGTGTGGAAGAAGTTTCCGTGGGTGATGACGACGAACTCCACCCGTTCGCCGAGTTCGGCGGTGAAGTCGGGCGCCGGGGTGAGGTTGTTGGTCGTCATGTCGTTGAAGACGACGGTGAAGGTCTTGTCGGGGAGTGTGTCGCCTGTGCGGCGTACCACGACCGGCCCGTAGAGTCCGCGCAGGATGCCGCCCGTGCCGTGGTCGGTTCCCACCACGTGGTCGTGGTAGTGCCAGTAGCCCGCGCTGCCGGGTTCGATGGTGCCGTCCGGGCGGTCGGTCGGGGCGTGGGTGCGCCAGGTGTAGACGTACCGGTCTCCCGGCTCCACCACGCTGCTGTTCATCCGCGTGCCGTCGCTGGTCGTCTCGTAGTCGACTCCGTGCACATGCAGGCTGGCGGTGACGTCGGCGTTGTTGACGAGCTCGATCTCGAGGGTCTCGCCCTCGATCATCTCGATGAGGGGGCCGGGGATCGTGGGCTTGCCGGGCTCCAGGCCGTAGCCCAGCTGACCGTTCGGCAGGTTGTCCACGTAGAGGGTGATGCGGCGGACGTCGCCCGGCTCGCCCGCGGTCCTGCCGGCGGCCTTGGCTGTGGTCTTCTCGGGTGATTGCGCGGTTGCCTGGCTCGCCACGGCGAACGGCGCGATCGCCGCGGCTGTCGCCGCGGTGGTGGCGAAGAGGCGCCGGGAGAGCAGGCGTCGCGTCACATCAGTGCTTTTCTCGGTCATGATTCCCAATCGAGGACGGCGCTCGCCTGGGCGAGGCGAGCGGGGGGTGGTCCGTGATGCCGACGGCGAGCCAGCGGATGCGACCTGGGGGTCGGGGTCGAGGCGCGGCCGTGCCGATCCGGAGGAATTCGCGAAGGAAAGAGGGAATTTCGAAGCCGGGTCAGCCGCAGCTGGTCGCGGTGTAGCCGGCCTCGTAGGACGTGGTGACCTTCTTGCCGTTGATGAACGAGGTGCCCGTGACGGTGGCCTTGCCCGCGTCGATCTGCTTGGCCCGCGCGTTGAAGGACTGGTAGGCCTGCTTGCCCGGGGCCACGTCGGCCACGGTCTTGGTGCCGTACGGGGTGGTCAGCGTCACGGTCGCCGGCACGTCGCCGTCGTTGACGGCGGTGACCGCGACGTACACCGACGAGCCCACGCAGCGGGACGAAGCGGTGACGGTCAGCGGCACGCTCTCGCTCGCGCCGGTCACCGTGAACGTCCCGGCCAGCCCCTTGTCGGAATAGTCCTGTACGTGGCAGAGGTACATCCACTTCCCGGGGCCGACGCGTTCGCCGGCGATGACCTGGAAGCCGAACGACTCGGCGGGTCCTGTGGTCTTGGTGTCGATGATCCGGCTCGGGTCCTCCGGGTCCTCGATCATGCCGGTGCGGTTGTCGGCCCAGCGGTGTCCGTGGATGTGGAAGGTGTGGAAGACGTTTCCGTGGGCGATGACGATGAACTCCACCCGTTCGCCGAGTTCGGCGGTGAAGTCGGGCGCGGGGGTGAGGTTGTTGGTCGTCATGTCGTTGAAGACGATGGTGAAGGTCTTGTCGGGGAGTGTGTCGCCCGTGCGGCGTACCACGACCGGCCCGTAGAGCCCGCGCAGGATGCCGCCCGTGCCGTGGTCGGTTCCCACGACGTGGTCGTGGTAGTGCCAGTAGCCCGCGCTGCCCGGGGCGACGGTGCCGTCCGTCCGGTCGATCTGGGCGTGGGTGCGCCAGGTGTAGACGTACCGGCCTCCCGGCTCCACCACGCTGCTGTTCATCCGCGTGCCGTCACTGTCCCATTCGTAATCCACTCCGTGCACATGCAGGCTGGCGGTCACGTCGGCGTTGTTGACCAGCTCGATCTCGAGGGTCTCGCCCTCGATCATCTCGATGAGGGGGCCGGGGATCGTGGGCTTGCCGGGCTCCAGGCCGTAGCCCAGCTGACCGTTCGGCAGGTTGTCCACGTAGAGGGTGATGCGGCGGACGTCGCCCGGCTCGCCCGCGGTCCTGCCCGCTGTCTTGTCCGCAGGCGCCGCGGTGGCCTGACTCGACACGGCGAACGGCGCGATCGCGGCGGCTGTCGCCGCGGTTGTGGCGAAGGCGCGACGGGACAGCTTGTGTCGCGTCACATCAGTGCTTTTCTCGGTCATGGTTCCCAATCAAGGACGGCGCTCGCCTGGGCGCGGCGAGCGGGGGGGTGGTCCGTGATGCCGGCGGATACGACGTGAGGGTCGGGACCCGAGGCCGGTCCGCGGAGCGTCGGCCGTGTCGATCCGGAGGTGGAATTCGGGCAGGTGTGAGGGCACTTTCCTCGATGCGTACGGGGTCTTTTGCTGATTTCTTCAGTAAGTATGGTAACGAACGAGTCAACTTAGTAATGGTTGTGGACTAAATGCAGCCAGAATGTTACGTTTTCCAGCCGAAGCGCCTGAAGAGCGGCCACCAGCCTCTGAAGGGATGGAGGACGTCACGGCACCGATGTCGTCGCCGGCGAGCCCAGTGACCACTGCGGCCGATCAGGTAGTTCTTCCGAAGGTTGCTGTTGCCCCCCCACAACCGAAGGAGCGGACGATGGGCCGAAGAGACCTCTTCGCATACCCCGGCCACCCGCCTGGCGCCGCGCCGTGATCATAAGGGGAACGTCGCCCTGACTCTGGGCGTGGCGACGCCGCCCGTTATGGCCGCCAGACCTACCACCGCTCCGAGGCCGACACCCCTTGGCGAGTTTCGCGACGCCCGCGTGCGCGAGCACTCCCGCCCGGCACGCCCTCGGAGTGACGTCGGCCAAAGCACGATGTCCGCCGGCCGGCGCATCAGATCATGAGAGGTACACGGTATATGCGCATCAGATCTTTGTCGGGCTTCCTCGGTGATTTGCGGAGGGCGCTCAGAACCCCTGCCACGCTCGGACGCATGGTCCTGGTGATCGCGGCAGTGGCACTGCCGACGGTGTGGCTGTCGGGAGTCGGAGCCGCGGCGCAGGACCAGGGTCAGCAGGCCGTCCAGGCGGCGGAGCAGACGCTCGTCTGGACCGCCGACAACAGTTACACCCAGTACAAGTCCGCGCCGACCACGGCGAAGGCCGGCCTTACGACGATCGTCTTCGAGACCAACGCGTCGACCGGCAACACCTCCGGGCTGACGCACACGCTGACGTTCGACGTCTCCAGCCCCGGCTACAACCACGACGTCAACGTCAACTTCGTCGCCAGCCCCTTCGACGCGAGCGGGGGCAGGCACGAGGTTCAGGTGAACCTCACCCCCGGAACGTACCGCTTCTACTGCGCGATCCCCGGTCACTCGGGAATGGTCGGCGAGCTCGTGGTCACCAGCGCCGACACGACGCCGCCGACGGTGGCGGCGGATGTGTCGGGCGAGAAGAACGCCGATGGCGACTACGTGGAGTCCGCCGCGGTGACCGTCTCCGCGACCGACACCGAGTCCGGTGTGGACACGGTGGAGTACGCCCTGGACGCTGGCGCGTTCCAGGCCTACACGGCTCCGGTGCCGGTGAACCAGGTCGGCGAGCACACCGTGAGCTATCGGGCGACCGACAAGGCCGGCAACACCTCTGAGGTGCAGTCGGTGACGTTCACAGTGGTGGCCCCGCAGCCGAAGGACACCACGCCGCCGACGGTGGCGGCGGATGTGTCGGGTGAGAAGAACGCCGATGGCGACTACGTGGAGTCCGCCACGGTGACCATCTCCGCGACCGACACCGAGTCCGGTGTGGACACGGTGGAGTACGCGGTCGACGGTCAGGCGTTCGCGTCGTACACGAAGGCGCTCGTGATCGACCAGCAGGGGGCGCACACCGTGAGCTACCGGGCGACCGACAAGGCCGGCAACACCTCCGACGTCGCCACCACCGACTTCACGGTCGTCATGGCGCCGCCGCCCGCCGAGACGCCGCTGACCGTCACCGCCTCGTCCCGCTGCGTGGGCTCGTCGGTGTATGTCGCGGTCACGGCCGTCAACGACGGCGACGTGCCGGCGACCGTGACGCTGACCACCCCGTACGGCTCCAAGACCGTGGCCGACGTGGCCCCGGGCAAGCAGGCCTACCAGTCCTTCAACGCGCGGGCCAAGCAGATCGGCGCGGGCGAGGCCACCGTCACGGGCACCTCGCTCATCGACGGCGAGAAGGTCACCACGTCCTACGAGGCCGACTACACCGCGACCAGCTGCGGCTGACCGGGGCCGCGTGGCGATCACGGTGTGTGTACCGGTGACGCCACCGTAGTGAACAGGGGCCGACCGGCCGATGGGCCGGTCGGCCCCGTCTTCTACAGCCCCGCCACCGAGGGGCCATCGCTCAGCAGCTCCACCGCGGCCTGGGCGTTGGGGCGGGCCGCGCCGTACGTCGCGATGTAGGCCCCCGCCTCCGGCCGCCAGATCGGCAGGCCCATCTCCACCACGACGGCGTCCGGGCGGGCGGCGAGCAGCTCCGAGATCAGCCGGCGACTGCCCGGGTGGCGGTGGGCGTCCTTGACCACCACGATCAGCGAACGCTCCCGGGCCCGGCCGAGCAGCGCCCCGGCGTCGGCCTCCACCGGCCTGACCCGGACGATCTCGGCCTCCGGCAGCCACGGCGCGACCCCCCAGGGCACCTCGCCCACCGCGATCGTCGGCGGTGTGTCGATCTCGACCACGAACGGGTCGGCCAGCGGCCCCGCCGAGCCCGTCAGCGACACGGCGCGCCGGGCGGCGCGGAGGCCGACGACGTCGCCCTCCGCGACCTCCCCGGCCGGCCCGTTCCCCGACGACAGGTGCGCGCCGGCGAACCAGTCGCGCAGCCGCTCCACCCGCCCGGCGGCCTCTTCCAGCCGCTCGGCCGGGAGTCTGCCCTCGGCGACGGCGTCCACGATGTGGTCCACCATGCCCCGTACGTCCTCCGCCGTGGGCAGCGGCCCGAGGCACAGCAGGTCGGCGCCCGCGGCCAGGGCCAGCACCGCGCCCTCCGCCAGCCCCACGTTCTCGCTGATCGCGTGCATGTCGAGGGCGTCGGTGAGCACGACGCCGTCGTAGCCCAGCTCGCGGCGCAGCAGCCAGGTGAGCGCCCGGGCGCTGAGCGTGGCGGGCAGGTCGCCGGTCAGCTCGGGAACGGCCACGTGCGCCGTCATGATCGACTTCGCTCCGGCCTCGATCGCCGCGAGGAAGGGGATCAGCTCACGCTCTCTCAGCAGGTCGAGCGAGGCGTCCACGATCGGGATCTCCAGGTGGGAGTCCTGATGGGTGGCGCCGTGGCCGGGGAAGTGCTTGACGCAGGCGGCGATCCCCGCCGACTGCAGGCCGCGTACGGCCGCGACCGTGTGCCGTGCCACGAGGTCCGGCGACGGGCCGAACGACCGGGTGCCGATGATCGGATTGTCGTCCGCGGTGTTGACGTCGGCCACCGGGCCCATGTCGAGGTTCACCCCGCACCGCGCCAGGTCCGCCGCCATCGCGTGGTAGACCCGCTCGGTCAGGGCCACGTCGTCCACCGCGCCGAGCGCGGCGTTGCCCGGATAGGCGCTCCCGGTGTGGTAGGCCAGCCGGGTGACGTCCCCGCCCTCCTCGTCCAGGGAGACGACGGGGCGGCCCGCCTCGTTCAGGCGGGCGCTGAGCGCGGCGACCTGTTCGCCGCCCGCGACGTTGAACCCGAACAGGCAGACGCCGCCCAGACCGCCCTCCAGGCCGCGCAGGACCCAGTCCGGCGCGGTGGTGCCCCGGAACGAGATCAGCAGTGCGCCCGCCGCGAGCCGGTGCAGGCCCGGGTCGCCGGTACGCGTGAACAGGTCGGCGCCCCCCGCCAGGGGGTCGCGTTTGGCGGACATGGTGTCTGCGCTCCTTAGGTGGCAGTGGGAGTGAGGGCGCGCGGGCAGGGCCCGTACGGCCACCTGGCGCGGTGGCCGTACGAGGGCCGTACGAGGGTGGCCGTACGAGGGGGAGGTGCTGGGTGGCGGTGGGGTTATCCCTTGACCGCGCCCGCGACGAGGCCGGAGACCATCCGCCGCTGGACCAGCAGGAAGAAGACGAGGACCGGGATGGTCATCAGGGTGGAGGCGGCCATGATGCCGCCCCAGTCGGTCGACCGCTGGCCGACGAAGAACTTCAGGGCGACCGGCATCGTGTACTTGCCCTGGTCGTTGATCAGGGTGAGGGCGAAGACGAACTCGTTCCAGGTGGTGATGAAGGCGAAGATGCTCGTCGTCACCAGACCCGGCGCGACCAGCGGGAACAGCACCCGCCAGAAGGTGGTGAACCGGCCGGCGCCGTCGATCCAGGCCGCCTCCTCCAGCTCCTTGGGCACGGCCGCGACGAACGTGCGCAGCATCCAGACGGAGAACGGCAGCGTCAGGCCGACGTTGACGACGATCAGGCCGAGCAGCTGGTCGTACAGGCCGATCCGCTTCACCATGGTGAACAGCGGGATCAGCAGCGCCTCCGCCGGCACCATCTGCACGATCAGCAGCAGGATCAGGAACGAGGTGCGGAAGCGGAAGCGGAACCGGGCCACCGCGGTCGCCGCGAGCAGCGCGAAGACCGCGCCGAGCACGACGGCGCTGAGTGCCACGAGCGTGCTGTTGAGCAGGTACTGCCAGATGGGGAGCTCGCCCACGCCCTTGGTGAAGACCCGCTGCACGTGGTCCAGCGACGGCGGGCTGGGGAAGGGGATGAAGCTCGTGGTGAAGATCTGGTCGTTCGGCTTGAAGGCCGTGGCGACCATCCAGTAGACGGGGAAGACCGCGAAGAGGAACACCGCGACGCCGGCCGCGTTCAGCGCGATCCGTCCGAGTCTCCTGCGCGCCAGCGGGTTCATCGGATGTCGTCCTCCGTCTTCACGATCTGCCGGACGTAGACGAGGGTGATCAGCAGCAGGATCACGGTCAGCACGACCGCGATGGCGGCGCCGAGCCCCAGCTTCGGGGAGCTGCCGCCGAACGCCTCGGCGTAGCTCCACAGCGAGAGGTTGAACGCGTCCCGGTTCGTGGTGCCGCCCGCCAGCAGGTAGAGCTGGGTGAAGACCTTGAAGTCCCAGATGATCGACAGTACGACCAGCACCGAGAACACCGGCTTGAGCAGCGGGAAGGTGATCCTCCTGAACGTGGTGACCGCGCCCGAGCCGTCCATCTTCGCCGCCTCGTACAGCTCCGACGGGATGCTCTTCAGGCCGGCGAGCACGGACACCGCGATGAACGGGAACGACGCCCACACCACGGCGACGATCAGCACGAAGTAGAGCGTGGAGGTGTCGTTGAACCAGGGCTGGCCGCTCCAGTCCGAATGGCCGAACAGCAGCCGCGACAGCCCGTCGGGCAGCAGGTTCAGCATCCAGTTGGCGACGCCGGCGTCGGAGTCGAACAGCCACTTCCACACGATGGCCTGCGCGGTGGGCGGGGTCGCCCAGGCGGCCATGATGCCGACGACCACGAAGGTCGACATCTTCGGGCCGAGCTTGTTGAGCAGCAGGCCGACCAGGGTCCCGAGGAGGAGCGTCAGCGCGACGGTGACGAGGGCGAAGACCACCGTGTTGCGCAGCGACGACCAGAACAGGGGCGAGGACAGGACGCTCTCGTAGTTGTCCACGCCGATGAAGTCGGCCGGCGCGGGGTTGACGGCCTTGATCTGGCGGAGTCCGACCTTGTGAAAGGACATCTCGACCATCTGGTACATCGGGTAGAGCAGCAGCACCGCGATGACCAGGAAGCCCGGCAGGAGCAGGACGTAGGGGACGGCCTTCGGGGGGAGCCCCGATCCGCGCGCCCGCTTGCGACCGCGCCGCGACGGGGCGGAGGTGTCGGCTCCGCCCCGGGCGAGGGTTGACGTGTCAGTCATGATCTACTGGTTGAGAATCGTCTCAAGCTCGGTGTTCGCGTCCGTCAGAGCCTGGTCGACGCTCTTCTTGCCCTCGATCACCTCGCGCGCCGCGTTCTGCAGCACGGCCTTGGTGTCGTTGGCCTCGGCCCAGTTGGGGCTGGCCGGGAAGCCCTTGGCGACCTTGAAGGTCTCCGTGAACGGCTTCTGGGCGGGGTCGCCGCCCATCTCCGCGAGCGCGTCGGGGTAGAGCGGGAGCAGGCCGCCCTCCTTGGCGTACCGGACGCCGAACTCCTTGCCCGCGGCGAGCTTGACGTACTCGAGGGCGAGCTCGGGGTTCTTGCTGTCCTTCCAGACGGCGATGTCGTTGCCGCCCTGGAAGGCCGGGGCCGGGCCGGAGCCGTCCTTGGCGGGCAGCGAGAAGAAGCCCATCTTCGACTCGTCGACCTTGCCCTTGCTCTGCTCCTTGATGGCGGCGATGTCCCAGCCGCCGGTGACGTACATGCCGACCTTGCCGGCGGCGAAGCGCTGGGCGATGTCGACGGAGTTCTGCGTCAGGCGGCCCTTGCCGGACACGCCGTCCTTGGCGACCAGGTCCGTGTAGAACTGGAAGCCCTCCTTGAAGGCCGGCTGGGTGAGCCGGCCCACCCACTTGCCGCCTTCGAACGTGGCGAAGTCACCACCGGCGGACCAGACGAACGGCGACAGCGACATGTTCGCGTCGGAGCCGCCGTTGAAGGCGAAGCCGTCGACGTCCTTGCCCTGCTTGTCCACGATCGTCTTGGCCGCCGCGACCAGGTCGTCCCAGGTCTTGGGGACCTCGATGCCGAGCTTGTCGAACCAGTCCTTGCGGTAGAGCACGGCGCGGGTGCCGCCTCCCCACGGCAAGGCGTAGATCTTGCCGTCGATGGTCTCGTAGCTCCACAGGTTCTGCGGGATCTGCTGGAGCTCGGGGTCGCCCTTCGCGGCGTCGGTGATGTCGGCGAGCGCGTCCTGCGCCACCCAGGCGGCGACCTGGTCGTTGCCGAACTCGGTGACGTCCGGGCCCTCGCCGCCGGCGAGCGCGGTGGTCCACTTCTTCTGGGCGTCGGGCCAGGGAACCCACTGGACCTTCGCTTCGGCGCCTGTCTGCTCCTTGAACTTGGCGTTCAGGTCGTCCATGTATTTGGTGAAGACGTCGGTGGGGGCACCGAGTCGCCACACGGTAAGAGTCTGACCGGCGAACTTCGGACCGTTCGCGGCGGCGGAGGCCGTCGGGGCGGTCGTGCTTCCGGAGTCGTCGCTTCCGCAAGCGGCGAGTCCCAGGGCCAGGGCAGCGGTCGCGGTAGTCGCGACGGCGATCTTCACGATCTTCACGATGGGTCTCTCCCTTCCCGGCTTCGCGTCGGGGGTGCGCCTCGTGGGGGGTGTCGGCGGGCCGCTCACCTGCTGGAAGGCGCTCTCCTTTCGGTCGGCGCTCATGGCGTCCCGAGGCTGATCGGTTGCCTCCGGGCTGGCTGGCGCTAAACTAACAAGAAACTTTCTTATAAAAAAGACCGCGTTAGCGGATCGTGACGAGAGGGGAACCTGCCGGTGGCTCAACGACCGGGTACGCCTCGGCTGCTTCGGCAGATCAACGATCGCGCGGCATTGGAACTCCTCATCTCCAGAGGCCCGCTGACCAGAGCCGAGTTGGGAGAGCTTACCGGGCTGTCCAAGGTCACATCCGGCCAACTCCTGGCCCGTCTGGAGACGCGCGGGCTGGTGACGGCCGCGGGGGAGCGCTCCGGCGGCCGCGGCCCCAACGCCGCGCTGTACGGGGTCAACCCCTCCAGCGCGTACGTCGCCGGGCTGGAGGTGCTGCCGGACAGCGTCACGGCCGCCGTCGCCGACATCGCCGGCACGGTCGTCGCCCAGGTGACCGTGGACCCGAGCGAGGCCCGCGATCCCGTGGGCATCGTCCACGAGGCCGTCCAGCGGGCCTGCGAGACGGCCGGGATCGAACTCGCCCGGCTGCGCTGCTTCGTCATCGGCACGCGCGGAGTGGTCGATCCGCTCACCGGCGACGTGCGCTACTCCGTCGACCTGCCCACCTGGCACGTCGGCATCCTGGCCGGGCTGCGCACCCTGCTCGGCGAATGCGTGATCATCGAGAACGACGTCAACCTGGCGGCCCTCGCCGAGCAGACGTACGGCGCCGCCCGGGGCGCCGACGACTTCGTGATCCTGTGGACCGGCGTCGGCCAGGGCCTCGGCGTCATGCTCGGCGGCCGGCTGCACCGGGGCATCACCGGCGGCGCGGGCGAGATCGGCTGGCTGCCCGTCCCCGGGGAACCGTTGCCGAGCGCGGTCACCGCGCCGCAGACCGGTTCCTTCCAGCGCCTTGTCGGAGGAGAGGCACTGCGCAACCTTGCCCGCTCGCACGGCCTCGCCACCCCGGACATGCGGGACGCCGAGGTGGCGGACCTGGTTCGTACGGCCATCGACGCCGGCAACGAGGATTTCGTCGAGGACCTGGCCGGGCGGCTCGCGGTCGGCGTCGCGGCGGTCTCCGTGGTCCTCGACCCGGGGCTCGTCGTGCTCAGCGGTGACGTGGGCAGGGCCGGCGGCGCTCACCTCGCGGAGCGCGTCGAGGAGGCGGTGGCCAGGGTGTGCCCGAGTAGTCCCACGGTGGTGGCGACCAGCGTGGAGGGCAATCCAGTTCTCATGGGTGCGATCGTCGCGGCACTGGACCAAGCGCGCGAAGAGGTCTTTTCGGACACTGTTTGACGGTAAATTGATCCACGTGCCCGAATCTCTCCATGATCGCTTCGCCGTACCCGGCCTCGCCGAAGGTCCGGTGCTCATCTCCGACCCCCGTGTGACCGCGATCGGCGTGCGCGAGTGCGGGGAGAAGCTGAGCGACGTACGGGGGCGGCTGCGGGTGGACGGGCGGCTCGCCGACCCCGCCGGGGCCTACGCCCACCTGCGCGAGGGCCTGCTCGCCCGTCTGGAGGAGGCGCAGGAGCGCCTGCCCGCCGGATTCAACCTGGTGGTGGTCGAGGGTTACCGCCCGCCGGCGCTGCAGACGAAGTACTTCGAGGACTACAAGGACGAGTTGCGCACCACGTTCCCCCTGCTGTCGGACGCGGAGTTGCACGTCGCCGCGAGCCGGTACGTCTCGCCGATCGAGGTGGCCCCGCACACGGCGGGCGCGGCCGTCGACCTCACGCTGTGCGACGGCGACGGGGTGGAGCTCGACATGGGGACGGCCGTCAACGCGACCCCCGAGCAGAGCGGCGGCGCGTGCTACACCGCCGCCCCCGTGGGAGCCGAGGCGCGGCGCAACCGCGACGTGCTGCGGGCTGCCCTGGAGGCGTCCGGGCTGGTCAACTACCCGACCGAGTGGTGGCACTGGTCCTACGGCGACCGCTACTGGGCCATGACCCGCCACGCCCCCGCCGCCGTTTACGGCCCCGTCGAGCTGTAGGGACGGCCCGGCCGCCCGCGCCGGGGTGCCGGCGCGGGCGGTGTGATGCGGCGTGGCTCAGGTGAGCTGGATGTGGTCCAGCTCGGCGTAGCCGGTGCCACCGGAGAAGCCGGGGGAGCCCTTGGCCAGGCGGATGACGTTGTAGCCCGCCCGCAGGTTCACGGTGGTGCTGACCGTGGCGCCGAACTGGCCCCACCCGGAAGTGGCCGGGTAGCTGACGGTGCTCCACGACCCGCCGTTCACGGCCAGGCCCTGGGTGGCGGTGGCGCCGGTGCCGTTGGCGTAGCCGATGGTCATCGTGTAGGTCCGGGCGGTGGGCACGTTCACCACGAAGTCGACGTAGCTGTCGGTGCTGTGATCACCGTTGCTGTTGTCGATGCGGCCCACGTAGCCGCCCTCGGACGCGCTGGAGCCGGTCAGCCGCTGGGCGCGGAAGACCGACGCGTTCTCCGCCTCGTAGCGCTGCTGGTAGGACGGCACCCCGCCGGCCGGCTGGACGATCACGTGGTAGGCGTCCGAGGCGGCCATGTTCGGCACCGTCACCAGTAGCTGATCGCCGGTCACCCGGTAGACGATGTCGGAGACGGCGGTGGCCGCCGGAACCGAGGTGAAGCGGTTCGGCGTGTGCGTGGACTCCAGCGTGACCCGGACCGAGGAGCCCAGTGCGCCGATGCCGGTGACGCGGACGGTGTTGGTGCCCGACTCGTTGCCGACGACCACGTTGACGATCTTGCGGGTGGCGTCGTAGGAGGCGAAGCCGTCCAGCCCGGTCTGGGTGGACGGCGTGGTGGTGACCATGCGGCCGGCCATGTCGCCGTACCACTTGTAGAGCCACCAGGTG
>NZ_VIRL01000023.1 GCF_006874465.1 Microbispora bryophytorum | reverse complement strand
AGCACGCCGCCAGCGTTCGTCCTGAGCCAGGATCAAACTCTCCAAACAATGCTTGAAAAGTAATCCCCAGCAGACACCCCCCGGCTAAGGAAGGATGCCGTCAAAGGAATCCGTCACCGACACCGAAGTGCCGCTATGACGGGGTCATGCATGATTCATGCACTGGCTTTTAGCACACTGTTGAGTTCTCAAGAAACGGACGCGACCACCATCACCCGAAACCCACCAGGGAGTCTCGAGATCCAGGGCGATGACTTCCGTTCGGCCGACTCTAAGACGATCGCCACATCGCGGACCTGGAGGGCCACACGATCTCGGCTGATGCTCTTGTGAGAGCGACCACCCCTTTCGGGGCAACCACTCCATCTTAAACCCTCGCCCGCCTCGCGTCAAACCTTTCAGTCTGGCGCGCCACGAGCGACCCGGGCTTGACGCGAACGCCCCGTCTGGATGGCTGTCGGAGTGGCTTACCCGCCGGGGCCTGGCCGCCTTTCGGCGTCCCGTGCTCCCGGGGGCGAAGAGAACATTAGGCAACGTCGACCCGGCCGTCAAATCACGCCGAGATGGCCGAAACCCTAGGTCAGACGGGAACTTCCGGCGCAGGCGATCTTCCGCGCCATACGATTGTTACCTACGTCACAGCAACTTTTGGCCATAAAACAGCCGCCCCGGTCCAGGACCGGGGCGGCTGCCCAGTGCCAAGTCAGCGATTGCCAAGCCAGCGTGGTGTCAGGCCGGCACGGTGCCAAGCCAACACGGGGCCGAACATCACGAAGTCGACGTCAGCGCAGCGCGGGGACGTCAGGCGATCTCGACGCCGCCGACCGTCTTCTTGCCCCTGCGCAGCACGAGGAAGCGGCCGTGCAGCAGGTCGTCCGCCGAGGGCACGTACTCCTCGTCGGTGATCTTCGTGTTGTTCAGGTACGCGCCGCCCTCCTTGACCGCCCGGCGCGCTGCGGACTTCGACTCGACCAGGCCGCTCTGCGCGAGCAGCTCGACGTACGGCGCGCCCAGGGCGGGCAGGACCGCCTTGGGCACCTCGGCGAGCGCGGACTCCAGCGTACGGGCGTCGAGCTCGGCCAGCGAGCCCTGCCCGAACAGCGCGCGCGAAGCCGCGATCACCCCGGCCAGCTCGTCGGGGCCGTGGACCAGAGTCGTCAGGTCCTCGGCCAGGGCGCGTTGCGCCTCCCGAGCGGCCGGCCGCTCGGCCACGGCTAGTTCCAGCTCGTCGATCTCCTGGCGTGTCCGGAAGGTGAAGACCTTGAGAAAGCGCACCACGTCCCGGTCGTCGGCGTTCAGCCAGTACTGGTAGAACGCGTACGGCGAGGTCAGCGCGGGATCGAGCCAGACCGCGCCGCCGGCCGTCTTGCCGAACTTCGTGCCGTCGGCCTTGGTGATCAGCTTGCCGGTCAGCGCGTGGACATGCGCTCCGTCGACCCGGCGGATCAGGTCGACGCCCGCGATGATGTTGCCCCACTGGTCGCTGCCGCCGACCTGCAACGCGCATCCGTGCCGCCGGTGCAGCTCGAGGTAGTCGTTGGCCTGCAGGATCTGGTAACTGAACTCGGTGTAGCTGAGCCCCTCGCCAGCGAGCCGAGCGGAGACCGACTCCCTCGCCAGCATGCGGTTGACGGGGAAGTGCTTGCCGATGTCCCGGAGGAAATCGATCGCCGACAGGTTCGCGGTCCAGTCGAGGTTGCTGACCAGCGCCGCCGCTGTCGGTCCCCCCTCGAAGGACAGGAACTTCTCGACCTGCACCCGAATTCGTGAAACCCATTCGGCGACTATGTCGCTGGAGTTCAGCGCCCGCTCGGTGCTGCGGCCGCTCGGGTCACCGATCAAACCGGTGGCGCCTCCGACCAGGCCGATGGGCCGGTGACCTGCCCGCTGGAAACGGGTCAGGATCAGCAGCGTGGCGAGGTTGCCCACGTGCAGAGAGGGTGCGGTCGGGTCGAAGCCCGCATAAACGGTGATCGGACCGTCCGCCAGCGCCTTTCGCAGCGCGTCGATGTCGGTCGTCTGCGCGAGCACGTCGCGCCACTCGAGCTCGTCGAGGATGTCAGCCATCTCCGACGTCGGCACGAGGTTGCCTGAAATTGCGGTCACGGTCGTGGCTTTCGCTTATCGATGGTGGATGCACGGGCTTCCGTACAAGCCTGCCTGATCACGAAACCTTATCGCCACTTCTTACCTACGCGTCAGCTCATGGCTCGGCCTCGACGCCGGGGAACGTGGGCGCGGTATGGCGAGACGGTGGGGTCGCCGTCGATCCAGAACCTCCAGGGCGTCTCGGCCCCCGTCGACACGCCGGTGCGAGGACCTGTCCTGATCTGGCTGGACGGCACGGGCCGGCCCTCGTGCGCCCGGATCGGACCGCCGGAGCAGCAGTCCGTTCCGTTGTGGTCCCTGACCAGGCCGAGCGCCACGGTGAGCCTGGCCGGCCCACGCGCGAGATCGCGATCCGGGACACGCCGCACCAACCCCTCCAGGTCCGGCCCGTCGGCGTGCGGCATGCGCCGGATGCGCGCGGTGTGCACACCCGCGATCACTTCGCCGGCGCGTAACAGGACGGCCGAGGCGCTGCCCGCGGGCATGCACACGAGATTGGCGCAGAAGTGCATGCCGTACGTGAAGTAGACGTAGAGGTGCCCCGGGGGACCGAACATGACCGAGTTACGCGGAGTGCGACCCCGATAGGTGTGGGAGGCCGGGTCCTGCCCCGGCCCGCCGTACGCCTCGACCTCACTCAGCCGCACCGCCACCGACCCGTGCACGACCACGCGCCCGAGCAGGTCGGGCGCGACCACGTCGGAAGGGCGGTCGAAGAAGTCGCGGCCGAGCGGGGCGCCCGCGACGTCCCCGATCAGCTCTCGTTCGCCCATGCCGCCTGACCGTCGACGACCTCACGGAGGTTCGCGATCTGGTCGCGGACCCGGTCGGGCGCGGTGCCGCCGAAGGCGCTGCGGGCGGCCAGCGCGCCGTGCACGTTCAGCACGTCGCGAACGCTCGCACCCGTGGCGTCGACGGCGAAGTGCGGCGATACCTTGGCCAGCTCGTCGTCGGTGAGCTCACCGAGGTCCTTGTCGTTCACCTGGCACCACACCACCAGGTGGCCGACCGCCTCGTGCGCCTCGCGGAACGGCACCCCGCGGCGGACCAACAGTTCGGCGAGGTCGGTGGCCAGGGCGAAGCCGTCGGGCGCGCTGGCCTCCAGCTTGGCCTTGTTCACGCGCATCGTGGAGATCATGCCCGACACGGCGGGGAGCACCAGGAGTAGGGTGTCGACCGCGTCGAACACCGGCTCCTTGTCCTCCTGCAGGTCGCGGTTGTAGGTGAGCGGCAGGCCCTTGAGGGTCGTCAGCAGCGACATCAGCGCACCGATCAGCCGGCCGCTCTTGCCCCTGGCCAGCTCGGCCACGTCGGGGTTCTTCTTCTGCGGCATGATCGACGAGCCGGTGGAATAGGCGTCGTCCACCTCGATCCACCGGAACTCCTGCGAGGCCCACAGCACGATCTCCTCGCCGAGCCGGGAGATGTGCACGCCGATCAGCGCCGCGCAGAACAGGAACTCGGCCGCGAAGTCGCGGTCGGCGACGGCGTCCATCGAGTTCGGCGCGGGCGCGTCGAACCCGAGTTCGGCGGCGACGGCGGCGGGGTCGAGCGGCAGGGAGGACCCGGCCAGCGCGCCCGAGCCGAGCGGCGAGACCGCCGCGCGCGTGTCCCAGTCACGGAGGCGGTGCACGTCCCTGGTGAGCGCGTGGACATGGGCCAGAAGCTGGTGGCCGAAGGACACGGGCTGGGCGTGCTGCAGATGCGTCATGCCAGGCGCGGCGACGTCGGCGTTCTCCTCGGCCTGGCTGATCAGCGCCGTCTCCAGCTCGACAAGCCGGGAGACGATCACGCGGACGTGGTCACGCAGGTAGAGGCGCAGGTCGGTGGCGATCTGGTCATTGCGGCTGCGGCCGGCGCGGAGTTTGCCGCCCAGGGAGCCGAGCCGTTCGAGCAGGCCGCGCTCCAGCGCCGTGTGCACGTCCTCGTCGGCCACGGTGGGGCGGAACTCCCCCTTGCGGCATGCCTGATCGAGGTCGTCGAGCGCGCCCAGCATGCGGCCGAGCTCCTCCTGCGTGAGCAGCCCGGCGCGGTGCAGCACGCGCGCGTGCGCGCGCGAGGCCAGCAGATCGTACGGCGCGAGCCGCCAGTCGAACTGCACGCTCACCGACAGGCGCGTGAGGGCGTCCGCGGGTCCCCCCTCGAACCTGCCACCCCAGAGCCGCATCGGCTTGTTGTCCGCCACCGTCTTCTCCCTCCGATATTCAAGTCCCTGCAGAAAAAAATGACCGCGCGCCGTTCCCGCCCGGGGCCGTCATATATGGATCCGTGCGCCTTATCCGGTTTCTCGGATGAACCTTCGACGCGAATCCTTCACGCGGATCCTTCTGCGGGACTAATCCGCGACCTTAGCCGACGTACGCCCCGGTCCCTGCACCGGAACCGGGGCGTATACCGGGTGAATCAGGCCTGGCGGGTATCCGCGCGGCCGCGATTTCCGTGTGGTCCATCGAGTGCGGCGATCTCCTGCCGACCTCGGCCGGCGGGCCCTTCTCCCACGGTCTGCGCACCGGTCCTCCCGGTAAGGGAGAAGACGGCCACCGATGCGCCGAGTCCGCCCGTGAGTGGGCCCGGCACGTCATGGTTCCTGTTTCTCACTGCCATGATCGCGGACCTCCACGGCGAGCTTGTGCCTGGTCACGTCGGGCGGGCGGCGGGTCGCCAGGTTGAGCAGGGTCTTGGCCAGCGCCTGCCCCCCGGTCGGATCACGGCTGATGACGAGGATCGTGTCGTCGCCGGCCACCGTGCCGAGAATCGACTCCCAGCCCGCGTGGTCGATGGCCGAGGCGAGGAACTGTGCCGCTCCCGGCGGCGTGCGCAGGATCACGAGGTTGGCCGACGCCTCGGCCGACACCAGGAGCTCCTCCGCGATTCTCCGCAGCCGCGCGTCGGGGTTCTCCAGCACGCTGGTGGCGGCACCGGTCCGGTAGATCGGTATCCGTCCCCCGCCCTCGCCGGGCAGCGCGTAGACCAGCGTGCCGTCGTCGGCCCGCAGCTTCAGCGCGCCCAGCTCGTCGAGATCGCGGGAGAGCGTGGCCTGGGTGACCTCCACTCCCTGCTCCGCCAGGAGCTTGGCCAGCTCGGGCTGTGAGCGGACCTTGTGCCTGGTCAGCAGCTCCACTATCCGCGCGTGCCGGGCCGCCTTGGTCAGCGGGATGGTCACGACCCCTCCGCACCCCGCGTCGCCAGCCAGTGCAGCAGCGCCTTCTGAGCGTGCAGCCGGTTCTCCGCCTGGTCCCACACCACGCTCTGCGGTCCGTCGATGACATCCGCGGCGATCTCCAGCCCTCGGTACGCCGGGAGGCAGTGAAGCACGATCGCGCCCGGATCCGCCAGGCCGAGCAGGGCCGTGGACACCTGATAGGAGGCGAAGGCCGCGACCCGCTCGTCCTTGCCGTCCTGGCCCATGGACACCCAGGTGTCGGTCGCGACGACGTGCGCCCCGGCCACCGCGGCCTCCGGATCGGTCACCGCCGTGACGGATCCGCCCGTGGCCGCCGCGATCTCGGCAGCCCGCTCCATGACCAGGGCGTCGGGCAGGTAGCCCGCCGGCGCCCCGATCCGGACGTGCATGCCGGCCGTGGCCCCGCCCAGCAGGTAGGAGTGGGCCATGTTGTTGGCGCCGTCGCCGAGATAGGCGAGCGTGAGGCCCCGCGGCGTGCCCTTGTGCTCCCGGATCGTCTGCAGATCGGCGAGGATCTGGCAGGGATGGAACTCGTCGGTCAGCGCGTTCACCACCGGCACCGTGGAGTGGGCCGCCATCACCTCGATGCGCTCCTGGCCCGCCGTCCGCCACACGATCGCCGCGACCTGCCGGGACAGCACCCGCGCGGTGTCCTCGATCGGCTCTCCGCGTCCCATCTGCGACGTGCCGAGGTCCATGAGCAGAGGCTGGCCGCCCAACTCGGCGACACCGACGGTGAAGGAGACCCGGGTGCGGGTGGACGGCTTGTCGAACAGCACGGCGACCGTGCGGGGGCCCTCGAAGGGCCGGTAGCCGAACCGGTCCTTCTTCATCGCTTCGGCGAGGTCGAGCACCTGCGCCTGCTCTTCCGGCGAGAGGTCGTCGTCCCGCAGGAAGTGTCTTACCTGCGCCGGGTCCGCGCCCTGGCCGACTCGCGCCGGGTCCGCGCCCTGTCCAACTTGCGCCGGGTCCGCGCCCTGTCTCACCCACTCCGTCTGACCACCCTGGCCCGGGCCGGCGACGGGGTTCACAAGGTCGTTGTCAGGCATCTGCGGCCTCCAGGATGCCGGGCAGCGCGTCGAGGAAGGTCTGCACATCGGATTCGGTGATGACAAGCGGCGGCGCGAGCCGCACCGCGTCGGGCTGCAGGGCGTTGACCAGGAATCCGGCCTCCTGCGCCGCCGCCTGCACCTGCGCCGACTTCGGCGCGGTGAGCACGGCGGCGAGCCAGAGCCCGCGTCCCCTGACTCCCTTGAGCAATGGATGCCGCACGGCGGCGATTCCCTCGGACAGCAGCGCCCCCACCGTCGCGACATTGCCGAGCAGTCCGTCGCGCTCGATCGTGTCGAGCACCGCGAGTGCCGCCGCGCACGAGACCGGGTTGCCACCGAAGGTCGAGCCGTGGTCGCCCTTGGCAAAGACCTCGCCGGCCTCGCCGAAGCCGATGCAGGCACCGATGGGCATGCCTCCGCCGAGGCCCTTGGCCAGCGTCAGGACGTCGGGGACGACCCCCTCCGCCTGGTGGGCGAACCAGTGCCCGGTGCGGCCGATGGCCGACTGGATCTCGTCGGCGACGAGCAGCGCCCCCGCCGAGGAGCAGATCTCCCTGGCGGTGCGGAAGTAGCCGTCGGGCGGCGGTATGACACCGGCCTCACCCTGGGTGGGCTCCAGGAAGACCGCGGAGCAGTCCTCGGTCACCGCGTTCTTGAGCGCGTCCGCGTCCCCGTACGGAACGAACCTGACGTCGAGTGGGAACGGCCCGAACTGGTCGCGGATCGAGGGCTTGCCCGTCAGTGACAGCGCGCCGAGCGTGCGGCCGTGGAAGCCGTTCTCCGCCGCCACCATGTAGCCGCGGCCATGCGTCTTGCCGTACTTGATGGCGATCTTGACTGCCGCCTCGTTGGCCTCGGTGCCGGAGTTGGACAGGAAGACCCGCGCGGGCTCTCCGAGCAGGGCGAGCAGCTTCTCGGCGAGCAGCACCTCGGGCTCGTTCAGGAACAGGTTCGAGGTGTGCGCGAGCGTGGACACCTGCCGGGACACCGCCTCGACCAGGACCGGGTGGTTGTGGCCGAGCGAGGTCACCGCGATGCCGCCGATGAGGTCGAGGTAGCGGCGCCCGTCCACGTCCCAGACCGCGCAGCCCTCGCCGCGTGCTATGGCGACCGGCGGCACCCCGTAGTTGCGCATGAACACCGCTTCGAAGCGTCCGCGTAGTTCGTCGTTGGTGGTCACCTGGCAACCTCCCCGTTCACGGCGCCGTCCGCCGTCGCTCCGATCCCGCCTCGCCCCGCCGGGGCGGCGTCGTCGGGCTCGACCATCGTCCCGATGCCCTCGTCGGTGAAGACCTCCAGCAGCAGCGCGTGCGGCACCCGCCCGTCGAGCACGTGGGCCTGTGGGACGCCACCGCGCACGGCCGCCAGGCATGCCTCCATCTTCGGCACCATGCCACTGGACAGCGAGGGCAGCAACCTGGCGAGTTCGGACGCCCCGATGCGGCTGATGACCTCCTCACCCGAGCCTGATTCCCCGCCTTCGGCAGGAGGTTGCCAGTCGGCGTACAGCCCTTCGACGTCGGTGAGGACGATGAGCTTCGACGCCTGGAGCGCCACGGCGAGAGCGGCCGCGGCGGTGTCGGCGTTGACGTTGTAGATCCCGCCGTCCTCGCCCCGGGCCACGGACGACACCACCGGGATGCGGCCGTCGTCCAGCAGGGCCCGCACGGCGCCGGCCTCGACCCGGACGATCTCCCCGACCTGTCCGATGTCGACCTTGACGCCGTCCACGACGACGTGCTTGCGCTCGGCGGTGAACAGGTGGGCGTCCTCGCCGGACATGCCGACCGCGAACGGCCCATGCCCGTTGATCAGCCCGACCACGTCGCGGTTGACCTGGCCGACCAGGACCATCCGGACGACCTGCATCGCCTCGGGCGTGGTCACCCGCAGCCCGGACACGAAGTGGCTGTCGATCCCGAGCAGATCGAGGTGCGACTGGATCTGCGGGCCGCCGCCGTGCACGATCACCGGCCGCAGGCCGGCGTAGCGCAGGAACACCACATCGGCCGCGAACTTGGCCCGCAGGTGCTCCTCCGTCATCGCGTTGCCGCCGTATTTGATGACGATGGTCGCGCCGTGGAAGCGCGCGAGCCAGGGCAGCGCCTCGATCAGGGTGTGCGCCTTGTCCAGGGCGCCGTTCCGTCTGACGTTCATGACGAGTACGCCGAGTTCTCGTGCACGTAGGCCGCCGTGAGGTCCGTGGTGTGCACGGTCGCGGAATGCGGGCCGGCGGACAGGTCGATGGTGATGGTCACGTCGCGGGGCCGCAGGTCGACCTTGGCGCGGTCGTCTCCCGCCGCGCCGCCGCGGCAGATCCAGATGCCGTTGACCGCCACGTTCACCCGCTCCGCGTCGAACACGGCGTCGGTGGTGCCGACCGCGCTGACCACCCGGCCCCAGTTGGGGTCCTCACCGTGGATCGCGCACTTGAGCAGGTTCGAGCGGGCGACCGAACGGCCCACCGCCACCGCGTCCTCCTCCGACGCCGCGCCGACGACCTCGATGGCGATCGCCTTCGAGGCGCCCTCGGCATCGACCAGAAGCTGCCGGGACAGGTCCCCGCACACAGCGGTGACGACCTTCTCGAACTCGGCGACGTCGGGGCGCACGCCCGACGCTCCGCTCGCGAGCAGCAGCACGGTGTCGTTGGTCGACATGCAGCCGTCGGTGTCGAGCCGGTCGAACGTCACGGAGGTCGCCCTGCGCAGCACCGTGTCGAGTTCCTCCGACGTGAGGTCGGCGTCGGTGGTCAGCACGCACAGCATCGTGGCGAGCGCGGGCGCGAGCATTCCAGCACCCTTGGCCATGCCGCCGACCATGTAGCCGTTCTCCCCGCGGCGGAACGAGATCTTGCTTACGGTGTCGGTGGTCCGGATCGCGTCGGCCGCCGCCAGGCCGCCGTCGCGGCTGAGCTGGGCGGCCGCGGTCCCGACGCCGCCGAGCAGCGCGTCCAGCGGCAGCCGCTCACCGATCAGGCCGGTGGAGCAGACCGCGATCTCCGCCGCGGAGTCGTCCAGGACCTCCGCCACCTTCTCGGCGGTGGCATGGGTGTCCTGAAAGCCCAGCGGACCGGTGCAGGCGTTGGCGCCGCCGGAGTTGAGGACGACGGCCCTCACCCGGCCGCCGTTGAGGACCTGAACCGACCACAGGACGGGCGCGGCCTTGAAGCGATTGCGGGTGAAGACTCCGGCCGCGGCACGTGAGGGGCCGTCGTTGACGACCAGGGCCAGGTCGCGGGCGCCGCCACTCTTGATTCCGGCGACAATTCCTGCGGCGCGGAAGCCAAGCGGTGCGGTCACGCTCATGCGTGCTCCTCACAGGGGACGATCTTGGTCACGGTGCGACTCCATTGATGGGAAGGCCGACTTCTTCCGGCAGGCCGAGAGCGAGGTTGGCACTCTGGATCGCGCCGCCCGCCGTCCCCTTGGTGAGATTGTCGATGGCGACGACGGCGACGATCCGCCCGGCCCGCTCGTCGACGGTCACCTGCAGGGCCGCGGTGTTGGCCCCGACCGTCATCGCGGTCGCCGGCCAGACCCCCTCGGGCAGCAGGCGGAGGAACGGCTCGTCCTTCACCGCCGCCTCGTACGCCTCCCGGACCGCGGCGGGGGTGACGCCTGGGGCGGCGGGAGCCGTGCAGGTCGCCAGGATGCCGCGGCTCATCGGCGCGAGGGTCGGCGTGAAGGACACCCGCACCGGCCCTCCGGCGACCGCCGACAGGTTCTGCTCCATCTCCGGGGTGTGCCGGTGCACCCCGCCCACGCCGTACGCGCTGACCGAGCCCATGACCTCACTGCCGAGCAGGTGGGTCTTGGGCGCCCGGCCGGCTCCGGAGGTGCCGCTCGCGGCGACGACCACGACGTCGGGCTCGGCCAGCCCGGCCGCGAAGGCGGGGAACATCGCCAGCGTCGCGGCCGTCGGGTAGCAGCCCGGGACCGCGATGCGCCGGGCGCCGCGCAGGACCTCTCGCTGACCGGGCAGCTCGGGCAGGCCGTAGGGCCACGTGCCGGCGTGGACGCCGCCGTAGAATGCCGTCCACTCTTGTGCGTCGGTCAGCCGGAAGTCGGCGCCGCAGTCGACGACGAGCGTGTCGTCGCCGAGTTCGGCGGCGACCGCGGCCGACTGACCGTGCGGGAGGGCGAGGAAGACGACGTCGTGACCGGCGAGCACGTCGGGGGTGGTCTGCTCGATCACCCGGTCGGCCAGCGACGGCAGGTGGGGCTGGTGGGCGCCGAGCCTGGTGCCCGCGCTGGACGCGGCGGTCAGCGCGCCGATCTCGACGGCGGGGTGTCCGAGCAGCAGACGTAGCAGCTCTCCTCCCGCGTAGCCGCTGGCTCCGGCGATCGCCGCCCTCATCCGTGCCCCCCGACTCCTGACGAGCCCTGCATGATCATGCAGGAGACCTCATGTTCTTGCTGGTGTAGAGAGTATGCATCGCAAAGCATGAGCATGCAAGCGGCGTTCCGAAGAATGGACATCTAGCAGACGTACCTACCGGTCGGTATCGTGAAACCTCCGGTTAACGAACGAATCCGGGAGTGCGCCAGCATGACGATCACGAACGAACAGGTCCAGGCCCAGCTCACGGCGCCGGGGCAGCTCTTCGAGATGGAAGAGGTCGAGGTCGGCGGTCACAAGATCCGGGCGTGGAAGCACGCGCCAGCGACCTTCCGGGCCCTCCTGGAGATCACCCGGTTTCACGGGGACAAGGTGTTCGTCGTCTACGAGGACGAGCGCATCACGTACGAGGAGCACTTCCGGCTGGCCGCGACGCTCGCCAACCGCCTGGTTGACGACTACGGCGTACGCGAGGGCGACCGCGTCGCCGTGGCCATGCGCAACTACCCCGAGTGGATCGTCTCCTTCTCCGCGGTGCTCGCCGCCGGGGCGGTGGCCGTGCCGCTCAACGCCTGGTGGACCGAGCAGGAGCTGGAGTACGGCCTGAGCGACTCCGGCGCCAAGGTCGTGATCGCCGACGGCGAGCGGGCCGCCCGGATGGCCGGCAGCGGCCTGCCGATGATCGTCACCCGGGGCGAGGGGGCCAACTGGGCGGAGGTCCTCGGCGAGGTCCGCGCCGACGTGACGCTGCCGGCGGTGGAGATCGGCCCCGACGACCCCGCCACGATCTTCTACACCTCCGGCACCACGGGCAGGTCCAAGGGCGCCCTCGGCAGCCACCGCAACCTCGGCCAGGCGCCGATGACCGTCGCGTACGCGATGATGCGGACGGTGGCGATGGCCGGCAGGGACGTGGCCGCGGCGGCGGAAAAGCGCAGGATCACCCTGCTGACCGTGCCCCTCTTCCACGTCACCGGCTGCTTCGCCGTACTGATGACCACGATGTTCAGCGGCGGCGGGCTCGTGCTGATGTACAGGTGGGACCCCAAGCGGGCCCTGGAGCTCATCGAGCGCGAGAAGGTCACCGTGATGAGCGGCGTGCCGACCAACGCCTGGCAGCTGCTGTCGCACGCCGACCTGGACAAGCACGACATCTCCTCGCTCGGCTCCATCTCGTACGGTGGCGCCCCGGCTCCCCCGAAGCTGCTGGAGCGGATCACCGAGTCGCTCCCCAACCGCACGCCCGCCAACGGATACGGCATGACCGAGACGACGGCGCTGGCGATCTACAACAGCGGCGGGGACTACCTGGCCAAGCCCGACAGCATCGGGCTGCCGCTCGCCGTCGTGGACGTCAAGGTCTGCGACCCGCTCGGTGCCGAGCTGCCGCGCGGCCAGGTCGGTGAGCTGTGCATGCGCGGGCCGATCGTGATCATGGGCTACTGGAACCGCCCGGACGCCACCGCGGAGACGCTCGTGGACGGCTGGCTGTACACGGGCGACCTGGCCCGCATCGACGAGGACGGCTACGTCTACATCGTCGACCGCGCCAAGGACATGGTCATCAGGGGCGGCGAGAACGTCTACTGCGCCGAAGTCGAGGCCGCCCTGTTCGAGCATCCCGCGGTGGACGACGCGGCCGTGATCGGCATCCCGGACGACGAGATGGGCGAGCAGGTCGGCGCGGTCGTACGGCTCAGGCAGGGCGCCGAGGCCGGCGGCGAGGAGCTCCAGGAGTTCCTGCGCGGCCGCATCGCGGCGTTCAAGGTGCCGGTGCGGTTCTGGTTCAGGGAGGCCGAACTGCCGCGCAACCCCGGCGGCAAGGTGCTCAAGACCCACCTGCGCAAGGAGACCCTGGGCCTCTAGCCGTCCGCAGGGCGACGGGGCAGCGATCGGCGGGGGCCCGGTTACCTCCCGCGTAATCGCCTCTTCTCGGGGCCGCGTGACACCGTTCACGTGTCGTCACGGAAGACATCCCCGAAGGAGTGGACAATGACCGACTACACCGCCCTGGCCGAGCGTTACATCGCCACCTGGAACGAGCGCGACGACGAGGCCAGGGCGAAGGCGGTGGCGGACCTGTGGACCGAGGACGGCGGCTACGTCGACCCGCTGGCCGCCGTCGCCGGGCACGAGGGGATCGCCGCCGTGATCGCCGGGGCGCAGGAGATGTTCCCCGGGTTCGTGTTCACCCTGGGCGGGCCCGTGGACGGCCATCACGACATCGCGCGCTTCACCTGGCACCTGGGCCCGGAAGCCGCCGGCGAACCCGTCGTGATCGGCTTCGACGTCGTGACGCTCACCGGAGACGGCCGGATCCGCAACGTGTACGGCTTCCTCGACAAGGTCCCCGCCTGATCGCGCACCCGCTCCGGAGCCGCGCGGGACTTCCACCCCCGGGCGGCTCCGGAAGGCCGGCCACGTCGCCGCGTTCCTCAGGCTGCCGGTCGCCCCATGCGCCCTCGGGAGAGGGCCGGGCGCGGGCCTCGCGGAGTCGCCGGACGCAGTGCTCGCCGGCGTGAAATGTTCATCGGCGTTTCGGCATTACAGGTCGTCTTTTATCGGTCCGTGGCCCCGAAATTTTTCAGCCGTTCTTTGACATGTTTCAAAGCCGGTTCTCACAATGATCCTCCGGCGAACCCCGGGGCCGGGCGGCGCTCCCCTACCGGCGATAACGCCGCCCGGCCGTCCCCCTCGATCGGAGGAGCAGACATGGTCGACAGCGCCGCGCCCAGTGCAAGACGTAAAGGCTTACGCAGAACTCTCGCCACGGCGCTCGCGGGCGTCGTGACCGCGGCGCTCGCCACCGTGACCTTCTCGGCCACCGCCGCACAGGCGGCCGACTGCAGCAGCGGGTACGTCGGCCTGACCTACGACGACGGCCCCAACCCCAGCAACACCACCAACCTGCTCAACACCCTCAGATCGAACGGCCTGCGCGCCACGTTCTTCAACATCGGCCAAAACGCCCAGAACAACCCCTCCCTGGTCAGAGCCCAAGTCGACGCAGGCATGTGGGTCGGCAACCACAGCTGGACCCACCCCCACCTCACCCAGATGAGCAGCTCCCAAATCCAGTCAGAACTCCAGCGCACCCAGCAGGCCATCCAACAGGCCACCGGCACCGCACCCAAACTGTTCCGCCCCCCATACGGCGAAACCAACTCCACACTCAAGTCAGTCGAACAACAACTCGGACTCAGAGAGATCATCTGGGACGTCGACTCCCAAGACTGGAACGGCGCCAGCACCTCACAAATCGTCCAAGCCGCCGGCCGCCTCCAGAACGGCCAAATCATCCTCATGCACGCCCAATACTCCACACCCGTCCAAGCCATCTCACAAATCGCCGCCACCCTCCGCAGCCGCACCCTCTGCGCCGGCATGATCTCCCCCCCCACCGGACGCGCCGTCGCCCCCGACGGCAGCGGACCCGCCTCCCCGTCCCCGACAAGCCCCCAGTCCCCCAGCCCAAGCCCCAGCCGCAGCCCCTCTCCGTCTCCGTCTCCCTCGTTCACGCCTCCGCCGGGAACGGGCGGCTGCACCGCGACGATTGAGACCGTGAACTCCTGGACCGGCGGGTTCCAGTCCAACGTGACGGTGCGTGCGGGCAGTTCGGCGATCAGCGGCTGGACGGTGACCTGGAGCTGGCCCGGTTCCCAGACCATCAGCCAGCTGTGGGGAGGCCTCCTGGCCGGTTCCGGCTCCGCCGTCAGTGTGCGCAACGAGTCGTGGAACGGCACTTTGGGCGCGAGCGCCTCCACCACCTTCGGCTTCCTCGGCAACGGCACCGCCGCCACGCCGACGCTGACCTGCAGCGCGTCCTGACGGAGAACACGACGGGACTCCCTTGATCTCAGGGAGACCCGACGGCCGTACGGCGGGAGGGGACGACCCTCTCGCCGTACGGCCGTCGTGTTTCCGGGTGCTCCACACCGGCACGCGCGAGGCGGAAAAGCAGTTGCCCTCGTAGGGGCGTCTCGTTGAGATGACTCGCCGAGTTCGTACCGATGGTGGTGTGCGGCCTGTGGGGCGGCGCGATCGCCGACGCGCGCGACCGGCGCACGATCGTGATACTGAGCGAGCCGGGTTGTGCCTCTCCTCGGGTGCTCCTGCTCGTCAACGCGCTGCTGCCCAGGCCGCAGGTGTGGGTGCTGTACGCCGCGGGGGCGCTGGCCGCCGGGCTCGGCAGCGTACGCAGGCCAAGCGAGCAGGCACTGATCAACCGGGTGCTGCCGCTGGACCGGATGCCCGCGGCGTTCGCCTTGCAGGGCCTGGTCCTCAACGCCGCCATGATCGCGGGACCGGCCGCGGGGGGTCTCATCGTGGCCACCCTCGGTCCGGCCGCCTCCTACGGCGTCGACGTCGCCACGTTCCTGCTGTCCCTGGCGCTGCTGGTGAGGGTCGGCGCGGTCCCCCGCGCCGAGGAGCCCACCCCCGCGTCACTGCGTTCCTTGCTGGAAGGCGTGCGGTACGCGCTGCGACGGCCGGATCTGATGGGCACCTATCTCGTGGACATCGCCGCGATGGCCTTCGCCAGTTCCACCGCCCTGTTCCCCTTCCTGGCCGAGAACCTCGGCGCGCCCAAGGCCGTCGGAGTGCTGTACGCGGCCGGCGGCGTGGGCGTGGTGATCGCCTCACTCACCTCGGGCTGGACGGCCCACGTCCATCGGCACGGGCTCGCCGTCATCGTCTCGGCCACCCTGTGGGGCGTCGCCGTGGCGCTCGCCGCCCTGATGCCGGACATCTGGCTCGTCTTCCTGTTCCTCGCCGTCGCGGGCGGCGCCCGCCTCTCCTTGGGGGTGGGCGGGCTGCTGTGCGTGGCCGCGGTCGGCATGATGGCGGCGGCGCTGCCCAAGTTCCGCGGGTACGACGCGCGGACCGACGAGCACGCGATCGCCCTCCGCCCTCGGGAGACCGTAGAGGCATGAAATGTTCATCGGCGTTTCGGCTGGGCAACGCGGACTTGATCGGTTCATCCAGCTGAAACATTTCTAATGACCCTTTGACATGTTTCAGTGATGCTTTCCAGAATGATGCCCCGGCGAACCCCTGGGCCGGGCGGCGCTCACCCACCGGTGGACAGCACCGTCCGGCCCTCCCCGATCCGAGGAGCACACATGGCCGACAGCGCCGCACCCATCGGAAGACGTAAAGGCTTACGCACGACCCTCGCCACGGCGCTCGCGGGCGTCGTGACCGCGGCGCTCGCCACCGTGACCTTCTCGGCCACCGCCGCACAGGCGGCCGACTGCAGCAGCGGGTACGTCGGCCTGACCTACGACGACGGCCCCAACCCCAGCAACACCACCAACCTGCTCAACACCCTCAGATCGAACGGCCTGCGCGCCACGTTCTTCAACATCGGCCAAAACGCCCAGAACAACCCCTCCCTGGTCAGAGCCCAAGTCGACGCAGGCATGTGGGTCGGCAACCACAGCTGGACCCACCCCCACCTCACCCAGATGAGCAGCTCCCAAATCCAGTCAGAACTCCAGCGCACCCAGCAGGCCATCCAACAGGCCACCGGCACCGCACCCAAACTGTTCCGCCCCCCATACGGCGAAACCAACTCCACACTCAAGTCAGTCGAACAACAACTCGGACTCAGAGAGATCATCTGGGACGTCGACTCCCAAGACTGGAACGGCGCCAGCACCTCACAAATCGTCCAAGCCGCCGGCCGCCTCCAGAACGGCCAAATCATCCTCATGCACGACCAATACTCCACAACCGTCCAAGCCATCTCACAAATCGCCGCCAACCTCCGCAGCCGCAACCTCTGCGCCGGCATGATCTCCCCCACCACCGGACGCGCCGTCGCCCCCGACGGCAGCGGACCCGCCTCCCCGTCCCCGACAAGCCCCCAGTCCCCCAGCGCGACTCCCACCTCTGGTGGTGGCAGTGGGTCGATCAGGGGTGTCGCCTCGGGCCGCTGCGTGGACGTGCCGAACGCGAGCACCGCCGACGGCACGCAGGTGCAGCTGTACGACTGCAACGGCCAGACCAACCAGACCTGGAGCTCCACCTCTGCCGGTGAGATCCGCGTGTACGGCAACAAGTGCCTGGACGCGGCCGGCACCGGCAACGGCGCCAAGGTGCAGATCTACGGCTGCTGGGGCGGCGACAACCAGAAGTGGCGCATCAACTCCGACGGCTCCATCCAGGGCGTTCAGTCCGGGCTGTGCCTGGACGCCGTCGGGCAGGGCACCGGCAATGGCACCCAGATCCAGCTGTATGCCTGCCACGGCGGCACCAACCAGAAGTGGACCTGGAACAGATAGCCCGACCTGTGGCCCGTAGTGCGGAACACCCCCGGCACATCGCGGGCCACGACCCGGCCGCCCTTGTCGTATGAACCTGGCCGTCGGTCTCCTGCCGCGTGGGCTGACCGCCAGGAACGGTGCGGCGCTCTCCCTGAGCGCCGCACCTTCATCGACGCTCTCTGCGCAGGACGGACCGGCGCTCCCCGGCCGCCGGAACACAAACAGCCGGGTAAGACGACGGCTCAACCGCAGATGTCCCTCGCGATGAAAACCGTGATCCAGCGGCGCGGGGGTCGTCGCACCAGGTGACGGCGACGGAGGGGGCGCCGTCCTGGGACCTCATGACGCTGACCGCGCCCCCTCTCGTTGCGTGCAGGCGGCGAGTACGGCCACAAGCGTGGAGGTGGCCGCGACGGCGGATAGGAAGCGGCCTCCTAACGTTGCGTGTATCTTCCGCCCTTCCATCCGGCCTGCTGCTCGAACGTGATTCCCCAAGGATCAGAGCCTTTCAGGAAGTAGAGGATGGCGAAGGCGTACCATCCGCCCGTCCTATCCGCAGAGCAATTCCACTGCTGAGCGCGATGATATTCGTGGTGCAGTAGATCCCGGCGCTTGTCAGCCGACACGACGCCCTCGGGAAGCTCGGTCAGGAACACACCTTCGATCGTGACCCGCGCCCCCTGCGACGCCGTCACCGACCGGAAACGCGAACGCGAAAAAGGGCGCGCCGGCCCCCTGCGTTCCGGTCGGGAAAAAGAGAAAGCCCACACGGCCGTTCCAACGCACCGAGAATTTCATATGCCGGACCGGTGTTCCGGCCGCGATCAGGCGGGCAGACGTGATCACCGCTGAATGGGCATTGATCCTCTGGTTACCCGCGCGTATCGTCCGGAGTTGAGCACCACTCACATTCACGCGCGTGAACAGCACGAACCTTGGTCCCTTCACACCCCCCCGACATCGCGAAGGGAAGTTCCCCCATGTACGCGCGCCTTCGACGGGCGATCACCGCTGCCGCCGCGCTGGCTCTCGTCGCCGTCTGCCTGCCGGCGGCGCCGGCCGCCGCGGCCCCCTACTACCCTCCCGACGACTACTGCCTGGGCCAGTGCGCGGACGTCCTGCCACCCGGGCAGAACGGTAACGCCACCCTCGTCGACATCCTCGGCAACCAGGCCCTCGGCACGTACCCGGTCCACAGCAAGGACCAGCTCGGCAAGTACGCCGACCTCGTCTCGGGCTACACCGGCCTGACCGACGAGCAGATCACCGCGTTCTTCAACGACAGCTCGTTCGGCGTGCCGGCGGACCAGGTCGGCAGCACGGTCAGCCCGCGCTCGGATGTCACCATCGTCCGCGACAAGGCGACCGGTGTCCCGCACGTCACCGGCACCACCCGCGAGGGCACCATGTTCGGGGCGGGATACGCCGGTGCGCAGGACCGCCTGTGGCTGATGGACCTCATGCGCCACGTCGGCCGGGGCGAGCTGACGCCGTTCGCCGGTGGCGCCGCTGGCAACAGGGAGCTGGAGCAGAGCGTCTGGCGCAACTCCCCCTACACCGAGGCCGACCTCCAGGCCCAGATCGACCGGTTGAAGACGGCCGGGACCCGGGGCGCCCAGCTCTACGCGGACGTGCAGAACTACGTCGACGGGATCAACGCGTACATCGACCACTGCATGGCCGGCCGCAACTGCCCGGGTGAGTACGTGCTCACCGGCCACCTCGACGCGATCACGAACAAGGGCGGCCCGGAGGCCTTCCGGATGACCGACCTGATCGCGGTCTCCGGCGTGATCGGCGGTCTGTTCGGCGGTGGTGGCGGCGCCGAGATGCAGTCCGCCCTCGTACGCGTGGCCGCGCGGGCGAAGTACGGCGCCGCCGAGGGCGACCGAACGTGGGCGGCCCTCCGCTCGCAGAACGACCCGGAGACCGTGCTCACCCTGCACAACGGGCAGAGCTTCCCCTTCGGGACGGCCCCGGCCGGCGCGACCGGAGTGGTGCTGCCCGACGCGGGCACGACCGCGCCGGTCGACATCACGGCCAACGAGACCGGCACCGCGACGTCCGCGACCACGCAGGTCAAGAGCGCGCTGACCGGGCTCACGGTGGACAACTCCAAGCCGGAGATGTCCAACGCCATCGTGGTCTCGGCCGCCAAGGCGACCGGCGGCCATCCGATCGCCGTATTCGGTCCGCAGACCGGCTATTTCGCGCCGCAACTGCTCATGCTGGAGGAGCTGTCCGGGCCCGGTATCCGGGCGCGTGGCGCGGCCTTCGCCGGGCTCAACCTCTACGTGCTGCTCGGACGCGGCACCGACTACGCCTGGAGCGCCACCTCCGCCGCCGAGGACATCACCGACACCTACGCCGTGACGCTGTGCGACCCGAACGGCGGCACGCCCGCGGTCTCCAGCGACCACTACCTCTACCACGGCGTCTGCACGCCGATGGAGACCCTGAAGAAGACCAACTCCTGGAAGCCCAACACGGCCGACTCCACCGCCGCCGGGTCGTATGACCTGGTCATCAAGCGGACCAAGTATGGCCTGGTCACCTGGCGGGGCACGGTCGGCGGCGTGCCGACGGCGTTCACCGCGCTGCGCTCGACCTATCAGCACGAGGCGGACTCCGCGATCGGCTTCCAGATGTTCAACGACCCCGCGGAGATGGGCTCGGCGACCGCCTTCCGCGACTCGGCCTCCACCATCGGCTTCGCGTTCAACTGGTTCTACGTGAATTCCGCAGACGCGGCGTACTTCATGTCCGGCAACGTTCCCGTGCGGTCGGCGGTGTCCGATCCGAACCTGCCCATGACGGGCGACGCCGCCCACGAGTGGAGCGGCTTCGACCCGGCGGTCAACACGGCGTCCTATCTCCCGCCCTCGGCCCACCCGCAGGCGGTCAACCAGGACTACTTCGTGAGCTGGAACAACAAGCAGGCCACCGACTTCGGCGCGGCCGACGGCAACTTCAGCTTCGGCGCGGTCCACCGGGCCGACCTGCTGGACGCACCGGTCAAGGCGGCCCTGTCCTCGGGCACCCTCGACCGCGCCGGGGTCGTGAAGGTCATGGCGTCGGCCGCGACGACCGACCTGCGCGGATGGAAGGTGCTGCCCACGCTGCTGCGCGTGGTCAACAGCACGTCCGTCTCCGACCCCGCCCTGGCCTCGGCCGTCTCCAAGCTGTCCGCCTGGGCCGCCGCGGGCGCCAAACGGCAGGAGACCGCCAAGGGCAGCAAGACCTATGCGCACGCCGACGCCATCCGGATCTTCGACGCGTGGTGGCCGAAGCTGGTGCGGGCGCAGTTCCGGCCCGGGCTGGGCGACGGGCTCTACCAGGCGCTGGTCAACGCGCTGCAGATCAACGAGTCGCCGTCCGGGCACCAGCAGGGCGACGTCTCCTCGCTGCCCGGCTCGGCCGGCGAGGCGCAGGCGCACAAGGGGTCGTCGTTCCAGTACGGGTGGTGGGGCTACGTCGACAAGGACATCCGGGCCGTGCTGGGCGACCCGGTGGCCGCTCCCCTGCCCGCGAAGTACTGCGGGGCGAGTGTGGTGGCCTGCCGTACGGTCCTGCTGGACAGCCTGTCCGCGGCGCTGGCCGAACCGGCGGCGACGACCTACCCGGGTGACGACTCCTGCTCGGCGGGCGACCAGTGGTGCGCCGACGCCGTTCGGCAGTCGCCGCTCGGAGGCGTCAAGCACTCGCTGATCTCCTGGCAGAACCGGCCGACCTACCAGCAGGTCGTCTCATTCCCCGCGCACCGCGGCGACGACGTGACCGACCTCGCCCTGGGCCGTACGGCGAGCGCGTCGAGCACGCAGGGCTCCTACAGCCCCGCCAAGGCCGTCGACGGAGACCCCGCCAGCCGGTGGGCCAGCGGGTGGAGCGACAACCAGTACATCCAGGTCGATCTCGGCTCGGCGAAGACCGTGGGACGGGTGATCCTGCGCTGGGAGACGGCCTACGGCTCGTCGTACCGGATCCAGACCTCGGCGGACGGCGCGACGTGGACCAGTGTCGCGCAGACGACCACGGGCGACGGCGGCGTGGACACGATCACGTTCGCGCCGACCGGCGCGCGGTACGTGCGGATGCAGGGCGTCAAGCGCGGCACCGGCTACGGCTACTCGCTGTACTCCTTCGAGGTGTACGGCAGGTAGGACGCCGGTCAGCCCGGCTCGCGCCAGCCCTCGCCCTCCTCGGCGAGGGCGTCGAGCCGGGCGAGATCGGCCGGGCCGAGGGCGCCGGCCGGGTCGTCCACGACGACCACCCACTGGGCGTCCTCGGCGTCGTCCTCACCCGCGAGCAGCTCACGGACGACGCCGGGAACGCCGAGTGCCGGGAACAGCTCGGCCACGCTCTCGGCGGACTCCTCCGCGCTGTCCCGCTCGGGGAACACCAGCAGGTGACGCACCGATCCTCCGGAAGAGACGACCGCGGGTGCCGGCACCGTGCCCACTGAAGCACGGTGCCCCATCAGAGCACCGTGTTCCACTGAAGCACGATGCCCCCGTGAAGCACGATGCCCGGCTAAGCACTGTGCCCGGCTGGAGCACGCGAGGCGAAGCACGCTTGCTTCGCCTCGTGCCGGCACCCGCTCAGGCGATCATGCCCTAGTGATCATTGCTCAGGCGCCGCGGAGCTGGGCTCCGGTGCGCTCGGCGGCGAGGGCGACGGCGGCGTCGCGCGCCGCCGTGGTCTCCTCGACCGTGAGCGTACGGTCGAGCGCCCGGAACCGCAGCGTGTAGGCCAGGGACTTGTTGCCCTCGCCCACCTGCGGGCCGGTGTAGACGTCGAACAGCCTGATCGACTCCAGCAGCTCGCCCGCCCCCGCCCGGAGGGCGGCCTCCACCTCGGCGACCGGGGTGGACACGGCGACGGTCAGCGCGACGTCCTGCGTGGCCACCGGGTAGGCGGACACGGCGGGCGCCTGCACCGGCCCGTCGGGGCTGAGCAGCGACAGCTCCAGCTCCATCGCGCAGGTGCGCGGCGGCAGCCCGTAGGCCTCGACGACCCGGGGGTGCAGCTCGCCGGCGTGACCGACCGGCACCGGCTCGCCGGTCTCCGCGTCGGTGACGGTCAGCGCGGCGCACCGCCCTGGGTGCCACGGCTCGTGCTGGTCGGCCCGGACGCCGAGCTCCACGCCCGCCGCCCGCGCGACCGTGCGGGCCGCCTCGACGGCGTCCGCCCAGGACGCCTGCCGGCCCTCACCCCACCAGCCGGAGCGCTCGAACTCGCCCGCCAGCACCACGGCCACCCGGAGCGGCTGCCTCGGCAGCGCCGTCTCGATCGCCGCCAGCTCCTCCTGCGTGGGCCTGCGGTCGACCGGCAGGACCGGAGCAGTCGCGGGGGCCTGCGGCTCGGGCCGATAGACCAGCCCGGACTCGAACAGCGCCACGTCGGAGAAGCCGCGGCCCACGTTGCGCACCAGGGTCTTCAGCAGGCCCGGCAGCAGCGTGGTCCGCATGTACGGCTCGTCCTCGCTGAGCGGATTGACCAGCCGGGTCGCCCGCCTGCGCGCGTCCTGCTCGGGCAGCAGCAGGTTGTCGAGGTCGCGCGGCCCCATGAACGGGTAGGCGAGCACCTCCACGTAGCCCGCCTGCGCCAGGGCCCGGCCCACCCGGCGGCGCAGCCGCTGCGCCTCGGTCAGCCCGCCCCCGGCCGGAGCGGGCGGCAGCACCGACGGGATGCGGTCATACCCCTCAAGCCGGACGACCTCCTCCGCGAGGTCGTTCGGGTCGGTCAGGTCGGGGCGCCACGTCGGCGGCGTCACCGTGATCAGGTCGTCGCCGTGGACGGCCAGCCGGTCGGCGAGGTCGCCGGAGGCGAGCACGCCGGTGGCCGCGACGCCGTGCCCGGCCGAGGCGGCGGGGGCGGCGCCCTCCGTCACCACGCAGCCGATCTGCTCCAGCCTGCGGATCACGCTCTCCCGCTCGTACGTCACGCCCGCCACTCGGCTGGGGTGGTCGGCCGGGATGGTGATCCGCACCGGCGAGACGTCCACCTGTGCGTGGGTCACGCCGGGATCGGCGACGGCCCCGCCCAGCTCGACCAGGAGCTGGACCGCACGCCACGACGCGGCCAGGGGCAGCTCGCGGTCGACGCCGCGCTCGAACCGCTTGGACGCCTCGCTCACCAGGTTGTGCCGTCGCGACTCACGGGCGATGCCGGTGGCGGAGAAGTGCGCCGCCTCGATGACGATGTCGATCGAGGTCTCGGAGATCTCCGTGTGCAGGCCGCCCATCGTGCCGGCCATCGAGATCGGGCCCGAGTCGTCGGTGATGAGGATGTCCTCGTCGTGGAGCGTGCGCACCACGTGGTCGAGCGTCTCCAGCGTCTCCCCCGGCCGGGCACGCCGTACGACGATCGGGCCGGACAGGCGCGACCGGTCGAAGGCGTGCAGGGGCTGGCCGAGCTCCAGCATCACGTAGTTGGTGATGTCGACGGCCAGCGAGACCGAGCGCATGCCGGCGCGGGCCAGCCGCATCCGCATCCACAGCGGAGACTCGGCGTCGGGGTCGAACCCGGTGACAGAGCGCAGCACGAAGCGGTCGCAGGCGGTGGGGTCGGCGATCGCCGCGGGCCAGGACTCGCCGCCGCCGGACTCCGCCTCGCTCGCGGCCGGGTCGCGGAACGGCACGCCGAACGCGATGGCCGCCTCACGGGCGACGCCGCGGATCGACAGGGCGTACCCGCGGTCGGTGGCGACCTCCAGTTCGAGCACGTCGTCACGCAGGCCGAGCAGCTCGACCACGTCGGCGCCGATCGGGGTGTCGCGCGGCAGCAGCAGGATGCCCGGGGAGGACTCGGCGATGCCGAGCTCTGCCTCCGAGCAGATCATGCCGTCGGACAGGCGCCCGTAGGTCTTGCGGGAGCCGATCTCGAAGCCGCCGGGAAGCACCGCGCCGGGCAGCGCGACCGGGACCACGGCGCCCTCGGAGAAGTTCGTCGCGCCGCAGACGATCTCGCGCGGCGTCGCCTCCCCCACCTCGACCTTGCAGTGCCGGATGGGCTTCTTGAACCCGGCCAGCTCCTCGATCTCGAGGACCCGGCCGACCACGACGTTCTTGATCTCGTGGCCGTGCGAGTGGATGGCCTCCAGCTTGAGGCCGGCGGCGGTGAGCCGGTCGGCCACTTCCTGGGCGGTGACCGCGGGGAGATCGACGTACTCCCGCAGCCATGAAAGCGGGACCTTCATCAGACCTCCATTCCGAACGGCAGGGTGAACCGGATGTCGCCCTCGACCATGTCACGCATGTCCTCGGCGTTGTGGCGGAACATCAGCGTCCGCTCCACGCCCATGCCGAAGGCGAATCCCGAGTAGACGGCGGGGTCGACGCCGCAGGCGAGCAGCACGCGCGGGTTGACCATGCCGCAGCCGCCCCACTCGATCCAGCCCTCCGACTTGCAGGTGCGGCAGGGCGGATTGCCCGGCACCGCCGAGGAACCGCGGCAGACGAAGCAGCGCAGGTCGAGCTCGGCCGACGGCTCGGTGAACGGGAAGTAGTGCGGCCGGAAGCGGGTGGTGATCCCCGCGCCGAACATCACCTCGGCGAACCGGTCGAGCGTGCCCTTCAGGTGGGCCATCGTCAGCCCCTTGTCGATCGCCAGGCCCTCGACCTGGTGGAAGACCGGGGTGTGCGTGGCGTCCAGCTCGTCGGTACGGAAGGTCTTGCCCGGCGACACCACGTACACCGGCAGCGGGCGCGACAGCAGGGCCCTGATCTGCACCGGCGAGGTCTGGGTGCGCAGCACCTTGCCGGAGTCGACGCTCTCCACGAAGAACGTGTCGTGGTCGGACCTGGCCGGGTGGTCGGGGGCGATGTTCAGCGCGTCGAAGTTGAACCACTCGCCCTCGAGCTCTGGCCCCTCCGCCACCTCGTACCCCATCGCCACGAACGCGTCGGCGATGCGCTCCTGCAGGGTGGTCAGCGGGTGCCGGGCGCCGCGCGGCGCCCGATCCCAGGGCAACGTGACGTCGACCGTCTCCTCGATGAGGACCCGCGCGTCCCGCTCGGCCTCCAGCTCGGCCTGGCGCGCGGCGAGCGCCTCGCCGATCGCCTTGCGCGCGGTGCCGATCCGCTTGCCCGCCTCGGCGCGCGCGGCGGGCGGCAGCGCGCCGATCTCACGGTTCGCCAGCGCGATGGGCGAGCGGTCGCCCACGTGCGTCAGCCTGGCCTGCTTCAAATCGTCGAGGTCGCGGGCCGCGGCGATGGCGGCGAGAGCGTCGGCCTGCGCCCGCGCGACCTCGTCGGCGTGCAGCGGCGTCACCTCGACCGGGTCATAGGTATTCGACAAGAGAGAGCTCCGTATCCAGGGGCCTGCGAGCGCCCTGCGCTCAGCGTGGTCAGTTTAGTCCGATCAGCCCACCGGGCCGTCCTCCGCGCGATCGGCCTGTGGAAAAGGCTCAGGCGAAGTCAGGGGTGCCGGTGGGCAAGGTAAATCGGAACTCCGCGCCGCCGCCGGGCGCGCGCTGCACGCTGATGGTGCCGCCGTGGGCCTCGATGAGGCCCTTGACGATGAACAGGCCGAGGCCGGTCCCCCCGCGGCGGCGGCCGTTGCCCCGCCAGAACTGGCGGAAGACGCGGCCGACCAGCTCGGGCGCCACGCCCTCACCCTGGTCCCGCACCGACACCGCCACACCCCATTCGACCGGCTCCACCACTATGGTCACCGTACCGCGCCCGTGGCGCACCGCGTTTTCCACCAGGTTCGCGAGAATCTGGTCAATCTTGTCCTGGTCGAGCCACATCTCCGGCAGTTCGCCGAGGATTTCCAGCCGGAAGCGGTCCTCGGGCTCCCCCGCCGCCACCCGGCCCGCGACGATCCTGCGGACCCGGGCCGGCACGTCCACGATCTGGCGGTGGATCTCCACCCTGCCCGACTCGATGCGCGAGACGTCGAGCAGCTCGGTGATCAGCCGCGTCACCCGGTCGGCGTCGGCGTTGACCGTCTCCAGCATGACGCGCTTCTGCGCGTCGGTGAAGCGCTCCCACTTTGCCAGCAGCGTCGCGGTGAACCCCTTGACGCTGGTCAGCGGCGAGCGCAGCTCATGGGCCACGGTCGAGACCAGGTCGGCGCGGCTGCGCTCGATCCGGGCACGGGCGGAGGCGTCGCGCAGCGTGATCACGACGCGCTCCACCTCTCCGCCGCGCGGCGGCGTGCGGACGAAGCGCGCGGCGACCAGCATCTCCTGGCGGCCGGGCAGGTGCAGCGGCCGTTCCGGCTGGCGACTTCGGATGGACAGCCCGCCCTGCGGGTCGAGCCACTTCCACCAGTCGCGACCGTCCTGGTCCCGCATCGGCAGCACGTCGCCGACGAACCTGCCCACCGCCGCCTGTCTGGTCACCCCGGTCAGCCGCTCCGCGGCCCGGTTGACCATCAGGATCACACCGTCGGCGTCGGTGGCGACGAGGCCGTCGGGAAGGTCGTCGACGTCGATGCGCGCCCGCCCTCCGGCGTCCCCCTCAAGGGTGCCGCCGGGGGTGTCGTCACCTCGCACGAGAGCGCCTCCTCGAGCTCCGGAACTGCGCGCGCCGCCGCGTCCTGCGCGACTCCTTCGCCGACAATAGCGGGTTTCCCGGGCTCGGCAGCAGCCTCAGAGCGTGGGGGTAGTGGGATCTTCCACGGAATGTAAGGTCTGCCTCTGAGCGCGCGCGGAGGCGTACAGGCAGACTGCGGCCGCGGTGGCGAGGTTGAGGCTCTCCGCCCGCCCGTAGATCGGGACGCGCACCACCTCGTCGGCCAGGGCGAGGAGCTCGGGCGGCAGCCCCCACGCCTCGTTGCCGAACAGCCAGGCGGTGGGCACGTCGAGGGCGACCTCGTCGAGCGTCCGGGTGCCCGCGCCGTCGGCCGCGAGCACGCGCAGCCCCGCCTCCTTAGCGTGCCGTACGGCGTCCGCCACGGGGATGCCGGTCACGACCGGCAGGTGGAACAGGCTGCCCGCGCTGGCCCGCACGCACTTGGCGTTGTACGGGTCCACGGACGCGTCGGTGAACACCACCGAGTCGGCGCCCGCGGCGTCGGCCGTACGCAGGACCGTGCCCGCGTTGCCGGGATCACGCACATGGGCGAGGATCGCCACCAGCCGGGCCCCCCGCGGCACCGCCTCGGCCGCCGGGACGTGCACGAACCGGCACACGGCCAGCAGGCCCTGCGGAGTGACCGTCTGGGTCAGCTCCGACATGACCTCACCGCTCGCGCGGTGGACCGGGACGCCCGCCGCGACGGCGGCGGCCACGATGTCGGCGTGCCGCGTCTCCGCCTCGACCGTCGTGAACAGTTCGACCGTGACGTCCTTGAGCGCGAGTGCCTCGCGGACCGCCTGCGGCCCTTCCGCCAGGAACGCCCGGTCGCGGTCCCGGAAAGCCCGCTTGGTCAGCCTGCGGGCCGCCTTGACGCGCGGCGACTTGATGTTGGTGAGCTCCGCCATGCCCGCTTGTCCCCCTTGACGTGAATGAGGGCCCGCCGTAGGCGGCGGGCCCTCGTCTGTGCGCAGGTGTCAGGCGACCGGCGCGTTCACGTCGGACGGGAGCGCCTTCTTGGCGGACTCGACCAGCGTGGCGAAGGTCTGCGTGTCGTTCACCGCGAGGTCCGCGAGGATCTTGCGGTCCACCTCGATGCCGGCCAGGCGCAGGCCCTGGATGAACCGGTTGTAGGTGACGCCGTTCGCGCGGGCGGCGGCGTTGATCCGCTGGATCCACAGCCGGCGGAACGTGCCCTTCTTGTCCTTGCGGTCCCGGTACGCATAGGTCATCGAGTGGAGCATCTGCTCCTTGGCCTTGCGGTAGAGCCGCGACCGCTGCCCGCGGTAACCGCTTGCCCGCTCAAGGACGACCCGGCGCTTCTTCTTGGCGTTGAGCGCCCGCTTCACGCGTGCCATGTTGTTCTATCTCCCCGGGTCGTTACTTCGCGAGCAGCTTCTTGATCTTCTTGGTGTCGGCGTCGGACATGACGACGACACCCTCGAGACGGCGCGTGCGAGTGGACGGCTTGTGCTCGAACAGGTGCTTCCGGTTGGCGCGGCGGCGGACAACCTTGCCGGTTCCGGTGAGCCGGAACCGCTTCTTCGCACCGCTGTGCGTCTTCATCTTCGGCATCTCAGCCGTCTCTCCTCTTTCGTCCGTGCCGACGGCCCGGGCCGGTGACCCGGGCCGACGGCCTGCCTTACCGCGAGACCGTCCCGGTCTCGGTTTCCATGTGCGTCTGCGGCGCCCCGCCTGGTGGCTCAGGCGGACGTCACTGCGGCTGCGCGGCCTGCTCCTCGGCGGGCTCCGCCTCCAGCGGGTCGGTGTCGGTGCCGCGGGCCTTTGCGGCGGCCTTCTCGGCCTTCGCCTCGGCCTTCTTCTTGTGCGGCCCGATCACCATGATCATGTTGCGACCGTCCTGCTTCGGCTGCGACTCGACGAACCCCAGGTCGGTCACGTCCTCGGCAAGGCGCTGCAGGAGCCGGAAGCCCAGCTCCGGCCGGGACTGCTCGCGACCCCGGAACATGATCGTGACCTTGACCTTGTCTCCCGCCTTGAGGAAGCGCACGACGTGACCCTTCTTGGTCTCGTAGTCGTGCGGGTCGATCTTCGGCCGGAGCTTGATCTCCTTGATGATCGTGTGGGCCTGGTTGCGGCGGGCCTCGCGCGCCTTCATGGCCGACTCGTACTTGAACTTGCCGTAGTCCATGAGCTTGCAGACGGGCGGGCGTGCCGTGGCCGCGACCTCCACCAGGTCGAGATCGCTCTCCTGCGCCAGCTTCAGTGCGTCGCCTATGGAGACGATGCCGACCTGTTCGCCGTTCGGGCCGACGAGGCGCACCTCGGGCACGCGAATACGGTCGTTGATGCGGGGCTCGGTGCTGATGGGACCTCCAAAAGACTTCCGCTTGTCTCGACCGCGCGGGGCAAAACAAAACCCCGCACGTCACGCATGCGGGGTCACTGAGCTCTCCTGCCGAAAACTCCGGTGGATCCTGGACCCGTCCGCCTTTCGGCGGAGCAGGTGGGAGGTGGACCTCCGCTTGCGCGTCCAGCTCATGCCGGACCGATCGAGTTCCTACGCTACCACAAGCCCGAAGACCCCTCGACGTATTCCGGGCCTGCCACCAGAGCGCCACGGGAGCGCTCCCCCCGTGGCGCTCCTGTGGTGCTCCCGCGGCGCTCAGGGGCCGCTCAGCCGGCGCTCAGGCGGCCGCGCGCCGGGCGATCTCGGCCTCGCCGGCGGAGCGCATCGCCTCCACCGGCACGTCCGCCTGGCCGGTCATCAGCTCGACCTGCCGCGCCGCCTGGTGCAGCAGCATCGGGAACCCGCCGATCACCGTGCGGCCCCGCGCGCCTGCGGCCGCGGCCAGCGGCGTCGGCCAGGGCGCGTAGACGACGTCGAACAGGGCCGCCTTCTCGGGCAGGCCGGCCGCGACCCGCTCGGCCAGCGCGTCGGCCGCGCCGGACGGCAGCGTGGAGACGACCAGGTCGGCCGCGGGGTCGAAGTCGCCGAAGGAGCGCACGGTCACCGTGGTGCCGAGGTGCTCGGCGACCCGCAGAGTCTCTCCCGCGCGGGCCGGGTCGCGCACGACCAGCGTGACCTCCGCGAGGCCCGTCTCCCGCAGGGCGGCGACGGCCGAGGCCGCGGTGGCGCCGCCGCCCAGGACCACCGCCGAGGCGGGGGCGGGCACGCCCGCCTCCGCGAGCGCCTGGACGATGCCGTACACGTCGGTGTTCTCACCGTGCCGCGCGCCGTCGCGGAACACCACCGTGTTGGCGCCGCCGACCGCGACGGCGAGGTCGGAGACGGTGTCGAGCAGCGGCAGCACGGCCCGCTTGAGCGGCATCGTGAGCGACAGCCCCGCCCACTGCGGGCCGCACCCGCCGACCAGGTCTGCCAGCCCGTCCTCCGCGCACTCGATCGCGTCGTAGCGCCAGTCCGCCAGGCCCATCGCCGCGTACGCCGCCCGGTGCAGCACCGGGGACAGCGAGTGCGCGATCGGGGAGCCCAGCACGGCGGCACGCCTGCCGGTGGCGGTCATTTGTTGTTCCTGTTGAACTCGTCGCGGAGCTTCCAGAACTCCGACTCCTTGTCGGTGAACTTGGTGATGCCCCGCTTGGGGTCGACCGTCACGAAGTACAGCCAGTTGCCGTCCGCCGGGTGCAGCGCGGCCTCGATCGCGTGGTCGCCGGGGTTGGCGATCGGGCCGGGCGGCAGGCCGAAGTACTTGTAGGTGTTGTACCGCGAGGTGCTCTCCAGGTCGGCGTGCGAGGCCGCGATGCCGTACTTGTTCAGGCCGTACATGACCGTGCTGTCCATGCCCAGCTTCATCTGGGGATTGGAAGTCAGCCGGTTGTAGATGACCCGGGCGACCTTCGGCATGTCCTCGGCGCTGCCGGACTCGGCCTGCACGATGCTGGCGATGACGATGATCTGCTTGGCGGTGAAGCCGAGCTGCTTGGCCTGGCCCTCCAGGTCGACCCGATCCGCGGTCTGGTTGAACCGGTCGACCATCTTGGTGAGGATCTGCTGCGGGGTGAGCTTGCTGCTGATCTCGTACGTGGCCGGGAACGCGAAGCCCTCCAGCCGGCCCTTGGCGTACGAGGGAAGCCCGATGTCGGCGCGGGCGGCCTTCTTGAAGTCCTCGACCGGCTTGCCGGTGGCGGTCGACAGCTCCTCGTAGATCTTGCTGAGCCGCAGCCCCTCGCGGATGGTCAGGCGGTTGAGCATCCGGTTCTTGGGGTCGAGCAGGGTCAGGGCCGAGGCGGCGGACATGCCCTTGCGCATCTCGTACTGGCCCGGCTGGAGCGAGGAGCTCTTGCCCGCGGCGCCGATGGCGTTGACGAACGCCCTGGCGCTGGCGACGACGCCCTCGTCCTCCAGCATCTGGGCGACGTCGGTGGCGCTCGCGCCCTCCTCGATCTCGACGACGACCTCCCCGCGCCCCTCCCCGCTGTAGTCCTTGGGGATCATCACGCTGCGCGCCCAGGTGAACCCGAAATAGCCGAGGCCGCCGAGGACCCCGATGATGATCACAACGGCGAAAAGCGTGGCGACCCTGCCCTTGCGCCGCTGCTTCTTGCGGCGTCTGCGGCTGCGCCGCTGCTGGGTCCGGCTACCAGAGGTCCGGCGCCGGGGAGAACCGTCGTCGTCCTCGGCGCCGAGCAGGATGTCCATGTCCAGATCATTCATAGTGCGCTGGCCAATCTCTCGGTACGAGAGGCCTCCCGTCAAGCGAGTGTGCCAAACCGAGGGGGTTCGGGACAGGGGGTTCCGCGGGGGGCGTTCCCGATATGTGGAGCCCCGCCCGGGGGCGGCGGGGCCGTGCGGACGCACCGGGCGCGCTCCGGAACGCCGCGGGACGGCGCCACGCGGATGACCCGGCGGCGGTCAGTTCGTCCCGAGATACCTGTTCAGCTCCTCCCGATATTTCCTGAACTCCGCCTCTTTGTCAGTGAATTTGGTGATTTTACGCCGGGGATCTGTGGTGACGAACCACCACCACGCGCCCTCGGCGGGGTGGAGGGCGGCCGCGAGCGCGCTCTCCCCCGGATTGCCGATGGGCCCGGGCGGCAGCCCGGGGCGCGCATAGGTGTTGTACGGCGAGTCGACCCGCGTGTCCTGAGTGCTGACCTTGAGGGTGTGGCGGTTCAGCACGTAGTTGACCGTGCTGTCCATCTCCAGCTTCGCGCCGCGCGCGAGACGGTTGTACACCACTCTGGCGATCTTGGGGTAGTCGGCCGGGACGCCGCCCTCGGCCTGCACGATGCTGGCGACCGTCACCGCCTGTCTGGGCGTGAGCCGCACCCGCGGCGCCAGCTCCTCCAGCTTCACCTTCGTGGCGGCGACGCGGAACCGGGCCGTCATCTTCCTGAGCAGATCGACGGCCGTCATCCCCGGCTCGATCTCGTACGTCGCGGGGAACAGGAAGCCCTCCGCCGCCCCCTCCGCGTACGCGGGCAGCCGCAGGCGCCGCGGCTCGGCGACGGCGTCGGTGAAGTCCTTCAAAGGGATGCCGGTCCGGTCGGCAAGCGTGCGCAGCGCCTCGCTCGTGCGCAGTCCCTCGGGCACGGTGACCGTGCGCATGACCCTGCTCGCGGGCGACAGCAGCAGATCGAGGGCTCCGGCGGCGGCCATGCGACGCCGCAGAGTGTAACGGCCCGGGTGCAGGCCGCTCTCCTTGGAGCGCGTGATCACCTGCTCGACGAACGACCGGGCGCTGGCCACCACGCCGGCCCGCTCCAGCGTCTCACCGATCTCGGCGGCGCTCGCCCCCGGTGTGATCTCGACCGTGACCGTGCCCGAGCCGCCCCCGGAGTAGTCGGGAGCCTTGTCGGCCTGCCCGACCACCTGGTGCACGCCGTACGCCACCGCCACCGCGACCAGGGCGAGACCCCCGGCCACGGCGGCCGCGGTCCGCCTCACCGCGGTGTCCCGCCGCTCGCTTCCTCACCGGGCCCGTTGCCGGGCCGCGGTGGTTCGAGAGGTCTGCCGGGGGGATTGCCGGTGGCCCGCTCGCCGTCGAGCGCGGCCTGCAGCAGCACGACGGCCGCCGCCTGGTCGATCACGTCACGCTGGTTGCGCGCCTTCACACCGCTGGAGCGCAGGCCCTGCTGGGCGCTGACCGTGGTGAGCCGTTCGTCCACCAGCCTGATCGGGACCGGAGCCACCCGGGCGGCCAGCCGCACGGCGAACTCGCGCGCGGCCCCGGCGGCGTGGCTCTCCCTGCCCGACAGCGACGTGGGCAGCCCGACCACGATCTCGATCGCCTCGTACTCGGCCGCGATCTCCTCGATCCTCGCCAGGTCGCCGCGGCCGCGCCGTACGGTCTCCACCGGCGTGGCCAGCAGACCGGACGGGTCGCTGCGGGCCACGCCGATGCGGACGGAGCCGACGTCGACCCCGATCCTGGCACCGTGCCTCATCGGCGGCTCACACCACCGCGGAGGAGATGGCCTCCTCGACCGCGCGAAGCGCGTCCCCGATCGCCTCGGGCCGCGTGCCACCGCCCTGGGCCACATCGTCCTTGCCGCCACCGCCACCCCCGAGTGCCTTGGCGGCGACGCCGACGAGCCGGCCCGCCTTCAGGCCACGCGCGCGTCCCGCCTCGTTGACCGCGGCGACGACGACCGGCCGGTCAGAGGGGACGCCGGAGACGACGACGACCGCGGCGCGATCGCCAGGGAACCTGCCGCGCACATCGAGGGCGAGTTTACGCAGGTCGTCGGCGGTGGTGCCATCAGGCGCGCGGTGCGTCACGACGGAGACGCCCTGCACGTCGCCGGCCTGTGCGGCGAGTTCGCCGGCCACCGCGAGCACCTGGGCCGAGCGGAGCTTGTCCAGCTCCTTCTCCGCCGTCCGCAGCCGGGTGACGATGCCCTCGATGCGCTCGGGCAGCTCCTCGCGGCGGGTCTTGAGCTGCTCGCTGAGCTGGGCGACCAGCACGCTCTCCCGGGCCAGGAACCGGAATGCGTCGAGGCCGACGAGCGCCTCCACCCGGCGCACCCCCGCGCCGATGGACGACTCGCCCAGCACCTTCACCAGGCCGAGCTGGCCGGAGCTGGCCACGTGCGTGCCGCCGCACAGCTCGCGGGAGTAGTCGCCGACCTCGACCACCCGGACCTCGTCGCCGTACTTCTCGCCGAACAGCGCGAGCGCGCCCATCGCGCGGGCCTGCGCCTGGCTGGTGTAGAAGGCGTTGACCTTGAGGTCGTTTATCAGGACGGCGTTCACCTCGTCCTCGACGTCGCGCAGCATCGACGGGGAGACGGCCCCGGCCGCGGTGAAGTCGAAGCGGAAGCGGCCCGGGGAGTTCTCCGAGCCCGCCTGGGCCGCCGACTCGCCGAGGGCGTTGCGGAACCCGCGGTGGACCAGGTGGGTCGCGGTGTGGCTGCGGGAGATCGCGCGGCGCCGCTCCAGGTCGATGTCGGCATGCGCCTGGTCGCCCACCCGCACCTCGCCGGTGCGCACCTTGCCGCGGTGCACGACCAGGCCGGACACCGGCGACTGGACGTCCACGATCTCGATCTCCGCGCCGCCGGTGCGGATCAGGCCCTGGTCGGAAAGCTGACCGCCGCCCTCCGCGTAGAACGGGGTGCGGTCGAGCACGACCTCCAGCGTGGTCCCCGCGCCGGCCGCCGGGACGGACGCGCCGTCGACGAGCAGGCCGATGACGTTGGCCTCGGCGGTGGTGTGGTCGTATCCGAGGAAGTCGACCTTCCCGGCCTTCTCCAGGATGCCGGTGAACACCGAGATGTCGGCGTTGCCGGTCTTCTTCGCCGCGGCGTCGGCCTTGGCCCGGTCCCGCTGCTCCTTCATGAGCCGGCGGAAGCCCTCCTCGTCCACCTGGAGGCCCTGCTCGGCGGCCATCTCCAGGGTGAGGTCGATCGGGAAGCCGAAGGTGTCGTGGAGCTGGAACGCCTGGTCGCCGCTGAGTGTCGCGGCGCCCTTGCGTTTGGTCTCCTCCACCGCGACGTCGAAGATCGCCGTGCCGGTGCGGAGTGTGCCGATGAACGACGCCTCCTCGGCGTCGATGACCGTGTGGATGTTGGCGGCGTCGGCCTTGAGCTCGGGATACTGCTCGCCCATCACGTCGATGGTCACGGCGGTGAGCGCGTGCAGGTGCCGCTCCTCGCCCGCGCCGAGCAGGCGGAGGTTGCGGATCGCGCGGCGCAGCATGCGGCGCAGCACGTAGCCGCGGCCCTCGTTGGACGGCAGCACGCCGTCGCCGACGAGCATGACGCCCGCCCGCATGTGGTCGGCGATCACCCGCAGCGACACGTCGGCGCGCTTGTCACGCCCGTAGCGCGACCGGGTGAGGTCGGCCGCCGTGTCGAGGATCTTGTACGTCGTGTCGATCTCGTAGATGTTGTCGACACCCTGCAGGATGGCCGCCATGCGCTCCAGGCCCATGCCGGTGTCGATGTTCTTGGCCGGCAGCTCGCCCGCCACGTCGAAGTCGATCTTGTTGCGGACCGTGCTGAGCTGGAACTGCATGAAGACGAGGTTCCACACCTCGAGGTAACGGTTCTCGTCCGCGATCGGCCCGCCCTCGCGGCCGTACTCGGGCCCGCGGTCGTAGTAGATCTCCGAGCACGGGCCGCCGGGCCCGGGGACCCCCATGTGCCAGTAGTTGTCGGCGAGGTCGCGGCGCTGGATGCGGTCGAGCGGCAGGCCCACCTCGCGGTGCCAGATGTTCTGGGCCTCGTCGTCGTCCAGGTAGACGGTCGCCCACAGGCGGTCCTCCGGGAAGCCGAAGCCGCCGTCGGACTCGGGCCGGGTGAGCAGCTCCCAGGCGAACGGGATCGCCTGGGCCTTGAAGTAGTCACCGAAGGAGAAGTTGCCGAGCATCTGGAAGAAGCTGGCGTGCCGGGTGGTCTTGCCGACCTCGTCGATGTCGAGGGTGCGCATGACCTTCTGCGCGCTTGTCGCCCGCCGGAACGGCGGCGTCTGCTGCGCCAGGAAGAAGGGCTTGAACGGGACCATCCCCGCGTTCACGAGGAGCAGTGTCGGGTCCTCGGCGACCAGGCTGGCCGAGGGCACGACTGTGTGCCCGCGCTCCTCGAAGAAGCGCAGGAAGCGGCGCGCGATCTCTGCCGACTCCATTTCAGCGGCCATCCTTTACGTCGTAGATTCTGTTCTTGCCTGTGGTGGTTCCATCAACCGTGTCGAGCCCGAGCTCGGCGCGCAACTCGGTTTCCCTGCTCGCCGACAGGTGGCGCACCTCGCCGGCGAAGTCCCTGAGCTGGTCGGCGAGGGTCACCGCGCGGTCGGCGGTGCGCCTGGCCACGTGGTCGGGCCGCAACGACTGAAGCTTACGCATGGTCCAGACCGTGAGGAACGCGCCCAGGGCCATGTAGAAGAGCCGCCGGATCATCCGCGTCCCCTCCCGATCGCCCGGCGCTCCACGGCACGCTCGGCCGCGTGCCGCTCGCTGAGCCTGTCCCCGGCGCGGGGGCCGGTGCGCGGTGCCGTACGCGGGCCGCCGCGGGCCACCCGCCGGGCCGGGACCCTGCGGGCGGCGCGCCGGGCCAGCGCCATGCGCAAGCCGTCCCTGAAGGCGGAGATCTTGAGCACCGGACCCGCGAACAGCGTGGACGCCACCCCGGTGATCCTGACCATGTTGCCGCTGACGTCACGCATGTTGTCCGTGATCTCCTCGGCCGCCACCAGCCGCCGGTTGGCCTCGGAGACGGTCTGGCTCATGTCGTCGAGAAGCGGGGCGATGCGGTCGCTCAGCTCGGCCACCGACTTGCGGGTCTCGGTCAGCAGTCTGGCCAGCCTGACCAGCACGACGACCATGAAGCAGACCAGGATCACCCAGAAAATGGCGACCACGAGGCCCGCCAGCTCTCCCGCGGTAAGCATGTGCCGATCTCCCTGGATCAACGGAGCTGGAATGGCAAGACCTTACCGCGAACGACCTGCCCGCCGTTCCGCACCACACACCCGGGCCGCTCCGCATCACGCGCACCGGGCCTCATACCGGACGGCACAGCGGCGGTGCTCAGCCGCCGCGCAGGAAGCTCCGGATCTTCGCCCAGCGCTCGGCGAACCGCGCCTCCGCGCCGTGCGTGGTCGGCTCGTAGTAGCGACGCTCGCGGAGCTCCTCGGGCGCGTAGTCCTGGCGGACGAGGCCGTGCTCGAAGTCGTGCGGGTACTGGTAGCCCCTGCCGTGGCCGAGCTTCTTCGCGCCCGGGTAGTGGGCGTCGCGCAGGTGGTCCGGGATGCGGCCCACCATGCCGCGCCGCACGTCGTCGGAGGCCGCGCCGATCGCCTTCACGACCGCGTTCGACTTGGGCGCCAGCGCGCAGTGGACAACCGCCTGCGCGAGGTTGATCCTGCCCTCGGGCAGGCCGATGAACTCCACCGCCTGCGCGGCGGCCACCGCGACCTGCAGGCAGGTCGGATCGGCCATTCCCACGTCCTCGCTCGCGAAGATTACGATCCGGCGGGCGACGAACCGCGGGTCCTCCCCCGCCTCCACCATCCGGGCGAGGTAGTGCAGCGCCGCGTCGGCGTCCGAGCCTCGCATGCTCTTGATGAACGCGCTGACCACGTCGTAGTGCTGGTCGCCCTGCCGGTCGTAGCGCACCGCCGCCTTGTCGACGGCCTTCTCCACCACCTCCACCGTGACCTCCGCGGCGACCTCCGCCGTGCGCTCCGCGGTGGGCCCCGCGGTGGGCTCGTCGGTCAGCATCGCGGCGGCTTCCAGGTAGGTCAGCGAGCGCCGCGCGTCGCCGCCGGCCAGCCGTACGAGCTGGTCGAGGGCGTCGGGGTGCAGCGTGACGCGCCCGCCGAGGCCGCGCGGGTCGGCCACCGCGCGTTCCAGGACGGCGCGGACGTCGTCCTCGGCCAGCGGCTCAAGGGTGAGCAGCAGCGAACGGGACAGCAGCGGGGAGATGACGGAGAAGAACGGGTTCTCCGTCGTCGCGCCGATGAACGTGACCCAGCGGTTCTCCACCGCGGGCAGCAGCGCGTCCTGCTGCGCCTTGTTGAACCGGTGGACCTCGTCGACGAACAGCACGGTCTGCCTGCCGGACATGCCGAGCTCGCGGCGGGCCTGGTCGATGGCGGCGCGCACGTCCTTGACCCCGGCGGAGACCGCCGAGATCTCCACGAACCTCCGTTTGGTCGCGCCCGCCACGACGTAGGCCAGCGTGGTCTTGCCGGTGCCCGGGGGTCCCCACAGGAACAGCGACATCGGGGCGTCGCTCTCCACCAGCCGGCGCAGCGGCGTGCCGGTCCCCAGCAGGTGCCGCTGGCCGATCACCTCCTCCAGCGAGCGCGGCCGCATCCGCACGGCCAACGGCTCCTGGCCCCGGTGCGCCTCCTCGGCGGCCGAATCGAACAGGCTCTCCACGTCGCCGACATTACCGTCAGCCGCCCCACACGGCCGTCGCGCCCGTGTGCCCGGTCCGTACGACGTAGTAGCCGACGACCACGGCGAGGATCACGGCGACGGCCGACACGACCAGGGCGACGGCCCGCGAGCGGCCGCCCTCGGGGGCGCGGCGGGCCCGGGTGAGCCACACCATCAGCAGCGACGCGACGGTCAGCAGCGCGGTCACCGGCACGAGGATGTCCGCGAACCCGCTGTGAACCTCGATCGCCGGGGAGGGCTGGCCCTGGAACATCCGGGCCTCCAGCGCCTCCCCGCTCTCCTTGGCCGCGTACGCCGCGCCGAGGGCCACCACGGCGGTCGCCACCAGGGCCCAGTCGAGCTTGTGCCGCAGACGGGGCAGCGCGGCGTACGCGATCGACAACGCCGCGAGCAGCGGCACGAAGATCACTGCCGCGTGGACGATGAGAGCATGGGCCGGGAGCCCGAGGACCTGGTCGAACATCGTGCATCGCTCCTGGAGACGGCGGCCGGGGCACGAATCGCGGGTTGTCCCCCGGTGTACGGATTCGCTCGGCAGGAGGTTCCCAGGCAGATCTGAGAGCAAGATGAGCGCAAACCGTCGTGATACCCCTGGGACGTCCGTTTTACACGAAGCCAACGGGATCACGGATAGAGTGACGCCTCAGTCGTAACAAAAGGGGAAAGGGAAGGCATAGCGGTGACCGACACTGATCGGCAGAAGCAACCGGCTTCGCGCGTGAGCACGGCCGGGCGCGCGACCACACCCCGTCGCCGCCTGCGTGGCACCCTCGGCGCCGGGCTGGGGCTCCTCGCACTGGCGGGCAGCCTGGTGGCCTGCAGTGACGGCTCGGCCGACAACGCAGCGCAGGCCACCCCGTCGGCCTCACCCTCGGCCTCCGATTCCACGGGCCCCACGGTGAAGCACACCGAGCTGACGCAGCCCACGCCGTCGGCCGCGCCCACCAGCCTGCGTCAGGTCACCTGCGAGTACCGCAAGGACGACACGGGCGCCCCGTCGAAGTTCGTGGGCTTCCCGCCCAGCAAGCTGAGCAGAGGGGTCATCGCGGCCAAGAGGATGGTCATCACCACGAACCAGGGCCGGATCATCATCGACCTGGCCACCAAGGACGTGCCGTGCGCGGTGAACTCCTTCGCCTTCCTGGCCAAGAAGAACTTCTTCGACAACACCGTCTGCCACCGCCTCGCGACCGTGGAGACCGTCGGCCTTGGCATGCTGCAGTGCGGCGACCCGCTGGCCAAGGGCGACGGCAAGAGCAAGGACGACGGCGCGGGCGGCCCGGGATACCTGTTCAACGACGAGAACCTCGGCGGCCTGCCGCTCAGCCGCGGCACGGTGGGGCTGGCGCAGGCCACGGAGGACGCCAACTCCAACGGCAGCCAGTTCTTCATCTCCTTCACGGACGAGAACACCCAGCTGACCGCCATGGGCGCCGCCTTCACGATGATCGGTGTCGTGACCAAGGGCATGGACGTCATCGACAAGATCGCCAAGGGTGGGATCATCCCGTTCAACGGCGACCCCACGGCCGACGTACGGGGCGAGGGCTCCAACGCCCCCAAGAAGAAGGTCGTGATCAGGGACGTGTCCATCGTCTGACCGGGCCTCAGGCACAGGACGGCCCCCGCGACCGGTGTCGCGGGGGCCGTCTCGCGTTCTACCGCCGTTCTACTGCGCGGGCGCGGGCTCGGGCTTGTCGGACTCGCCCTTGTCGGCCTTCGGCGTGGCGTCCACGCCGGCCTCCTTGCGCTGCTCCGGGCTGATCGGGGTGGGCGCCCCGCTCAGCGGGTCGTAGCCGGACGCCGTCTTCGGGAAAGCGATCACGTCCCGGATCGACTCGCCGCCCGCCAGCAGCATGCAGACGCGGTCCCAGCCGTAGGCGATGCCTCCGTGCGGCGGCGGGCCGTACTTGAACGCCTCGAGCAGCCAGCCGAACTTGCTCTCGGCCTCCCCCTTGGAGATGCCGAGCACGTCGAACACGCGCTGCTGCATCTCGGCGCGGTGGATACGGATCGAGCCGCCGCCGATCTCCATGCCGTTGCAGACCATGTCGTAGGCGTAGGCCAGAGCCTCGCCCGGCTTGTCCTGGAAGGTGTCGGCCCACTCCGGCTTCGGGGAGGTGAACGGGTGGTGGACGGGGGTCCAGCCGCCCTCTCCATCCTCCTCGAACATCGGGGCGTCGACGATCCACAGGAATGACCACTGCGACTCGTCGATCAGGTCGCAGCGGCGGCCGATCTCCAGACGGGCCGCACCCAGCAGGTCGCGGGAGGCCGCGCGTGCGCCGGCCGCGAAGAAGATCGCGTCGCCGGGCTTGGCTCCGGTCTTCCCGGCGAGGCCGGCCAGCTCGGTCTCCGACAGGTTCTTGGCCACCGGGCCGCCCAGCGTGCCGTCCTCCTGCACCAGCACGTACGCGAGGCCGCGGGCGCCGCGCGACTTGGCCCACTCCTGCCAGGCGTCGAGCTCCTTGCGGGTCTGCGAGCCCCCGCCGGGCATCACGACCGCGCCCACGTACGGCGCCTGGAAGACGCGGAACGAGGTGCCGGAGAAGTAGTCCGTGAGGTCGGTCAGCTCGACGCCGAAGCGCAGGTCCGGCTTGTCCGAGCCGTACCGCGCCATGGCCTCGGCGTACGTCATCCGGGGCAGCGGCGTGGGCAGCTCGTAGCCGAGCGTCTCCTTCCAGATCCGCCCGATCAGCGCCTCGCCCAGCTCGATCACGTCGTCCTGGTCCACGAAGGACATCTCGATGTCGATCTGGGTGAACTCGGGCTGCCGGTCGGCCCGCAGGTCCTCGTCGCGGAAACAGCGGGCGAGCTGGTAGTAGCGCTCCAGGCCGGAGACCATGAGGAGCTGCTTGAACAGCTGCGGCGACTGCGGCAGGGCATACCAGCTGCCCGGCTGGAGCCGCACGGGCACCAGGAAGTCGCGGGCGCCCTCGGGCGTCGAGCGGGTCAGGCTCGGGGTCTCGACATAGACGAACCCGCGCTCGCGCATGACCTCGTTGGCGAGGTAGGTCGCCTGCGAGCGGATCCGCAGGGCGTCGGCGATGTGCTGGCGGCGGATGTCGAGGTAGCGGTACTTCAGCCGCGCCTCCTCCGACACGCCCGAGCCGCCCTCGATCGGGAACGGCAGCGGGGCCGACTCGCTCAGCACCTCCACCTCGGAGGCGACGACCTCGATCTCGCCGGTGGGCAGATCGGGGTTGTCGTTGCCGGCCGGGCGGTGGCGTACCTCGCCGGTGACCTTCACGCAGTATTCCGCGCGCAGGTCGTGGGCGTGGTCCTCCTCGCGGAAGACCACCTGGGCCGAGCCGGAGGCGTCGCGCAGGTCGATGAAGACCACGCCGCCGTGGTCGCGCCGGCGCGCCACCCATCCGGCGAGCGTCACCTTCTGGCCCGCGTGCTCCTTGCGGAGCGTGCCTGCCTCGTGGGTGCGGATCACGAGAGTTTCCCCTTCAAGAACTCGACGACCTCCGCGAGTGGAACCGCGGTCTGGTCGGCTGTGGTCAGGTCTTTCACTTGCACGGCGCCCGCCTCGATATCTCGGTCGCCGAGGATGAGCGCGTACCGCGCGCCGCTGCGGTCGGCGGCCTTCATCGCGCCCTTGACGCCACGGCCGCCGAAGGCCATGTCCACGGCGAGACCGGCCCGGCGCAGCTCGCTCACGAGCGGGAACACGCGCCGCCTGGCCTCCTCGCCGAGCGGCACGGCGAACACCTCGACGCCGCGGGGCCGCTCGGCCAGCAGGCCCTCGGCCTCCATCGCGAGCACCGTGCGGTCCACCCCGAGGGCCCAGCCCACGCTGGGCAGCGCCGGGCCGCCGATCTGCTCGCTCAGCCCGTCGTAGCGTCCTCCCCCGCCGACTGCGGACTGGGCGCCCAGGCCGTCGTGCAGGAACTCGAAGGTCGTACGCGTGTAGTAGTCCAGGCCGCGCACGAGCCGGGGGTCGTCCTCGTACGCCACCCCGGCGGCCGTCAGCAGGCCCCTGACCTCCTCGTGATAGGCCTTGCAGGCCCCGCACAGGTGATCGGTGACCAGCGGCGCGTTCTCCAGCTGTGCGCGCACCTCGGGGCGCTTGTCGTCGAGCACCCGCAGCGGGTTGATCTCGATCCGGTCGCGGGTGGGCTCGTCGAGGTCCAGACCGCGCAGGAAGTCCTGCAGCGCGGCGCGGTAGGCCGGGCGGCACTCCTTGCAGCCCAGCGAGTTCAGCAGCAGCCGGACGCCGCGCAGGCCCAGCGAGGCGTAGCCGTCCATCGCGAGGACGATGAGCTCGGCGTCGAGCGCCGGGTCCTCGGCACCCAGGGCCTCCGCCCCCACCTGGGAGAAGTGGCGGTAGCGTCCGGCCTGGGCCCGCTCGTAGCGGAAGTAGCTGCCCGAGTACCACAGCTTGATCGGCAGCGGCCCGCCGTACAGGCCGTGTTCGAGCACGGCCCGCATCACGCTCGCGGTGCCCTCGGGGCGCAGCGTCAGCGACTGGCCGCCCCGGCTCGTGAACGTGTACATCTCCTTGGTCACGATGTCGGTCGACTCGCCGACGCCGCGCGAGAACAGCGAGGTGTCCTCGAAGGCCGGCGTCTCGATGTAGCCGTAGCCGGCGCGGCGGGCCGGCGCGGCCAGGGCGTCCCGTACGGCGAGAGCCCACTCCGAACGCGGGGGCATCCAGTCGAAGGTGCCCTTGGGCGCCTGAAAGGTCATCACAATCCCCTGGTCGGGCCTGCGTGCGGCGCGACGTCCCTGAGGAAGGGGTTGGTCGCGCGCTCGCGGCCGATGGTCGTCTGAGGTCCGTGGCCGGGCAGGACCGTTGTCTCGTCCGGCAGCGTCAGCGTCTTGGCGAGGCTGCGCAGGATGGCGGCGTGGTCGCCGCCGGGCAGGTCGGTGCGGCCGATGGAGCCGGCGAACAGCAGGTCGCCCGCGAACAGGACCTGGAAGTCCTCGACGGGGGTCCGGAACGTCACCGACCCCCTGGTATGCCCCGGCCTGTGCTCGACCGTGAGCTCGAGCCCGGCCAGCGACAGCACGGCCCCGTCGGCCAGCTCCCGCACGTCGTCGGGCTCGGAAAGTTTCAGCCCGCCGAACACCTGGCCCGTCTGCGGCGAGAACCCCTTCGCCGGGTCCGACAGCAGATCGCGGTCCTCCGGGTGGATCCACGCGGGCACGTCGCGGGCGCCGCACACCGGGGCCACCGACCACACGTGGTCGATGTGGCCGTGGGTGAGCAGCACCGCGACCGGCTTCAGCCGGTGCTCACCCAGCAGCGCGTCGAGATCCGCAACAGCGTCCTGACCTGGGTCGATGACCACGCACTCCTCGCCTGCTGCGGGAGCGACGACGTAACAGTTGGTCTGGAACGACCCTGCGGGAAACCCGGCGACGAGCACGGAAGCGGCCTCTGCGTCTCTACGGATCAATCAAGGATTGCGCGAGCGAATGTAACCGAAGGGTACCGGTGCGGGTCGGCAGGCTGCGAACCAATACCCGTCAGCCGATACGATTCGCCCACCTCAATAGTCATTCTTGGAGCAGTCGAGCCGGATGCTATAGAACAGGCCACCGTTCCCGGAGCACCTCCCGGGTGTGGCGGGCCGCCCCGGCGAGATCGCGTCCGGGCGTACGACCATGAGAAACAGGACGAGTCGGGAGGTCGAAGTGGTCACCGGCAAGGACCGGCAGAAGCAGCTGGCCCGGGAACACTACGAACGGCAGTTGCGGGCACGCGTGGAGCGCGAGCAGAAGACACGACGCAACGCGATCATAGGCACCACCGCGGCCGTGGTGGTGGTGATCGGCGGCGTGGTGGCGGCGACGACCCTGATGGGCGGCGGCGACGGCGACGCCACGGCGTCCGCGTCCGCGTCGGCCTCGGCGAGCAGCCAGCCCCTCGCGAACGACCCCAAGCCGTACGACCCCGCCAAGGGCACCTGCGGCTACGTCGCCGACGAGAGCAGCGGTCAGGTCAAGAACGTGGGGACGCCGCCGGAGAAGGTGAGCACCGCCCCGGCGACCATGACCATCAAGACCAACCTCGGCGACATCGTCGCGAGGCTGGACAGCGAGAAGGCGCCCTGCACGGTCAACTCGTTCAAGTTCCTGGCCTCCAAGGACTACTTCGACGACACGAAGTGCCACCGGATGGGCACGGACTTCCCGATCCTGCAGTGCGGGGACCCGCTGGCCAAGGCCGACGGCAAGAACCCGACCGACGGCCAGGGCGGCCCGGGCTACCGCTTCGCCAACGAGAACCTCGCGGGCGCGAAGTACACCCGGGGCGTGCTCGCGATGGCGAACAGCGGACCGAACACCAACGGAAGCCAGTTCTTCATCGTGTTCGGAGACACCGGGCTGACGCCCGACTACACGCCTTTCGGTACGGTGACCAAAGGACTCGAAATCGTGGACAAGGTCGCCAAGAAGGGCGTCATCGCCAGCGCCGGCGGGGACGGCACTGGTGCCCCGAAGCAGCCCGTGGTCATCAAAGACGTGACAATCACCAGCAAGAGCTGACGTAATACAACCAAGGGCACATCGAGCCCTGGAGGCTGATTCAAGTGCGGGAGGACACGGTGAGCACCGACCCGTGGGGCCGGGTAGACGAGGACGGCACCGTCTACGTGCGTACGGCTGAGGGAGAACGGGCCGTCGGGTCCTGGCAGGCCGGTGAGCCGGAGGAGGCGCTGGCCTACTACCGCCGGAAGTTCGACGAGCTGGCGGGCCAGGTGCAGCTCCTGGAGCAGCGGGTGCGCGGCACCGACCTCGCGCCGGCCCAGGCCGAGGCGAGCATCACCAAGTTGCGGGAGTCGGTGACCGAGGCGCACGCGGTCGGCGACCTCGGCTCGCTGCAGGACCGGTTGACGGCGCTGACCGAGCTGGTCGGCAAGCGGCGCGAGGAACTGCGGGCCGCGCGCGACCAGGCTCGGGTGCACGCGCGCGAGGTGAAGGAGCGCATCGTCGCCGAGGCCGAGCGCATCGCCGAGGAGACGACGCACTGGAAGTCCGGCGGCGAGCGGCTTCGGCAGCTCGTCGAGGAGTGGAAGGCCGCCGAGCGGGTCGACCGGGCCACCGAGGCGACCCTGTGGAAGAAGCTGTCCACGGCGCGTACGGCCTTCGCCAAGCGGCGCAAGGCGTACTTCTCCTCGCTCGACCAGCAGCGTGACGCGGTGCGCGGCACCAAGGAGCGCATCGTGAGCGAGGCGGAGGCGCTGGCGGACTCCACGGACTGGAACGCCACCGCGGCGGCCTATCGGGAGCTGATGCGCGAGTGGAAGGCCGCCGGGCGCGCCTCCCGCGAGGTCGAGGACGAGCTGTGGACGCGGTTCAAGGGCGCCCAGGACCAGTTCTTCCAGGCCCGCTCGGCGGTGTTCGCGGAGCGGGACGCCTCCTTCGCGGCCAACGCGGAGGCGAAGGAGGCCCTGCTGGCGGAGGCCGAGAAGCTGCTGCCGGTCACCGACGCGCGCACCGCGCGCTCGGCGCTGCGCGGCATCCTGGAGCGCTGGGAGGCCGCGGGCCCGGTGCCGCGCGAGCAGCGCGACCGCCTGGAGGGCGGGCTGCGCAAGATCGACGACGCGGTGCGCAGGGCCGAGGACACCGAGTGGAAGCGCTCCAACCCGGAGGCCAGGGCCCGCGCCCAGGACACGGTCAACCAGCTCCTCAGGTCGATCGACCAGCTGGAGACGCGGCTGGCCAAGGCCCAGACGGCCGGCCGGGACAAGGACGCCAAGGAGGCGGAGGAGGCGCTGGCCGCCCGGCGCTCCTGGCTCCAGGAGGCGGAGCGGACGCTCGCCGAGTTCTCCTGACCCCTCCCTCCACCCCCCACTCCCCCTCGGCGTGATCTTGTAGTTTGTCGCACGCCGGGGGGCTGAGCTGGGCAGACGCATTCCGTGATCTTGCACTGATTCGGCCCCACTCCACCCCGGCCTGGGCGAAGAGGCTTCGTGATCATGCATCGAGGTCGGGACGCGCGGCTGCACGCCCGTCGATTGCATGATCACGCACAGCGTGTCTGCAGCTCGTTCATGCCGTGAATGCGTTCAGTGCAAGATCACGGAGTGCGTCCGCGCACGTCGCGCGCCCTCCCTGCGACAAACTACAAGATCACGCCCGTGGAGAGGGTTAGCTGGTGACGCGGTAGACGTCGTAGACGCCCCCGACGGTGCGCACCGCCTTGAGCACGTGGCCGAGGTGCTTGGGGTCGCCCATCTCGAAGGTGAACTTGCTGATCGCCACCCGGTCGCGGCTGGTCGTCACCGAGGCCGACAGGATGTTCACGTGCTGGTCGGACAGGGTCCGCGTGACGTCCGACAGCAGGCGGGGCCGGTCGAGCGCCTCCACCTGAATGGCGACGAGGAAGACCGAGTCGTCCCCGGGCGACCAGGAGACCTCCACCAGCCGGTCGGGGTGGGAGTTGAGCTGCTCCACGTTGGGGCAGTTGTTGCGGTGCACGGACACGCCGTGCCCCCGCGTCACGAACCCGACGATCTCGTCTCCCGGCACCGGGGTGCAGCAGCGCGACAGGCGGACCCACACGTCGGGGTCGCCCGCGACCATCACGCCGGCGTTCGAGTTGGCCCTCAGACGGCCCTTGAGCCGCGTGGGCACCTGGGCCTCGGCGATGTCCTCCTCGGCCCCCTCGACGCCGCCCAGGGCCTGTACGAGCTTGTCCACGACCGACTGCGCGGTGAGGTGCCCCTCGCCGACGGCCGCGTACAGGGCCGAGACGTCGGCGTAGCGCAGGTCCCTGGCCAGGGCCAGCAGCGCCTCGCCGGACATCAGCCGCTGCAGCGGCAGGCCCTGCTTGCGCATGGCCCGCCCGATCGCCTCCTTGCCCGCCTCGATGGCGGTCTCGCGGCGCTCCTTGGTGAACCACTGGCGGATCTTGTTGCGGGCCCGGCCGCTCTTGACGAACTTGAGCCAGTCCCGCGACGGCCCCGCGTCCGGCGACTTCGACGTGAAGATCTCGACGGTGTCGCCGTTGCCGAGGCGGGACTCCAGCGGGACCAGCCTGCCGTTCACCCGCGCGCCGATACATCGGTGGCCGACCTCGGTGTGCACGGCGTACGCGAAGTCGACAGGGGTGGCGCCCTCGGGCAGGGCGATCACCTGGCCGCGCGGGGTGAAGACGAACACCTCCGACACCGACAGGTCGAAGCGCAGCGACTCCAGGAACTCCCCGGGATCGGAGGTCTCCTTCTGCCAGTCCAGCAGCTGGCGGAGCCAGGCCATGTCGTTGACCTGCTTGACCTTGCCGGGACCGGACCCGACCGTCTCCTCCTTGTACTTCCAGTGCGCGGCCACGCCGTACTCGGCGCGGTTGTGCATGGCCCGCGTGCGGATCTGGAGCTCGATGGCCTTGCCCTCGGGGCCCATGACCGTCGTGTGCAGCGACTGGTACATGTTGAACTTGGGCATGGCGATGTAGTCCTTGAACCGCCCCGGCACCGGCTTCCACTGGGCGTGGATCGTTCCGAGCGCCGCGTAGCAGTCGCGGACCGTGTCGACCAGCACGCGGATGCCCACCAGGTCGTAGATGTCGTCGAAGGCCACACCCTTGGCGATCATCTTCTGGTAGATCGAGTAGTAGTGCTTGGGCCGGCCGCGCACGGTCGCCTTGATCTTCGCCTCGCGCAGGTCGGCGGAGACCTTCTCGATGACCTCGTGCAGGAACAGGTCGCGGCGCGGCGCGCGCTCCGACACCATCCGGGCGATCTCGTCGTACCGCTTCGGGTAGAGCATGGCGAACGCGAGGTCCTCCAGCTCCCACTTGATGGTGTTCATGCCGAGCCGGTGGGCCAGCGGCGCGAAGATCTCCAGCGTCTCCCGCGACTTCTGCTGGCGCTTGTGCTCGGGCATGTAGCGCATGGTCCGCATGTTGTGCAGCCGGTCGGCCAGCTTGATCACCAGCACGCGGATGTCGCGCGACATCGCGACGACCATCTTGCGCACGGTCTCGGCCTGCGCCGCGTCGCCGAACTTCACCTTGTCGAGCTTGGTCACGCCGTCGACGAGCAACGCGATGTTGTCGCCGAAGTCGGCCCGTAACTCGTCGAGGCTGTAGGCGGTGTCCTCGACGGTGTCGTGCAGCAGGGCGGCGCACAGCGTCTCGTCGTCCGTGCCCAGCTCAGCCAGGATCGTCGCCACCGCGAGCGGGTGGGTGATGTACGGGTCACCGCTCTTGCGCTTCTGATCGCGGTGATGATACGCGGCGACGTCGTACGCGCGCTCGATCAGCCGCAGGTCTGCTTTGGGATGGGTGGCACGGACCGTCTTGAAGAGCGGTTCCAACACCGGATTCATGGCACCCCACTGCCCCCCGAAACGGGCGAGCCTCCGTCGCGTGGCCGGCGACGCCGGCTTGTCCTCCGGGACCGCCGCAGGGTCGCGCGCCGCGTCGGGGGGCACGTCTGCGACGGGCTCGGGGACGTCGCGGGAGATGACTCCGCGATCGACCCGCGCGCTGTCGGGCACGACCACATCACGGGGCACACAGACTCCTCACGTCGAGTCCAGATTCCACAGTGTATCCGTGCTGCCACAGCACTCTCCGCCGCGTGCCCCCTGACCGGCCCACGGCTCAGACGGTGAGCAGAGTGCGCACGTCCAGGCCAGGCAGCCGGTCACGGCCGGAGAGGAAGGACAGCTCCATCAGGAAGGACACGGCCACGATCTGCGCGCCCGTCCTTTTGACCAGCTCCACGGCCGCCCGAGCCGTGCCGCCCGTGGCGAGGACGTCGTCCACGATCAGAACACGGTCGCCGGGGTCGAAGGCATCGGCGTGCACCTCGATCGTCGCGGAGCCGTACTCGAGATCATAGGACGCCTCGTACGTGTCGGCGGGCAACTTGCCCTTTTTGCGCACCGGTACGAACCCCGCGCCGCTTCGGTAGGCCACCGGCGCGGCGAGGATGAACCCCCGCGCCTCGATGCCGACCACCTTGTCGAACGCCAGGCCGTCCCCGAGCTCGTCCACGACCTGCGTGAAGGCCGCGTGGTCCGCCAGTATCGGGGTGATGTCCTTGAAGAGGATGCCCGGCTTGGGGTAGTCCGGGACATCTCTGATGAGAGCCGTCCAGTCAGTCACGACGCCCAAGCCTAACGTGGCCGGGGAAGACGACAGCGCCCCCGGAACGGCGGGTTCCGGGGGCGCCTGCGAACGAGCCGGGGATCAGCGCTTCTTGCGCTTCTCCGCGACGGTGACGTTCTGCGAGCCGGCGGAGACGGGCTCCTTGGTCGCGCGGCCGGCCTTGGCCGCGGAGACCTCCTTGGCGTGCACCCGCTGGGCCAGCGCCTGCCACTTGGGCTCCCGCTCCTTGAGCGTGACCAGGATCGGCGTCGCCACGCACAGGGACGAGTAGGTTCCGACGATCATGCCGACGAACAGGGCCAGCGACAGGTCCTTCAGCGTGCCCGCGCCGAGCAGCGTGGTGCCGATGAACAGGATCGCCGCCACCGGCAGGATCGCCACCAGCGAGGTGTTCAGCGACCGGATCAGCGTGTGGCTGAGCGCGTTGTTGGCGGCCTGCGTGTAGGTCATCTTCGCGCTCGTGCCGAGCTTGCCCGTGACCTCCTTGATCATGTCGAAGACGACGACCGCGTCGTACAACGAGTAACCGAGGATCGTGAGGAAGCCCAGCATCGTCGCCGGGGTGACCTCGAAGCCCGACCAGGCGTAGACGCCCGCCGTGATCACGAGGTCGTGGACGAGGGCGACGATCGCCGCGAGGGCCATCCGCCACTCGAAGGCCACCGACAGGTACAGCATGATCGCGATCATGAAGACCGCGAGGCCGATCCAGGCCTTCTGCGAGACCTCGCCACCCCAGGTCGCGCCGATGACCTGCGAGCTGACCTCGTCCTCCGTGACGCCGTACTTCTGGGCGACCGTCCGCTGGACCTTGGTCACCTCCTCGCCCTTGAGGGCCTCGGTGGTGACCCGCCAGTTCGGTCCGGCCTGCTGCACGATGACCTGGTGGACTCCGGCGTCCGTGACCGTGTCGCGAACCTGCTCGATGCTGGAGCCCGGCGTGCGCTTGAAGTCGAAGACCGAACCGCCGCGGAACTCCACGCCCAGGTTCAGCCCGTTGAGCGCCAGGCCCAGGATCGAGACGGCCAGCAGGAACACCGACAGGCCGTACCAGATCTTGCGCTTGCCGACGAAGTCGATGTTGATGTCGCCGCGGTAGAGGCGGCTGATCACTCCCGGCATCACGCCTCCTGCAGGGTCTGCTCGGCGCTGGTACGGCCCATGCGCTCCGCGTCGAGTCCGGACAGCTTGTGGCCCTTCGAGAAGAACCGCAGCTTCGCCACAAGGGACATCAGCGGCTTGGTGAACAGGAACACGACCACGATGTCGATGAGCGTCGTCAGGCCCATCGCGAACGCGAAGCCGGCCACGTCGCCGACCGCGAGGAAGAAGAGCACCAGCGCGGCGATGAACATGACGGCGTCGGCGACCAGGATGGTCCTGCGGGCGCGCCGCCAGGCCACCTCGACCGCCGAGCGCAGCGTGCGATGGCCCTCCTTGATCTCGTCGCGGATCCGTTCGAAGTAGACGATGAACGAGTCCGCGGTGATGCCGATCGAGACCACCAGACCGATGATGTGCGGCAGCGAGAGCCGGAAGCCCGCGTTGTGGCTCAGGATGTCCACGGTCAGGTACGTGAACACGGTGGCCACGCAGAGGCTGGCGATGCCGATGACCCCCAGGCCGCGGTAGTAGAGCAGCAGGTAGATCATGACCACGATCAGGCCGAGCGCGCCGGCGATCAGACCGCCGTGAAGCTGGTCCTGGCCGAGGGTCGAGGAGACCGACACGACCGAGCTCTGCTGGAACTTCAGCGGCAGCGCGCCGTACTTGAGCTGGTCGGCCAGCTCGGTGGAGGTCGTCTGGGTGAAGCTGCCGGAGATGCGGGCGCTGCCGCCGGGGATGGCCTCTTCGATCGTCGGAGCGACGATGACCACGCCGTCCAGCACGTTGGCGAGCTGGTTGCGCGGGGCGGGCAGAGTGGTGATGCGCCGGGTGATGTCGGCGAACTGCGTGGCGCCCTTCGACTTGAAGTCGACCTGGACGATCCACTCACCGGTGGTGGGGTCGGTGCCCGCCTGCGCGCCGCTGATCTCGGTGCCCTGCACCGCGGCCTTGTCCAGGATGTATCGCGCCGAGCCGTCGTCGCTGCAGGCGACGATCTGCTTGTTCGGGTCGTCGATCGCGCCCTGGCCGCGGTTCTTCGCGGTGCAGTCGATCGTGCGGAACTCGTTGAGCAGCGCCGGGTCGATGCCGCTGGTGTCCTGACCGGCCAGTGGGTCGCCCATGTCCTGCGGAGCGGCCGTCGGCGTGGGGGTCGGAGCCGCCGAGGGCGAGGCCTTGGCCCGGGCGGCCCGCGTGGACCGGGCGGTCCCTGCGTCGGCGCCCGCCCTGCGGTGCGTCGTGGCCCTCGTCGAGGTGCTCGGGTCCGGCGACGGCGCGGTCAGCGCCTTCGACAGGGCACGCCCGGCGGGAGTCGCGTTGCCGTTGGGGGCCGCGCTCTCCGCGGCCGGCGCGGACGCCTTCGACGTGGCCGCGGGCGTCGCCGCCGCCGACCCGCTGGGCGTGGGAGCCGCTGTGGGCACCTCGGCCGGCTGGTTCGTGGCGGCGGCCACCGCGAGCACCTGCCGCATGCGCAGTTCGGCGGTGGTCGACACCAGCCGGAGCGCCTCGTCACGGCCCGCGCCCGGGATCTGGATCACGATGTTGTCGTTCGACTTCGCGACCTGGGCGTCGGAGATGCCGGTGCCGTTGACGCGCTGCCGGATGATCGTCACGGCGCGGTCGAGGCTCTCCTGCGACGGTGCCTTGCCGTTCTGCGTGACCGGCGAGAGCGTCACCGTGGTTCCGCCCGCGAGGTCGAGGCCGAACTTGGGAACGAACGCCTTCTGGAGGGCGACCGTCGCGCCCATGACGAGGATGAGCGCAAGGAGCAACAGGAGTGTGCGTCCAGGCTTGCTCTGGCTACTGGTCGGTGGGGCCACTGGAGGTCAGTTCTTTCGTCGAAAGGTTGTGATCAGCCTACTCAGGACTGCTTGGTGCTCGTGTCGTCACCGTTCCCCGTGTCGGAGCCGTCCGTCACGGTCTCCTCGCTTGTCACCTCGTCCACGGGAGTGAGCACCCTGCCGATCGCCGCCTTGGTCCAGCGCGTCTCGACGCCGGGGGCCACCTCCAGCACGACGTCGTCGTCCTGGAGGGCGACGACCGTCGCGAACAAGCCTGTCGTGGTCATGACCCGGGCGCCCGGGCTGAGGGAGTTCTGCATCTGGACCTGCTCCTGCTGCCGCTTGCGCTGGGGGCGGATCAGGAGGAAGTAGAACACCACTACCAGCAAGATCAGTGGCAGGAACGTCCCAAGCGGGTTGTTACCCACGGGGGCCACCCTTCCGTTACGTGATGAACCGGCCTGACGCCGGAGGTCTTGTGCGCTTCACACGCGGGCCCACCGCGAGTGCTCGCGTGTGCGGCCAGTCAAGCCACGCAGTGTATGCGAGCTCGCAGAAGCCCGGCAACGAACCCACGGCCTGGCGGGCAGGAAAGTTCCCGTTTCATGGGCTTCGCAATCGGTCTGTTACCTCTTTGCCCCGGTTTCCGCTTCCGTCCGCCACGCCGGCGCAAAGCTCGGCGAGACGGGCATCAGGCGTCGTCGAAGAGCGTGGACACCGCCACCGAGCCGACCGCGTCAGGAGGCGGAGTCAGGCCGAGGTGCGCCCAGGCGGCGGCGGTGGCGACGCGGCCCCTCGGGGTGCGGGCCAGCAGCCCCTGCCGCACCAGGAAGGGCTCGGCCACGACCTCGACGGTCTCCGGCTCCTCCCCCACGGCCACCGCGAGCGTCGACAGGCCGACCGGGCCGCCGCCGAACTTGCGCAGCAACGCGTCGAGCACGGCGCGGTCGAGCCGGTCCAGCCCCTCGGCGTCGACCTCGTACAGGTTGAGCGCCGCCGCCGTGACCTCCCGGGTGATCACGCCCTCCGCGCGGACCTCGGCGAAGTCGCGCACCCGCCGGAGCAGGCGGTTGGCGATGCGGGGTGTGCCGCGCGACCGGCGGGCGATCTCGTGGGCGCCCTCGTCCGGCAGCTCGACCGACAGCAGCCGGGCGGAGCGCCGCAGCACCTGTTCGAGCTCGGCCACCTCGTAGAAGTCCATGTGGGCGGTGAAGCCGAACCTGTCGCGCAGCGGTGCGGGCAGCAGCCCCGCCCGGGTGGTGGCCCCGACCAGTGTGAAGGGGGCGATGTCGAGGGGGATCGAGGTGGCGCCGGGGCCCTTGCCGACGACGATGTCCACCCGGAAGTCCTCCATGGCGAGATAGAGCATCTCCTCCGCCGGGCGGGCCATGCGGTGGATCTCGTCGACGAACAGGACCTCGCCCTCGGTCAGCGTGGACAGGATCGCGGCGAGGTCGCCCGCGCGCTCCAGCGCCGGGCCCGAGGTCATCCGCAGCGGCGCGCCGAGCTCGGAGGCGACGATCATGGCGAGCGTCGTCTTGCCGAGCCCCGGGCCGCCGCTCATCAGGACGTGGTCGGGCGGGCGGTTGCGGCGCAGGGCGCTCTCCAGCACCAGCGACAGCTGCTCGCGCACCCGGCCCTGCCCGATGAACTCGTCCAGGCGCCGGGGGCGCAGCGCGGCCTCGATCGCCCGCTCGTCGCCCTCCGGTTCCGGCGACACGAGATCCCGCTCGAAGCTCACTCGACACCATCCGCTCGACCTGCCGGGACCCGTCCGCTTCCCGGTGAAACTTTCATCGAACCGTCAGCCCGCCGTTCGTCCCGCACGGCGGGCGAGGCGCGGCCCCTCACGAGGTCACCGCACGCTCAGCGTGCGCAGGGCGGACTTGAGCAGCGCGGCCACCTGCGGGGTGCGGCCGGCGGCGACCTCCGTCTCGGCCTCCGGGGTGACCGCCGCGACCGCCTCGTCGGCGTCCCTGGACGAGTAGCCGAGCCCGACCAGTCCCGCGTGCACCTGGTCGCGCCAGACGGGCGGCGCCGCCGCGCCGTTGATCGCGGCGCCGACGGCCGCCGACGGGGTGCCGAGCTTGTCCTTGAGTTCGAGCACGATGCGCTGCGCGCCCTTCTGGCCGATGCCGGGCACCATCGTCAGGGCCTTGATGTCGGCGCTCGCCACCGCGACCCGCAGCGCGTTGGGCGCGTGGACCGCGAGCATGGCCAGGGCCAGGCGCGGCCCGACCCCGCTGGCCGACTGGAGCAGTTCGAAGACCGTGCGCTCGTCGTCGGAGGCGAAGCCGTACAGCGTGAGCGATTCCTCGCGGACGACGAGCGAGGTCGACAGCCGCGCGGGTTCGCCGACGCGCAGCCCGGCCAGGGTGCCCGGGGCACAGTGCACGAGCATCCCGACGCCGCCCACCTCGACCACGGCGCTGTCGGCTCCGATCGCCGCCACCTGCCCCGCAACGGATGCGATCACCGCGTGTCCCCTCCCCGGTCCGGACGCCCGGCCGCGACTTCGCCGGGCCTCCCAGTCCTACCAGAGCTCCCAGAGCCCCCACTGCCTGCTGAGCCCCCAGAGCCCCCAGATCCGACAGTGCCGACAGAGCCGGCAGTGCCCGCACCCGCCGAACGGGCCCGGGCCAGGGCGTCGGCCAGGCGATTCTGCGCGCCGCCGCGCCAGACGTGGCAGATGGCCAGGGCGAGCGCGTCGGCCGCGTCCGCGGGCTTGGGCATGGCGTCGAGCCGCAGCAGCCGGGTGACCATCGTGCCGACCTGCTTCTTGTCGGCGTTGCCGTTGCCCGTGATGGCGGCCTTGACCTCGCTGGGCGTGTGCAGCGCGACCGGCAGCCCCCGCCGGGCCGCGCAGACGATCGCGACCGCCGACGCCTGGGCCGTCCCCATGACCGTACGGACGTTGTGCTGGGCGAAGACCCGCTCGACGGCGACCGCGTCGGGCCTGATCTCGTCGAGCCAGCGCTCGATCTCCGCCTCGATGACGACCAGCCGGGATCCGATGTCGTCCTCAGCCGGGGTGCGGACCACTCCGACCGACACCAGGCTCAGCGGCGCGCCCGGACGGCCCTCCACCGCGCCGAGACCACACCGCGTCAGCCCCGGGTCCACGCCCATCACCCGCAGTTGGGGCAACCGCACCGGCACGCCTCCCTGATCCCGGCGGCGGGGCCGCCGCCGACCGAACATCTGTTCGGCCGGTCACTCTATCGCGATCAGCGGCCGCGCGGGCGCGTCAGAAGTAATCAATCATGTACGCGGCGCAGCCGAACGCGGCGTCCAACGCGTCGTCGGCGTCGGGAGAGCCGCCGCTCAGCAGGCCGGAACGGCGGAGCGTGGCCGTGGGCACGCCGGCGAACAGCGCGGACATCCCGCCGATCGTGAGCCTCGTCGCGTCCCCGGCGGGCGCGTCGCGCCGCGTCACTGAGCCGGCGCCGCCGTCCACCCGCAGCACCCAGGCGCCCGCGTTACCCGGGCGCAGGGAGTCGGTCACCTCGACGGGGGTCTCGACGCGGACCCCGGCGGGGAAGCCGCGCCCCCCGACCGCGGCGGGCAGGTCGATCAGCCGGAACATCCACCGGGTCTGGGTGACCTCGTCCTTCGACCGCTCCCGCAGCATCCAAAGCACCGGATCGGCGGGGTCGGCGCAGGCGGTCACCGACTTCGCGACGGTCGAAGCGCTGCCGACGATCGACCACAGGGCCCTGGCCGTCGCCTCCGAGCCCGCCAGCAGGTTGTCGACCTCGATGTCCCCATCGCTCCACCGATAGACGACGAACCCGTCCTCGGCCAGGTAGCAGAAGTCGTCGTCGTCCTCCAGCCACAGCCGCCAGGTCCGCTCGTCGAGGCACAGCGGCCCGCTCGCGCGGGTGGCGGCGTACACCCTGCCGATCAGGGCCACGAGCTCGGCCGCGTCGGCGGGGCCCATACGGCGCAGCTTGACCGCTGCCGCGGCCGCCGCCCCGGAGGCGCCGCCGGGGCCACCCAGCGTGCGCAGCGCCTCGGCGGGCACGGTGATCCGCTGGAGCACGCCCGCGTGCTCGTAGCCCGCGCTGCGGTACACCGGCGTGGTGGCCGGATAGAGCGCGGAGACCGCGTGGCCGAGCTCCGCGCAGCGCTCGACGGCCGCACGCGTGAGCGCCCGGCCCACCCCCCTGCCCCGGTCCTCCGGCGACACCGTCACGCCCGCAACGCCGCCCATGGACAGGGGACGGCCGTGCCACCACTGGACGTACGGGTTGATCCTGGCCGCGCCGACGAGGCGGGGACCGTCGAAGGCGCCCAGGTAACGGCCCTCGGGCAGCATCGGGGAGACGAGCTTGCGCCAGGTCTCGGCGCCGCCGCCGGACAGCGGGCCGAAGGCGCGCCTGCGGTTGTCGAGGACGGCGTCCAGGTCGTCGCTCGCGATATGACGGATCTCCACAACCGGCCAAGCTATGCGGGGCCCGGCGGCCTCTGCCACCGGTTTTCCGCCCCCTCGCCCACTGGGGCCAGGGGCCCGTGCCCGTCTCGGACCAAGGGCCTGCGCCCACGCGGGGCCAGGGGCCCGTGCCGACTTGGGGCCAAGGGCCCGTGACCGCCTCCGGCGTCAGGCCTCGACCTTCTCCATGACCTCGTCGCTCACGTCGAAGTTCGCCCAGACGTTCTGGACGTCGTCGCTGTCCTCAAGCGCGTCGATGAGCTTGAAGATCTTGCGGGCGCCGTCCTCGTCCAGCGGGACGTTGAGCGTCGGGACGAAGCTCATCTCGGCCGACTCGTAGTCGACGTCGGCGTCCTGCAGCGCCTTACGCACCGGGATGAGGTCGGAGGCCTCACAGACCACCTCGAAGCTCTCGCCGAGGTCGTTGACCTCCTCGGCCCCCGCGTCGAGGACGGCCATGAGCACGTCGTCCTCGGTCAGCGACCCCTTGGGGACGATCACGACGCCCTTGCGGTTGAACATGTACGACACCGAGCCGGGGTCGGCGAGCGAGCCGCCGTTGCGGGTCAGCGCCACGCGCACCTCGGACGCCGCACGGTTGCGGTTGTCGGTGAGACACTCGATGAGGACCGCGACGCCGCCGGGGGCGTAGCCCTCGTACATGATCGTCTGCCAGTCGGCGCCGCCGGCCTCGAGGCCGCCGCCGCGCTTGCGGGCCCGCTCGATGTTGTCGATCGGGACCGAGTTCTTCCTGGCCTTGGTGATGGCGTCGAACAGCGTGGGGTTGCCGTCCGGGTCGGGCCCGCCGGTCCTGGCCGCGACCTCGATGTTCTTGATGAGCTTGGCGAAAAGCTTGCCGCGCTTGGAGTCCAGCGCCGCCTTCTTGTGCTTCGTCGTCGCCCATTTGGAGTGGCCGGACATCGCCTAGAGCTCCCTCACCATCTCGACAAAATACGAGTGCACTCGCGCGTCGCCGGTCAACTCCGGGTGGAAGGACGTCGCGAGCAACGGTCCCTGTCGGACCGCGACGATCCTATCCCCAGCTTCGGTGCGGCCCAGCACCTCCACGTCGGGCCCCACCGACTCGACCCAGGGCGCTCGGATGAAGACGGCCCTGATCGTCCCGCGCCCGGCGAAGTCGAGATCGGCCTCGAACGAGTCGACCTGGCGGCCGAACGCGTTGCGCCGGACCGCCATGTCGATGCCGCCCAGCGTCTCCTGGCCCTCGATGCCGCCCTCGATCCGGTCGGCCAGCATGATCATCCCGGCGCACGAGCCGTAGGCGGGCATGCCCTCCTTGATCCGCAGCCGCAGCGGTTCGAGCAGCTCGAAGGTGGAGGCGAGCTTCCACATCGTGGTCGACTCCCCGCCCGGGACGACCAGCGCGTCGACCGCGGCGAGCTCCTCCTGCCTGCGCACCGGCGTGGCGGACGCGCCCGACTCCTCCAGAGCCCGAATGTGCTCGCGCACGTCGCCCTGCAGGGCGAGCACGCCGATCTTGGGTGCGGACGTCACGGTTTCCCTTCCTGTGTGACCCCGTTCAGGGTATGGCCACGGTCCTGCGCGCCCCAAACGACGGATCAGGAGCGGCCCAGCTTGGCCAGGGCGGGCAGGGCGCGGGCGATGTCCGCGCGCTCCTCGGGGGTCAGCGCGCCCAGCCGGCCGGACAGGTAGGCGATCCTGGCCCGCCGTACGGCCCGGAGGCGGTCGCGGCCCTCACCCGTCAGCTCGACCGTGCGCACCCGCGCGTCGGAGGCGTCGGTGCCCCGCGCGACGAGACCGGCCTCCTCCAGGCGGTTGACCTGCACGCTCATCGTCGGCAGCTGCACGCCGTGCTCCTCGGCCAGCTCGGTCATCCGGCACGCGCCGTTCTCCAGGGAGCCGAGCACGGAGTACTGCTGGACGGTGACCGGCTGCCCCGCCGTCGTGCGGCGCAGCAGCATCACGATGTGGCGCAGCTCGCGTGACAGGTTCTCGGCGAGCCGTCCGGTGTCGTCGGTCGTCATAGCAGGTCACCATAACGGTGGCCGCGGACAGCGAGACGCCCGGCTGGGATGTCCAGCCGGGCGTCCGCCCCGTGGCCTCCGGGGACGTCTACCAGCCGCGCTCGGCGAGGCGGTGCGGCGCCGGGATGTCGTCGACGTTGATGCCGACCATCGCCTCGCCCAGGCCGCGCGAGACCTTGGCGATCACGTCGGGGTCGTCGTGGAACGTGGTGGCCTTGACGATGGCGGCGGCGCGCTTGGCGGGGTCGCCGGACTTGAAGATGCCCGAGCCGACGAACACGCCCTCGGCGCCGAGCTGCATCATCATCGCGGCGTCGGCCGGGGTGGCGATGCCGCCCGCGGTGAACAGCACCACCGGCAGCTTGCCGGTCTTGGCGACCTCGGCCACCAGCTCGTACGGCGCCTGCAGTTCCTTGGCGGCGACGAACAGCTCGTCCTCGGGCAGCGAGGTGAGGCGCTTGAGCTCGCCCCGGATCTTGCGCATGTGGGTGGTGGCGTTGGAGACGTCGCCGGTGCCGGCCTCACCCTTGGAGCGGATCATCGCGGCGCCCTCGGTGATGCGGCGCAGCGCCTCGCCGAGGTTGGTGGCCCCGCACACGAAGGGGACGGTGAACTGCCACTTGTCGATGTGGTTGGCGTAGTCGGCCGGGGTGAGGACCTCGGACTCGTCGATGTAGTCGACCCCCAGCGCCTGGAGCACCCGGGCCTCGACGAAGTGGCCGATCCTGGCCTTGGCCATCACCGGGATCGAGACGGCCTCGATGATGCCGTCGATCATGTCGGGATCGCTCATTCGGGACACGCCGCCCTGGGCGCGGATGTCGGCGGGGACACGCTCCAGCGCCATGACCGCGACGGCTCCGGCGTCCTCGGCGATCTTCGCCTGCTCCGGGGTGACGACGTCCATGATGACACCGCCCTTGAGCATCTCGGCCATGCCGCGCTTCACGCGGGCGGTGCCGACGGCGGTGGTCTCGTTGACTTCGGGGGTGCTGCTGGACACGGTGCTACCTCACGACGGCGGGCCTACGGATTCCCCTCCATGGTAGGCGCTGGCCGATCCCGCACCCGACGCGCCCTTATGTCAGAGTCGATCACGCTGTTTGTCCGTCACGGCGCGACGGGCTTGCGCGAGGCGAGCACGACCCAGACCTGGCCGCGCGCGAACGGCATGGGCGTGCCGTCGGCCATGGTGTAGGTGGTGCCCTTCTTCTCCGAGGGGCGCGACCACTTCACCCGGTAGGCCTGGCCGTCCCTGAGCACGACGCCGGTGCCCTTGCCCACCGTGTGCACGAGCGGCGTGTAGCTGCCGGTGAAGTCGTGGAACTCCGAGCGATCGGTCTTCACCCACTGGATGACGATCGTCGGGGCACCCTGCTGGCCGCCCTCCGCCGCCATGTCCTTCTCACCGTCCTGCGTCACCAGCCAGCGCTTCTGGGCGGCCGACCAGGCGAACGTGAAGCGGGCCGCGGGATAGCGGACGCTGACGCTCTTCTGCGGCGTGCCCCCGGCCGGCGGTTCGTCGGAGAAGACGAAGCCGATGTCGTCCGCCTTGCTCGCCTGCGGCGCCTTGGCCAGCAGCTTCCTTGGGCTGCCGACCAGGTTGTACGGCGCGACCCGCCCGGCGGCGCGGGTGTAGGCGCCGGGGACCCGGCTGTCGGACACGTCGAACAGCGAGGCCTTCTGGACGTAGGGGATCATCTTCGTCTGCACGCCGGAGTAGGCCAGGGCGGGCTTGCCGAACATGGGGAGGATGTGCAGGTCGGAGATGCGGGCGCTGCGGACCGGCCCCACCTGGGCGGGCAGCTTCGAGGAGAAGATCGCCATGAGCCGGGTGAGTCCGCCTTCGACCTGCTCGACGAAGACGACGTCGGCGCTGCGCAGACCCATCTGCGGCTTGCCCGCGTGGGTATTCTCGATCTTCACGGCGAGGACCGGTCTGCGGGCGGCGACGGGGCGGCCCGTGAACGGATGCTCGGGAGGCGGCGTCGGCGAGGGGGACGCCAGCGGGCTCGCGTCCTGAGACTGGGCGGCAGGCTTGTCACCGCCCGAGCACGCGGTTCCGGTCAGGATGACCGCCATGGCCAGCGTGAAGCCGATCCCTGCCCGCACCGTACCCGCTCCTCCCGGTGGAGAGCCCCCCGCCGCCAGGCACGACGAACCTGGCCCACGCGGACCCGTTGATCAGCATGGCGATGAAACGCGATGAGCTTACCGGGATCAGACCGTAATGCCCGACAAAAGGTGACTATCCAGTAGCGAGGGATTCGGGTGGTTCGTCGTCGATGTCGAAGAAGCGGGGCGGATCGGTGTGCCCGGCCAGGCGCAGCGACCGGGCCAGCCAGCGCCGCTGCGCCGTACGGGTGACGCCGGCGGCGTTGTTGTAGAACCGGCGCGAGTAGCCGACCTTGGCGACGGCCGTGTCCAGCTCCTCCAGCAGCGCCGCCCCCGCGGGATGCTCGGCCAGCTTCTCCCGGAACCGCTCCTGGCCGACCACCGCCCGCAGCGTCCTCGACAGGTCGCTCTCTGCGTGCTCGCGCTCGTCCGGCCCCGCCGTACGGGCCTCGTGGGCGGCCGCGGCGAGCACCAGCGAGGTGGCGGGGTCGAGGATGCGCGAGCCGGCGAGCTCAAGGCAGACCGCGGCGCGGCGCAGCAGCGCGGCGTCGAGCGCGGCCTGCGCGGTCTCCAGGCGGATGTGGAGACGGTCGAGCCGCCCGGCCCGCCAGGAGACGTAGACGGCGAACAGCACGACGACCACGGCGGCCACGAGGATCAGGGTCGTGGTCACGCAGGCACCTCCCCGTGCGGCGCCGGGCCGCAGGGCCCGGCCGCGCCAGTGTCGACGGTCACGGCAGCGCCTCCTCCACCACGCCCCCGCCGGCGTGGGTGACCGTCTCGTAGACGCGCACGACCTCCCGCGCGACCGTCGACCAGTCGTACTTCCACACCGCGTGGCGGGCCTCGTCGGAGAGCTTGGCGCGCCGCTCGGCGTCGTCGAGCAGCCGGGCGGCCTCCCCGGCCAGGGCGGCGGGGTCCCCGGTGGCGAACAGCGCCCCCGCCTGCCCCTCGCCCAGCACGCGACGGAAGGCGGGGATGTCGCTGGCGAGGATCGGCGCCCCGGCCGACATGGCCTCGGTGAGCACGATGCCGAAGCTCTCCCCGCCCAGGTTGGGCGCGCAGAAGACGTCCACGGAGTGGTAGGCGCGCACCTTGTCGGCCTCGCTGACCAAGCCGAGCAGCCCGACCCTGTCCCGGTACGGCTTGGGCACCCGCCCGAGCACGTCGTCGGGGTCGCCGGGGCCGGCGATCAGCAGGCGCAGCGCGGGCCGCTCGGGGGCCAGCAGGGCGAACGCCTCCAGCAGCACGGCCAGGCCCTTGCGCGGCTCGTCCATCCGCCCGAGGAAGCCGATCACGTTGCCGTCCGGGCCCCAGCCCGGCAGCGGCTCGCCCTCGGCGTACCTGCGCACCGTGACGCCGTTCGGGATCAGCACCGCGTCGCCGCCGAGATGCTCCACCAGCGTCTTGCGGGCGGCGTCGGAGACCGCGATCCTGCCCGTGATCTTCTCCAGCGCGCTCTGCAGCATCGGCGCGGCCACCGACATCGCCCGCGACCGCTCGTAGGAGGCGTGGAAGGTCGCCACGATGGGCCCGCGGGCGACCCAGCAGGCGAGCACGCCGAGGGACGGCACGCCGGGCTCGTGCACGTGCAGCACGTCGAACCCGCCCTCCCTGATCCATCTGCGCACCCGGTTGGCCGACAGGAACCCGAAAGCCAGGCGGGCGACCGACCCGTTGTACGGCACGGGCACGGCGCGGCCCGCCGAGGTCACGTACGCGGGCAGCTCGGCGTCGTCGGCCGCGGGGGTGATGACGGACACCTTGTGCCCGTCGTCGATGAGCGCCTCGGCGAGGTCCCTGATGTGCGCCTGCACACCCCCGGGGACCTCCCAGGTGTAGGGGCAGACGATGCCGATCTTCACGACTCGGTCCCGGCGCGGGGCTCCAGGTCGTCGAGCCACAGGCGCTGGAGCATGTGCCAGTCCTCCGGATGCTCGGCGATGCCCTTCTCGAACACCGCCGCCAGGGCCTGGGTCATCACCTGGGTCTTCTGCTTCCGCGTCCCCTCGGTGGGGACGGGGATCTCCTCGTGGATGCGGATGCCCCAGCCGTCGCCGTCGAACCACAGCACGGCGGGCAGCAGTGCGGCGCCCGTCTGGATCGCCAGCACGGCGGGGCCGGCGACCATGCGCGTCCTGGCGTCGAAGAACTCGACCTCGACCCCGGAGGCGGTCAGGTCGCGCTCGGCGGGCAGGCAGACCGGCCTGCCCGCGCGCAGCCGCCTGGCGAGCGTGCCGAACGCCATGGCGCTGCCGCCGTCCCTGCCGGTCAGCGGCAGCACCTCCATGCCGAGTCGCTCGCGGTAGACGGCGAAGCGCTCGAACAGCGACTCCGGCTTCAGCCGCTCGGTGACGGTGGTGAAGCGGTGACCCATGTGGACCAGCCAGGCGCCGGCGAGGTCGTAGTTGCCCATGTGGGGCAGCGCGACCACCACTCCCCTGCCCCGGGCCAGGTTGTCGAAGATGTGCTCGCCCCCGGTGGCCCGGGTGCCGTCGAGGATGCGCTCGCGCGTGTAGGCGGTGAAGCGGAACGACTCCATCCAGTACCGGAAGTAGGAGCGCATGCCGGCCCGGCTCAGCTCGCGTACGGCGTGGTCGCCGGGGTCACCGCCGACGACGCGGGCCAGGTTGGCCTCCAGGCGGCGCACGGACTTGCCCCGCCTGAGCCACAGCCAGTCGGCGAGGACCCGGAAGAACCAGGCGGCCGCCCGTTCCGGCACGTATCGGACCACGGCCCAGCCGGCGGTGTACGCCGCCGCGACCAACCGGTCGGCGAGCGGCACCCTGCCGGATCGCGGGGGCCGCCCGGGGGGTGGGCCGGCCGTGCCCTTCATTTGACCACCGCCTGTCTGTAGACGTGCACCATCCGCTGGACCACCGTGACGGAGCTGGCCGCGGCGAGCAGCCAGAGCCCGGCCGCCAGGATGTACGGCACGCCGAGGCCGGACAGTCCGGCCGCGACGAGCACGACCACGAGACGCTCCCCCCGTTCGGCGATGCCGACGTTCGCGGTCATGCCGAGGCCCTCGGCCCTGGCCTTGGCGTAGGAGACCAATGCTCCCGCGACGAGGCAGAAGAGCGCGACGATCGCGAGGACGATCTCAGGCTCGTCCTTGAGGACGAAGTAGAGGATCAGCCCCGAGAAGATCGAGGAGTCACCGAGACGGTCGAGGGTGGAGTCCAGGAAGGCGCCCCACGTGCTCCCCTTGCCCGTCATCCGGGCCAGCACGCCGTCCAGGAGGTCGGCGAGCACGAAGAACGTGATGACGAGCGTTCCCGCGAACAGATGCCCGAGCGGGTAGAAGACGAGGGCCGAGGCCACCACTCCGAGTGTGCCGATCGTGGTGATCACGTCGGGCGAGATCCCCCAGCGGGCGAGGGCTCGCCCCAGCGGGGTCATGACCCGGGTGACGGCGGGGCGCAGGATGTTCAACATCGCCGTCCGATCGTAGGCCATCCGGCGCCGCCGCACCTCGCAAGCACATTCCGCCGAAAAGTCTTGTGATATGCGCCACATGGGTAAAGGGTGAAGAACACGCGCCCGCAGGACCGCGCGGAGATGTCACGGAGGTGAACCGCCGTGTCAGCCGCCGCCGCACGGTCCTGGAAGGGCGAGGCCCCCGGGCGCGGACAGCGACGGCACGAGCGGCCGGCGCGGGGTGCGTGCCACGTGCCCATCCCGACCGCTCAGAGATTCGGGAGGCGATGTGGCCGAAAGATCAACCGGCGCGACAGCAGGGGCCGCGGGCAGGGCACCCGCGGCCGATCGGCCGGACATGGTGCGCAATGTCGTGCTGGTCGGCCATTCCGGGGCCGGGAAGACCACGCTGGTCGAGGCGCTGCTCGCGGAGACGGGCACCATCCAGCGTCCCGGCCGGGTCGAGGACGGCACGACGGTCAGCGACTTCGACGAGGTGGAGGTGCGCCAGCAGCGTTCCGTCAACCTGTCGGTCGCCCCCGTCGTCCACAACGGCATCAAGATCAATTTTCTGGACACCCCCGGGTACGCGGACTTCGTCGGCGACCTGCGGGCCGGGCTGCGCGCGGCCGACGCGGCGCTGTTCGTCGTCTCCGCGGCCGAGGGCGTGGACGGGCTCACCCGCATGCTCTGGGAGGAGTGCGCACTCGTCGGGATGCCCCGCGCCGTGGTCATCACCAAGATCGACCACCAGCGCGCCAACTTCGACGAGGTGCTCGCCACCTGCCAGGACGCGTTCGGCGACGGCGTGGCGCCGCTCTACCTGCCGGTGGACGGCACCGGGCTGCTCGGCCTGCTGTCGCATCGGCTGTTCGACTACAGCGGCGGGCGCCGGACCGAGCGGGAGCCGGACGCCGACCAGCTCGCGCTCATCGAGCAGTACCGCGGCGACCTCATCGAGGGGATCATCCAGGAGAGCGAGGACGAGTCCCTGATGGACCGCTACCTCTCCGGCGAGACGATCGACACCAAGGTGCTCATCGACGACCTGGAGAAGGCGGTCGCCCGGGCCGGCTTCTACCCGGTCCTCGCCACCGCGCCGGGCGTCGGCATGCTGGAGCTGCTGGAGATCGTCACACAGGGCTTCCCGTCGCCTCTGGAGCACCCGCTGCCGAAGATCACCTCGATCGACGGCAAGCCGTGCAGGCAGATCACCGCCGATCCCGACGGCCCTCTCGTGGCCGAGGTCGTGAAGACCACGAGCGATCCGTACGTGGGACGGATCAGCCTGGTCCGGGTCTTCTCGGGCACACTGCGCCCGGACATGACGGTGCACGTCTCCGGTCACGGCCTGGCCGAGCGGGGGCACGAGGACCACGACGTCGACGAGCGGGTGGGCGCGCTCTCGTCGCCGCTCGGCAAAGCGCAGCGGACCCTGGGCAAGTGCGTCGCCGGGGACATCTGCGCGGTCGCCAAGCTGTCGCGGACCGAGACGGGCGACACGCTCTCGGACAAGGACGACCCGCTGCTGGTCGAGGCGTGGACCATGCCGGAACCGCTGCTGCCGGTCGCCGTCAGGGCCAGGTCGAAGGCCGACGAGGACAAGCTCAGCCAGGCCCTGAGCCGCCTGGTGGCCGAGGACCCGACCCTGCGGCTGGAGAACAACGCCGAGACCCGCCAGCTCGTGTTGTGGTGCATGGGTGAGGCGCACTCCGACGTCCTGCTCGACCGCCTGGCCAAGCGGCACGGGGTGGAGGTCGAGAAGATCGGCCTGCGCGTGCCGCTGCGGGAGACGTTCGCCGGCAAGGCGCAGGGCCTGGGGCGCAACGTCAAGCAGACCGGCGGCCACGGTCAGTACGCGATCTGCCACATCGAGGTCGAGCCGCTGCCGTCGGGCGGCGGGTTCGAGTTCGTGGACAAGATCGTGGGCGGCGTGGTGCCGAGGCAGTTCATCCCGTCCGTGGAGAAGGGCGTGCGGGCCCAGATGGAACGCGGGGTCGTCGCCGGCTATCCGATGGTCGACGTGCGCGTCACGCTCTACGACGGCAAGGCCCACTCGGTCGACTCCTCCGACATGGCCTTCCAGATCGCCGGTCAGCTCGCGCTCAAGGAGGCCGCGTCCAAGGTGGCGACGCACCTGCTCGAACCGGTGGACGAGGTGTCGGTGCTCGTGTCGGACGAGTACGTCGGAGCCGTGATGTCCGACCTGTCCTCCCGCCGCGGCAGGGTGCTCGGCACCGAGCCGGTCGGCACCGGCCGCACGCTCGTGCGCGCCGAGGTGCCGCAACTGGAGATCACGCGGTACTCGATCGACCTGCGGTCGCTGTCCCACGGGGCGGGCACGTTCAGCCGCTCCTTCCTTCGGTACGAGCCCCTGCCCGCCCACCTTGCCGACAAGGTGGCCGCGACGGGCGAGTAGCGGAGCGATTCGCAGCCCCGGCGGCCCGCCTCCCGGCCGCCGGGGTTTTCGCAGCTCACCCATGCCGTCGCCGACGCCGGGTTTCGCGCCTCCCGGGTAAGGGGAGCCCCAGAAGGTGCCCCGCGTCACGTCTGTATCACAAATGTATTTCGTTTTTCTGGCTAAACCGCTCTTTTGCCGATGTAAGACTTGTGGCCGGACTTACTGGCAAATCGGAGGGGTAGCCACGTGACCGAGCGGAGACAGGTCGTCCGCCCGCTGATCGCGACCACCGTCATCGCCGCCCTCGCCGTCGGAGCCGCATACACGTTCGGTCCCGGCGCCCAGGCCGAGAAGGTCAGCGCCGAGAAGGACGGCCGTACGGCGGTGCCGAAGGCGACGCGGCAGCACGTCGACGCGGAGACTCTCACGGCGGCGGCCACCTGCGCCACCAGCGCGCAGTACCCCAAGCGCCAGCTTCGCGGCGTCTGGATCGCCACCGTGCACAATCTCGACTGGCCGTCGAAATCGGGGCTGTCACCCGATAGGCAGAAGGCCGAATATGTGAAACTCCTCGACAACGCGGTCAAAAGGCATCTGAACGCGGTGTTCTTCCAGGTGCGGCCCGCCTCGGACGCGATCTACCGCTCGTCGCTGGAGCCGTGGTCCCAGTGGCTCACCGGCACGGCCGGCAGGGACCCGGGCTGGGATCCGCTGCCGTTCCTCGTGGATGAGGCCCACAAGCGCGGCCTGCAGTTCCACGCGTGGTTCAACCCGTACCGGGCGGCCGACTCGGCCTCCTCGAAGCTGCCCGCCGGGCACCCGGCGCTGCTGCATCCCGACTGGACCGTCAAGCACGAGGGCAAGCTGTACTACAACCCCGGCCTGCCGCAGGTGCGCGACTGGGTGACCAAGGTCGTGACGGACGTCGTCAAGCGCTACGACGTCGACGGCGTCCACTTCGACGACTATTTCTACCCCTACCCCGGCCAGGGCACGCGCTTCGCCGACCAGGCCGCGTACAAGAAGTACGGCAAGGGCCTGACGCTGGCCGACTGGCGGCGGCGCAACGTGAACCAGCTCGTCGCCCAGGTCTCGCGGGCGGTCCACACGGCCAAGCCGTACACCGTCTTCGGGATCAGCCCGTTCGGCATCTGGCGCAACAAGAACGAGGACCCGGCGGGCTCGGCCACCAAGGGCATGTCCGCCTACGACTCGATCTACGCGGACGCCAAGGCGTGGATCAAGGCGGGCTCGGTCGACTACGTGATGCCCCAGCTCTACTGGCCCCGGGGATTCGCCGCCGCCGACTACTCCGTGCTCGCCAAGTGGTGGGCCGACGCGGTGAAGGGCACCGGCGTCGGCCTCTACATCGGGCAGGCGCTCTACCGGGTGGGCACCGCCGACACCCCGGCCTGGACCAAGGCGGGCGAGCTGCCCGCCCACCTCACACTGAACCGCAGGTATCCGGAGATCTCGGGCGACGTCTACTTCAGCGCCGCGCAACTGGTGAAGAACCCGCTGGGCGTGCTCGACCGGATCGTGAAGAGCCACTACGCCCGCCCGGCGCTGCCGCCGGTGCTCAGGCAGGGGTCCGCGCCCGCGGCCCCGCGCGGGGTGAAGGCCGCCGGTGGGACGCTGACGTGGCAGGCCCAGCCGGGCGCCCAGTCATACGGGATCTACCGGGTGACAGGTAAGAACGCCTCCTGCGCCACGGCGGACGCGCGCAACCTGGTGGCCGTCGTGGCGGCGTCCCAGGCTCCGTCGTACGCCACCCGCGGCCCCGGCGCGTATTACGTCACCGCCGTCGACCGCCTCGGCAACGAGAGCCCCGCGACCCGGGCCTGACCACCCGGGCCGCGGCCCTGCATCCGCCGGAACGGGTCGCCGTGGATTGCTGCGCGGCCGTCAGCGGGTCCGATAGCGTGGTCGCGAGTTTTTTCAAGATCACGCACCGGGACTGCACGTACGGGGACTGCGTATACGGGGACTGGGGGTCGCCGGTGAGAGGCACGTGGATGAAGCGGGCGGTCGTCGCCGTGGTGTTCGGCGTGTCGGCCGTGGCCTCCGCTCCCGCGGCGTCCGCGTCCGCCGGGCTCACCGCCGCGTCCGCCGGGCTCACGACCGCGTCCGCCGGGCTCACCGCCGGACCGGCGACGGCGGCCGGTGAACGGGTCGTGCTCGTCGGAATCCCCGGCCTGATGTGGAGCGACGTCACCCCGGCCGACACCCCGAACCTCTGGCGGCTCGCCGGTGACTCCGCCGTCGGCTCCCTGTCGGTGCGGGCCGTGCGCAAGGACACCTGCCCGTACGACGCCTGGCTCACGGTCTCGGCCGGGGTGCGGTCGGCGGTGGGGGGAGCGTGCGGCATGGCCCCCACGCCGAAGGCCGACGGCGAGGGGGCGGTGATCCCCGAGTTCTCCTGGCTGTGGGAGGTGCGGGAGCAGCGCGAGGCGGGCACGCTCGGGCAGGCTCTGCACGCGGCCGGGCGGACGACGATGGCCGTCGGCCCGGGAGCGGCGCTCGCGCTGGCCGACCGCGAGGGCCGGGTGGACGTCTACGCCCCCTCCCCCGCCGAGGTCGCGCAGTGGACGCGCGGCGACGTGGTCGCCGTGGAGATCCCCGACCTCGTGGCGCCCTACGTCTCCGGCGACCGGCTGACCGACGTGCCCGAGCGCCTGCCCGCCGACGCGCGGCGGGCCGCCGCGCGGGCGGCCGACGCGAAGCTGGGCGCGTTCCTGCCGCGGCTCGGATCGGCGACGGTGCTGGTCGCCGGGCTCTCCGACCACGGTTCCGTCCCCCACCTCAGAACCGCGATGCTGCACGGCCCCGGCAGTGACCCCGGCAGTGCATCCAGCGGCGGACCGGCGCGGACGCTCGGCGCCCGGTCCACCCACAGGGACAACATGATCATCCTGCCGGACATCACCGCCACGATCCTGGCCAGGACCGGGGTGGCCGCTCCCCCGGCCGTCGTCGGCGTGCCGGTCGAGACCCACGCGACGGATGCGAACCTGGACGAACGTGTGGCGGCCCTGCGCACCGCCGACGTCGCCGGGCAGACCATCCGCGACACGACGGGCGTCTTCTTCACCACGCTCGCCGTGCTCCAGGTGGTCTTCTACGTCACCGCGTTCCTGCTGCTGCGCCGCCGCGACGGGCTGCCCGCCGTACGGGCCGCCGCCGTGGCGCTCGCCGCGATCCCCGTCTCGACCTATCTCGTTAACCTCACCCCGTGGGCCCGTACGGCGCAGCCCGCCGTCATGCTCTTCGCCTCGATCGCGGCGATCGCCGTGGCGCTGACCGTGGCGGCCCTCGCGGGACCGTGGCGGCGCGGCGTGCTCGGGCCGCTGACCGTGATCGCGGCGGTGACCGCTGCCGTGCTGCTCGGCGACCTGCTGACCGGCACGCCCCTGCAGCTCAACAGCCTGATGGGCTACACGGGCGTGGTCGGCGCCCGCTACTACGGCCTCGGCAACATCCCCTTCGCGTTGCTCGCCACGGCCGTGCTGCTCGTCACCACGGCCGCCGCCGACCGGCTGGTCAGGGCGGGTCGCAAGACCGTCGCGGTGGCTCTGGTCGCCGCGCTCGGGGCCTTCGCGATGCTGCTCGACGGCTGGCCGGGCGTGGGCAGCGACTTCGGGGGCGTCATCGCCTTCGTCCCGGGCATCGCGGTCACCGCCCTGATCGTGGCGGGCAAGCGGGTGTCGATCGTCAAGCTGGGCGCGTTCTGCGCCGCGGGCGGCGTTCTGGTGATGGCCATCGCCTACCTCGACTATCTGCGTCCCCCGGCCAGCCAGACGCACCTGGGCCGCTTCGTGGGGCAGGTGGCCGACGGCACGTTCCTGCCGGTGATCTCCCGCAAGCTCGGCGCGATGCTCTCCACGCTGCTCAGCCCCAACCTGATGCCCGTGGTGATCACCGCGTTCGCGTTCCTCGTCTTCGCGCTGCTGCGGCCGGGGGCGGCGAGCGCCGGCGTCCTGCCGATCGCGTTCGAACGGGCGCCCATGCTCAGGGCAGGCCTGCTCGGCGCGCTCGTGAGCGGCCTGGTCGGCATGCTCGTCAACGACTCGGGGGCCGCGGTGCTGTCCATGGCCCTGGCTCTGGCCGTGCCGCTCGTCCTCAGCGCCGGCATCCGCGCCCTGCAGCACGGCGAGGCGGTCCTGCCCGCCGGATCGCCGGGCCCGGCCGCGAGCCCCGCGGCGGCCTGACGGCCGTCCGGGCAACCGGGCTCGTGGCCGAGGAGCGGTCGGTCAGGAGGCGGGCCAGGCCTCGGCGAGCAGGTCGCGCGTGTCGCGCAGCAGTTGCGGCAGCACCCTGGTGTGCCCGACCACCGGCATGAAGTTGGTGTCGCCGCCCCACCGGGGCACCACATGCTGGTGAAGGTGGGCGGCGATGCCCGCGCCCGCCACACCGCCCAGGTTCATGCCGACGTTGAAGCCCTGCGCCCCGCTCGCCTTGCGCAGCGCGTGCGTCGCGCGCTTGGTGAACTCGGCCAGCTCTGCCGTCTCGGGCCCGTCGAGGTCGGCGTAGTCGGACACGTGCCGGTAGGGGCACACCATCAGGTGCCCGGAGTTGTACGGATAGAGGTTGAGGACGGCGAAAACGGCCGATCCCCGGGCCACGATCAGCCCGTCCTCGTCGGGGAGCCGGGGAATCTCGCAGAACGGGCAGCCCTCATCCGCGCCGGACCCGCTGGGCTTGTTCTCGCCCTTGATGTAGGCCATCCGGTGCGGGGTCCACAGGCGCTGGAAGCTGTCGGGAATCCCGGCGCCCGCCTGCTCGATCGGCTCTGAATCCACGGCCGCGATCTCCTCCGCTCCCGTTGCCCCGGTGCGTTCAGCACTGGCAGCAGCATATGACCCCGCGGATCTCCTCTCACCGGCCGGGTTGCACCAGACTCTCGACCATCAGGGCCGCACCCACCCGGACTCTCGACCACCCAGACTCTCGACCACTCAGCCCGCGACCACCGGGGCCGCGACCACCGGGGCCGCGACCGACGGACACCGATATCCGCGGACACCGGACGGCTCGGGTGATCATCGGGCAGAATGCACCTGCCGGACGCCCACCCCCCGAGGAGCCGTCACATGAGCGAGGCCGCCGCCGTCGTCGAGGAGCGAGTGGAAGACCAGACCGACGCGTACGCCGAGGGGAGCCTCGACGACCCGGCGGGCGTGGAGGCGGCCGTTCCGGCCGAGCCGGACCTCTCCCCGGAGACGCCGAGGCCCGGGACGCCGGCCGCCGACGTCCTCAAGGGCCGGATCAAGGTCGCCGACGAGGTGGTGGAGAAGGTGGCCGCGCTGGCCGCCCTTGAGATCCCCGGCGTGGCCGACCTGGGTGGCGACCTGGAGCGTGCCTTCGAATCCGTGCGCGACCGCATCGGCGTGGGGACCAAGCGGGCGACGCAGGGCGTGCAGGCCAGCATCCAGGACCGGCAGGTCTCGGTCGACGTGACCATCGTCATCGTGTACGGCCACGTGGTGATGGACGTCGCCACCGAGGTCAAGGTCAACGTGGCCAGGTCGGTGAGCCGGATGCTCGGCATGCGCGTGGTCGAGGTCAACGTGACCGTCGACGACGTCCGCCTCCCCGGTCAGGACGCCCCCGGCGAGGACGCCCCGGCCGCCTGAGCCCGCCCGGTGTAGGCGCGGTGCTGGCCCAGTGCTGGCCGGTGTCAGCGCGGTGCCGGCCGGTGTCAGCCGATATCGGCCCGGTGCCGGTTTGGTGCCGACCGGTGTCCGGCCGGTGCCGCCGGAGGACCTTCCCACAGCCGCGGGATTCCCCACGCTGCCGGGAGGAGCGAGAACGCGGGGGCCCCGGATGGGGGCCGCCCGCGTTCGCGGCGATGACGGGTCAGACCTGGACGCGGCGGCGGACCGCGTCGACGATCTCGTCGATCGCCTGGTCGATCGGCACACCGTTCTTCTGCTCGCCGTTGCGGTAGCGGAAGGACACCGCGCCGGCCGCGATGTCGTCGTCGCCCGCGAGCAGCATGTACGGCACCTTGGCCTTCTGGGCGTTGCGGATCTTCTTCTGCATGCGGTCGTCGCTCTCGTCGACCTCGATCCTGATGCCCTGCTCGCGCAGCCGCTTGGCGACGTCCTGCAGGTAGGGCGCGTGGGCGTCGGCGATCGGGATGCCGACGACCTGCACCGGGGCGAGCCACGCGGGGAACGCACCCGCGTAGTGCTCGACCAGCACGCCGAAGAAGCGCTCGATCGAGCCGAACAGCGCGCGGTGAATCATGACGGGCTGCTGCCGGGTGCCGTCGGAAGCCTGGTATTCGAGGCCGAAGCGCTCGGGCAGGTTGAAGTCGAGCTGGATGGTCGACATCTGCCAGGACCGGCCGATGGCGTCCCGGGCCTGCACCGAGATCTTGGGCCCGTAGAAGGCCGCGCCGCCCGGGTCGAGGACCAGCTCCAGCTTCTCGGACTCGGCCACCTCCCGCAGGGTCTGGGTGGCCTCCTCCCAGGTCTCGTCGGAGCCGACGAACTTCTCCGGGTCCTTGGTGGACAGCTCCAGGTAGAAGTCCTCCAGGCCGTAGTCGCGCAGCAGGTCGAGCACGAACCGCAGCAGCGAGGTGAGCTCGTCGCGCATCTGCTCGCGGGTGCAGTAGATGTGCGCGTCGTCCTGGGTCAGGCCGCGTACGCGGGTGAGGCCGTGCACGACGCCCGACTTCTCGTAGCGGTAGACCGTGCCGAACTCGAACAGCCGCAGCGGCAGCTCACGGTAGGACCGCCCGCGCGCCCCGAAGATCAGGTTGTGCATCGGGCAGTTCATCGGCTTGAGGTAGTAGCGCGCGCCCTCCAGCTCCATGGGAGGGAACATGCCGTCGGCGTACCAGTCGAGGTGGCCGGAGATCTTGTAGAGGTTGTCCTTCGTGATGTGCGGGGTGTTGACGAAGGAGTAACCCGCCTCCTCGTGCCTGCGGCGCGAGTAGTCCTCCATCACCCGGCGGATCACGCCGCCCTTGGGGTGGAACACCGGCAGGCCGGAGCCCAGCTCGTCCGGGAAGGAGAACAGGTCGAGCTCGGCGCCGAGCTTGCGGTGGTCGCGCTTCTCGGCCTCCTCCAGGAGCTTGAGGTACTCGTCCTGCTTCTCGCGGGTCTCCCAGGCGGTGCCGTAGATGCGCTGGAGCTGCGGGTTCTTCTCGCTGCCCCGCCAGTAGGCGCCGCCGGACCGCATGAGCTTGAAGGCCGGGATGACCCGGGTGCTCGGCAGGTGCGGCCCCCGGCACAGGTCCTTCCAGCACAGCTCGCCCGACTTGGCGTCGAGGTTGTCGTAGATGGTGAGCTGGCCGCCGCCGACCTCGACGTTCGCGCCGTCGGCCGCGTCGGCCGCGCCGCCCTTGAGCCCGATGAGCTCCAGCTTGTACGGCTCGGCGGCGAGCTCGGCGCGGGCCTCGTCGTCGCCGATCGGGCGGCGCCGGAAGGTCTGCCCCTGCTTGACGATCTCGCGCATGCGCTTCTCGATGCGCTTGAGGTCGTCGGGGGTGAACGGCTCGCGGACGTCGAAGTCGTAGTAGAAGCCGTTCTCGACCGGCGGGCCGATGCCGAGCTTGGCGTCGGGGAAGATCTCCTGGACGGCCTGGGCCATGACGTGCGCGGTGGAGTGGCGCAGGATGGCCCGGCCGTCGGGGCTGTCGATCGCGACCGGCTCGACCACGTCGCCCTCGGCGACCTCGGTGGCCAGGTCGCGCAGCTCGCCGTCGATCCGGGCGGCGATCACCGACCTGCCGTCGGCGCCGAGCGCCTCCCCGGCCGTCGTACCCGCCGCCACCACGCGCTCGGCTCCGGCGAGGGTGATGCGTATCTCAAGGGCGGCGGACACGGTGGCTCCTTAGGACAGGTCGGCGCATGGATCTCGGATGGCCGCGCGCCCGAGGCGGCGGCTCCGGTCGCATCCGATGCTACCGGTGCCGTCGCCCCCGAATGGCGGTGATGCGCCGCGTCCGCCGCCATGCCCGCCGCCATGCCCGCCGTCGGACTCGCCGCCGTCCCCGCTGCCGACTCGCCTCCCGGAATCAGTAGGGCCACGTCCAGTCGCGGATCTCGGCGGGGTCCTCGCCGAACTCGCGGGTGTACGCGCGGGCGCGCAGCCGGGCGTCGGCCATGCGCTGGCGCAGGTGGGCCGTCCTGCCGCCCAGGCCGGGCACCCGGTCGATCACGTCCATCACCAGGTGGAAGCGGTCGATGTCGTTGAGCATCGCCATGTCGAACGGCGTGGTCGTGGTGCCCTCCTCCTTGTAGCCGCGCACGTGCAGGTTGTCGTGCCCAGTGCGGCGGTAGGTCAGGCGGTGGATCAGCCACGGGTAGCCGTGGAAGTTGAAGATGATCGGCTTGTCCGTGGTGAACAGCGCGTCGAACTCGGCGTCGCTCATGCCGTGCGGGTGCTCGGAGGCCGGCTGCAGCCGCATGAGGTCGACCACGTTGATCACCCGGATCCGCAGTTCGGGCAGGTGCTCGCGCAGCAGCGCGGCGGCGGCCAGGGTCTCCAGCGTGGGCACGTCACCGGCGCAGCCGAGCACGACGTCGGGCTCGGCGCCCGCGTCGGTGGAGGCCCACTCGAGGATGCCCAGCCCGCGGGTGCAGTGGACGACCGCCTCGTCCATGCTCATCAAGTCGAGCACGGGCTGCTTGCCCGCCACGACGACGTTGACGTAGTCGCGCGAGCGCAGGCAGTGGTCGGCGACCGACAGCAGGGTGTTGGCGTCCGGCGGCAGGTAGACCCGGACGACCTCGGCCTTCTTGTTGAGGACGACGTCGAGGAAGCCGGGGTCCTGGTGGCTGAAGCCGTTGTGGTCCTGACGCCAGACGTGGGAGGACAGCAGGTAGTTCAGCGAGGCGACCGGCCGCCGCCACGGGATCTTGCGGGAGGACTCCAGCCACTTGGCGTGCTGGTTGAACATCGCGTCCACGATGTGGATGAACGCCTCGTAGCAGTTGAACAGCCCGTGGCGGCCGGTCAGCAGGTAGCCCTCCAGCCAGCCCTGGCACTGGTGCTCGCTGAGCACCTCCATGACCCTGCCCCGGGGGCCGAGGTTCTCGTCGGTCGGCAGCAGGGCGGCCTCCCACTCCTTGTCGGTCGCCTCGAATACGGCCGACAGGCGGTTGGAGGCGGTCTCGTCCGGGCCGAGCAGCCGGAAGTTCGCAGGGTTGGCCGCGATGACATCGCGCAGGAACGCCCCGAGGACGCGGGTCGGCTCGCTGGAGGCGCTCGCCGGCGCCTTGACCTCGACCGCGTAGTCGCGGAAGTCGGGCAGCACGAGCGGGCGCAGCAGCTCCCCGCCGTTGGCGTGCGGGCTGGCGCTCATCCGCAGCGGCCCGTCCGGGACGGTCCGCGTGATGATCTCGACCGGACGTCCGTCGACGTCGAAGAGCTCTTCGGGCCGGTAGGAGCGCATCCACTCCTCCAGGGCCTCCAGCCGGTCGGGCCGGTTCCGCACGTCGGTCAGCGGCACCTGGTGGGCGCGCCACGTGCCCTCGACCGGGAGCCCGTCGACCTCGCGCGGCCCGGTCCAGCCCTTCGGCGTACGCAGGATGATCATCGGCAGCGGGCCGCGGTCGGCCATCTGCTCGAAGACGGTGTCGAGGGTCTCGGCCATGAGCTCGTGCATCTCCGCCGGTTCCTGGCCGGCGACGATGTGCGGGCGGTAGCCGTACCCCTCGAAGAGCTTGACCAGCTCGTCCTCCGGGATCCTGGCCAGCACGGCCGGATTGGCGATCTTGTAGCCGTTCAGGTGCAGGATCGGCAGGACCACCCCGTCGGTGTCCCGGTTGAGGAACTTGTTGGAATGCCAGCCGGTGGCGAGCGGGCCGGTCTCGGCCTCGCCGTCGCCGACGACGCAGGCCACCACCAGGCTGGGGTTGTCGAAGGCCGCGCCGTACGCGTGGGAGAGGGCGTAGCCGAGCTCGCCGCCCTCGTGGATGGAGCCCGGCGTCTCGGGGGCGACGTGGCTGGGGATGCCACCGGGGAAGGAGAACTGGCGGAAGAGCCTGCGCATGCCCTCGGCGTCCTGGGTCACATGGGGGTAGCGCTCGGTGTAGGTGCCTTCGAGCCACGCGTGGGCGACCGCCGCCGGGCCGCCGTGACCGGGGCCGGCGATGTAGATCATGTCCTGGCCGCGCTCCCGGATGATCCGGTTGAGGTGCGCGAAGCAGAAGTTGAGCCCCGGCGTCGTGCCCCAGTGGCCGAGCAGCCGCGGCTTGACGTGCTCGGGGCTGAGCGGCTCGGTCAGCAGCGGGTTGTCCATCAGGTAGATCTGGCCGACGGACAGATAGTTCGCGGCCCGCCAGTAGGCGTCGATGTTCCCGTATGCGTCCATGCCCCTGACACTTTCCCAGCGGTGGCGGGTGAACCAGGGTCTTTCGCCCACAAAACAGCGTGCCCACCGACGGTAGTCTTGGCGCCATGTCCGGCACCCGATGGCTCGACGAGGAGGAGCAGCACACCTGGCGTTCCTACCTGCGGACCAGCCAGCTCCTGCAGGAGGCCCTCGAACGGCAGCTGCAGCGCGACTCGGGCATGCCGCACGCCTACTACATGATCCTGGTGGTCCTCTCCGAGTCGCCCGGGCGGACCATGACGATGACCGAGCTGTCGGCCATCCTCCAGTATTCGGTGAGCCGCCTGTCCCACGCCGTCTCCCGGCTGGAGGAGAAGAGCTGGGTGCGGCGGCTCAAGCGGCCGGAGGACCGGCGAACGACCGTCGCCGAGCTCACCGACGAGGGCTTCGCCGCGCTCGTGGAGGCGGCGCCGGGCCATGTCGAGGAGGTCCGCCGGGTGCTGTTCGACCCCCTCACCCCTGGTCAGGTGCGGCAGTTCGGCGAGATCCTCGACACGATCCTGTCGGCCTTCGAGTACCACAGGGCCGCGGAGGCCGAGGGTTCGCCCGCGCTCGACGCCGCCGCCCAGTGAGATCCGACCGCACCGAGATCCGGCCGCAGCGAGATCCGGCCGCACCAAGATCCGGCGCAGTGAGATCCGGCCGCGGCCGGTCTCGCGCGCGACATGGTCACGCCTGATCAGCGCAGCAGGAGATCGATGGCTACCTCCAGCCGTTCGAGGTAGACCTCCCGTGACGCGACCTGATGCTTGATTCCGATCGACGCGCTGATCATCGTCTGCGCGACAAGGGGAGCCGCCTCGCGTCCCGACGTGATGGCGACCGCGTCTGTGATCAGTTCCTCGAAACGTCGCCGCGGAGTCTTGATGATCTCTCCGAGGAGGTCGGGATTGTCCTCGATGACCATCGCGACATCGCTCGCCAGCGGGCCGATGTAGCGGCCTGCCCACTGATCGAACGCTTCGACGAGACGCTCCGAAAGGGGTCGGCCGGTGTCGGCCAGGACGTGTTCGACCGCTGTGATATCGCGATTCAGGGCCTGGGTGACCGCCGCACGGAACAGAGTCTCCTTCGAGGAGAAGAGGAAATAGAGCCCGGGCCGCGAGATGCCCGCCGCCCGCGCGACCTCCTCCATCGAGGTCTTCCGGTAACCGAATCGCGCGAACGTGACCATCGCGGAGTCCAGAACCGTGATCCGACGATCGGTATCGGCGACTGTCGACGGTGGGTGACCGACCTCGGGACTGCTCATGAAACGAGCATACGAGCGAGCGGCGCACTATACAAAACCCATCTAGTGTGTATAGTCACCGCCATGACCATGCGCGAACTCATCACTACACCCTTCACCTCCTCCAGCACCGCGGACGAGGTGCTGCGAGGCGTCGACCTCACCGGGGTCCGCGCGATCGTGACCGGAGGTTCCTCCGGAATCGGCACCGAGACCGCTCGTGCGCTGACCTCCGCCGGAGCGGAGGTAACGCTCGCCGTCCGGAACACGACCGCGGGCGACGCCGTCGCCGAGACGATCGCGAAGTCGACCGGACAGATCCGGCCCCGAGTCGTCCGGCTCGACCTCGCCGACAGAAGCACCGTCGCGCGATTCGTCGACGCGTGGAACGGTCCACTCCATCTGCTGATCAACAACGCGGGCGTGGTCACCGGTGGCCTCGAACGTACGCGTGAGGGCTGGGAGCTGCAGTTCGCGACGAACCATCTCGGCCACTTCGCCCTCGCCACCGGCCTGCACGACGCCCTGACCCTGGGAGCGGCCGACGGTGACGGAGCACGGATCGTCTCGGTCAGTTCGACCGCGCACATGCGTTCCGGCATCGACTTCGACGACCTCCACTTCGAGCGTCGCAGCTACGACCCGCAGATCGCCTACGCCCAGTCGAAGACGGCGAACTCTCTCTTCGCCGTCGAGGCGACTCGCCTCTGGGCCTCCGACGGCATCATCGCCAATGCGGTGAACCCCGGCGGTGTCGCGACGGGACTGCAGCGCAACTTCACCGCGCAGCAGAAGGCATCGCTCGACGCGGCCGAGGCCGCCGGAATCTTCACTTACAAGACGGTCGAGCAGGGAGCCGCCACCAGCATCGTCGCGGCCGTCGCCCCAGAGTTCGCCCACTTCGGAGGCCACTACCTCGACGACTCACAAGAGGCTTACACCGTGCCGGACGACGCCGACCTCGCGCAGCACCCGCACGGCGTCAAGGAATGGGCGCTCGACCCCACTGCCGCCAAGCGCCTCTGGACGGTCTCGACCGACCTGCTCCGCGTCTGACCCTCGACGTCGCAGCAACCGACAGGAGTCAGCCTGCGTGGCTTCGAAGCACCAGTCAGCAGGCCGGAGATGGATGCGATCGGCTGACCCTCAGACCTTCGGGTTGTGCTGCGCTTCCGGGTTGTGCCGGGCGATGGCGGCGTTGAGCGCGGTGGCGAAGACCGTCCACCCGGCGTACGGCAGCAGCAGAAGCCCGGCCGTGCGGTCCTGCCGGAGGAGGCGGCGGGTCAGCAGCGCGTTCGACACGTTGAGCGCGAGGATCTCCGCGAGCGCGAGGCGGGGGTTGCGGGCCTTGAAGAACAGCGGCGGCCAGGCCGCGTTGAGCGCCAGGTTGGCGGCGAGCGCACGCCGCAGGGCCGGCCGGGAGCCGTCGTCCCCGTGCGACAGCGCCCGGGCGGAGGCGTAGGCGATCGTCGCGTACAACGGCGTCCAGACCAGGCCGAACGCCTTCGGCGGCGGCTGCCAGGAGGGCTTGCGCAGGCGGGCGCACCAGCCGGAGCGGGCGTCGGTGGACAGGCCGCCGACCGCGGCCGTCGCGGTCACCGCGAGGGCCGTCCGCACCAGCGTCTTCTTCGATGTGCGTCTCATGCGTCCTCTTTCTTCCCCCTCGTCCGCACTCATGCGGGAACGGGGTTACTCCTTAGGCCCCGTGGTCAGGCCGCCGGCCGCAGCAGGGTGGACAGGCGGTGCAGGCCGCGGGCCGTGCGCGCCTTGACCGTGCCGAGCGGGACCCGCAGGCGCTCGGCGATCTCCCGCTGCGTCAGGTCTCCGTAGTAGGCCAGCTCGATCGCCTGGCGCTGCACCTGCGGCAGCGAGGCCAGCGCTCGGCGGATTCGGTCGCGGTCGGCGAACTGGTCGCCGTCCAGCCGGCCGTCACGCCCCGCCGGGTCGGGGACCGCCTCCAGCGGCACCGTCGCCGGGGCCCGCGCCCGCAGGTGGTCCACCGCCCGGTTGCGGGCGATGCCGAACAACCAGGCCGGCAGGCTGCGGCCCGGGTCGAAGCGGTGCCGGAAGCGCCACACCTCGGTGAAGACGACCTGCATGACGTCCTCCACATCCTGGGGCGGCACGAGTTTGCGCAGGTAGGAGCGCACGGCCGGCGAGTGCACCCGGTAGCACTCCCCCAGCGCTCCCGTGTCCCCCGCGGCGAGGCGGAACTCCAGGGTCTCCTCCATCGGCCCCCCTTGGGCAGAAGACTCGGCGAAAACTTATTCAAAACCTATTCATAGCTGCCCGCGCTGGCAGCGGACAACCATGGGGGCCGAACACCGGATCAAAGATGCGCCAAAGAGGGCGAATCACCGCAGAGTGGTCATTACCGCCGACAGGGCGTCACGAAACGTGTTCACCCGGATGACATGCGTGGGCAGGCCGTCGCGCCACCCGGGGCCGCCGACCACGACACGGCAGGCGGGACGGAGCCCCGGCAGACCGGCCAGCGGGGTCGGATCGCCCGTCTCCCGCAGCTGCGACCACACGAACACCGCCGCGGGACCGAGGCGCCGCATCGCGTCCGCCAGCGTGGTGTACGGCGTGCGCGCCCCGAGCACGCGGGTCTCCACCCCGAGCACGCCGAGCGCGGCGGCCAGCGCGTGGATCGGCAGCGCGTGCTGCTCCTCCTCCGCGGCGGCCAGCAGGACAGGACGGGGATGCACGGGCGAGGGCACGCGCGCGGAGAACCGCGCCAGTGCGGCCTGGAGCCGGTCGGAGAACAGGTGCTCGACGTCGATCCCGGCTCCGGTGTCCTGCTGCCTGCGGGTGACGGCCGCGAACACCGGCAGCACGAGCCGCTCCCACGTCCACATCACGCCGTGCGCGGCCAGCGCCGCGTCCAGTCCCGCGTCCACCGTCGCGGTGTCCAGCACCGTCACCGCGCGGGCCAGCATCGCCGCCGACAGCAATCCGGGGTCGGCGGCCGGCCGTACGGCGGAGGCGGACGGCACGGTGGGCTCCGGCCGTCCGGGCGACTCCGGTGACGCGGCCCCCTCCCGGGCCGGGGCGGACGCCGCCCGCTCCCCCGGCGCGGGCCTAAGCCGCAGCGCCTGCCTGGCGGCGTCGGCCGGCGGCATCCCGGCGCGGATCAGCCGGTTCATCTCCTCCAGGCGGCGCAGGTCCGCGTCGTCGTAGCGCCGGTGCCCGCCGGGGCTGCGCCTGCTGGGGCCGATGCCATACCTGAGATTCCACGTGCGCAGCGTGGACGCGGGCACGCCGAGCCGACGGGAGACGGCCCCGATGCCGTAGCCCGGCTCCTCTTCGGCGGCCGCGTGCTCACCGGCCCCCGACCCGCCCTCGCGCGTCACGTGCTCACCCCGTGTCCATCCGGTCGTCGCCGCGCCCATCGCGCCCGGCGCCCGTGCCGCCCCTGACCGTGTTTCGGCCCGGGGGCCTTGCCCGGATGCAACCGCCGGAGCGGGCGGGCGCGAAAACTCTACTGACGGCGCCGCCGATCACCGTAACGATCGAAGGAGCAGTGCGCATGCTGACGTTGACCCGCGAGACCGGCGGCGTTCGGGACGACCCGCGGGAGCCGTTCGATCGCCACCTTTCCGGTCTGTTCGACCACGCCCTGGACGAGCTGCTCCGGCGCGAGCTGAGCCGATTGTCCTTCCTTGGCGCCGACGACCGGGAGGTGCTGCGACGTCACCTCGCCGACTTCGTCGCTCGCGGCGGCAGGCGGCTGCGGCCGGCGTTCGTGTACTGGGGGCACCGGGCCTGCGGCGGCTCACCCGACGACCTCGGGGCCGTGCTGGCGGCGGGCTGCTCGATCGAGCTCCTCCACGCGTGCGCGCTGATCCTCGACGACGTGATGGACGAGTCGCCCCTCAGGCGCGGCCGGACGACCGCCCACCTGGCGCTCGCCGAGCGTCACCGGGAGCTCGGCTGGGCCGGGTCGTCGCAGCGGTTCGGGGAGTCGGCCGCCATCCTGCTCGGCGTGCTCGCCTTCACCTGGGCCGACTCCGCGCTGCTGGCCGACCGCCGCAGGCTGGCCGACGCCCTGGAGGTCTTCACCCAGCTCCGCGTGGAGCTGATCGCCGGGCAGTACCTCGACCTGACCTGCGCCGCCCGGGGCGGCGGCGACCACCGGGAGGCACTGCTGATCTCGACGTACAAGTCGGGCAGGTACACGGTGGAACGGCCGCTGCACCTCGGTCACGCCATCGCCGGTGGCGACCCCGGGCTGCGCCGGGTCCTCAGCGCGTACGCCCTCCCGCTGGGCGAGGCGTTCCAGCTCCGCGACGACGTCCTCGGCGTCTTCGGCGACCCGGCCCGGACCGGGAAGCCCGCCGGGGCCGACCTGCTGCAGGGCAAGCGGACCTACCTGCTGACGTTGGCGCGCGAACGCGCGGACGGCCCGGGAGCGGCGCTGCTGGACGCACTGCCGGGCACGGGCGAGGCGCAGCCGGACCGCCTGGCCGCGGCCCGGGAGGTGATCGTCGCGACCGGCGCGCTGGAGGCGGTCGAGCGGCGCATCCGCGACCTGACCGAGTCCGCGGGCGAGGCGCTGTCCGGGGCGGACATGCCGGCGGACGCCCGGACGGCCCTGCTCGGCCTCGCCCTCCGCCTGGCCCAGCCCCACTCAGCGGCCGACCCCCACCCCGCGGCCGACCCCCACCCCGCGGCTCGGCCCGACCACGCGGCTCGGCCCGGCCAGGCCGGAAACGCGGCCTCCCCCGGCCCCGCCCCTCCGGCCGGCTCCGCCGAGCCCGCCGCCGGCGGGGCGGCCTGATGACCGCGGGCGGGCCGGTCGTGGTGATCGGCGCCGGGCTGGGCGGTCTGTCCGCCGCGATGCGCCTGGCCGGGGCGGGCCGTGAGGTGACGGTCGTGGAGGCCTCCGACGTGCCGGGCGGCTGCTGCGGCACGGCGACCCTGGGCTCCCACCGCTTCGACACCGGCCCCTCGGTGCTGACCATGCCGGGGGTGCTGGCCGACACCTTCGCCGCCGCCGGGCAGGACATGGAGCGCTGGCTGCCGCTGCGGCGGCTCGACCCGTACTACCGGCTGACCTTCCACGACGGTTCGCGGCTCGACGTGGTGGCGGGGGCCGACGCGATGGCCGAGCAGGTGCGGGAGCTGTCCGGGCCCGAAGAGGCCCGGCGCTACCAGCGGTTCCGGCGCCTGCTCGGAGAGATGTTCGAAGCCGAGTGGGGTGCCTTCATCGACCGGGACATGACCCGGCTGCGGGCGCTGGCCCGGCCGTACGCGCTGGCGCGGCTGGCCGCGCTCGGCGGCTTCCGCCGGCTGGACGGGCTCGTGCGGCGTCACCTCACCGACGAGCGGCTGATCAGGGCGCACACCTTCCAGGCACTGTACGTCGGCCTGTCGCCGCGCCGCGCCCTCGGCGTGTACGCGGTGATCGCGCACATGGACACGGTCGGCGGGGTCTACTTCCCCAGGGAGGGCGGCATGCACGCCGTCCCCCGGGCCATGGCCGCCGCCGCGGAGAAGGCCGGGGCGGTCTTCCGGTACGGCGTGCGGGCCACGCGGATCGAGACCGACGGCGCGGGGGTGGTCGCCGTCCGCCTCGCCACCGGCGAACGGCTCGCCGCCCGGCACGCCGTGGTGGCCTGCGACCTGGTCCGGGCGCAGGGCCGGCGGGGCGGCGACGGCCTGCTGCCGGAGGAGGCGGCCGACTGGCGGCTGCGGCGGCCCCGCTTCTCCCCCTCCTGCCTGGTGGCGCACTTCGCGCTCGACCGGCGCCCGGAGGGCCAGGCCCATCACACCCTGCACTTCGGGCGGGAGTGGGAGTCGACGTTCGCGGCTCTGGAGGCGGGCAGGCCGCAATCGGACCCGAGCCTGCTGGTGACCTGTCCCGTTAACCACGGGCCAGACAACCACGGGCCACACGACCACGGGCCGGGCGACGGCGGCCCCGCCGTGCTCAGCGTGCTGGAACCCACCGCGAACACGCGGGGCGGCGCCGACTGGACCGCCCTAACCCCCCGCCTCCTGGACCGCATGCTGAGCCGGCTCGCCGACCTCGGATACGGCGACCTGTCCGCCACGCCCCGGCTGGTGCTCGATCCCCCCGCCTGGCGGCGGCGCGGCCACTCGGCCGGCACGCCCTTCGCACTCGACGCCCGGTTCACCCAGACCGCGTGGTTCCGCCCGTCCGGCGCGGCCAGGCGGGTCCCCGGACTTCACTTCGCCGGCATGTACACGGCACCCGGGGTCGGGGTGCCGCCCGTGCTGATCTCCGGCCGTCTGGCCGCCGAACGCATCCTGGAGAGCGCCCCATGAGCACGCTGAGCACGCCATCCCGGGCACCGGCCGCGACGCTGACGGCCGGCTACGAGCGGTGCCGCAGGTTGCACGCGAGCTACGGCCGCTCCTACTACCTGGCCACCCGCCTGCTGCCCGCGTGGAAACGACCGCACGTCCACGCGTTGTACGGCTTCGCCCGCTACGCCGACGAGATCGTGGACTCGCTCGCGATGACCGGCGACCGCGCCGCGGCGCTGGAGCGCCTGTCCTCCCGGCTCGCCGCCGCGCTCGACGGGGAGCGCGTCCACGATCCGGTGCTCCCCGCGTTCACGCACACGGTGCGGGCGTTCGGGATCGACCAGGCCGACGTGCGGGCGTTTCTCGCGTCCATGCGCGCCGACCTGACCGTGGACCGGTACGCGACCTACGACGACCTGCTGGGATACATGGAGGGATCGGCGGCGGTCATCGGGACGATGATGCTGCCGGTGCTGGAGGCACTGCCGGGCGAGGATGCGCGGGCCCGCGAGCCCGCCCGCCAGCTCGGGCTGGCCTTCCAGCTCACGAACTTCATCCGCGACGTCCGGGAGGACCTGGCGCGGGGCCGCGTCTACCTGCCGCTGTCGGACCTCGAGAAGTTCGGCGTGACCGAGGCCGACCTGGCCGCGCCGTACGCCACGCCGGCCGTGCGGGAGCTGGTGGCCTACGAGTGCGACCGCGCCCGCGACCACTACCGGCGGGCCCGCGACGGGATCGCGCTGCTCGCGCCGTCGTCCCGGCCGTGCATCACCGCCGCGTACGAGCTGTACGGCGGCATCCTGGACGAGGTCGAGGCGGCCGGGCACGACGTGCTGGTGAGGCGGGCCGCGGTGCCCCGACGGCGCCGGCTCGCGATCTTCGTCCGGCACCTGCTCGCCGCGCGTGCCGCCGTGCGGGCCGAGCGCCGGGTGGGGGTGGCCTGACGTGGATCCCGGACAGGACGCCGCGCCCGGCGCCGGTCCGGTCCCCGGGCAGCGCATTCCCGCCCGCGAGCGGGACGTGATGTCCCGGCGGGTCGTGGTGGACGCCATGGGCGGAGACCACGGGCCCGCGCAGATCGTGCGCGGGGCGGTCGAGGCGTGGCGGGAGCACGGCGTGCCGGTGGTTCTCGTCGGCCGGTCCGGAGCCGTGCGCGGAGAACTGGCCCGCGCCGGGGCGGCGGGCGAGATCGACGTCGCGCACGCCGCCGACGTCGTGCCGATGACCGAGCGGGGCGCGGGCGCGATCCGCATGGCCTGCTCCAACCTGGCCGTCGGCTTCGATCTCCTGCGGGCCGGAGCGGGCGCGGCCTTCGTGTCGGCGGGGTCCACCGGGGCCGTGGTCGCCTGCGCGGTCGACCGGCTGGGCACCGCGCCCGCCGTGCTGCGCCCCGCACTGGCCGTGGCGCTGCCGACGACGGCGGGCGGGGCCACCGTATTGATCGACGCCGGGGCGACCGTGGACCCGACGCCCGAGATGATCGCCCAGTTCGCGCTGCTCGGGGCGTCGTACGCGCAGGTCGTGCTGGGCGTGCCCGACCCCCGCGTCGGGTTGCTGTCGATCGGCGCGGAGCCCGGCAAGGGCAACCGGCTGACCCGCCGCGCCGAGACCCTGCTGCGCGGCATGCCGCTGCGGTTCCACGGCAACGTCGAGGGCGGCGACGTGCTCACCGGGGCCGTCGACGTCATCGTCACCGACGGCTTCACCGGCAACGTCGTGCTGAAGAACGTGGAGGGGACCGTGCGCGCCGCGCTCACCCTCGCGGCGGCGCAGGGCGTGGCCGGGTCCGCCGAGCTCGGCCGGGTGGCGCGCCGTTACGACCCCGAGACGCACGGCGGCGCGGCCCTGCTCGGGCTCACCCGCACCGTCGTCGTGGCGCACGGCTCCTCCCGGGCAGCGACCATCGCCAGGGCCTGCGTGGTGGCGCGCGACCTGGCCGAGGGCGAGGTCGTGGCCCGTCTCGGCGACCGTCTTGCCATCCGCCCCGTGTCGTGACCTCCCACACCGCTGGGCCCGGCCCCGGCTCGCGTTCCGGCTCGCGTTTCGGGTCACGAGGACGCCCGAGCGGCCCGCCGGACTGCTCAGGGATCGGCGAGGGGACCGGCGTAGGGGTCGGCGAGAGGACCGGCGAGAGGGTCGGCGCCGTCCCAGGTGCCCGCGCTGGCGTAGGGGACGAACCGGGCGAACAACTCCTCCGAGTACCAGTCGTGGGCGCGGACCCGTTCGACGACCTCGCGGTGCGCCCGCCCGGCGTAGGCGAACGCTCGTACGGCGGCGGCGTCCCGCCACAGCGAGAAGGTCGCCTGCCTGGCCACCGGCCACTCCCCCATCCCGACGGAGGCGAGGCAGCCCTCCTGGGCCCGCAGCGACCGGTCGACGGCGGGTGCGGACCGGTAGAACGCCGGCAGTCGCGACGGCCGGATCGACGCCCGGGTCAGCACCGCCACCGGACCGCTGCGCGGCTCGCCGTCCAGGCCGCCGTACGGGCCGCCGGTCACGGGGGCGAACGGCTCTGCGCCGTTCCAGCGCCCGCGCGAGGCGGTCGGCGCGAGCCGCACGTGCCAGGTCTCGATCGCCTCGCGCCGCCACCTCGCGGGGATCGGCGAGCGTGCCAGGAACTCTTCGACCGCCTGCTCGTCCCGCCAGACGGCGAGCAGCGCCCAGCGGCGCAGGTCGGCGCCGAGGGTCGTCGACGCCCCCCGGCCCGTGCCCAGCAGCCGCCAGAACAGCAGGCCCCCGGTGCGGCGCAGCACCGGACGGTCGAAGGCCATGTGCCGCATCGCCCCCCGGCCGGCGTATCTCTGGAGGTGGAACGTGACGACGCTCCCGCCGCTCGTCCCCATGCTGGTGGCGCTCATCGGCGGCTACCTTCTCGGCTCGATCCCGGTGGCGGTGCTGGTCGCGGGGCGTCGGGGCGTCGATCCCCGGGAGGTGGGCGACCGCAACCCCGGCTTCTGGAACGTGCGCGAACGGCTCGGCCGCCGGGCCGCCGCGCCGGTCTTCGCCGGGGACACGGCCAAGGGCGTGCTCGCCGGGCTGCTCGGGCTGCTGGCCGGGGGCGCGCACACGACCGGGCCGGGAGTGGTCACCGGCCCGAGCGCCCCGGCCGCATACCTGGCTGTGGGGGCCGCGATGATCGGGCACGCCTGGCCCGTCTTCGCCGGGTTCCGCGGCGGGCGGTCGGTGCTGACCTTCGCCGGCGGCGTCGCGGTGATCTGCCCGCCCGCGTTCGTGCTCGCGCTCGCCCTGCTGGCGGTGACGTTCCTGCTCACGCGGTCGTTCGCGATCGGGGCCAGGGCCGGGGTCTTCGCGATCCCGCTGCTGCAACTGCCGTTCGCGCCGATCGGCCACATCGCCGCGACCGGCGCGCTGATGTGCCTCATCGGGCTGCGTTTCGGTCAGGCGGCGCTGGCCGCGCGCCGGACGTGACGGCTGGGCGGCCGAGGCCGTAGGCGCGGCTCCGCCAGGTCCTGACGGGCCGCAGCGTCGCCTGCGTCAGCCGTACGGCCGTGACCGGGTCGAGCAGGAACGACAGCATCACGCCCGCGCCCGGCCGGGCGTAGCTGCGCCGCAGCGCGGTGGTGAGCAGCACCCGTACGGCGAGCAGCGTCAGGTCGAGCCGGGTCGGCCGCCCGGCGGCCAGGCGGAGCGCCGGCAACGCGGCGGCGAGCCAGACGACGGCGAGATCGGCCGCCTGCCAGGCGGGGCGGGTGACGTCGCGCAGCGGCAGCGAACGCCCCCACTCCCGCCACACCTCGGCCGCCGACTCGTGCATGTCGACCTCCAGCAGGCCCCCCGCGTCGAGGAAGCCGACCCTCCAGCCGTCGGCGGCCAGGGTCCTGGCGAGGGCGACGTCGTCGGTCATGTGGCCGCGTATCCGGGCGAAGCCGTCGGCCCGCCGCATCGCCCCCCGGCGGAAGGCCAGGCACTGGCCGTTGGCCACCACCCGGTGGGGCGGCGGCGGGGCCGGGGGCCCGATGGGGCCGAACCGGTAGACCAGCGTGGCGAGGAACGACGCGTGCAGCGCCTGCTCGGCGAGGCCGTCGCAGACGAAACGCGGGCCAGCGCTGACCAGGTCGTGGTCCACGAGGGCGGCGGCGAGCGCGCCGAACAGGCCGGGCCGGGGCCGGGTGTCGGCGTCCAGGGTGACCACGATCTCGCCGCGCGCCTCCCGCAGCCCCTGGTGCAGCGCCCACTGCTTGCCCACCCAGCCGTCCGGCAGCGGGCGTCCGCGCACCACCGTCGCCCCGCTGGCGGCGGCCAGCCGGGCGGTGCCGTCCGAGGACTCGTCGTCTACCACGATCACCTCGGTGACGGCGGGATCGGCCAGCACCGCCCGCAGGCAGGGGCCGATCCGCCGTTCCTCGTCCCTCGCCGGGATGACCACCGAGATGTCCGGATCTCCCCCACCGGGTGTTCCGTCCCGGCCGATCCGCGCCGCCGGGTCGCCCCTAAGAGCTGACTCGCCGCCTCCGGCCCACCCACCGCCTCCGGCCGCGCCGCCACCAGCCCGCGACATCCCGCCTCCGACCGACCCACCGCCTCCGGCCGCGCCATCACCACCCCGCGACATCCCCCCACCGGCGGACGCCCGCGGCGCCCCGTCACCGGCGCCGGGGGACCTTTCGGGCGCGGGCGCGGTGAGCGGGGGGAGGCGCCGGCGGCCTCGGGCGAGCCGCACCAGCACGACGACCGCGGCGACGGCCTGGGCCGCGGCGAGCACCCGGGCGGCGGTCCCGGGCCGCTTGCGCCCGGCCGCCCTGACCGCCCCGGCCGCCCCCACAACCCCAGCCGTCTTCACCGCCCCGGCCACCCTGACCACCCTGCCCACCTTGGCCGCCCTGACCGCCCCGGCCGCCCCGGCCGCCCTGGCCGTCCTGGTCGTCACCGTCCCGCCTCCTCCGGCCGCGGCCTGGAGCGGGGGAAGTCCCTGCGCACCAGCGCGGCCACGATGCGCCCGCCCATCGCCACCAGCGGCAGCCCACCTCCCGGATGCGCGGACCCGCCGACGAGGTACAGCCCGCGCCGCGGCCCCCGGTTGCCGGGACGGCGGAAGGGGGCGAACGGGTCGCCGTACGCGCCGCCGTAGACCGCCCCGCCCCAGGTGCCGTACCGGTCGCGCAGGTCGGCCGGGGTCAGCAGGTCGAGGAAGCGCAGCCGTCCGGACAGGTCGTGCCCCCGGCGGGCCAGCCGGTCGAGGACCAGCTCCGCGTACGCCTCGGGCGGCGTCGGCCAGCGCCCGGGGTCGCCTGCGGGGACGTTCACCAGCATGCTCCAGCTCTCCGCGCCGGCGGGAGCCTGGGTGGCGTCGGTCACCGCCGGGCAGCCGATGTAGACCGTGGGGTCCTCCGGCGGCCGCCGCCGGTCGAAGATGTCGCCGAACTCGCGCCGGTAGTCGGCGGAGAACACGACCGAGTGATGCGGCAGGCCCTCGGTTCGCCCCTCCACGGCGGCGAGCATCAGGAAGGCGGACGACGACAGGCCCAGCCGGGCGATCCGGCGCAGCCGCGCGCGGTCGGGCAGGAGCCGCCCGTAGAGGGAGGCCGCGTCGGCGTTGACGATCACGACGTCGGCCCTGACCACCTCGCCGAGGACCGTGCGGACGCCGCCGACCCGCTCGCCGTCGGCGACGATCTCGGCGATCTCGGTCTCCAGACGGATCTCGACGCCCGCCTTGTCCAGCGCAGCGGCCAGCGCGTCGGCGAGGCGGGGCAGCCCGCCCCGCACGTACCATCCGCCGTCACCGTGCTCGATGGCGGGGACGCAGCCGAGGGCGGCGGGCGCCCGGTAGGGGTTCGACCCGGCGTAGGTGGCATAGCGGTCGACGTACTGGCGCAGGCGGGCGTCCCGGAAGAATCGGCCCGCCAGAGCATGCAGGGTGCGGCCCGGCGCGACCGCGAGCAGGTCGCCCAGCCGGGGACGCGGGAGAGGGCCGCTCGGCTGCCCGCCCGCCGGTCCGACCGGCCGTTCGCCGGGCCGCCGGCCCGCGAGCCGGAACGGCGGCTCGACGACGGGCCCGGACGGCGGTCCCGCGAAGAAGGTGCGCGTGGAGGCGTCCAGGCAGCGCTCGGCCCAGCGGTGGAAGGCCCGCCAGTTGCGGCCCTCGCCCGGCGCGAGCCGGTCCACCGCCTCTGCCGTACGCTCCGGGTCGCGGCAGGTGGACAGCGTCGAGCCGTCCGCGAACCGATACCGGCACAGCTCGTCGAGTTCGACCAGGTCGAGCGGCACGCCGAGGTCCAGGAAGAGGCCGGGCAGCGTGAGCAGCGAAGGGCCGATCGAGAACGTGAACCCGTCCCGCCTGTGTTCGGCCAGCTTGCCGCCAAGCCGGGGCAGCCGCTCGTAGATCCGCACGTCGTGCCCGTCCCGCGCGAGCAGCAGGGCGGCCACCATGCCGCCGACGCCACCCCCGACCACGATCACCTCCGCCACGCGCGCCTCCAGGCGAGCAGGGCGAAGGCGCCCATCGCGAGCCCTCCGGCGGCGGCCACGAACGGATCGGGCGGCCGGAAGACCACGGCGAAGCCGACGGTCTCCATCATCGCCATGACCGTGTAGAGCGTGACGAGCCCGGTCGTCCCCGCCGCTTGGGCGCCGCTCACGGGCCGGTTCGCGGCGGCGCGGCCCGTGACGCGGTCGACAAGCACCATGACCAGGACAGAGACCAGCAGCCAGCCGGCGAAGTTGGTGAGCGGCACACCGTGGTACGGCCCCGGCTCCGCCCAGACCCACAGTCCGAGCCTGAGCATCTGGGGGTCGAGGAACAGGTCCCACGCGGTGAGCGCCAAAGCTCCGGCGAGGATCGGCGTCAGCCGCCCGCGCGGCGCCATACGGCGGGCGACGGCGTGGGCGGCCAGGCCCATGCCGCCCCAGGCGAGGGCGACGACCAGCGGAACGCCGCCGGGCCGCGGCCACAAGGCGTCGGTGTAGCGGTAGTCGCCGAAGGGCAGGCCCGTCCTCGTGCCGATCCACTCGGCGGCGTAACCGGCCGCCACCGCCGCCGCGAACGCGCCCGCCGCCCTGCGCGGGGTGTGCGCCGCCGCCGCGAAGGCGAGTGCGCTCACCGCGAGCAGAACCACGACGGCGGTGGTGAGGCGCAGATCCTGGGGCCGCAGTCCCGTCGCGATCTGGGCGGCCACCATCGCGACCAGCGCGGCCACGCCGGCCGCGATCGGCCACGCGCCTGCCAGGCGGGGCGCGTTCGCCGGCGGTGTTTCGTCAGCCTCGGCCGCGCTCTTCCGTGCGGTCTCCCAGGTCTCCACGTAGGGTCATTCGAGCGCATCCCCCTGATCGGATGCGCTCCGCCTCACGCGGGTGCGGCCGGCGGGGTCGCCCCGCCGTACGCACCGGCCCGGCGATCACCAGCGGTGGTGCACCTGCGGGCGGATCAGGTCGTCGTAGACCTGGCGGACCGCGTCGTGGGTCTCGGCCGACAGCGGCGGGAACTGCGCCGCCGCCACGTTGGCCCCGGCCTGCGCGGGGTTGCGGGCTCCGGGGATCACGACGCTGACCCCGGGCTGGTCGATGATCCAGCGCAGCGCGAACTGCGCCATCGTCATGCCCTCCGGCACGAGGCCGCGCAGCCGCTCGACCGCCTGGAGGCCCACGCCGTACTCGACGCCGGAGAAGGTCTCGCCGACGTCGAACGCCTCGCCCTGGCGGTTGAAGTTGCGGTGGTCGTCCTCGCCGAAGACCGTCTGCGGGCCGTACTTGCCCGACAGCAGGCCGCTCGCCAGCGGGACCCGGGCGATGATGCCGACTCCGGCCTTCTCCGCGGCCGGCAGGACCTCGTCCAGCGGCTTCAGCCGGAAGGCGTTGAGGATGATCTGCACGCTGGCCACGCCGGGGCGCGCGATCGCGGTCAGCGCCTCGGCCACCGTCTCCACGCTCACGCCGTACGCCGCGATGCGGCCCTCGGCGACCAGCGTGTCGAGCGCGTCGAAGACCTCGTCGGTCTCGAAGACGGCGCTCGGCGGGCAGTGGAGCTGCACCAGGTCGAGCGTGTCGACGTCCAGGTTGGCGCGGGAGCGGTCGGTCCAGGCGCGGAAGTTGTCCAGAATGTAGGCATCGGGGGTCTGCTGCACCCTGCGGCCCATCTTCGTGGCCACGGTCAGGCCGGTCCGCTCCTTGAGCAGCTTCCCGATGACCTTCTCACTGCGGCCGTCGCCGTACACGTCGGCCGTGTCGATGAAAGTGGTCCCGGCGTCGACCGCGGCGTTGAGCGTGGCCAACGCGTCGGCCTCGCTCACCTCGCCCCAGTCGGCCCCGAGCTGCCACGCCCCCAGCCCGACGACGCCGACCTGCCTGCCTGTCCTGCCCAAAACGCGCTGTTCCATGAGGTCAGATCGTAGCGGGGCGGCTCAGGTGGAGGCCCCTCCACCCGCGAGGTGGTGCAGGAACCAGTCGCGGGCGAGCCGCGCGACCGTCTCCAGTGCCCCGGGCTCCTCGAACAGATGCGTGGCGCGGGGCACCGTCTCCAGCCGGACCGGCGCGGTGATCGCCCGCATCGCCTCCCTGTTGAGGTCGAGGACGACGGTGTCGCGCTCCCCCACGATCAGCAGCGTCGGCTGGCGCACCGAGCGGAGCGCGTCCCCGGCGAGGTCGGGCCTGCCGCCCCTGGACACCACCGCGCTGACGCCGCCGGGCCGCGTCGCCGCGGCGACGAGTGCGGCGGCGGCGCCCGTGCTCGCGCCGAACAGGCCGATGGGCAGACCTCCGGCGACCTCGTCCTCGGGCAGCCGGTCGGTCAGCGCGCCCACCCGGTCGGCGAGCAGGCCGATGTCGAAGCGCAGGTGGCCGGTGACCGCGTCGACGCGCTCTTCCTCCGCCGTGAGCAGGTCGGCCAGGACCGTTGCCAGCCCGGCCCGCTGCAGCTCCCTGGCGACGTATCGATTGCGCGGGCTGTGCCGGCCGCTGCCGCTGCCGTGGGCGAACAGCACCGCCCCCCGGGCCTGCCGGGGAACCGTCACGTCGGCGTCGAGCACAACATCGCCGACCGGCATCCGCACGCTGAGTTCGACCTCGCCCATGGCGCCCGCCCCTTCCGGCCGCGCCCGGCTCAGCGGCGCTGGACGACCAGGACGACGCCGCACAACCAGGACGGCACTGGACAATCGGGGGGCCTACCCCCGGCCTGCCGGGGCAAACCGGGGACGACGTGGCCTCCGCCTGCGGAAGAGGCGTCGGCGGCGGTGATGTCAGGCGGCGGGTGACAGGCTGCGGGTGACAGGCGGCGGGTTTCAGGCGATGTCAGGAGCGCGACGAGCATCACCGCGCCAGGAGTGACGCGTGCATCGCCGCGTCAGGAGCGACGTGAGCGCATCGCCTTGAGCACCCGCACGCCGCCGCCCTCCCCGGTCCGTACGCCGCGGGACGCGCCGTCCGCCAGGCGCCGGTACTCCTCCGACTCCATGGGACACAGCGCGATGCGGCCGTCCGGGTCGAACAGCAGCCCCCAGCCGTACCTCTTCGGCAGCGGGGACGCCCTCAGGCACGCCTGGGAACGGGAGAAGAACTCCTCCCTGAGCTCCGCGCGCCGCCCGGCCGGCAGGTCCGCCGGCAGGTCCTGGCGGCGCAGCCAGGTCTCGAACAGCACGTCCTCCTGCGTCAGACCGTACGGCGCGCCGGAGATCAGCTCGTACTGGAGGGAGGCGACGGTGGGCTTGCCGCCCCGGGCCACGGGCACCTCCGCGGCGGTCACCGGGCAGTCGTCGGCGACCGCGATGAGCGTCGAGTAGTAGTTCAGGTCCTCGGCCATCTCTTCACTATGCCGCGGGAGACCGGACGGCTCACCCCGCTACGGGCGGGCCCGCGGAACGCTTGCCGAAGGCGGCGGTCGGGCGGGTCTCACAGATGAGGCCCACGTCCTCGGGCAGGCCGCTCACGTGCACCTCCGCGCTGTCCTCCCATGCCTCCAGATCGACCCGGGTGCCCGCGATCGGGAAGCCGCAGATGCTCAGCTGCCCGAACCCCTTGGGCAGCACCGGCGCGATCCACACCTTGCCATGCGGCACCCACGGGTCCACGCGGAGCAGGAGCCGTACGAGCTGGATCGGGGTGGCCGAGGCCCAGGCCTGCGGCGAGCACGAGGTCGGGTACGGCACCGGCATGTGGAACTCCCCGCGGTCGAACCCGCAGAACAGCTCGGGAAGCCGGCCGCCGAAGGCGCGGGCGGCGTCGAGCAGGCCGGTGGCGACGCGCTGGGCCTCCTCCACGAATCCGTAGCGCATGAGGCCGGCCGCGGCGAGCGCGCTGTCGTGCGGCCAGACGGACCCGTTGTGATAGCTCATCGGGTTGTAGGCGCCCATGTCGGAGGCGAGGGTGCGGATGCCGAAGCCGGTGAACATCCGGGGCGACAGCAGGTGCTCGGCCACGGCCGGGGCCTTGTCGCGGTCGACGATCCCCGACCACAGGCAGTGGCCCATGTTGGAGGCGAGGGCGTCGATCGGGCGGCCCTCGTGGTCGAGCCCGACGGCGAAGTAGCCGCGGTCGGGCAGCCAGAACCGTTCGTTGAACCGGGCGCGCACCTCCGCGGCCCGGTCCCGGTAGTGCCGCTCGGTCTCGGTGTCGCCCTCCTCCTGGGCGAAGTAGTGGCGGGCGATGCAGGCGGCGTAGACGTATCCCTGCACCTCGGCCAGGGCGATGGGCGCCCGGGCGATCGTGCCGTCGGCGAAGTTGATGCCGTCGAAGGAGTCCTTCCAGCCCTGGTTGAGCAGACCCTGGTCGGTCTTCCGCTGGTACCACAGGAACCCGTCACGCATGCCGTACCGCTCGATCCACTCCAGCGCCGCGTCCGCGTGCGGAAGCAGCCGCTCCACCGCCGTCCGGTGCAGACCCCAGCGGCGCAGCTCGCCAAGCAGGATGACGAACAGCGGGCTGGCGTCGACCGAGCCGTAGTAGGCGTGCCCGGCGGCCGACGTGTCGTCCTGCCGGGCGCCGTAGCGCAGCTCGTGCATGATCTTCCCGGGCTCCTCCTCGGTCAACGGGTCGATCTTGGTGCCCTGCAGCGCGGCCAGCCGGCCCAGCGTGCCGTACGCCAGCTCGGGGTCGAGCGTCAGCGCCATCCACGCGGTGAGCAGCGAGTCGCGGCCGAACAGCGTCATGAACCAGGGCGCCCCGGCCGCGACGGTGGGCGGCAGCTCGGGATGCCCGGGGTCGAACAGCCGCAGCGCGCCGAGGTCGTTGTGCGACTGGCGCAGGATTTTCGCCAGAGCGGTGTTGGTCGTCGTCACCTTGGGCAGGCGCTTGTCCCACTCGAACAGCTGTCCCGCCCGCCGGGCCAGCGCGGGCGACAGCCGCTTCTCCGAGTACCACGGCTCGGTCTCGACCCCGTCGATGATCGGGTTGGCCTGCACGCAGGCCGTCCACTCGCCGCGCGGCGGCACCACCACACGGAAGATGATCACCCGCGGATTGAGCATCGGCAGCACCGGGGTGCCACCGGCCTTGGCGGCCACCCGCACCCCTCTGCCCTTGCTGATCGAGAACATCCGCAGCGACCCCTCCTCCGCCGCGGTCGACACGTCGGCCACCCAGTGCACCCGGTGGGTCTTCACCTCGAACAGGTCGCACACGTCGGAGCCGACGTGCAGGGCCACCATGCAGCCGGCCGGCTCGTGCGACATGTTGCGGATGGTGAGGTCCTCCGACAGCCCGCCGCCGACGTACCGGTCGCGCACGACCAGCAGTGTGCTCTCCGCCTGCCCCGGCCGCGGCGCCGCCCGGCCGATGAAGGTCGCGTGGAACGGCTCGCCGGTGATGACCTGGAGCTCCTCGATCAAGCCGTCGTCCACGCGCAGTTCCCAATGGGACAGCAGCCGGGTGTCGGCGTAGTAGATCCCCTGCGCCGACCCGGGGAGGATGTCGCCGTTGCGGGCGGACACGCAGAACGATCCCCCGGCCACAAGCGTCATGGCGCCCCCGCCGATGGCGTTGGGCTGCCCCTCGAACGTCCACCCGCTCGTCATGCCGATCACCCCGGCCCGTCCCTGGTCCTGACGGTTGCCCTCATACCCATAGGTCGAGCCGGTTTTCGCCAACTTTGCCGCATCGAGGGGTCTACAGTGGCCTTTACTAGCCTATGACCTGCGGTTTCCTACTCTTCCGGCATGCGCAGGTGGGTGAGCTCGGAGGGGCACGAGGTGGACCCGGTCGTCATCGAGGGCCGCCCACTGCTGCGCGTACGGCACCGGGGCTACCACATCGGCTACTGCGCGTCCGTCGCGGAGGTGGCGGCCCACGTCGATCTCGCCGACCTGGTGGAGGTCGTCGACCTGCGTCACGCCGCCAGGGCGCACGGACAAGGATGAGGGGTGAGCCGGACCGGCTCACCCCTCCCTCTGGCCACCGCGTCGCCTCACCGCGGCGCGGGCGCTCAGTCCTCCCAGCCCGGCATGTTCCAGAAGTCGCCGGCGCCCGCCTTGGGCTGCGCCTTGACCTGGGTCTTGGGCTTGGCCTTGGCGGCGGCGGGCTTCGCCTTGCCCATCTGCGGCATCCCCCAGCCCGGCATCTCCCGCACCCAGGCGTCGGCGGCCTCGTCGTCGGTCTTCGCGCTCGACGGCTTACCCGTGAAGTCGTTGCCGGACATCTTGGTGTACGTCGGCTGGTTGGACGTCGGGTGAAGGAAGACGTCCTGCGGCGCGCCCTGGCTGTTGTTCTTTCCGGTGGCGGGCATCGTGAACATGGAGCCCGGCTGCGATCCGTTCGCCTGGTTCCCGTTCATCGGGATGCCGGCGAGGGGGTTGCCTCCGGAGGGGCCTCCGGCGGGCTGCTGGCCGGCCTGCCGGCTGTCGGCCGTGTCGCCGCCGGGCGCCTGCCTGCCGGTCATCGAGCCCTGGGGGCTCTGGCCGTTCGCCATCGGTCCGTTCGCCTGGTCCTCGGCCTCGTCGTCCGCCGGCATGTACGGGCCGACCTTGGTGCCCTTGTCCAGAATGTCCAGGGCATTGGACGCGACGATGTCGGGCTCCTCCGGGTGGTTCATCGCCATTGCGGCGATCTGCTTTCCGGGCGACATCGGCTCCTTGGCGGACAGCGGAGCCGGGTCCGCGGAAACGGGACCCGACAGGAGAGCCGCGGCCAGTACGGCTGTGCATATAGGCATGAGAATTTCCCCCGAAATCTTGTGGACGGTACAAGAACGAAGGTAAGCGCACGATGCCGGACCATCACGGACCCGATGCCCAGTGTCCGGTCAAAGAAGAGGATCAGCCGCTTCAGGGCATAGCCCCCAGGCCACCCCTGCTCCGCCGATTACCGGCACCACAGCGCGAAGCCGGTCACGGCCGGGACGGCCGCGCGTCGTGGCCACCGCCTCCGGGGGCGACACGGCGGCGGTCGGGGAGGCGGGACACGGCGGCGGGACACGGCGGCGGTCGGGGAGGGGGACGCGGCGGCGATCCGGGAGGCGGGACGCGAAGTCCGCCCGCACCCGGGACCTGTCCGAGACGGGGAAGGGGCAGGAAGGGGCGGGGAAGGGGCAGGGAAAGGGGCGGGGAAGACGGTGGAGAAGGGGTGGGAACGGCACGGGGGCGAGCCGCGAGCGGCTCACCCCCGTCAATGCCGTCGCAGGACGACGGCCGGTTACCTCGGCATGAGGACCTTGTCGACCTCGTAGATGGTGGCGTTGCTCGTCGCGATGTTCCCGCAGGTCACGGCGGCGTCGTTGACCTTGAGGCTGGAGTCGGAACCCGAGACGGTGAGCTTGCGCCCTTCGAGGGAGGTCAGCTGGCCGTGCATGTCCGCCGGCGCCTTGCGTCCCTTGACCACGTGGTAGGCGAGCAGCCCCCTGAGCGACTTGCGGTTCGACATCAACTGGTCGAGTTGGTTCTTCGGAATCTTGCTGAACGCGTCGTTCGTGGGCGCGAACACCGTGATGTCCTGCGCGGAGTTGAGGGTCTCGGCCAGCCCGGCCTTCTTCACGACGCGCGCCAGCGTGGACAGCGTCGGGATGTCGGCGAGCGCCGTGCCGACCGGCACCTTGGCCAGCTCGGCGGGGCTGCCCTTGCCCGAGGCCGGCAGCGAGGAGCAGCCCGCCCCGACGGGCGCCCCGGAGACCGACGGCGTTGCGGACGCGGTGGCGCTCTCGCTCGCCTCGGCGCTGGGGGTCTCGCTGGTCATGTCTGTGGCGGTCTCATTGGCCGCGACAGGAGCCGCGGGACTGCCGCCGCCCTGGCTACCGCACGCGGCGGACATCGAAAGCGCCGCGGTCAGGGCGGCGAGGGCGAGCAAACGGGTATTCATGATCGTGTTCCCTTGGTCGTGGAAAGGTCGTTGCCGGGTGGCGGGTCGGGTGCGTGATGAAACACGGAACGGACGCACCGGTCGGCCCTGGGGCCGGAGGCGGTGCCCGGCGTGCCACCCGCACGACCGCACGCGCCCTGCACCCCTGCGGACGGCGACACCGGAAGAGCCCGCCGCACCGGTTCAGAACCGGTGTGGCGGGCCGTTGAGATGGGCCGGGTCACACGGGCCTGTTCAGTCAGGCCGTCTGTGACGGGCTCACCGGTCGCGTCCGCTGATGCTGGCGGGGCCGTGTGATCGTCTTCTGGCGCGCCGTCTTCGGCTGCGCGGTCTTCTGCTCCCCCCTCGGCAGCGGATAGGTCCTGGTCGACTGGACCCCCTGCATGGGACCGAAGGTGAACGGCTGCGGCGTCTGTCCGGCCTTGCCGGAGGCGAGGACGGGTTGAATGAAGACGTCGCGTGTCTTGGGATCGATCACCGGAACGTACTTGGTCCCCGCGGTTCCTCCGTCCGCCCCGTCATCCGCCCCGTCATCCGCCCTGTCGTCCGCCGTCGCGGAGGGTCGTCCGGTGTCCCAGCGCGGGCCGGAGGCTCCGGCCGGCGACCGAGGATCGGCGGCGCTGTCGTCGCGCCCGCCGTCCATCCCGCCGGGAGCCATCCATGGCGGCGCCTTGGGGAGGGTGAACGGAAGCTCCCCGGCCTGGGGCGCCATGCCGGGCAGCGACGCGAATTGAGGCCGGCCCGCGGACGGCGGTGCGGCGTTGTTGTTGTCCGTGGTTGCCCTCGTCCCGGGCGGGGCCGGGTCCGGCGGCACGGCGACCGGCCCGGACAGCAGGGCGGCGGCCAGCACGGCTGTGCAGAGAGGCATGAGACTCCCCCGAGGTCATCGATGGTACGAGCACGACGGTAAGCGCCGCACCGGGGAGTGATCACGCATCCGACGACCAATGTCCGGTCAAGCATGGCGATCGGGCGCTTCACCCGCAAAGATCCCCCGCACCCGCAGGCGGCCCGGGGAACGCCGCCGGGCCGGCGTGATAGGCCACCGAAGACGCCCTCATCCGAGAAGGACGCCGCGGGCCCGGGGTGAGGAGCGCGACGGGCTCAGTCCGGCAGCCTGACCTCGATCGGCACCACGAGCGGCGGCTGCGAGGGCGGGCGCGGCGCGGGCCGGCGCGCGAAGTAGTGCTCCAGGGCGTGCCGCAGCCGGTCGAGCGCCTCGTCGACCGTCTGCCCTTCGCAGGCCACCTCGACCTGGACGCACCGCGCGCAGTACGTGCCACCGTCCTCGGCGTTGACGGTCGCGGTCAGCCGCACGGTCCGTCCCATGCTTCCTCCGTGCGCGGCAACCGATCGGGGTAATCCCGGCGCGCGGGCAACAGCGCGGAGATTCCCCACCCCCGCCGGCTGCGGCCCGCGCGCGCCGCGCCCGGATTTTGCCTGATGAGGAGGCCCGCCGACGTCCCGCCGCGGGAGCGGCTCGTTTCCTGGGGTAGGGCCGGGCGCATGGGCAGGAAAGACAAGAAGCAAGAGCCGTCGGTGGGCGACGAGGTCACCTGGAAGAGCCACGGCGGCGAGGCGGCCGGCAAGGTCGAGAAGAAGATCACCGAGCGTACGGAGGAGGCGGGCCGCACGGTGGCCGCCTCGCCCGAGGACCCGCAGTTCCTCGTACGCAGTGACAAGAGCGGCGGGACGGCGGTGCACAAGCCGTCGGCCCTGCGTCCGAAGGAGTGACGTGACCACCGACGCAAGGCGGACCGCGGCCGGGTTCGGCCAGGCGGGCGACACGTGCGCTGCCGAGCCGGAGCGCTGACTGCGCGAGGAGCGGCCGAAGGGGGTCGGTGCGACAACCCGGACGACGGCGAGCCGACGGGCCACGAGTCCGGCCGGCACGTCGTGGCCAGGGCCGCGGGCGCGCGCGGGGATCGCGCCCGCAGTGCCGGCTGTCCGTTCCCGCTTGATGTTCCCCTGAGGTGTTCCCGCTTGGTGTTCCGCTAGTTGAGCGTCTTCTTCCAGTGGAAGCCGCCGGGCAGGTTCACGGTGAGGGTGCGGCGCCCGTCGGCCGTCTTGGTGACCCGGAAGGCGCGTCCACCGTAGCTGTGCCCGACGCCGCCGCGCGAGAGGTTGAGCCTGAACGGCCCCATCTTGATCGATTTCCGGTAGCTCCAGCCCATGGTTCCTCCATGAATTGTCCGTGACCCCGCGACTACCCCGGAAGACGATCAGCACACCGGCCGACCGGTTCACCGCTGTTTAGTGGCGTGCCGCCGGGTATGGCCAACAAAGGGGCTTTCGGCCGTCAGGAACGCGATCGGATCGCCGGGCGGGCGCCGGGGGCTCACCGTCCCGACCTCATCGGCGGGGTCTGCGCGTCCTCACGGGGACGCCCGTCCAGGACCGGAAGGAGCGAGCCATGGGACACGCCGGAGTGATGCTGGAGACCTATCCCGCCGACCTCGGCGGCGTGGACAGGCAGGCGCTCGCGAAGTGCATCGAGGCCTGCTTCGACTGCGCGCAGACCTGCACGGCCTGCGCCGACGCCTGCCTGAGCGAGCACGCGGTGGCGGAACTCGTCCGCTGCATCCGCACCAACCTCGACTGCGCCGACATCTGCGCGACGACGGGCCGGGTGCTGTCACGGCACACCGGTTACGACGCGAACCTGACCCGCGCCCAGCTTGAGGCGTGCGCGCAGGCGGCACGCAGTTGCGGCGACGAGTGCGGCCTGCACGCCCACATGCACGAGCACTGCCGGGTCTGCGCCGAGGCGTGCCGCCGCTGCGCCCAGGCCTGCAACGAGTTGCTGGCCGCGCTCGGCTGAGCACCTCCGCCCTGAGTTGTTCTCAAGGCGCCGCCCGCGCCCGCCGCACGTTTGGCGGTGCGATGACACGGCCGTGAGAAGGACCGTGTAAAAACGGTTCCTATGGCAAAGGAAGCGGACGAAGAGCCGACCGGCGACGACATGGAAGCCGTCACCGCCGCCGTGCTCACCGCCTCGCGTGTGCTCGTCGCGATATCGGCGCGGTCCCTGGCCGCCGCGGAGGACAAGGTCACCCTGCCGCAGTTCCGCATGCTGCTGGTGGTCGGGCAGGACGAGACCAAGCTGGTGACGCTGGCGGACAAGCTCGGCGTCAATCCGTCGACCGCCATGCGCATGGCCGGCCGCCTCGCCGTCGCCGGTCTGCTGAAGCGCGAGGTGAATCCGCAGAACCGGCGGGAGACGCTGCTGCGGCTGACCGACAACGGACGGCGGATCGTGGAGGAGGTCACCTCCCGGCGCAAGGAGGAGATCGCCGCGATCCTCACGCGGATGCCGGCGTCCCAGCGGCAGGCCCTCATCACCGCCATGCGGGAGTTCAACGACGCGGCGGGCGAACCGCCCGCCCGCATCGCCTTCCCGCTCGGCTGGCCCGGCCCGTCCTCCTGACCACCGCCTGACGCGGCCTCCTCACCGGGGATTCAGCAGCCGGAGGCGGCGCAGGCCCCGGGAATGAGCCCAGGGGCTCCGTCGGCGCCCGACGGCACCTCACCCTGGTCCTGGCTGCCGCCGCCCTTCGAGGAGCCGCTCGTCTTGCCCGACGAGCCGGTCCCGGCCCGGCCCGCGCCGGCGCTCTTCCCCCCGGAGGAGGGGCCGCCCGAGGAGCCGGAGGCGGTGTCCACGCCGCCTCCGCCGGGCACCTGCGCTCCGCCGGAGCCGATCGCGCTCTGGTCCGCCGCGCCTTGATTCCCTGAGCCCTGATCCGCCGAGTCCTGATTCCCCGTGCCTTGATCCGCCGAGCTCTGATCCGCCGGGCCCTCCGCGTCCTGTCCGCCCTCCGCGGCGGAACCGGCGTCCTGGGCGGGGGCCGACTGCCCCGCGCCGGTCCCGGCGGGCGGGCCCGCGGGACCGGAGCCGCCGCGGAGCGCGAAGCCCGCTCCCCCGGCGGCCAGCACGGCCACCAGGGCCGCGGCGGCGATGACGACGGGCTTCCTGTTCTTGGTCGTGGGGGGTGGTTCCCCCTGGCTGGAGAGGATCTCCTGCCGGAACCGGTCATCCTGGCTCGTCTGTGACGGGACGCGCCCTTGCATGTGAGACAACTCCCAGCGGTCGTTTCGGGGGAAACCTCCACGGCTTCCGCGGGTGGCTGCCCACCCTAACCCCACTGGTGACCGAAGTTCACAAAGACGACTAAACAATCATGAATGGCCCCACGCGCCAACAGACCGATCGCATGAACGCGGCGAGCCCCGCCCGGCCGGACCGTCAGGTCACGGAGCCGCCCGACGCACCGAGGACCGCCTCGGCGGCGCGTGCTCACCGCGGGCCGGTCCATCTCCCGCGCTTCGGCGTCGGCCGGTCCCCGATTCCGCGCGGAAGTGGACGAGAGATCAGCGGCTGTGCGTCGCGGCGCTGTGGTAGTCGGTGTACGTGTAGGGGTTGTCGAGGATCTTCGTCTCGGGGACGTCGGGGTTCATCCCCTTCTGCCATGCCTCCTCGCCCAGGGTCGAGCGCAGGTAATCGACGGTCCGCTCCACCTCGCTCCTGGCCGCGACGAGATCCACACCGACCAGACGGTGCTCGTGCTTCACCACGCGGCCGTTCACGAGGACCGTGTGCACGTCGCCGCGCTGCGCCTGGAACGCGACGTGCCCGTACGGATTGAGCAGCGGGAACGACACGGGCGACGCGTCGTTCTTGATGAGCACGATGTCGGCCTTCTTGCCCACGTGGATGCTGCCGAGGTCGTCGCTCCGGCCGATGGCGCGGGCGCCTCCGCGCGTCGCCCAGTCCACCACCTGGTCGGCGCGCAGGCTGCAGTGGGTGATCGTCTCTCCCCTGGCGTGCGCCTCCATGTGCTCGCGGGAGCGGTCGGCGCCGAGCGTGGTGCGCATCGCCGAGAACAGGTCGCCGCTCCACCAGACGCTGGTGTCCATCGACAGCGAGACCGGGATGTCGTGCGCGCGGATGGCCCAGGTGGGCGGGTAGCCCTGGCCCGCGCTCTGCTCGCTCTCGGTGGAGACCGAGATCGAACCGCCGGTGGCGGCGATGCGGTGGTAGGAGTCCGCCGACAGCGAGGCGGCGTGGACGTAGACCGTCTCGGGCGTCATGAAGCCGTGCTCGTGCATGAGGCGGATGCCGTCGTCGCTGGTCGCGCCCCACACGCCCGCGTGGGTCGTGACCGGGACGCCGAGCTCGCGGGCCACCTCGAAGGCCGGCTTCTCGGGGAAGGCCGGGTCGCCGGTGACGTCGAAGGCGATCTGGAAGCCCAGCATGTCGTCGCCGGTGATGCGGCGCCGGACGAAGTCGCGGAACTCCGGCGCGCCGGTCCACTCGGCCGGCGGCGCCTGGATGTTGCCGTAGGCCAGCACGAACCGGCCGGGCACCGCGTTCAGGGCGTCGACGGCCGCGTCGGCGTGGTCCACGGTCCGCAGTCCGTGCGACCAGTCCACGACCGTGGTGACGCCGGCGTCGATCGCCTCGATCCCGGCCAGCAGGTTGCCCGCGTGCACGTCCTCGGGCCGCCACAGCTTGCCGTACTCCAGGTAGTACCAGACGAAGTACTGCGTCAGCGTCCAGTCGGCGCCGTAGCCGCGCATCGCCGTCTGCCACATGTGCCGGTGAGTGTCGATCATGCCGGGCATGACGATGCCGCCGGTCGCGTCGACGACGACGGCGCCGTCCGGCGCGGGCAGGTCGGGCCCCACCTCGGCGATCCGGTCGCCGACGACGAGGACGTCGGTGCCCGGCAGCACGCTGTGCGCGTCGTCCATCGGCAGCACCGTGCCGCCGCGCAGCAGCACGGGCCGGTCCGGTCCGAAATCGGTCGGGTCGTTCATCGTCGAACTCCTCACCTTCCCACTGGCCGAGCGCGATCAGCGATGGCGAACACTTGTCCGCTATACGGTCAGCGCTGCTTCCGCTGTTACTGTCCCGAGCCCCACCCTTGCTGTCAACCATACGTTTCTCGTATCAACCGGCGACGAAGAGCCGGTGGACCATTTGACGAGCGAGCCGCCTGTGCCAGAATCGGCGTCACGGACTTCTGTCCGTTCAGCGGACAGTGCTGCGACAAGCAAGGAGGGGAGCCGGATGACAGACGACACCGCGCCCGAGCGGGGAGGCGGGCCGCTGTCCGGCGTGCTTGTGGCCGACTTCTCGCGGGTCCTGGCCGGGCCGTACGCCACGATGCTGCTGGCCGACATGGGCGCCGAGGTCGTCAAGGTCGAAGGGCCCAAGGGAGACGACACCCGCACCTGGACGCCGCCGGTGCGCGGCGACGTGTCGACGTACTACCTGGGGGTCAACCGGGGCAAGCGGTCGATCGCACTCGACCTGCGGGACCCCGGTGACGCCCGGGTGGCCCGGGAGCTGGCCCGCCGCGCCGACGTGCTGGTGGAGAACTTCAAGCCGGGCGGGCTCGCCAAGTACGGCCTCGACTACACCGCGGTGAGCGCGGCCAACCCCGGCGTGGTGTACGCCTCGATCAGCGGGTTCGGCTCCGGCGCGGGCCGCGACGTGCCCGGCTACGACCTCATGGTGCAGGCCATGTCGGGGCTGATGAGCCTCACCGGGGACCCGGAGGGGCCGGCGTACCGCGCGGGCATCTCGGTCTTCGACGTCATGGCGGGCAACCACGCCGCCATCGGCGTCCTCGCCGCCCTGCGCCACCGCGACGCGACCGGGCAGGGCCAGCACGTCGAGGTCAATCTGCTGTCCTCGGCGCTGACCGGCCTGGTCAACCACAGCTCCGCGTACGTCGCCGGCGGTGTCGTCCCCTACCGCATGGGCAACGCCCACCCGAGCGTCTTCCCCTACGAGCCGCTGCCCACCGCCGACAACGACATCATCGTCGCGGCAGGCAACGACGGCCAGTTCCGCAAGCTGTGCGAGGTGCTCGGCATCCCGGAGATCGCCGACGACCCGCGCTTCGCGCGCAACGCCGACCGCACCGCGCGCCGCGAGGAGCTGCGGCCCGTCCTGGTCGGACGGCTCGCCACGCGCGGCGCGCTGGAGTGGTTCGAGCTGCTGGTCGCGGCGGGGGTGCCCTGCGGGCCGATCAACACCATCGACGGCGGGTTCGCCATGGCCGAGCGCTTCGGGCTCGACCCGGTCGTGGAGGTGGGCGAGGGCGACCGCGCGGTCCCGACCACCCGCCACCCCATCCGGTTCTCCGCGACCCCCGCCGCCTACCGGCTGCCGCCGCCGGAGCTGGACGAGCACGGGGACGAGCTGCGCAAGTGGCTGACCCAGGAGGAGGACGACGATGTCTGACCGGCCCGAGATGATCGAGCGGCCGTCGTACCCCACGGCGTTGGGGGCGTCCTCGCTGAAGTCGATCACGCTCCTCGGCTGCGACCTGGCCGAGGACGTGATGGGCAAGGTCGGGTTCGGCGAGCTCGCGTTCTGGCTCGCCGCCCAGCGGCGGCCCACGCCGGGAGAGACCCGCGTGTTCGAGGCCGTGCTCGCCGCGCTGGCCGATCACGGGTTCACCCCGACCGCGATCGTCACCCGGCTGACGTACCTGTCCGCGCCCGACTCGATCCAGGGCGCGCTCGCGGCCGGGCTGCTCGGCGGCGGATCGCGCTTCCTCGGCGTGACCGAGGACTCCGGCCGGTTCCTGCACGACGTCCTGGCGGCGCACGACGGGCCGCTGCCGCCGGACGACGCCGGCTGGGACGCCCTCGCCCTGGAGACCGTACGAGCCCGGCGGCAGGAGAGGCGGTTCATCCCCGGCCTCGGCCACCACGTGCACAAGGAGGGCGACCCCCGCACGCCCCGGCTGCTGGAGATCGCCGCGGAGGAGAACCTGTTCGGGCCGCACCTGTCGCTGTTCGCCGCGATCGGCCGCGTGCATCCGCAGGTGCTGGGCAGGACGCTGCCGCTCAACGGCGCGGGCGTCTGCGGCGCGGCGCTCGCCGACCTCGGCCTGCCGCTGGAGCTGCTGCGCGGCTTCGCCCTGCTCGCCCGTACGGCCGGCCTGATCGGCCAGCTCGCCGAGGAGCTGCGCCGCCCGGTGGCGAACGAGATCTTCCTGTCGGTGGACCTCAACAACCGGTCCGTCGACCCCGAGCCCTACACCCCCTGAGGCCACTGGAGGTTCGCATGGCCGAACTCGTCGCGGTGATCGCGTCCACCCATCATCCGTTCTACTACCGCGCCAGCACGGCCACCGGCGAGGACCGCCCGCCGTTCGCGGACGAGTGGGTGCGCAAGGTCGAGGCGTTCCGGGAGACGCTGACGAAGGCGCGGCCCGACGTGCTGGTCATGGTCGGCTCCGACCACTTCCACCAGCTCTGGCTCGACAACATGCCGCAGTTCCTCGTCGGCAAGGCGCCGTTCTACGACGCGAACTGGCACAACGAGGAACGCGAGTTCGGCCTGCCCCGGATGTTCTTCACCGGCCAGGAGGACCTGTCGGCGTACATCCTGCGGGAGGGCCTCGACGCGGGCTTCGACCTGGCCTTCTCCAACGAGCTGCGGATCGACCACTCGATCACCTGCCCGATCATCACGCTGCGGCCGCAGAACGATCTGCCGATCGTGCCGATCTACACCAACATCTTCGCCCCGCCGCTGCCGCGGCCGCAGCGGTTCGTGCAGCTCGGCCGTACGATCCGGGAGCTGGTGGAGTCGTGGCCGGCGGACAAGCGGGTGGCGGTGATCGGCACCGGGCACCTGTCGCTGGAGCTCGGCGGGCCGCGCCAGTTCGGCCCGCACGGGCCCGATCCGGAGTTCGACCGCAAGGCGGTCGAGTGGATCTCCTCGGGCGACATCGAGGGGTGCCTGTCGGAGGTCACCCTCGACAGCCTCCACCTGCCCGGCAACGCCACCCACGGCTTCATGGACTTCATGCTGATGATGGGCGTGGCCGGTGAGGGCGCCAAGGCCGACTACGTCGACACCTACGACCTGTTCCACACCATGGAGGCCTACTTCACCTGGTACCCCGACGGAGGCGTGGCGTGAGCAAGTACCTGCTGAACAAGTTCCTGTTCACCGTCGACCGCGATCCGGAGCTGGTCGAGCGCTACCGCGAGGACCCTCGCGGCACGGTGGAGTGGTGGGAGGCCGAGTACGCCAACCGGCTGCTGAGCTGTCACGGCGGGGAGGCGTCGACCTGGCTGCGCTTCGAGGACGCCGAGCGCGAGGCCCTGGCCGGCCACGACTACCCCCGGCTGTTCGAGCTGGGCGCGCACCCGTTCCTCACGCTCACGCTGTTCATCGCGATGTTCGAGCGCGACCACGAGCCGATGGGCTTCCAGACCGATTACGCCAGGCGGCTGGCCCACATGACGATGCCGTACCCCGACATCGCGACGTGATCGACCTGCCAGCCTCCCGAAGGCGGGCCGGGCGGCGGAGGCGCCGGGCACGCCGTGCGGGGCGTGCCCGGCGGCCGTCGCCGATGACCATGTGCGGTGTCCGGGAGAAGAGGTGGAACATGCGGGCGGCGCAGATCGTGGAACCCGGCAGGCCGCCGCTGGTGGCCGACCTGCCCGTGCCCGTCGCCGGGCCCGCCGAGACGCTGGTCGAGGTCGGCGCCGCGCCCGTCACGCCCCTCGACCTGCTGTGCGCGACCGGCACGTCCTACTTCGGCAGGCCGCGCACGCCGTACGTGCCGGGCGTGCAGGGGGCCGGCGTCGCGAACGGGCGGCCGGTGTGGTTCGCGACCTCGGCCGGAATGGCCCCGGGCGACGGCAGCATGGCGCAGTTCGCGGCGGTGCCTGCGGACGACCTCGTCGAACTGCCCGCCGGGGCCGACCCGGTCGCGGTGGCCGCGCTCGGGCTCTCGGCCGTCGCCGCGCACATGGCGCTGACCTGGCGCGGCGAACTCGTCCCCGGCGAGCAGGTGGTGGTGCTCGGCGCGGGCGGCGTCGTCGGGCAGGCCGCCGTACGGATCGCGCGCATCGCCGGCGCCCGCAGGGTCGTCGCGGGCGCCCGCTCCCCCGCCGCCCGCGACCGCGCCTGGCAGGCGGGCGCGGACGCCGTGGTGGCACTCGACACCGGCGACGTCGCCTCGCTCGCCGCCCGCTTCGCCGAGGCCTGCGACGGGCCCGCCGACCTGGTGCTCGACCCGCTCTTCGGCCCGGCGGCCGCCGCCGCTGCCCGTGCCCTGCGCCGGGGAGGCCGGTGGGTCAACCTCGGTTCCTCGGCGGACGAGACCTGCCCGATCGAGTCCTCCACGCTGCGCGGCAGGTCGCTGCGGCTGCTGGGATACACCAACAACGAGCTGACCGCCGAGCAGCGGGCCGCCTCGATCGTCTTCGTCGCCGAGCAGGCGGCGCTCGGGCGGCTGGCCGTCGCCTGCGAGACGGTTTCGCTGGAGGACGCCGGCGCCGCCTGGCTCCGTCAGGCGGCCGGCGCCGCCTCCGGCAGGATCGTCCTGATCCCCCGGCGCGGCCTCCTAGACGAGAGCCTGTCCGACTGATGATCACAGCTGGTGCGGTTGCGTGATCGTTCACGGTGAGACGTGGCGGGTTCACCGATCGGGCCTGGCAGCGTGCGATCACCGGTCTCGGCCCGCGAGAGCCCTGCGCGGGATCATCGACGGCGCGTTGAGCACGTTCGCCCAAGGACGGCCGTAGGCGACAGTCTTTCGCCGGGCGGACAGGATGGGCATATGGATCACAGGCGGATGGAGTCGTACTTCGACCGGCGAGCCGCCGGTTACGGGCATCTGAGCTGGCACACCGGCTACGCCGAGCGGCTGGTGGAGCTCGCGGGCCTGACGCCCGGGATGCGCGTGCTGGACGCCGCCACCGGCACGGGTCTGGCGGCGCTGGCCGCGGCACGGGCGGTCGGTCCCTCCGGTCAGGTGGTCGGCGTGGACATCTCGGCCGCGATGCTGCAGGAGGCCGACCGGCTGTGCACCGCGTCCGGTCTGACCAACGTGAGCTATGTGAAGGCGGACGCCACCGCTCTCGACGGGTTCGACGACGAGGCGTTCGACGTGGTCCTGTGCTGCGCGGGGATGCTCTATCTGCCGGCCTCGACGGCGTTCGCCGCCTGGCATCGGGTGCTGAAACCGGGCGGGCTTGTCTGCTTCTCCGCGATGCGGGCCGGCTTCCCCCGCGCGGCTCGTGTGTTCCGGGAATGCGCCGCGGACTTCGGCCTCGCCCTCACCGATCCGATGGCTGAGGTGGGCACGGAGGAGAGCAGCCGCGCGGCGGTGGCCAGGGCCGGCTTCGTCTACGAACGGGCCGTACCGGATGTGATCGCGCTCCCGCCCAGAAACGCGGCGGACCTGTGGCGGGGCCATGTGGCGAACCCGAACTACACCGAAGTCGCGTCGCTCTCCGCGGAGGAAACGGCCGCCTTCGAGGCGCGCTACCTCGCCCGGGTCTCCGAGCTGTTGAACGAACCGGACGCCTTCGATCTACCGGTCATGTACTTCTACGCCCGTAAGCCCGGTCAGGCGGGCCGCCGGGAACCGCGGCAGCCAGGTCATGACCGGCGGATTCCTAGGACGCCGTGACCTGCGGGACCGACTCGTAGAGCGCCCAGTCGGCGCTGATCGCGCCGGCGGTCTTCAGCAGCAGCGGCAGATGCTCCTCGGTCAGCTTCTCCAGCGAGGTCTCGGCCGCGTGGCTGTTGACGTTCACGGCCGCGATGACGGTGCCGGAGCCGTCCCGCAGCGGCGCGGCCACCGAGCGTATCCCGAGCGCGAGCTGCTCGTCGGTCAGCGCCCAGCCCTTCGCCCGCACCTCGCGCAGCACGGCGTCGCGCTCCCGCTGATCGGGCCGCCAGCGCGGCTCGATGCCCGACCGGCTCGGCTCGGCCAGAACCCGCTCCAGCTCGTCCGGCGGGAGCGCGGCCAGCAGCACCTTGCCCAGGGACGTCTGCATCGCCGGGAACCGCGTCCCGATCTGCACCGAGAGGGCGACGATCTTCGGTACGGCCACGCGGGCGACGTACACGATGTCGGACCCGTCGAGCTGGGCGATCGACGACGACTCGCGCGTCTGGGCGACCAGCCGTTCCAGATGCGGCCTGGCCACCTCCCACAGGCCCGTCGAGCGGACGTAGGAGACGCCGAGTTCGAGCACCCGCGGGGTCAGGGCGAAGCCGCCCTGCGCCGAGCGCGCGTATCCCAGCTCCTGCAGCGTGAGCAGGATGCGCCGCGCGGTGGGCCGGGCCAGGCCGGTCGCCGCCGCCACCTCCGTCAGGGACATGACCGGGCGCCCCGGCTGGAACGCCCTGATGACATCGAGGCCGCGCGCGAGCGCCTCGATGAAGTCAGGTCCGGTGTCGCCTCGTGCCATGAACGCCTCTTCCGCTCGAACTCGCCGAGTCAACTTTAGACCCTGATCGCGGTTCGATGTCCGCCTGACGGCCGTACGCGTGGTCCGGAATGCCCTGCGTCACACCGCCGCAACCCTGCAGTCGGCGAGATCAGTCCTCATCATGACCGCTAAGCGGACCCCTGTCCGTTCGAGCGACACCCTGACGGCGCCACCTGCCACCCGCGTCTCTGCCACCCGCGCCCCGTGCCCTGCTCGTCCGGGCCGCGCGCGGCCGGCGCTCATCACTCCCGGCCGGCCGGGGCTCGCACGGCACCACCGTCTCCACTTTCACCACAAAGGGGGCGCGATTTCGCCGCAGAGGTCGGCTCCGCCTATGCCGAAGGCGGGGAACGCCGCCGCCGGCTTTTCACCACCGGAGACGGCGGGGAAACCGGGGAATTCGCGCCCGGCGGGGATCGGCGAGCTGCCGGCCATTCTCGACGCCCTGCGCGCTGCGGCCGATCACCTGCACACCTTTCTCGCCGACAAACTGATCGGGAACACGCTCGCCGTGTACGCCCTCATCCAGGCGCGGCGTAGTGGCACAACCCCCTCGCTTGAGCGAACCGCCGCCACCGCCGGCCCCTCGGCGCCTGCCGAGCTGAACCCCGGCCAGGGGCGCCTGCTCGACCAGGCGATCGCCGTCCTGACGGAGCGCCTGATCGCCTACGGCCTCAGCAGGGAGAGAGCCGAGCAACAGACCTACCGCCTTCTGGAGACGATCTTCGAACCGGGCAACACCCTGGAGGAGGTCCAGGCGCTGCTCGCGGCTCTTCTGGCCACCGACCCCGCTCAGCCGCTGCCGGAACCCCGGCTCGGCGGGCGACCGCGTTCCTGGATGCTGCCACCGTGGCTCTGGTTCTACCTGATCGCCTACCTTCTGGTCGGAGTGCCCTGGTTGATCGGCGACTGGACCCGCCAGGCCACGGACTACTGGACCCTGATCACGAACAGCCCTCTGGGCGTCGCCCGCACGGCGGGCATCGTGCTCGGGGTCGCGAGCATCGCCCAGCTCTTCCCTGTGCTGATCCTGTGTGGGGCGGTGGCGAGCCTGCTGCTGCCGGGGTTCCGCGGACAAAGGGTGGAGCGGCGCCACGGTCTGAGAGTCAGCGACAACCCGGTCATCGAGGAGATCGGCGCGTTCGTACGGCGGCAGGACCCTTCCATCGAGATCAGATTCAGCGAGAGCACCCGCATGCCGGCGCGCGTCTATCCGGTGGGCTGGAACAAGGCGCGGATCGCCGTCTTCCTCCCGCTGACCGTCCTGTGGCGGGCGGACCGCGAAGCGGCCGAGGCCGTACTGCTGCACGAGATCGCCCACCGTCGCCAGCTCGATCACCACGTCGTCGGTCTCGCGAGCCCTTTCACCTGGCTGGTGCGCGCCTGGGGCCCGGTCTTCGTGCTCGTCGGGCTGCTGCCGATCACCTTGTACGTCGTGCTCGGAGGCGCGCGCCGGGGGGCGCCTCTGCGGCCTCACGGGGCTGGCCGTGGCATGGCCCGCGACCCTCGTCGTCCGGCTCGCGCTGGTGTCGGCCCTCGCCCTGCCCGCATTCATGCTCACCGGTGAGGACATCGGCGTCGCGATCGCCCACGTGCTCCGGAGCGTCGTCGACGGGCTCGCCTTCGACCGGCTTCTCGTGGGCGGGAGCGCGGTGCAGCTGGTCGTCTGGCCGTGGATCGTACGGACACGACATGCCGGCGATCGCCATTCTCAGCTCGCTCCCTATGCACTGGCCGCCGTCCTTCCGCTGGCGCTCTATATGACGAGTTTCGTCTGAAAAACGGCCCTCGATCGACGTACGACAAGGAGGGAATTACTTCATGAACCGAAAAGCACGCAAATGCGGATTAGCGGCGGCCGTTTCGGTGACCGCGGCGCTCTGGACGGTGATCCCGTCCAGCCCGGCGGCCGGCGCGCAGTCCGCCGTGCGGACCTATCGCGGCACCGCCACCGTGGTGGTCGACTCATACGACTACTGCGGAGGTCCCCTCTCGGGTGAGCGCCGGTTCATCGGCACCAGCCGATACAAGATGGCCGCGAGATTCGTCACCGGCCCGCGCAAGTCCGCCGCGGGCCGGGTCGAGCGCAACCCCTTCTACTGGGAGTTCTACGTGGGGACCATCGGAGCCGTCGGATCCTTCCAACTCGGCTCCGCCCACGTCGTCACCGCGTCGGCCCGCGATCTCGGCGGTAACGCACGCGACCCGCGGCTCCTGCTGGGCTACTGGGTCACCAGCCGATCGGGCACCTCCTGGTCCGGCAAGCTGGTCGACACTCATCGCGCCGAGGGGGCCACGTTCAACCACTTCTACGGCGAGAAGACCATCGTCCCCTGCCGTAATCTCGGCACGTCTCCCTTCCTCTACGCCGTCAACGCCGGGGCGACGGTCTCGGGCTGGGTGAGCTCGGGAAGCGCGGCGTTCACCATCAGCGGCTCGACCTACGGTGACAACTACCGGTTCCGCATCACGTTCAACGGCTGACGGGAACGTTCCTCAGCGCGGGGTACGACAAACGAGAGGCCCGCTCCCGGACGTACGGAGGTGTTGGCCGATGAAGGGACGTGTTCTGCCGGCGGCCCTGCTGACGGCCGGCCTGCTGGCCGGCGTGGGCGGCGCGTACGGCTCCGCCGCCTGGGCCAGGGCGCCTTCTCCGCCCGCCGCACCCGCCGCACCCGCCGTCCCCGTCGTGCCCGCCGGGCCTGGCGGCACGACGCCGACGGCCGACCACAACGACCAGGACGTCATGTTCGCCCGGATGATGATCCCGCATCATCGTCAGGCGGTGGAGATGGGGAGGCTGGCCGAGGGCCGCGCGGCGGACGCCCGGGTCGCACGGCTCGCCCAGCGCATCGAGGCCGCGCAGGCTCCCGAGATCCGGACGATGAGCGGCTGGCTCACGGCCTGGGGCGAGCCGGCGCCCATGGAGAGCCACGCGCCGGCGCACCACGCCATGCCCGGGATGATGTCCCCCGAGGACATGCGCCGACTCGCGGGGCTGTCCGGACGGGCCTTCGACCGGGCCTTCCTCACGATGATGATCCGGCACCACGAGGGCGCCGTCGCCATGGCGCGCGACGAGCTGCGCACCGGGGTCTACGAGCCGGCCCGGCGGTTGGCGGCGTCCATCGTCTCCAGCCAGTCCGCCGAGATCACGGAGATGAAGAGCCTGCTGGGTTGACGCGGCCCGAGCAGGCGACGTGCCACGACGGCCCGCCGCTCCGGAGGGCACGGGAAGTCACCGCGCGTGTCACCGTGGGCGGTCATCTCTTGCGGTGCCGCCCGCCGGACGACGCCGCCGCGGCCTTGGACCGGAGCCCGGTCACGGCGGTGGAGACCACCGCGAACAGCAGACCGGCCGGCAGGACGGCGTCGCCGGGCGACCACACGACGTCGAGGGACTTCCCCTGCGGGGCGGTCACGTTCCCGCCGGTGGACGCCGCGGCGCCCTGGACGCTCGCGTTCACGGCCGCCACGGGCTGGATCGTCACCGGCGCCTTCGGCGCCACCTTGACCTTGCGCGGCAGGCCGTATCCGACGATCTTGCTTGTGTCGCGCACCTTGCGCTTCAGCCACACGCCGTCGACGTTGCCCTCGATCGTGTGGACCTTTCCGCCGACGACCTTCTCGACGATGCCGACGTGGTCGATGTCGTGGATCTTCTTGGATCCCGACCAGTCGAAGAAGACCACGGCCCCCGGCTCGGGCTTGCCGCTCCAGGCGTGATGCTCCTTGAACCACTCGGCGTGCCGTGTGGTCAGCGCGAACTCGCCGACGTGGCCCTGCACCCCGGCTTGGTCCGCCGCCCAGGAGACGAACATGTCGCACCAGGGGGCGGCCTTGAAGTCGGAGTCCTTGGCGACGTTGTCGGCGTACCACTCGCCGAACTTCGTGTGTTTCCCGGCTCGTTCGCGGTAGCCCAGTTCGGGGCGGACGGCGTCGAGCAGCTGTCGAGCTATCGGATCGGTGGAAATCGGAGGCTCCTCATGGCGCGCTTCGAGACATGACGAACCGGCCCGCGGGGCGTGGCGGCATGACGGCATGGCCGTCCGAGGCCACAGCCGCGGCGGGGCGGATCAGAAACGGGAGATGCGGCAGCCCGTCACGGGCGCGCCATCACCCCGGAAGCCTGGAGACGTTCCAGGGCAGGCAAGTGGTCCGGCGATGCGACGCGGACCGGGTGGGCAGGTGGAGCCGACACTCCACGCGCTCTCCTCTCCTTGGCCGCCTACCGGGTTAGCTGACGGGTTCGGGCCAGGAGCAGCCCTACCGGATTGTCCGGATTCACCCCAGGAGACGTGGGTCCCCGGTTCCCGGGATCGATGACTTCCGGGATTCGGCGGTCGCCGGTCGTCCTCGGGTTGAGGACCGCTCACCGGCGAGACACACGGGAAGTTTAATAGATAACAAGTAAGACACGGCGGAAACCACAGCAAACGGCATCATTGTGGCCGCCGCCGTTCCGTGCTTCCGCAGGTCCTCACGGCCGCGGGCGGTCGGTGGTGACATGCGCCACACCGCGCCCTACGGCATCAGCACCCGCCCGCCCGCCCTGCGGCCCGCCGGGCGGGTGCTCATGCCGTACGGCGGGCGGCCGGGCCGAAGGCGACCCGGCCGGCCTACTCACACGCGCTCGCTCACGCCCGCCTCGCTCACACCCGCCTCGCTCACGCCTGGCCCACCCGCTGCCGCTGACGGCCCAGACCCTCGATCTCCAGCTCCACCACATCCCCCTCCCGCAGATACGCCTGCGGGCCACGCCCCAGCGCCACACCCGCC
>NZ_VIRL01000022.1 GCF_006874465.1 Microbispora bryophytorum | reverse complement strand
TCGGCCACGGCCTCGGCCAGGTTGGCGAACACGACCGTCAGCCACAGCCACACCACGATGGCCCAGGCGAACAACGAGGGATCGGCGATCGCGAGCACAGTGGTGAACGCCGCGCCGACCTCGACGATGAACATCACCGGATTGCGCCACAGCGTGACGGGGTTCAGCTTGCGTACGGCGTCGGGGAGGGAGCTGAGGAGTTGTTTCGGGTCGAGCAGGCCGCCGCCCACCTTGCCGCCCTTCCCGGGGGCGGGTGCGTGGCCCGGAGCTTCCGGCGCCTGGAGCACTGTCATCACTGGATTCCTTCTGCGAGCGGGCCGAGCGCCAGAGCGGGGAGGAAGGTCAGCGCCACCACGATGATCGTCACGCCCACGACCATGCCGACGAACTGCGGGCGGTGGGTGGGGAGCGTGCCCGCCGAGGCCGGTACGGGGGCCTGCCTGGCCAGCGAGCCGGCGAGGCCGAGCACGAAGACGATCGGCAGGAACCGGCCGAAGGCCATGCACAGCCCGAGCGCGGTGTCGTACCACGGGGTGTTCACGGTGATGCCGGCGAACGCCGACCCGTTGTTGTTGGAGGCGCTGGTGAACGCGTAGAGCACTTCGGACAGGCCGTGTGGCCCGGAGTTGAGCATGCTCGCCCGTTGCTCGGGCGAGGCCATGGCCAGGGCGGTGCCCACGAGTACGAGCGCGGGGGTGGTCAGGAAGTAGAGCGAGGCGAGCTTGATCTCGCGTGAGCCGATCTTCTTGCCCAGGTATTCCGGCGTACGGCCCACCATCAGACCGGCGACGAACACGGTGATCACCGCCAGCACGAGCATGCCGTACAGGCCTGCGCCCACCCCGCCGGGCGCCACCTCGCCCAGCATCATGTTGAACATCGTCATCATGCCGCCCAGGGGCGTGAAGGAGTCGTGGAAGGAGTCCACGGCGCCGGTCGAGGTCAGTGTCGTGGCCGCGGCGAAGGTCCCCGAGTTCGGCACGCCGAACCTGACCTCCTTGCCTTCCATCGCGGCGCCGACCGCCTGCGGGACGGTGCCGTGGTGCGCTATCTCCAGCCCGGTGAGCAGCGCGACGCCGGCGAAGGCCAGCACGCCCATGATCGCGACCATCGCATAGCCCTGCCGCCGGTCGCCGACCATGCGGCCGAACGTGCGCGGCAGCGCGAACGGCAGCATGAGGATCAGGAAGATCTCCAGCCAGTTCGTCCAGGAGGCCGCGTTCTCGAAGGGATGGGCGGAATTGGCGTTGTAGAAGCCGCCGCCGTTGTTGCCGAGCTCCTTGATGACCTCCTGGCTGGCCACCGGGCCGCCGGTGATGCTCTGCGTGCCCCCGGCCAGCGTGGCGACCTCGTGGACGCCCGAGAAGTTCTGGATCAGGCCGCCGGCCACCAGGAGGAGCGCCCCGACGAACGCGATCGGCAGCAGGATGCGGATCGTGCCGCGGACCAGGTCCACCCAGAAGTTGCCGAGGTTGTCGGTCTGTTTGCGGGCGAAACCGCGCACCAGGGCGATCGCCACGCACATGCCGACGGCGGCCGACACGAAGTTCTGCACCGCCAGGCCGGCCATCTGCACCAGGTGGCCCATCGTGGACTCACCCGAGTACGCCTGCCAGTTGGTGTTCGTGACGAAACTGACCGCGGTGTTCCACGCCACGTGGTCCGTCACCCCGGGAAAGCCGAGGCTCAGCAGCAGTTTGTCCTGCAGACGCTGGAAGGCGTAGAGAAACAGGATCGAGACGGCCGAGAAGGCGAGCACGCTGCGGGCGTAGACGTTCCACCGCTGCTCGGTGTCCGGCCGGACCCCGATGAGACGGTAGACCACTCGCTCGAAGGCCACGTGCCTCGTGCCGCTGTAGACGCGGTACATGTAGTCGCCGAGCGGCCGGTGCGTCAGCACCAGGGCGACGACGAGGGATCCGATGAAGATGATCCCGGCCGTGGTCGGCGACATCAGAAACGCTCCGGGAACAGCAGGGCCGCGATCATGAAGATCACCAGGCCGACGGCCACGACCAGACCAACGGCGTTGACAGCGCTCACAGGCGCTCCACCGCCTTCACCACGAGCCCGCAGATCGCGAATATCGCGACCGTCAGGGCGACGAAGATGACGTCAGCCATCTCACTTCCTCAAATCCGGATGCTTGCCCGGCCGCCGGACAGACGGCCATAAGCCAGCAAAGCGCCGCATTTAACGAGCTTTGACGTTCTTGACGGCTCTCATACGCCGCGGCGCGAAACATTGACGCGGTCCCTACGTGACCGGTCCCACCCGCCCCGGCCGGCCGCCGGACCCAGGGCGTACGCCGTGTCAGGGGGCGGGGGAACCGGATCGGCGCGCCTGTCGGCGGCCCTCCGTCAATCTCGCGTCAGCTTTCCGCGGCCGGGCGTCGGGATTGCGTAGTGATGGCGGTCCCGGTGGCCGCGTCAAATCTAACGTCGCCTTCGAGAGTCCTATGGAAGGCATGACATGATCGAAGATCCGTTATACGTGCCGGTGCGCCGCAGTGGGTTCTCCCTGGCGCTTCGCCTGTTCCGGACGGCCGCCGGCGAGCGGACGGCGGTGGCCTTCACCTCGCCACTCCGGCTGGCGAAGGTGCTGGGCGGCGACCAGGACTGGATCCGTCTCAGCGAGCCCGCGCTGCGCGGCATGACCAATGGTCTCGGCGCGATCGGCCTCGTGATCGACCCCACCGGCGCGATGAGCCGGCCGACCTCCAGGACCGCGTGATGTGCGTTCTCCAGCAGAACCTCCCCGACCAGGACGACCGGCCCGCGGAGCCGCCGGCCACCCCGGACCCGCTTCCCCAAGGGATAGAGGACCTTCGCGGTCTCCCCCACGACCCGGACCCGCGCGGACCCGTGGCACGGCGCGCAACGGGCCGCGACGACTCAGGGGCGACGAACCGCGCGCTCTCGTAGGGCCCGCCCTTCCGGCAGAGCCTTCACCCTGTGGCGCCCTCGCCACGACACTCGAATCGGCCACCCGGCTCGCGCTGCTCGAAGCACTGGCGGCCGCCGCCGACGAGATCACCCAGGACCTCGCACGCGGCTCCGTCGAGGTGCGGCTGCGCGGGCGCGCTGTACCAGAGAGCCGTCAGCCGATGAGCGGCGCGACGGGACACCTCCCCGACGGGGAGCGCGACAGGGCCGTGGAGCTGGTCCAGCAGGCGTACGCGGACGGCCGGCTCGGCCAGGACGAGCTGGAGCGGCGGCTCGGCCTGGCGCTCACCGCCGCGTTCCGCCACGAGCTGGCCACGGTCGTCGCCGACCTGCCGGACGACGTGATCGATCTCGCCTCCACCGGCGGGCGCATCACGCGGAAGGGCGACTGGGAGGTCCCGCGCCGGCGGCCTGTTCCCGCTTGCGGGCGCGGTAGGCGCGCAGGTTTGCGGCGTTGCCGCAGAGCCGTACGTCGTGCCAGACGCCGCTGTTGTTGCGTGAACGGTCGTAGAACGCACACTGGCAGCGCTCGTTGCGGCATATCTTCAGTCGCCGCCACTGGTCGGTCTGCTGCGCCTGGAGGCATTCGATCAGCACGAGCGATGCGACCCTCCGCCATCCGGTACCCGAAGGTTCTGCGACGACGGTGCCACGCTCGTCGACCCGCATCGAGACGGACAGTGTGGGAAGGGCGGCCAGTACCTGCGCGGACACGGCCTCGGCGCCGTCGCTCTGATCGGAGACAAGCCCGCGGAGAGCCCATCTCAGATCCCGCAGCGCCTCGCAGTCACGATCGGTGAGGTCCACAGCAGGAGCGGGCCGACCGGAAGCCGCGCTCCACCGGGCGAGCGCCTCGCTCAGCCACGTCTGAGCGGTGGTGGGGTCGTCGAGCCAGTCAGCATGGCGCGGCCTGCCGGCGGGCGAGGTGTTGAGCAGGTCCTGGACGAACGCGAGACCGCCGGGAGCAGGTTCCAAGGCGTAGCGCTCCGTGGCCGGCCACGTCATCGCGTTGTCCTTTCTCCGGGGACGCGACATCCCCTGGCGCACGTAGCACCGACACGGTGTGTCCGCGGATCCTAACGGACATGTCCGCACTGCCGACGTGCCCGTCAGGTCCTCCCTTGGCGCTGTGGCATACGCCCCGTGTCACCCTGTTGCGGCGCGCCGGGTCACAGAGCGAGCAGGATGCGGCCGAAGGGGCCGCCCTCGGCCAGGAGGCGCTGCGCCTCGGAAGCCTTCTCCAGCGGGAGGACCTGCGCCACCTTCGGGTGGAGCTCACCCTGCGAGACCAGGTCGAGCAGGGCCGCGTTGGCGGCGTTGACCTGCTCGGGGGTGAACAAGGCGAACCTGAATCCGTGGATGTGGGCGTTCTTCCATATCAGGTCGGTCACGTTGATCTCGGCGCGCACTCCAGCCGCGTAACCGATGCTGACGAGGGTGCCGCCCACGGCCAACGAGCCGAGCGCCTCCCCGGTGACCGAACCCCCGACGCCGTCCAGCACGACGTCCACGCCCGTACCGTCGGTCAGCCGCGCCACCCCTTCACGCAGCGACTCGTGCGTGAGGTCGATGACCTCATACCCTGCGGCCCGGCCCAGCTCGGCCTTCTCGGTGGTGGTGGCCGTGGTGATGGCCTGCGACGCGCCCAGGACACGGGCGACCTCCACGCCGCCCTGACCGACCGCACCGCCGACACCCGGCGCCAGTACGCTCCGGCCGCCGCGGAAGCCCGCCAACTCGTTCAGCGCCAGGTAAGCGGTCAGGTAACCGGCGCCGGTGGTCAGCGCGGCTGCGGTCTCGTCGTCGACGCCGTCGGGGATCGGCACCAGATGGGCCGCGTCGACCGCGATGTAGTCGGCCCACGAACCGTCGGTGCTCACCCCGTACCGTCCTCCGCTCAGCACGACACGGTCACCTGCGGCCAGTCCCGAGGCGCCGGGCTCCTCGACCCACCCCACACCGAAGCCACCCGGCCGGATCGGCAGCGGCTTGTGCAGGGCGGGTGCGAGTTTTCCCGAACGCACCGTCTCGTCCAGTGGGTTGACCCCGGCCACCGACATCCTGACGAGCACCTGCCCCTCGGTGGGCACCGGCAGGCGCCTCTCCCGCAACTCCAGTACGTCATAGCCGCCGAACCGGTCGTATTCAATCGCGCGCATGGCTCGCCCACCGAAGTAGTCCCGCAGGGCTTCGAGCCGACCAACGAAATCAACATATGTGAAATCTTCACGGCTCTGTCTTGCTGAAGTCGACCGCGAGCTGGGATGCCGCCGTGTCCGGGGCGGGACGCAAACCAGACTGAAGTACTAGCCGACGTGGACGTGGGGCCTGCGCTCGAGGTCCGGCTCCGCCTTGCGCAGCACCTCGCGGGTGAGCGGGGGCACGTCGCCGCCGCCGAAGACCAGGTAGCGCAGCATCGCGAGCACCGGGTTCCCCTCGGCCCAGTGGAAGTAGATGTGCGGCACCGCACCGGTGCGGTCGCGGAGGTGAAGCAGGAGCGCGGCCAGCGAGTTCGGCACGGCGGAGCTCTCGATCCGCAGGATCCTGTGCCCGTAGCGCTCCTCGCCCTTCACATGCAGTTCCGTCTCGAACTCCGAGGCGTCCGGCACGGTGACCTCGACGAACATCACCGGCTCGTCGCTGCGCAGCCGGTGGTTGATCCACTGCTCGCGGAGCTTGTCGTTGTACTCGTCCTGGTCACGCTGATTGGGCTCGTTGGCGATCAGGTGGATCAGGCCGCCGGCCCCGTTCACCCACTGCTCGGCCAACGGGTCCAGGTCGACCTCGGTCACCCGAAGTTCCATGGAACGGGTGGCCCGGGAGATCACGGAGGTGATGATGATCGCGGCGATGAAGAAGGAGGCGATCTTCACACCGTCGGGCCGCTCGACCACGTTGTCGACCAGCGTGTAGGCCAGGACCGCCGCGATCAGCCCGAAGCCGATCGAAGCGGCCGTCTGGCCCTTCCTGAACGCCGACAGCGTCACCGCGACCGCCGCCGACAGCATCAGCACCAGCACCCCTGTGGCGTAGGCGCCGCCCTGGGCGTCCACGTCGGCGTCGAAGATGATCGTGATGGCGAACGCGATCGCCGAGAAGACGAGCACCAGGGGCCGCACCGCGCCGGTCCATTCGGGCGCCATGCCGTACCGGGGGAGGTAGCGCGGCACCAGGTTGATCAGGCCCGCCATCGCCGAGGCGCCCGCGAACCACAGGATCGCGATCGTGGACACGTCGTACACGCTGCCGAACCACTCGCCCAGGAACTTGTGCGCCAGATATGCCAGCGCACGGCCGCTCGCCTTGCCACCCTCCTCGAACTCCTCATGCGGAATCAGCATCGTCGTGACAAAACTGGAGAAGATCAGGAAGACGCTCATGACGAGCGCGGCCACGGTGAGCAGCCGCTTGGTGCCCTTGATCCGCTGCCGTAGATCGCCCCTGACGACCGGCATCACGGCGACGCCGGTCTCGAAGCCCGACATGCCCAGCGCGAGCTTCGGCATGACCAGCAGTGACAGGCCGATCATGGCCAGTGGGCCGCTGTAGCCGGTGTCCAGCGTGTGCGTCCAGTCGACGACCACCTGGGGCGCCTGAAGCACGTGGATGATCGCGGTGACCACGACGACGGCGTTGAGCGCGAGGTAGACGAGGACGAGGATGACCGCGATGCCGATCGCCTCGGTGAAGCCCATCAGGAACACCCCGCCGAGCAGGGCCAGCAGGAACAGGGTGACGGGCACCCGCTGCCCCTCGATCCAGTGCGGCGCGAACGGGTTCTCCACGATGTGCGCGGTGGCGTCGGCGGCCGACAGCGTCATGGTGATGACGAAGTCGGTGGCCGCGAACCCGAGCAGGGCCAGGACGAACAGCTTGCCCCACCACTGCGGCGCGAGCTTCTCCAGCATCGCGATCGAGCCCTGGCCGTACGGGCTCTCGGCGGCCACCCGGCGGTAGACCGGCAGCGCGCCCAGCAGCGTGAGCGCGATCAGGAAGACCGTGGCGAGCGGAGACAGGAACCCGGCCGCGAGCGCCGCGATCCCCGGCTGGTAGCCGAGCGTGGAGAAATAGTCCACACCCGTCAGGCACATCACCCGCCACCATGGGTGCTTCGCGTGCGGCCCGTGCTCGATCTCCTTGCGATCGGTCTGGAGACCCTCGAGCAACCAGGCGCGCATCGGACCCGTCGGCGTGGCGACAGAACGCCCCAACCTGGCCACCTCCGGCATCAAGAACACGTAAAGCAACGCATGCACACTAGTGGCGCATACACCGCCATCAGCGGAGACAGGGCGTCAAGAAGACGTCAAGAGCGGAAGTTGTTCGATTACAAAACGTGACGACAGGGCCCTCCTGGCATAAGCAGCCGAGGTCCCCTGGTCGGAGCCGACGGAGACCGCCCCGGAGCGTGGCGGATGTCAATCGGGCGTCAGGTTCCGCGGGCCCGCCGTAGGAATCACGTCAGGATCGCCCGCCCATGGGACGGGCCGTGCTTAGCGTGTCGTGTGTCCCATTTCCGGGTTGTTCGCCCGTCTGGTGCGGCAGGGCCGTTCAGGAGGCGGTGTGCGGTGAGATCTCTCGACGACGTCGACCGGTCGCTGCTCCAGGCGCTGGCGCGAGATGGGCGCGCTCCCGTGCGGGCCCTCGCCCGCGACCTCGCGCTCGGCGACAGCACGGTCTCCATCCGGTTGCGCAGGCTGCGCGACAGCGGCGCGCTGACCGCGGTCCGCGTCGAGGTGGACCCGGCGGCGTTCGGCCGCCCGATCCAGGCCGTCGTACGCGTCCGGCTGCGCCACGACGTGACGTGCGGGGCCTACGAGCGGCGGCTGCGCGAGATGCCCGCGGTGTTGAGCGCGCTGGTCCTGCTCGGCGACGCCGACATCGAGGTCCGGCTGGCCTGCCGGAGCATGGACGACCTCGAACTGGCGGTGGCGACGCTCCGCGACGCGGGCGCCGACACCACCTGCACCCAGATCGTGACCCGTACGGTCACCGGACTCGGCCAGGCGCTCCTGGCGGAGAGAAGAACGAAATGAGCCTGCTGATCACACCTCCGCGTACGACGGAGACGGCCGGGGGCCCCTGGCCGGCCACCGCGCGCTTCGGGGCCGACGGGCATGCGGAGGTCGGCGGCGTCGACCTGATGGAGGTGGCCGGGCGCTTCGGCACCCCGGCGTACGTCATGGACGAGGCGGACGTGCGTCTGCGCTGCCGCGCCTACCGCGCCGCGCTGCCCCGGGCCGAGGTCGCATACGCCGCAAAGGCGTTCTGGTGCCGTGCGATGGCCGCCTGGGTCCGGTCCGAGGGGCTCGCCCTCGACGTGTGCTCGGCCGGTGAGCTGGCCGTGGCGCGGGCCGCGGGCTTCCCGGCGGACCGGATCATCCTCCACGGCAACGCCAAGACCCCGGCGGAGTTGCGCGCCGCGGTGGACGAGCGCGTCGGCCGCATCGTCGTCGACGATCTGGCCGAGATCAACCGTCTCGCCGCGCTCGTCCCCGCAGGGATGCGGCAGAAGGTGCTGGTGCGGGTGATTCCCGACATCGAAGCGGGGGCGCACGCCGCCATCCGCACGGGCGGGGAGGACCACAAGTTCGGGTTGTCGATCGCGGCCGGGGTGGCGAGGGAGGCGGTGAACCGCATTCTCCGCCAGCCACGCCTGGAGCTGGTCGGCCTGCACTGCCACCTGGGCTCCCAGATCGCCGCCGCCGAGCCGTACGAGCAGAGCGCGCGTGTGCTGGTGGAGCAGCTCGCGCGGATCCGCGACGCGCACGGCGTGACGCTGCCCCAGCTCGACCTCGGCGGCGGCCACGCGATCGCGTACAGGAGCGGGCAGACCGGCCTGCCTCCCGCCCTGCTCACCTCGCTGGCCGCGACCGTCGAGAGGCGCTGTGCCGGCATCGGCCTGCCGGCGCCGCGGCTGACCGTCGAACCCGGACGGGCCGTCGCCGGGCCCGCCGGCGTGACGCTCTATCGGGTGATCGCCGTCAAGAAGGGGCTGCGCCGCACGTACGTCGCGGTCGACGGAGGCATGAGCGACAATCCCCGGCCCGCGATGTACGGCTCGCGGTACGAGATGCGCATGATCGGCCGGCCGACGCACGAGGGCGAGCGCGACTTCACCGTGGTCGGCCACCACTGCGAAAGCGGGGACACGCTGGCCGAGGCCGCCGCGCTACCCGCCGACATCCGCCCCGGAGACGTGCTCGCCGTCGCCGCCACCGGCGCCTACAACCACTCGATGGCCTCGACGTACAACATGAACGGCCGCCCGCCGGTCGTCGCCGTCAGCCGGGGCAAGGCCCGCCTCGTCGTCCGCCGCGAAGGCCTCGACGACCTGCTGCGCCGTGACGTCGGCCTCTGAGAGACGTGTGAGGAAGACCGTGCACGCCTCCTCGGCGGGACGCGTCCTGGCGGCGGCGCTCCTGATGATCGTCGCCTGCGCGACCAGCGCGATCGTCAGTGCGCTCCTTATCCGCGGCGCGAACGCCTACACCGACGGCCACCGGCGGGTGACCGCCCAAGTCGTACGGGTGCTCCGGCCCCCCGTCGCCGCGGCCCGGTCCGCTCCCCTGCCCGCCGCGGTGGTGGAGGTCGTCTGGACCGGCCGGGACGGCCGCACCCACACGGGCAGAACGGTGGCGGCCTCCGGGCACCGGGCCGGGGACCGGCTGACCCTGTGGGTCGACGCGGGCGAGGAACCGGCCCCCGGCCCCTCGCCGACCGCCATGGTCGTCGTGGTCGCCGTGATCGCGGGACCGGCCGCGGCCGGCGGCCTCTGGACCGCCGGCCTCCTCGTGCGGTCGGGACGCCGCGCGTGGACCGCGCGGCGTGCCGTGGCCCGGTGGGAAGGCGAATGGCGGACCATCACGGCCAGAGGGCGCTGAGATTGGCGAGGGTCACAACCATCCCCTCCTCGTGAACACCAGGTAGAGGACCGCCGACGCCGGCATGACGAGGGTCAGGGCGAAGGGGTAGCCGAGGGCCCAGCGCAACTCCCCCATATGGGTGAAATCTCGGAAATGGTCCGCCACCGGCGCTACGCGTCGTCGCCCGCCGAGCCGGCCCTCTCCCGCTCGGCGACGAGGCGGGCGAGCTCCACCCGGGACGCGATGCCGAGCTTGGTGAAGACGTGGCGGAGGTGTGTGGACACCGTGTGGGGGGAGAGGAACATCTGCGCCGCCGCCTGCCGGTTCGTCAACCCCTTGGCGATCAGTGCCGCGACGGCGTGTTCGGTGTCGGTCAGGCTGTCCCACCCCGAGGCCGGACGCTCGGCACGCGTCCAGTGCCGGCGGCGGACGCCCAGCTCCCGCAGCCGGGCCCGGATCCGGGCCGCGTCGCGCAGGGCGCCGGTGCTCTCGTAGCCGTGGAGCGCCTGCTCCAGGTGGGAAACGGCTCGGGACGTCTCGCGGGGATCAGCGGTCAGCACGACACCGAGGTCTTCGGCAGCCGAGGAACGGCCCCACGGGTCGGGGTGACCGGCGGCGGCGTGGGCCAGGGCGTCCACGTCGGAGCGGAGGACGCCGCGAGCATGCGCCGCCGCGACGGCGAGCACCGGGAACTCGCGGTTCTCCCGTGCCAGCGACTCGGCGGTGCCGATAACCTTCTCCGCGAAGGGCCGGTTCCCGGTGGCCAGTGCCACCCTGGTCATCCAGGCGGCGGCGAGGGGCTCCAAAATCAGCGTCCAGCGCCTTTCCCGCACATCGGTGTAGGCGAATCGGAGGAGGTCCATCGCACCTTCAGGGTCTCCCGAGGCCTCCACGACCACCGCCTGGATCCACCTCCCCCAGGCAGCGCTGTACATGATCTCCCGCTTGCCTCGGTAGCCACCCATGTACCGGGCCGCGGACTCGAGGTCGCCGCGCCGCACGGACACGAGCGCCAGCACGCAGAGCCCTGCGAGGTCGGATCCGTGACCACCCAGCTCCTCACTGATCGTCAGCCCTTCCTGCGCCTCGGCCGCCGCGTCGTCGAGCCGGCCGCAAGCCAGGTCCAGGCAGCTGCGGAAGAACGCCGGCTGGGCGGCCTGCGCGGTCTGACCCAGCCGCTCGATCTCTTCCGTGAGGACTCGGGCGGTCCGTTCGGCCGCCTCGAACTGCCCGGTGAACTTGTAGTTCATGCTCAGCAGCATGAGGGGGTACGGCCGTTCGCACGCCTCCACCGAACCCGTCGTCGTGATCCGCACCGCCTCCTGAAGATGGCCGAAGGAGTCGTGAACCTTCCCGTCGACCAGGGCGCACTGCGCGAGCAGCATATGGGCGCCGACCAGCGCGGTGTCGCCGCACTGCGCCGAATCGGCCAGGACGGCTTGCGCGCGCGGCCGTCCGTTCCAAAAGTCCTTGAGTGACAGGAGTCCCACGAAGAGGGCCGATTCGGCGGTTCCGCGGAGCTTTGCGGGCACATCGGGCAGGGCCAGCAGGCTTTCGGCCTCGGCCACCGCAGCGGCCGGCCGGCCGCTCAGCAGCAACGCGTACGCGAGCATGCATCGCAGGCTCAGGGCCGCGCCGGACGGCGCCGCGTCGAGCGCCTCCTGAGCGAGGAGGATCGCCTCCGGTGCCCGTCCCGTGACCGCCAGAGCCCGGACCGCGGTCGCCACACGGTCGAAGCGGCCGGGATCGGCCGGACCGCTGATCTCGAGCGCGCGCATGGACAGGTCGACCGAGGTCTGCGGGGAGAACGCGAACACCTCCCGCGCCGCGCGGTCGAGCCCCCTGAGGGCCTCGACGTCGCCGGGCAGCGCACTCTTGATGAGGTGCGGCGCGGCCGGTACGGCGGAGCCCCGGCCGGCGAGCAACATCTGACCCGCCTCCCGGTGCAGTGCCAACCGGATCGGCGGCGCCAGCGTCTCGATCACGGCGTGTCTCAGCAGCTCGTGCCGGAAGGCCAGGTGGACCTCATCGGCGAGCAGGATGCCTGCCGATATCGCCTCGTCCAACGGCCGCACGAGGTCACCGGCAGGCTTTCCGAGCATCGCGGCCAGGTCGATCACGGTCATCGTGCGGCCCAGGATCGCGGCGACCTGGACCAGCTCGCGAGTCTGCGTGGAAAGCTCGTCTATGCACTCGCGCATGATCGTCTGGACGCCCGGCCGCTGCCCCGGCACCACGCGCGCCTGACCGTCGCGCACCTCGATCACGCCTGCGGAGGTCAGCCTGTCCAGCGTCTCCAGGAGCTGGAAAGGGTTCCCCTCGGTCAGGGCCGCCAGCGCGAGCACGTCAGGTCCGGGCGCGACGCCCAGAACGTCCGAGGCGACCTCGGCGACCGCCTGCTCGTCCAACGCCTCCATCACGACGCGGGTCGCGCCGTCGCGCTCCAGTCCGTCGTACAGGCGGTCCAGAGGTGTCACCGAGCCGTTGCCCGAGGTGCGTGACAGCATCCAGACGAGCGGATAGGAGGCCAGATCCCGGACCATCCGCCGGATCGCCAGGAGTGTCAGCTGGTCGGCCCATTGCAGGTCGTCGAGGGTGACCAGGGCCGGCCCGCGTGCGGCACATCTCTCCAGCGGTTCGCTCAGCCACTTCAGCATGGAAAGCCGCATGTCGACGGTTGTCGGGACCGGTATCGGTGGGGCTGCATACAGACCGGCGATCCCCCGCACCGCCGTTCTGAGGGGGACGAGCGGCGTGAAATCGAGATCGTCCGCCGCGCCCTGGCCGGCCATGAATCCGCCTCGCGCCGCGGCACGGGCCGCCTCCGCGAGCAGACGGCTCTTCCCCATCCCCGCCCGGCCCTCCACCAGCAGGACGGCACCTCGGCCTGCGCGGGCCTCTTTCAGCACCTGGACGACGAGGTTCCACTCGCGGACACGGCCACGCCACCCCGGCCACGACGTCCAGTCGGAGTCCAGCCTGCCTGCGAGCGCCCAATCGCGTGAACCGGCGTCAGCCATGAACCGACAGTACGACGCAGCTCTGGGAAACGAGCGCACCGCCCCCTCTGACCTGCTTATTCATGCCACCTCACCCGGTTGTGCGATGTGCGGCACAGTCCCTGCTCCCACAATGCTCATGCCGTCGTCCCCACGGTGCGCCATGACTTCGAGGCGAGGAGGCCGTTTTGCGCGTCTTGACTCTTCCCGACCGTTACATCAAGGTTTTCCTCCGGTCGATACGGCCGCGGATAACGCTCCTGCTCACCGTGCTGCTGGCGCTCTTCATCGTGCCCGCCTACGTGCGGGTGGAGGCCCTGACACGTCAGACGCAGGACGACAGCGCCTGGCGCGACGTCGAGCGGCAGGCGACTCTCACCGCGGCCGCCGTACGGGCCGGACCGGCGCGTATCCCCATCAGGCCGGACATCCCGGGAGTCGATCTCATCCAGGTCGTCGGGCCCGATCACCGCGTCATCATGTCGACGCCCCCGGCCCGCGGGCTCGCGCCGTTGTCCGACGTGTGGCCATCACTCCTCACTCCCGAGCGCGATGTCCAGGCCTCGGCTCCCCAGGGGCGCCTCTACCTCTCAGCGGTGCGGCTCAGCTCATCCCCCGACTCGGCCGTCGTCTACGCGGCACGGCGCGCCCCGGACGCCACCTCCGCGAGGAGACTTTGGCTGCTGGTCCTCGAGGCGGCGGTCTTCATCACGCTGGCCGCCTGCATCACCTGGAGGATCGCCGATCGGCTCCTGAGCCCGGTCGGCTGCATCCGCGCCACACTGTGCAGCATCAACAGCCACAACCTCAGCAGCCGCGTACCGGTGCCGCCCGGCAACGATGAGATCGTTCGGCTCGCGTGGACGATCAACGGCACCCTCGATCGCCTTGAGAAGGCGAACGAGTGTTCCAAGCTGGCTCTCACCCATCTGAGCAGGTTCACCAGCGACGCCTCTCACGAACTGCGCACCCCCCTCGCAGGGCTCCGCGTCCTGCTTGAGGAGGCGCAGCTGCATCCATGCGACACCGAGCTTCCCCAGCTCCTTGACGAGGCGTTGCGCGATGTCGACAGGCTGCAGACAATCATCGGCGACCTGCTCCTCCTGTCAGGCCTGGATGCGGGAATCCCTGCAGATAGGGATTTGATAGACCTGTCCCAGCTGGTCAAGGAGGAGGTCGGCCAGCGCATGGACCTGGTTCCCGTTCTGCTCCGGCTCGAGACCGGAACGACCGTCAGAGCCTGCCGGATCCAGATGGCCCGCGTGTTGACCAATCTGCTGGACAACGCCCAGCGGCACGCGAAGCATGTCGTGCAGGTCGAAGTCCACCGCCGCGACGCCACGGCCGAGCTGACCGTCTCCGACGACGGGGTGGGGGTCTCATTGGCGGACAGGGAGCGCATCTTCGAACGGTTCACCAGGCTGGATGCCGCTCGCTGCCGGGATCAGGGTGGCAGCGGCCTCGGGCTCGCCATCGCACGCGACATCGCGCTCGCCCACCGGGGCACCCTGACGGCCGGCTGTTCACCAATGGGCGGCGCACGATTCGTCCTGCGCATCCCCTTTTCCGGATCCACCCCTTCGGTGATTGCCGGCTGACGGCGGGCGTCGGAGATCAGGCATTCGAGGACCCACCGTGAGCTCCTCGATGCTCAGCCCGGCGCCATGCCCGATCCACCACGGGTCCCGGTCCTCCCCGTACGGCTCGACCAGCTTCTCCACCCGGTAGACCCGATCTCACGTCAGGCATGCACTGCTGTTTATATCCCAAATCGAATCGATTCGACGAGCCGGTTCGACTGAACAGAGGCCTGGTTCTTCGCGTGATCGATGGGAAGAGACCCGATGCGGCCCAGAATGCCGACCCAGGCGTGCGCCGCACGACACATCCTCGTTACAGAATCCAGTACCGCGGCGTGCCGTGAACCGATCGACCTCCGATGGTCGCGGACCGGCGGAGGCGGATGGGGAGCGGGCGAACATCGGGGAGATCGCCGGCAGCCCACACCGCCACCTTCTGGACGCCCCGCCGATCTCCCCTCAGGGCGCCACAGGACCGGCGAAACCCCGCGCCCGACCTCGGCTCCTCCCCGTCGAGTCCTCCTCGAACAACAGCACCCGGCCCCTGGGACCTGCGCGGATTCTGGGTCCACGGCGTCGGATGACGGCTGCATGGCGAAGGCGAATCACGGACATTTCCAGCTCTTGACCATCCCGCCGACACGCGCTTATGGTCTAGTCGAATCGATTCGGCGAATCGATTCGACAGACGCACCCCCGACGGGAAAGGCGCATGGTCACATCCTTGTCTCGGCGGGCACGCAGGATCGTGCCGCACGCCGTTCCCGCCTCCGCACTCGCGCTGACCGCGACCCCGTGGCCGCGATGCGGGTCGGCCCGTCCGCGAAAGAAGGAAGAATGTCAGCTCATCCGAAACGCTCAGTCACAGTCAGGCGTCCCGACGGTACAGTTGCGGCCCCCGGTCAGGGCCGGGGCCTGAACGGCAGAAAGGGACTCGCAGCCCTCGGGGCGCTGTTCACTACCGCTGCCTTGCTGGTCATCGGCCAGCACCCTGCCGCGGCAGACCCGAACGTCAGCTCTTCCAGCGTGAAAGAGCTGAACGTCGATCTGTCCGCGAAGACGAAGCGGTCCGAAGGGGTGGGTCTTGGCATTCTCTATGGCATCACGCAGGACGGGTTACAACCGTCCGACGAATACCTCGCCCCGCTGAATATCAATGCCTTCCGCAGCGGCGGCTGGTATGCGGGCGGCTGGATCAAGGACAAGTACACCTTCGGACCGGGCACCCAAGGCAACATCGACGCGGTCATCGCCGAGGCGAAGCGTCTACAGCGCCCGCCCCGTCAGAAGGTCGAGTACCAGGTCCTGCTCAGCGATGTGTTCGGTTCGACCGGCGGGGCTCCGGCGAACACCCTGTGGCCGTGCACCGACGGCGACTGCAGCAACTGGATCACGTTCATCGACGCGACGGTGACCAAGCTCCAGGCTTCCGGCCAGAAGTTCACCTACGAGATCTGGAACGAGCCCGACCTCAGCATCTTCTGGAGACCGGGCGTCAACACGGAACAGTACTTCCAGATGTGGGACAGCGCCTACCGCGAGATCCGGCGCATCGCTCCGGCCGCGACAATCGCCGGCCCGTCGTTCGCCTACACCCCTGAGCGACGACCCGATGAATGGCAGGCCTTCCTGGCCCACGTCAAGGCCGCGAACACTGTCCCCGACGAGATCACCAACCACGACGAGGGGACCGTGGACGACCCGGTCACCGTCGGCAAGTCCCTGTCGGACGCACTCGACGCCAACGGGATCGCCCAACGGCCCCTCTCGGCCAACGAGTACCAGCCCGCGGATCGGCAGACCGCCGGAGATACCGCCTGGTACAACGCCCGACTGGCTCAGTCGAACTATGCCAACGCCATGCGCGGAAACTGGAGTTGCTGCGTCATCCCGAACCTGACCGGGCTGCTCACCAAGACCCCGAGCGGATGGGCGCCCAACGGGAACTGGTGGGCGATGCGAACCTACGCCGACCTGACCGGGACGCTGGTCTCCACCTCCGAGCAAGTCGGGTCGACCGCGATTTCCGCGTCCGAGGACCCCGCGAAGAAGCGCGCTGTGGCGCTGCTCGGTGACATTCAGGGCGCGTACGTCGGGCCGATGGCCGTGACGTTCAAGGGGCTGTCCTCGACGCCGTGGCTGGTCCGCGACGGTCTCGTGCACGCCACCGTCTACAGGATCCCTGAGCAGGCACCCCTGTACACGCGCCAGGCTGTCTTCAGCCAGGACGTCAAGGTCGAGAACAATGCCATCACCGTGCCGTTCGACTTCAAGTCGCAGCACGACGCCTACGGCGTCTATTTGTCCTGGACCGAACCACAGGAGATCTCTCTCGACGCCCCGACCGCCGTGCATGCTGGGAGCACCTACACGGTCCCGGTAACGTTCACCAACGGCGGTGGGGAGATTGATCGCGACGTCCGAACGAGTCTCGCCGCCTACAACCCGGACGGCGAGCCGGCCCCCGGAATCACCATCACCTGCGCGGACGGTCATGCGCCGGCGTGCCCAGGCGTGCCCAAGCTGGCCTCCGGTCAGAGCACTGTTGTGCGATACACGATGACGACCTCTGCCGATCTGCCCAAAGGCAACTACCGGTTCACGGCGGTCGCTACGACGAAGGCACGAGGGCAGGACATCTCCGTGAAGAACTCTGTCGACGCGTTGCTGCACTGTGAGGTAGGGGACGTCTGCGAGGCTGAGGATGGAGCTATGTCCGGCGGAGCATGCCTGGCCACGGACCACCCCGGGTATACGGGATCGGGCTTCGTCGCATGCTTCACCACACGGGGGCCGAGCGTGACTCAGCAGATCGTCGCCCAGGATGCGGGCACCTACTCACTGGACCTCCGCTACTCGGCCGGCCCTGACGGTCCGGCCGGCACCCGGAGCGCATCGGTGTCGGTGAACGGCGGAGATCGTCACCAAATCTCACTTCCGCTCACCGGGAGCTGGAACACCTGGGCCGACGCGACCATTCCGGTGCAGTTGGCAGCGGGTATCAACACGATCAGCGTCAGCTACGGTTCCGGTGACGCCGGGTGGTTCAACCTCGACCACCTGGTAGCCGCCAAGTAGCGCAAGGACCGCATTCCCGGTCGTATGTTCAGGCAGCCCCATCCGGCAACCGGCTACATTCGGTGGCGGATGGGGCTGCTGCTTCGACGCTCCGGATACGAGCAGCCTCACACACTCCACCGCTGGGAGCGTGGCTACGTCCTTGGTCAGGCCGGCGAGTTGGCCCAGTGCATCCGCCTCTCACCGTCCTCTGCTCCGCGGAAGCCAGCCCAGAACCGGCATCAAGCAACAATGCCGATGCCCTGCCCAACGCGATGCGTAAACATGCATCGCAGGACACTTTGGCTATTCGCCGTACTTCTTGGCGTAAAGCACGATGAGCATGTCCGTCGAGACCTTCCGGCCAGCGGCTGGCTTCTGCCGCGTCACCACCCAGTTGCGGTCGTAGACCTGAAACCTGCCACGGCCGGTGGCGTCCTTGTCGTCGAGGAGATAAAACCCCGCCGCCTGGAGCCTGTCCTGGGCGGCCTGAAGATTCATGCCGACGACGTCGGGGAGGGTCTTCTTCTCCGCGACCACGGGCTTGCGTGCCGACGTCGTCGGCGTCTCGTCTTCCACGGATACGGCAGGTGAAGCCGATTCGGTCACGGTGACCGCGGGAGCGGGCTCGGCGGCCGTGACCGTCACCACGGGCGCGGCACTGCCCCCGGCCGTACCGCACGCGGCGAGAGTGACGAGCGCAGCGACGGGGAGAAGATATGCGGCTTTCACGGGGGTTACTCCTTACAAAGTGAACGATAACCGTTGGATAGACGGGCGTTTCACCCCATGAGTTGCCCGCATCACGAAAACTTTGCCCGCCGAAGGAGTTTTGGTTGGAACTCCAGCGCGGCGATTCCGCACGCAGATTGGCGACCATTACCGCTGTAGCCGTGCCAGCCAATCCGCGATGACGACGAAATCACTGCCCGTGAGGCCACGGCGAGGGTCCACCCGATGAAGGTGGGCCTGGGCGTCATGGTGCGCTGACACCCAGGCACGATCAGCATGGGTGATCTCGTCGTCGATCCAGACGAATGAGCGTCCCGCCGCCCACTCGACCAGGCCGCGGGTCTTCCAGTGCAACGGCCCCTGATCGTCCTCCTATAGCCAGGCGGGTTCCTTCAATGCCGGCGCGCGATGACGGTGACCGCGGCATCGCCTCCTTCTGTGTAGGCTGCGACCTGGTCGAAGTCCGGCCTCGCGTCGCCGACCGCTCCAACAGGTTCACGGTGACGATTTCGGCTCCATTCGCATACGGCATCCGGTGATGCCGTTGTGAGCACGGCCGCTTGTCGGACCCCTCCATCGCGCCCTTGCAAGGCCGCGGCCGGCACCGTGGTCCACGGTTGGGGCCGCCCACGTGACGTCGTCGACCAGCGAGTTCACGTCGGGGTACGCGTCGAGCAGCGTGTCGATGCCATCACGTCACTCGTTGATTCGGCACGCCGCCGCTGCTTGTCCGCTTGGGCGGGGGCAGGCGAAGACTTTCGTGGCGTCCCGTCACGAACCCGAGTGGCTGCGCTGTCTTGCTGACTGACACGACAGAAAGGCAACACTATGAACAGGCACGTTCTGGAAGCAGCGGCGCAGGAATTCGCCGATGCCGCCGCCAAACCCCCCTTCCTGTACGAGCTCGGGCCCGATCGCGCCCGTAAGGTGCTCGACGACATCCAGGCCGCTCCGATCGACAAGCCCGACGTCCAGGAAAAGTGGATCACCGTCCCCGCCGAGGCCGGCGAGGTGCGGGTCCGCATCGTCAAGCCGGTCGGCGCCGAAGATCAACTGCCGGCCATCCTGTACGTCCACGGCGGTGGCTGGATCCTCGGCGACGCCGGCACCCATGACCGGCTCGTCCGGGAGCTGGCCGTCGGCGTGAACGCCGCGGTCGTATTCGTCGAGTACGACCGCTCGCCCGAGGCCCGCTACCCGGTCGCGATCGAGCAGGCGTACGCCACCGCGCAGTGGATCAGCACGCACGGCGCCGCCGAGGGCCTCGACGGCTCTCGCCTCGCCGTCGCCGGGGACTCCGTCGGCGGGAACATGACCGCGGTCCTGGCCATCCTGGCCAAGCAGCGCGGCGACGTCACGTTCGTACACCAGTCGCTGTACTACCCGGTCACCGACGCGGGCCAGGACACCGACAGCTACCGCGAATTCGCCGACGGGCCGCACCTCACGGCCAAGGCCATGGCGTGGTTCTGGGACGCCTACCTGCCCGAGAAGGACAAGCGCGACCAGATCACCGCGTCGCCGCTGCGGGCGACGGTCGAGGAACTCGCCGGACTACCCGAGACCTTCCTCATCGTGGACGAGAACGACGTGCTGCGCGACGAGGGCGAGGCCTACGGACGCAAGCTCACCGAGGCCGGCGTTCGCACCACGACCGTCCGCTACAACGGCACCCTCCACGACTTCATGATGCTCAACCCCCTGCGCGGGACCGCCGCCACGACCGGCGCCATCGAGCAGGCGATCCACGTCCTCCGCACGGCCCTCGGCCGCCACTGATCAGAGAGGCAGAATCATGGCCCAGCAGAACCCGACCGTCGTTCTCGTACACGGCGCCTTCGCCGAATCCGCCAGCTGGAACGGCGTCGTCGAGCGACTGCAGGCGAACGCCGTACCCGTGATCGCCGTCGCCAATCCGCTACGCAGCCTGCCGGGCGACGCCGCCTATGTACGCGATGTGCTCGCCGGTATCGACACCCCCGTGGTCCTCGTCGGGCACTCCTACGGCGGCATGGTGATCACCGAAGCCGCCGGCGGCGACAAGGTGGCCGGCCTCGTCTACGTCTGCGCGTTCGCGCCCGAGCAGGGTGAGTCCGCGTTCGCGCTGTCGACCAAGTTCCCCGGGAGCACCCTCGGCGACACCCTTGCCGCTTACCCGGTCACGACCGGCGGCATCGAGTTCGCCATCCGGGCGGACGCCTTCCACCACCAGTTCGCTGCCGACGTACCCGCCGGCCGGGCCGCCGTGATGAGCGCGACCCAGCGCCCGGTCACGGAGATCGCCCTCGCCGCGGGGCTGCCGACGGACGCCCCGGCATGGAGATCCATCCCGTCGTGGTTCGTCTTCGGCGACGAGGACCTCAACATCCCCGTCGCCCTGCACCGCTTCATGGCGGACCGGGCCGGCGCCAAGGGGATACGCGAGGTCCCCGGCGCATCCCACGCGCTCAGCGTTTCCCAGCCTGACGTCGTAACCGCGTCGATCCTCGACGCCGTGTACGCGGTCGGGGCTTGACGCGCTCCCCAGCCTGAAGGCTGGGGATTCAGCCTGTGCCGCGCGTGCGGCACTTCTGTGGCTTCCTGCTTCACCGGGTCCTGCCCTCCGCTAGGCGGCGGGTCTCACGGTCCCTCCGCAGGCGTTTAGCCTGTCCGCCCGTCCGGCGGCCAGGATGTTGATCGCCGCGTTGACGTCCCGGTCGTGGACGGCCCCGCACGGGCAGGTCCAGGACCGGACGGCAAGCGGCATGGATGGCTGGATGGCCCCGCAGGCAGAACACATCTTGGATGAGGGGAACCATCGGTCGATCTTGGCGAAGTGGCGGCCGTACCGGGGCGCCTTGTACTCCAGCATGGACACGAACTGCGACCAGCCCGCGTCGTGAACAGACTTCGCCAACCGGGTACGGCCGAGACCGGACACGGCCAAGTTCTCTACGTACACCGCTTGGTTCTCGCGGATCAACGCGGTGGAGAGCTTGTGTGCCCGGTCGCGGCGCGCGTCGGCCACCCTCGCGTGAGCGCGGGCGACACGGGCGACGGCCTTCTTCCTGTTCGCCGACCCCTTCGCCTTGCGGGACAGCGCCCGCTGTGTCTTCTTCAACCGGCGTTCGGCGCGGCGCAGGAAACGCGGGTTGTCGATCTTCCTGCCGTCCGAGAGGACTGCGTAGTGCGTGAGACCGAGGTCGATCCCCACCTCGGCGGCCGACTCCGGCAACGGCTGGTTGCTCGTTCCGACCACGAACGAGGCGAAGTACCGCCCGGCCGCGTCCTTGACCACCGTCACACTGGTCGGTTCGGCGGGCAGGTCCCGGGACCAGCGCACCGGGACGTCGGCATCCACGTGCATGAACGTGTGTCCGCGCTTCATGACGTGTATGGGCTCGGGAGAGATGAGCGTCGCGGAAGCGCGCCGCCTGTTCGCGGACGTGCTCAACGACGCAGCTGTACGCGGCCGGATCACGTACATCACCAACCGGGGACGGACAATCGCCGCCGTCGTGCCAGTACCGATCGCCGAAACCGCCGAGCAAGCGCAGGACGAACACTGACCGTCAGGGCACGCTCGGGCCTTGGCGGCCCTCCCACGCGGGCCTTCACCCCCAGCCTGAAGGCCGGAGCACTGGCCCGTAACTCGGCAGCCGGTCCAGTGGTGAGATCCCCGGCAGCGCCACCGGGGACCAGCCCCGTCAGCGGCACGGCCGCTCTCACCATCCCGGCCCACGGTCTTCCGGCCGGCGGCGCCTCACTTTCGGTCAGGCCCACTACCTCGGGAAACGTAACATAACCGAATTACGGACAGGCTTGACGGGCGTTATGCCACCTCTTTATGGTCTATGGACCGAACCATATACCTTTGGAGGTGACATGGTCAGCGGGGAAGCTCTCGACAGCGCTGTCGATGCCTTGGCGGAGGAAGCCTTCGCTTTCCTCGAGCGCCTCGTCGCGGCGCCCAGCACGGTGGGCCACGAGGCCGAGGTCTGTGACGTATTCGGGGCGGAGCTCGCCGCGACCGGTTTCGACGTGGAGTTCCTGCCGATCCCGGAGGAGATCGTCTCGGACCCGCTCGCCGGCGTCGGTCAGACGTCCTATGCCGGGCGGGCCAACGTCCTGGGAAGGCGGGGCCGTGGAGACGGCCCGTCCCTTCTTCTGAACGGCCATCTCGACGTGGTGCCGGCCGACTCACCCGAGTTCTGGAGCAGCCCCCCGTTCCAGCCGACCCGGCGGGACGGCCGGCTGTACGGCCGTGGCGCGGGCGACATGAAGTGCGGTTTCGCGATGGGTGTGCTCGCCGTACGGGCCCTCGACGAGGTGGCGCCGGGGTTCGACACCGGTCGGCTGATGTTCCTGGGTGCCATCGAAGAGGAGTGCACAGGCAACGGCACGCTGTCGGCGTCGCGGGCCGGGGTGCTCGCCGACGCCGCCGTCGTACTCGAACCCACCGACCTCGGCATCCTCGCCGGAGGGGTCGGCGTGATCTGGCTCGACGTGCGCGTCGTCGGCCGGTCCGCGCACGCCGAGTCCGCCCACATGGCCGTCAATCCGGTGGATCTGTGCGGCGTCCTCACCCAGGGTCTGCGGAAGTGGTGCGAACAGCTCCCGCAGGAGGCGCCCGACGAGGCCTTCGCCGAGCTGGCCAGCCCGTACAACCTCAATGTCGGGGGCATCTCCGCCGGTGACTGGCACTCCAGTGTGCCGACCGACGCCGTGCTGAGGCTTCGTGTCGGTTTCCCGCGGTCATGGTCCCCAGGCGAGGCCGAGCAGCGGATCAGAGCCGCCATCGCAGACATCGTGGCCCGTGACGGCCGGTTCCCGTCCGAGCCTGTCGTCACGGCCGCGGGGTTCCGGGCGGCCGGGTATGCCCTCGCGGACGGGCATCCGCTGAGCGCCGCCATGGCCCGGGCCCATCGCGAAGTGCACGGCGCCGACCCGCGCAGGTTCGTCACGGGCGCCACCACGGACGCCCGGTTCTACGTCAACGACTTCGACGTCCCCGCCCTCTGCTACGGCCCGCAGGTCTACGACATGCACGGGATCGACGAGAGCGTCGAGCTGAGCAGCATCGTCGACGGAGCAAAGGTGCTCGCGCGCTTCCTCCACCACTGGTTCGAGCGGCAGCACCGCGGATGAGCGAGATCTTCGAGGCTCCGCTGCTGAACGAGCTGCAGCGTGACAGCACCGACCCGCTGGCCGGGCCGATCGTGGTGCGCAACGCGCCGGAACAGATCGTGGAGCGTCTCGTCACCGCCGTCGCCCTCGGGGTGTACGTGCCCGGCCAGGCGCTTCCGCCCGAGCGCGAGCTCGCGTCGTTGCTCGGCGTCTCCCGGGCGACCGTGCGTGAGGCGCTGCGCCGCATGACCGACAGCGGCTACATCGAGCAACGCCGCGGCCGCAACGGCGGCTCGTTCGTGCTGGAGGACTGGCGGCCGTCGTCGGCCGACCTCATCCGACGGCACCTGCTGCCCAACTGGACCCGCTTCGAGGCGTTGTTCGACACCCGCCAGCTCCTGGAGCCGGTGATCGCCGCGACGGCGGCCCTCCGCCGCAACGACGACGACGTGGCGGCCCTCTCGCAGGCCCTCGACGACTACCACGCGGCCACCGACCGCGAGGAGTCCCGCGTCGCCGACGAGCGCGTGCACCGGGCGGTCGCGGAGTCGACGCACAACCCTGTCCTGGTCGGGCTGAGCGCTCAGATCCGTACGAGGATCAGTCTTGACCTGGGCGCCGAGCCGTACACGCCGGAGATCCGCCGGGTCGCCGCGGTGCAGCACGGACTCCTGGCCGACGCCGTGATCGACCAGGACTCCGAACGCGCCTCGGCGATCGCCCTCGAGCACTTCGGCCTGACCGAGAAACTGGTTCGCGACCTGGTGGCGCGAGTCCGGGACCTGGCGATCCTGGAGACCGACGAATGAACCCGCGCCTGCTTTTCGTGCTCCGACGGCTCGGGCTCACCATCCCGGTGCTGTTCGTGATGAGCGTCGTCATCTTCCTGATCATCCGGCTGGTTCCCGGCGACCCGGTCCGGACCATGCTGGGTTTCCGCGCCACCCCGGAGTCGGTAGCGCAGGTGCGGGCCCAGCTTCACCTCGACGACCCGTTGTGGACGCAGTACCGCGACTGGGTCGCCGGTGTCCTGCACGGCGATTTCGGCCAGGACTTCGTGAGTAAGGCGCCGCTCAGCGAACTGCTCGCGCAGCGCGTCCCCGTCACCTTGGAGATCACGCTGCTGTCGATGGTTCTCGCCGTCGCCGTCGGCGTGCCGCTCGGCGTCCGCGCGGCGGTCGGCGGCCGGTGGGTGCGCCGCCTGACCGAGGGCTTCGTGGTCTTCGGGATCAGCGTCCCCGACTTCTGGCTCGGCATCATGCTCGTGCTGGTCTGCGCCGGCACGATGATGTGGCTGCCGCCGTCGGGATACGTGCCCTTCATGGAAGATCCCGGCGGCAACCTCACGTACATGATCCTTCCGGTGCTCACGCTGGCCGTCGCCGAGGCGGCGTACATCATCCGGACGACCCGCGGGGCGATGCTGGGAGTGATCGGACGGCCCTTCATCGTCTATCTGAGGGCGAAGGGCACCAAGGAACGCTCCATCGTTTACCGTCACGCCCTACGTAACGCGGCGACGCCCATCGCCACGGTCATCGGCATCCAGTTCGGTGTCCTGCTGGGCGGCGCGATCGTCGTGGAGACGCTCTTCGCGCTCCCGGGAGTCGGCCGGCTGATCGTCACGGCCATCAACCAGCGCAACTACCCGGTGGTCCAGGCCGGGCTGTTTGTGGTGGCGACGCTGTTCATCCTGGTCAGCCTCATCACCGACCTGGTGGTGGGCTTCATCGACCCGCAGGTGTCCGACAGGGGAGACTCATGACGGCCAAGAGCATCCCGGCAGGGGTGACCGCCGTGGTCAGGGCGTTCTTCTGGCTGCCGCGCTCCGCGCGGGCCGGCGTGCTCATCCTCGTGGTGCTGGTGATCGTCACCCTCCTCGCGCCCTTGATCGCGCCGCACGATCCCAACGCCATCGATCCCACACGCGTGCTCGCCGGGCCTGACCTGGGGCACCCCTTCGGAGCCGACGCGCTCGGCCGGGACGTGTTCAGCCGCACGGTGTACGCCTTGCGGACCAGCCTGGCGATCGTCTTCGCGTCCGTGGCCGTCGCCTCCCTTGCGGCCCTCCCCCTGGGGACGGCCGCCGGCTACTTCGGCGGATGGGTCGACCAGGTCATCTCGCGCCCGCTCGACATGCTTCTCGTCCTTCCCGCGCTCCTCCTCGCGATCACCCTCATCGCGATCGTGGGGCCCGGGAGCATCGTGGCGGCGCTGGCCATCGCGCTGATCTACCTGCCGATTCTGGCGCGGGTGCAGCGTGCGGCGTCTCTCGTGGTCGCGCATGCGGGTTTCGTCGAAGGCGGCCGGGCCCGCGGCTGGTCGTCGTTCGCCGTACTGCGGCGTCACGTCGTGCCGAACGCGCTGGGCCCACTGCTCGTGCAGGCGGCGATCCTGGCAGGGTTCGCGGTCCAGATCGAGGCTTCGCTGAGCTTCCTTGGCCTTGGCACACAGCCGCCCACCCCGTCGCTCGGGCTCATGCTCTCCGAAGGCCGCGACGTGCTCACGCAGGCCCCCTGGGTCGAGATCTTCCCCGGGCTGGCCATCGCCGTCATCGTCCTCGCCTTCAATCTGCTCGGTGACGGGCTGCGTCACCGCCTCGACCCGCAGGGGATGGTCTCGTGACCCGCGCCATGCTTCAGATCGACGACGTGCGGGTGCGCATCCCGGTGAAGGGAGGTCGCTGGGTGGAGGCCGTGGGCGGGGTCACACTGGCCGTCGGCTCCGGTGAGATCGTCGGCCTGGTGGGGGAATCGGGCTGCGGGAAGTCCACGCTCGGCGGAGCTGTCATGGGCCTGCTGCCCAGCGGGTCACAACTGTCCGGCCAGGTGCTGCTGGACGGCCGGGATCTGCGCGGTCTCACCGCCGAGGAGTATCGCCAGGTACGCGGCAACGACATCGCCCTGGTCAGTCAGGACCCCTCGGCCAGCCTCGACCCGACATTCGCGGTGGGGGCCCAGGTCGCCGAGGCCATCCGCAACCATCGCGACATCAGCCGGCGCGCAGCGCGCGAGCAGGCCGTCGAGTTGCTGCGCGCCGTGGGCATCCCGGATCCCGCCGCCAGATACTCCGACCCGCCCCACCGGTTCTCCGGCGGTATGAAGCAGCGCGTGGTGATCGCCGCGGCTCTCGCCAACGATCCCTCGGTGCTCATCGCCGATGAACCGACCACCGCCCTCGACGTGACCATCCAGGCCCAGATCCTGCACCTGCTACGCGACCTCACCGTCCGCACGGGCACCGGAGTGCTGCTGATCACGCACGACCTCGGCGTCGTCGCCCAGGTCTGCGACCGCATCGCCGTGATGTATGCCGGACAGGTCGTGGAGCAGGGGACGGTCCGCGACGTCTTCGCCGACCCGCTGCACCCGTACACCCGGGCGCTGCTCGACTCGCAGCCGGCCGCCCACCACCGATCCGGAGATCTTCCCGTCATCCTCGGCCAGGTGCCCGATCTCACCCATCCGCCCGCCGGTTGCCGGTTCGCGGCGCGGTGCGCCCGGGTCCACGACCGCTGCACCACTGCCCCGCCGGTGGTGGAAACGCAGGGCGGGGGCCGAGTCGCCTGCTGGCTGCACGACGCTCTCCCACCTGTGGCCCAGGAGGTCTCATGACGGCACTACTCGACGTACGCGGACTCGTCGTCACCTTCCCCGCCCCCGGGTCGGGCCTACGGCGCAAACGCGTGCACGCGCTGTCCGGCGTCGACCTGACTCTGGGGCGCGGCCATACCCACGGGCTGGTCGGCGAGTCAGGCAGCGGGAAGAGCACGCTGGCCCGCTGCGTTCTCGGCCTGCAGCGTCCGGACGACGGCTCAGTGCTCTTCGACGGCACGGAGATCGTCGGATTGCGGGGCAGCGCGCTTCGCGACATTCGCCGGCGCATCCAGCCGGTCTTCCAGGATCCGCTCGGCAGCCTGGACCCCCGGTGGACGGTCGGCCGCAGCGTGCGCGAGTCGCTGGACGCCTACGGCGTCGGGTCGCCGCCCGATCGGGAGCGCCGGGTCCGCGAACTACTCGACCTGGTGGGGTTGTCGCCCGACCACGCGGACCGGCACCCCGTGCAACTGTCCGGCGGCCAGCGGCAGCGGGTGGGGATCGCCGCGGCGCTGGCCAGCGGCCCCGACCTCATCGTGGCCGACGAACCGGTCAGTGCCCTCGACGTCAGCGTGCAGGCCCAGATTCTCAATCTGATGGCGCGGCTGCAGCGCGACCTCGGGGTGGCCTTCCTGTTCGTCAGCCACGACCTCAGCGTCGTCGAGCACGTCAGCGATGAAGTCAGCGTGATGTATCTCGGGAAGATCGTCGAGACCGCGGATCGGGCCGATCTGTTCGCCAACCCGGTGCACCCGTACACCCGGGCGCTGCTGGACGCTGTCCCGATTCCCGAGCCGGACGCGCGGCTCGTCCACGTCCCGCTGTCCGGCGACATTCCCAGCCCGATCGACCCTCCGTCGGGGTGCCGGTTCCATCCCCGCTGCCCGCTACGAGTGGACTCGTGCTCGCGGGAACGTCCCGCCCTCACACCCGTCGGGACACTCAACAGCGCCGACCACACCCCCCACCTCGTCGCCTGCCCCGTCGTGCTGCCGGCCCGGCCGTAGCACGACCCGACTCCACTACAGAACTGATTTCGGAGGTCCCATGTCGACCGCTTTCGTCAATGGCATCACGATCAATTACGAGCTCGAAGGCGAGGGGCCCGAAACGGTCGTCCTCGTCAACGGCCTCGCCGACGACCTGGAGACCTGGGAGGCCCAGGTGCCGGCGCTGCTGGACGCGGGGCTGCGGGTCCTGCGCTTCGACAACCGTGGTATCGGCGCGTCGGACAAGCCGGCCGGGCCGTACACTTCCCGGCTGCTCGCCGATGACGCGAAGGCGCTCGTCGACCACCTGGGGCTGACCGGCATCCACCTGGCGGGCGTCTCCATGGGAGGCATGATCGCCCAGGAGTACGCCCTGGCCTACCCCGACGATCTGAAGTCCCTGACGCTCGCCTGCACCTATGCCGCGCCTGGACCGTTCTGCTCCCGCATGTTCGCGCTCTGGGCCGACATGGCCAGGGAGATGGGCGTCCCCACGGTGATGCGGGACGTCGGGCTGTGGGCCTTCACCGTGCCGTTCTTCGAGGAGCGGCCGGAGGAGGCCGCGGAGTTCGACACCGCCATGGCGGAGATGACCATGACCGTCGAGGCGTACCTGTCCCAGCTCAACGTCATCCAGACCCACGACACCACCGAGCGGCTGGCGCAGCTCACCGCTCCGACGCTTGTGCTCGCGGGAGAGGAGGACATCCTCATCCCGGTCCGGCTCTCGCGGCGTCTGCACGAAGCCGTGCCGGGGGCGCGATGGGCCACCGTTCCCGGCGGCCATGCCTGCCTGTGGGAGACCCCCGAGCCGTTCAACACCACCCTTATCGACTTCGTCCGCGCCCACTCCGGCTGACCAGGAGAAAGTCATGACATTCAATTCCGGCCCTGACTTTTCGCGGCGGTCGTTCCTGCAGCGCGCGGGCCTTCTCGGGTTCAGCGTGGTCGGCGTCGGCGCAGCAGGCTCGCTGCTGTCGGCCTGCGGTCCCACCAACTCCACGGCTGCCGGGGGCGGAGCCGCCGCCGCGTTGAAGCCGGGTGGCGTGCTGAAGGCCGCCCTCACCGGCGAGCCGGACAGCCTCGACCCCGCGGTGTCGTCGGTCTACACCGGCGCTCAGGTTTACGACGGCATCTTCAGCAAGCTTGTCGACCTCGGACCCGACGGCTCCGTCGTCCCGCGGCTGGCCACCAAATGGACCGCCCAGGACGACAAGACGTGGGTCTTCGACCTCGCCGACAACGCCTACTTCCACAACGGTGAGAAGTTCAGCGCGGCCGACGTGAAGTACACCTTCGAGCGGATCCTCGACCCGAAGACCGCGAGCGCGTACGCCCCGCTGTACACGCCGATCGACTCGATCGAGGTGGTCTCCCCCACACAGGTGATCTTCCATCTGAAGTCGTCGTTCGGTCCGTTCCTGACGAACCTGGCCAACAACGGCGAGATCGTCAACCAGAAGGCGATCGAGTCGAAAGACCCGGCCCGCAACCCGGTCGGCACCGGACCGTTCCAGTTCGTCGAGTGGGTCCAGGGCGACCACATCACGCTGAAGAAGTGGGACAAGTACTTCCGCTCCGGTCGTCCGTACTTCGACGAGGTCGACTTCCGGTTCCTGCTGGTGGATCAGAGCCGCGTGGACGCCTTGTCCGCCGGGGAGATCAACTGGGCCGACGCCGTTCCGCTGCAGCAGCTGCCCACCCTGAGCAAGGACCCGCGCTTCACCTACAAGACCAGCCCCGTGGCCGGCATCCCGGACTTCCTCGCGATGAACGTAGCCAAGGCGCCGTTCAACAAGAAGGAAGTGCGTCAGGCCATCGCCTGGGCCATCGACCGCAAGGTGATCAAGGACATCGCCTACTTCGGGTCGGGCGAGGTCGGCGTACAGGAGGTGCCCAGCGGATCTCCGTGGTACGACGGCGTCGACCCATTCGCCGCCGGGCCGAACCTCGACAAGGCCAAGCAGCTCCTCGCCGCTGCCGGATACCCCAACGGGCTGACGATCCACTACCTCGGCCTGCCGCAGTATCCGGAGCTGCTGAAGACCGGCGAGATCGTCGCCGAGGCGCTGAAGAAGATCGGCATCACGATGCAGATCGAGCAGGTCGACGTGTCCGTGTGGTTTGACAGGTACTCCAAGGGCGACTACGAGATCACCAGCGCCTACCAGGAGCGCACCATCGACCCGGACAACTTCTACTCGCTCGTAGCGAGGACGGGGGGCTCCATCAACTCGATGAAGTACTCCAACCCGGCCCTCGACAAGCTCATCGACCAGGCCGCATCCTCCACAGACATGGCCGAGCGCAAGAAGCTGTACACCCAGATCCGCGCGATCGTCCAGGACGACTGCCCGCTGATCTTCACGCACTACGAGACGCTCAACTACCTCATGCAGAAGAACGTGAGCGGCTCCGTCGTGAACCCCACGCTGGAACTCAACCTGGAGGACGTGGCCTTCACCGGATGACGTGCGCCCAGATGATGCCGGCGTTCACAGCCTGACGGTCGAGTTCGAGGCCGTTGGCGAAGCCGTGCAGGTGACGAAGGTTGGTGGACGGCGGCGATGACGTCGTGGTGCGTCTGCTGCCCCGGACGCCCATGAAGGCGGCGGGGACGCGCACCATGGACGTGAGGGGGCAGGCCGAGACGGCGTACAACTGTGCGAGCGTGGACTCAAGGCCGTTGGGGGCGTGTTGCTGTCAGCGCTGCTGTCCCCTCAGCCATGGTCACTCGGCCGGAAGGCCCGAATCAGGCCTGCGGACGACGGTCTGGCACTGCCGACGGCATCGCGCGGGCCGTGATGACCGCCGGCGGCGCCTGCCGCCGCGCTGGTTGTCCGGGGTGGGACGCCATCGAGGACCGGGATGTCGGTGGTCTGCGTACTTCAACCACGGTCGTTCCCGATGCCGGCGATGTTTTAGACGAAGGTGAACAGCCGGTCGGCTTCGAAGCGCGAAACCGGGCCGTTGTACACCTTCGTAAGGTCGGGGTAGCCGAGGGCCAGCAGCACTGTCGTGGTGTGTCCGGTTTCGCGGATCTTGAACGCCGCGTCGACACTGATCGGGTCGAACCCTTCGAGCGGCGTGGCCTCGACGCCGAGCTCAGCGGCCGCCATCATGGTCATGCCCAGCACCAGGTAGGTCTGCTTTTCCATCCAGTGGTTCAGGTCCTTGTAGCGGTAAATGCGCAGGTTGAGGAAGTCGCGGGTCATTGACTGCCACAGCGCGTTCTTCGCCTGGTCGGGGAACCGGCCGTCGGCCGTCTCCTTGTCGAACACCTCCTCGATGTGACTCTCGGGCAGATCTGCTCGGGTGGTGAGGATGATGGTGTGCGACGAGTTCAGGATCTTCCCGCTGTTGTCTTGGAATCGTTCGCCCAGGTTGGCCGCGAGGCGCTCTTTGGCTTCAGTCGTGGCGAGTACGTAGAAGTGGTTGGGCTGGATGTTCGTCGATGTCGGCGCGGAGCGCAGAAACTCCAACAGGTGTTGCAGGGTTTCTGCCGGGATGGTCTTGCTGGGATCGAAAGCCCTGGTGAGGTGCTTGCTCATGAGCTTGTCGAGATCCATGTCAACCTGCCTTCTTCTTGTGATCACTAGGTGAGGAGCGGTGGTTCGTAGGGTTTGGGCTAGTTCTTGCCGCGGGCAAGAACTCCACTGATGCGCTCGAAGCTGATGCCTGTCGTCGCCGAGCCGAGATCGCCCGCGACGAGCGCCTTGATCGCGTGTTCGAGTGCCCCCGTCGCGTGCATGTAGAGCGACGGACCCAAGCTGATGCGTTTGACCCCGGCCTTCTGCAGTTCAGCGACGGTCAGCACCTTGTCCGCCGGTGACACGAGGACGTTGACCGGTGTCGGCGCGACCGCGGTGACGATCGCGTCAAGTGCGTCGAGGTCGGGTGGGTACGGGGCGTAGACCACATCCGAGCCGACCTCGGCGAAGGCCGTCAGACGCCGGATGGTGTCGTCGAGATCGGGCCGCCCCTGGATGAAGTTGTCGGTGCGGCCGGTGACAACGATGCGTCCCTTGGCTGCCTCGACGGCGCTACGCACGCAATTGACTGCGTCGTCGAAGTCGCGGATGGGGTGATCGGGATCGCCCGAGGTGTCCTCGATACCGATACCGGCCAGGCCGAACTCGACGGCGGCTTCGACGGTCGCCGCGACGTCTTCAGGCGTGTCGCCGTAACCGTCCTCGAAGTCTCCATTTACGGGCAGCCCGGTGAGCCGGCCGAGCAGCCGCGCATGCTCGAGGTGCTCTTCGCGGGTAACTTGGTGACGCCCGTCGAGGCGGCCGAGTGTGCTGGCGAGCGCCGCCGAGGATGTCCCGATCGCCTCGAAGCCGGCATCGGCCAGCATCAGCGCCGAGAGGCCGTCCCAGGCGTTCGGCATGACGAGGCCACCGTCGCGGGTGTGCAGCGCCATGAATTTCTCATAAAGCTCGGAGCCCGGCATGTCGGAGCCTTTCCTGAGTGATCGTGGAGTCGGTGAGGGTTCGCCGGCTGCGTGCGCGGACCGCGTCGGTCGTGACACGGCGAATCTCGACCTCCGGCCAGGGTGCGAGTAGACCTCATCAAGCCCAAGTCGGGCTCTCAGTGCCGCAGAGCTCCGCCGCCGGCCTTACCTGTGTTGACCGCAACCCGGCAGAGGACGTCGGTTGCGCCGGGCGCGTTGTGAAGTGCACTGCGAGGGGCGACTCCGTCGGCGCCGAGTTCCGGATCTCGTCGCAACGCATGCAAGAAGGACTATACAGTCCAATCCCAGGCGAGAAGGACTGTGCAGTCCAAAACCTGGCGAGCCAAGAATGTGGCACCTCAACGCGCTGGACCGCACCCCCGGGGCTGACGTACCGACCAGCCGGATCGTGCTCACACTGGACCAAGAAGACCATGCGCTTCAAGCACTTCCGGCACACTCAGGGCACAGGAAGCGTGACATGGAGGCTTGTCGAGCGCGGCCCGAGCCCGCTCGGAGGGGGCCGCGCGCAGATCGGTTCGTCGCCGCACAGGGCTGCCTGAAGACCGCCGAGCATTCGGCGGCTCTTGGAGGGCGCAGGTCTGAGACCTCCCGGTTGAACTCACGGTCCTGGGGCGCGCATCACGCCAAGGCGGTCTATCGCTACATCGCCCAAGGCCGGGCCGAGGGCGATCGGCCCGTGGTCACACCCCGCCGTCTGGCTCGGCTTCTGCTCACCCGCCCCGGTCGACAGCGATCGGCACACTCTTCTTCACGGTCGAACGACGCTCAGACATCCAAAGAGCCTGATCACTTCGGAGGTGATCAGGCTTCTGACCTGCTAGAACAGTGTCCGGACGCTCACCTGACCCAAGAATGGTGAGCCGACGAGGCGCCAAGTCGGCCACCCCCTGCCTCGCTCCGGTCTCCTCATTCCCTCCGGGCGAGTGTTATGAACCGCGCCGCCACCGTGGCGAGCACGGCGGAGGCAAGGACGGTGAAGCCCGCCGTGAGGAACACCGTATGCAGGGTTGTCGACGAGACAAGGATCGCGCCGAGGCCAGACCCTGCCGCCAGGGCTATCTGAAGGTTCGTCACATTCACCGCCGACGCGGCCTCCGGAGTTTCCGGGGCCGCGTCGAGTAGCCAGACCAGTGTTCCCGGGTTCACGACTCCCCAGACCAGGCCCCACAGCGCGAGCAACAGGCCGGCCAGCCAGGGTATGGTGCCCGCGCTGGCCAGCCCGATGAGCAATGCGGCCACCACCGTCGCCGACCCGGCGAAGCTGCCGATCACTCCGCGCTTGAACAGCGATCCGGCGACGAGTGAGCCGACGATGCCACCGCAGCCGTAGATGACGTACAGCAGGGAGACCACGCCGCTGGACAGATGCGTGTGGTCCATCAGGAACGGGGTGATGTACGTCCACGCGGTGAACTGTCCGATGAACACCACCGCGCCCGCCGCCATCCCAATCCGGGCGGCCCGCCGCGTCACGACTCCCACGAGATCACGCAGGTGCGTACGCCCGTCCGGTGGAATACCCGGCAGCAGGACCGTCTGCACAACCACGACAATCAGTGTCGCCGCCGCCGCGGTGGCGAAAGTGAGACGCCAGCCGACGAGGTCGCCGAGGAACTGTCCCGCCGGCAGCCCCACCACCGTCCCACCCGAAATACCCGCCGCGATGATGGTGATGGCACGAGTGCCGCCGGCCGGGCCCACCAGCTTGGGGCCGACCGGTGAGACCACGGTCCAGAAGGCTCCGAGGGTGGCGCCGAAGAGCATACGGGCGATCAGCACCAGGACGAAGGTCGGCGCCACCGCGACGACCGCATTCGACACCAGCACCGTCAGACCCAGGACGAGAATGGCCGAGCGCCGGTTGAAGCGGCCGGAGCCGAGGAAGAACAGCGGCGCCGACACCGCGGCGCTGAAGCCCGGCACGAGCACCATCAGCCCTGCGAGGCCGAGCGAGACATGCAGTCCGTCGGCGATCTGCGGTAGCAGCCCCACCGGCAGCGTCTCGGTCATGACGACGACGAACGCGCCGAGCGCGACCGCACCGACGGACGCCCAGCCCCGCCTGCTCCTGGGCTCCGCGGCAGTGGCGGCAGTGGCGGCAGCGCGGACGGCTGCAGGCTGGGTCGGGACGGCTGCGGCGCACGACGATGCCGCGACCACGCGCACCCGCGGTGCGTGGTGTGCCGGCGTCGCCTCTGCATTTTCGATCATGTGTACTCCTCGCTCACCGCATGCTCCTGACGGGGCTCTGCTCTGTAAGCACTCAGGGTGTATCTGCACGAGTCACGCGGGCATTCAGAACAGCTCACGTCGCGATCTAGGTCCATGAGCCCAGTGCGCGGCCGTGTTAGCCCTTGATGAGGTCGATGATGTGGCCGAAGTTCAAATTTGACGCGAGCGCCGTCAGGTCTCCCTTTGCTCCGTCCTCGAGTTGCGGCGCGTGGTGGGCCCGATGAGTTCGGTCGATCCGCTGCCTAGAAGATGATTGGACGATTCGGTCCAAAGAAGGCTATCGCGGCTTCGGCAGGCGTGCGCGCCTGGTCCTGGTCAGTTGATGCCGCTCATCAACGCGATCCCACCAGTGCCGGGCCGTCGCGGCCGGCCCCGCCGACCACCAGCCACCGGGCACGCTGTACGCCGACCACGACCACGACCACGACCACGACCACGACCACGACCACGACCACGACAAGTACCGCAGACAGGCCTGCGAGGTCGGGATCACCCTGGCGTGGCGAGGAGTACGGCTCCGGCCTGGGCGTGTACCGCTGTACGCTTGTCGATCATCTGACTGGACTAAATAGTCCCTTATGATGCATGATGGGTGGGCCGGAGAACGAAGTTGCGTCAGGCGAGTTCAGCGTCGCCGATTGCGTGAACGTCGTAAGAACGCTGAGCTTCTTCATGCCGGGTTCGCCAGTTACCAGCCTGCCATTGAAGCCGTCCTCTCAAGACGAGTGGTCCCATCAATCCCTGGCCTCGTTCGCCGCGTCGGCCACGTCGATCCTCACCTGATCGATAGACCGCAGCCTTGCACGTCGGCACCGCGTACACGGCGCCTGCAGTGAACGCCGAAACGCACAGGGAAAGAACAAGAAAGTGAACGACATCAAGCAGGCCAGCGAATATCCGGGCATCGGAATAGGAAGGCACAACAGGTTCAGTGCGCCCATTACGGCGTTGGTGGCTCTCCTGGTGGTCCCCGTGGCGTTGAGTTCTGGAGCACGGGCCGAGAGTCGCGAGCACCGCTCAGTGGCGGCGCAGTCGCCTTATCCGCAGTCTCAACCACCCGCTGGTTTTCGGTCCAAGTATGCGGAAGTAAATGGCTTTCGCATGCACTACGTGCGGGGTGGCAAAGGTTCACCTGTGGTAATGATCCACGGGTTCCCCGAGGATTGGTCCGAGTGGCGGCAGGAGATGGGCCCGCTCTCCAAGACCCACACCGTGATCGCTGTCGACCTGCGTGGCGCCGGCGAGTCCCAGGTCACCGAGAGTGGTTACCAGGCAGCGCAGTTGGCGAAGGACGTGCATCAGCTGCTGACGCAGCTGAAGCTCAACAACGGTGTCCAGGTGGTCGCCCACGATATCGGGGTGTGGGTCGCCTACGACTACGCGGCGCAATTTCGGTCGGAAGTGCGGAGCATGGCTGTGATGGAAGCTCCCATCCCGGATAAGAGCATCTACGGCTACCCCGTGCTAAACGCCGATCCGAACAAGCCAGCGGCGTGGCACTTCGGCTTGTTCCAGCTGCCCCTCGCTGAACGCCTCATCGCCGGTCACGAACGCGTCCTCGTCCACGACATGATGACCGAGTACCTGGCGGGTGACAAGTCGCCGTTCACGGCGTCGGACTTTGACTTCTACGCCCACTTCCTGAAGGAACCCGGCCGCACGACGGCCTGGATGAACGTATACCGCGGGCTCCGCACAGACGTTCATCGGAACAAGGAATTCCTGGCTCAGGGCAAGTTGAAGATGCCCATCCTCGCGATCGGTGGTCAGAATTCCTTCGGTTCAAGGGTCCCCGACCAGTGGCGTGAGTACGCCGTGAACGTCCAGGGACGAGTCCTGAAGAATACGGGCCACTTCGTGACGGAGGAGAGGCCGAAGGAAGTGACTGCTCTGCTGCAGTCCTTCCTGCAGAAGTAGCTTTCACCGTCAAGGGATGAGCAATGACGCGAAGGCCATCTCGTTCTCTGAAGCCTCGTTGTCGTTGCAGCGTGTCATGCCAGAGGCCGTCCCGGTCATCGCCACTGTCCTGGCCGAGCAGGACGGCCCTGTGGCCCAGGGCCCGAAAGCCGATCTTCGGCAGGTGTGGGCGCAGTTCACCGATCCGCAGGATCGGCGGGCGACGTCATTCGCTGGACGCCGCCGTTCGTGGCGGACATGCGGGAGACGCCACCTTGGCCTTGACCGGGCGGTCAGGGCACTCGGATCGATAGAGGAGTTGGTCACCTTGGACGGACAGGAACTGCAGAAGATCGCGGGCGACTGCACTGCGGAACTGCCCGGCGCCGACCTGGAGCGTCGTCTCGGCCCCGACTGGGAGGTCTACAAGGTGCGCGGCAAGGTCTTCATGCTCATGACCGACATGCCGGGGCACCCCGTCGTGATCCTGAAAGCTGATCCGGACAACGCCGCAGCCCTGCGTGAGCAGTACGCGGACATCACCCCCGGCTATCACATGAACAAGAGGCACTGGATCACGGTGGAAGGCGGGGGCACCATCGAAGAGCAGCTGGTGAAGGAGCTCGTGATCGACTCCTACCGTCTCGTGGTCGGCGGGCTTCCCAAGTCCGAGCAGCCCGTGGATCCGCGCACCTACGGCCGCCGCGCCTGACCTTCGTCACATCCGTCAGCGGCGAGAAGCTCCAGGACAGCGCGCGCGACACGGCGCGGGCGCTGCCCGGGTCAGCGGTGCGCGGCGGGATCCCGGCCCTCTCGCCGGCGGGCCGGCGCCTCGGGCGAGACGCCGGCGGGGCGAGCCGTCCTCCCCCGTCGGCCGTCCACCGTACGGCTTTCGCATGCCGTGACAACGCATGAAGCCCAGGTCCTCAGTGAGCGTGCGGCCCCGCAACGTGCTGCGGTCTGCCGCCTGGGACCAGAGTCAAGGCGACGAGGGCACCGAGGGCGGCGCTGACGGCGCACACCGTGAAGGCCGTTCCGAAGCCGGTGATCGTGCCGGTCTCGATACCGACGGCCGCGACGGTGGAGACGACGGCGACGCCGACCGACCCGCCGACCTCGTGGAAGGTGTTGACCACGCCGGATGCAAGGCCGGCCTCCTGATGGGAGATGTAGCCGAGTGCGGAGGTGGTGGCCGCGACGAACACGGCGCCGAGGCCGGCGGCAGCCACGGCGAACCCGGGGATTAGGACCGCCCAGACGCCGGCCCCCGCGGACAGGCCGGTGAGCAGCCAGGAGCCGACGGCGGCAAGCGCCAATCCCGCGGCGGCGATCGGACGGCTGCCTGTGCGCCCGACGAGACGACTGCCGACGTGCGCACCGATTCCGGTGGACATCGCGACGGGCAGGAACATGAGGCCGGTGCCGAGGGCGGTGTAACCGCGGACGTGCTGAAGGTAGACGGAACCGAGGAAGAAGAATCCGATCAGCAGCGCGCTGGCGACCAGCATGAGGAAGGCACCCGCGAGGACGGGACGGCGGGAGAGCATGTGAACGTCCATAAGCGGCGCACGAACCCGCCCTTCCACGATGGCGAATCCGGCGTACAGAACCAGGGCGGCGATCAGTGCCACGAGCGTCGCCGTCCCGCCCCAGCCGGCGTCGCCCGCTGTGACCAGTCCGTAGATGAGGGAGGCGGTCGCCCCGGTGACCAGCAGCGCCCCGAGCAGATCGATCCGGCCCCGCTGAGCCTGGCGTGCTGGAGCCGGGACGGTGAACGGCAGGGCGACCAGCACCACGGCGCCGACAGGGACGTTGATGAAGAACACCCATTCCCAGCCGGGGCCGGCCGTGATCGCGCCGCCCAGGATGACTCCCGCCGCCGATCCGATGCCGCCCAGAGCGGCCCAGACGCCCAGCGCTTTGTTGCGCTCGGCGCCGTGGAAGGCGGTCGTGACGATGGACAGCGCCGCCGGGGAGAGCAGGGCCGCTCCGACTCCCTGCGCGACACGACCGGCGATCAGCACGGATCCGTTCGCGGCCAGGCCCGTTCCAAGCGACGCGAGGGTGAAGACGGCGAGACCGGCCAGCAGGGTCCGTCGCGCGCCGAGCCCGTCCGCGAGTCGGCCGCCCAGCAGCATCAGCCCTCCGAAGCAGAGGGTGTAAGCGGTGACCACCCACGTGAGCGTTTCGCGGTCCAAGTGAAGGTCGGCGCTCATACTGGGCAGCGCGACGTTCACGACGGTGACGTCGAGGATCAGCATGAACTGGGCCAGGCACACCAACGCGAGGGCGGCCCAGCGGCGCCGGTCAGGTGGGGTCCCGGGATGTGCCTGCACGGCATGCGAATGGTGAGCAGAGACGGGATGGCTCACGAGAGACCTCCGGAAGGGGATGTGAAGGCTGCACGACGAACCCGAGCGCAGCGGGTGAGTCGAGCAGTTATGTGCGGGTCAGCGCGGCTCAGTCACGAGGGGGGCAGGGCAACCATGGCGACTCCCGGCTCGAGGCCGGCCGGCGTGCGCGCGACGTCGGGCCTCTCGCGCGATTGGGAAAGAGGCGGCGACCAGGCATGCAGCGATCAGCATCAGGCTCGGGACCTGAAGACCGTGTGTGAGCCCGTACACCTGGCCGGCCGCACGGATCCCGGCGTCATCGCGGGCCGGTGCAGGATGACCCCGAGCAGGAGCAGCGGGCTTCCGGTCCATCCGGTCACAGCCGCGGGCCGGCGCAGCGAGCGGGACCATTTCGCGATCCCGCATGTCCTGCGGTATCTGCGTAACTGCCACGATCCCACCCCCTCATTAGTTGTACGATGCAACTCTTAGAGAGAGTAGTGAGCAGAGTTGTATGTTGCAACTATGGAGGATCTGTGCGGCAGGAACCGACGCCCGACGGCCTTGAAGCGCTCCTGATGGAGCTCGTCATCGAGATGGGCCTTCAGCGGGGCGACGCGCTGGTGCCGGATCTCGCGATGACTCTCTCCGAAGGGCTGGCCCTCCTGGAGATCTGGCACACGGGCCCGGTGCCGCAGCAGCACATCGCCGACCGTCTACGCCTGGAGAAGAGCAGCGTCAGCCGCCTTGTCGCGGGGCTGGAGCGTAAGGGCTGGCTCGTCCGGGAACGCGATCAGGCCAACCGTCGCTACTACCGCCTCATGCTGAGTGACGCCGGTCGTGCCGTCGTGACACGAATGTCGACGCACCTGCACGAGCGTCACGGCCAGGTGCTCACGAGGCTTTCGGGCACCGAACGCTCCGCTCTGGCCGTGGCGCTGCCCGCTCTCACCCGTGCTCTGCGTGAGACCACCGCCGCAGCGGCCACCTGAGGAGATCGCCGGCCGTCGATGGTCACGATGCTGGGCAAGGGCGAACACGCGCCACCCCAGATGATCAGGCCTGGTCCAGTTCGTACATCGTGCTCGACTCGGCCTGTTCGTCCATGTGTCGCGTGGTCGAGCGCGGCGGCGAACCGGTTGAGCTTGAGGTCACCGTTCTTCGCCATCCCCGCTACCGTCTGCCCGAGTTCGGCTGCCGACCTCCCCGATCCAGCCAGCGGGCGAGCATCCGGCCCGCGGGTGTGCGGAGCGTTGAGGCCCGTCCGGCCGCTTCCCTGGCGGTGGCGCGGGGCAGCCGTACCCGCCCGGGACGCTACAGATCATGACCGACATTCCGCCGATGCCTACCTCGCTTGCGCCGGTCGGACGCCGATGTGCTGCGAGTGCGGCATAGTCGGCTCAGCGCCGCAACATGTCGCCCGCAGAGCCGAGTCGGCTCAGGACACCAGGGCCGGCTCGCGGATCAGTCCGGTGGTTCCGCGATCAGGCGCCCGGTCACAGGGTCGTAGCGCACCTCCACCGGAACCACCTGGTCGGTCGGAAGGACTTCCATCCACTGATCGAAGATCTGGAAGTGGGCGTCCGGGTTGCTCGGGTCGGGCTTGCGAGGATCAACCCGGAAGCCGCCCTGCAGAGGGTAGAAGCCGTGTTCGTAGACCTTCTCCACCGGGGTCGACGACACCTTGTCGTCGTCGTGAATGCTCACGTCGTTGGGGAACTTCCTGACCTGCACCGATTCCTCGTGCTTACGCGTGACGTCCAGGCACAGGAAACGGATAGCGTCGGACAGGGTCGGGACGTCGCCCACCGGGTCGTGCGGGTCGGCGGTCAGCAGGCCGTGCCTGATCTCGTCCAGCTCTGCCGCCGAGGCGGCGTAGGGCTTGTCCAGCCCGTCGATGCCCTCGACGTTCATCTGCTGCAGCCAGTTGACGGCCGCGCGTTCCCGCCCGGGCCGCACCGGGATGACCGCTTTGACCCAGGGGGCATTCAGGAAGGCGTTGCGGTGATTGTCGCCGTCCAGCTGCAGCAGCCAGCCGAGTGAGCTGCCCAGCCTCGCGGGTTGCGAGTCGTGGGTGATGTAGTAGTTGTCCGTACGGGCTTCGTGATCGGCCCAGTCCGTGATCGACGAGGCGCCGAACGGGTGAGCGGACCCGGCGTACTGGCTGTAGTGCGTGCGGGGCTTCCACCACTCAGGGGCCACGAAGTACAGCATCTTGTCGACGTCGAAGATGGCGTTGATGAGTTCGGACAGCACGTGCCTGAGTTCGTCCGCCTCGGCGCTCGCGGGCATGTTGTAGAAGTGGTCGGACATCAGCGTGCGAATCAGCTGGCGGTAGACCACCGTCCGTTCCTCTTCGCGCAGCTCCTCGAACGGCCGGGAGCGGATGTCGGCCGCCTGCTCGATGCGTTCCTTGGCCGCCCGCTGGAATGCCTCCTCGGCCGCGCGTTTCTGCGCCCGCGACGCGGCCTCCTTGTCGGCGACGATTTTATTGTTGGCCGCCTCGATCTCGGCGATCTTCTCTGGGGTCGGGACGAAGGCCAGTTCACCTACCAGGACGTAGTCGACTCGCTTGTCCCAGCTGATCCCCGAGGCTCCAGCGAGGACACCGACTTGAATCTGGTTGGTGCCGACCAGTTGACCGACGAAGGCGTATCGCTGGCCCTCGGAACCCTCGCCAGCCAGGGAACTGATCGAGAGAGCGACCCGGCCTCCTGGGTTCTCGAGCTGGTAGCCCGTCTCGGGTTGTACGGGCAGAGACACAGTGTCGAGCGGAATGTAGCCCAGATCCAGGTGGTTTCGTTGCCGGCGATCGCCGAAGTTCCAGACCGCGTTGACCTGGAACGACTTGACGATGCGCGGAGGAACCGGGATCTCGTTCTGGTCGGGCTGCGGCTGCAGGTCGGCCGGCTTGGCGATGTGCACGAGTTCGGCCAGGCCGAGGGCGCGACCCGGCTCGTCGACGAAGGTCTCCCAGCAGAGAAACGTGCCGATGTCCTGCACCTGCACGCCGACCTGCCGCATCTTGCGCCGCAGTTCGTAGTTGATGAGCTCGGCGGTGGAGTTCTGCAGGACGTAGCGTTTGCTCGACACGTCGGTTGTCTCGGTGACCGTTTTGAAGGTCGACTGAAAATTCTGCCGGATCTGCGTGGACAGCTTCTCCGTCTGTTGCCGCATCCGCTTGTGCGTCTCTTCGCGCGCGGTCTGCTGGGTCCGGTCGAGGCTGAGGCTGGCCGTCGCGGTCGCGTTGCCGCTGCCCCAGGACTGGTGCACCGTCGAGGTGATCCCCAGCTTCACGTCGTCCCGGTTGTCCTGTTTGACCGCGGCGCTGATCTCATCCTGGTCGGTCGCCGTGCGTTCGACCGCTGACGTGGTCTCGTAGAGGGTGGAGGTCGTCCGCTCCACCGTCACCTTGCGCGTGCTGACCTCGACCAGCTCCACCGAGGAGCCGGGGCTGAGCCAGATGTGGCCGGTCGGGGTGCCCAGGAAGGTGTCGAGCTCGAAGAAGTACTGGCGGAACAGGTGCACGATGCCGATCGGGGAGAGGCTCACGTCGGCCAGGTCTTTGTTCGGGCGGAACAGGACGAACGGATCGTCGTACGCCTCCCGGGCCTTGGCCAGGAACGCCCGCACGGCTTCGTCGGTCGGTACGACCGAGGAGGGCGGGTAGAACAAGCGGTTGAGCGTCGCCACGTCGCCCACGGTGAACAGGTCGTTCAACAGTTGCGCGATCACCGATTCCCGCTCGAGGTCGGCGAGGGCCCCGGCCTTGGCGATTTCCCGCGCCACGTCCTGCCGCTGCTGGTACTGCGCTGGATCCTCGTTGGGAAGTCGCTGCACCGCACGGGCCGCGACCTTGATCCGGGTGGCGGTCGCGTCGCGCCACTTGGGGAAGACATCCCTCTCCAGCCGGATCTTGAACGAGTCCTCCAACGACGGCGCCTCGCCAGCCCCTCCGACGTTGGTGAAAACGCGCTTCCACTCCTCGGCGTTCTGCGGTGCCCGCCTCAGCCGCTTGAGGCTGTCGCCGACGGAGGCGAAGAACAGGCTGTCATTCTGCGACTTCGGCCGCTCACCAGCGTGCTGGGCCGGCGAGACGTGCCCCAGGCTGACCGTGTCGCCGTCGAACCGCACGTCGACGTCCGGCACGTAGGCGTCCGTCGGGATGCTGATCCCGTCGATGTCGTTGCCGACCCGGATGAGCTTGCGCCTCGATTTCCACCCGATCAGCGGCTGGTAGACGCCGAATATCTCGCTCGCATAGGGCAGCTTCCCCCGGAAGCCGGTGTAGTCGGTCATAAATCCCCCATGTTCAGTCCGGACCGCCTTCGAAGGGTTCGTCGCCGACGACCACCGCGGTGGTCAGTCGCCGCCGGAAAGCGGGTACCGGACCGAGCTCGAACTGCTCGGACTCGGACACCGGCTCTCCTCCTGCGACCGCGACGCTGCTGTCCGTGCTCTCGACCGTGACGTCGAACACGTAGGTTCCGGGTGCGTTGTGCGTGTCGTCGAACCGCGCGGTGTACCGGCCGTCCGAGGCGAACACGTCGGCGCCCGACGGATCGCCGTCGTCCACGAACCGCAACGGGGCTCGGCCACCATCGGGGAGGCGCACGACGCCGCGCACCAGGAGATTGGTGACCGGCCGGTCGTAGTACATCCGCACGAACACCGGGATCTGGTCGCCGGGCTGGTAGGCGCCGCGCCCGACCGTCACGCCGCCATCGATGTGCGGGTGCTCGCTGAACACAAGCAGCCTGGCGTCGAGTTCCGCCCCGCCGTCCAGGGCGGTGACCTCGACCGCCCAGGGCCCGTCGACCGGGCGGTCGACCGCGAACGCCGCGTACGGGCGTTCGCCCCGGATCTCGTGCACGCCGGCGGGCAGCGCACCGACGGCGATGGTCTCGCCGTCCGGCGCGTGCAGGGTGAGCTCGAGCGAGGACCTGGGGGTGTTCCAGCTGACCAGGAAGGTCGCGGCCTCGCTGCCGGGCTCGATGTCCACGGTGCGAGTGACGGTCCGCTCGCCCTCGAGGAACGGCAGGGGTTGAGCCGCGACGATCCCGCCGTTGTTGCGCACCAGGCCGAAGACGCGTTCCAGCTCGTGGCGGATCTCTTCGGCCTGCTTGACGCCGGGCTGCGTGGTGGCGATGCGGGCGAACTCGCCGCCGGTCGCGTCCGCGATGCGCTGCAGCAGCGCGGTTCCCACCGAGATGCCGACACCGATCGTGTAGACCCGGACCCGGGCCTTGACCAGGTCGGGCAGGACCGACTCCGGATCCTCGCCGGTGTTGTGGATGCCGTCGGTGACCAGGACCGCCGTTCTGGTCGTCGCGTTCGCGCCCGAGGATGTCACGGCGTCCAGCGCGGCCCGCAGCCCGTCACCGATCGCGGTGTTCCCGCCGGCCGAGATCGCCGCGACCTCGTCGTGTGCCTGGGTTTTGTGGCTCGTGTCCTCCATCGCGAGGACGGGCGAGTCGAGACTCGCGCTGTCGGCGAAGGACACCACGCCCAGCTGTTCGCCGGCCTTCGCGGCGTCGAGCATGAAATGCGCGCCGATCTTCGCCTCATCGATCTTGCCGTCGTCGGCCATGCTCCCCGAGCGGTCCAGCACGATGACCAGCCGCGGGCCGGAGGTCTGGGTGACCCAGTCGATGCCCGAGAATGTGCCTCCCGAGGCGGGCGCGGCGAGCTCGGGGAAGGCCGCGACCATCGTCTCCCAGCAGGACGTGCCGTGAACGCTCTGCTGCAGCGTGTCGCCGTCGGGATCGTGGTTCTCCCTCGTGCAGAAGCGCCTGACGCGACCGGGCACGAGCGGACCGCCCGTGCCGGCCGGTCCGAACCGGTCGCCTTCGGTCCAGGCGGCCTCCATGACACATACGTCGCCCGTGGCGTCCTCGACACACCAGGCCGGTACGTCGCCGGGGCCCACGAACTCGTCGCAGACGCCGTACGCGTACTGCGCGAAATGGCGCAGGATCACGAACGGCTTGAATCGCTCGTCGCCGTAGAGCACCATGTGCGCGCCGGGCTGGCCCAGGCCGAGTTCCGGCGAGTTGGATCGGCCGTCATCCTCCAACAGCCAGGCGTCGGCGTCGTGGCCGCCGGTCGAGGCGTTGCACACCCGGATATCGCCGAACTGGTGGCACCCGTTCGTCGCGTCGAACAGCAACCGCGAGGCCTGCTGGAACGATGCCCGCCATTCGTCGATCCGGGCGGCGTCGGCTACGTGACGAAACGAGACGGTCAGGTGAAAATGACCTGTGTCGAGATAGCCGATACCCATTCACGCCTCACAGCTCGGATCGCGGTCGGATTATCGGATTCTTCGATCCGGGGCGGGCGCAAAGAATGAGTTGGATACCGACGCGGTCGGGTGAGTCACCGCTTCCTGCATCGGATATCTCTTCAGCGCATTACACGCTAGCCAGTATCGGTCACCTCGTCAACGCTCGAGTTCGCGCGCGATCCGCACTATCCTTGCCGGCCACTGTGCGGCGAATGAGGCGGTTGACCTGAGCAGAGGCACACCGTCACAATCGCAAGTGGGCCGACTCTGGTGAGCGGCCGGAATGAGCCGATTGAGGCCAGTACGGTCTCGGGGTCAGAGAGCCGGGGTTTGCTGGCGTGTTGAATTCCGGTGCCGATGTCGCGCCACTTGGACCAACCGTTGCGCCGTTCGGACGAACAGGGCGCGCGCCCGGTTCGTCAAGCGGAACGGCTCTCTGATCGGCCGCTGCGGCCATGAGCGGCCAGATAAGGCCGATTCCCCCGATTGCGCGGCCGACGACGGCCCGGCCCCCCGCTGTGCCCGCGCCCTCGCCACCACCGCCGCCGGCCGATCCGGCCCCACCACCGGCCGTAAGCCCGGAGTCCTCGGTGCCGCCGACCGGGACGCCGTCCCAGCGGCATCGACGTGCCGCGTCGTCCGACGTAGATGTGGCCGGCCGGAGTGGAATCTATCGGCTCGACATCGACCTGTACGAGGGACGGGTGGCGCTCTTGTCGCGGCACGGCCCGCCGCTGCGGGGATACGTCTCGACAGACCTTGACGAGGGCGCCTACCTGCTCACCGTCGACCGCAAGAACAGTCTGTGGAAGTTCCAACGAGGTCAGGTGAAGACCGGGCTGAGGTTCACGGTCGACCTGGACGGTCCCGATCCCTTCACCCTGCACTACGAGGAGCCGCTTACCCTGCTGGCCCGCCCTGGCATGCGGTCGTCGTCAGACTTCGACTCGGTAAACGTGCTCGTCGGGGCGCTCTACAAGCTCGTCGACGAGGACCACAACCTGGCTGCCGCCTGGCTGCTGCTGATCGGGCTATCGGACGTGCTGCTCTACGACACGATCGACCAGCTGTGGTCGGTAGATCAGCTGGGCCAGCACATCGTCATGGCCCTTCTCGCGGATTTCAACCAGTCCAAGGACGTCATCGACGACACCGACGGAATGTGCCGGGTGCTGCGTGCCCTCGAGAGTTTCTCGGCGAAACCCGCGGATCTGCATGTCGACTCGTTCACGTCTTATGTAATCGACCCCGACAGTCGCCGCCCGGACCCCGAACGTGCCGCGCTCGGTCTTTCCACTCTGCAGATCAGGTTCACCTACGACAAGCATCCGCCGCGCCGAAGCCTTGTGATCTACGCCGACGACATATACTCGTCAGACCGCTCGGACGATCTGCCAGTGTACGGACCGGGCTGCCTCCGATATCCGAGGTGGTTCACCCGGAAATCGACCCCGCGAATGCACGAGGCCAAGACCGCGGTCCTGGAACGTCTGGGCAACGAGAACCTCCTCGCAATCATCGAACAGTCGAAACAAGCGTTCGACGAGATCTCCCTCGCGTGGACCATCTACGGCCTGGCCGGCCCGATCGCCTCTGCCGTTGTCAGAGCCAGGGCGGGCAGCGCGGAGTTGCCCGGATCGGCCGGCGCCGCCCGGCTGCAGGAGCGACCGTGGAAATGGTCCGGAATCCAACCGGCGCGCGGCGGACCGGGTGAATGGGTGCCCGACTTCGAAGCGGGTGCCAACATGCGCCCCGAGGACGCCTGGTATCAGCTCTCCGCCGCAGGCACACCTCCGGGATGGGGGTATCGCGTCAACGGCGTGCAGTTCGAGAACTTCATCGACGGTCGCTTGATCGACACGAAGAACTGGCATTACTGGGGGACCGTCAGCAGATCCATGCGCGGATACAGGGGGTCCGAGATCGCTCTGGAGAAGGTGGCGGACGCCCGGGCGCAGCTGCTCGTGGCCCGCAACGCGGGCGTGCGGCTGCAGTGGCGGGTGCCGACGGAGGACGTGGCTCGGGTGGTGCGGGAGGGGTTCGCCTACCACGGGCTCGGTGAGATCGAAGTCGTTTGCCAAGCGGCTGAACGGATGCCCCTGCGTTGGCAACCGAAGATACCCGCAGTCCTGTTCGGCGACTGATTCGCCGAGCCGGCTCAAGCGGTTCTTCCGCACGTTGGGCAGGTCGGCGGCAGCGTAGACGCACGCGTCGGCAACGCCCAGGCTCAGAGTCGTAGAGCCGGCCCTCACACTTCTTGAGCGCCCGCGACACGCTGCTCGGTCCTGTACGCCCGCGCCTCGGCCGCCGAATCGCTCCTGGCCGCCGCGTCCGCCACGGAGCCGCCTACCGGCCTTCGTCGGGGTCGATCGCGGTGCGGTCCACCAGCCGTTCGTAACGCTGCCGGGCGGCCTGCGGGGTGCCGAGCCCAAGGCCGAAGGCGATCTCCTGCCACGTCATGCCGCGCCCCCGCGCCATCTGGAGGAGCGCGGCCTCCAACTCGTCCATCTCTGCCCGGGCCTGGGGGACGAGAGTCAAGGCGGCCGTGATGTCGGCCTGGTCCACCTCCGGCTCGCCGTCATCGAGCTGCGCGGCCCCGCTCAGCAGGAACGACACGAGTCTGACGGCTTCGTGGGGTCCCATCACGGAGGGGTGGACCTGCCGGCCGCGTTGCTCGTCGGTGGTGGCGTGCCGCTCGGCGACACGGAACAACGACGCGTGGACGCGCTGCGCGCGCGCCGCCTCCGGACGCGGAGACGTGAACGGATCGAGGGGCTGCTCGGCGGTCGGTCTCATACCGTCAAGAATGTAGCCACAACTGTTCATTGTCAACGTACTGTTGTGAACATCTCGTTCAAGCGGCAGCGTGACCCGCAACTCCCGCGCGATGCGCCCGACTCGCCACGCGAGAACCGCTCCCCCGCCTCCAAGCGCAGCCGCTCGCGCCGCTCCTGCTCGTCCGGAGTGTGCCCGCCCGCTGCCGCGTTCCTCATGACCCGGAGACAGCGCGCCCCGCAACGATCCGTCAGCCACCACGAGAACGCCACGAGTTCATCCTGAGTACGGGCTCTGTGGCGGTGCGGTCGCAGCCCTGCCACTGCTTTTCGCGGGAGAATGGTGGTCATGAGCCGGCTCCCCCTCGCCTCGATCCCGGCCGGGCCGGTGGCCATGCCCGGCGCCGTCGCCGAACTCGCCGCGGGCGACACCGTCACTCCGGTATGGCGCAACCAGCTCGGCGGCCTGACGTTCCGGCTGGAGGACGCGAACGGCGGCACGAGGTACGTCAAGTGGGCCGCCGCCGGCACCCCGGAGATCGACCTGCCCGGCGAGGCGGAGCGCCTGGAATGGGCCGGGCGGTGGGCCGCCGTTCCTCGGGCGTCGGCGTGGGGCTCGAACGCGGACGGCGCCTGGCTCGTCACGGCGGCGCTTCCCGGCCGCTCGGCGGTGGACCCGCGCTGGACCGCCGATCCCGCCACCGCCGCGGCGGCGATCGGCCGGGGGCTTCGCCTGCTCCACGACGCCCTGCCCGTACAGGAGTGCCCGTACGACTGGGGCGTCGAGCGACGGCTCCGCGGTCGCGACGAGGCGGCCCGGCAGCGTCTCGGCGAGCCGCCCGCGGTCGACCGCCTCGTCGTCTGCCACGGCGACGCCTGCGCTCCCAACACCCTGCTGCACGATGACGGGACGTTCGCCGGGCACGTCGACCTCGGCTCGCTGGGCGTGGCCGACCGGTGGGCCGATCTCGCGGTCGCCGCCTGGAGCACGGAGTGGAACTACGGCCCGGGGTACGACGGCGTCGTGTACGACGCGTACGGCGTCGCCCCCGACCCCGAGCGCATCGCCTACTACCGGCTGCTGTGGGACCTGGCGTGAATCGCCACTCTCCCCTGTCCTGCTTCTTGTCCTGTCCTGGAGATACCAGGGCAGTTCGATCACGTTGCCGCCGGGGCCTTCAGACCGACCGAGGTCGCCCGCTTCACGCCGACTCCTCCCCCGCGGAGTCGACGATGCGACGGGCGAGCTCCAGACGAGGTTTGTCGATCATCTCTCCGTCGACCCGTACGGCGGCGCCCGCGGATCCGGCCGCCACGTCGAGCACGCGCCGGGCCCAGTCCAGCTCCCCGTCCGAGGGCGTGAACGCGCTGCGGACGAGAGCGACCTGACGCGGGTGCAGACACAACTTGCCGGTGAATCCCAGGGCCGCCGCCCGGCGGGTGGCCCCCAGGGTCGCCGCATCATTGTCGATCTCGGGCTCGACCCCGTCGACGGGCCCGGGCAACCCGGCGGCCCTCGCCGCGAGGACGACCTTGCTGCGCGCGAACAACAACCCCTGCTCGTCGCCGCCCCGCGAGGGAATGCCCATGTCGAGGCAGAAGTCGAGGTTTCCGAACAGCAGCCGCGCCACGCCCGGCGCCTGTGCGATGAGATCCGCGTCCCGTACGCCCCGGGCGGATTCGAGCAACGCGAAGACCGGTACCCGCGGGCCGAGCACGGCGGCCACCGCCGCGACGTGCTCCGGCGCCTCGGTCTTGGCAAGGACCACTCCGGCCAGCCCCTCGGCCCCGGCGAGCGCCGCCAGGTCGTCATCGTGCCACGGCGTGCCGATCCCGTTGACCCTGACCAGTGCCGGGTGGACGGAGACGTGGCCGGCGGCGGCCGCCCGCGCGTGGGCCTTGTCCTGCGGGGCGACGGCGTCCTCGAGGTCGATGATGATCGCGTCCGCGCCGCTGGCGGCGGCCTTCGCGAAGCGGTCGGGCCGGGTCCCGGGCACGAAGAGCAGGGTCCGCGCCGTCGTCCCGTACGCCTCGGTCACGGTGTGCCGGGACGCGGGTCGAGACCGGCGGCCCGCAGAGACCTCTCGTCCCACCGGGGTTCGACGACGGTGCGGGTGGGACCATGCCCCCGCCGGTAGACCAGAAGGGTGCGCTCGAAGCTGATCACGATCACGCCGTCCTGGTTGAACCCGATGGTGCGCACCTCCACCACGCCCACGTCGGTACGGGACTGCGACTCGCGCACCGAGAGCACTTCCGACTGGGAGTAGATCGTGTCGCCTTCGAAGACGGGATTGGGCAGGCGCACCCGGTCCCAGCCCAGGTTCGCCATGACGTTCATGGACACGTCGTGCACACTCTGCCCGGTGACCAGGGCCAGGGTGAAGGTCGAGTCGACCAGCGGCCTGCCCCACTGCGTTCGCTCCGCGTAGTGCCGGTCGAAGTGGATGGCCGCCGTGTTCTGGGTCAGCAGGGTGAGCCATGCGTTGTCCACCTCGGTCACCGTACGGCCCAGCGGGTGCCGGTAGACGTCGCCGACGACGAAATCCTCCAGGTAACGGCCCTCCCAGCTCACTGACGGCGTTCGGGGAGCCGGGGAGGCGGTTCCGTTCTCGTCCACGTCGGGTCTCCTTGTCGATGGTGTCTGTACGTCGGTGCCGCCCTCGGCATGCCCGGAGCGGCGAAGGCGGGAAGCGGCTGCTCCTATGGATGTCATACTGCGAGCTCTGGGCCGCCCCAGCCGGGATCAGTGCCGGGCCAGGCCCAGCAGCAGGCCGCCGGCCGATACCGCCGGACTGCTCGTCAGGAACAACGGTGTGCCCGCCTCCGGCGCCCGCACCTCGGCGAAGACCTCACCCCACACGTCGCTCATCGTTCCCAGCAGCCCGGCGGCCGGCACGGGCTCCCCCACCGCCACGGCGGGCTCCCACCAGCCCGCCCGGTCCGTGCGCAGCCAGTGCCATCCCTCGTGCAGGCGGACATCGCGCACCGGCCACGGCTCACCGTCCAGCACCCCGACGGACCTGGCGATGTTGGTCAGCCCGGCCAGGTGCCGGTCGATCGCCGCCCGGTCGAGCAGGCCGTTCTGGCCCGACTCGGCGACGATCGCCGGGATGCCGGCGTCCGCCGCGGCCGCGCACGTGCTGCCCGCCACGGTCCGCGCTACCGCGGCCTGCCTGACGACGTGCCCGGCGCCGTACGCCAGGGCGAGATCCAGCGAGGCCGCCTCGACGGGGGACTCCTCGAAGATCGTGAACGGCTCCAGCGATTCGGGCAGGTCGCCGGCGTGCATGTCGACGAGGTAGTCGGAGCCGAGGACGAACTCGGTGAAGACGTGGTGCGCGAGCACCTCCGTGAACGAGCCGTGAGGGTCGCCGGGAAAGCTCCGGTTCAGGTTCTCGCCGTCCACCGGGACGACGAACGGCGTCCTGGCCCAGAATCCCGGCACGTTCACCACGGGGACGACGACGATCCGCCCGGAGACGGCGGCGTCGTCGAGGTTCCGCACGAACTCGCGGACGGCCGCGATCGAGGCGTACTCGGCGCCGTGCACGCCGGACAGCACGGTGAGCCGCGGCCCGTCTCCGCGGCCCCGGATGTCGAAGTACGGGATGTCGAGCCCGTCCGGGCCGAGGCCGGGGATGCGGAGAGTCCGCCGCTCGATCATCGCACCGCCGTTCCGAGGTCCGGCAGCGCCTCGGCGAGGAACTGGCGCATCGTCCGCTGGAAGAGCTCCGCCTCCTCGATCTGCGGGGAGTGCCCGGACTTCTCGAAGACGACCAGCGTGGAGTTCGGGATGAGGGAGGCGATGGTCTCCGACGACGACACGGGGGTCACCCAGTCATGGCGGCCCACGGTGACGAGGGTGGGGCAGGTCACGGACGGAAGCTGCGGCTTGACGTCATAGATCGGCGCGTTGTGCTGGAAGCACCAGTTGTGCGCCTCGTGGCGGTAGATGCCGGCCTCGACCCGCGCAGCCGCCTTCGCCGGGTCGTACTCGTGGTCGTACAGCGGGATCAGTTCGGCCCAGCGGGCCTTCAGGTCGGCGTCGTCGCGGATTTCGCCGCTCCAGTAGCGCCGGTAGTTCTCCCAGTCGAGCTCCACCCGGGTCTGCCTGCGCGCGTTCTCGTGGGCGAGCTCCAGGTTGGTCCGGTCCGGTGAGGTGTCCCGCAGGATCATCGCCCGCACCCTGTCCGGGTAGGCGATCGCGTACTCCATGGCGATGAATCCGCCGTAGGAGCCACCCGCGATCACGACCGACTCGGCGCCGGCCCACTCGCGCAGCGCGTCGACGTCGGCGGCCCACTGGGCGTGCGAGTAGGGCGGGACGCCCTCGCTGAGGCCGCAGCCGCGGGCGTCGAACACCACGACGCGGAACAGGTCGGACAGCGGGCCGAAGGTCGCCTTCGGCTCCGCCAGCGAGCCGATGCCCCCGCCGCCGTGGTGGGCGATCAACACGGGGGCGCCCTCCTCGCCGAGGACCTCGACGTTGAGCCGCGCGCCATTGATATTCACGAACATGTGCACTCCTTGCTGAGGAAAAGCGGGCGCCCTGGCTCAGGCCGCCGCGGAGTCGATCCAGGCGGCCACGATCTGGTCGAGCACACCGAGGGGGACGGCGCCGTTGCCGAGCACCGTCCCGTGGAAGGCGCGGATGTCGAACCGGGATCCGAGCCGGGCCTCGGCCACGGCCCGCAGGCGGCGGATCTCTCGACGGCCGATCATGTACGCCAGCGCCTGCCCGGGCCATGCGATGTAGCGGTCGATCTCGTTGCGGACGTTGGCCCGCGTCGTCGCGGTGTTGTCCCACATGAATTCCATGGCCTGCCGCCGCGACCAGCCGAGGTGGTGCATGCCCGTGTCCACCACCAGCCGGCAGGCGCGCAGCGCGTCGAACGAGAGCATCCCCAGCCGGGCGATGTCCGAGGTGTACAGGCCCATCTCGTCGGCCAGCCGTTCGCTGTACAGGCCCCAGCCCTCGACGTACCCGCACACCTCGGCGTCCAGGAAACGCCGGTACGCCGGAAGGTCCGTCAAGGTCTGCGCGGAGGCGATCTGCAGGTGGTGGCCGGGCGTGCTCTCGTGGAAGGCCAGCGCCTCGTACTCGTACACGAAGCGTTCCTTCGGGTCGGCCGTGAGGACGCAGTGGGCGCCGGGCCGGGACCCGTCGCCCGCCGGCGGCCGGTAGTGGGCGAGCGCGGCGTTGCCCGCCTCGATCGGGTTGATCTCCTCGATGACGCAGTCGGCGATGTCGTACGCCGGGAACCAGTCGTCGCGCGCCTCCTCGGCCCGGCGCAGCGCGTCGGTCACCACGTCGACGATCTCGCCGGCCGAGCCGAACCGCAACGAGGGATCGTCCCGCAGCCGGGACAGGATCTCGCCCACGTCGCTCGTGCCGAGCACCCGGCCGCCCAGCTCGGCCCATTCCTGTCTCAGCTCCGCGAGACAGTCGAGGCCGATCTGATGGATCTCCTCCGGAGACAGGTCCGTGGTGGTGTGGCGCCGCACCGCGGCCCGGTAGCCCTCCTCGCCACCGGGGACGAAGCGGACGCCGACCCGCTCGTCGGGCCGGGCCACGGGCAGCAACTCGTCCCGGAGGCCGGCGAGCAGGCGCCGGAGCGCGGGGCGGACGGACTCCTCGACGATGTTGGACGCGCGCGCCCTGACGCTCCCCTCGTCGACGCCGGCCGGCAGCCGGAGGCCGAGCAGGGTGTCGTCGGCCAGGCTCAGCGAAAGGTGCCCGGTGAGCTGGTCGATGGCCTGGCCGACGCCGACACGGGTGGGGATGCGCCCGTCCTCCTTGGCCGCCCGATAGCGGTCGAGGATCGCGTCGACGAACGCGGGCAGGGCGGTGAGCCGCCGGAGGTACTGGTCGACGGCCGCGGCGTCGGAGAGGGACGCGGCCGGGACCGACATGAACATCATCGCCTGCGGTGAGGAGTAGCCGTCCGCGGACGCCCCCGTCTCCCACAGCCCGTGCTCCAGATCGGACCGCACGCCCCAGGCGAGGCGGCCGAGCACCGCGTGGTTGATCCGGTCGGCCGGGTTCAGGCCGCCGGGGTCGATCTCCGCCAGCCGCCGCTCGATGTCCGCGATCTTCGCGGCGTCGGCGGCGGAGCCGGAGCGGCTGGGGTCGGGTACCAGCCCGTCGAAGCCCGAGACGCCGAGCAGCGTGGCGCTGAAGGGGTCGGCGGTGTGCTTCACCTGGAAGAACTCGTCGCTGAGCCGGGCGAGCCGGTCGTCCGCCGGGGGCTGGTCGTCGGGAATCACTGATCCTCTTCCATCGCTAGGCCCAGATCCGCTTGAGCGCCCGGAGGATGTTGCCGCCGAGCACGGCCGTGATCTCGCTGTCGGAGAACCCCTCCTGCACGAGCAGGCCGCAGATGTTGTGGAAGTTCTCGGTCGGGTTCTCCAGCCCGTCGACGTACTCCACCTTCTCGAAGGAGGGGCCGCCGGGCGCCGCGGCGCCCACCTTGAGCAGGTGCCCGAAGACGGTGTGCAAACCGACGTGGTCGCCGTAGAGGGTGTCCGGCCCGAACGCGACGTGCTCGATGCCGACCAGGTCCAGGCAGTACCGGAAGTGGTCCATCACCGACAGGATGGTGTGCCGCGGATGGGCCTCGGACAACGTCGTGTGGGGCGCCGCCGACATCCCGATGACTCCGCCCGTCTCGGCGACAGCGCGCAGGACGTCGTCCGGCTTCATCCGCGGCGTGTCCCAGACCGCACGCGCTCCGGCGTGGGTCATGAACACCGGGCGCTCGCTCACGGCGCAGACGTCCAGGCCGGTCCGGTCGGAGGAGTGCGAGATGTCTATGGCCAGGCCGAGCCTGTTCATCCTGGCGACCGCGCGCCTGCCGAAGTCGGTCAGCCCGCCGTCGGTGGTCTCGTTCAGGCCGCTGCCGAGGGCGTTGGCGTCGGAGTAGGCGATGCCGATCTGCCGGAGGCCGAGGCCGTACAGGACGTCGAGCCGATCGATCTCGTTCTCGATCGGCGTCGCCGCCTCCAGGCCGAAGAGCAGCCCCACCTTGCCCGACCGGTGCGCGTCCTCGATGTCGTCCATCGTCCGGATCACGATCACGTCGGACTGGTGGGCGACGTCTGCCTGGCGCATGCCGAGGTCGGTGATGATGTCGAGCCAGCGCCACGGGGCGTTGCCGGTGACGCAGGCGGTGCCGTCCATCATGTTGTCGAACACCACGGTCATGCCCGACGCGAGGAGCCCGGCGAACGCGGTGTGCTGGCGTCCGGTCCTGTTGTACTCCGGCGTCTGCCGCATGTCCGCGGGGAACCGGACGGGATGGTCGTGCAGGCTGACCACGACGTTGTCCCGCAGCAGCCGCTCGGCCCGTTCCCGCTCCTGCTCGCTCAGGCCGCCGGCGTACGGCGGCACGCGGCCGAACTCGGGGGCCAGCTCGATGTCCGGGAAGTCGACGCCGGGCGTGAGGTAGCCGTACGACTCGTAGGCGCCCGCGGTCACCGCGTGCCGTCCCCGCGGACCGGCGCCAGCCGGTGCGGCCCGTCGGCGAGCAGCCGCCACAGCCGCTCCCAGGCGCGCATCCCCTCGCGCAGCCGGGAGATCCGCATGAACTCGTTCGGCGCGTGCAGGTTCTCGTCGGCGGTCGAGAAGGAGAAGAACAGGGTCTTCGCGCCGAGGACCTCCTCGAACAGGGCCGTCGCGGGCAGCGTCCCCGCGATGACGGCCAGCAGGACGTCCTGGTCCGGGTAGACGTGCGCGAGCGCCTCGGTGGCGGCGCGGATCGCCGGGTGGCCGGCCGGGATCGTGTACGCGGGCACCCCGCCCTCGTCGGGGCGGACGGCGACGCGGACGCCGGGGATCTTCTGGGCGAGCACATGGTCGGTGATCGCCTGGAGCACCCGTTCCGGGCGCTGGCCCGGCACGAGACGGCAGGAGATGTGGGCGGTCGCGACGTGCGGGATCACCGTGTACTTGCCTCCGGCCAGTACGCCGTTGATCTCGAGGGTGGGACGCTCCCACAGCCGCTCCAGCGTGCTGTAGCCGGCCTCGCCGAAGAGGCCGTCGAGACCCAGGTCGTCCCGGTAGCGGTCCTCGTCGAACGGCACCGCCGCGATGGCGGCGCGACGCTCGTCGCTCAGCTCGGGGATCCCGTCGTAGAAGCCGTCGACCGCGACCCGGCCGTCGGGCGCGTGCAGGCCGGCCAGGATCTCGCTCAGGGCGTGCACGGGGTTGGCGACGGTGCCGCCGTAACGCCCGGAGTGCAGGTCGGTGGCGGCGCCGCTGACCTCGACGTCGAGCGTCACCAGGCCCTTGGACGCGATGGACAGCGAGGGCTCGCTCGGCCGCCACATCGCCCCGTCGGCCGAGATGACCAGGTCGGCCGCGAGTTCGTCCGCATGCTCGCGCAGGTAGGCGGGAAGGTGGGGGCTGCCGATCTCCTCCTCCCCCTCGAAGAGGAACTTGACGTTCAGCGGCAGCGCGCCTTCCTGCTCGATGAACGCCTGCGCCACCTTGAGCACGATGAAGACCGGGCCCTTGTCGTCGGTGACCCCGCGCCCGCGCATCACGTCGCCGTCGACGCTCAGCTCGAACGGCGGGGTACGCCACTCGGCGAGATCGCCGGTCGGCTGCACGTCGTAGTGGCCGTAGACCAGGATGGTGGGAGCGCCGGGCGCCCCGAGCCACTCGCCCCGGACGACGGGGTGACCCGCCGTGTCGACGACCCGGCCGCCGGCGAAGGACAACTGGGCCGCGAGCCATCGGGCCGCGGTCCGCATGGTCTCCGGGGTGGCGTCCCGGCTCACGCTGGGCACCGCGACGTAGCCGGCGAGCTCGTCGAGGTAGGCGGCGTCGGTCGAATCAAAAGAGAGCATGTCCACCATCAATCGAGAGGGTCTGACCGGTGATCCAGGATGAGGATTCGGAGACGAAGAACCGGACGCCGTGCGCGATGTCTTCGGACCGGCCGAGCCGGCGTACGGCGATGCCTTCGACGAGCGCGGCCTGGCCCTGCTCGCCGTAGCTCTCCCACTGCTCGATCGTCGTGGGATTGGACAGGACGAACCCCGGCGCGATGCAGTTGACCGTGATGCCGAACCGCCCCAGCTCGTGCGCCATCTGACGGGTGAAGCCGATCTGCCCGGCCTTCGCGCTGGCGTACGCCTGGATGCCGGTCAGGCTGACGCTGCGGCCCGCACCCGACGAGATGTTCACGATGCGGCCGAAGCCGCGCCGCTTCATGCCCGGCACCGCCGCCCTGGTGCACAGGAAGGTGCTGGTCAGGTTGGCCGCGACCACGGCGGACCAGTCCTCGTCGCTGATCTCCTCCAGAGGGTGGTGGACCTGGCCGACCACCCCGCCGGCGTTGTTGACCAGGATGTCGACGTCGCCGATCTCGGCGAAGAAGGCGTCGACCGCGGACGAGTCTGTGACGTCCACCGTGTCCTTGTCGACGCCGTGCACCCGGGCCCCGTCCGCCTCGAGCGCGGCGGCGATGGCCGCCCCGATCCCGTGTGCCGTGCCGGTGACGACGGCGACCCTGCCCCTGGCTGCTGTCACTGGTCGAGCCATCCCTTCTCGAGCAGCTCGCGGACCTCGGCCACGCCGGCGTCCCACACGACCTGCATGTCCTCGTCGCTGCGCTGGTAGGCCCCGCCCAGGCTGCCGTCCGGGGACAGCTCCCTCATCTCGCGCGCGGTCACGTTGTCCGCCAGCGACCTCGGCAGGACCGGCGCGCTGCCGCCGGGGATCTCGGCGCCGTCGACCCTGGTCCAGGCGAAGTTCTCCAGCCAGGAGCCGTGGAACTGGTCGTCGTCGAACCGGGACGCGGCCTCCGCCGTCTTCGGCGCGTTGTACCAGCTGTGGAACAGCACCTCCACCCGTTCGGCGCGCGGCAGGCACACCCATTCGCGGATGAGGCCGGCGACGGGAGCGTTGCCGCCGTGGCCGTTGACCACCGCGATCCGCCGGAACCCCTGGGAGGCCAGGCAGTCCAGCAGGTCGCGGATCACCTCGATGTAGGTGCTCATGCGCAGGCTCATGCTGCCCGGGTACTCCACGAAGTACGGCGCCATGCCGAACGGCAGGACCGGCAGGACCGGCACGCCGAGCGGCTCCGCCGCTTCCACCGACACACGCTCGGCCAGTAAGGCGTCCGTCCCGAGCGAGAGATACCCGTGCTGCTCGGTCGACCCGACCGGGAGCACGATGCGATCGTCGCGTTGGAGGTAGTCGGCGATCTGCATCCAGTTGCTGTCGAAGACCCGCACCGGTCCTCACACTCCGTTCGATGTGCGAAGTGAAACCAATGTCGACCTTAGGAGTGGTCAACTGTAAGGGAAGTTGCGTCTCATACTAACCATTTGCCCCGCAAATACCAGCCGTCCACTGCAAACGCATTCGGATCGCCTGTCGCCTCGGGTGTTCGCCCCGGGATGTGGCACCTGTCGTACGGGTGACTCCGGCGGCGGTGCTCTTTCCGTGCTCTTTCCGTGTCCCCGGCGGGGTAGCCTTCCCGCCATGCCCCCTCGCCGCCGCTCCCCTGCTTCGCACGCCCCGGCTGCTTCACATACCTCGGCCACTCCCCTGCGTGCTCTCGCCGACGTGCCCGTCCCTGTGCCTCCGGTTCCGCTCGACGACGTGGACCGGCAGATACTCGTCCTGCTCAGCCAGGACTCCAGGCGCTCGCAGCGGGCGCTCGCCCGCGAGCTCGGAATGTCCGCCCCCGCGGTCGGAGAACGCATCGCGCGTCTGGAACGTCTTGGCGTGATCCAGGGGTACGGCGTGCGCGTGAACTGGAGCGCCGTGGGCTATCCGATGACGGTGTACCTGATCATCACGGCCGTCCAGGGCTACCAGCAGCAGGACCTCGTCGAGCAGCTCGCCCTGATACCCGAGCTGGAAGGGCTCGACATCGTCACCGGTGCCATGGACATGCTCGCCCGGCTCCGGGTGCGTGATCACCAGCATCTGCGGCAGCTGCTCATGGACTGCATCTGGCAGATCGAGGGCGTGCAGCGCACGGAGACCGCGCTGAGCCTGGTGGAGATAGAGCCGAAGAACCTGGTGGCCGATCTGCTGTCGGCCCCGTCCGGTGAGCCGGCCTGAGCGGTCCGGCCGGCTCACCGGGGATCGTGTGGGGGGTCCGTGCGCCCGAAGGCGTTTTCGGGGGCGGGTCACGGACCTCGCGGCGGCGTGGCCATCTGGGAGGCCTCAGTCCCGGCGATCGGCGGCGCGCAGCCGCTCGATGCGTTCCGCGTCGTACCCGAGCACCTCGCCCAGGACGTAGCCGGCGTCCTCGTCGCGCCGGGGAGCACGCGCGTGGGCGCGTTGCTCCGCACCCACCCGCAGCGGGCTCGCGACCTGCCGCACGGTGCCGAAGTAGGGATGCTCGGTCTCGACGACCATGCCCCGGGCGACGGTGTGCGGATCCCGCAGGGCCTGCGCCACGGTGTTCACCGGCCCGCACGGCACCCCGGCCGACCGCAGCAGGCCCAGCCAGTGCTCGCTCGTGCCGGTGGCGAACACCGCCTCGAGCTCGGCCAGCAGGGCCTCGGCGTTCTCCCGCCGCGCGGCGAAGTCCCGGTATCGGGGGTCGTCCGGCCACTCCGGATGCCCGAGGGCCCCGGCGAGCCGGCGGAAGAACTTCTCCTTCGGGCAGGCGACCACCAGCCAGCCGTCTCCCGTCGGGAAGGCCTGGAAGGGGACGAGCGACGGATGAGCGGAGTGGTGGGTGCGCCTGGGCTCGAAGTCGCCGTTGAGCTGCCAGGCGGCCGGGTAGGTCAGCATGGAGATCGCCGTGTCGAACAGGCTGACGTCGCAGTCGGCGCCGACGCCGTCGCGCCGCGCGGCGTGCAGCGCGGCCAGGATGGACGCCGCCGCCACCAGCCCGCCCGAGTAGTCCACGAGCGACAGCCCGGACTTGGTGGGCGGTCCGCCGGGCTCGCCGGTGAGGTCCATCCAGCCGGCCATGCCCTGCAGCACGTAGTCGTAACCGGGTTCGGCGCTGCGCGGCCCGGTCATGCCGAACCCGCTGAGCGAACTGCACACGATCGCCGGGTTGAGATGCTTGAGGTCGTCGTAGCGGATCCCCAGCTTGGCCGGGACGTCCCCCCGCAGGTTCGAGTGCACCACGTCGCTGACCTTGACCAGGTCCTCGAACACGGCGCGGCCCTCGGGCGTGGAGATGTCGAGGCTGAGGCTGCGCTTGTTGCGGTTGAACGTCTCGAAGAACAGGCTGTCCTCGCCGTGCTGCTCGGGAACGACGTACCTCCCGATGTCACCGCCGGTCGACGGGTCCTCGATCTTGATGACCTCGGCTCCCAGGTCCGCCAGATGCACGCTCCCGAACGGCCCCGCGCCGTACTGCTCGATCGCGATGATCCTGACATCCTCCAGCGGCCTCACGGCAGGACCGGCTCTCGGCGTGCCGCGGCGATCGCCGCCACCCGTGCCATCTCGTTTCCCACGATCATCAGTCCCTCGTCCACTCCCATTCCGGGCTTGGCCAGCACCTGTCCCGCACCGCACGCCATGGCGACGTTGGCGGTGACCTGCGCCGAGCGGTCCGTCTCGTTGCACGTGCCGCCGCAGTACGCGACAAGTCCGCGGTCGCGCACCAGCAGCAGCGCCTCGATCGTGTTGTCGATGCCGCCGAGGTCCGGTGTCTTGACGTGGATCACGTCGGCCGCGCCCCGGTCGACGAACATCTCGATGTCCTCAAGGGTGTTGCACCACTCGTCGACGGCGATCTTCACCCGTGCGTCCAGCCGCCGCAGGGCGGACCGCAGCCGGACGTACGTCTCGATCTGGGCCTCCCGGCTCCCGGCGTCGACGGGATGCTCGACCACCAGCTCGTACGGGGCCGCGATCTCCCCGAGACGGGCGAGATAGGCGGCGACCGCGCCGACGTCGCCGTCGAAGGCAAGGCCCACGGTGCCGTAGGTGTCGACGTGCAACCGGGGCGTGTACGCGCTGTCCGGGCGCAGCTCCCCGATCCTCTTCACCAGCCACCGCAGGTAGTCCTCGAGGAGTTCGCCACCCCGGCCCAGCTTGGTGTCGACGTTGTTGATCAGAGCGTGCGGAAGGACGTCCACCTGTTTGAGGATCATCTTCTCGGCGTTGGCGTACCGGTCGTCGCCGGTCTGCGCGAACATCGGCACCGGTTCCAGATCGACGCCGGTCGCGTATTCGTCACGCACGACCTCGGCCATGGTGAGCCGCCGGCTCTGCGCGACGGCGTCGAGCACCGCCTGGGTCACGCCGTACCGGATGGCCGTGTGCAACGGACCGGAGGTCGTACGGCATGCGTCCACCCGCCCGGCCAGCTCGCGGAACGAGCCGAGCTCCGCGCCGGCCAGCATCGGGACGAGGTGCTCCTCGACGTCCCGGCGCGCCGCCGCGGCGCTGAAGAGCGGGTCGCGGCCGCCGGCACCGCTGTACTGCACCGCCGCGCAGTCGCCGTGGGCCACGGAGCCGTCTTCGAGGAGCAGCATGACCGACAGCGCCTCGCCCGCCTGCCGGATGGCGGAGAACCCGGGCGTGATCGGGGCGCCCGCGTAGGCGAAGCCGTCGTGCTCGGCACCGGCCCTGATCGCCGCCTGGTCGTCGGCGAAGAAGCCGGTGCGAACCGGCTGCGTGAGCACGTTGACTATCCTCATTCGACCAGCCCCCGGCACAGCAGCACGACAGTGATGAACGTCTGATAGATCCACAGCGGGTCGTCTCCGACGATGACCGCCGACAGGTCCCCGGTCCGCTCGACTCCGGCGATCCTGGCGGCCAGCTCGCAGTAGTCGCTGCTGCGGAAGGACATGCCGAGCGTGACCGGGAGGCCGATGGACGGCGGCGCCGCGCCCGGCAGGTGCTCGACGGCCTCGCGCGCCCGCTCCCGGATCAGGTCCCTCGCGGCCTCCGGGTGCAACGCCTCGGCGGAGAACCGGGACACCGACCGCTTCACGACCGCGGACTTGATTCCCGGGCAGAACCGCTCGGTCTCCTCGGCGGTCGTCGCGTCGCCGGTGACCAGCACGATCGGCACCTGGTACGCCGCCGCCACGAGCGCGTTGATGCCCGCCTCACCGGCGACGGCACCGTTGATCTTCACCTCGGCGAACGCCGACGGGAAGTAGGTGTGCGACAGGACCGAGCCCCTGCTGCCCATCGATCCGTGATACGAGACCAGGAAGATCGCGTCGAAGCTCGGGTCGAGCCCCTGCATCATGTACATCGGCTTGTACCGGCCGGACAGATAGCCGGCACGTCCGGCGAGTGCGTCCGGTTTCAGGTTCGCCATCTTCGAGTGCGCGTCGTTCACCAGGAACTCCGTGGCGCCCGCCCGCATCGCGCCCTCGATGGCGGCGTTGATCTCGCCCGTCAGCAGCTCGGTGTAGTACGGGTACTGCGACCCGCCGATGACGCACTGGTCCCAGTCCACCACGCCGGCGGTCCCCTCCATGTCGGAGGAGATGAAGATTTTCACGACAGCACGCTCCTCGGGTGGGACTCCGGTCCGGTCGAGCTCTCGGTCATCACCACGTAGTACGAGCCGGCCTGTCCCGCCGCCGCGCCGTGCCGGCCGTCCGGCGTGAGGGCGAGACAGCGCAGCTCGGCACGGAACTCGTCGGGCAGGGTGGCCGCATCGGCGAGCATCGCCAGGCACGCCGCCGAGGGGTCGAGCCCGCGCGCGATGTCCGCGACGATGCCCCGGGCGCCGAGGACCCGCATGCTCAGCTCTCCCCGGCCCGTGCAGGCGGCGCCTCCGTACCGCGCGTCGGCGTAGTTTCCCGCGCCCGGAACGGCGGAGTCCCCGATACGCCCCGGGTACTTCCAGGGGTAGCCGCTGGTGGACACGCCCACGACGAGCTCGCCCGAGGCGTCGAGGGCGATGATGTTGATGGTCCCCCAGGGCCCGTCGTGCGGGGCGAAGCGGTTGACGAGGTCGAGCGCGGTCCGGCGGTACAGCTCGTCGCCGGCCTGCGCCGCGGTCCGCTCGCCTTCGACGGACTCGTCCGAGGGCTGGAGTGCCGACAGGAACAGCTTCGTGGACTCCTCGGTCAGCAGCTCCGCGCGGGCGAATCCGTTCTCCTCGGCGAACAGCTCGGCGCCCTCGCCGACGAGGAGGCTGTGCTGGGGCAGCCGCTCCAGGACGGCCCGGGCGATGGAGACGGGGTTGGGGAATCCCTTCACCGCGCCGACGGCGCCGAACGCCCTCGTCGAGCCGACCATCACCGACGCGTCGAGCTCCACCACACCCTGGGCGTTCGGCAGCCCGCCGGTCCCGACGTAGTGGTCGTCCAGGTTGTCCTCGCATCTGCGCAGACCGGCCTCGACCGCGTCCAGGGCGGAGCCGCCGCGGGCGAGTGTCTCCATGGCGGCGGGCAGGCCGGCCTCGCTCCGCTCGCTGCCGATGACGATCGGACCGCTCACGCGATCACTCCTTCAGGGTGGTGGGTCATGTGCACGCAGGCGGCGCGTCTGCGTGCGTCGCGGGGATCGGCGAGCAGCGGCGGCTCGGCGGCGCACGCGGCGACGACCGACGGGCACCGGTCCGCGAAGCGGCAGGGCTGGGTCCCGTCGCGTGCCGCGGACCGCGCGACCTCCTCCCTCACGGGACCGAGGTCGCCGGTCCGCTCCGCCTCCGCCTCCGCCTCCACTGGGCCCCCCGCGCCGGCCAGGCGGGGAACCGAGCCGATGAGCAGCCGGGTGTACGGATGCGCCGGATCGTCGAACAGGGTGGCGGTGGCCCCGGTCTCGACGATGCGGCCCCGGTACATCACCGCCGTGCGTTCGCAGATCTGCCGCACGACCGCCATGTTGTGCGAGACGAAGATGACCGACAGGTGGAGCGTCTCCTTGAGGTCGGCCAGCAGGTTGATGATGGTGGCCTGGACCGACACGTCGAGGGCGGACACCGGTTCGTCCGCCACCAGCACGGCTGGCTCCAGCGCCAGCGCCCGCGCGATGCCGACGCGCTGCCGCTGCCCGCCCGAGAACTGTCGCGGGCGCTGGCCCAGGGCGCTTTCTGGCAGGCCGACCAGGTGCATCAGCTCGCGGTTGCGCGCGTCCACCTTGTTCCGCGGGACCAGCTTGTGGAACCGGAGCAGCTCCGAGAGCATCTGCCCGACCGTCATCCGCGGGTTCAGCGAGCTGTAGGGGTCCTGGAAGACCATCTGGATCGCGCGCTGCTGTGCCCGGGTGCGTCTCTCCGGCAGGACCTCGCCCTCGTAGTTGATCGTGCCCGCCGTCGGGCGGTACAGGCCGACGATGGTGCGCGCGAGGGTCGACTTGCCGCAGCCCGACTCGCCGACGAGGCCCAGCGTCTCCCCCTTGTGCAGCACCAGGTCCACGCCGTCGACGGCGCGGTTCACCACCGGCTTCTTCCGGAAGAGCCGGTCGGTCACCGCGACGGGAGGGGTGAAGTGCCGGGCCAGGCCCTCGATCGAGAGAATCTCGTCAGCCGCCGTCACCGCGTGCTCCCCGCTTCTTCCTCGGCCATCGCATTCCACCGCTCCGCCGTGTCCACGCGCCGGCAGGCGCTCAGTCTCCCCGTTCCGGCAGGCACCGGCTCCGGCTCCCCCGCTCGGCAGGCGTCCTCGGCGAACGGGCATCGGGGGGCGAAGGAGCAGCCGGTCAGAGGCTGGGTGAGGTCGGGCGGCCGGCCGTGGATGGTCAGCAGCCGGGCCACGCGCCGGTCCGGGTCGGGCACCGACCGGAGCAGGGAGAAGGTGTACGGATGCCGGGGCTCGGTCACCAGGTCGACCAGGTCGCCGGACTCGACGACCTTGCCGGCGTACATGACGTACAGCCGCGAGCAGGTCTGGCTGACCACGGCCAGGTCGTGGCTGACCAGCAGCAGGCCGACGTGCTCCTCCTGCTTGAGCTGCCGCAGGACGCCGAGGACCTGGGCCTGGATCGTCACGTCCAAGGCTGTCGTCGGCTCGTCGGCGAGGATGAGCCGGGGCTTGGTGGACAGCGCGATCGCGATGCAGACACGCTGGCGCATCCCGCCCGACAGCTGGTGCGGATACAGCTCGTACCGGCGCTCGGGATCGGCTATCCCGACCTCTCTCATGAGGTCGACGGCGATCGCCCTGGCCTCGCCGCGCGACTTGCCGAGCCTGCGCAGCGGCGCCTCGGCGATCTGGTCGCCCACGCGCATGACCGGGTTCAGCGCCGTCAGCGAGTCCTGGAAGATCATGCTCATCGTGTCGGCCAGCCGGCGCCGCAGTCGCTTGGCCGGCAGCCCGGTGACGTCCTCGCCGTCGATGAGGATGGTTCCCGAGACGATCCGCGCCGGGCGGGGCAGCAGTCCGAGCAGCGCGCGCAGGGTGAGGCTCTTGCCCGAGCCGGACTCGCCGACCAGCCCCACCGACTCGGCCGCGCCCACCGTGAGGGACACGCCGCGGACCGCGTGCAGTCGTGCGTGCGGCATGGGGATGTCGACGTGCAGGTCGTGCACCTCTAGCAGCGGAGGGGTCATTGGTTCGCCTTCTCCACGATGCCGTCCGCGATCAGCGCCAGCGCGAGTCCCGTGACGACGACGGCCAGGCCCGGGATCGTGGCCATGTACCACTTGGTCAAGATGAACTGCTGACCTTCCTGGATCATGGTTCCCCAGTCGGGGGTCGGCGGCGGCACGCCGAGGCCGAGGAAGCCGAGGGTCACGATGGCCAGCAGGGTGAGCACGATGTCGCTCATCGAGAAGATGATCGCCTGCAGGACGACGTTCGGCAGCAGGTGCCGGAGCAGGATCCGCCACGTCGGCAGCCCGCTGGCCCGCGCCGCCATGGCGTACTCCTGCTCCTTGGCGACCAGGACCTGACCACGGACGATGCGGCAGTACGCCACCCACCCGACCAGGGTGACCGCGACGTAGATGCTGGTCGTCCCCGGCCCCATCGCGAAGACCAGCGCGATGACCAGGACCAGGAACGGGAACGCGATCACCATGTCCACGATCCGGCCGATGACGGCGTCCACCCATCCGCCGAACCATCCCGCGACCAGCCCGATCAGGCTGCCGATGATCAGCGGCGAGATGACCGCCACCACGCCGACCCGCAGGTCGACGCGGGCTCCGTAGAGCAGCCGGGCCAGCACGTCGCGCCCGAGCGCGTCGGTGCCGAGCAGGTGGCCCTTCGCGCCGGGGTCGAGGAAGGCGGCCTGGAGGTTCTGCTTGATCGGATCCTGGCTCGTCAGCAGGGGCGCGCAGAGCGCGAGGGCGACGATCAGGCCGAACAGGATCAGCCCGGCGACGAGCGGCGCGTTCCACCGTCCACGCCGGCGGCGGCCGCCGGAACCCGCCGGCACGGCGGGGCCCGCGGTGGCGACCGCGCTCATGTGAGCTGAACCCGGGGATCGAGGGCGGAGTGCGCCACGTCGGTCAACAGGTTCACGACGACGACCATGATCGCGAAGACCAGAGTGATTCCCTGCACGGTGGGGAAGTCCCTTCCGAAAATGGAATTGATCATCTGCTGTCCGATGCCGGGGAGCGAGAAGACCCGTTCGACCACCAGCGTCGATCCCGTGAGATAGGCGATGTTGACGCCCAGGACGGTGACCGACGAGACGGCGGCGTTGCGCAGGGCGTGTCCGAGCACCACCCGCGCGGTGCTGATCCCCTTGCTGTGCGCCGTCACGATGTAGTCGCTGCTCAGCACCTCGATCATGCTGGCGCGCAGGCTGCGGATCACGATCGGCGCGAGCGTCAGGGCGACCGTGATGCCCGGCAGCACGATGCCGCGCAGGTGCTCGCCCAGGCTGTCGCCGTACCCCCCGACCGGGAACCAGCCCAGCTTCAGTCCGAAGACCAGGATGAGCACGATGCCCAGCAGGAACGCCGGCAACCCCAGACCCACGACCGGCACCGCCCGGATGATGTTGTCGGCGACCCCGTTGCGCCGCGCCGCGGCCAGGACGGCCAGCGGTACGGCGATCAGCAGCGTGAAGAAGGTGCCCGAGACCAGCAGCCAGATCGTCACCGGCAGACTGGTCCCGATCAGTCCCAGGACCGAGCTGTTGTACACGTAGGAGAATCCGAGGTTGCCCTGCAGCAGGTGGCCCAGGAACGTCAGATACTGGCTCAGCAGTGGCTTCTCGAGCCCCATCTGATCGCGCAGTTCCTTGACCGCCTCCGGGGTGGCGTGCACGCCGAGCAGGGTCGCCGCCGGGTCTCCCGGGATCAGCCGGATCAGGAAGAAGACGATGAACGAGATCCCGAGCAGCACCGGGATCAGTGACACCACCCGTTTCAGGATGTAGACGAGATACCTCATCGTTGCTCGCGCTCCAAGTTCTCAGTCCGCATCGGCCCTGCTCAGAGCGAGACGTCTTCCATGTGGTAGGACCCGGTCGGCAGGACCTTGAAGCCCTTCACGTCGCTCGCCGTCGCGTACGGGAAGGGCGTGTAGAACAGGAACGCGAGGAACGCGGACTCGGCGGCCTTCGCCTGGAGCTGGCTGTACAGGGCCTGGCGCTTGGTCTTGTCGAACTCCTTCTGCGCCTGGTGAACCAGATCCATGATCTCCGGGTCGTTGAAGCCGGTGTCGAAGGAGTGCCCGCCGGAAGTGGGATCGAGGGCGAACTGCGCCAGCTCGTCGGGGTCGGCCAGGTCCATCGTCCAGTACGAGTGCGCGATCTCGTAATCCAGCTTGCCGGTCATGTCGTGCTGCGCGCTCGGGTCCACGTTCTGGATGTTCATCGTGATGCCGAGCTCCTTCAGCGACGCCTGCAGGACCTGCGCGATCGCCGCGTCCACCGCGTCGCCCGACATGGCGAGCCACGTTGTGGTGAAGCCCTTCGGCACGCTCGACTGACTCAGCTCCTCCCGGGCCTTGTTCATGTCGTACTGGATGCCGGGGCAGTTCTTGTCGTAGAACGGCGTCGACGGCATCAGGAACGAGTTCGCCGGGGTGCCGTTGCCGAACAGGATGGTCTTGACCAGCGCCTCCCGGTCGATGGCATAGGAGATGGCGCGGCGCACGTGCACGTCGTCGTACGGCTTCTTGTGCTGGTTCATCATGATGTAGTCCGTCCTGGTGGACGGGAACAGGTCGACCTTCACGTTGGGCGTGCTCTTGAGCTGGGCGAGGCTGGAGAACGGCGGGCTCTCGTTGATGTGCGCCTGCCCGCCCTGCAGCTGGATCGCGCGGGCATTGCTGTCCGCGACCACCTTCCAGGTGACCGAGTCCAGGTACGGCTTGCCCGACTGCCAGTACGAGGGGTTCTTCTTCAGCGTGAGGGCGTTGCCCTTCTGCCAGGTGCCCCACACGAACGGGCCGGTCCCGATCGGGTTGGCGTAGAACTCGTCCTTGGTCTTGCCCGCGTAGTCCTTCGGGATGATTCCGTTGTTCGGGCAGCTCAGGTCGGCCAGCAACGGCGCCCACGGATACTTGGTGGTCACCACGACGGTGTAGTCGTCCGGCGTGGTCACCTCCTTGATCGCGGAGTTGATGAACTCCCAGCCGCCCTTGGTCTTGCTCGACTCGTCGAGGGAGAACTTCACGTCCGCCGAGGTCATGGCCTGGCCGTTGTGGAACTTCACGTCCTTCCTCAGCTTCAGCGTGCACGACTTGTTGTCGGGCGACATCTCGTAGCTCTCCGCGAGCCAGGGCCTCACCCCCAGGCCGTCCTCCGTCATGGCGACCAGCGGCTCGTAGATCTGTGCGTAGGTCCAGATCGAGGCGTTGCTGAACACCATCGTCTTGTCCATGTTCACCGCGTCATGGTCACGGACGATGACCAGATCTCCCCCCTTCTTGGCAGCGCCGGACGAGGCGCCGGACGAGGTGCCGGTGGAGGTGTCCGATGACGATCCGCAGGCTGCCAGCAGCGGCGCGGACGCGAACGCCCCGATGCCGAGCGCGCCGAGTTGGAGCATCCGGCGCCGGCTGATGTCGGGGACCCTGAGGCCGGCGAAAATCTGTGCGGCCGATGGAGTCGGTGCGTCAGTGCTGTGGTCAGACATGCCTATCCTTCACGAGATGTCGCGGTGGTGCGCAGGGGTCGCTATGGACGAAAAAGGGGCCTCAGCAAGGGCCTCCGGGGGTCCGACGGAGGATCAGATCGGCCCGCGACGAAGTATTGGAGCATCACGACGTTTCGTAAAGGTTACGCGTCGATCAGCTGTCATACGTAAGGCCGCCGTCCCGACTTCACCAGCAGATGCAGACTAGAGCATTCAAATCGGTTCAGGTAGTGTCCAACGGCAAAGCCCCCCAATCACTCCCAAACCAGGCGGCTTCTCATGCAACTGACGATCATCGGCGCGGGCGCGATCGGCGGCACGATCGGCGCGCACATGATCCGTGCCGGCCACGACGTGCTCCTGTGCGACGCCGACCCCGCGCACGTCGAGGCCATCAATCGCGACGGCCTGTCCATCGAGGGGCCGGTCGAGAACTTCACGGTGAGGGCGCGGGCGGTCACCCCCGATGGCCTGCCGGAACGCCTGGGCCGCGTCGCGATCGCGGTCAAAAGCCATCACACCGACCAGGCCGCGGAGCTCGTGCGTGATCGGCTCGCTCCCGACGGATACCTGGTCAGCTTCCAGAACGGCCTGACCGCCGACCGGCTCTCCGCCGTCGTCGGCGCCCACCGGCTCCTCGTGAGCTTCGTGAACTTCGGGGCGGACGTGCTGGGCCCGGGCCGGATCATGCAGGGCAACATCGGCACCTTCCGGGTCGGCGAGCCGACCGGCGGTGAGATCACACCGCGGGTCCGCGAGCTCGTAGAGGCCCTGCCCTACGCCGTGGCCACCGGCAACATCATGGGCTTCCTCTGGGGCAAGGAGGCCTACGGCGCGATGCTCTACGCGGGCGCGGTCTCCGACCTGTCTATCGCCGACTCCCTGGAGGCGCCCGAGTGGCGGCCGCTCATGCTCGGCATCGCCAGGGAGGTGCTCGCGCAGGCGCCGGTGAAGCCCGAGGGGTTCGACGGCTTCGACCCCGACGACCTCGAGGGCTCGCTCGACCGGCTCGTCACGTTCAACCGCAACAGCGCCAAGTCCCACAGCGGCATCTACCGCGACCTGATGGTCCGCAGGCGCAAGACCGAGGTCGACGACCTGCTGCACGACCTCTCAGGGCCGCTGACCACCCACACCGGTCAGCTGATCAAGGCGATCGAGCGGGGCGAGCGCACCTGCGAGGTCGCGAACCTGCGACTGCTCGCGGCGTACGAACGAGCCGAACGACTCGGCCGGCCGCTCGACGCCGTGGTCACGCTGTTCCCCGCGCCGCCGCGCGCGCCCGAGGGACCCCTGCACGGCGTGCCGGTCGCCGTCAAGGACATGATCGACATCGCCGGACACCCGCGCGGCAACGGCAATCCCCTGTCGATGCGCGCCGAGCCGGCCGCCGACGACGCCCCGGTCGTCCGGGCGCTGCGCGCGGCCGGCGCGGACGTCTTCGCGGCGACCTCGCTGCTGGAGTACGCGGCCGGCGCGGTCCACCCGGAGGTGCCGGAGGCGATGAACCCCTACAACCCCGGGCGAACGGCCGGCGGGTCCAGCGGAGGATCGGCCGCCCTGGTCGGTGCCGGCGTATGCCCGGCGGCGCTGGGCACCGACACGGGCGGCTCCATCCGGATCCCGGCCCACTACTGCGCCGCGGTCGGATTCAAGCCCAGCTACGGCGCGCTGCCGGTCGACGGCGTCGAGCCGCTCGCCCCCACACTCGACCACGTGGGGCTGCTCGCCCGCGACGTCGCGACCACGACCACGGTCTTCTCGGCCCTTACCGGCGACCGTCCCGTGACACGAGCCGGTGCCGGCATCCGGGTGGGAGTGCTCCCCGGCATGCTGGAGCACGCCGAGGTCCAGCCGGAGGTGGCCGCCGCGGTCAGGGCGGCGCTCGACATCCTCCGCGACGCCGGCAACTCCGTCGTCGAGGTGGACGGCTCCGTCTTCCACGAACTCGACGCGGCCTTCCCCCACATCCTGCTGTACGAGGCGTGGCAGGTGCACGGGGCGCGGGTGAGCGCGGATCCCGGCCACTACGGGCCGGAGACCCTGCGGCTGCTGAGTTCCGGCTCCGGGGTGAGCGAGGCCGACTACCGGAAGGCCCTCGCCGTACGGGAGCGACTGCTGCCCGCCGCGACCAAGGTCTACGCCGGGATCGACGTCCTGCTGACCCCCGCCGCGCCCTTCGTCGCGCCCGTGACGACGCCTCCCGTGGACACGCCGGAGGGGGCCGCGGAGGGTCTGTTCACCGGCATCTACAACCTCACCGGAGCCCCGGCCCTGGTGCTGCCCTGCGGCTGGAGCGCCGACGGCCTCCCGATCGGACTCCAGCTGTCGTCCCCGCTGGGCACCGACATGGAACTGCTGGCCGTGGCCGCCCACGTCGAGTCGACGCTCGCCGTGGACGTCCGCAGGCCGGCCTTTTAACCGATCGAACCGACCCCACGAAGGAATCCCCTTGCGCGCCGCCCTCTACATGTCCGCCGGCCACGTCGTCGTCGATGACGTGCCCGACCCCGCGTTGTCCGAGCCGACCGACGCCGTCGTGCGTGTTCTGCGCGCCGCCATCTGCGGCTCGGACCTGTGGTCCTACCGGGGCGTCATCACCCGTGCGGAGCAGTCCCGGCTGGGCCACGAGTTCATCGGCATCGTGGAGGAGGTCGGCAGCGAGGTCCGTGCCGTCCGCCCCGGCGACCTGGTCGTCGCGCCCTTCACGTGGTCCGACAACACCTGCCCCGCCTGCCTGGACGGAATCCAGTCCTCGTGCGAGAGGGGCGGCACCTTCGGCGCACCCGGCGCCGACGGCGGCCAGGGCCAGGCGGTGCGGGTGCCATGGGCCGACGGAACGCTGGTGAAGGTGCCCGGCGGTCCGACCGGTGTCGACGAGTCCGTGTACCCCGCGCTGCTGTCCGCCTCGGACGTGATGGGCACCGGTCTGCACGGAGCCGTCATGGCGGGTGTCGCCGAGGGGTCCACCGTGGCCGTCATCGGCGACGGAGCGGTCGGGCTGTGCGCGGTGCTGGGGGCGAAGTCCATCCTCGGGGCCGAGCGCATCTTCCTGATGAGCCGCCACGCGGACCGCGCCGCTGTCGGCAAGTCCTTCGGAGCGACCGACGTCATCGCCGAGCGGGGCGAGAAAGGCATCGCGGCGGTACGCGAGCGGACCGGCGGCCTCGGGGTGCGGCATGTGATCGAGGCGGTCGGCACGCCGGAGTCCTGGGCGATGGCGGTCGGCATGGCGCGGGACGGCGGTTCCATCGGCGCGGTGGGCGTGCCGCACACGGCGCCGACGCTGCCGCTGTTCCAGCCGCTCGTCCACAACCTGAGCCTGAACCTCGGGATCGCCCCCGTACGCCGGTACCTCCCCGACCTGATCTCGCGCATCACGGCCGGGACCCTCGATCCCGGCCCCGTGTTCGACACCGTCCTCCCGCTGGAGAACGTGGCGCAGGGCTATGCCGCGATGGCCGCCCGCGAGTCGATCAAAATCATGCTCACCACGGGCGACCTCTGGTCGACGGTCTCATGGTCAGCTTCCCGGCCGTAGACGACCGAGCCTGCACCTCCTCGCCGTCGACGGCTTCGACGGTTCAGGCCGGGTCGTCCGCAGCGTGACTCACCGCCCAGCCCGTGACACCGCGCAGCGCGATGTCGCGGGCCACGTTGCGCTGAGTGGAGTACCCAGCCAGATCGCGCAGAACAGCGAACTGGTCCTCAGATGCCAGTTCCTCGAACCAGGTGACGCCCCAGGACATCGGACGAAGAGCCTGCGCCAACTCGTTCAGGACGGCTGCGTACTCCCGCACATATCCTCCGTTCCGACGACCAGTCACTGTGCTCGACCGCCACTGCACCGTGCCGGCTGAGCTCGATCCGAGCCCAGACCTCCTGGTCATCACGGCCGATTGGACGAACGCCCTGCGGGATGCCGGGCAGGGGGTCATGGCCTGGTCAGCGGAATGAGCACCTCATCGACGATGGAGGCGATCTCGCCGGAATCCACGAGACCGCCCTCCCATGCCTGGAAAAGGATCAGGCGCGGCCCGACGGAGACAACGCGCGGGGTCAGGCTGCCCGGTGCGGCTTCGCCGCGCTCGACCGCCTGGCGCAGGACGGACAGCAGTACTTCCTGATGCGGGCGCACCACCAGCCGGTGGACCTGCTCGAACAGCTCGGGATGGCGGTGGCGGTGGGCGATGAGCGGGAGCAGCGCGCGGCCGCGCGGCTCGTCGAGCACCCGTACGAAGTGCTCGAGCAGGGCGATCAGGTCATCGCGCAGCACTCCCGTGCCGGGCGGCGCCGTCGGCTCGCCGAAGCCGGTCCCGGGGTCGCTCAGCGCGGCGAGGACGAGTTCGGCCGGGGTGGACCAGCGCCGGTACAAGGCCGCTTTCCCGGTCCCGGCCACGGAGGCGATCTTGTCGAATGTCAGCTCCTCGAAGCTGCTCCCGGCCAGTTCGCTCAGGACGGCCTGGAAGATCGCGGTGGTGAGGGCGTCTCCGCGGCGGCGGGTGGGACTCATGAGGACGGTTTATCACGCACTTCGCCGTGCTAGCCTCCGTTAGTGAACAAAATTGTTCCTTATTTGGGCGGGTGGCCCATGTCCACTGACGGCAGGACAGCCTTGCGCAATGTGCGGATCTTCGATGGCAAGCGGCTCGGCGAGCCCCGAACCGTCGTCATCGACGGTGCGCTGATCGGCGACGATCCCGCAGGAGCGGAGGAGATCGACGCGGCGGGGGCGGCGCTGCTGCCCGGGCTGATCGACGCGCATGTCCACCTGCACAGCCCCGGGAACCTGACCGCCCTGGCCGCCTGGGGAGTGACGACCGGACTCGACATGGCCTGCTGGCCGGCCGAGCGGGTGGCCTCGCTGCGCGAGGCCAGAGGAGCGGCCGACTTCCGTACCGCCGGACTGCCCGCGATCGGGCCGGGCGGCCACCACGCCCGCATGCCGGGAATGCCGCCGGAAGCCGTCATCCTGACGGCAGCCGATGCCCGGCGGCACGTCGAGGCGCGGGCGGCGGAGGGTGTCGACTACATCAAGGGCGTCGCCGAGGCCCCCGGCGAGGGCGGGCCGCCCGCGGACGCGCTGCGCGCGCTGGTGGAGACGGCGCGCGAGTACGGGCTCAAGACGATTGTGCACGCCGCCACCCCGGGCGCCTACACGATGGCCGTGGAGTCAGGAGCGGAGTTCGTCACGCACACGCCGATCGCCGGCGGGGTCCGGGAGCACGACGTGGCCGCGATGAGGAGCGCCGGCCAGCGGTCCATCCCGACGATCACCATGATGGAGGCGTTGCTCACCGCCTTCGTGACCTCCGGCCCGCCGCCTGGGCGGGCCGACCACCTGGGGGAGGTGCTGGGCGACGTCGGGCGTCTGCACCGGGCCGGTGTTGAGATCCTCGCCGGGACGGACGCGAACGCCGGGCCGTCCGCGCCGGTGCCCGTGCCCCACGGCGAGAGCCTGCATCACGAGTTCGAGCTGATGGCGCGGGCCGGAATGACGCCGGTGGAGATCCTGCGCTCGGCGACCGTGCTGCCCGCCCGCGCCTTCGGCCTGGCCGACCGGGGCGCCGTCCGGCCGGGCATGCGGGCCGACCTGCTGCTGGTCAACGGCGACCCGACCCGGGACATCACGGCCACCCGCGACATCCGCGCCGTCTGGTGCGCCGGTCACCCCGTCACCCCGGTCACCGCCCGCGAACCCTGAAACCTGAGCGGCTGCGCGAGCGGAGGTTCCCGTAACCACGGCGGCGGCGCCAGGGCCGCGAAATTGTTGGATCAGCCGGCCGCCGGACGTGGCGGATGCCGGAGTTTTCGTCTCCCGTCAGGATCTGGGGCGGGTGTGAAGTTGCATGAGGACGGCTTGGGTCGCGGGGGTGGGTTCGAGGTCGAGGCTGGCGAGGTGGGCGTTGAGGTGCTGGGCGCGTAGGCGTGCCTCGCCTCGGTGGCCAAGTCCGATGAGCAGGCGGATGACGGCGAACATCTGAGACGGAGCCGCGGCCTGCCTTGGCGGGATGTGACGAAGTCCTCCAGTCCGCCGCGGCCGCGGACGGTGCATCCGCGCTCGGACGCGTGTCGACGCCGTCGTGGCGAGGCGCATGTCGAGCTCTAGCCCGGCCGCCGCTTTCTGCGTCCCGCCGGCCAGCACGACGGCCGCGCCGAGCGGCCAGACGGCGAGGAATTGGAACCAGGTCGCATCGAGCGGGAGATGGGCTTCGAAGGAGGATACGTCCCACTTCAGGTCGAATCAGCGGGACGCCGGCGACGAGCGCGACCTATGCCACAGGTAGACGGTGACGGGACGGGCGTTGAGCAGCCCCACCGCTGCGTCGGCGGCATCTCGTAGGTCTCGGCGGGCTCCATCCAGCCTGTCGCCGTCCGCAGCCACTCCACCTCCATCTCCCGCAGCCAGAAAACGTAGCGGGTGCGGTACTGCACTTGCTCGCAAAATCGGGCCCACCCATCAGAAACGGGCCTCATCGCGGCCTGGGGCGATGAAGCCGACAGGCACCCAGGGCTTGTCGATGATGGCGACGCGGGCCCCGCCGTTGGGCAAGGCCCGGGTATGTGAAAGGCGGGCCCTGAGCCCGCCTACTGGTCAGCCCGCGCATACTCCCTCAACGAACCTGCTCACCATGTCGGTGCGTTCCGAGGAACAGTCCGTGCACGGCCGCCTCTTCCACTGCCCGGCTGCAGTCGATGTACTGCTCGAACATCCCGGCCTAGGGGACACGCTCCGGTTCCTCACTCCGTACAGGTGGCAGATCACGCTAGGCGGGGAAGCTGAAGAGGCGGTACTGCGAAACTTCGACGAACCCGAATCGCCGGTACAGTGGCTCGCCGACCGGGCTCGCGGCGAGTGCTGCCAGCCGCGTACCGCGGTTCCGTCCCACGCGGAGCGCTGCTGCGGTCAGTGCTGTGCCGATGCCGCGTCGGCGATGCGTGTCCGCGACGTGGACGAGGAAGATTCCGGCCACGTCGTGGGCTGCGATCACTGTGGTCGTCCCGACCACACGGTCCTCGAGAACCGCCGCCAGGCGGACGATGTCCGCGTTGTCCCGACGTTGCGACTCGATCCGCACGATGTCGGGTTCGAGGCTCGGTGCGACGCCCATGGAAGCGCTGTAGGTGCGTACCAGTTCCGACAGCTGATCGTGATCGGTTACCACCTCGATCCGCAGGCCGGCCGGTGGATCCATCGGATCCACAGCCTGGTCGAGCGGTTTGACCATCACGGGGATCGTTGTGAATTCTTTCGCTCCGTGCTTGGTGAGGGCGAACGACGTGCCCGCGGGGCTGTCCGGGCCGACCCACCACCACCAGGGCACTCCCACGAGCCGGTCTCGCGCGGTGGCAGTGATCTGCTCGACCGCATCCAGGGAGCGGACACGGACCACTCCGTTGAACTGTGGCTGAGCCAGCCCGCTGCGGAAGTAGTCGAGGTCACCCTCACCGCAGTCCGCCACGCCCCAACCGGTGAGGTACTGGCGGAAGTTGGCGGTCACGCAGGCCATGCTCCCGGGGTGCCACAGGGCTCGCGGGGCACGGTTGCCCGGGGACGCGGCCGCCGCGAGCGGTTCATCAGCTCCGCTTGATACGCCCATCATGGATGTTTCCTCTGTCTGAAAGCCTCGGGCCTGGGCGGCCCGAGGGTATCTCGTGTCTTGTCCCTGCCGACTTCACACTGGTGCCTCGCTGACGGTGTGATCCAGCCGTTGCGTCGTTGTCTTTGGGCGCGGCAATCGCCGGCAGCCGTTGGCGGCGAGTGATTCGCGGCCGCCAACGTCTGGCGGCTCCGGCAGTGTGTTGATCGCCTGCCCGGAACAGCCATTCATTGATCTTGCGGTGTCAGGACACCACGATTCGGTAGTCCGAGACGGGGCGGTATCCGATGCGCTGGTAGACGCTGTTGCTCGTCGGGTTGGCGAGGTCGGTGAAGAGGAGTACGTGTTCCGCACCGGCGTCGCGGGCTGCTTGGGAAACGGCTGCGGTGACGGCGGAGCCGTAGCCCCGGCCGCGTTGTTCGGGCAGCGTGTAGACGGGGGTGAGGCGAGCCGTGCCGGCCACCACCGACGTCATGGCGGCCATGGCCACTGGTTCGTCCCCGACCGTCCACAACCGCCAACCGCCCCGGCTCATCCGCTCGTCGATGAATGCGTCGAGATCCGCTCCGAGCGAGCCGGCTTCCGTGACGAAACGGGTGCACCAGTCGTGGAGAAGAGCCCGGTCACCGTCGCTTGCCGTCCGCGGTGCCCCAGGCGGTGCGACGTCAGGGCACACGAGCCGGCCAAGACGATAGAGGCGCAGGTGCGGTCCGCTCTTCGGCGCGGAGCCGGTGGTCGTCTGCCACGCTTCGGAGAAGGCACGGACCGATGAGTCGTCGGCCAGGAGCTGTGTAAACGGCTGAGCTTGGGTGGCCAGGAGTCCGGCCAGGTGCGTTGCCGCGGCCTGGGAAAGGCGGCTCGCGGTCAGCAGGTGCGGTGGCATCCACACGAACGCGGCCGTCGTCGCTGTTTCATCCGGTTCCCGCCACCAGCCCAGCACCGTGGGCGGGGGTTCACCCCCGGACCGCAGCTGCTCGATCGTGTCGAGTCCGGACAGCAGCATGGTGTGCAGGTCGGGACGTGCGGTGAGAAAAGGTCCCGCCTCGGAGCGAAACACTTCAGGCTTGTCCGTAATGAACCAGGTCACGAGATCGCATCTCCTGCTTGCCCACGAGCGGCAACCCGCGGAGCCGTGGGGAAGCGGTTGGGGGCCCGCCGGCCGCAGCGGACGCGACTGACGGGCGGTAGGGGCAGCCGGCTCACGCTCCGGCTGAAGTCCGCGCTGGCCGGCTCAGGGCAGGCTGAGTTCGTGCCTGATGAGCTGGGCGAGTGCGGAGGGCTGCGACAGGAAGGGCGAGTGCGAACTGTTCAGCCGCAGCGTCCTGTCGGCGCGCTTCGCGAAGAGTTCCTGGACGAAGGGCGGGATGGCGCCGTCTGCTTCGCAGATGATGTAGGTGCTCGGAATCGTCTGCCAGGCGACCGCGGTCAGCTTCTGGGTGGTGGCGGCGTAGGACTGGTAACCCAGGGCTGCCGCCGCCTTCTCGGCAACGCTCCTGTCCACGTCGCCGTAGAACACCTCAACCGGGTTCGCGACGGTCAGGAAGTCGCCGACACCCTCCTGCCGGTGAAACTCCCACCAAGGTGCCGGGTCGCCGCCCGCGCTCGACAGCAGGGAGTCCCCTGCGTCGAGCTGGAACGCGGCGAGGTAGACGATGCTCTTGACGTTGGACGCATCGGCGAGCGCCTGCGTGGTGGGGACGCCGCCGTAGGAGTGCGCGACGACGACCACGGGCCCGCCGATCGCCTCGACCGCAGCCCTGATGACGGCCGCGTCGGAGTACATGTCGCCCAGCGCCTTGGGATCGTCGCCACACGAGGTGAGCGCCACGGTCTGGACATCGATGCCGGGCAGGTCATCGATGAGGAGTTGCAGATGCTCGGGCTTGTGCCACGCTCCGGGGACCAGCAACAGCGACGGCAGGGTCATTCGAACCTCATAGGGGCAGGTGATGCGTTGGGCATGATGTGCGGGCCCATCATGCAGGCCCCCGCCTCACAGCGTCCACGTGATAGATGTCACCAATTATCTATGAGGCGGGGGCGAGCCACCCTGCCGCAAGGGAAAACCCCTCCCGACCTGCCAGCGGCGCAACCTTGATCAGGTCGTCCGGCCGCATCTGTGATTACGTTCACAATCTAAGAGGTCTGCGCCAGCCCACGCAGTGTCGACGATTGCCCCAATGAGGCACCACCCTCATTTAGATCACGACCGACATTCAAGTTGCGCGAATCGCCGCCCACCGAGTGACGTCGTCATCCCGACCGGAACCGGCCAGGTGAGTGGCCCGCGAGCTGAAGACGCAACGGCCCTGACCCCTAGGGTCAGGGCCGTTCCGCGCGGGACTTGCCTTCACGTCATCGATCTGACGAACACGTACTCGTTCGGCCACGCACGCACAGCCTGACGGCTGCACTCCGTCCCACTCAGAACCCGAACGGCGCATCACATCGCGAAAGGCGAACGCTGCCAGGGCTGTCCGTACTCCGCGGGATGGTCAGGGCGGACGGCGATGTGGTCGGGTTCGAGTTCACGCCGGACGCGGTGGCGGATGTCGAGGGCGTAGGTGAAGCCACGGGGAAGCTGGAGGCGGCCGGCACGGTCGACGGTGGCGTACTCACTGGCATGGATGGTGGTACGGCCTTCGTCGTCGACGCTGGTGTGGCGGACGACCTCGGAGACGGTGCGGCCGTCGCGGATGGCGACGGTGCGGTCGACCGCGGAGGGCCACCGCCCGGTCGTGAGTGACGAACACGATGGCCGTGCCGAGCTTTTCGTTGGCGGTGCGGAATCCGTCGAAGACCTGCTCGGCGGCGGCTGAGTCGAGTTGGCCGGTAGGTTCGTCGGCCAGTACCAGTGAGGCGTGGTTGGCCAGGGCCGCAGCGTCACCTGCGTCTTGGGCGTGGCCTTGACCACGACGGCGCGGCAGGACCTTCGTGTCGATGCCGGTCCCCGTCGCGTACAGCACCGAGGGCCCGTGCGCCGGCTCCTTGGACACGGGTGCCACCTTCGCCAGGGCGGCCTTCGAAGCAATGACGAACTCGTGGCTGGGGCTGCTGGTGTGGCGTCCTGTCTGTCGACGACGCGTACGATGACCCGCCTGAGGACCTGACGGTCTCCGGGTCACCGACGCCCTTCCCGAGCTTCCGCACGACTGCCGGGGAGGCGATGGCCGGAATGGCCCCCGATGTGCCGGAGTCCAGCCTGTCTGCGCGGAGGGAGGACCCGAGGCCGGTGGCCGCCACGAGACGGGCGTACGGCTCGGGGTCGACGACCAACAGGTCGAAACGGGTCGAAGAGTTGGCGATCCGTTGCCCGTTCCCGATCCGGACGCCCGTCGCCTCGCGGACACCCGTAACCTTCCGGCCCTGCGCGCCGAGTCCCTGCGGCAGGGCGCCGAAGGTCTGCACACGGGCGTCCGCGCCGACTGAGGTCACCGCGGCGCGATCGCGTCCCGACTCCACGCCTGCGAGGACGGATCCGCCGAAGGAGGTAACGGTCAGCCCCACCAGCACGCCAACGCGGAGGCCACCGCCAGCAACACCGGCGCCGCGCACACAACCCTGCGGGACACCAAGCGGGTCAGGACACCGAGGTGGCCTACACGTCAGCCGGTTTCCGGTTGACCACCGTCGGCAGCCCTCGCCACCGCCGCATGTGCCGCCTGCAGGATCTGCTCCGACAAAGGCGTGCCTGCGGTGGCACGGGCAAGAAGTATGCCGCCGACGAGCGTGGCATAGGCGGCCAGGCCGGCGTCACCAGGCGCGATCCACCCCGCGAGTTCCTGGACGCCCCTGGCGTAGGTCTCCCTGTGCTCGGGCTCACGCGCAATGTCGCCCGCGAAACCGGCTGCGGGACAACCAGTGCCAGGGTTGTCGCGATGCTCGACGGAGAAGTAGGACTCGAGCAGCGACTGCCACGCCGCCTGATGCCCCCCGGCCTCGTGGTCCAGAGCCACGAGGTCGTGCAAGTTGTCGGCGAATGCCTTGGCAGTCGCTTCGTCAACGAGAGCATCTTTAGAGGCGAACTGCTTGTAGAAGCCGCCTTGAGTCAGTCCGATCGACTTCATCACATCCGCGATGCCGACCTTGACCACACCGTCCTCACGGAACAGCCGAGAGGCCGCGGCCACCACTCGCTCTCTGTTGACCTTCGCTTCTGCTTGCGAGACGCGACCCATTCATCACCCTCCGTAATGCCGGCCTTCTGCCCCGTCGCAGGTCGTCACATCGACCAGCGGACTAACACCCCGAGTGTAAGATCACGCCTGCCGTCTATCGCCTGCCATGGCTCCCTGCCAGCCGGCACCCACCGCCAATCCGTCGCACCAGCGAGTCCGCGCAAAAACCGTCCAGGCTCCAGGGCACGGGCGACGCCCCGCACGTAAGATGGTGAGCAAAATCTAACATGCGCAGCCAGCCGGAGCGACCGGGGTGGGCACCCACCTGCTCAAGCACCCTTGCGTCACTACAACCGAAGGACGGGGGCGGCAGAGCGCACCGGGCGTGGCGCCGAAGGGCGGCGCACAGCGCTGACGGCGACCTGGCCTGCGCGCTTCCACGCGCTGGCCGTCGCTGACGCCCCGGTGGACGAGCTCACCGGTCTGCGGTGACAAACATGGCGTTCTGGCAATCCCCTGAAAGCGTGGAGACGTTTCTATGCGGCGATGGCCTCCTGGGCCCTTGCCTGGCGGCCGTTCGGGCGGCCATGATTTGTTGCTCGTACTCGATCGGCGCTAACCCGCCGGCGGCGGGTGTTGTAGAAGTCGGCGATCCAGGTGGCGACCTTCACGCGCCTTCGGCGCGGGTGGCGAAGCAGTGCCGGTGGACCAACTCGACTTTGAGGGTGGAGTTGAATGACTCGGCCGCGGCGTTGTCCAGGGCGCAGCCGACCCTCCCCATGGACTGCACCACACCCCAGTGGCGGCAGGCGGCCGCAAAGCGGGCGGCGGTGTACTCGCTGCCGCGGTCGCTGTAAAAGATCACTCCGTCCACGCCGCCGCCCCTGGTCACGGCGGCCATCTGCAACGCGGCGATAGTCAGCGCGGCGTCGTGGTGGGCGGACATGGCGAAGCCGAGCATCCGGCGGGAGAACAGGTCCTCCACCGTGGCCCTCGTGCTCGACGGGCGGGATGAGGCCCAACTCCCCGTGCAGCCTGCGGTGGTTGTACCAGTCGATGTACTCGCGACAGCGATCTCAACATCGTCGATGTCCCGCCAGGGGCCTTTGTTACGGATCAGTTCGGGCGCGTGGCGACCTTTACAACGTAGATTCGCTGCGTCGAATCCCACCATAACGGGACAGCTTCCTGCGATGACGAGAAAGTTCATTTGAACATGGCGGCCACGCGCACCTTCGTTGACCGTGGATCCCCTGGTCAGCTCCGGTATTGAGGGGCACTGGTCGGGAGCGGTCGGCACGTTCAGCTTTACGGTCAAACGACGGTCAGACATCAAAAGAGCCTGATCACTTGGAGAGTGGTCAGGCCTCTGACCTGCTACAGCAGTGTCGGGACGGCGGAATTTGAACCCACGACCCCTTGACCCCCAAGTAGGTGATCCCGTGGGTGCGGTGGTAGGTGGCCGGCAGCCGGTCCGGCCGGCCCTGCTTGGCCCACCCGGACCCGTGGGCAGGGCGGATGCCCAGCGGGCCGAACTCATCGAAGGCGAAGGTCCGCTCCGGGCGCTGGGTGAGGGCGTACTCGATGCGGTCCAGCTTGGCGTCGACGTCGGGGTCAGGGGAGTCCTTCCAGGTCTTGGTGCGCTGGAAGGTGACCTCATGCCGGGCCAGCAGAGCACGTAATGCCTCCCGGCCGATCCGGAGGGCCCGGCCAGCAAGAGTCTGCAGGTAGGCGGCGAGTTTCCAAATGGACCAGCGGGTGAACGGCTGCCCGAGCCGGGTCGGTCGCGTGGTGGCCGTCTGGACGACGAAGGCTTCCTCGTCGTCACTGAGAAGGCGGGGACGGCCTCCCGCCCACCGAGGGTCCAGGCAGGCCAGCCCGATCTCGTTGAAGCGGTGAATGACATCGCGAACGGTGTCTTCATCGGGTTATGTCCACGGGAGTGGTGTAAGAGTTTCCGCTGGTAGAGGCGTTGCGTCGGGTCGACGCCCTGCAGGCGGCATTCGAACACTAGGTCCAGGCCGACGGCGGTTGCGCCGGCAGGAGCGATCAACGAGGCCGATCGCGAGGTCGTGATGAGCCGGCCGAATGAAATGAAAGAACGCGTTCCGCGACGCGGAGAACGGATGCGTCCTCGATCGGAGGGGAGAAAGATGACGGTGACCCTTGGTCGAATTGCCGGGCTGTCGCGGGCGCCGCCCCGCAGACCGGCGTCACGAGTACGCCGCGACGTACTGGGTCTTCAGTCAGTCGAAAAGTCCTTCGGTCCTTGTGTGGCCCGGTGGCGAACCGAGCAGGATGTCGAGCATGCTCAGGGGAGCTTTAGGTGGTCGAAGTAGGGCGCTGGCGGGCGGTTCCGCGATAGTGCAGGATGGCTAGCATCCGTCACCTTTCCTATACGATCCGAGTCGTCGTCAGCATGCAGCAGCGTTGCGACCGATGTCAACAGGTTCGCGAAGACGCTAGAAGGGACCTCACGTCACGACGGACGACGAAGCGACGATCGCGCGGGGCCGTGAGGCCAGGACGGGCGGAACGCCGCCGGGAAGATCTCGCGGCCGGCTTGCCGACGAGGTGTACGACACGCTGCTCGGACAGCTGGAGGACTTCCCGAAACTCGGCTATTACGTATGTTGATGTGACGGTCGGTGACTTGGAGTTGTTGGGGCCGGTCGGGTGTGTCGGGGCCGGAAGCGGCCGAAGCGCTCGGTCGCCTGCACACGCACGTGCACCTGTTCCGGCTTCTCCACGACACCCAGGTCACTCACCTGGCCATGGCCGAGCACGAAGAAGTCGTGGCCGCGATCGCCGCGCGTGACCCCGACGCCGCCGCCTACGCCATGCGCCGGCACATCCTGCTGTCCGGCGAGCGGTTCCGCCGATTGTTCGACGAAGTCAAGGGCTCGGACGGAATGACGGTAAAGGCTTGACGGGCGGGCCGGGCCGAGGAATGCTGACGCAGTCGGATCGGATCGGATTGGATCCACCTCACCCGCCCCAGTTGCGAGGAGAAGTAGGTGCCCAGAGCGCTGCTCCTTACCGGCGATGCCGCCGAGGAGCTCGACACCATGTATCCCTACTATCGCGTGCAGGAGGGCGGCTGGGACGTCGACGTCTCGTCACGGACGATGCGTGACGTTCAGCTGGTCATCCACGAGTTCGACCCCAACTCCGACGCGTACGTGGAGAAGAACGGCCGAAAGCTGCCGGTCGACGTGCCCTGGGCCGAGGTCGACGTCGAGCGCTACGACGCCCTCATCATTCCCGGGGGACGTGCCCCCGAGTGGATCCGGGTCGACGCCGACGTCAGGCGCATCACCGAGCACTTCTTCGCGCGCAACCTCCCGATCGCGCTGGTGTGCCACGGCGCGCAGGTGCCGGCTGTGTACGGGCTGCTGAAGGGCCGCAAGACGGCGTGCTTCCCCCCCATCACCGGTGACATGGAGAACGCGGGCGCGACGGTCATCGACGCTCCCGACGTCGTGGACGGAAACCTTGTCTCCTGCCGCGGCTGGCCCGACATGCCGCAGTTCGGCCGGGTGATGATGGAGGTCTTCTCGAAGTCCGTCAACTCCGCATCGGCATGAGCACACCTGGCCTGTCCCGGTGACGGCACTTCGGACCGTCACAGTCGACGGCTCCCCCGTCCACGTGCTGGAGAGCGGCACCGGGCCCGCGGTGCTGATGCTGCACTGCTCCGGACCCGGTACGACCGGATCCGGAGCCTGGGCGACGACCGCACAGGCGCTGGCGACCGGCGCATGATGCAGGCGGTGGCGCAGGTCGGCCAATGGCTCGGGCTCGGCGGCTCGATCGTGGCCAACCTGTTCAACCCGCGACTGATCGTCATCGGAGGCTACTTCGCCTCACTGGCCGAGTGGCTGCTGCCCCACGCGCAGGATCAGCTACAGCGGCTCGTGGTGGCCGCCCCCGCCGCCCAGTGCCGATTCGTCGCCTCCACGCTCGGCTTCGGCGCCGCTTCCCGCGGCGCCGCGAGCATGGTGGTCAACCGGATCATCGACGACCCGAAAACGATCATGGATTCACTACCCCGGCCGACAGCCTACTGACGGCCCCCACAGACCTGGAGGCGGCACCTCTCCAGCAACCCCCCGTATCCGCAACCAACGCCAACAAGCGGCAACAAGCGCGGCGGCGCGCGCCTTGCCTGACGTCCCCCCGGTCAGGAAAGGGTTTCCCATGTCACCACGTCATCGAACGTGGGCCAGGCTGCTCGACGCAGCCCTGCCAGAAAACGGACGACGCCCGAGACGTCGCACCGCGACCACGATGGCCTTAGCCCTCATCGCCCCTTTCATCACGCTCCTCGCGACGCCGGTGAGCGCCGAGGCCCCCACGGCGGCTGAGCCCGCTTTCAAGGTCGCTGCAGCGGCGCTGCCGCAGCCGTCCGCGCCTGCCGCCAAGCCCGCACCACCAGACGCCGGCTTCAAGGTGCTCGTGGTGCGCAGCACTCAGGACGCGGTGTCGTCGGCCGGCTTGGCCGCGATCCGGGATGCGGCCAGAACCGGTCATTTCACGGTCGTGGCGCCCGGGCCCGCTGACGTGGGCGACCATTTCACGGAGAAGAAGCTGGCGCAGTACCGCGCGGTCGTGTTCTTGGACACGGGTCACGCGAGCCCGCTCACGGACGCGCAACGCGCGAACTTCGAGAGCTACTTCCGCGACGGCGGCGGCTTCGTCGGCGTCGGCTCGGCGGTCGAGACCGACGAGTCCTGGTCGTTCCTGACTGACCTCCTGGGGACGCGTGCGTCCGGCAGGACCGACGTGCAATCGGGTGACGTGAAGGTCGCCGACCGCGTCCACGACGCGACCAAGGATCTGCCGCAGATCTGGTCGCGGACCGACAACTGGTACAACTTCACGAAGAACGTCCGCGGTGTGTCACACGTCCTCGACACCGTCGTCGAGGACCCGTTCGGGCCGCAGCCGCAGGGCGCCGACCTCGACGGGATCGCCGGGGGCACGATGGGCGCCGATCACCCGGTCTCGTGGTGTAAGGACTTCCAGGGCGGCCGCTCGTTCTACACCGGCCTGGGCAACACGGCCGCGAGCTTCGACGCCGGCCTCACCAAGCACCTCAAGGGCGCGATCGGCTGGGCCGCGGGCCAGGCCGACCCGGTCTACAGCGATTGCGGCGCGACCGTGCTGGCCAACTACCAGCAGACGAAGATCGGCTCGCCGCCGAACCTGCAGGAGCCGATCGGCTTCGACCAGCTGCCGGACGGCCGCGTTCTGCAGACGGACCGCCTCGGCTCGCTGCGCATGCACGACTCGACCACGGGCGTCACCACGGTCGTCGCCAACTTCGCCGATCCGAGCCTGCCGATGACGCAGCAGATCTACTCCGCAGGCGAGGACGGGCTCTATGGCCCGGCGGTCGACGCCAACTTCGCGACCAACAAGTGGGTCTACCTCTACTACTCGCCGAAGGAGGTCACCGACGTCAAGCTGAGCGACGGATCGGTCGTCACCCAGATCACGCCGAACACCACCCCGCCGGACGTGGCGGCGTCCAAGACCGCGTGGGATCCGTACGTGGGCTATTTCCAGCTCAGCCGCTTCAAGTTCGTCGACGCCACCGACAGCACGCCGGCGCACCTCGACATGGGCTCCGAGCAGCAGATCATGCGCGTGCCAGTCAACCGCCAGGAGTGCTGCCACGTCGGGGGTGACATCGACTTCGACAAGCACGGCAACCTCTGGATGGTCACCGGCGATGACACGCCCGCGGGCGGCATCAACGCCGGCGGCTACGGGCCGTACAACTCGCAGAAGACCGACGAGCAGCAGACCGTGCGCGTCACCAACGCGACGGGCGGCACGTTCACGCTGACCTTCGAGGGCCAGACGACGGAGCCGATCGCGTGGAACGCGGATCGCAATGCGATCGACGCGGCGCTCGAGGCGCTCTCGAACATCGAGGCGGATGAGATCCAGACCAGCGGCGGCCCGGTCAACACGTCGAACGTCAACGTGTTCTTCCGCCGCGGCAAGCAGCAGTCCGATCAGCCGCAGATCACCGCCGACGGCGCCGGCCTGACCGGCACCGCCACGCCGGCGATCGCCACCAACACGGCGCAGGCGGGCGGCTGGTATCAGCGGCTCACCGGTGACTCGCGCCGCAGCGCGCTGAACACCAACGACCTGCGCGGCAAGGTGCTGCGGATCAAGGTCAAGGACGGCGACATCTCCGCCGCCGACGCCAACAAGGCCGACTTCGGCTCCGGCACGGGCGCCTACTCGATCCCGTCGGGCAACCTGTTCCCGCTGGTCGCGGGCGCGCCGCAAGACAAGACGCGGCCGGAGGTCTACGCGATGGGTTTCCGCAACCCGTTCCGGATCCAGGTCGACGAGAACGACGTGGCCTACATCGGCGACTACTCGCCCGACGCCCAGACACCGCAGCGCTCGCACGGCCCGTCGGGCACCGGCCGCTACGAGATCGTGCGCAAGCCGTCCAACTACGGCTGGCCGACGTGCTACAAGCGCGACCTCGCGCACTACCAGTGGAACTTCCACGAGTTCGCGCCCGGCACCACCACCGCGGGCACGCCGCTGAACAACCCGCCTCAGAAGTTCGACTGCGACGGGCCGACGCAGCGCAACGACTCGCTGTGGAACATTGAGGGCGGTCCGACGGTCGAGCCGGGCCTGAGGGACGTCCCGCCGGTCACCGACCCGGACATCTGGTACTCCTACCGCGACAACAACCCGAGCGCGCCGCTCGGCACCCCGTGCGAGGCCTACTACGCGCCGACCCCGGGCCCGATCGCGCCCGGCTCGACGACCGAATGCCCGCGGCTGTTCCCCGAGCTCTACACCGGCGGCGTCGGTCCGCACGGGGTCACGAAGTACCACTACGACCCGGAGAACCCGAACCCTCACAAGTTCCCGCCGTACTACGACGACTCGGTGATCATCAGCGAGTGGACGCAGGACACGCTGCGCGAGGTCAAGCTCGACAAGCAGAACAACCACGTCCAGAAGATCAACAACTTCCTGGATTGCGGCAGCCGTGCGAACGCCGGGGCAGGCAGGTTCCGGTTCGAGTGCGACAACCCGATGGACTTGCAGTTCGGTTCTGACGGCGCGTTCTACCTGCTGACCTACGGCAACGGGTTCAACGTCATCAGCCCCGACGCGGGCATGTACAAGTGGGAGTACGTCAAGGGCAAGCGCGCGCCGAAGGCCGTGCTCACCACGGACCGCACCGACGGCTCAACGCCGCTGACCGTGAACTTCTCCAGCGCCGGCTCGCTGGATGAGGATCCCGGCGACTCGATCCGCTACGAGTGGAACTTCGGCGACGGCTCGGCGATCGAGACCGACCCGAACCCGACACACACCTACACGCAGTCCGGCCGCTACACGGCCGTGCTGACCGTGCTCGACTCGTCCGGCAAGCAAACCCCGACCAGCACCGTGATCACCGTGGGCAACACGAGCCCGGCGGTGGTCGTCAATACGCCGGTGGAGGGCGGGACGTTCGCGTTCGGCGACGACATCCCGTTCTCGGTCACGGTCACCGACCCCGAGGACGGGACGGTGAATTGCTCCGAGGTGCAGGTGACGTTCGTGCTCGGCCACGACGCGCACGGCCACGCCGAGGAGTCCGTCAACGGCTGCTCGGGCGTGCTCCACACGGAGGCCGACGACGTCTCACACGGCGGCAACGTCTCCGGCGTGGTCCAGGCGCGCTACACCGACCACGGCGGTCCGGGCGGCATCCCACCGCTGACCACGACCGGCCAGCACCAGATCCGCCAGAAGCACCAGGAGGTGGAGTTCGTCGTCAACCAGTCCGGCACCAACACGGCGACCAACACCGACGGCGGCGCCGGCGTGCACCGCGGCAGCCTGGGCTCGGGCGACTGGCTCCAGCTCAACGGCCCATTCAACCTGACCAACATCGATTCGATCACGTTCCGCGTGGCGGACGCGGCGACCGGCCGCGCGCCCGGGTCGCCGCTGGCAGCAATCGAGGTCCGTCAGGACTCGATCACCGGGCCGATCCTGACGACGGCCAACCTCATGTCCACCGGCGGGACGGGAACCTGGACAAGCCAGACGTTCCCAGTCTCGATGTCCGGGACGCATGAGCTGTTCCTGGTGTTCCGCTCGGTCACGGGTGGCGCCACGGGCGGCAACCTGTTCAACCTCAACTGGGCCGAGTTCGTCGGCACGGGCATCGGCACCTAGCGAACCCTCCCGTGCCGACGAACCCGAGTTCGTCGGCACGGGCATCGGCACCTAGCGATCCCGCCCGTATAGCGGCAAGAGAGAGAAGACACTCATGCGAAGAAGATTTCGCACATCGGCAGTGGCCGCCTTCCTGACGGCGGCCGCACTCATCCCCGCGGCACCGTCGTGGGCACAGGAAACGACGCCGCCGACGATCAACGTGGCGACGCTGTCGCCCTCTGCGCCGACCGGCCAGAACAACTGGTACCGCGGCCCGGTGACGCTGAACGTGTCGGCGACCGACGACGTCGGCATCGCCAAGTTCCAGTACTCGCTCAACGGCGGCGCCGCCTACATCGACGTGCCCGTCGAGGGGGCGCCGGCGTCGGCCACTGCGTCGGCGGTGATCACGCAGGAGGGCAACACCAGCGTCCGGTACCGCGCGGTCGACACGGCCGGAAACGTCGCGGCGTTCCGCTCGATCTCGGTCCGGATCGACACGCGCGCGCCGGCTGCATCGTACCCGGCGATCACCGACGGTCACGTCGGTCACGTCGCCACACTTATCCCGACGCGCACGGACCCCGCCCCCGGCTCGGGCGGAGTGGCTGTGCTGAACATGTACCTCGACGGCAAGCTGGTCCCGCCGCTGCCGGTGCAGACCTCCGACCTATCGCTCGGCGTGCACACGCTCGCGGTGCATCTCTCTGACGCTGCTTCCAACAGCGCGAAGTACACGCAGACGTTCATCGTGACGACATCGTTCGCGGACGTCGGCACGCTGATCACCCGGTTCGTGACCGCTGGCAGCGTCCCGGCGGAGGTCGGCGCGGCGCTCCAAGCCAAGCTCGACCAGGCGAAGGCGCTCGCCGACGCCGGTTCGGCCAAGCAAGCGAGCCAGGTCCTGAACGAGTTCGTCTCGATCGCCGGCGACGGGATCGCGCCCGGCTCGGCCCGCAGCACACTCGTGGGCGATGCGCGTTACCTGATCGACCAGCTCAAAGGCCGGCTCGCGCCGGAGCCCGCGACGGGCCTCGAGTCTGAGCCCGCGGAGGGCCCGAAGTTCATCCCGGACCCGGTGCTCGCCCCGCTCCCGCACAACCCGGACGCCGACTACAACGTCCTGGTCTTCTCCAGGACGACGGGCTTCCGGCACGACCACATCCCGCACACCGTGGCCGCGATCCAGAAGCTCGGCATCGCGCACAACTTCAACGTCGACGTCTACGACCCGCAACTCCCGACCGTCACGCTGCCCACGAGCCCGTTCCTGAGCCTCGACACGCTCAAGCAGTACGACACCATCGTCTTCGAGTCCAACGTCGGGCACCCGGGCCCGCTCGATCCGATCACCGAGCAGCCGAACTTCGAGGCCTACATGCACCAGGGCGGCGGCTATGTCGGCATCCACGGCGCCGCCGACTCGTTCGAGATCGGCACCTGGCCGTGGTACGGCGACCTCGTCGGTGGGTTCTTCACCAACCATCCGAGCGGCCAGAACGGGTTCGGCCAGTGCGGCAGCTGCATCCACACCGAGGTGGTGACCGAGGACAACACGCACCCGGCGACCGCGCATCTCCCTGACCGGTGGATGACGGTCGACGAGCTCTACAACTTCGACCGCAACATGCGGGCCGACGTGCACACGCTGCTGAGCCTCAACGAGGACAGCTACCAGCGCAGCCTCAACAGCGGCAACGCGGCCACCAACCCGCTGCGGCTGATGAACGGCGACCACCCGATCGCGTGGTGCCAGAACTGGGGCGGTGGCAAGGCGTTCTCGAACATCCTCGGCCACTTCCGGACGCAGTACTACGACGACTCGTTCATGCGGATCATCCTCGGCGGGATCGAGACGACCGCCGACCGCAAGGGCGCCAACTGCTCGTCCTACCGCGAGACCAGCCTTCTGATCGAGGCCGACCGAGCAGCCGGGCTGCTGACCGCGGCCGCCGCGGACGCCGCCGGTGCCGCCCTGGACACCGCGCGGGACAGCTACCTGGCACGCAACTACACCACCGCCATCCCGGCGCTGAACTCGATCGTCGACCTGGCGAACGACGAGGCCTCCGGCGACGCTGCGGCGCGTTCCGAGCTCGCGCGGCAGGCGCGCGAGCTGCGGGAGTGGATGCAGAACCTCAACCGCCACTGACCCGTTCACGCGGCGGGGGCGGTGGATCGCCGCTCCCGCCGCGCTGACGCTGGAGCGCACCACTATCGCGTTGTCGCCGGTGACGGGTGACGCGGGCGAGCTTGGTGACGTCGTCGCAGTGACCAAATGGCGAGGATCACCTGAACGGCTCAGGGCGATCCCAGGTACGGTCGGGCTCGTAGTCTCGAAACGAAATTGCGGCTCCCGCAGCGGCCAGCGCCGGACGTGGACACCTGCAACTGACAGGCACCCTTTGTGACGCCGCCGCAAACACGAGACCGTACTGCCGACGCCCCGGACCGGCGCGCCGCTCAGCGGGCAGGGCTGAAGCGTTCTCGGGTTGTGAGACCGAGTAACTAGAGTCCATCCGCGGGGTGGCGGCGGTAGGGGTCGGCGGCGGCGATGTTGGTCCAGCCGATCAGGCGGGCCAGGCGGCGACCGCGACGGTGATCTTCTTTACCGAGGAGATGTGCATTGACGCTCCCGTGGGTCAGGGAAATCAGGGACCGAACTTCTTCGCCGATACAGCGGGTGTCTTCAGGATGCGATGGCAACGGTGAGGCGCCGCAGCGCCTCCGCATCATGGGGCCGGCACGATAGGTGGTGCCTTTACACGGAAGTGTGCGTGCCCCCTCCGGTCTCCACCTTCGTCGCATCGCCGGCGGACAGACAGTGCCCCGCGCCGGCCTATGGACTGCCAGTACCAGTTTGTCTCCGTAGGTCGCGGCGGCACATATTGGGGCCGATCACCGGGTGCCACCGGAATACGGCAGAAACGGGCCGCCCCCACCAGTCGCAGTGCCGCCTTCGCCTCGGGTCGGTTGCCATGAGTCCCGAGTAGAGCATTGCCGCAGGCCACAGCGGGGTGATGGCGACGGGGAGAGGGCCGTCAGGGGTGGAGGACGACCTTGATGGCTCCGGAGGCCCGGTCACCGGCCACGCGGAAGGCCTCTGCGGCATCGTCGAGGGGGAAGCGGTGGGTGATCACCGTCTGCGCGATCGCAGGGTTGCCGGCGAGCAACGCTGCGGCCTGTTCGGTGTCGCGGATGCCGTCGTGCCGGCTGTAGGAGATGGAGTTGACGTAGGTGAGTTCCTTGACCAGGCTGGCGACGCCCGGGATGGGAACGGTGTGCACGTAGACGCCCAGCAGCACGATGCGACCGCCGGGGCGGGCCAACTCGGCGCACCGGGCGAGACCGGACTCGCTGCCGGCGGCGTCGATCACGACGTCGTAGAGGCCTTCGGTTGGGCCGGCTTCGAGACGTTCCGCAGCCATCCTCTGGTGCTTGTGGCGCACCTCGATATCAACGTCGTGGCCGCGCTGCCGGGCCGCGGCCACGGCCAGCAGCCCGATGCTGCCGCCGCCAACGACCGCCACCCGCTCGCCCGGCATGAGCGCCGCCCTGCGGACGCCGTGCCAGGCCACTGACGCCGGCTCCACGAGGCAGGCGTCGCGTACGTCCAGGCCGGCCGGAAGCGGGACGAGCATGTTCTCCGAGACCGTCACGGCATCGCACATGCCGCCGTTTCGGAATATGCCGAGCGTTCCGTGCTCCGGGGCAGTGCACCGCTGGACATGGCCGGTGCGGCATTGGTCGCACTGTCCGCAGTAAACCGTGGGTTCGACGGCATAGCTCCGGCCGTCGGCGGCGGTGCCGGCGAACTCGTGGCCGTAGGTGTAGCCCTGAACGGTGTAGCCCTGAACGCCGCCGGCCGCGAAGTTCACGTCGGTCCCGCAGATGCCCGTCGAGGTGATGGTGAGGCGTACGCCGGGCGCTACCGGTTCGTCAATCTCGGTCACGAGGATGCCCTGGTCGGTGTTACGCACTGCGCGCATGAGGATCCATTCAACTCGCCACTATGTGAACGCTGTTAGCTTATGATAAGTGATCGTCGTTCGCCTACGCCTTATCGTGGTCCCGTGCGCGAACCCACAACGACAGGCATGGCCAGCGAGCTGCCGCCGCATGACCCGCGGAAGAACCAGCGGGCGGAACCGAGGCCGGGCACGGCGGCCTGGTGGCTTGCCCAGGAGAACGAACCGGCGCGGCGGCGGCGGCGCAGATCACTGACCCTCGATGCCGTCCTCGACACGGCCATGGCCCTGCTCGACACGCGCGGGGTGGCCGCGCTGACGATGCGCAACATCGCCGAGGGACTCGGCTGCACGCAGGCGTCCCTCTACCGCCACGTGCGCAACCGCGAGGAACTGGTGACCCTGCTGGTCGACCGGGCACTCAGCGTGGCGAGCTCGGTTCCGCCCGGCGACACGGACTGGGCCGAGAAGGCGGCGTGGTCCGCACGCCTGTTCCGCGAGCACCTGCTCCGGCACCCCGGCGTGGCCTCGCTCCTTCGCGGGACCGAGCGGCTCGGCCCCAACTCGCTGGCCGGGGTGCAATACTCCCTCGAACTGTTCATCGGCGCCGGCTTCAGCCCCCGGCTCGCGTACGCCGCCGCATCGTCGCTGGCCACCTTCATCATCGGCTCGGTGAACTTCAACCTCGGCCTGGACTCGTCAGATCCCGAAGAGAGCCGTCACCGGCGCCTGCTGTACCGCTCCCGCGACGCCGCGGCCTTGCCCCTGATCGTGCAGCACGCCGACGCCCTCGCGGAGGTCAGCAGCGACGACGAGTTCGAAGTAGGCCTCAAGGCATTGTTGACCGGGTTCCGCGCCCTGATCCAGAACCCGGACATCACGCACGATTAGCGCACCTGGCCGGCCTTTAAGCTGCTGACCGGCTTCAATGACGGTCGCCCGGAAGCGGCCCCTGGGTCGGCCGCGCGGAGAGCGTCGGCGGCGCGGCGGGGGTCGAGCGGAGTGAACGAGAGGCATGCAGCCTCACGGGCAGGGGCCGCTCACGCTTTTACCGTATGGGCGGGCATGGAGCCGGACTATCCGCGGACTAGACCAGGAGATCTCTGGCCACCTGCCGGGTGACTGTCTCGCTTCCGATGGGAACACCACGGCTCACGACCGGCTGCGACACCACAGAGTGTCAGATCTGCCTCAGACGGGCTGGCCTACCGGCCGGATGGTCAGGGTGTTGAGGTCGACGTCGGACGGCTGGCCGAGGGCGAAGCAGATGGCCTCGGCGACGGGCTCGGGAGACAGGGCGACGGGCGGGACGCCGCCTTGCCAGAAGGCGGTGTCGGTCATGCCGGGGTTGACGAGGGTGACGCCGACGCCGCGGCTGGTGGCGTACATCCGCAGGTTCTCGGCCATGCCGGTGACGGCCCACTTGGTGGCGGAGTAGAGGTTGGCGGGGCTGTTCTTCAGGCCGGCGACGCTGCCGATGAGCACCAGCCGCCCGCCCGTGGTCTCGAGGTGGGGCAGGGCGGCGTTGGCCAGCAGGGCGGGGCCGAGGACGTTGGTGAGGACCATGGGCGCCCACAGTTCCGGGTCGCCGTCGGCGATGGTGCGCGGGTGGTCGGCGGGGATGAAGCCGGCGTTGGCCACCGCGGCGTGCAGGGCGCCGAAGTGTGCCACGGTGCGGGTCACGGCGGCTTGGGTGGCCGGCCAGTTGGCGGCGTCGGCGATGATGCCGAGCAGCCGGTCGGAGTGGCCGGTCTCGTCGAGGAAGGACTTGAGTTTGGTCTCGTCGCGGCCGGTGACGGCCACGCGGTGGCCGCGGTCGAGGAGCAATCGTGCGGTGTGGGCGCCGATGCCGCTGGTCGCGCCGGTGATCAGTACGGTCTTGCCGGTCATGGTCATACTCCCGGGTGCTGGAGGTCCTGTTGGTGCATCACAGGAGGGCTTCGACGGTGATGGGCGGGCCGATCACCACTACAAGAGCTGGTCGGACAAGGTCCATCTCCGTATCGCAAGTCGCGTTCTATGCTGATCCCAGGAAACCCGCCTGGCCGGGCGCGAGGCAGAGCGCATTTATAGGGGGGATAAGCTCAACCCCCTTACCGTCGGCGCCTGCGCGAACCCTGCGGCTACCGTGGGGGGCATGGAGCAGCGACCCGACAACCGCGACCAGATCCGGGACTTCCTCGCCACCCGGCGCGCGAAGCTCACCCCGGAGCAGGTCGGGCTGCCCGCCAGCGGTCGGCGCCGGGTCCCCGGGCTGCGCCGCGAGGAGGTCGCGGTGCTGGCCGGTGTGAGCACCGAGTGGTACACCCGGCTGGAGAAGGGCCACATCAGCGGCGTATCGGAAGAGGTACTCGACGCGGTCGCCCAGGCCCTTCGCCTGGACCAGGACGAACGCACCTACCTGTTCGACCTGGCCCACGCCGCCCGTCCCGCCCGCCGCGCACCTTCGCGCCGCAAGGACGTCCAGGTCCCGCCGCCGGTCCAGTGGCTGCTGGACTCCATGACGATGTCCGCGGCGTTCGTACGCAACGGCCGCCAGGACATCGTCACCTACAATGCGCTGGCCCGGGCCCTACTCGCGCCGGTCTTCGACAGCCCTGCCACCACACGGCACGGCCGCGCCAACCTCGCCCGCTACGTCTTCCTCGACCCGGGCTCCCAGCGGTTCTTCGTCGACTGGGACGCGGCCACCGCCGTCAGCGCCGCGCTGCTGCGCGCCGAGGCCGGACGCGAGCCCCATGACCGGGCGCTGCGTGACCTCGTCGGTGAGCTGTCCACGCTCAGCACCGCGTTCCGCAGCCAGTGGGCCATCCACGACGTGCGTCTCCGCCACGCCGGCAGCAAGCGGCTGTGGCATCCGCAGGTCGGCGACCTGGAGCTGACCTACCAGTCTCTCGACCTGCCCATCTTCAACCGGACCGTGTACGACCTCACCATCTATACCGCCGAACCGGGCAGCACCTCAGAAGAGCGGCTCAAGCTCCTGGCCAGCCTGGCAGCCACCCAGCCGGCACACCCCACCAGCCAGCCGCGTTGAAGCGCGCCGACCTGCTCACGGCCTGCAACTCCTATAGCTACGGGGAGCCGCCACCCTGACCGGGCCCCTGCGGGCAGGCATTGGCCCGTGAGAACATCGGAACGAAAACGTACGCTAAGCCGCGCTCTGCCAGGTCAGCCGCCGCAACGGTCACCGGGCCGGGCTACGCCGTTCGCCTTCGATGCGAAGGCTTCGCGTTGGATGCGAAGCGCGTGCGGCAGCAAGCGGTTCCGGACGCCCGCCGGCCGGACGGGCGGGGATAAGTCGGGCGCGCGTTTGCGCGGCGCGGTCGGATAACCGGGTGGCGGCGCTGGCGATCCGGGCGGATCCAAGCCGGGTGCAGGTCGCGGGCCGGTTCCCCCGGTCGTGGGTAAGGGCCTGGCCATGCCTGGAGAGGGTCGCGTACGGACGTTACGTTAAGCCGCCCCGGGCACGGCGCTCGCCCGAGCAAGCAGCCTGGGCCGCAGTGCCGGAACGGAAAGCCACGCCAAAAAGACCCGCGTCGCGCGGCTTAGCGTGACTTTTCGTTCCGATGTTCCTCAACCCCCGGCAGGTAGATGACGAGGCGTTGACGGCCGCGAGCCATCCGGCACGCCCAGGCCGAGGGCCTCGCGGCGCGGGTAGGTGGCTGGCTCACGCCGCCGTCCGGCGTTCCTTGGCGTAGTCGATGATGGCCAGGGCCCGCGCGATGGTCAGCGGGTCGAGGTACGCGCGCCCTACCTGGGCTTTTCCCATGCTGATGTTCCGCACGGCGCGCCCGCCGCCCGTCACCTTGAACCGCAGGTCGCCCGACCGCCACCAGTCGTCATGAATGCTCACCCAGCGGTACAACCGAGGCCGCCGCAAGCTCGACGGGCACGCCGCCTACCGCAACCCCGATCTGCGACACGTGCGGCGGGCAGGCCATGTCGGTGCTGAACGCGCTGCTGGCCGATCCCCACCATAAAGACGAGCCCTCCAGCCTGGCACAGCTCGTATATCCGGGGCCGGCACTCGCAGGTATGCCGCCGCACCCTAACGTGCGTGCAGCGGCGCTGCGGCGCGAGCCACTGCAGCTGCTCGGCGCCGGGTTGCGGGTCGGGGACGTGGATGCCGTGGTACGGCGGGGGGATCATTCCTTTTCGCCGACTCGTCGACGCGTACCGCGACGACTGGGTGGTCCGACGCCAACCATGGCTGTCGGCGACCAGGCGACGTCAACTCCCCTACGGTCTGCTCACGACGAGCGCCATCGCCATGACGATCGAGGCGTCCGACCTCGCGCAGCAGCTCGAAGAGCAGACCCGGCTCGCAAATAACCACCTGGGGATACCGAATCGTCGGATTCTGCGATGATCTGTCTCGCGCCATGCAGCAGGGTCAGTAGTTCGGCGTCCGAGCAAGTTATCTCGAAGACCGATTGCTGCACACGATGACCGTATCCCTCGCAGAGCTTGGCCATCTGCCGCAGTCGGTGTATCAACTACCTCTTTTGCGGACTCTCAGGAACACCCGCTGTACGTGGTCCTGCCCTCTTTGTTGAGGGGTGCTTTGAGCAGCCGGGTTGTGACCCCGCCGCCCTTGTCGAGCCTGCGGTACATGATCTCCCGGAAGGCCGACGTCTTTGTATTCCAGCACGCCCGCAGGTGCGTCCTGCCAGCCTGACGACAGGTCAGAGGGTGCCGCCGGCGAGGATGGCGGCCATCCATGGTGAAGACCATGGCCGAGGCGTTGATGTCGGCCGAGGCCGACACCTTGTGCGGCGCCTCCTACGGTGAGCGCAGCAGCGAGCGGACCAACTCCCGCAACGGCTACCGCAAGCGGGAGTGGGACACCCGCGCCGGCACCGTCGAGCTGGCCATCCCGAAACTGCGCCAAGGCTCCTACTTCCCGGTCTGGCTGCTGGAACGCCGCCGCCGCGCCGAGCAAGCCCTGGTCAGCGTCGTCGCCACCTCCTACCTGCTGGGGGTGTCGACCCGGCGGGTGGACAAGCTGGTCGAGCAACTCGGGATCGGCGGCATCTCCAAAAGCCAGGTCTCACAGATGGCAAGGTGCTGGATGAACAGGTAGAGGCCTTCCGCACCCGGGCCTTGGACGGCGGGCCCTACGCCTTCGTCTGGCTGGACGCCCTCACGCAGAAGGTCCGCGAGGGCGGACGGACGGTCAACGTGCACGCCCTGGTCGCCACCGCGGTCAACGCCAACGGCCAGCGGGAGATCCTCGGGCTGGAGGTCACCTCCCGCGAAGACGGCGCCGGCTGGTTGGCGTTCCTGCGCGGTCTGGTCGCCCGCGGCCTGTCGGGGGTGCAGATGGTCATCTCCGACGCCCACCTTGGACTGGTGGAAGCGATCGGCGCCACCCTGCCCGGCGCTTCCTGGCAGCGCTGCCGCACCCACTACCTGCGCAATCTCCTCACCACGGTCCCGAAGTCGGCCCAGCCGTGGGTGGCCACCCTGGTGCGGACCATCTTCGACCAGCCGACCGCTGAACAGGTGCGTACTCAGCACGCCTGGGTCATCGACGCCCTGGCAGCCAAGTACCCGGCCGCCGCCGACCACCTCCATGGCGCCCGCGACGACCTGCTGGCCTTCGCCCAGTTTCCACGGGAGATCTGGAAGCAGATCTGGTCGAACAACCCCCAAGAGCGGCTGAACAAGGAGATCCGCCGCCGCACCGACGTCGTGGGCATCTTCCCCGACCGGGCCGCGATCATCCGCCTCGTCGGCGCCGTGCTCGCCGAGCAGACCGACGAGTGGACCGAAGCCCGCCGATACATGGGCCTGGACGTATTGGCCAAAGCTCGCCTACGCGTGATCTGCGGCGACACACCGAACCAGGAACCGCTCCCCGACACCCTCACCGCTTAACCTGCAGAAACGGATCACGCGGTGGCAGCTCGTACACCACTTCCCTGGACGTGACCGTCGGCCCCAACGGGGACTACGAGCAAAGGCCCTGGCGATGGCAACGCCGCTGGGGAGATTGCCGTCTGTCTGAGGGTTCTGCTGCGCCCACCGCCAGGCCTCTCGCTGCAGAGACCGGCCGTTCGCACTCTGGACAGTGGACAACTCGGCGTCTTCCCGGTCGCCCTGCTCCTCCATCGCATCAGGACGCGCGGCAGGGTCCGCACTGAGAGTCGACGAGTCCTGAGCCTCTGCCTGTCCGTCGGCCGACCTCCGAATCTGGCTCATCAGCATCTCGTACGCGCCGATCAGGGCGAACGACGGCCAAGCGGCGATCACTCGGCCGATCAGGGACGGCTCGGCAACCGCAACGTTCGCGCCCAAGCTCGCCAGGCTGCCGACGATGAGCAACGTCCACGGAAGAACCCCACCGCGTGAGCCGTAGCGGCTGGCAAGGAGCAGGGACATCGAGGCAGCCACGATCGTTCCGTCGACGGCGAGAGGGATGAGTGCCGCCGCCAGCGGGTCCTCATGGTGATCGAGGGCGAGACGGTGCATGTGACGGAAGGAGACGACGGCGGCGATCAGCGCGACAAGCACCACGCTCGCGGTCGTCGTGTTCCGGATCCAGCGGTCGGAGCGCATCTCACGCCCCCGGGGTTCCGAGAAGGAACTCGGTGGTCAGCGCACATTGGGATTTGGTTGGTGTCGACCCTCGGACACTTCACACCAAAGCGGGAGAAGTTGCGACTTCTCCCGCTTTGCTGCGTTGGCGCTGGTAGTGACCTGGAGAGCCGGGTGGGCCGGCCGAACGATACGCCCGCCGGACTTGGCCGTTAGTGCAGATGGTGACCGGCTTCGCGATCGTGCTGGCAGGGCGGGCCGCTTCCTCACTGCCGGCCATGACCGGGGTGGTGCGGTCGTCCACCGCTGTCCTGGCGGCGTTGATGGCGCTGCCCGGCCCTCGCGACGGCGCCCCCGACGGAGCAGGTCGCCGACCGATGGCGGCAGGTCCGGACGCAGTGAGGACCGCTTGCACAGCGCACCCGCGCCAGGGCGCCTCACACGGCCAGATCATGACCCGCCTGCGCCTGGCCCGCAACACCGTCAAGAAATACGCCGCGGCCGACCGGCCCGAACAGCTGATCCACGGCCCCATCCTGGTCGCCCCCTTCCGCGAGTACCTGCGCAGGCGCCGCGAACGGGAACCGGACCTACCGATCTGGACACTCCTGCAAGAGATGACACTCACACCGGCCGGCTCGACGAACAGCAATGGGCCCACCGAGGGCGTCGTCAACAAGACGAAATGATCAAACGACAGATGTACGGGCGCGCCGGCTTCGCCCTCCTCCGAAAGCGAATACTCCTCGCGTGACTGTCCGTCACCTCCGGACTCTTGGATGAGCCGTTTACTGGACACACCAGCAGAGATGCCGTGGCCGCCGTCAATCTGGTCTGGCGCAGATCACTTGAGGCTGCGGGCCGTTCGATTAGCGACATGATGAAGCTTAGGCACATCCAGGCCGTTAGCATGATCGATACCAAGTAGCCGTAATTCAAAGGACGTGGCCTCGTGTCTGAGCTGTCCGATGCAGTGGACCTGCAAGTAGTCGTCGAGGGTGCGGAGGCCGCGCTCCACGCTGTGGAGTTGTTCAACTGGCTTGGTTCGGAGGATGAACTGCGAGGGCGGGTACGGCCTCAACGGCGAGCACCAGAGCCGGGAGAGATGGGCGCGTCGGTGGAGTTGCTGACGGTGGCGGTGGGCTCCGGTGGCGCGGTGGCGGTGTTGATCCAATCGGTGTGCACCTGGCTTACCTCCCGCCGTACCGACGTCAAGGTCACCGTCACTGCTGCCGACGGGCGGCGTATCGAGGTGGATATCCGTCGTGCTGCGGACCCGGCGGCGGTGCTGCGGGAGGTGGCGGAACAGTTTCCGGCGGCTGTCGAGCGGCAGAGTGAGTCGTAAGCCGCTCCTGGACGGCAGGGGCAGCCGGGCGGTACTCATCGGGGCAGGTACCTTCCGCGACCCGGAGTTGCCTGACATCCCGGCTGTGCGCAGGAATCTGGAAGACCTGCGCGAAGTGCTGACGCATCCCGTACATGGCCTCCTGACAGCCGATCATTGTCAGATATTGGCCGATCCCGCAGACCAGGCCGCTGTCGGCGTGGCCCTGACCGCCGCTGTCCGTGAGGCGGAGGATCTGCTGCTGGTCTATTACTGTGGACACGGAGTCCTCGACGACACCGGCGTACTGCACTTCGCTCTGACCGGCACAGATGCCGAACACGTCGGCTTCTCCGCCATCCACGTAGACCTTGTAAAACGCATGGTCGGCAGCGCTCGCGCCAAAGCTCGCGTGCTCCTACTGGACTGCTGCTTCTCCGGCCAGGCCGTCACAGTCATGAGCAACCGGAGGAGCCTCGCCCTGGGGCAGCTTGATCTGACGGGCACCTATACCTTGACGTCCACGCCTGCGACCGCCCTCTCTCACGCCCCACTTGGTGCCCGGAACACCGCCTTCACCGGAGCGTTGCTGAACGCACTACGCATGCCCGGCCCGCTCACCCTGGATCAGATCCACCGCCACATCGACCAAGAACTGGTTGGCCGAGGCCTCCCCCGCCCGCAACGCCGCTCCGTCGGCACCGCCGGAAATCTCACCGTGACACGGGGGCCGATCAAACCCCCGCCCCCGCCTGCTGTCACCCAACTGTCTTCTCGACAAGGACTTCGTCCGGCCACTTCCCGCTCCCGCAAAAAGGCGCCGAGCGCTACGGCGAAGACTGGCCGTGCCCTGCTCGCGATGTTGCCGCTCGTTCTGCTCCCGGGCAGCACCTACGTGCCCCAGGCGCCGGACTCATTCCTCGATGCCACGCGCGTAGTGGCCGGAGTCTGGAAAGACGATGGAAATCGCAATAGCGAAGCAGATTCGAGCTACAACAAAAAGGCAATCAAGGGATTGCTTACCCTCGCCGGCTTCAAGGGAGGTTTCACCTTCAAGAAGGTGGCGCGAGAAGATGCGATAAGGACGCTGGCCAGTAACGAAGTTCATATCGCGGGCACGCTGGGCATAACCGCACCCAGAGAAAGACAAGTCGACTTTGTCGGTCCGCTCGCGTCCGCGCGACTGGGCGTATTGGTTCGTCATCAAGAAAGAGGTATCGAAAAAACTTCCGACCTTTCCGGGCGGCGTGTATGCACGGTTGCGGGTTCGACGACACTCGTATATTTGACGAAGGAGATGAGGGTACAGATCACCGCGCCACGGAGCCTTGGTGACTGCCTCACCAGGCTGTATCAGCGTACCGTGGACGCGATCGTCGGAGACCGATTGACACTCGCCGGCATACACCTGGCAGAGCAACAAGGTACTAAATTTATCAATGGGATCAGGTTCGGCCCTCGCGAATCCACCGGATTTGCGATACCCAAGGGCGATCATGATACTTGCGAACGCCTCCGAATCGCCCTGCAAAAATACGTCGGCAGCAAGGATTGGCGGGAACACTTCAGTGAACGCCTACCTTTGACGCAGGATTTTCTCGAAGCGCAACCCACTCTGGAAGAGATCAACGAAGTGTCTTGCCGAGCAAGCGCAGCAGACTGAGTGGCCTGCAATGACGCGAGTTCTTCACGCGCGATCAACAAAGCACTTCTGAGATCTCCCATGTTGCTTCGGCGGTGTCCGCTGCGTTCGATGACATGAGTGCGCCGGGCTGGTTCCGGTGATGCGACTTGCCGAGCGGTGCGGGCTCGCCCGTCTGATGGCGGACAAGGTGGAGTCGAGCAGGACGATGAACAGTGGGGGTGCCCAGCGGACGCCAATGTCACCAGCATCGTGGCCGGAATACTCGCGGGAGCAGACAGCATCGACGGCCTGGACGTCCTGCACCACGGTGCGATAACGGCCCTGTTCGGCGGGATCCGTGCCCACCTCTCGCACTCATCCGTGCCGGCGTCGTCTTCATCAACGGCAACTCGTCAAACGCCCCTCAGAATCACCCGTCCCCACAGCCGCTCAGGAATCCGTGATCCACAGGCCTTGACCATTGCTCCGCGGTCCTCGGTCTCGTACGAATTCGACTGCACAAGCTCTGCGTGTGCCCACTCGACTTTCGCTCGACAGACCGATTGGCATGCACAGACAGCAAGCAGAATCACGTCATGCGGATGCGATGTACGAGGCTGAGGACAGCGGAAGCGGCAGGCCATGTGCGTCCGGTGGCGCTCAGTCCTCCGACATCAACCCCCAAGTAGATCAAGGCTTGCCCCCGGACTGCGACTCCACTCCAAGGAGCTTGAGTAGTTCGGCGGTAGGGACGAGGTAGGCGACGCCGACGCGGATGATGCGACAGGGGAACTCGCCCTTCTTGGCCAGCTCGTACGCCTTGGTCCGCCCAAGCCCGAGAGCCCGGGCGGCGGTGAGCAGGTCGACCGTCGCAGGCAGTTGCTGCAGCTCGGCCAGGGTGAGGCCCTTCATCTCTTCTCCATCAAGCTTGCCGGTCGGGTGAACCCGACCACGTCGGAACGAGCGGAATAGGACGCGTAGCGCACGACGTCTCCGGTGTGCGGCGCGTGGATCATCTGGCCGGGAGAGACGACAATCCCGACGTGCCCGGGCCCGTCGGCTCCCGGGTGCAGGAAGACCAGGTCGCCTGGCTGCTCCTGGCCGCGAGTGACAGCGGGGCCCTGGCGCCACTGGTCGGCGGCGACGCGCGGCAGCAGGATTCCCGCGTATTGATATGCGCGCATGGTCAGCCCGGAGCAGTCGAACGCGCCGGGCCCCTCAGCTCCCCAGGCGTACGGCTTGCCAAGCTGCATCCGCGCGTAGGCGAGGACACGGCCGGCCACGGCAGTCGGCGCCGCGGGAAGCGCGCACAGCTCCTCCCCCACACCAGCCGAGCCCGAAGAGTAACCGCGGGCGAAGTCGAGGACCCGGCGGACGTACCAGTCGGCGTGGTTGTAGCGCCAGATGGCCCGGTACATGTCCGCCGGCGCTCCGCTCGCCTTCAGGTACTTCGCCGCCGACGGGATAGCGTCGGCCGGGTCGTAGACGTCGGTCCGCCCGTCGCCGTTCCCGTCTACGCCGTACGCCGCCCAGGTCGAACCGAGGAACTGCATGGGCCCCATCGCGCCGGCGTGGTTGGCACCCTCCCGGATACCGACGCCGGTACCGCGCCCGTGGTCGCTTTCGGCCTTGCCGATTCCCGCGAGCACGTGCCAGGGGATGCCGTACCTCTGCCCGGCCTGCTGATACATCCGTAGGTAGTCCGGTGGAATGTCACCGTCCTGCCCCTGACCGCAGCCAACGGAGCCGCTCAGGGCGGTGAGCGCCAGGATCAGCCCGAGCGGTATCGCGATGAGCAGAAGGGCAGCCAGTCCGCCGGATTCGCCACCACCTTGCCCTGCGGCGTCTGCCCGGCCGAGCTCACCAGGAGGTCATGGTGAAGACTCCCGCACGCGGCTGGCGAGAGCCGTACGGCGGATGCGCCGTGCACGTCGAGGCCGGCGCGGAGTTTCAGGCGACCATCGCCCAGGTGTGCGGGCTGTTCCCGTTCGTGGCCGGCTCGGGCTCCCCCGCCGTCGGCACACCGATCGGCCGCCATCAGCTGTTCGGGGAGGTCGTGTGTCTCGACCCGCTGGCCTGGCTGCGCGCCGGGCTGGTCACCAACCCGGGCGTGTTCGTCCTCGGTCAGCCGGGGACCGGCAAGTCGACCCTGGTCAAGCGGCTCATCGTCGGGGCCATCGCGTCCGGCTCGACCGCGCTGATCCTCGGCGACACCAAGCCCGACTACACGATGCTCGTCGAGCACGTCGGCGGGCAGGTCATCCGCGTCGGTCGCGGCCTCGACCGCATCAACCCTCTCGACGCAGGCCCGCTCGGCGCCGCCGTACGGACCCAGCGCGGGGCCGAAGCCGAACGTACGCGCTGGGAGCTGCGCGGACGGCGGCTCTCGCTGCTGATGGCGCTGTGCACACTCATCCGCGAGGCGCCGGTCGGCAACGCCGAAGAGGTCATCCTCGGCCGGGCTATCGATCTGCTCGACGAACGACTCACCGCACCGACCGTGCCCGATGTGCTCGCCGTACTCGAAGAAGGCCCCGAAGCGCTGCGATCGGCCGCGCGGACCGACGACCCGGAGCGGTACCGCGAGCGGGTCAGCGACCTCGTCTTCACCCTCGAACTGCTCTGCACGGGTTCGCTCGCCGGCGTCTTCGACGGGCCGACCACCCGCTCCATCGACCTGACCGCGCCCGCGGTCTCCGTAGACATCTCCCGCGTCGGCGCTGCCGGCGACAAGCTGCTGACCGCCGCCATGCTGTGCACCTGGGCGTACGGCTTCGCCATGGTCGACGGCACCACCGGCCACTCCTACCTGGCCGTGATGGACGAGCTGTGGCGGGCGCTGCGCGGGGCGCCGGGTTTGGTCGAGTACGCCGACAGCCTGACCCGGCTCAACCGCGCCAAGGGCATGGCCTCCATCATGATCACCCACTCGCTTGCTGATCTGGAGGCACTGCCCACCGAGGAGGACCGGGCCAAGGCCCGCGGCTTCATCGACCGCAGCGCTATCACCGTGTTGGCCGGGCTGCCTCCGCGTGAGCTGGCTCGCGTCAGTGAGATCACCCGCCTCACCGGGCCGGAGCAAGAACTCGTCGCATCCTGGTCCGCACCGGACTCCTGGCAGCCGGGCGTACGGCACCCGGGGCGTGGCAAGTACCTCATCAAGACCGGCGACCGGCTCGGCATTCCGGTCGAGCTCGCGCTCGTCGGCGTCGAGCACGAGCTCTACGACACCGATCAGGCGATCCGATGACGAGGGCGGTGGGGCCGCGCACCGGGTTCACCCCGCACGGCGCGACCGGAGCATGGGTGGCGCTCTTCGCTGGGTGGGGTGTCGTGGCCTTCTTCGGCCTCATCTGGATTTCGGCCCGCGTCGCGGCCGGTCTGTTCGGTGGGCGAGTCCGCGAATTCGGTGCCGACTTCGCGTGGCGTGTGATCGAAGGCCGTACGGCTTCCGCGTGGCCCGGCACGCCGACGCTTGCCGTTGTCGTGGTTGCCGCGGTCCTCATCATCGCTGCGCTCGCCGTCGTCGTGGCCGCCTGGTGGTTCGTCATCGGACGGCTCCCCGATCCCGTGGATCCGGTGGCCGCCCTCGCGGACAACCCCGGCCTCGCCACGTTGAAGCCGGAGGCAGCGGAGAAGAAGGCCCGAGAGCTGCGGCCGTCTCTGTCCGGCCCGGTAATGCCCTGCGACATCGGGCTGGCGCTCGGCGACCTGATGCGCAACGGGCCCACGCTGTACGCCTCCTGGGAGGACACCATCGTGGCCTTCATGGCCCCCAGGTCGGGCAAGACGACCTGCCTGAGCATTCCGTACGTGCTCTCGGCTCCCGGGCCGGTCATCGCCACGTCGAACAAATCCGACCTGTGGGCGGCGACCGCCACCCTTCGCGCTGCCGAGGGCACGGTGTGGCTGTTCGACCCGCAGCACATCACCTATCAGCCGCAGACCTGGTGGTGGGACCCGCTGCGCGGGCTCTCGACGGTAGAGGACGCTCACCGGCTGGCCGGGCACTTCGTCCTCACCGTCGACGACGGCACCAAGCGTGACCTGTGGGGACCCGCCGCGCAGGACCTGCTCTGCGCGTTGTTCCTCGCCGCCGCCTCCTCCGGCCGCACGATGCGCGATGTCGCCAAGTGGCTCGACACGCCTGCCGTACCGACACCGGTCGAACTGCTGGAGGCCGCGGGCTTCTCCCTGCTCGCCTCGTCGCTGCGCGGCGCACAGAATGGTGCGGTCGAGACGCGCGACGGCATCTACCAGACGGCTCGTACGGCGGCCAAAGCACTGCGCGACGAAGCGATCATCTCCTGGGTCACGCCGTCGGCCCTGCCGGTCTTCGACCCGAAGGCCTTCGCCGCCGGAACCGACACCCTCTACCTGCTGTCCAAGTCGCGCTCGGCTGCCGCGCCGCTCATCGCCGCGCTCACCGACACCGCGATGCGGGCCGCCGAACGCCGGGCCGAGCGCATGGGCGGCAGGCTCGACCCGCCGATGGTCGTCTCCCTCGACGAGGCGGCCAACATCTGCCGGATCGCCGACCTGCCCGAGCTGTACAACCACCTCGGCTCGCGCGGCATTGTTCCGGTGACGATCCTCCAGTCGTACGAGCAGGGCGTCACCGTGTGGGGCGAAGCGGGCATGGCCGCCATGTGGGGCGCGGCGACCCGCAAGGTCATCGGCGCAGGCGTCGATTCCCCGCGCCTGGCCCGCGACCTGGCCACGCTCGTCGGCCAGCACGACGTGCCCGTCCGTTCCGTCTCGTACGCCGACGGCCGGGCGTCGGAGCAGATCTCGCTGCGCCGACAGGACATCCTCGAACCCGCCGCCATCCGCGCGCTACCGCCGGGGACCGCACTGCTGCTGGCCACCGGCGGACGTCCCGCCCTGATCTCGCTGCTCCCGTGGTACGAGAGCCGCGACGCCGACCGGATCCAGGCCTGCCGTGAACGGCTCGAACGGCTCATCGCGGAAGGAGCGGCACGATGACCGAACCGGTCTACGAGACGGTCGAGGAATGGGTGACCGAGCGCTTCGTCCCCATGTACCGGCGGACGCTCGGTGGGGAGTTCCGCTGGTGCGCCCAGTGGTGGAGGCACGCCGAGGCCATCTCGCGGCTCACGGCGCTGTGGCACGCCTGGGAGGCGCTGCGTCTGGAGGCCGGCACCGGCATGGGCGTGTGGTACCGCGATCACCTCGACCACCAGCTGCCGATCCTGCTCGGTGCCCGCGGCCCCTTCTATCAGTGCAGCGAGGACGAACACCTCGAACCCCACCTGGCCAACGTCGAACCCGCCCCGCCTGGCTGGTGGGGCCCTTCCACAGAATCCGCTTCGGATAGCCCGGCGGATGAGCCCGAACTCGACAGTCATGTCTGAATCACTAGGAGGTCTCATGTCCCTGATCGATGAGCTGTCCAAGGCGCACGCCGAGTTGGAGGCATGGCGCGACGTCGATACCGCTCTACACGCGTTCCTGGTCGCATCGGAGGCGGCCAGAGCCATGGAAGGCGCGAGCGCCCCAGAGGAGTTTCCGGCGTGGGTCTCGGCCGGAAGCGCCGCGTTCGAGGGCGCGTCCGCGCTGAGGTCGGTTCCCGCCACGGCGTACGACATGCCGCTGGTCTTCAAGGACGCCGACGACCGGTCGGCTGTCACAAAAGCCATGGCTGCCCTGGGCGGGCTCATCCGGGAGGTGATGGCCGAAAGGGCTCTCGATCTGAAGACCCCGGACGCCCGGCTTGCCGCGCTGACCGCCTCACGTTGCGGCACCCGCATCCAGCTTTTCCTGGGCGGGTGAACGGCCATGGCAACCGTCTTCGGCGACTTCTTGCGTGAGGCGTCCGAGCAGATGAACACCGCCGTCTATTGCGCCGAACGCTCCGTTTCCGGTGTCGCCGCCGTCGCGACGATCGAGCCGGCGCGCCGGATGACGACGGTCCTGCTCCGATACTTGGACGATCTCGCGCCCGAACGCGCCCCCGCGCACGAGCAGCTGTCCCACCTGTGGGACCGGGTGAACCATCCGCGCGTCCTGCTTCAGGAAGCCGACGTGATCCTGCGCGACCTCGACCGGCAACTCGCCGGCCGGAGTCGCAACACCTCGCATCCCGTCCCGGTCCATGTCGCCGGCGCCGCGCTCGCCCTCGGCACCGGCCATGACCTGCTGAAGACGCACTACAACCCCCGATCGGACTGGGCGAACGCGATTGAGGACATGGGCGTCCGGCACGCGGTGCTGGACGTCGTGGCACGCCAGGCACAATTCCTCGGCCGAGTCATGAAGGCGGCCCGAGCCGAAGTGCGCAGAGCGGGCCTGGACAGCGTGCGACTCGACCGATTGACCACCGCCCTGCAGACCGCGGGGGACATCGCCTTCCGGGTGACCGCGCCGGGAGCCACCGAGACGCTGGCCGCCGTACCCCTCAGGGCGACCCAGCCGCCCTCGGCGCTACCTGCAACCGCTTCGGTCGAGCAGCTCTGCGCCGGGATCATCACGAACGCCGAGGGGATACGCACGGCCCAGCCCGAGGCGGGAGGACAGCTGTCGTCCGCGGACTGCCGGCGCAACGCCACCGCCGCTGTCGTGGCCCTCCACTGCGCCTACCAGGCCGTAGCGATGCTGACCCGGCGGCACACCGAACTGCATCCCGCCCGCGAACTGCTCGTCCGCCGCACGCTACGCCTGTCCGCGGAAGGCCTTCACCGTGTGCTCGACCGCTGGCAGGCCGTACGGCACGGCTGGCAGCGGCTCCTGTTCGACCAGCGGCGTCCAGGCCCCGCGGATCACCTTGACCAGATGACCATTCGCATGGGCCGTCTCATCTCGACCAACCCGGAGTGGTCCTTTGAGCTGCGTAACCTGCCGACGCTGAAGTCCCCAGCCGAGCTGGCGCCGACGACCGCGGACATGTCGCAGATCCTGCTTTCCGTCCGGCACGCCGCAGAAGCCCTCGCCGTACTCGGCCAGCATGACCTGGCTCAGGTCACCGCCCCTGGCCAGATCGAAGCGATCCACGCGATGTCGAGAACCAGTGCTGCCGTGAATGGCCAGGTGGGAGCATCCGGGGTACGAGCCCTCGTGGGGGCGTACCGAGAAGTCGTCGGCTACACGAACGCGGTGCTTGCGGATCTGAATCGAGCCGCTCTCGATACGGCCACTCCTGGGGAGCGTCCGAGCGTCATGGTCGCGCTGTCCATCCTCGACCGCCGCCGAAATCCCGCTCAGGTCTCGGCACTCTTCGACGACGCCACCGCGGTCAACAGAGCGACGGCATCGCAATACACCTCGAACATCCGGGTGGCTACCGTCGGCGCGGTCACGGCAGCCTCAAGGTCCAACCCGGACGGCGGGCGGCAGGCAAGCAAGCCGACGAGGTAGTGGCGGGGAGCGGGAAGGCCTTGGTTCCTCCCCCGGCTCTCGTGCGCTCGGCCATCCTGGCCCTGGGCGGCCCGAGCCGAGCCGTGGGATCGTGAGGGTCATGGCGACCGAAGATCCTCTGCGGCTTTTAGGACGGCTCCGGCTCGGCCGGGAAGAATATTGCCAGCGGCTGCTGACCATGCTGATCCTCGGCGGCCCCTATCCAAAGAACCCATTCCTGAACACCCCCATGCTGCTGAACCTGGCGGAGCGCTCGCACGTCTGAAGGTCATGCGCTCACTCGCCTTCCTTGCTTTCATCGTGCTGACCGCCTGCGGCAGCGGAGTGGCGGCCGACGAGCCGGTTACGTACGCGGCCGACGCCGTCTCCGTCCTAGAGAACCCCGGTCACGGGCCGCAGATGTGCGCCGCGATGGCCCAGTCGCTGCCACTCCAGTGCGATGGGCCGGACATCGTCGGCTGGGACTGGTCCAAGGTCCAGCACGAGAGCGTCCAGGGTACGAAGTGGGGTCAGTATCGGGTGGTCGGTACCTGGGACGGCTCCCGGCTGACCCTGACCGAACCACCAGGGGCGGCGGTCCAGGGCAGACCGGAGGAGCACAGGTTCGACAGCCCGTGCCCCGTCCCGGAGGGCGGCTGGCGGCCAGCCGATCCCGCCAAGACCACACAGGAAGCGCTCCAGGCGACTCAGCAGCGGCTGGAGAATGAAGAAGCCGTGGGCGGGGTGTGGCTGGACCAGAGCTATCTGGACTCGATCCCCGGCTACGACGGCAGCAAGCGGGAGTGGGCGGAGAAGTACGCCAACGACCCAACCAAGCTGGTGCTGAACGTGAAGTCCACGGGCGACCTGGCCGGCAGGGAGGCGTGGATCCGGGAGAGTTGGGGCGGCGCGCTCTGCGTCAGCCAGGCCCAGCGCAGCCTGGAAACGCTGCGGCAGATCCAGGAGTTCGTCGGTGAGGATCTTGGCCAGCCCATCACCTCGACTTCCGTCGACATCATGAAGGAGCAGGTGGTCGTGGGCGTCTGGGTGGCCAGCGAGGAGCTCCAGCAACGTCTGGAGGGCAAGTACGGCGAGGGCGTAGTGCTCCAGCAGGCGGTACTGAAGCCGGTGCAATAGGGAAGCCGTGGCCACAGACCAGTGACCACCCTGGCGTGCTGTTAGAGAGTCGGCGCGTTGGGGGCGCCCCAGCCTGGTACGAAGGTGTATGCCTGCAGGCACCGGTAGCTGACACTGGTAGGCAGCAGTCGTCCGACCTGATCAAGACGCGTAGAAGCCTGATCCGCGGACCCACATGATCGGCGGAGTAGCGGTGCTCAATGCCGCCCGACGCTGGTACATCACTCAGAAGATCTTGAATCTCCGAGCCGTGATGGGAAACGATCATCTGCAGCCTGGGAAGCGATCTTCTCAACCCTCTCACAGTCCCAGGCCAGCCTCACTCGTGAACACCCCTATCCGCGATGGAACACGCCCAACACTCCCTCGGATCGCGCAGCCCGTTTCCTGCTTGTGCTGGACGCGCTCTCGTTCGGCACCGGCGCCTGGGAAGTTCGGCCGCAGTTCGTCGACGAGTTCGACCTTCCACGGCGGCATGACGACGAACAGGGCGGAGCAGCGGACTACGCGATGCTATGGCCCGAGCGCCTGTGGATGATCGAGCTGAAGACCGAGACCGCAAGTCACCGCCGAGGGCAGCTCTCGGGGTACCTCGCCCTGGCCGAACATCATCATCCGGCTCGCCGCATCGACCTCACCTACCTGACTCCGCCGATGCCTCACACACCGCCAGCCGCCCAGACGCGGACGCGCTTCAACCACCTCACCTGGGCTCAGGTCATCCCGCTGATCACCGCTGTCTGGGGGAACGGCGACGACGCAGATCGGCGCGCCGTCGAACTATTGCTGGCCGCCTTGGACGGCATCGGAACCGACTGGAGCACCTGGCGCGCAGCCCGGCTCCAGGTAGTGCCGGGCACCGAGTTCGAGGCTCCCGTCGCTGACACGCAGCCGACGGCCGACCCCTTCAAGGAGGCGATGGCGCTTGTCGATGCCACCGCCCGGGACGGACGGCAACGGGCCCTCGGTCACGCGGTGACGGACCTGCAGGATCTGCAGGAGCTGCGCCTATCCCTACGGCAGGCCATCTGCGCCTCACCCGACCCCTCCCCCCGTCCACCACGTGCTGCCCTGGATCTGGAACGCCACGACCAGCGGCGGCACGGTACTCACCGCCGCCGGCGCCGAGACGGATACGAACTGCGCCTATCCCGGTATCGCAAGCCCATCTGCTGACAGGCTGCTCGGGCGACGCTTGTATCAATCGCGCAGGGACGTGAAGGACCGGGAGGGCATGCCGACGAGTCCGGCCATCCACGAACGGATCGTCTCCAGATGCGTCGGCAGCAGACCGACTTTGGGATCCGGCTGGACGAGCAAGGTGGGAATTCCTGCTGCCGTCCGGCCTGCGGCCCAGACGTGGTCGGCGGGGGTGAAGTCGTCGTCGATCCAGACGGCCTGAGCGGTGCCGAGCCAGGCCGAGACGTCGTCCCGTTTCCAGAGGTAGCCGTTGGGGTGGCTCGTCGTGATGTCCTGACGGGCCAGCTCTACATGCGGGAACGGCTCCAGGCCCAGCTTGGCGCCGATCAAGGGGTTGGCGTCGCCACGCCAACTGGTGCACCAGACCGGTGTCAGAGGCAGCTCGCTGATCAGCTCAGCCAGCATGGGCCCGTGCGTGGGATCCAGCCATATGGGGACCTGTGAGCCCGCGTCATAGCCGGTGGGTACGACGCTGTGCCTCACGTGAGTAGCCGGTCCGTTCCCCTCGCTGTCGGGGAACGGGATCAGCACGCCGTCGACGTCGATGAGCAGATAAACCTCGGGCACGACAGCCTCCTCGAACCGTCATGATTTACGGGCGACAACGAGCAAGGTGTTCGGGCCTGCCGGCGACTCACCCAGGTGCTGAAGGTCCTTGACCCGGAAACCGGCTGCCGACAGCAGCGCGACCCAGGCGAGCACGCTCGGCTTCCAGCGGCGGACCGGCATTCTGCCGCCCGACGGCAACAGCAACGTGGTGCCCCGGTCACTGCGTCTGGGATGCGGAACGGCGAAGGCCAACACCCCGCCAGGCCGCAGCACCCGCGCAATCAACGGAACGAGCGCATTCGGGGAGGTGAGCCCCACGGCGCCGAAGACGGAGCAGCAGGCGTCGTACGGATGGCACGGCGTCGCCAGGAACTCAACCGCGTCATCGGCGACGAAGGCGATCCCCGGCAGGTGCCCATAGCGCGTACGTGCCCGTTCGATTTGCCTCTCGGAGATGTCGACGCCGATTCCGGTGGCGCCATGGACTCCGACGAGGTGGGCGAGGTGATGGCCCGTGCCACACCCCAACTCGAGGACGCGCGCACAGGCGAGGTGTCCCAGGATCTCAGCTCCTGGCCCGCCGTCAGGCTCCGGCGTCCAGTACATGCGAGACGGAGCCGCCGCCGGCAGTGCCGACTCGACGGCCTGACGTTGCCGGGCGTGCTCCTGCCATGCCTGGCGGTTCATGGCGCGAGCAGCCGTACGGCTTCGCGGAGGTGACGCCGTACGGCCTTGATGTAGGCCGGATCGCTGGTCGGGTCGTTGATCCAGTGCACGGTCTGGTCCATGAACCACTCCACGATCCAGACCCGGTGCCAGCCGAGGGCCCATGCTTCGGCGGACAGACCACCCCGTGGCGCCAAGGCCTCCTGCGATCCGCCGACAGCGACGTAGGCTTCGATCAGCCGACGGACCCGTTGGACGTTGGCGGGCTGTTGAGTTCCGGGCCAGGAGGCCAAGTCGAGTAGGCCGGGGCCGTTGAACGCGCGGGCGAAGTCGAGCAGCCGCCATCCCGTCCGCCCGACGTGCAGCGAGCTGGGGTGGAACTCCGAGTGGCACAGCCCGAACGGCGCCAGCTCCGCCCCCTGGGCACGTGCGGGAGCCGCCTTGTCCAGGGCGGAGAGCATCTCGGCGATGTCGAGAGTGGATTTCCAGCGGCGGACCTGCCGCAGGTAGTCCAGGTGTGCGAGCGCGCGCAAGGGCAGGGCCCGCAGTTCGTCGGCGTCGAGGGTCGTCGGCAGAATCTCCGAGGGGCGAACCCGGTGGAGTACGACCGCCGCCTTGACCCCGTCGTCGTCCGCTGCCTCCCGGACCGGTTCGCCAAGGTCCTGCATCAGCATGCCGAGGATGCCGCCGATGACGGCGGAGGCGTACAGCTCGGGGACGGGCACGCCATGGACAGCGGCCAGCTTGAGCGCTCGGTCCTCGCCGGTGAACGGCTCGGCGGCGAATTTGAAGATGGCCGTGGAGCTGTCGGGAAAGTGCAGGCGTTCCACCGCCGACAGCGACCAGGCACGCATCGGCTCGCGTTTCGGCTCACCCGGGAACCTCGCCTTGGTACAAAGCTCGGCGCACAGCCGGGTGACGGTCGAGTCGTCCACGACGGTTACTCCTTCGGTATCTGGGGCGCACGGCCCGCGCTCATCGAAGCGCGGGCCGTACGGGAAGGGTCAGCTGGCGGTGCGGCAGGCGTAGACCTTGGCGAGCCACTCCTCACGGAAGCTCGTCAGCTGGGTGCGGAAGGTCTGCATCGAGGCGCCGTACGGCACGCAGGCTCCGCCGGACTGATTGGGCACGGACTGGCATCCGTGGACCAGCCGGCCACCGAGCGCGGCGTGCGCCTTGATCGACTCGATGCGGCGGTACTCGTTGAACAGTGCTTGTCGACCCCTGTGCCGTGGTAGACCTCGTCGAGCATGCCGCCGTCCTCCTCGTCCAGCTCGTAGACGACGGAGGTCGCGGCGGGGAAGAACCAGCACGGGCCGACGTTGGAGATGTGGCCATCCAGCTCGACCTTGTTGAGCGCCATGAAGGTGGCGGCCTCGCGGAGCATCCGCAGGTGGTCGGCGGTGATCTGGGGCAAGCCGAGGGTGGGCAGGTGCTCCTCGCGGAACAGGTAGCTGTAGACCTCCCAGGCCGTGGCCAGCACCCGGCCGGCGTCGGAGGTGGAGTAGCCGTGCTCCTGCACGAACTCTAGTGCGAGCTGTTCGACGGCGGTCTCCGCGGACTCCTCGATGCCGAGAAGCTGGCTGGCGACGAGGTTCCAGTCGCACAGGAGCCAGGTGGAGTTCTCGAACCGGAAGAAGTACTTCTCGGGGTCGACCGTGATGGTGGCTCTGTCCACGGTGATCCCGGGGATACGGTTCCAGCGCGGGTCAAAGGCGACCGGCAATTCGACGGCGAACGCGTCGAGCTGGGCGCTCAGGGTCATTGAGGCACTCTCCTTCTGACGTGGGTTTCCTGGTGGAGGGGGAGCTATCGGGCCTGCCCGGTGAGCAGGCGCTGCCAGAGCTCCATGGCTCTGGCCGTCAGGAGCCACTCCGTCTCGCGTACGGACTGACCGGTCGGCTTGCGGACGGTGCGGCGGATGAACACCAGGCCGCCGGAAACGCACAGCTCGTAGACCACCGGCTGGCACTCACACGTGTGCCGTCGTACCCGCAGGTGTGTGCACCGGGCCGTCGGTTTCCTCCACACGAGCCTTTCGCAGCCTGTCTGCGGTGGCGCGACGTGGACACTGTGGAACGGCGCGGGAAGCTGCGCGTCCTTGGGAGCGCCGCGAGTCGCACCGTGCGAGACCATACGGGTACGCTCCGGCTAACGGTCGACCTCGGCCAGCACACACTCGATGCGGTCAGCGGCCTCGGTGACGTTCGTGACGAGGGCGATCCGTTCGGGCCAGGGGAACCAGAAGCTCCACTCCCCCTCCGCATCCGGCGCGATCATGATGTGTTCCGTGAGGACGGGAGCCTCAGGGTTCATCACGAAGAGGTGGAGCGAGGACCCCTCACCGCTACGGAGCCGCGCGGCGAAGCCCCGGCCTTTCGAGTGCGGTGGCGAGCGACTGGAGCGCGTCGCGGACCACCGCCGGATCGGCAAGCTGCGTACTCATGGCGCGACCGTACGGCCGGCTCGCGTGGGCAAACCCAACCAGCGGTTGGGGGTGGCATTCAGGCGATGACGCGGGCTCTTGTCGCGAGGTCCAGCAAAAGAGCCGGAGGACGGCGCCTCGCCTCGATCATCTCGCTGATGGTCTGACGTGCGAGCGGGTTGAAGACGACGGTCTCCCTCGACTGTGTCTCCGACATCCGAAGGCAGGTGAGGGCTGCGTCGAAATCCCGCTGCCGCATGTGCCCTCGCGCCAGGTCGAGGAGGTGCTGGGCCCGCCGATTCGTCGAAGGGATGGCGGAGACGGTGATGGCCTTGGCCCGGGCGATCGCCGCGCCGGAGCGCCCTGTCTCCACCTCTATCGCGACGCCGTAGATGGCGACGTTGGCCTGGCCGAACATCGTCAGAGGGTTGTGGTGAGCAGGGCCGAGAGCGGAGGCGGCCCTGTGAGCGAGGTCCCAGTGCCGCCAGGCGTCGGCGCCGCGGTGGTTCTTCGCGCAGGCGATGGCGGCGAACAGGTGCAAGGAACCCCACGCCGAAAGCACGGCCTGCGAGGAACTCGACCTCGGTTCCACGTAAGTCGCCGCGGTCGACGCCACTTCGAAGGCCTCGTCAGTCTGTCCGCGCCCGACTGCGGCCATCGTGGAGGTCCAGGCGGAGATCGCGATCAGTTGCGGATCGTCGGTCTCCTCGGCGGCGACCATCGCACGGTCGGCTGCGCGAGCCGCCAGCTCGGCCTCCCCGACGCAGTAGAGGAAACGCTGCGCGAGCTGGAAGGTCTCGGCGAGAAGCGCCCAGGTGGTGCGCCGCATGCTGGGCGCGGCCGCTCGGTGCAGGTTCAGTGCGTCTTGTAGCAGGCCGGGCGCCACCGCGCCCAGAGCGGTGTACGGCCGGGCCGACCCGTGCCAGGCCGACCAGGCGACGGCCAGCCGACTCCGCAGCTTCTCGCTCTCGGCGAGCAGGTCGGCCACGGGCTGCGGCGGATAGATCGGCGTGGACAGCACCTGGCGAATGGCGGGGACGGCCTCGTGCCGGATCCTGCCGCCCTCGGTGACGGTGCACGTCATGCCCTGAAGCCGGTCTTCGACGATGAGGCTCAGATCTCGTACGCCGAGCACGTTCGCAAGGGCGACGAGGGTGGAGAGCTTGTCCAAGCGCTGCTCACCGCGCTCGACCTGGCGCAGCCACTCCTCCGTCCGTCCGCACAACTCCGCACACGCGCGCAGTCCAAGGCCTCGGCGCAATCGGAGCGCTCGGACGCGCCTACCAATGCGCCGGTCCAGCTCTCCACTTTCCACGTGCTCAGTCGCCATGGCACGACCTCACGTTGGGGACGTAGTGTTCGCCTCGACCACGGTAACCGTGCCCGTGAGTCAGCGGATAGTAACCGATGGTGATCTCAGAGGAATGGGGAACGGCGGGATATGGCAGAAGGCAAGCCGGTTCTGTATGTGATCGCGTGCGGAGGTCGGCCGGCGGGCGACCTCCCCGCCTTCGTCGAGCGCCTTCAGGCGGACGGCTGGACGGTCTGCATCATCGCGACGCCGTCAGCGACGAAGTTCATCGACGCCGAGCGGCTTAATACGCTCACCGGCTATCCCGTACGGCACGACTACAAGCGGCCCGAGGAACCGGACGTCCTGCCGGCGGCCGACGCCATGGCGGTCGTCCCGGCGACCTTCAACACGACCAACAAGTGGGCCCAGGGCATCAGCGACACCCTGGCGCTGGGTCTGCTGAACGAAGCCCTCGGCCTCGGCCTGCCGATCGTCGCCGTCCCCTGGCCCAACCACGCGCTCGCGAGGCACCCCGCCTTCCCCAGCAGCGTGGCCCGGCTCGAGGAATGGGGCGTACGGATAATCCTCGATTGGGAGCGTCTCCCCGCACCCAACTCAGGTGCACCAGGAGCGGTCTCCTTCCCCTGGGACGATCTACACGAAGCGCTGCAAGCCGTACGAGGAAACATCGACTCTTCGCCCGGCTGAAACAGCTTTGTCGCCGGTCATCCCAAAGGCACTCGCGTGGTCGGCGATGAACGGGAAGCGACTCACCAGTTGGCCTCCCCGGCGAAAAACTTGGCCGCCCGGCGCAGGATGTCGCGTTCCAGCTCCAGTTCCCGGATCCAGGCCTTGAGTTGCTTGTTCTCTGTCAACGTCGCTCGAATGTGGGATCAGGCACACTTTCCGTGATCTGACCCTGGTCAGTCGGCCAGCAGGAGGCGTTTGCGCAGGAGATCGGGGTTGGCGCGGCCGTACATCTGCCGCTTGAGCATTTTGGTGCGGTTGACGTGCCCTTCGACGGGCCCAGAGCTGTAGGGCAGGGTGAGGCCGGCGGTGACGGCGTCTTGGTCGCGGCGTAGCCCGGTGACGAAGGAGTGAAGGTCAGGCAGGTCGTTGCGGAGTACCGCGTTGATCCATGCCTCCAGGTCCCGGCCGCGGCGGTTCATCATCATCTCAGCGAACTGGCGCACGTGGTCCCGGAGCGCTCCCAGTTGGGGACTTAAGGCGGTGAGTGCGTCGAGCTGGCGTTGCTCGCCGGGTTCGAGGCGGGCGGGGTTGCGCAGGAACCACCCGGTGGCCTGCCGAACCGTGGGCGGGCGGGGCGAAGCCGGTGCAGGTGGCAGGCCCCTTCGCCAGGGGCGGACGTACTGGCGGACGACGGTGCTACGCCGCAGTAACCAAGATCGCGCAGTTCACGGCAGAGGAGTTCGGCGTTGGTGCATCCCTCCGCCCACCGCTTACGCAGGTAGCCGTCATAAGCGTCCAATGCCTTGGGGCGTTGGCCGGTGCCGATGTGTACGAGCAGGTCCTCAGGGTTGGCGGCGCGGGCGAAACGCCGGACGGTGTTGCGGCCAAGGTTCAGCCGCCGGGCGATCTCCCGGACGCCGTGGCCTTGCCTCAGCAGAGCGTGAACGACGGCATGCCGTTCCCGGGTGCGGACGGCGATCCGGTCGTCGCGGTCGGCGGGCGACCGAGGTGGGGTGGGCGCCTGCTCAGGTGGAGAAGGTGTGGGCTGAACGCTGACCGGGGGGATCAGGGACGGCAGATGATGGCGGTGCCGGGTGAGGGTGCGTTCGACGGCCTCGCCGAGGTTCCTCCAAATATGCCAGCGATCTGCCACCTGGATCGCATGTGGTGCGCCGCGGGCCACGCCCTCGGCATAGGCGCTGGCCCGGTCCCGGCACACGATCTCGACGCCGGGGTGAGTGTGCAGCCAGGCCGCGAGAGTGTCGGCCGTCCGGTCGGGCAGCACGTCGACCACCGTGCTGGTGGAGATGTCGATCAGGATGGTGCCGTAGGAGTGGCCCCGCCGGTAGGCGAAGTCGTCCACGCCGAGCACCCGTGGACCCGCCAGGAGGGGCGGCTCGGGCAGGCCGCGGATCAGTCTGATCAGCGTCGTCCGGCTCACTGAGGTGGCCAAGCGCTGGGTAAGCCGGGCCCCGGCGCGACCGCCCAGCGCCAGCGCAATCGCCCGCAATACCTTGCCCGCCGGGATGCTGCGGCGGCCGTATCGCACCGTCAGGTCGGGGATCTGCTCGGCGAACGTCGCCCTCGCGCAGGAGGTATTACGACAGAAGAATCGGTGTACCCGCAGGTGAATGAGCAGTTCCTGGCCGCCGGCTGCGATGTCGGACAGCCGCCGTTCATAGTGACTGTGCCTGCGCCGTGACTGAATCCCGCAGTCCGGGCACGCGGCCTCCATGGTGCCGGTTCTGGCTCGGATCCGCACCGTCGTTCCCGCACGGAACACCTGGTCGATGCGCACGCGGGCGAGGTGGGGAAACAAGACCGCGACCATCTCACTGATCAACACGCCGCAGATCGTCGCCATTGGGAGGCGAGCTACTGGCTAGAACACCTGAACTGTGATCAGCTCAGCCGGGGTCCGATCACGGAAAGTGTGCCTGATCCCGAATGTGGGACCAGGGGCGACGCTCGAATCTGGACCCGTTTGTTGATCTAGTCGTTGGTCTTGGCCGCGGGCACGCGGCCCAGGTCACGGTCTTTGAGCCGGTAGCTGTCTCCTTTCAGTGAGACCACCTCGGCGTGGTGGACGAGGCGGTCGATCATGGCGGCGGCGACCACGTCGTCGCCGAATACCTCGCCCCAGCGGCCGAAGGGCTTGTTGCTGGTGACGATCAGGCTCGCTCGTTCGTAGCGGGAGGAGACGAGCTGGAAGAACAGGTTGGCGGCTTCGGCTTCGAACGGGATGTAACCGACCTCGTCCACGATCAGCAGCGGGATCCGGCCGAGTTTGACGAGCTCGTTTTGCAGGCGCCCGGCGTGGTGCGCCTCGGCCAGACGGCCGACCCATTGGGCCGCGGTGGCGAACAGCACCCGGTGACCGGCCTGGCAGGCGCGGATGCCCAGCCCGATGGACAGGTGGGTCTTGCCGGTGCCGGGCGGGCCGAGGAAGACCACGTTCTCCCGGGCGGCCACGAAGTCCAGAGTGCCCAGGTGGGTGATGACCTCGCGTTTGAGGGAGCGCTGGTGGTCGTAGTCGAATTCCTCCAGCGACTTGCGGGCGGGGAAGCGGGCCAGCCGGATGCGGCCTTCCCCGCCGGGGGCCTCGCGGGCGGCGACTTCTCGTTGCAGGCAGGCGGCCAGGAACTCCTCATGGCTCCAGTCTTCGGCGCGGGCGCGTTCGGCCAGCCGCTCAACAGATGCGGCCAACGAGGGCGCCTTCAGCACGCGGGTCAGGTAGGCGATCTCAGCGGTGGCGTCACGGCTGCCCACGGCGTTCTTCGCGGTCATCGCGTCACCACCTGGTGCTCACCCAGGCCGAACAGGCGGTCGTAGTCGGTGAGTTTGCGCTGCTCGACGTCGGTGTCCACCGCTGGAGGCGGCGACGGCCGCCGGGCGAGTGCGCGCAATGCGCGGGCGGCCTGGTCGTGTTCGGGTGCGGTGATGGTCTGGTGGGCTGCCCAGCACCGCTGATGGGAGGCGACCAGCCGTCCGTCACAGGTGGCCCGCACCTGGTCCAGATCGGCGGTGACCTCGATGCGGCGGCCGATGACCGAGGGATGCACCGAGTAGTCGTTGGAGTCCAGGCGCACGTAGTAGTCCCGCCCCAGGCGGGTGGTCAGGTGCCAGCCGGTGACCGGCGGCAGCGGCGGCAGTTCCAGCATCGCGGCGAGGTCGGCGGCCAGCCGGTCGGCGGGCCGGCACTCGATGCGGCGGTGATGACGCTGGTTGGCTCGCTGCAGCCAGGTGGCCATCTGGGCGTTGAAGTCGGCCGGGCCGGTGAAGGACCTGCCCGGCAAGAACGAGGTCTCCAGGTAGCCGTTGGCGCGTTCGACCAGTCCTTTTGCCTCCGGGTCGCCGGGCCGGCACTGGATGACCTTGATGCCCAGGCAGCCGCGGAAGGCGTTCATCGCCTCGGTCAGCTGCGGGCGTCCGCCCCGCCACTGGCCGATCGCCGCCTCGTTGTCCCACACCAGCGCCTTGGGGACGCGGCCCAACTGCCGCAGCAGCACCCACTGGCCCGCGATCAGGTCCGCCGACTGGCGCGAGGGCAGCATCCTTGCGCTGATCCAGCGCGAATATCCGCTGACCATGACCAGCACCGGCGGTCGCCCGTGTTGCCCACATCCCAGCGGCACATCCACCGGCGGGAACCACAGATCGCATTGAGCCAGCTCACCAGGGAGATAGCTGGTCCGCGACGCCGGGTCCGGCGGCGCATACAGCGGCCGCAGCTCCCGGATGCGTTTCTTCAGCACGGTCAGCCCCCGCTGCCAGCCGATCCGCTCGGCGATCACCGTCGCGGGCATGTCCGGCCATTCCTGCAGCAACTGCCGGATCTGCGGCTCCACCGCGTCCACGATCGATCCGGACGGCTCGCGGACGTATTTGGGTGGTCCTTGCGACTCCAACGCCCGCCGCACCGTGTTGCGACCCACACCCAGCTTGCGGGCGATCGCCCGGATCGGCATCTGCTCGGCTCTATGCAGCCGGCGTATCTCCGCCCAGTCCTCCACGCTCAGCACCTTCCCGATCTAGGCCCATGAGGCCGGTAGATGGGTCCGTTTTCGAGCGTCGACACTGGTCCAGTATTGGAGCGCCGCCGTCAGCCAAGCCCGCGTCTCGCCGCCACTTCCTCTATCAACTGCGGCTTGTCGCCGGTGGCCGCTGCTGACGGGCTCGCCGCATGATGGCCTGGCGTCCGCCGGTGATCGCGCCGGGGCCGGTTCCGGACGTGATGCTCCTCCGCTTCCCGATCACGGCTCACAGGTGCCGCCTCCGGCTTCTCGGGACTCTTTGTAGCCACGGGAGAAGGTGCGGCGGCTGGAGCAGGTGCCGGCTGCTGCGGGACCTGCGGAAGGTGTACGACCTGTTGGGGCTGCTCCGGGGCCGGTTGGGAGGCCTGCCCGCGCCACGAGTCCCGTACGGCGCGGCCCACGTCGATGCTGTTGCCGGCGAGCCAGTTCTGCACCTCGCGCTGCATGGCGGAACACAACTTCGTGTTGTCGACGTACCGGCCTGCCGTACCGGTCAGGTGCGGGCACCCGGGCGGCGGGTCCGCCTGAGCCGTCCCCGCCACGCCCAGCGCTGCGGCGCCTGCCAGCACTCCTGCGGCAGCCGACCGCCACATCGCCTTCCGGCCTCGGAACGGATTGCTGGCTGTCACGACGCCACCCCCGGGTCGATCACGAAGCGAAGATGATCAACCACGATAGGCAGCTACACCGGTGCAACAGCGCAGCTCAGAGCCGAGTCGCACGAGCAAAAATAACGATCTTCCAGCTACCTATGCCGAGGTGACGCAGATGGTGCCGGAGGACCGGTGGAACGCCCGGACGAGCGCGGATTCTGGCCGGAATCCGCGCCGAGCGGCCTGGCGACGGGTTGTGGGAAGTCCGCCGCGGCCAGCCGCACCGGGGCACCCGCCGCAGGTGACGCCACGGCGAGCTGTTGGGCCGCCGCTCGTGCCGCGACCGCCTGGGCCATCCTGCCCTGCGCCGTACGGAGTTCGGCCACCGCGGCGACCAGCGCCGCGATGTCGGCGATGAGCGATCCTGCGGACCCTCGCGTCCCGGCAGCGAGCCTTCGCACGGCCCTCCGCAGCTCCAGCCCTGCTCGTGTCGGGGGCGGAATCCGCGCGTACGGCTCCCGCGCGGCGCGATCGAAGGCCTCTGCGGCGTTGTGCAGCCTCCGGTCCTTCAGCAGGCGCGCCGCGACATGCAGCAGGTCAGAGGTGGCACCCGGCACGTCCGCCGCGCCGCACGGTTCGCCGGCTGTGGCTTCACGCAGCTGCGCGGCGGCCTTCCGGGCCGCCGTCGTCACGAGCTCCCAGATCTCCCGACGTTCGTCCGCGCCCGTTCCGCCGGGGTGGTGATCGCTTCCGCTGCTCCACCGCGCGCGGAGTTTCGGAAGAGTGAGATCGGCGGCGAGCCTGCCACCGCCGAACCACACCAGCTCGCCGACGCGGTTGCGATGCTCCGGCAACGCCACCGCGTACCCCGTCACCTCGCCGGGATCGCGCTGGCTCATCCGTTGCCGCACCAGCACGCCCGCGGCGTCCAACGACCGGAAGAACTCCTCTTCCGAGGCCGCTCCGGCGGCTGCGGTGACGACGTGCTGCCGCAGCACCGTCCGCGGCACCTCGTCCCACCCGCGCCGCCGGGTCTGTTCCGTCTCGCTGCGGGTCGGCCGGCGCGCCGCAGTTCGGTCTCCAGGTGCGGTCAGGCGCAGGCCGTACCGGCGTTCGACGGCCTGGCAGGCCTCCCGTACCCGGTAGAAGTCGTTCCAGGTCCGGGGCTTGGTGCCGTCCTGGCGGGCGAGCGTGGCGACGATATGAATGTGGTCGTCGGCATGCCGTACGGCAACCCAGCGCACTCCGTCGTCATCGTCGACCCGCGCCAGCCCGGTGCGGGTCATGATCTCCTGAGCAACCTGGCCCCATTCCTCGTCCGTTAGCGTCCGATCCTCCCGGCCGGCGCGGGCGACGCAGTGCCACACCGGCTCGGCGTAACCGCGCTCCCCCAGCGCGGCGAGCGGCTGGTTGAGCAATCCGATCAGATTCCGGAAATCCCGCCCGCCTTCCGGCCGGAGCGCCGGCTCCAGCTCGGACGGATGCCGCCACCCGGCGACGAGGTGCGGGTTGATGTGCTCGTTGGCCCGGCCCGGACCGTACAGGTAGTACAGCAGTCCGCCGACGCGGCGCCCGCGCATCACCTTTCCGATCACCGGATCACCTTCCGGACGCCTTCCGCGATTCCGTCCAGCCGCTGCACCGCCCGCGCACACGCGGCGGCGTACGGAACGAGGTTGCCGGGATCGGCGCCGGTCGCGTTGAGCGCCGCCACGGCCTGGTTGAGGTTGACCCCGATGCGGCGCACCTGGCCGGCGGCGTGCATCAGCTCGATCAGCGCCTCGCGCAGCGGGTCGGGCATCGGCGGGTTCACCATCCGCGCCGCCGCCAAGACCGCCTCCGCCGCGTACGCCCCGTGCGCCAGCCCAAGGCGTTCGGCGGCCGTGCGGAGGTCGGCGTGCTCCTCCTCGGTCAGCACGAACTTCACCACGTGCGGCCGCGGCACCGCCTCCCGTTGACGCCGCCGCTGCCGCACCTGCCTGGACCCCGTGCTGGACCCGGTGTCCTCTCCCCCATCGGACATGCTCATGACCGCTCCCCCAACGACCGCGCCCGGTCGCTATCGATCAGAACCCACCCCCGTACCAGTGACGGGAGTGGGGGGGTTCTGATCACGAATGTCCCCCGCCGCATCCCGCCGGATGCAGCGGTATTGGGACATTACGAATATCTTGCTCCCGCCCTGCGGGACTCAGCTCCCGCCCTGCAGGACTCAGACTGCGGGTGCAGCGCCGTGCACCGACTGCCGCCATTCCAACGCCTCGGGCACGTCGCGGTACTCCAGCAGGTGCTGGCCGGCGATCTTCTCCAGCAGGTCGCGGACCTCCGCTGGTGTGGCGTAGAAGAACTCGCGGCGCGGGTTGACCTTGTTGACGCGCCGCTCGCGCAGTTCGTCGTGGAGCCGGCCTTCGAGGGAGACGGCGTCGTCGCTGAAGATCAGCGCGTGGGTGTCGAACTTGAATGGCACCGAGGCGTCCCCCAGCTCGCGCACCCGGTCCTCGGGCTCCAGCCGCCGGGTCATGCCGATCTTCACGACGTTCTCGCCGAACGCGCCGATGTTGGAGATCACATACACATAGCCCGCCCGGATGTTGGCCTCGCGCGCCTCCACAACGGCGACCGCGGCGCCGATCTCCTCCAGCTTCGCCTTCAGCTCCTCCGCGCCCGCCGTGTCGCCGTTCGCCAGCAGCTTGGCCAGCGCGGTGCGGTAGTGGGACTCCTCCTTACGCAGGCGGGCCTTCTCGCGTTCGAACTCCCGGCGCGCGGCCTCCTCCTCCCGCTGCCGCTCCCGCTGCGCGCGGACCTGTTCCTTTTCCTCCTCGACCTTGGCCAGGTATTCGGCGGTCAGCTGCAGCTCGTAGACCCGTAAGCGGTGGTAGTCGTCGCTGACGTGGATGTGCATCGTCTTGCCGAGCTTGACGATGGCCTCGCCGGCCTTGCTCAGCCGGTCGATCGCCGACTGCAGTTTGTACGGCCGCATGGTGCGTACGCAGTTGTCGGCCTCGGCGTTGTAGGCGCGCAGCATCAGCTTGGAAAAGTCCCGCACCATCCGCCGCCCCTCGGCAGCGGAGCCGTTGACCGTCCAGTTCGTCGCGCCCAGCACCGCCTGCCCGGCGCGGGCCATGCTCTTGATCTTGTCCTTGACCTCGGCCAGCTTCGCCTTGTACGCGACCGCGTCGCCGAGGGGATGCTGGTACTCATAGACGCCCACCTCCTGCAGCAGGGCGACGTCCTCGGTCTGCACGATCTGCGCCTCGATCTCCCGCAGCCGACGATCGGCGTCCTGGATCGCCACCTGCAACCGGGCCTGCTCCGCGCGCAACAGCTCGGTCGCGGCGGTGATCTGCATCGCGTCCAGGCCGCCGAGCCGCTCGACCCACTCCCGCAGCTGGGCGTTCTCCGCCTCCAGCCGCTTCTTGCCGCCGAACAGCCCGCCGCCGGAACGTTCCGGAACGGGAACTACGGGAGCCTCAGGCACCGGCATGGCGTGACGGCCGTTCGTCCCAGCAGGAGCAGGAGCAGGCGACGGAACGGGTGCGTGAGCGGGCGGGGCGTCGGCCACCCAGAACTGCCAGCCCGCCGGGGGCGGAGGCCAGGACGGGTCGGGCTGCCATCCAGGAGGAGGCCTCCATCCAGGAGGCGGAGCCGGCCACCCCGGCGGCGAGTTGAACCGGTACTCCGTCATCAGCGCCCTCCCTCGCGTCAACCCGGCTGGTCACCGGTCGAGAAGGAGGACGGCCACCTGATAACGGCGGTGCACGCACATTCGGCGGCCACAGGCAACTGTGATCGAACCGTGAGCACGGGACGCGGCCGGCAAAAGCGGCACGCACGCCTGGATGCCGGGGTTGGCTGGCGGACGTGGTCGAGCGAGGCACTACAGCGAACCGGAGGGGCACCGTGGATCGACCGGCCGGAGTTCCAGATTCCAGAGCGATTGCGCCTCACGCACCGACAAAATCGGCAACAATGCGCTTGCAAGATATTGCAAAGAGTAATCAGCGCACGAATGACGGCGACCTGCGAGGTAACTCCCAGACCGCCGTCAGTCACATCCGCACTGCTCTGAAGGATATTGAGGCGGCGTGAACCACCCCTGGGTCATCTACCTGCGAGCATGCCTCGCCGTTCGGATACAACGCGCACGAACGGCCCCCACACGCGGAGCCTCCGCCGTCGAGTGGGTCATCATCACGGCCATCATCGCCGGCGTCGCACTGGGCTTGGCCACCCTGATCAAGACCGTGGTGGAACAGAAGCAAGGCGAGATCCAGCAGACCCTCGGAGGCGGCAGCACAGGTGCGTGACCCCGAACCTCAGGTCGGCCATCATCGCCTCGGCGCTCATCATGCGGGGTCGGTCAGCGACCGCCCGGCCACACCGCCGCCCTGCAGGCACCCCATTTCACGCGCTTGTCCGTACCGATCTGTCCCTGACAGAGCTTGAAGACTTTCACCGATCCGAACAGGGAACTGTCGGTCGCGCAACCGCCCTGCGGCGCCCGCACCTCGAACGGCTTTCGCGCATCGATGGGATTGTCGTTGTGCCAGACAGCCTTGTAAGCCAGGTTGTCCACCTTGGCATCGCACACTTTGATCATCGACCGATCGGCGGGCACTGTCACCCGACCGTCACCGAAGGAATCGTTCCATCCGGGCGTCCCCGCCAACGCCGCTCTGGCCGAGCCCAGAACCAGCGCCCCGACGACTAGCGTGACCGACACCCACCCTGCTCGCGATCTCATACATCCCCCCGATAATCACTCGCAGGGAATCACTTTATGTAGTCGATCTAGCACGTCAAGCACTTCCGTGGCCGTGTCGATGGGGCAAGGCTCTGGACGGTAGGCAGCGCCTCAAAGGATCCGTCTGCCCTAGATGTTCTGACCATGGACGTTGGTGACAGCGGTGGAGGATCGGCGACACGCTGTCGATGACCTTGAAAAGGGTGAGGGCCTTCTGGCGTGGTGTGAGTCGACCAAGATTCACATCGCCCGGAGGCCCTC
>NZ_VIRL01000021.1 GCF_006874465.1 Microbispora bryophytorum | reverse complement strand
TACGGCGGTTATAGCGGCAGGGAAACACCCGGTTACATTCCGAACCCGGAAGTTAAGCCTGCCAGCGCCGATGGTACTGCACCGGGGACGGTGTGGGAGAGTAGGACGCCGCCGGACAATCTTTGTGGAGGGCCATCCCATTGGGGTGGCCCTTCCGCATTTTCTGGGGGGTTGACCATCACCCCCCCTTTTTTTGTTTGTGGTGTTGGGGGTTGCCCCGGCTGTGGTTGGCCGGGGCCTTCGCATGTCCGGGGTCGGCGTGTCCGAGCTTTCGCGCGTAAGGAAGTGACGCGCAAGCAGCGATGCGGGAGAGGCGGACCGGCTGGGTGGCGCGAGCAGTGCTGCGGGAGGAGCGGAGCGGGCGGGAGGGAGGACCGCAGCGAAGGCCCAGCGGAGCGGGTTTCGCGAGGACCGGACCTTCCGGCCGGCGCAGTGACGTCCCAACCTCGACGTCTCAGCCCCGGCGTCCTGACCCGACGTCCTAACCCTGACGCCCTGGCCCCGCCGTCCCAACTCGTCCGACCACATCACCCCGAGCCACTGGACGTCCGGCGACGCCATGATCGTTCGACACTCTGAGGCCTTCTGCGCTGGCATCCTGGCGGGACAGCCCATGCCCCGCCCCGCCTTGAGCCTCAGAATGCGATCAACGGGTCCCACGGTGTGCGCCTGCCCCAGGCCGAGGGGTGGTCGCTAACAGGACTCACAGATGCTCTTGCACGGCGGACGCGAGGTGCAGGAGATTGGGTGCAGGAACCGAGGGCCGAGTACGCGCCCGCGTTCGGCGAGCAGGCGCCACCGCGTGAGCCGAGGCGTCGCTGCCATGGTGAGACACAACCGCATGAGGTGAGGCGTCGCTGCCGTGAGGGGGCACCGATGCCGTGAGCCGAAATTCAGAGGCGGGGGGCCATCGACCGCGCCCATGCACGCACGAGAGAATCGGCGGGTGCTTTCTGGACAGATTACGGCCATGGGTAGGCCGCTTCCGGCTCGAGAGCGCGTGGGCGAGCGTTGCCTGCCGTTCGCGACCGCAGCGACCGCCGGGGTCGGATCACGTCCCCGTGCGGGCTGCGTGCCGAGAGCCGGCAGCGGCTGTCTGCCCGCGGTGTCACCGGTGTCTCCTACCGGCCGCGAGCTCGGAGATGCGGCCCGGCTTCGCCGTTTCCGCCAGCTTCACGATCTTCTCCGGCATCTCCCCGCCGGCCTCGTGGAAGGCGAGCGGGACGCGGGTCTGCGCCGCTTTGAAAGCCGGCGGACGGTCGAAATGAGGCGCGATATCGATCTCCGAGGAGGCGCTGCGAGGAAAGAGTTTCCTCTGGCTGTTCCCCCAATTGCGACCACCGTCGTTCGCGGAGCGGCCTCCCGAGAACGATCATCAGGCGCGTCGCGTCGTTATCGAAAATGCTTTCGAAATGCAAATTCCCGAAGTCTCCATCCGCAATTCGATCTTCATTGGGCCGCGTCTCGATTCGCGCGCCTGGGCGGCGGCACTCTGGGCTCTACCTGCAAGATCGTATTTCGGGAACCAGGCATCGGTGGCGTCCGTTGTGATCTACTGAAGGCGTGCCGTCGTACGAGGTGACTGTGAGAAATGTTTGCGATGGGTTCCATGGGGTAGGCGGGTTCGCGAGTTACCCTGGAAGGGCTGACGAATTGACGATGAAGACACACTTACCCGGCCTCCACATTATCCAGCCAACAACACTTAAACGGCCGGGCGTGTCGGCGGGGGTTCGCTGAATCGTCGATTACGGTCCCGTGTGTCGGGACGAGCCCGGAAAAGGACAAGCCGGAAAAGGACGAACCGATGGGGGCTGTGCGCAAGGTGGCGAGCTACCTTGGCCTGGGTGGGGCAGAGCAGTACGACGACGAGGCCTACGCCGAGGACGAGTACGAGGACGACTGGATGCCGGCGGCCGAGCGTGCCGCCAAGCGCTGGCAGCCCAATGCCGACCCGGCCCGTATTGTCATGGTTCGCCCGCAGAAGTATGACGACGCCCTGACGATCGGCCGGCACTTCCGCGAGGGCCACACGGTGGTTATGGATGTGGCGAGCATGTCGACGGCGGAGGCCACGCGAATGGTGGACTTCGCCGCAGGCTTGGCCTACGGCTGCGAGGGGCGTATCGAGCGGATCGCGGACAAGGTCTTTCTGATCACTCCAGCGACGGTGGAGGTCTCCACCGCCTGATCTGACTGAAGCCGGCTGATCCAGATGAGCCGGCTCCGATCCTGTGCCCGCCGCCCACCCGGTCGGCGGGCACAGTCGTGCGTGGCGCTCCCTATACGGCCTGCGGACCCGGCGTCGACCGTCTCCCGCACGCTCCGGTGCGGGCGTCGACCGTCCCTGTACGCCCCGGCGTCAGGCGTCGACCGGGTCCGGCACTCCACAGGGGCGGCGGCCTCTATGCGGCGCGCGGACCCCGGCGCAGGAGCGTGGACAGCTCAGCCAGGTCCCGGTCGGCGTCAGAGGCGCGCTCCTCCGACTCCCTGGCGTACTCATGCAGGGCCCAGACGGCCTTGTCGGCGAGGTCGCCGAGCTTGCCCGCCCGTGTCTGGACGAACCGAACGTCTGCGTGCTCCCGGACGCGGTGACGCCACAGCAGATGCCCGCCCACGGCGGCGACCAACAGGCCGACGAGGGCGAGCGGCGGCGAGATCACGAACCCGCCGGCCACGACGACGACGGCGAGGACCAGGAGGACGTATCCGGGCCAGGGACGGGTGCGCTTCGGCACGCACTCGGTGACGAGCTGCTGCTCCGCGGCCGCCATCGACTCCTGGTCGGGGCCCTCGGGTCTGAGCGTGATCGGATAGCCGAGGATCGGCACGTCCATCGTGTCGGGCGGCGGCTCGCGCACCACCTCGACGAGAGACTCCGCCGCCCCCCTGACCGCTGGCGCCGCCACGTGCAGGGCGAGCGCGGCCATGTGGGGATCGGCGTCCGGCGCCAGGTCCTGCAGCAGATGTCCGGTGAGCGAGCTCAGCGGCCCTTCCTGACCGCCCTGGCCGGCCAGCGCGCGAAGCACGGCCAACGGCTCGTCCTCGGCCCATACGGTGCCGCGTACGACCTTGGTGACCTCGCCGGCCTGCCGGGTGGAGGTGATCTCGGTGCAGCGGTCGCGCAGACGGCGCAGGGTGACCGACGCCCGCAGCGACCGCTCGATCTCGGCGACCTTCGCCAGCTCGGGGAACGCCTCAAGAGAGGCGGGCACGGACGTCTCAGGCAGAGCGGGCACGAGGGCCTTCAGCCACCGGTCGTCGGTGGCCGGCACGTTGACCGCGTCGAGCTTGCGCAATACGAAGATCTTGCCGACCGGTCCGTACGCCCCGCGGGCGGCGGCGAGCCACAGCGCCCGCTGGCCGGACGTCACCGGACGGTCCTCGGACAGGTCGCCGAAGGCGGTGCCGAGCCAGGACGCGTGGATTCGGTCGCCGTGACCGCAGACGGCGAGGGCGAGGCACAGGAACAGGGCGGTCCGCCGCTCGTCCAACTCGTTGGCCAGGGCCAGCGGCTCCAGGGCGTCCTTGCCGGACCTGATGAGGACGAGGGCCCCGACCGCGGGCCCCAGCCAGTATCCCGGCACGTCGGTGACCCCCGGCGGCAGGTCGGGCGCGGTCCCGTCCGCCGCCAGGCTGACGATCAGTGCTTCGGCGTAGCGGTGCAACTCCGTGGCCTCGGCCAGATTTCCTGGGTCCGGGCTCGTGGTCAGGTCCATGCTCACGCGGAACGCTCCCCGAGGAGTCGGCTGGCACTCCCTTGACCGCGCCAGACTAGACGCTTGGTGTGACAGTCATGGGCGAGGCGCGCCGTGAAGGGGTCTGACCCGCGGGAACCGGCTTCCTCCGTGTCCGCCGAAGCGGAATCCGGCACCCCGCTCACATCCGCTCGGGGACTTCGATGCCGAGCAGGTCGAGCCCGCGCAGCAGCACACGCAGGGTGAGCGCCGACAGAGCCAGACGCGACTCCCGTACGGACTCCTCCTCGGCCTTGAGGACCGGGCAGCTCTCGTAGAACGAGGTGAAGGTCTGGGCCAGGTCGAACAGGTAGTTGCACAGCCGGTGGGGCTCGGACAGCTGGGCGACGGCGGCGACGACCGAGCCGAAGCCGAGCAACTGCAGCGCGAGCGCCCGCTCGGCCGGATGGCCCAGTGTGATCGGGCCGGTGACCGACTCCGGCTCGACCGCGCCGTTGCGGAAGATCGACCGGATGCGGGCGGTGGCGTACTGAAGGTACGGCCCGGTGTTGCCGGTGAGGGCGAGCATGCGGTCGAAGTCGAACACGTACTCGCTGTCGTGGCTGACCGACAGGTCCGCGTACTTCACGGCGCCCATGCCGACCTGACGCGCGATCTGCCTGCGGGCCTCCGCGTCGTATCCGCGGTCGGCGATGACGGCCTCGGCCCGGACGACGGCCTCGTCCAGCAGGTCGGTGAGCTTGATCGACTCGCCGCTGCGGGTCTTGAACATCTTGCCGTCGCTGCCGAGCACGCTGCCGATCTGGACGTGCTCCGCCTTGACGTCGTCGTGCAGCCAGCCGGCCGTACGCGCCGCGGCGAAGACCATCTGGAAGTGGAGCGACTGGGTGGCGCCCACGACGTACAGGATGCGGTCGGCCTTCAGATCGCGCACCCGGTAGCGGATCGCGGCGAGGTCGGTCGTGGCGTAGCCGTACCCGCCGTCGCTCTTGCGGACGATGAGCGGCAGCGGCTGGTCGTCGCGGCCCTTGAAGCCGGGCGGGAACACGCACAGCGCGCCCTCGCTGATCTCGGCCACGCCCGTGCGCTCCAGCTCGTCGCAGACGTCGGGCAGCATGGGGTTGTACATGCTCTCGCCCGCGATGTCGTCGTCGGTGAGCGTGACGCCCAGCGTCCGGTACACCTTGCGGAAGTAGCGGTTGCTGTACTCGATGAACTCGCGCCACAGGCGCAGGGTCTCGGGGTCGCCGCCCTGCAGCAGCGGCACCCGGCGGCGGGACCGCTGCTGGAACTCGGGGTCGTTGTCGAACTTGTGCCGCGCCGCCTGGTAGAAGGCGTTGCCGTCGCCGGCGGCGAGCATGCCGAGCGCCGCCTCCTCGCCGATGTCGAGGAGGTGCTCGATGAGCATGCCGAACTGCGTGCCCCAGTCGCCGAGGTGGTTCTGCCGGATCACCTGGTTGCCCAGGTGCTCGTGAGTGCGCGCGAGGGTGTCGCCGACGATCGTGGTGCGCAGGTGGCCGACGTGCATCTCCTTCGCGGCGTTCGGCGCCGAGTAGTCGACGATCACGGTCTGCGGGGCCGGCTGCGGCACGCCGATGCGCTCGTCGAGCAGCCGCCGCGCGGCCTGCTCGGCGATCCAGCCGTCACGCAGCGTCAGGTTGAGGAACCCGGGCCCGCTGACCTCCACGCTCAGGTCGGCCGTGTCGAGGTGGTCGGCGATGGTCTGGGCGACCTCCCGCGGGGCACGTCGGAGCCGCTTGGCCAGGCTGAGCGCGACGTTCGCCTGATAGTCGGCGAACTGGGAGGGCCTGATCAGCGGATCTTCGGTGGCGTGCTCCGGACCGAAGGCGGAACCCAGCGCCTGCTGGACCCGCTCGGTGAGCACGAGCTGCGGGTCGGTCATGGACCAAGCTTATCGGCGTGCGCCTTCGGCCCGCCGTTCCATATTCGGCGGTCACCAGCGGCGGTGCGACTTGTTGGTGGTGGCGACCCGCTCACCGATCCTGGCGATGATGCCCTGGGCCGACAGGCGGGCCGCGAGCTCGCAGGCGGCGGCCACGCCGCGCGCCCGCGACGAGCCGTGGGCGATCACGACGGTGCCGTTGAGGCCGAGCAGCACGGCGCCGCCGTGCGCCTCGGGATCGAGCCGGCCGGCCAGCTCCCGGAGCCGGGCCCGCTGCAGCATCCCGCCGAGCCTGGCCACCCGGCTCTCCGCGAGCGTCTCCCTGAGCTGCTCGAAGGCGTACCGCACGGTGCCCTCGACGGTCTTGAGCGCCACGTTGCCGGTGAACCCGTCCGTGACGACCACGTCGACCTTCCGGGTGAGCAGGTCGTGCCCCTCGATGTTGCCGGCGAAGTCGATGCCGGGCGTGGCGGCGAGCAGTTCGTGGGCCCGTTTGGCGAGTTTGTTGCCCTTCTCGGGCTCGGCGCCGATGGTGAGCAGGCCGACGCTGGGACGCGGCATGCCGAGCGCCGTCTCAGCGTACGCCACGCCGAGGTGGGCGAACTGCACCAGCATCTCCGGCTTGGCGTCGGCCGTGGCGCCCGCGTCGAGCAGCACGGTCGGCTGGGGCAGGGTCGGCAGGCCGACCGCGATCGCGGGGCGTACGACTCCCTGCTGGGCCCGCAGCCGCAGCCGGCCGGTCGCGACGACGCCGGCCGTCGAGCCTGCGGACACCACCGCGCAGGCGTCGCCGCGCCGCACGAGGTGGCAGGCGATGGCGATGCTGGAACGGGGCCGTCTCAGGCTCGCCAGCGCGCCCTCGTCCATCGCCAGCGCCTCCTCGGCGCGCACGATGGGGATCTCGCTGACCGCGTCGTGCCGGGCGAGCTCCAGGTAGAGCACGCGGGGATGGCCGACGAGCACGACGGGCACATTCCGCTCCCGCACGGCCTGTACGGCTCCCGCGACGATCTCTCCGGGTGCGTTGTCGCCGCCCATGGCGTCGAGGGCCACGGGCAGCGCACGGCCGGTGGGCTGCATGGCCGCATCGTAGGCCGTCAGCGACGGGTCCCGCGGTAGACCACGATCTTGCCGAAGCGCGCGTTGCCGGTGACGCGGATCAGCGGGCCGTCGCCGTCGTCGTCCCCTCCGGTCACCGAGCGTTTCGAGAAGACCGCGTTGCCCTCGTCGGCCACCCTGGCGTTGGCCGGCACGGTGACGATGAGCTTGCCGCAGAAGGAGTTCAGCTCCAGCGTCACCTCACGGCCGGGCAGGACCGCGTCGCTGAGATCCACGATCAGCGCGCCGAAGACCGAGTTGAGCTCGGTGTGCCGCCCGGCGACCCAGCGTCCGCGCCGTATGATCTTGCTGAACACCGCGGAGACCCGGTGTCTTTCGGTGGGGAGCGTGGCCGGGAGGTGGGTCGCGCCGGGCAGGTCCCTTGTCAGGGGCGCGAGGTCGCCGACGGTCACGGCGCTGTAGGTGGCGTCGAGCCGGTCGGCGTGTTCGATGCTCGTCAGGCGGCCGGTGGCCAGCGCATCGCCGAGTACGGCCGCGATCCGGTCGCGGTCGGCGTCCGAGGCGCGTTGTGCGGGATCGTCGCCCGCGTACGGTGTGAGGGAGGTCACCTCGCCAGCGTAGCTCTTGTCGAGATATGTCGCGAGAGGGCGGGTTCGGGAGCGCCTCCGGACCGGCAGGGTCACGACGTCCGTCGGCGCGTCGCTAAAAGTGAGCGGAAAGATCTGCCGTCGAGCCTGGGCGCCGTGTTTACCGTCGCTTTCTCCGGAGGCGGGATTGGGGTGACCGCGAAGTGGGCCTCCGATGCTCGATATACCGACTTGTCCGGCACAGTGCTCGCCGGGCATCCCCTGGTCAGCAGGGCTTTCCACCGTGATCGGCAGTGATAGAAATGCCGACGTCTTTGTCGGCATGCTCGCCGACGCACGGGGGTTCTTGGGTTCGTCATTCCCACTCTCGTGAAAAGGAATATGAACCGGGGGCAAGTCAATGAAACAAGTGGTTAGGACAGCCGTCGTCGCCGTCACGATCGGTATCGCCGGCATGCTGGCGGCGCCCGCGCAGGCCGACGTGTGCGCGCAGAAGTGCACGGAGCACCGGGTCACGACGGTGGCGAGGCTTCTGGCCGATCTGCAGGGCACGGCCGTCGGCGGGGCGACGGGCGGCGTCGTCGCGCAGGCCGACGCGGCCGCCGAGGTGGCGGTGAACCTGACCGCTGACATCAGGGCCGACCTCGTCGCGGTCGCCAGGCTCAGCGGCACCGTCACAGCCGGCCTGTCCGCCGAGGCGAACGCGCAGATCAGCGCGGCCGCCGACATCGCGGCCGACATCGTGGCCGACGCCGCCGTCACCGTCGAGGCCAACGTCGTCGCCCGGCTGGAGGCCCACCTGTCGGCCGTCCTGGTCGCGGTCGCGGACGTCAACGCGGCTCTCGCAGCCAAGGTGAACATCGCCGCGGGCGTCGTCGCCCAGGTCGGCAAGCCGGTCGTCGCGGTCTCCGGTCAGACCGCTGCCGCCGTGGACGCCTCGGCGGCGGCCGTCGCCACCGTGGGTGCCGCGGTCCACGCCGGGCTCAACGTCACCGCCAGGCTCAACGCGCTGCTCAGCCTCAAGGGCGCCGCGGCGGCGACCGCCGGCAGCGCGGGCGGCCTGCTGGCGCTGGTGCCGTGCGAGACTCCGGCGGACGGCGCCATGAGCAGCACCCAGGCGACGGCCACCGAGGCCGCCGCCCAGGCCGACGCCAACGCCCACGCGGTCACCAAGACCATCCGGAACACCACGGACGCACCGGCGCAGGGAGCCGCCGCGACCGCGGGGGCCGCGGCCGAGCTCGCCACCTCCGCGTCGGCCACGGCCGACGCCGCCGCGTCGAGCACGACCTCGTCCGCCCCGGACGCGGTGGCCGGCGTCGCGCCGACCGGACGCCAGGGTGGGTACGGCAAGTGAGCCACGCCTGAGGGCCTCGGTCGTCGTTGCGACGACTCGCCGAGCGGCATCGAGGTCACGGGTACGGCAGGACCATCGGAAAGACGTCGATGACGAGAAGCGGCCGGCGCCCCCGAGGGGCGCCGGCCGTCCGGCGTCGCACAGAAGGTGTGCGTCGCAGAGCGTGCGCGCAGCGGATCGGCACCGGATCGGTACCGGGGCGGTACCGGGGCGGCCGGTGCCCGGTCGCATGCGGCAGGGCTCGACCGGCCCTCAGTTGGGCGAGGCCGGCGAGTCGAACCGGGCGCGCAGGTGGGTGCGCCTGGCGATCTGGGCCTGCAGGCGGGCCATCTGCCAGTGCAGCTCGATGAGCTGCTCGGCGATCAGCCCGACGGGAAGCTCCGAGGGATCTTCGGTGGCCAGGTTGTCGATCGCCGTCGCCAGGTCGCTCATCTGCCCTCCCCTATGTCGAATCTCCGTTCGAATCATAGTGGAACAGGCAGCCCTCTCGCATCAGGTTTCGTACACAGGTGCGATAAAGCCGCGGGCGACCGTGTTGGCGGTGACGTTGAAGCCGACGACGGCCGGCGGCGTGCCGGTGTCCACGCCCAGGGACTCCACACTCAGGGCGTGCACGGCGAACAGGTAGCGGTGCGGGTGTCCGGGGGGCGGCGCCGCCCCACCGTACTCCTTGGTGCTGAAGTCGTTGCGCGCGTGCTTCGCGCCCTCCGGCAGCCCCTTGAAGTCGGGGCCGTTGCCCGCGCCTGCCGGCAGCTCGGTGACGGTGGCCGGGATGTCGTACAGCACCCAGTGCCAGAAGCCGCTGCCCGTGGGCGCGTCGGGGTCGAAGCAGGTGACGGCGAAGCTCTTGGTGCCCTCGGGGGCACCCGACCAGCGCAGATGAGGGGAGATGTTCTGCCCGCTCATGCCCCAGTCGTTGAACACGTGGGCCTCGGGTAGCCGCTCGCCGTCGCGTACGTCGTCGCTCTCGACGGTCAGCGCGGGCACCTCGGGCAGATGGTCGTACGGGATCGGTGGCGGGGTCGGCACGGTCACCCCTCCGTTTCTCTCAGGCCTTGTTGTACGCCTCCAGGACCTCCTGGGGGTCGCCTTCCATTCTGATCTTTCCCTTGTGCAACCAGATCACCCGGTTGCACGTCTCCTCGATCACGTCGAGGTTGTGGGCGACCAGGAAGACCGTTCCGGCGGCGTCGCGCATCTGCTTGATGCGCTGCTGGCTCTTCCGCTTGAAATCGCGGTCACCGGTGGCGAGGGCCTCGTCGATGAGCAGCACGTCGTGCGTCTTGGCGGAGGAGATGGCGAAACGCAGCCGGGCGCCCATGCCGGACGAGTACGTCGACATGGGGAACTGGACGAAGTCGCCGATGCCGGAGAAGTCCACGATCTCGTCGTACTTCTCGCGTACCTCGCCCGGCGTCATGCCCATCGCGTAGCAGCCGAGGATGATGTTGCGCTCGCCCGTCAGTTCCTTCATGAGGGCCGCGTTGACGCCGAGGAGCGACGGCTGCCCGTTCGTGTAGACGGCGCCCTTGTGCGGAGGCAGGAGACCGGCGATCGCGCGCAGCAGCGTCGACTTGCCCGAGCCGTTGCGGCCGATGATGCCGATGGCGTCGCCGTGGTGGGCGACGAAACTCACGCCCTTGACGGCGTGGACCTCCTTCATCTGCGGCCGGCCCTGCCGCCGCAGGATCCGCATCAGCGCGCTGGCCGCGTTGCCCTTCTCGGAGTCGCCGGACGAGCCGTACACCTTGTAGATGATGTGGAGGCCGTCGACGATGACGGTCGGGCTTCCGGCCTTGGGATTCTGCGGGTTCTGCGTCTGTGGGATTTGGGGTGCCACCTGCGACAGCTCCTTGGTCGGCTCAGCCACGGCCGTACCTCTCCTCGGCCCGCCAGAAGTACCAGAAGCCGACGATCAGTGCGAACACTGCCCAGAATAGACAGGTAACCCACGCCCAGCGTTCGGGGAACCGTTGGTAGATCAGCAGGTCGCGCATGAACTCGATGTAGGCGGCGGCCGGGTTGAACTCCAGCACCCACCTGAGGATGTCCGGCAGGTCCTTGGTGCGGTCGTCGATCGCGTAGAAGACACCGGAGGCGTACAGCCAGGTGCGGGTGATGAACGGCAGCAGCTGGTTCATGTCCCGCATGAACGCGCCGAGGCGGGCCATGAACATGCCGGTCCCGATGTTGAAGACGAGCTGCATGAGCAGCACGACCGGGATCAGCAGCCAGAGCCAGCTCACCGGCTCTCCGGTGACGAGCACGAGGAGGACGAGCACGGCCATGGAGTAGCCGAGCTGCTGGAGCTCCTGGATGGTGTACGCCAGGGGGAGGGCGGCCCGGGGGAAGTGGAGCGCCCGGATGAGGGACAGGTTCGACGAGATGGACTTCGCCCCGCTGATCACCGTGCGCTGGGTGAAGGTGAATACCATGACCCCGGTGATGAGGAACGCCGGGTAGTTGTCGATCTGCTTGCTCTGCCCGAGGATGACGCCGAACATCAGCCAGTACACCGCGGCGTTGAGCAGCGGGGTCAGCACCTGCCAGAGCTGGCCGAGCATCGACTCCGAATACTTGGAGACGTTGCGCGAGGTGGCGTACGTGAGGATGAAGTGCCGCCGGTCCCACAGTTGGCGCAGGTAGGCGGGCATGCTGGGGCGTGCGATGGCGCGTCGTAGTCCGTGACGCTCGGCGAGCGCGGCCAGCGACTCCGGGGCTCGGCCGCCACCCTGGGCCTCCGCGAGCGCGGATTCCGGCTGGCTCATGGCATGGACTCTATTGGATGGAGGTCGATGGGACGGCTGTCGCACCGGACGTGGCTGCGACTGGTCAAAGGTAGCCCAGGACATCCTGATCCGGGGACCAGGGGCGCGGGTGTCGCCTCGGCCTTCGATCCAAGGACCGGCCGTCTGTGGGTATATGTACTGCAAAGAGGAGTTTGATGCCGTGCAGGGCATTTAAGGTTGGGCTCACAGGATTTGTGCGTGTGACGCCCGACTGACGCACGTGTGACCGAACTGCAACGTGCCGGAGACTCGTCTGGTGCGTCCGGTGAGGGATGCTCCGGACGACTGGCAGGACGTCAGCTGGTTTGACGATGCCCGGCAAACCGGGTTCTTACCAGCGTGAACGCCCATCCTTAGAGGGAGGACCAATCCACTATGCGCGTGACTAAGGGCGCGAAGATCGCCACCGGCACCGCGCTGCTTGCGCTCGGCGTCGCCGCGTGCGGCGGGGGCGGCGGGGGTGGCGGTTCCAGTAGCGGAGGCGGGGACAACCCCCGGGCCGCGACCGGAACCGTGTTCATTCGTGGTTGTGAGCCGCAGACGGGTTTCGTCCCCGGAAACATCAACGAGACCTGCGGCGGCACGATCAACGACTTCGTGTACAGCAAGCTCGTCAAATACAACTCGGACACCGCTGCTCCCGAGCTCGACCAGGCCGAGTCGATCGAGACCACCGACAACAAGGTGTGGACGATCAAGCTCAAGTCCGGCCTGAAGTGGACCGACGGCACGCCGGTCACCGCGAAGAACTACGTCGACGCCTGGAACTACACCGCGTACTCGCCGAACGCGCAGCTCGGCTCGTCGTGGTTCGCCGACATCAAGGGCTTCGACAAGGTCAACACCGAGGACCCCGACGGCCCCGACGGGCCGAAGGAGGCCCCCAAGCCCGAGACCGACAAGCTGTCCGGTCTCGAGGTCGTCGACGACCTGACCTTCAAGGTCACCCTGAACAACCCCATCGCCGTGTTCCGCACCAAGCTGGGGTATTCGACCTTCTCGGCGCTTCCTGACGCGTTCTTCAAGGACCCGAAGGGCTTCGCGCAGAAGCCGGTCACGAACGGCCCCTTCAAGTTCGTGCAGTGGGACCACAACTCGCAGATCATCGTCGAGGCCAACCCCGACTACGCCGGGCCGGAGAAGCCCAAGGTCAAGAAGATCGTCTACAAGATGTACAAGGACGACAACGCGGCCTACGCGGACCTGGTCTCCAACAACCTCGACTTCACCGAGCTGATCCCGCCGTCGGCCCTCGCCGGCGACAAGTGGAAGACCGACCTCGGCGACCGGGCCATCGACGGCCAGCAGGGCGTCATCCAGACGGTCACCTTCCCGCTGTACGACAAGGAGTTCGGCGGCAACGCCGACTTCCGCAAGGCCGTGTCGATGGCGATCGACCGGCAGACGATCACTGACAAGATCTTCAACAAGGGTCGTTCCCCGATCAACGGCTGGGTCTCCCCGATCGTCGAGGGCTTCAAGGACGGCGCCTGCGGCGAGCTGTGCACCTACGACCCCGCCAAGGCCAAGGAGTACCTCGCCAAGGCCAAGGCCGCGGGCTACACCCCGCCGGCCGAGTTCCCGATCTGGTCGAACGCCGACGGCACTCACAAGGAGTGGATCGAGGCCACGGTCAACAGCATCAACCAGGCCTTCGGCGCCGACGCCGGCGTGAAGTTCGTGCACAAGGACATGCCCACCTTCGCCGAGCTGCGTGACACCATCACCCAGCACAAGATCAAGGGCGCGTTCCGCACCGGCTGGCAGATGGACTACCCGCACATCGAGAACTTCATGAACCCCCTGTATAAGACCGGCGCGTCCTCCAACGACGGTCTCTACAGCAACAAGGCGCTCGACGCGAAGCTGCACGAGGCCGACACCGCGACCGACCCGGCGCAGTCCAACGCCCTCTACCAGGAGGCCGAGGCTATGCTGCAGCAGGACATGCCCGCGATTCCGCTGTGGTCGTACGGCCTGCAGGCCGGCACCTCCAAGTGGGTGACCGGTGTCAAGGTCACTCCCTTCGGCGAGCTCGACCCGCTGTCGATCGCGATCAAGGAAGCGTAGGGACAGCTCGTACGTGATTCGCCCGAGGCCGGTTCCCCACCGGGACCGGCCTTGTGGGCTGTTCATCTGCGTTCCCCCGTGTTGACCCGCGGGGGGCGCGTGTACGACCTTTAGCGTCAGATCGGAGGTGCGCATGGGCCGATACGCGATCCGGCGCCTGCTGCAACTCGTGCCTGTCGTGCTGGGCACGACTTTCATCATCAACTACATGGTCTGGCAGCTCCCGGGTGACCCGTTCGCCGGGAGATGCGGTCAGCGTCCCTGTCCCGACGCCTACGTCACGGCCATGCGCGAGCAGTTCGGCCTGGACCAGCCGCTCCTCGTGCAGTACGGGAACTTCCTGAAGAACCTGGTCACGGGCAACCTCGGCGTCGACTTCAACAGCGTGTCGGTGGCGAGCCTGCTCGGCGACGCCTGGCCCATCACCATCAGGCTCGCGCTGATGGCGGTGATTTTCGAGGCGGTCATCGGAATCGGCGCCGGCGTGCTGTCGGGCCTCAAGCGCGGCGGCTTCATCGACAACGTGGTGACGATCTCCACGCTGTTCCTGCTGTCGCTGCCCATCTTCGTCACGGGCTACCTGCTGCAGTGGCTGCTCGGCGTGCAGCTCGGCATCATCACCCCGACGGTGACGGACGAGGCGACGGTGCCCGAGCTGATCGTCCCGGCGCTGGTGCTGGCCAGCCTCAACATGGCGTTCACCGCGAGGCTGACGCGCACGAGCATCGTCGAGAACCTGCGGTCCGACTACGTCCGCACCGCCGTCGCCAAGGGACTGAGCAACCGCCGGGTGGTCGCGATCCACCTGCTGCGCAACTCGCTCATCCCCGTGCTGACGTTCCTCGGCACCGAGGTGGGCTCGCTGATGTCCGGCGCGATCATCACCGAGGGCATCTTCAACATCCACGGCATCGGCGGTCTGCTGTGGCGGGCGATTCTGGACCAGGACTACACGGTCGTGGTCCCGGTGGCCACGCTGCTGGTGCTCGTCTACCTGCTCGCCAACCTGCTCGTCGACCTCCTCTACGGCGTGCTCGACCCGAGGATCCGCTATGAGTGACCCGACCGCGACGCAAGACCTGATCAAGGGAGCGGACGAGCCGGCCGCGAGCCCGGTCGCGGTGCGGAACGGCCAGCGTGGCCTCTGGAGCGACACCTGGGACATCCTGAAGCGGCGCAAGATCTTCTGGATCTCGCTCGTGATGCTGATCGTGTTCCTGCTGATGGCGGCCTTCCCGTCGCTGTTCACGCACAAGGACCCGGAGTACGCGACGCTCGCCAAGAGCATGGAGCTGCCGAGCGCGGACGCCTGGTTCGGTTACGACCTTCAGGGGCGCGACGTCTACGCCCGCGCCGTGTACGGCGCCCGCACCTCGATCATCGTGGGTGTGCTGGCCACGCTGGCCACCGTGATCCTCGGCGGCCTGACGGGCGTGCTCGCGGCCTACTTCGGGCGCTGGCTCGACGCGGTGATCTCCCGCGTCGGCGAGATGTTCCTCGGCCTGCCGTACGTGCTGGGCGCGATCATCATCCTCGGCACCGTCGCGCCGGCCCAGTCGAACCCCGGCAAGGCGACGATCATGGCGGTCGTCATCATCGTGCTCGCCCTGCTGGGCTGGCCGATCCTGATGCGCATCGCCCGCTCGGCCGTCATCCAGGCCAAGCACCAGGACTATGTGCAGGCCGCCAGGGCACTGGGAGCCGGCCCGCTCCGGATCATCTTCAAGCACCTGCTGCCGAACTCGCTGGCGCCGATCCTCGTGTACTCGACGATCACGATCGGCAGCTACATCGGCGCCGAGGCCACGCTGTCGCTGCTCGGCATCGGCCTGCGCTCGCCGGTCATCTCCTGGGGCATCGCGATCGCCGACCACGCCTCGTACATCAGGACCGCGCCGCACGCCATGTTCTTCCCGGCCGGGTTCCTGTCCCTGTGCGTGCTGACCTTCGTCATGCTCGGCGAAGCCGTACGCGACGCCCTCGACCCGAAGCTTCGATGAGGAGGCACAGCGAGTGACGGAAGTGCTTTCCGAGCAGATGGGCAGTGGCTCCCACGCTGGCGCCCTGCTGGAGGTGGACAACCTCCACGTCGAGTTCCGCACCCGGGCGGGTGTGGCCAAGGCCGTCAACGGCGTCACGTACAGCGTGGACGCAGGCGAGACGCTCGCGGTGCTGGGCGAGTCGGGCTCGGGCAAGAGCGTCACCGCCCAGACCATCATGGGCATCCTCGACATGCCCCCCGGGAAGATCGCCGGAGGCGAGATCCGCTTCCGCGGGGTCGACCTGCTCAAGCTGCCGGAGGACCAGCGCAGGAAGATCCGTGGAGAGGGCATCTCCATGGTCTTCCAGGACGCGCTGTCCGCGCTGAACCCGGTCTTCCCTGTCGGGTGGCAGATCGCCGAGATGTTCCGCATGCACCGCGGCACGTCGCGGGGGGAGGCCAAGAAGAAGGCCATCGAGCTGATGGACCGGGTCAGGATCCCGGCCGCCAAGGAGCGGGTCAACGACTTCCCGCACCAGTTCTCCGGCGGTATGCGACAGCGCATCATGATCGCCATGGCGATCGCGCTCGACCCGGAGATCCTGATCGCGGACGAGCCGACCACGGCGCTCGACGTGACCGTCCAGGCCCAGATCATGGGCCTGCTCGCGGAGCTGCAGCGCGACAGCAACATGGGCCTGATCCTGATCACCCACGACCTCGGCGTCGTCGCCGACGTCGCGGACAAGATCGCGGTCATGTACGGCGGGCGGATCGTCGAGAACGCCCCGGTCTACGACCTGTACAAGAACCCGGCCCACCCCTACTCCAAGGGGCTGCTGGAGTCGATCCCCAGGGTGGACCACAAGGGTCATGAGCTCTACGCGATCAAAGGCCTGCCACCCAACCTGCTGGAGATGCCGACGGGCTGCGCCTTCCACCCGCGGTGCCCGTACCGGCGGGACAACTGCGTGACCGACGCGCCCCCGCTGTACACGATCAGTGGCACCCGCGGCAGCGCCTGCCACTACTGGAGGGAGGTCATCGATGACGGCGAACACTGAGTCGATCCTCGAGGTCCGCGACCTGGTCAAGCACTTCCCGCTCACCCAGGGCGTCGTCGTCAAGCGGCAGATCGGTGCGATCAAGGCTGTCGACGGGGTCTCGTTCGACCTGCACCGGGGTGAGACGCTCGGCATCGTCGGCGAGTCGGGCTGCGGCAAGTCCACCCTGGCCAAGCTGCTGATGGCGCTGGAGCGGCCCACGTCGGGCTCCGTCCGCGTCAACGGCAAAGACATCGCCGCGGCCAAGGGCGGCGAGCTCAAGCGGATGCGCCGCAACATCCAGATGGTGATGCAGGACCCCTACACCTCGCTGAACCCGCGGATGACCGTCGGCGACATCGTGGGGGAGCCTTTCGAGATCCACTCGGACGTCGTGCCGAAGGGCGGTCGGCGGCGCCGGGTCCAGGAACTGCTCGAAGTGGTCGGCCTCAACCCCGACCACATCAACCGCTACCCGCACCAGTTCTCCGGGGGTCAGCGCCAGCGCATCGGCATCGCCCGCGGTCTGGCGCTCCAGCCTGAGATCATCATCTGCGACGAGCCGGTCTCCGCGCTCGACGTGTCGATCCAGGCCCAGGTCATGAACCTGCTGGAGCGGCTGCAGAACGAGTTCGACCTCGCCTACATCTTCATCGCGCACGACCTGTCGGTGGTCCGCCACATCTCCGACCGGGTCGCGGTGATGTACCTCGGCAAGCTCGTCGAGCTGGGCAGCGACGCCGACATCTACGACAGCCCGACGCATCCGTACACCCAGGCACTGCTGTCGGCCGTGCCGGTGCCCGACCCCGAGGGGCGGGAGACCCGCCAGCGGATCATCCTGCAGGGCGACCCGCCCTCGCCGGCCAACCCGCCCTCGGGCTGCCACTTCCGCACGCGGTGCTGGAAGGCGCAGGACATCTGCGCCGAGCAGACGCCCGCGCTCGAGGTGCGCCCGGGCAGCGACCACCCCAGTGCCTGCCACTTCGCGGAGGCCCGCGACGTGGTGAACGCCCAGTAGAACCGGCCGGGTCAGCGCCCGGGCGACAGCCGTACGTGCGCGCCCGGGGGCAGACCCAGGCGGTCGGCGGCGTCCCCGGCGTTGATCGCCATCGCGACCAGGCCGGCGGAGTCGGTGAACGCCACCAGGTCGCCGGGCGGCACGGCGGTGAACGTCTCCCGGAACGGGACGGAGATCTGGCGGCGCCCCAGCCACACGGCCAGGGTGTCGCCGAGCCGTACGCCGAGCTCGGTCAGGTCGGAGGCGGTGATCGACAACTGGACGTTGCCGTGCCGGTCCACCGACAGCACCTCGCCCTCGGCCGTGCCGTCCCGCAATCGGCAGGTCGGCGCGGGCAGGGTCACCAGGCGGTCCACCGGCATCGGCGGTCCCACGTCGGCGACCGCACGTCCGGTGCACAGGTGGGCGGCCACCGGCGCGAACAGGTCCCGTCCCGGGAAGGTCGGAGAGACGCTGGCCAGGAACAGGTCCTTGTTCGTCATCTCGTAGGCGGCATCGGCGCCTCCGGCGGCGCGGACGGCCCAGGAGAGGATGCCGTTGTCCGGCCCGAGGAACACCCGTCCCCCCGCCTCCACGGCGACCGGGCGCCGGTTGCCGCCCACGGCGGGATCGACGACCGCCAGGTGGATGCCGGCCGGGAGGTAGGGCAGGGTCTGCGCGAGGATGGCCGCGCCGCGCCGTACGTCCCCGGCGGGGACGAGATGACCCACGTCGATGATCCGAGCCTGCGGAGCCATGCCCGCGATCACGCCGTGGCACGCGGCGACGAACCCGTCCTCCAGCCCGTAGTCAGTCAGAAGCGTGATTACAGAGCTCACACCACGTGACATTACGTCTGTCCTGCCCGTCCTGAACACCCCGGGTTCGTCTCGCGGGCTTGGCATTACCATGGGACGGGCCCGCGAGCCGATCGAGGAGGAGCCGATGGACACCGAACCGGCCGGCGGCGACGGGCTCGACCTCTCGGACCGCGACCGCGAGATGCTCGCGTTCGAGCGCCAGTGGTGGCGTTACGCGGGCGCCAAGGAGCAGGCGATCAGGGAGGCCTTCGGCATCTCGGCGACCCGGTACTACCAGTTACTCGGGGAGCTGATCGACCGGCCCGAGGCGCTGGAGCACGACCCCATGCTCGTCAAGCGGCTGCGCAGGATGAGGGCCGGCCGGCGGCGTGACCGCTCGGCCCGCCGCTTCGGACTCAACTCCTAGATCTCCCTTCGTACGCATGCTTCCCGCCCTCTGGGCATGAGGCCGTCGAGGCGTACGCACCCGACCCCTTCGGAGTGAGGCTCATGACCCTGCCCGCGCACGCGGGACTCGACGCGATCGTCGCCGATCCGGCCGGCGCCGTGATCGGGCTCGACTACGACGGCACGCTCTCCGCGATCGTGCCCGACCCGGCCGCCGCCCGCGTGCACCCCGGCGTGCCCGGCGTGCTGGCCGCCCTCGCCCCGCTGGTGCGCACCGTGGTGATCGTCACAGGCCGTCCGCCGCGTACGGCTCTCGCCCTCGGAGAGGTCTCCGGCGGGCCGTCCCTCGCCGACGTGCCCGGCCTGGTGATCCTCGGACACTACGGCCTGGAGCGCTGGGAGGACGGCCGTCTGACGGCGCCGCCGCCCCCGCCGGGGCTCGACCTCGTCCGCGCCCGGCTGCCCGAGCTCACGGCGGGCCTCGACGGGGCGTGGATCGAGGACAAGGACCGGGCCGTCGCCGTGCACACCCGGCGGTGCGCCGACCCCGCGGGGGCGCTACAGGCGCTGCGCGGGCCGGTCGCGGCGCTGGCCGAGGAGGCCGGGCTGGCGGTCGAGCCGGGCCGCATGGTGCTGGAGCTGCGGCCCGCCGGAATGGACAAGGGCAGAGCCCTGTCGGCCTTCCTCGCCGAGCGGGACGCCCGCTCGGTCATGTTCGTCGGCGACGACCTGGGGGACCTCGCCGCCTTCGACGCCGTCGAGTCGGCCGGGATCCCCGGCGTACGGGTGTGCAGCGGGTCCGCGGAGGTGACCGCCCTGGCGGAGCGTGCCGACGTGGTGGTGGACGGGCCCGACGGCGTCGTGGCCTTCCTCGGCGACCTCGCGGCCGGTCTCGGCAAGCCGTCTGCAATCGGCCCGGCGTAGGTTCCGGGACATGAGGACAACGATCTCGGCCGCGGCGGCCGGCCTGGCCGTGCTCGCGGCGTCCCTGGCGGCTCCGGCGGCGGCGTACGCGAACGACGGCGCGGCCACCAAGCCCCTGCACCTGCGCAAGGGGCTGACCCTCAGGATCCCGTCGTCCTGGAAGGTCGACGACAGCCGCAAGGACTGGCTGCGGGTCATCACCGGCTCGTGCCCGACCAGGGGCACGGACACGTACGGCTTCCGCGACTCGGGATGCCACAGCTTCTGGGTTCTGGGACCCAAGGCCATCAACATGGGCCACGAGCTGTTCCAGAAGTACACGCCGGACGGCCCGTTCTATCCGGCCACCGACGTCGGGCCCTGCCCGGTGAAAAAGAACCTCTACATCGGACAGACCAAGCTCGCCGGGAAGGGGCTACGGCAGGTCGGGCCGGGGCACAAGGCGTACTACCGCGACTGGGCGGGCACCTGCGCGCCCCTGGGCCCGGGCAGGCAGAGAGCCCGCTTCAACCAGCGCGAGTGGTATCTGCCCACGTCCAAGATCCTGGTGATCGACCAGTGGAAGACGCCGGGCCTGAGCACGATCCTCAAGAACGCCACCTGGAAGTGACGACGCGTCCGGTGAGCTGTCGCCTATCGGGCCGCAAGTCGTCGGCAAGCGACCGCGCCTAGTGTGCCGGACATGTTCACCAAGACGATCTCGGCCGCGGCGGCCGGCCTGGCCGTGCTGGCGGCCACCCTGACGGCTCCGGCCGCGGCGTACGCGAGCGAAGGCGGCGCCACCAAGAAGGTCCGGCTGCGGAGCGGCCTGACCCTCACGATCCCCACGTCGTGGAAGGTGGTCAAGAACGGCAAGGACTGGGTGCGCGTCATCACCGGCCCGTGCCCCACCCTCGGCACCGAGGACTTCGGCTTCCGCGACTGGGGGTGCCACAGCTTCTGGGTCCTGGGACCGAAGGCGCTCGCGATCGGGCTCCACACGTTCCAGGCGTACAAGTCGAAGTACGGCTACGACCCCGCGACCGACGTCGGCATCTGCCCCAAGAGCTACAAGCTGTACAAGGGCGAGTGGAAGCTCGCGGACAAGGGGCTGCGGCAGGTCGGGCGCGGACACAAGGCGGACTACCACAGGTGGGCGGCGACCTGCGTGGACAAGAAGTGGCGGGTGAAGCTGCACTACAACCAGCGCGAGTGGTATCTGCCCACCTCGAAGATCCTGGTCCTCGACCAGTGGGACAACCCGCGGCTGAGCGCGATCCTCAAGAACGCGACCTGGAGCTGACCAGCCTTCGCCGGCCGGGTCAGCGCAGCGCGGCGAGCTGGTCGTCGAACCAGCGCTGGGGCGGCAGGGCGCAGGCGGCAGCACGCAGCCGCTGACCGCGCGCGAGCCGCTCCTGCTCCGGCAGCGTCAGCGCCTCGTGCAGCGCCGCCGCCGTGCCGGACACGTCGTAGGGGTTGACGAGCAGGGAGTCGGCCCCCAGCTCGGCCGCCGCGCCGGCCTCGCGGGACAGCACCAGCGCGCACCGGGGCGACAGGATCGGGCCCTCCTTGGCCACCAGGTTCATGCCGTCCCTGATCGGATTGACGAGCAGGACGTCGGCCAGCCGGTAGGCGGCGAGCGAGCGCGGGTAGTCGTCGTTCACGTTGAGGATCAGCGGGTCCCAGTCCTCGGTCGCGTACTCGTCCTCGATCTCCTTGGCGCAGCGCTGCACGGCCGCCGTGTACTCGCGGTACTCCGGCAGGTCGTGGCGGGAGGGATAGGCGAACGCGAGGTGGACGACCCGGCCGTGCCATTCGGGATGGGCGGCCAGGAACTCCTGGTAGGCCCGCAGGCCGCGCACGATGTTCTTGGACAGCTCGGTGCGGTCGATGCGCACGATCAGCCTGCGGTCGCCCACGAGGTCCTTGATCACGCTCATGTGCGACTCGACGTCCTGCTCGGCCGCCCGGGCCAGCAGCGCCTCGCCGTTCACGCCGAGCGGGTGGACGCCGATCCTGGTGGTCCGCCCGTCGTGCGTCACCGTCCGGGCGGCGTGGTCCACCCGGGCTCCGAGCAGCGTCTCGCAGCAGTCCATGAAGGCGCGGGCCCAGCGCGCGGTGAGGAATCCGGCGTGGTCGGCCCCGAGGATGCCGGTCAGCACCTCCGCCACGACGTCCTCGGGCAGCAGCGCGAAGTATTCCGGCGGCGCCCAGGGCGTGTGCGAGAAGTGGGCGATGCGCAGGTCGGGCCGTTCGGCCCGGAGCATCGCCGGGGTCAGCGTCAGGTGATAGTCCTGCACCATGACGCGCGCCCGGTGGGCCGCCTCCTCGGCCAGGGCCAGCGCGAAGGCGCCGTTGTACGTGCGGTACGACTCCCACTCGCGGCGGAACCGCGTGCCGAACTCGGGGGAGAAGGGCGTGTTGTAAAGCAGGTGGTTGACGAACCAGAGGGTCGAATTGGCCACGGCGTTGTAGGCCCGGTGGAATACCGCGGGCGGGATGTCCAGCATGCGGATCGGCCCCGTCGCGAAGGCCCGGTCGAGCCGCCCGCCGGCCGCCTGGCGCACCGCGCCCCGGTCGCCGTCCGACAGCGCCGCGCAGACCCACAGGACGTCGGCCTCCCTGACCACCTCGGACAGGCCGGAGACGAGCCCGCCCCCGCCCCTGCGCATGGTCAGGCCGCCGTCGTCCGACAGCGTGAAGGACACCGGGCCCCGGTTGGACGCGATCAGAACGGTGCTGCTCATCCTGGGATTCCCTCGATCAGAGCGGGCGCGCATGCCGGAAGATTAATAAAAACCGGCCTCCGTCAATAGGATGTCAACCGATCGCGGGAGGGCTGAATACGGCATGGCACTGGACGACACGACCGAGGACCTGGCCCGATCGGCTGCCCAGGGGGACCATCGCGCGCTCGGCGAACTGCTGCGGCGCATCGAGCCCGACGTGCTGCGGCACTGTGAGCGGCTTCTACCGTATCGGCAGGACGCCGAGGAGGCCGCGCAGGACACGCTTCTCGCCGTGGCGCGCAACATCGCGAGGTTCGAGGGGCGGGCCAGGTTCAGCACCTGGCTGCACATCGTGACCGTGAACTGCGCCAGGACCACCTACCGCTCGCTGAAGCGGCGCTCGTCGGAGCAGGCGGAGGAACTGCCCGAGCAGCGGCCCGATCCCCGGCGGGTGAGCGTCATCGCGGGGTCGCGGCTCGATCTGCTCGACGCGATGGAGGCGCTTGAGACCGAGCGGCCCGACCTCGCCCAGGCGCTCGTGCTGCGCGACATCTGCCAGCTCGACTACGCGGAGGTCGCCGACCAGTTGAAGATCCCCCTCGGGACGGTCAAGTCCCGTATCCACCAGGCGCGCAAGTACGTGCAGAACGCCCTCGGCGAGGCGTACGGCTGATACAGATCGTCTCGCGGTGTGAGACGCGGGAACGGACACCGAGGACGCCGGGGTACAGTGCTAGTGCCGCGACTGACAAGATTTGCCCGTACGGAGCGGTGGCCGCAGTGGTGTGTCGCAAGGCGGAGGAGCTCGTAGCCGGAGGCTGCGGGCGACGACGCCGCCGCGAGGTGCCGCTCTGGGCGACGCTCCGGGGCAGAGATCGGCAGGAGGGGCGCACAAGGACCTTCCTCGGAAGATCCCACAACTGAACATGCTCATCCAGAGGGGTGGAGGGACCGGCCCTGCGAAGCCCCGGCAACCTCCCCGGTGTCGAACTCGTGCCCACGAGGCCCGGCCGGGACAGGTGCCAATTCCGGCTCGCGGCCAGGGCGGTCGCGAGCGAAGATGAGGGAAAGGCCTCGCTTCATGGCGCATACCAGCACCGCCGCTAACACCGCCGCCGACACCTCTGTGAACACCGTCGAGTTCGGCCCCGCCACCGGTCTTTCGTGTCGCGAATGTGGCGCTCTCTACGATCTCGGCCCGATCTTCGCCTGTACGGAGTGTTTCGGCCCTCTTGAGGTGGCGTACGACTTCGGCGAGGTTCGTCGGGAGGACATCGCGTCCGGCCCGGCGAACATCTGGCGGTACCGCTCCCTGCTCCCCGTCCCCGCAGGTGTGGCGGCCAAGCCCAACCTGCAGCCCGGCTGGACCAAGCTCGTGAAGGCCGACAGGCTGGCGGCCGAGCTGGGCCTGCGGTCGCTGCACGTCAAGGACGACTCCGGCAACCCGACCCACTCCTTCAAGGACCGGGTCGTCGCGATCGCGCTGGAGGCCGCGCGCAACTTCGGCTTCCACACCCTGTCGTGCTCCTCCACCGGCAACCTCGCCGGCGCGGTGGGCGCGGCCGCCGCCCGGGCCGGGCTGGACTCCTGCGTGTTCATCCCCGCCGACCTGGAGCCGGCCAAGGTCACCATGGCCGCCGTGTACGGCGGACGCCTGGTCGCCATCGACGGCAACTACGACGAGGTCAACCGCTTCTGCTCCGAGCTCATCGGTGACGAGCTGGGCGAGAAGTGGGGCTTCGTCAACGTCAACCTCCGGCCCTTCTACGCCGAGGGCTCCAAGACGCTGGCGTACGAGATCGCCGAGCAGCTCGGCTGGCGACTGCCCGACCAGATCGTCATCCCGGTGGCCTCCGGCTCGCAGCTCACCAAGATCGACAAGGGCTTCCGTGAGCTGATCAAGCTGGGGCTGGTCGAGGAGCGGCCCTACCGGATCTTCGGAGCGCAGGCCGAGGGCTGCTCGCCGGTCTCCCAGGCGTTCAAGGCCGGGCAGGACGTCGTGCAGCCGGTGCGGCCCGACACCATCGCCAAGTCCCTCGCCATCGGCAACCCGGCGGACGGGCCGTACGTGCTCGACATCGCGCGGCGGACGGGCGGCGCGGTGGAGGACGTGAACGACCAGGAAGTGGTCGAGGCGATCCGCCTGCTCGCCAGGACCGAGGGCGTCTTCGCCGAGACCGCGGGCGGCGTCACGGTCGGCGTGCTGCGCAAGCTGGTGCGCGAGGGCCGCCTCGACCCCGACGCCGAGACCGTGGTGCTGAACACCGGTGACGGACTCAAGACGCTCGACGCGGTGGCCGAGCACGCCCGTCCCGCCGCCGTCATCCGTCCCTCTCTCGACGCCTTCCGTGCGGCATTCGCCAACTGAAAGCGTTTCAAAAAGCCCATCGGCAGCAACGAAAGCGAGCGAACAATGAGCGTTTCCGTGCGGATTCCGACGATTCTCCGGACGTACACCAACGGCGCCGCGGAGGTGAGCGGCGAGGGGGGAACGCTCCGCGAGGTCCTGCAGAAGCTGGACGCGGACTACCCCGGCATCGGCGGCCGCATCCTGGACGAAACGGGTAAGATCCGGCGTTTTGTCAACGTCTACGTCGGAGAAGAGGACGTCCGATTCGCCGACGGTCTGGACACCGCCACGCCGGACGGGGTGCAGATTTCGGTCATCCCCGCGGTCGCCGGAGGCTGAGCCGCCGCACCGCGCCCGAGCATCTGACATGCGCTTCTGCCGATGAAGAAGTCATGCGATGCCATGGCAAAAGGTGCAGCTCTCAACTATTCAACAGTAAAGTGAATATTCTGCGATCCTGCTTTGAGCGAACGCCAAGTAGTAGTTTGCGGATTGACTCTGTTGTCCTACGCCTTGACACGGGTATGGTCGAAGACGATCGACAAAACCGGGGGCTTCTTGGGTGTGGTCCCCAGCCCAGCAAGAGGAGTCGGAAGTGGCGCAGGGCACCGTCAAATGGTTTAACGCGGACAAGGGCTACGGCTTCATCGCGGTGGACGGTGGTAAGGACGTGTTCGTCCATTACTCGGCAATCATGATGGACGGCTACAAGGCCCTCGAGCAGGGTCAGCGGGTTGAGTTCGACATCACGCAGGGTCAGAAGGGCCCGCAGGCGGAAGCCGTACGATCCGTCTGATCCCGTCATCGACCTTGGAAGGCCCGGCACGCGGATTTCGCGAGCCGGGCCTTCCGCTGCTGTGTCGCCCGCTTCTTGCTGGGTCGCCCGGCTGCTCGGGTCGCCACACCGGCCGCGTCGTGCCGGAGGGGAGCGGAGAGCACGGCCTCGTCGCGGTTGATCGCTTCGCTCCTCGGTCCAGAACGCGGCCGTGCTCCTCGCCGCTCCCGTGCGCTCCTCGTCCGGAGGCTGGCAGCGCCGCTCGCGGCACCTGGGCGCTTCTCGGTCCGGGCCGGCGGCACGTCCTTTTGGGCACGTCGGTGCCCCCCGCTCCGCTCGTCGACTCGCTGATCTGGACATAACGTCCAAGCTGGTCAGCATGGCTCCCGCTTGCACTCGCAGGGGTAGAGTGCTAAATACTTGTTTGGCACTCTGAGGTCGAGAGTGACAACAACCGGGATCGGGGCGATGGGGCTCGCGCAGGGATAGCGGGTCCGCGCCGTCGCGGGCGTCGGCTCGGTCCGTTGAAGACACCCTGCTACTGGGAGGTCTAGCCTAATGGCAGCCAAGATGATCGCGTTTGACGAGGACGCCCGGCGCGGTCTTGAGCGCGGGATGAACCAGCTCGCCGACGCCGTGAAGGTGACCCTCGGCCCGAAGGGCCGCAACGTCGTGCTGGAGAAGAAGTGGGGCGCCCCCACGATCACCAACGACGGTGTCTCCATCGCCAAGGAGATCGAGCTCGAGGACCCGTGGGAGAAGATCGGCGCCGAGCTCGTCAAGGAAGTCGCCAAGAAGACCGACGACGTCGCCGGTGACGGCACCACGACCGCTACCGTGCTCGCCCAGGCGCTGGTCCGCGAGGGTCTGCGCAACGTGGCCGCCGGCGCCAACCCGATGTCGCTGAAGAAGGGCATCGAGGCCGCCGTCGAGCGCGTCAGCGAGGAGCTGTCGAAGCTCGCCAAGGACGTGGAGACCAAGGAGCAGATCGCCTCCACCGCCTCCATCTCCGCCGCCGACCCCGAGATCGGCGCCCTCATCGCCGAGGCGATGGACAAGGTGGGCAAGGAAGGCGTCATCACCGTCGAGGAGAGCAACACCTTCGGCCTGGAGCTGGAGCTCACCGAGGGCATGCGCTTCGACAAGGGTTACGTGTCCGGCTACTTCGTGACCGACCCCGAGCGCATGGAAGCGGTCTTCGAGGACCCGTACGTCCTGATCGTCAACTCCAAGGTCTCGGCGAACAAGGACCTGCTGCCGCTGCTCGACAAGGTCGTGCAGTCCGGCAAGCCGCTGGTCATCATCGCCGAGGACGTCGAGGGCGAGGCTCTGGCGACCCTGGTCGTCAACAAGATCCGTGGCCTGTTCAAGTCCGTGGCCGTCAAGGCTCCGGGCTTCGGCGACCGCCGCAAGGCCATGCTGGGCGACATCGCCACCCTCACCGGTGGCCAGGTCATCTCCGAGGAGGTCGGCCTCAAGCTCGAGAACGCCACCCTCGACCTGCTCGGCCGCGCCCGCAAGGTCGTCATCACCAAGGACGAGACCACGATCGTCGACGGCGCCGGTGACGCCGAGCAGATCGCCGGCCGGGTCAACGAGATCCGCGCCGAGATCGAGCGCACCGACTCCGACTACGACCGCGAGAAGCTCCAGGAGCGCCTCGCCAAGCTGGCCGGCGGCGTTGCCGTCATCAAGGCCGGCGCGGCTACCGAGGTCGAGCTCAAGGAGCGCAAGCACCGCATCGAGGACGCCGTCCGCAACGCCAAGGCCGCGGTCGAGGAGGGCATCGTCCCCGGTGGTGGCGTGGCCCTGCTGCAGGCCGGCGCCAACGCGTTCGACAAGCTCGAGGTCAACGGCGACGAGGCCACCGGTGCCGCGATCGTCCGCAAGGCCCTTGAGGAGCCGCTGAAGCAGATCGCCGTCAACGCCGGCCTCGAGGGCGGCGTCGTGGTGGAGAAGGTCCGCAACCTCCCCGCTGGTGAGGGCCTCAACGCCGCGACCGGCGAGTACGTCAACATGTTCGAGTCCGGCATCATCGACCCGGCCAAGGTCACCCGCTCGGCGCTGCAGAACGCGGCGTCCATCGCGGCGCTGTTCCTGACCACCGAGGCCGTCATCGCCGAGAAGCCCGAGAAGGAGAAGGCCCCCGCCATGCCCGGCGGCGGAGACATGGACTTCTGATCCATCTGCCTGCTTCGTCTCAACGGAAGGGCGGTTCCCCCTCGGGGGAGCCGCCCTTTCCCGTGGTGTGCCTCAGGCGAGGCCCCTGACCCAGCGGGCGCAGTCGGTCTGCATCGCGTATCCGGCAGAGGCCCAGGCGTGGTGCGCCAGCGTGTTGTCGTGCAGGACCATCGCGTCGGCACGGAACGCGCCGAACTTCCGGAACCGCTCCTCGGCGGCCCGGATCAGCAGCGATCCGATGCCCATGCGCCGGTGGGCGGGGTCCACGGCGAGCCGGTAGAGGTGGGCGCGCCAGCCGTCCCACCCGGCGATGAGCGTGCCGACCACGCGGCCGTCGATCTCCGCGACGAGCAGCGCCTCGGGATCGCGTTCGATCAGGGCCACGACCTTGCCGGCGTCGTCGTGCCTGTCGGTGTTCTCCGCGGCGTCCAGCCAGAACCGCAGCACGGTGGGGACGTCGTCGAGCGCTCCATGGCGGACGCGCACGCCGGGCGAGGTCATCGCAGCTCCTCGGGAAGGTCGCGGCTGTGCAGGACGGTCAGTGACGTTACCGCCCGGGTGAGGACCACGTAGAGACGGGCGAGGCCGCGCTCCTCGGCCTCCGCGATCGCGGCCGGCTCGGCGACGATCACGTGGTCGTACTCCAGGCCCTTGGCGAGCGTCGCCGGCACCAGCAGCACCCGGTCGTCGCCCGTCGAGTCCGGGTCGAGCACCGTGTGCGGCACCGCGGCGGTCTCCAGGGCCGCGGAGAGCGCGGGAAGGGCGGAGTCCGTCGCGATGACCCCGATGGAGCCCTCCTGTGCGATGGCCTGCCGTACGGCCTCGGGGAGGGCGGCGGTGACGTCGCTCTCACGGCGTACGGACAGGGAGCCGGCGCCGGCCCGCAGCGAGCGCGGCGGGGCGAGCTCCGGCGCGACGGAGGGCAGCAGCCGCGCGGCGAAGTCGAGGACCTCGCGGGGCACGCGGAAGCCGAGCGTGAGCTCGGTGACCTCGCCCGAGGGCTGGCCGAGGTGGTCGAGCACGGTCTTCCACGAACGCGCCGACCAGGGCGTGGTGCCCTGGGCGAGGTCGCCGAGCACGGTCGCGGAGCCGGTGCGGCAGCGGCGTCCGAGCGCGCGCAACTGCATCGCCGACAGGTCCTGCGCCTCGTCCACCACCAGGTGTCCCTGCGACGGTGTCCGCTCGATCAGGTCGCCCAGTTCGTCGAGCAGCGCCGCGTCGGCGGCCGTCCACTTGGCCGACCGGTGCGACTTGTACGGCTTGCGCCACACGATGAGCTGCTGCTCCTCCGGGGACAGGTCCGACCGGGCCGCTTTGGCCAGGAACTCGGGGTCCGACAGCAACCGGAACAGCACCTGCTCGGGAGTCAGCCGCGGCCACGCGGCGTCCAGCACGGCCTTGACCGGCTTCGACCGGGCCACCGCGTCCTGCACCCGGTCGTCGGGCGACTCGCCGCGCCGTTCCATCTGGACGAGCACGGCGTGGGCGAGCCGCTGGGCCAGGGTGGCGCGGCCCGGGCCGTACCTCGTCGTGCCGCGCAGCGAGGCGACGATCTCACTGACCTCGTGGTCGGCCACCCGGTAGCGGTTGATGCCCTTGGTGAAGAGCACCCCTTCGGCCGGCTTGGTGACGTGCAGCCACAGCGCCCGCCTGAGAACCTCGGCCATGCGGGCGTCGCCCTTCACGGCCGCCACCCCGGGGTCCTCGGGATGGGCGTGGTCGCCCAGGGCGCCGGCCACCGTCGTCTGGTTCACCTTCACCTCGCCGAGCGCGGGCAGCACCGAGGAGATGTAGGAGAGGAAGGCCCGGTTGGGCCCGACGATCGTCACGCCCGAGCGCGACAGCTTCTCGCGGTGGGTGAACAGCAGGTAGGCCGCGCGGTGCAGGCCCACGGCCGTCTTGCCGGTGCCCGGTGCGCCCTGCACGCAGACGGTCACGCCGAGGTCGGCGCGGACGATCTCGTCCTGGTCGGGCTGGATCGTCGCCACGATGTCCCGCATCGGGCCGGTGCGGGGCCGCTCGATCTCCTCGGTCAGCAGCCTGCTCTGCCCGAGCGCCCGGCCGTCGAGCGGTTCGTCCTCGTACGCGGTGAGGTCGCCGCCCTGGTAGCCGAACCTGCGGCGCAGCGCCACCCCCATCGGGTCGGCGGGGCCGGCCTGGTAGAAGGCGCGGGAGATCGGGGCGCGCCAGTCGATCACGAGGGGCCGGCTGCTCTCGTCGTGGACGTGCCTGCGGCCCACGTAGACCGTGCTCGGCAGGTCGTCGCCGGCCGTGCGGTCCAACCGGCCGAAGAACAGCGGCGCGTCGGGGTGGTCGGCCAGCGCGGCCACCCGCTGGTCGAGCAGACCCTGCAGAACCTGCTGCGACACCCAGTCGCCGGCGGCGTCGGCCGACAGCGACTGCGCGTGCTCGCGCATCGCTCGCAGCGCGGCGCGGGAGGCCGCGAGATGGGCGCGCTCGGCTTCGAGCACATTTCCGGGCATGCGGATGCTCCTCCGGGCATGGTGGGGACGGGACTGGTGGAAGCGGAAAGCACAAGAGCCTAGCTCTGGGCAGCGCGATGCCCAAACGGTATTTCTCTCGCGTGTCGTCGTTTCCCGGGACGGGTATCTGAACCCGGGTGACGCGCACCGTGGTTCCTCCGGCGATCCCGGCCGCGGCGAGCCTGCTGCTCGCCACGCTGTGGGGGTTCGCGATCTTCGGCGACTGGGGCAGACAGGCCTTCTGTATGACGAGCCTGGGAGCGTCGCCGGGCTGCGCGGACCGGATCGCCTCGGTGATCGCGCTGTCCGTGATGGTCGGGGTGGTCGCGGCGTGCGCCACGGGGGTCGCCTGGTTCGCCAGGCGCACGTCCCTGTACGGCCTCGCCGTGGCGGCCTGGGTCGTCGCGCTGGTGGTGCTGTTCGTCGGCGGCCTGGTCGCCCAGTGACCGCGTCCCGATGACCGGCACGAGAAGCTTCGCGACGGCGACGATGGAGCACTCCGTCGTCGCGCCGCCGGAGAAGCGGTTGCAGTGGGGTGTTTTGTCCTGATATGCCGCGCGTTGTCTGAGTCGCGAGTATGTGAGTCGCGAGCTCACCGGCGGCCAAGGTAGCGGGCAGCGAGAAACCAGGAGTAGGGCGAAAAATGCGTATATTGCGTGATTCGCCTTATTGCTGGGTATTGCCGCCATCACGACTGCATCATGTGAGGGTAAGGCGCGAGGCGAGGGGGGTGATGGGGTGACAAGGCCAAAGGGCATCTCCTGGACCTAGGCCGTGTCCGCGCAGGTTCCCAGGTCCGTGGGTGCGCGCACGGTCAGCGGGTCCGTGCTCGTTCGCCGGGTCCGCGGGTGCGCGCACGCTCGCCGGGTGCGCGCGACGTTCATCCGTTGCGCGGAGGTTCGCCGGGTCCGCGTGCGCAGGCGTTCAGCGCAGCGCCAGGTGCGCGCGGTGCGCCAGGCGAAGGAGCACCATGCGTCGGTTCTGCGGCCTGTCGTGCCGGAACCGGGCCAAGGCCGGCGTCTACCGCGCCCGGCGCCGTACGTGACCGGAGAGGGTCAGCGCGCCGGGTCCTCCTCGCCCACGTCGTCGGCGTCGATGATGTGGTAGGCGTACCCCTGCTCGGCCAGGAACCGCTGCCGGTGCGCGGCGAACTCCTGGTCGACCGTGTCGCGGCTGACCACTGAGTAGAACCGCGCGCCGCCGCCGTCCGCCTTGGGGCGCAGCACCCGGCCGAGCCGCTGGGCCTCCTCCTGGCGCGAGCCGAACGTGCCGGAGACCTGGATCGCCACGGCCGCCTCGGGCAGGTCGATGGAGAAGTTGGCGACCTTCGAGACGACCAGCACCCGGATCTCCTTGTCACGGAACGCCTGGAACAGGCGCTCGCGCTCCTTGACCCTGGTCTCGCCCTTGATGACCGGTGCGTTCAGGTGCTCGCCCAGCTCGTCGAGCTGGTCGATGTACTGCCCGATGACCAGCACCTGCTCGTCCGCGTGCAGCCGCACCAGCGCCTCGGTCACCCTCGTCTTGGCGGGCGTGGTCGAGCAGAACCGGTAGCGCTCGTCGCTCTCGGCCATGGCGTAGGCCAGCCGCTCGTCGTCGCCCAGCGTCACCCGGACCTCGACACACTCGGCGGGGGCGATGTAGCCCTGGTTCTCCATCTCCTTCCAGGGCGCGTCGTAGCGCTTCGGCCCGATGAGCGAGAAGACGTCGCCCTCCCGGCCGTCCTCGCGCACAAGCGTGGCGGTGAGGCCGATGCGCCGCCGGGCCTGCAGGTCGGCGGTCATCCGGAAGATCGGCGCGGGCAGCAGGTGGACCTCGTCGTAGACGACGAGCCCCCAGTCGCGGGCGTCGAACAGCTCAAGGTGCCGATAGGTGCCCTGCCGCCGGGTCGTCATGACCTGGTAGGTGGCGATCGTGACCGGCCGGATCTCCTTCTTGGTGCCGGTGTACTCGCCGATCTCGTCCTCGGTCAGCGAGGTGCGCTTGATCAGCTCCTGCTTCCACTGGTGGGCCGAGACCGTGTTGGTCACCAGGATCAGCGTGGTCGCGCTGGCGTGCGCCATCGCCGCGGCGCCCACGATCGTCTTGCCCGCGCCGCACGGCAGCACCACGACGCCGGAGCCGCCGTGCCAGAACGCGTCGGCCGCCTCCTTCTGGTACGGCCGCAGCGACCAGCCGTCCTCGCGCAGGTCGATGGGGTGGTGCTCGCCGTCGACGTACCCGGCCAGGTCCTCGGCCGGCCAGCCGAGCTTGAGCAGCGTCTGCTTGACGTTGCCGCGCTCCGAGGGGTGCACGGCCACCATGTCGGCGCCGTGGCGCTCCCCGACCAGCGGCTGGATCTTCTTGGAGCGCAGCACCTCCTCCAGCACGGCGCGGTCGATGCTGGTGAGCACCAGGCCGTGGACGGGATGCTTCTCCAGCCGCAGCCTGCCGTAGCGCGCCATGGTCTCGGCGACGTCCACGAGCAGCGCGTGCGGCACGGGATAGCGGCTGAAGCCGATCAGTGCGTCGACCACCTGCTCGGCGTCGTGCCCGGCGGCCCGGGCGTTCCACAGCGCGAGCGGGGTGACCCGGTAGGTGTGGACGTGCTCGGGCGCGCGTTCGAGTTCGGCGAACGGGGCGATGGCCTTGCGGCACTCGCCCGCCCTCGGGTGGTCGACCTCCAGCAGCAGCGTCTTGTCCGACTGGACGATCAGAGGCCCGTCACTCAATGCCTTGCTCCCCCACTCGTACGGCTGTCGCCTATCAAACACGAGGCCGGGCCGAATCAGTCCCAGTCGCGGGAATCAGTCCAGGTAGCCGTTGACCCCCGCCCACACGACCACGCCGATCCCGACCACGAACAGGACGACGTTGATGCCGATGGCGATCCACGCCCACTTCAGCAGCTTGCGCGCATGGTCCGGCGCGGTGTCCACCTTACTGAGCGCGATCCCGGACAGGATCGCCCCGGCGATGCCGCCGAGGGAGATGTAGCAACTCAACGTCAGCACGATGCTGATGACCAGGGCCACGATCGCGTGCGTGCGCGGGCCCTCCTGCCTCGGCGGATAACCGCCGGGCGGGTAGTAGCCGTACTGCTGCTGGTAGCCGTACGGCCCGTACTGCTGGCCTGGGTCGGGTCCCGGTTGCCCGTACGGTCCGTACTGCTGGCCGGGGTTCGGCCCCGGTTGGCCGTACGGCCCGTACTGCTGCTGTCCGTAGGGGTTGGAGCCGGGGGGCGGTCCGTAGGGATTGGACGGGGTCTGCCAATCCTGGGGTCCCTGCCCCGGCTGCTCTGGAGTCGTCACCCTGAAATCCTTTACTACGGGGGGCTTCAAGGTTTACCACGGATAGGTCATCGGCCGATCTCGGCGATGCCGGTGATGCGGTGCAGGGCGAAGCGGTGGACCGTCGCCCGGGTCTCGTCGTAGGCGGTGAGGTAGCCGCCCTCCATCCGGGCCGGTTCGAGGATGCGGCTGGTGGCGTGCCCCTGGGAGTCGAGGTAGCCGATCCACACCCGCGACCCCTGCCGGATGGCCTCCTGCAGCGCGCTGATCGTGGCGGTCGCGGGGGAGCGGGGCACCTGGCCCTCCGGCGCCTCCACGGGCCGCCGCCGCGAGTCCCCCGCCCGCATCGCCCGCACGGCCGCGTCGATCACCTCGGGATCGGGAGCATTGCTCGCGGTCACGCGCGCGGCGAGCTGCCCCTCGGTCCGCCGGGCGTCGGCCCGCGCGACGACCACGTCGCCCTCCAGCGACTCGGCCACCGGCGCGTACCCCATCGCCCGAAGGGAGTCGACCAGCGCGGCCCTGGACGTCTTGGAAGCCAGCACGGTCGGCGCGAGCCGCCGCAGTCGCAGCAGGTGGGCCCGCTTGTCGGCGAGCACCTCGTCGAGCAGGGCCGGGTCGTCGCACCGGATGTACGCCGACGCCGTGCCGACCCGGATGCGTCCGTGGCGGCGGGCGACATCGGCGACCAGATACCTCAGCGGCTGCGGGACCGGGGTGGCCGAGTGCCGTTCCAGCACGGCGAGCAGGTCGTCGGCGGAATGACCGGCGTCGAGCGCGCGGCGGACCGACTGCTCGGAGAAGCGGTACACCGTCGCGCCGCCCTTGCTCTCCACGTCGGCCGTGAGCGCGAGCCTGCGGCCGAGGTCGGTGGTCAGCGGGCCCGGCGCCACGGCCGTGAGGTCGGCCTGCAGCAGCACGTGGTCGACCGGCTCCGGCAGCAGCGGCGCCAGCAGGCCTGCCGCCGTGCCGTCGCCGCGGGCCACGGCACGGCCGTGCGTGGCCGGCACACCGAGCCCGGTCACGCCGATGTGCTCGGCCTCGCGCAGCGCGAAGCGTACGAGCCGGTCGCGCAGCGCGGGACGGCGGCGGGGCTGCTCCCAGGCGAGCCGGGCCAGCACCGACTCGGGCGTCGGCGCGAGGCCGGGCGGGGCCGACTCCAGCACGGCGAGCATGCGCGCCCGCATCTGTGCGGCGCCCGGCCTGCGCAGGTCGGGATGGAGGGCGTTCAGCGGCCGGTCGCGGTCGTCCCGTTCGCCGATCAGGCCGGGGGCGCGTTCCATGGCGGCCCACGCGACGGCGAGCACGGCCCAGCGGTCCTCGGTGGCCTTGATCCGCCAGCCGTCGTAGCCGCCCGTCGGCAGCCATTCCCCCTCGCCCGCCGCGACCAGCCCGGCCGCGTGCGCGACCTCGACCACCAGCCCCGCCGCCCACTCCGGCAGGTCGAGAAGCTGGGCCGTCCGCCTGAGGTCCCGTACGGCGAGGCCGCCCGCGCGCAGCACGCCCGGCGGGTCCACGCTCCACACCTCGCACAGATCCTCGACCGTGCGCACGAACGTGAACGCCTGCCCGGCGGCCGTGCGGTCGGCCAGGTCCTGGTCGCGTACGGGCCCTTCCAAAGCGGGCGGGCCGGGGGACAGGTCGCGGTGCACCCGGCCGTCGCGAAGCACGAGGGCGACCTCACGGGGGAGCGCGACGGTCTCCTCCCCGGTCGCGCCGAGCAGCCCGCGGGCCAGCAGTTGCTCGATGGGCGAGTGGGCGCTCGCGGCGTCCACCTCCCGGCGGGCGTTCGGCAGCCGCCCGCTCGACGGGCCCCAGACGAGCTCGTCCAGGGCCGCCCGCGCCTGGGGGGAGACCTCGCCGACGAGGCGCGCGACCGTCGCGGGGTCGGCCAGCAGCGCCGCGAGCCGCTCTCCGGCCGGTCGTCCGCCGTCCGGCTGTTCACCGCCGCTGCCGCCCTCGCCCGCCGGGTCGATGTCCCGCAGGAGCACGTCCAGCCGTTCCGGCGAGTGGTGGCGGAACACCTCGGCGGCCGGCGGCCCCAGGGCCGCCGGGGGTTCGAGCGCGTCGGTCACGCCCGGCGCGGGCAGCAGCGCATCGCCGGGCCCGTAGACCAGGGCGCGCGTGGTCAGCACGTCGAGCGCGGCGTCGAGGGCGCGACCGAGGGTCTCGTCGTCCCGGTCGCCGGGAACGGCACGGCGGAGCAGGGACGAGAGCGTCTCACGGCCGGCGGCGCCGGGCCGCAGGGCCAGCGTCTCCAGCACGGCGAGCGAGAAGCGGTCGAGCCGGTCGAGCGCCCGGCCGATGGCCGAGGGACTGCAGGCGCGCGCGGCCAGACCGTCGATGTGCGCGGGGACGGGCGTCACGAGTTCGGGCCGCGCCGCCACGAGCGCCCGCAGTCGCTCGTCGGAACGGCCGCGTAGCCACTCGCTGAAGTCCGTGCCCGTCATTCTCTCCATGGTAGGGCGGGAGCTTCGTCCGGCCGCCGGAGCGCCGGTGTGGCAGGGGTTCCGCGCGTCTGGGCGGCGCCGCGGGGAAAGATCCACACGAATCTGGTCATGGGACGCTTGAATCGCTTCTGGGTGGGTCCACGGGGCCGGTCTTGGGCATAACCTACATCCATCACCTTCACGACAGTCTGAACGAGGTCACCCCTGTGCCGAGTGGCAAGGTCAAGTGGTACGACGCCGACAAGGGTTTCGGCTTCCTCACCCGCGACGACGGCGGTGAGGTCTTCGTGCATTCCTCCGCTCTGCCCAAGGGAGTCGAGGCGCTCAAGCCCGGGCAGAAGGTCGAGTTCGGTGTGGCCGAGGGCCGCCGCGGACAGCAGGCGCTCTCGGTGCGGGTGATCGACCAGCCGCCGACGCTGGCCAAGGCCGCCAAGGGCAAGACGAAGCGGAAGAAGCCCGACGAGATGGTCGTGATCGTCGAGGATCTGATCAAGCTGCTCGACGACATCTCGAACTCCTACCAGCGGGGCAAGCACCCGGACGCCGCGCACGCCAAGAAGATCGCGACCGTGCTGCGCGCCGTCGCCGACGACCTCGACGCCTGATCTCCCGGCGGATCCCGTACGTCCCCGCCGCCAACGTCCCCGCCGCCCGTGCAGGTCACGGACGGCCAGGTCACGGACGGCGGGGCCACGGACGGCCCGCGAGCTCAGCCGGCCGTGGCGGCGCGGGCGGTGAGCCTGCGGCGGCGGAGCATGACGAGGCGGCCGAAGGAGAGCGCGAGGGCGGCGGACATCACGCCGAACCCGGCGGGGCCGGCCACGAACAGCGACATCACCAGGCCCAGCAGGCCGCCGAGCACCCAGGCGATCTGGAGCAGCGTCTCGGCGACGCCGAACGCCGAGGAGCGCACCTCCTCGCCGATCTCGCGCTGCACGATGGCGTCGAACGCGAGCTTGCCGAGGCCCTGGGCGAACGCGCCCACGAGGGCCACGGCGGCGGCGGTCCACAGGGTGAAGAAGAACGCCGCGGCGACGGTGGCGACCGTGGCCAGCGCGAGCGTGGCCATGACGGTCAGGTGCGGCGACCGGGAGCGGGACCGGGAGCCGGCGGCGGCCCCGGCCAGGCCGCCCGCGCCCGCGGCGGTGGCCAGCAGCGCCAGCGCGACCTTGGGGTCCACGCCGCGCAGGTGACCGTCCTGGACGAGGAACAGCAGGAAGAACACGAGGAAGCCCGACTGCACCCGGATCGCGGCGTTGGCGCCCATGGCCTCGCCCACCACGGGGCCCAGGTTGAGCACGGTGCGCCAGCGGGGGCGTGGCTCGGTCTGCTCCAGGTCGGGCGCGTCCACGTGCCGCGGCAGCCGTACGGCGAACATCCCGGACAGCAGGAACAGCGGCACGGCGCCGCGCAGCACCCAGTCGGCGCCGGCGACGGTCGACACGCCGGCAGCGACGCCGGCGCCCACACCGGCCGACACCAGCGCGAACAACGCGACCCTGGCGTTGGCCGTCACCAGCGGGATGTCGGCGGGCAGCACGCTCGGCATGATCGCCGCACGGGACACGTTGTAGGCCTTCGACAGAACCAGTACGGCGAGCGCCGAAGGGAACAGGGTGACCGCGTCGGAGGTGTGGACGGCGCCGGCCATCCCCCAGCACAGCAGGCCCCGCGCGAGCAGGGTGCCGGCCATGATGTAGCGGCGGCCGGAGCGGAGCCGGTCGAGCACCGGCCCGACGAAGGGCGCCACCACCGCGAACGGCAGCATGGTGATCAGCAGATAGGCCGCGACCTGACCGCGGGCCTGGCCGACCGGCAGCCCGAACAGCAGCGCCCCGGCGAGGGCCACGGTGACCAGTGCGTCCCCGGCGGAATGGGCGGCCGTCAGCTCGATGAGACGGCCGAGACCGGTGCGGCCCGCTCCCTGGGCGTGCGTCAGCCGGCGCGTCGCCCGCGCCGGCGCTCTCACAACACGCGCGACTTTCGCCCAAATCTTCACCATAGGCACCGAGGGTCCTTCCATGTTTGCCCATCGAGCCGGTGCGGTCCGCTCGCGGCGTGGGTGAAAATGGAGTGTGAGTCGTACCCGAATCCGTAGCACTCCAGTCGACCAGGCCTGTGCCGCGGCGGTCGACCTCGCCCGCCGGGCCGCGGAGAACATCGCGCGCCCCGGGGAGGTGGGAGAGCACCTGGGCTTCGACAACGAGGGCGACCGGGTCGTCACCCACTACTTCGAGTGCCTCGACCGCGCCTACCGCGGCTGGCGCTGGGCGGTCACCGTCACCCGGGCCGCCCGCGCCCGCGTCGTGACCGTGAGCGAGACCGTGCTTCTGCCCGGCTCGGGCGCGCTGCTCCCTCCCCGCTGGGTGCCGTGGAACGAGCGGCTGCGCCCTGGTGACCTCGGTGTGGGCGACCTGCTGCCGGTCGAGGCCGACGACGACCGGCTCGTGCCCGGGTTCGCCTCCGCCGACGAGGACATCGACAAGCAGGCGATCTTCGAGCTGGGCCTGGGGCGCGCGCGCGTCCTGTCGGTGCTCGGCCGCGACCTCGCCGCGCGGCGCTGGACCGCCGGTGAGCCGGGACCGCACACCCCGATCGCGCACGCCGCCCCCGCGCAATGCTCCACCTGCGGCTTCTACTGGCCGCTCGCCGGAGCGCTGGGCCTCGGCTTCGGCGTCTGCGCCAACGAGTACGCGCCGGACGACGGCCGCGTGGTGTCCGCCGATCACGGCTGCGGGGCGCATTCCGAGGCGACCACCGTGCCCTCGATGGTCGTGGACGCGGCGCCCCCGATTCTGGACGACATGGGATACGACATCATCGAGTCAGGCTCTGTGGACGAGGCCGGCTCCGAACCCCTGGGTCACGCCTGATCATGTTTGACACCGCACGCCTGCGTGACACCGTTCTCGCGGCCTGGACGGCCTCGCCCGCCCGCTTCCGCGAGGACGCCAACGCCGAGGAGGACTTCGCCCTCGGCGGCTACCGCGACCGGCTGGTCGTGGAGCTCGCCCAGAACGCCGCCGACGCCGCGCTGCGGGCCGGCGTGCCGGGCCGCCTGCGGCTGACGCTCGCCGACGGCGTGCTGCTGGCCGCCAACTCCGGGGCGCCGCTCGACCAGACCGGCGTCGAGGGCCTGTGCACGCTGCGCGTCTCGGGCAAGAAAGACGAGGCGGGAGCGGCCGGCCGGTTCGGCGTCGGCTTCGCCGCCGTGGTGTCGGTGACCGACACCCCCTCGGTCGCCTCCCGCGCGACCGGGAGCGCGTCTCGGGCCATCAACGGAGTCCGCTGGTCCCGGAAGGAGACCGCCGCGCTGGTCGCCGCCCGGCCGGAGCTCGCCGCCGAGCTGGAGGGCCGGGAGGGGCACGTCCCGCTGCTGCGGCTGCCGTTCTCCGACGACTCCTTCGACGTGCCCGAGGGTTTTGACACGCTCGTCCGGCTCCCGCTGCGCGACCAGGCCGCCGAGCAGGCCGTACGGCGGATGCTGGAGGAGGCGGGGCCCGCGCTGCCGCTGTCGATGCCGGCGCTGGAGACCGTCGAGATCGAGGTGGACGGGCGGACCCGCACGATCTCGGCCGAGGGCTGGCACGTGGTCGCCGAGTCGGGCACGTTCGGCCCCGAGCAGGTGGCCGAGCTGTTCGCCGACCGGCCGACCGAGGAGCGGGCCCGGCCCTACTGGGAGGTCCGCTGGGCCGTCCCCGCCGACCGCCGCGGCGATTCTCCCAAGGTGGTCCCCGGGGCGGTGCCCAGGGTGGTGCACGCGCCGACGCCGAGCGACGAGCCGCTCGACCTGCCCGCCCTGCTGATCGCGTCGTTCCCGATGACCACCGACCGGCGGCACGTCGCCCCCGGGCCGCTCACCGACTTCCTGGTCGCCAGGGCCGCCGAGGCGTACGTGCGGCTGCTGGGGGAGCTCCCGGCGACCCCGGACCTGCTCGACCTCGTGCCCGGCCTGATGGGCAAGGGCGCGCTCGACGCGGCGATCAGGCGGGAGATCGTCAAGGCGCTGCCGGACACGCCGCTGCTGCCGACGATCTCCGAGGGCGTCGTGCCGGGAAGCCAGGCGCGGGCGGTCGACGGGACGGCCGGCTTCCTGGCGAAGATCGCCGGCCTCGTCCCCGGGCTGCTTCCGGCGGGCTGGGCCTCCCGGCACCCGGCGCTGACCACGCTCGGCGTACGCCGGGTCGACCTGGCGGACGTCGTGGACATGCTGTCCGGCGAGGCGGTGGAGGACAAGGACCCGGCGTGGTGGCGGTCGCTGTATGAGGTGCTGCCCGCCGACGACCCGGAGGCGATCGGCGCCGTCGCGGTGCCGCTGGCCGACGGCCGCCTGGTGCGGGGCCCGCGCGGCACGCTCGTGCTGTCGCAGGAGTCGGGCACCTTTGACCCTGCCCTGCTCGCGCCGCTCGGGCTGCGGATCGTCCACCCGGACGCCGTCCACCCGCTGCTGCTGCGGCTGGGCGCGGCCGAGGCGGCCCCGCGTACGGTGCTGGAGGACCCGCTCACCCACGCGGCCGTGTCCGAGTCGCTGAACAGCGCCGACCCCGAGCCGGTGGCCCAGGCCGTGCTGGCCCTGGTCGACGCGGCGGGCCTGACCGCGGGGGAGGCCCCGTGGCTGGCCGACCTGGCGCTGCGCGGCGCCGACGGCGAGATGTACGCGGCGGGTGAGCTGCTGCTGGCCGAGGGCTCGCTGGCCGGGCTCATCGACCCGGAGGTGCCGTTCGGCGTCGCCGCCCCCGACCTGGTGGAGAAGTTCGGCCCGCACGTGCTGGCGGCGGCCGGGGTGCTCGACGGCTTCGCCGTGGTCAACGACTCCGACGTGCTGCTCGACCCCGCCGAGTGCGACCACGATCTCGACCTTGAGGACGAGTGGCTGGAGGCCGTGCTCGACCTGCTGCCCGGCCTGCTGAACTCCAGCCTGCCGAACCCCGGTTCGCCGAACGCCGGCCTCGACGTTCCGCCGGTGGTCCGGGAGTTCACCGCCGTACGCGACCTGGAGTACGTCGCCGACTGGTCCGACGCGCTCGCGCTGCTGTCGCGGCCCCCGCTGCGCGCCGCCCTGCGGCCCATGCGGGTGCTCGCGGCGGGGGAGACCGTCGAGGTGCCGTCGTACACGGCCTGGTGGCTGTCGCGGCACCCGGTGCTCGGCGGGCGCAAGCCGACTGAGCTGCGGCTCGCGACGGGCGACCCGCTGCTGTTCGGCCTGTACGGCGAGGCGCCGGCGGGGATCGACGAGGACGCACTGAAGATGATCGGCGTCCGGTCCACCCTCGCCGAACTGCTCGGCTCGCACGGCGGCCCGGAAGAGCTGCTCGACCTGCTGGCCGACCCGTCGCTTGAGGTCGACCGGGTTCAGCTGCGGTCCCTGTGGATCGCGCTGGCGGCCGTCGACCCCGCCCGGGTGAGCCCGCCCGAGGCCGTACGCGCCGTGCTGAAGGGCACGATCACGGTCGCGGACGCCGAAGACGGCCCGGTCGTGGTGGAGGCGCCCGACCTGCTCGCCCTGGTCGAGGACCGGCCGCTCGTGCTCGCGCCGTTCGACCTCGCCGAGGCGCTGTCGGAGGTGCTCGACCTGCCGCTCGCCGGGGAGGTCGTCACCGGCGCGGTCACCTCGGCTGGAGCCGACACGCCCGTGCCGCCCGAGGTGCGCTCGCTGCTGCCCGGCGCCCCCGCGACGTACGTCGAGCACGACGAGCTGCTGGTGGACGGCAGGCCGGTGCCGTGGCGGTTCTTCGAGGGCGTGGTGCACGCGACCGGCGTCGACGGCCTGGCCAGGGGTCTCGCCTGGGCGGCCGGCCAGTGGGGCGACCGCCTCGCCGTCGCGGCGCTCCTGCGTGACCCCGCCAGGGTGCCCCTGCTGCTCGCCGAGTCCGACCTCGACCCCACAACCTCACTGTCGTGATCTTGTAGTTTGTCGCGGGGAAGGCTCTGAACTGGGCCTCCGCCCTTCGTGATCTTGCAGTTGTGTCACGGTCGTGTGGCATGGCCTGTGTGTACGCGCTCCGTGATCTTGCAGTGCAAGATCACGGAAAGGGAGTGTGCAGGTCGGGCCAGGGCACCCATGACGGAGCGCAAGGTCACACACCGCATATGCGCAGGTCGGGCGTGGTGTCTGCAACAAACTGCAAGATCACGAGCGGGAGTCGCGGCGGCGGACGTAGAGGATGCCGAACAGGCCGAGGCCGATCCCGGCGACGCAGACCCAGGCCGGCCGCGGGTCGGCCGGTCTGACCACCAGCAGTACGACGGCCAGGGCGATCACCCACGCTGCCGTCCCGGCCAGGATCGTCACGGTGTCCCTCGTCCTGAGAGGCATGGGGTCCGGCCGGCGCTCGCTCACGTCAGCCAGCTTAGAAGGTCGCGGCAGTGCGCCGGTATCTTCATGACAAACCAGTCACGAAAGGACAACGCTGGTCCCCTGGCTCTTTCCGCGGATGGTAAGGGCCTGCGACTCTGCGCGCGTGAATGCGAACCCTATGAAGACCCCTGATTTCCTCGATCGATACTTCTCCATCTCAGCCCGTGGATCCTCCGTCGGACAAGAGGTCCGCGGCGGCTTCGCCACCTTCTTCACGATGGCCTACATCGTGGTGCTCAACCCGCTCATCATCGGCACCGTCGCCGACAAGACGGGCCAGTTCCTCGGCGACGGGAAGAACCCCAGCATCGCCCTGGTCGCCGCGGCCACCGCGTTCGTCGCCGGCATCCTCACGATCGTCATGGGCGTCTTCGGCCGGGTGCCGTTCGCCCTGGCCACCGGCCTCGGACTGAACGCCTTCCTCGCCTTCGGCATCGCCAGCCAGATGTCGTGGGAGGACGCGATGGGCCTGGTGGTCCTTGAGGGCATCGTCATCGCGATCCTCGTGGTGACGGGTTTCCGGGTGGCGGTGTTCCACGCGATCCCGGCCCAGCTCAAGACCGCGATCAGCGTCGGCATCGGCCTGTTCATCGCGTTGATCGGGTTCGTCGACGCCGGGTTCGTCCGGCGCATGCCGGACGCGAGCGGCACCACGGTCCCGGTCAAGCTCGGCGCGCTGGGCAACGGCTCGCTGACCGGGTGGCCCACGCTCGTCTTCGTCGTCGGCCTGCTCGTGACGGCCTTCCTCGTCGCCCGCAGGGTCAAGGGCGCCATCCTGCTCGGGATCGTCGGCACGACCGTGCTCGCCGTGATCGTCGAGGCGATCGGCAAGATCGGGCCGCAGACCCCGGACGGGAGCAACCCCAACGGATGGTCGCTCAACGTGCCCACGTGGCCGAAGAACTTCATCGAGCTGCCCGATCTGTCGCTGCTCGGCCAGTTCAGCCTGTTCGGCAGCTTCGCCAAGATCGGCGGACTGGCGGCCGTGATGTTCGTCTTCACCCTCATGCTCGCCGACTTCTTCGACACGATGGGCACGATCGTCGGCGTGGGCCGCCAGGCGAACCTGGTCCAGGAGGACGGGACCGTCGAGCGCACCAAGGAGATCTTGCTCGTCGACTCGCTCGCGGCGGCGGCCGGCGGCGCGGCCGGCGTCTCGTCCAACACCACCTACATCGAGTCGGCGGCGGGCGTCGGCGAGGGCGCGCGCACCGGTCTGGCGAGCATCGTCACCGGCGTGCTGTTCCTGCTGGCCATGTTCTTCGCCCCGCTGACGGAGATCGTGCCGTTCGAGGCGGCGACTCCGGCCCTCGTGGTCGTCGGCTTCCTCATGATGACCCAGGTCAAGGAGATCGACTTCAGCGACTTCGAGACCGCGATCCCCGCGTTCCTGACCATCGTGCTCATGCCGTTCACGTACTCGATCACCGCCGGAATCGGCGCGGGCTTCGTGAGCTACATCGTCATCAAGGCGTTCCGCGGCAAGGCACGCGATCTGCACCCCCTGATGTGGCTGGTGGGCGCGCTGTTCGTCGTGTACTTCGCGCTGGAGCCCATCAAGAGCCTGCTCGGCCTGAGCTGATCCGTGCCGTGGGGAGGCCGCCGTGGCGACGCCGGGACGACACCGGGACGACACCGGGACGACGCCGGGACGATGCCACGGCGGCGCGCGTCACAGGGTCATGGCGGCGGCGAGCGCGCAGCAGGCGGCCGTGAGCATGAGCGCGTGCAGGATCATGTGCTCAAGGTTGGGCCGCGGCGCGTCGCCCCGCCGGGGGAGCACGATGACGGTCTTCGCGTAGGTGCGCGCGTGCAGCGCGGCCCAGGTCTCGCCCGTGCCCGCCGTCGCCCACGGCACGGTCACCCCGGCCAGGTACGGCAGCCACCACAGGGCCAGGCCGCTCAGGACCGCGAGCAGTTCGACGGCCGCCCCGGCGTAGGCGAGGGCGGGCAGCCCGGCCGCGGCCGCCCAGACGAGCAGCAGGGCGGGGAGCGCCATGATCGGCCCGTTCACGGCCACCTCGGTCAGCTTCTCCGACCTCTTCGCCTCCCGCACGTTGTTGAACGGGAACAGGTCGGCGAGCGTGGTGACGATGAAGTAGGCGTCGGTGGCGACGACGAGGATCAGCGCGGCGAGAAACATGGTCGGACGTCCTTACTGAGCGGGGATCATCGGGGGAATCACGCGCCGTGCCGCGCCTGGATTCCGTCCAGGAACGTCGAGACGGCGGTGTCGAACCAGGCGTCGTAGTAGGCGGCGGGTGCGGCCGGCGGCTCCGGCGTCTCGCCGAACTCGGCCAGGGCGAGGCCGTTCACCAGGACGTACAGCGCCTGGACCAGGTGCAGCGCCTCGTCGTCGGTGACGCGCAGCCCTTCGTGCATGGCCGACAGGACGAGGGGCACGGCGTTCTCGAACACCTCCGGCGACGCGTTCCGCACGGCGACGACGGCCGCGGCCCCGGGATGGGCCCGCAGGGCCTCGCGCAGGTCGCGCGCCATGCGGTGAAGCAGCTCCCGCCAGGGCCGGCCGGGAACGAACGCCGTGACCACCTGACGCGCGACGCGGTCCGCGACCAGCTGGAGCAGGGCCGCCTTGTTCGGCACGTGGTAGTAGAGCGACGCCGCCTTCACCTCGAGGTGCGCGGCCAGCGTGCGCATGGAGAGCGCGGCGAAGCCCTCCCGATCCAGGACGTCGAAGGCGGCGTGGACGATCGCCTCGGTGTCGATACGTGCGGCCGGGCTCATGTCGCTCCTTTCTAACGTTGTTAGAATGACATCAACCTAACATCGTTAGAAAGCGGCGGCAAGTGCGGAAATCTGTCGGTGGGTCGGGCTAGGGTCGTGACGTGGCCGTGAGGGGACAGCGTTCGGTGCCGGTGGAGTTGCTGCCGCGGCTGCGCCTGGCGAGGGACCGCATGGACCGCGACTACCGGAGCGAGCTCGATCTCGACCGGCTCGCGGCCGTCGCCGGGGTCTCCAAGTTCTACTTCGTCCGCTGCTTTGAGGCGGCGTACGGCGAGACGCCGATGCGCTACCTCACCCGGCGGCGGCTGGAGCGCGCCCAGGACCTGCTGCGTTTCGCCAACCTGACCGTGACCGAGGTCTGCATGACCGTCGGATTCAGCAGCCTGGGCTCGTTCTCGGCCAAGTTCCGCCGGATGGTGGGGGAGAGCCCGAGCGAATACCGCGACCGGTGGGCGGCGCGCGGCGGCCCCCGCGTCCCCGGCTGCTACCTGTTCATGAATGGAGTGCTCCACCTCGGGGGCGCGCCGAAGCGGGACGACGATTGCGCAATTTCGGAGAAGCCCAGGTCAGAGGGGGCGCAGTAGCGTCTTCCGCATGATTCGGAACGTCTCCTTGATCACGCTCTACTGCCAGGACCAGGATGAGGCCCGCGACTTCTACGTGGACGTCCTCGGCTTCGTCTCCAACACCGATATCCAGATGGACGGGTTTCGCTGGGTCACCATCAACCACCCGGACCACCCAGAGCTCGAGATCACGCTGATGAAGCCGGGGCCTCCGCTCGACGACGAGGGCACCGACTTCTACCGCAGGCAACTCGACAAGGGCCAGGCGGGCGGCCTGGGACTGCGCGTGGACGACTGCCGCAAGACCTGCCAGGAGCTCACGGCCAAGGGCGTGACGATCCTGCAGGAGCCCTCGGAGCGGCCGTACGGGGTGGAGGCGGTCATCCGCGACAACCAGGGCAACTGGCTCGTCCTGGTCGAGCCGAAGGAGTTCACGCCGGAGGACTTCGCCTGACGCGATGCAGGTACGAGGCCCGGCCCCCACGCGGGGGCCGGGCCTCGATCGTTCGTGGGACCGTTCGTGGGACCCTTCGAGGGACGTTGGTGAGGCCGTTCGTGGGATCGTTCGTGGCCGGGATCGCGCCGGTACGGTGTGTCGCGATCACCCTGCAGAGCGGAAGCGCCCTGCAGAGTGGAAGCGCTGTGCAGAGCGGAAGCATCATGCGGAAGCATCGTGCGCAGCAGGGAGCATTGTGCGGAGCGGGGAGCATCGTGCGGAGCGGGGAGCATCGTGCGGAGCAGGGAGCATCGTGCAAAGAAGGACGATTTGGAGGAATGCGGACATGCGCCATATAGTTAGCAAAGGTAATGAGTCATGCTAACGAACGCCCAGAACTTGCGCAGCGACGCCGCTCTCGCGTCCGCCTTACGCGTGTCCCTCGCTCGGCTGACGCGACGGATGCGCAAGCAGGCCGCGCACCACTCACTGACGCCCACACAGCTCGCGACGCTCGTAGCCGTCGAGCGCCACACCGCGATGACCCCCGGCGAGCTCGCGGAGCACGAGAAGGTACAGCCGCCCTCGATGACCCGCGTGATAGCCAAGCTGGAGGATCGGGGTCTGCTGGAACGCAAACCTCATCCGACGGACCGCCGGCAGGTGACGGTGAGCGTGACGCCGCAGGGGGCGGCGCTGCTCAAGGAGGAGCGCCGGACCAAGGAAGCGTGGCTGGCGCAGCGGCTCAAGGACCTGACGCCGGAGGAGAGGGCGGCGCTGCGCGCGGCGGCGCCGATCCTGGAGAAACTGTCCACGATGTAGGCGGCATGTTCCGCTCGCTGCGGAACTACAACTACCGCCTGTTCGCCTCCGGCGGTGTGATCTCCAACGGCGGCACCTGGATGCAGCGCACGGCCCAGGACTGGCTGGTCCTCGACCTCGCGCACGGCCGCGGCTCGGCGCTCGGCGTCACCGTGGCGCTGCAGTTCCTGCCGACGATGCTGTTCGGGATGTTCGGCGGAGTGATCGCCGACCGCTACCCCAAGCGCCGGATCCTCGTGGTGGCCCAGACCCTCATGGGGGTGCTGGCGCTCACCATGGGCGTGCTGGTCATCACGGGGACGGCCCAGGTCTGGCACGTGTACGCCATGGCGTTCACGCTTGGACTGGTGTCCTGTGTCGAGGTGCCCACCCGGCAGTCGTTCGTGGTCGAGATGGTGGGCCGGCAGGACCTGCCGAACGCCATCGCGCTGAACAGCTCGACCTTCAACCTCGCCCGCGTCGTCGGACCGGCGGTGGCCGGCCTGCTGATCTCCTGGATTGGCACCGGCCCGATCTTCGTGCTGAACGCCGTGTCGTTCGCCGCCGTGATCACCGGGCTCGCGCTCATGCGGACGTCCGAGCTGCGCTCGCCGGAGCCCGTGCCGCGCGGCAAGGGCCAGTTGCGTGAGGGCCTGCGCTACGTCGGCGGCCGGCCCGACCTGCTGCTGCCGCTGCTGCTCGTGGCGTTCATGGCGATCTTCGCCCAGAGCTTCTCGACCAGCATCGCCCTCATGGCCAAGCAGGCGTTCGGCGCGGGCGCGTCCTCCTTCGGCGTGGCGTCCAGCGCGTTCGCCGTCGGAGCGTTCGGCGGGGCGCTGCTGGCCGCGCGCCGGGTCAAGCCGAGCCGCAGGTTCCTGATCGCCGGTGCGCTGTGCTTCGGGTTGTTCCAGGTCCTCGCCGGGCTCGCGCCCGCGTACGGGGCGTTCCTGCTGCTGCTCGTCCCCGCGGGCATGGCGATGATCACGGTCAACACGACCGCGAACACGATGGTGCAGCTCGGCGCCTCGCCCGAGATGCGCGGCCGGGTCATGGGCATCTACGTGCTGGTCTTCACCGGGGGAGCGCCTATCGGGGCGCCGCTGGTGGGCTGGCTGTCCGAACTGGCCGGTCCCCGGGTCTCGGTCGTGGCGGCCGGTGTGCTGAGCATGTGCGGCGTCTGCCTGGCGGTGCTGGTGACCCGGATGGTCGCGGCACGCGCGGCGGCCAGGGAAGAATCGGCACGTGAGCAGATTGTTCGTGGCGCTGCTGCCGCCGCCTGAGGCGCTGGCGGAGATCGCCACGGCGGTCGAAGCCGTACGTGCCGAGTGGGCGGAGCTGCGCTGGGTCGATCCGGCGCTGTGGCACGTGACCGTGGCCTTCCTCGGTGAGGTGCCCGACGAGGCCCGGCCCGAGCTAGGCCTGCGGCTGGCCCGTGCGGCCGCCCGGTATTCCCCCGAAACGGTCGCGTTCGGCGGCGCCGGGGCCTTCCCCTCCGCCTCCCGGGGACGCATCTTCTGGGTCGGCCTGGACGCCGGACCGGCCCTGACGAGGCTCGCCGGGTCGGTGGCGGCCGGCGCCCGGCGGGCCGGGGCGGCGCAGACGGACCGCAAGCGGTTCCATCCTCACCTCACCCTGGCCCGCTCCAGGACCCGTTCACGCCACGGCGACGACCTGCGGCCCCTGGTCGGCGCCCTGAGCGCCTTCGGCGGGCGGCGCTGGGAGGTGGCGTCGGTGCACCTCGTACGCAGCCACATCGGGGCGAGCGTGCGGTACGAGCAGGTCGAGGCGTACCCATTGGCAGTGCGCGACTAGGCTCCATGACGTGGATCGTCCTCGTCGCTGGTTGCTGCCCACAGTGCTCACGCTGCTCGTGGTCATCGTGATCGTCGGCGCGCTCATCAACAACGCCTGATCACCAGGCGTACTCCTCCGGGGCGGTCTTGTAGCCGGGGAAGATCTCGTCGAGCCGGGCGAGCGCCTTGTCGTCCAGCTCGATCTCCAGCGCCCGGATCGTGCCGTCGAGCTGCTCGATCGTGCGGGGACCGATGATCGGCGCGGTGACCGCCCGCTGGTGCAGCAGCCACGCCAGCCCGACGTTGGCCGGGTCCTCGCCGAGCTCGTCGCAGAACGCCTCGTACCGCTCGATCTTGTCGCGGTGCTTGTCGAGCTGGGCGGCGATCTGGTCGGTGGCGGAGCGGCCCTTGTCGATCTTGCGCAGGATGCCGCCGAGCAGGCCGCCCGCCAGCGGGCTCCACGGGATCAGCCCGAGGCCGTAGTCCTCACAGGCCGGGATGACCTCCAGCTCGGGCGCGCGGACGAGCAGGTTGTAGTGGGACTGCTCGCTGACCAGGCCGAGGGTGCTCCGGCGGCGGGCCGACTCCTGGGCCTTGGCGATGTGCCAGCCGGCGAAGTTCGACGAACCGACGTACAGGATCTTGCCCTGCTGCTTGAGGATGTCCATGGCCTCCCAGAACTCCTCGAACGGGGTGTCCCGGTCGACGTGGTGGGCCTGGTAGACGTCGATGTAGTCGGTCTGCATCCGGCGCAGCGAGGCCTCCGCCGCCCGCCGGATGTTCAGCGCGGACAGCTTCTCCTCGTTCGGCCAGTCGCCCATCGAGCCGAACAGCTTGGTGGCGATGACCGTACGCTCACGACGGCCGCCGCCCTTGGCGAACCAGCGGCCGATGATGTTCTCGGTGATCCCCTCGCCCTTCTTCCAGCCATAGACGTTGGCCGTGTCGAAGAAGTTGATCCCGAGCTCGTGGGCGCGATCCATGATCGCGAAGGAGTCCTCTTCCGTGGTCTGCGGACCGAAGTTCATGGTCCCCAGGCAGAGCTTGCTGACCAGCAGGCCGGTGCGGCCAAGGTGTCCGTATTCCATGCCCTCCACCCTAGATACCTGGAGTGGACTCCAGGCGAGCCCGGCACGCGTCAGATCTGGAAGTCCCAGGTGAGGCGGCCCTCGCTCAGGTCGTCGGCGAGGCCGCGGGCGAACTCCAGCTCCGTGGCGACCTGGGCCCGCTGATACTCGGACTCCACGAGGAAGAGGCGGGGCACGAAGCTCAGGTTGTCGGCCATCTCGGTGTCGAGTGCGGACAGCCGTGCCTCCAGCGCCGCGATCCGCTGCCGCAGCGCGGCCAGGGCCTCCTCCGGCCTCAGCACGGGCAGGAAGGCGAGCGCGGCGGGGAATTCGGGGAACTCCCTGGCCGGGGTGGACAGCATGGTCCGCATCCACTGCTTGAGCGTCTCACGGCCCGTCTCGGTGGCCTCGTAGACCGTCCGCTCCGGCCGGTTCTCCTCGCGGGTGGTCTCCCGGATCGCCAGCAGCCCGTCGCGGACCAGGCGCTCGATCGTCTGGTAGACGCTGTTGCGCTGCGCGACGTTGACCACGTCGTCCTGGTGCCGTTCCTTGATCAGCTGCTGCATCCGGTAGGCGTGCATCGGCGACTCGCAGACCAGGGCGAGCACGGCCGTGGCCAGGGGAGAGCGCCGCGTCGACATGGCGCCCATCATAGGGGCCCTGTCGTTGATTAGTCATAATATGTATAGTCATCTCATGACCAAGAAAGCTCTGATCATCGGCGGCGGGATCGCGGGTCCCGTGACGGCCATGGCGCTGCGGCGCGCCGGAATCGACAGTGAGGTCTTTGAGGCCTACGACCGGGGGGCCGAGGGCGTCGGCGCCTTCCTCACGCTCGCGGTCAACGGGCTGGAGGCCCTGCGCCTGCTCGACCTGCACGACCTCGTCTGCGGCCTCGGCATGGACACGCCGGTCATGGAGATCCGCAACGCGCGCGGCAGGCTGCTGGCGACCACGAGCCAGCCGAGCCGTACGCTCAGGCGCGCCGACCTCTACCGGGCGCTGCGCGACGAGGCCGTACGGCGGGGCGTGCGGATCCACCACGGCAAGCGGCTCGTGGACGCCTCGGTCACCTCCGGCGGGGTGCGGGCGGTCTTCGCGGACGGCGGCGAGGCCGCGGGCGACCTGCTGGTCGGCGCGGACGGGCTGCGCTCGCGCACCCGCGCGCTCATCGATCCCGGAGCCCCCCGCGCCCGGTACGTCGGGCTGCTGAACACCGGTGGTTATGCGAAGGGAGTGCGGCCGCCGGGCAGGCCGGGGGTCTGCTACTTCATCTTCGGCAGGCGGTGCTTCTTCGGCTACATGATCCACCCGGACGGGCAGGTGTGGTGGTTCGCCAACCCGCCGAGCCGCAGGGAGCCCACCTCCGAGGAGCTCGCGGCGATCACTCCCGAGCGGTGGCGGGCCCGGCTGATGGACCTGTTCGAGGGCGACGCGGGGCCGATGCGCGAGATCATCGCCGCGACCCCGCACATCCTGCCCGGCTGGAACACCTACGACTTCCCGAGGGTGCCGAAGTGGTTCACCGGGCGCATGGTCCTCGTCGGAGACGCCGCCCACGCCACCTCCCCGTCCTCGGGGCAGGGCGCGTCGATGGCGATCGAGGACGCGGTGGTGCTCGGCAAGTGCCTGCGCGACGTGCCGGATGTCGCGGGCGCGTTCGCCGCCTTCGAGCGGCTGCGGCGCGAGCGGGTCGAGCGCGTCGTGGCACAGGGCAAGCGCAACGGAGACGGCAAGGCGCCGGGGGCCGGCGGGGCCTTCGTCCGCGACCTGATCCTTCCCGTGATCATGCGGCAGGTGGAGAAGCGGAACGCGCTGGCCTGGATGCACGACTACCGGCTCACGTGGGACGACCGCGTCGCGGTTTGATTGACCGATCGTTCCAGATTGGTCTAGGGTCGAGGGCATGGCGAGGACCAAGGAGTTCGACCCCGACGTCGTGCTGGAGCGGGCCCTGGATCTGTTCTGGCGGCGCGGCTACGAGGCCACGTCGATGGCCGACCTGGTCGAACACCTCGGCATCGGCCGCGCCAGCCTGTATGCCACCTTCGGCGGCAAGCACGACCTCTACGTGAAGGCGCTGGAGCGCTATGCGCAGACGCGCGACCCGAACCTCGTCGAGCTGCTGTCGCAGCCCGGCCCCGCCCTGCCGGCCGTACGAACCCTGGTCGAGCGCTACACCGAGGAATCGATCCGCGACCGCGACCGGCGAGGCTGCATGATCGTGAACGCGGCGACCGAGCTCCTCCCCGACGACGAACCGGTCGCCCGGCTCGTCGAGGCCAGCTGGACGGGCCTGGAGACGGCGCTGACCTCGGCCCTCATCCGCGCCCGCGCCCAGGGGGAGATCTCCGCCGAGTCCGACCCCCGGGTGCTGGCGCGGTTCGTGCTCGTCTTCCTGCAGGGGGTGCGGGTGATGGGGAAGGGGCACGGCGACGCCGCCCGTCTCCGCGACGCCGCCGCCCAGGCCCTCGCCATGCTCCGCTGACCTCTCCGTGAGGAGTGCGCTTTTTCATGCCCTCATTCTTGACCGACCGATCCAGAAACGTGGCGGCGTTCGCCGTGCTCGGCGGGGCGCAGGTCACGCTCGTCGCGGCGATCACTCTTCTCACCGTGCCGCTGCCGGCCGTCCAGCGGGAGTTCGGCCTCGGACAGGGGGACCTGGCACTGCTGACCTCGGCGTACGGGCTGACCTTCGGGGGGCTGCTGCTCCTCGGGGGCAGGCTCGCCGACCGGTGGGGCGCCCGGGAGGTCTTCCTCGCCGGGATGGCCCTGCTCGCGCTGGCGTCGGCGGCGGGCGGGCTGGCTCCGGACCATGTCGTCCTGCTCGCCGCGCGCTTCGTCCAGGGAGTGGGCGCCGCGATGGCCGCCCCCGCCGCCGTCTCACTGGTGACGCGGCTCCGCCCGGACGCCCGGGAGCGCGAGCGCGCTCTGGCGGTGTGGGGCACCCTGTCGGTCACCGGGGCCGTCGCCGGCAGCCTGCTGTCCGGCCTCGTCGCCGCGGTGACCTCGTGGCGCTGGTCGTTCCTCCTGCCCGCCGCCGTCGGCGTCGCGGCCGTGGCCGCCGGAGCCTTCCTGCTGCCGCCCGCGACGCGGACGGCGGCCCGCCTCGACGTGCCCGGCGCGCTGCTCGCCACGGCCGGGCTGGTCGCGTTCGCCTACGGCCTGCTGGAGGGCGCGACGGCCGTCACCGCGACCGGCGTGTTGCTGGCGGCCGGGTTCGTCGTCCTCCAGGCGAGGACGCCGCATCCGCTGCTGCCGCTCCGGCTCGTGGCGCACCGCCGCAGGGGCGCCGCGCTGCTCGTCGTCTTCGTCACGGCGGCCGCCAGCGCGACGACCACGTTCCTGCTGAGTCTCTACATGCAGCAGGTGCGCGGGCTGTCGCCGATCTCCACGAGTCTGGCCTTCCTGCCCTTCCTCCTGGTCGTCGTCATGGGCCCGTTGAGCGGCCGTCTGCTGCGCCGATTCGGCGTGCGGCCCGTGCTGGTCGCCGGGCTGCTGCTCGCAGCGGTGTCGATGCTGCTGCTCGGCCGTGTCGCGTCCGAGGGAAGCGTGCTTGCCGGGCTGCTGGTCTTCCCGGTCGCCTCGGGACTGGCCTTCTCCGGCGCCACCGTGGCGGCCCTCGACGGCGTGCGCGCCGAGGACGCAGGGGCGGCCGGGGCGCTGGTCAACACGGCCATGGAGGCGGGGCCGACGGTGGGCCTCGCCGTGCTCGTGGCGCTCGCCGCCGCCCGCACGGGCGGCATACCCGCGGGCGGCGCCCGGGCCATGACCGAGGGCTACGGATTCGCCCTCACCGCCATGGCCCCGGTCTTCCTTCTCGCGGCGGCGACGGTCGCCGTCGCGTTCACGCACACAGCGTTCACACACACAGCGGCCGGGCGAACAGCGTTCGCGCAGACAAGGGAGCGATAGATGAGGTTCACGGACATGGTCGTGCTGGTCACCGGGGCGGGCACCGGCGTCGGCCGGGCGGTCGCCCGCGGGTTCGCCGGGGAGGGCGCCACCGTGGTGGCGGCCGGGCGGGGGCGGGAGTCGCTGGAGCAGACCGTCAAGCTGATCGAGGCCGGGGGAGGCCGAGCCGCCGCGATCACGGTCGACGTGACCGACTCGGCCGCCGTGGCCCGGCTCATCCGGGAGATCGTCGCGCGGTTCGGCCGCCTCGACGTCGCGGTCAACAACGCGGGGATCTTCGCGGCAGGAGCCGTCGCCGACATGCCGGAGGAGGACTGGGCGCGTGTCCTCCAGGTCAACACGACGGGCGTCTTCCTCGCCCTGAAGCACGAGATCGCCGCGATGCGCGCGCAGGGCTCCGGCGTGATCGTGAACATCGCCTCGAACATCGGGGCGCACATCCGGGTGCCCGGGGTGGGTGCGTACGCCGCGTCCAAGGCGGCCGTGAGCGCCCTGACCCGCACGGCCGCGCTGGAGAACATCGGGGCAGGCGTGAGGATCAACGCGGTCAGCCCGGGTCCGCTGGACACGGCGATGTCCCTGCGCCCCGGAGAGACCGAGGACGACCGGGCCGCCCGGGTGCGGGAGTCGCTGCCGATCGGCCGCGTCGGCGCTCTCGACGAGATCACCGGCACCGTGCTCTGGCTCGCCTCGGACGACGCCGGTTTCGCGGTGGGCCTCGACCTGGTGCTCGACGGCGGCGCCTCAGCCTGACCTCGCAGCCTGACCTCTCAGCGCGATCTCTCAGCCTGACCCTTAGGCCGATCTTCGGCGGCGGCGGTCGCGCGGGCGTAGCGGGCGGTGAGGGCGCGTAGCCGTTCCACCAGTTCCGGCGGGCCGGTGACCTCGAAGTCGAGGTCGAGCAGGCCGAGGTGGACGGCGAGCGAGTTCACGCTGTCGGCCCCCGTCACGAGCACGCAGGTATGGCCGTCGACGTCCTCCACGACGCCGACGGCGGGGTTGATCCGCGCGGCGACCACCTCGGCGGGGGCGTGGACGAGCACCCGGGCGTGGTGCCGCCAGGCCGCCGCCGACACGCCGCGGGCGACGTACGCCGCCGCGCCGCCCTCCGGGGGGTCGCGGGGCGGGAAGCGCGGGCCGGTGGGAGTGCGCGGCGCGATCCGGTCCACCCGGAACGTACGCCAGTCGTCGCGGTCGACGTCCCAGGCCACGAGGTACCACCGGCGGCCCCAGGACACGAGCCGGCAGGGCTCGGCCACCCGGGCGCCGGAGGAGCCGTCGTGGCCGCGGTAGTCGAACCGCAGCCGTTCACGGTCGCGGCACGCCGCGGCCAGCACGCTCAGCACGGCGGGGTCGACCGCCGGACCCGGCCGGTCGGGCGGCACCGGCTCGGTGTAGGCCTGCAGCGCGCCGACGCGGCGGCGCAGGCGTGACGGCAGCACCTGTTCGAGCTTGGCGGCGGCGCGATCGGCCGTCTCCTCGATGCCTGCCACGCCGGCGGCGGCCCGCAGCCCGATCGCCACGGCCACCGCCTCGTCGTCGTCGAGGAGCAGGGGTGGCATCGCCGTCCCGGCGACCAGCCGGTAGCCGCCGTCCGTGCCGCGGGAGGACTCCACCGGATAGCCGAGATCGCGCAGCCGGTCGACGTCGCGGCGTACCGTGCGCTCGCTCACGTCCAGCCGTTCGGCCAGGATCGCGCCGGGCCAGTCGCGTCTGGCCTGGAGCAGCGCCAGCAGGCGCAGCAACCGCGCCGAGGTTTCCAGCATGTTCTCAGTCTGGCGGGACTTCAGGACAGTACCTGTCCTGAAGGGTCCGTAATGTCGGCGTCATGAGCGAGAACACGCAGATCAGGCCCTTCCGCATCGACGTCCCGCAGGCCGATCTCGACGACCTGAAGGACCGGCTCGGCCGGACCCGCTGGCCCGACGAGATCCCGGGCGCCGGTTGGGAGTACGGCGTGCCTGTCGCGTACGTGAAGCGGCTGGCCGAATACTGGCGGGACGGGTACGACTGGCGTGCGCACGAGGCGGAGATCAACAAATATCCGCAGTTCATCACCGAGATCGACGGGCAGGACATCCACTTCCTGCACGTGCGGTCGCCCTATGAGGACGCCCTTCCGCTGATCCTCACCCACGGCTGGCCGGGCTCGATCGCCGAGTACCTCAAGGTCGTCGAACCGCTGACGAACCCCGAGGACCCGGCCCGGGCGTTCCACCTGGTGATCCCGTCGCTGCCCGGCTTCGGCTTCTCCGGCCCGACGCGGGAGCGGGGCTGGAACCGGTTCCGTACGGCCCGGGCGTGGGCGGAGCTCATGCGCAGGCTCGGCTACGACCGGTACGGCGCGGTGGGCAACGACGGCGGCTCGTTCGTCTCGCCCGAGGTGGGCCGGGTGGACCCCGAGCACGTCGTCGGCGTCCACGTCACGCAGATCTACTCCTTCCCCTCCGGCGACCCGGCGGAGATGGCGAACCTCACCGACGAGGAGCGGAAGGGACTGGAGGTGCTGCAGTGGTTCTACGAGAACAAGATGTCGTTCAACATGGTCCACTCGCAGCAGCCGCAGACGTTGTCGTACGGGATCTTCGACTCGCCGGCCGGGCTGCTGGGCTGGAACGCGCAGTTGTTCGGTGAGGACGTGGACGACGACTTCATCCTGACCAACATGATGCTCTACTGGGTGACCGGCACCGCCACGTCGGCCACGCGGTTCTACTACGAGGACGCCCGCGCCGAGCACCCCAAGGAGCCGACGACGGTCCCGCTCGGCCTGGCGATGTTCGAGGGCGACTTCGTGTCGATGCGCACCTTCGCCGAGCGCGATCACAAGAACATCGTCCACTGGCGGTCGTATGACGCGGGCGGCCACTACGCCGCCCACCTGCGGCCGGACGTGCTCGCCGCCGACCTGCGCGACTTCTACGCCGCTCTGCGGTGACGGATCGCCCGCAGACCCGCTCCTGACCGATTCCGGGACGACCGGGGGCATGCCGCCCGCCGCACGCAGGGCGGGCATCGGGAATGATGGCCGCATGGGGAGCGCAACGGGGCGGACGCGGACGAGCAGGATTCCGCGGGCCGCCCTGGCTCTCCTCGCGGTCGCGGTCGCGGGCACCGTGCTTCCGACAGCGACAGCGACAGCGACAGCGACGGCGACGGCAGCGGCGGACGCGGCGGACGCGGAGACGGCGGACGCGCAGACGGCTGAGACGGCGCAGACGGCGGCGCGGGCGGACGACCGGGAGCGGTTGCTGTTCCGGATCCGGGACGAGCGCGTCGGCGAGTCGAGCGGCCTCGCCGTCTCGCCCACCCACAAGGGCATCGTCTACACGCACAACGACAGCGGCAACGGACCGCAGATCTACGCGATCGGCCAGGACGGCCGCACGCGGGCGACCTTCACGATCGGCAACGCCGAGGCCAGGGACTGGGAGGGCATCGCGGCCTCCACCGATCGCGCGACCGGGCGCGGCGTGCTGTGGATCGCCGACACCGGGGACAACCTCGCGGACGGCGGGGGAGGCGGCTGGCCGGACGTGTCCGTCTACAAGGTCGCCGAGCCCGGGACGATGAGGGACGCGACGCTGCGGGCCGTGCGGTATCGCCTCCGCTACGCCGACGGCCCCCGCAACGCCGAGGGGGTGATGGTCGACCCCCGCACGGGCCGGCTGTACATCGTCAGCAAGGAGTTCTCCGGGGGCGTCTACGCCGCCCCCGCGAAGCTGCGCACCGACAAGGTGAACGTCCTGCGCCGGGTGGGGTCCGCGCCCCTCATGGCCACCGACGCGGCGTACGCCCCCGACGGGTCGAGCTTCGTGATCCGCACGTACTTCTCGGCGTCCGTCTATCGCTCGCCCGGCAAACTGATCGCGCATGTCACGATGCCGCCCCTCCGGCAGGCCGAGTCGATCGCGTACACGCAGGACGGCGCGGCCCTGCTCACCGGGAGCGAGGGGAAGGACAGCCCGGTCTACCGGGTGCCGCTGCCCGCCGCCGCCCGGCCGGCTCCGTCGCCCCGTCCGGCGCGGACCTCCGCCCGGCCGAGGGCGGTCAGTGCGACGAGCGGAGCGGACTCGGGGGACGGCGCGCTCGGCGTGCCGATGCCGGTGTTATGGCTGGCGGTCGCTCTCGGGGCGATCGGGATCATCGGGTTCATCGCCCACCGCGCGGGCCGCTGAAGGCTCTCGGGCGACCTCGGGCGGACTCGGGGCGGACGGGGAGATCCAGGCAGGCGGAGGGCCGACCAGTGGGAGGTCCGGGCAGAGAGGGGTTCAGGCGGGCGGAGGGCCAGGCCTGCAGAGGGCCGGGCCGCCGTTCCCGGCGACACCCGGCCCGAAGATCGCCGCGAGAGTCAGCCCCGCGCGTAGATCTGGTGGACGAACTCCGCGAGCTTGCTGTCGGGCAGCTCCTTGGCCAGGTCGGCCTCGGTGATCATCCCGACGATCCGGTGGTTGTCGATCACCGGCATGCGCTTGATCTGGTGCTCCTCCATCTTCGCCAGGGCGTCCTCGACGCCGGCGTTCGCGTCGACCCAGACCAGGCCGCGGGCCAGTTCGCTCGTCGTGGTCTGGTCGAGGTCCTTGCCTTCGGCGACACACTTGATCACGATGTCGCGGTCGGTGATGATGCCCTTGAGCCGGTCGTCCTCCCCGCAGATGGGAAGGGCGCCGACGCTCATGTCCCGCATCATCTCCGCGGCCCTGCGCAGGCTCTCGTGCTCGCCGACGCATTGCGCGCCCTCGTGCATGACCTGGCCGGCGGTCTTGTTCACTCCCTCAGTGGTCATGGCTAACCCCCGATTCCGTCTTTTGGGGTGTTATGCCCCATTTGTCCAGAAGTAAGAGCGGTTCACAGGCGAGGCAGGAAGTGCTCCCCGCGCAGGGCCCGCTCCACGAGCGCGACCGACTCGGCCAGCCGCACGAGCCGGGGGCCCTCCTGCCGGTAGGCGTCGAGGACCGCCTCGATCGCGTGCGGGGGCAGGTGCTCCTTCAGGTCCACCGCCGCCCCCCGGTATCCCTCCCTGGCCGCCTGGATCGAGGCCGCCACCTGCTGGCGGGCCATCCGGGCGAGCGCGAGCGGGTGACGGCGCAGCACGCCGTACGCACGGTAGTCCGGGGGCACCGCGTCGAGCAGCCACGACACGGCCGAGACCTTCCAGTCGGGGCTGCCGGGAGGGCGCACCTCCGCTGGCCAGCCGGGTGGGACGTACACGCCGTCATCGTACCGAACACAGGTTCGATCACCGTGGAGCGACTCCGGCTGCGACAATGTCCGACATGCTGTCGAGAGCCGTACAGACATGAGGATCGGGATCGTCGGCGCCGGAATCCTCGGTCTGGCCGTGGCCCGGCAGATGGCGCGGGCGGGCGCCGAGGTGACCGTGCTGGAGAAGGAGCCCCGGATCGCCGCCCACCAGACCGGGCACAACAGCGGGGTCGTGCACGCCGGGATCTACTACCAGCCCGGCTCGCTCAAGGCGACCCTCTGCCGGGAGGGCGCCGCCATGCTGCGCGAGTACTGCGCCGAGCACGGCCTGCCGTACGACGAGGCGGGCAAGCTCGTCGTGGCCTCCACCCGGGCCGAGCTGTCCGGGCTGCGCCGCATCGCCGAGCGGGCCAGGGAGAACGGCGTGCCCGGCATCGCCGAGCTCGACGCGATCGGCCTGCGGGAGGTGGAACCGCGCGCGGTCGGAGTCGCCGCCGTCCACTCGCCGCACACCGCGATCACCGACTTCCCCGCGGTCGCCCGCCGCCTCGCCGCCGACGTGACCGAGGCCGGCGGGTTCGTACGGCTCTCGCGTCCCGTACGCGCGATCAGGCAGACCACCGACGGCGTGGCGGTGGCGGCCGGGCCGGAGAGGCTCACCTTCGACCGGCTGATCTCCTGCGCCGGCCTCGGCACCGACGGCGTGGCGGACCTGGCGAGAGCGGGCGGCGACGTGCGGATCGTCCCGTTCCGGGGTGAGTACTACCGGCTCGCCGGCCCGGCGCGCGGCCTGGTGAAGGGGCTCATCTATCCCGTGCCCGACCCCCGCTACCCCTTCCTCGGCGTCCACCTGACCCGCAGGATCGACGGAGAGGTCCTCGTCGGGCCCAACGCCGTGCCCGCGCTCGCCCTGGAGGGCTACTCCTGGCGGTCGGCGTCGCTGCGCGACCTGCGGCGGATCGCGGCCTGGCCGGGCGCCCGGCGCATGGCGGCCGAGCACTGGCGCACCGGCCTGCGCGAGGTGTACGGCTCGCTGGCCAAGCGGGCCTTCGTGGCCGCCGCCCGGAGATACGTGCCCGAGCTGGCCCCGGCCGACCTCGTACGCGCCGGAGGCGGCGTGCGGGCCCAGGCCGTGGCGCGGGACGGCAGGCTGCTCGACGACTTCGTCATCGACGTGCGCGGGCGGATCGTACTGGTGCGAAACGCGCCCTCACCTGCCGCGACGAGCAGCCTGGCGATCGCGCGGCACATCGCTTTAACGGTTCCCTTAACTTTCTAGGTCTAGAGTGCTGCCGCAATGGTCGCTGAATCTTCCGAAGCCCGGCTGCTGGTCGTCGAGGACGAGCCGAACATCCTCGAACTGCTCGCGGCGAGTCTCCGGTACGCCGGATTCGAGGTCCACACCGCATCGAACGGCGGTGAGGCGGTCCTGGCGGCGCAACGGCACCGGCCGGATTTGATCGTGCTCGACGTCATGCTGCCCGACATGGACGGGTTCGACATCGTGCGCCGGCTGCGCGGCGGCGGAACCCACACCGCCGTGGTTTTCCTCACTGCGCGGGACGCCACCGAGGACAAGATCCGGGGCCTGACGCTCGGCGGCGACGACTACGTGACCAAGCCCTTCAGCCTTGAGGAGGTCATCGCCCGGATCCGGGCCGTGCTGCGCCGCACCGCCGGAGACCCGATGATCACCCCGCCGCGGCTGACCTTCGCCGACATCGAGCTGGACGAGGAGTCCCACGAGGTCTGGCGCGGCGGCCGGGCGGTGCCCCTGTCGCCGACAGAGTTCAAGCTGCTGCGTTACTTCATGTGCAACGCCGGCCGGGTGCTGTCCAAGGCCCAGATCCTCGATCACGTGTGGGACTACGACTTCCGCGGTGATGCCGGCATCGTCGAGTCGTACGTGTCGGTGCTGCGCCGCAAGCTCGACACCGCCCATTCCCGGAGCCACCCCCGGCTCATCCACACCCTGCGCGGCGTCGGCTACGTCATGCGGACACCGCCCAGCGGCGCCTGAGCCGTGTCGGGGCGCACGCCGCTGCGGATCCGGCTCAGCGCGGCCATGCTCGCGCTGGTCGCGGTCGCCCTCGCGGTCATCGGCGTGGGCAGCGTCTCGGTGCTGCGCGACTACCTGGTCGGCCGGGTCGACCGGAAGGTCGCCCTGCTGGCGCACGAGGCCGAAAGACGGCTCGACCGGGGTCCGGCGGTGTTCGCACGGCTCAGGCTGCCGCCCGAGGGCCGGGTGGAGATCCGCGACGGCGCAGGCAGGACGCTGCTCGCGCAGGCGGCCCTGGGGGCGGAGACCCTGCCGGGCCCCGGCGTCGTGACCTCCCGGAACCCCACAACGGTGCCCGCGGTGTCGGGTGACGGCCAGTGGCGGGCCCGGGTGGTGCCCGTGGAGGGTTTCGGTACGGTCGTCGTCGCGGTGGACATGGCCTCGGTCGGGCAGATCACCGGCCGGCTCGCCCTCATCGAGGCGCTGGTCGGCGGCGCCCTGATGGTCCTGCTGGCCGTCGTCGGCGTCGTGATCGTACGGCGCAGCCTGCGGCCGCTGGCGGAGATCGAGGCGACCGCCGAGGCCATCGCCCGGGGGAACCTCGGCAGCCGGATCCCCGACCGCGACCCGCGCACCGAGGTCGGGCGGCTCGCCCGCGCGCTGAACGGCATGCTCGCCCAGATCGAGGCGGCGTTCCAGGCCCGGGCGGCCTCCGAGACCGCGGCCAGGGAGTCGGAGGCGCGCATGCGCCGCTTCGTGGCCGACGCCTCGCACGAACTGCGTACGCCGCTCACCTCGATCAGGGGCTTCGCCGAGTTCCACCGGCAGGCGCCGGACGCCGACACCACGCGGCTGATGTCGCGCATCGAGAGCGAGGCCGCCCGCATGGGCCTGCTCGTGGACGACCTCCTGCTGCTCGCCCGGCTCGACCAGCAGCGCCCGCTGCGCACGCAGCCCGTGGACCTGCTGGCCCTGGCGGCCGACGCGGTCCACGACGCGAGGACCCTCTGCCCCGGCCGCGACGTGTCGCTGGTGGTCGAGGGAGACGCGGCGCTGATCGTCTCGGGGGACGAGGTGCGGCTGAGGCAGGTCGTGGGCAACCTGATGAGCAACGCCACGACCCACACGCCCGAGGGAACGCCGATCACCGTACGCGTCGGCAGCCTGGACGGCACGGCGTTCGTCGAGGTGGCCGACAAGGGGCCCGGCCTCACACCCGAGCAGGCCGGCCGGGTCTTCGAGCGCTTCTACCGCGCCGACCCCTCCCGCAGGCGGCCGTCCGGCGGCAGCGGCCTCGGGCTGGCGATCGTGGAGTCCCTCGTCCGGGCCCACGGCGGCGAGGTGGGCGTGGAGACGGCCCCCGGCGCCGGCGCCGCCTTCCGCGTCACCCTCCCCCTCGCCCCCGAGGCCCTTTGACCGTTGAATTGCGTTGACTCACGCGTCCCCAAGCGTGGAGGTTGAGGGGCGGAGGTGTTCGTGACGATTCCCAGGAAGGGTTCACGGCCCATCACCGTCGACGGTGTCGCCTATCGATGGCGGATCCGCCACAAGCCCACGTACTCCCAGGGGAACGGCTGGTCACCGTTGACATTCGCGGTCCAGCCGGCGGAAGGGCCGGGCCGGGTGCTCCTGGTGTCGCTTCCCTTCTTGCGCCCTGACGCCTGGTTGGGAGAGCGAACGATGGCCGTACGGCCGGCGCTCGTGGCGGCGGTCATCCGCATGGCCCTGCAGCACGGCTGGGACCCCCGGCAGGCGGGCCTTGCCGTCGACCTCGGCGTCACCGAGGACGATCTGGCAGAGATGCGGGGCGGACCGCCCGTCTATGAAGTCCCCTCAGCCCGCGGGTGACCGCCTCCCGCACTCGGCGACCCGGCGAATCGTCGCCGCACCGGGTTCGGCGGAACAGAATGACGCGGTTTGGTTTGCTCCGCAACGAATAATCCCCGCCAGTCCGGGCGATTGCCGGACGGCGGGGAGCAGTGGTTTCTTTTACGAGAGTAGCGAGGACAGCGTCAACTCGCGGGGAAATCACGTGTCCCCGTCTGTGCCCGGGAGTTGCGCGGTGACCGTGCTGAACGGCGCACGGGCCGGGTCGCGTGGCCAGCGTCAAGCTGGCCGGCTCGCCCTCATCGAGGCGTTGGTCGGCGGCGCCCTGATGGTCCTGCTGGCCGTCGTCGGCGTCGTGATCGTACGGCGCAGCCTGCGGCCGCTGGCGGAGATCGAGGCGACCGCCGAGGCCATCGCCCGGGGGAACCTCGGCAGCCGGATCCCCGACCGCGACCCGCGCACCGAGGTCGGGCGGCTCGCCCGCGCGCTGAACGGCATGCTCGCCCAGATCGAGGCGGCGTTCCAGGCCCGGGCGGCCTCCGAGACCGCGGCCAGGGAGTCGGAGGCGCGCATGCGCCGCTTCGTGGCCGACGCCTCGCACGAACTGTGGAGTCCCTCGTCCGGGCCCACGGCGGCGAGGTGGGCGTGGAGACGGCCCCCGGCGCCGGCGCCGCCTTCCGCGTCACCCTCCCCCTCGCCCCCGAGGCCCGCACCTGATCCTGCAGGAATTGGTCAGGAGCTCTACGACCTGGAGAAACGGCCACTCCGGACAAAGGTGAATTGGGATAACGATTCCCTAGGACCAGCTTCGTCACCTCGCATCGCGAGAGGCTGTGTGCGAATATCGCACTATGAAAGAGCCTGAGGAGTGGGCGGATATCGGCGAGCGCGTACGCGAATGTCGTTTGGCTGCGGACATGTCGCAGGAGCAGTTGGCGGCGGCGCTGAGGCTCGACCGGACGATGGTCGCCAAGATCGAACGGGGAGTGCGTCGGGTGGACGCGCTCGAACTCGCCAAGCTGTCTTCGGTGCTCAAGGTGCCCCTGACCTATTTCCTCAGCTCGTCGCCGCAAGTCGTGTCCCGTCGTACGGAACTGGCCGACGACACGCTCACCGACGCGGCGCGGCAGTCCTACCATCTGGAAGTTGCTCTTACCACCTGGCTGGCCGATATCCGGCAGCTCATCGGCATGGGGAAGTTTCACCCGCAGAGAATCGAGCGATATCCGGATGCGATTCAGGACGCACCGAGCGCTCGACGTGCGGCTCTCTGGGTCAGGGAGCACCTCGGCCTCGGGCCCGGGCCCATCGACTCGCTCATGAGCGTGTGCGAACGGTTGGGGCAGCTCGTCGCGGTGGTCGAAGTGCCCGGTGAGGGCGCTTCACTGATCGACGGCGACCTCGCCGTGGCGGTCGTGAGCAGGAGAGGCGATCCCGGGCGCCGCCGCGCGACCGCGGCCCACGAGCTGGGGCATCTCATCGTCGGCGACGAGTACTCCACCGACATAGGCGTTCACGTATCGCGCGACGACAGAGAGGCGATGATCGACGCCTTCGCCGCGGAGCTTCTTCTGCCGGCCGAAGCATTCCGCGCAACCAGTCGTCCGGGCGGAAGGATGAGGCGAGAGGACCTGGTGATTCTCGCCGCGCGTTTCCGGACCTCGTGGTCGTTGACCGTCCGGCAGGCCGTAGAGGCCGGAGCCGTCGACGGCAGCGCCGCGAAAGAGATGCGCAGGAAGAATCCGACCCGAGCGGAGCTGATGGAGGCGGTCGGCTGGGCACCGCAACCCGATCTCGAAACGATCCGGGTGCCTCCCGGCTATGCCCACGCGGTGGTGGAGTGCTACAAGAAGTCGCTCATCACGGCGTCCCGCGCCGTCGAACTCATGCGAGGTCAGATCGTGGCAGCGGATCTCCCGCTGCGAGACGATGCGGACCTCGACCTTTGAGCAGCGCTGAGTCGGCCTGCGTCTTCGTGTTCGACGCCATGTGCCTCAACCATTTCGCCCGTGCGGAACGTCTCGACGTGCTACGCGACCTTCTGGCGGGCGACACCTCCGTGACCACTCATGTGGTCAGGGAGGAGCTGCGCGCCGGAGTGCAGGAGCACCCCCTGCTGAGGACGGTGCTGGACACAGATTGGCTTGGCCTGGCGCGACTCGATTCGTTCGACGAGATCAGGTGCTTCGCGAAATGGACGCAGCGCATCGGCTGCTCGGAACGCGACTGGGGAGAGGCCAGTGTGTTCGCGGCGGCCGACCTGTTTCACGGGGTCGCCATCACCGACGACCGCGAAGCCGTCGCGGTGGGCAGGGCTCACGGGCTGGAGGTCCACGGCACTGTCTGGCTCCTGGCCCGTGCGTGCTTCAAAGGCAAGCTCAACGACGTGGCCGCCGGCAACATCGTTGATGCCCTGAGAGCCACGGGAATGCGCTTACCGTGTTCCGGCTCCACGTTCGGATCCTTTGTTCGTCGCAATATCGGCTCATGCCGCTGCGTGCCGATGTGGAAGACAACACCGTGACCAGGGGGCCAAGCTCGAGTCTTCACTCTCAGCGGGCGGCGGGGAAGCCTTCGTCGGGGAAGGCGGTGGAGGCGCCGGGCAGGACGACCTGGTCGCCTTCCGAGAGGCCGCCCGTGATCTCCACGTAGCTGTCGCCGCGTACGCCGACCTTGACCGTGCGGGGCGAATGCGTTCCGCCGTCGGCCACGGTGACCACGGCCGTGCCGTCGCCCTGGGCGCGTACGGCCTGCGAGGGGAGGTAGAGCGCGTCGGCCGCCTGGCCGGTCGTCACCCGTACGGTGGCGCTCTGGCCCAGCAGCAGCCGGGCGGGGCGGCTGTTCAGGACGATCGTCACGCCGTAACGGACCAGGCGGTCGCTGGTGGTCGCGGTCGGGTCGATGTGGGCGACCGTTCCCGGATACTCCTGCCCCGGTCGCGTGGCCAGCGTCACGGTGGCCGCCTGACCGACCTTGAGGAAGCGTATGTCCGACTCGGTGAACATCGCCTGCACCTGCAGGTCGTCGAGGTCGCCGAGGGTGATGAAGGTCCCCGAGGTATAGCGGGAGCCGACGGTCCCCGCGACGGACATGACCGTGCCGTCCGCCGGAGCCTTGATCCTCACGCCGGCGAGCGCCTCCTTGGCCTCGGCCAGTTCGCTCGTCGCCTGGCTGACCTGTGCCTCGGCCTGTGCCTCGGTGAGCCGGGCACCGCCGCCCTGGCCGCGCTGTCCACCCTGGCCGCCCTGGCCGCCCTGCCCTGCCTGAGCGCCCTGTCCGCTCTGCCCTGTCTGGCCGCCGCCGAAGCCCGCGCGCCGGTGCGCGCCGCCGCCCTGCCCCTGCGAGCCCTGCCCCTGACCGCCCTGTCCTTGTCCGCCCTGCCCCTGACCACCCTGTCCCTGCGAGCCCTGTCCCTGGCCGCCCTGGCCTTGACCGCCCTGCCCGGGTGCGCAGGCGGAGGAGGAACCGCCGGAGGGGCTCGGCGTGGCGGACGGCTGCCGCGACGGCGCCGTAGGCAGGATCGAGACGCTCACCTCGGGGTTCGGCGCGCTCGCGCCGTGGGGGCGGGCCGGACGGTGCGGCCTGGACGGTTTCGGGTGCGGATGCGGGCGTGGCGTGGCCGTGGGCGCCGGACCGGGCTGGGGATCGGCGCCGCCGTGGTCACCACCCAGGTACGCCACCAGGCCGATGCTCGCCGCGCTCGCGCTCGTGTTCGCCGTGCTCGCGCCCTCGTCCGCCGCCGCCGCCGCAGCGGCGGCGGCAGGCCGGCTCGAAGGCCGGGCGGTCGCGGAAGACTGTGACCAGGGCGGCGAGGAGGGGCGTGTGGTCACCTGCCCGGAAGGCCGGACGGAAGGGGTCGGACACGCGACCGGGCCACCACCGCCGGTGGACGTACCGGACCCGGAGCCGCCCGCGTTCCCCGCTCCCGCTCCAGTTCCGCCCGTGTTTCCCGATCCGGCTCCGCCCGCGTTCCCCGATCCGGGCCCGGAGCCGCCCGCGTTTCCCGCTCCCGATCCCGCTCCGGCTCTGCCCGTGTTTCCCGCTCCGGCTCCGCCACCCGTTCCGCCGCCCCGGGGCCTGGCCCCGCCCGCGCCTCCCGAGCCGGTTCCGCCGCCGAACGCGCCGGCCCCGGAGCCACCCGCGCCACCCGCACCACCCGCACCCGGCGCGGCGGCTCCGCCCGTGGCGGCGGTGCCGTTCTCGACGTCGTCGAGGGTCTCCTGCGCGGCGGCGAGGGCGGCCTTGGCGGCCTCGTAGTTCTCCTTGGCGATGGTGTCGTCGATCTGGGCGAGGACCTTGCCGCGCCGGACCTTCTGGCCCACCTTGACGTAGACCTTCTCGACCGTGCCCTCCGCACCGAACGCGAGATCGCGTACGCCGGTGTCGATCGTGTTACCGGCGGCCGAGACGTACGACGCGACCGTGCCCCGCTTGACCGAGGCGAGCGCTATCCGGTCGGCCACGGAGGTGTCGCCGCCGGTGGCGGAGATCACGGCGACGCTCGCGATGACGATCCCCGCCAGCGCGAGCCCTCCGACGCTGAGTGGAGTGCTCGATCTCATGCGGACATCCTGCTGACGTCACGTGACCGGTGGCTTGGCCGTACCTGAGAGTTGTCTGTGGATGCGCCTCCTGATGCGGACTGTCAGCAAACCCTCAGCATCGGCCTAGGTTGCCCGAAGCGGGGTTTGCCATGGTTCGACGTCGTGAAGCTGTCGACGAAGCGCAGGACGCTGATCATCAACGGTGTCCTGGTGGTACTGCTGCTGGGCGGGATCGCGGCGGCCTGGGCGTCCGTGGGAGGCGACTCCTCCGGAGACGGCGCCGCGCCGCTGACGACCCGGGTGACCCGCGGGACCGTGCTCGCCTCGGTCTCGGCCTCCGGCTCCGTCGAGAGCGCCAGGACGCGCGCCCTCGACTTCAGTACGGCCGGCACCGTCGAGTCCGTCCTGGTCGAGAGCGGTGACAAGGTCAAGAAGGGTCAGGTGCTCGCGCGCATCGACGACACGGCCGCTCGGGAGAGCCTGGAGGCGGCCAAGGCGAGCCTCGACGCCGCCGAGGAGGCCGACACCTCGACCGCCTCGGGCTACTCGCAGTACATCAGCGCGAGGAACGCCTATCGATCGGCCGAACGGGCGGTGGCGGGCACGGTGATCAAGGCGCCCTTCGCCGGGGTTGTCACGGCGGTCAACGGAGCCGTGGGCGGCTCCTCGGGCGCGTCCGGCGGATCCGGAGGGTCCTCCAAGGGCGGCCAGGCGCAGTCGCAGAGCGGGTCCGCGGGTTCGAGTAGCACCGGCGGGGCCGGTGGTTTCATCGAGATCGCGGACCCCGCTCACCTGCGGATCGTGGGGAACTTCACGGAGGCGGACGTCAGCCGGATCAAGGTCGGTCAGGCGGCGACCGTGTCCTTCGACGCGCTCACCGGAGTCACCGCCTCCGGCAAGGTGACGGTGGTCGACCCGCAGCCGCAGACGAACAACAACGTCGTCCAGTACGCCGCGACGATCTCGCTGACCGGCGTGCCGTCCACCGTACGGCTCGGCCAGACGGCCACGGTCCAGGTGACCGTGGGCAAGGCCGACGACGTGCTCACGGTGGCGTCCTCGGCGGTCACCACGGCGGGCGGCCAGACCACGGTGACGGTGCTGGAGAACGGCAGGCAGGTCGTGAAGCGGGTGGAGGTCGGCCTGAAGGGCGACATCACCACCGAGATCAAGTCGGGACTCCAGGAGGGCGACCAGGTGGTGCGGCCCCAGGCGTCGACGACCGGCGGAGGCGGCATCCAGTTCCCCGGCGGCGGAGGCGGCTTCGGCCGCGGCTTCGGCGGAGGCGGCGGCGGCCGCGGAGGCAACCGATGAGGGCCGGCCCGCCGCCGGTGCTCGGCCCCCCCGTGCTCGATCTGAGCCACGTCACCAAGGTGTACGGCGAGGGCGAGACCGCGGTGCACGCGCTGCGCGGAGTGTCGCTCCGGGTGGAGCGCGGCGACTACGTGGCGATCATGGGCGCCTCCGGCTCCGGCAAGTCCACGCTGATGAACATCGTCGGCTGCCTCGACATCCCGTCCGGGGGGACCTACCACCTCGACGGCACCGACGTCGGCGGGCTCGACGAACGGCGGCTCGCGATCGTCCGCAACCGCAAGCTCGGCTTCGTCTTCCAGTCCTTCAACCTCATCCCCAGGATGAGCGCGGTCGCCAACGTCGAGCTTCCCCTGGCGTACGGCGGGGTCAAGGCCGCGGAGCGGCGCCGCAGGGCGCTGGCCGCGCTCGACCGGGTCGGGCTCGCCGACCGCGTCCACCACCAGCCCAACGAGCTGTCCGGCGGCCAGCAGCAGCGGGTGGCGGTGGCCCGCGCGCTCGTCACCGCGCCGACCCTGCTGCTCGCCGACGAGCCCACGGGCGCTCTCGACAGCAAGTCCAGCGAGGACGTCATGAACATCTTCGACCGCCTCAGCGCGAGCGGCCGCACCCTGGTCGTCATCACGCACGAGGAGGAGGTCGCCGCACACGCCAAACGGGTCGTCCGCCTCATGGACGGCCGGATCGTGGAGGACGCGCGCACCACGCCGGTCGGCGGACTGCCCCCGCGGCTCGCGGAGGTGGCCTCGTGAACGCCGCGGAGGTCCTGCGTTTCGCCCTGCGCGGCCTGGCCGCCAACAAGATGCGCAGCGCGCTCACCATGCTCGGCATCCTGATCGGCGTCGCCGCGGTGATCCTGCTGGTCGCGATCGGCGAGGGAGCCTCCCAGCAGATCCAGCAGAACATCCAGCGGCTCGGCGCCAACTCGCTGACCATCACGCCGTCCACCGCGGGCGGCGGAGGCGGGCCGGGCGGCGGGTTCGCCCGCGCCGCCGGCGGCAGGGGAGGCGGCGGCCAGGCCGGGCGGCAGAACAGCGGCCCCCGCATCCAGGCCAAGAACCTCACCGTCGACGACGCGCGGGCGCTGGCCGACCCGGCGAACGCCCCCTCGGTCAAGAGCGTCTCGCCGGTCGTGACGGCGCAGTCCCAGACCGCGACGTACGAAGGGGCCAGCTACTCGATCAGCCAGCTCGTGGGCACCTACCCCAGCTATTTCGAGGCGTCCAACAAGCCGGTGGCCAAGGGCGCCTACTTCTACAACGACGACGTGCTCGCCGCGCGCAAGGTGGTGGTGATCGGTCAGACGGTGGCCGAGAACCTGTTCGGCACGGTCGATCCCCTCGGCAAGCAGATCACCGTGTCGGGCGTGCCGTTCACCGTCGTGGGGGTGCTCAAGGAGGCCGGCTCGTCCGGGTTCCAGGACGCCGACGACGTGGCCATCGCCCCGCTGCCCGCCGTGCAGCAGAGCCTGACCGGATTCGGGCCGCTGGGACAGATCCTCGTCCAGGCCAAGAGCGCCGAGGCGGTGGACGCCGCGCAGACCGAGGTCACCGAGGTGCTCGACCAGCGGCACGGCATCACCAACGCGGCGGGCGCCGACTACCGCATCCTCAACCAGGCGACCCTGCAGGAGACGGTCAGCGCGGCGACGGGGACGTTCACGGTCCTGCTCGGCGCGGTGGCCGCGATCAGCCTGCTCGTCGGCGGCATCGGCATCACCAACATCATGCTCGTCACGGTCACCGAGCGGACCAGGGAGATCGGCATCCGTAAGGCGATCGGCGCGCCCAAGGGCGCGATCCTGGGCCAGTTCCTCGCCGAGGCGACGATGCTCAGCCTCGTCGGCGGCCTGATCGGCGTGCTGATCGCCGTGATCGGCGCCCAGTTCACGATCGCGGGCGTGCAGCCGGTGATCGTCCCCACGTCGATCGCGCTGGCGCTCGGCGTCTCGATCGCGATCGGCCTGTTCTTCGGCAGCTACCCCGCCAACCGCGCCGCCGGGCTGCGGCCGATCGAAGCCCTGCGCTTCGAGTGATGGCCGGGCCCATGGAAGGGAGACGAATGTGAGCAGGCACGACACCGAGGAGCTTCTGGAGACCTCGCCGTTCGACGACGACCTCCAGGAGGTGCTGGCGGCGCGTCCCGCTCGGCTGGGCGGGTCGAAGCTGACGCTCGCCCTGGCCGGAGGCGTCCTGCTCGTGGCCGGGCTGCTCCTCGGCATCCAGGTGCAGAAGCTCCTGGGCGGCTCCACGCCGGGCCGGTTCCCGTCCCGCGCGGCCGGTGCCGGTGCGTACGCCGGCGCCGGTCAGGCCCCCGGTGGTGGAGCAGGTGGTGGAGGAGCGGGCGGGTACGCCCGAGGCGCGGGCGGGGGCGGCGGATTCGCGGGCGCGGGCGGCGGAGCGGGAAGACGAGCGGGCGCGGGGGCGGGAGCAGGGCCCGGCGGCACGACCTTCGGCACGGTCAAGCTGGTCGACGGCGACAAGATCTATGTCCAGACCGTGAACGGCGGCGTGGTCACGGTGACGACGTCGGGCGGCACCAAGGTGCAGGTCACCAAGCAGGGGAAGATCTCCGACCTCAAGCCGGGCAGCTTCGTCACCGTCGCGGGGACCGCCGACGCCCAGGGGCAGGTGGCGGCGACGTCGGTCACCGAGGGCTCGGCGATGGGCCGGAGGGCGGGATCGTGATCAGGGAAGGCCGGCTGCTGGTCGTCGACGACGAGCCCGACATCAGGGAGTTGCTGTCGGCGAGCCTCCGATACGCCGGGTTCGAGGTGATCACCGCGTCCTCCGGCCGCGAGGCGGTCCAGATCGCCGCCAAGGTGCATCCCGATCTGATCGTGCTCGATGTCATGCTGCCGGATCTGGACGGCTTCGCCGTCTCCGACCGGCTCCACGCCTCCGGGCGGCGGATCCCCGTGCTGTTCCTCACCGCCAGGGACGCGAACGAGGACAAGATCACCGGGCTCGGCTGCGGCGACGACTACGTCACCAAGCCGTTCAGCCTGGAGGAGGTGCTCGCGCGGATCCGGGCCGTGCTGCGGCGCACGCGCGGCGGCGACGCCGTCCCCGCCCGGCTGCACGTCGCCGATCTGGAGCTCGACGAGGACTCCCGGCAGGTCTGGCGGGACGGCGTTCCCGTACGGCTGTCGCCCACCGAGTTCAAGCTGCTGCGCTACTTCATGATCAATCAGGGCCGGGTGGTGTCGAAGGCGCAGATTCTCGACCATGTCTGGCACTATGACTTCGGCGGCGACCGCAACGTGGTCGAGTCGTACGTCTCCTACCTCCGGCGCAAGATCGACACGGCCGGGCCGAAGCTGATCCACACGCTCCGCGGCGTGGGCTATGTCCTTCGTGCGCCGCGTCAGTGATCTGCTCCACGCCGGCGGGCGGGCCCGCGACGCCGGTGCGAAGACCGGTGAGCCCACCCGCGCCCGCCGGTGGCCCCGGCTGTCGCGCGCGGTCGGTGGGCTGCGCCTGCTGAGCGTCCGCGAGCTGCGGCGCCGGGCGGCGAGGAGCCCGCTCTGGCTGCGGCTCGTGGCGGGGACGCTGCTGCTCGTGACGCTCGCGATCGCGCTGACCGGCGGCTTCGCCGTGCAACTCCTGCGGGGTTATCTGGTGGACCGGGTCGACGGGCAGCTGATGGCCGTCGGCCGGCGCCCGGTGGAGCCGCAGCCTCCGTTGCAGGCCACGGGCAACCTGTCCCGGCCGCCGCGCCAGTTCGGCTCGTTCTACATCGTCCTGCTCGACCGCGACGGCGGTGTCGTCCGCACCGTACAGGAGCCGCCGAACGCCGATCCGCTGCCCGCGCTGCCCAGGCCGCGGCAGGACCGCAGGCTGTGGCTGTTCACGGTCGAGGGCCCCTCGGGAGCGCTGTGGCGGGCGATCGCCGTACGCGAGGAGGGCGGCGCCGGCTTCCGCGTCGCGGCCATCAGCCTGGCCGACATCGACGGCACGGTCTCCCGGCTGGCGGTGATCGTCATCGGGGTCGGCCTCGCGGTGCTCGTCGCGCTCGGGATCGCCTGCTACTGGCTCGTACGGCGCAGCCTGCGCCCGCTGGGGGAGATCGAACGGACGGCGGAGGCGATCGCGGCCGGAGACCTGTCGCGGCGCGTCCCGCTCCGGCACCGGCGCACGGAGATGGGCCGTCTCGGCCGGTCCATCAACGGCATGCTCACGCAGATCGAGACGGCGTTCCGGGAGCGGGAGGCGTCGCAGGAGCGGATGCGCCGCTTCATGACCGACGCGTCCCACGAGCTGCGCACCCCGCTCACCTCGATCCGCGGCTTCGCCGAGCTGTATCGGCAGCAGAGTTCGCAGGATCCCGTCCTGTTGCTGCGCCGCATCGAGGACCAGGCGGTGCGGATGGGCCTGCTGGTGGACGACCTGCTGCTGCTCGCCCGGCTCGACCAGCAGCGCCCTCTCGAACGCCGCCCGGTCGACGTGCTCAGCCTCGCGGCCGGGGCGGTGCTCGACGCGCAGACCCTCGCGCCGGACCGGGAGATCGACCTGCTGCGGCTGGACGACTCGGACGCGCCGGTGCGGGTGCTCGGCGACGAGGCGCGGCTGCGCCAGGTCGTCGGCAACCTCGTCAGCAACGCCTTGCGGCACACTCCCGCGGGCACCGCGTTCCGCGTCGGCGTGGGGATCGTGTCCGGATCGCAGGCCCTGATCGAGGTGGCCGACGACGGGCCCGGTCTGTCCCCCGGCGACGCCGAGCGCGTCTTCGAGAGGTTCTACCGCGCCGATCCCTCGCGCAGCCGGTCGGACTCCGGCGGCACGGGGCTCGGGCTGTCCATCGCCGCCGCTCTCGTCCAGGCCCACGGCGGCACCATCACGGCCGACAGCGAGCCCGGCCGCGGCGCGGTCTTCCGCGTCCGCCTCCCCGTATGCCCTCCTCGACCGGAGGTCCCTCGACGAGGGGCTCCTCGGCAAGAGGCTCCCGACGAAAGGCTAGGGTGATCCACTTGCGATACCTGTCCATCGCGGCCGCCGCGGCGGTCCTGGCGGTCACGGTGACCGGCTGCGGCGGGGGTGACGACACCGCCGCCACGACCACGACCACGACGCAGGCCGCCGCCGGCGGCGGTTCGAGCGCCGGGCCCCAGGCCGCGTTCACCGAGTGCCTGCGCAAGAACGGCGTCACGCTGCCGAGCGGGCGGCCTTGGGGAAGGCCCGGCGGCAGGCCGACGGACAGGCCGACAGCACGACCGACGGCCAGACCGAGCGGAGGCTTCGGCGGGTTCCGGTCGATGGACCCCGCCATGAGCAAGGCGTTCGAGGCGTGCCGCTCCCTGATGCCGCAAGGCGGCAGGGGCGGGTTCGGCGGCCGGCGCGGCGCCGATCCGCAGGCCATGCAGGCGTTCCGCACCTGCATGAAGGACAACGGCGCCGAGCTGCCCGCGGACGGGCGGGTGCGCCGCGATCCCCCGACGGCGGACCCGAAGGCGGCCAAGGCGTACGACAAGTGCAAGGTGCTGCTGCCCGCGCCGAATTCCGCGCCCACTCCCGCCGCCTGAGGGCCGGGGCGGCGGATTCGTCGGCCTTCCTCAGGGAAGGTCGGAAGCATGGCGGGGAGCGACAGGTTGCGGTCCGCTCTGGAGAGCCTGCGGCGTCACCTCGATCAGGACCTGTTCCCCCTGGAGGTCGGGGACGCCGCGGCCGACCGGCGCGTCCTGGCGGAGCTGCGCGGGCAGCTCGACGACTACCTGCTGCCCCGCCTGTCGGCCATCGACGCGCCGCTGCTCGCCGTGGTCGGCGGGTCCACCGGGGCCGGCAAGTCCACCCTGGTCAACTCGCTGGCCGGCATGCTCGTGACCGAGCCCGGGGTGCTGCGGCCCACCACGCTCGCGCCGACCCTGGTGTGCAGCCCGGACGACACCGCCTGGTTCACCTCCACCACGATCCTGCCCGGGCTGGCGAGGGTGACCGGCGGGGCGGCCGGCGGGGGACGCGGCGAGCCCGGCACCCTGCGGATCGCCCCCGTGGACGCCCTGCCGCCCGGGCTGGCGCTGCTCGACGCCCCCGACATCGACTCAATCGTCACGGCCAACCGCGAGCTGGCCGCGCAGCTGCTCGCCGCGGCCGACCTGTGGCTGTTCGTCACGACCGCCGCGCGGTACGCCGACGAGGTGCCGTGGAGTTTCCTGCGCCTGGCCCGGGAGCGGAGCACGGCCCTCGCGGTGATCCTGCAGAGGGTCCCGGACGAGGCACGCGGACCCGTGGCCGCCGACCTGACCCGCCTCCTGAGGGAGAACGGCCTGGGCGGCACACCGCTGTTCGCCGTCCCCGAGCTCGAGCTGCCGTCGGAGCGCGCCCGGCTGCCCGGCCACGTCGTGCAGCCGATCGCGACCTGGCTCGCCGACCTGTCCGTGGACGCCAAGGCGCGGGCCGAGGTCGTACGGCGCACCCTGTCCGGCGCCCTGGACAGCCTCGGCACCCGGGTGCCCGACCTGGCCGACCGGGTGGAGCGCCAGCGGGCGGGGATCGACGAGCTGCGCGACATCGCGGGCAGGGCGTACGACGTGGCGATGTCGGCGTTCGACGAGGGGATGCGCGACGGCAGGCTGCTGCGCGGCGAGGTGCTGGCCCGCTGGCAGGACTTCGTCGGCACCGGCGACCTCATGCGGGCCCTGGAGTCCCGCATCGGCTGGCTGCGCGACCGCCTCGCCGCCGCCCTCCGCGGCCGCCCGGCGCCCGACAGGGAGCTGCGGGTCGCGCTGGAGAGCGGGGTGGAGTCGCTGATCCGCGCCACCGCCGACGCCGCCGCGGAGCGTGCCGTCGAGGCGTGGCTGGCCCTGCCCGCCGGGCGCGACCTGCTGGAGAAGTCCGGCGTCGCCGTCTCCGGGCGGCTCGGCCGCGCGTCCGCCGATCTGCCCGCCCGGGCAGGCGTGGCCGTACGCGCCTGGCAGGGGCACGTGCTCGACCTCGTCCGCTCCGAGGGCGCCGACCGGCGCACGCTCGCGCGGGCGGCGTCGTTCGGCGTGAACAGCCTCGGCGTGCTGATCATGCTGGCGGTGTTCTCCACGACCGGCGGGATCACCGGCATCGAGCTGGGCATCGCCGGCGGCACCGGCGTGCTCAGCCAGAAGCTGCTCGAAGCCGTCTTCGGCGACCAGGCCGTACGCGCGCTGACGCAGGACGCGCGTGAGGACCTGCGGCGGCGCGTCCGCGCGCTGCTCGACGAGGAACGCGCCCGCTTCACCTCCCTGCTGGAGGGGCTGGGCCCGGCTCCGGAGACGGCGGCCCGGCTGCGGGAGGCCGACAAGGCCGTACGGGAGAGGGGCGTCCTGTGAAGCTCCCGCGCAGGAAGGCGGAGGTGCCGCTGGACGACCGGCTGGAGGCGCTCGCGGAGGCCGCGGACCTGGCGGAGGGCCGGCTCGGCCAGGAGGCCGTGGACCACGCCCGAGCCGTGGTCGCCCGGGCCGGCGCACGGCGCGGCCTGTCGGTGGAGCACACTGCGGTCGCCCTCGCCGGGGCGACGGGGAGCGGCAAGTCGTCGCTGTTCAACGCCCTGTCCGGGACCGAGCTGGCGGCAGTGGGGGTGACCCGGCCGACGACCGCCAAGGCGCAGGCGGCCCTGTGGGGCGCCGGCGGCTCTGGACCGCTGCTCGACTGGCTCGACGTCCCGTTGCGGCACACGGTCGAGGGCGACGCGTCCGGGCTGATCCTGCTGGACCTGCCCGACCACGACTCCATCGAACTGCCCCACCGCCGGGAGGTCGACCGTCTGGTCGCCGCGGTCGACCTGCTGGTCTGGGTGCTCGACCCGCAGAAGTACGCCGACGCGGCCGTGCACGAGCGCTACCTGCGCCCGCTCGCCCGGCACCGGGACGTCATGGTCGTCGTGCTCAACCAGGTGGACCGGCTGCCGGAGCGGTCCGTCAAGCGCTGCCTCGACGACCTGCGCGGCCTGCTGGCGGCCGGCGGGCTCGAAGGGGTGCCGGTGCTCGGGATCTCCGCCCGCACCGGCGAGGGCGTCCCCGAACTGCGGGCGCTGCTCGACCGTCAGGTCTCCCGCCGCCGCGCGTGGTCGTCGCGGCTCGCCGCCGACGTGGCCTCGGCCGCCGCCGCGCTCTGGGCCGACACCCGCCCCCCGGACGCCCGCCCCCCGGACACCCTGCTCCCGGACGCTCGCCCTCCGGACGCTCGGACCCGGGAGAGCCTGCCGGTCACCGCACCGCCCGCGCCGGGGCAGGTGGCGGTGCCGGAGGTCGCCGCGAACAGGGCGCTGACGCGGGCGCTGGCACAGGCGGCCGGGGTGCCTGCCGCGGTCGAGGCGGTCGCGAAGTCGCACCGGCACCGCTCGATCGCCGCGACGGGCTGGCCGGTGACGCGCTGGCTGCGCAGGCTGCGGCCCGATCCGCTGCGCCGTCTCCACCTGGCCAAGGGCGCCCGCTCCTCGCTGCCCGCGGCCACCGCCGTGCAGGTCTCGGCCGTCGACACCGCCCTGCGCGACGTCGGAGCCGCCGCCTCGGCCTCGGTGCCCGAGCCGTGGGCGACCGCCGTACGGCACGCGGCGCGGTCGCGGTCGGGGGAGCTGACCGACGCCCTGGACCGCACTGTCGCCGCGGCCACCTCCGGCGGCGTCTCCAAAGCCCCTCGGTGGTGGCGCGTGGCGGGGACCGCGCAGTGGCTGACCGTCGCGGCGATGGCCGCGGGCGCGATCTGGCTGCTCGTGCGCTTCGCGCTGAACTACCTCATGCTGCCCGAGTTGCCCACCCCCACGGTCGGCCGGGCGCCGTGGCCGACCGTGCTCCTGCTGGGCGGCGCGCTGGCGGGAGTGCTGATCGCCGCGCTGTGCCGGGTGTTCGCCTGGATCGGCGGGCGGCGCAGGGCGCGCAGAGCCGTCAAGGCGTCGCGCGCCGGCATCGAAGAGGTCGCCGGGGAGCTGATCATCGCGCCCACCAGGGACGAACTCGCCCGCTACGCCAGGTTCGCCGACCGCGTCACCCGCGCCCTGGGGAGTGCCTGACACGACCTGGCGTGATCAAGCTCGGCAGCGTCATGCGGGCGTCATCACGACCTGTGTTCCACGGCCTTCGCCCTGCGGCCCTGCCACAGGTTGTCGGCGGCGAGGGCGCCTCCTCCGCTGAAGGCGATGGCGAGGCTGGCCGCCGCGAGGCTCAGGACGAACTCGACGCCGTCGTCGGCGATGAAGAAGCCCTTGCTGCCGTGGACGAAGACGATCGCTCCCAGCATGTCGAGCGTGAGCAGCGTACCGACCACCGGCAGCAGCAGCCCGAGCACCAGTGCCACGCCTCCGGCCAGCTCCAAGGTCGCGATCACCACGGCCGACACCCAGGGAACAGGCACGCCCTGCGATGCGAAAAACGCGGCCGTGCCGCCGATGCCCGACATCGCGAACTTCTCCCATCCGTTCGCGATGAAGACGGTGCCCAGGCCGATGCGGGCGAGCAGCAGCGCGATCCGCCGTGCCCTCTCGATCAGAGTCGGCTGTTCATCCAACGCCTGGCTACCCATCATGGACGTCCACGGCGGACCGTCGAGCGACGAGACGACATATTCACGACGCTATGGACCAGTCGGATAGGCGGACAATCCCTGTCCGGTCAACGGTCCGTTCGGTAATTCACGTCCTCGGCCGCCCGGCCCACATGCTTCATCCGGGCCGCCGGACGGCGCGACGCTCGACGAACACGTCGGCGACCCCGGCGGCCAGGGCGGCCAGCACGAACATGATGTTGACCAGCAGCGCTTGCTGGAACGACGCCGCATAGATGCCATGAGCCGAGCCCACCGCCGCGATACCGACGGAGGCACCGATGCGCTGTCCCATCTGCAACATGCCGCCGGCGACCCCGGCCTCGGCGACGGGCACCGCCGACAGGGTCAGCGTCTGGTTGGGCGAGACGATCAGGCCGTTGCCCACCCCGGCGACGAACAACGGCGCCGCGATCGCCCAGGCCGCGTTCTGGCCGGAGACCAGTCGCGTGGCGGGTTCGGTGGCGCCCAGTCCGAGTGTGACCAGCACCAGCCCGAACACGACCAGCGGGCGGCCGAACCGGACGACGACCCGGCCGCCCAGGGCGGCGCTGAGCGCCGATCCCAGCGCGAATGCCGCGCTCACCCAGCCCGCCCGCAGAGCGGAATAGTGCAAGCCCTCCTGGAGGTACTGGGTGATGATGAAGAAGATCGCGGTGAATCCGCCGAAGTAGAGCAGCGCGAGCAAGGTTCCGAGGGCGTACGAGCCCCGGCGGAACAAGGAAAGATCGACGATCGGGTCGTGGCGCTTGCCGTACCAGTGCTCCCAGCCCACGAAGCCGGTGAGCACGACGGCCCCGGCCAGTATCAGCAGCCACTTGCCCTGTCCCGGCCATGCGCGTCCCTCCACGAGCGGAAGGATCAGCAGCAGGACGCCGGCGGCCAGGAGCAGCACTCCCACAGGATCCATGCTTTCCCGCTGCCGCTTCCCGGCCGGCCGCCCGGGGATGTACCGGTACGCCAAGATCATGGCGATCAGGCTGATCGGAATGCTGACGTGCAGGACGTGGCGCCACCCCTCGCGCTGACCGCTGAACTGGATGAGCAGGCCGCCGAGCAACGGGCCGACCGCGGTGGAGATGCTCATCGTGGCACCCAGCAGGCCGAACGCCCGGCCGCGCTCCGCCCCCTGGAACAGCTGTTGGATCAGGCCGGTGACCTGCGGAGCGATCACTCCCGCGGCCGCCCCCTGCACGACCCGCGCCGTGATCAGCCAACTCGACTCGGGGGCGGCTCCGGCGGCGGCGCTGGCCAGGGTGAACAGGGCCGCGCCGAAGAGAAACACGTTGCGCCGGCCGTGCGTGTCGCCGAATCGCCCGGCGGGCACCAGCAGCAGCCCGAAGGCGAACGCGTATCCCGACACCACCCACTGCAGGGCGCTCGGCGGGGCGTCCAGCGCGACGCGGATGGAGGGCAGCGCCACGTTGACGATGCTGATGTCCAACCATGTGACGAAACCGGCGATCAGGCAGACGGTCAGCGCCTTCCAGCGGCGGGGGTCGGCACCCATCTGCCCGTGCCTGCCGGGCGTCCCGTCCGCGGGGACCCCGCCGCTCGACCGGTCAGGCACCGGTGCGCGCACCTCGCCCCGGCGAAGCGGCGGGGAGCCGCCCACCCTTCACGGAGATGCCCACACACCAGGTCACAGCCTTCCCCTCACGTGTCCAGCAGCAGTGGTCCCCCTGATCGGGTACCCGTCAGGTCACCGCTCACTTATCGCGATGACAGTCGTCACGGGGATTTGGGAGGCGATCGCCGCCGCGGGGCATGACAGGCGCCTGACAGAGGTTTGGCAGAGCGGCCTGTCACGGTCGGGGCATGCATGAGAACACGGACGTACTGATCGCCGGGGCCGGGCCGACCGGGCTCACCCTCGCCGTGGACCTGGCCCGCCGGGGCGTCCCCTTCCGCATCGTCGACCAGGCGCCCGAGCCCGCGGCCGGCTCCAAGGGCAAGGGCCTGCAACCGCGTTCGCAGGAGGTCTTCGACGACCTCGGGGTGATCGGCCCGATCCTGGCGGCGGCGACGCCCTACCCGCCGCTGCGGGTCAGGATCGGTGCCGTGCCGATCTGGCAGGCCCGCATGCACAGGACCGCCGCGGCCACGGACGCGGTGCCGTACCCGACGGTGCTGATGCATCCGCAGTGGCGCACCGAGGCGGTGCTGCGCGAGCGCCTGGCCGGGCTGGGCGGGAAGGTGGAGCAGAGCAGCGCGCTGACCGGCTTCGAGCAGGACGCGGACGGGGTGACCGCCAGGCTCGGCACGGGACAGAGCCTGCGGGCGCGTTACCTGGTCGCGGCGGACGGCGGCAGGAGCCAGGTGCGCAAGGCCCTCGGCATCGGCTTCGCCGGCGAGACCCGCGAGGAGGAGCGGATGGCCCTCGGCGACGTACGGGCCGAGGGGCTCGACCGGGACCACATCCACGTCTGGGTGCGGCCGGGCAGGGGAATGGTGGCGCTCTATCCGATGGCCGGCACCGACACCTTCCAGATGCTCGCCTCGCTGAAGCCGGGGGTCACACCGGAGCAGACGTTGTCCGGATATCAGCGGATTCTCGCTGAGAGGTCCATGCTGCCCCGGGTGCGCCTGACCGAGCTGCTCTGGTCCTCCCTCTACCGGGTGAACATCCGCCTCGCCGACCGCTACCGGTCCGGCCGGGTCTTCCTGGCCGGGGACGCCGCCCACGTGCACCCGCCGGCGGGCGGGCAGGGGCTCAACACCGGCGTCCAGGACGCCTACAACCTGGGCTGGAAGCTCGCCCGGGTGCTCGCGGGGGCGCCGGAGGCGCTGCTCGACACCTACGAGGAGGAGCGCAGGCCCGTCGCCGCCGGGGTGCTCGGCCTCAGCGTGGATCTCGCCGACAGGAAGTCCTACAAACGTGGCGAGGACACCTACCAGCTCTCGCTGAGCTACCGGGGCGGCTCGCTCGCCCGGCGCGGCGGCGACCGGGTGCCGGACGGCCCGCTGCCGCTGGCGGACGGGACGCGGGCCCGCATGTTCGACCTGCTGCGGGGCCCGCACTTCACCCTGCTGTCCCCCGACCCCGCTCCGCGCGTCCCCGGCGGTCCCGAGGTGCGGGCGTACGCGCCGGCCGGGCCGTACGGCGGCGAGCGGCACACCCTCGTACGGCCGGACGGCCACGTCGGGATCTCCACCTCCTCGGTGGAGGAGCTCGCCGCCTACCTGGCCATGGTCTGACGCCGGGCTACGGCCGCTCGTCTGGGCGCACGGCGTGGGCCGGGTCGGGGTTGGGGACGTCCGCACCGAGGACGGGGCGGGAGGCTTCGATCTGGCGCGGTCCCAGCTCGCTGTCCTCGGCCGCCGCCTTGGCCTCGGCGGCGGCGCGCTCGGCCTCGGCGACCGCCTCGTCGCGCGCCGTCCTCCGCTCGTGCTCCCTGCCGTCCGTCACGGTGGCCCGGCTCGCGGGCAGCGATTCGGTGAACGCCTTCGACAGCGTGCCGAGCGCCGAGGTGACCTCGCTCGGGATCACCCACATCGTGTTGCCCTGACCCTGGGCGAGCTGGGGCAGCACCTGGAGGTACTGGTAGGCGAGCAGCTTGGGGTCGGGGTCGTTGCGGTGCACGGCCTGGAACACCTCGTCGATCGCCTGCGACTGACCCTGGGCCTTGAGGATCTGGGAGGTCCGCTCGCCCTCGGCCCGCAGGATCGCGCTCTGCTTGTCACCTTCGGCCGTGAGGATCTGCGACTGCCGCTGGCCCTCGGCCGTGAGGATCGCCGCGCGCTTGTCCCGCTCGGCGCGCATCTGCTTCTCCATGGCGTCCTTGATGGTCTTCGGCGGGTCGATCGCCTTGATCTCGACCCGGTTGACCCGGATGCCCCACTTGCCGGTCGCCTCGTCCAGCACGCCGCGCAGCTGGCTGTTGATCATGTCACGAGAGGTGAGCGTCTTCTCCAGGTCCATGCCGCCGACCACGTTGCGCAGCGTCGTCACGGTGAGCTGCTCGACACCCTGGATGAAGTTGGCGATCTCGTACTCCGCCGCCCGGGGATCGGTGACCTGGAAATACAGCACCGTGTCGATGTCCACGACGAGGTTGTCCTCGGTGATGACCGGCTGGGGTTTGAACGACACCACCTGCTCGCGCAGGTCCAGCAGCGGGCGGACCCGGTCGATGTAGGGGATGACGAAGTTCAGGCCGGGGCCAAGCGTGCGGTAGTACCTGCCCAGACGCTCGACGTTGCCGGCTCTCGCCTGGGGCACGATCCGGACCGCTCGCAGCACCGTCAGGATCGCGACGAACGCGATGACGATTCCGGCGATCAGTGCAGCGTCCATTGCTCACTCCCGGGGATATACGAGGGCGGTGGCGCCCTCGATCTCTATGACATCGACCGTGGCCCCCGGCGGGATCACGAGCGTCTCGTCGTAGGCACGTGCCGACCACTCCTCGCTGCCGATCTGCACCCGGCCTTCCCTGCCGGTGACCTCCCTGGTCACGTAGGCGGACTTGCCGACGAGGGCGGACACGCCGAAGCGTTTCGGCGGCGGCTGCTTGATGTGCCGGAGCGCGATCGGGCGCACCCCGGCGAGGCCGGCGGCGGAGGCGATGACGAACACGGCGAGCTGGAGCGCGGGCGGCAGTCCGACGGCTGCGACGGCGGTCGTGAGCAGGGCCGCGATGGACAGCAGCCCCAATGAAGCGGTCAGCGTGAAGATCTCTGCCACGCCCAGTGCCGCCGCCAGGATGAGCCAAATGATCCAGGGGTCCATTGCCGCCTCCATAGCGAGGAACGAACACCGCTCGGGTGGGGTTCCTCCTCAAACCTAACGCGTTAGGTCGCGTTGTCCCAGAGGCAGGGCCTTACTCAGGGAACCCGGGGCCTCACCCAGGGGAAGCGGTGACGCGGAACTCGTTGCCCTCGGGGTCGGCCATCAGGATGTGGTCGTCGAACGCCTCCAGGATCGTGCCGCCGGCCCGCACCAGCCGGGCGGCCTCCGTCCTGATCCGCTCCCACCGGTCGGCGGCCGTGCCGTCTCCCGGCACGCGCACGTCGATGTGGAGCCGGTTTTCCGCCGTCTTCCGCTCGGGGACCCGGACGATGGAGAACCGGGGGCCGGCCCCCTCGGGGTCGCAGAGGCAGGCTCCGTCGTCCTCGGCGCCGCCGGCCGGCAGGCCGAACCGCGCGAGCGACTCCTCACTGGTCGCGTGCCGGGCCGCCGGGATCTCGTCGACGTAGCCGAGCGCCGTCTTCCAGAACTCGGCGAGGAGCCGCGCGTTCTCGCAGTAAAGGGTCAGATCGATTGCTACTGCCATGCCTCGACCGTAATGCAGGACGCTGACTCGAACGCCACCGTCTCTGTCAAGAGGCGGTGGAAGGGGTCTCGGCGCCGTCCTGCCGGAGGGCGCTGCCGGCCAGCCAGCGGGGCCAGGAGAGCTGCCAGTAGCCCCAGCCGTTGTTCCATTCCAGGTCGCGCGTGGTGCCGGTGACGATGACGGGATCGCCGCGCAGCGCATGCTCGTAGAACCACCGCGCCTGGTCGGGGCCGACGTTCACGCAGCCGTGGCTGACGTTGACGCGGCCCTGCGCCCACACGTTGTCCAGCGCGTGGACGTACTCGCCGCTGTTGGAGATCCGCACGGCGTAGTCGATGAGTTTGTCGTAGTAGCCGGGGTCGCCCTTGTCGCGGCCGGGCGAGACCATGCGGACCGGGTTGCCCCTGTCCATCGTCAGGTGGATTCCGCTCGTGGTCGTGTATTCCCTGGTGGTCGCCATGCCGGCGCTGATCGGCATGCGCTGGACCACCCTGCCGTCCTGCCGCACCACCATCTGGTGGGTGCGGGCGTCGACCGAGCTGATCATGGCCCGTCCCACGGTGAAGGCCACGCTCCGGTCGGCGGCGCCGTACGTGCCGGGGGCGGCGCGGACGCCGGCGAGATGGGCGGTGACGCGCACCTCGCCGCCGGTCGGCCACCACTTCCGCGGCCGGTAGACGACCTGGGTGGAGCTCGCCCAGTGCCACGCGCCCTCGGCCGGGCCTCGGACCTCCAGCGCGCGCTCGACCGCCGCGCGGTCCTCGACCGGTCTGGTGAACGTCACGACGATCGGCATGCCGATCCCGACGGTCTCCCCGTCGGACGGGACGACCGAGGCGACGGCGAGCTCATGGTGCGGGGTGAGCGTGTGGAACCGGGCCGCGACCTGGGCGGTGACGCTCTGGGACCCGGTCGCGACCGCGTTGACGACATACTGCGTGCCGGGGCGCAGCGTCCACGACGACCGCCACACGGTGTGCGCCGGATCGAAGGCGCCGGGCACCGGGTCGCGTCCCGCGAACGCCAGCACACTGGTCAGCCTGCCGCCCTCCGCCCTGACGACCAACCCCGCCTCGGGCGCGACCGCCACCGCGCCGGAGGCCGGGGTGATCGTGATGCGCGGCGCGGGCGGCACGCGTACGGCGCAGCCCGCGACGAGCGCGGAACAGGCCACGAGCAGCACCGCGAGCAGCCCGGCGAGCAGCCCGGCGAGCAGGGTGCGGGCGGCGGGAGGCGGGGTGCGTGGCGTCACGGGCACCAAAGATAGCGATGGGTGACGACAGAAATACGCTAAGTCGCCGGAAGGATCTTCCCCGACACCTCGCCGAGGCTGACGCCGTGCGAGGTCCACGCGCTGATCGTGACGGTGTCGCCGTCCTCCAGGAAGCTCCGGGTCTCGCCGGGCAGTTTGACCGGATATGCGCCGTTCCAGGTCAGCTCGATGAGCGAGCCCGGCTGCCCGACCGACGACACCGTCCCGCTCGCGAACAGGTCGCCCGTGCGCAGCGAGGCGCCGTTCACGGTCAGGTGGGCGAGCATCTGGTCGGGCGTCCAGTACATGTCGCGGAACGACGGCGTCGAGACCGTCTCGCCGTTCAGTTCGACGTGCAGGGTGAGGTCGAGACCCCAGGGCGCCTGCCGGCGGAGGTAGGCGAGCGGCTCCGGCTCCTGCGACCGGCCCTCGACCCTGGCCTCCTCCAGGGCGTCGAGCGGCGTGATCCACGCCGACATCGAGGTGGCGAACGACTTGCCCAGGAACGGACCGAGCGGGACGTACTCCCACGCCTGGATGTCGCGGGCGCTCCAGTCGTTGACGAGCGCCACCCCGAAGACGTGGTCCTCGAACGCGCCGGCGCGCTCGCCGAGCCGCGTCGGCACCCCGACGACGAAGCCGACCTCCGCCTCGATGTCGAGCTTGCGCGACGGGCCGAACGACGGCCGCTGCCCGCACGGCCGCCTGATCGGCGTTCCCGAGACGACGACGGTGCCCGCCCGCCCGTGGTAGCCGACGGGCAGGTGCCGCCAGTTGGGCTTCAGCGGCTCGTCGTCCGGCCGGAACATCCGCCCAAGGTTCGACGCGTGCTCGAACGAGGCGTAGAAGTCGACGTAGTCGGCCACCTCGATCGGCAGGTGCGGGGTCACCTCCGCCAGCGGGATCAGGTGGTCGCCCGTGGCCGCCGCCTCTCGCGCCCGCGCGCGCGTCTCCTGCCAGGACGCACGGCCCAGGGCCAGCAGCGGGTTGAGGCTGGGCGCCGCGTAGACGTCCCCGCCGAGGGCGGCGGCCAGGTCGAGGACCTGGTCCCCGACCCGGACGCCGACCCTGCGGGGCTCGCCGGGCCGGGAGAACACGCCGTACGGCAGGTTGCCGAGCCCGAAGCTCATCGCGCCCACGTCCACGCGTAGCCGGTGTCCTCGCAGGCCAGGGCGGCCTGGCCGAGGTCGAGCGGGCGGAACGTGTCGATCATGACGGCCATCTCGGTCGTCTCGGTGTGTCCCTGGCGCACGGCCTCGACGGCGGCCTCCACCGCGCCCGGCTGCGGGCCGTGCGTGAAGCCGGCCGGGTGGAGCGAGATCGAGCCGACGTCGATGCCCGACCCCTTCCTGGCGGTGTAGTCGCCGCCCACGTAGAACATGAACTCGTCGGAGTCCACGTTGTGGTGGTTGTACGGGATCGGCACGGCCTCCGGGTGGAAGTCCAGCGGCCGGGGGCAGAACGAGCAGACGACGAAGCCCGGCCCCTCGAAGGTCTGGTGGACCGGCGGCGGCGCGTGGGTCCGCTTCACGATGGGTTCGAAGTCCTGGATGTTGAACGCGTACGGGTAGAGGCAGCCGTCCCAGCCCACCACGTCGAAGGGATGGTGGGCGTAGGTCAGCCGGGTCAGCCCGCCCCGCGTCCTGACCAGGACCGGGACCTCCTCGCCGTCCACGAGCAGCGGCTCGGCCGGCGCGCGCAGGTCGCGCTCGCAGTACGGCGCGTGCTCCAGGAACTGGCCGAACCGGGACAGGTAGCGCTTGGGCGGCCTGATGTGCCCGGCCGCCTCGATCACCAGCGCGGTCACCGGGCCCTCGGGCACCCACCGGTGGATCGCCCCGGTCGGGATGACGACGTAGTCGCCCTCGGCCACGTCCAGCGCGCCGTACGCCGACTCGAACCGGGCCCGGCCGCGCGCGATGTAGACGCACTCGTCGCCCATCGAGTCGCGGTACAGCTCGCTGGGCGCGTCCGTCGCGGCGTACGAGATGCGGACGTCGGAGTTGCCCGCGAGCGGCATCCGACCGGAGACCAGGTCGCCGTCGGGCGTCAGGTCCCGGGTGCGGAAATGGCGCGGGGACAGCGGCAGGTTGGGCGTGAGGCCGGGCGCTCCCGCGTCCACGGCCTCGGCCTTGACGATGGCGGTCGGCGCGTGACGGTGGTAGAGCAGCGAGGAGTCGGAGGAGAAGCCCTCCTCTCCCATGAGCTCCTCCTTGTACAGCCCGCCGTCGGGCGCGCGGAACTGCACGTGGCGCTTGCGCGGCACCTGCCCGACCACCCGGTAGTACGGCATGACGCCTCCTCTGCCGGTCCCTAGGGAGCGCTTGTCCGTTAATCGGACGTATGCGTCCTATATATGTACGACGATTCGTCATGCCGACCGGAATGTCAAGACGGCGGCCACGAGCGCGCCGAGCCCCGGCTGCTGGAACGGCGACCGTCAGCGCGGGGGCTCGGACAGGGCGGACGTGAGGCGGCAGGCGGCCTCCAGGACCAGCGGGCCCACCTTGTCCGCGTCGAGATCGGTGAAGCTGACCACCCCGACGGACGCCTCCAGCCACGGCAGGCCCGGAATCGGCGCCGCGATGCCCTGCGCGCCCTCTTGGAGGTGTCCGCTGCTCGTGTGCAGCGGCGGCTCGGTGCGGCCCTCGCGCCGCGCGAGCAGCGCCAGCCCGGCCGCGCCGCGCGTCAGCGGATGGCGCGAGCCCTCCCGGTAGGCGACGTGGAAGTCGGTCCACGACGGCTCGACCACCGCGACCGCCAGGCCCTCGTCGCCCTCGGCCATGGTCAGGTGCGCGGTCGCTCCCGCCTGCTCGGCGAGCGCGCGCAGCGTCGGCAGCGCCGCCGCCCGCAGCAGGGGGTGCACGGCCTGGGCCAGCACGAGCACCCCGAAGCCCAGGTGCACGCGGCCGTGCGCGTCCCGCCGGGCGAAGCCCTCGGCCTGCAGGGTCGTCAGGAGGCGGTAGACGATCGGCCGGCTCAGGCCCAGCTCCTGGGCGAGCTCGGTCGGCGTGCGGCCCCTGTTCGCGTCGGCGAGCAGTCGCAACAGCCGCAAGCCCCGTTCGAGCGTCTGCGCCGATTCGGCCGCCATCATGCTCCGATTATCGCGGCACCGGTGCGCCTGTAGGCGAAAACCACATTCGACGTAGCCTACGTCGGACGTAGGTCCGTCCGCGATCAAGGAGTGGTGGATGAAGTCGGCGATCGTCGTGGGGGCGGGGATCTGGGGGGCGTCGCTGGCGTTACGGCTGGCCGACGAGGGCTGGCGGGTGACGCTCGTCGAGCAGTACGCGCCGGGCCACGTGCGTCAGGCCAGCGCCGGGGAGACCCGCCTGCTGCGCTGCGCGCACGGCTCGGACGACTGGTATCCCCGGCTGGCCTGGCAGGCCCGCGACGACTGGCGCCGGCTGGAACGGCGGGGCGGCGAGGAGCTGTACGTCGAGTCGGGGCTGATGTGGTTCGCCCGCGACCCGGACGGCTGGGAGACGCGCAGCGCCCGGGTGCTCGAGCGGCTGGACATCCCCTGCGAGCTGCTCGACCCGGCCGAGGCGGCGCGGCGGTTTCCCGGGCTGCGGGGCGACGACCTCGCCTTCGTGCTGTGGGAGCCGAACGCCGGAGTGCTGCGGGCCCGGCGGGCGACGCAGGTGACCGCGCGCCTGGCCGGCGCGGCCGGCGTCCGGCAGGTCCGCGCCCGTGCCGTGCCGTACGGACGCGGCGCCGGGGTCGTGGCGGACGGCGAGGTGCTGACGGCGGACCGCGTGGTGTGGGCGTGCGGCGCGTGGCTGCCGCGGCTGTTCCCGCACGAGGCGGGACACGTCGAGGTGACGCGGCAGGACACCTTCCACTTCGGGGTGCCCAGGGACTGGACCACGCCGCCGCTGCCCGCGTTCTGCGACTACGACCTGTCGGCGTACGGGCACGGCGACTTGGACGGCATGGGGATGAAGGTCACCGGCGACGCCGAGGGCGAGCCGTACGACGCGGAGAGCGGCGGCAGGCGGGTGCTCCGGCACACCGAGGAGCAGGCGCGCGCCTATCTGGCCAGGCGGTTCCCTTCGCTGGTGGGCGCGCCGGTGGTGTTCAGCCAGGTCTGCCAGTACGCGCTGACCAGGGACGCCGAGTGGATCATCGCCGAGATCGACGACGGCGTCTGGCTGCTCGGGGGCGAGTCCGGGCACGGCTTCAAGCACGCCCCGGCCCTGGCCGGATACGTGGCGGAGATCCTCGACGGCGCGCGGGAGCCGGAGGCGCGGTTCGGCCTGCACAGGCGGCCGGTGGCGCGGGGCCTGCGCACCAGCGGCGGCACCATGCCGTAGGGAGGGCGGCCGGCGGGCCTAGGTCGTGCCCTGGCGGGCCTGGCGGGCGCGCAGGACGATCTCCAGCTCGAACCGGACGTCGGGGTCGGAGAGCGCGTCGCCGTACAGCTGCTCGATCTGGCGCAGGCGATACCGCACGGTCTGCGGGTGGACGTGGAGCGCCGCGGCGACCTCCGCGACGCCCCGGCCGTGACACAGCCAGGCGAGCAGGGTCTCGGCCAGGCGGTCCTGCCGGCTCTGGGGCAGGTGGGCGAGGGGCGCGAGGCGCACCTCCGCCAGGGCGGCCACCAGGTCCTCGTCCTTGAAGACGACCAGCGTGGCCATGTGGTCGGCGCAGCGCAGCAGTCCCCGCCGGGGCAGGATGCCGCGGGTGCCGAGGTCGAGGGCCTCCCTGGCCCAGCCGAGCGAGTCCGCGGCGGCGGCGAGCGGCACGGCGGGGCCGATCGCGGCCCGCCATCCGCGCAGGACGCTCTCCAGCGCCTGCACCCGCCCGGGGCCGCCCGGGTCCGGCACCACGAGACAGGGGGCGTTGCGGTCGAGCCCGGTCAGCACGTCCGGCGGCAGCACCGGCAGGGGAGAGCCGCCGTCGCGTTCCTCCAGCGCCACCCCGGCGACCGTGCGGGGGAGCCGCCAGCCGACCGCCCTGGCCAGGTCGGCGACGGCCTCCGGCGAGGCCGCCGGACGGGTGAGCAGCAGGTCGAGCAGCCGCCGGCGGCGGCGCTCCATCTCGCCCGCCGCGTGCGCCCGCGCCTCGGCGAAGCCCTGCGCCGCCGCGTCGGCGAGCTGGTCGAGGTAGACGAAGATGGCCTCGCCCAGGTCGTACAGCGTCCTCGGGTCGAGGTCGAGCTGCTCGGACTGCTCGGTGAGCCGCCGCCACGCCACCCGCGCGCCCAGCCGCATCGCGGTCTGGAAGGGTTCGAGGCCGCGCCCCTCGGAGGCCTCGCCCCTGCCGATCGTCCGGAAGACCTCGGGGTCCCACGGCGCCCGCGGATTCTCGATGCGTTCCAGGAACCCCTGCAGCGCCTGGTTGACCGACAGCCGCAGGACCTTGATGTAGATCTCGTCGTCCGGGCGGGCGTATTCGGGCACCCGCCGCTGGATCTCCGTGATCATCTGGTCCGCGACGTCGCCGATGCGGGGACGCAGCAGCCTCGCGACGCCTGCCGGCACCGCGCCCCAGAACTCGTCGTCGCCTTTCAGCGCCGGCTCAACGCCCGCTGAGCGCTGCTCAACCCTGATCCGCGCTGCTCAGCCAGGCGCCGAACTCCTCCAGATCGATCAGGCCGTCGCGGTCGGCGTCGACCCTGTCGATCGCACCCTGCGCCCCCTGAAGTGTCAGCGGCCGGCCGAGCACCTCCATCAGGCGTACGAGCTCCTCGGCGGAGATCCGCCCGTCCCTGTCGGCGTCGATAAGTTGAAAAGTCGCCGCATATTCGCTCATGCCGTCCTCCTCCGGGATCGCGATCAGCACCCTAGCTGAAAGCACGCTCTGCCCCCAGGGATCGCGGCCAAGCCGCGGGCCCGGTGTTTTGCCGCGGGCCCGTGTTCTGTCGGTGGCGTGTGCCACCATGCCGTCTCATGACGAGCAGCCTGGTGGGGAAGGTCGCACTGGTTGCCGGGGCGACCCGGGGCGCGGGGCGCGGCATCGCGATCGAGCTGGGCGCGGCGGGGGCGACGGTCTACGTGACCGGCCGCAGCACCCGTGAGCGGCGCTCGGAGATGAACCGGCCGGAGACGATCGAGGAGACAGCCGAGCTGGTGACCGCCGCGGGCGGGCGGGGGATCGCCGTGCCGGTGGACCACCTCGACCGCGAGCAGGTGCGGGCCCTCGTGGCGCGGATTGACGCCGAGCAGGGCGCGCTCGACGTGCTGGTCAACGACATCTGGGGCGGCGAGCTGCTGTTCAGCTGGACCGACCGGCTCTGGGAGCACTCGCTCGACGACGGCTTGCGCATCCTGCGGCTGGCGGTCGACACGCACATCATCACCAGTCATTACGCACTGCCGCTGCTGATCCGCAAGCCCGGCGGCCTGGTGGTCGAGGTGACCGACGGCACGGCGGACTACAACGCGGCCAACTACCGCGTCTCGTTCTTCTACGACCTCGCGAAGACGTCCGTGAACCGCATGGCGTTCGCCCAGGCCAAGGAGCTGGCGCCGCACGGGGCGACCGCGGTGTCGCTCACGCCGGGCTGGCTGCGTTCGGAGCTCATGCTGGAGCACTTCGGCGTGACGGAGGCCGACTGGCGCGACGCGCTGGCCAAAGTGCCGCACTTCGCCATCTCCGAGAGCCCGGCCTTCGTCGGACGCGCGGTGGCGGCCCTGGCCGCCGACCCGGAGGCGAGCCGCTGGAACGGGCAGTCGCTGTCCAGCGGCCAACTGGCCCAGGTGTACGGCTTCACCGACGTGGACGGCAGCCGCCCCGACTGCTGGCGATATCTCGTGGAGGTCCAGGACGCCGGCCGGCCCGCCGACGTCACCGGCTATCGCTGACAGAGCCGGTCCGGGCATCGGGGGGACATCGGGCACCTGGGGACATCGGCCACTTAGGGACATCGGGCCTAGGGACATCGGGCACCTGGGGCGCGTGCCTGCCGCGGCCGGGCCGGAACAGGCCCGGCCCGATCGAGGTCAGGCCGCCGCGCAGGTGGGCACGGGGGCGGAATTGGACGCGTTCCAGGAGGCGATGAAGCCCAGCGTGGTGCTCGCGCCGGCGCCGAGGGAGCCGTTCCAGCTCTCGTTCCGCACGGTCACGCTCGCCCCGGTCTGCGTGGCCTTGCCGCCCCACGCCTGGGTCACCCGCTGCCCGTCGGTGAAGGTCCAGGTGACGGTCCAGCCGCTGATGGACGCGGCGCCCGTGTTCCTGACCGTGACCTCGCCCTGGAAGCCGCCGCCCCACTGGTTGGTGATCGTGTAGGTCGCGCCGCAGCCGGAGGGGCCGGAGGAGGGCGAGGGAGACGGCGAGGGCGAGGGGGACGGCGACCTAGACGGCGACGGAGACGGAGAAGGCGACCGGGTCGGCGAGGGACTGGGACTGGGACTGGGACTGGGACTCGGGCTGGGGGACGGCTGCGCGCCGCCGAGCAGGGCCGACAGGGCGGGATACCACTTGTCCGCCATCTTCTGGTTGCCGCTGTCGTCGGGGTGCACGCCGTCGTAGGTGTCCGCGCTCGTGCTGAAGCCGGTCCACTGGTCGACGACCACGATCGGGGAGGCCGTCGTGGTCTTCGCGGCGGCCCAGCCCGGAATCGCGCTGTTCAGGGCGACGGCCCGCTGCGCGCACTCGGCGCAGGTGCTCGGGTTCATCGGGATGATCTGGGCGACGAGGATCTTCATGTTCGGGTTGCTCGCCCGCATCTGGTCGACGAGCGTGCCGTACGCCGCGAGGATCGTGCCGGTCGGCTTGTTGCTCCACACGTCGTTGGTGCCGAAGTGCATCATCACGATGTCGGGACGGGTCGCCGAGAGCCAGCCCGGGAGCTGGTTCTGGTCGGCGACGTTCGTGACGAGGTAGCCGCCGTGGCCCTCGTTGTCGCCGTCGTACGGCACCCCGCACCCCTGGGCGGGCAGCGTCCCCACCATGTCGACGTCGGTGAAGCCGCCGTTCTGCAGCTTGTTCCACAGCAGGGCCCGCCAGCAGCCGGGCGATCCGGTGATCGAGTCGCCCAGGGGCATGATCCGCACCGTGGCCGCCTCGGCGGGCCGGACGACGAGCAGCCCGAGCACCACGAGCAGGGCCGCCATCGCCGCACTCATCCTCGACATCGTGTCCCTCTCTCGTGCCGTCCGGCGCGATGCTAGAGAGCGGCCCGCCGCCGGCCCAGGGATGAGGAGCGGCAAAAGCCCTGACCAGCGGTGATGTATGTACGTTTCATCCGAGGTATGGCGGCGCACACGCGGGCGTCGCTTCCGGCTCGTCCGGTCTCCCCGGGCACAGCGGCCTCTGCCGTCCGCGGCCCGGGGACGGTGCCGTGTTCCACCGCCGGGCACGAGCGAATATGCTGCGTGAGATTAACTTTTCGCACGTCACCGAGAGGATCGGTCCCCATGTACAAGGAGTTCCTCGGCGAGGTCGTGGTGTGGCTGATTCCCATCGTCATCCTCGTGGGCATCGCGCTGCTGGTGACCAGCCACGCCTGACGACACGTCCTGAGGAGGGCCGGGCCGCGAGGCCCGGCCCTTCCCCTTTTTCCGGAAGGTCAAACCCGTCTCTAGCGACAAATCTGCCTGTAGTCGCATGTGCGGCCACACCGGCACAAAAGTGTCACTGACCTGCATTGTTGATCAATCCGATTAGATCATGTGATACTTCGCGAATTGGGCGTTCGTCAGGTGGGGAGCAGACCGGATGTCGATCGATGTTGGTCCGAGACCGACCCGAAATGCGGAGATTCTTCCCTTTTATCGGCTTCTCGCGAAGCACCCACGCGATCCGGTCTCCGCCTTCGAAGAGGTCGGCAGGCAGGCCGCCGGCAAGCTCGTCCGGCTCAACACGGGACCGTTCCGGCCTTATCTGGTGACCCACCCGGACCACGTCCAGCACGTGCTGCGGACCAACCAGCCCAACTATGTTCGCGAGGGCATGTTCTGGGATCCGCTGGTCCCGCTGCTGGGTGGCGGCATCCTGTCGGACGGCGAGACCTGGCAGGAGAGCCGCCGGGTCCTGCAGCCCCTGTTCACCGCGAAGTACGTCGACTCGCTGGCCGAGCGCATGGCCGAGATCCTTGCCGAGCAGATCGACGCCGTCGTGCGCCCCGGGGAACCGTTCGACGTCGTCGACGGTATCTCGGCCATCGTCCATCCGACGATCGTGCGGCTCTTCTTCGGCGACCGGATCACCAGGGACGACATCGCCCGGCTCATTCCCGCGTACGAGGTGGCGGTGACGGCCACGTGGCCGCGTCTGCTGCTGCCGTTCGTCCCGAGCACGGTGCCGCTGCCGGGTGACCGGCCCTTCCGCCGGTCCATCGAGACGATCAACACTGTGGTCTATCCCCGGGTGCACGAGGCCCGCCGCACAGCGGACGAGGGCAAGGACGTGGTGTCGGCGATCTGCCGTGCCCGCGCGGACGAACCCGGCGAGGTGGGGGACCGGCGGATCAGGGACGACATGGTCAGCATGCACGGCGCGTCGACCGAGACCTCCGCGACCGCGCTCACGTGGGTGTGGGTCGCGCTCGACGAGCATCCCGACCTGGCGGCGAAGATTTACGAGGAGCTCGACGAGGTGGTCGGGACGGAGATGGTGCAGCCGTCTCATCTGCCCAAGCTGCGCTTCCTGAAGATGTTCCTGTCCGAACTGGTACGCCTCTATCCACCGGGCTGGATCCTGCCGCGCAAGGCGGTGGAGACGGACGAGATCGACGGGGTCAGGATCACGGCCGGCTCCACGGTGATGGTCAGCCCCTACCTCACGCACCGGCTCGAGGGGTTCTGGGACCGGCCGGAGGAGTTCGATCCCGAGCGCTTCGCGCCGGAGCGGGAGCGGGAGCGGCGGCACCGCTGGGCCTACTTCCCGTTCGGCGGCGGCCCCCACCAGTGCCTCGGCCAGCACCTGTTCATGATCGAGGCGCAACTGCTCATGGCCGGCCTGCTGAGCCGCTACCGTCCCGTGCTCACGGCATCGAGGCCGGTCAGGCCGCGGCTCGCCTCCTCTCTGCGGCCGAACCAGAAGGTCAAATTGACGTTCGTCGAGCGTGCCCGCAGATGATTGTCAAGCACCTCGCGGAGCAGGAGACGGCTCTCGCCGCGGATATGGGCAGGACGTGTGCGCTCGCCACGCGGTGCCAGCGGGATCTCCAAGCCAGCGCCGCGGCGTACGGCGAGCTCTTCCCGGCCAGGCCGTTCGATCCGGCGTTCTTCGCCGCGTTGTCGATGGTCACCGCGTTCGGCTCGCCCTCGGCATCGCCGGACGAACTGCGCGCGGTCGGCCGCGCGTCGCTGTGGATCTTCGCGGTCGACCGCCTGGTGGACCAGGTCGCGGGCTCGCGCGCGGACGCGGAGGCGCTGGTCGCCGAGTGCCTCGCGGCGGCCGAGACCGGCCCGGGCGGGGACGCCCCCGCCGTGGTGCGCTTCCTCACCGACCTGCGGGACGACCTGTCGGCGGCGCCCGCGTTCGCCGCCCTGCGGCCGGTCTGGCTCGACCGGCTCGGGCGGACGCTGCGCGCGATGGTGCGGGAGTGGCGGTGGAAGGAGGAGGACGCGCCCGTCTGTTTGGACGAGTACCTCGACGGCGCGGACGGCTGCGGATCCTCCTTCGTGAACGTGTCCCACTGGATCAGGACGGGCGACCCCTGGACGGTCGGCCACATCGACGAGCTCATGCAGGTCAGCGACGAGGTACAGCGCTACCTGCGCCTGCTCAACGACCTGGCCACCCGGGAGCGGGAGCGCGCCCAGGGCGACGCCAACGCGCTGGCGTTCGGCGCCGGCGTCGCGGAAGTGACCGCGCGCATGAACGAGATTCGCGGCCGCTGCCTGACTCTTCTCGGGCCCATACGAGCGCGCAGCCCGCGCGCTGCGGCCTACCTCGAACGACAGATCGGTTTCAACACGGGCTTCTACGGGCTCGTGGACTATTGGGGCGAGCTTGAACGTGCGTGATGTCTCCCTTGCCGGGCCGGTGGACGTGGCGGCGGCCGTGGGCGAGCTGATGCGGGACCTGATGTCCCGGCCCTGGGGCCAGGTGTCGCCGTCCGTCTACGAGACCGGGCGGCTCGTCACCCTGGCCCCCTGGCTCCTGGGCCACGACGAGCGGGTGGCGTACCTCGTCGCCACGCAACAGCCCGACGGGTCATGGGGCGTGCCCGACGGCTACGGCCTGGTCCCGACCCTGAGCGCCACCGAGGCGTTGCTGTCGGTCCTCAGCAGGGGCGACAACGGCGTGGACCGGGACGTCCTGATCGGCGCGGTCCGGCGCGGGCTGCGCGTGCTGTCCGGCTGGCTGGCGGAGACGGCGGTCGCCACGCTGCCCGACACCCCCGCGATCGAGATCATCGTGCCGGCGCTCGTGTCGCTCATCAACGCGCACCTGGACGGCCTGAGCGAATGCGAGATCGGCCGCCTGCCGATCCCCGAGGGGATGAGCGAGGGGCCGCTCATCCTGATCCGGCAGCGCCTGGAGTCCGGCGGCGCCCCGCCGGACAAACTCCTGCACGCGCTTGAGGTGGCCGGCCGATCGGCGGCCAGCGCCCCGTCGGTCAACCCGACCTCGATCGGAACGGTCGGAGCCTCGCCGGCGGCGACCGCGGCCTGGCTGAGCGGCTGCGCCCTGCCCGATCCCGGCCACCACGCCCGGCGCTATCTGGAGGCGGTGGCGCTGCGGCACGGCGGCCCGGTTCCGGTGGGCCTGCCGATCACCGTGTTCGAGCGCGGCTGGGTGCTGAGCTGGCTCGCCCGTGCGGGCATCCAGTTCGACGTGCCGCCGGAGATGCTGGCCGACCTCCGCGCGGCGATCGGCCCCGAGGGCACGCCCGCCGGAGCGGGGCTGCCGCCCGACGCCGACACCACCTCGGTCGCACTGTACGCGCTGGCGCTGCTCGGCGTGCCGTACGAGCCGGACAGCCTGTGGGCCTTCGAGACGCCGACGCACTTTTGCACCTGGCAGGGCGAGGAGGGTTCCTCGGTCAGTGTGAACGCTCACGTGCTGGACGCCTTCGGCCAGTACGCGGCGGCCCGGCCGGAGCAGGCACCCCGCTACGCCATGGTGCTGGGCAGGCTCGCCGCCTGGCTGCGCGAGCGGCAGCGGGCCGACGGAAGCTGGGACGACCGCTGGCACGCCTCGCCCTACTACGCGACGGTGTCCTGCGCGCTCGCGCTGTACGAGTTCGGCGGGCCGGAATCGGTGGTCGCGGTGCAGTCGGCCGTACGGTGGGTGCTCGCCACCCAGCGTGAGGACGGCTCCTGGGGCCGGTGGGGCGGCACCGCCGAGGAGACGGCGTACGCCGTGCAGCTCCTGCTCATGACCGGCCCCTTGACCGGCGACGGAGGCCGCCCGGAGGCCGTGCGCCGGGGGTACCGCTATCTGCTGCGCGCGGCCGACCAGGCGGACGGGCCGGCGCTCTGGCACGACAAGGACCTCTACCTGCCCCGGGCGGTCGTCCGGGCGGCCGTGCTCGCCGCCCTGCATCTCGCACAGTCCAGTGGACTTGTTGTCCAACAAGCTGGGCAACTATGATCACCTGGGCTGATCTGCATTTCGCTTTATTCGGACATGCTCTCGCCGGATCTTGCGGGTTGAGTGGTTTTCCAGCCCTTTGCTAGGGTGGCGCGAGGCGCGGCGCGGTCTTATCGCTGGACAGTCCGGGCTGCCTTATACGGCGGGCGATTGTTAATGGCCGGTAAACGCGCTGTTAGGGCGTTCTGACTGCTGGGTGGTATGTCTATGCGCTTCCGGAATTCGCGTGTGCGAACCAAGGTCGCGGCCCTGCTGGTGTCACTGACCGCCCTGTGGGCGTTCGCGGCGTGGGTCACCGTCCGGGAGGGCGTCAACCTCATCTGGGCCACCACCATCGACAGCGAGGTCGCCCAGCCGAGCGAGCCGCTGCTGCTGGAACTGCAGCGCGAGCGCCGGCTCTCGGTGACCCGCGCCGCCGACCCCGCCCGGGTGCTGCGGAAGGAACTACAGGACCAGCGGGCCCGCACGGACGCCGCGGTGGGCACCTTCAAGGAGTCGGCCACCAGCGACAAGGTTCACCTCGCGGCCGACGACGCGCTGAGGAGGCACCTGAGCGACACGCTGCGGCGGCTGGACGGCCTGCGCGAGACCCGGTCGGCCATCGACGCCGGGCGACTCGACCGCACGCGGACGGAAGACGCCTACAGCGACGTCATGGACTCCTTCGACGCGATGTACGGCGCGGTCGCCACGCTCGACGACGCCACGCTCGCCAAGGATGGCCGCACGCTGTCGGCCATGAGCCGGGCGCGCGAACTGCTCGCCCGCGAGGACGCGATGATCGCCGGCATCTTCGCCGAGGGCCGGTTCACCGAGCAGGACCACCGGCAGTTCACGCAAATGGTGGGTATCGCCCGGTTCGAGCTCGACCGGGCCGCGGCCGACCTGCCGCCGGACGACCGCGCGGCGCTGGACAGGTGGAGGAAGTCGCCCTCGGTGACCACCCTCCGCAGCCTCGAAGACCAGCTCTCGCTCAGCAGGCAGGTCGGCCGTCCGCCGATGGTGGCGGAGACGCAGTGGCGGGGTGCCGCGGACGCGGCGATGACCCAGCTCCAGAAGGTGGTCATCGACGCCGGTGACGCGCTGGTCGAACGGGCCGTCCCGATCGCCGTCGCCGTCTTCGCCCGCCTCCTGCTGGCCGGTGTGCTCGGCCTGGTGGCGGTCATCGCGTCGATCGTCCTGTCGGTCACCACGGCCCGGGCCCTGGTGCGTCAGCTGGAGAAGCTGCGCGAGGCCGCGCTCGAACTGGCCAACGAGCGGCTGCCCGGAGTGGTCGCCCGCCTCGCCCAGGGCGAGAAGGTCGACGTCAAGGCCGAGGCGCCGCCGCTCGACTTCGGTCCCGACGTCATCGGACAGGTGGGCGCGGCGTTCAACACCGTGCAGGAGACCGCCATCCGCACCGCCGTCGAGGAGGCCCAGCTCCGGCAGAGCATCCGCGACATCCTGCTCAGCCTCGCCCGGCGTACGCAGTCGCTGGTGCACCGCCAGCTCACGCTGCTCGACGTGATGGAGCGGCGCGAGTCGGACCCGGCGGAGCTGAAGGACCTGTTCCGCATCGACCACCTCGCGACCCGCATGCGGCGCAACGCCGAGAACCTCATCGTCTTGTCGGGGGCGTCCCCCGCCCGCGCCTGGCGGCGCTCGGTGCCGATGGTCGACGTCGTACGCGGCGCGCTGGCCGAGGTCGAGGACTACACCCGCGTCACCGTGATGCCGATGGGGGAGACCGCGCTCATCGGACGCGCGGTGGGCGACCTCATCCACCTGCTCGCCGAGCTGATCGAGAACGCGGTGTCGTTCTCCCCGCCGTACACGATGGTGCAGGTGGGCGGCCAGGTGGTGGCCAGCGGCTACGCGATCGAGATCGAGGACCGCGGCCTCGGGATGAGCGCCGAGGACCTGGAGGCGACCAACCAGCGGATCGCCGACCCGCCCGAGTTCAACCTGTCGAGCACCGCCCGGCTGGGCCTGTACGTCGTCAGCCGTCTGGCCGAGCGCCACGGGATCAGGGTGTCGCTCAAGGCGTCGCCGTACGGCGGCACGACCGCGGTCGTGCTGCTGCCGCGCGACCTCGTCATCGAGGGCGGGGAGGCCCTGCCCGAGGAGGAGACCGGTTCCGGGCTCCCGCGGCGGGAGCCCGGGTCCCGGAGGATCGCGCTGGTCGGTGCGCCCGATGCGGCCCCCGAACCAGCTCAGGAGGTGGTTCCTGTGCCAAGGGCTCCCGAGCCGCCCAGGCCTGTGCAGAGCGCCCCACCGCCCGGCGGCGCCGATCCGGACGGTTCCGCGTCCTCGGCCGGGTTCACCCCGTCGGGCCTGCCCTTCCGGGTGCCGCAGGCCAATCTCGCCCCCGCGCTCGCCGAGGAGTCGACGAACGGGGACGAGGCGGAGGACCAGGAGGACCGCTCGCCGGACGACATCCGCAAGATCATGGGCTCGTTCCAGTCGGGGACGAGGCGTGGCAGATCCGAGGCGGCGAAGCTGCTGAGTGACGAGGAGGACAACCTGTGACGCAGAAGACCGGTGCCTCCGCGGACCTCGCATGGCTGCTCGACGACCTCGTCGCACGGATCCGCGAGGTCGAGCACGGCATCGTGCTGTCCACCGACGGCCTGCTGCTGGCCGGCTCGCAGGGACTTCTCGTGGAGGACGCCGAGCACCTGTCCGCCGTCGCCTCCGGCCTGCAGAGCCTGGCGCGTGGAGTCGGCGAACGCTTCCAGGGCGGGTCCGTACGGCAGACCATCGTGGAGATGAAGTCGGCCTACCTGCTCGTGACCGTGGCGGGTCAGGGCGCCTGCCTGGCCGTCCTCTGCTCGGGAGACGCCGACGTCGGCCTGGTGGCCTACGAGATGGCCATGCTCGTCGTGCGCGTCGGGCAGTACCTGACCTCGCCCGCCCGGACCACGATCGACCGGGCCACCGGGAGAGAGGTCCGCCTGTGAACACCGAGTGGAACCCGGACGAGGAGCGCTTGCTCGACGCGCCGACCATCCGGCCGTACGTGATCGCGCGCGGCCGTACGGAGGCGCAGGATCGCTTCGACCTCATCTCGCTCGCGGTGACCGTCCGGCCCACCACGGGAGCCGAGATCGGGCTGGACCCCGAGCATCAGGCGATCGTGCGGCTGTGCCGCAGGCCGCTGTCGGTCGCGGAGATCGCGGCCCATCTGGACCTGCCGGCCGGAATCGTCCGGGTCCTCCTCGGCGACCTGTTCGACCGGGGTTTCGTGGCCGTGCAGCAGCCCCAACCGGAGATGAACGTGCTCGACGAGCGGATGTACAAGGCGGTGCTCGATGGCCTTCGCGCGCTCTGACTCCGGGAAGAACCCGCCGAAGATGCCCACGGCGATCAAGTTGCTGATCGCCGGAGGCTTCGGAGTGGGCAAGACCACGATGGTCGGCGCGGTGTCGGAGATCCGGCCGCTGCGCACCGAGGAGACGCTGACCGACCGCAGCGTCGGCGTCGACGATCTGTCCGGCGTCGAGGCGAAGGCGACCACCACGGTCGCCATGGACTTCGGCCGCATCAGCATCGGGCAGGACTTCGTCCTCTACCTCTTCGGCACCCCCGGCCAGGAGCGGTTCTGGTTCGTCTGGGACGAGCTCGCCCGGGGCGCGCTCGGCGCGGTCGTGCTGGCCGACACCCGCAGGCTCGCCGACTGCTTCCCCTCCGTCGACTACTTCGAGCGGCGGGGCACGCCCTTCGTCGTCGCGGTCAACTGCTTCGAGGGCGCCCCGGTCTTCGACCTGGACGAGGTCAAGCTCGCGCTCAACCTCGGCCCGGACGTCCCGATCATGCTGTGCGACGCGCGCAGGCGGGAATCGGGCAAGGAAGTCCTGATCGAGCTCGTCAAGCACGCGTACGGCAAGCGCCCGACCGCCGCCGCCCACTGACGCTTTCACTGGCTCCTCACCCGGGAGTGTCCGGGTTTCTTGGCGTATGCGCGTTTTATGGCACTATGCGCGATTTACGTTTCGCGGCAGGGCGGGCTTTGCGTACCTCGCTCCTCGCGCGGCCCGCGCCCGAGCAGGCGCCCCTTTTGTTTTCGGATGACCGTTAATGCCGCCTGATTACTCCTGATCAATCCTTTTTGGGCGTAGTGAACCGGCCGCACTTTCCTTTGCCGCCGAGCGCGCGTAACAGGTGCACAACAGCCGTTGATATGAACCTAACCCCCCTGTAACGTCTGCCCCATCGCGAAACTATCGGACAAGTTCCGAAAGTTTCGGTCGGAATCCAGAAGGGAAACCACCGTGAAGTTGAGTCGGCGAGGTGCGGCGCTCTTAGCGGCGTCGGCACTGGTCCTCGGGGGATGTGGTAGTACCGGGAACGACGCCGGCGAGAGCAAGAGCTCAGCCGGCGGCAAGGTGACCGTCGAGTTCTGGAATATCTGGACCACCGACCCCCTGAAGAGCTACGGCGTTCAGGCGATCAAGGATTTCCAGGCGGCGCACCCGAACATTACGATCAAGAGCGTTCCCTACGAGAATGAGGCGTTCAAGGCGAAGCTGACGACGCTCACCCAGTCCGGCAAGGCGCCCGACATCTTCCAGACCTGGGGTGGTGGCGTGCTCGCCCAGCAGGTGGACGCGGGCCTGGTCAAGGACCTCACCGCCGACGCCGGCCCCTGGCTCGGCACCTTCACGGACGCCGCGCTGTCGGCGTACAAGGTCGGTGACAAGCAGTACGCCATTCCGGACGACATCGGCATGGTGGGCTTCTGGTACAACAAGGCGCTGTTCAAGAAGGCCGGAATCACCGAGGCCCCGGGCACCTGGTCGCAGCTCATCGACGACGTCAAGAAGCTCAAGGCGGCCGGCGTCACCCCGATAGCCCTCGGCGGAAAGGACAAGTGGCCGGGCCACTACTACTGGGCCTACCTCGCCATGCGGATCGGCGGCCTTGACGCCCTCAAACAGGCCGGTGACAGCAAGGACTTCACGGGTCCGGCCTTCGTCCAGGCGGGGCAGAAGCTCAAGGAACTGGCCGATCTCCAGCCGTTCCAGAAGGGCTACCTCGGCGCGACGTACGGCGACCCGGGCGGCCAGGCCGCGACGATGGGCGACGGCAAGGCGGCCATGGAACTGATGGGCCAGTGGGCGCCCGCGGTCCAGAACGACGCCGGCAAGGGCCTCGGCGACGACCTCGGCTTCTTCCCCTTCCCGGCGGTCGACGGCGGCCAGGGCGCGGTCACCGACGCCTTCGGCGGCGGCGGCGGCTACGCGATCGGGGCCGACGCCCCCGCGGAGGCTCTCGAGTTCCTGAAGTTCCTCACCGACAGCGCCGAGCACCGCAAGGCCGTCGCGACCGGTGGCCTGCTTCCGGTGCTGAAGGGCGAGGAGGACGCGGTCACCGACCCGAACCTGAGCGTGGTCGCCAAGAACCTCGCCGGGGCCTCCGGGTTCCAGCTCTACCTCGACCAGGCGTTCCCGCCGGCCGTCGGCCAGGAGGTCAACGACTCCGTGGCCCAGCTGATCGGGGGGACCAAGACGCCCGAGCAGGTGGCGCAGGCCATCACGGAAACCGCGAAGTCGGAGTAACTGTCGCGTGAAGACGACGAGACCCCGGAGCCTCAGGCTCCGGGGGTTCACCACGATCCTTCTGTTCCTGCTTCCCGCGCTCGTGCTCTTCTTCGGGCTCGTCGTGGCGCCGATCCTGCTCGCCTTCTACGCGAGCGTGTTCAAGTGGAACGGCATGCGCGGGCTGCCGACCGACTTCATCGGCATGGCGAACTTCACCCGCCTGCTGGCGGACGAGGTCTTCCTGGGCGACCTGTGGCACGGCGCGCTGCTGATCATCTTGTCGGTGGTGATACAGCTGCCCCTCTCGCTGGGCATCGCCATGCTGCTCAACCAGAGGATCTACGGCCGGGCGTTCTTCCGCCTGCTGTTCTTCGCCCCGTACATGCTGTCCGAGGCGATCACCGCGGTCCTGTTCATGATGATCCTTTCGCCCACGGACGGCCTGGCCAACTACATTCTCGGCTGGTTTGGGATCGACCAGCTCGACTGGTTCGCCGACCCGTCGACGGTCATGATGTCGGTGTTCATCGTCATGACGTGGAAGTACTTCGGCTTCCACATGATCTTGTACATCGCCGGGCGCCAGGGAATCCCGAAGGAGCTCACCGAGGCCGCCCAGATCGACGGCGCGACAGGGTGGAACGTCTTCCGCTACGTCACGCTGCCGCTGCTCGGACCCACGATCCGCATCAGTGTGTTCCTGTCGGTCATCGGTGCGATCCAGCTGTTCGACCTGATCTGGATCATCACCGGCGGAGGTCCCTCGCACTCCTCCGAGACCATGGCCGTCACGATGTTCCAGTTCGGCTTCAAACGTTTCCAGGTCGGCTACGCGAGCGCGATCAGCGTGGTGATGTTCCTCATCAGCCTCGTGTTCGCGGTCCTCTACCAGCGATACGTCATGCGCCGTGATCTCGAAGGAGCCTCCACCGTGCTGCGAGACCAGCGATGAGCGCCAACCGCCACAGGCAGTCCCCGACGTCCGGCGGTCCGCTGCGTAGCCTGTCCCTGCACGCGATCGTCGTGGTCACGGCGTTGTTCGTCGGTGTCCCGCTGCTCTACGGCGTGCTGGGCGGTTTCAAGACCACCCGGCAGCTCTCGAGCAACCCGATCGGCCTGCCCTCCCCCTGGGTGCCGGAGAACTACGCGAGCATCCTCGCCTCGGGGTCGTTCTGGCGCATGCTCTGGAACAGCACCTACATCGCGGTGCTGACCACCGTCGTGGTCGTCGCGGTGTCCGCGCTGGCGGCCTACGTGTTCGCGCGCTTCGCCTTCCGGGGGCGTGAGGCGCTGTTCACGATGTTCGCCGCCGGGCTCATGTTCCCGTTCGCGGTGGCGATCCTGCCGCTGTTCGTGCTGCTGCGGATGTTCGGGCTGCTCGACAACCCGCTCGGCGTGATCCTCCCGCAGGCGGCCTTCGGCATGCCGATGACGATCATCATCCTGCGCGGCTTCTTCCGGGCCATCCCGGGGGAGATCGAGGAGGCGGCGATCCTCGACGGGTGCTCTTCGTTCGGCTTCTTCTGGCGGATCCTGCTGCCGATGGCCCGGCCCGCGGTCGCCACGGTCTCCGTTCTGGCCGTCGTGAACAGCTGGAACCAGTTCATGCTGCCGCTCGTGGTGTTCAGCGACGACAGTCTCTTCACCATCCCGCTGGGCGTCCAGCAGTTCCAGGGGCAGTATGCGACGGACGTCGCACGGGTCATGGCCTACATCGTGGTCGCGATGCTGCCCGCCCTCGGCTTCTACGCCGTGGCCGAGCGTCAGCTCGTCAGCGGCCTGACCGCGGGGGCCATCAAGGGCTGATCGGCCTGCACCGCCGTACGGACCCGCGGGCAACGGCAGGACGGGCGCGCCCCAAGGTGATCGGAACGAAAGGCCGGCGGCCTCCGTCCCCGGCCAGGGGGACACCGGGGACGGGGGCAGCACGGATTCGCCGCGTCCGGCGAGGGCCGGCCGGCGCGTCCGGGGCCTTCCGGCCCGGGACGTCACACCCTGCGGAGGTAGCGGGCGGAGGCCCATCCGGGAATGCCGCCGGCGCTGTCCACGGCCACCCAGCCGTGGGTGGCGTCGCAGGCTCCGGCGATGTTCCCGCCGGCCGGTCGCAGCGTGCCGACGCGAGCATGGCGGATGCCGGCGCCCTCGCGGACGTTGAGGAAGCTGCCCTTGCGCACGTGCCGGAGGCGGTAGGCGCACGAGAGCGAGGGCCGTCCGCTCAGGTCGATCCTGTGGAGGTAGCGGGCGGCGGCGAAACCCGAGGTCCCGGCGGCGGTCTTCACCGCGATCCATCCGTTGGCGGCGGTGCAGGCGCCGGAGAAGCCTCCGTCGGCCGGTCGCAGCGTGGCGACGCGGGCGTGGCGGACGCCCGCGCTCTCCCGCACGTTGAGGAAGCCCCCCTTGTGCACGCCCCGGAGCCGGTAGGAGCACACGAGACCGGGCCCCTGCCTGGCCTCGTGCACGACCTGCCCGTAAGGTCCCGACGCGATGGGGTCACCGGGGCCGGGTGGCCGGACCGTCGCGACTCCGGAGGCGGGATGCCCCCGGAGTCCCGAGGCCGGCTCGGCCGCGACCCCCGGGGTGAGGCGCCCCCCGGTGCCGGATCCGGCCTGCCCGGCGAGGGCCGGCGCGGGATGGCCTGCGACGATCCACCCCGTGACGGCCCACGCCGCCAGCGCGGGAACCATGCTCTTCGCCGTGCTCTTCGCCACTGTCACGATCTCTCCCCTCGGTCGGCATCGCCACGCCCGGCCGGGGGGGATCCGGGCCAGTGGTGCTCACCCGAAGTTCTGATCTGATTACCGAGCGTTTACACCTCGGTTGAATTCCCGCCTGGTTTTTTTACTCGACACACCGGGGGAAAAGGGTGATTCCCTCACCCGCTGTGCGCGCCGTGGAAGGGCGTGGTCACTCCCTCGTACGCCAGGTGCAGCATCATTCCCAGGTCGGCGTGGCTGAGGTTGTGGCAGTGGTTCATCCACAGCCCCGGGTTGGCGGCGCGGAAGGCCACCTCCCACACCTGGCCGGGCTGTACGTCGAAGGTGTCGAGCCACAGCGGGCTGCCGGTGACGGAGCGGCCGTCACGCGAGAGCACGAGCACCCGATGACCGTGAAGGTGCCAGGGGTGGGTCTCCCGGCCGCGGTTGACCACGGTGAGCCGGACCAGGTCGCCCTCCCTGACCACTTCGGTGGGGATGTCGGGGAAGGCGGCGCCGTTCACTGTGTGCGCGTACGCCGGCCGGCCGTTCGTCAGCGCGAACCCCCTGTCGAGGACGAGCGTGAAGTTCCGGTCGAAGCGGCTTCGCGAGGTGAACGGCGTGGGGGCGGGGGCGCCGTACCGCGTCAGGTCGAGCTCCGGCCAGCCCGCCGTCTGGCCGTCGGCGGCGGGAACGGCGCCGGAATCGGCAGCGGAATCGGCGGTCGCGCTCGCGCCCGCGCCCTTTGCGGCGGCGGCGCCGTCGCCGGGCGGTCCGCTCTCCGGGGTGATGCGTACGGAGTCGGTGCGGTCGTCGACGCGCAGGAGCACGGGGTCCGACGGCATCGTGAACGCCAGGTCGTACCGGCCGCCCGCCGCGAGTCGCAGGCCGACGCGGCCGAGCGTGCCCGGCCCGTTCAGGTCCGTCCCGTCCACCGCCACCAGCCGGTAGGGCGTGCCCGCCAGCGTGAACCGATGCGGCGTGTTGTCGGTGTTGATCAGGCGCAGCCGTACGGGCGTGCCGGGCGCGGCCTGCCGGACCAGGGGCTGGTCGCGATCGCCCGTCACCGTCACGCCGCCGAGAGTGTGCACGGGCAGCGTGAGGTCCAGGCCCTCGGCCGCGGTCCCCTTCGGCGTCACCACGAGCGTTCCGTAGAGCCCCATGCGGACGCCGAGGTCGGACACCTCATGGGTGTGATACCAGTACGTCCCGACCTGGGCGGCGACGAACCGGTAGACGAACTCCCCGCCGGGCGGCACGGCCTCCTGGGTGAGGCCGGGCACGCCGTCCTCTCCCGAGGGCACGTCGTAGCCGTGCCAGTGCAGCGTCACCCCGGACGTGATGTCCGCGTTGCGCAGCCGGACCTCGACGAGGTCGCCCTGAACGGCGGTGAGCGGCGGCCCGGGGACCTGGCCGTTGAAGGTCCACGCCGGCACCTTCCGCCCCGAGGACAGCGTGACGGTCGCCGTACGGGCCGTCAGCTCGAACCGGCGCACGGCGCCGCCCGGCGGCGGTGCGGCCGGGCCGCGCAGGTCGGTCACCGGCCGGGTCTCCGCTCCCATGAGGGAGGCGGATCCTTCCGAGGCGGAGTGATGCTCGTGGGAGCCGGTGCCGGAGCCGGTGGCGGCCATCGCGGCGGTCCCTCCGGTGGCGGAGCCCTCCGCCGTGGTCTCCCCGCTGGGAACGAAGACGAGGGTGCCTCCGAGCACCGCCGCCACGGCGGTGACCGCCGTCGCCGTCCGCAGCCCGGGGACGTGCGTGCTCATCGCTCTCCAGGTCCCCAGGACGGCCCCCGCGGCCACGGCCAGGAGAAGGAGAGCGGTGCCCGGATCCGCCGGGTATCCGATCAGGAAGGTCTGCACGATCCCGGCCGTCGCGGCGTACCCGGCGCCGAGCAGCGGGACCGCGACGGCGGGAGCCTTGACGGCTTCCCGCGAAGCCGCGTCCGCTCGCCGGGCGGCGCGAAGCAGGCGCGGTCCGGCGAGTGCGGTGGCCGCGGCGCCCGCCGCGACGAGAAGCGGCAGGGCGACGGTGATCTTCTCCTGCACGAACCACCAGCCGGCCCCGGCCAGTGCGAGGACGGACCAGACCCGGGCCAGCGACGCGACCAGGGCCACCGCGAACAGGGCCGCGGCCGTTCTCGGACGGCGGGCCGCGGCGGCCACGCCCGCGCTCATCCACGCCGCCGCGGTCAGGACCGAGACGAGCAGGTCGAGCGCCATGAGCCGGTCGGTCGTCATGACGCGCGAACCGGACGGCCCTCCGCGGCGTCCTCCGACGGTGCGGGACCGGCCGCCACGAGGCGCCGCGCATTGCGGAACACCATGCCGCAGACGCCCATGATCGCCATGCCGTTGATGGCGTGCAGGCCGAGGATCACCAGGGACAGCGGCGTCGTGTTGCCGGTGCTGTCGTCGAACAGGCCGCCGAGCGCGACGATCAGCGCCTGCACGATGATCAGCCCGAGGGGCAGGACGGTCAGCCCGATCTGGCGTCCCGGCGCCCTGGCGGCCGCCGCGGCGGCGGTGGCCACCAGCGACAGCACCGGGATGATCATCATGCCGTTCATGCTGTGCAGGGCGAACGAGGAGTCGTCCTGGGGTTTGTCGAACGCGCCGACGGCCGCGAGGTACATCTGCACCACGGTGGCGGCGAGCAGCAGTCCCGCTAAAGCGGCGTATACCTTGCGCACGCTCTTGTTCCCTTCGGTCAGCGGATTGGGGTTCACGGGGATCGTGTCCCACGTGGCCGGCGGTGTCGTCCCTCGTCGAGAGACCCGTCGGCTACCGCTGGGGGAGTACGCGGGGCCGGTTCCGTCCGCCCCCTGGCGGTATCTCGATGGTGCCGCGGGGGGCCGCCGGCGTCGTCGCACGCGGGAAGGCTCCCGGTCCTACCGCCGCGGGATCAGCGTTGTACGCCGCTACGACCGGGGGAGTACGGTCACCGCGGCCGGTTCGCGACGACGGCCGGGCGGTGGCCGCCAAGCAGCTGTTCGGCCTGCTCGACCACGTCGTCGACCGGGACCTCGGCCACCCACGACTCGTCATGCGGGCACCGCCCCACCCCGGGATCGTGTCCGCTGACGCCGCAGACCGGGCACCGGGCGGTCCAGGAGACCAGCGGCCGGTGGAGAGCGCGGGTGAGGGGCCCGGCGTTGATGAGGTTGCCACACCAGAAGATGCCGACGGTGGCCGTGCCGATCGCCGCGGCGAGGTGCCGGGGGCCGGTGTCGTTGGAGATGACCAGGTCGCACCGCTCGTACAGCGCGGCGAGGCCGCCGATGCCGAGCGTGCCGATCGCCGTGGCGGCGGGCCGCCGCATCGCCGCCGCGACCTCTTCGACCACCTCCCGCTCCTTCTCGACGCCGGTGATCACGATTGGGCGGCCGAGCCGGTCGGCCGCCTCCGCGAAGGCGCGCGCCGGCCAGCGCCGCCGGGGGTCGCTCGCCCCCGGATGCAGCGCGACCAGGCCGGGCGGCGGCTCGCCGTACACGCGGGCGAGTTCGGCGCGGTCGGCGTCGGTCACGGCGATGCTCGGTTCGTACGCCTCGGCCGTCCCGCCGACCAGCGCGGCGACCTCCAGGTAGCGCAGCGTCTCGTGCTGGTAGTAGACGTACGGCACCCACCGGTCGAGCCGTTCGGCGTCCGGTGTGCACAGACCGGCCGTCACCCGGGCGCCGATCGCCCTGACGAAGGGATTGGAGTTGCGCCCGCCGCCGTGGATCTGCACCGCGAGGTCGAACCGGTGCTCGCGCAGCTCCTCGAACAGGCTCTCCGGAGCCCGGTGGCCGCCGTCCGCCGACGACACCCCGGAGATCGGCGGCAGGGCGACGACGTCGTCGACCGGTCCCGGCCTGCCGTCCAGGAACCGGGCGTGCCAGGGGGTGCCGAGGAGGGTCAGCCGGGCCCGCGGATAGGCCCGGCGGAGCGCCTCCAGGGCAGGCATCGCGAGAACCAGGTCGCCCAGGGCGTTGGCCCGCAGTACCGCGATGCGGCGCACGCCCTCGATCAGCGCGCCCATGCCGTCTCGAACACGTAGTCGTAGCACTCGGCCCTGCGGTCGGTGACCGTCGTGGGCAGCTCCAGGTGGTAGGCCCGGCTCGGCAGCAGTCCCGCCCCGCCGTACCTCTCCATGACGCGCAGCTGCGCCACGACGTCCTCACCGGCGTGCCCGGGCGGCACCGACCGCCAGAAGCCGAAGCCGCCGCACTCCAGCAGCCGTTCCCGGTCGTACAGCACGCAGCCGCCGATCCAGGCCACCTTGTACGGCCGCCACTCCCGGGGACCCGGCGAGCCGAGGTGCTCGCGGGCGAGATGCAGTGGGTTGGAAGCGTTGTGGAGGGTGTGGCGCCGCCAGGCCGGCGACTCCCGGCGCACCCGCTCGGGCCGCACGCCGTCCGGCCACTCCTCGTACGGCGCGAGCTCGGCGGGGCGTACGTCGTCGCGGTAGGACAGGCCGTGCAGGGCGTAGCCGGCGAAGCCGCAGCGCAGCTCGCCGATCGCGGACAGCAGGACCTCGATCGCCTCCGGCTCCAGCCACACGTCGTCGTCCAGGTAGAGCGCCAGCCGCCGCGCGGCATGGCCGAGCAGGAACGCGCGTTGCTCGGCCATGCCGCGCGGGGGCAGGTGGCGGTGGACGGCCGCCGGCCTGTCGCGGTGGTCGAGGATCCGCAGTTGCGCCGCCACCAGCGGGTCGTCGGCGACCGGTTCGTGCGACTGGTCCGAGATCACGACGCGGAACCCGGACACGGTCTGCGCCGCGAGGCCCGCCAACGTGACGGCCAGCGCGCCCGTGCGGTCCTTGGTGGGCACGAGAACGTCCAGGTCAGACGGGGCGAACATGCGCGCCTGATACCCCTGAGGTCGCACGGCAAACGGAGCCCGTCCGCCGCTCACGCCCGCCGTGTCCTTCTCCTCCGTGCGCGTCTCGGGTCGTGCCCGGCCACGGCCGACGCCAGGGTGAAGACGTCGGGGACGAGAGGAGAGGGGGGCGAGGTCAGGAGAGGCGTCTGGCGCCGGGGAATCTGATGCGCCGGCGGCCGGCGCAGCCCTGTGATCGGCGGTCGTCCGCGGCCTCTGTCCGCCCGTTGACGTGCGCGGGGCCGTGCGCGTCCGCGCAGTGGGGCTCTGCCGCCCCGGCCGCCGCCGCGCCGATCGCGAGAAGCTCGGGTGGGGCGTGGTCGACCTGCAGTGTGGTGTGGGCGATGCCGTACTCGTCGTGGACCATCCGCTGCGCCGCCTGCCGTACGGCGTGGCAGTCCGCGCCCGGGGCGACCAGGATGTGCGCCGACATGGCGGGATAGCCGCTGGTGACCTCCCAGATATGCAGGTCGTGCACCTCGACCACGTGTTCCAGAGCGGCGGCCTTCCGGCCGATCTCGGCGGGGTTCATCCCGGCGGGGGCCGCCTCCATGAAGACCCGGCCGGAATCGCGCACCAGGTCCCATCCGGCCTTGAGCATCAGGGCGGCCACGACCAGCGCGGCCAGGGCGTCGGCCCGGCCCCAGCCGGTCAGCCAGATCACCGCGCCGGCGACCGTGGTGGCGATGAAGGCGAACAGGTCGTTGAGGATGTGCTGGAAGGCGCCCTCGATGTTCAGGCTGCCGCGGTTGGCCCTGCTCAGCAGCCAGGTCGCGGCCAGGTTCACCGCGATTCCGGCGATGCCGGTCGCGACGACGTACGCGCCTTCGACCTCGGGGGGCTCGATCAGCCTGCGTATGCCCTCGTAGACGAAGTAGACGCTGAGCAGCAGCAGCGTGATGCCGTTGATCTGGGCGCTGATGATCTCGGCGCGTTTCAGGCCGTAGGTGAAGCCGCCCTGCGGCGGACGGGCGGCGATCCGCATGGCGATGATCGCGAAGGCGATGGCGATGGCGTCGGTGAGCATGTGCCCGGCGTCGGAGACCAGGGCGAGGGAGTGCGCGATGACGCCGATGACGACCTCGACCGCCATGAAGCCGAGGATGAGCGCCAGCGCGCCGGTCAGCAGACGCCGATCGGCCTCGGCGCTGACCGCGTGCCCGTGCCCATGTCCATGTCCGCGTCCGTGCGCGTGCCCGCGCTCGCCCCCGTGACCGCGCTCGCGCCCATGCCCGCGGTCGTGCTCGCCCTCCCGCTCGTGTCCGCGCTCGCGGTCGTCATCCGTCCCTGTGCGGTGCCCGTGCTCGTGCTCGCGGTCGTCACCCGTCCCGGTGCGGTGTCCGTGCTCCTTGCCGGTCTCACCCATCGCTCCGGTCCTTCTCCTCATGTCCGATGTGTGTGATCGCCAGGTCGAACAGCAGCCGCACGTGCGAGTCCGCGAGGCGGTAGTAGGCCATCCTTCCCGCGCGCCGCACCTTCACCACGTTATGGGCGCGGAGCAGGCGCAGGGCGTGGGACGCGGCCGACATGCGGTGACCGGTCGCCGCCGCGAGATCGCACACGCACATCTCGCCGCCCTCCAGCAGCGCCGCGATCAGCCGCAGCCGCCCGGGGTCGGCCAGGAGGCCGAAGACCTGCGCCAGGTCCTCCACCGTCTCCTGGGCCGGCATGGCCCCCCTGACGGTCTCCACCCGGTGCGCGTCCACCACGGGGAGCGTGCAGGAGTCGGCCGTCACGAGATCCACAACACTTGAACGATCGTTCACGTGTGTGAGTGTAGGTCGCGGGCGGCTCATGTCAACGCGTTCCCGCTCCCTTTTGCCCAACCCGCCTCAGGGCTCACAGTTCAGGGGCGAGGGACCAGGTTCAAAGGCGCGCGCTCAGAGTCTCAGGGGTGCGGGCCGACCCGCCTCGGATCCTCTGACCGCAGCAGTCATTGGGTCTTTACTATTAGGAAACTTTCTTTTACATTTACGCCACCCCCAGCAGTGAGGAGCACACATGCGAAGAACGCTGACCTTCCTCGCGACGGCGATCATCGGCATCGGCGCCACGCTCTTCGTCGCCGCACCGGCTCAGGCGCACGGGTACATCTCGTCGCCCGCGAGTCGCCAGGCGATGTGCGCCCAGGGCCGCGTTCCCAATTGCGGCGACATCGTCTACGAGCCGCAGAGCGTGGAAGGACCGAAAGGTCTGCGCAGTTGTAGCGGGGGCAACGCCCGCTTCGCCCAGCTCGACGACGAGAGCAAGCCCTGGCCGGCCACCAGCGTCGGCAACACCGTCACCTTCACGTGGTCGCTGACCGCCCGCCACTCGACCAGCACGTGGGAGTACTACATCGGAGGCACCCGGATAGCCGTCTTCGACGATCACGGGGCGCAGCCGCCCGCCACCGTCAGCCACAGCGTGAGCCTGGGTGGACGGACGGGCCGGCAGAAGGTGCTGGCGATCTGGAATGTGGCCGACACCGCCAACGCGTTCTATGCCTGCGTCGACCTCCAGGTCGGCGGGGGCGGGACTCCCAGCCCGACGCCCACTCCCAGCCCCAGGCCCACTCCCAGCCCGACGCCGACGCGCACCCCGAGCCCGTCTCCCACGCCGACGCGTACCCCCACGCCCACTCCGACCATCCCCGGTGGCACCTGGGCCGCCGGCACGGCGTACAAGGTGGGCGACCGGGTCACCTACGGCGGGGTGACGTATCGGTGCATCCAGGCCCACACGGCGCTCGTGGGCTGGGAGCCGCCGAACGTCCCCGCGCTGTGGCAGAAGGTCTGAGTCGGACCGGTCCGGGCGGGTCCGGGGTGCCGGCGGTCAGGCGAGGTGGACGTGCACCTCGGCGCCCTCCATGAAGGCCCGTGAATACGGGCACTCCCCGTGGGCCTGTTCAACCAGCCTGCGAGCCGCCGCGGGCTCGACCCCCGGCAGACGTACGGTCAGGTCGGTGGCGATCGTGTAGTCATCGGCGGTGCCGCGTTTGCGCAGCGTGACGGACGTCTCCACGGTGGCGTCGCAGGTGCGGACGCCCTGCCGCCCGGCGACCAGCGTGAGCGAGTTGTGGAAGCAGGAGGCGTACGCCGCGGCGAGCAGTTGTTCGGGGTTGGTCGCCCCGCCGGGGCCGCCGAGTTCCCCCGGCGCCTTGACACGGACGTCGAGCATGCCGTCGTCCGACGCCACCTTGCCGAGTTTGGACGAGGCCCGAGCCGTGTAGAGGTCGTCATACGGTCCGTCGCCGCGCTCAAGCCGCTCAAGCCGCTCAAGCCGTGCGGGCCGCTCGGGCCGCTCGTGCCGTGCGGGCCGCTCGTGCCGTTCGGGCCGCTCGTGCCGTTCGGCGGGGCGGCCCTCGGGCATTCGCCCGGTGAGCTCCGCTTCGACGCCCGGCCCCGAGTAGTCGGGCCCGGGCGCCCGGTCGCTCGGCAGGTGGGTGAATCGCCGTATTTCCTCGCCCATCGCGCGTCCTCGTCCGCTCATGTCGAGCCTCGGTCGGGATCGCGGGGTCACGTACCCCCTTGGGCTCTCCGATATCGGACTCTGGGGGCAAAAGTTCCCGCCAGCGCGCTGTGCTACGGTCCCCGCAGGTATTCCCGGTGAATCGTGAAATGTCGGCAACGGTGGCGAGGAGTGGGTGGGGGATGAGTGGGGCTGTCCGGTGGGGGGTCCTCGGCACGGCCGGCATCGCCGCGCGGGCGTTCCTGCCCGCGTTGCGCGAGGCCGGCGGGGGTACGGCCGCCGTGGTCGCCGGCCGCGACCTGTCCCGCGCCGAGGAGTACGCCGCGCGGAACGGCGTCACCCAGGCCGTGCGCGGTTACGAGGCCGTCATCGAGGACCCGTCGATCGACGCGGTCTACATCCCGCTGCCGAACGCCCTGCACGCGCAGTGGACGATCGCCGCCCTGGAAGCGGGCAAGGCGGTCCTGTGCGAGAAACCGCTGTGCCTCACCGCCGCGGAGGCCGGAAACGTCATCGAGGTGGCGCGCCGGTCGGTCCGGCCGCTCTGGGAGGCGTTCGTCTTCCCGTTCCACCCGCAGACGGCCCGGCTGCGCGGCCTGCTCGCCGGAGGCGCGATCGGCGAACTGCGGGAGATCTGGTCGTCCTTCCACTTCACCATGGAGGGCACCGAGGACATCCGGCTTGAGGCGGCCCTCGGCGGCGGCGCGCTCTACGACGTGGGCTGCTATCCCGTACGGCTCGCGCACCTGCTGTTCGGCGGCGACGCCGTCGCCGGCCACGCCGTTGCGGTCAAGGGCGAGGCGGGGGTGGATATCGAGACCGCCGGCGTCCTGGAGTTCGACTCCGGCCGCCTGATGATGAGCTGCGGCTTCGCCCTGCCGTTCACGACGTACACCCGCCTGGTCGGCACCGGCGGGGAGATCCGGCTGACCAACCCGTTCCACCCCGAGCCGCACGACGGGCTCGAAGTGTGGCGTGACGGACGCCTGATCGACCGGCACGAGCCGGGCGAGGGCACCGCGTTCTCCTGGGGCATCCGCCACATCCACGAGGTGCTGCGCGGGGAGGCCGAGCCCCGGCACACGGCGGCCGACGACTCCCTCGGCACCGCCCGGTCCCTCGACATGCTGCGCTGACCCGCGCCGCGCTCCGGCCGCCTGCCGGGGCGCGGTGAGCTCCGCGGAGCGTGCGCGGGAAGCGGTTTCGCACCCGAGCTCGGCCGTGGCCGCGATCACCCGCCGATCATGTCGGCCACTCCGGGAGGCGACCACCCGTGGTATGCATGGCCGATGACGATCCCCCGGCCGTACGACGCGGTGCTGTGCGACTTCGACGATGTCATCCGCTTCCACGACCAGACGGAGCTCAACGAGCTGGAACGGGCGATGGGCCTGGCCGAGGGCACCACGACGAAGGTCGTCTTCGCGCCCGAGGTGGACCGGCCGGCGCTGCTGGGGCAGATCACCGTCGAGCAGTGGACGGAGGCGGCCGAGGCCGCCCTGGCCCTCCAGGTGCCGCGGGAGCAGGCCCGCGCGCTGGTCACGGCGTTCGTCAAGGCGCCCGTCCGGGTTGACGACGACGTGCTCGACCTGCTGCGCCGGGCCCAGGAGCACGTGCCCGTCGTGCTGGTGACCAACGCGACGCTGGACCTGGAGGACGACCTCGCCTGGCTGGGCCTGACCCACTTCGCCGACGAGGTGGTCAGCAGCGCGCGGGTGGGAGTGGGCAAGCCCGACCCCCGCATCTACGAGATCGCCGCCGAGCGCGCGGGTGTGCCACTCGGGCGGTGCCTGTTCGTCGACGACCGGGAGGAGAACGTGGAGGCGGCCAGGGCGCTCGGCCTGACGGCCGTCCTGTTCACCGACGTCTCCGACCTGGAGGCGGCACTCGCGCCGCTGCTGGGCTGACCCCTCAGCCAAGCCTTTCCGGCGCTTGCGCCTCGGTCCGTACGACGCCGGCGATGACCGAGGTCACCATCTTGTGGACGGCGTCGGCCTGCGGCGGTCCGCCGTCCCTGTCCGCGAACAGCAGGTGTGAGGCCCCCAGCAGTGTGGGGGCGAGCGTGTCGACGTCGGCGTCCGCCGCGATGCGGCCGAGGTCGCGCTCGGCGGTGAGATAGGCGGCGAGCATGGCCGCGGCCTCCGTGAGGAGCGGGAGGCCGGGGCCCGGCCTGGCCTGGCGCAGCCGGGCGCGCAGCGCGTCGCGGGAGATGATCAGGCCGACGACCGCCACCGCGACCGACCCGAACAGGTCCGTCAGCACGGTGGTGAGGTTGCCGGCGACGGTGCCGCTTCCGGCGGAGGCGCGCAGGGCGGCGGCCTGACCGTCGATCCTGGCGATGCCGTCGAGCACGAGCTCGGCGAGGAAGGCGTCGAAGTCGGCGAAGTGCCGGTGCAGCACGCCCTTGGCGCAGCCCGCCTCGGTGGTGACCGCCCGGCTGGTCAGCGCGCTCGGCCCGTCCCTGAGCAGGACCCGCTCTGCGGCGGAGAACAACTGCTCCCGCACGTCGCGGAGGGCAACCCCCGTCGGCACCGTTCCATCCCCTCCTGTCCGTCCGCCGACTTTATCCGAATTGACGAGTGGGCACTTGCCCACTCATAGTGGGCGCATGCCCACTTCAGTCTCCGAGAACGAACCACACAAGGCCAGGGGAATGGCGGAGTCGTTCGGCGTGGACGCCGAGCGGTACGACCGGACCAGGCCGCCCTATCCCGACGCGATGGTGGAGCGCATCGTGACCGCCTGCCCCGGGCCGGACGTCCTCGACGTCGGCTGCGGCACCGGCATCGCCGCCCGGCAGTTCCGGGCGGCAGGCTGCACGGTGCTCGGCGTCGAACCCGACGCGCGGATGGCGGACTTCGCGCGCCGTGCCGGATTCGAGGTCGAGGTGGCGACCTTCGAAGCCTGGGACCCCGCCGGCCGCACGTTCGACGCGGTCGTCGCCGGAACGGCCTGGCATTGGATCGACCCGGTCGCCGGAGCGGCGAAGGCGGCCGGGGCGCTGCGTCCCGGTGGCCGGCTGGCGCTGTTCTGGCACGTGTTCGAGCCCCCGGCCGCGGTGGCGGAGGCCCTCGCCGCGGTCTACCGGCGGGTCGTGCCCGACTCGCCGATCAGCTTCCAGCCGGCGACGTCGTCCGTGGATCCCTATCAGGGGCTGTTCGCCAAGGTCGCCGGCGGGATCAGGGACGCGGGCGCGTTCGGCGACCCCGAGGAGTGGCGCTACGACTGGCAGCGCTTCTACACCCGCGACGAGTGGCTGGACCAGCTGCCCACGTCCGGCGCCCTGACCTGGCTTCCGCCGGACAAACTCGCCGAGGTGCTGGCGGACGTCGGGGCCGCCATCGACCGGATGGGAGGGGGCTTCACGATGACCTATGCCACGGTGGTGGTCACCGCGGCGCGCGCCTGACCGCCACGACCGCGGCGCAGCGCCTGACCGCCACGACCGCGGCCCGCGCCCTCGGCACCGGCGCGTGCAGGCTCGCCGTACGCGCTCTCGCGTGGCCGGACGGCGGTCAGAAGGCGTAGCGGACCCGGCAGTACGGGATCTGCTCGGCGATCAGGTCGGTGAGCGCGGTGACGTAGCGGCCCTTGTGGCCGGTCTTGTAGCGGACGTTCCAGCCGCCCGTCTGCGAGCGTTTCGGCTGCTGGAGGTCGGGACGCCACAGCACCTCCTCGGCCTTGGGATGCCAGCCGAGGTTGACCTCGTGCAGCCGGTCGTTGTGCGTGAGGAAGATGACCTCGGCGGCGAGCTGGGCGCGGGCCGCGGGGCTCAGCGCGTCGTCGAGCTGCCCGAGCAGCTCCGCCCAGTCCTCCAGCCAGCCGTCGCGGACGACCACCGGGCTGAAGTTGACGTGCACCTCGTATCCCGCCTCGACGAAGTCGCCGATGGCCGCGATCCGGTCGGCGACAGGCGAGGTGCGGATGTCCAGCAGCTTGGCGTCGGCGGCCGGCATCAGGCTGAAGCGTACGCGCGTACGGCCCTGCGGGTCCCAGCCGAGCAGATCGCGGTTGACGTACTTGGTGGCGAAGCTCGCCTTTGCGTTCGGCAGGCCGCGGAAGAGGCCGACCAGGTCGCGTACGTTGTCGGAGACGGTCGCGTCCACCGAGCAGTCGGAGTTCTCACCGATGTCGTAGACCCAGGCGTGCGGGTCCACCTGGTCGGGCACGGGCTTGACCCCCTGCCGCCCGGCGTGCCTGGCGAGATAACCCGTGATCTTGTCTATGTTGGCGAACACCGTGATCGGGTTGCTGTAGCCCTTGCGGCGCGGCACGTAGCAGTAGGCGCAGGCCATCGCGCAGCCGTTGGCGGTCGAGGGCGCGATGAAGTCGCTCGACCGGCCGTTCGGCCGCGCGGTGAGCGACTTCTTGACGCCGAGGACCAGCGCCTCGGTCTTGATTCTGACCCAGCGGGCCACGTTCGCCTCGTCCCCGTACAGCTCGGGAATGCGGTGGTGGGCCTCGATCTCGATTCGCTCGGCCCCGGGGAACCGATCGAGGATCTCCCTGCCGCGCGGCAGCTCGGCCGCGGCGGGCTCGACGTAGATGCGGCGGATGTCCAGCAGTCTCCGGCCTTCGTTCACCTAGGTATAACACCTCGATGAAGGCGTGACTTCCCAGGTCAGAGGGCATGCAGGTGCTGGTCGGCCGGGCACGCGTACGCCGTCCTGGAGGCCAGGGTCCAGGTCCGCACGACGGCTGCGCAGCGGCGGCAGCGCGCACGTTTGTAGACCCATCGCTCGTCCGGCGCGTCCGGGTCGCTGACCACCTGTCCGGCGTCCCGGCCCAGCGCGAGGTAGCGCACCGCCGCGTCCCACAGCCGCCCGGCGGCCTCGGCGCCGATGTCGCGGGCGCCGGGGTCGAGACCGGTGAGGAAGAGCAGTTCCGCCCGCCAGGCGTTGCCGACCCCCGACCACACGCTCTGGTCGAGCACGGCCGCGCCGACCGCGGTGCGGGCGGCGAGCAGGCGTCGCACGGCTTCGGCCCTGTCGGTGTCGTTTCGCAGGGGGTCGGGGCCGGTCGCGGCCCGCAGCGCCGCCAGTGCCTGCTCGTCCATCGGCTCGCAGCGGGCGGGCGCGATCAGGTCGAACGCCGCCTCGCCGGTCGCCAGCCGCAGCCGGGTGCCCCTGCGTGGTTCGGCCGCCGGGTCGTCGTACCGCAGGAAGAGGCCCTGCATGCCGAGGTGCACGTGGATGGGCGTTGCGTCCTCCACCCGGTAGAGCAGGTGCTTGCCGAGTGCCTCCACGCCCTCGACGACCCTGCCGTCGTACGGCCGCGCGTCGAACCTGCCCTGCGGGCTCGTGGCCCTGACCACGCGCCCGGCGAGCGCCTCGTGCTGCTCGTCCGCGTAGCGATGGACCAGATGCCCCTCCGGCATGCCCTCGTCCTACCCGCGCCGTGTGGAGTCACCACCGGAGCCGGGCCGTTTTCCGGTGCTGTCGGTATCCGTACGGATACCCTCCGCTGAATGGTCGTGGATGAGGAGGTCCGATGCGCACCTGGTTCGAGCCGCATGAGGCCGAGGAGTTCGAGGCGGCCAAGGACCTGCTGGTCCGCCGCTGCCTCGTCTGGGCGGCGGAGCGCGGCATGGCCGCCGAGCCGCCGGTGCTGGGGGCGGCCCTGGACTTCCGCCACCACAGCGTGGACGGCCGGCTGGCCTACTGGGACGAGGCGCAGGTCCGGAGGTTTCTGCTGGAGTGGATCCCGCGCCACGCCACCGCTCGCCGGAAGCCGCCGGGCACCGCGCCTAACATGGCGGCGGGCACAGCGTCTAACGCCGTGCCGAACACCGCACCGGACAGCCTGCTGACGCTGCTGCGGTACATCGCCGCGAAGGGGCTGCGCGACCCGCGTGGCGCCACCCTGGCCGAGCTGGAACAGGCGGTGAAGGACGTCGCCGCGTCCGCTCCGGCGGCACTCGACAGGGCGGCACTCGACAGGGCGGAACTCGACAGGGTGGCCGAGGCGCAGTTCGCCCGTCCGCACCTCGACGGGCAGCGGGCCTTCCCGCAGCCCCCGCTGACCCTGCCGCCGGCAGGCGAACTCGCCGAGGCGGCGGCGCGCAGCGACGTCGTACGGCGGCTCGCGACCCTCGCCGACTGGGTGGGCACCGAGGGGAAGCCGCTCACCGAGGCCGGTCACCTTCGTCTTGCCGATGCCCGGCAACTGGCCGAACTACTCGGCACCGGTGAGCGGGATCCGGAGGCGCGCGGCGCCGAGGACCTGCCCGATGTCGGTCTCCTGCTCGCATGGGCGAAGCACGCCCGGATCGTCCGCGCGTCCAAGGGCCGGCTGCTCCGCGTCGCCAAGGCCGCGCCGCTCCTGCACGATCCCGAGAAACTGTGGTCGCGGGCGTTCGAGGCGTACTTCGAGCTGGGCCGCGATATACCGTCGTCGTCGTCGCTGCTGTGGTCGGTCTTCGACGAGCTGATGCCCGACGTGCTCTACAGCATGTACGGCATGGCGAGCCCGATGCCGACGGCCCGGCTGGAGGAGACGGTCTGGCTGGTCTACCAGGACCACGTGCCGTCCGGCCGCGTGCCGGAGGAGACCTGGCGCGACCGGCTCGCGCGGGAGCTGACGCGGGCGTTCGAGGTGCTGGCCGAGCTCGGCGCTGTGGAGCTGAGCCACGGCGTGGCCGACGCGCTTTACTCCAGCGACCTCGTTGGCGACCTCGCCGGCGAGCTCCCAGACGACGATCCCACCGCCGGCGCCGCGCCCACGCTGCCCGCCGAGGCGCGGGCCCGGCTGCTGCGGCGTCTCGCCGAGCCGGGCCTCCTCGTACGGCTGACGCCACTCGGCGCGAGGGCGGCGCGCGAGCGGATGCTGGCCGAGGGCCGGGACGCCCCGCTGATCGGCGAGCTCGCGGACGCCTCGGCGGCCGAGCTGCTGGGAGTGCTCGTGGAGCACTACCCGACGGACGCCGCCGCACGGGAGCTGGACGGCTGGCTCGCGGCGCACGGAGGCGACCCGGGGCCGCTGCTGGACGCGGTCCGCGCCTGTTCCTTCCGCACCCGGGCGGCCGCCATGCTCTCCCTCCTGACCAGGATCCATCCGGGCCTGCGGTTGATGCTGCCCGGCCTGCGTACGGATCCGGTGCTGGGCCCCATCGTCCTGATGGAGCTCGCCGACGGCGGGGATCCGGGCCACGGCCATCTCGGCGCCGACGAGAACCTGCTGGTGACGACGGAGGGCGTGCTCGGCCTGCTGGAGCTGGCCGGCCCGGAGAAGGTGCTGGAGCAGTTGCGCGCCATGGCGGGGCCGAGCGCGCTCGCCCTCGTCGAGGCGATGGCCGCCTCCGGCCACCCCGCACAGGAGAGCATGGAGGAGCTGCGCAGGCTGGTCCTCGACACCATGCGCGCGCGGTCCCATCCGCTCAGGTTCGTGCCCGGCCCGCGCCCCGGCGCCCGGGGCCGCACCGGCGGACGGAGGCGCAGGCGGTGAAGCGTCACGGCGTGCTTGGATGAGGTCATGGATCTTGACCGGGCACACGCGTTCGCCGAGACCTGGGTGGCCGAGTGGAACGCCCACGACCTCGACCGCATCATGCGGCACTACGCCGACCACGTGGTGTTCCGTTCCCCGATCGCGGCGCGGCTCGTCGAGGGATCGAACGGCACGATCCGCGGCAAGGACGCCCTGCGGGCCTACTGGGCCGAGGGGCTGCGGCGCAACCCCGATCTGCGGTTCGAGGTCGTCGGCGTCTACGCGGGCGTCGACTGTGTCGTCGTCAACTTCCGGAGGCAGACGGGGGCGCTCGCCAACGAGGTGCTGGTCTTCGAGGACGACCTGATCGTCTCCGGGTGGGGCACGCACGGCCCTGAATGAGTCCGTTTCCTGCGATACTTCGGCGGTGTCCGAGCGGGATCCGCTGCCCGAGGTGAGTGCGCGCCGCGTATGGCCGTGGCTGGTCCTGGCGGTGCTCGCCGCGGCGGCGCCCATGGGTCTCCCGATCGGGGGGCCGGGCGGCTTCCTCGGTTACCAGCCGCTCCTCTCCTTCCTGGGGCTCTTCATCGGGGTCGCCGCGCGCCGGTTCTTCGGCCTGGACATCATGATCGCGTGGTGGCTGACGATGCTCGTCCTGGTGGCGGCCGTCTTCCACCGGCATCTGCGGAAGGCGAGGTGGGGTGTCGTGGCGCTGCTCGGCGTCTTAGTGGTCGTCAACCTGGTGGTCGCGATCGACGAGTTCCCGCGTTCGGTGATCGTGGCGGACATCAGCGCGGGCAGCCAGCCCGACTACTCGTCTCCCGGGAGACTCCTGCCCGCCCTGCTCACGACCATCGCGTACGGCGTCGCCGCCGTGGCGTTCGCGCTCGGGTCGAGGAGCCCGGGAAGGCGGACCGGCAACGGAAGCACCAGTAAGATGCCACGGTCCAGATAGACGGAGATCCACCCTGGAAGGGCTGCACGTGGCGCAGAAGGTGATACTGGTTGACGACCTCGACCATTCCGAGGGCGACGATGTGGCGAGACGGGAGTTCCCGCTGCTGAACCGGACCTTCTCCATCGACCTGTCCGACGCGAACCAGCAGCGGCTGAGCGAGGCTCTCGCGTTCATCGACGAAGTGCTGGAGAACGCCCGCGAGGTGAAGCAGGCGTCGCGGGCCAAGAAGGCCGCGGACGCCTCCCCGCGGCTGCGCGGCTACACCCAGACGGACGTGCGCGAATGGGCCCGCGAGCAGGGGCTGGACGTGCCCGCGCGCGGGAAGATGTCCGACGAGGTCGTCGAGCAGTTCATCGCGGCGCACCCCGATGCCAGCCCCGATGCCGGCCCCGACGCCGCCGCCGAGGACTCCACCGGTGAGTCCGCCGCCGACCACGCAGAGGCATCCGCGGGGGCGGCCGCCCCGCGCGTGGAGGCGGCCGTCCCCGCCTGAGCCGTCACCCGGAGCGGGCGGCTGTCTCTGAGCGGACGTCTCTGAGCGGATATCTCTGAACGCTGCCTTTGAGCGCTGCCTCTGACGCCGGCGTTCCGGAGCGGACGCTCCGGAGCCGGCACTTTCGGTCCGGATCGGGTGTCGCCCGGCCCGGCCGCTGTGACAGGCAGCCGGGCCGGGCGACCGCTCACGCGCCGCTGCCCTCACCTGCGCCGCAGCCGAGGAGTGGCGCGCAGGAACCTTCGTGCTGCCGGTTTCGACCACCGTCCACAGGCAACTCCAGCCTTGGGACGCTCTTGGGCCCTGAATCTCGGCCTGTCCAAGTTTTCCGTAAGCGGGCTTTCCTAGCGTCTCCGCCGACGCCCGATCAGGGCGATCTGCAATCGGGGCACAGCGAAGGAAACACTCATGCGGCTCGGATACACGGTCCCCCAGTACGGCGCGTTCGCCGACCCGGAGTTCATCCGGCAGGCGAGCACGGATCTCGAATCCATGGGCTACGACAGCCTGTGGGCGGGCGACCGCATCCTGCTGCCGCTCACGCCCAGCGATCCGTACCCCGGAGGGGACGGAACGGTCCCCCCGGCCTTCGGGACCTTCTTCGACCCGCTCACCGCACTGACGCTGGCCGCCGTCAGCACGCGCGAGATCCGGCTGGGGACCAGCACGCTCAACGCGCTGTGGCAGCCGCCCGTCCTGCTCGCCCGCACGCTGACCTCGCTCGACCTGCTCAGTCACGGACGGCTGGATGTCGGCATCGGTCTCGGCTGGCTTCGTGACGAGTACACCGCGACCGGGGTGCCGTGGCGGGGGAGGGGCGACCGGCTGGAGGAGACGCTCGACGTGATGGAGGCCGCCTGGACCGGTGACGTGGTCGAGCACAAGGGCGCGCTGTGGACGGTGCCGCCGTCGCACATCGACCTGAAGCCCTGCCAGCGGCCGCGCCCTCCGATCCTGCTCGCCGGTTACACGCCTCCGGCGCTGGAGCGAGTCGGCCGGCGGGCCGACGGCTGGCTGAGCGCGGCCATGCCGATGGCCTACCTGACCTCCCTGTGGGACCTGGCGCTGGAGGCCGCGTCCCGCGCGGGCCGGGACCCGTCCGCTCTGCGCATGGTGGTGCGGGTCAATCCGGAGATCACCGACTCGCCGGCGCCCGCCGACCAGGTGCCGCACGCGGGAACCGTACGGCAGGTCGCCGACTATCTGCTGACCCTCGCCGCGGCCGGGGCCCACGAGGCGTTCGTCGACCTGCAGACGGCGAGCTCTTCGCGTGAGCAGTTCCTCGACGTCGCGCACGCGCTCGTCACCATGCTGCGGGCGGGCTGAGAGCGCGCTTCGCGCAACGCTGAGCGGCAGTCCGGTGGCTGTTTGTAAGAAAGGGGTTACATTTCCTGACAGCGCCGCGCACAATAGGGGGCGATCTTTCGTGGTCCGGCGTCGGCCGGATCAGCCAGCCCGTCGAACAGGCTCTTCCTCATGTCCGCCCCCGTGCCCTCACCAGGAGAAAGTCCGGATCGATCTTCAGGAGAAAATCCGGATATACGCGGAAAAAGCCGAAACAAACAGGAGGAGCACTCCAACAGCCGATCCGGATTGGTCACCACGGCACTGACCGCGGCGGTCACCTCCGTGGCGACGCTGGTGGTGACAGCGGTGGCGACGCCCTTCTCCAACAGGCTGCAGAGTCTCATCGAGCAGGCGCCGGTCACTCCGCTCATCACCGTTCCCGTGTCCGTCGGGGCGCTCGTGAGCATCTGCTGCTACCCGTTGTGGCGGGGCAAGGTCAGGACGTCCGGCCGATGGGCGGCGGCCGTCGCCGCAGTGGTCCTGTGGCCTTTACGCCGGATCCAGTGGCCCCAGGGACTTCGCAGCTGGGCGGGCCGGATGCTGGTGCCCCTCGCGGTCGGCTACATCGCCGCGTGCCTGGGGGCGTTCACCGGCCTGGTGGGGTTGGTGGTCTTCAGGGTGGTCGCCCCGCCCGGCGCGTGCGAGCCCCCGCGAGAGTTGCGTGTCATCACCGCTCTCGAGAACGTGACGGCGCTGCGGGAAAGGGCCGAGGCTTATACGAAGGAGCAGCGGACAGACGGCTGCGCACCGGTTCGGATAGCGGTCGGCGTCGCGCCGACGATCGAGGAAATGCGCTACGGCTTCCGTAATGAGTGGCTCCGGGACGACGCGCTGCAAAACGACGAGCCCTATCGCCGGATGCTCGGCCTGACGCCCGACGCATGGATTCCCACCGGTTCCGCCGAGTTCGACCTCGTCGTTCAGGATGTGTCGGAGAAGGGCGGTGAGAAGACGGGAAACGGGGGCGTGCCGGAGAAGGCGGGCAGCCTGAATTCCCTCCTGCGCAAGAGGAACGAACAGGTGGGGACGGACCACATGTCGATCGCGGTGTTCGGCGCGGCGAAGAACGATCTCCTCACCAGCGAGCTGGAGAGCGCGGGTTACCCGCTTGCCGGGATCGTGGAGCGGGCCCGGAGCAAGGACATGTCGCTCGTCTACCCGCAGCCCGCGTTCTCCACGTCCGGCGCGATCGTGGCCACGACCCTGAGCCGGGCCGAGCCTCGGTCCGGCGACACCGCACTGCGTGCGACCTTCGACAACAGCGCCAACGCCTTGCTGTGCCATCTGAGAGGCGCCGGCCAGGAGGCGGCGGACGGGGAGGGAGCGGATGAAAGCCGGGCTGACGAGGACTGGACTGATGAGGACTGGGCGAGGCTGGTGGCGTTGGTTCCGTCGCACAGCGCCGATGAGTACAACCGCGGCAGCGACATGGGCATCGAGGGGTGCGCGCACAATCCACTCGCGGGAAGAGCGGCGCTGACCGCGGTCTCCTCCGTGGACCTGCCCACGCTCGACTATCCGTTCGTGGAGATCGACTGGTCGGAGGATCCGGCCCGCCGGGAGGCGCTGGACGCCTTCGCCACGTGGCTCGCGCACAACAAGCTGTTCGAGCCCGCCGGGGAGGGACCACAGCCGTCGTCGCCGGCCCGGATATCCGCGGACGCCGCCAGGCCGGGTCACCGGGTGGATCTCCAGATGATGATCGACGGATCGGGATCCATGGCACGGTCTCCCACCGCGTCCGCCTCCGCTCTGCACGACGCCCTGGCCGAGGTCAGGCAGATCCTCACCGACACCGACCAGGTCTCGGCGGGCAAGTTCTTCGCCGACGACCGCGGGAGCGCGAAGGCGCCCATGGCGCGGGAGGGCGACGCGGGCGGTGGACAAGGCCCGAGGGGGTACGGCGAGATCCTTCAATGGATCGCGGACGACACGCAGTCGGGATTCGACGAGCCGATCTCGACACTGATCGGCGGATTGAGCCGCCCGGCGAACTCGCTCGCCGTCATCACCGACGGGGGCCCCTTCAACGACGAACCCGACCATGGGGACGCCGGGCGGTCCATCAGGCGCGCTCTGGAAGCGGCCGCGGACGTATCGAACCTCTACATCCTCACCTTCGGGGGAAAGTGCCCGGACGGTCTTGAGACCCCACGTGCGGTGCGGCCATCGGTGTCCGCGTCGCCGTCCGGCGAGCCGCCCGGGTCCTCGGAGCCGGTCGCCAAGCACGTCGTGTGCGACGACGCGGCCGGTACGGATGTCGCGGGAGCGCTCGGACGGATGATCTTCCAGTTCAGGGAGTGGTCGTGATGGCGGGGGGATCCCTCGGAGCGTTCTGGAACCGCTGGTACGAACGCTTCACGAGGTTCCACCTCAGGCTCGCCGCGGCCTGCTTCCTGGCGGGTGCGGTGTTCGTGATCGCGGTGAGCCAGCACTCCGGGGCGTCGTCCTCGCCCGACGCCTGCCCCGGTCGCCCGGACGACCTCGTCATAGGGACAGGGGCGGAGATCGGCGCCGGCGGCGTACGCCACGACGTGATCAAGGAGTGGAACGACGAGCAGCGCAAACTGAAGAAGAAGCCGCTGAAGGCGACGCTGGTCGAGATCTCCGAGTCCTCCGACGAGCAGCGTTCCGAACTGGCCGCCGCGGCGCAGTCGAAGCGATGCGCCTATGACGTGCTCCTCCTGGACGTCGCCTACATCACGGAGTTCGCCAGGACCAACTATCTGGAGAAGTTCGAGCTGGACCCCGAGAAGCTGGGCGGCATCCCGGAGCGCTACTTCCTGCGGCAGTCCCTGGGGACCGGGCAGGTCGATGGAGAGCGGTTCGCGGTGCCGTTCGCCGCCGACGCTCCGCTCCTGTACCGGCGAACCGACGTACCGGCTCCGCCGCCGCAGGACACGAAGAGGTTCCTCGAACTGGCCAAGGAGCACGGCTACGCGGCGCAGTTCGACGACTACGAGGGCGGCACCGTCAACCTGCTCGAAGCGATCCTCTCGGCCCAGAGCCAGAAGGCCGAGGACCAGAAGGCCCAAGACGGCCCCGTGGTCGTCGACGACGGGGGAGACGTCGTCCTCGACGAGGACGGCAACGGCAAGAAGGTGATGGACGCCCTCGGTGCCTGGCGCGATGCCCTGTTCACGGTCAAGGACGGCACGCGCACGCTGCGGGACGAGAGCGTGTTACGGGAGGAGAGCAGCCTCCAGGCCTTCCGCACGGGCCGCGTGGGCTACATGCGCAACTGGCCGTTCGCCTTCAACCGGCTGGCCGCCGACCCGCTGATGCGCGACGACGACGGGACCCTGAGGTTCCAGGTGCTCTCGTTCCCGGGGACCGGGGTGCTGGGAGGCGTCGACCTCGCCATCGCCAAGGACTCGCCGCACAAGGAGGAGGCCAGGGATCTCATCTACTACCTGGTCTCGGAGGACGTCCAGGAGAGATTGTTCGCCTGCGCCGGCTATCCGCCGGTGGTCGCGGCCCTGTATGAGCGGTACGAGAGGTCGGGGACCGCGCGAACGTGCGGAGAGCTCGCGTCCGAGGGCGCGGACGGCGCGGCCCGCCCGGCCGAGCGGGACACCGAGATCACGGGCGGGCAACTCGCGAGGTTCGCCCGCGAGGTGCACCAGGCGGTGGACCACGCGAGGCCGCGTCCCATGTCCGCCTACTACGCCACGTTCAGTCAGGTCTTCCGATCATGTTTGCTTCCCGTGGCGACGACCACGTCCGGCGCGGCTCCCGACTTCCGCCACTTCTCCGACGCGCTCAGGGACGCTCTCGACGGCAGGCTGCGGTCGGACGACCCCTGCCGCCCACCCGCGCAGGCAGGCTAGAAATCGGACATTTCGGGATAAAGGCGACATAAGTGCGCAGCGAGGGCTGTTGTTGTGACAATGGTCATTAAACAGCGTAGATCGCCGTTTATCGCCCGTTCTGTCGGGAAACAATGACGTCGCGGGGCAATGACCACTTAACGGTCATTAAGCGCCATTCCCCATTATTGAGGAATGGTGCACATATTAGGCAGTTGATCCTTTAGAGGGGGACGAAATGCCCAAGCTCAAGAAGGTCATCGCCGGACTCGCACTTTCCACCGCGCTCGGCGGTGGTGCCCTCGCCCTGGGCGCCACAGCCGCGAGCGCGTCGACCGTCCCAACCGGCTGGGGTTGTACCAACCCGTGTAGCACGGGGATCGACAACGGGTTCAACAACACCTTCGAAAACACCGGCCTCCAGAACGGGTGCTTCGGCAACGGGGGCTTCGGGAACGGGTGCTTCCAGAACGACTGCTCCCGGAACAGCTGCTCCAGCTCGGACCTCGACGACATCCTCTGGGATGTCTGCGTCGCGGGCCACTGCTCCAACATGCTCCCCGGGATGGTTGACGAATAGAAAGCCGGTCAGACGGCCTGCGGAACGAACCGCGTGCTTCGGGGCGAACGGCTGTAAGGCCCGGGTGACTGCCTCATGAGCACCGTGGCGTCGGCTGATGTGAGAGATGCTCCGAAGGGCGAGGGTTCGCACATGAACGCGCCGATGAGCACTATCGAGCTCGGAAGCGTTCATTCCGCAGAACAGGGACAAGGGCTCCGGCGACTCAACCGCCGGAGCCCAGGCTTCTCCCCGAACACGGCGCCGATCGCGGCCGGGCGCCTCCCGAGTTAGACGCCGGGATTCGGGCCCGGATCACCGTACGGAGCCGAGCACCGCCCACCGGCCGGACCGCAGCCTGGCCAGCACGGTGACCATTCGAATCAGCAGGAAGGCCGACAGCCCCGACCAGATCCCCACCAGCCCCCAGCCGAACCGCAGCGAGGCCCACACCACCGGCAGGAACCCCAGCACCGCCCCGCTCGCCGTCGCGGTGCGCAGGTATGCCGCGTCCCCGGCGCCGAGCAGCACTCCGTCCAACGTGAACACGACACCGCCGATCGGCTGCAGGACGACGAAGAACCACCATGCGCCGGGCATCTCAGCCAGCACCGTCGCGTCGGTGGTGAACACGTGGGGGAGGGAACCGGCCAACGCCGCGAACACCACGCCGAGCAGGCTCCCGAAGACCAGCCCGCAGCCGGTCACCTGCCAGGCCAGGCGGCGTGCCCGTTCCGCGTCGTTCGCGCCGAGCGCGGCCCCGACCAGCGCCTGGGCGGCGATGGCCAGCGCGTCGAGGACGAAGGCCAGGAACATCCACAGCTGGAACACCACCTGGTGGGCGCCGGCCGCCGCGGCGGAGGTGTGGGCGGCGACCGCGGTCGCCGACACCCAGCACGCCTGGAAGGCCAGGCCGAGCAGCACCAGGTCGCGCGCCAGGCCGAGCTGGGCGCGCATCGCGGCCGGAACCGGAGCGAGCGGCACGCCCTCGGCCCGCAGCGCCCGCACGAACAGGCTCGCGGAGATCAACTGTCCGGCCACGTTGGCGACCGCCGAGCCGTCGATCCCCCAGCCGAGTCCGTACACCAGAGCCGGGCACAGCGCGGTGGAGATCACGTTGCCCGCGAGCACGTAGCGCAGCGGGCGCCGCATGTCCTGCACGCCGCGCATCCAGCCGTTCCCGGCCATGGTGACCAGGATCAGCGGAGCGCCGAGCAGGGCGATCCTGAGCCAGCTCACCGCGGCGCCGGCGACCCGGCCGTCACCGGTGAGCAGACCGGCGACCGGCGCGGCGAGCAGCTGTCCCGCCACGGTGATCACCAGCCCGGCGACCGCGGCGAGCCAGGTCGCCTGCACCCCCTCGGCCACGGCATCGGCACGGCGGCCGGCGCCGTGCAGCCGGGCCGCGCGGGCGGTCGTGCCGAAGGACAGGAACGTCATCTGCGAGGCGATCTGTGCCAGCACGATCCCGCCGGCCGACAGCCCCGCGAGCGGCACCGCGCCGAGATGGCCGACCACGGCCGTGTTGACGAGCAGGTAGAGCGGCTCGGCGGCCAGGACCCCGAGCGCGGGCACGGCGAGCGCGAGTATCTGACGCAGCGGGGCCCGGCCCACGTGCTCACCCACGTGCTCACCCATGCGTTCCTCCAGGAAGGCCGACCGGCCGGACGTCGCGGTGAGCCGTGTCGCTCGCCGCGGCACCGGGCGCGGAGAAACGCAATCATCTTGCTATTGCGACTTATTCGCAACAAGCTTCTCGCGGTCGCGGTCGCGGTCGCGGTCGCGGCCAGCGGGCGGGGCCGACCTGCATGCCTTCATGGCGCCGGCCCCCGCCGGGGAGGCGAGGGCCGGTCTCACGGTAGGTCAGGACGTGGGATTCGGGGTCGGCGTGTCCGTGGGCGTGGGCTCGGTGGGAGTCGCGGTCTCGGTGGGAGTCGCGGTCTCCGTGGGCGGCGTGGCCGGGTCCGGTGTCGGGGCCGGCGGTTCCGTGGGGACGACCGTCGGCGTCGGACAGGGCTCAGGGGCGCGCCAGGCGGGCTTCCCCGAGTGCCACTTCAGCGAGTACGGAGAGTTCTTGCTGAGGTACCACAGCCGCTTGCTCGGCCGCGAGAGGTCGAAGACGTAGGCGGCCGCCGCCGTCTCCCCCTGAGGGGCGGCGGGCGTCGTCTCCTCGGTCTGCGGGGGAGTGGAGCTCGCCTGGCCAGGGGGAGCGGCGGGAAGCGGCGCGGTCTCACTCGGAAGCGGCGCCGGGGCGCTTTCCGCAGGTGTCGGCGTGCCCTCGGAGGGAGCCGGCGCGCCCTGCGAGAGCGACGGCGTGGGCTCGGGAGCCGTGGGTGTGGTTTCTGGAGTCGTAGGTGTGGTTTCGGGAGCTGTCGGCGTGGTTTCGGGGGCCGTCGGCGTCGTCGGCGGCGGTGGCGGGGCGGACGGAACCGGAGCCGGGCTCGGCGGGGTGGGGGCCGGCGTGCCGGGCTGGGCGGCCGCGATCACCGAGATCCAGGCGTCCTGCCGGATCTCGCCGCCCCGGCGGGCGGTGAGCACCCGTGTGGAGTCACCGATCGCGTACGACCGCTCGAAGCCGTCCTGGCTGCGTACAGTGATCGAGTCATCGGCCGCGGCGACGACCTGCCCGGTCTGGGTGAACACCGTGACGGTGCCGCATCCGTCCTTGGCCGGCACGATCACCTCGCCGTGCAGCGCGCCGAGGAACGGGCCCACCAGGGGCACCTCGGGGGTCGGCGTCGCCGTGGGGGTGTCGGTGGCGGTCTCCGCCGGGGTGGCCGTCGGCGTGATCGTCACGGTGGCCGTCACGACAGGATCCGACGTCTCGGCCGGTGGGGTGACGGGGGTGGCGGCGGATGCCGCCGTCGCTCCGGCGCCGACGGACGCCGTCAGCGCGAACGCGGTCGCGAGGATCATGGGTTGGGAGATGCGCCGGCTCGGCCCGCCCGGTCCGGACGACCGTCCTTTCTCCAGGCGGTGGGGGTTGGTCGGCTTCACCGTTCCTCCGTATCGATCGATTCGATGGTCTCCGCCGAACGGGGCGGCGGCGGTCGTACCGGAGCGCTCTGCCCCGATACCCGACTGAAGTGATCGGTCAATTTGTTGCCAAACTGTGTCACTTCCGAGGGATTGTGGAGACCTTTCCCATATCCACCGAGTCCATGCGGGCGAATTTGCGGTGCTGAGGCGGCTCGTGTGGTTTCGGCAGGTCGCAGGGGATGAACCGATTTGAGATTCGGACGTCATCTGGGACGGTCACGCGACAGGTGGCACGACCGACGCGTGCGTGCTGTCGCTTCGCGCCGGCTGCCCGCACCATGCCCGCAACCATGCCCGCACCATGGCCGCATGACGGCGCATGACGAGTTGCCGGCTGTGGGTGAAGGTGTTCTTCGGGCCGGGCGGGGTGTGGTTTCCCGCACCCCCGAACGGCCGCATGCCTCATGGCGGCTCGGCACCGCGAGAAGGCAGCATGGGTACGTGCGAGTGGAGGATGACGGCATGGGCGGAGCCGCTGCCGCCGGTGACGGGCCGGCCGCGATCGAGGTGGGGCCGCCGTGCGCGTGATGCTGGCCGAGGACTCGGCCCTGTTGCGCGAGGGCCTGGTGCGGCTGCTCAAGGAGGAAGGCCACGACGTCCTGGCCGCGGTGGGCGACGCCGACGCGCTTCTGGAGGCGGTGGACGGCGACAGCCCCGACGCGGTCGTGGTCGACGTACGGATGCCGCCCACCCACACCGACGAGGGCCTGCGCGCCGCGCTGGAGCTCCGGCGGCGCCGGCCGGAGGTCAAGGTGCTGGTGCTGTCGCAGTACGTCGAGAAGAAGTACGCCACCGAGCTGATGAGCGGCAGCATCGACGGGGTCGGCTACCTGCTCAAGGACCGCGTGGCCCAGGTCGGCGACTTCCTGGACGCGCTGGAGCGGGTGGGCGCGGGCGGGACGGCGTTCGACCCGGAGGTGGTGCGTCAGTTGCTCGCGCGCACCAGCCACGCCGACCCGCTGGCCCGGCTCACCGCCCGCGAGCGCCAGGTTCTGGAGCTCATGGCCCAGGGCCTGACCAACGCCTCGATCGCCCAATCCCTGCACGTGTCGCAGAGCGCGGTGGAAAAGCACGTCAACGCCCTGTTCGACAAGCTCGCGCTGTCGCACACGACCGGCTACAGCCGCCGCGTCCTGGCCGTCCTGCGCTACCTCGGCTCCTGAGCCGCCACGGCACGCCGGCCACGGTTCGCCGCTCGGCGTCGGCGCGGTGGGCTCGCCCGGGAAAGCGGGATGGCTCGTCCGGGAAAGCGGGATGGCCGAAAGCCTGGCGAAGGGGCGGCCGGCGTCGGCGTGCGCTCAGTTGAAACTTTCATCACAAGCGTCGCGCACGCGCTGTCTGCCGGGCCGGGAAGGCCAGGTGAGTGGCGTTCCGGGCGCGCGACGCACACCCGGGTCTCGATCTTCCTCTTGACGCGACCCGGTGATTCCTAGTTTGCTCCGCCATTACCACCGGAATCGATACCCGCGGCCACGACACCCCGCGCCGCGGACATGTGTGAGCGCTAACACGCCTCGGCCCCGGGAAGGAGGGTCTCCATGATCGGAGACGGCCCGCAGTCGCGTGCCACCACCCCAGAGGCGTCCGGGCGTGGCCGGCATCGGGAGGGGGCGCTTTCCTGACGGGCCTCGCCCGGTCGTATTCGCTCCGTTGCGCCACCACCTCCAGGCAGTCGAGGGAGAGGAGCCCCGGATTTGCCAGCATGTTAGCGCTAACAGCTTCGAGCTCGCGGCCCCCCGTGATCCAGCCGACGATCCGCGCAACCACGCTGCCGCCTTCGTGGACGGCGTGATGCGCACCGGTGGCCGGCTGCCCCTGCCGGCCCTCTCAGACCACTGCGGTTATCCCCCGGTGTGGCCGCGTCGCCACGCCTTCACCCCCCCAAGGAGAACGAAACAATGGATTCACCCCCCATTCGTGTGACGAGCGGCCGGCGTCGCTCGCCGGTCAGTGCCGGCGTGCGCTTCTTGACGGTCCTGGCCACGGCGCTGGCGACGGTGCTGGCGGTCGCCGTGGTGTGGGCGATGCCGGCGTCGGCGGCGGCGGCGCCGCTGGTCAGCGCGCAGTCGGGCCGATGCCTGGACGTGACGGGCAACACCGACGCGCTGGGCACCGGCCTGCAGATCTATGACTGCAACGGCCAGGCGAACCAGGCCTTCGAGTTCACCTCCTCCGGTGATCTGCGGACGTTCAACGGCACTCGGTGCGTCGACGCCTACGGTCAGGGCACCACGAACGGCACCCAGGTAGTCATCTGGTCCTGCAACGGGCAGAACAACCAGAAGTGGCGCCTGAACAGTGACGGCACGATCACGGGCGTGCAGTCGGGTCTGTGCCTGGACGTGAGCAACTACGGCACGGCCAACGGGAGCGTCGTCCAGCTGTGGGCCTGCCACGGCCAGACCAACCAGAAGTGGACCACCTCCGGCGGAGGCGGCCCGACCGCGACGCCGTCCCCGTCGACGCCGACCGGCACGTGTAACCTTCCGTCGTCGTACCGCTGGAGCTCGACCGGCGCGCTGGCGAGCCCGAAGTCGGGCTGGGCCTCGCTCAAGGACTTCACCAACGTCGTCTACAACGGCAAGCACCTCGTCTACGCGACGACGCACGACA
>NZ_VIRL01000020.1 GCF_006874465.1 Microbispora bryophytorum | reverse complement strand
ACGGTCACCCCGGCCTCCGTCCCGCACTGCGTGAGCAGCTTCACCCAGTCGGAGGAGTCGTCGAACTGCGGGTAGGGGTCCCAGATCGTGTAGGTCCCGCCCCCGGCGGCCTGGCTCGCGCCCGCCGAGGCGACACCGGCGCCGTCGGAGCCGCCGGACGGTGACGAGCAGGCGGCCAGTCCGGTGGCGGCCGCGAGGATCGCCGCACCCATCCCTGCCGCACGCCGGCCGCTTGACCCTGGTCTCATTGACGTGACCTCCACTGACAGCGTTACGCGCCTGTTTCCGATCGAAGTCGAACCGATTCGGCGAATCGGTTCGCTGACGATAGGCCCGGCCCGTCGCACGCGTCAATGGGGTTCGCGGCACGAATTGCGGAGACCTGGCCGGCGACATGGTCGGCGACCTGGGCGGGGACCTGGCGGGGACCTGGACGGACGCATGGCCGGTTGGCCGCAGACGCCTTCCGCGGCGTGCGCCGCACGGCTTCCCGGGTTCGCGCCAGCCGTCGTCCGGCGCGGGCCGTGCCAGGTGCCGGCAGGCGCCGGCGTATGTAGGCGTGTGTCGGCGAGATGACGATGGCGTGCCGGAAGGGTTTCCGGCCCTTGACCGTTTCCCGGCACCCCGCTTATCGTCCAGTCGAATCGATTCGCCGAACCGATTCGACGTCTCCCGTGATTCCCCCCCATCACTCACCCCCCGAATGGGACAGCGCATGGCCGTACCCTTGTCCGGGCGAGCACGCAGGCTCGCGCCTCATGCCGTTCTCGCCTCCGCCCTCGTGACGACCGCGATCCCCCTTGCCGCCTTGCCGGCGCACGCCTTCCCGGCGCACTCCTTACCGGCACTCAGCGCCGACTCACCGGCACTCGTCCTCCACTACGACTTCGACGGCGACCTGTCGAGCGGCGTGGTCGAGGACGACTCCCCCTCCGGCCTCGACGGAGCCCTGGCCAATCCCGGCTCGGCCAAGACCACCGTGGGCCCCGACGGCACGCAGGCCCTGTCGCTGCCCGGCGGACCGACCGGCTCGGCGACCGCCCCCTACGTGACGATCCCGAACGGCCTGTTCCGCGACCTCCACGCCATGACCATCTCCACCTGGCTCAAGTGGGCGGGCGGCGCCGACTTCCAGTGGGTCTACAACCTCGGCAAGGACAACGCGACCGCCACCTTCGTCACCCCGTCGTACGCCGGCGACGCCACCACCAGGTCGTCCATCAAGCCGGTCAACGGCAACGCCGAGGTGGGGGTGCCGGGCGCGCAGAAGCTGCCCACCGGTCAGTGGGTCAACCTCGTCACCACGATCGACGGCAAGACCCTCACCTACTACGTGAACGGCGTGCCCATCGGCAGCACCACCGCCCAGATCGACCTGGCCGCGGTGATGCACTCCGACCGCAACAGCACCTCCGGCTTCCTGGGCAAGCCGTTCTGGGGCGGGCACCCGTTCCTGGCGGGCGACCTGGACGACTTCCGCGTCTACGACGCCGCCATGAACGCCGAGCAGGTCGCGGCGCTCGCCGGAGACCGCAAGGCCTCGGTCACCAAGGTCGAGCAGGCCTCCTTCGCGATCACCACCTACCCGGGCATCGCGCCGGCACTGCCCGCGACCGTCAACGCGCAGTTCTCCGACGGCATCCGCCGGGGCGTGCCGGTCGTCTGGGAGGCGGTCGACCCGGCCGCGTACGCCAGGCCGGGGCAGTTCACGGTCGAGGGCTCCGCCTACGGGAGCACGGTCCAGGCCACGGTCAAGGTCGTCGCCAACGACCTGACCGTCGACCTCGGCACCGAGACCGGCGCCTTCCACGGCGGCGCGTCCGGCACCCTGTACGGCGTGTACGGCGAGGGCGTGCCGACCTCCAACCTCCTTGAGGGCATGCGGCTGCGCACGGTCGCGACGAAGGCCCAGGACGGCCCGCAGCACCCCGGCGCCGACGCGCTGGAGGTGGTCAAGCCGCTCGCCGACAGCACCGGCGGCGACGTGTACATCTACATGACCGACATCTACCGGGGCTTCCCCTACGAGTGGCCCGGCACCACGCCCGAGGCCAGGCTGAACGACTTCAAGGCCAAGATCGCCAAGCAGGTCGACCAGGTCCGCACGCTCGACCCGAAATATCAGGACCACATCGTCTTCGTGCCGTTCAACGAGCCCGAGGGCAACATGTTCGGCACCGGCACGTGGAGCTACAACAAGATCAGCTGGCTGAGCGACCCCCAGTACTACTTCAAGGCCTGGGACGAGGTCAACGCCCTGATCAAGGGCAAGCTGCCGAAGGCCAGGATCGCCGGCCCCAACAGCAGCGTCCTGTACGACCAGGTGCAGGGCTTCCTGCGGCACGCCGTGCAGGCCGGGACGGTCCCCGAGGTCATGACCTGGCACGAGCTGGGCGACCCGGCCCGCATCCGCACCAACGTGGCGAAGTATCGCCAGTGGGAGCAGGCCATCTTCGTGGGCACCCCGTATGAGGGCAGGCAACTTCCGATCAACCTCGACGAGTACGCATTCAACTACCACACGTCGGTGCCCGGCCAGATGGTCCAGTGGGCCTCGGCCATCGAGGAGTCGAAGGTCGACGCCGACATCGCGTACTGGAACATCGACGGCAACCTGTCCGACTCGGCCGTCCAGGCCAATCGCGGCAACGGCCAGTGGTGGCTGCTCCACGCCTACGGCCAGATGACCGGCAACACGGTCAAGGTCACCCCGCCGCGGCCGAATGTCAGCTACACCCTGCAGGGCGTCGCGACGCTCGACAAGGACAAGGCGCAGGCCCGCGCGCTGTTCGGCGGAGCGTCCGGTCTCGTCGGCGTTCACTTCGACAACGTCGACACCGCGCTGTTCGGCCGCAAGGGGTTCGCCGGCACGGTACACGCCCTGGTCCAGGAGATCCCGTGGACCGGCCAGATCGGCGACTCCGCGCAGCCCCGGGTCGTCGCCGAGCTGAACCAGAAGGTGACGGACGGCTCGGTGACCGTCGAGTTCGGGTCCGCGCTGCCCGCCCTGAAGGAGTCGTCGGCCTACCAGATCATCCTCACCCCCGGCGACCACGCCGCCTCCGGCACTCCGGCGACCACGCTCTGGCAGGCCACGTACGAGGCGGAGGACGCCGGCCACACCGGCACGGGGTACAGCCGCAACGGTCCTGAGGGGACTCCGTCCGACGTCGGCAAGTTCTACACCTCCGGCGGCTACGACGTCGGCGGGCTGCGCACCGGCTCCGACGTCACGCTGAACTTCCCGGTGTCGGTCCCGCAGGACGGCACGTACGACCTGTCGGTCTTCGCGAACTCGCTGAACACCTACGGCGCGGTCCAGGAGCAGGGCCCGACCAACGTCTTCCTCCGCGTCGACGGCGAGGACGAGCAGGAGCTCCACCTTCCGCTGGGGTACAAGTGGGTGGTCTGGGACCACACCGACACGAAGGTCGCCCTGTCCAAGGGGGACCACACGATCACCCTGGCCGCCAGGAGCCTCGACGGCACCGGCGCCACCAAGGGGGACGCGATCGTCGACAAGATCGACTTGACCCTCGCCAACCCAGCCGCGAGCGAGTCCGTCTACGAGGCCGAGTACGCCACGCTCGACGGAGCGCGCCCCGGCTACGGCGAGAAGAAGGTGTCCGGCTCCGGTGTGGCCGACCTGCGCAAGGGGCAGTCGGCGACGTTCTGGGTGTACTCCCCCGGCGACGGCGAGTCCACGCTGGGTGTCGACCTGCGCGGCGGCGGCAAGGGCACGCTGACCGTCAACGGGCAGGACATCGCCGAGCCGTCCGGGTCCTCCCAGGTCAAGGCATTCCTGTCCGGCGGCGTCAACAAGGTCACCTACACCGCGCGGACGGGCAGGGTGCGGCTGGACCGGCTGCGGGTGGAGAAGACCGAGGGCGCGCTCACGCCGACCTGGTACGAGGCCGAGTCGGCCCACGTCGCCGGCGCCGCCAAGGTGGCCGCCTATCCGCTGGCGAGCGGCGGGAAGGCCGTCACCGGCATCGGCGGCGCCCCCGGCGACGCCGGCACCCTCACCTTCGACGTCACCGCGCCCGCGAACGGGACGTACGCGCTGACGGTTCGCTACTCCAACCCCGAGCAGTCTCCCGCGTCCCACTACAACCCCGACCCGCTGGCCCGCCACGCCGAGATCTCCGTCAACGGCGCCGCACCGCGGCGGGCCTGGTTCCCCCACTCCTTCCACGCCGACAACTTCTGGGAGCTGACCATCCCCGTTCAGCTCACGAAGGGAGCCAACACCGTCGCCTTCGACTCACGGGAACTGCCGAACTTCGACGGCACCACCTACATCTCCGCGACCTTCCCCGACATCCTGCTCCGATCGCAGTACGCCCCGATCATTGACAAGATCGCGGTCACGCCGCTCGCCAAGTAACCCGATCTCCGCGTAACACGCCGGGCACCTCAGCCGGGCGGGGCCGACGGCCCCGCCCGGCGTTGTTGTTCTCAGCGGGATTCAGCCGGGCGGGAGCGGACGCCGTCGAGGGCCATGCCCAGCACCCGCTCACGCTGGTCGTCGTCGACGAACCCGCCCCCGGTGATGCCGGAGATCATCCGCAGGACGTCGTCGAAGGTCACGTCGCCGCGGACCGCTCCGGCCTCCTTCGCCCGGTCGAACAGCGGCCCCCCCGCCTCGTACATGGCGGTCCGGCTCGACCGCATCATCTCCGAGTCGCGGTTGAGCGCCTCGGAGATCGCCCGCTTGGTGGCCGCGTAGTCCACGAACCGCCGCAGCCAGGCGGCCAGCGCCTCCCACGGCGGCAGGTTCGCGACCTGCCCCGCGGCGCCGCACAACTCGTCGATCTCGTCCAGGTACACGCTGTCGAACAGGTCCTGCCGCGTGGGGAAGTTCCGGTAGAGCGTGCCGATGCCGACGCCGGCGCGCCGGGCGATGTCCTCCAGGGAGGCCGTCGTGCCGTGTTCGGCGAACGCCTCGCGCGCGGCGGCGAGCAGCGCGTCGAAGTTGCGCCGCGCGTCCGCGCGCTGGGGGCGTCGCACCCTCGTCCGGGGGCCCTCGGCCGCCTTCTCCGTCACCGGTCTTCCTCCCGAAGTTGAAGTGGAGGCATCCCTCCGATAATGTGGAGGCACGCCTCGACTTTAGCAGGCGGGCATTCGCGTTGGCGTCTTCCGGCCAACGCCGTCCTGATCGTCATCTTTGCCGCACGCCGTCCCGTGGCCGGGGCGGCGTCGCCGCCGCGCCTCGTCGCGCGGGCTCCTCCTGTCGAAGGATGTTCGATGTCACGCACCACCTCGCCACAACGGCTGACCTTCCTCGCGCTGGCAGCCGCCACGGCCTCGTTCTCCATGCTGCAGTCCCTGGTCAGCCCCGTGCTGTCCACCATCCAGCACGACCTGCACACCAGCCAGAGCACGGTGACCTGGGTGCTCACCGCCTGGCTGCTGTCCGCGTCCGTCGCCACGCCCTTGATGGGCCGCATCGCCGACATGATCGGCAAGGACCGCACGCTGCTCATCGCACTGGGCGCCATCGCGCTCGGCTGCCTCATCGCCGCCGTCGCCCCCAACGTCGGGGTGCTCATCGTCGGACGGATCGTGCAGGGGCTCGGCGGCGCCGTGTTCCCCGTGTCGTTCGGGATCGTGCGCGACGAGTTCCCCGCCAACCGGGTGCCCTCGATGGTGGGCGTCATCTCCGCCGTCATCGCCGCAGGCGGCGGCGTCGGGATCGTGCTCGCCGGCCCGATCGTCGACGCCCTCGGCTGGCGCTGGCTGTTCTGGATCCCCACGATCGTCGTCGTCGCCACCGCGTTCCTGGCCTACCGCAGTGTGCCCCGGTCCCCACTGCGCACGCCCGGCCGGGTCAACTGGACGGCCGCGGCGCTGCTGTCCGGATGGCTGGTGGCACTGCTGGTCCCGCTCACCGAGGCGTCCGCCTGGGGCTGGAGTTCGGCCGCCGTCATCGCGCCGCTCGCCGCCGCCGTGGTGCTGTTCGCCGCGTGGATCGCGGTCGAGCTGCGCTCGCGCGACCCGCTGATCGACATGCGCATGATGCGGCTTCCGGCCGTGTGGACGACCAACCTGGTGGCGCTGCTGTTCGGCGCCGGCATGTTCGCCTCGTACGCGTTCCTGCCGCAGTTCATGCAGATACCGGCGGCCGTGACGGGCTACGGCTTCGGGTCGAGCGTGACCGAGGCCGGGCTGCTGATGCTGCCCATGCTCGTCACGATGGCCGTCGCCGGCACGGTGAGCGGCCCGATCTCCCGCGTCGCCGGGGTCAAGGCCCAGCTCGTGGTAGGATGCGCGCTCGGCGCGCTGGCGAGCGCCGGCGTCGCCCTCTGGCACGACCGGCCCTGGCAGCTCGCCGTCGCGACCGCCGTGTTCGGGCTCGGTCTCGGCCTGGCCTACGCCTCGATGACCAACCTGATCGTGCAGAGCGTGCCGGCCGGTCAGACCGCCGTCGCCGGCGGAATGAACACCAACATCCGCACCATCGGCGGCTCCATCGGCACCGCCGTGGTCAGCTCCGTCATCACCGGTCACCTGCGCCCCGACGGCCTGCCGTACGAGTCGGGCTTCACCACCGCCTTCCTCGTGATGGCCGTGACCCTGGCGGCAACCGTCGCCGTGGCGCTGCTGGTCCCGGGGGCGCGCCGCCGTACGGTGCCCGCCGGCGAAGCGGCCGCCCGGGTCCCAGCGGGCACGGTGGGCACGGTGGGCACGGTGGGCACGGCCCGCTGAACATCACGCGAAGGAGACACATCATGCAGAGGACATGGCTCATCACCGGCGCGTCCCGGGGCCTGGGACACGCGCTCGCCCGGGAGGTGCTCGAACGCGGCGACCGCCTCGTGGCCACCGCCCGCCGGCCGGAACTGCTCGACGACCTCGTCCGGGCCCACGGCGACCGGGCGCGCGCCGTCGCGCTGGACGTCACCGACGCCGCGGCGGCGCAGCGGGCCGTTCGGCTGGCCGTCGAGGAGTTCGGCGCGCTGGACGTGCTGGTGAACAACGCGGGGTACGCCAACTCCTCGCCCATCGAGGAGACCACCGACGAGGATTTCCGGGCGCAGTTCGAGACCAACCTGTTCGGCGTCGTCACCATGACCCGGGCCGCGCTGCCGGTGCTGCGCGCGCAGCGGTCCGGTCACATCCTGCAGATCGGCTCGGTGGGCGGCCGGGTCGGGGGCACGCCGGGGCTCGGCGCCTACCAGTCCGCCAAGTTCGCCGTCGAGGGGTTCTCCGAGGTGCTGAACAGCGAGGTCCGGCCGTTGGGGATCACCGTGGTCATCGTCGAGCCGGGCGGGTTCCGTACGGACTGGGGCGGCTCGTCGATGCGCATCCCGCCGGTGGGACCGGACTACGAGCAGACCGTCGGCCGGGTCAACGCCTACCGGCGAGCGGTGGACGGCGCCCAGCCGGGCGACCCTCGGCGGGCGGCCAGGGTGATCGCCGAGCTGGTCGACGTGGACGATCCGCCGCTGCGGCTGCTGCTCGGCTCCGACGCGCTGCGCCTGGCCGAGCAGGCGTCCCGCTCCCGCGCGGCCGAGACGGAGCGCTGGGCCGCCGTCAGCCGTTCGACGGATTTCGACGGGGTCGTGGGGCTGACCGAGGAGCCGGTCGCCCGCCTCCTCGCGCACGGCGAACGGTGACGGCCTCGGCCGGTGGAGGGGCGGCCGGGTCAGGCCCGCAGCTCGGGGAACTGGTCGTCCCGCCACTCCCCGGACAGCGAGGTGCCGGCCTGCGCGGCGTCGCTCTCCCTGGCCCGCAGCTCGACCCTGCGGATCTTCCCCGAGATGGTCTTGGGCAGCTCGGCGAACTCGAGCCGGCGCACCCGCTGGTAGGGCGCGAGCCTGTCACGGGCGTGCCGCAGGATGGCCGCGGCGGTCTCCCGGTTCGGCTCCCACCCCGCGGCCGGCACCACGTACGCCTTGGGCACGGCGAGGCGGATCGGGTCGGGGGCGGGCACGACCGCCGCCTCCGCCACGGCGGGATGCTCGATGAGCACGCTCTCCAGCTCGAACGGCGAGATCTTGTAGTCGGACGCCTTGAACACGTCGTCGGTGCGTCCCACGAAGGTGATCGAGCCGTCGGCGTCCCGGACCGCGACGTCGCCGGTGTGGTAGAGGCCCCCGGACATGGCCCCCTCCTCACCGTCCAGGTATCCGGTCATCAGGTTGACCGGGCGGGCGGCGAGGTCGAGGCAGATCTCGCCCTCGTCCGCCGGGAGGCCGGTCACCGGGTCGACGACGACGACCGGGACGCCGGGAAGGGGGCGGCCCATCGAGCCGGGCTTCACGGGCACGCCGGGCGTGTTGGCGATCAGGGCGGTCGTCTCCGTCTGGCCGTACCCGTCCCGCACCGTCAGCCCCCAGGCCCGCTCCACCTGGGTGATGACCTCGGGATTCAGCGGCTCCCCCGCGGCGACCGCCTCACGCAGGCCGCCCGGCCCGTCTCCGAGGTCGGCCTGGATGAGCATCCGCCAGACCGTGGGCGGCGCGCAGAACGTGGTGACCCCGGCGCGGCGGATCTGCCCGAGCAGGGCGGCGGCGTCAAAGCGGGAGTAGTTGTGCACGAACACCGTCGCCTCGGCGTTCCACGGCGCGAACAGGCAGCTCCAGGCGTGCTTGGCCCAGCCGGGCGAGCTGATGTTGAGGTGGACGTCGCCCGGCCGCACCCCGATGAAGTACATCGTCGTCAGGTGCCCCACCGGATAGGACACCTGGGTGTGCCGCACGAGCTTGGGCCTGCTCGTCGTCCCCGAGGTGAAGTACAGCAGAAGCGGGTCGCCGGGAGAGGTCCGGGCCTCGAAGGGGCCCGGCTCCGGCGTCGCGTAGGCGTCGCCGTACCGGAGCCACCCGATCGCCTCGCCCACGCACACCCGGCCGTACTCTCCCGGCACGCCGTCGAACTTGTGCGTGTCGGCCGCGTTGACGATGACGTGCCGGGCGCGTCCCCGCCCTATGCGGTCGGCGAGGTCCGCCGCGCCCAGGGCGGTGGTCGCCGGCATGATCACCGCGCCGAGCTTCATCACCGCCAGCATCGACTCCCACAGTTCGACCTGGTTGCCGAGCATCAGCAGCACGTGGTCGCCCTTGCCGACCCCCTGGGCGGCCAGCCAGGCCGCCACCTGGTCGGAACGGCGGGCCATCTCGTCGAAGGAGTAGCGCCGCTCGGAGCCGTCCTCCTCCACGATCCACAACGCCGTGCGGGGGTTGCCCCGGGCGATCGCGTCGAACCAGTCCGTGGCCCAGTTGAACCTGTCGCCGAAGACCGGCCAGGCGAACTCGCGTGCCGCCCGCTCGGGCTCCTCCCTCAGGCTGAGCAGCAGGTCGCGGGCTTGCCTGAAGACATGGGTGCTGGTCGTCTCGCTCACGGTGACTCCCTCTGTCGCGCAGGCCACTGTCGCGCAGGCCACGGAGGTCAACGTACGACCGTCGCTCGCGTCATGTCACCCCCGAAGATCCGCCACCAGCGCGCCGGCGACGGTCGTGCGCCGGGGCTTCGCGCCGCGGCGCCGCACGTGGCAGGACCGGGCTGCGCCGCCCAGCGGAGCCCGCAGGCGAAAGGGGCGGGGATGAGACGGACCGACTACGACACGGAGCAATACCAGGACTACGCGCGCGGCCGCGCGCTCACCGAGCAGCAGTTGCAGGCGTGGATGACCGCATTCGAAGCTCTGCTGCCCGAGCAGCGCCCGCTGGCCGGGTTGGACGTCGGCTCGGGGACCGGCAGGTTCACCCCCGCGCTGGCACGAGCGTTCGGGCCGGTGACCGGCGTCGAGCCGTCGGTCCGCATGCGCGAGATCGCGCAGGCGCAGTCACAGCATCCCGGTGTGCGATACCTGGCAGGCTGCGCCGAGGACATTCCGGTCCCGTCCGCCGGCGCGGACTACGCCGTCATGCTGCAGGCCTGGCACCACGTCCAGGACAAGCCACGGGCAGCCCGGGAGCTGGCCAGGGTGCTCAGGCCCGGCGGGCGGCTGCTACTGCGCTCCGGGTTCAGCGACCACATGCCCAGGATCTGGTGGCTGGAGTATTTCCCCCGCGGCTTCGAGGTGGACGCCTCCCTGTTTCAGCCGCTGCACGAGGTGATCGAAACATTCACTTCGGCCGGCTGGCGCGTCGCCGGCTTCGACACGGTCACAGAGCCGTCCTCCGGCACCCGTGGTGAGGCGCTCGAACGGCTGCGCCTGCGCACCCATTCCGTCTTCGCTCACTTCACTCCGGACGAGCTGGAAGTCGGTTTCCGCCGCCTGGAGCAGGCTGTTGCCACAGATCCCGGGGCGTCGGCGCCTGCGGATCCTGCGCCTCTGCTCACGCTCGAACGGTAGCGCTCCACCGCCGCGCAGACCGTTGTCACATCCCGGCCTCCGCGTCGTCGGGTTCCTCGTCGCCGTCGGCGGCGAGGAGGGTGCCCTCGGTGAGGGCGGGGGCGCGGCGGCTCGGCCGGAGGCCGAGCAGTGTTTCGGCCAGCTCCTCGTTGCCGGAGAAACCGGCGTCGGCGTCGATGGTCTGGGCGCCGTCCCAGAGCATCAGCATCGCCGACACCGCGTGCGCGCTCTTGTCGTGGTGCATGTCGTAGTGCGCGGCCATCGGCACGGTGTCGAAGTGGACCCACAGGTCGTGGCCGGTCATGAACAGGTCGAGGCCGAACTTCACGGTCAGGCCCAGCAGCTCGGGCTTGTACCGGTCGTCGATGCCGGCGAACGCCTCGTCCAGCGCGATCACGCGCGGGCACGTGGGCTTGGCGGACGAGTAGAGGGCGTTGGCCGCGGCGAACAGCGGGAGGTGGATGGCCGCGGACTTCTCCCCGCCGGACATCTCCTCGTGCTTGGCCCGGGTGAGCTTCACCTCCTTGTCCCCCGGCACGGCGAGCACCAGCTCGAAGCCGTACCAGGTGCGGTAGTCGAGCACGTCGGCCAGGGCCTGCTTGTAGGTGGCGCGCGGATGGGCGGCCCGGTAGTCGCGGATCATCTCCCGCAGCAGGCCGCGCAGCTCGGCCAGCCCGGCCGCGCCGAGCCCCTGCGCGTCCCGGTCGAGGAGCCGCGACACCGCGACCTGCCGGTCGTTCAGCCGGTCGGAGCGGCCCCATCGGATGCCGATCCTGGTGCCGGACGACATGGGCCGTGACCGGGTGTCCTCGTTCATCCCGCGCACCAGGTCGCGTGCGGTGCGGACCCGGTCGTGCACCTGCTGGGCGAGCGCGGTGAGCAACTCGTCCTCCAGCACGGTCCGCTCCCGCTCCTCCAGCAGCGTTCCCTGTTCCTGGACGCGGTCGGCGACCCGCCGGGCGAACGCGGCGACCGGATTGCGGCCGCCCTCGTCGCTGACGTAGACCATGACGACGCCGGTGGGGTCGTGCTCCAGGCGGTAGTCCTCGGCGCAGCCGTCGAGCGCGTCCTGGAAGGTCCGCAGCGAGGCCGACAGCCGGGTCGCGGCGCTCTTGAGCGTGCTCTCCCCGGGCACGCGGATGTCGGCCGTCCCCGCGGCGAAGGCGTCCAGCAGCGCGGACACGTCCCCCGGCAGCATCCGGCCGACCAGGGCGGCGGCATCGGGCGGCGGTCCGCCTGCCTGCCCGGCGCCGGGGTGGGCCGACAGCTCCGCCGCCGCCGACGCGGCCGCCTCCGCCGGTTCGGGCCAGCCGACGTCGGCGGGCCACGGCGCGGTGGCGGTGACGCCGAGCAGCGGGCGCAGCTCCGGATGCGCGTACGGCCCGAACGCCGCCACGTGCTCGAAGAGGTGCCCGAGCGCCTGGCCGAGGGAAGCCTGGCCGTGCCTGAGGTCGGCCTGGGCGACGATCAGCGCCTCGTTCTCCCGCGCCGCCGTCGCGGCATGCTCCTCGCACCGCCGGCGGGTCTCGGCGAGGCGCTGCTCAGCCTCGGCGATCTGGGCGAGCACCTCGCGCAGCGGCGCGTCCAAGGCCTCCTCGCCCGTCCTGAGCTCCTCGGCGTCGGCCCGATGCTCCCGCTCCTTGTCCTCCAGGGCGCGGGAGTCCGCGTCGTGCCGCTCACGCTGCCGGGCGATGGCGGCCTGCCGCGACGCGAGGTCCCGCTCCTCGGACGCGGCCCGCTCGCGGCCGTCGTGCAGCCGCTGCGCCGTCGTGAGGAAGTCGTCCACGGCTCGCGCGATCGCGTCGACCTCCGGTTCCGCGACGGGCATGCTCCGTTCCGCCGCGACCTGCCGCAGCCGCCGGCGCGCCGCGTCGACCTGGGCCACCGCGGCGTCGAGGTCGCGGCGGCGGTCCGCGAGCGCCGACCGCGCCTGGGCCAGCAGCGCGGACTCCTGCGACACGCGGGTGACCGCTTCGACGACCGCCGTGGCGGGCGGAAGCTCCCGCCGGGCGCGGGCGAAGTCCTCCAGGCGGCGGTTCGCGCGTGCCAGGTCGCGCTCGGCGTCCTCGTGCGCCCGGCTCGTCTCGCCGATCGTCTCGTCATACTCGGCGAGCCTGGCCGCGCGGCGGTTGGCCCGGTTCGTGGCGCCGATGTACTCGGGCGACGGCTTGGGCAGGGCGCCGAGGAGGAGCCCGAGGCCGAACTGGGCCAGGCCGGTCACCGTCGGCGCCGGTCCGCCCTGCCGCTCCCGGCAGGGCGTGATCGTGTCGGCGACCGCGACCGACCGCAGCACGTCCGCGACGACCGCCGCCGGCACCAGGTCCTGCTTCTCCGGCACGAGGACGTCGGCGAGTGTACGGCCGGACGGGCGGCTCTCCTCGGGAAGCGGGAGCAGGTAGCCGTCGGATTCCAGGAGCGCGACGGCGTCGAGTGTGTGGCGCGCCTCCGGATGCACCCAGGCGGTCAGCAGTCCCGCGCCGTACAGTGCGCCTTCGAGGCCGGCCGCCTCCTTCTCGTCGAGACCGTCGGCGAACCGGACGAGCCGCCACAGAGGCGCCCCCGGGCGTCCGTCGCGGTCCGCCGTCCTGCGGTCGTCGTGCGGCGGCGCCTCGTCGCGTTCCGCCGCGATCTCCTCCCGCTCGCGGCGCAGGCGGACGAGGTCGGCGGCGAGCTCGCGCACCCGCGCGGACAGGCGCTCGGCGGACCTGGCCGCCTCCGTCCGCCGTTCCTCGGTCCGCACGCTGTAGACCTCGGCCAGGGACGGCGCCCCGGCGTCTCCGGCGTGGGCGAGGGCCTCCGCCAGCGCCGCCACATCGGCGGGCTCGGCCACCGCCTCGCCGTCCTCCGGATGCAGGTCTCCTGAAGGCTCGTCTGCCGAGGACTCGTCTTTCGGGGACTCGTCTCCCGGGGACTCATCTTCCAGGGACTCCGACGAGCGGGCCCAGCGGGCGGCCCAGACGTCGAGCGCCTCGTGCGCGAGGCGGCGCGCCGTCGTCAGCGCGGCGTCGGCGGCCTCGCACCGCGCTTCCCGTTCCTCGACGTCCTTGTCCGCCTTGTCCCTGTCGGTCTCCGCCCGCAGGCGGTCCCGCTCCGCGCCCGACACCCTGGCGATCTCGTCGCGGACCTTCGCGACGTCGTCCCGGCGGGCGGTGGCGCGTGCCCTCGCCGTCGTGAGCAGGTCGTCCCCCGTGTCGGCCGGGCCGTCCCCGTCGTGGGAGACTCCGGCCCGCTCCGCCGCGTCGGCGAGATCGGTGGCGTGACGGACGATCGCCGTCCGTGCGCCCTCCAGCCGCTCCGCGAGTTCGCCCGCCTCGCCTTCGAGGGCGGTCAGGTGCTCGGCGCCGTCCGCCAGCCGGGCGCGCTCCCGCTCGATCTCCTCGCCGGTCCTGACGATCTGACGGCGGCGCAGCTCCAGCTCGCCCCGGGCGCGGTAGGCGTCGTCCGCGCGCAACACGGCGAGGCGGCGCTCCAGCCCTTCGCGTTCGGCCTCGGCCGCGGTGGCCGCCGCCGAGGCGGCCTCGCGTGCGGCGGCCGCTTCCCTGCGCGCCTCCTCGGCGCGCACGAGCGTGCGGGCGTGCTCCTCCGCGCCGTCCCTCTCGGTCTGGATGCGGGCGAGCCGGGCCTTCGCATGGGTGCGCAGGTACGCCACGTAGTCGGTCAGGAACGCCCGCACGGCCGCGTCGGCGACCGCGAAGTCGTCGAACTGCTTCTGAACCGCCGCCAGGTTCTCGAAGTCGCGGGCCGCCTGGTCGACGAGCTCCTCGTCGATGGGGCTGAGACCCGAGGTGAGCGTGCCCGAGACCTTGTCGGGGTCGAGGTCCTTGGCCAGCAGCGGGCGGCGCAGCGCCAGCAGCAGATCGAGGAGCTGGGTGTAGCGCTCCCTGCCGAGCCCGAACAGCCGGGCGTCCACCGCGTCCCGATACTGGGTGGCGGTCTCGCTGTGGGCGTCCGGCCCGAGGACGGCCTTGAGCTGCCGCTCGGTGAGCGGCCGGGAGTCGGGCGCAAGCAGCCCGAAGTCGACGCCGAGGCGCTTGCCGGTGACGAAGAACGAGGTCCGCACCCCGTCCCTGTGCCGGTGCGCGCGGATGCCGATGACGAGGGTGACGGTCTCGTCGGTCGCGGCGGGCTCCGCCCCGATCTCCCGCCGGGCGAACTCCATCCACACGTAGCCGTACTCGGCCTCCTGCCCCCGGTAGAGCAGGTTGGACTTCATGGTGCGGTTCTCTCCGCTGAACGGGTCGAGCCGCCGGGCGTCCGCCACGCCGTCGAGGATGAACGGGAAGAGCACCTCCAGCGCCTTGGTCTTGCCCGAGCCGTTGTGCCCGCGCAGCACCAGGCGCCCGTCCGCGAAGGCGAACTCCTCGTCCACGTAGTCCCAGACGTTGATCACACCGGCCCTGCTGGGCTGGAACCGGTCGCTCGGCGGCGTCATCGCTCCTCCTCCTGCGTGAACGAAACCTCCTGGCCGGACGAACCGTGCTGCCCGGACGGATCCTGCTGCCCGGACGAACCCTGCTGGCCGGACGGATCCTGCTGCGCCGCCGGCTCGGGCAGGGCCACCAGCGCCATCTGGCCGCCCGATGTCCGGGTGGGCAGAGCGGCCCGGATGTTGCGGTACCGCAGCGCGGCGGGCAGGACGAGCACGCCGCCGGGCACCGGCCTGAGCAGCGTCAGGTCCGCGAGGAAGCCGATGACGGCGTCGAGCAGCCCGCGGGGATCCTGCTGCCAGGATGTGGTGAACGAGGCCGCCCCGAACTCGTCGTACAGCTCGGTCGTCATCGTCTGCAGGCGGCTGCGCTCCACGAACGGCGCCTGCGCGGGCGCGGGCCGGTCGTCGGGGGACGGCGGCTCGGCCTCGGACGGGGACCAGGCGAGCTGCGCGACGATTCCGTCCCGGGGCAGGCCCGCGTCCATCCGCGCCACAAGGCCGGCCTGGTCGTCGGCGAGCGCGGGCACGGGCAGCGGCTCCGGCACGTGCTCGGGGTCCTCCAGCAGGTCGGCGATCTTCGCCAGCAGCAGCCCCGCCGCCCGGCTCACCGCGTTGCCCCGGCCCGGGAACGGCCGGTCGGTGAAGACGCCGCCCGGATCGGCGAGCATGACGCCCTCCGCACGCTGCTCCAGGACCAGTCCGGTGAACCGGACGAGGTCCTCGGCGAGACCCGGGGCGCGCAGCGCGTCGGCCACCTGCGGCTCGACGTCCGCGTAGTACACCACGGGGAACTCGACGAGCAGCCGCCGCGCCCTGCGGGCCGGGTTCGAGTGCGGCGGCTCGTGCACCAGGCCGGCCGCGCTGGTGAGGTGCTGGACGGGCCGGGCCGGTTTGAACAGCACCGCGCAGATGTCATGGTCGATGTCGTACAGCGCGTCGCCGCGTTCGGTGTCGCGGGCCCACCACTCCAGGCTGCCGTCGGACAGCCGGAGCGCGCCGCGGTCCACCAGCCAGCCCAGCACGTCGACGAGGGCCGCCTTGTGCGATCCGATCGCGGGGTCGAAGCCGAGGCCGTCGATGGCGTTGGCCAGCGGCGTGAAGATCCGCACCAGGTCCGCCAGGCTGATCTCGATGCGGGAGCGCTGGAACGACCCGAGGACCAGGCACAGGTAGGCCAGCCGGCGGCGGTCGAACGGCTTGCCCTTGCGGGAGAAGATCGAGCGCTGCGTCTCGTCGAGGACGTCGAGATGGCGGACCAGCCGCACATGGTGGGTGGTGGCGATCAGCGTGTAGCCGAGCAGCTCACGGAAGTCGCGCGCCATCTCGTCGGCCCAGCGCAGCACCTGGTCGAGCACGCCGGGCCGCGGCCGCTCCTTGGTGATCAGATCGCAGGTCAGCACGCGGCGGACCGCCTGCTGGTAGGAGCCGAGGTCGGCGACGGAGACACCGGCGGCGGCCCCCGCGCGGGGACTCGTCACCTGCCACCCCCTGCTTCCGAACCTGCTTCCGAACCTGCTTTCGAACCCGCCTTGGCCCGTGTCCCCGAACCCGTCTCCGAGCGTGCGCCGGGGCCTGTCACCGGCGTCCGTCCGGCGAGCTCGACCCGGAACCCGGGCAGGTGGAGCAGCCCCTGCGCGGTGCGCACGGCGCTTCCGGTGTCGCTCGGCACGAGCCGGATCATCACGGCGTCGTCGGCGCCGGATCCTCTCTTCAGGCGGCCGGCGACGACCGTTCGTCCCTCCAGCGCCCGCGTCATCAGCTTCAGCAGGACCCGGGTCTCCGACTCGTCGAGCACCCGCCCGTACGCGCCGAGATCCGTCAGGTGACCGGCGGCCTCGCGCTCGGCCGCGCGTTGTCCGGCCTGCTCGCGGCGCAGCGCCGCCCGCGCGCCGGGGTTGCCGCGCACCGGCGCGGGCACGCCCGGGGTCGGCGCCTTGCCGCTGCGGAAGAGCGTGACCGACACCTCCACCCCCGGCGCGTCCCACCAGGTCGCCCGGGGCGAGATCTGTTCGGCGTCCTCGTGGGCGGCGCCGAGGTGCCGTGCGCTCCGCAGGTTGAACGCCGCGCCCATCAGCGCGTGGGCGGCGCCCTCGTCCGGCGCGTTCCAGACCCACTCGGCCAGATGCCGCAGCTGGGTGGCCCGGTTGACGCCGCCGCGCTGCGCCTCCGAGATCTGCCGCAGCAGCGCGATCACCCCCGAGACCGCGATGCGCGTGGCGTTGCGCAGCTCCCCGGCGCGGGACTCCTGCGATCCCTCCGGGGCGAACCACGCCCGCAGGGCCGACCAGCGGCGGCGCCAGTCCTCCAGCCGCTCGTGGCGGTCCACGAAGGGCCGCTCGTCCGCGGCCGCCGCGCGGTCGAGCAGGGAGGCCAGACCGCTCGCCTCGACGTCCCGTACGGCCGTGGCCAGGCGGGGCAGGTAGCGGTCGAGCTCCGCCATGAACTCCGACATGTGCGTCAGCAGGGCGTTCTTGTGGCGAAGGAACGTCTCGGGAGAGGCGTCGGTGGACCGGATGATCTCGCCGAGCGTCACGTGGAAGTGCGCGGAGCGGCGTCCCATGTCCTCCATCACCGAGTCCAGCCGCGACAGCCGGCGGTAGACCTGCTCGCCCTCCCCCGCGCGGTTGGCCGCCGCGAGCGCCTTGAGGTCCTCCAGGATGTCGGAGAAGACCAGCCGCGACAGGTTGGCGTCCTGGATGCGGGCCGCGAGCAGCCCCTCGACCGACGTGTACGCCCAGTAGCCGAGCTCACTGAACTGGTAGACCGACTGCCTGTTGCGGTAGCGGACGAGGTTGCCGGCCCGGGACGCGTCGTCGAACCGGTGCACCACCCCGTCCTCGTACAGGGCGTCCAGCCGGTCGCGCAGGTTGCCGTCGAACGTCGGGACCTCGTCGTGGAGCCGGGCCAGCTCGTTCAGGGCCGCCTGCACCTCACCGGCGTCCACCTGGACCTGGTGCACCTCCCGCAGCCGGTCCATCGCCCGCAGGACCCAGAGATAGGCCACATGGTCGTCGCGCCTGGTGAAGTTGAACAGCCTGAAACGATCGCTGATCGCCAGCGAGTCGAGGTCCAACGCCCTGCGGTCCGCCATCCGGTCCCCCCGATCCATGTCGCGCAGTCCCGCCCACCAGGAGAGGTGGGCGGGGCTCCCCGTGCCGAGAAGACCGTATTGGAGGGCACCGACAGTTGCGACCTGCGTGAGGAGGGGGACCGGGTCTCAGGTGAAACGCACGGCCGTCACGTGCGCCGGGAACGCCTCGATCAGGCTCATCGGAAGGCGGCGACGTTGCGGCCCGCCCAGTCGGCGAAGGACCGGGGAGCACGGCCGAGGACGCGCTCGACGTCCGGGCTGACCCGCCGCTCGGCGTCCGTCGGCTCCCCCAGGATGGCGAGCGTGCCCTCCACCACCTGCTCGGGCATGAACCGCAGCATCTGCGCCCGGGCCTCCTCCCCGGTCTGCTCGGCGAACCGCACCGGCGTGCCGAGCGCGGCGCCGATCGCCGCCGCGCGATCCCTCGGCGTGGTCGGCGCGGGGCCGGTCAGCTCGTAGACGCGGCCGGCGTGCCCGTCCTCGCGCAGGACGGTCGCGGCGACCTCGGCGATGTCGGCCGGGTCGACGGTCGGCAGGCCGATGTCACCGAACGGCGCGGCGGCCGTGCGGCCGCCGCGGACGGACTCCGCCCAGGCGTAGGCGTTGGAGTGGAAGCCGCCAGGCCGCAGGATCGTCCACTCCAGACCGGACCGGCGCACCGCGTCCTCGAAGGCGACAGGGTGACGGTAGAACTCCGGTCTGGTCCCCGCCCCCTGCGAGGACAGCAGGACGACCCGCCGGACTCCGCCCGCCCGGGCGGCGTCGAGGATCGCCTGCGGGTCCTGACCGGCCACCAGCAGGAACAGCGCCTCCGCACCGTCGAAGGCGTCCTTCAGCCCGGCGGGGTCGTCCAGGTCGGCGCGCACCTGCCGTACGCCCTCGGGGAGTTCGGCAGTCCGCCGGGAGACGGCGGTCACCCGCTCCCCCGCGGTGGCGAGCAGGGCGACCACCTGGCCACCGACGTTTCCGCTGGCACCCGTTACCACGATCATCGTTGCTCCCTTGTTAGTTAGTTGGCTGACTGGGAAGAACCGTAGTCGTCCGCGGGGCCACTTGTCCACTCCCAGTCAGTTGACCGACTCACAAATACGGAGAGGCGCCGGCGACGTGACGGCCCGCGCTCGCGTACGGCGATCTCACTGCCCTGGGCGAAAGCCCGGCGGATCGGGAAGCCGGGCCACGCCCGGCCGGAAGAAACTTTCACCGCCATCGCCGGGTTCCCGGCGCGTCAGGACGCCTCGTCGCACCGGGAGACGGCGACGACCGGTCCGGGGCGCCGGGAGCAGGCCGAACGGGCGATTCCCGCCCGCGGCCCGAGCCGGCGCAAGCGTCTTCATCACGCGCGTACGCGGCCGGGCGAGCGCCGACGCATCGGCGCCGCGTGACGGGATCCTTGACGACCCGGGAACCGGCGCTGACACTGAGCGGCAATCCCCGGTGAACGACAGCGTGATCGAGGGCGCCCCCAACCGCGTTTGTTAGCGCTCACATTTGTCCCGTACCGTCCCGTCCCGACGAGAGGCACCCCCCATGGACACCTCCGCACGTTCTCCCGCATGGCCGCGCCGCGTCCTCGCCCTGGCGATCCTGGCGCTGCTCGCGGTCTGTCCGTCCCTTGTGGCCGCCGGCCCCGCCCATGCGGCGACCATCGACACGAGCGCGTCGTACGTGCTGGTCAACCGCAACAGCGGCAAGGCGCTGGACGTCTACAACAGGGCGACGAACGACGGCGCGCCCCTGGTGCAGTGGTCCCGCAACGACGGCACCAACCAGCAGTGGCAGTTCGTCGACTCCGGCGGCGGCTACTACCGCCTCAGGTCGAGTCTCAGCGGCAAGGTCGCCGACATCTCCGGCCGCTCCACCGCCGACGGCGCCGACGTCATCCAGTACACCGACAAGAACGCCACCAACCAGCAGTTCCGGGTCGTCGACACCGACAGCGGCTACGTCAAGCTGATCAACCGCAACAGCGGCAAGGCCCTCGAAATCTGGGAGTGGTCCACCGCCGACGGCGGCCGCGTCTCCCAGTACGCCGACCTCAACGGCGCCAACCAGCAGTGGCAGCTCGTCAAGCTCACCTCCTACCCCGGCCCGGGCTACGTCACCGGTGACGTCACCGTCCACGACCCCGAGGTGACCAAGAAGCCGGACGGCACCTACCTCCTCGCGCACACGGGCGACAACATCACGCTCAAGACCTCGTCCGACCGGACCGCCTGGCGCAACGCGGGCGTGGCCTTCCCCGGCGGGGCCTCCTGGACGCACGCCTACACCAACGGCAGCAACACGCTGTGGGCGCCGGACATCACCTACGTCAACGGCAAGTACTTCATGTACTACGCGGCCTCGACCTTCGGCTCCAACCACTCGGGCATCTTCCTGGCCACCAGCACGACCGGCGCGTCCGGGTCGTGGACCAACCAGGGCCTGGTCATCGAGTCGAACACCTCCGACAACTGGAACGCCATCGATCCCAACCTGGTCGTCGACGACCAGGGCCGCTGGTGGCTCGACTTCGGCTCGTTCTGGTCCGGGATCAAGATGGTCCAACTCGACCCGGCGACCGGAAAGCGGCTGAACAGCACCATCGTCAGCATCTCCGGCCGCAACGGCGGTGCGACCGAGGCGCCGTTCATCTACCGGCACGGCGGTTACTACTACCAGTTCGTCTCCTTCGACCTGTGCTGCAAGGGCGCGTCCAGCACCTACCGCATCATGGTCGGCCGCTCCACCTCGGTCACCGGCCCGTACGTCGACCGGAACGGGACGGCGATGACGTCAGGGGGCGGCACGCAGGTGCTGGCCGGGCACGGAAGCATCCACGGCCCCGGCCACCAGGCCGTCCTCGCCGACAACGACGGAGACATCCTCTTCTACCACTGGTACGCCGACGACGGCTCCTCCCGCCTCGGCATCAACAAGCTCGGCTGGGACGGCGCCGGCTGGCCCTACGTCTACTGAGTTCCCGGACAGGCACGAAGACCGGCGTCCGGTGGAGGTGCGCCACCGGCGATGATTTTCATCTGACTCGGCCTGTCCGGCGAAAAGTTACGATCTCGACGAGATTCGCGTGCCGCTCTGGCGTAGGGCGGCGCGCGGCGGTGTGATTGCCCCGGCCTGATCCCCCCGCAGGCATTCGAGAAGGGGTCGCACACGTTGAGAACTCCACATCGCGGCATCGCCGTCGCGGTCGTCGCGGCGGCGGTGCTGTGCCCCGCCGCGCCGTCCGTCCTGGCCTCCACCTCCGCCTCCACCTCCACTGCCGGGCCGGAAGTCTCCTGCACGGGGACGCTGTCGGCGCCCACGCGCGAAGCCGCCTTCGGCGAGGCGGCCACGGCGACGGGCGTGCCGGAACCGCTGCTGAAGGCCGTGGCGTACATGCTGTCCCGCTGGGACGACCACCAGGGCAGGCCGAGCGCCGACGGCGGCTACGGCGTGTTCGACCTGAGCGACCGGGCGCCCGAGGCAGGGGACGGCGCGGACAAGGGGCGCCCGGTCGGGGCCACGAGCCAGATCGCGGCGGCGTCCGGGCTGACCGGGCTCACGGCCGACGCGCTGCGCCGGGAGCCGAACGCCGGCATCTGCGGCGGCGCCGCGCTGCTGGCGTGCTACCACGACCGCGGCGACAGCGACGACGGCGGCGACCTGGGCTCCTGGCGGGACGCGGTGGCACGGTTCGGGGCGAGGAACGACTTCGTCCGGCAGGTCTACCAGACCCTCCGCACCGGTCAGAGCCGCGTCACCGCCGACGGCGGGCGGGTCACCCTCGCCGCCGACGACTCCGTCGCCCTGCCCGCCGCGCGGCTCGCCGCCGATGCCGGCGTCGACTGCCCGTCCGGCCTCGACTGCGAATGGCTGGAGGCGCCGTACGCCGCGGGTTCGGCCGGCGAGCCGGACGACACGACCGACTACGGCAACCACGACCTCGCCGACCGGACCGGGCCGGGCGGGCCCACGCTCGACTACATAGTCATCCACGACACCGAGGGCTACTACGACCCGTCGGTGCGGCTGGCCCAGGACCCGACGTACCTCGCGTGGAACTACACCATCCGGTCCTCCGACGGCCACATCGCCCAGCACCTCGACGCCGGGGACGTCGGCTGGCACGCCGGCAACTGGTACGTCAACATGCACTCCATCGGCATCGAACACGAGGGCTTCGCCGGGACCGCCGGCTGGTTCACCGAGTCGATGTACCAGACCTCGGCCACGCTGGTGAAACACCTCGCGCAGAAATACGGCATCCCCCTCGACCGGGCGCACGTCATCGGCCACGACCAGGTGCCCGGAACCGTCCTCGGCGCCACCAGGAGCATGCACTGGGACCCGGGCCCCTACTGGGACTGGGACCACTACTTCGAGCTGCTCGGCGCCCCCATCGGCGGCGACCTGAAGACCACCGCCGACGTCGCCCCGGGCGACGTCGTGGAGGTCCGCACCGGCTACCGGGACAACCCGCAGCCGGTGACCGGCTGCGCCGCCGCCTCCCCGCCCTCCCCCGACTGCGTCACCGGGGCCGGCACCAACTTCCTGCCCCTCTACCAGTCGCCGTCCGAGACGGCGCCCCTCGCCGCCGACCCCGGCTGGAAGCCCGGCTCCACCGCGGGCTCGACGTACGCGAGCGACATCAGCGCCCGCGTCGTCTCCGGCCACAAGCTCGTCGTCGCCCAGGTGCAGGGCGACTGGCTCGGCGTGTGGTGGGCCGGCTCCCTGGCCTGGCTGCACAACCCCGCCGACCATCCGGTCGTGGTCCGCACCCGGGCCAAGACCGTCACCGTGAAGGCCGGGGCGGCCGGCCCCGCCGCCGTCTACGGCCGGGCCTACCCCGAGTCGAGCGCCTACGCCGGCACCGGCATCCCCGTCCAGGCCCTGTCTCCGCTGGAGTACAAGATCCCGGCCGGCCAGACGTACGCCGTGAGCGACGACGACGTGGTCACCGACTACTACCGAGCCACCACATTCGACGGATCGGCCCCCGGCGACCGCACCGACCTCAAAGGACAGGACCGCTACTACCAACTCTGGTACGCCCACCGCCAGGTCTTCGTCCGCACGGCCGAGGTGGACCTCCACGACGCGCAGCGGTCGCCGGTGAGCACCACCACGCCGCCGACGATCAGCGGGCCCGCCAAGGTCGGCGGTGAGCTCAGCGCCTCCTCGGGGACCTGGTCGCGGCAGGTGGCAGGCTTCACCTACCAGTGGTACGCAGACGGTGCGAAGGTCCCGGGGGCCACCGAGCCGACGTACCGGCCGGGCGTCGCGGACCTCGGCAGGAGCGTGGTCGTCGAGGTGACCGTCGACGACCCGTACCTCACCGCCGCCTCCGCACGGTCGGCGGCGACCGCGCCGGTCGCGCCGGGAACGTTCACCTCGGCCCAGCCGCCCGCCGTGAGCGGGACACCGAAGATCGGCCGCACGCTGACGGCGTCCCCCGGCACGTGGACGCCGTCGCCCGAGAAGGTCACCTACCAGTGGCTGCGCGACGGCGTTGCGGTCACGGGCGCCACGGGCGGACCTATCACCTCACGGGCCACGACCGCGGCGCCCGCGTCGCCGTACGGGTGACCGTGCCGGCGAAGGCCTACGCGAAGGCCGTCGCCACCTCGGCGGCGACCCGGCCGGTCACCCCCTGATGGTGCGGCCCGCCGGGGAGGACTTTCCCTCCCCGGCGGGCGTCCACGTCCAGCCCGGCCAGGCGCACAGTGGCCGTCGGCTGGAGCACGTTCAGGGGCTTCCCCGCAGGCAGGTGGGACTGCGAATCGCCGCGCCGGCGCTTGCGGTGAGCGTCCTCGCACCGCCATAGATCACCGAAACAGACCGCTGCCAGGACGAAGACAGCGGGTCAAGGCCCTGGGTTGGTTGTGAGCGGCTCTGCGAGCGGCCCATACTGGAGGGAATGAAGCCAGCCAGCGGCGCGTCCCGCCGTCACCTGCCCACCAGTCCCTTCAAGCCCCCGCCCCCCGCCCCGCCTCTTGAGAAGTTCAGTGTGAACGACCAGGTCACCCACGACCGATACGGTCTCGGTGTGGTCCTGGAAGTAGAGGACGGGGTGGCGGTGCTCGTCGATTTCCGATCACAGCAGGAACGCATCACTGCCCCATTCAAGAAACTGCACAAACTCTGAGGCGGACGCCCCGTCGAGGAAGCGCCTCATGCGAGTACCGCTCCCTCGGCGGCACGTCGGCGGGCGTCCACGCGCAGGCGCCCTCCCCGGCCAGGGCCTTGATCTTCATCCGCCCTCGCTCGAAGCGCACATGCCGTCAGGCGCACACACATTTTTTTGGTACCGCGACCGCACCGACGCGCAAGACCGGCTACACCCTGATCCAGACCGGGCGCCGGCCGTCCGCAGGAGACGCCGTCGCGACTGCGGGCCGACCACCGGGGAATCGTCGATGAGACGTGTCCGCCTCGCGTGGCGGTCGCCGTCGGCACCAGGATGGCGCGGCGGCCGTCGGCCGTCGCGCCATGAGTGCGGTGTTTCCGGTGTGCAGGTCAGCTCGCGCTGACCGCGCCGCACTGTCACCCAAGCCGCACAGCAGCGTCCGGGCGTCGAGACGCGGCGCGTGAGCGTCGATCGTGAAACTTTCAGGGCTTTCCGTTCCACGCCCGCGCGGCCGGACGGATCGGGATGTCGCGGCGCCGGGCGAGCGCCGCGGAATATCTCCCGAGCAGCACAACGCGGCGCTGATCAATACAGGCGGGTCGCAGCCTCCCGCGCGGTAAGCCGATCCCGGACGAGACCCGGACGGCGCGGGTGAAGGCCTTCCCCACGAATTCGGGCCTTGACGGAGACGGGTCAGAAGCAAAAACTGAGCGCACCGATCCCCCGTGCACGACTGTGAGACGGCAGGCTCACAACTGCAATTGTTAACGCTAACACTCTCTCTCAGAGACACCCCCCACCAGGAAGGCACGGAAAGCCTCATGATTTTCCGATCAGGGCGTCTGAAGCGGGTGGCGCTGTCCGCGGGCGCGGCGATCACGCTCGCCGCGGGCCTGCTGGCCGGCCTCGCGGCACCGTCGGAGGCGGCCGGGCAGGGGCCGTGTGACATCTACGCGGCGGGCGGCACACCGTGCGTCGCGGCGCACAGCACGACCCGTGCGCTCTACGGCAACTACAACGGTCCGCTCTATCAGGTGCGCCGCACCTCGGACAACGCCACCCGCGACATCGGCGTGCTGAGCACGGGCGGGGTGGCCGACGCTTCCGCGCAGGACTCGTTCTGCTCCGGCACCACCTGCCTGATCACGATCATCTACGACCAGTCCGGCCGCAACAACCGGCTCACGCAGGCGCCTCCCGGCGGGTTCGCCGGCCCGGCCGCGGGCGGCTACGACAACCTCGCGGTCGCCACCGCGGCGCCGATCACGGTCGGTGGTCACAAGGCCTACGGCGTCTACGTGGCCCCCGGCACCGGCTACCGCAACAACAACACCAACGGCGTCGCCAAGGGCGACCAGCCGGAGGGCATGTACGCCATCTTCGACGGCACCCACTACAACGGCGGCTGCTGCTTCGACTACGGCAACGCCGAGACCAACAGCCGCGACAACGGCAACGGCACGATGGAGGCCATCTACTTCGGCAACATCAAGGTCTGGGGATACGGCGCCGGCAACGGCCCCTGGATCATGGCCGACCTGGAGAACGGCCTGTTCTCGGGCGTGAACCAGCACTACAACGCGGGCGACCCGAGCATCAGCCACCGGTTCCTGACCGCCATCATCAAGGGTGAGCCCAACCACTGGGCCATCCGCGGCGGCAACGCCCAGTCGGGCAGCCTGTCGACCTTCTACAACGGGGTACGGCCCAACGTCTCGGGCTACAACCCGATGAAAAAGGAAGGCGCCATCATCCTCGGCATCGGCGGTGACAACAGCGTGGGCGCCAGGGGCACCTTCTACGAGGGCGTGATGACTTCGGGCTATCCGACCGACGCCACCGAGAACGCGGTCCAGGCCAACATCGTCGCCGCCGGATACTCGACGTCGGGCACCGGCACCCCCGGTGGGACGCTCACCCCCGGCTCGTCGATCTCGCTGCGCGCGACGACGTCCGGCTACACCGACCGCTACATCCGACACTATGAAGACGACGCCATCACGTCGGTGATCACCTCGTCCAGCTCCACACTGGACAAGAACGACGCCACCTGGATCGTGCGCAGCGGCCTGGCCAGCAGTTCGTGCGTGTCGTTCGAGTCGCGGAACTACCCCGGCGACTTCCTGCGCCACCAGAACTACCAGCTCCACCGGCAGCCCAACGACGGCAGTTCACTGTTCGCCTCCGACGCCACCTTCTGCCCGCAGGCGGGGAAGAGCGGTCAGGGCACGTCGTTCGCCTCCTACAACTTCCCGACCCGGTTCATCCGCCATTACAACAACGTCGTCTACATCGCCAGCAACGGCGGCTCGAACGCCTTCGACAACGCCACCGCATGGAACGCCGACGTGAGCTGGGTCGTCTCCCAGCCCTGGGCATAGGCCCAACGGCGTGAGCGGAGCCGCCCCCGGACACCGGGGGCGGCTCCCGTCTTCTTGCGCGACTCTTCCGGGCGACCGACCGCGGGACAGGGTCAGATTAGTCGCAAGGATGAGACCTTTATCCGGGCCTCGCCTACCTTTCACCAGTTAACTCGCGAAGTTTGCTTCTAGTGAAGCTATCTTTCGCTAGGACTGGAGGTTAGTGTCTGCATTCAAGACCGGACACCTGTGACATATAGCTCATCCCCCCGTTCACTCCGTCCCCCCATCACACGCCGAGGTGAACCTTTGTCTGTGCTGCCCTTGTCTCGTCGAAGCGCTCGACGAGACCAGTCCCCCGCGAGTGCGGTCGGGCCCGCCCCGAACGGGGCCGCGCCCCACGTGTTCACAGTGACCGCATCAAGGAGGACCAATTGAGATTGCGACAGCGAAGGTCACGTCCCAGGCTGAGTCGCAAGGGTAGAGGTGTCGCGGGCCTGGTGCTGGGTGCGCTTGTCTCGGTCTCGTTCGCGGCGACGCCCTCGCACGCCGCCGAGGAGAACCTCAACGAGGGGCTGGTGCACCACTTCGTCCTCAACGAGACGAGTGGGACGACGCTGGTCAACTCGGGCAGCGCGGGCTCGGCGGCGAACGCCACGCTCGTGAATCCGGAGAAGGCCACCTTGACCGGGGATGGAGTCAGGTTCAACCCCGACTCCTACGAGAGCGCCCTCACCGGTGCGTACGTGGCGCTGCCGAACGACATCACCGCCGGCATGTCGAACCTCACCGTCGACTATGACGTGTGGATCGACCCGGCGAACGTCGGCGAGCACCAGATGTGGGGCTTCGGCGCGAAGTCCGGCTCGTGCGACGCCGACACCGGCGCCCAGGGCTCCATCTTCGCGTCGAACACCCAGCGGTTCCGCATCGCGGTGGGTTCGGCGAACCTCCAGCAGAACCGGGTCCGCATGCCCGAGGCGGCGTGGACGCACGTCACCTACACCCAGTCGCAGAACGCGAACGGCACGAGCTGGACCGGCAGGCTTTACCTCGACGGCGTGCTGCACGCGACGTCGACGAACCTGACCACGGCGCCGTCGGTGAACGCCGCGGGGACCAACTGCAACTTCCTCGCTCGCTCCCAGACGTCGGGCAACTACTCATTCCGCGGAACGATCCGGGACTTCCGGGTCTACGACCGGGCGGTGAGCCTCGACGAGACGCTCGCCCTGGCGGGAAAGACCGTCTCCACCGGCGTTCACGCCGACGCCGACGCCATCGACCTCGGCCTGACCAGTGCGATCGTCCGTGACATCGTTCTGCCCAAGGTGGGCTCCGTGGCGGGCTCGGCCATCACGTGGACGAGTTCGGACCCGTCGGTCGTCGAGGTCTCCACCCCGCCGGCCCTCCCCAGCGCACGCAAGGTCGCGGTGACCGGCAGGATCACCCGGCCCGCGAAGGGGCAGCCCGACGCGACGGCCACGCTCACGGCGACGGTCCGCAAGGGCGCCCAGGAGGTCACCACACGGGAGATCCCCATCGTGGTGAAGGCCGAGTTCGACGACGCGCAGGCGGTCGGCCGTGACACGTTCGACCTGAGCCTGCACGCCATCGACGACGTACGCGGAAACATCGACCTCCCTGCCACCGGCGAGTTCGGATCCACGATCAGCTGGAAGTCGACCAGCGACCTCGTCACTCCGACGGGCAAGGTGACCCGCCCGGCCTTCGGCCGCGCGAATGTCGAGGCCGTCCTGACGGCGACCATCACCAAGGGTTCGGCCTCGCAGACGAAGTCGTTCCCGGTGACCATCACCGCCATGCCCCGTTCCGAGGAGTACGAGCGGTACTTCATGGGGTACTTCAAGGGCGAGGGAATCGCCGACGGCGAGCAGATCATGTTCGCGACGTCCAACGGGAACACCGCTCTGGACTGGACCGGTCTGACCGGAGGCCGGCCGTCGCTCATCTCCCAGCTGGGCGACCAGGGCCTTCGTGACCCGCACATCGTCCGCTCCCCGGACGGCGACACGTTCTACATGATCGCCACCGACCTGAACTGGTACGACCAGGGCGGATACGCCATCAACGACACCCAGTACATCGAGGTGTTCGAGTCGCACGACCTCGTGCACTGGACTCCTCAGCGGCACGTGAAAGTCGCGCCCGACAACGCGGGCAACGCCTTCGCACCCGAGTCGCTGTGGGTCGAGGAGATCGGCGCCTACGCCGTCTTCTGGGCACAGTCGATGTGGAACGACCCCGTGAACCGCACCGGTCAGGGGAACGCGCAGATGTGGTACGCCACGACGCGCGACTTCCAGACGTTCTCCGGTCCCAAGGTCTGGCAGAACCCGGCCCCTCTGTCGCGGATCGACACGACCGCGATCCGGGTCGGTGACAACTACTACCGCGTGACCAAGAACGAGGCCGGCAACCAGGGCTCGGACATCTTCTCGGAGAAGCACACCGACTTCCTCGACAGCAACATCAACAACTGGACGTTGGTCGCTCCGGCTCTGGGGCGCACGACGTGGGTCGCCAACCAGGGGTACGAGGGGCCGATCATCTTCAAGGCCAACCCCGGTGACACCTCCTGCCCCGGCCAGTTCTACCTCTGGGGTGACCGGTACACCAACGGTGGTGGATACCAGGCCGCGTGCCACGACAACATCGAGGCTCCGACCTGGAACGCCAAGGCGATCACGATGACCAACGCGGGCGTCGTCCGTCCGCGTCACGGCACCGTGATCCCGATCACCGTCCGCGAGTGGAACGACATCCGCGGGATCCCGAACAGCGACGTCACGACCACCACCGAGGTGGCCGTCGCGCCGTACGCGAGCGGGGCCCAGACGACCACGGCCACCGCCACCGTCAAGGCGGCCGACGGGTTCGAGACCGGCGGTCAGGTGCGGTTCAGCATCGGCTCGTGGTCGAAGCTCGCCCACCTGGACGACGGCGTGGCCACGGTCACGCTGCCCGCGGATCTGCCCGCGGGCGCCCGGACGGTCAAGGCCGAGTACCTCGGCTTCGACTACCTGGGGGCGTCGGAGGGCACGGCGTCGTTCCAGGTGCCCTCCGGCCCGAACGCCGTCAAGGTGAAGGCGAAAACGGCGCCGGCGTCGGTTGTCCGCGGCGACACGTTCAAGCTGGACGTGACCGTCGGGCCGGCGGGCGGGCAGAAGAAGAGCGCTCCGACCCCGACCGGCGAGGTCACCGTCAGCTTCGGCGGCACCGTGCAGGTCGTGCCCCTGGCGGACGGCGAGGCCGTCGTCACACTGCGGACCGCCGATCTGCAGCCCGGGGGGTACACGGTCCACGTCGCCTACTCCGGCAACCCGACCTACCAGCCCCACGCCGCCGACTACCAGAAGTTGAGGGTGCGGTAGCCGGCAGGTGACGAGCGGCCTGGGCGGGCCGGCGAGCTCCTCGCCGGCCCGCCCGGTTGTCGTGGGGCAGATCCTGGAGCCCGGCGAGCCCGGCGAGCCCGCCGATGGCCACCTCGCCCACCCTGTACGCACCCGCCCCGTCCGCACCCGCCCCGTCCGCACCCACCCCGTCCGCGACGCCCGTGCGGCACATGCCTGAGCCGCGGCCGCCCGACCTCCTGCGCGACGCCGTAGCCGGGTATGCGCTGGACAGCCTCGCGACACTCATTATGGATTTGCCTAAACGTGTTAGGCAAATCCATAATGAGTCCAGGCGGAGCGGGGAGAGGGTTATGGCGCGAGCGGGACTGACCACGGAACGTCTGATCAGGGCGGGGGCGGAGCTGGCCGACGAGGTCGGCTTCGACCAGGTGACTATCTCGGCGCTGGCCCGGCGGTTCGGCGTCAAGGTCGCGAGTCTCTACTCCCATCTGAAGAGCTCCCAGGACCTGAAGACCGCGATCGCCCTGTTCGCGCTGGAGGAACTCGCCGACCGGGTCGCGGACGCGCTGGCCGGGCGCGCCGGCAAGGACGCCCTGGCCGCCTTCGCGGACGCCTATCGCGGCTACGCCCGGGAGCATCCCGGCCGCTACGACGCCGCCCGGCTCAGGCTCGACCCCGAGACGGCGGCCGCCAGCGCCGGAGTCAGGCACGCGCAGATGACGCGGGCCATCCTGCGCGGCTACGACATCGCCGAGCCGGACCAGACGCACGCGGTCCGGATGCTGGGCAGCGTGTTCCACGGCTACGTCAGCCTGGAGATGAGCGGAGGCTTCAGCCACACCGCCGTCGACCCGGAGGAATCCTGGTCCTGGATCGTGGACTCCCTCGACGCCATGCTGCGCGACCGGACGACGCCGTGACCACCCGTGACCACCAGGGGCCGTGACCACCAGGGGCCGCACCGACGCGGCGCAACACCCGGAAATCCCGATCAACAGGCTGAGGCGATGAGTGTCGAACACGACTGGATCACCACACCCGTCACCCCGGACATCGTGCGCGGCGCCCTCGACGTGGAACGCACGGCGCACGGCCTGCTGCCGCACCGGCTGCCCGCCTGGGCCCGCCGGCAGATCCCCGACGGGCAACTGGCCATGGCCGAGGCCCAGCCGTCCGGCGTACGCCTGGCGTTCCGGACCCGGGCCACCACCATCGAACTCGACACGCTGCCCACCAAGAGGGCCTACCGGGGTCTTCCCGCCCCGGCGGACGGTGTGTACGACCTGCTCGTCGACGGCCGCCTCACGGCCCAGGCCACGGTGACCGGCGGCAACGTCCGCCTGATCGACCTGGCCTCCCAGGCCGCCGAGCTGCGCGAAGGGCCTCCCGGCACCGCCCGGTTCGCCGATCTCCCCGCGCGTGACAAGAACGTCGAGATCTGGCTGCCGCATACGGAGATCACCGAGCTGATCGCCCTGCGCACCGACACCCCGATCGAGCCGGCGCCGGACGGCGGACCCCGGGTGTGGCTGCACCACGGCAGTTCCATCAGCCACGGCTCGAACGCCGCCCACCCGACCGCCATCTGGCCGGCCCTGGCCGCCGCCCTGGGCGGAGTGGAGCTGATCAATCTGGGGTTCGGCGGCAGCGCGCTACTCGACCCGTTCACCGCCCGCGCGATGCGGGACACCCCCGCCGACCTGATCAGCGTCAAGATCGGCATCAACATCGTCAACGGCGACGTGATGCGCCTGCGTGCCTTCACCCCCGCGGTCCACGGCTTCCTCGACACCATTCGCGAGGGGCATCCGGCCACGCCGCTGCTGGTCGTGTCCTCCATCCTGTGCCCGGTCCAGGAGGACACCCCCGGCCCGCTCGCGCCCCGCTTCGACGGCGGGACCGTGCGATTCACGGCCACGGGCGATCCCGCCGAGCGCGCCGCCGGGCGTCTGACCCTCAACGTCATCCGCGACGAACTCGCCCGGATCGTGCGACAGCGGGCGGCCGACGACCCGAACCTGCACTACCTCGACGGTCGCGACCTCTACGGCGAGGCGGACTACGCGGAACTGCCGCTGCCCGACGAGGTGCACCCCGGCCCCGAGGGACATCGCCGCATCGGCGAGAACTTCGCCCGCCTCGTGTTCGGCGCCGGTGGCCCGTTCGCCGTCACCACGGGGTGAGAGCCCTGATGTGCCGTGCGGGAAATGTGCTGTTACGGTAGGCCGCGGTGTTCCGGGAAGTCGGGTCGGCGGACGTGGTTCCGGTGCCCACACGGAGGTTCTCGGTGGTATCGCAGACGCCCCGCCCGTTAGACGACGAACGCGAGCTCCCCGCCTGGCACGGCCACCTGCGCGAACGCACAGGGGGCCGCGACGACGGAGAGAAGCCTGCATGAGGCTGTTTTGGGCCATGGTGGCGCGTTTCCACCAGCCGGCGCAGGTCATCACGACAGTGTTCGGGGTGACGGTCCTCCTGGGAACCGCCCTGCTGTCCAGTCCGCTCGCCACGACCTCGGGCAAGCCCGCGACCTGGATCACCGCCCTGTTCACCGCGACGTCGGCGGTGTGCGTGAACGGGCTGACCGTCGTCGACACGGCCACGCACTGGTCGGTGTTCGGCGAGGTGGTCATCGCCGTCCTCATCCAGGTGGGCGGCCTCGGCATCATGACCCTGGCGACCGTCTTCACCCTGCTCGTCTCCCGCAGGCTGGGCCTGCGGGCCCGGTTGTCCGCGCAGGCCGAGACCAGGGTGCTCAACGGCAGCGACCTGCGGCGCGTGGTGGGCAAGGTCGTGCTCTTCAACCTGCTCTGCGAGGCCGTCGTGGGAACCGTTCTCACGCTCAGGTTCGTGCTCGGATACGGCGAGCCCGTCGGGCGAGGGCTGTATCTGGGCCTGTTCCACGCGGTCTCGTCGTTCAACAACGCCGGTTTCGCGCTGTGGCCCGACAGCCTGGTCCGGTTCGCCGCCGATCCGTGGGTCTGCCTGACCGTCGCGACGGCGGTGATCGTGGGCGGGCTCGGCTACCCCGTGGTGTTCGAGCTGCGCCGTTCCTGGCGCCGCCCCGGCCGCTGGTCGCTGCTCACCCGCATCACGCTCACGGTCACCACCGTCCTGCTGGCGAGCGGCACTCTGCTGTTCCTCCTCACAGAGTGGACCAACCCCCGCACGCTCGGGCCGATGGACGAGCAGGGCAAGCTGCTCACCGCGTTCTTCACCGCCGTCATGCCACGCAGCGCCGGGTTCAACAGCATCGACATCACGCAGATGCACCCCTCCAGCTGGCTCGTCACCGAGCTGCTGATGTTCGTCGGCGGCGGCAGCGCGGGCACCGCCGGCGGGATCAAGGTCACCACGCTGGGCCTGCTCACGTTCATCGTCTGGGCGGAGCTGCGCGGCGAGAGCCGGGTGAACATCGGCCACCGCCGCCTCACCGAGGCGGCGCAGCGGCAGGCGGTCTCGCTGACCGTGCTGAGCGTGGCCCTGGTCGCGCTGTTCAGCTACACCCTGCTGGTTCTGACGCCGCACTCCCCGGACCGGGTGCTCTTCGAGGTCGTCTCCGCCTTCGGCACGACCGGGCTGTCCGTCGGCGTCGCCTCCACCGTCTCCCCCGCCGCGCAGATGCTGCTCACGCTGCTGATGTTCGTCGGCCGGATCGGCCCGCTCACGCTGGGCTCCGCCCTGGCGCTCAAGGAGCGCACCCGCCGCTACGAATTACCGGAAGAGGACGTCATCGTTGGCTGACATGAGAAACGACCCCGTGGCCGTGATCGGTCTGGGCCGCTTCGGCACCGCGCTCGCCCTGGAGCTGGTGCGGCGCGGCACCGAGGTGCTCGCCATCGACCATCGCCCCAAGGTGGTGCAGAGCCTCGCGGGACAGATCACGCACATCGCCACCGCCGACGCCACCGACCCCGAGGCGTTGCGCCAGCTCGGCCTGCCGGACTTCTACCGCGCGGTGTGCGCCATCGGCAACGACCTCGAGGCCAGCATCCTCACCTCGTCGCTGCTGGTGGAGATGGAGATCGACGACATCTGGGCCAAGGCCGTCAGCCGGCAGCACGGCCGTATCCTCAGCCGGATCGGCGTCCAGCACGTGGTCTTCCCCGAGCACGACATGGGTGAGCGCGTGGCCCACCTGGTGAGCGGGCGGATGCTCGACTACATGGAGGTCGACGAGAACTTCGCCCTGGTCAAGACCCTTCCGCCCAAGGAGTACGTCGGAGTCCCCCTCGGCGAGTCGAGCCTGCGCCGAAAGTGCGGGGTGACGGTGGTGGCGGTCAAGCGGCCGGGCGAGGAGTTCACCTACGCCACCGCCGAGACCGAGCTCGGCTATGGCGACGTCATCATCGTGTCGGGCCGTACGGACCAGGTCGAGCGCTTCGCGGAGCTGCCGTGACGGCGTGGGCGGGAGCCAGATGTCCGGCTTTACCGGCAACCGCCTCACGTATTCGAGTAACGTCACTACTGATAGTGATCGGGAGGGACGTGCCCAACTTGACCGGCCCGCCCGACATGGCATCCGCGGCGGGCAAGGGGGAGTGCCCCGTTCACTACGCGGGAAGGAGTAAAGCCATCAAAGGAATCATGTGCTGACGGTGGGGGCCGGCTATGGAGTCGCGATGAGTTCCCAGAGCGTCCTGCGTGCGTTGCCGTTCATCGCGATTCTCCTGGTCGTCGTGGTCGACCTGATCACCGGACCCCGTGTGGGCTTCCTGGCGCTCCTCACGCTGGGCCCGGCCTTCGCCTCGGTGACGGGCAGCGTGCGCCGCACGGCCCTGGTGGGGGTGCTGGCCCTCGCCATCTGCGTCCCCCTCGCCGTGTACGACGGCCTGCTCGGCCGGACGAGCAACTACCTCACTCTCGCCGCGATCGTCGGCGTCACCGCCGCGAGCATGCTGGCCAGCAGACTGCGCAACCGGCGCGAGCGCGAGCTGGCCAATGTCCGCCTCGTCGCCGAGGCGGCCCAGAGGGTGCTCCTGCGCCCGGTCCCCCGCCGCGCGAGCGACCTGCGGATCGCGCTCTCCTACACCTCCGCCGCCGCGGAGGCCCAGATCGGCGGCGACCTCTACGAGGTGGTGACCACCCCGGAGGGCGTACGGATTCTCATCGGCGACGTGCAGGGCAAGGGCCTGGAGGCGGTCGAAACTGCGGCGTGGGTGCTCGGCGCGTTCCGTGAGGCCGCCTACGACCAGTCCGAACTCGCCGGTGTGGTCGAGCGCGTGGAGACCAGTCTGGCCCGGCACCTGAGCGGCGAGAAGTTCGTCACCGCCATACTCGCGGAGGTGCATGAGGGGGAGATCTCCCTGCTCAACTGCGGCCACCCCGCCCCTCTCGTGCTGCGGCGCGACGGCGGCGTCCACTTCGCGGAGCCGCAGGAGGAGGCCCTCCCGCTCGGGCTCGGCGCGCTCGGGTCGCCACGGCCCAAGCCCCACCGGGTGCCGTTCGAGGAGGGTGACCAAATCCTCTTCTACACCGACGGCGTGATCGAGTGCCGCGACCGTCAGGGCCGCTTCTATCCGCTCGCGGAGCGGGCGCATCTCCTGCGGAGCGACGATCCGCAGGCGGCCCTCGACGAACTACGCGCCGACATGCTGCGCCACGCCGGCGGCCCCTTCCCCGACGACGCCGCCATGCTCCTGCTGCGCCGTCATCCCGGATGAGTCGGCGCTCCGGACGAGCCGTCCGGGCATGTCGCCGACGATGGGTCAGGGCTTGCGCAGGAACTGCAACACCGCCAGCACGCGCCGGTGCTCCCGCTCGCCCGGCGCCAGACCGAGTTTGGTGAAGACGCTGCGCACGTAGCCCTCGACGGTCTTCGGGCTGACGAAAAGCTCCTTGGCCAGTGCCGCGTTCGTCAGTCCCTGGGCCATCAGCGCCAGGACCTCGCGCTCGCGATCGGTCAGCTCGGCGAGGGGGTCGTGTTCCCTGCGGCGGCCGACCAGCCGCGACACCAGCTCCGGGTCGATGACGACCTCGCCGGCCGCGACCCGGCGGATGTCGACGGCGAACGCTCCGAGATCCGACACCCGGTCCTTGAGGAGATAACCGACCGCGCCGTCGAACTCGTTCATGAGCCGCAGTGCGTGGTGCACCTCGACGTACTGCGACAGCAGCATGAGTCCCACCTGCGGTGCGAAACACCGGATCTCGGTGGCAGCCTCGATGCCTTCGTCGGCGAAGCCCGGCGGCATTCGCAGGTCGGTGATGACCACGGCGGGTGGATCCCGGCGCACCAGACCGACCAGCTCGGCACCGTGGCGCGCCTGACCGATCACCTCGAAACCCATCTCGGTGAGGATGCGCGTCATCCCCTCCCGGAACAGCAGCGCATCGTCGGCGACGATCACCCGCATGGCAGAACCGTCCTGAGCCGCGTCCCACCACCGGCAGGACTGTCGAGTTCGAGCCTGGCTCCCAACGCGGCGACCCGGTCCGCGAGCCCTTGCAGCCCGCTGCCCGCCGCGGGCCGTGCACCGCCGCGACCGTCGTCGGTCACCACGATCCGCAGCCCATCGCCACCTATGGTGACGTCGGCGGTCACCACGCTCGCCGCCGAGTGCCGCGCCGCGTTCGTGATCGACTCGCTGACCAGGTAGTACGCCGTCGCCTCGATCTCGCGTGGCAGTCTGCTCCCGACACTCACCCGCAGCCGCACGGGGATGGCGGACCGGTCGGCCACGGCGGCCAGCGCGGCTTCCAAACCGTCCTGCGCGAGCACCATGGGATGCAGGCCGCGGGCCAGTTCGCGAAGATCTGCAGTGGCCTCCAGCAGGTGCGCGCGAGCGTCTTTGGCCCTGGACGCGAGGAGGCCGTCGCCGGACGCCTTCGCCTGCTCGGCGAGAGCGCCGAGCTCCAGCCCCAGCGTCACCAGCCGGAGTTGCACGCCGTCATGGAGGTCACGCTCCAAGCGCCGCCGGGCCGCGTCCTCCGCGGAGACGATGCGCCGCGCGGCCGCCTGCAACTGCTGAGCCTGCTCCTGCTGGACGATCACCAGACCGGTCTGCGCGACCAGGTCCGTCAGCAGCCGCTCCTCGGCCGCGGTCAGGGGCTCACCGGGCGGTTTGCGGACGGCGATCGCGCCACGGGCAGTGCCCTGGTCGACGATCGGCCGCACGTGCCAGCGCGGCCCCCCGTGATGCAGTCCATGGTGCAGGCCGCTCAGAGGCGCAGGATCGACCCGGCCCACGGGGTGAGGCCAGCCCGCCCGCGGGACCATGCACGCCTCGTCGCCGACCCAGACGACCACCTCTCTTGCGCCGAGCGCGCTCGCGACCGTCGCGGCGATCCCGTCCAGCAGCTCCTCAGGTGCCGCGGTGAGCTGAGCCGACAGCCGGGACAGCGCCTCGTACGGCGTCGCCCGCGGCCCGTAGACGAGGCGGTCGGCCAGACGCTGGGCACGTCGCCGCAACGGCTCGAACACCACTGCGACGACGGCGGTCGCGAACAGCGACCGCCAGCGTTCCTCTACCGGCACCAGCCCGCCGACGCCGACCACGAGCGCGACGTAGCCGGCGGTGATGAGCAGCAGCATTGCTCCGACGACGATGGTCTTGTTGATGACCGGATCGATGTCGTAGAGCCGGTGCCTCAAGATCCCGAACGCGGCGGCGACCGGCACGAGCGGCAAGACGAGCAACCCCGGCACCGGGCTGCCGAGGATCACCACGCCGGTCGCCAGGATCAGGAGGTCCATCACGACCGCGAACGCCAGCCACCGCATCCGGCGCGCCTCGTCGCCGCCGGTGCGCCGCAGGCGGATCACGATCGCGGCCGTCCCGAGCGCCTGGAAGAGCAGGTAGCCGAACTGCGCGTACTCCCACACCCGGGCGGCCGCCGCGGCCCCCGGCACATCGAACGGGTGCGGCGCGACCAGACCGGTCCGGTCGTACTCCACCGGCCACAACGCGGAGGCCGTCGCCATCGCGACCGCCACCGCGGCCATGCCCCATGCGGCACCGAGCCATCTCCGGGAGAGCAGCCTGCCGTCGGGGAACGCCATCAGCATCCAGCCGAACGCCGCGATCGCGAGCGGCAGCGGCCAGACGCCGACCCACCCCAGCCATGACGCCGCCGGCAGCGGACCTTCGTGCAGGCCGTACTGCCGGCCGAAGAACATCACGGCGTGCACCACACCGGTGGCCACGAACAGCCAGCCCTCCCGGTGCCGGGGCCGCATCCGGACGACGTAGAGCCCGACCGCCGTCCACGACGCCGCGATCAGCCCGTTGTGGGCGTTCGCGAGGTGGAACCCGAGATGCCACCCGTAGCCGACGAGCACGGCGACCACCAGCGCCACCACGCCGAGTCCCGCCTCACGGGCGGCCGGCGGGGCCTCCTCGTACGCGTTCGCCGCTGCGGCCACACCGGAATGGTGACACAGCCGAACGCCCCTGCGAATGAGGGTTTTCCCTGCGGAAGAGCAGGGTCTGCACGCATCCGCGAAGGACGCCTGTCGGCCACCGTTGACCCATCAACGGCATGCACGAGGAGGCAACCATGAGCACGCCGGTCACGACGCGCCCTTCCACCGTCTCGCGGCTCAACCGGGTCAGTGGCAGCTGCCTGGTGCTGGGCGGCATCACCTTCATCGCCGGCGGCGCCACCCATCCCGGCGACAGCGGCGAGGGCGACAAGGTCCAGCAGCTGCACGAGATGCTCGTGCAGCCGAGCTGGTATCCCTCCCACGCGCTGCTGCTGCTCTCGATGGGCCTGTTCGCCGCCGGGATCTTCGCGATCTCACGCCGCGACGTCGGCAGGAGCATGGCCGCGGCGACCAAGGTCGTCGCCGGCATCGGCGCCCTCGCCACCGTCGGTATGGCCGCGCACCTGTTCGCCGCGCTGGAGGCCGACTCCCTCGCGGCGGGTCAGCCGACGATCATCTCCACGATGCAAACGTGGAACGAGACGATCATCGACACGCTCCGGGGCCTGAGCATCGCGTTCCTCGCCGTCGCCGGCGGCCTCACCCGGACGGTCGGCAACCGCATCACGCTCGCGCTCGGCCTGGCCGGCGGGCTGGCCTATGCGCTCGCCTCCGCCACGATCGCGTTCACCGACCGGTTCGACCCCCTGTTCCCGGTCGGGTCGCTCATCGGCATCTGGGCCGCCGCTGCCGGAGTGATGGCGGTGACCCGGAAATGACCGCCCGCGGCGGCTGTCGTGCCAGAAGACAGTGTTCTGCCCCTGGTTTCACCTGGTCATCGACCCTCGGCTGGCAGCGGCCGCCAGTGAAAGGAAAGTGCTATGAAGAGCTCAACCGGTGTCGTCGTCGTTCTTCTCGTCACGGCGACGGCAGCCGTCACCGCGACAACGGCCGATGCCGCGGCTTCGAGCCCAGGGTATGTGGGCCTCGGCGGAACCCGCGTCATCAAGAGCAACGAGACCGGGAGATGTCTCGACGACAGCGCCTACGGCCTGCGCACCTTCCCGTGCAACGGCCTCGTGTTCCAGAAGTTCGACGTCATCAACAACCCTGACGGCACTCATTATCTGGTGAACCGTTCCACCGGCCGATGTGTGGAGGACGCGTCCTCGGGCATCCGCGCCGCTCGCTGCAATGGCTCCTACAAGCAGATGTGGTACTTCAGCAACTGGGGCTCCAAAGGATGGGGCATTAGCAACAGGAGCACGTACAGATGCATCTATTCCATGACCTTCGGGGCCCACTTACTGGGAGTCCGTGCCTGCAACTGGAGCTGGCGGCCGGAGAGTTTCTCCATCCGGTAAATCGCTGATCGAAAAGCTCGATTCATCCGGCTTGAATCGATAAGGCGGTCGCAGCCGCCCTGGAGGCGTTGGAGACCGACGTGTCGGCCGGGTTCGTGCTGGCGCAGGCCGCGCGACATCCGGGTCTGCTGCGGACAAAGCCGCCGTGACCTGGGGCGTCGTTTACGGGTTCGGGGGGCGGGAAGGGCTCGTCGCGCGAGCCGTTCGGAAGCCGCGAGCCGATCGGGTGACGCGAGCCGTTCGATGCCGGAGTCGATCATGAATGTTCGGAGCAACGCGGTGAAGAGCGCCGGCGACAGACTGGCGTCGGCGATCGGCAGTGTCGCGGGCGCCGTGGCCGACCCGAAGGGCGGCGCGAAACAGCTGAAGTCCGCGCTGTCGTCCCCGAAGCGGCTCGCCGTCGCCGCCGGCCTCGTCGCCGCGTACGCCCTCGGCCGGCGGGGCGGTCACCGGACCGCACTGGCCAAGGGGCGCGGAGCCCGGGGCCGCTGAAGGCACGCGCGGACGCCGGGGCGCCCGTACGGCCGCTGTCGATCGGAGGCGGACATGACCGAGATCGTGGGTGAGAGCCTGGCCCGGCGGCTGGTGGAGTGGGGGGTCGACACGATCTTCGGGCTCCCCGGTGACGGGATCAACGGCCTGATGGAGGGCTTCCGCCGGCACCGGAAGGAGCTGCGGTTCATCCTGGTGCACCACGAGGAGGCCGCCGCGTTCATGGCGACCGGCTACGCGAAGGCGACCGGCCGTCTCGGCGTGTGCGCCGCGACCTCCGGGCCGGGTGCCATCCACCTGCTGAACGGCCTGTACGACGCCAAGCTCGACCACGTCCCCGTGCTGGCCCTGACCGGCATGCAGGAGACCGCGGTGCTGGGGACCCATTACCAGCAGGAGGTCCACCTCGACCGCCTCTACCAGGACCTGGCCGCCTACAACCTGATGGTCACCAATCCACAGCAGATGCCCGGCGTGGTCGACCTCGCGGTGCGCAACGCGCTGACCAGGCGGACGGTGTCGCACCTGACCTTCCCCAACGACATCCAGGTGGCGCCTGCGAGCGAGGACCCGTACCGGCACGTCGGCCCCGGCACCCCGCCCTCGAGCCTGACGACCTGTTCCGACCCGCCGCTACGGCCGGTCGAGGAGGACCTGACCAGGGCGGCCGAGGTGCTGCGGCAGGGCAAGAAGATCGCCATGCTCGTCGGCGTCGGCGCGCGGCACGCCCGCGAGGAGGTGCTGGCGGTCGCCGACAGGCTGGCCAGCCCCATCGTCAAGAGCCTGCCGGGCAAGTTCGTGGTGCCCGACGACCACCCGCTCACCACCGGCGGGCTCGGCCTGCTCGGCACCGCGCCGAGCGAGGAGCTGATGGAGGAGTGCGACACGCTGTTCATGGTCGGCACGTCCTTCCCCTACGGCACGTTCCTGCCGCCCGAGGGACATGCGCGGGTGGTGCAGATCGACGTCGACCCCACCCTGCTCGGCATCCGGCGGCCGACGCAGGCCCCGGTCGCCGCCGACGCCAAACTGGCGTTGCAGGCACTGCTGCCCATGCTCGAACCGGCGAAGGACCGGTCGTTCCTGGAGAAGTACCAGCGCAAGATGGACACCTGGCGGAAGGACATGAAGGCGCTGCAGGACCCCTCGCGCGACCCCATCGCACCGCAGTACCTCATGGGCTGCGTCGACGAGGCGGCCTCCGACGACGCCGTACTGACCTGCGACTCCGGGACGATCGCGACGTGGGCCGCGCGGCACTGGACGATCCGCGGCGGACGGGAGTTCTACCTGTCGGGCAACCTCGCCACCATGGCCCCGGGCCTGCCGTACGCCATCGGCATCCAGCACGCCTTCCCCGGCCGCCAGGTGATCGCCTTCGTGGGCGACGGAGGCTTCGCCATGCTCATGGCCGACTTCCTCACCGCCGTGCGGCACGACCTGCCCATCAAGGTCGTGGTCAACAACAACAACAGCTACGGGCAGATTCTGTGGGAGCAGATCATCCTCGGCTACCCCGAGTACGCCGTGCGGCACCGGCAGCCCGAGGCCGACTTCTCCGCCTGGGCCCGCGCCTGCGGAGCGTACGGCGCGAAGATCAAGGACCCGAAGGACCTGCCGGGGGCGATCCGCGAGGCCCTGGCGCACGACGGGCCGGCCCTGGTGGACTGCGACGTCAATCCCAACGAGCCGCCGATGCCGGGCAAGGTGAAGTACGAGCAGGCCAAGCACTTCACCGAGGCGTTCCTGCGCGGCCAGCCGCACAGGGCGGGCGTCCTCGCCACGGTCGCCCGCGACAAGATCAACGAGCTGCTGTCCTGACGGCGCCGGCGACCCGCGGCGTGACCAGCCGTACCCGCGGGACCTGTTCCCAGCCGGCTCCCCCTTCCGCGGCCAACCTGTCACCGTGATCGGCATCGTCGGCTCGGGTAGTGGGAAAGCTCACGCGTCACGGCGGGCGAACATTTCGAGATTTTTGGAACTAAATGCGGGGCGGGGCGGTTACAACCGTTCGATCTATTTCGAACGCCAGCCCGGAGCCACGATGACAAGTCGCCTGCACGAACGACAGCACGCCCTCGACACCCCGGCGGTGAGACGCCGCGGCCTCCCGGCGCTGCCGCGCGCCGCGGCCTTCTGGCTGGTGGCGGGCACCACCGCCATCCTGCTGTCCGCGTCGAGCGCGCCGAGCCCCCTCTATCCCGTGTACCAGGCCGAGTTCGGCTTCAGCGCCCTCACGCTCACGGGGATCTTCGCCGTCTACGTGCTCGCACTGCTCGTCAGCCTGCTCACGGTGGGACGGCTCTCCGACTTCCTCGGCCGCCGCCCGGTCCTCGCCGCGGCGCTGGTCGCCGAGGCGGCCGCGATGGCCGTCTTCCTCGGCGCGCACGGCGTCGCCGCCCTCTTCGCCGCCCGCGTCGTCCAGGGCCTCGCGACCGGTGCCGCGATCGGTGTGGTCGGCGCGTACCTGCTCGACCTGCAACCCGCCGACGGCTCGCGGCTCGGATCGCTCGTCAACGGCGCGGCCACTACCGCAGGCTTGAGCATCGGCACGATCGGGACCGGGGTGCTGATCCAGTACGCCCCGCACCCCACCCAGCTGATCTTCGTGATTCTCACGGCGGCGTTCATCGTCCTCGCGATCGCGACGGCGGTGCTTCCCGAGACCGTCGCCCGGACCCCCGGCGCCGCCGCCGCGCTGCGCCCGAAGGTGCTCGTCCCCGCGCCGGCCAAGCGTGCGTTCCTGCGCGCGGTCCCCGTCATGGTCTCCACGTGGATGCTCGGCGGGCTGATCCTCTCCGTCGGGGCCTCGCTGCTCGCCGCGGTGTTCGACGAGCACAACCACGCGGCGATCGGCCTCACGCTCGGAGCGCTCGCCGCAGTCTCGGCGTTGGCGTCCGTGCTGCTCAGGAAGCGTGCACCGGAGCGCCTCCAGCGCGAGGGAACGCTGCTGCTCCTCCTCGGAACGATTCTGCTGATCGTCGCCGTGGCGTCGTCTTCGCTGACCGTCTTCGTCGCGGCGACGCTCGTCGCCGGCGCCGGGTGGGGGCCGGCCTACCTCGGCGCCTTCCGGACGGTCAGCCAGCTCGCGGCGCCGCATGAGCGAGGCGCGCTGATCTCCGCGATCTACGTGGTGAGCTACCTGGCTTTCAGTATCCCGGCGTTGATCGCCGGGATAGCCATCACCACGCAGGGCCTGCGGGAAACCGCACTGGTCTACGGTGTCGTGGTCGCCCTTGTGGCCGCCGGCACCCTCGTCTACGAGGCGCTGAGCCGGCGCGAGCCGGCCGGTTCGTGACGGGGGCCGTGGCCGGCGCGGAGTGACAGAACCCCTGACGAGCACAATCGTTCAAGACCACCGCCGCGCCATCGGCTACAACGGTTCCGGCGTGCCGTCAGGCGGCACGGGACGTGCGCGGGGAGGCGAACGGATGGACGTGGGTTTCGTCGGTCTCGGGATCATGGGGCAGCCCATGGCGCTGAACCTGGTCCGCGCCGGAACCCCGCTCGTGGTGTGGAACCGCACGGCCGCCAGGAGCGAGCCGCTGCGCGCCGCGGGCGCGGAGGTGGCCGGCAGCGCGGCCGAGGTGTTCCGGCGGGCTCGGGTGGTGATCCTCATGCTGGCCGACGAGGCCGCGATCGACGCGGTGCTGGAGCGGGGCACGCCCGCCTTCGGCCGCAACGTCGCGGACCGGGTCGTGGTGCACATGGGCACGACCTCTCCCGTCTACTCGGCGGGGCTGGAGGCCGACGTGCTCGCGGCCGGAGGCGGCTACGTCGAGGCGCCGATCTCCGGCTCCCGCGTGCCGGCCGAGCAGGGGCGGCTGGTGGCCATGCTCGCCGGCCGGCCGGACACCGTGGAGGAGGTCCGCCCGCTGCTGAAGCCGATGTGCGTCAAGACGGTGGTGTGCGGGCCCGCCCCCAAGGCGCTGCTGACGAAGCTCGCCGTCAATATCTTCCTGATCACCACGGTCACCGGCCTCGCGGAGTCGCTTCACTTCGGTGAGCGCCAGGGCCTCGATGTCGGGCTGCTCGTGGACGTGCTGAACTCGGGCCAGATGGCGAGCGACGTGTCGCGGGTGAAGGCGGTCAAGCTGGCCGGGCGTGACTTCGCCGCCCAGGCCGCCATCGCCGACGTGCTGAAGAACAACCGGCTCATCGCCGAGGCGGCACGCCGGGCCGGCATCGCCTCGCCGCTGCTGGACGTCTGCCATACCCTCTTCGGCGAGACCCTCGCGCTGGGCCACGCCGATCTGGACATGGCCGCCGTCGTCCACGCGATCGAGGCCAGGACAGACGAGGAAGAAGCACGCGGATGACCTCTCGCCCGATCGTCATCGTCACCGGAGGGACGCGCGGGATCGGCCGGAGCACGGTGCGGCGCCTGTGCGCGGACGGATACGGCGTCGTCTTCACGCACTCGAGCTCGGACGCTGAGGCCGAGACGCTGGAGGCCGAGCTCGGCCGCTCCGGCGCCCTCGCCCGCGGCATACGGCTCGACGTGACCGAACAGGACGCACCGGAGAGGCTGTTCGAGCTGGCCGAGTCCGTCGGCGAGGTCGCGGGCCTGGTGAACAACGCGGGGGTGACCGGCAGGATCGGGCCGTTCACCGACCTGACCGACGCCGATCTGCGGCGGGTCGTCGAGGTGAACCTGGTGGCGCCCGTACGGCTGTGCCGGGAGGCGGCGCGGCGCTGGACCGGACGCACACCGGTGCCCCCGCCCGCCATCGTCAACGTCTCCTCGATCGCGGCCCGCACCGGCTCGCCGCACGAGTACGTCGCCTACGCCGCGACCAAGGCGGCGGTCGAGACGCTGACCGTGGGACTGGCCCGGGAGCTCGCCCCGGCGAGCATCCGGGTCAACGCCGTCTCGCCGGGAACCATCGACACCACGATCCACGCCCGCGCCGGAGAGCCGGGGCGAGCGGAGCGGGTGGCGGCCCGCATCCCGATGGGACGCCCCGGCAGACCGGAGGAGATCGCCGATGCGGTCGCCTGGTTGCTGTCGGACCAGGCGTCCTATGTCACCGGCACCGTCCTCGACGTCGGCGGCGGTCTCTAGTAGACGTCCACGCCTACGGCACCCCGGCAGCCCAAGCCCCCGTGCCGTACCTGACGGCGGCCAAGGACGAAGACAGCACAGCCATCTATTTCACCAGCCTCGAACGCGCCTGGACCACCGCCGAACCGCTTCGCTGACCACCCGTAACCCGGAGTCGTGCCGGCTGTGCCACTCGGGGGCATGTCCGGATGGCCAGGGGTGCGACTCGCGGCATGTGTGGCCGGTTCTTTCGCGGAATGATGTACCTCGAGATGCGCACGCAATGCGGCATGGCCGTGCGCGGGTCGATAGAGCCAGCCGGCCTCAAACGCCCCGTCGTGGCGCGGTGAATCCTGACGTCCGCGGAGCGACGGAACGCAGGGATGCCAGTTCCGCAGGGAGTTGCCCTGGCCAGATAGCCGGGAATCGATTGTGCGTTGACTTGCACGGCGAGCCGGGCGCACGTTTCGCGCGAGCGAACGGATAGTGCCATCGTGACGCAACTGTGATCATGTGAACCGTGGGGCGTGGATAGACCGTTCCAATAAGATTTCCCCGCCAGAAGACCGGAGTGTCCGAACTCGCATAAAGGGAGAGATATGGGCAATACCGCCGACTCACCTATTTCGGATGATCCGACGCCCAACTCAGACCTCGACTCAACGACGGCATCGACGGTCCTGGCGGAGGTGCTCCCAGGGGTTGCTGTCGTCTTCGGTGAGGTCCCGGTGGAACTCAAACTCGATTTGATCGACTTTGGGCTCGTGCCGGCCGCCGACCGCACGCAGATCTCCACAGTCCTCGCCTCAATCGGAAACACGGCGACCGTGGCGGGCAACCTCGGAAACGCATTCGCCAGCGTGCAGGGGCTCTACAGGATCAGCGACGCGACACAGGCCCTGCTGAAGGCCGGCGGATCGCTCGCCGTCAAGGACGGCGCGAACCTCGGAGCAGTGTTCGCCAACGGCAAGATAGTCGGCCAGGCCCGCCTCATTCCCTTGAACGCGGTGAGCGTGGCACAGACCGTGGCCGCGATCGGGCCAGCGCTGGCCATGGTCGCCCTTCAGATGCAGCTGAGTGAGGTCACGGGGCTTGTCAGGACCAACATCGCGTTGACAAGCCAGGTACTCACCACTATCCGCCACGGACAGTGGGCCGAACTGACGGCACTCGTCGCCACCGTCGATCACGTAGTTGACCAGGCGCGAGAGGTCGGATCGGTCCCGACGTCCCTGTGGGACACCGTCGCGGGCAAAAGGGCGGACCTGCGTAAGCAGCTTGACCTGTACCGACTGAACGTCGGCAATCACATCCGGCAGATCCACCGGCTCGACACACACGCCCGCCGTGAGTATCTCGAGACGAACGCCGAGGCGATCCTTTTCGACGCCAACGCCCTCCTGTCTTCCCTCAAGGCGTGGACCGGATACCAGGCGCTCCACGCCGCGCGGGCGAGAGCCGCTGGACTCGAAGACGCCGGCGAGGCCCGGCTGGTCGACACCATCGCGCACGACACTCGCACGGAGCTCGACTCCGCTCTCGCCGAGACGACGAGCCTCGTCGGCTCGCTGACGCGGGAGCTACGAATCATCGCCGAGCTCCCCGGACGCGACACACTGCCACTGACGGGGAAGCGGAAGGATTCGAAGGCAGCCCGCCAAACCTCCGCCCGTCTTCTAGAAGCGCTCGAGCCTCTTGCCGATGCTCTCCATCCACCAGCCCCTCCGCTCGAGGCTCCGGGCGTCGCCTGCGCACCCAAATCGCTGGATCTCGAGCCGTACCTTCGCATTCTGCGGTGGTTCCTCGAGGACGGTGAGACTTTACGTGTCCTCGGCTTCCCCGACCAGCTCGATGCCCTCGATCCAGTTTCCGCGATCTTCAGCGTGGCGAAGGAGAAGTTGGCGGCAGCGATGGACAAGGCGGCGGCAAAGACACTCGTCGCCGTCACGGATCGCCGCATCATCACGGCCAAGACGAGCGCATTCCTTGAGCAAGGCGAGATCCGTCAGGACATCCCGATTGACCGAGTGCGATACGTCCGAGCAGCGACCCCACAGGACAAAAACGGGCGCTTGGCGATCGACCTCATCACGCGCGATGAGAATATCCGGTGGCTCTTCCACACTGACATCGACAACACTCAAGTGGACGCGCTCGCCGCCGTGCTTGCTGAATCGATGACGATCCCGGACGTCGAACGCGATGAGCTTCAACGGCGGCGCTACGCTCCCATCGAGGCAGGCAAGAAGGGCGAAGGTACTGGCACGAGGTCCACGGAACCGACTGGGTCCGTAGCCACCACCTGCGATGCCGAGTAGGTCGCGAACCGATTGACGAGGAGCCGCCCCGACCGCACGTACCGAGCCTGGTCACGTGCGGCGGCAGGCACGGGTGCCAGATGCGCTGACGGTGGACGGAACGGGTAAGCAGGCAAGATCGTAAAGGGCGCTCCGCCGTGGAGTGCTCTCCTTTCACTCTGGATCAGGCGGGCTACCCGCATCGGCGGTGTTCTTCACCAACGTCCGCGAGCGTTTCGCCCTTCAGAAGTCGGTAGAGGAACTGTGGGACAGCGACCGGAAGCGCATGCCGTACCTGGTCCGCTGTCGGCCGGAGGTGATGGACATGTCAGGACAATCTCGGAGATCTTGCCAACACCTTCGCGGGGCAGGTCTCAGGGGCCGAAGCTCCAAATATTGCCGACGGGACGGCCGCCACGCCGCAGCACCGTGCCGAGGAGGTTAGTGAGGTCCTCGTCCACGTGGGCGAGAAGTTCCTCGCCGAAGACACAGAGGGAAGATTCCCGCCAGTTACCGAACGTGCCCATCCGAAGGTCCTCGGTGACTTGGACCACGTATTCGTCGACAAGGTACGCGTAGCTCGACCAGGGGGGCTGGCCCGGACCGCCGACGCGGTTCGGGTCGATACGGGAGCCGCTGATGTACCACTTGAGGCGGTAGAGCCAATCGCCGGGCCGGGCGCCGGCCCGTAGTCCGCGCGCGACGATCGCCTCCACCTCGGCGAGCAGCGGGTCGTCCTGACGGACGGCGGTGTAGAGGTGCCACGTGGCGGAAGCCGGAGGTTCGGCGAAGCCACGGTCGGCCGTCTCGTAGGTCACATCGAACCGTGCTTCGAAACGAATCCAGATCTCGTCATGCTCCGGTTCGGACAGGAGTTGCTTCGCGGGACGCTCCCGGGCCGGCTCACCGGGCGGCGCCCAGCGGTACGTGCTCACCCGGGCGATCTCATGAAAACCAGCCGCGACGTAGGCGGGGACAAAGGCGTCAACTGCTTCGGCGACAAGATGACGTGGCGTGTTTCCGGGAATCACGTACCGGTGACCGCGCCGCGCTGCCCAGGCGCCCGCGGCGTGGAGTAGCTCAGGCCGCGGGCGGGTGATCCCGCCGATGGCCGCGAAGTCAGTGCCGCCCACACGCTCGACCCAGACTGCGTCCAGGATCCGCCCGTCGTACTCCAGCACCAGGACCTCCATCTCCGATCCCGTACCGCGGGCCGTTCCATCAGCCTCCAACTCCGTGAGCGGCCGTCGTTGCTCGGGCGCGGCCGCGGCCATGCGGCGCAGCCGCTCCTGCTCCCCGTGGAGGTGGGGTCGTACGCGTGCGCCGCTCCGTAGGCCTTCGGGTGCCGGAATATCGGCGATGTCGGCCGCCAGGAGAGTGCGTTCCGGCCCTGGCGTGAATGCTGCAACTCGCAGCGATTCTGCGAGCAGGGGTGAGTCGTGGGAGTGGACCTTCCACTCGATCGGTTCGCAGCGGGCGGCGAAGATCTCCTGTTGGCGGCGGATCAGTCCCGCCAGATCGCCGCGGAGGAGAGCGGTGTGCTCGACAATCCCGTGGGTTCCGTAGTGGGTTCGCACCAACGGTCCATCCCGCTCGACTACGGCTCCCCACGGCAGCTCCTGCGGCAGCAGGCCCCGTAACTGATTCTCGTATTCGGCTAACAGCACCTCAGTTGCTCCGGTCACTCCCTCCACCCCAAACCAGTCTCGATCAAACCTTATGCGGCGACGTCTGCCGCCACGAGCACCCGCCGAGCACCGTAGACACCCTTCTGCGCCGAGTTCGCAGCCGATGGGCAGGGTGATCGCCACGCCTGAAAGTCGAGCGGTCATACCCCCGCGCGCCACCCAGTCCTCGATCCTTGATGGCCCCCTGCGTTCGGGCTGCTCGCCATTGAATATCCAAGCGGGGACGAGCGTGGCTACAGGACTGAATGCGCCAAGAAGGTCTTCGCCTCAAAAGCATTTCCTGACCGACTGCGACCGATTCGCCCGCGACAGTTGCACCTATCAACTGCACCGTCTTGGGGTGCTCGCTGTGTGTGCATACCATGATGAGTTTACCATTCGGCCGTTCGGAAGAACGTGAACGGGGGCCCTCTGCATGGCGACGAATCCGGCCGTCTCCAGAGCACGCCTACAGGCCGTGTTGGTGTTCTCCGCTCCCGCTACGACCGTAGCGATGCCAAGGTGCTCGTGAGCCAGTGTCAGCGCCGCCCCGTACAGCTCGCTGCCCAAGCGATGCCGACGAAATGCGGGAGCTAGCCAGCCGCCGATCTCGTAACCATGCGGCTGGCGCCCTACAGAGACCATTCCAGCATGCTGACCGGTGTAACTGTCGACCCCGTGCAAGTACCAGGCATCTTTGAACTGCATGATGCGGCCCCTCCGCCGCGACCCGGTGTCCAGGAGTTGCGAACGCCGTGGCTCGGAGACGATGTGCGTCGCGTTCCAACCGAGCCGGTATTGCGCCTCATAGTCGCTCGCCGAGGCGAGTCCCACTAACATCTCATTCTCGGTCGTACTCCGGAACTGCAGCCTTCCAGCTTGGATGATATGCGTCCCTCCGTGGCAGACATCCTGCGACTTCCGTCTACGCCCCAGCAGCCGCATGTCCCCGTCGCGCTCCCTGTAGTCCAGAACTCCACGCGATCATGCCTGTCCAGCCGCGAAGGGACAACCGGTTCATCCCGCCGCGATTCGAAGGTGCTTCAGAGCCGCATCCATCGAGCAGCCAGTTGATCAGGCGCTCGACCGTGTCGCGCGGGCTTCCGCGATCACCCCCTCCAGCAAGGCGTCGAAGACGTCGGCATCCCTCCACTGCCGGAAGCGATTGTGAACGGTCCGCGGGCTCCTAATTCCTCGGACATCTCCCGCCACTGCCCGCCCGTCCTGAACCGCCAGGTCGCCCTAGAACTGCTGCCGCAGCCGCTCGGGGTACGGATAGATCACAATCCGTTACGCGCCCTGATTCTGTGACCGGCCTCAGAAGCCGGATCGCGCGACCACCATCCATGATGTCGGCATCAATGCGAAGATGTCGGGATGCTGTCCCGAGTAGCGTCGGCCGCGGTGCTGGCCGCCGCGGCGTTCATGACCACCCCCCAGGCCGAGGCAGCGGCGACCCCACCCGTGATCCGTTACGCGGGTCTCGGGTCCTGCCTCCAGGCCGACGGCGGCCGTCATCCCTGCGGCCCGTTGAAGATCTGGCTGAGCAACGGCCGTGTCGTCGCGCTCCCCGGCGCCCGCAGGACCGTGGCGGCCGACGAGTACACCGTCGCCGGCGTCATCGCCGTCTCCCAGGATGGCGCGCAGGCCGCGTACTTCGCGGGGAAGGACGGCGTGCTCACGATCTGGAACGCCGCCACCGGCAGGGCGCGCGAGGTTCCCACGGTGGCATGGCCGGACGACCTCCGGATGGACGCGCTCACCCTCTCTCCGGGTGGCCGGTTTCTCAGCCTGCGCGGGGTTAACGCCTCCGAACGGGAGGTCGACCGAGTGGCGGACACGACCACGGGGAAGGTGTTCACCCTGCCGAGGGGATACCAGACCTGGGACTTCAGCCCGGACGGGACGCGCATGATGGCGGGCGACAACCGCACGGCGGTGCTCTACGCGACCGGCACGTGGTCGGTGAAGTTACGGCGGTCGGTGTACATGCGGGGCGACCTCGGCCCCGACGGCGTCACCGTGGCCGCGCCGAAATGGACGAAGACCGGCGGTTCCGTCAAGAACGTGGTCCTCACCCGCAACCTCGCCACCGCGAAGAAGACCAGCATCCCCATCCGGCTCCGCGCCGGTGAGACCGCCTTGACGACACGCTGGGACAAGGCCGGCCACCTCGATGTCCTGACCCGCTCCGATCGTCACGTGAACGGTGACCTGCGCAGGACGCACACCTGGTATCGGGTGAACCGCGCCACACACCAACTGCGCCGGCTCGACTCCTTCGTCATCCCGTCCTCGGTGGGAGGCTACGTACTCGCCGAGTGACGGTTCGGGCGGCCTCGGCTGACGCCGGGCGAACGATGCGCTGAGATCACCGGCGAGGAGCCCGAGGCAGTGCTCCGCGAGACGCAGAGCGGCCCATCGTCAGGCGAGCGCGGCGGTCCACTTCGCGGGCGTGAGGCCGTAGGCCCGTTTGAACATGCGCGACATGTGGGCCTGGTCGGCGAAGCCCGCGAGCTGGGCCGCCCCGGCCAGGGGCACGCCACCGCGCAGCAGCCGGCGGGCCAGGTCGAGTTGCCGCATCGTGCGGAAGCGGGTCGGGCTGGTGCCGAACGCGACGCGGAACTGGCGTGCGACCGTCCACCGGTCCAGGCCCGCGATCTGCTCGAACTCGGCGAGCGTGTGCCGCACCGTCGGGTCGTCGGCGATCAGGTCGCGCACGCGGGCCAGCGCCTCCAGCGCCAGCGGAGCCCGCGCGCCCGGCCGCACGGTGCTTCCCGCGGAGGAGTGCCGCACAGAGGAGTCCCGCGCGGAGGAGTGCCGCACGAGCATGTGGACCACCCGCAGGGTGAGCGTCAGCCGTCCGGCCTCGTCCAGCGGCTCGTCGATGTCCCGCAGGCACGCCGCGAGCGCGGGGTCGGCGTCGCGCCGCCCGATCACGGGATCGGCGACGAACGGCAGCGGCGCCCCGCCCAGCGCCTCCTGCACGAGGGAGGGGTCGAGGTAGATGATCCGGTAGCCGAACCCCTCGTCGGTGCCCGCCGCACCGTCGTGCGGCTCGTCGGGATGCAGGACGTGCCACTCCCCCGGCAGGCAGTGCCGCGGCTCCCCGCGGTAGCGGAACGTCTGCACGCCCCGCAGCGTCATCCCGATCGCGTACGTGTCGTGGCGGTGCGTGGCGAACCCCTCGCCGGTGAGCGACGCCTCCAGCCGCTCGATGCCCGCCGCGCCGGAGCCGAACCGCAGCCGATGGCCGGGCCGGTCCCCGCCGTCCCGCAGATGCCGGCGCAGGCCCGCACCGTCCTCCGGTGGCTCGTAGCGCACGCGCCGAGACTACAGGCGCTCGCGGCCGTCGTAGGAGCCGCCGGCCGCCGTGACCACGGCCGGGCCCCGCGTCGCGAGCCCGCACGGCGGTTTTGACCCCGGCTCGCCGCACCGATCACGATGGGTGCGTGAACGCAACCCCTGTTGAGATGCCCTCTCCGCGTCCCGGCCGGGAGACGGCGCCGAGCATCCGCGACGTCGCGGCGGCGGCGGGCGTGTCCAGGCAGACGGTGTCGCGGGTGCTCAACGCCTCGCCCAAGGTGAGCGCCGAGACGCGGCAGACCGTCATGGAGGTCATCGAACGGCTGCGGTACCGGCCCAACCGGGTGGCGCGGGCGCTGGGAACGGGGCGGGCGCGGGGCGTGACGGTGGTCACCTCCGACACCATGCTGTACGGCTACGCCTCGACGCTACAGGGCATCGAGGAGGCGGCCCGGGTCGAGGGCCTGGCCGTCGGGGTGCGGGTGGTCGAATCGGACCGCGAGGGCGACGTGCGCAGCGCCGCCGACTACGTCAGCGATCCGAGCGCCGGGGGCGTGATCGTGATCGCGTTCGACGCGGCCGGCATCGCGGTGCTGCGCGCGCTCCCCGAGTCCCTGCCCGCGGCGGCCGCCGTCGAGCCGGGCGTGCGCGGTGTGGCGCGGCCCGCGATCTGCCTGGACGAGCAGCAAGCGTCGGCCGAGGCGACGCGGCACCTGCTGGCCCTGGGACACCGGACCGTCCATCACGTGGCGATCCCCTCGGAGTCGGAGCACAGCGGACGTCAGGCGGGCTGGCGCCGTGCGCTGGCCGAAGCCGGAGCGGCAGTCCCGCCGGTGGTGCCGGTGGGCTGGGACGTGCGATCGGCGTACGAGGCGGGACGGGTCCTGGCCGCCGACGCCGGTGTGACCGCGATCCTGTGCGGCAACGACCACATCGCCCTGGCGGTGCGGCGCGCGCTGTTCGAGGCGGGCAAGGACGTGCCGGGGGACGTGAGCATCGTGGGCTTCGACGGGGTGCCCGGCGCGGAGTATTGGACACCGGCGCTGACGACGGTGGAGATGGACTTCGCCGGGCTGGGCCGCGCAACGGTGGCGGCGGTGCTGGCCGAGCTCGCGGGGGCGTCTCAGCCCGCGGTGTCGCTGACGCCGCCGCGGCTGGTGGTGCGCGAGTCCACGGCGCCCCCGCGCACGTGAGCCGCATCGGCGCCGCCCGGCCGGCCCGTAGGAGGCCGTACGGCCGGAGGCGGCCGAACCGGGCTGGACGCCGGGTGTTGATAACAACAACGTAACGGGGCCTTCTCCTCACTCGTGTGACCGGTCACACTCTGATTTATGCGGATGTGACCGGTCACACGCAGGCAAGGGAGAGCCCATCATCGCGGCCCGCACGCCGCACGACCTCCGGAGAACCCGGCTCGATCGTCAGGAGACGCAGTTGGACTCACCGCCCACCGAGACCAGCCTGGAGTGGGGGCACTCGGCGCTGCGGGTGGTTATCGCCATATCACCCGACGGTGTGGCGAGCATCCGCGAGCTGGGCACGGGCGATCCGGGGCCGAAGCCGCCCGCGCAGCCTCTCGTGGAGGTGCTGCTGGCCGGTCACGGACGGGCGCGGGCGTCCCACCGCTTCTCCGACACCGCGGTCGGCCGCCGTCTCACCTACGCAGGGGCCGAGCGGGTCCGCGACGGGCGGTGGCACGAGTTGCGGGTCACCCTGCGGGACGAGCAGACCGGCCTGGAGGTGCACGCGCACCTGCGCTCGGCCGAGGACGTGCCGGCCGTGCGGTCCTGGACGACGATCGTCAACCGCGGCGCCGCAGAGGTGGTCGTGCTGGGCGTGACCTCGTTCGCCGCCGCGTTCCCGTCCGGCTCGGTGGGCGGGCTGCAGGTCGTGCGCGCCGACAGCGAGTGGCTGGGCGAGAGCCGCTGGCGCCTGCGGCCGCTGCGCGAGGAGATGGCGGACCTCAACCTGCCGCTGCACGGCCAGGACGGCCGGGGCCGTCTCGCGGTCACCAGCACCGGCACCTGGTCGACGGGGCAGCACCTGCCCACGGCGGCCCTGCTCGACCCGGACTCCGGCCGGGCATGGCTGTGGCAGGTCGAGCACAACGGCCCGTGGCGGTGGGAGGTGGGCGAGCGCAGGGACGGCGCCTACGTCGCGCTGCTCGGCCCCACCGACATCGACCACCAGTGGCACGCCGTCCTCGCCCCCGGCGAATCGTTCACCGCGGTCCCGGCGTCCGTGGCGGTCTCCTCCTTCCGGCCGCACAGCACCCCCGGCGCGATGCACGGCGCCCCCGGTGGCTTGCACAGCGCCTCCGGTGCGATGCACAGCGCCTACGCTGCGTTACACAGTGCGGCGGCGGCACTGACCGCCCACCGCCGCGCCCTGGTGCGCCCCCATCCGGACCGGGCCCGCCTGCCCGTTGTGTTCAACGACTACATGAACACCCTCATGGGCGATCCGACGACCGCGAAGCTGGTCCCGCTGATCGACGCCGCCGCCGAGGCGGGCGCCGAGGTGTTCTGCATCGACGCCGGCTGGTACGACGACGACGGCGACTGGTGGGACAGCGTCGGCGAGTGGCAGCCGTCCCGGACGCGCTTCCCGCAGGGCATCGAGGAGGTCCTGTCCCACATCAGGAGGCGCGGCATGGTCCCGGGCCTGTGGCTGGAGCCCGAGGTGATCGGCGTGCGCAGCCCCATGGCCGGCAAGCTGCCCGCCGAGGCGTTCCTGCAGCGGGGCGGCACGAGGATCGTGGAGCACGGCCGCTACCACCTCGACCTGCGCCACCCCGCCGCCGTCGCCCATCTCGACGAGGTCGTCGACCGGCTCGTGGAACAGCTCGGCGTGGGCTACTTCAAGCTCGACTACAACATCGACCCCGGCGCGGGCACCGACGTGGACGCCGCGAGCCCGGGCGCGGGGCTGCTCGCCTGCAACCGGGCGCATCAGGCGTGGCTGGAGGCGGTCCTCGACCGTCATCCGGACCTGATCCTGGAGAACTGCGCCTCCGGCGCGATGCGCATGGACTACGCCCTGCTGTCGCGCATGCAACTCCAGTCGACCAGCGACCAGCAGGACCCCCTGCTTTATCCCCCGATCGCGGTGGCCGCTCCGCTGTCCGTCCTGCCGGAGCAGTCGGCGAGCTGGGCCTATCCCCAGCCCGGCATGGACGACGAGCGGGTCGCCTACAGCCTGTGCACCGGCATGCTGGGCCGCCTCTACCTGTCCGGCCACCTGCCCACCATGACCGGCGCGCAGCGCGAGGCGGTCAGGTCGGCCGTCGCCGCCTACCGGGACCTCCGCACCGACCTGGCCGCGGCCGTCCCCGTCTGGCCGCTGGGACTTCCGGGCTGGGCCGACCCCTGGCTCAGCCTCGGCCTGACCACGCCTGACCACACGTACGTGGGGGTCTGGTGCCGCGCGGACAAGCGGGCGACGGCCTCGCTGTCGCTCCCGCACCTCGCCGGACGACAGGTCGATGTCGAGGTCGTCTACCCCCGCCACCTGCCCGCCTGGGACGGGGAGTGGGATCAGGAGACGGGCCGGCTCATCCTCGGCAAGCCGGTGCCCGGCCCTTCCGCCCGGATCTTTCGCGTTTCGGCCGCCTCGCCATCCTCAGCCCATTCGTCCCTCCTGCTCTGAGTCCCGGACCTGCGGTCTTGGACCCCCACATGGTCTTCTCCGTCGCCCATCACATGATCGTCTCTGCCCTATCACCCCTCCAGCCATCGCTCCAGGGCGCTCATTCGTCCCGGCAACAGGAGAGGACACATGCACCGACAAAGGTCACTCCGGCGTACCCGCGAGACGGCCGCGACCGCGGCCGACGTCGTCGCGGTGGACTTCGCGCAGCGCACCGGGCCGGTCCACGGCGGCGCGACCGGCATGCTGTACGGCCTGTCCGACCCGGGGGTCCCGGGAGATCCCCTCGTCGCAGGCGCCCGGCCGCGTACGGTCGCCCAGAAGGCCCCGGACGGCGACCAGCACCCCAACGGCGACGCGCTCCGGATCGCGGACGGCTTCTTCGCGGCGGGCGGCGAGGAAATCGTCGTCTACATGCAGGACGTCTACAGCAATTGGCCCTACGAGAACCTCGGCATCGACGACTACCTCGCCAAGGTCGGCGCGATGGTGCGCAAGGTCGTCACGGAGCGTCCGCAGGACAAGCGCAAGTTCGTCTGGGTGCCGTTCAACGAGCCCGACTTCATCTGGTACGAGGACTGGTCCACGATGAAGCAGAAGTTCTTCGACGACTGGAAGGCGGTCGTCGAGCGCATCCGCTCCATCGACCCCGGCGCCCGCATCGTCGGCCCCAACGAGGCCGGCTACAACCCCGGCCGCCTGCGCGACTTCCTCACCTGGGCCAGGGACGCCACCTGCGGCGCGAGGAGTTACCTGCCGGACATCATGGCCTGGCATGAACTGTCGCGCGACAGCCTCGCCGCCTACCGGGACCACTACGAGAACTACCGGCAGATGGAGCGCGACCTCGGCGTCGGCCCGCTGCCGATCACCATCGACGAGTACGGCAACCGGCGCGACATGTCCGTCCCCGGCCAGATGGTCCAGTGGATCACCATGTTCGAGGACACCAAGGTGGACGCCGACATGGCGTTCTGGACCTACGCCGGCAACCTCTCCGACCACGCGGTGCGCACCCGTCAGGCCAACGGCGCATGGTGGCTGCTCAAGTGGTACGCGGATCTGACCGGGCAGACGGTGAGGGCGACCCCGCCGCAGCCGGGGGTCCCCGACACGGTCCAGGCCCTCGCGGCCGTCAATCCCTCCGTACGGCGGGGCACCGTGCTGGTCGGCGGCGGCGCCGCGCCGGTCCGGCTCGACGTCTCCGGGCTCGACCCCGCGATCTTCGGCAAGCAGGTCGACGTCGTCGTGTCCAGGACGACGTGGACCGGATACGAGGGCGACGCCCTGCAGCCGCCGGTCGTCGCGGCCACCCGGACCACCCTGCGCGACGGCACGCTGCGCGTGGACCTGCCGGGCGGCGACGTGATGGCCGCCTACCGGGTCGTGATCGTCCCCGCGAGCGGCGGCGCGCCCGCCGCCGGCGCGCCGTGGAGCGTCTCGGTGGAGGCCGAGTCGGCCACGCTCACCTCGGCCCAGGCGTACGACCAGAACACCACGGCCGACCCGCAGCTCTACGCGACCTCCGGCAAGCGGGACGTCGGCTCCATGAACAGGGCCGGCTCCGCCGTCACGTTCCCGGTCACCGTGCCGCGCGACGGTCGCTACCGCCTGGGCATCTTCCAGGGCGCGAACAAGGCACCCGGCAGGCACGCGCTGTTCGTGGACGGCGCGCTCGACCAGATCGTGCAGTATTCGGCCGGTCTCGGCTGGACCTACCGCGGCCGCACCGATGTGGAGGTCGAGCTGACCGCCGGCGTCCACGAGCTGTCCCTGCGCGCCGGCGCGGACGGGACGGCCCTGCTGCCCGGCAGCGACGTCACGCTGGACAAGTTCGACCTCACCGAGCTCACCGGCCCCGAGCGGGCGGCGTACCCGGCCGACGAGGCGCGGCTGTCCGGGGGCGCGGGCGTGACCCGCGAGGGCAGGGGGGCCGCCGTCACCCTCGGCGGCGCCGCCCGGGCCACGTTCTTCGCCGCCGTGAGCGAGGACGGCTACTACGACCTGACCTTCTCCTACGAGGCAGCCGAAGCCGGCAGCCTCGACGTCCGCGTCGACGGACGGCGGATCGCCGGTCTGCGCGCGGTTCGGCCCGGTGAGGGGGCCTCCCGTGCCCGCGTCCACCTCCCCGCCGGCGTCTCGGTGGTCGAGGTGGGCGGCCCGGCCGGCCTGCGGTTACGCGGGCTGACCACGGTCAGGGCCGAGGAGGCGGACGCGGCGGTCCACCGGATCGAGGCCGAGCATGCGCAGCGCGCCGGAACGGCGCGCGTGGTCGCCGTCCCCGCCACGAGCGGCTCGAACGCCTCCGGGGGCGCCTACGTCAGCGGCCTCGGCGACGGCGCGGCCAACACGCTCACCCTCATCCGGCCCGCCGGGTTCGGCCCCGGCGAGTACGTCCTCGTGGCGCACTACGCCAACGCCGACCGGAACACCGGTCACCCGTACAACACCGATGTCATCAGCCGGTTCCTCGACATCACCGAGACGGGCGGGGCCACGACGCGCGGCGTGTTCCGGCACTCCTACGCCTGGGACAACTTCTGGTCCCAGGCGACGCCGCTCACCCTGACGACCGCCTCCGGCGCGCTCGTCCTGGGCAACGCCACGGCGCAGGCCCCCAACCTCGACCGGTTGGAACTCGCGCGGCTCGTGCTGGAGGTCGACAACACGGCCAAGTGACCGGGAAGGCCCGCGGGACATCGGCAAGGGGGCACCGCCCCGGGCCTCGGTGGAGACCTCCCGTGGCTCACGTGGCCGGGGGCCGCAGGCCGAGCCACTGCTCGGCGTCCCAGGCCTGGAACCGCTCGACCTCGGTGAACCCCAGCTTTGCCGCGAGGCGCATCGAGCCGGCGTTGGCGCTCTGGGTGGTGAGCACCACCGGCTCGCCGGGAAGGGCACCGTCGAACCAGTCGAGTGCCGCCGCGCACGCCTCGGCGGCGTACCCCTGCCTCCAGGCCTTCGGCAGGAACAGGTAACCGAGATCGGCCTTCCCCACGGCGGCCGGGCGACGGTGCCCGGTCGCTCTCCTGAGCAGGATCTGGCCGATCATCGCCCCGTCGAGCTCGACGACGAAACTCCCGGGCCACCGCTCGGGCACTTCGGGCATCTCACGCTCGAGCTCGTCACGCGGCCGGGGACCGCCGAGGTAGGTGTGCACCTCCGGCGAGGCGAGCATCTCGATGAACGTCGCCCGGTCCCGCGCCTCGGGCTCACGGAGCACGAGCCGCTCGGTCAGGATCGGCTCAGGCGGCCAAGCCACATCTCCTAGATCTGACATGCGCGCAAGCTAACAACCCTGCAGGACGACGTTCAACGTGAACATGAACGGTGGCTCACCGGTCGGCCCGGCGATCGGGCCGGCGACCGGTCAGCCGATGCGGAGCGGAAGCGTGCGCGGCCCCCGCACCTGGCCGGGGGCCCAGGCCACCGTCGAGGGGTCGGCGAGGCCGAACACGGGAACCCGCTCCAGCCAGACCTCCAGGGCGACCCGGAGCTCCATGCGGGCAAGATGGGAACCGACGCAGCGGTGGATGCCCAGCCCGAACGCCGCGTGCCGGTTGATCTCCCGGTCGATCACCACTTCGCCGGGCCGGTCGAACTGCGCGGGATCGCGATTGGCGGCCGGGAACGACAGCAGGACCCAGTCGTCGGCCTTCATGTCGACGCCGCGCCAGTGCATGTCCTCCTTGACCAGCCGCGCCATCGTGACCGGCGCGTACGCCCGGAGTAACTCCTCCATCGCGGTCGGCAGCAGCTCCGGCTCGGCGACCAGGCGATCGCGGTCGGCCGGTGTCTTCGCCAGGTGCCACAGTGATGCGCCGATCGCGCTCCACGTCGTGTCGATCCCGGCGATCAGCAGCAGGGCCATCGTGCCGGCCACGTGTGAGGGATCGAGCTTGCGGCCGTACAGCTCCGCGTCGATGAGATAGGTGGTGAGGTCGTCGCGCGGGGCGGCGACGTGATCGCGGATCTGCTCCAGCAGGTAGTCGAACAGCTCCCCCATGTTCGCGACCCGCTGCTCCGGCGGCAGGTTGACGCCTTCGAGCGCGTGCTCGACGAACTCCCGGAACCTCGGCCCGTCCTCCGGCGGGAAGCCCAGCATGTCGGCGATGACCCGCATCGGGATGTGCTGCGCGTAGTCACGGGCGGCGTCGACGATCTCCGCGCCCTCGAAGCCGTCGATCAGCGAGTGGCAGAACGCCCGCGCCGCCTCCTCCCGCTTCGCCACCTCCTTCTTGGTGAACGCCGGGAGCAGCAGTTTGCGCGCGTCGTGGTGGAACGGCGGGTCGGAGGAGATCGGCGGCACGGCTCCCACCGGCGCGATGTCCCTGGGCGGCCGGTAGTTGCTCATGATGATCGCCCGGGAGGAGAAGTGCTCGGTGTCGTAGGCGATCGCCGCGACGTCCTCGTACCGCGTCGGCAGCCATCCGCCGCCGAACCTCTCGGTGTGCGCGATCGGGCAGCGCCCCCGCAGATCGTCCTGGATGGGGTACGGATCGGCGGCCCACTCGGGCTCCAGGTGGGAGAAGTCGGTGGCCCACTCGGAGACCGGGCCGGTGATGATCTCGTTGCGGGTGCCGAGGGGCTCTTCCTGACCCTCGCGGAAGTCGCGGACGAAGCGATCGTCGACGGTCATGTCATGCCTCCTCGACGAGAACGATCGCCTTCTCCGGGCAGTTGGAGGCCGCGACCCGCGCCGCGCGCTCGCCGCCCTCCGGCACGAGGCCGTCGCCGGCGACCCGGCCATAGCCCTCGTCGTCCTCGGTGAACAGGTCGGGCGACAGGTCGTAGCAACGGCCGTGTCCCTGACAGCGCTCGGGATCGATCTGCACTTTCACTGGTGCTCCCCTTTACTCAGTGGCGTCCGCGGGGCGGGGTCGGTCGGGGCGATGGCGGCGACGAGGCGGGTGAGCAGCGCGCTCCACTCCTCGTCGCCGACCGCGTGCAGGTCCGGCGTGAGGAGTGCGCTGCCCATCGTGAGCAGGAGGCAGAGGTGGGCGACGGCGACGGGCGAGAGCGCCGGATCGATCTCGCCGGTGTCCTGGGCGGTGCGGACGAGCCCGGCGAGCCAGCCGGCCCGCTCGCCCACGTAGTCGTGCATCGGACGGGCCGCATCCTCGTCGCGGCGGGCCGCGATCAGCGCCTCGACGATCAGGGAGCCGCGGGCGTCGGGACGGCGAGGGAGGCGGCGGCCCACGGCGACCAGTAGCTCGGCGACCGGCCGGTCGGGATCGGCGGCCAGCAGGTCGGCCAGCAGTCGCGGCCCGTGGGCGCGCAGTGCGGCCACGATCAGCTCGGCCTTCGAGTCGAAGTGCGCGTACAGGGCGCCGTTGCTCACCCCGGCCGCCGCGGCGATGTCGGCCACGCGTGCGCCGTCGTACCCGCGCCGGGCGAACACGTCGACGGCCGCGCGCAGTAGCCGCTCCCGCGTCTCGGCGGCGGTGACACCCGCGATCCGGCCCACTACGGAATTAAATGGTCGTTCATTTGATCGCGTCAAGACCGCGCCTGCCCGATGGGCTCCGGCGAATCGGCGGCGATTAGGGTGCGGCTGTGGCGTTCCTGGCATGGCGAACCACCCGCCGCCACCTCGCGATGAGCTGTCGTCGATCTGCTGACAGTCCGGTTCCGTCCGGGGCCCCAGAGTCAACTCGGTGACGTCGGACGCCGACCGCTGCGTCAAAGATGACCGCCGATGTGACAAGCATGGGATAAAAGACGCAAACTGACAGGATGTGGAACAAACCGGGCGTGCGCGGTGACTGGTTCGTGGACGCGGCGCTGGCCGCGGCTGTCATCGCGTTCACGATCCCCACCACACTCATCGGCTACAGCTTCTCCATCTGGGGCGGCGCGCCGGACGAGCTCGAGATCGCGACAGGGGTGATCACCGCGGCGGCCATGCTGGTGCGGCGCCGCACCCCGTGGCCCGCCATCGTCGCCTCGGCCGTGTGCGCCTGCGTCACCGGGCAGGTCGTGCCGATGATCCTCGCCGTCTTCTCGATGACCGCCGAGCATCGGGTGCGCCAGTGGCAGTACGTCGCCCTGGCCATGACTGCGGTCTACTTCACGGTCGACTACCGCAACCCTCACTCCGACCACTCGATCTACTTGAACGTCGTCCGCGCGCTGACCCTCATCTACCTGCCCGCGGTGGTCGGCACCTGGGTGCACGCCTACCGGCGGCTCATCCGTGACCTGCGTATCGGCGTGCGCGAACGCGAGGAGATCGCCGCCTCCGAGGAGCGCCGCAAGATCGCCAGGGAGATGCACGACACCGTCACCCACGCGGTCACCGCCATGGTGCTCAACGCGGGCATGGTCCGTGACGCCGCCGAGCCGGGCGAGATCCGGGAGCTGACGGCGGTCATCGAGGACAAGGGCGTGCAGGCGCTCGGCGAACTGCGGCACCTGCTCACCGTGCTCCGGCACGAGGAAGGCGACCTCGCCGAGGGCATCGAAGCGATCGCCCGGCTGGTCGGCGAGGCGCAGGCGAGCGGGCTCAAGGTCGATCTCCGCCTCGACGTTCCCCAGGGGGCGCTGCCCCGGCAGATCTCGCACGCGTGTTACCGCCTGGTGCAGGAGGGGCTCAGCAACGTGCACAAGCACGCACCGGACTCCCTCGTGCACGTCACCTGCGAGGTCAGCGGCGATCAGGTGGCCGTCTCCGTGGTCGACACGCCGGACCGCGCCGACCCCGGCGGGAAGACGATCAGGGCCGCGCCCTCCCTCGGCGGCGGGTACGGCCTGGCCGGCATCAGAGAGCGCGTCTCCCTCGCACAGGGCCGGTTCTTCTCCGGCCCGACCCCCGACGGCGGCTTCGTACTCAGCGCCTGGCTTCCCCTCCGATTCCCGCACGCCTAGACCTGTTTGTTTTCTCCCCACCCGGCGGGGTACGCCACCCACATCGATACAGCGCGGCACGGAGGCCCGGAGCGCATCGGCGCCGGGCCACCGTCGCGGAAAGCGGGTGCTGCGGGTCGCTTCGCACGCGCCTACCGTAACGATCGCCTTTGAGAGTAGCCATGAAAGCCGTGGTCTACGTAGGGCCTCGACAGGTCAGAGTCACCACCGTTCCGGACGCACGGATCGAACGGCACACCGACGTGCTCGTCCGCGTCACCACCTCGAACATCTGCGGGTCCGACCTGCACATGTACGAGGGCCGAACCAGTTTCGCGCCGGGCCGGGTCCTCGGTCACGAGAACCTCGGCGAGGTCGTGGAGATCGGGAGCGCCGTCGACCGGGTCAAGGTCGGCGACATGGTGTGCCTGCCGTTCAACATCTCGTGCGGCTTCTGCGCCAACTGCGAGAAGGGCCTGACAGCATTCTGCCTGACCACCAATCCCGATCCGTGCCTGGCCGGCGCCGCGTACGGCTATGCCGACATGGGCCCGTACAACGGCGGCCAGGCCGAGCTGCTGCGGGTGCCGTACGGGGACTTCAACTGCCTCGTCCTGCCGGAGGACGCGCGGGACAAGCAGACCGACTACGTCATGCTGGCCGACGTCTGGCCCACCGGCTGGCACGCGACCATGCTCGCCTGCGTGCAGCCGGGCGACACCGTCGCGATCTACGGCGCGGGCCCGGTCGGCCTTATGGCCGCGTACTCCGCCCTGCTCAGGAACGCGAGCTGCGTGATGGTCATCGACCACCATCAGGACCGGCTGACCAAGGCGGAGGAGATCGGCGCGATTCCGATCGACGACTCCCGCTCCTCCCCTGTCGAGCAGATCCTGGAGCTCACGCAGGGGATCGGCGCCGACCGGGGCTGCGAGTGCGTGGGCTTCCAGGCGCACGACTCGGAGGGCTCGGAGCGTCCCAACATGACGCTGAACGCGCTGGTCAAGTCGGTGAAGTTCACCGGGAACATCGCCGTCGTCGGCCTGTTCCTCCCTCGCGACCCGACCGGCCGGAACGACCTGTACAAGCGGGGAGAAATGGCCATCGACTACGGGACCTTCTGGTACAAGGGCCAGACGATGAGTACCGGCCAGTGCAACGTCAAGAACTACAACCGGCAGCTGTGCGCCCTCATCCACGAGGGCGGCGCCCGGCCGTCCTGGATCGTCTCGCACGAGCTGGACCTCGACGACGCGCCCGAGGCGTACGCGCACTTCGACGCGCGGGAGAAGGGCTGGACCAAGGTGGTCCTGCACCCGGGCAAGGCCGGCTGACCGCGCAGCGGCCCCCGTCCTGATCGGCATGGGCCGGTCCGGTGATCGGCGGAAGCGCGCAGACCATACTCTTGGGGCAGACCATACTCTTGGGGAGGAAAGCCGCGCCGCCGAGGCGCCCGGCGCGACCAGGAAGGGACAGGCGTGCTCACCGTCTGTGTGGCCCCGGAGGACCCGCCACTGATCGTCGAATCGGTCCGCGCCGCCGGTGGTGAGGTGGTCGGCGATCCCCGCCGGGCGGAGGCGCTGGTCTGGACCGACTCGCGGCCGGAGGGCGTGCGCGACTACCTGACGCCGAGCGTGCGCTGGGTTCAGCTGCCCTCCGCGGGCATCGAACGGTGGACCCGGGAGGGGCTCGTCGACTCCACGCGCGTGTGGTGCTCGGCCGCAGGTGCCTACGCCCCGCAGGTCGCCGAGCACGCCCTCGCCCTGCTGCTGGCCGGGGTGCACCGGCTGCCCGCCGCCGCCCGGAGCCGTACGTGGCAGCGTGACCAGCCCGGCACGCTGCGCGCGAGCACGGTGGCCGTCGTCGGCGCGGGCGGGATCGGCAGGGCGGTCATCCCCGCGCTGCGCGCCCTCGGCGCGGACGTCCTCGCGGTCAACCGCTCGGGCGAGCCCGTGGAGGGCGCGATCGCGACCGTGCCGTTCGAGGACCTGGCCGCCGTCTGGCCACGGGCCGATCACGTCATCCTGGCCGCGCCCGCCACCCCCGAGACCTACCGGATGGTCGGGCGGGACGAACTGCGCGCCCTGGGCCCGAAGGCGTGGCTGGTCAACGTGGCCCGGGGTGAGCTGGTCGACACCGACGCACTGCTCGCCGCGCTGCGCGCCGGCGAGGTCGGCGGCGCCGCCCTCGACGTCACCGACCCGGAGCCGCTGCCGGACGGGCACGGCCTGTGGGCCGAGCCGAATGTGCTCATCACCTCGCACAGCGCCAACCCGCAGGCCCGCCTCACCGAGAGCCTCGCCGAGCGCGTGCGCGAGAACGTCGCCCGCTACCTTCGGGGGGAGCCGCTCCTGGGCCGGATCGATCCGGCGCGGGGCTACTGACGCGGGGCTACTGACGCGGCCGTCGTGCCGATGAGGCTGACGGGGGCCGCGGCATCCGGCACCGCGGGCGATCGCCCTCTATCTGGTTCTGTCGGCCCTGGTCGCCGAGATCACCGTCCGATGCTGCACTACGCCACCGACAACATCTGACCCCTGGCGCTGGTCTCGGCGGTGCTGACGTCGTCTCTCCTGGTCGCGGTCCCCGCGGCGGCCGCCTCGGCAACCGGTGCCGCGATGGCCCTGGCGGAGTCCGCGGCTTCCATGGCGGCTCGGAGTTGCCTCAAGGCTTCGGATAGCCACCGACGTGGGCACTCCCGGATGACATGCGTGGTCGGCTCGGACTCCTTTGAGTAGTTCCTCTGAACGTTCGGCCGACGCGGACCAGTCCGCACCATCTGGCGCCGGAACTTGGGCGGATATGGCGGGAAATCGACACTGGTGAAATCTGCGCGGCACATGCCCCAAGCGCCCAGATGCCTACAAGGCCGGGGCAACTTCGCGCAGCGACATGGCTCGGGGCCGAGGGAACCACCCGACTTGGTCGAGTTATCCCGTCGTCTGTGCCAGCATAAGAATTGATGGCTGATCTGCTGATCACCGTAGAAGACATCTTCCAGCGCAGATATGGACGCTACCTTCTCGCTGACGCCGATGGTCCGACCATCGACACGGAGGATGCGCGGCTCTTGGGCGGCGAATTATGCTCCACCACTCAGAACCTGATGGTTATCGAGTCGATCGTCGGGCGCGACGACGTGATGGAACTGATGAGGGGCAGGTTCGTCTTCGAGGTTTGGACTGCTGAGCCACCGCCCACGCCGAGCGATGTCTGGGATAAGCAGATCGTCGTTCATCTTCGGACGACATCGGGAGTCGTCCATCTCGAGGACGATGACGAAATGGCGAGTCCGCTTCAGGTCGACTTGGGCGCGCGTGCCATGCACTGGCGGGTCAGGTTGTCGGCTCGCGAGGTCGAATTGAATCCCGAGGATGTCGAGTACTTCGAGTTGGGGGCCGAAGAGTACGAGGCCGAAGTCTTTCTCCTGCAGTTTTGGCCTGACCGTCACTAAGAGCCTGCTGACGAAGGATTTGGTCGCTGAGGCCGGAACACAGGGGATGCCCTGGTCGAGCTCTTCGAGCGATACGCCTGCGGACAGGAGCGGGCTCCTGATAGCTGAGGTGTTGTCTACGCAACTCGGCAACCAGGAGCCCGTGGTTGTCTGTTTACACGCCCGAGTCCGTGAGCGCCAGTGGTTGCCCCTCACCGGGGTGCCGATGTCATGACCGGATGCCGTCATATCCGCCGGATCTGACCGATGCCGAGTGGGCGCTGCTCGAAGGCGAGGCACGGGTGGTCATGGCCGAGATGGTCCAGGCCGCTGGCAGGCCGATGGTGCATGACCTGCGCGCGACACTCGACGCGGTCAACTACGTGACCAGGTACGGAATCGAATGGCGGGCCCTGCCGGTGGACTTCCCGCCACACGAGGCGGTCTACGCCTTCTTCCTGCGATGGTCCCGGCGTGGTCTGCCCGAACGGCTCGCCGGACGGTTACGCGGCCGGCTGCGCATCCTGGCCGGACACGGCGAGCTGCCCACGGCCGGGTGCATCGATTCTCAGACGGTCAAGGCGGCCGAGATCGTCGGCGCGGCAGCCTGCGGGTACGACGCAGGCAAGAAGATCAAGGGGCAGAAGCGGCATATCGCGGTCGACACGCTCGGGCTGCTGTTGTGCGTGATCGTCACCGCCGCGTCGGTCCAAGACCGTGACGGCGCCCACCCGCTGCTGGCCCGGCTGCGGGAGAAGTTCTCCACCATTGCGCTGGTCTGGGCGGATGGCGGCTACGCCGGGCGCCTGCTCACCTGGGCGCGCGACGTGCTCCGCCTGACCGTCACGATCGTCAAGCGCTCCGACGACGTCCGCGGCTTCGTCGTGCTGCCGCGCAGGTGGGTGGCAGAACGAACCTTCGCCTGGCTGACCCGCTACCGCCGGCTGGTGCGGATCTACGAACGCAGGCCCGAGCACCACGAAGCCCTGATCTGGTGGGCCACGGTGCACCAGATGACCCGCCGCCTGACCCGCGAACTGGCAGGCCAGCCACCCCGGGCCGCTGGGCCGACCCGCCGCCGCTTCCGGACCTGTCAAGCCCCGACCGGCGTGGCAAGGTCCTGGAACTTCTGGCCGGCCAGCCCTGGCGGGCCTGGAAAGGGACCGAGCTGGCTGCCATCCTCGGAATCGAGAACGTCAACAGCTCCGCGTCCAGCTGTCCCAGTGGTCCCACCAGGGCTACATCAACAAGATCGGGCCAGCCCTCTACGGTCCCATGCCCACGAGCGCTTAACCCTTCGTCAGCCGGCTCGGCGTCCTGGAGCTACGGCTGACCACCGCTCAGCTGATCAGCGGATACGTCGGTGAGGTGGCAGGACCTAGATACGGGTGAGCCGGGAGAGCCGCTATGCTCCCGTGGCCCCATCGATGCGCTCTCGGATCAGGTCGGCGTGCCCGGTGTGCTGCGCGTACTCCTCCAGGAGGTGGATGTAGATCCAGCGGAGGCTGACCTTGCCGGTCGGCGCCCGGGGGTCGTCGGCCAGCTCCTCGAGGTCGATGTCCGCAACCGCGGCATCGCAGGCAGCCGTCTCCGCGAGGAAGGCGGCGTAGTCGGCCTCGGCGTCGGCGTCGGCCACCAGGTCGAAGTCGCCGTCTTCGTACTCCTCCGTGATGTGCAGCTCGGGCAAGTTTTCGTGCAGGAACTTCTCCCGGAACCACCAGCGCTCGACTTCCGTCATGTGTCGCAGGAGGCCGAGCAGCGTCAGGTTGGACGGCTCCACGGAGGCGGTCTTCAGTTGCTCGGAGGTGAGGCCGGCGCATTTGCGCAGCAGGAACAGCCGGCGGAGCTTCAACCAGTTATCCAGCATCTCGCGTTCGCCACAGGCCATGTCCGTCCGAGGTCCCCGCTCTACGTCGGGTGCTGTCCACGTCATGTCATCATCATGACGACCGCCGCAACCGATTTTGCGGGGTACGCGCGTACCTTGCCCGCCGCCGGGCGTATCGCTCGAAGATGGGGCTCGACCAGGGCATCCCTGTCCCGGCCTCAGCGACCAAATCCTTTGTCAGCAGGCTCTAAGAACGGAGAGGCTTGGGCGGCTGGGGGATGGCGGCCCGCCGATCCGTGCTCATCGCGCTCAACTACGTCGACGTGCGCTTCGTGTCAGCGCGTGGCCGATCTCGCCTAAGTGTGGGAGATGGGCGGGCAGAGGGGATCCGGCCAGCGCAAACAGCACCAGGGGCACGCAGGCGCTGAGCGCGGTCAGGACTGTGGCGGCCAGCAGCGCCCGCAGCCCGTCCAGCAGGCGGATCCTCGTCATTGCAGTTCTCCCTCCACGCCGGGAACCGGCGGGCAGCGCGACCCCGGGGGTGCCGCCCGTGCCGTCATCAGCGCGGTGATCGCGGCGGGCAGCAGCAGGCCGAGCTTGGTGGCGAAGAAGCGTTCGACCGGCCGCCCGAGCAGGGCCAGTCGCGGTGCGGGCACGGTGAGGCGGCTGAGCCGCTGGGCCAGGTCGCCACTGGTGTCGGGTGGGACGTAGCGATCAGGGCGCCGGCCAGCAGGAACAGATTCATCCAAGCCCTGCACAGTGCGGTAGCGCTTGACCAGCTCGGCCCGCCATTCGGCCGCGGGATCGACGGGGGCGTTCCGGGACACTCGCCGGTGGCGTCTATCGTTCCCGCATGAAGATCTGTTCCATCGCCGCTCCGGCCACGGCCCAGGAGGCGGAGGCGATCCAGGACGCCCTGCGGCCCCGGCTGGACCTGACCGGCCCGGGTCCCCGTGACCCCGCCCTGGTCGCGGGGGTGGACGTGGCCTACGCCGACGACCTGCTGGCCGCCGCGGTCGTGGTGCTCGACGGGACGAGTCTGGACGTGGTCGAGCAGGTGACGGTGCCGGGACGGCCCGCCTTCGGCTACGTGCCCGGCCTGCTCGCCTTCCGCGAACTGCCCAGCCTCGTCGACGCGCTGGAGCGGCTCACTGTCACACCCGACCTGATCGTCTGCGACGGGTACGGCCTGGCGCATCCGCGGCGGTTCGGCCTCGCCTGCCATCTCGGGGTGCTCACCGGCCTGCCCACGATCGGCGTCGGCAAGACGGCCTTCGTCGGCTCCTTCGAGTCGCCCGGCCGGGAGCGCGGCTCATGGAGCGAGCTGCTCCTGGACGGACAGGTGGTCGGCCGGGTGCTGCGCACCCGGGACGGGGTCAAACCGGTCTTCGTCTCCGTCGGCCACCGCGTCGACCTGGAGACCGCCTGCCACGACGTGCTTACCCTGACCCCACGTCACCGGCTTCCCGAGACGACGCGCGCCGCCGACCGCCTGTCCCGCTCGGCGCTCAAGGCCGCCCTGGCCGCCTCCACCTGACCGTCACCTCACGCCGGCCGACCCAAGCGGAGAAGGTGGAGAAGGTGCGGCCATTCGAGGTGCGCCCGCGCGCGGTGGCGGCGAGGTGCCCCCGGCCGTGATCAGGAGGCGTCTTCGGCGAGGTGGCGTTCCACGGTGGCGACCTTGGCGTCGAGCCTGCCCTGCCCGGCGCGGGCGTCGGCCTTGAGCACCAGGCTGACGCGGGAGCAGCGGGCCTCAACGGCGGCGACCGCGTCCTTGACGACGCCGAGCACCTCGTCCCACGTCTCCCCCTCGACGGTGGTGAACATGGCGTCGGTGCGGTTGGGCAGTCCGGACGCGCGGACCACGCGCACCGCCTCCGCCACCATCTCGCCGACATCCTCACCGGCGCCGATCGGCGTGACGCTGAACGCGACGAGAACCGACATGTGACCTCCTCGAAGATCGCATTCCTCGGGCCACGCTAACACCCGCCGCCGGGCGGCAGCGGGTGCGGGTGGTTCACGCGCGGGTGGCCCGGTCACCCGTCCCGTGGCGGGCGGCCGCACGGGCGTGCGCGCCGGTGAGGAGGGCACGCACCCGTGCGGCGGTGGCGTCGCCGGGGTTGAGCACGCAGATCCACGACTGGGCGGCATACACGGGGTGCGGCAGGATGCGGTCCGGCACGCGGTAGTCCAGCGCCTCGTGGTGGTCGGCGTGCGCGGCCGGCGGATACCCGAGCAGTTCCTCGAACGCGGCACGGCCGACCCCGATGTTGACCCGGAAGACGCCGGGGCGGTTCAGGTCGGAGGCGGTGTCAAACCCCTCGTAGTCCTTCACGACGATCGTGGCGAAGGGCATCTTCCGGTTGGCCGGTTCGCCGTCGGGATCGCAGTAGAAGAAGGTGTCTCCCCATGCCGCCTGCGGGGCGCCGTTGTCCTGCGCGGCGGTGAAGGCGACGACACCCGGCAGGCCGGTCACGAATTCGATGACGTCGTTCTCGGTCACACGAGGTCCCTTTCTCGTCCGATTTCCTCCTTCAAGCTTCTCATTCAAGTCCTATGTGAGACTTTTGCCGCAACTCCCGCTGGAGGTCCCTTGCCAACTCTCAACTCGCGGATGCGAACGCATGCGCTCGGCCTCAGCCCCGGGGAGGCCGCACCACCGCGACGGGGCAGTGCGCGTGGTGCAGGACCCCACGGCTCACCGAGCCGAGCACCGCCGCGCCGACGGCGCCGCGCCCTCGTGATCCCACGACGAGCAGGTCGGCCTTCTCCCCCGCCTCGACCAGCGCGGCGACCGGATGCGTGCAGACGGCCTGCATCTCTGCGGTGACGTCGGGATACCGGTCGCGGTGGGTCCGCAGTGCGCCCGCCACGTAGTCCTCCTGTGCCTTGCGCACCTCGTCGAGGTCATAGCTGATCTCGGGCGCGAAGGGGTGCACCGGAAGCTGCCAGGCGTACACGGCGAGCAGGCGGCAGTCGCGCAGCCGCGCTTCCTCGAACGCGTAGGTCAGGGCGGCTCCGGCCTCGTCGGAGCCGTCGATCCCGACGACGACCAGCCCGTGGAGCGCAGACACCCCGGCCCGCACCACGACGACGGGGACGTCGACCTGCCCGGCGACGTGCATGCCCACCGACCCGAGCAGCATGCCGGCGAACCCGCCGTGTCCCCTGCTGCCGATCACGATCTCCGCTGCGTTCCCGGCGCTCTGCCGCAGCACCCGGGACGGGTCGCCCTCGATCATGGTGGTGGTCACCCGGACCGCCGGATGGTTCTCCCGTACGGCCTGCTCGGCCTCCTCCAGGATCCGCCGGCCGGCCCGATCGAGCTGGTCCTCGATCGGGACCGGATAGCGCGCGATCTCGTACGGCAGGCGGTCCACCGCGTGGACGATCCGCAGCGGCAGGCCCTTGCGTGCCGCGTCGCCCGCGGCCCATTCCACCGCGGCGGCCGCGGCGCGCGATCCGTCGGTGCCCACGATGACGGGTTGGGTCATGGCTCCTCCTTCTGCTCCTGCCTCCTATCCGACCGCCTCCACCTCGTCCGGGGCAGGGCCGCTGGTCCCTGCCCCGGGGGACCTTCCGCCTCCCAGTGCAGACATTTCAGGGCAGGGTCCCAGAGCAGAGGTCCCAGGCAGAGATCGTGCGGAGGTGCTCACGCGGAGCGGCCGGCTCGCGTGGCGCCGAGGCGCGCGAGCCGGCCGGAGGTCGGGAGCAGGGTGGAGGGCAGAGGCGGGTCTGAGGACAGAAGCGGGTTGGAGGGTCAGGAGCAGGCGAACCCACTCGCCCCCGGCGAGGAGGAACCGGACCCCTGGAAGCCGAAGCTCGCCGACGCGCCGGGCGCGAGGCTCGTCGCCCACGAGGGCGCCTTGGCCGTCCAGCGGGTGCCGCTGGAGGTCACGGTCGCGGACCAGCCGCTGACGAGGCCCACTCCGGACGGCATGTCCCAGGTGACCGTCCAGTTCGGCCAGGCCGCCGTGCCGGTGTTCTTGACCGTGACGTTCGCCGTGAACCCGCCCTGCCACGAGCTGGCCACCTGGTAGGTCACCTGGCAGGTCCCGGGCTTCGCCGACGGCGAAGCGCTGGGGCTGGGCGACGCGGACGGGGACGGGGACGGAGACACAGACGGAGACGCAGACGGGGACGCCGACGGGGATGCGGACGGAGACGGGGATGCGGACGGGGACGCCGAGGGCGAAGCGGACGGCGACGGCGACGGCGAGCCGCTGGGCGTCGTCGTGGTGTAGCTCGCCTCGGTGTAGTCCGCGCCGCACTGCGACCCGCAGGAGGCGGGCAGGGCGAAGCTGTAGACCCGGCCGCCGTTCACCAGCGCGTCGGACACGTCGCGCACCCGGATCTGGAACCGCGTCGCGCCCTGCGTGACCCCGCCGATGATGTACGACTGGCCCATGTCGGAGTTCGTCTGGGCCTGCTTCCAGGCGCCGTCGGCGTAGTACTCCACCCCATGAATGCCGTTGGGCAGGTGGGAGACCGCGATCGCGGGCCACCATGCCTGCGCGCCCTTCATGAACCCGATCCTGATGTCGCCGCTGTAGCCGGGCGCCGGGACGAACGACCAGGTCATGTGGCGGTTGTTCCAGTGGTTCGGGTACATGTCCCCGACCGGCGTCCCGTTCTTGGCGAACCTGTTGAGCGACGGCTTCGACAGGTCCAGGTGATACGGGTCGTCGCGGCACCAGCCGTTGGAGTCGCCGCAACTGTCGGCGACGAGCATCGTGAGCGTGGCGCCGTTGTAGGCGTCGGAGACCCACGAGCCGTTGCGGCAGAACGCCTGGCCGGGCGCGCCGTCGTTGACGCCGGTGCAGTAGTCGGAGACGGTCACCTTCACGTACCGGCCGCAGTTGAGGCCGTTGTTCCACAGCCCGGCCTTGGACGCGTTCGCGCCGGTCAGCGGCCGGGGGTAGAAGGAGTAGTCGCCGGGCGTGTCGTACACGTTGAGCGCGACGAAGTCCTGCGAATCCAGCTCCGACTGCGGCATGCCACAGCCGCCGTACGGTGAGCCGAGCCCGTCGAAGTAGGTCGCGCTGCCGGTCACCGGTGCGGGCGGGTCGTCGACCGCGCCTGCCGGTGTCGCGGCGGGCCAGACGGTGAGCAGCACCGCGGCGGCGGCGGACGCCCAGATGCGGCGTCGGACGGAGTTTGCGCGGCCGGTCATCGGGCTCCCCTGCGGTCACGGTCATGCTCGGAACGCCGAGATCGTGGCTGCGGGGCGGTGAGGCGGTCAAGGCGTCCTGGCGGACGATCACGGTGAGCTGGGAATCCTTCGGTGAATGCCTGTAACTTTCATCACCATGCCAAACCAGAGACGGGCGTAAGCCGACTTTCAGAGCACAGGACACGAAAACACTCATCGACCGGGGAGCGGCCACCGGATTCGTCCCGCAGAGCTCCGGCCTCCAGGGGAGGTGGAGCGGACTTTCCCCCCTTGGCAGGGCATAGGGGCCGAGCCCCGGCGGCGGCGCTCAGCGCGACTCGTGCAGCCGCGCCAGGTCGCTCTCCATCTTGGCGATGAGCCGCTGGTACCCCTCCCAGCCGTACAACCGGAACAACTCGGATTTCATACGGAGCGTCTCCTCCTGCACCGCCTCTGGACCCTGGCGGCGTATGGCGTCGAGCGCGAGCCGCGCCCGCCGCTCTCGGTCGGTGGTCCCGGCGAGATCCTCGCGTCTCATCTCAGGAGTAGGCATGGGGCTCTGCCCTCCGGGTCTGGACGAACGGTGTCTACACCTGACGCGCCTCGATGGCCTTAGGTTGACCGCCGCCAGAAAAACTTCACAACGAGCATGTACCGGCGGGTAGGTGTGACCGGTCCCCCCGATGCGTCAGGGCGCCTGGCCGCCCGGGACGTCGACCGCGATCTCTCCGCCCAGCCGGCGCCCCTCGCCGAGGACGAGGTTGTCGCCGCTCCAGAACCTTCCGGGGTCGTACCAGTTCGGGCGGCGACCGGCGGGCAGCAGGCCCATCGCCTCGTACGTCACCGCGACAACCTCGGCGCAATACGCCGTCTCCAGCGCGCCGTCCCGAACGCCGTCCCGAACGCCGTCCAGCACGCTGTCTCGAACGCCGTCCTGTGTGCCGTCCCGTGCTTCGCGTCGGAGCGAGGGCAGCCGCCCGCGCAGCCAGCGCCCGGCCAGTCGGGCCGTGGACGGGAACGGCGTGCCGTCCAGCCGCGCGATCGTCCGTAGGACGGCGTCCTCCATCTCCCTGCCGGCGGACGGCTCCAACTGCCGCAGCCAGGCGCGCTGGCCGTACCTGGCCGCCCAGACGCAGACCGCGTCACGCATGTCGTGCAACTGGACGCCGCGCTGATGCGTGCCCGACCACATGTCGGGCAGCGACCGGCCCAGTTCGGCGTGCCACATGAGCGGCGGCAGGTCCTCGATGACGACGGCCATGCCGACATGGTTCACCGGGCTGTTGGTGGTGACCTGGATGGCGCGGTCCGGCACCGTACGTCCGCGGAACACCCAGACGTCGCCAGTACGGGCTAGTTCGAGCGCTTTGTCGAGACTTATCCGCGTGTGAGGCACAGCAGTAGCCTAGGCACATGCGCTGGTGGAAGATACTCGGTCTGGCGGCCTTCGCGGGTGTGGCGGCGACCGGTGTGGTGATCGCCCGGGCCGAGCGCCGGCGGCGTGCGTACACACCCGAGGAGATCCGGGAGCGCCTGCGGATCCGGCACGCCGAGGCCGTCGCCGGAGCCGACACCGGGGCCGTCACCGGGGCCGACACCAAAACGGAGCCACCCGGGGCCGCCGATCAGCCACCGCGATAGGCGTCGACACCGAGCTTGACCGCGACCGCGAGGCCGCACAGGGCCGCGGCGAGGCGCAGAGTCTGGCCGGGCAGGCGGCGCGCGACCGCCGGGCCGATCCAGCCGCCCACCAGGAACCCCGCGGCCAGCGGGCCCACCGCCGCCCAGTCGACCGGACCGAAGACGGCGAACCCGACGGCGGCGACGGCGTTGGCGAGCGCCGAGATGACGTTCTTGACCGCGTTCACGCGCGCGGCGGGCCGGTCGAGCGCCGCCGCGAGCACGGCGAACATGATGATCCCGCCGGCGGCGCCGAAGTAGCCCGTGTAGACGGCGACGCAGAAGACCCCCAGGCGCAGCCGCAGGCCGCTTTCCCCGCCGAGGCCCACCTGGCCGGGGCGTGGCGGGCGCAGCAACAGCAGCAGCGAGGCGCCCGCGACCAGCAAGGGGGCGACCATCTCGAACATCCGCGACGGCGTGACCAGGAGCAGCCCGGCGCCGGCCGCGCCGCCCAGCGCGGCGGCGAAGCCGAGACGGCCGATGAGACGTCCCTGGTCTGCCAGTTCGGGCCGCGACCCGGCCGCCGCTCCCACGCCGGTGAACAGCAGCGCGACGGTGTTGGTGACGTTCGCCGCCAGCGGCGGCAGGCCGAGGGCCAGCAGCGCGGGGTACGACACGATCGAGGCCAGGCTCACAACCGTGCTGACCACCCCGGCGACCAGGCCGATCCCGGCCAGTCCCAGCACGTCCACAAGCACAAGGGCACCCAACCACACGGGTTCCGGACGGCCGTGCCCGGCCTCCTTCCCCGGCGCCCGGCTTCCCCCGGCCGGTAGATCAGGACGCGGGAAAGCGCAGCACCCAGCGACGCTGCCAGGGCGTCTCCACGGCCCGCGGATGATATTCGGCGCGGGTCCAGGCGACGGCGCGGTCGGCGGGCAGGCCCGACAGGACGGCCAGGCACGCGATCACGGTGCCGGTGCGCCCGACTCCCCCGCCGCAGGCGACCTCGACCCGGCGGCCCGCACGCGCGTGCGCGTACAGCGCCCGGATGCGGCCGATCGCGTGCTCCTCGTCGCGGGGCAGGAGGAAGTCGGGCCACTCGATCCACTCGTGCGGCCAGGTGAGGCCGTGGTCGTGCTTGTGCCTGAGCCGCCGGCCGCCCAGGTAGAGGCCGTGGTCGGGCAGGACGCCCGGCGGCATGGGACGTCTCAGGCCGCGGCCCCGCACCAGGGTGCCGTCGGGAAGCCGGATGGCACCAGGAAGATCATCGATGGCCATGCCTCATCCTGCCTCCTGGAGTGCCGCCCGGGCAGCCGCTTTTCCGACTCACCCGGACGCGAGGTCGAACTCGTCCCGCAGGATGGAGAACAGGAGCTGGTCGTGCCAGCGCCCGCCTCGCCACTGTGCACGCCGGACCACGCCTTCGAGCCGGAACCCGATCTTCTCCAGGCACCGTGTCTCGGCAATGTTCTCCGGGTCGGTGGTCGCCTGGACGCGTTCCACCCGCGTGTGCGTGAACAGGTAACGGACGAGTTCCCGCTGGGCCCGGGTCCCGATTCCCCTGCCCCGCCAGTCCGGCAGCAGGCCGGCGGCGATCTCCCAGCACAGCGACGTGTCACGGCGGCCCCAGCGCCGCTCCAGCCACTCGACGCGCCCCGCGAGTTCGCCGTCCACGGTGACGGCGAGCATGTTGTCGGCTCCGGCCAGGAGCCCGCGGGTGCGCAGCACCTCCCGCAGCGCGATGGTCGGGGTGAATCCGAACCACTGGTACGGAGTCGCGCCGCTCTCGCTCTGGAAGGCCGAGTCGAAGGCGTCCAGGTCGGCTTCGGTGACGGGTCGAAGTGCCAGGTGATCGGGCATTCCTGTCGCTCTTCCTCACGGTCGTCGGTCCGCTCCGGGCGGTGGGCGCAGTAGCCGATCAAGGACTCGTCGGCCACGCAGGAGCCATCCTCCTGCGTAAATGCGCTGATCAGACCGGCCTGACCAGCGAACTCGGGGCGGTGTTCGCCCGGCTGGGAGCCTGTCCACTGTGGGACCGGGGTGTGGTGCTGGTCCAGCTCGCGGTGGCGATCGTGCTCGGGGCCGGAGCATGCGGCAGGCAGAGTTGCCGCCGATCCGGCTACACGACCTGCGCCACGGCGCGGCAAGTGCGGCGCGGGCCTGGTAGGCGCGCAGGTGCGGCACCCCCGTCGGCGCAGGCATTCGGCTTGCTTGCGTCCAGTACCCGGCGTAGGTGACGGCGTAGCTGGTGACCACAAGGTTGCGCGGATCGTCCCAGGAATCCGATACCGAAGTCCGCTGGTTGGGGACCAGGCCGGCAACACGCGAGCGAACAACGAGCGATCAATTGAGATCAACGTCTCGACTTGAGGGAGGCGCAATGGAGAAACCGCAGGTCAGCGGTATGATCGCGAGCGCTCCTGGTGAGCGCTTCCGGTGAGTTGGTGGAAGGCGTACAGGTGGCCGCGTGCTTGATGAACCTTGCCCAGCGCGTCGGACAGCTTGTTCAAAGCGTTCACAGTCGTGTCGTCGAGTCCTGCGGACCGGCGGTCTCGCCAGTCGCGTGCCTTGGCAGTCATGCGGACACCGTTCCCCAACGGGCGTCGCATGAGCTGATAGATCATCCGTCGTTGTGGCCTACGGCTGCGCGCTGATCTGCCGTCACTCTTCGTCAGTCACGGGCGCCATGCCGAGTAATGCGACCGCTGCGTTCAGTCCAGCGTGGGTCAGCCGGCCCTCGTCGACGAAGCCGAGGGGATGCTCACGCTCGCGTGCCATCACTGCGGCAACGGCCTCACGGAGCCCGACGACGGTCTCGCAGATGGCCCCGCGAGCTGGAGAGCGCGGGCCGGAATCGGCTGGGGTCGGAGCCCGCGCATCCCTGACGACGTCGACCCGGGCGGAGCCCAGGAGGCACGCCCAGAGCGCCGCCATTCCTGAGGAAATCGTGAGAAATCCTGCCGGAACGTGATCGTTGATCTACGGCAACAGATCGTGCTGACACTGGCCTCCAAAGATCATGGAGGTGGCTGTGAGCTACAGCAGGCGCGGATTCCTGACCGCGGTGGGTGCCACTGGAGGCGCTGGAGCACTCCTGGCGACGATGGGCGCGCTCGGTCTCGCGCCCACCGCGGAGGCGGCGACCGGTGCTTCATTCGTCCCCCCGCAGCCGTCCGACTTCACACTCACCGGCAGAGGCGCCAAGAAGGTTGTCGTGCTCGGCGCCGGGATCGCCGGCCTGGCCACGGCGTACGAGCTTGGCAAGGCGGGCTACGACTGCACCGTCATCGAGGCCCTCGACCGGGTCGGCGGCCGTAACTGGACGATCAGGGGCGGCGACAGGATCACCGAGATCGACGGCTCCACCCAGATCGCTCGGTTCTCCGACGGTCTCTACCTCAACGCCGGGCCGGCCCGGCTCGCCCAGTGGATGGTCACCGTCGACTACTGCCGCGAGCTCGGCGTCGATCTGGAGGTCTTCACCAACTCCAACGCCCAGGCGTACATCTTCAACGAGGCCGCCGGAATGACCGCGCCGGTCCGCTGGCGCACGGCGAAGGCCGACGTGTACGGCTACATCTCCGAGCTGCTGTCGACCGCCACCGACGCCGGCGCGCTGAACGGCAAGCTGACCGCGGACGACAAGGAGCGCCTCCTGACCTTCCTGCGCGGGTTCGGCTCGATCGGCACCAAGGCGAGCGGTTTCGCCTACACGGGCGGCGAACGCCGGGGATACAGCACCGACCCGGGCGCGGGCGAGCAGCCGGGCACGGAACTGGGCCCAGTGCCGTCCCTGTCGGAGGTGCTCGCCAGCGGCGTCGGCCAGCGGTTCTCCTTCGAGTTCGGCTATGACCAGGCGATGCTGATGTTCCAGCCGGTCGGCGGCATGGACGCCATCCCCAAGGCGTTCGCCGAAGCCGTCGGCAAGCACAAGATCTTGCTGCGCTCGAAGGTCACGAAGATCACCGACCTGGCGGACGGGGTCGAGGTCGAATACCAGGACAGTCACGGCAGGACACGCACGATCAAGGCCGATCTCTGCGTGGCCGCGATGCCGCCGCACATCCTGGCGAGGACGCCGCACAACCTCGGGCCCGACGTGCAGGCCGCGCTGTCCACGCCGGTCGTCACGTCATCCGGCAAGATCGGCCTGGAGTACCGCCGGCGCTGGTGGGAGACCGACGAGAACATCTACGGCGGCATCACCAACACCGACCTTGACCTATCCGTCCTCTGGTATCCCTCCTACGGGTACGGCGGGCGGCGCGGGCTCGTCGTCGGCTACTACAACAACGGCGCCAACGCGGACGCCTACGCCGCGCTCACCCACCCGCAGAGGGAGAAGCGCGCGATCGAGCAGGGCATGAAGATCCACGGCGCGAAGTACCGCGACGAGCTGGTGAGCTCCGCCTCGGTCTCCTGGAAGCTCCAGCCGAACATCGAGGGCGCCTGGGTCAGCTGGCCGTCCCGCCTCGGCGGCTACCAACTGCTCAACAGACCGGCCGGCCACGTCCACTTCGCGGGTGACTGGCTCAGCTACATGATCGCCTGGCAGGCGGGTGCGCTGGAGTCCGCCCGCAAGACGGTCACCGACATCCATCAGCGGGTCCTGGCGAACTGACTCGGAAGGCGTCTCCGGCCGCCGGGCGGACGTCGTCACGCCCGGCGGCCGGAGACGACTCGAACCAGACGGAGTCCGGGCTGCCTGCAGCCCGCGGGCCGCCCCCGCGACGCCGGAGAGCGCTCTCCACCTCGTGCTATAAATGGCTGCATGAGCACCGACCTCCCGCATACGTCGGGAGCCCCCACGCTGGAGGACGTGGCCCGTCTGGCGGGAGTGTCCCGGGCGACCGTCTCCCGCGTGATCAACGGAATCCGCAACGTCGCGCCGGACATCCAGGAGGCGGTGCACCGCGCCATCGCCGCGACCGGCTACGTGCCGAACCGGGCCGCCCGCTCGCTCGTCACCCGCCGTACGGGAGCGGTCGCGCTGGTCGTGTCGGGCGCGGGCGACGCGGAGGGCGGCGAGCCGTTCGAGTCGCGCGTCTTCGCCGACCCGTTCTTCGGCCGGGTCGCCGGCGGGGTGGTGGGCTATCTGCGACCGCGCGGCATCCACCCGGTGCTGATGCTGGCGGACTCGGCGCAGACCCGCGACGACGTGGTGTCCTTCCTCCGCCAGGGCAGCGCCGACGGCGCCCTGGTGGTCTCGACGCACGGCGAGGACCCGCTGCCGAAGCTGCTGGTGGACGCCGGGCTGCCCGCCGTGCTGTGGGCGCGGCCCGCCCGCCCGATCCCGATCAGCTACGTCGACCTCGCCCACCGGGCCGGCGCGGCGCTGGCGGCCGACCGCCTGGTGGCGCGCGGCTGCCGGCGAGTGGCCACCATCAGCGGCCCCTTCGACGTGCCCGCCGCCCAGGACCGGCTGTCGGGATTCCAGGAGGCCATGGCCGGGCACGGCCACCCGTACGTGCCGGCCGTGGAGGGCGACTTCATGCCCGCGAGCGGAGAGGCCGGCATGCACCGGCTCATCAAGGAGCACCCGGACATCGACGGCGTCTTCGTCGCCAACGACCTCATGGCGCAGGGCGCGCTGCTCGCGCTGCGCGATCTCGGGCGCCGGGTGCCCGAGGACATCGCGGTGATCGGGTTCGACGACAGCGCCGCGGTCACCTGCCGCCCGCCGCTGACGACCGTGCGCCAGCCGATGGAGGACATGGCGGCCGAGATGGCCCGTCTGCTGCTCGCGCATGCCGCGGACCCGGACTTCCAGGTCACCTCGGTCATCATGCGGCCGACGCTGGTGGTCCGCGAATCGGCCTGACAGACCACCGGCGCCGTGTCTTTTCAGGCCACCCGCGGCCGCCTGCTCGCTCCGATGATCTCGGCGTAGCGCCGGCCGCTCGACTTGAGAGTCCGCGCCTGGGTCTCGTAGTCGACGTGCACCAGGCCGAACCGCTTGTCGTATCCGTAGGCCCATTCGAAGTTGTCCAGCAGCGACCAGGCGAAGTAGCCCGCCACCGGCGCGCCCTGTTCGACGGCCCGGCCGCAGGCCGCGATGTGGTCCTCCAGGTAGGCCAGACGCTCCGGGTCGTCGACGGTTCCGTCGGCGCCGACCGTGTCGGGCCAGGCGGAGCCGCTCTCGGTGACGTACAGACGGGGCGCGGCGTACTCCCGGGCCAGGCGCACCAGCAGGCGCTCAAGACCGCCCGCGTCGACCTCCCAGCCCATGGCCGTGGTGGTCGCCCCCGGCACCTCGACCTGCCGGGCGTACGGCACCGGCCCCTCGGGGTCGGCCGCCACCACCTGCCGGAAGTAGTAGTTGACGCCCAGGTAGTCGAGCGGGGCGGCGATCGTCTCCAGGTCACCCGGCCGGATCGGCAGATCGACGCCGTAGACCGCGAGCATGTCCTCGGGGTAGCCGCGACCGGTGACCGGGTCGAGCCACCACCGGTTGACGTGCCCGTCGAGGCGCCGCGCGGCGGCATGGTCCTCCTCGCTGTCGGTCGCCGGGTCGCACGGGCTGAGGTTGTTGACGATCCCGATCGACGGCGTGAGCCGCGCCACGGCCCGTATGGCCTGCGTGCCCAGGCCGTGGGCGAGGTGGAGGTGGTAGGACGTGCGGACGGCGGCCTCCAGGTCCTTCACCCCGGGCGCCATGGAGCCCTCCAGGTGCCCGTGCCAGGAGCAGCACAGCGGCTCGTTGAGCGTCGTCCAGTCGGCGACTCGGTCGCCGAGCCGTTCGGCCACGACGGCCGCGTAGTCGGCGAAGCGCTGGGCGGTGTCGCGCTCGGGCCACCCGCCGCGGTCCTGCAGCGCCTGCGGCAGGTCCCAGTGATAGAGGGTCACGAACGGCCGGATGCCGGCGTCGAGCAGGGCGTCCACGAGGCGGTCGTAAAAGGCGAGCCCCCGGGCGTTGACCGGTCCCGTGCCGTCGGGCACCACGCGCGGCCAGGCCACCGAGAAGCGGTAGGCGTCCACACCGAGGCGTTCGAGCAGGCCGACGTCCTCGCGCCACCGGTGGTAGTGGTCACAGGCCACCTCCCCCGTGTCGCCGCCGTCGATCGCCCCGGGCACTTCGCAGAAGGTGTCCCAGATCGAGGGCAGCCTGCCGTCCTCGTGGGTCGCGCCCTCGATCTGGTAGGCCGAGGTGGCGACGCCCCACACGAAATCGGTGAAAGCGGTTACATCGGGGGCATGGCCGCGCTGCGGCTCCATTCGCTGGTTCTCCTTGGTTCGATGGTGGTGGCGGTGATCGTGAGCGTTCACTTCACGGCGCCCGCGGTGAGTCCTTGCACGAGGTAGCGCTGCAGCAGCAGGAACCCGGCCACCACGGGGACGCCGACGACCAGGGAGGCCGCCATGATCTGGTTCCAGTAGACGTCGTTCTCGGTGGCGTATCCCCGAAGGCCGACGGCGAGCGTGCGGCTCGACTTGTCGGTCATGACCGAGGCGAACAGCACCTCCCCCCACGCGGTCATGAACGCGTAGATCGCAACGGCCATCTGACAGACGTCTGCCACGCGAGCACCGGCTCTCCTCGTCGGCGTACGGCTTGGAGAGCGCTCTCCGGAGAGAGAGTGTCGCGGAAGACGAGGCGTGTCAAGGGGAGATCCTCCTCCGCGCCCGCGCAGCCGGCCGCTCCGACTCAGCCCTGCCTCATTTACCTGCGGGTTCCCGGGCGCTGAGGGCCGGTATTGACAGGGCAGATCACCGAGGCCCCGGGCTTCAGGAAAGCGCTCTCCAACCCGCTGCCCACACCCTGCCGAAGAAAGGCCGCCATGCTCCCCACCGCATGCCGGGCACGTCCCCGGGTTTCCACCGGGCGGGCTCCCACACAGCCGGACGGCCTCGCGCGTCGTACGCGCCGACCAGCCACCGGAGCCCCGGCCGACTCCACCGAGGCATTTACGATACAGATCTGCACTGTATTGTAAATGCCGTGAAGGAAGCGGAACGGGAGCGGCCGCCGGGACGTCCGCGAAGCGCGGACATCGACGCGGCCATCCTCGCGGCAGCCGTGGATCTGCTGATCGAGCGCGGGATCGACGCGGTCACGATCGAGCAGGTCGCCCGCCGCGCGGGGGTGACCCGGGCGACGGTGTACCGGCGGTTCCCCGACAAGATCCGGCTGCTCGTCGCCGCGATCGGCGCGGGCCAGGACGCGTCGCCTCCGCCGCCGGAGCCGGTCGACATCGAGCAGATGCTCGCCATATGGGCCCGCCACCTGGCCCTGCCCCGGCTACGCAAGCTCACCCGCCGGCTGATGACATCGCTCCACGACTATCCCGCCCTGCGGGAGGCGTACTGGAACGCAAGCATCCGGCGGCGCGAGGAGGCGATCCGCGCCAGCCTGGAGCACGCGCGCGACCGCGGGAGGTTCCCCCCCTCCGCCGACCTCGGCGTCATCCAGACGATTCTCACCGGCGCGGTCGGCACGCACCTCACCACCCAGCCCGACACCAGCAGCGAGGACGAGATCCGCGACTTCCTGCTGGCCGTGCTCCACCAGACCGGTTACCGCAGCAGCGAGCGACCGGTGTGACCACCGGGAGGACCGAATGGGAAAGATCCCCGTCAACTTCACGGGAGTGCGCGTCACCGCGCTTCTGGAGCTCTACCTGCGCTGGCTCGACAGCCGGGACCGGCACCCGATCCTCGGCGACGAGTGGGCCCAGCAGGCGATCGCCCTGCTGGACTTCGACTTCGACCAGTTCAAGCCGCTCGGCCTCGGACGCTTCGCGGTCGGGGTGCGTTCGAGGATGATGGACGACTGGGTCAGGGCGTTTCTCGGCCGGACGCCCGGCGCGGTCGTCCTCGACATCGGCTGCGGGTTCGACAGCCGTGTCCGGCGCGTCGACCCGGGAGACGGCCACCATTGGTACGACGTGGACTTCCCGGACATCGTCGAGATCGCCGGCCGGCTGTACTCCCCACGGCCCGGTCACACCGCCGTCGGCGCGTCCGTCACCGAGCCCGGCTGGCTCGATTCGATCCCCCGGGGCAGGCCCGCGATCGTGGTCGCCGACGGCCTGCTGAACTTCCTCCCCGAACACGACGTACGGCGGATCCTCACCCAGATCGTCGAGCACTTTCCCAGTGGCGAGATCTGCTTCAACATCACCTCCCCCGTGGTGCGGAAGCAGCGCGAGAAACGGCCCGTGGCGCTTTTCACGAAATTCGGGATCGCCGAACAGTGGTTTCCCGACGACCCGCGCGACGTCGAAGGATTCCATCACCGGCTTCGTCTCGCGGAGGTCGGCAGCCCGGGTGACGCCTCCCTGCTCAGACGCTCCCCGCTGCACTACCGTCTGCTGGTGGCCCTGATCGGCCTGGTCCCCGCGTGGAGGAACGCCGGCTGGATCCTGCGTTATCGCTTCTGACGGGCGCCGGAACCCCCGTTCGGGCGCGGGGTTACGATCAAGGTGAAGGACGGATCAAGGGGGAGCGGCGATGGCGCGAGGGACCAGACGGTGAGGGCCGCCCGGCTGCACAAGGTGGGCGACATCCGGCTGTCCGAGGAGCCTCGCCCCGTTCCCGGGCCCGGCGAGAGCCTGGTGCGCGTCACCGCGGTCGGCCTGTGCGGCTCCGACCTGCACTGGTACACCGAAGGCGGCATCGGCGACGCGGTGCTGGACGATCCGCTCGTCGTGGGGCACGAGATCGCCGGAGTGATCGAGGGCGGCCCGCGCCACGGCACCCGGGTCGCGGTCGACCCCGCCATCCCCTGCGGCACGTGCGGGGTGTGCGCGACGGGATACGGCAACCTGTGCCCGGATGTCCGCTTCGCCGGGCACGGCAGGCTCGACGGCGGCCTGTGCGAGTGGCTCGCCTGGCCCGACGACCTGCTGCATCCGCTGCCCGACTCGCTCTCCGACGGCGACGGGGCCATGCTCGAACCGCTCGGTGTAGCGATCCACGCCGTGGACCTGGGGCATCTGGGGCTCGGGGCGCCCGTCGCCGTCGTCGGCTGCGGGCCGATCGGGCTGCTGGTGGTCCGGCTCGCCCGGCTCGCCGGCGCCTCGACGGTGGTCGCCGTCGATCCCCTGCCGCACCGCCGCGCCGCCGCCCTGCGGTACGGCGCCGACCACGCCCTGTCCCCGGAGGAGGCGGGACCCGCCGCGTGGACCAGGATCGACGGGCTCGATGGCCTCGGCGTACGGGTGGCCTTCGAGGTGGCGGGTGACGACGACGCGGTCCGCGTCGCCATGACCGCGGCCCGGCCCGGCGGCCGGGTCGTCCTGGCCGGCATCCCCGACGAGGACCGCACGTCGTTTCCCGCGTCGCTGGCCCGGCGCAAGGGCCTCACGCTCGCGTTGGTCCGGCGGATGAACCTCACCTATCCCCGGGCGATCCGCCTCGTCGAAACCGGGTCGGTGGACGTGTCGTCGCTGGTCACCGACCGTTTCCCGCTCGCGGCCACGGCGGACGCATTCGCCGCCGCCGTCTCCCGGCGCGGGCTCAAGGTCGTGGTGGAACCCCACAGCTGAGGCGCCGACCCGGCCCCGGCCGGTGCGATCTCATCGAGCGAGGAACTGGTCGTACCCGAGCTTGGCGACCAGGGCGGCCACCACGCACAGCAGGACGACGCGGACGAACCCCGCACCCCGGTTGAGCGCCATTCGCGCGCCGATCTGCGCCCCGGCGATGTTGCAGGCGGCCATGGCCAGGCCGAGCGCCCACACCACGTGGCCCTGCGCGGCGAAGACGACGAGCGCTCCGAGGTTGGTGCCGGTGTTGACGACCTTCGCGGTGGCGGAGGCCTGAACGAAGTCCATCCCGAGGATCGAGGTGAACGCGATGAGCAGGAACGTGCCGGTGCCCGGCCCCACGATGCCGTCGTAGTAGGCGATGCCGACGCCCGCCACCGCGACCCCCGTCACCACCCGGGCGGGCGTACGCAGCTGCGGGTGGGGCAGGCGGCCGAAACCCGGCCGCAGGGTCACGAACGCCCCCACGCCCAGCAGCACGACCATCACCAGCGGCTTCAGCACGTCCGCGTCGAGCAGCGCCGCCGACGCGGCGCCGAGGCCGGCGAAGGCGACCGCGAGCGCCGCGGCCGGCACGGCCACCGCCCGGTCGAGCTTCGTCTTGCTCGCGTAGGTGATGGCGGCCGAGCCCGTCCCGAAGATCGCGGCGGACTTGTTCGTCGCCAGCGCCTGGACCGGCGTGAGCCCGGCCAGGAGCAGCACCGGAAGCTGAAGCAGCCCTCCCCCGCCGACGACGGCGTCCACCCATCCGGCGGCCATGGCGGCGAGGAGCAGGAGCACCACCTGTCCGACACCCATGCGACTTCGTCCCCCTATACACCCGTTTGTCCGTGACCCGACGAGCGAGCCTAGCGGGCGGTGGGCAGCCCGGTATTGGCCAGGCTCACCTCTGCGGGCAACGCCGTGCTCTCGGCGGCGGTCAGGCTTCGGCCGCACACGCCGGGGAGCGCCGCGGCGGGCCGCGACGAGACACTGTGACAGGACGACACCGTAACCAGGACGACACTGTGACCAGGACGACGACACTGTGACGAGACAGACCGACGACCGGACAGCCCGACGATGAGGAGCAGATGTGACGTCGTGGAGCGACCACGCGATCTGGTGGCATGTCTACCCGCTGGGTTTCACCGGCGCCCCGCCGACGGCGACACCCGGGGAAGCGCCGGTCCCGCACCGGCTGCGGCGTCTGGAGAGCTGGCTCGACTACGCCGTGGACCTCGGCTGTTCGGGTCTCCAGCTCGGCCCGATCTTCGCGTCCGAGACGCACGGGTACGACACGGTGGATCACTTCCGGGTCGATCCCCGGCTCGGGGACGACGACGACTTCGACCACCTGGTGGCGCAGGCGCGGCGGCGCGGGCTGCGGGTGCTGCTCGACGGGGTGTTCAACCACGTGGGCAGGGGGTTCCCGATGTTCACGCGGGCACTCGCGGAAGGGCCGGGCTCCCCCGCCGCCCGCTGGTTCCGGCCCGGTGACGGCGCTGGCGGCTTCGCCGTGTTCGAGGGCCATGACCACCTGGTCGCGCTGAACCACGCGGAGCCCGCCGTCCTCGACCACGTCGTACGGGTGATGGGCCACTGGCTCGGCCGTGGCGCGTCCGGCTGGCGGCTCGACGCGGCGTACGCGGTGCCGCGCGCGTTCTGGCGGGAGGCCGTCACCCGGGTGCGGCGGGAGCATCCGGACGCCTGGTTCGCCGGCGAGGTGATCCACGGCGACTACGCGGCGTACGTGACCGAGGGCGGGCTCGACTCGGTGACGCAGTACGAGCTGTGGAAGGCCATCTGGAGCTCGCTCAACGACGGCAACTTCTTCGAACTCGCCTGGGCGCTCGACCGGCACAACGGGCTGCTGGAGGTGTTCGCGCCCATGACGTTCGTCGGCAACCACGACGTGACGCGCCTGGCCAGCAGGCTCGCCGATCCGCGGCACCTGGGGCACGCGCTGGCCGTCCTGATGACCGTGGGCGGGGTGCCGAGCCTCTACTACGGCGACGAGCAGGCTTTCCTCGGGGTCAAGGAGGAACGGGCCGGGGGCGACGACGCGATCCGGCCCGCCTTCCCCGACGGCCCGGACGACCTGGCGTCGCACGGCATGCCCGTCTACCGGCTCCACCAGCGGCTGGCCGGGCTGCGCCGCCGGCACCCCTGGCTGGTCCGGGCTCGTACGGAGGCCGAGCACGTCGCCAACAGGGCCCTCGCGCTGCGCAGCCGGGCGGGGACGGGAGAGGTCGTCACGCTCCTCAACATCGGCGACGACGCCTACCGCTTCCCCGTGGACGTCTCCAAGCTGACCGTCGCAGAAAGCTGTGCCGGGGCGGGCGGCCCGGACGAGGATCCAGCTCTCGTGCCCGCCCACGGGTGGCGGGTGCTCGTCCCCGGACCGTGACCCGACGGCACGGCAAGCACCGCGAGCGCGGGACCGTCGGACCGTGCTGAACCGTAGGTGGACCTGCCTGATCGTCGGCGGGGCGCTGCTCGCCCGTCTGGCCCCCGCGTTCCTCGAGCCGTCCGCGGCCGACCAGCTCGCCCTGGCGCGGCAGGTGGCCGGCAGGCGAACCACGGACCGGTGACAGGCGGCGGGCTGCGCGGCACCGACAAATCTTCCGCGGCTTTTTGGTTGATCGGCACGCCTGCCTGAGATGTGGGTGCTTTGGGAGCGTGAGAACCGGAAGAATCCGGCGCGACTCGCCCACCGCCGTACAAACGGGTCGGTGCGGCCGTCACAGAAAAGGGGTCGTCGATGGGAGACGGGATCAGGGCGCGGGTGTCGGTCACCGGGCTGGGCGCGATAACACCGCTGGGCGCGGACGTGGCCACCACCTGGGCGGGCCTGCTGGAAGGACGGTCCGGCATCGGCCTGATCGAGGAGGACTGGGCCGAGGACCTGCCCGTGCGGATCGCCGGCCGGCTGCCGGTGGACCCCGCCGAGGTGCTGGGCCGGGTGACGGCGCGGCGGCTCGACCGCTGCCAGCAGGCGGCGCTGATCGCCGCGCGGGAGGCGTGGGCGGACGCGGGGGCGCCCGGCGTCGAACCCGAGCGCCTCGCCGTGGTGATCGGCACGGGAGTCGGCGGCGTCCTGACCACGCTGACGCAGAACGAGATCCTCGAACGGTCCGGCCCGCGCAGGATCTCGCCCTACACGGTGCCCATGCTGATGCCCAACGGGCCGGCGGCGGTGGTCAGCATCGAGCTCGGCGCGCGCGCGGGCGCGCACACGCCGGTGAGCGCGTGCGCCACCGGCGCGGAGGCGATCGGGATGGGTCTGGACCTCATCCGCCTGGGCCGCGCGGACGTGGTGATCGCCGGCGGGGCGGAGGCGTGCGTCCATCCGCTGACCCTGGCCGGGTTCGCGCAGGCCAAGGCCGTCTCCACGCGCAACGACGCCCCGCAGGAGGCGTCGCGGCCGTTCGACGTGGGTCGCGACGGCTTCGTGCTGGGCGAGGGGGCCGCGCTGGTGGTGCTGGAGCGCGAGGAGTTCGCCGCCGCCCGCGGCGCACGGGTGCACGCCGCCCTCGCCGGCTCCGGGGTCACCTCCGACGCCCACCACATCACCGCCGCCGACGCGGCCGGACAGGCGCGGGCGATTCGGCTCGCCCTGGCCGACGCCGGTCTGGACGCGCTCGACGTGGGGCTCGTGAACGCCCACGCCACCTCGACCCCCACGGGCGACCTGACCGAGAACGCCTCGATCGCCGAGGCGATCGGGACGCATCCCGCGGTCACCGCGATCAAGTCGATGACCGGTCACCTGTGTGGCGCCGCCGGGTCGCTGGGCGCGATCGCCACCGTCCTCGCCCTGCGCGACGGGGTGATCCCCGCGATCCGCAACCTCGGCGAAATGGACCCGGAGGTGAAGCTCGACCTGGTGGCCGGAGCGCCGCGCAGCGGCCGCTGGAGCGCCGGGCTGGTCAACTCCTTCGGCTTCGGCGGCCACAACGCCTCGCTGGTCTTCGCCGGTGCCTGACGTGTGCGTCAGATCGGGCCGCGGCCGTCGAAGAGGTCGTCCGGCCAGGGGCTCTCGCTGCCGTCGCCGCCGCCGGACGGGCCGGGGGTGGGCTGCTGCGGCTCGGGCGAGGCGGGCTCGGGCGGCGGGGTGGGCACGAACTGCGTGTTCGGCAGCGGCCGGGGCGGCTCCGGCTCGTCCTCGCCGCGGAACAGCAGCATCCAGACGACCAGCAGCAGCGCGAGCACGAGCGTGGCCAGCAGCGTCGAGGCGAGCACGACCGAGCGACGGGTGGCCACCGGCGGCGGGGGCGGCGCGGGCGGGGCCGGCAGCGCCGGGGTGCGGTCTCCCAGCCAGTAGTGCGCGAAGTCGGGCCCGTGCCGCTGCCCGATCAGCGTGCCGGACACGGTGACCGGGTCGAGGAACCGCTCGGCCCCTGGTCCGTTCGGCAGGTACGGCACGGCCACCCAGGGCGCGGGGCCGCCCTGCATCGCCAGGACGGGAGGCGTGTCGGGAGGCACCCGGCCGCGCACCCGGTCGACCAGGGAGGCGCCCCACCCGCGTACACCCGTACGGCTCTGGGCCTCCTTGATCGCGGTGACGAACCGGTCCCTCGCGGCGGCGTCGAGTGCGGCGCCGCTGGACAGGACGGCCACCGACACCACCCGGCCGTCGGGCGCCTGGCCCAGGTAGACCAGCCCGGCCGGGGCCGTCTGCAGACGCGCCTGCAGCGCGAACGGCCCCACGTGGGGCGGGTCGCCGTACTGCAGGGGAGTGACCATCCCCCACATCAAAACACACCCCCTCCGGCGGAACACGCGGGCGCGTCAAGGGGTGTGGCACGCGCCGGGACGGGCAAATGGGAGAGAAATGGATTCTCCAGCCGAGTCACGATTGAATAACGAGCATGACCGTTGCCGATGAACGCAGTGACCCGGAGCCCGGCAAGGGCGTGACGGAGCAGGAGGAGAGCGAGGTCCGGCTGGACGCCCTGCGGGAGGCGCTGGCCGAGGTCCGGCGTGTGATCGTCGGACAGGAGCACATGGTCGAGCGGCTGCTGGTGGCGCTGCTCGCCCGGGGACACTGCCTGCTCGAGGGCGTCCCGGGGGTCGCCAAGACGCTGGCCGCCTCCACGCTGGCCACCGTCGTGGGCGGCACGTTCGCCCGCATCCAGTTCACCCCCGACCTGGTGCCCAGCGACATCGTCGGCACCCGGGTCTACCACCCGAGCTCGGAGCGGTTCGACGTCGAGCTCGGGCCGGTGTTCGTCAACTTCCTGCTCACCGACGAGATCAACCGCGCTCCGGCGAAGGTGCAGTCGGCCCTGCTGGAGGTGATGGCCGAGCGGCAGGTGACGCTCGCGGGGCGCACGCATCCGCTGCCCCGGCCGTTCGTCGTGCTGGCCACGCAGAACCCGATCGAGTCGGAAGGCGTCTACCCGCTGCCCGAGGTGCAGCGCGACCGGTTCCTGTTCAAGGTGCGCGTGTCCCATCCGAGCGCGCACGAGGAGCTGGAGATCCTGCAGCGGATGAGCGTGCGCCCGCCCGTGCCCAGGCCGGTGCTCGACCCGGCCACACTGGTACGGCTGCAGGACATGGCCGAGGAGGTCTCGGTCCACCAGCTCGTGGCCGACTACGTCGTACGGCTGGTCATGGCCACCCGCACCCCGGCGGACTACGGCCTGGCCGACCTGCAGGACACGATCGAGATCGGGGTGAGCCCCCGGGCGACGCTGGGCCTGATCGCCGCCGGACGGGCCCTGGCCCTGCTGCGCGGACGCGACTACCTGCTGCCCGACGACGTCCGCGACGTGGCGGTCGACGTCATGTCACACCGGCTGATGCTCACCTTCGACGCCCTGGCCGACGAGGTGGACCCCGACGACGTCGTACGCCGGGTCCTGCAGGCGGTGCCGCCGCCGCTCGTCGTGTGGAACCAGGGCATGCGATGAGCGGGGCCAACCCCGACCAGGCGCTGCGGCGGCTGGAGCTGACGGTGGTGCGGCGCCTGGACGGGCTGCTGCAGGGCCGCCACCAGGGGCTGATCCCCGGGCCCGGCAGCGAGCACGGCGACACCCGGGTGTACGTGCCCGGCGAGGACGACGTGCGCCGCATGGACTGGGCGGTGACGGCGCGCACGACGGTCCCGCACGTGCGCGACCTGATCGCCGACCGGGAGCTGGAGACCTGGGCGGTGGCCGACCTGTCGGCCAGCATGGAGTTCGGCACGGCCGACATGTCCAAGCGCGACCTGGCCATCAGCGCCGTCGGAGCGATCGGGATCCTGGCCGGCCGGGTGGGCGACCGGTTCGGCGCCTACATCCTGCACGGCGACGACGTGCACCGCTTTCCGGCCAAGCCCGGCCGGCCCCGGCTGTACGCTCTGCTGCACTCGCTGCTCAGCGCGCCGCCGGCGCAGGGCGCGGTGGACCTCGGGGAGGCTCTGGAGATGATGGCGACGGCGCACCGCAAACGCGGGCTGCGGGTGGTCGTCTCCGACTTCCTCGACTCGCCCGACTCCTGGGAGCCGCCGCTGCGCCGCCTGGCCGCGCGGCATCAGGTGCTCGCCGTGGAGATCATCGATCCGCGCGAGCTGGAGCTGCCCGATGTCGGGTTCGTCACCCTCTCCGACCCCGAGACCGGGCGCTCGCGCGGCGTCCACCTGTCGCACGCGCTCAGGGAGCGGTACGCCGAGGCGGCGGCCGAGCAGCGCCTGGCGACCCGGGCGGCGCTGCGCCGGGCCGGGGCGGCCCACCTGGTGCTGCGCACCGACCGCGACTGGGTGTTCGACATCGCCGAGTTCGTGCTGCGCCAGCGGCGGGCCTCCCACCTGCTGCGCCGGGCCGCGAACAGGAAGGCGGGCGCATGACCTTCCTCGCCCCCGGCTGGCTCTGGCTGTTCGTCCTGGTCACCGCGCTTATCGCGGCGTACGTCGCGGTGCAGTTCGCGCGCCGCCGCTACACCGTGCGCTTCACGAACCTCGCGCTGCTGTCGCTGGTGGCGCCCGAGCGGCCCACCTGGCGGCGGCACGTGCCGGCGGTGCTGTTCCTCGTCATGATGAGCCTGCTGGTCCTCGGCGCCGCCCGGCCCGCGGGCGAGGTGCGGGTGCCCCGCGACCGCGCCACCATCATGGTCGCCGTGGACGTGTCGCTGTCGATGGAGTCGGCCGACGTCCCGCCCACCCGGCTCGTCGCGGCCAAGCAGGCCGCCCAGCAGTTCGTGAAAGACCTGCCCGAGCGGTTCAACGTCGGAGTGGTGGCCTTCGCCAGATCGGCCTCCGTCGTGGTCTCCCCCACCACCGACCACGCCGCCGTGAACACCGCGATCTCCAGCCTCACCACCCGGCCCGGCACGGCGATCGGTGAGGCCGTGTTCAACTCACTCGACTCGATCAGGTCGTTCGACCAGCGGGCCGTCAGCGATCCGCCCCCCTCCGCCATCGTGCTGCTGTCGGACGGCGACAACACCTCCGGGCGGTCGGTCAACGAGGCCATCGAGGCGTCGGTCGGCGCCAAGGTGCCGGTCTCCACGATCGCGTACGGCACGCCCGACGGAACAGTGACGATCGACAGCCGGGCGGTGCAGGTGCCGGTCAACAAGACCACGCTGAAGTCGCTGTCGGACGGCACCGGAGGCCGGGCGTACACCGCGGAGTCGGGCAGCGAACTGCGCGACGTGTACACGCAGATCGGCACCTCGCTCGGCTACAAGGTCGTGCACCAGGAGATCACCCAGCGGTTCCTCGTCGCGGCGATCGTCGCGGGCCTGCTGGCCGCCGCGGCGGCGATGCTGCTGGGCGCCCGCATCCCCTGAGCCCGTCACCCGCCGCGTTCAGCAGACGGCACCTCGCGGGGCGTCTCACCGGCCTTCCGCACCGCCGCGCGGCGAGGAGGCCGGGCGAAGGTCAGCCCGGCCGCCAGGCACGCCACGGGCACGACGGGAAGCACGTAGCGGTGGTCGAAGTCGAGCACGGCCACCGGCGCGACCAGCAACGTCACGGCGACCGCCCACGGCAGCGCCGCCGCCCGCCCCGATCGCCGCAGCGCCCCTATCGAACCCAGCAGCAGGACGGCGGCCAGCAACGGCCCGCGCAGGTAGGCCGGATACTGGTAGGCGATCAGCAGGTCGGCGTACGGCCGGACCGAGCGCATGCCGGTGAGATCCGGGTCGTACTCCCGCCTGACCTGGTCGGCCAGCGGCTGGCCGGCGGGCAGCGGCCAGGTGCCGAGGGCGAAGCCGAACGCGGGGACGGTGCGCGCCGGGTGGGCGACGGGGGTCCAGGGGAACGCGAGCGCCGTGTCCTTCACCACCTCGCGCAGGTAGTCCAACGGCTGGGCGGCGACGGCGCGCAGCGCGAAGGCACGCGCCCGGTCGTTGAGCGCGACGTGTCCGCCGGGAAGCCGGTTGAGGGAGGACTCCTTCGCCCACACGTACTCCCCCGCGGCGTCGAGGACGGTCCCGTTCGGGCACAGCGGCGCGAGGTCCTGCGGAGGCTGGATGACCGCGCAGTCCGCGAAGGTCATCGAACGGGCCCACAACGCCACCCCGTCCGAGCCGCTGACGCCGACGCGGCCGTGAACCCCGCCGTACCACGCCGCGTACGCGGCGACCGGCAGCAGCCCGGCCAGCGCGAGCACGGCCGGCCGGCGCCAGGGCACGCGGCGGACGGCGAGCACCAGCAGGACGAGCAGGATCAGCGGCAGCGCGATCGTCCGGGTGAGGGTGGCGCCCGCGAGCAGCAGGCCCACGGTCGCGGCGGCACGCGCGGACGGCACCGGGCGGCGGACCAGCAGGGCCGTGGCGGCGACCACCAGCAGGATGAACAGCGTGTCGGACACCACGGCGTGCTCAAGGCGGAGGAACGACGCGTCGAGCAGCACCGGCGCCGAGGCGGCCACGGCGGCCCAGCCGGGCAGTCCCCTGCCGCGCAGCGCCGCGTAGACGACCACACCGGTCGCGAGGCCCATCGCGTGCTGCACGGCGACGACCACCCCGACGCTGTGGAAGGGCAGCAGGGCGCGCAGCAGCAGGGGGTACCCGATCGGGTGGAACCCCTGATCCGGCTGCAGATGGACGGCGTTGTGCAGGTAGGCGAACGAGTCGTACCAGTACATCCGGGCGGGCGGATAACCGAGCATGGTGATCACCCTGAGTGCGGCTGCGGCGACGAGCGCGACCGTGAAGACCCGGTGACGCCTGATCCCCGCGAGAACCGGGAGCAGGGCACGGACGTATGCGGGCATGAAAAACCCATTCGTTGAGGGGAGATCCGGCAGGGCGGCGCTCGCACGCGACAGCCGGGCATGACTGTGGGCATGGCTGTGGGCATGGCTGTGGGCATGGCTGTGGGCATGGGTCTCAGGGACGCCGGGGTCTCAGGGACCGTCGGAGCAGAAGGCGTCCGTGGGGCGCGGCTGGGGGTTCGGAGTGGGGTTGACCAGCACGAGCGCCTGCCCGTCGGCGACCATGACCCCTCCGTGGACGTACCAGCCGGCGGGGGCGGTCGGCCTCGGCCCCTTGGTGATGTAGGAAGTGAACTCCGCCCGCAGGCCGCGCTCCCGGAGCAGGGGCAGGACCTGGGCGACGGTCTTGTTGACGTAGTCCACGCAGTGGAAGGGCTGGCCCTCCAGGTCGAAGGACTCCAGGATTCCGTAGCGCTCCCCCGCCCGTGCGGCGCGGCCGAGGTACACGGTCGCGTGCCCCCGGAACCGGACCGGGATGCGAAAGCCGATGGGGCAGCCGCCGAAGCGGGCGCACTCGCCGGGTTTCTCGATCGCGGTGATGGCGCTGTGGTCCGTGGTGCCGTCGAGGTAGAACACCTGCCCGGCCGAGGCGGGCGATACCGGCACGAGGCGCACCTCCACGTCCAGGCCGCGTTCGCGCAGTTCGCGCTGGTACATCGCGGGAGCGGCGAAAAGGTCCCGCACCTTGACGACGTAGTGGTCGCCCTCCGGCCTGATGTCGAGCGCGGCGGAGGCGGGTGCGGGGCCGAGACCGGCCGCCCCGGGCACGAGCCAGCCCACGGCGAGCAGAACGGCGGTGAGCGAGACGATCGCGGGAACCAGCCGACGGCTGCGCAGGATGGTCCCGGCGGCCCCGGTGACCGCTGCCCTCACACGGCGCCGGTCCGCCGGAACCGGGCCGGAGACGATCTCCTCCAGCAGGTCCAGGGCGGCCGGCGTCATCCCCGGGCCGGGGGCAGGAGCGATGCCGGCGACGAGCCGGTGCAGGTCATCGCGGTCGTAGGTCATCATGCCTCTCCTCGCGCCATTGCGGGCATCCGGACGCCGTACCGGGCCACGTCCACTCCCGCGCGGGTCAGCTCCTTGGTCAGTCGCTTGCGGGCCCGGTGCAGCCGGAGGCGGGCGGCTCCGCGCGAGCAGCCCAGCACGGTGGCGATCTCCGCCGATCCCAGCCCCTCCCAGCTCACCAGCGCCAGCACCTCACGGTCGTCGGGACCGAGGCGCCGGAACGCCGCACGTACGGCGTCGAGATCCTCGTGGTCCGGTGTCCAATCGCGGTCGTCCCCTTGGCCGAGTTCCGCGCCGAGCCGCTCCACGAGCGCGCTCCTGCGGGTCTCGGCCCTGCGCCCGTTGGCCAGCACCCTCCGGGCCACTCCGTACAGCCATAATCGGGCCGACGGGCCGGCCGGGACGTCGCCGATGCGGCGCCATGCGGTGGCGAAGGTCTCGGCGAGAGTGTCGGCCGCGTCCTCGGGGGACTCGGTGCGGCGGCGCACGTATCCGAGGAGATCCGCGTAATGCGCCAGGTAGATCTCCTCGAAACGACGCCTCAGGTCCGAGCGGGCCACCGATACTCCCCTTTCACCGCTTTCTCCGTCATCTCGTACGTGTCCGGAAGGCCGGAAGTGTTTCAGCCTGTCCCCGGTCCTCGCACGCGCGGAGATCACAGGTCCGCGGCGTTGGTACGTTTGGGCACGTGGCCCATTACTTCGAGGAGAGCCCCCAGGCGGCCAGCCGGCCCGCTTCGGTCGCCCTGGTCCTCCCGGATCTGCACCTGCGGCTGGAGACCGACCGCGGGGTGTTCTCCCCCGAACGGATCGACCCGGGAACCCGGGTGCTGCTGGAGACCGTGCCCCCGCCCCCGGCCGAGGGCGACCTGCTCGACCTCGGGTGCGGATACGGGCCCGTCGCGCTGACGATGGCGTCGCGGGCGCCGAAGGCCACGGTGTGGGCCGTCGACGTCAATCGCCGCTCGGTGGAGCTGTGCGCGCGGAACGCCAAGAGCGCCGGCCTTGACAAAGTAAGGTCGGTTCATGTCGACGAGATGCCGGAGGACGTCAGGTTCCGGGCCATCTGGTCGAACCCGGCCATCCGGATCGGCAAGGCCGCGCTCCACGAGATGCTCACCCGGTGGCTCGGCCGGCTCACCCCCGACGGCAGCGCGTACCTGGTCGTGCAGAAGCATCTGGGCTCCGACTCGCTGCAGCGCTGGCTGAGCGACCAGGGCCTGCCCACCTCACGGCTGGCCTCCCGGTCCGCCTACCGTGTGCTGCGGGTCGACGCCCGCCCCGCCGAGATCCTGGAGCGAGACCTCCAGGAGCGAGAGAGCAAGGAGCGATGAGCACTCCCAACCCGCGCAGGCAGCTCAAGCCGACCGACGTCAAGCGGCTCAACCGCACCTGGCGCCGCAACACCGAGGGGCGTCTCGCGCTGATCCTCGAGTCGGTGACCGGCCCCTTCAACATCGGCTCGATCTTCCGTACGGCCGCCGCCTTCGGCGCGGAGACGATCTGGCTGGCCGGCAACGCCACTCCGCCCACCAACCCCAAGGCCCAGAAGACGGCACTCGGCACCGATCGTCTGGTCGAGTGGCACGAGCCCGTCCCGGTGACCGAGGCCGTACGCGCGGCGAGGGAGGCGGGGTTCCGGGTGGTCGCCGTCGAGCTGACCGGCGACGCCGCCCCCCTGCACGAGGCCAAGCTCGACGGTGACGTCTGCCTGGTGCTCGGCAGCGAGGACCACGGCTGCTCCCCCGCCTGCCTGGAGGCGGCCGACTCGGTGGCCTACATCCCCCAGGTCGGCCGGGTGGGCTCGGTCAACGTGGCCATCGCCGCGGCCATCGCGATGGCGGAGAGCCGGCGGCAGGAATGGGCGCCGTCCCGCGGGTAGCCGCCCACTGAAACGATCAACGGGACCACACAGGGGCTCGCGGAACGGCCGCGCCGCGAGCCCTCTGCCCGCACTGGCTCAGCCCGCGCGGGGTCAGTTCTGCGCGGGTCAGTTCTGCGTGTGGAGCGGGCCGAACAGCCAGTTGCCGTGGGACTCCGCGTCCGGGCTGCGGAAGAACTGCTCGTTGGCCATGTGCAGCTCCTGCCGGCTCAGTGAGCCGTTGCCGTCCAGGTCGAGTCGCTCGAACGCGGCGGCGGCGTTCGCCTCCGACATGCGGAAGGCGCTCGCGGCCATCCGCAGGTACTCGGTCCGGGTGATCCTCCCGTCTCCGTCCGTGTCCATGAGGTCGTAGAAGGCGTCGGCGACCGGTGCGACGTGGGTGTGGTAGCCCGCCTCGGGCTGAGTGACGAACCGGTAGAACCCGGCCATGAACTCCTTCAGCTCGACGCGCTCGTCCCCGTCGGCGTCCATGGGCAGGGTGACCTCGTCCCACAGCCGCGCGTACCGGTCCCGGACCCGCTGCGACTGCGTGGAGCCCGGCGCGAACCCGAAGGCGTTGACCAGCCGGTCGGCCGAGGCGGTGTAGTCCATCTTGTCGATGGTCCCGTCGTCGTCCACGTCCAGAAGCGTGAACAGATGGGTCAGCTTGCGCTGCTGCAGGTCGTTGAGCATGGACCCCTCCCGAGTTCCGTTACCGTGAGCGACCGTGACTTTACCTTCCGCGACCACTTGTGGGAAGGTGCCGTGGTGCGGATTCACGTGATCGACGGGGCCAACGGCTTCGTGGCCTCTCATCTCATCGGCACACTGCTGGCCCAAGGCGACGAGGTGATCGCCCTCGCCCGCGCCTCCGCGGAGGTGGTGCGCCGCCGGGTCGCGGACGCGCTGGGCTGCCTCGGCCTCGACGAGTCCCCGGCGGGACGCCTCCGGGTGCGCGGGCTGGCGCTGGACGAGCCGGACCTCGGTCTTCCGTTCGCCGAGGTGTTCGCCGAGCCCTGCACCTACTGGCATGTCGCCGCGCTCGTCACCTTCTTCCCCCGCCGCGAGGAGGAGCTCCTGGACGTGAACGTGACGGGATCGGCGAACACGCTGTCTGCCTACGAGCGGCACGCCCGGCCCGGCTCGCGTTACATCCTCGTCGGGACGGCCTATCAGTGCGGGCTCGACACCGAGGGCCCCGTGCCCGAGGACTGGCCGTCGCACGATCCGCCGGACCGGTTCCGCAACTTCTACGAATACTCCAAACGCCAGGCGGAGATCGCGCTGGCACGGTCGCGGTCCGTCCGCGAGGGCACCGCCCTGGTGGCCCGGCTCGGCGTGATGGTCGGGCACTCCCGCACGGGTCGGGCGCTGACCGACTACGGCCTGTACGACTTCCTCCGCGTGATCTCCTTCTTCGCCCGGCGCACGCCCGGGGAGCGGGTCCGCATCCCCTGCCATCCGGACGCCAACCTCCACCTGACCCCCGTCGACACCACGGTCTCCCGGCTGGTCTCGCTCGCCGCCGCGGACCGGGTGCGTCCGGTCTCCCACGTGGTGAACGGAGCCACCGTGCCGGTGCGCGACCTGTTCGACGTGATCAACGCCCACCTGCCGATCGAACTGGTTCCCGCCACGCTCGAAGAGATCCGCGACAGGCCGTTCAGCCGGTTCGAGGCGGTGGTCAACATGCGGGCCAAGTACACCGCGGTCTACTTCCGGCACCACTACGAATTCGCGTGGCGGGACGCGACGGCCCCGCCCGCCGTCACCCGCTCGACCCTCGACCGGCTGATCTCCTGGTACGTACGAGAGGGACTGCCCGAATGACCGACTTCGTCGCACACATACGGGCCCGCCTCGCCGACGATCGGGAGTTCGTCTTCGTGCGGGACGACGGCAGCCCGGTCCGGCTCCCCTTCACCGAGCTGGACAGGCGGGCACGCGCCACCGCCGTGTGGCTCGCCGGACGCGGCCTGACCGATCAGCCGGTGCTGCTGCTCTACCCGGCGGGGCTCGACTTCACCGTCGCGTTCCTCGGCTGTCTCTACGCCCGGGTGCCGGCGATCCCCGCTCCCCTGCCGGACACGGGCGCGGCGCACGGGAGCCGCGTACGGACACTGATGCGGGACGCGGGCGCGCGGCTGGTCCTGACCGATTCCGGGCACGTGTCCGAGCTGTCCGCCTTTTCGGCCTGTGTGGCCGATCACGCCGCCGCCGATCCGGACGCCTGGACCCCGCCGGCCATGACCGGCGCCACCATCGCCTATCTGCAGTACACCTCCGGCTCCACGAGCGACCCGCGCGGAGTCGAGGTCTCGCACGGCAACCTGCTGCACAACCTGGAGCTCTTCCGGTTGCTCGCCCGGGACAGGCCGGTGCGGCGGCTGGCCGGGTGGCTGCCCCACTATCACGACATGGGCCTGGTCGGCCTCCAGTTGCAGGCGCTCCATACGGGCGCCGACCTGGTGTTCATGTCACCGGCCTCATTCGTCGCGCGGCCGGTGCGCTGGCTGGAGCTGATCAGCCGGTACGGCGCGGACTGGACCGTGTCGCCGGACTTCGGATACGCCTGGTGCACGCGCAGGATCACCGACGAGCAACTCGCCGGCCTCGACCTGTCCTCACTGACCATGGCCGTGAGCGGAGCCGAGCCGATCCGCGCCGGCACGCTCGCCGAGTTCGAGCGGCGGTTCGCTCCCGCCGGCTTCCGCCCGACCGCCTGGAACCCCGGCTACGGCCTGGCCGAATGCACCTTGATGGTCACCTGCGTGCCCCAGGGGCAGGGCGTGACCGTGCGGCGGTTCGACCCTTCCGCGCTGGAACGGCATCGGGCGGTCCCGGCGCCCGAGGGGACTCCCCTGGTCGCGTGCGGCCCGGTCTCCGGGCTCGACCTGCGGATCGTCGAACCGGACGGCTCGCGCTCCCTCGCCGACGGCGAGATCGGGGAGATCTGGGTCTCGGGCCCCAGCGTCGCCCTCGGCTACCGGGGCCGCCCGGCGGAGACCCGCGCGACCTTCCGGGCCGGCGATTCCGCACAGCACGGGCGCTGGCTGCGCACCGGGGATCTGGGGTTCCTGCTCGACGGCCAGCTCTACGTGACGGGGCGGATCAAGGATGTGATCATCGTCAACGGCCGCAACCTCTATCCGCAGGACCTGGAGGAGGCGGCCGCGCGGGCCAACCCGGCCGCGGGGCGCAGCGCCGCCTTCGGCGTCCGCCGCGCGGACGGCGGGGAGCACGTCGTTGTGGTGCAGGAGATGCGGCGGGGACAGGGAGACCTCGGCGAGACGGCCGACCGGGTCATGGACCAGGTGACGCGGGAGTTCGGCATCCCGCTGAGCCTGATGCTGGTGGCCCGTGGCGCGGTGCGGCAGACCACCAGCGGCAAGCTTCGCCGCCGCCACATGCGGGAGCTGTTCCTCAGCGGAACCCTCACCCCGCTGCACGCCGAGCTGGAACCCGCGCTCAACGACCTGCTGGAGACCGTCGCATGAACACCGCCCCCGGGCCCCACGACGACCTGCGCCGATGGCTGATCGAGCGGGTGGCCGTCTATGTCGGGCGGCCACCCGCGGAGATCGACCCGTCGGTCAAGCTCCGCTCCTACGGCCTGGACTCGATCCACGCGCTCAGTCTGTGCGTCGACGTGGAGGAGGCCGTCGGCCTCCTGGTCGAGCCGACCCTGGCCTGGGATCACCCCACGATCGACGACATCGCCGCCCACCTGGCCGGCCTCGTGGCGCGCGACCGGACCGGACAAGGAGCGTCGGACATGGATGACAAGGGACTCTTGTGACGCAAATGTTCATCTTGGTGCGCTGACTGTTTGGCCGGAACCCGGCATACTCCTCTCGTGCATCGCCGTTTCGCGTTCCTCGACCATCCCGGACCGCTCGCCTTCGCGCATCGAGGCGGGGCGGCGGAGGCTCGCGAGAACACCATGGCCGCCTTCTCCCGGGCGGTCGAGCTCGGTTACACCTATCTGGAGACCGACGCGCACGCGACCGCCGACGGCGTCCTGCTCGCGTTCCACGACCACACTCTCGACCGCGTCACCGACCGCACCGGCCGCATCTCACGGCTGCCCTACCGCGAGGTGCGCAGCGCCAGGATCGGCGGCCGGCACGAGATCCCGCTGATGGAGGACCTGCTCGGCGCCTGGCCGGACGTGCGGCTCAACATCGACGTCAAGGAGAGCGCCGCCATCGCGCCGCTGGCCCGGGCGATCCGCCGCACCCGCGCCTACGACCGCGTGTGCCTGACCTCCTTCTCCGACGCGCGGCTGGCGCGCGCCCGGCGCGCGATCGACCGGGAGGTCTGCTTCTCGCTCGGCCCGCGCGGCCTGGCCGCCCTGCGCACGGCGGCGATGGGAGGCGGGTACGGCAGGCTGCTGTCCGGGCTGGCCCGGTCGGGAGTGCCGTGCGCGCAGGCGCCGATCGGGTTCCGTGGCCTGCGGGTGACCACCCGCGCCCTCGTGCGGACCGCGCACGCGATCGGCATGCAGGTGCACGTGTGGACGGTGAACGACCCGGTGACGATGGCGCATCTGCTCGATCTCGGCGTCGACGGGATCATGACGGACAACATCAGCGGCCTGCGCGACGTGCTCAAGTCACGCGGGCAGTGGCACCCCCGCCCGGCCGAGCCGTGACTCCGGACCGTCACGCCCGGCCGGGAACGCCCCGCCGAAGCCGCTGAGCCTCTGCCCCCGCCGAACCCCTGCGAGCCCCGGGCCCCCGGCGACGCTCCACCCCCGTGAGGAGAGACCATGACCGCTCCCCAGGTCGTTCAGGAGGAGATCCCCGGCGCCCGGCGGCGCGAGCAACGCGGCTGGTACTGGTACGACTGGGCGGACTCGGCGTTCCAGACGACCGTCCTGACCGTCTTCCTCGGGCCGTACCTGACCTCGGTCGCCACGACGGCGGCGGGCGGCGAGGACGGCTTCGTCGCGTTCCTGGGCCTCGACCTGCGGCCGAAGGCGTACTTCACGGCACTGGTGACGATCTCGGTGCTGCTGCAGATCGTGATCATGCCGATCGTCGGCGCCCTGGCCGACCACACCGGCCGCAAGAAGCAGATCCTGGGGGCCTTCGCCTATGTGGGCGCGGCGGCCACGCTCGGCTTCTACCTCGTCTCCGGCGGCGGCTACCTGCTCGGCGGCGTGCTGTTCCTGGTCGCCAACGTGACCTTCGGCTCGGCGCGCGTGGTCTACGACTCCTTCCTGCCGCAGATCTCCGGCGCGGAGGAACGCGACGCGATCTCCAGCAGGGGCTGGGGCTTCGGCTACCTCGGCGGCGGCCTGCTGCTCGCGCTCAACCTGGTGCTCTACCTGTCCGGCGCGGTCGAGGAGGGCCTGGCGGTCCGCGTGAGCCTGGCGTCGGCCGGCCTGTGGTGGGGCGCGTTCACCCTGATCCCGATGCTGCGCCTGCGCAACCGGCGGGTGCCGGTCCACGAGGCGACCGCCGCCCGGGTCGCGGCCGGCAGCGTCCGCCAGCTCGGCCGGACCCTCATGGACCTGCGGCGCTATCCCCGCACGCTGCTGTTCCTCGCGGCCTACCTGATCTACAACGACGGCGTGCAGACGGTGATCGGGTTCTCCGCGACGTACGCCGACCAGGAGCTGGGGCTCAGTCAGACGCACCAGATCGGGGCGATCCTCATGGTGCAGTTCATCGCCGTCGGCGGCGCGCTCGGGCTCGCGTGGATCGCGGCCAGGATCGGGACCAAGCGCACGGTCCTGGCCAGCCTGGTCGTGTGGACGGTGGTGGTGGCGGTGGCCTACTTCCTGCAGAAGGGAGCGGCGGTCCAGTTCTACGCGATCGCCTTCGCCATCGCGATCGTCATGGGTGGCACGCAGGCGCTGTCGCGCTCGCTGTACTCTTTGGTGATCCCACCCGGCCGGGAGGCGGAGTATTTCAGCCTCTACCAGATCAGCGACAAGGGCTCGGCGTTCCTCGGCTCGCTGGTGCTCACGCTGGCGCTCCAGCTCACCGACAGCTACCGCACCGCGATCGTCTCGCTGATCGTGTTCTTCGTCATCGGGTTCGTACTGCTCACCGTTGTCAACCTGCCTCAGGCCATCCGTGAGGCGGGGAACGAGGTGCCCGACCACATCTGAGACCAGTGGGACGGAAAAAGCGCGATTGGATCAGGTCTCGGCTGGGAATCCACACACGGTATCAGGCGTTGTACGCGGTGGCGAACGAACCCCTCGAAGGCGGGGACCTCAGGAGGCTTAAAGACATGGGCGAGCGTGCACTTCGCGGTACCCGGCTCGGCGCGACCAGCTACGAGAACGACCGCAACACCGATCTGGCCCCGCGCCAGGAGGTGTCCTACACGTGTCCCAAGGGCCATCTCACCACCGTCCCGCTCGCCGTCGAGGCCGAGATTCCCACGACCTGGGAGTGCCGTCACTGCGGCAGCCCGGCGTTGCGGGTGGACGCGGAGCAGCCCCAGCAGAAGAAGGCGAAGCCCCCGCGGACCCACTGGGACATGCTGCTGGAGCGTCGCTCGATCGAGGACCTCGAAGAGGTGCTGAACGAGCGCCTCGCCATTCTGCGCGAGCAGCGGCGCAGGAGCGCGTAGGACGTCGGCAACGCCCCCGGCGGCCGGAAGGAAATTCCGGCCGCCGGGGGCGTTCCGCGTGTCCGGACTGATCTTCCGGGCTGTTCGATCCGGGCTGACTGCTCGATCCGGGCTGCTCAGCCCGGCGGCGCCGGCACGCGTACGACGACCATGGGGCACGTCGCGTGCTGGAGCATGGCCTGGCAGACCGATCCGAAGACCAGGCCGCGGAACTCGCCGGCCCCCTGGGAGCCGATGACGAGCAGGTCGGCGTTCGCCGACGCCTGCCCCAGCACGTCCACCGGGTGACCCCGGACGACCTCCTCGACGATCTTGACGTCGGGATAGCGCTCGCGCCGCCCGGCGAGAGCCTCCCTGACCATCCGCACCTCGGCCTTCTCGTCGTCGAAGTCGTCGGGGAGCGGCGCCAGGCCGCCGCCCGCATTCAGGGAACTGTAGGCGTGCACCACGCGCAGGGTCGTCCCGCGCAGCGCCGCCTCGGCGAAGGCGAAGTCGAGTACCTTGGCGCAGGCGGGCGATCCGTCGATGCCCACCACGATCTCCGGGCGCGGCGCCGAGGGCACCTCCCGCACGACGACCACGTCGCACGGGGCGTGACCGGCCACGCCGTAGGCGACCGAGCCGAGCATCAGGCCGCGGAAGCCGCCGAGCCCGTGGTTGCCGACCACCAGGAGATCGGCGTCCACCGCCGCCTCGACGAGCGCCGGGCGCGGGTCGCCGGCCAGGATCGCGGTGTCGACCGGCACCCGGGGGGCCTGCGCGAGAACCCGCTCGGTGGCGGCGCCGAGCACGGCCGCGGCGCCGTCGCGCATCCACGCCGCGACCTTCGTGTACGCACCCTGCTGCGCGGTCGAGCACGCCCAGGCGGGGATGGCGTTGGCGATGCGCAGGGGGACGCCGCGCAGGCCGGCCTCCCTGGCCGCCCAGCAGGCGGCCTCCATGCCGGCGTCCGAGCCGTCGACACCCACGACGATCATGAGGCCCTCCTTCTCCGGTCCTTCCATCAGACCGCTCCCCACCGGGGCGTGCGAGCGCCGAAGGTCCCGCCGGAGCGGGACCTCCGGCCCCGGGTCACATCACGCCGGCCCGCTCCGGGGATTCGGCGGCGCCGGTGGTGAGGTGGTGGCGCAGGCGCTCACCCTCGACGTCCAGGTCGGGCAGCGCCCGGCCCAGGGCGCGGGGCAGCCACCAGGCGGCGCGGCCGAGCATGGACATCACGGCGGGGACGAGGGTCATGCGGACCACGAAGGCGTCGACGAGCACGCCGACGGCCAGCGCGAAGCCCATCGACTTGATGATCGGGTCGTTCATGAACACGAACCCGCCGAACACGGCCGTCATGATCAGCGCCGCGGCGGTGACGACCCGCGCGTTGTGCCCCATACCGTTGATCGTCGCCTGGCGGGGAGCGTCACCGCGCACGTAGTCCTCGCGCATCCGCGAGACCAGGAACACCTCGTAGTCCATGGCCAGGCCGAACAGGATGCCGATGAGCAGGATCGGCAGGAAGCTCACCAGCGGGCCCGGCACGTCCACGCCCAGCAGATCGGCCAGGTGGCCCTCCTGGAAGATCGCCACGGTGATGCCGAAGGTCGAGCCGACGGTGAGCAGGAAGCCCAGCGCCGCCTTGACCGGCACGAGGATCGAGCGGAAGACGAGCATGAGCAGCAGCACCGACAGGCCGACCACCAGCAGCAGGTACACCGGCATGGCGTCGGCGAGCTTGTCGGAGACGTCGATGCCCACGGCCGTCGCGCCGGTGACGGCGATCTCGGCGCCGCCGATCTTGGCGACCTTGGCGCGGATGGCGTGGACGGCGTCCTCGGTGGCCGCGGCGGTGGGTCCGGCCTTGGGGATGATGGTCAGCAGCGCGGTGGTGCCCGCGGCGTTGGGCTGCGGCGGGGCCACGGCCAGCACGCCGGGGGTCTGCTGGATCAGCTTGGCGGCCTCGCCGGCGGCGGCGGTCGTGGCCGCCGGGTCCGCGGCCGAGACCACGGCGATCAGGCGGGCGTTGAAGCCCTCGCCGAACCCCTCGCTGGTCAGGTCGTAGGCCTCGCGGGCGGGGGTGCCGGGAGCGGCGGTGCCGGCGTCGGGCAGGGCCAGCCGCAGGTCCTGGGCCGGCAGCGCGAGCGCGCCGAGGCCGAGGACCCCGGCCAGCAGGATCGGCACGCGCAGCCGGGTGACCACCCGTCCCCAGGTGTAGCCGAAGCCCCTGCCGCCCGCGCCCGCGCTCTCGCCGGTGCGCTGCTTGCGGGGAAGCACCCGGGCTCCGGCGTACGACAGGAAGGCGGGCAGCAGCGTGAGGGCGACCAGCACGGCGACGGCCACGGTGCCGGCGGCGGCCAGGCCCATCACGCTCAGGAACGGGATGCCGACCACCGACAGACCGGCGAGGGCGATGACCACGGTGGCACCGGCGAACACGACCGCCGATCCGGCGGTGCCGACCGCGCGGCCCGCGGCCTCCTCCGGCGCCACGCCCTCGGCCAGGAACTGGCGGTAGCGGGAGGTGATGAACAGCGAGTAGTCGATGCCCACGGCCAGGCCCAGCATCAGCGCCAGCACCGGCGTGACGGAGGTCAGCTCGACGACGCCGCTGAGCGCGAACAGGCCGCCCATGCCGGCCCCCACGCCGATCAGCGCGTTCAGCAGGGTCATGCCGGCGGCCACCAGCGAGCCGAAGGTGACGATCAGCACCACCGCGGCGATCACGACGCCGATTCCTTCGGACCCGCCCACTTCCGGCGCGGCGTTCAGCACCTCACCGCCGTGCTCGACCCGCAGCCCCGTCACGGAGGAGCCGGCCTTCATGTACGCCTCGCGCTGGGCCTCGGTGACATCCTTGAGCGCGTTGGCGAACTGCACCTGGACCAGGGCGTAGCGGCCGTCGGCGGAGACGGCGCCGGACGTGAAGGGGTCGAGGGCGGCGACGACGCCGGGGATGCCGGCGGCCTCCTTGACCACCGGCGCGATCGCGGCGGGGTCCAGCTTCCGGCCCTGCGCAGCGGCGACGACGATGGTGCCGGTGGCACCGCTGGCCTGCGGGAACTCCTTGGCCAGGGCGTCCAGCGCCCGCTGCGACTCGGTGCCGGGCATGGCGAACTTGTCGCCGGTCGGTCCGTGGAAGGCCGCGGCGGCCAGGCCCAGGACCACGAGCAGCAGCAGCCACACGGCGGCCACGCGCCCGCGTCGGCGGAAGGAGAACCGGCCCAGCCGGTACAGCAGGGTTGCCAAAGCAGATCTCTTTCTTCGGGAGGTCAGTCGGTCTGCAGACCGAGCGTCCGCAACGCGCCGCGGGTCAGCTCCGCGCGTAGCGTCTCCTCGGGGAGCGTGAGCTCGCCGGCGCTGGTCAGGATGATCCCCAGCATCGCCATCCAGGCCCAGACCCGGGCCTGGGGGGCGGCCGAACCGCCGGACAGGGCGTCCGTAAGCCGTTCGGTGATGCCGTCCACGTCCGGTAGTTCCGGCCGGTTGATCAGCGCGTCGACGTCCTGCAGGAGGATCTTCACCTGCAGCCGGAAGCGCAGGGACAGATCGACGAGTCCGGCGACGGCGGCACGGGCGGCCTCCTCGCCGTCCAGTTCGGCGAGCCGCCCCTCCAGCGCGGCGAACTCCGGCCCGACGGGCGCCAGCAGCTCGGTCAAGATCGCGTCCTTGTTCGTGAAGTGATAGAGCAAGGACGCCTTGGAGCAGCCCGCGTCCGTGGCGATGTCCTGCAGGGAGGTGCCGCGGAAGCCGTGGGCGGCGAACAGCCGCACGGCCGAGTCCAGGATGTCCGCGCGCATGGTGGTTGCGGAACGTGCCATACGGACACCTTAGCTGACCGATCGGCCAACATTTGACCGATCGGCCAGCTCTGACCGAGGCGGGAGCCTACGCGGGACGGCGGGCGAGGGTGAGCAGATGGCCGCTGACCCCGAGAAGCGACGGCACGCGTTCCAGCGTGCGCTGGGCGTCGAGCATGAGCCTGCGGCGTCCGGGGTCGTCGAGCCAGTCGTTGACGTCGCCGTACAGCCAGAAGGCGCCCTCCAGGCCGTAGCGCTCGGTGCCGGGAAGCCCGGCGTCGGCGAACTCCCCGGGCACCTCCTCGGGCTCGTGCAGGTAGGCCGGGAAACCCGGCCCGGGACCCAGCAGGCGGCCGTTCTCCAAGGCCTGGCGCGCGGCCAGGCGGTGTTGCTCCTGCTCGTAGACCCCCAGGTGGACCATGTCGTGCACGGCGGCGTAGCGGTTGATGGTGGCGGCGGCCACCAGCCCGCCGGGGCGCACCACGCGGCGCGCCTCGGCCAGGGCGGCGACCCGGTCGGCGCGGTCGGCCAGGTGGTAGAGCGGGCCCAGCAGCAGGACCGCGTCGGCGCTCGCGTCCGGCAGGGGCAGGTCGCGAGCGTCGCCCAGCCGCGCGGTCAACCCCGGCAGGGCCCCGGCCCGCTCGACGTGGAGCGGGACCGGGTCCAGCAGTTCGACCTCGTAGCCGTCGGCGGCCAGCCACACGGCGTGCACTCCGGTGCCGCCGCCGACGTCGAGCACCCGGGCGGGCGGGGTGGGGTCAGGCCGCCGGCTCGACGGGGAGCCAGATCTGGTGGCGGCCGGGCGCCTCATGGTAACGGCGCAGCGCGGCCAGGCCGCTGAGCCATCCGGTCCAGGCCGCGTACGGCGGGTTGGCGGTGTCGAAGCCGCTCTGGACGAACGTCAGGCGGGTCTTGCCGCCGCTGTCCTCCAGGTCCCAGGTGACGACGCCCCCCGGTCCCCAGTCGGCCGACATGGTCTTGCCGGGGACCAGGTCGATGATCTTCGCGGGGTGCGGATCGGCGTCCAGGCCGCCCATGGCGAAGCGCCCGCCGACGTGCGGCTCGATGCCGATGGGGTATCCGAACCAGTCGCTCGCCTTGTCCGAGTCGACCAGGGAGTCGAACACCTGGTCGACCGGCGTGTCAATGACCGTCTCGCCGCGGAAGTCGGCGGAGGTGAAGTCGGGCTGGGGGCCGATCTCGCGTCCCTCGACGTAGTCGGCCAGGTTGGACAGCGCCAGCGACCAGAAGGTCTGCAGCACGCCCCGGATGCTCGCTCCGGTGATGACGTCCTGGAAGTCGAAGTGGCTCTGCGACAGGGTCAGGACGGTCGCGTCCGGGGACTCCTCCGTCAGCGTGATCTCGGTGGTCGTCTCCACGCCGTCCAGCAGCCAGGCGAAGCGCAGCGTGTGGTCGTCGGCGTGCAGCGGGCGCTGGTGGGGGGCGTCGCCCTCCGGGGTGCGGCGGCCCCAGAACGCGTAGCGGCCGGGCAGGTCGGCCTCGGCGTGCTCGGCCAGCCACACCCGCATCGCGGCGGGGTCGGTCAGCGCGTGGCGCACCTCCTTCACCGGGGCGGCGAGGCGGACGCGGACGATCATCGGTTCACTCACGGTCGTCTCCCTGGGGGTAGTGGGGATAGCAGGCCACGGCGAGTTTGAAGGCGTCGCCTTCCGCGCCGCCGTAGCGGGTGAACAGGTCCTGCAGCGCGGTGCGCAGGTCGGCCAGGAACTGCAGGCGGCGTTCCGGGGGCACGCGCACCTCGCCGGACACGGCGATGGACGGCAACTCCGGCGCGGCCCGGTCGAGCGCGGCGATGTCGGCCTGCACCTCTTCCATGAGGTCGAGCAGGTAGCCCAGGCTGAGCTCGTCCTGCCGGCGGCGCAGCCCGCCGATGCGGCCCACCAGGCTGGGCGCCAGCCAGTAGGAGCGGGCGCTCGCCTGGTAGATGCCTTCGGTGATGCCGCGCACCCGCCGCTCGGAGACCTGGTCGACCAGACCCGCCTCCACGAGGCGTTTGACGTGGTAGTAGACCCGCTGCGGCGTCTGGTCGAGCACCGCCGCCACCTCGGTGCACGTGCGGGGCTCGGCCAGCTGCCGCAGCACCTCGATGCGCTGCGGCTTGAGCAGTGCCTCGGCCTGCTCGATCTGCTCCAGGTACAGGATGTCTCTCATCGCAAAAACAATGTTGTACGTAAAAATTGTCTTTGTCAATGGGGCTGGCGGAAGAGGAAGAGGCACCAGAAGGGGGTCGGCTACCCGCGGTCGGCCGCGCGGGCCAGGAACAGGGCGCGGGCCAGGAACAGGGCCCGCTCCCGCTCGTTGCCGGTCAGGGACGCCGCCCGTTCGAACTCCCGCCGCGCCTCGTCCGTGCGGCCCAGCCGGGCCAGCAGGTCGCCGCGTACCGCCGGAAGTTGGGGGTAGCCGCGCAGGGCCTTGTCACCGGCGACGGCGTCGGCGATCTCCAGCCCGCGTGCCGGGTCGCCGGCCATCGCGACCGCGACTGCGCGGTTCAGTTCGACCACGGGAGAGGGCGAGACGTGGGCGAGCACCCGGTAGAGCGCGGCGACGCGCTCCCAGTCGGTGTCACCGCCGCGGACGGCCCGGGCGTGGCAGGCGGCGATGGCCGCCTGCAGGGCGTACGGCCCGAAGGCGCCGCCGAGCGACTCGGCCCGCTCCAGCGCCTCCAGGCCCCGGCGGATCAGGAGCCGGTCCCACAGGCGCCGGTCCTGGTCGGGGAGCAGGACCGGCGCGCCGTCCGGTCCTGCTCGGGCGCGCAGGCGGGAGGCCTGCAGTTCCATCAGCGCGGCCAGGCCGTGCACCTCCGGTTCGCCGGGGAGCAGGCCCGCCAGGAGACGGCCCAGGCGCAGCGCCTCGTGGCAGAGGTCGGGGCGGGTCCAGTCGTCTCCCGCCGTGGCCGAGTAGCCCTCGTTGAAGATCAGGTAGACGACTTCCAGCACCGAGGCCAGCCGCTCGGCCAGGTCGCCGGGGGCAGGCATCTCGAACCTGACCCCTTTGGCGGCCAGGGTGCGCTTGGCGCGGACGATCCGCTGCGCCACCGCCGGCTCGGTGGCCAGGAACGCCCGGGCGATCTCCCCGGTGGTCAGACCGCCGAGCAGGCGCAAAGTGAGCGAGACGCGCGCCTCGGTGGTCAGCGCGGGATGGCAGGCGGTGAAGACGAGCCGCAGCATGTCGTCGCGGATGTGGTCGTGCATGTCGGCGTCCGGGTCCGGCTGCGGCCTGCTCCCGACGTCACGGCCGATCTCCTGGAGCTTGCGCTCGTAGCGGCTGCGCCGCCGCAGATGATCGATCGCGCGGTGCTTGGCGGTGGCCATGAGCCAGGCGCCCGGGTTGTCCGGGACGCCCGCCTCCGGCCACTGCTCCAGCGCGATGAGCAGCGCGTCCTGGGCGAGCTCCTCGGCCAGGCCGACATCGTCGACGAGGCGGGCCAGCCCCGCCACGAGCCTGGCGGACTCGATCCGCCAGACCGCCTCGATCGCGCGGTGCGCCGCGAGCAGCGCCTCGGTGCCGGTCATCGGAGTGCTCAGCTCACAACGTTCAGGCCGGCGGGGCGAAATCCTCGGGGCCGAGAACCTTGACCACCTCGGCCTCGCCCTCCCAGCCCTCCCACAGGTCGCGGTGCAGGCGCATGAAGCGCGCGGCCCACTCGACGGCCTCCTCCTTCGACCGCACGTCGTACAGGGCGTAGCTGATCAGCTCCTTCGATTCGGCGAACGGGCCGTCGGTCACGCTGAGCCCGCCCTCGGCCACGCGCACCCTCGCCGCGGACGCGCTGGGCGCCAGCCCGGCGGTGTCGAGCAGCGCCCCGGCGACGGTCGCCTCCTGGCCGAGCTTGACGATGGCCTCCATGAGGTCGGCGGGCGGCGGGGTGGCGGGCTGGGCGGCCCTGAGCAGAACCATGTAACGCATCGGTCGTCTCCTTCCGGTCAATCATCTATCAGGTGAACGCGGGACGGGTCAGGCGTTCCGGTAGGCGTGCACAGCGAGGGCGCCGATCCAGGCCCAGCCGAGCACCACGGCGCCGGTGAAGGCGAGGTTGGCCCAGGTCGCACCCGCCCCCGAGGCCACGGCCAGGAACCCGGCCGCGAACAGCACGCCGATCGCCCGCGAACTCCACGCCCAGACCACCTGCCCGCTCCGGGCGCAACGGCGGGCGAGGACGAAGCAGGCCGCGACCAGGCAGGCGAACCCGACGCCGCCGGAGACCAGGTGCGCGACGCCGTGCCAGCTCGCCTCGCCCGCCGGCACGCCGCGGGGGAAGCCGCCGGCCGGGTCGGCCCGGAAGGCCCCGGCCGCCAGCAGGCTCAGACCGTACACGGCCAGCAGGCGAGGGGCCCAGCCGCGACCGTGGGCCCGGCGCAGGCCCACGGCGAAGGCGACGGTCATCGCCCCCGTCAGCACGAAGACGGCGATGTGGACCCAGCCGAGGTCGCCGTTGGCGAGCAGGCTCCAGGCGTGCCGGGTCAGGTCGAAGCCGTCCCGGGTCAGGGCCTCGGCCAGCGACACCCCGACGTAGACCGGGCCGGCGATCACGCCGTACCCGAGCAGGCTGCGGGTGATGCCGGTCTCCCGGTCGCAGGTGCGAGCGGTGCCAGGGCGGGCGGTGCCAGGGCGGGCGGTGGCGGCGCGGGCGGTGGTCATGGGTGGTTCTCCCTCCGGCGGGGGCCGGTCCCTCACCGGCCCTTCACCCACTCCTCGAACGGGACGCTCCCGGATCGACACGCCTCCCGGACTTTTTCGAGATTTTTTCCGGCGGCGCTTCCCGGGGAGCACCGCGCCCGGCCGCAGGCACAGACGGCCTGGCGAGCGGAGGCCGAACCGGCCGTAGCCGGCAGTCCGGTCAGCGCGCTGTCCTGTCATGGCTGTGTGAGATATCCCTCTCCCGTCGTCGTGGCGCTGGTGGTCTGGGGAGGTGACCATGTGGTGATGACCTCCTCGCCCCGCCCGCCGCGCGACAGTGACCGACCGGATCCGACGGGCGGGACCACCGCGCTCGGTGGAGAGCCCGCTCCCGCCCGCGGGTACCTGCTGGACAACGCACGCGCCGAGGCGGGCGAGCGATTCGTTTGGCTGGCCGAGCTGTTCGACGGTGTGACGCGGGGGCACTTCGATCGGCTGGGGGTCGGGGCCGGCTCGCGCTGCTGGGAGGTGGGGGCCGGTGGCCGCAGCATCCCGGAGGCGCTCGCGGCGGCCGTCGGTCCGACCGGGCACGTGCTGGCCACGGACATCGACCCGTCGTGGCTGGAGGCAGGCGGCGGATACGAGGTGCGCCGGCACGACGTCGCCCTTGATCCGCCCCCGGAGCCGGGAACGTTCGATCTGGTGCACGCCCGGCTCGTGCTGGTCCATGTGCCCGACCGGGCTCGGGCGTTGGCCACGATGGCGGCGGCGCTGCGGCCCGGCGGCTGGCTGCTGATCGAGGACGCCGACACCGCTCTGCAGCCACTGGCATGCCTGGACGACAGCGGCCCGGCGCAGCGGCGGGCCAACCGGCTGCGTGACGCGGTCCGGGAGCTGCTGACGCGCCGCGGCGCGGACCTGCGCTACGGCCGGACACTGCCGCGGGCATTGCGTGAGGCCGGCTTGGTGGATGTCGCCGCGGCGGGCTCTTTCCCGGTCGGCGGGCCGGCCTGCGACCGGCTGGAGGCGGCGACCATCCGGCACGTGCGCGGCGAGCTGCTCGCGGCCGGCCTTGCCGACGACGCCGAGATCGACGCGCACTTGGCCGCCATCCACGCGGGCGAACTCGACCTGACACTCGCGCCGCTGATCTCGGCCTGGGGACGCCGTCCAGCCGAGCAGCCGCCGGCACTCGGTTAGGCGCGGATCCAACGTTGTCCGACCGCTGCCAAACCGCCAGGCTGTGAGACAGGCCCTGGCTAGAGGGCGAGCAGGTCCACCGACACCTGCCAGAGGAGGGTAGCCGCCTCCGGGTCGAGCGCGTACGCCGCGACGCCCCGGCCGGCCCCCTCCCGATTCGGCTCCGCCTCCTGGTTGTCCTCGAAGTAGCGTCCGCTGACGCCCTCGACCAGCGGCGACGCGGCGAGCAGCACGGAAGTGGCCGCGCCCTGCTCGGTGTTCTTCCACGTCACGCCGGTCGAGTTGCCCAGCGCGCGACGACGCTCGATGTAGTCGGGGTCCAGGTGCCGCTGGAGGTTGGTGCGGATGCCGCCGGGCATGAGCGCGTTGACCGTGATGCCGTCGCCGGCCCACCGCCTGCCTGCCTCGACCGCGAAGAGCACGTTGGCCGTCTTCGACTGCCCGTACGCCAGCCACGGGTCGTACGGGCGCTCCCGGAAGTGGATGTCGTCGAAGACGACCGCCGACCGCAGGTGGGCGCTGGAGCTGACCGACACGACGCGCGCGCCGCCGGCCGCCGCGAGCGCCGGGTGCAGTCCCGTGGTCAGCGCGAAGTGACCGAGGTGATTGGTGGCGAACTGCAGCTCCCAGCCCTCCGGCGTCCGCGCCTCCGGGCACGCCATCACTCCGGCGTTGTTGACCAGGATGTGCAGCGGCCCCTCCCACGCGGCGGCGAACGAGGCGACGGAGGCCCGGTCGGCGAGGTCCAGCGGCGCGACGAGGACGGGCGCGCCCGCGGTGGTGGCGGCGATGGCCTCAGCGGTCCGCTTTCCCGCGTCGAGGTCGCGGACCGCGATCGTCACCTCCGCGCCCGCCGCGGCCAGCGCCCGGGCGGTCTCGACGCCGATTCCCGACGCCCCTCCGGTCACGATCGCCCGCCGCCCGCGCAGGTCGACGCCCTCCAGGACCTCGGCCGCGGTGGACTGCCCGGTGAACGGAGTGGTGATAGGCGTGGTCTGAGTCATGGTCGTCCCCGTCCCGTACGGCGGCAGGCGCCCCTCGGGAGCCCGGCCGCTACAATCAAGGAAAACCGGAGGAACCTCCGGTACGCCTGTAACACTAATCGGAGGATCCTCCGGTTAGCAACTCGCGTCGTGGAGGAGCCGTGTCCACCCCCGCTCGACCATCCGGAGCCAAGCCCCTGCGCGCCGACGCCCGGCGCAACCGCGAGCGGTTGCTCGACGTCGCCGTGCGGGCGTTCTCCCAGGACGGGCCGGACGTCACGCTCGACGCGATCGCGAAGGAGGCGGGCGTCGGCATCGGCACGCTCTACCGCCACTTCCCCACCAGGGAGGCGCTGATCGAGGCGGCCTACCGCAACGAGCTGGCGAAGCTGTGCGACGCGGCGGCCGAGCTCGCGGACACGTTGCCGCCCGACGTGGCGATGCGCGCCTGGATGGACCGTTTCGTCGACTACCTGGCGACCAAGCGGGGCATGGCCGACGCGTTGCGCGCCGTGATCGCCTCCGGCGCCAACCCGTACGCGCACAGCCGCGACCGGCTCATCGGGGCGATCGGCACGCTGCTCGACGCGGGCGGCGCGGCCGGGACGCTGCGGCGGGAAGTGGCGGCCGAGGACGTGCTCACCGGCGTGAACGGCATCTGCCTGGCCGCCGGCGAACCCGCGCAGCGCGAGCAGGCCGGGCGCCTGCTCGACCTGCTGATGGACGGCCTGCGCCACGGAGCGCCGGGCGCGCCTGCCTGAGGCGGGACTCCGGCGGGCCCGCTCACACCCGGTGCCAGCGGGCCTCCGCGAAGCAGTAGACGGCGAACAGCACCAGACCGACGGCGACCACGACGAGCAGCCACGGCCCGGCCGGGGTGTCGGCGAGCGCCTTGAGCGCGCCGTCGATGCCGGCCGCCTTGTCGGGGTCGTAGGTGAGGGCGGCCTGGCCGATCAGGGCGCCGGCGGCCAGCGCGATGACGCCGCGGGCGATGTAGCCGGCCTTGCCGAGCTTGACGACGACACCGCGGGCACGGGGCCCGGTCACGTACATGTCCTTCATGAACTTCTCGGTCCAGCCCTCGTAGATCCAGAAGACGCCGAGGGCGATCACGCCCAGCGCCATCAGGCCGACCAGGAACTGGCCGCCGGGCAGCTCGAACAGCGTCTTGGTGACGTCCTGCGACTGGCTGTCGGACGAGGAGGCGGCCTTGTTGCGCGTGAGCAGCGCCACCATCGAGAACACCAGGGCGGCGTAGACGACGGCCTTGGCCACGGCCTCCACGCGCTCCTTGACCCCCGGCCGGCCCCAGACGGCCTCGGAGACCTGCCAGATCGTCAGTGCGGCCAGGCCGACGGCCATGACCCACAGCAGGGGGTCGCCCAGGGGCGCGTCGCGGACGATCTGGAGCGCGCTGCTCTTGTCGGCCTCCCCTCCCCCGCCGAAGGCGATCTGGAGGGCGACCAGGCCGATGATCGCGTACAGGACGCCCCGGGCGGCGAACCCGACCTTGGCGAGCTTCTCCAGGACAGGGTGGTCGGCCGCTTTGCGGGCCGCCCCTTCGAGACGGCGGCCGGCCTGGTGGGCGGTCGTCATCGCGGCTCCTCTCCTCGGTGGATCGGTCGGTGGATCGGTCGGTGGATCGGTCCGTCTGCCGGACTGACCGCCTACTGACCCGGACGAGGAGGATCAAACATCCGCCGGGCTCAGCCGGCCAGGCGCAGGGCCTCGGCCGCGACGGCGTGCCGGAGGTCGCGGATGCCGGGGCGGCCCCGCAGCGGGTGGACGTTGTTGGTGAGCAGCACGACGGTCAGCCGGCGGGCGGGATCGACGACCAGCGACGTGCCGGTGAAGCCCGAGTGGCCGAACGCGCCCGCGAGCGGCCCCACGATCGCCGGGTCGTCGATGCGCACGCCGAGCCCCTGGCGGAAGGCGGCGCCCGGCACGCCCTGGTCACGCAGCATCTCGGCGGTCCAGGCGGGAGACAGCACCGGGCCGCCGCCGGTGCGCAGCGCCTCGCCGAAACGCACGAGGTCGGCGGCGGTGGAGAACAGCCCGGCGTGCCCGGCCACGCCGCCCAGCGCGTGGGCCGTCTCGTCGTGCACCTCACCCCGCACGCAGATGCCGCGCTTGAACTCGGTGGCGACGGCCCGGCCCGGCTCGACCGGCCCGTACGTCGTGGCGCCGAGCCCGAGCGGCCCGGTGACCCGCTCGCGCACGAGCACGTCCAGCGGCGCACCGCCGGCGGCCTCCGCCAGCCGCCCGGCCGTGATCATGCCGACGTCCGAGTAGAGGTGCGTCCCCGGCGGCCCCTGCACCGGAGTGGACAGCACCAGGTCCCAGCGGGCCTCCTCCGGCTCCTTTTCCACCCGGCGGCTCGCGGGCAGGCCCGCCGAATGCGTCAGCAGGTGCCGTACCGTGATCTCGGGCCGGTCCCCGTAGAACCGGGGCAGCCGGGCGGCCACCGGCTCGTCGAGGTCGAGCGCGCCCTGCTGGGCCAGTGAGACGAGCACCGCGGCCGTGAACATCTTGGTCAGGGAGGCGATGTCGAAGAGCGCGTCCATCGCCACGGCCGGCCGCCGCGCCCGCAGCCCCCCGGACGGACCGGCGTACCGCAGGGCTTCGCCCACGGCGGCCGCGGCGACCGTACGCCCGTCCACGGCGATCGCGGCGACCGCCGCCGAGGCGACCTCGGGCACGGCCGCCCGCAGGACGTCCTCCAGCATGTGCTGAGGCGTCTGGTCAGGCCCGGGCATCTGGTCATGCACTGTGCAGCGCCGGGCCGAGCCGGTTGCCGTGGGCCGCGAGCAGCGCCCGCGCGTCGTCGGCGCCCACCCCGCGCTCGATCATCACGACGGCCGTCTTCACGTCCCGTCCCGCGCTCTCCAGGACCTCCCGGGCCCGCGGCACCTGCGTGCCGGTGATGTCGGAGACGATGCGGGCCGCCCGGTCGACGAGCTTGGAGTTGCTGGCCACGACGTCGACCATGAAGTTCCCGTACGTCCGCCCCGACCTGATCATCGTGATCGTCGAGATCATGTTGAGGACCAGCTTCTGGGCCGTGCCCGCCTTGAGGCGGGTCGAGCCGGTGACCACCTCCGGCCCCACGATGACCTCGACGGCGTGGTCGGCGGCGCGTGCGAGCGGGGTGCCGGTGTTGCAGGCCAGGCCCACGGTCAGCGCGCCGAGCCGCCGGGCCTGCTCGACCGCCGCGACGACGTACGGCGCGCGCCCGCTGGCGGAGATGCCCACCACGGAGTCGAGCGGGCCGACGTGCTTGCCGCGGATCACGGCTGCGCCCGCCTCCGCGTCGTCCTCGGCGCCCTCGACCGAGCGCACCAGCGCGGCCTCGCCGCCCGCGATGATGCCCTGGACCAGGTCGGGGTGCGTGCCGAATGTCGGCGGGCACTCGGAGGCGTCGAGCACCGCGAGCCGCCCGGAGGTGCCCGCGCCCACGTAGAGGAGCCTGCCCCCGTCGGCCATCCGCGCGGCGATCGCGTCGACGGCCGCGGCGATCGCCGGGACGGCCCGGCCCACGGCGGCCGGGACGGCGGCGTCGGCGGCGTTCATGAGCCGGGCGATCTCCTCCGTGGGCAGCGTGTCGATCCCGCTGAAGCGGGGATCGCTCTGTTCGGTGGCGAGAGCGGCGAGTGAGTGGGTCATGGTTCCTCAGCTTCGGAGTGCTAGATGAATCGTGTGCGTACGGGGCTGGAGCGGCTGACGAGCACGCCGGGAACCGGACGGGTGCGGGTCGGGCTCATCACCAACCCCACCGGAGTCCTGCCCGATCTGACCCACGCCGCACCGGCCCTGCTGGCCGCCGGAGTGCCCGTGACCACGTTGTTCAGCCCCGAGCACGGCCTGCGCGGCACGGCCCAGGCGGGCGGCGGCGAGGGCGACACCGCCGACCCGGTCACCGGCCTGCCCGTGCTCGACACCTACCGGCGGACCGGCGGCGACCTGGACGCGCTGGTCGCGTCGTCCGGGGTGGAGGCGCTCGTCTTCGACGTGTGCGACGTGGGCGCGCGCTTCTACACCTACGTCTGGACGATGTACGACCTGATGGGATCGGCCGCCCGGCTCGGGCTGCGGTTCACCGTGCTCGACCGGCCCAATCCGATCGGCGGCGCGGTGGCCGAGGGCCCGGTGCTCGACCCGGCCTACGCGAGCTTCGTCGGCCGCGCCGCCCTGCCCGTACGGCACGGCCTCACGCCGGGCGAGATCGCCGTGTTCGCCAACCGCGCGATCGGCGCCGAGCTGGACGTGGTGTGCGTGGAGGGCTGGCGCAGGCAGTGGCACTTCGACCGCACCGGGCTGCCCTGGGTGCTGCCGTCGGCCAACATGCCGACCCTCGACACCGCCCTGGTCTACCCCGGCACCGGGCTGCTGGAGGGGGTGAACGCCGCCGAGGGCCGGGGCACGACCCGGCCGTTCGAGCTGGTCGGCGCGCCGTACGCGGACGGCCGGTTCGCCGCCGCGCTGAACGATCTCGGCCTTCCCGGGGTGCGCTTCCGCGACACGTGGTTCACCCCGACGTTCGGCAGGCACGCGGGCGTCGTGGTGCGCGGCGTGCAGCTGCACGTGACCGACCGGGAGGCCTTCCCGCCGGTGCTGACGGGTGTGTCCGTCCTGCACGTGCTGCGCAGCCTGTATCCGGGCGACTTCGCCTGCGAGCCGTTCCTCGACCTGCTGTGGGGCTCGGCCTCGCTGCGCGAGCACCTGGAGGCGGGCCGCGACCCCCGCGGGCTGTGCCCCCCGCCGGGCCCGCCCCAGGGTGAACTGCTGTACGGCTGACATCAGCCCAGCGCGCGGCGGTAGAGCCAGAACACCCGCTCGGCGCGGGCGCCCACCGCCCGGGAGTAGAAGCGGAGCGGGCCCACCCAGCCGATCTGCGCGGACGTCTGCCCGGCGGCGGCCTGCTCGTCGAGGCAGCGGCGCAGCAGCACCCGGCCCACGCCGAGCCCACGGGCGGCCTCGGCCGTGCCCATCGGCCCGAACCACAGCGGCCGGGCGCCCCAGGCGGCGAAGCCGAGGATCTCCCCGTCGCGCGCCGCCCCGTCGCGGAAGGCGTAATGCAGACCGGTCGCCTGCTCGGCCTCCCAGGCCCATTTGTCGTTCCACTGCTCGCGGACGAAGGCCGCGACCTGCGCCCGCTCTCCGGCCGGGTCACCGTGAGCAGGCGCCGCGGCGACGGTGACCCCGGCCGCGGCGAGCCGGGCCAGGTCGGCCTCGTGCTCGGCCTCGTCGTAGCGGGCGGGCAGGTCGGCCGTCATGTTCCAGGCCACGCGGTAGCGCTCGTAACCCAGGCTCTCGGCCAGGCAGGCGGCCGGGGTGTAGCGCACGTCGATCCCGGGCCAGGCGTAGCAGGGCGGGTTGCCGGCGAACCTCGCCTCGGCCGCGCCGCGCGCCCGCATCCACTCCTCGGCCGCGCCCACGAGCGCCCGCCCGATCCCCCGGCCCCGGGCGGCGGGATCCACGGCGATCAGGTCGATGTGACCGGCGCCGTCCGCGCCGATCGAGGTGAACACGGCGCCGTCCCGGTCCGGGGTGGCCAGGACCGTCCACGCCCGCTCCCCCGGCGGGTCGGCCAGCCGCCGTACGACCAGCGCGGCGTCGTCGGCGTCGGCCCACAGCGCGGCGGCGGCCAGGCGCTCCAGCGCCCCGTCCGCCTCGACCGGAAGGATGTCCGTCACTCGCCCACCCCCACCGGGATCACGCTGCGCCGCCTGGGGTGGAAGCAGGCGTACTCCTGCCCACCCTCCTGCCCGGCCTCCTGTTCCGGCCCTCCGTCGCGGCCCAGCACGGGCATCTCGTTCTCGCAGCGCTCGGTGCTGAACGGGCAGCGCCGGGCGAACAGGCAGCCGCCGTCGGGCTCGCCCTCCCGCTGCATCTCCCTCGGCACGACCCGCTCGGCGCCCGGCCGTTCCAGGCCGTGCAGCACCGGGATCGCCGACAGCAGCGACTGCGTGTACGGATGGACCGGGTCCGAGATGATCTTCTCTGTGGCGCCCCGCTCGACGACCTGGCCGCGGTAGAGCACGTACAGCTCGCCGTCGTCGCCGATGTAGCGGGCGGTGGCGATGTCGTGGGTGATGAACAGCACGCCCACGCCGAGGCGCTCGCGCAGGTCCTTCAGCAGGGCGAGGATGCCCAGGCGCAGCGACACGTCGATCATCGAGACGGCCTCGTCGGCGACGAGCACCTCGGGGTCCATGGTGAGCGCGCGGGCGATCACCACGCGCTGGCGCATGCCGCCCGACAGCTGGTGAGGGTAGCGCGGGAGCACGTAGCCGGGGTCGATGCCGACCATCGCCAGCAGCTCCGCGGCCCGCCCGTCGACCCACGAGCGCGGGCGGCCCGCCTGCCGGGCGCGCAGCCGCAGCGGCGCCTCCAGCGTCTGGTGAATCGTCCGGGTGGGGTTGAGCGCCGAGTAGGGGTCCTGGTGGATGAGCTGGATCCGGCGGAAGTACGGCTGCCGCCTGCGGTGGCTCAGCGTGGACATCGGCACGCCGTCGATGACGATCTCGCCCGCGTCGTGGGTCTCCAGGCCGGCGACGATCCGGCCGAGCGTGGTCTTGCCGCTGCCCGACTCTCCGATGAACGAGACGGCGCCGCCCTTGGCGACGGCGAAGTCCACGCCGCGCAGCGCGGGCACCTCGCGGGCGCCGAGCACGCTGCCACGCTGCTTGAAGATCTTGGTGATGCCGGTCCCCGTGATCACACGAACTCCTCCTTCCGCTTGACCAGGGTGAGGTGGCGGTCGGCGGCGTGACAGGCGACGGTGCGGCCGTCCTGCGTGACGGACATGGGCTCGTCGGTCTCGCACACCTCCATCCGCCGCTCGCAGCGCTCGCGGAACACGCAGCCCTGCGTGGGCAGCGTCCCGAGCGTCGGCGGGCGGCCGGGCAGCGCCCGGGCCAGCGACAGATCGCCGGACAGCCGCGGGATCGCCCTGATCAGGCCCTGGGTGTACGGGTGCCGGGCGCTCCCGAGCACCTCGGTCACCGGGCCGTGCTCGACCACCCGGCCGCCGTACATGACGGCGAGGCTGTCGGCGACCTCGGCCACCGCGCCGACGTCGTGGGTGATGACGAGCGTGGTGAGCGCCCGCTCCTCGTGGACCTCGCGGATGATCCGCAGGATCGTGGCCTGCGTGATCATGTCGAGGGCGGTGGTCGGCTCGTCCAGAACGACGACCTTGGCGTTCAGGACGAGCGCGAGCATGATGCCGACCCGCTGGCGCATGCCGCCGGACAGCTCGTGCTGGTAGGAGTCGAGCACCCGGGCGCCGTCCATGCCCATGCGGGCCAGCAGGTCCTTGGCGTCGCGCACCAGCCCCCGCAGGTCCTCCACGTCGTGGGAGCGGCCGAGGTCGAGCAGCTGCTTGCCGATGGTCTTCAGCGGGTTCAGCGAGTTCTGCGCGGCCTGGAAGACGTATCCGACCTGGCGGCCGCGGGTGCGGCGCAGGTCCTCGCCCCGCAGCGTCAGCACGTCGCCGAGGCCGTCGATCTCGACGCTGCCCGCCGCGATCCTGCCGGGCGGCTGCACCGCGTTGAGCAGCGACAACGCGAGCGTCGACTTGCCCGAACCCGACTCGCCGACGACGCCGGTGATCGTGCCGGGGGCCAGGGCGAGGTCGACGCCGCGTACGGCGGGCAGCTCGCCGGCGGGCGTCTTGTAGACGACCGTGAGGTCCCGGATCCGGACCCCCGGTGCGGCCGTGTGACGTGCGGCCGTGTGAGCGGTCATGGGGGCTACTCCTCCCGCAGGCGGGGATTGAAGATCTCGTCCATCGCGTCCACGATCAGCACGATGCCCAGAGTGAGCAGCAGGATCGCGATCAGCGGGGCCAGCAGGTACGGCAGCGCGGCGGGAGTGGTGAGCGCCCCGCCGTTGAACACCGCGAGGTTCAGCATCACGCCCCAGTTGTTCGACTCGAACGGCAGCACGCCGAGGAAGAACAGGCCCACCTGGGCGTACACCGCGCCGGTGACGGCGATGAGCATGTTCATCGCGATGTAGGGCGCCATGCTCGGCAGCAGTTCGCGGCCGATGATGTGCCGGGTGGGCAGGCCGAGGCCGCGGGCGGCCTCGATGAAGCCGCGCTCGCGCAACGACAGCGTCTGCGACCGCACGGCGCGGGCGATGCCGCCCCAGCCGAGCACCCCGAGCACCAGGCCCATCTCCAGCGGGCTCTCGAACTTCCACACCGTGGACAGCACGAGCAGCAGCGGCAGGCCGGGAATCGCGAGGTTCATGTCGGTCAGGCGCATCAGCAGCGTGTCCCACCGGCCGCGGTGGAAGCCCGCGACCAGCCCGATGAGCGTGCCGAGCGCGACCGTGATGACGGCCGTGGCCAGGCCGGTGAGCAGCACGTAGCGCGCGCCGGTGACGACCAGTGCGAGCACGTCGGTGCCCTCGAAGTCGGTGCCGAAGGGGTGGGCCAGGCTCGGCGGCGCGTACAGCGCGTTGTCGTCGCGCGGCAGCTGCGCGGGGTAGAGCAGCGGCCCGGCCACACCGATGACCGCGAACAGCACGACGATGCCCACCCCGGCCATGCGGCTGGGCTTGCGCCGCAGCACCCGCCACACCCCGCGCCAGAAGTTGCGCCGCAGCGTGGCCCGCGTCGTCCCGGCCGGCACGGCCCCGGGGCTGATCGCCCCCTCCGGGTTGACGATGACGGTCATGCCGCGCCTCCGCTCCTGACCCGGGGGTCGATCGCCGTGTACAGCAGGTCGGCGGCGATGTTGGCGACGACGATGCCCACCGTGATCACCAGGAACGTGCCTCCCATCAGCGCGTAGTCGCGACTGCTGATGCTGTTGACGAGCAGCAGGCCGAGGCCCGGGTAGTTGAAGATCTCCTCGATGAAGATCGAGCCGCCGAACAGCATGCCGATCGACAGGGCGAGGATCGTGAACAGCGGCAGGATCGCGTTGCGCGCGAGATACCGGAACACGAAGCCGCGCCGCAGGCCGCGTAGTTCGGCCGCGAGGATGAAGTCGTCGCCGAGCACGGCGACGACGTTCGACTTCATCGCGAGGATCCACCCGCCGTAGCTGGCCAGCGTGTACGTGACGACCGGCAGCACGGCGTGGTGCACCAGCGAGCCGATGTAGCCGGCGTTGAAGCCGGGGACGAACTCGACGTCCACCGGCCCGCCCGACGGCATGATCGGCCACAGCGTGGCGAAGATCGCGGTGAGCAGCAGGCCGATGACGTACACCGGCACGCCGTGCAGCAGCGAGCCGGACAGCGCGAGCACGTCGCCCAGCTTGCCCGACCGCTTGATCGCGGCGTAGACGCCCATGGTGACGCCGAGCAGGAAGCTCAGCAGCGTGCCGGCGAGGACCGGGAGCACGGTCCACCGGGCCGCGTGGCCGATGAGCGTGGTCACCTCCACGCCTGGTGTGCTGAGTGACCGCCCGAGGTCGAGGTGGAGCAGCGAGCCCATGTAGCCGACGTACTGCTGCCACAGGTTGCCGGTCGGCAGGAAGCCGTACAGGACGGCGGTGGCCCGTTCGGCCTGCTCGGGCGACATGCCCTTCTGGATCAGGCTCTCGTACTGCCCGAGCACGGGATCGCCGGGGATCTCCCGGATGATGACGAAGCTGATCGTGGCGACGACCCAGATCATGGCCAGGCCGCGGCCCAGATGGCCGCCGATCTTCCTGGCGACCGCGCCCAGCCGGGGACGCCCCGGAACGGCGTGCGTCATGCCTGCCCCTTCTCCGCTTTTTTGATCATCCCGAGCTGCATCCACACCCCGGACGACAGCCGCAGGGACTCGTCGTCGTCCGGCGGGAACGCGGTGTACCGGGAGGTGTTCACGAACTGGGTGTTCACGTAGTCCCAGAGCTGGACGACCGGGAGCTGTTCGTTGGCGACCTTGGCCAGGACGCCGACGATGCGCTGCTGCTCGTCGTGGGACGCGAAGTTCAGCTTGCTGGTCAGCTCGCCGGGGTCGACCGTGCCGGCGGCGCCGGCGTCGGCCTTCTCCGGCCCGCCCATCCAGTTGCCCTCGGTGCCCGGCGCGACGTGCCGCAGCCGGCCGCCGAACATCTGCCAGCCGTTCGCCTGCCCGTACAGCCGCTGGAAGATGTTGTACGGCGAGGGTCCGAGGCCGATCAGCCAGAACCCGAGGTCGTACTTGCCGTCGGCCAGCTCTCCGAGATAAAGGGTGTAGTCGGCGGCGGTGACCACGCTCGCGTCGATGCCGTGGTCGCCGAGCTGGCTGGTGATCGACTTGGCCGCGGCGACCCAGTCGGAGAACGACGCGGGCACGTGGATGCGGACCTTCCACGGGCTGCCGTCGGGCAGGGTCCAGTGGCCGCCCCGCTTGGTCATGCCGGCCGCCTTCAGCTCGGCGTCGGCCTTGGCGGGGCTCACGCGGTACTGATTCAGGCTGTCGAACGCGTCGCCCAGCCAGGCCCGGGCCGCCTTGGCGTGGATGCCGGAGGTGGTGACGGCGGGCGTGCCGCCCTCCGGAGAGGCGATCTTCGTGACCTGGGCGCGGTCGATCAGGTAGGCGATCGCCCGCCGCACGTGCACGTTGTCGTACGGCTTGTGCGACTGGTTGAACGCGAGGGAGACCGCCACGGGAGAGTAGCCCTTGATCACCTCGCTGCCCTTCGCGTCGCGGATTCGGTCCAGGACGGCGGTGGGCACGGAGGTGAAGGGAGCGTTGTCCAGCCGGCCGGCGATCAGGTAGTTCCAGATCTGCTCGTTGCCGGTGTAGTTCAGGAGCTTCACCTTGTCCGGCACGATGTTCTGCCGGGCGTAGAAGTAGGGGTTGCGCGTGAGCAGCGCCGCGCCGGGGTTCACCCGCTCCAGCACGAACGGCCCGGCGGACACGTCGTGGCCGGGGTCGAAGGCGATGACATTCTCCGCCAGCCCGGTGATCTGGCTCTTCGCCTTCTCGGCCGCCGCGCCCTGGCCGTGCTGGGCGACCTTGAGCGTCTGCCAGAAGTTCGCGGGCAGCAGCTTCCCGAAGACGTGCGCGGGCACGACCACCGTCGACAGCAGGTTGGCGAGGAACGTCGAGCTGCGGTTGGCGCCCTGTGTCACCCTGATCGTCTTGGGGTCGACGACCTGGATGTCGGCGGCGGCGCCGGCCGCCTTCGGGTCCAGCGCGTACGCCGTGCCGCCCTGGGTGTAGGCGAGACCGATCGAGACACGCACGTCCTCGCTGGTCACCGGCACGCCGTCGGACCACCTGGCGTTCGGCTGCAGGCGGATGACGACCTCCGACCGGTCAGGGGAGATGCTCCAGCTCCTGGCGATGGCCGGGTAGAACTGGTTGGGGTCGGTGGGGTCGTTCTTGGGCCACGCCAGCGCCATGCCGTTGTATCCCGAGAAGACCGATCCGACGGGGTTGAACGGGTTGATCGGCGCGCTCGCGTTGATCTGCTTGCTGCCGTCGATCGTGGTGTACACGCCGCCGCCCCGCTGGGCGGTGTCCGTCGTCCCGGTAGTGCCGCAGGCGGTCACGGTGACGATGGACGCCACCGCCATGATCGCTGCGAGTCGCTTCATGGGCTGCTCCTGGTTCCCGATTGCCTGGACAATACGGGCGCGCTCGCGATGCCGTCAATTTTTTCCACGAGCAGACGTGGAGATGGAGTTAATTTTTACCGAGGCCACTACCTGCGAAGACGTCTCACGTGAGCGACCGGCGAACCGGTCAGGCGCCGCCGGTGAGCCAGCGGGCCGCCGCCCGCGCGGAGGCCGTGGAGTTACCGTGGGTGGTGAGATACAGCCGCCCGGCGGGCGGCCCCGGCATCCCCGTCTCGACCACGACCGCGTCCGGGCGGGCCCGCAGCGCCTCCTCCAGGAGCCGCCGCATCCAGGCGTGCCGTACGGCGTCGTGGACGACGATCACGAGCGGGCGCCCCGCCTCGCTCAGATCCGGCAGGTGCCCGTCGCCGTCCACTTCGGCCGTCGCCGTCCCGGGCAGGATCTCCTCGATCGCCTGACCGACTTTCAGCGGGGTCGCGCGGCCGACGGCCTGGCTGGGCCGCGCCGCCAGGTGCACCACCAGCGGCGCCTTCGTCAGCGGCGCCGCCGCCTGCTCCGCCGGGGTCGCGCGCAGGGCGGCCGTCGCCGCCGCCAGGCCGAGGCCCTCGTCGGCGTCGCGGGCCACCGCGGCCCTGGCCTCGGCCCGAGCGTCGTACCACGCGGCCAGGTCCCGCACCCGGCCCGCCGCCTCGGCCAGGCGTTCGTCCGTCAGCCGTCCGTCTCGGACCGCGCCGGTGATCGCGTCGCGCAGCGCGTAGACGCTCTCCCCCTGGGCCGAGGACACGCCGACGCAGATCGCGTCGGCCCCCGCGGCCAGCGCGCGGACCGCGATCTCGCCCGGCTCGTGCAGGGCGGAGACCGCGCGCATCTCGATCGCGTCGGTCACCACGAGCCCGTCGAACCCCAGCTCCTCGCGCAGCAGGCCGGTCAGCACCGCACGGCTCAGCGTCGCGGGGAGCGCGTCGACGGCGGGGACGAGCAGGTGGCCGCACATCACGGCGCGCACGCCCGCCGCGATGGCCGCCCGGAACGGCGGCAGGTCGCGCCGTTCTATCACCTCGCGGGAGGCGCGTACGGCGGGCAGCGCCAGGTGGGAGTCGGTCACGGTGTCCCCGTGGCCGGGGAAGTGCTTGGCGCAGGCGGCCACCCCCGCGCTCTGCAGCCCCTCGATCCACGCGGCGCCGTGGCGGCCGACCTCGTCGGGGTCGGAGCCGAAGGAACGCACGCCGATGACGGGGTTGCGGGGGTCGGCGTTGACGTCCACCACCGGGGCGTAGTCGAGGGTGATGCCGGCGGCGGCGACCATGCGGCCGATCTGCCGCGCCACCCGGCGGGTCAGCGACTCGTCGCCGGCGACGCCGAGCGCCAGGTTGCCCGGCCAGGAGCTGCCGGTGGCGGCCTCCAGCCGGGTGACGGCGCCGCCCTCCTCGTCCACGGCGACGACCACGTCCGGCCGTTCCCGGCGCAGATCGGCGACCAGGGCGGCCACCGAGCCGCGGGCGTTGTTACGGGCGACGTCGCGCGCGACGTCGCGGGCGATGTTGCGGGCGATGTTGCGGGCGATGTTGCGGGCGAACAGGACCACCCCGCCCAGGCCCTCGCCGAGCGCCCGCCGCAACCAGTCGGGCGGTTCCGTGCCCTCGAAACCGGGCTGGAGCACGGCCATCGCCATCCGGTCCAGCTCGCCGCCGCTCAGCCCCATGGGCCCCCCTGCTCGATCAGCACGCGGTGCGCCTCGTCGGCGCGTGGATCGCCGGGCAGGGCGGACCGCACCGCGAGCGCGGCGGCCCCCGCCGCGTTGTCTCCCGCGCGCATCAGCACGGCCCGCCTGCCCAGCTCGGCCCGGACCAGATGGGCGAGCTCGGTCGGCTCGGTCAGCAGCGACCCCGCGAGCACCAGCGGCCCTCCGCCACCCCCCGCCCGGACTCCCCGTGCAGGAGTGCCCTCCCCCACGACGACCCCTGCCGTACGGCACAGCCTGCGTGCCGCCTCGGCGACGATGCCGCGCGCCACCTCGTCGCCCTCGCGGGCGGCGGCGTCCACCACGGGCGCGAGCGTGCCCAGCCAGGCGGGCCCCGACTCGGCGACCCGCGCGTACACGGCCGCGACCAGGGCCTGGGTGAGCGCGGGCCCGTCGTCCTCGCCGGGCGCCCCCGTTCCCAGGACGGCCTCGGCCACCCGGGCGACCAGCACCGTGGGCGCGCCCCGGCCGTCGATCGCGTGCAGCGCCGCGGCGGCGGCCCGGCGGCCCAGCCACACGCCCGAGCCCTCGTCGCCCAGGAGCCAGCCCAGGCCGTCGGCCCGCCGTACGACGCGGCGGTCGCGGACGCGGGCGCCGATCGCGCCGGTGCCGGCCACCAGGACCGCGCCGTCGGGCTGATCGGTCGCGCCGGTGAAGGCGACGAGCACGTCCGCGACCACCGCCGGGCGCCCGGCGAGCCCGGCCTCCCGCCAGGCCCGCTCGGCGGGCTCGGCGGCGCGGGCGGACCCGGCCAGACCGAACACGCCCCCGGCGACCCGTGTGGGGTCCAGGCCCTCCAGCGCGCCGAGTAGCGCGGCGCGCAGGTTGGCGACCGGGTCGGGGACCGAGATCGCGTTGGCACCGCCGGCCCGTCCCCGCCCGGCGATCTCGCCCGACGCGGTGACCACGACGCAGCGCGTGCTGGTGCCGCCCCCGTCCACGCCGACGAACAGAGCCCCCACGGCCGCCCCCTTGTAGATACCTTCCATCAACCTATAAGGCGATGGAAATCTTCTACAACGGCCACCGGTCGGGCGAGATATCCGGCTATTTCTTGCTGTCGGTGAGATCGACGAGCGCGGTGGCCGCCCGGAAGAACTTGTTGCGTCCGAGATCCCCGACGGTCTTGACGTGGAAGGCCTTCTTCAACAGCTCCGCGTCCTCCGCGCTCACACCGGCCAGCGCGTCCACCGGCGCCTTGATGATCTCGTCCAGGGTCTTGTCCTCGTACTCGCGGTCGAGCAGCTTCGCCAGGTCTGCCGATACAGCCATGGTTCCCCCCATCGAACACGCCGCCGATATCTCTTGAAGTGCCCAAACGGCACATTTCCTATGCCGTTGCGAGCACCGAACTCGCGTAGTCCCACAGGCGGTCCGCCGCGTCCGGATCGAGCGCGTGGGCCGCCACGCCGCCCGGAACTTCGGGGGTGGCGGGCGGGGCCTCCTGGTTGTCCTCGAAGTAGCGGCCGGTCACGCCTTCCACCAGGGGCGAGGCCGCCAGCAGCACCGATGCCGCCGCGCCCTGGGCGAGCGTCTTGAGGTAGGGCTGCGGGATGATCTCGCCGTTCTCGTCGATCGCGCCCATCTCCCGCATGGTCGCTTCGTCCATGTAACGCTGGAGGTTCGTGATGATCCAGCCGGGGTTGAGCGCGTTCGCCGTGATTCCGTCGGCCGCCCACCGGCGCGCACCCACCGCGAGCAGGACGTCCGCCGTCTTGGACTGCCCGTAGGCCGCCCACGGGTGGTACGGCCGGCGCTCGAACTGCGGGTCGTCGAAGTTGAAGGGCGCGTCGCGATGGGCCCCGGAGCTGACGACGACGATCCGCGCCCGGCCCGCCGCCCGCAGACTGCTGTACAGGCCCATGGTCAGAGCGAAATGTCCGAGATAGTTCGTCGCGAGCTGCATCTCCCAGCCTTGTGCGGTCACCTCCCGCACCGGGATGGCCATGACCCCGGCGTTGGCGACCAGCACGTCGAGCGGGCCGCGCCAGTCCCGCACGAACGCCGCGACCGACGACAGATCGGCCAGGTCGAGCGCGGCGGACCGCACGGTTCCGGGCAGGTCGGCGAAGGTCGCGGCGACCTTCGCCGCGGCGGCCTGGTCGCGGGTGGCGATGGTGACCTCCGCGCCGGCCGCGGCCAGGACGCGGACGGTTTCGGTGCCGATGCCGGAGGCGCCGCCGGTGACGACGACGCGCCGCCCGGTCAGATCCACCCCCTCGATGACCTCCGCAGCGGTGGCGTGGGAGTGGAACGGAGTCGTGAGACGAGTCTGGTTGCTGTTCATGAGGCCACGCTAGAAGCCACGACTCAGACTATCTATAATAGAAAGTCCACAGAACTTCATTGTACGTCCAATCGACTCGAATCGCCGCGGGGGAAGCAGATGGATCCGCTCGAAGACGTGCTCGCGCTGCTGGGCACCAGGGCGCACCTGTCCACGGGAATGACGGCGGGCGGCAGCTGGGCGGTGCGCTTCGAACCGCCGGACGGCGTGAAGTTCAACACCCTCCGGCGCGGCCGGTGCCTCCTGGACGTCGAGGGCCTCACCGCGCCGATCCCTCTGGCGGAGGGCGACTGCTTCCTGCTCACGCACCCCCTCGCCTTCACGCTCTTCAGCGACCCCGACGCCGTCCCGGTCGACGCCGGGCCCTTGTGGACGGCCGCAGGGGACCGCCTCCCCCACGTCGGCGACGGTGTCGACACCTTCCTCGTCGGCGGCCGCTTCTCGTTCGGCGACCGCGCGCGCGGGCTCCTGCTCGACGGGCTGCCCCCGGTCATCCACGTGCCCGCGGACACCGACGAGGCGAGCGCGGTGCGGTGGGCCCTCGGTCAGATCGACGCCGAGCTGCGGGGGCGTCCGATCGGCTCGACGCTCGTGGCCGAGCATCTCGCCGTGGTCATGCTCATCCACGTCCTGCGTCTGCATCTCGCCCGCGAGCCCCACGCGGTGTCGGGGTGGCTCGCCGGTCTCGCCGACCCCGTGGTCGCGGCGGCGCTGCGGTCCATTCACGCCCGGCCCGCCCACCCGTGGACCGTCGCGGAGCTGGCACGGGCCGGTGCGGTGTCCCGATCCACCCTCGCCGCGCGGTTCAAGGACACGGTCGGTCTCGGCCCCCTCGACTACCTCACCCGGTGGCGGATCGAGCTCGCCTCCCAGCGTCTGCGCATCGGCGACGACACGCTCGCCACGATCGCCCTCGCCGTCGGCTACGGCTCGGAAAGCGCCCTCAGCACCGCGTTCAAGCGGATCACCGGCAGCTCACCGCGCGAGTATCGACGGCAGCGGGCGGATGCTCCGGCCGTCGTCGCGTCCCCGAGCCCGGCACCGCAGCCCGCCGGCTGAACCGGCATCGCCGCAGGGACGGCGGATAAGAAACCGGACGTCCGCGCCGCGAGCGACACGGCGTCCCGGACCGGGAACCGGGCACCCGGCATGCCATATTGGCTGTGCCATGCCGGTGACATCGCCTCTCCGCCTCGCCCGAGCCGCCGCCTTCACCGCGGTGTGCCTCGGCCTGGGCATGGTGGCGCACCTGGTCAGCGGTGGTGAGGTCGCCCCCGGCGCGCTGGCGCTGGGCCTGCCGGCGGTCTTCGCCGCCGCGCTGCCGCTGTCGGGCAGGGAACGGACGCTGCGCGCGATCCTGCCCCTCCTCGCGGCCCTGCAGGTCGCGCTGCACGTGTTGTTCGCCCTGTCGTCCCCGTCGTCGTCCGCCGTTCATGTCCTGGCTGAGCATGCCCTCGCGCAGCATGTCCTCGCGCAGCATGTCCCGACCGGGCTCGCCATGGCCGGGCACGCGCATGCCGGGCCGGGCTTCGGAATGCTGGCCGGGCACGGCTGGGCGGTGGTGCTGACGGCGCTGTGGCTGGCCAGGGGCGAGGCCGCCCTGTGGGCGCTGCTGCGGCGGCTCGCCGTACGGCTCACGAGGATCGCGGCCGATCCGGCACCGCCGGTGTTCACGCCGCCGGCGTCGCCGCACCCGGACGAGCCGTGCCTGCCGCGCTCCGTCGCGCCACGTCACTGCGTCACCCGGCGCGGCCCCCCTCGCCTTCTCCAGCCGTCCATCTGAGACGGCTCTCCTCACCCGCTCCCGGCCGCATAGGGCCCCGGGAGCGTTGTCGATGCTTTTTCCGGCGGAGCATGCCGCGCGTATGCCCGATCTTCGGCCGTGGCGGCCAGTCCCCGCCGCGCCGCCGGGACGGCCTGCAGCGGACGGCCCGCAGGGGACGGCCCACAGGGTCTGCCTCGCATGCCCAGGAACGCCATCCGCGTGCCCGCCGGACGACCGAGAGAAGGCTTTCGCATGCCCATCACGACCGTTACCCGCGTGCTCCCGGCGGCGCTGACCGCACTCCTGGCCGCCGGGGCCTGTTCCGCGCCGTCCGGCACAGTGACCGGCGCCATCCCCCACACCGTGACCGGCGCCACTCCCCACACCGTGGCCGGCACCGCCACCACCACCGCGGCCACCACCATCGCGGCCGCTACGGCTACCGCGGCCTCGCCGGCCCCCGCCTCTTCGGCCGCCGCCCCGCTGTCGATCAGCGACCCGTGGGTGAAGACGGCCCGCTCCGGCATGAGCGCCGCCTTCGCCACGCTGGTCAACACCACCGGCGAGGCGGTGACCGTCGTCGCGGCGAGCACTCCCGTCTCCTCGTCCGTGGAGCTGCACGAGGTCGTCGGAGACGGCGGCACCACGACCATGCGCCGCAAGCAGGGCGGGTTCGTGATCCCCGCCGGCGGCAGGCACGTGCTGCAGCCCGGCGGCGACCACATCATGCTCATAGGCGTGCGCACAGCCGTCGAGCCGGGTGTGGAGGTGCCCTTCACGCTCACCCTGAAGGACGGCAGGACGGTGTCCTTCATTGCGGTGGCCAAGGACTTCGCCGGCGCCAACGAGTCCTACGCCTCTCATGAGTGAGGGCGGATACGCGGCGGGACTGCGACTGACCCGGCGCGGCCTTCTCACGGGAGGGGCCGCCGCCGCGGCGGCGGCCTGCGCCCCGGTCTCCGCCGTACCGGACACTCCAGGACGCGCATCGGCCGGACCGGCGCCCCTCCCCGGCGGCGACGCCGTCGAACCCTTCCACGGCGCCCACCAGGCGGGCGTCGCGACGTCTCCGCAGACGTTCGCGGTGTTCGCCGGGTTCGACCTGCGGACGGGGACCGGCCGTGTGGCGCTCGCGCGCCTGATGCGGCTGCTCACCGACGACGCACGGCGGCTGACCCGGGGCGAGCCCGCCCTCGCCGACACCGACGCCGAACTCGCGCTCCTGTCCGCGCGGCTCACCGTCACCTTCGGATTCGGCTCTGGGCTGTTCCAGGCGGCAGGGGCCGGGCATCTCGCGCCGCAAGCGCTGCCGCCGTTCAAGGTCGACGCCCTCCAGCCCCGCTGGAGCGGCGGGGACCTGCTGGTCCAGGTGTGCGCGGACGACCGCGTCACGCTGGCGCACGCGCTGCGCGTGCTCGTCAGGGACGCCCGCTCCTTCGCCACCGTGCGCTGGACCCAGCACGGGTTCCGGCAGAGCCCGCAGGTGCGCGCGCCGGGGACGACCCAGCGTAACCTGATGGGCCAGCTCGACGGCACCGTCAACCCCCGGCCCGGGTCGGCGGACTTCGAGCGGGCCGTGTGGGTGCGCGACGGGTGGCTGCGCGGCGGCACGACACTGGTGCTTCGCCGCATCCGAATGGACCTGGAGAAGTGGGACGCCGCGGACCGGTCGGCCAAGGAGTTCAGCGTCGGGCGGCGGCTGGACACCGGTGCGCCGCTGACCGGCCGGGCCGAGACCGACGAGCCCGACTTCGCCGCGCTCGGCCCGTCGGGCCTGCCGATCATCTCGGAGTACGCGCACATCCGCCGCGCCCGGGTCGCCGACCCGGGCCTGCGGATCCTGCGGCGGGCCTACAACTACGAGTACGGCCTCAGCCCGGAGGGCCGGCCCGACGCGGGTCTGTTGTTCGCGTCCTATCAGGCCGACGTGGCACGGCAGTTCGTCCCGATTCAGCAGCGCCTCGCCGAGGTGGACCTGCTCAACCAGTGGATCACACCCATCGGGTCGGCTGTTTTCGCCATACCGCCCGGGTGTTCGCCAGACGGCTGGATCGGGGAGACCATCCTGTCCTGACCCCGGCGCATCCTGACGGACCGGCCCGGTTCCTGTCACGGGGATCGCGCCCCCCTTCAGAACGGCGGCACTTCGAGGTCGCTTCTGAAGGAAGCTCCTCCGGTTTCGTCGTCGGCCTGCTCACTGGCACCATGTCCGGCGCCATGTCCGGCGCCGTGTCCGGCACCGCTTCTGGCGCCGTGTCCGGCACCGCTTCTGGCGCCGTGTCCGGCACCGTGTATGGCACTGTGTCCGGCACCGTGTCTGGCGCCCTGTCTGGTTTCGCTGTCCGCCTCGCCACTGGTCGTGTCGTGACGTCCGCCGCTGTGACTGGGAGTTGTCTGAGGTCGGGATGGAGTCATGATGGTGTCCGGTGTTCCGGCGGGGTTGGCGGGCAGGTGTCCGGGCGGGGTGTCGGGCCAGTTGCGGGGCTGGGGGTCGGGGGCGGGTTGGATGATCTTCGGGAGTG
>NZ_VIRL01000001.1 GCF_006874465.1 Microbispora bryophytorum | reverse complement strand
AGCTCATCGAGATCGTCGAGATCGGCAAGCAACTGCTGATCACGCGGGGGGCGCTGACGACGTTCTCCATCGCCAACGACATCGCGAAGTATTTCGCGATCATCCCGGCCATGTTCGCGGCGGTCTATCCCGGCCTGGACACGCTGAATGTCATGCGGCTGCACAGCCCGCAGTCGGCCATCCTGTCCGCGGTGATCTTCAACGCCCTGGTCATCGTCGCGCTGATCCCCCTCGCCCTCCGCGGGGTCCGGTATCGCCCTTCCAGCGCGTCCCGACTGCTCAGCCGCAATCTCTCCATCTACGGCCTCGGCGGGATCGTCGTCCCGTTCATCGGCATCAAACTCATCGACCTGTTCGTTCAGGTCCTTCCGGGGATGTCCTGATGGCTGGGAACGTGATGGAACGCCTGCCGAACCCGCTCCGCCGGCACCTCGCGGCGGTCCGTGCCGTCGCCGTGCTGACGGTGATCCTGGGTGTGCTCTATCCCCTGCTGGTGACCGGCGTGGCCCAGGTCCTCCTCTCCCACCAGGCCGGCGGCTCGATCCTGCGCGCGGACGGCAGGGACGTGGGCAGCGCCCTCATCGGGCAGAGCTTCACCGGGCAGAGCCTCACCGGCGAGGACGGCGCCCCGATCAGGAAGTACTTCCAGAGCCGCCCCTCCACGGGCGGCTACGACCCGCTGGCCTCGGGCGCGAGCAACCTCGGCCCGCGGGACGTCGTCGACCGGCTGCCCGACCCCCGGGGGGTCGGCCAGGCCGCGAGGAAGGGCAGAGTCTCCCTGCTCACCGAGGTGTGCGCGCGCTCCAAGGCGGTCGGCGAACTGGAGGGCGTCAGCGGGGCCAGGCCGTACTGCGCCGGTGACGGGGTCGGTGCGGTGTTGAAGGTCTTCCCCGCCGTCGGCACACCCACGAGGGTGGTCAGCGTCAACCAGGCCTGTCCCGCCACGCCGTTCATCCGGGTCTACCAAGGGGTGCGGGTGGAGTGCGGCCGGCCTGGAGAGGACTATTCGGCGGGGCGTACGGTGCCACTACGTGGAAACGCCCGAGCGGTCGTCCCGCCGGACGCCGTGACGGCGAGCGGCAGCGGGCTCGACCCGCACATCTCCGTCGCGTACGCCGAACTCCAGGCCCCTCGGGTCGCCAGGGAGCGCGGCCTCGGCCTGGACACGGTGCGGACCCTGATCAGGGAGCACACGACCGGCAGGGCGCTCGGCTTCCTGGGGGAACCCGGAGTGAACGTGCTGGAGCTCAATCTGGCCCTCGACAGGGAGAGGTGAGCGGCCATGCCACGCGGGCGGCTGCGGATCTACCTGGGGGCGGCCCCCGGGGTCGGCAAGACCTACGCCATGCTCTGCGAGGGGCACCGCCGCAGGGAACGCGGCACGGACGTCGTGGCCGGCCTGGTGGAGACCCACGGCCGTGCGCGCACCGCGCGACTGCTGGAGGGGCTGGAGATCGTCCCCCGCAGAACCCTGACGTACCGGGGGGCGGACTTCACCGAGCTGGACGTCGACGCGGTCGTCGCCCGGCGCCCACAGGTCGCCCTGGTCGACGAGCTGGCGCACACCAACGTGCCGGGCTCGCGCAACGCCAAACGCTGGCAGGACGTCGACGAGCTCCTCGACGCCGGGATCGACGTGATCTCCACGGTGAACATCCAGCACCTGGAGTCGGTCAACGACGTCGTCCGGCACATCACCGGCATCCCGCAGCGCGAGACCGTGCCCGACGAGGTCGTTCGGCGGGCCGACCAGATCGAGCTGGTCGACATGGCCCCGGAGGCGCTGCGGCGGCGGCTCGCGCACGGCAACGTGTATCTGCCGGAGAAGGTGGACGCCGCCCTGGCCAACTACTTCCGCGTCGGCAACCTCACCGCGCTGCGCGAGCTGGCCCTGCTGTGGCTCGCCGACGAGGTGGACGAGCAGCTCGACCGCTACCGCGCCGAGCACGGCATCGCCGACACGTGGGAGGCGCGGGAGCGCGTCGTCGTCGCGCTCACCGGCGGGCCGGAGGGCGACACCCTCGTCCGGCGGGCGGCCCGCATCGCCGCCAGGAGCAAGGGCGCCGACCTGCTCGCCGTGCACGTCACCCGGGCCGATGGGCTCGCCGGCGGCGACCCTGCGCTGCTGGCGCAGCAGCGCGCCCTCGTGGAGAGCATGGGCGGCACCTACCACCAGGTGGTGGGCGACGACGTGCCGCGGGCGCTGCTGGAGTTCGCCCGCGGCGTCAACGCCACCCAGCTCGTGCTCGGCGCCTCCCGGCGCGGCCGGGTCGCCCAGATCTTCAGCAGAGGGGTGGGCGTCGAGACGACCGCGAGGTCCGGCTCGATCGACGTTCACATGATCACGCACGAGCAGGCCAAGAAGGGACGGGAGAGCCCGCAGCGGTCGCGGGCGGCGCTCACCCGTCGGCGCAGGCTGGCGGGGTGGGCCGTCGCCCTCACCGGGTTGCCGCTGCTCACCGCCGTCCTGCTCCCCTTCCGGGGCACGCTGGCGCTGCCGAGCGTCATCCTGCTGTTCCTGACCAGCGTCGTGGGCGTGGCGCTGATCGGCGGCATGTGGCCGGCGATCACGGCGGCGGTCGCCGGCTCCCTGCTGCTCAACTTCTTCTTCACCCCGCCCACGCACACCCTGACGATCGCCAACCCGGAGAACTTCTTCGCCCTGCTCGTCTTCGTGTTCGTCGCTGCGGCGGTCAGCATGATCGTGGACGTCGCGGCCCGCCGTACGCGGGAGGCGGCCCGCGCCGGGGCGGACGCGGAGATCCTGTCCGCGCTGGCCGGGCACGTGCTGCGCGGAGAGGCCGCCGTACCCTCCCTGCTCGCGCGTACGCGGGAGACGTTCGGCCTGGTCTCGGTCACCCTGCTGCAACGGCGGCCCGAGGCGGGACAGGGGCCGGACGACCGGTCCGACCCCGCCTCCTGGCGGATCGTCGCCACCTCGGGGGCGGAGCCGTGCACCTGCCCGGGCGCCGCCGGCACCGATGTGGACATCGACGGCGACCTCGTGCTCGCCGCGCGCGGGCGGCTGCTCGACGCCTCCGAACGGCGCGTGATCGAGGCGTTCGCCGCACAGCTGGCCGTCGCCCTGCGGCAGGTGCGGCTGGAGGAGGAGGCGGAGCGGGCCAGGCCGCTCGCGGAGGCCGACAGGATGCGCACCGCCCTCCTCGCGGCGGTCAGCCACGACCTGCGCACGCCGCTGGCCGCCGCCAAGGCCGCCGTGGAGAGCCTGCGCGCCACCGACGTCGAGTGGTCGGCGGAGGACCGCGCCGAGCTGCTGGAGACCGCGGACGAGTCCCTGGCCAAGCTCGACCGTCTGGTGGTGAACCTGCTCGACATGAGCCGCCTGCAGGCCGGGGTGCTCGGCGTGGCCGCCCAGCCGGTCGCCGTCGAGGAGATCGTGCCCCGGGCGGTCGACGACCTGGGGCCGCTCGCCGCCGAGGTGAAGATCGACATCTCGCCCGACCTGCCCGATGTCGTCGCCGATCCGGCGCTGCTGGAGCGGGTGCTCGCGAACGTCGTCGCCAACGCCGTCCGTTACACCCCCGCCGGGGAGAGCGTGCTCGTCACCGCCAGCAGGTACGGCGATCGGGCCGAGATCCGGATAATCGACCGTGGGCCCGGTGTGCCGCGCGACGCCTACGAGCGGATCTTCCTGCCCTTCCAGCGGCTGGGGGACCGGGACAACCACAGTGGGGTCGGGCTGGGCCTGGCCCTGGCGCGCGGACTGACCGGGGCGATGGGAGGGGAGTTGACACCGGACGAGACGCCCGGGGGAGGGCTCACCATGATCTTGACCCTGCCCGTCGCCGTGCACACCCACGACGTGATCGAAGGCCCGGCGGAGCGCGGCGGTGCTGGGGATGCCGGTGGTTCTCCGGAGCGCGGCGGTTCTCGGGATGCCGGCGGTGCGGCGTCGTGAGCCGGATCCTCGTCGTCGACGACGAACCGCAGATCCTCCGCGCGCTGCGGATCAACCTGGCCGCGCGCGGATACGAGGTCGCCGTCGCGGCCGACGGCGGTTCCGCGTTGCGCGAGGCCGCCGACCGGCGTCCCGACCTGATCGTGCTGGACCTCGGGCTGCCCGACATGGACGGAGTCGAGGTCATCCACGGCGTACGCGGCTGGAGCAGCGTTCCGATCATCGTGTTGTCGGGGCGCACCGGCAACCAGGACAAGATCGACGCGCTGGACGCCGGAGCGGACGACTACGTGACCAAGCCCTTCGGGGTGGACGAGCTGCTGGCCCGCGTACGCGCGGTGACCCGGCGCACCGGCTCCCGGGAGAGTGAGCCCGCCCGCGTACGGGTCGGGGAGCATGTGATCGACCTGGCCGACAAGACCGTCTCCGGCGACGTACGGCTGACTCCGACCGAGTGGCACATCCTCGAACTTCTCGTCCGCAACCCCGGCAAGCTGATCAGCCAGCGGCAGCTGCTGAGCGAGGTGTGGGGCGCGCAGTACGTCAAGGAGACGCACTACCTGCGGCAGTACATGGCCCAGCTCCGGCGCAAGCTGGAGAAGGAGCCTGCCCACCCCGTCCATCTGATCACCGAGCCGGGCATGGGCTACCGGTTCACCCCCTGACGCCCTGCCCGGGGCTCAGTCGTCGGGGTTCGTCGTGCCGGCGAGGAAGGTCATCTCCAGCAGGGCGGGGGACAGGTCCACCCCGGTGATGACGCCCGCCAGAGCGAACGCGGCGCCGATGGGATCCTCGGGCAGGGGATCGTCGAAGCCGTTGAGGCCGAGCCCCAGGTCGCGCATCGCGCCGATCCACCGGTCGGGGTCGTCGCCGGACCGCAGATGCGACGCCAAAGGTTCGAACTGCGTGATCAACCGGCCGTCGATCGCGTGGGCGAAGTCGTCGGAGGCGTAGTCGTGCCTGCTGACCGCCACGACCTCGGCCCCCTGCGAGAGGCGCTCGAGCACGCCCGTCCCGGCGGCGACCCGCCAGCCGCCGGGCTCGACGAGCACGGTCCAGTCGCCCATCCGCACGGCGCCGGCCCAACCGGCGTCAATGCCGTCCGAACTCTCCAGGCACTCCTCCGCGTTCTCGTCCAGCTCCTCGAACGTCATCTCGTCGATGGTGCTCTCGTCCACCCCCAGGCGGACGAGCGCCTCCCGGGGTGCGAGCCCGCGGACGAAGGACACCCCGAATACGGAGCCCAGCGGCCCGGCACCGGATAACCAGCCGAATTTCACATCAATGTCCGACATGGCGACCTCTTTCATCTGCTGCCGGACATCATGGCAGCGATCACCGTCCGGCGTCCGGCTGTCGCCGGAGGCGGGAATGTCAGTCGCGTGCGGAAGAATCGCTCTCATCATGACCACCACCACCGCGCCGACCATCCCTGCGCCGACCATCCCCGCGCCGACCATCCCCGCGCCGACAGACGTGCCCACCCGTTCCCTGCCGGTCGAGCTGGTCGACGGCCCGGGGGGCGGGCTCTACCTGCTGCCCTTCGCGCCGCTCACCCCGGACGACTGCGAGGCCCTGTCCGTGCTCCTCGCCGCCCGGGCCGCCGCCGTACGACGGAACGAATCCGCGTGATCATCTGATCGATTGGCGTGGGGAAGACCGCCATGGCGGCGGAACTCGTGCGGTCGATCCCGGAGGCTCACTTTTCGACCCCGAGCAGGTGGGCGTCATGCTCACGCATGCCACGGGCCTGCCCACGGCCGGGAACTTCCAGGACTGGGCGTGGCGGACGCTCATCGTGGAGACCGTCACACGACTGGTCGGCCAGGTCGGCGGCGTCCTCGTCCTGGCCCAGACCGTCCTGGTCGAGGCCCCGATCGAGATCGCGGCCAACATCGCCGCCGCCGTCACACCCGATCCGGTCTGCCCCCCGCCTACTGATCACGGTGCTCAGGCGAGCGTGTATTCCGTGTCTCCAAAGTCGGCCACCACCCGCAACCTGCCGCCCAACGCCTCGACGTAGGACCGGAGAGTCGACACCTCGGCCCTGTCGATCTCCCCGTGCTCGATCGCGGACACCCGAGGAGCGGAAACACCCATCAGCGCGGCGACATCCCGCTGGGTCAAGTCCTGCTCTTGCCGAATCTCCGCAAGCCGGTGGGCGCGTACTTCTGCGGCCAACCGATCCATGGCGGCCTTTTTCTGTTCCTCCGACCGCACCGGAAGTCCTGCGGCCTCACGGCGCTCACGCACCCTGCGCTTGGTTTCCTCCCAACCCACAGAGGTCATTCGTACTCCCTGATCTCCAGCTCAATGAGATGAGCCTCGTAGCGCTTTTCGGCCTGCGGGATATTAACGTCGTACCATTTCTGCCAGTTCCCCGCTTTGTCGCCTGCGACCAAGAGCACCGCTCGGCGTACCGGATCGAAGGCAAACAGGATGCGGATCTCGCTGCCACCCGCAGATCCTGGTCGCAGCTCTTTCAAGTGGTGAAGCTCGGCGCCCTTGATGCGATCTACCAGTGGACGCCCGAGCGCGGGACCGGCCTCGGCCAGCATGTCTATGGCGTCCTCGACCTGCTCCGCACTATCCCAGTCCTCCTCGGCGAGTGCCTCGAACCACGCCGCGCAGGTTAACGCAAGTGTTAACTTCGCTGGTTGGTAACGGGTGATCGGGTCAGCCGGCCGAGGCGCTGTGGCGCGGATCACATCGGACGCATGTCACGTATGGGCGGGCCGCTTCCATCTGCTGGTCGTCAACGGTCAGACGAGGAGGCGGAACGATGAGCGCACAGCACGAAGCCGGCGTGGCGACCACCCATCGGGTGGTGATCCTGGGGGCGGGGTATGCGGGCCTGTCCGCGGCGATCCAGCTCGCGTGCCGGGTCAAGCCGAGCGAGAACGTGCGGGTGACCCTGGTGAACGCGCAGGAGCGGTTCACCGAGCGGCTGCGGCTGCACATGGCGGCGAGCGGGCAGCCGCTCGCCGAGCTGAGCATCCCCGAGCTGCTTGAGGGCACGGGCGCGCACTTCGAGCGCGGGTGGGTGACGGCGGTGGACGCGAACGCGAAGACCGTGCGGATCGACGACGAACGCGTCCTGCCCTACGACACGCTGGTGTACGCGTTGGGCGGGGTGGCCGACACGTCGGCGGTCCCGGGCGCCGAGGACCACGCCCACACCCTGAACGGCGCCCAGGACGCCGAGGTGCTGGCCGACCGGCTGGCGCGGCTCGGCAGCGGCACGGTAGTGGTCGTCGGCAGTGGGCTGACCGGCGTCGAGTCGGCCGCGGAGATCGCCGAGCGGCACCCGGAGCTGACCGTCGTGCTGCTGGGCCGCGGCGAACCCGGCGCGGCCATGCACCCGAAGGCCAGAGCGTATCTGCGGGCCGCGCTCGACCGCCTGGGGGTGCGGGTGCGCAGCGGGGTCGAGGTGGTGAAGGTGCTCCCCGGCTCGGTCGAGCTGGCCGGCATCGTCGACGTGGCTGGCAGGGTCGAGGTGGCTGGCTCGGTCGACCTGGCTGGCACGGGCGGGCCGGTCGGCGAGGAGAGCGTGGCGGCCGACGTGGTCCTGTGGACGAGCGGCACGCGGGTGTCTCCGCTGGCGGCCGTCGCCGGGCTCACCGTCGACGAAGGCGGCCGCATCGTCACCGACACCGCGCTGCGGTCGGTGTCCCACCCCGAGGTGTACGCCGTGGGCGACGCGGCGGCGATCCGCCAGGGCTACGGCGTCATGCACGGCACCTGCCAGGGCGGCATGCCGACCGGTGTGCACGCCGCGGTGTCGATCCTCCGGGAGCTGAGGGGCAGGCGGCCCAGGCCGTTCCGCTTCGGCTACTACCACACGCCGGTCAGCCTGGGCCGGCACGACGCGGTCGTGCAGTTCACCCACCCCGACGACAGCCCAAGGCGGCTGCACCTGACCGGCCGCGTCGCGGTCCGCTATAAGGAGACAGTGACCGCCGCACCCTGGGCCACGTGGGGCCGAATGAAGAAGATGCCGGCCTCGGGCGCGTTCTGGCCCCGCGGGGGCCGCTTCACCCGGGTCGGGGGTGCGCGGTGACCGGGACCTACGGCCTCGGCCAGGAGGTGTTCGTCCAGCACCGGAACCTGCTGTTCTCGGTGGCCTACCGCATCCTCGGCACCGCGGCCGACGCCGAGGACGCGGTCCAGGACGCCTGGCTCAACTGGTCGGCGGCCGACCGCTCGCGGGTGGCCGACCCGAAGGCGTACCTGACGCGGATCGTGTCGAACGTGGCGCTGGAGCGGCTGCGTTCCACTCATCGCAAGCGTGAGTCCTATGTGGGGCCGTGGCTTCCGGAGCCCATCCTGACCAGCGGGGACACCGCCGAGGCCGTCGCGGACGCCGAGTCGGTGTCGATGGCGATGCTCGTGGTGCTGGAGACGCTGAGCCCGCTGGAGCGCGCGGTGTTCGTGCTCAGGGAGGTCTTCGGCTTCAACCACGCCGAGATCGCGGAGGCGGTCGAGCGTTCCGAAGCCGCGGTGCGCCAGGCCGCGCACCGCGCTCGCGCGCATGTGCGGGCCCGGCGGCCGCGCTTCCCGGCCGACCGGTCCCGGCAGCGTGAGGTCACCGAGCGGTTCTTCGCCGCCGCGACCGGCGGCGACGTGAACGCCCTGATGGAGCTGCTGTCCCCCGACGTCACCCTGTGGACCGACGGCGGCGGCAAGGTCCGCCAGGCCCTGCGTCCGGTCGTGGGCGCGCAGACCGTGGCCGCCTGGTTCGCGGCCATCGGCGGCGTCAGCTACCAGGGCGTCGAGCCCGCCGACATGACCGCCGAGCTCGCCGAGATCAACGGCGGCCCGGGCATCGTCTTCGGCGGCGCGGGTCGGGTGATCGCCACCGTCACCTTCGATTTCGACGCCGACGGCCGGATCACCACCATCCACAACGTCGCCAACCCGGACAAGCTCCAGGCGGTCGCCGACGGCACCACCCGCACCCTCGGGACGCGGTGAGCACCGGGTCAGCGTACGCAGCAGGTGGAGCAGGGGGCGGCGTCCGGCAGCGTGACCCACAGGCAGCACGTGCGGCGGCGGTATCCGTCACCGTCGGGCACGAGCAGTCCGGCCACCGGCGGCCCGATCTCGTCCAGCAGCCGGGCCGCCTCGGCGTACGACCCGAGCGTGAGCAGCGGGTGGGCGAACGCCTCCGCGGTGGAGCCCCACAGGGTGCGCTCGCCCACCTTGGTCAGGGTGCTGAGCGCCCGCACGAACGGATACTGGCTCTCCATGAGCGCCTCCCCGATGACCGCCGCGAGGTCGGGGACGACGACGGCGCCCTCGGTCCCGGCCAGCGGGTCGCCGGGGAGCACGGCCACGGTCAGCCGCGACGCCGCTACCGTCACCCCGGCCGCGGACGACCTGACCAGCGTGTCCTCCAGGCGCATCAGCGGCACCCGGCGGCCGAGACCCCAGCCCAGGGCCATCGGCATCGTGTGCCAGTAGCCGAAGGTCTTCCACAGCAGCGCCGCCGCCACGTGACGCGGCGCGCTCCAGCGTCCGGCCGTCTCGTCCACCAGCGCGAGCAGACCCTCGTACGGCTCCCGCACGAGGGCGGCGGCGGGGATCCAGCCGGGGGAGTCGTCGGCGACCAGCCCGGGCAGGACCCCCAGCACGCCGTCCCGCTCCGCCGCGAGGCCTGCCAGATGGTCGGAAAGGGCGTCGAGCAGCACTCCGCACTCCTTGTGTCAGCGGTGGTCTCTGGTGAGGAAGAGCAGCCGGGCCCGCTTGCCCGGCAGGTCGATCTCGGGCCCGAGGGTGAAGCCGGTCCGCAGCAACCGGGTGGTCATCCTGTCGTTGCGGATGTCCGGCTCGGCCACGACCCGGGTGTGGCGCGGGTCGGAGAACACGTACGCGAGGAGCACGGACAGCAGGGCGGAGGTGAAGCCGCGCTCGCCCTCCCCCGTCGCCGGTCCGAGGAGCAGATGGACGCCGAAGTCGCCCGGCTGGACGTCGTAGCACTCCCCGACCGGGTCGGCCCCGGGATCGTAGGTCTGGAAGAGCGCCACCGGCCGGTCGTCGCGGTGGACGAGATAGGCGTGGTGGGTGGCCAGACCGTCCAGATGGTCGTAGATCTCCTGAACCCGCGTCCGGCTCGCGTCGAGCATTCCCCAGAACCGGGCCCGCTCCTCGGTGACCCAGGAGTGGATCAGGCCGGCGTCGGCGGCCGGGTCCACGGGAACGACGCGGAAGGCGCCGAATCCCTCGACCGTCTGCTCCCATCGGGCCTCGCGCCGTACGGAGGCCGTTGGGGGTGCCTCAGGGGTCATGTCGCTCCTCGGTCTGCGGGGGTCCAGGGTCAAGTCGGGTCCAGGGTCAGCCGGTCCCAGTCCGTGACCACCGGCACAAGTTCGCCGCGCAGCCACAGCGGGTGCTGGTCGCGCCGATGGGGGTCACCCGGCACGCCGCTCGCGCCGAACGGGACGATCCACAGGCTCCCGTCGCGCCGGGCGAGGTCCCACACGTAGCGCGCCGCCGGGCCTCGGGCGCAGTGGTGAGTGACGCCGGGCACGCTCGATGTGGACAGCACGCAGTCGTGGTCCCCCGCCAGGCCCGCCTCCACCGGCGCCGCGCCGTCGACAGGGAGTGAGATCGCGGGGGACGGCAGTGCCCGCCAGGGGGCGAGCCGGTGCAGGTCGCCCCACCGGACGCCGGTCAGCTCGTCGCGTGCCGCCACGTCCTCCAGCGCCGCCCGGGCCAGGTCCGCGAGGGCCGCCCGGTCGAGCCCGGGCAGCCGGTCGGTCGTCAGGAGGCCCTCCAGGGCGTACGCGACGCGGGGGGTGAGCGCGAGCCAGGGCCGGAAGACCTCGGGAACCCCCTCGGCCAGTCCGGCCAGGGGCGCCAGGGCGGGGTGGGCCGCCAGGCGACGCACCACCTCGGCCCGGACCGCCGCGTACGCCGCCGCGCCGGTGCTGCCGGCGTCCATGCGCCGGTCCCAGGCCGACAGCCGCTCCCGCAGGCGTACGGCCTCGGGGCCGAGCCCGTCCAGCCCGTCCAGCCCCTCCAGCCCGGCCAGCAGGTCGAGAAGGGCGCCGGCGCCGGGCAGCAGGGTGTCGGTGTGGACGGCCGCCATGTCCCCGGCCGACCAGCGCGGCGACCCGTCGAGCAGGCGCCTGATCCGGTCGGCGCGGTGGGGCGGAGCGAACTCGACGCCGAGCGGCGCGGCGATCCCCCGTTCGTTGGCCATGACCGTGACGCCGCGGACCTCGCGGCGGGGCATCGGCGCGTGCCGGTCGCCCCACTCGTGGCCGGGCTCCCAGGCGGGCACGACCCGCAGCGCGTTGTCCGGGTGGCGGACGGGCACCGTCCCGGCGACCCGATGCAGCAGCCCGCCGTCGGTGTCCGCGGCGAGCACGACGTTGACGGGCTCGGCCCAGCGGTCGAGCGCCCGGTCCACGTCGGCCACGGTCTTCGCCCGCAGCAGCGCCGGCAGCGCCGCGAACCCCAGGTCGCGGCGGACCCGGGGCGGGTAACGCAGGCTCAGCGCCTCCCGCACGCGTCCACGGCCGGTCTCTCCCCGGGCGTCCGCCATGACGACCGGGCCGCGCTCGGTCTCGACGATCTCGACCTCTACTGGGGCCTCCCCCGCCACCTCGACCACCTCGACGTGGGCGGTGCAGGGACGCCAGCCGTCCGGTGCCAGCGCCTCGACGCCGCCGTCCCCGTGCCGGAGCCGCTCGCGGTAGAGGTCCTGGTAGTCGGCCATGGCGTTGGTGATCGCCCAGGCGACCGAGCCGGCGTGCCCGAAGTGGGCGATGCCCGGAACGCCCGGCACGGCCAGTCCCACCACGTCGAACTCGGGACAGGCCAGGCGGATCTGCTGATAGAAGCCGGGGTCCTCGATGAACCGGTGCGGATCGCCCGCGATCAGGGCCGCGCCGGTGGCGGTGCGATCCGCGGGGACCAGCCAGCCGTTGCTCCCACCGGTGCCCGGCCCGTCGTGCGCGAACAGCGCGACCGCCTCGAGGCCCAGCCGTTCGGCCACCGCCTCGCGCCACAGCTTGGCCGGGAAGTGCGCGAAGAGGATGTGGTGGGACAGCCAGATCGCCATCGGCGTCCACGGCTCCCACCGGCCCGGCACGACCCCGGCCGCGGCCTGTGCCCCATCGTGCCCGGCCCCATCGTGCCCGGCCGCCTCGTGCCCGGCCGCGGGCTGTGCCACGTCGTGCTGATCCGCTTCGGCCGTGGTGAACTCCGGAGCCCGGCGCGCCCCTTCGGGGAGCCCCGCGTTGACGCCGTCCACGTAGGCGCTCACCCAGCGCGACGTCTCGTCGTCCAGGGCGTGCAGGCAGCGCTCGGCGGTGTCCGCGAGCCGGGCCTGCCGGGCGAAGCGGTCCCACGGGACGGCGTCCGGTCCGAGGACCGCCGCCGACGTGCCGGTGGCCCGGCGCCGCTCGACCTCGATCTGCCAGGCCCGGTCAAGGGCCGTGACACGCCCCTGGGCGAAGGCCAGTTCGTACGGATCGCCCGCGCGCAGGTGGGGGATGCCCCAGGCGTCCCGATACGTGTTGTTCATGACACCGTCCCCGGCGCGATCCGCGTCACCGTGGCGCCGATTCGCTGCGGCGGCGGGCGGCGGGAACGACCAGCGGGGTGCCGGTCTCCGGGTCGTCGATCACCCGGCAGGGCAGCCGGAAGACCTCCTCCACCAGGCCGGCGGTCATGACCTCTCCGGGCGCCCCGGCGGCCACGACGCGGCCGTCGCGCATCGCGATCAGGTGGGTGGCGTAGCGGGCGGCGTGGTTGAGGTCGTGGAGCACCGCCACGAGCGTGCGTCCCCGCTCCTCGTGCAGCCGGGCGCACAGGTCGAGGACCTCGATCTGGTGGGCGATGTCCAGGTAGGTCGTCGGCTCGTCCAGGAGCAGCAGCGGCGTCTCCTGCGCCAGCGCCATCGCGATCCACACCCGCTGGCGCTGCCCTCCGGACAGCTCGTCGACCAGGCGTCCGGCCAGGTCGGCGACCCCGGTGGCCTCCATCGACTCGCGCACCACCCGCTCGTCGCCGGCCGACCACTGGCGCAGCAGCCGCTGGTGAGGATAGCGCCCGCGGCCGACGAGGTCGGCGACCGTGATGCCGTCCGGCGCGACGGACGTCTGGGGCAGCAGGCCGAGGGTCCTGGCGACCTTCCTGGCGGGCAGGGAGGTGATGTCACGCCCGTCGAGCAGCACGGTCCCGGCGGCCGGCCGGAGCGTGCGCGCCAGCGCCCGCAGCAGCGTCGACTTGCCACAGGCGTTGGGCCCGATGATCACGGTGAAGGACCGGTCGGGGATGGCGACGTCGAGGCCCTCCGCGACGACCCTCCTGTCGTAGGAGAGGGTCAGCGCGCTGCCGCTCAGCCGCGGCCCGTCCTCGTGCGTTCCTGCCACTGCGTTCTCCTGCCCGCCGGTTCCGTGCTCGATCGTCCGGGTCAAATGCGTCCCGCCTTCCGCTGGGCGGCGAGCAGCCAGACGAGGTAGCCGCCGCCGAGCACCCCCGTCACCACCCCGACGGGCAGTTGGTGGCCCGCGAACAGCCGCTGCGCGGCCAGGTCGGCGCCCGTCAGCAGCGCCGCGCCCGTGCACGTGGCGACGAGCAGGTTCGGCCCGGGCGCCCCGGTCATCCGCCTGGCCAGGTGCGGGGCGGTGAGCGCGACGAACGACACCGGCCCGGCGGCCGCCGCCGCCAGGGAGGTGAGCAGCACGGCCGCCGTCAGCAGGACCAGTCGCAGGCCCTGGACCCGTACGCCGAGACCGCGCGCCAGGTCGTCGCCCATCTCGGTGATCGCCAGCGGGCGGGCGCAGCCGAGCAGCACCACCGGCGCCAGCACCGCCATCGCGACGAGCAGCGGGAGGACGTCCTCCCAGCCGCGTCCGTCCAGGCTGCCGGTGAGCCACAGCATGGCCCGCGCCGCCTCCATCAGCCGTCCCCGGGTCAGCAGGTAGCCGTTGACGCCGGTGAGGATCGCGGTGGCGCCGATGCCCACCAGCACGAGGCGGTGGCCGTGCAGGCCGCCGCGCCAGGTCAGCGCGTAGACGACCGCTCCGGTGACGATCCCGCCGAGCACCGCGCCGCCCGCGAGCGCCGCGCTGCCGCCTCCCGTGACGACCACGAGGAGCGCCCCGGCCGCCGAGCCCTGGGTGAATCCGAGCAGGTCGGGGCTGCCCAGCGGGTTGCGTACGAGCGACTGGAAGACCGCGCCGGCCAGCGCGAGGGCGGCGCCCACGAGCAGCGCGGTGACCACGCGGGGCAGCCGGAGCTCGTGCACGACGAAGTCCTCGGCCGGGCCGCCGCCGCCCAGGACGGTGCGGACGACGTCGGAGGGGCTCATCGGATAGTCGCCGCCGCCGACCGCGAGCACGCCGAAGACGAGCGCGAGCAGCAGGCAGCCGGCTCCCACGGCGACGGCCCTGAACCGCAGCGGAATGCCGACGGTGATCCTCCGGAGGGGCCCTCTCCCGGGCCCTCTCCCGGGCCCTCGGAGGGGCATGGGCGGGGCCGCGCTCATGCCTCCCCCTCGCCTGACGGCTCGCAGTCGCATGAGCGAATCGCGCCGTGCCTGTGGATTCGCTCGCCACACTCGCTCACGCGCGGACCTTCCTTCGCACGAAGTAGAGGAACAGCGGGCCGCCCAGCACCGCCGTGACGATGCCCGCCTGCAGCTCGCCCGGTCTGGCCACCAGCCGCCCGAGCACGTCGGCGCCGAGCAGCAGCACGGGCGCGAGCAGCGCGCAGCAGGGGAGCATCCAGCGCTGGTCGGGGCCGGTCAGCGCCCGGACGAGGTGCGGCACCATGAGCCCGACGAAGACGATGGGCCCGCAGGCCGCCGTCGCCGCGCCGCACAGCAGCGTCACCGCCACGATGGCGCCCGCGCGGACCCGGGCGGGATGGGCGCCGAGCGAGCGCGCCGCGTCGTCCCCGAGCGCGAGCGCGTTGAGCGGCCGGGCCAGGGCCAGAGCCAGCAGCAGCCCCGCCGCGACGAACGGCGTCATCATGGCCGCGGTCCCGCCCTGCGCGCTCGCCAGGGAGCCGACCGTCCAGAAGCGCATGGTCTCCAGCGAGGCCGCGTCGAGCAGCATCGTCCCGTTCACGTACGAGTAGAGCGCGGCGTTGACGGCCGCTCCCGCGAGCGCCAGCCGGGCCGGGGTGGCGGCGCGCCCGCCGCCCACCGCGTACACCAGCACGGCCACGACCGCCGCGCCGGCCAGGGCGAACCAGACGTAGCCCTGGAACGTCGCCACCCCGAAAAGCCCGGCGGCCGTGGCCACCGCCGCCGAGGCGCCCGCGTTGATGCCCAGCAGGCCGGGGTCGGCCAGCGGGTTGCGGGTGAGCGCCTGCATGACGCCGCCCGCGACCCCCAGCGCGACTCCGGCGAGCAGCCCGAGGAGGGTGCGCGGCAGCCGCATCTGGTGGACGACCGTGTACGCGGCCGAGTCGGCGTCGACGAGCCCGTGCCAGACCTCGGCCGGGGAGAGCTGCCGGGCGCCGAGCCCGAGGCTGAGCACAAGGCTGAGCACGAGGAGGGCGGCCAGGACCATCGCCGAGCCCAGCAGCGCCGCGGCGCGCCGGCCGTTCTCCGCGCGTTCGCGCGGCGGCCCCGCAGGCTCGCTGATCTGCGAGGACTCCATGACGACCACGGCCGGCTCCGGTGGGGGACGGGGGGCGATTTCCATCGCCCCTCTGGACAAGAACTTAGGTAAGGGTAACCTAACTAACGATCAGCCCCCAAGACCCTGGGTCATGCGAGAGAAAGACGAACCGTGCGCAACCTGAACTCCCCCATGTCCCGTCGCGGCCTCTTCGCGGCGGGCGGAGCCGCCGTACTCACCCTGGCGCTGGCCGCCTGCGGGTCGAGCGATCCGGCGCCCTCCACCGCAGGTCAGAGCGCGAAATCGTGGTCCTTCACCGACGACAGGAAGGAGACGGTCACGGCCGGAGCCGTCCCCTCGCGGGTCGTGGCGTTCACCGGGACGGCGGCGGTGCTCGCCGACTACGGCCTGCAGCAGAAGGTCGTCGGCGTCTTCGGCGAGACGAAGCGCGCCGACGGCTCGCCCGAGCCGCAGGCCGGCGACCTGGACGTGAACAAGGTCACGATCCTCGGCAACGTCTGGGGTGAGTTCAACATCGAGAAGTACGCCGCGCTGCGTCCCGACCTTCTCGTGACGCACATGTACGACCCCGGGGCCCTGTGGTACGTCCCGGACGAGAGCAAGGACAAGATCGTCAAGCTCGCTCCCACCGTCGCCGTCAGCGTGGCCCGCGTCCCGATGACCGAGCCGATCGAGCGGTACGCCGCCCTCGCCGAGTCGCTGGGCGCGGACCTCACGGCCCCGAAGGTCGCCGAGGCCAAGGCCAGGTTCGAGGCCGCCGCCGAGAGCGTGCGCACGGCGGTCGCCGACAACCCCGGTATCAAGGTGCTGGCCGCCTCGGGCAGCCCCGACGTGCTGTATGTGTCCAACCCGGAGGTCAACACCGACCTCATGTACTTCACCCAGCTCGGGGTCGACGTCGTCAAGCCGGAAAAGCCCGGCGACGGCGGCTACTACGAGAACCTGAGCTGGGAGAACGCCGACAAGTACGACGCCGATCTGATCCTGCTCGACAACCGCGGCACGGCGCTGCAGCCCAAGGACCTGACGTCCAAGCCGTCCTGGGCGAAGCTGCCCGCCGTCAGGGCCGGTCAGGTCGTGGGCTGGGACCCGGTGCCGCGCTTCTCGTACGCCGGAGCCGCGCCAATCCTGGAGAACCTTGCCTCGGCGATCCGGAACGCCAAGAAGCTCGGCTGACCCCACCGTGAAGGAATTCACCCGGGGACACGTGTCGACCCCACGAAGTTAGGTTCGCCTAACCTAACTCCCAACGATAAGGATGACGATGACCTCTCCCCATGCCGGGGCCGCGCGGTCGTACCTGCTCAACGACCGGACGGCGGAGGGATACCGGCGGGCGATGACCTCGGCGACCGAGCGGGTGGCGGACCGGATCCGGCGCGCCGACCGGCCGTTCAGCGGTGTGGCCCCGGAACGGCTCGCGCCGGAGATCGCCGCGGTCGACCTCGAACGGCCGCTGCACGACCACGCCGCCGCCCTCGACGAGCTCGAACGGGTCTACCTGCGCGACGCCGTCTACTTCCACCACCCCCGCTACCTGGCGCACCTCAACTGCCCGGTGGTGATCCCCGCCCTGCTGGGAGAGGCGGTGCTGTCGGCGGTGAACTCCTCGCTCGACACCTGGGACCAGAGCGCGGGCGGCACGCTCATCGAGCGCCGCCTGATCGAGTGGACGGCCGGCCGGATCGGCTTCGGCCCCGCCGCCGACGGCGTCTTCACCAGCGGCGGCACGCAGTCGAACCTCCACGCCCTGCTGCTCGCCCGCGAGGAGGCGCAGGCGATCGCCGGAGCCGCTCCGTCGCGGCTGCGCGTGATCACGTCCGCGGCCGGGCACTTCAGCGTGCGCAGGGCGGCGAACCTGCTCGGCCTCGGGCCGGACGCCGTCGTCACCGTGGAGACCGACGACGAACAGCGGATGCGGCCGGACGCGCTCGCCCGCGAACTCGACCGCTGCCGTCGCGCCGGACTGGTGGTCATGGCCGTGGTGGCGACCGCCGGCACCACCGACTTCGGCTCGATCGACCCCCTGCCGGAGATCGCCGATCTGTGCGCGCAGGCCGGGGCGTGGCTGCACGTGGACGCGGCGTACGGCTGCGGGCTGCTGGTCTCCCGCAGACGGCGGCACCTGCTCGACGGCGTCGAGCGGGCCGACTCGGTCACCGTCGACTTCCACAAGTCCTTCTTCCAGCCGGTCAGCTCCAGCGCCCTGCTGGTGCGCGACGGCGCGGTGCTGCGGCACGCGGCCCACCACGCCGACTACCTCAACCCCCGGCGGATGGCCGAGCGGGGCATCCCCAACCAGGTGGACAAGAGCCTGCAGACCACGCGCCGCTTCGACGCGCTCAAGCTCTGGCTGACGCTGCGGGTGATGGGCCCGGACGCGGTCGGGGAGCTGTTCGACGAGGTCGTGGACCGCGCCGCCGCCTCCTACGCCCTGGCCGCCGCGGACCCGCGTTTCGAGGTCGTCACGCGGTCGCCGCTGAGCACGCTGGTCTTCCGCTACCTGCCGCCGGATCACCTGGAGCACGGGGATCCCGGCCGCGAGCTCGCCGACGACGCGAACCTGTACGCCCGCGAGGCCCTGGCCGCCTCCGGCGAGGCCGTCGTCGCGGGGACCACGGTCGACGGCCGCCACTACCTGAAGTTCACCCTGCTCAACCCGGAGACCACGCTGGACGACGTCGCGCACGTTCTCGACCTCCTCGCCGGACACGCCCAGCGGTACGTGGACGACCTCGCCCCGCTCGCCGGCCACGCGGAGGCGACGCATGTCCACGCATGACTTCGTCGCGATCGGGCTGGGGCCGTTCAACCTGGGCCTGGCCTGCCTCGCCGAGCCCATCGCCGAGCTCGACGGCGTGTTCCTGGAGGCGCGGCCCGGCTTCGCCTGGCACCCCGGGATGATGCTCGACTCCGTGACGCTGCAGACGCCGTTCATCGCCGACCTCGTCACGCTGGCCGACCCGACCTCGCCCTACTCCTTCCTCAACTACCTGAAGGAGATCGGCAGGCTGTATCCCTTCTACATCCGCGAGAGCTTCTACCAGCTGCGCGCCGAATACGACGCGTACTGCCGGTGGGCCGCCGCGCGGCTGCGGAGCGTCCGCTTCGGCCACCGGGTGACCTCGGTGACGTACGACGAGGCCGACGGCCACTACGTCGTACGCGCGGTCACCGGCGACGGCGGGGAGACCGAGCACCGGGCCCCGCACCTCGTGCTCGGCACCGGCACCCCGCCGTACGTGCCGGAGGCCTGCCGCGGCCTCGGCGGCGACCTCGTCCACAACGCCGGTTATCTCGACGCCAAGGCCGCGCTGCAGGCGAAGGAGAGCATCACGATCGTCGGCAGCGGGCAGAGCGCCGCCGAGATCTACCGCGACCTGCTGGCCGACGTCGACACGCGCGGCTACCGGCTGAACTGGGTGACCAGGTCACCGCGGTTCTTCCCGCTCGAATACACCAAGCTGACCCTGGAGATGACCTCCCCGGAGTACGTCGACTACTTCCACGCGCTGCCCGAGGACACCCGCTACCGCCTCGAAGCCGAGCAGAAGGGCCTCTACAAGGGCATCGACGCGGCGCTGATCAACGACATCTTCGACCTGCTGTACGCCAAGACCGTCGGCGGCCCGATCCCCACCCGGCTGCTGACCTGCACCGAGCTGCGCGAGGCGGCCTACGACGTCGGCCGGGGCGAATACACGCTCGGGCTGCGCCACGTGGAGCAGGAGCGCGACCTCACGCTCGTCACCCAGGGGCTTGTGCTGGCCACCGGCTACCGCTACGAGCCCCCCGCCTTCCTGGAGCCCGTACGCCACCGGATCCGGTGGGACCGGCACGGCCGGTTCGACGTGGCCAGGAACTACAGCGTCGACGTCACCGGCCGGGGGATCTTCCTGCAGAACGGCGCCGCCCACGCCCACGGCGTCACCTCCCCCGACCTCGGCATGGGCCCCTACCGCAACTCGTGGATCATCGGCCAGATCCTGGGCCGGGAGCACTACCCCGTCGAGAAGTCCATCGCCTTCCAGGAGTTCGGCGCGCCCGAGGGCGTGGTGGCATGAGCGAGCGAAGCGAGCCCTTCGACAGGCACAGCGAGGTCCTCTTCCGCCGCACGGACGCCCGGGTCGGCGAGCTCGCCGTACGCCGGCTCGACCCGGAGGCCGACGCGCCGACGGTGCACGCCTGGGTGACCCACCCCAAGGCCGTGTTCTGGATGATGCGGGACGCCGACGTCGCCGGCGTGGCGAAGGAGTATCGCGAGATCGTCGATCACCCGCACCGCGACGCGTTCCTCGGGCTGGTGAACGGCCGCCCGGCCTTCCTGGTGGAGCGCTACGACCCCGCCCGGGTCGAGCTGGCGGGCCGCTACGACGCCGAGGAGGGCGACGCCGGCATGCACTTCCTGTGCGCGCCCGCCGAGACCCCGGTCCACGGCTTCACCCTGGCAGTGATCACCACGGTCATGGAGCTGCTGTTCGCCGATCCCGCGACCCGGCGGGTGGTGGTCGAGCCCGACGTGCGCAACACGGCGGTGCACGCGCTCAACGCGGCCGTCGGTTTCGAGGTCGCCGGCACCGTCGCCCTGCCGGACAAGGACGCGCTGCTGAGCGTCTGCACCCGCGCGCGGTTCCTCGCGGCGACCGGCGCCGCCGTCAGCCCCGCGCTCGCCGCGGAGAAGGCCGCGGAGAAGGCCGCGGAGAAGGCCGCGGAGAAGGGAGTGCGCGAGTGAACCGCCACGCAGACACCGTGGGCGATCCCGCGCAGGCGGTCTCCCACCTCACGCCGGAGCTGTGGGAGCGGGCCAACCGGCGGTTGGTGCGCAAGGCGCTCGCCGAGTTCGCCCACGAGCGGTTGCTCACCCCGCGCCCCGCCGGCGACGGCCGATGGGCGGTGCGCGCCGACGACGGCACGGTGGAGTATCGCTTCGCCGCGACGGTGATGTCCCTCGACCACTGGCACATCGGCGAGGTCACCCGCCACGGGCCCTGCGGCGAGGCGCTGCCGCTCGACGCGCTGGAGTTCGTCACCGAGATGCGCGGCTCGCTCGGGCTGAGCGACGAGATCCTCCCGGTCTACCTGGAGGAGATCACCTCCACGCTTGCGAGCCTCGCGTACAAGCTGGGCCGGCGGCAGGCCGGGGCGGCCGAGCTGGCGACGGCCGGTTTCCAGGAGATCGAGGCCGCCATGACCGAGGGCCACCCGTGCTTCGTGGCCAACAGCGGCCGGATCGGCTACGGCATCGACGACCACCACCGCTACGCTCCCGAGGCCGCCGCGCCCGTACGGCTGATCTGGCTGGCCGCCCACCGCGACCACGCCACGTTCACCTGCTCGCGCGACATCGACTACGAACGGCTGATGCGCGGCGAGCTGGGCGAGGAGGTCCTGGCCCGCTTCGCGGGCACGCTGGCCGGTCTGGGCCTCGACCTGGCCGACTACCTGCTCGTGCCGGTGCACCCCTGGCAGTGGTGGAACCGGATCTCGGTGACGTTCGCGGCGGAGGTCGCCGGACGGCGGCTGGTCTGCCTGGGTCTGGGCGACGACGAGCACCTCGCCCAGCAGTCGGTCCGCACGTTCTTCAACGCGAGCGAGCCGTCCAGGCACTACGTCAAGACGGCCCTGTCGGTGCTGAACATGGGCTTCATGCGGGGCCTGTCGGCGGCGTACATGGAGGGCACCCCGGCGATCAACGACTGGCTCGCCGACCTGATCGAGGGCGACGAGGTCCTCCGCGCGACCCGGCTGACGATCATTCGCGAGCGGGCGGCCGTCGGCTACCGCAACCGTCTCTACGAGGCGGCCACCGACCGCCACTCGCCCTACCGGAAGATGCTGGCGGCGCTGTGGCGGGAGAGCCCGGTCGCGGGCCTGGAGCCGGGCCGGCGGCCAGTCACGATGGCCTCCCTGCTGCACACCGACGATGAGGGCCGGTCGTTCGCGGCGGCGCTGATCGAGCAGTCGGGCCTCACCCCCGAGGTGTGGCTGCGGCGCTACCTCGACGCCTACCTCGTCCCGTTGCTGCACGCCTTCTACGCCTACGACCTGGCGTTCATGCCGCACGGCGAGAACGTCATCCTGGTCCTCGACGGCGGCGCGGTGGAGCGGGTGATCTTCAAGGACATCGCCGAGGAGATCGTGGTGATGGATCCGGACGCGGACCTGCCGCCCGAGGTCCGGCGGATCCGCGCGGAGGTGCCCGAGGAACACCGGCTGCTGTCGATCTTCACCGACGTCTTCGACTGCTTCCTGCGTTTCCTCAACGCGGTGCTCGCCACCAACGGCGTGCTGGACGAGGACGTCTTCTGGCGGACCGTCGCCGGGTGCGTGGCGGCCTACCAGCGGTCGGTCCCGCGTCTCGCGGACCGGTTCCGGCGCTACGACCTGTTCGCCGGGACGCATCCCCTGTCGTGCCTCAACCGGCTGCAGCTGCGCGACAACCGGCAGATGGTGGACCTGACCGACCCGTCGGCCGCGCTGCAGACGGCCGGCGAGCTGGTTAACCCCATCGCCCGCTTCGCCCCGGTCGCTCAGGTCGTCTCGGGCGCTGCGGTCGCTGCGGTGCGGCCGGAGAGTTGAGCGCCGCCTACGCCGGGGCGTAGGTGACGCACTCGGCCTCGTCCTGGGAGTAACCGATATGGATGCCGGGCGCCTGGCACTCCAGCACCACGTTGTGCCGGCAGTCGGACATCTTGCAGGCGCCGACCCGGCCCACGGTCTCCTGGTCGCCTCCCCGCGTGGAGGCGGTGAAGAACGTGTCGCAGTGCGCGTGGGACGCGTCCCCGACCGTGATGGCGGTGGCGTGGCACATGCCGTCGCGGTTGTACGCGCACGATGTGGCCTCGCAACGGTTGACTACGGGCATCTCCATGAGCGGCGGTTCCCCCTGACGATCGTGGCTTTCGTCCTGGCTAATACCGCCTTCGACCAGGTCGGCAATCTCCGTCCCGGTCCCGGACTCGGCCAAGTCGCGTCAGGGGATTCAGTGCAACAGCTCCTCGGCCACGGCGAGGAGCTTCAGGGCGGTCGGGTCGGCGGCCCCGCCGCCGCGCGGCACCCGGTCGGAGATCCGCTGAAGCAGCACATGGACGTCGTCGCCGCCCGGCGCGGCCGGGAGCGCCTCCTCGGTCTGCCGCAGCCGCAGCAGGAGCTCCAGGCCGTACGCGGCCTGGGCGGCGAGCATCGCGAGGAGGTCCACGTCGGCGAGGTCCCCCCGCCAGGTGGCGGACCTGTCGAGCACCTCCAGGACACCGATGCAGCTCTCCTCCCGGATCACCGGCGCCGCCATGATGCTGCGGGGGACATAGCCGGTGGACTCGGCGGCGTCCTGGGCGAACTGCGGCACCGCGGCCACCTCGTCGGCGATCATCGGCTGGCCGCTCGCCGCGACCCAGCCCGCGATGCCCGTGCCGGCCGCGAAGCGCGTCCCGACGAGGTGCTGCTCTCCCTCGCCCGACACGGCCTCGAAGATCAGGTCGCCGGTGTCCTGGTCCACCAGGAAGACCGATGCCGCGGCCGAGGAGAAGACGTGCCGGGCGACCTCGACGGTGGACTGCAGCAGCCTGCGCTCGGTGATTTCGCTGTCGGAGCGCCGTTCATGCACGGACATGCGCGCCTCCCTTGGATGTGACGACGTTGCTGGCGGCCAGGTAGAGCACGGACTTGAGCTGGAAGGGGGTCATCCACGGGTGCCTGCTCAGGATGAGCGCGCAGATCCCGGTGATGTGCGGCGCGGCGAAGCTGTTCCCGGTGCTGCGGATCTCCCTGCCTCGGCGCCACGCCACCGGGACCCGGACGCCCCGGGCGAGGAACTCGGCCGGCGGCGCGGGGTTGTAGTAGTAGGTCATGGGGTCGGGTTCGTCGTGGCTGGCCACCGAGATGACCGAGGAGAAGGTCCAGGGGAAGCTGACGACCGGCATGTTGTGGGCCGAGGCCACCAGCAGGCAGCGCCGGAAGTACGCCTGGTCGGCCAGCTCGTGCAGCGCGGGCAGATACTGGCTTCTCGTGGTCGACAGGCTGAGGTTGACGAGGTCGAACCCCTCCTCGACGGCCCAGCGCAGCCCGGCCAGGAGGGCGGCCCCGCTGCCGGAGCGCCCGTCGGTCAGCACCCGCACCGAGGTGAGCGACACGGCCGGGGCGATGGAGCGGATCACGCCGGCGCACGCGGTCCCGTGCCCCACGGGATCCACCGGGTCGCAGTCGACGACGGTCAGGTCGTCGCCGTCGGCGACCACCAGCGAACGCTCCAGGCCGCCGACTCGCGGATGAGCGGCGTCCACCCCGGTGTCGAGCACGCAGACGCGCACGCCGGCTCCGTCGGCGCGGCCCGCGCCGCCCTCACCAGCGCCGTCCCCACCCCATGCCCACTCCCTGGTGACGTCCTCCAGGCGGCTCACGCCGAACTCCTCCGGGGCCAGCCGGGAGGTCGCCAGGCTCCAGGCCGGCACGCCGGGGAAGTGCTCACGCCGCTCCCGGCGCCATGGGGGCTGCGTCACGATGGCCTCTCCTCCTCGGTCCACCGGCGTACGCGCCGGGCGGGCAACTCCGCTCCCTTGGCCGCGTAGTCGCGCAGCGCGCGGGTCGCGGCCAGCGCCGCCGGGCCGGTGCGCCCGGCCGCGCGGTGCGCCACCGCCAGGTCGGCCAGCACGTCCCCGCGCAGGCAGGGGTCGTCGGTGCGGGCGAGCAGCTCCTCCGCGCGGGCGGCGAGGTCGCCCGCCACGCCGTGGCCGCCGTCGAGGGCCGCGACCCGGGCGCTCAGCGCGAGGAGGGTCAGCTCGCCGCGGGTCTGCAGCCGTCCGCCCGCGGCCCGTAACCGGTCCAGCTCCCGCGCGGCCTCGGCGTGCCGCCCCTGCCGGAGCAGCTCGCGCACCGCGTAGAGCTCCAGCGTCCTGGCCGGCTCGGACTGGCCCGCCCGATGGAGGTCCGCCGCCGCCCTGCGGAACAGCGCCTCCGCCTCGGCGTGCCGGTCGACGAGCGACTCCACCAGCCCGCGCACCTGGAGAGCCGCGGTCGCCGCGAGGTCGAGATGGAGGTCGCCGGCGTACCGGTCGGCCTTGTCGAGGACGGCCCTGGCGGAGGTGACGTAGCCGGCCAGCGCGAGCAGCCGCGCCTCGGTGACCAGAACGGGCAGGAGCATCGCCCGGTCGGCGCGGAACCTGGCCGACACCCCGACGCACAGGCTCAGCCCCTCGGCCAGCGGCGTGGGGGACCACTGCGCCAGCTCGCAGAGCCCGCTGAGCAGGCGGTTCTCCTCATATCTGTCGCCGAGGGAGCGGGCCCGGGCAAGGGCGTCACGCAGCGCCGCCTCGGCCGCTCCGAACCTTCCCTCGCCGACGCGCACCAGCGCCTCGAGATGGTGGAAACGGCACCAGCCGAGGTTGTCGCCGGGGTCGGCGGCCAGCAGCTCGCGGAACGGCTCGCCCGAGGCGGGCCGGGTGCCGAAGCGCACCGCCAGCGTCTCGCGCTGGATGGCGCAGATCAGCCGGTTGCGCGGGTCGTCCGGCAGCATCCGCTCGGCCACGTCCAGCGCGTCGTACGGCCGGTCGGCCTCGCCGCGAGCCAGCCCGGCGTCGCAGATGCGCACCGCCAGCACCCGGTGCTCGGCGTGACCGGCCGGCAGAAGGTCGCGTCCCCGCTCCAGCAGGGCGATGGCGGCGGGCAGGTCCTTGCGGTGCAGCGCCTGGGTGCCCTCGCCCACCAGGGCGCGGGCGGCCCGCTCGGTGAGCGCCGGCAGCATCGGGTCGTCCGGCCGCACCTCGCGTTTGAGCAGGCAGGCGGTCTCCAGATGGTGGGTCAGGTCGCCGTGCGAGCTCTCCTCGCCGGCGCGGGACGAAACGGCGGCGCCGGCCCCGGCCTGGCCGGCGATCCGGTCGGCGAGGGCCAGATGCCAGGTGGCCCGCAAATCCTTGCGGGTCATGGCGTAGACCGTGTCCCGGGTCAGCGTCTGGGCGAAGCGGAAGGACTCCGGCGCCTCCCCACGCCGGACCATGCGCGTGCGGATCAGGCGCCCGAGCAGCTCGTCGACGTCGAGCCCCGCCTGCGGGTCGGCCGCGCACAGGACGCCGAGCTGGTCGCGGGTGAAGGCGTGGCCGATCGTCGCGGCCCGTTCGAGCACGTCGCGCTCCCCCTCGTCGAGCCGGTCGAGGCGCGCGCCGAGCAGCGCCTGGATGGTGGGCGGCAGCGGGGCGTCCTCCCCCTCCTCGGCGAGCGTCTCCAGCAGCAGCTCGGCGAACAGCGGGTTGCCGTCGGAGCTCCCCGCGACCCGCAGGCACAGGGCCGGGCCGGCGGCCAGGTCGTGCGCGACCACCTCGGCGTCCGGCAGCCGGTGTGCGGCCAGCTCGGTGACCAGCCGGGTCATCTGGGCGGCGTCGAGCGCCCCCAGCTCGAACGCGGCGGCACGCTCCGCCTCCTCCCCCCAGGCGGGCCGCGCCTCCAGCAGCTCGGGCCTGGCCACCCGAACGACCAGGACGGGCACGTCGGCGAGCCACGCCGCGAGATCGTCGATCAGATCGAGCAGGGTCGGCTCGGCCCAGTGCAGGTCCTCCCAGACCGCCACCAGCGGCCCGCGCCGGGCCAGCGCCTCGAACAGCGCGCGCACCGCCCGCGAGATCTCCTCGACGCCCGCGTCCTCACCGGTGCGCGGGGCGCGCGAGGCGTCGGCGGTCGCCAGGCCGCGCAGGGTGGAGCCACTCGACGCCTCCAGGGCCGGCTGGACGTCCCGCCAGTCGTCGCCGAGGGACTCGACCATCTCCACGATGGGGCGATAGGTGATCCCCACGCCGTACGAGCGGCACCGGCCGGTGATCACGGTGGCCCCTGCGGGCAGCTCGTGGACGAAGTCCCGCACGAGCCGGGACTTGCCGATGCCCGGCACGCCGAGCAGGGTCACCACCCGGCATCGGCGGTCCCGCACCGCCTCGCCGTACGCCGCGCGAAGGCGCCCGATCTCGAGGTCGCGGCCGATGAGCGGGATCGGGGCGTCGTCGTGGCCGGTGCCGGGCTCCAGGGAGGTCACCCGCCACGCCCGTACGGGGTGGCTCTTGCCCTTCAGCGTGAGCGGCGGCACGGGTTCGAGCCGCGCCTGGGCGCGGACCATGCGCGCGACCTCGTCCCCGACGAGGATCTCGCCGACGCCCGCGGCCGACTGCAGGCGGGCGGCGGTGTTGACGGTGTCGCCGATGACGCGCAGGTCCGCTCCCGGAGTGGCGATGACCACCGCCTCACCGGCGCTCACGCCGCAGTGCACGTCGAGCCGGATGCCGTGCGTGGGGGCCAGGTCCTCGCTCAGCTCGCGCACCCGCTGCAGCGCGGCGTGCGCGGCGCGGACCGCCCGGAGCGCGTCGTCCTCGCGGCCCGCGGGGATGCCGAAGGCGGCCATGATCGCGTCCCCGATGTACTTCTCCACCACGCCGCCGTGCTCCTCGATGCCGGAGGTGCACGCCCGGTAGTAGCGGTCGAGGACGTCCCGGAGCAGCTCGGGGTCGAGCCGCTCGGCGAGCTCCGTCGAGCCGACCAGATCGATGAAGACGACGACGACGTTCCGGCGCGCAGGGCGGGCCGCCCCGGCGCTCATACGAGCTTGAGCTCCTGACCCTCGACCTCGCCGGCCGCGGCGTCCAGACGGGTCTTGATCGAGTTGAGCAGCTCGACCTCCGGCCTGCTCAGCTCGGCGAACACCTGCCGCTGTCGCTCGTTGAGCAGGTCCACCGGGTGGCCCGCCTCGCGCAGGGCCGTCAACGGGTCGTACGGCGCCGGCCCGCCCTGAACCTCGCGGCTGTTCATCGGCCACCTCCTGGTCGTGCGGGGACTGGTCGTACGGGACATATCGGCCACTGGGGTACGCCGCCAACGGTAAGGACGGAGGGTTCAGGGCCAGTATGGCGACGCCATGCCGTCGCCATACTGGCTCCGATCGCGCCTGGTCCGGCCGCGCATACCGGCCCCATACCGCGTCCCTACTGGACGCCAACCGCCGGTTGGGACGCTCCGAGCATGAGGGTGCGGAGTGAGCGGAGCGGCGGGCACGGTGAGCTGCCGCCGCTGCGTCGCAACTCCCGGTTCCAGATGCTCTGGATGGGAGCGGCGGCCTCTGAGCTGGGGACCACGCTCACCTGGGTGGCCTTTCCGCTGCTGATCCTGGCCGTCACCGGCTCCGCCGCGCTGGCCGGGCTGGTCGGCGCCTGCCGGATAACGGCCAACCTCCTGTTCTCCCTGCCCGCCGGGGCGTGGGTGGACCGGTGGGACCGGCGCCGCATCCTGATCGCCGCCGAGGTCGTCCGGTGTCTCGCCCTGGCCGCGCTCGCCGCCGCCGTCCTGACGGGCCGGGTGGCGCTGTGGCAGATCGTCGCGGTCGCGGTGGTGACCGGCGCGGCCGACTCCTTCTTCGGCCCCGCCAGGGCCGCCGCGATCCGCGCCGTCGTGGCTCCCGGGCAACTCCCCGAGGCGTACGCCCGGGAGGAGGCGCGCGGGCACGCGGCCTCCCTCGCCGGGCCGCCACTCGGCGGCTTCCTGTTCGGCCTGGGCCGGGCCCTCCCGTTCGCCGTGGACGCGCTCACCTACCTGGTCTCGCTGGTGTGCGTGGTGCGCGCGCGGGTGCCGCGCCGCCCGGCGGAGGCGGCGGAGGCGGCGGCGGAGCGGCGCGAGACCGGGATGCGGGCCGACGTCATGGAGGCGGCGGGGTGGCTGTGGCGCCATCACGGCCTGCGCGCCGGGCTGGCGTTCGCCCTAGTCGCCAACCTCGCCGCGAACGCGCTGCTGCTGCCCGTCATCGTCATGGTGGAGGCGCGCGGCGGTGACGCGGCCGCGACCGGCGTCGTGCTGGCCGGGCTCGGCCTGGGCGGCCTGCTCGGCGCGACCCTGTCGGCCAGGATCGGACGCCTGCTGCCGCCGGGCAGGCTCATGCTGGCCGTGGTCGGGTTCTTCGCGCTGGCCGTCTGCGCGACCGCCCTGCCTTTCGGGCCGTACTGGCCGGTGATCCCGCTCTTCCTCGCGATGGTCGCGGCGCCGGCGCTCAACGTGGTCCTGCGTGTCCTGCTCGCCCGGCTTGTCCCGGACGCGATGACGGGCCGGGTGGTCTCCGTGTTCACCTTGGCCACCATGGGCCTGACCCCGGTGGGGCCGCTGCTCGGCGGCCTGCTGGCGCAGTACGCCGGCGGCGCCGGCGCACTGGTGGCGGTGGGCGGCCTGCTCGCGGCGGGCTGCGCGGTGGCCGCGATCAGCCCCGCGCTGCGCGGCCTCGACGTGCCGGCCACCGCCGGGTCCGCGCCCTCAGCGGTTCCGGTCCTTGCCGAGCTCGGCCGCGAACCGGTGAGCGAGCGGTGACATCGCGTACGACAAGGAGTGGGCGACCACCTCGGCGCCGGTCTCCACCTGCGAGATCGACAGGACGCCGGCCTCCAGCAGGGACTCGACGACCCGCTCGCCCGGCCCTTCGGTGCCGTCCAGCGCCGCGACGAGCTCCTCGTGCCCGAAGACCGGGCCGTCGAGCGTGCCCAGGGCGAGGAACGCGGCGCGGTGCGGCCACGACGGGTGGGCGTAGGACTCCTCGAACCGCATGCGCAGCGACACGTCCCCCGCGACGAACTCGTCCAGCACGTCCTCGGTCCGTTCCAGCCGCTCCGCCAGCGCATCGAGCGGCAGGTGCCGCAGCCCGGCGAGCCGGGCCCCGAGCAGGCGCAGGACCAGGGGCGACGGCCCGCACCTGCGGAGGATGCGCAGGACGGCGGGCAGATCCGCGGCCACCCGTTCGCAGCCGATCAACCGGCCCAGGAACTCGACGCACTCACTCGTGGACAGGTCGTCGAGATCGATCCTGGCCACCGACTCCAGCCCGCTCAGCCTGCTGCGGCTCGTCACCAGGACCCTGCTCGACGTGGTGCCGGGGAGCAGCATGCGGACGCTCGACTCGTCCGGCGAGTCGTCGAGGACCAGCAGGACCTTCCGGTCGGCGAGCCATGACCGCCAGACGGAGGCCAGCACGTCGTCCTCGCGCACGCCGGTGATCTCCAGCCCGACGCCCTCCAGGATCTCCCGCTGGACGTCGGCGGCCGGCCGTGGGACGCCGTGGCGCCGCAGCGGGATCACCACGGCGCCGTCCGGATAACGAGGGGCCAGCAGGTGCGCGACGTGCACGGCGAGGGCGGTCTTGCCGGCGCCGAGCGCGCCCGTGATCACCGTGACGGGCGAGGGCTCGTCCAGGATGCGCCGCACCTGCGCCTCCCGGCCCACGAAGTCGACGGCGCGGGGCAGCCGGTTCGCCAGGGCGCGTACGGGCCGGGGGCGGGCGGCGCCGGCCAGGCCGGGCAGACGCGCGGGCGGGGGCCCGTCGCCGCGGAGGATGGCCTGGTAGAGCTGCCTGATCACCGGGCTGGGATCGATGCCCATCTCGGCGGCGAGGTGCCGGCGCAGGCCCTCGAAGTGGGCCAGGGCCTCGGCGGCCCGCCCGCACCGCGACAGCGCGGTCATCCTGGCCGCGGCGACGCGCTCGCGGGCGGGGAACCGCGCGGCGACGACGTCGAGGGAGCCCAGGGCCTCGACGTGGCGGCCCAGCTCGATCTCCAGCTCGACCCAGTCCTCGTAGATCGACAGGAAGAGCTCGGTGAAGCGGCCCACCTCGGCGGCCACGAGCCGGACATGGCAGAACTCCTCCAGCGGCCGTTCCCGCCACATGCGGACGGCGTCGCCCAGCAGCGCGGCGGCGGTGGCGAGGTCTCCGCTCCGGACGGCGGCGCGCCCCGACCTGCCGAGCTCCAGGAAGCGCAGCAGGTCGAGCTCCTCGCGATCGGCGCTGATGCGGTAGCCCCATCCCTGGAAGCTGATCCGGTCGCCCACGATCTTGCGGAGCGCGGACATGTAGACCTGCAGGTTCTTGCGGGCCGTGCGCGGCGGGGTCTCACCCCACAGCGAGTCGATCAACTGGTCCGACGGGATGACCGCGTTCGCGTGGCACAGCAGTATCGCCAGGAGAAGCCGCTGTTTCGGAGCGCCGATGACGGCTCTGCGGCCCGCGACGCGGACCTCCAGCGAACCGAGAATCGAGCAGTGCAGTCGCGGCGAGCTCACGTCACCCATGGCGCTTTCCTTGGTCCGGGTTTGTGCGGCGACCCCGGTCACCGGCCGGAGCCGTGTGTCCGGGTGCCCAGCAGGAGGAAGTCGACGAGATCGAGCGGTGATGGCGGTCCGGTGTTCCCCAGGGCCGTCAGGTGAAGCGTCCTGACCGCGAGCGCGACGGCCGTGGAGACCGCGCGCCCTCCGGCCTTCGTCTCGAACCAGCGCCAGTCGCCGTCGGTGTTGACCTCCAGGAACACCACCTCGCCCGCGCTGAGCAGCAGGTCGAAGGCGCCGTAGGTCAACCCCCACAGGCTCGCCAGCCTGCGTACGGCGTCGGCGGCCGCGGGCGGGGCGGCGACCGGGGTGACCGTCACCTCGGCCTCCTCCCGCCACGGCGAGTCGGGGGCGCGCTTGCCGACGGCGTAGGCGTGCACGGCCCCGGCGACGTGGTAGACCCGCAGCTCGGCGTCGTGCTCGACGTGTTCCTGCACGATGACCGGATAGGCGAGCGCGGGCCGGCGCAGGACCTCCGCACGTGCCGCGACCTCGGGGAGCACCCCGGTCAGGAGGCCGGGCGAGGTCTCGACGAAGTGCTCTCCGACGACCTTGACCACGACCCGGCGGCCCGGCATCGCGGCGGCGGCCCGCGCCGGGTCGGTGGTGACGACCGTCCGGGGGACGCGGATGCCGGCCGCCGCCGCGCCGGCCAACTGCTCCAGGCGGCCGGGACGATCACCGGGACGGTCGCCGGGCAGGCTCGCGGGCGCGAGCGAGCAGAGCTGGCGGACGAACGAGTGCCAGGACTCGGCGAGCAGCAGGGTCTGCGCGGCGTCCGCCGTCGCGGGCATGGCGTGGGGGGAGAAGTGCCGCGCCCAGACGACGGTCGGAGCGATCCGGCGGCCGTCCAGGTCGAGCACGCACCCGGTGCGGCCGTGCCCGGCCCCGCCGGTCACGGTGGCGGACAGCCGCAGCGCGGCCACGCTCTCGGCGTCGACGCGTACGCTCGGCACGCCGAGGTGGTGGAGAGTGTCCTGGAGGACGGCGAACTCGGCGCAGCCCGCGCGGTCGGCCAGCACGACGCAGGGGGCGGCGTCCGCGACCGGCTCGGTCTCCGGGAGCCGCCACGTCACCGAGCCCGGCGCTCCGCGCAGATCGACGGTGAGGCGAGGGTCGCACGGACGGCCGGGCCCGGCCCGGCCGGGGACGCCGGTGGCGCTCAGCAAGGCGTGACCGCAGCCGTGCGCGCCCCGAATCCGTCACCTCGCGCCGGTGACGCTTCGACCGGCATCATTTTCCTGATCGCGCCCATATCCCACCAGTCAACGGTGGCACCGGTTTGTTGTCAATAGAACCTATTTTGGTTAATCGATAGGTTTGTTGTGAAATGTGGGAGTTGTATTCAAGCAGGTCAGCAGAGGTGTATGTCCGGAAAGCAGGGACTGTCGGAAGCGCTGTCTGCTGTTCTGTCCCGGCCCGCAATTTGTGGTCGTCAGCAATTCCTGAATAGGGGCATACCGCTGCTGATCGCGAATCGCCCGGCCCGCGACGACCGCGGCGGCCCGGACGGCCGTTCCGGTACGGCATCTAAACTGGGATGCGTTCGTCCGGAATCCGCTCTCCCGCCCAACCGTCGTGACGACCGTCGCACGGGCCGTCGCACGGGCCGCCGCGCAGGCCTGCGGACGGCCTTGCGGACGGGCAGGGCGACGGGCTGGACGACAGGCCGCACGGTGAGGTGAGGAGGACGGCGTGAGCCGGCGCGTACGCGGCGATCGGGAAGAGGCTGATCTGCCGGTCGACCCCGACGCGGACCTCCGCCACGAGCGGGACATGTTCCGCGGCCCGGCGGCCCCGGCCCCGGCTCGCCGCCGGACCTGGGACATCCTCGCGGTGATCGCCGTCGGCGGCGGGGCCGGCACCGTGGCGAGATATCTGCTCGGCGAGGCCTTCCCGGCCTCGCCCACCGGTTTCCCCTGGGGGACGTTCCTCGTCAACGTCACCGGCTGCTTCGCGCTCGGGGTCGTGATGGTCTTCGTCATGGACGTCTGGCCGCCGCGCCGCTACGTCCGTCCGTTCGTCGGGGTCGGTTTCCTCGGCGGATTCACCACGTTCTCCACCTTCACGACGGAGATCGTGGACAGGGTGGCACGCGGCGCGTGGCCGGTGGCCGGCGCGTACGCCGCGGGCAGCCTGGCGGCCGGACTGGCCGCGGTCTGGTGCGGCATCGTCCTCGCCCGCGCCCTGGCGGGCCTCCCCGTACGGCGACGCGGGAGGAGGGACGGATGAGACTGCACGGCCCCGCGCAGCGACTGACGATCTTGATAGGGGAGAGCGACCAGTACCGGCACCGGCCGCTGTACACCGAGATTGTTCATCGGGCGCGCGCGATGGGACTGGCCGGGGCGAGCGTGTTCCGGGGCATCGAGGGCTTCGGGGCCTCCTCGCGCATCCACACCAGCCGCCTGCTGTCGCTCAGCGAGGACCTGCCCGTCGCCATCGTCATCGTGGACGTTCCGGAGAGGATCAGTGCGTTCGTGGCAGAACTGGACGAACTGGTGACCGAGGGCCTGGTGATCGTCGATCCCGTGGAGGTCTACCGCTACGTGGGGCGTGAGCCGGGACGGGCGGAGCCGTGACCCTGCTGCTCGTCTTCCTCGGCGGCATGGTCGGCGCCCCCGCCCGTTATCTGATCGATCGGCTGGTGCAGCGCCTGCACGACAGCGTGTTCCCCTGGGGCACGCTGGCGATCAACGTGTCCGGGTCGCTCGTGCTCGGGCTGCTGCTCGGCGCGCGCGACGACCTCGGTCTGCCCGCCGCGATGGCCGCCCTGCTCGGCACCGGCGTCTGCGGCGCGTTCACGACGTTCAGCACGTTCGGCTTCGAGACCGTGCGACTGCTGGAGGAGGGCTCGGTCCTGGAGGCCGGGCTTAACGCGCTCGGCAGTCTGGTCCTCGGCCTCCTCGCCGCCGCCGCCGGATTCGCGCTGGCCGCCCTCCTCGGCTGAGACACCGGGCGGCCCTCCTCGCCGTCCCGCCGGGGATCACTTCGCCAGGAAGGCGAGGAGCACGTCGGTGACCTCCTGGGCGTGCGTCCACAGCAGGCCGTGCGGGGCGCCCTCGATCTCGACGTACTCGGCCTGCGGGAGCGCCCGGTGGAACGGGCGGCCGGTGGACTCGATGGGCAGGATGCGGTCGGCGGTGCCGTGCACGATGAGCGCCGGAACGTCGATCTTGGGGATGTCGGCCCGGAAGTCCGTCGTCCAGGTGGGGACGGCCGCGGACGAGGCATACCACGACGCTCCCGCGGCGGTGTTCCAGCCGGCCCGGACGACCTCCTCGCTCAGGCGCGTGCCGAGGTTCTCGTCGGCGTTGTAGAAGGCGTTGTAGAAGTCAGTGAAGTAGGCGTAGCGGTCCTTGGTGACGGCGTCGAGGATGCCCTCGAACACGCTGCCGTCCACGCCCTCCGGGTTGTCCTCCGTCTTGAGCAGGAACGGTTCGAGGGAGGCCAGGAACGCGGCCTTGGCCACCCGCGCCGAGCCGTACGCGCCGAGGTAGCGGCCGACCTCGCCGGTGCCCATGGAGAAGCCGACGAGGATCACGTCACGCAGGTCGAGGGTCTCCAGCAGCGTGTTCAGGTCGGCGGCGAAGGTGTCGTAGTCGTAGCCGACGGTGGGCTGGCTCGACTGGCCGAAGCCGCGGCGGTCGTAGGTGATGACGCGGTAGCCGGCGTCGAGCAGGGCGGGTATCTGCTTCTCCCACGAGTGCCCGTCCAGGGGGTAGCCGTGGATGAGCACGATGGGCTGCCCGCTACCGTGGTCCTCGTAGTACAGGTTGATGTCGGTGCTGTTCTCCTGCCCGACGGTGATGTACGCCATGACCCGCTCCTTCTGATCCCTCGTTCGTGATCCCGGCCTATGAAACCGGTTTCCTCATACGCCCGAGAGGCTAGGGGACAATTAGATTGTGCGCAAGTTAATCGCGCGCAGCGATGCCCCATGGGCCAGCCGTTGACACGGGCATGGTCGTGCGGAGCACGAAGGGCAGTCGAGCGGGCGCCGGCTCACCCGCATCGCCCTTGAACGAGGGTGGCCCCTCAGTCGCGCCGGTTCGCGTAGGCGGTGACGTTGGTGGTCAGGCGGCGCAGCGTGGCGAGCGTGCGGGCGAACTCCTCGGGTTCGAGCGCCATCGCGTCGCCGGCGGAGGCGAAGATGCCGTCGCTGCGCTCCCGCAGCCCGGCGCCCTTCTCGGTCATTGTGATCTGCACCGTGCGCTCGTCGTCGGTGCGGCGCTGCCGGCGCACCAGGCCGTTCGCCTCCAGGCGCTTGAGCAGCGGCGTCATCGTGCCGTAGTCGAGGTGCAGCGCGGCGCCGAGCTCCTTGACGGCGACGCCCTCCTCGGGGCCGTCCCCCAGGACCAGCAGGACCAGGAACTGCGGGTACGTGAGACCCATTTCGTCGAGAAGCGGCCGATAGAGGGCGGTTACGGCGCGGGAGGCGGCGTAGAGCGCGAAGCACATCTTGTCGTCGAGGACGTGGGGGAGCCGCTCGCTCGTGGTGCCGGTCATCCTTCCACCCTAGAAGCCTGGCCTGCCATATGCACGCGAGCGGTCCAATCGTGCACGAGGTTTTGTGGGGTGGCGTGACCCGGCGCGGGCCGGGTCACGCCGGGCCCGTCAGTGGCACCGGCGCAGCACCGTGGGCTTGCCGCAGCTCATGGTCCCCGCGTTGGTGCCCGCCTGTGCGTTCAGGCCGAGGTCGAGGCCCAGGTCGAGACCGACGTTGAGGCCGACGCCGAGGCCGACGCCCACGTTGAGGCCCGCGTCGGCCCTGGCGCCGAGGTCCGCGGCGGCCGCGGGCTTGGCGGCCTTCGGTGCGTCACAACCGCAGCCCGCGTAGGCGGGCGCGGTGGCGAGCAGGCCCGCACAGGTCAGGGCGGCCAGGGTCATAAGACGGATAGGGCGGCGCATGAAGATTCCTCATCTCAGATATGACTGCTCGTGCTCGATCGTCACTCTTCGTATCCGTGTCCCGGTTGTGACAAACTCGGGCCGCGCCCGGCGAAGCACCAAAAGCTCGGCGAGATCCGATGGCGAAGCGGCCGTTGCCCGCCGTGGAATCCGGACGTACCGTCGATGGCGTGGCCGTCATCCACAGGGAGCGCGTGGCGTGGGAGAGCGCCAGGGTGTTCGTCGCGGCCGCGATGGACGACGCCTACTGGTGGCTCGGTGAGACGCTCGGGCGCCGTCTCGGGCAGACGTACGAACGGGACCTGGCCCGCACCCGCACGCGGCTGCGAGGAGACGACGCCGGGCCTGGGCAGGGCGTTCGCGAGGACGTGTTGTCCGCCGAGGCCGGCGCCTGGCGCGCCCGGATCGAGGACCTCCTGACGGAGCGTCCGGAGCTCGTGGCGGTCCTGCGGCAGGTGATCGAGGAGACCGGCCGCCGTCTGGGCCGGTGACGCCCGGCCGGGCCGGCGCTCCGCGGACGACCGAGGGCTGGTCGTCCACAGGCTGTGGACAGCCAGCCTCGTCGGACAGTCCGGCCTCGTCGCCGCGTCGAACGGGCTCCCGGTCCGGGGGCCCGCCGCGCCTACATGAGGTAGCGCAGCCAGAGGTACGGCACGCACAGGGCCACCGTGACGACGGTGACCACCAGGCCGTATTTGGTGAACTGCCAGAAACTGATCCGTGCGCCGTTGCGCTCGGCGATGCCGAGGATGACGACGTTGGCGGAGGCGCCCACGGCGGTGGCGTTGCCGCCGAGGTCGGCGCCGAGCGCGAGCGCCCACCACAACACGTTGTGGTCGCCGGGCACGTGCTGCGCGAGATCGGCCACGATCGGGCTCATCGTGGCGACATAGGGGATGTTGTCCACGATCGCGGACAGCCCGGCCGACGCCCAGAGCAGGACCATGGTGGTCACGCCGGGTCGTCCGGCCGTCGCCTCCGCCGCGGCCCGCGACACCTGGCTGATGACACCGGTCTCCACGAGCGCGCCGACCATCACGAACAGCCCGGCGAAGAACACCAGCGTCGGCCACTCCACCTCGCGCAGCGCGTCGTCTGTGGTGATCTTGGTGACCAGCACGAGCAGCCCCGCCCCAAGCAGTGCCACGACCGACGGCTCGTAATGCAGCACCGGGTGCAGCACGAACGCCGCGATGACCACGCCGAGCACGGACAGGCTCTGCACGAGCATGACCTTGTCCTGGATGGCCGCCCGCTCGTCCAGTTGCATGATCTCGGCCGCCCGCTCGGGGTCGTACCGGAACGCCTTGCGGAACAGCAGCCGGCACAGTCCGATGAAGACCGCCGTCAGCACGATCACCAGTGGTGCGAGGTGGACGAGGAAGTCGTTGAAGGTCAGCCCGGCGCGGGAGGCGATGATGATGTTCGGCGGGTCGCCGACGAGGGTCGCGGTGCCGCCGATGTTGGACGCCATCGCCTCGGCGATCAGGAACGGCGCGACCGGCAGCGCGAGGCGCTCGCAGACGAGGAACGTGACCGGCGCGATCAGCAGCACGGTCGTGACGTTGTCCAGCAGCGCCGACGCCGAGGCCGTGATCAACAGGAGCAGCACCATGAGCCGGAACGGCCGGCCCCTGGCGCGTTTGGCGGCCCAGACGGCGAGGTATTCGAACACGCCGGTCTGCCGCAGCACCCCGACGATGATCATCATGCCCAGCAGCAGGAAGACGACGTTCCAGTCCACGCCGGACTCCTGCGAGAAGAACGCGGAGCCGGCCGCGGTCGCGTGGACCAGCAGCATGATCGCGGCGCCGCCCAGGGCGGCCTTGACCCGGTGGACCTTCTCGCTGGCGATGAGGACGTACGTGGCGGCGAAGATGATCACCGCCACCCATGCGGTCACGGTCATGTGAGCCGTTCGAGCAGCGCGGAGAGCGTGACCGCGCCCAGCAGGCGGTCGCCGTCGAGCACCGCGACCAGAGGGCTGCGGGTGCGCGCCATCAGCGCGGCGACCTCCAGGAGCGTGGCGTCGGGATCGGTCACCGGAAGCTCGCGCGGCCGTTCCGGCATCGCCTGGCGGACCGTGCGCTCGCCCAGCGCGCGGACGAACGCGTCGGCGTGCGCCTCGTCGACCACCCTTGCCAGCGCGGGGTCGTCCTGGCAGTAGCGGGGCACGGCCAGGCGCAGCACCTGCGTCCCCGGCAGGATCGACACCGGCGCCCCGCGCTCGTCCAGCACGATCAGCCCGGGGAGCGCGCGCTCGGCCATGAGGCGAGCGGCATCGGCTACGGGGGAGTCGAGGTCCACCGTGGGGTAGGGCGCTACGAGATCCCGGGCACGCATGCTTCCACCTGCCTGCCACGTGCGGCTGTGCTCACGTCTGCCTTCCGGTCGCCGGTGACGGCCCCCCGAGCATGGGAGACCCCTTCGCCGACCAGACTTCCCGGCACACCCCACATAAGGCTATCGGCCGGACAGGTCGTACAGAAGCCCCGAAGAGGCGCGGCGGACGAACACCCTCTCGCCGTACGGCAGGCGCCCGAGCGACCCGGCCGGCAGCGGGACCATGCCCTCGGGCGCCTCCGTCAGCCGGGCGGAGAAGGCGAGACGGCGTCCGGCGAGTCCCCGCGGCGAGACGTAGTCGTCCGCGCCGGCGAAGGCGACCTCCCCCACCGGGGCGAGCCGTGCCAGCGCCGCCGCCACTCCCTCGCCCGGCCGTACGACCGTGGCGGGCAGGCGGTCGGTCTCGTCGTCGGAAAGGACGAGCACCGCGTCGTCGAGCCGGCCGAGCAGGCAGACCGTGACCTCCTCGAACCCGGCGCGTACGGCCTCGGCCGCCAGATCGGCGGAGCCGGGCACGTCCCATCCGTGCAGGGAGAGGATCGGTGGCCGGGAGGCGACAAGGGCGGCACCGGCGGCACCCGCGGCACCCGCGAGGAGCTCGGCGTCGGCGGCGTCGGCGGCACCCGCGAGGAGCTCGGCATCGGCGGCATCGGCGGCCGCGGGGAGGGCCGGCAGGGTCGTGGGGAGGGCCGGCGGGGTCGCGGCGAGCGCCCGCCGCACGGCCTCGATGCCCGCCCGCGCGTACGGCACGGTCCGCTCGGGCAGCCGGTCCAGCGGAAACCAGGCCAGCTCGGCGCACTTGTGCGGCTCGGCGTTGACCGGAGTGCCGGTGATGGAGCGCGCCACGAGGAATATCCCGATGCGCGCCGTCCCGCCCGCGTTGCGGTGGTGCATCACGTGGACCACCTCGCAGTCGTCCACCTCGACGCCGAGCTCCTCGCGGGCCTCCCGGACGGCGGTGTCCACCACCGACTCCCCCTCCTCCAGGTGCCCGGACGGCATGATCTGCCACTCTCCGTCGGCGTAGCCGGTGCTCCGGCGGCGGCCGAGCAGCACCTTCCCGCCGTCCGTGGGCACCCTGCCATCGGTAAGGCCCCCGCCGTCTATGAGCAGCAGGTGTACGTCGACGACCGGCCGATAGCGGCCCGGGGCGTACGTCGCGGCGTCGAGCAGCGCGGGCAGGGTCGCGGCGTTCGCGGAGATGAACTCCCCCAGCTCGGGCGGGACCATGGGCAGCGTGCGCACATCCTCCGGGCGGACGCGCCGCACCTGGTGCAGGCCGATGTCCGGTTCGAGGAACTCCGGGCCGCTGCGGCGCGACAGGTCGAGCGACACCAGCCGGCAGGCGAAGACCATGCTCAACCGGCCGGGCTCGACAAGGGTGAACACATGCAGCGCCGGTCCCGTCGTCGCTCCGAGCTCCTCGTCGAGCTCACGCCGCAGCGCCGCCTCGGGAGAGGCGTCGGTCGGCTCCACCCCGCCGCCCGGAGTGATCCAGTACGGCTCTCGCCCCGGCCGCAGGCGCCGGAACAGGACGACGTCGTCGCCGTCGAACAGGATGGCCCGGACGCTGTGCCGTACGGAGGTCATGTCCGGCATCCTCTCGCGGGCGGTCCGGCGTCCGCTGCCGAAGGGGACCGAAATACGGTGAGGAGAGCTCCCCCCGCCGGGGAGGGGCTCCGTGAGAAAGGGATGCAGAGGCATGACCGAAATGACCTACCGGCGGCTGGGCGACTCGGGACTCGTCGTCTCGGCTCTCGGCCTCGGCGGCAACAACTTCGGCCGCAGGATCGACCTCGACGCCACCCGCGCCGTGGTCGATGCGGCGCTCGACGCCGGCGTCACGCTGATCGACACCGCCGACATCTACGGCGAGTCGGAGGCGCTGCTCGGCGAGGTGCTGAAGGGGCGGCGTGAGCAGGTCGTCATCGCCACCAAGTTCGGCGGGGACGTGAACGGCGCCAACGGGCCCGACTGGGGTGCGCGGGCCTCGCGGCGGTACGTCCGCCTGGCGGTCGAGCGGTCGCTGCGTCGCCTCAAGACCGACTGGATCGACCTCTACCAGCTGCACTTCCCCGACCCGTCCACGCCGATCGAGGAGACCCTGTCGGTGCTGACGGACCTGGTGCGGGAGGGCAAGGTCCGCTACGTGGGCTCGTCCAACTTCGCGTCCTGGCAGGTCACCGACGCGGACTGGATCGCCCGCACCGGCGGCTTCGAGCGTTTCGTGAGCGCGCAGAACGAGTACAGCCTGCTCGACCGGCAGGTGGACAAGGAGCTCGTCCCGGCGCTGCTCCACCACGGCGTCGGACTGCTGCCCTACTTCCCGCTGGCCAACGGCCTGCTCACCGGCAAGTACCGGCGCGGGGAGGAACCGCCGGCGGGCACCCGCCTCGCGGGTCGGCCGCAGTATCTGACCGACGCGCGGTTCGAGGTGGTGGAGCGGCTGCGGGAGTTCGCCGAGCGGCAGGGCGTGTCACTGCTGGACGTCGCGATCGGCGGCCTGCTCGCGCAGCCGTCCGTCTCCTCCGTGATCGCGGGGGCGACCCGGCCCGAGCAGATCAAGGCCAACGTCGCGGCGGCGGCGTGGCGACCGGACGACGCGGCGCTGGAAGAGCTGAACGAGATCACGAGCTGACCGACCAGGCGGCGCATCCTCGACCTGCTGCTCGAACGTCCCCGCGCCTGTCGGGGAGCTCGCCGGGCGGCTCGGCCTGACCCAGCCCGGCACTTCCGGGCACCTCAAGGTGCTGTGGGAGGCCGGGCTGGTCCGTGTGCGCAGGGACGCCCAGCGCCGGTGGTCACGAACTGCGTTCTCAGTGCTCCCAGTGCTCCCAGTGCTCTCAGCGTTCTCGGTGCTCCCGGTGCTCCCGGTGCTTTTCGTGCTCTCAGCGTTCTCCGTGCTCCCGGTGCTCCCGGTGCTTTTCGTGCTCTCAGCGCTTGCGGCCGACGCCGCCGACCGCCCAGACCGTGTCCTTCGGCGGTCGCAGCTCGTCGGGCTCCGGCCGCCATTCGGGCACCCGGACCAGGCCGGGCTCCACCATTTCCAGGTCGCCGAACAGCGGCAGGATTTCGGCCTCGGTGGGCAGCCGCAGGCGGCCGTCGTCCTTGGTCGCCCATTCGTCGGCGAAAAGCAGGGCGAGCTTGTCCGTCGCCTCCGGCCGGAGGTCGGAGATCGCGTGGCTGATGACCATGTAGCTGCCGGGTGCGATCGCCTCGCGCAGCCGCGTGGTGACGGCCTTCGTGAGGTCGTCGTCGTTGATCGCCGCCAGGACCGCGACGAGCAGGACGGCCACCGGCTCGTCGAGGTCGACGAGCTCCCGCAGCCGCGGATGCGTGAGGATCGAGTCCGGGTCGCGTACGTCGCCGCGGATCACCACGACGCGCTCGTTGTCCTCCACCAGCGCCTGGCCGTGATTGACCACGACAGGGTCTTTGTCCACGTAGACCACGCGCGCGTCGGGGGCGCACTCCTGGACGATCTCGTGCACGTTGCCCTGGGTCGGCAGGCCGCAGCCGATGTCGATGAACCGGCGGATTCCGGCGGCGGCCAGAAACCGAATGGTCCTGCGCAGGAACTTGCGCCCCTCGCGGCACATCAGGGGAAGCTCCGGCGCGATCAGCAGCGCCGCCTCTGCGGCATCGCGATCTGCGGCGAAGTTGTCCTTCCCGCCGAGCCAGTAGTCGTAGACCCGGGCCTCGTTCGGGATGGACGGGTCGAAACCCACCGGCTCGACCGGGGGGAATACCGGCATGATCCTCCGTTCAGCCCTGATTACCGATATTACCGGTGTGGGATGGGCCTAAGTGAGGATCGGTGCGGCTGCTGGTCCTATCGCATGGGGGATTCCGGCGGCGGGGCCGGCCTTCGGACCTTCACCGGCGGCCTTCACGGGCGGCCGTCGCGGGCGGCCTTCCAAGGCGGCCTGCACCGACGGCGAGGCCGGCCTTCGGGCCCTGCTCGGGCGGCCCTTTCCGGTGGCCTTCTCGACTGGAGGGATCAGCGGTAGCCGGCGGCCTCGGCCGTGAATCCGGCCCAGACGGCCTTGCCCACGGGGCGTAGCCGTGTCCAGCCCCACATCTGGCTGACCCCGGCGACGACCTGCAGACCGCGCCCGGTCTCCGCGACGTAGTCGGGCTCGCGCAGCACCGGCGCGTCGGTGCTGGGGTCGGTCACCATGCACAGCAGCGCGCGGTACGAACGGAACATCAACAGGCGTACCGGCAGGGGATGGATGGCCTGGTGGCGCAGGCCGTGGCGCAGCGCGTTGGTGACCAGTTCGCAGACCGCGAGCGCGGCGTCGTCGGCGACGTCCTCCATGGACCAGGTCTGCAGCACCCCGGTGGTGAAGTGCCGCGCGGTGCGCGCCGCGAGACTCTCACGGTGGAACTCGTGCACGGCCACCTGGGGAACTCCGCACGGGTGCTGGCCATAGGTCCAAGGCCAGCGCTTGCCTTCCGGAAAGACCTGCTCAAGCGTGCCCAGCCAGGGATCCCGGGCAACGCTATCGGCTTCTGCGAGGGAAGCGCGGTCCGTCCGATAACCAGTCATTGAGAGCCCTATGAGGTTGATGTCGACCATGTGGCGGGATGACTCTGTAAGTCATACTGCTCCCATTGATGCTCCTGTGCAAGTACAGATGCACGTGCAAACGCACGAATGTCGCTCGTTGGGCTCGGATTCCGAAACGAGGCGCCGCGTGTCCCTGATCTACAACGGAATGCCCTCATCTCATCTGGGGCAGCAGGCCTGGCGCAAGAGCCGGCACAGCAATCCGAGCGGCAACTGCGTCGAGATCGCCGCGCTCCCCGACGGCCGGGTGGCACTGCGCAACTCCCGGCACCCGTCCGGGCCGGCGCTGATCGTTCCACTTCAGGACATGACCGCATTCCTCCGCGCCGCCAAGGAGGGCGAATTCGACGACCTACTCGGTGAAGTGGAGAAATGATCTCACCACTTGCGCGGGCCGACGTGGGGAGTATCGTGAACGTGGCGTAAACGTCGGTGCACCTCAAAGGACCCCATATGACTGCGGCCCCTACCGAGGGTGTGCCTCACCCGATCGACCTGGCGGCACGGTCACGCCGCAGCCCCACGGTCCTGCGCATTCTGCTCGGCACCCAACTGCGACGGCTCCGTGAGAGCAGGCACATCCGCCTGGAGGAGGCCGGTCACGCCATCCGCGCCTCCCACTCGAAGATCAGCCGGATGGAACTCGGGCGCGTCGGGTTCCGTCGCCGCGACGTCGCCGACCTCCTCACCCTGTACGGCGTCACCGACGAGAGCGAGCGCGAGGCGCTGCTCTCGCTCGTCGCCCAGGCCAACGCCCCCGGCTGGTGGCACAAGTACGACGACGTCCTACCCTCCTGGTTCGAGGCGTACGTCGGCCTGGAGCAGGCCGCGAGCGCCATCCGCTGCTACGAGGTGCAGTTCGTGCCCGGGCTGCTACAGGCCCCCGCGTACGCCGAAGCGGTTGTGCGCCTCGGCCATCCCGACGCGTCGGACGAGGAGATCGAGCGCCGCGTCCGGCTGCGGATGGACCGCCAGGAGGTGCTGGTCCGCCCGGACCCGCCCATCCTGTGGGCGGTGATCGACGAGGCCGTGCTGCGGCGTCCGGTGGGCGGGGCCGAGGTGATGCGGGCCCAGATCGAGCACCTGCTCGAGATGGTCGCCCAGCCTCGTGTAACGCTCCAAATCATCCCGTTCAGCGCCGGGGGGCACGCGGCCGCAGGAGGGCCGTTCAGCATCCTGCGCTTCGCGGGGGTCGGACTGCCGGACATCGTCTACCTCGAACAGCTCACCAGCTCCATCTACCTGGAGAAACGGGAGGACATCGACCGCTATCTCGCCGTCATGGAACGCCTGTGCATGCAAGCCGGACCGGTGTCGGAGACCAAGCGGATGCTACGGCAGATCATGACGGAGCTGTGACGATGCGCTAGCGTCACGTGCGCGAACCCCCCGCTGCCGCGCGCCGCAGAAGAGTGTGGCGCGAACCGTACCTGAAAATACGTGTCAGGTGCGCGTGTGCGGTAAATGGAGTACCACCACACCGTGGGGCAAGCAGGAGGGCGGTGAGAACCTTGGCGGGCAGCCTGCTCAGCCTGGAGTTCGACCGAAGTTCGGTCACCAGGGTGCGGCATCTCGTCATGGTGTCGGCGCAGGAGGCCGGGCTCAAGGGCGTGATCCTGGAGGATTTCGTGCTTGCGGTGCACGAGGCGGTCACCAACGCCGTCCGATATGGCTCCCCGCCGCGGGGAATCGCCATGTGGCGCGAGGCGGGAGTGCTGGTGGCTGAGATCACCGACAAAGGTCCCGGCATTCCCGACGAGGCGCTGGAGCGCGAGGAGACGACGACGCGGTTCGGCTTCGGGGGACGCGGACTGTGGCTCATGAACCGCCTGGCCGACCTCGTCGTGCGTACGGGGGCCGAGGGAACGACGATCCGTCTCTCCGTGGCGCTTCCCTGATCGACATCTGACTTCCGCTGAGAGCGGAGCGCGGACCGCCTGACCGAAACCAGGCCTCCCTCTTTCTCCGGACGCCGCCCGCAGGCATGGTTAGCGCCACTGTGAGCTGGGCACTTCTGATCTCGCCGCCCTGCCGCCAGGGTCGGACGGCGGGCCAGACAGGCGAGCCGTAATCATGATTGTGGTGCAGCGAGATTTCGGGCAATCCGGGCCGGGCGTCGAAGCCTTGCTAGGCTGCAGGGAACCGTAGAACCGGGCGTTGTCTCACCCGGCAGGTGAGACCGTCGAGAAGTGGGGTCACACCGTGAAGAAGCTGCTTGTTCTCGCTCTGGTCGCCGTCGGCGGACTTCTGGTCTGGCGCAAGGTGCAGGCCGACCGTGCCGAGCTCGACCTGTGGACCGAGGCCACCGGCAGCGAGAACTGACCACCAGGGATGGTGCTTGATCGTGGCAAGGGTACGGGAATGAGCCCCGTGAAGCTGGCCTGTCTTGACTTGGCCGGGACCACGATCGGTGACATCGAAATGGTGGAACGGGCGTTCGCCGAGGCGATCGCCACGCAGGGCATCGTCCCCGGGACCAGCGCCTATGCCCGTGCCATGGTGCATGTGCACAGGTCCCGGGGATGTCCCCAGATCGAAGTCTTCCGGGGCATCTTCCCCGGGAACGAGGCCCAGGCGCAGGCCGCAAACCTGACCTTCGAGCGCTCCTACGAGGGAGCCATCGAACGGTCCGGTCTCGTGCCGCTGCCCGGGACCGTCGAGACCATCGCGAAGCTGCGCGACGCAGGCCTGAAGATCGCCCTGATCACCGGATTCAGCCGTGCGACGCTGGGACGGGTGCTGAGCAGCCTCACCTGGGTCGACATGCTGGACCTCGCACTGTGTCCCGAGGACGCCGGACGTGGCCGTCCCTACCCGGACATGGTGCTGACCGCCGTTCTGCGTTCCGGCGTCGACGACGTACGGCAGGTGGCCGTGGCGGGCGACTCCGAGAGCGACATGCTGTGCGGCCGGCGCGCGGGCGCCTCGATCGTCGCCGGAGTGCTCACCGGCGTCCACAGTAAGGACCGTCTGCTCGGCGGCGGTGCCACCCACATCATCGATTCCATCGCCGGCTTCCCCGGGCTCGTCCTGGGCAACGGGGTCAGCGCGTCGCCGGTGGTCACCTCGGCCTCCTGATCGCCGGCTCGTTTGGTGAAGATCCCCCCCGCTGCCGAGGGCAACGTGGGCGGCGCGGCGCCTATCGAGTGGCGCTCGGGTGCGGGCTGTTGCTACGGTGTACGCACCGGCGGCCTGTGGATCTGCGCCTTCGCGCATTCGCACCCGCCAAGGGGCCTTAGCTCAGCTGGCAGAGCGCCTGCTTTGCAAGCAGGAAGTCAGGGGTTCGAATCCCCTAGGCTCCACTCACTCAAAAGCCCAGGTCAGGGACCCTTTTCCCCGCCTGGGCTTTGATCGTTATTCGGACTTGTCGCTCGTGCGTGCCCGTTGCATGCCCGATCCACCCTCCTTCCGACCTGCTTGGCCACCTGGTACCGCCGTTCGTCGAGTATGTGCTCATCCCGCTCTGAGGAATTGCTCGAAGGCTTCCCGTGCCAGTGCGGACACGCTCTTACCCTCTTGCTCGGCGCGTGCCTTGGCGCGTTCACGCAACTCCTCCGGGAGTCTGAAGGAGACCCTTGGGGAATGGGTGCCCTCGCCTGTGAGCGATGGACGTCCGGGGCGGCTGGTCGGCACGGGCACGCGGCCTTCGTCGATCGCGCGGTGAACGTCGTTGATCGCGTCCTGTACGTACTCGTCGGTGATCAGGTTGCCCTTGGCGTCGTAGATCTCTTCTGAGTCGTCAATATCGGAGTCGTGGTCCAGGGCTAGCTCGATGTCTCCGGGTGGCCAGGCTGCGTCGTGCTCAGTCATGGCGTCCTTCTCCATAGCGCGGTCGGCATCACGTGGATGATCACTAGAGCTTTGTCGGTGAGGATGCGGCAGGCTCGCGAAGGTGGTCAGCAGGATCAGCGCGCGTATGCGCCGGTCGGCCATCCGGTCGGCCGGCTCGATGACCTGGGCGATGGTGAGATGGGCCGCTCTGGCGTCTGCTCGTTGTCCGCCCGTGATCCGGCAGGGGTTCCGGCTGAGCAGCTTGTCCTCTTAGACGGCCGTCATCAACACGGCCCGTACGGCAACACGGCCCGTACGGCAACACGGCCCGTGCCGCCTGCTGCGGGCGCTTCGCGTTGCGGGGCATCGTCGGAGACGCCTCGCTCGAGTGGGGAGGCGATTGCGTGGTTCAGCGCATGAAGGGTTTGAAGATGGAAGCCACCTTCATGGCGGCACGGTCGGCGTCCCCGTCCGCGATCGCCTCGACCAGCTCGTGGTGATAGCGGTGCGCCGCGTCCTCGTCCTCGCTCTTCTCGTCGCGCATGTGGGCAGCGAAGACGTCGAGCATGCTGGAGTACAGCTTGACGTAGAGAGGGTTGTGCGTCGCTGCCACGATCGCGCGATGCAGGGCGAGGTCCGCGCTCGCTCGCTGGTCGAGATCATTGGTCGACCAGCTCGCTTCTCGACGGTCGCGCAGCTCGCGCAGCAGTTCGACGTCGGCATCTGAGCGGTTCGACGCGGCCAGTGACGCTGCAGAGCTGTCAAGGGCAAGGCGTAGTTCCAGGTAGTGGCGACGGGTGCCACCGGCGAGCTGACGTTCAAGAGTGCCTGTCAGCTCGGAGTCGGAGATGACGAAGGTGCCGCGGCCCTGCTCACGGCGCAGCAGACCTGCGTGCACCAGCGACTGCACCGCCTCGCGCACCGTGTTCCGGCCGATCCCGAACTCCGACACCAGTGCGGCCTCGGTCGGTATCCGCTCACCGACCGGCCAGCGTCCAGAGGCCACCTCCTCGCGGAAGCGCTCGGCAGCCTGGTCGATGAGTCCCACTCGACGCATCGGCTGTTGCGTGTCAGACTCTTCGCAACTCATCCCATAATCCCATCATCTGCTGACCTCTACCGGAGTATAACGTGGCATTGCTCTCCTCATCGGTCGTTCCGTTACACCGTAGGCGTCTGACCTTGTGGGCCTGGCTCGCCATCGCCCTGACGGCGGTCAACCTGCGAACGGCCGTGACCGGGTTCACTCCGCTCCTGGAGATCATCGGAGCCGATCTCGGCTTCGGGGTGACGCTGTCCGGCCTGCTCGGCACTGTGCCGGCGGTGTCCTTCGGCATCTTCGGGTTTCTCGCCCCAGCGGTGACGAGGAAGTTCGGACTCGAGCGCACGGCCACTGTGGCGCTGGGACTGACGGCTCTGTCGCTCCTGATGCGCGCCTTCTCTCCAACGCCCGTGTTGCTGGTCCTTTCGACCGTGCTGGCACTGGCCGGAATCGGAGCCGCGAACGTCGTGGTCGTTCCGTTGGTGAAGGCATGGTTCGCCGATCGGCTGGCCCTGGGGACCTCGCTTTACCTGATCCTCATGCAGGCGGGCCAGTTCATCGCCCCGCTCCTCGCGGTCCCGGTAGCAGAGGCGGCGACGTGGCGGTTCTCGGTAGGGATCTGGGCGGGACCAGCTGCTGTGGCCGGTGTGGTCTGGCTCATCCTGGCGGTCAGGCTGCCCGCCGATCACCACGCGCCCGCGGCCGTGACGGCGACCGATGCGGGACGGAGGATCAGCCGATCACCAACCGTCTGGGGCCTGGTGATCCTCTTTGCGATGATCTCGCTGTCCAACTACGGGATCATCACCTGGGTTCCGGCAGTGCTCACCGACGCAGGAGGCAGTGCGGCCCTGGGCGGCTCCATGGTCGCGCTCTACTCGGCATGGGGCATGCTCGCGGCCTTGGTGGTTCCGCACCTGGCCACGCGCATGACGAACCCGTTCATCGTGGTCGTCGGGTGCGCGATCTTCCTGGTGGCGGGATACCTGGGCCTGCTCCTGTCCCCGCTCGACGGCACGTTGATGTGGATGTGCGCGCTGGGAATCGGAGTGAGCACCTTCCCGCTCTGCATGACCCTCATCAACCGTCGAACCAAGAGCCCGCAGACGGCCTCCGCCGTGTCGGGCTTCGTGCAAGGCATCGGCTATGGGCTGGCGTGCCTGGGCCCGATCGGTCTGGGCCTTCTGCGCGAGGCGACCGGATCATGGTCGGTCTCGCTCCTGGTGCTCGCTGCGACCGCCGTCCCAGGAGTGATCGCCGGCTGGTTCGCTTGCCGTCCTCGCTTCGTGGAGGACTCTGCGCCACAGCCGACGAAGCGCGACGCTGACCAGCAGTCGCGACGATAAGAGTCAGCCCAGGTCAGGGATCGTTTTCCCTGCCTGGGCTTTGACCGTTGATCGGCCTTCGTGCTCTTCCGGCATGCGCTGGTGCGATCGCCACTCCTGCGGCGATGACCGCCGACGACACAACGGCGATGATGTTGCTCAACATGCCGTTCAGATTCCTGGAAACGGCACCTCAGGCACATCGCCGAAGCCACCCATCTTGACATCCCTCTCGCGAGGGAATGCTCCGGCCGGGCAGGTGGTGAGCCTGGTCGCGGGGCCGTCAGCGCCATTGCTTTGATCGTCAGCCGCCTTGGCGCTCTCGCCATGGTGGGTGGCAACGACGAGGACGGGCGGCTCAGCCGTGGGCGCGCATAGCGGCAAGCAACCAGGTGAAAGCGGGCATGGCCGATGGATCGGGCTCACGGCCGTTGAGCACGGCTATCAACTGCCAGTAGCGCTCCACCTGGGCGTCGGCGACGGTCTCAAGCCACCGATGCAGCTCGCTGCGCTCACCGGCGGGCGTGCCAGGGTCGATGATTCGATTCAGGACCGACCGGCCTTCGGCCGAGGCCGGTGCGATCGATTCGGCTACCGCCCGGTCAGCGTGCTCCAGGGTCAGTGCGCGGAGCTCATAGCCGTGGCGCGACGCGACGGATGAGGTGCCGGCCAGTGCGATCTGCCGGAGCCGTTGCCGGAAGTCCTCGCTGGTCACCAGGTCGGCCAGCTCGATCCAGGCGTCGACCTGGCGTGGCGTCGGGTCATCCGGCAGCTCATCGGGCAGCTCCCGCATCCACTGTGCAACCACCTTGGCGTCGTCATCCAGAGTGATCCCCGCAAACGTGCTTTCGATGAACTCGTCGATGACCTGCTGCCGCTGCGTGGCGGACACCTGGGCGAGTTTGTGCGTCATAACCGTCTCCTCGGTTGTGCTGCCGCGCTTGGCAATCGTGCGGAGTATGGCGCGGCGAAGCTTCAAAGCCTTGATCTCCGCGTCCAGCGCTCGGGCGTGTACCTCGGCCGTCTCAGCCACCGTTGCCTGCTGCGCCAGGATCTTCTTGATGGCCTCCAGTCCGATACCGAGTTCGCGCAGCGTCCGGACCAGGTCAAATCGGGCCACGGCGGCGGCGTCGTACAGGCGGTACCCGCCGGCCGAGCGCTCGGTGGGAACTATCAGGCCGTTGTCGGACCAGAAGCGGATGGTATGCACCGAAAGACCGCTACGCCGAGCGAGTTGGCCTACGGTGTACAGCTCTGTTCCGTCACTCACGAGGACGAGCCTGCACCTTCGAGCCACTCGAGACTCAAGGCGGTCGGCGTCCGTCTTGGTCGCGAGATCGTGGAGCCTTTGTGGATACGCCCATCGGGACCGGGACAGCCAATCTGAATGCGGCTAGGGTTTTGTGCGCGGAGGCCACCTGGGAGGAGGACCCGGATCAGCGCCGGGCCTTGGACGAGGTGGCTGGGGAGAAGCTGATCGCGGAGCTGTCGTCCCTGGTGAGCGGGCCGAATCGCAAGCAGGAAGTCAGGGGTTCGAATCCCCTGGGCTGCACCAATTAAAACGCACTCTCGCCGAAGGTCGTTGGCGAGAGTGCGTGACTATCTGAGTGGCTACGATCCCGCTTCCGCTGGAAGTCGTGTATTTCCGCGCCGGCAAGCTGTCTGCACACGCTGCCTCAGCGAGGCTGCACGGTGCCTGTCCAGAAGTGGTGGCTTTTCGGACGGGTCAGTTGTAGGGGTTGTCGTAGGTCACGGACTTGGTGCGGCTGTTGTAAGTGTTGCCGGGATAGAACCAGCCGCCCGTCACGTACAAGGTGACGTTCGCGACGGTGGTGGAGTGGGTGTATTCACCGTCGTAGAGGAACAGGGACACCTGACACCCGGAGGGGGCGGTTGTCGTACTTGTCAGGGTCGGATAGAGGGCGGTATTGCCGTTGATGGAGATGTGGAAGTTCGGCATGGGGTAGGCCCCGCTCCCCCAGCACAGCCGGAGGGCGTACCTGAACTTCGTGTTCCCGTTGTCGAAGGCCAGCGTGCCGGTCAGCTGGGCGAGCGTGAGCGACGGGCCGGAGTTCGAATTCACCGTAAGGGACACGGTCTGGTCTGGGCCGTAGGCGGCGTGCGCGGGAGTGACTGGCATCAGGATCGCCGCGAGTGTTGCGATGGCGATGGCGACGGAGCTGACGACACGACGCACTTTGGAACGTTTCAATTCCAACCTCATCTCTTTTATGATTTTGGCGGAGTGAACAGGAATTTATTGTCGCGGCCTCCAGGCGTCCAGGCAGACGATTGAGAGCCACTGATTCGGCCCGGCGGTAACCTATAGCCATGGCAGCTCTCGCGAGGGTAGGCCAGGGATGCCACCAGGTCGGGGGTCATTCCTGCAGAGCCGTAATACCGGCGTGCCGGGTGAAATTTTCATTCCACCCGGAGGCGGCCTAAACCGCCACCGGAGACGGCTACTGATCCTGAAAGGAGTGATCGTCAATACCGGTGGATCAGGATCTTTTGTCGGTTGGTGACCTTGGTCTGGTGCCGGACGGCGGCGAAGGTGGGCTCGGTGGGGTTGGTGGTGCGCAGGTGCACTCGTGCTCGGCCCCCAAGCACCTCAGCCCGCAAGCACCCCGGCCCGCAAAGCACCCCGGCCCGCAAACACCTCGTCCAGCGCGGACCAGAAGCCGATCATCACCAGCAGGCACAGCTTGCGCTCCTCCGGCCGGATGTTGACGTGGATGCCGGATCTCTCCTTCGGTTCTGGTGACCTGCCGGGCGGGCCGCTTCCGTCGTCCCGGCGGAGGGGCGCGGCGTGGTCCCGAAACATAAAACCGGCGGGCCGATTGTTTCAGACGCGTCACCTCAGAAATATTGACGCTCAGGTCGGCAGAGGCCTAATGTCCTGGAGCATTGATCGACATGACATCCCGAAAGCTTCATGCTCAGGAGTGATGTCAGAAGGCTCTGTAGGTGAAACACCAGGTCGGCATGGCGCTGCTGAACCTGTCCGGGCGCTCGCGGTCCGGAGCCTGAAGTAGCACGGCAGCGTCGCCGTCCCACGCTCCAGGCACGCAACGGGTCCTGAAGGTAGGAGGTGCCCGGCGAGCGCAGCGCACTCTCTCGCTGCCGGGCCGCAGATCACATCCCTGACCACAGCAAGCGAAAAGAGGTCGCCGTGAAGTTTCGCAACGTCTCAGCGGTCGTGTTAACCGTTACCGCGGCCCTCGGCATGGCAGCGTGCTCAGGCTCGTCGTCCGAGACTTCCTCCGGCGCGTCGGCCGGCTCGTCGTTCGAGTTCTGGTCGTTCACCGGGATCGACGCGAAGGGGTCCGCCGCCGAGTACAAGGCGAAGAGGCCGGACGTCGAGATCAAGCTGACCGAGGTGGGGAACGCGCAGGAGACGGCGCAGGCGCTCACGACGGCGCTGGCCGGCGGCAAGGTGCCCGACCTGGTGCTGATCCAGGGCGACGACCTGCCCAAGTTCGTCCAGCAACCGCAGAACTTCGTCGACCTGCGCACGCTGGGCGCCGACAAGATCAAGGGCGACTACCTCGACTGGGTGATCAGCCAGCCCACGGCCAAGGACGGCTCGATCATCGGCATCCCTACCGACGTCGGAGGCATGGCCATCGCCTACCGCGCCGACCTGTTCAAGAAGGCCGGGCTGCCGACCGACCGCGAGGAGGTGGCCAAGCTCTGGCCCACCTGGGACGCCTTCATCGAGACCGGTAAGAAGTACACGGCGGCCACCGGCAAGGCGTTCGTCGACAACGCCGCCACGAGCGTCTACTCGCAGGTGGTCAACCAGGGGGAGGAGAAGTACTACGACCCCGCGGGCAATCTGGTGTACGAACAGAGCCCCCAGGTCAAGGCCGCCTTCGACCAGGCGCTCAAGGCCGTGGCCGCCGGGATCACCGCCAAGCAGAGCACCTTCACCGAGGGCTGGAGCGCCGCGATGAAGAAGGGGGACTTCGCCGTCATCGCCGCACCGGTCTGGATGCTCGGCTCCATCCGCGACAACGCCCCCGACACCAAGGGCGAGTGGGACATCGCCACGATCCCCGGCGGCTCGGGCAACTGGGGCGGCAGCTTCCTCGCCATCCCCAAGGGCGCCAAGAACCCGAAGGCCGCCTGGGAATACATCGCCGCCACGCAGTCGCCGCAGGGCCAGCTCGACCACTTCGCCCAGGCCAGGTCGTTGCCCGCGACCCCGTCGGTCTACAAGGACCCCAAGCTCACCTCTGCGAAGGACGAGTTCTTCTCCGGCGCATCGATCGGCACGATTTACACCGACTCGCTGCTCGGCCTCAAGCCGTTCCTCATCGGGCCGGACAGCACCACGATCGGCACGGAGTTCACGAACGCCCTCACCAACGTCGAGCAGGGCAAGGGTGACCCCGCGAAGGCGTGGGACGCGGCGGTGACCAACATCAAGGCCGCGATCGGCGGCTAGGGAGTGTCAGACACGACCTAGGACCCTTCACGAGCGCCGCCGGCGCGAGCCGTCCGCGACGGCACGCACCGGCGGCGGGGAAGCGAGCAGACCGTGACGACGAGCATCAGCCCCACCAAGGCGGGCCTGCCCCCCGCCCCGCCGGTGGACGCGGCGCGGCGCGGTTTCACCGAGATCATCGCCCCCTACGCCTACATCACCCCGTTCTTTGTGATCTTCGCGGTGTTCGGCCTCATCCCGCTGCTGTTCACCTTCTACGTGGCGCTGTTCGACTGGAATCCGATCGGCGAGCACGTGTTCGTCGGCCTGGACAACTTCAGCGGGCTGCTCGGGGACACGCGGTTCTGGAACGCGGCGCGCAACACCGTGAGCATCTGGTTGCTGTCGACCGTGCCGCAACTGCTGATCGCGCTGGTGCTCGCCCACATGCTCAACCACGTACGGCTGCGCCTCGCCGTGTTCTTCCGCATGACGATGCTCGTGCCGTACATCACCTCGGTGGCCGCCACCGCCATCGTGTTCGCCCAGATGTTCGACCGCGACTACGGGTTGCTGAACTGGCTGCTCAGCCTCATGGGCTTCGAGCACATCGACTTCAACCAGTCGGTGATGGGCAGCCACGTGCTGATCGCCGTCATGGTGACCTGGCGGTGGTTCGGCTACACGGCGCTGCTCTATCTGGCTTCCCTGCAGGCCGTTCCCCGAGCGATCTACGAGGCGGCCGCCGTCGACGGAGCGGGAGGTGTGCGGCAGTTCCTGCACATCTCCCTCCCCGCGTTACGCCCGGTCATCGTGTTCACGATCGTGACCTCGACGATCGGCGGGCTGCAGATCTTCACCGAGCCCCTGCTCATCAACCGTGGCACGCCCAACATCTGCGGGCCGATCCGCCAGTGCCAGACGCTCACTCTCTTCCTGTTCGAGCAGGGGTTCACCCAGTTCAGGTTCGGTTACGCCGCGGCGATCGGCGTGGCGCTGTTCGTGATGGTCGTCGCACTCGCCGGCCTCAACTACTTCCTGTCCACCCGTATCCGCCCGGTCAAGGGCTGAGGGGGCGATCATGCGCACGACGAGGCCACGCTCCGGCGATCGGGTCCGATGGTGGGCCTACGCGCTGCTCGCGCTCGCCGCCTTCGCCTGCCTGTTCCCCCTGTACTGGATGTTCATCGTCGCCACCACCGACACCGCGACGGCGATAAAGCTGCCGCCCGAGATCGTGCCGGGCGGCAACTTCTTCCACCTCGCGGGCCTGGTGTTCTCGACCGTGCCGTTCGTCCGGTCGATCGTCAACAGCCTGGTCGTGGCCGGGACGATCGGCGTGGGCCAGGCGGTGCTGTGCGCGCTGGCGGGCTTCGCGTTCGCCAAGATGCGCTTCCGTGGCCGCGACGCGTTGTTCCTGTTCGTCGTCCTGACGATGACCGTGCCGACCCAGCTCGCCATCGTCCCCCAGTACATGATTATCTCGGCGCTGAACTGGGTGGACACCCTCCAGGCACTGATCGTCCCCGGCCTGGCCAACGCCTTCGGCATCTTCTGGATGCGCCAGCACATATCGTCCGCCATCAGCGACGAGATCCTCCAGGCGGCCCGCATCGACGGGGCGTCGACCTGGCAGACCTTCTGGCACATCGCGTTCCCGTTGGTGCGTCCGGCGGCCTTCGTGCTCGGCCTGCTGGGCTTCGTCACGGCGTGGAACGACTTCCTATGGCCGTTCGTGGTGCTGAAGTCGCCGGAGATGTACACCGTCCAGATCGCGATCAAGGCGCTGCAGAACAGCTTCAACATCGACCTCGGGCTCGCGATGTCCGGCTCCTTCCTCGCCACCCTCCCGCTGCTCGTCCTTTTCGTCTTCGTCGGGCGGCGCATGGTGGCCGGCATCATGAACGGCGCCTTCAAGGGCTGAGGCCGCGGAAGTGGCCGTTGCGACCTCGTACGGCAGCGGAGTGCACAACTGCGAATTCATTCGCTCGCCGAGCCGCTTGAGAGGTCGGACGCGGGTGGAATTCGGCCCCGGGATAAGCAGACTTCGGGGTCGTTCGGGAGCGGCAGGGCCGGCCGCCTCGCCGGCCGTCTCGCCAAGCGCCGAGTGAGGCAGCCGGCCCGTTCCGAATCAGGCCGCGAGCTGCTTCTCGTTCCAGGTGTAGTAGACGTAGGTGCTGCCGGGCCCGGTCAACGTGCCGTAGACCTGCCAGAAGCTGTTGGGGCCGATCGAATAGTGGAAGACCTTGTCCCCGGGCCGGTCGTCCGTGAACACGGTCTGTGACCCGTTGGACCAGATCCGTACCTCGATCGTGAAGGTCTCGGTGTCCGGGATGTCGAGGCAGACCTCGTACGTGTACGCGGACGGACCGCCGATGTTGTAGCTGTGACCGTCCACGGCCGGTCGCTCGATGTTGGAGGGGACGTAGCTGTTCAGAACGCGGGTGTACCCGCCCGTGGAACAGTCGACCGCGGGGGTGTCCGCGGACGCGGGACCGATGCCGGTGAGCGTGGCGCCGAGGACGCCGGTGATGACGGCGAGAACGGAGATGGTGCGCTTCATGCCTCTCCTCATCCGTGCAGTGACCCTCCAACTAAGTAGTTGAAGACTGAACTGATTCTGACCCATTTGCCACATTCGGACAAGTCTGGGAAAAGTATCGTGGCAATTCGAGTCAAGAGTCGCGTTCAGCCCGAATGGTCCCTTTCTCCGCCCGGGCTTTCTTCTGAAAGCAGAGCTGAAGCGGATCCAAAGTAGGCGTCGCCACGGGTCGTCCCACCGCGGTCGAGTGACCGGCACCATTGTGATCAGGTGGTTCAACCCGTCGAAGTCCCTTGGGTCAACAGGCGGAGAGCGGCAGTTGGTCGGCGATCTTCACGCAGCGACCAGCAGATCGCGGCCTTCGCCGCAGCCGGGGACGGACCGTCGCCGAGCCGGGGGCGGAGGCGTTGCGGCCGTCTCCGGTATCTGGCGACGTCGATCACAAGGCTGCGGCCCGTGCGCGGATCTCCACCGCCGTCTCAAGCATCTGCCGGGTGCTGGTGAACCAGTCCTGCAGATTCAGATCCACGATGACCTCGTCTGCGCCCGCCTCCGCGACCGTGTGGATGTCGTCCATGATCTGCTCGAGGGTGCCGACGAACGGCGATCGGTCAGGTCCTGCCGGACGGCCGGTGAAGGTGACGTTTCCGACCACGACCATCTCCATCTGGCTGGTGTCCCGGCCGTACTCACATGCCATTTCCCGGATACGGTCCCAGCTTGCGCGCAGGCGTGCGGCTCCTTGCGGGCCCGGCGTGCTCAGGAACGGCAGCCAGCCGTCCGCGCGCCTGGCGATGCGCTGCAGGGCCTTGGCGCTGCCGCCGCCACCGAGCATCACGGGGATTTTCGCGACGGGCTTGGGCAGGACCGCGGCGTTGTCGATGACTACGCGAGGACCGCGAAAGGACACCGGGTCCTGCCCCCACACGGCGTCGAAGACGTCCAGCGTCTCGTCGAGGAAGCGGCCGCGATCCGCTCTGGTGGTGCCGGCGGCCCGAAACTCATCGCTGGACCAGCCGGCGCCCATGCCCGCGACAAGGCGGCCGCCACTGATCTGGTCGATCGTGGCCAGCGCCTTCGCCAGCTGGACGGGGGTGTGAAGTCCGGCGATCAGGACAGAGGTACCGAGGCGCACCTGTTCGGTCGCCACCGCCGCTGCCGTGAGGACTGCCAGGGGGTCGGCCGCCTGCCGCTGGGTCTCCGGCCACGGCACGTTCGGCGGGGCGTAGGGTTCGGCGGGCGTCTCCGGGAAGAGCAGCCGTTCGTACGTCCACAGACTGGCATACCCGGCCGCTTCGGCCGTTTTGGCCGTTTCGACCAAGTCGTGCCGCAGGTCGACGCCCAACCTCTGGGGCAGACGAAGTCCGAGCTTCACCTGGAACCTCCGTTGTGATCATGATTGCCTGTGGCCGCCGCGAGGGAGTGCTCGCCGCGTAGCGGCCGGCCTGCGACTGAAGGATGCACTCCTCCGGGTTCGCGCCCTCATCCGTGCCGGATCATCGGCCTCCGGTGCAGGTGTTCCGTCCCAGGTCAGCTCCGTCGCAGGTCATCGCCGGAACCCGAGCGCTTCAACCAAATCGAACAAACCTGTTCGTTCGATATGTGACCGTAGAGGCGCCGAATCCTGTTTGTCAAACAGATCTGTCCGTTCGATACTGCTGCGGTGAAGAAGACGCCAGGCACAGTGCACGAACGGCTGCTCGAGACCGCGGACCGGCTGTTCTATGCCCAGGGCATCCACGCGGTGGGCATCGACCGGGTGATCGCCGAAAGCAGCGTCGCCAAGTCGACCATGTACGTTCACTTCCGGACCAAGGAAGACCTGGTGGCGGAGTATCTGCGTCGTCGCAGCGACATCATGCGCGCGCGTGTGACACAGGAGGTGGAGGCGCGGGCCCAGGGGCCGGTCGAGGAGCGGATTCTGTCCGTCTTCGATGTTCTCCACAAGGTGATCTCGGAGCCCGGCTTCCGGGGGTGCGCGTTCGCGAACGCCGCAGCCGAATATCCCCACCATGCGGGGATCCAGGAAGCCATCGCGTACGACCGCACCTGGCTGCCGGCCCTGCTCTCCGGTCTCCTCGGTCCCGTTCGCGCGGACAACGACGACGAGCTGGTGGCTGCGCTGGTGCAGGTGTACGACGGCGCCAACGCGGCCGCGCACCTCGACCGCTCGGCAACGAGCGCGCGGACCGCCCGGAAGACCGCCGAGCTCCTCCTGGCCACCCGAAAGCCGGCCACGGACAGCAACCGGACTGCCGCCGCCGAGGGCCGGTGACCCTCAGGGCCCCGATGTCTGCAATGGTGGTGGCCGGCCCGGCCAGGGCCGGTCGTTAGGGTCGGTCGTCGGTCGTCGGTCGTCGGCCGTCGAACAGGCGCATATGCCAGCGCCGTTTTCGCCACACCTCCGGTGAGACGTACGTCCAATCGCGCTTTTCTGTCACGTCCAAAGGATCACCTGGCGTTCGGCTACGGCGCGCACTTCTGCCTCGGCGCTCCTCTGGCCCGCCTCGAAGTGGCGGAAGCCCTGCGTCAGCTCTTCGAGCGTTTCCCTGCCATGTCACTCGCGGTGCCGGCTGCCGCACTGCGGCCGATCCCCACCCTCATCAGCAACGGTCACCGTGAGCTGCCCGTGCACCTGCGCGCCGTCGAATAGCACCACCGAATAACACCGCCGAGGAGCACCGTCGAGGAACGCCGCCGAACGGCGCCGTCGAGTGGCGCCGTCGAGTGGCGCCGTCGCCCCGGAGGCACCGACGGCCTCCGGCGTCGACGGCTGGTGGTCAGGCGCGGACGAACTCGACGATCGCGCGGGCGAACTCCTGAGGCTGCTCAAGATGGCCCATGTGCCCGCTGTTCTCGAGCACCGTCAGGCGGGAACCGGCGATGCTCTCATGGGCGACGCGTGCCCAGCGCGTGCCGCCGAAGAAGTCGTGCACACCCGAGATGATCAGGGCCGGGACCTTGAAGTCAGGCAGTCGGTCCCGCACGTCGAACGGCGCGGGCTCCTCGCCGTGCATCGGGCCGATCCACGCGTTCAGACCGGCGCGCATCGGCTCCAGGTCCTGCTCGTGCGCCCAGTAGTCGGCGAAGTACGCCGGGAGGATCTCCCGTAGGGACGTGGTGTACGCCTCGTCGTCCTGCGCAGCCAGCGCTCGCTGGAACGCGTCCGGAATCTCGCCGGCCGCGGGCCGGTGCGGGAGTCGCTGCGGAAACCCGCTGATGTTCGCCATCGCGTCGGCCCAGAACTCCTCTCCTGTCACTGGCGAGGTGGAGTAGAGGATCGCCCCGGCGACGCGGTCCGGGTGGTCGAGCGCGTAGCGCTGGACGACGAATCCGCCGTGCGAATGGCCGAGCAGGAAGACCGTGGGCACGCCCAGATGCTCGACCACGCCATGGACGAACCGGGCATAGGTGTCGATCCGGTAGTCGCGGTGGTCGTCGAGGCGGCCGGAGGATCCCGTGCCGATCGGCTCCAGATACACCATGGTCAGGTGCTCTTCCAGGGCCGGCAGCCGCAGGTACTCCCAGGCGATGCCCGGACCGCCGGAATGCACCAGGCACACCGGCCCGGTGCCCGCGACATGGAAGACCTGCCGCGTGCTCTCGATGTTGATCTCATGCCTGCCCCGCGCGATGGGGCGGGAGGTGGTGGAACTCATTCGTCATCCCTTGTATCTCGGCCGGCGATCGGTGACGCCTGCTGAACTCGAAGGCTTCTTCCGGCAGGGGCCCGGGGGGCCGGCCCCGGCAAGCGGATCGGGGCCGTACGCCCGTCTCCTTGCCGCTCAGTTGTGGGAGTCGGAAGCGGCCTGAACGGCCGCTCGGACCTGCTGGGCGAATCCCCGCACGGTGTAGTCCGCAGGAAGGCTGTCGATCAGTACGACATCGGAGATGGCGTTGTTGAGACGCAGGGGCAGGATCTCCTGGTATTCCGGCGAGTTGTACCACTGGTCGGCGGCGGCACGGTCGGGGAACTCCATGAGGACGACCAGGCCCGGCCACGCTCCCTCCACGACGCTGGCCTCGCCGTTGGCGAGCCACCTGCCGCCGTAGGGCTTCACGGTGGCCTCGACCTGTTCGAGGTAGGACAGACCCGCGTCGTTCGGGACGTCCCCGGGGATGCGGAGGTGGTTGATCAGGTAGGTGCTCATGTCGAACCTTTCGGCGAGTGGCTGCGCACACAGGCCCGGCGCAGCGACACTTAGATTACAGATGTAATCTAACAAAGGCTCCCATATGACCGGTTTCGTGACGCACCTCACGGTGCTCTCGGGCGATCCCCTGGCCGTGCCGGCGAGTCCGGGGTCTGGCGTCGGCCACGAAGGCTATGCCTCGTACGTGATCGGGTGGCGCTCGGGTGCGCCCCAGGGGGTGTCCGGAACATGCGGCGGCGCACATAGATTGTGTCTATAATCTAATTTTGCGCGGCCGGACCGGGACGCCTGAACTGAAGCCTCCGATACGTTCTCGTGATGAATGAAACGACGAGGGATCGAAGATGAGCCGAGTATCGCAGGCCGAGGCCCGGGCCAACCGAAAGCGTGTGGTGGAATCCGCCTCGCGCCTCTTCCGCGAGAAGGGGGTGCGCGATGTGAGCGTCGCCGACGTCATGCAGTCGATCGGCATGACGCAGGGCGGCTTCTACAAGCAGTTCGCCTCCAAGACGGCGCTCGTCGACGAGGCCACAGCCGAGGCCTTTTCCGACATGCTGCGGCGTCTGGAGGCCATGGACGACATCCACAGTGGTCACGATGCCGCGTGGTCGTCGCTCATCGACTCCTACCTGTCACCCGAGACACGTGACGATCCCGGCAGCGGATGCCCGGCAGCCGGGTTCGCCGGTGATTTCGCCCGGGATCCCGAATGGCGCGACACCTACGCCGCCGGAATTCGCGACATGGCCGGCTGGATCGCTCCGGAGGACACCGGGCTGGCGGCCCTGTCCACCCTTGTGGGCGCTCTCCTGCTCGCGCGGGCGACGGCGGGTTCCCCTCTCTCCCGAGAGATCCTGCGAGCAGCGCGAAAGGCGGCGGCTCGGCTGACCGAGTGAACGCCAGCGGAGCCGGCCGGCCACCAACCCACTTCTAGAATGCGCCCTCGATCAGGTCCAGCACTCCGACTGTCTGGCCACCGCTCTCCTCGCCCGTGAGCTGGAACCCGAGGTTGCGGTAGAAGCCTCCGGGCCCGTCTTCCGCCGGCTCCCACGTGACGTACATCCGCGTGGCACCGCGGCGCCTGACCTCGGCGGCCACGGCCCTGACGGCGAATCGGCCGACGCCCTGTCCCTGGGCCTCGGGCGCCACGTTGAGGCGCCACAAGCCCGACCGGAAATCGACCCCCTTGCCGTCCCAGTCGATGTCGATGAAGGCCATGAGGAATCCGACCGGACGATCGCCGTCGAGGATGAGGCGGGGCCAGGCCACCTGCGGCTGCACGTAGGCCTCCGCCAGGGACGTCGCCACGGGTGAGACGAAGCGCTCCTGGTCGGGGCTGACTCTGACAGCCATGGCCGTCTCGACGTTGGCAGGAGTGATCGGCGCCAGCCGTAGCGACTCGGTCATGAGAAGAACCCTATGGGCCGTAATCGTCCAATGCCGGGGGATATCTTCGGGCGGGCCCTCGGGGTGAAGGCCCTGCCCGTCCTCGGATCGCGCGTCAGCCCATGCTCCGTGTCACCCCATGCGCCGTGTCACCCCATGCGCCGTGTCACCCCATGCTTTTGGCGCCGTCCAGGGACTCGCGGATGATGTCGGCGTGGCCGGCGTGCTGGGCGGTCTCCGCGGCGATCTGCATCAGCACCCGGCGGGCCGACCACCGCGCGCCGGGCTCGAACCACGGGGCCTTCGGCAGCGGCTGGTCCGCGTCCAGGTCGGGCAGGGTGGCCACCAGCTCATCCGTACGGCGGGCCACCTCGGCGTAGGCGGCCAGCAGAGCGGCGAGTGTCTCACCGGGCAGCATCCGGAACTGATCGGCCCATCGGCCCCAGTCGGCCCCAGTCGGCCTCGGTCATCGCCGTGGCGTCGCCCATCGCCGACGGGCCGTCCAGGATGAAGCCCGTCCAGCTCCGCTCGACCAGGGTGACGTGCTTGATCAGCCCGCCCAGGCAGAGCTCACTGGCGGTGGTCCGCTGCGCGGCCTGCTCGTCGGTGAGGTCGCGGGTCGTGAGGCGCAGGAAGTGCCGGCTCTGGGCCAGTGCCGCCAGCAGGTCCGCGCGCTCGCCGGTGACGGCCGGCGCGTCGGTGAGGTCGGGAGTGATCAGCTCGTTGCCGGTCACAGTCGTCTGCCTGCCGTCGTTCCGCTTCGGTCGAGTGCCACGTTAGGAGTCATAGCGGTCACTTTCTGACCTGAATCGACGAGACAATCGCCACCATGGCGAACACCAGCACACGGACGCTGCGACTGCTCTCCCTGCTCCAGACCCACCGCTACTGGCAGGGCAGTGAACTGGCCGAACGGCTGGGAGTGTCCGTACGCACCCTGCGCCGGGACATCGACCGGCTGCGTGAGCTGGGTTATCCGGTCGAGGCGCAGCGCGGTGCCGACGGCGGTTACCAGCTCGCCGCGGGCGCCGCGCTGCCGCCACTGGTGATCGACGACGAGGAGGCGGTCGCGCTGGCCGTGGGACTGCAGACCGCCGTCCAGGGGGCGGTGGAGGGCATCGCCGAGTCCTCGGTGCGGGTGCTGGCCAAGGTGGTGCAGGTGATGCCCACCCGGTTGCGGCACCGGGTCGAGGCGCTGCGCACGATGACCGTACCCGCCGGGTGGGACGGCCAGGCCGCCACCAGCGTCGACCCGGACGTGCTCACCACGGTCGCGCTGGCGTGCCGGGACCATGAACGGCTTCGCTTCACCTACACCCCCGCGGACGGCCGGCGGACGGACCGGCACGTCGAGCCGCACCGGCTGGTCCGGCTCGGCCGCCGCTGGTACCTGGTCGCGTACGACCTCACCCGGCACGACTGGCGGAGTTTCCGGGTCGACCGGCTGACCGAGCCTGAGGGCGCCGGCTCGCGATTCCGTCCCCGGGACCTGCCCGCCGCCGACGCCGCCGCGTTCGTCCGCGCCGCCATGGACAACCTGCCCCGTTCGTACCGGGTGGAGGCGCTCGTCGACGCTCCGGCGGCCACCGTGCGCCAACGCATCGGCCAATGGTGCACGGTCGAGGAGGTCGACGACGAACGCTGCCGGATGCGGATGGTCACCCCGTCTCTGCACTGGCCGGCCATGGCACTGGGCATGGCCGACGCGGAGTTCCGCATCCTCCACCCGCCCGAACTGCTCGACCAAATCCATGAGTGGGGGGCCCGGTTCCAACGCGCCTGACCCCGGCCGACGCATGGACAAGCGGGCGGATCACACGCACGCGTGCGCGTGATCCGCCCGGATGACGCTCAGCCGTCGGCCGGCTGGATGGGGAAGTTGGCGCGGAACACGTTGTCCGGGTCGTAGGCGCGTTTGACCTGCCGCAGCCGGTCGAGGTTCGGACCGAACGCGTCGGCCAGCCGCTCCGGCCGGGTGTCGGTGTCGAAGGACAGGTAGAGGCCGTCGGTGTACGGCGCGACCTCGGCGTCCCAGGCGGTGTTCAGGGCCGGCTGCGCCGCGCCCATGGCCGTGAGCAGGAAGTTCTGGTGCCGGTGCGGATAGGCGGTCGCGTCGGGAGCCAGGTCGTGGGCGGCGCCGCCGGTGGCGCGTATCTGCAGGAAGTAGGACAGCCCAGAGCGTGCGACCCTCTCGAAGGCGCGGCTCACGTCGCCGTCGAGGTGGGTGACCAGGCCGGAGCGTACGGCGGGGTCGCCGCCGCCGGTGTGGTGCCTGTCGGCCGGCTGCACCACGCCCGAATAGGGCAGCACGTATCCCTGGTGCCCCAGCAGCGGGCCCGCCTCGGCGAGCCGTTCGAGCTCGTGCACCGCGGCCTCGGTGTCCGCGCCGGCGTAGACGGTCATGAGCTGGGCGACCGCGTCCTGGTTGCGGCGCGGCGGGGACAGGATCAGGAAGCTCGTCAGCTCGCGCGGGGCCTTCTCCACCGCGGCGCCCCAGCGTTCGAGCAGCCCGGCCGTGTCGCGGGCGTCCAGGGTCATCTGGGAGAAGACGACGTCGCCGAGCTCCATCGCCTCGATCTCGACCCAGGTGACCACGCCGAGGTTGCCCCCGGCGCCGCGCAGGCCCCAGAACAGGTCGGGGTTGTCGTCCCGCGAGGCGTGCAGCACCCGCCCGTCGGCGGTCACGACCTGCGCGGCGACGACGTTATCGATCGTCAGGCCGAACGTGCGCCCGAGCAGGCCGACGCCGCCTGTCGTCGCGAGGCCGCCCACGCCCACGCCGCCGTAGTCGCCGGAGCTGATCGCCCATCCGTGCGGCACCAGCGTCTCGGCGACCGCGCCCCAGGTCGCGCCCGCGCCCAGCCGCACCCTGCGCGTGGCCGGATCCACGACCTGGACGGTGTCGAACGCGCCGAGGTCGAGCACGATGCCGCCGTCGTTGGTGGAACGGCCGCTGATCCCGTGCCCGCCGGAGCGTACGCCGAGCGGGACGTCCTGGGACCGGGCGTACGCGAGCCCCTCGACGACCTGGTCGACCGTCCGGGGGCGCAGCACCAGGCCGGGGGACCCGGCGCGCAGGTAGTTGTGCCGCACGGACTCATAGGCGCGGTCGCCGGGCTCGACGGCGTCGGCCGTGAGGCTCGCCGGGACCGCGTCGTAGTCGATGCCGTCGCGGCGCAGCGCGATCGCGGCGGCTCCGCGACGGGCGGCCGCGGGGACGGTCCCGGTGGTCGCCCGCTCGCGCGCCACCGCGTCCCGTACGGCGGGAGCGATCTCCTCGCCGTACACCTGGATGAGCCGCGGGTCGTCGGTGCCCAGGACGAACGTGCCGATGCCGTCCTCCAGCGCCAACGCGGTCAGCTCCGCCACCCACTGATCGACCGGTCCGTGCAGGAACCCCTGGCGGGTCTCGGCGACCGCGCCGCTGATGTTCAGCAGGCGGCGCACCTGCGCCGGGTCGCGGCCGGCCTCCGCGGCGGCCTCGTCGATGATCGTGTTGCCGCGCCGCAGGTCGCCGTCCTTGAGGTAGGCGAGCGAGGGCAGCCAGCCGTCGGCCGCACGCGCCACCAGGCGCAGCATCCGTGGCTTGTAGGCGCCGAGCCAGATGGGGATGTCGTGCGCGGGGGCCGGGCCGCGCTTGGCGCCCGCGACGCGGTGGTGCGCGCCGTCCACGCGCAGGATGCGGCGCTCACGCGCGTCCCAGATGCCGCGGATGATCTCGATGGCCTCCTCCAGCGCGGTCACGGACTCGGTCGGCGTCAGGCGGGTGCCGCCCATCGACTCGATCGCGTCCCAGAAGGCGCCCGCGCCGATGCCGAGCGCGAACCGGCCGCCGGACAGCAGGTCGAGCGACGCCGCGGCCCGGGCCAGCACCGCCGGGGGGCGCAGCGGCAGGTTCAGCACGTTGCCGGAGAGGGTGACCCGCTCGGTCTGCGCGGCCACCCAGGACAGCAACGTCCAGGTGTCCAGGAACCCCGGCTGGTAGGGGTGGTCCTGGAACGTCACGAGATCCAGCCCGGCGGCCTCGGAGACCTGGGCGAGCCGGACCGGCGTCTGCGGGTCCTGGTTCTGGGGTGTGAGGAACGTGCCGAAGGCCAGTTCGTGGCCGTAGTCCGTCATTCCGCGCCTCTCGGAAAGTAATCTGTCGTACAGACTATATGCGACACAACTTATCGAGGGCTCAGCGTATTCCGGGTTAGGGTGGACGGTGTGACCGCGCGCGAACAGACCGACACCCCTCCACCGTCGACGCAGGGTCCCGTGCTCGGATGGTCCCTCGCCGTGCTGCTGCGGGAGTGGAACGCACGCGTCGAGGGCGCTTCACACGACCTGCCGCACGGCGTGCGCGGCTACCAGGTGCTTTCCGCGGTCGTGCACGACGCTCCGCCCACGCAGGCCGCGCTCGCCGCCCGCCTCGGCATCGATCGCACGGTCATGACCTATCTGCTCGACAAGTTCGAGGGGTGTGGTCTCCTGGAGCGCCGCCAGGACCCGGCCGACCGCCGGGCGCGGCGCATCGTGCCGACCGACCACGGCCGGCGGGTCCTCGCCGACGTGGACGCGCGGGTCGCGCGGGCCGAGGACGAGCTGCTGTCCGCCCTCCCGCCCGGGGACCGGCGTGTCCTCCTGGCGCTGCTGGAGCACGCCGCCGCCGGGGCGGCTCCGGGCGTGGACCGCTGCGCCGCCGCCGCGGGATCGGCCGGACTGACGCAGGAGGCGTGACCCGGCCCGTCCCGGCCCGGGCCGACGAATCCACGGCCGGACAGCCGATGAGCGGGGACTTCTTTCTTCACGACGGCCTGATCGCCTGAATACTCTGATTTCGTGAAACTAGGCGTCAACGTCCCGAACTTCGGGCCGGGCACCCGCCCCGGCGTGCTGCGCGGCTGGGCCGAGACGGTGGAGGGGCTCGGGTTCGACCTGCTCATGGTCTCCGATCACGTCGTGGTGACCCCCGACGTGGCCGAGCAGTATCCCGCCCCGTTCTACGAGCCCTTCACCACGCTGTCCTGGCTCGCCGGGATAACCACCAGGGTCAGGCTGGGCACCACCGTGCTGATCATGCCCTACCGGCACCCGCTGCTGACCGCCCGGATGGCGGCCAACCTCCAGGACCTGAGCGGGGGACGGCTGGTGCTCGGCGTGGGCGTGGGCTGGGCCCGGCAGGAGTTCGAGGCGCTGGGCGTGCCGTACGAGCGGCGCGGGGCGCTGACCGACGAGCACCTGCGGGCGATGCGCCTGGCCTGGCAGGACGAGGAGGACTACCGGGCCGGGCACGTTCCGATCTGGGTCGGCGGCGGCAGCGACGCCGCTCTCCGCAGGGCGGTGCTCCTCGGCGACGCATGGCATCCCCTGCGCTTCACCCTCCCGTGGCTGGGCGAGCGGATGGACCGGCTGGCCGCCGTCGCGGAGAGCCTGGGGCGTCCCGCACCCATGCTCGCCCCGCGCATCATGCTCCGGCTCACCGGCACCCCGGTGACGGGCGAGGGACGCCGAGCCGGCGAGGGCACCCTCGACCAGGTGATGGACGACCTGGAACGGCTGCGCGCCCTGGGCGCCGAGACGGTCCTGCTCGACCCCTTCTGCGGGGACCCGCAGGAGACGAACCACCCGGAGACGGCGTGGCACATGCTTGAGACGGTGGCCGCCGCGTACGCGAAGGAGCATCCATGACCCCCGGCGACGAGAAGTTCCTCCGCAGGGCGATCGAGCTGGCCGCCGAGGCACGAGCGGGCGGCAACCCGCCGTTCGGCTCGCTGCTCGTGGGCCCCGGCGGCGACGTGCTCGCCGAGGAGCGCAACACCTCGCTCACGGAGGCCGACATCACCGCTCATCCCGAGCTGAAGCTCGCGCGCTGGGCCGCCCGCGAGCTCGACCCGGCCGCCGCGGCCGGCACGACCATGTATACGAGCTGCCAGCCGTGCGGCATGTGCGCGGGTGCCATCGAGCGCTCCGGACTCGGCCGCGTCGTCTTCGCGCTGTCCACCGACCAGCTCGGCGGGCTCAAGCCGCAGGCCGCTCCGTCGTCCTTCCGGCAGGAGGGGCCGGCGCTCTTCGACGAGGCGCGCGTGCCCGTCGAGGGCTACTACCTCTGACGCGCGCCGTCAGCCCGCGTCCGGGACATAGCGCAGGTTGAGCACGCCGGTCGTGAACGTCTCGGACTTCACCAGCGTCAGCCTGTGCGTCGGGGTGTCCTCGAACAGCCGCTGCCCCCGGCCGACGACGATCGGGTGGACGAGCAGGTTCAGCTCGTCGAGCAGCCCGTTGGCGAGAAGCCACCGCACGGTCGTCGCGCTGCCGGACATCTGGAGGTCGCCGCCCTCGATCCGCTCCTTGAGCGCGCGCAGGCCGGCCGCGACGTCACCGTTGACGACGGTGGTGTTGTTCCAGTCCGCCTTCTCCAGGGTCGTCGACACGACGTACTTGGGGGCGTTGTTGAAGGCCTCGGCGATCTCCGGGTCCTGGTCCGTCGTCGTCCAGTAGGCGGACCACTCCTCGTACAGCGTGCGGCCCATCAGCATCCCGGCCGAGTTCTGCATGCCCGCCTGGACCACGGCGCCCATCTCGTCGTTCCAGTACGGGAAGTGCCACTGGTCGGGCGACTCGACGACGCCGTCCAGGGAGATGAAGAAGTTCGCGACGATCCTGGCCATGTGCTGCGCTCCTTTGGTCGTATGACGGTGGCCGCGAACGGAAGACTAGGCGGGAACGCTCGCGCGGGTCTTGTACCGAAACGACACGGCCGTACGGCTCCTCCATAACGTCCGGCGGAGCCGCCGCAGCAGGTGGGCGGCGGCGGACCTGGCCGCTACCCACGCTCCGGCCGTACGTCCGCGTACGCACGGGGTGCCCGGAACGCGCGACCGACGGCGCTTGGCCGGATCCGGGGGCAACTTCCCTGTGGACTAACCGGCGACGGGCTGGTCGGCGACGGGCTGGTAGGAGAGGGACAGCACGCCGGTCGGGAAGGTCTCCGAGGACGTGAGTGCCATCGGGATCTGCAGGCCCTCCTCGAACAGGCGCTGGCCCTTGCCCACCACGATGGGGTGGACCAGCAGCCGGAGCTCGTCGAGCAGGTTGTGCCGCATCAGCGAGCGGACGAGGTTCGTGCTGCCGCTGATGCCGATGGTCTTGCCCGGCTGCTGCTTGAGCTCGGTGATCTCCTTGACGAAGTCACCGGTGACGAGGGTCGAGTTCTGCCATTCGACCGTGTCGAGGGTCGAGGAGACGACGTACTTGCGGACGTTGTTGATGAAGTCGGCGAAGGGGTCGTCCGTGCCGGCCTTGTCCGGCCAGTAGGCCGCCCAGCTCTCGTACATGACCCGGCCCATCATCATCGCGTCGGACTCGGACATCAGTGCGCCGACGGCCGCGCCCATCTCCTCGCTGAAGTAGGGGAAGTGCCACTGGTCGGGCGCCTCGACGACGCCGTCGAGGGACATGAAGAAGCTGGCGACGATCTTGCGCATCTGGATCTCCTCGGTCTCGCGCTTGCGTGACTCCAGAGTCGCATCCGACGAGTTGAATTGTCAAGACAGTTTTTATTGTCGGAGTCCCCCATGTCCTCCAGGCCCCGGGCTGGAGGACACGGCTCCGGGCGGGACGGAAGGCGCCCGCCCGGGTGGGGGCGTCGTCAGCAGAACAGCTCCACGTGGTCCGCCCGGTTGTTGTTCACGTCCCCCACGTAGCTCCAGCCGGCATGCGGGCTGGAGCTCCAGAGCGAGTAGTCGAACTGATGGCCGTACGCCGGGTCGCCCAGGTCATCGTGCTCGATGAAGGCCACCTGCCAGTTGGTGTTGTTGTGCACCGAGGTCGTGCGGTCGCTCCACCCGTAGGTGGCGAGGTCCTGCCGGCCGCAGTCGTGGAGCTTTCCCCGGGGGTATCCGAAGTTCTTCCCGTCGTAGAAGCAGTACCAGGCGGACGGGCAGTCGGCGGTCCCGGCCGCCACGGCGACCTGGCCGGGGAGGGCGTAGGTCACCACGAACCTGCCGTTGTCGTAGGAGATCTCGTTGCGGCTCGTCTGTACGCCTCCCGGGGCCGCCTTCAACTGAAGCTCCACCTGCTGACGCAGCTCCGCGTCCGAGCGGGCCTGCCGGTGGAGCAGGGACGGGTCGTCCGCCACGCTCGCCGCGTGCACGGACGTCCCCGTCAGGGCGACCGCCGTGGCCGCGACGCCGGCCAGCAGGACGGCTGCGATCTTCGATCTGCGCATGGTGCCTCCACACAACGAACCAGGAGAGTTCGCCCCACACCAGGGGGCGGGATCGAGCCGAGCATCGGACGGGCCGGTATACAGCGCGTATAGGCCCTGATAGAGGACGATTCGCCGCCCGCGAATCGTCCTGGCTCCTCCGTAGATTTGGCGTCCTGACTGGATCGTTGACAGACAAGGCGAAGATCCTGGATTCTTCACTCCGGTGTCCCGACAGAGGCGGAATCTGAGTGGAATTTCACGTCCTGGGGCCGCTCAGCGTTTCCCGCGATGGTCACCTGGTGCCTGCCGGCGGAGCGCCGAAACTCCGGCTCACCCTGGCCGCGCTGCTGTCGAAGGTGGGCCAGCCGGTGTCCGTCGACTGGCTGATCGCCGCCGTCTGGGGCGACCGGCCGCCCGCGTCCGCGCGGCGCAACATCCACCTCTACGTCCACCAGTTGCGGCGGGCGTACGGCGCCCACGTCCTGCCCGGACGGCCGGGCGGCTACGCGATCATCCCCGACGCGCTCGACGCCGCGCGGTTCCGCAGCCTCGCCGCCCAGGGAAGCGCGGCCCTGGACCGGGGAGACCTCGAATCCGCCCGTGACCGGCTACGCACGGCCCTGAACCTCTGGCGGGGGCCGGCGTTCGAGGAGTTCGCCGACTGCGCGCTCGTCGCCGACGAAGCCCTTCGGCTGGAGAAGTCGCGGCTCATCGTGCACGAGCGGCTGGCGCAGGCCGAGCTCGCCCTGGGCCGGCACGTCGAGGTGGCCGCCGAACTCGCCGACCTCATCAGGGACCATCCGTACCGGGAGAGCCTGCACGGGCATCTCATGCTCGCGCTGTATCGGTGCGGGCGTCAGGCCGAGGCGCTGGAGGTCTTCCGCAGGACCCGCGACCTCCTGAACGATCAGCTCGGCATCGAGCCGGGCCCCGTGCTCCAGCGTCTGCACGAGGCCATGCTCCGGGGCGACGAGGACCTCCTCCCGGCCCTGGCCCCGCCTCAGGAGGCGGAGCGGCGGAAGACGGACGACTGCCCCTATCGGGGTCTGATGGCGTTCCAGCCGGAGGACGCGGCCTGGTTCTTCGGCCGTGCCCACCTGGTCGACCGGCTGCGCGACCTCGTCGACCGGCTTCCCGTGGTCGGCGTGTTCGGCGCGTCGGGGAGCGGCAAGTCGTCTCTGCTGCGCGCCGGCCTGCTGGGATCCGTCTCCGGCGGGGACGCTCTCTACGGCGGGGACGGCGTGTCCGGTGAGCACGGTGTCTCTGGTGAGCATGGTGTCTCCGGTGCCCACGGGGTCCTGGGCGGTGACGGTGCGGCGGTGCCGTGGCGGGGCCTGCTCATGACGCCGGGGGAACACCCGCTGGACGCGCTGGCCGACGTGGTGGCGAAGGCGTCGGGCGGCGACCCGGTGGCGCTGCGCGACGCCCTGGCCCGCGATCCGGGTGCGCTGACTACCGCACTGGCCACCGCACTAGCCACCGAACCGGCCACCGAACCGGCCTCCACATCGGCCACCGGGCTGAGCGGCGGGGTGAGCGGCGCGCCGGAGAGCCGCCTGGTGCTGGTCGTGGACCAGTTCGAGGAGATCTTCACACTGTGCTCCGACGACGGGGAGCGCCGCCGGTTCGTCGAGGCACTCCTCGGCGTCGCACCGGACAGCACACCGGACAGCACGCCGAGCAGCGCACCGGGCATCACACCGGACAGCGCACCGGGCAGCGCATCCGGCACCGGCCGCCGTGTCGTCCTCGTGCTCGGCGTCCGCGCCGACTTCCTCGCCCATCTGACCCAGCACCCCGCCCTGGTCGCGGCGCTCGGCGGCGAGGCCCAGATGCTCGTCGGGCCGGTGTCGTCGCCGGACCTCCAGGAGATCGTCGTACGGCCCGCCGCCCGGGCGGGGCTCACCGTGGACCCCGACCTGTTGGCCACGGTGCTGGCCGACGCCGCCGAGGAGCCGGGCAGCCTGCCACTGGTCTCGCACGCGCTGCTGGAGACCTGGCGGAACGCGACCGGCGCGAGGCTCACACTGGCGGCCTACCAGGCGGCCGGCGGCGTACGCGGAGCCATCGCGCAGAGCGCGGAACGGGTCGTCGGCGAGTTCGCCCCGGCGGAGCGGCAGGCCGCCCGAAGGATCTTCCTGCGGCTCACCGCGCTGGGAGACGGCACGGAGGACACCAGGCGGCCCATCTCCCGTACGGAACTGGTGGGTGTGGCGGACCCCGATGTCACCACCCGCGTGCTCGACCGGCTCGCCGCCGCGCGGCTCGTCGTCCTCGCGGAGGAGACGGTCGATGTGGCGCACGAGGCGCTGATCAGGGCCTGGCCGCGGTTGCACCGCTGGCTCACCGACGACCGCGAGAACCTGCTCGTCCACCGGCGGCTCACCGACGCCGCGCAGACGTGGCGGGAGCTGGGCCGCGACCCGGGCGCCCTGTATCGGGGCGCCCAGCTTCTGGTGGCCGGGACCTGGGCCGAGGACCATCCGCAGGAGCTCAACGACGTCGAAAGCGCCTTCCTGCGGGCCAGCCGCGCGCTGGAGGACGGCGAGCGCACCGCGGCGCGGCGCCGTACGCGGCTGCTGCAACGCCTGCTGGCCGGGATGGCCGCGCTCTTCCTGCTCGCGCTGCTCGGCGGCGGCGTCGCCGTACGGCAGGGCAGGGAGGCAGGCCGTCAGCAGCTTGTCGCCCTGTCGCGGCAGCAGTCCCTGCAGGCCCGATCGCTCCTCGCCACCGATCCCGATCTCGCCGGTCTGCTGGCGATCGCGGCGTACCGGCTCGATCCGGAGCCCGAGACGCGGGGCGCCCTGCTGAGCGTGTCGGCCGCGGCGCGCCGCCGCGTCGAGCTCAACGCGGAGGGGCCCGCGGTCTTCGGGCTGGCGTTCAGCCCGGACGGGTCGCGGCTGGCCGCGGCCGGCACCGACGGAGCCGTCGGCCTCTGGGACCTGCGCACCCGCACCCGCGTCGCCGCCTTCCCCGGGCCGCTGCCCCGTACGGGACCGGGAGAGATCCACGCCAGGGCGGCGGCGTTCGGCCGCGACGGCAGGCTGCTCGCCTCCGTGGTCAGGGACGCGACGCTCGGGTCGAGCAGGGGCGTGGTCGTCGTGTGGGACGTGGCCTCCCGGCGGCCGGTGTTCCAGCGGCAGCGGGAGCGGCTCACCGACGCGATGGCGCTGAGCCCCGACGGGACGAGGATCGCCGTCGGGGCGGGCAACGGCGCGGTCGAGCTGTGGGACCTGCGCGACGGGAGCATGCGCACCCTCAAGGGGCATCGGGAGGAGGTCGTGGCCCTCGCCTTCAGCCCCGACCAGGCGTTCCTGGTGTCGACCACGGGCGGAACCGAAAAGCCCCTCGTGTGGGACGCCGCCTCCGGGGCGAAGGTCGCGGCGCTCGACGCCGTGAACGTCCACCGGCTCGGCTTCGATCCCGCCGGAGGCGTCCTCGCCACGGGATCGTCGCACTACGGCGTGCGGTTCTGGCGGATCGCGCATGACCATGTGACTCGCCTGCCGGGGCTGCCCAAGCGGTCGCCGTACACCTGGGACATGTCCGCCCCGGTCGCCGGCCGGATCGCCGTCGCCGACGAGGACGGCCTGATCACGATCTGGGACGTGGCGCGACGGCAGCCCGTCGAGACCTATCAGGACAGAAGCCGCACCGAGACGCTGTCCCTGGCCCTGAGCGCCGACGGCTCGATGCTCGCCTCGGCCGGGCTGGGCCGGACCATCGTGGTCCGCGAGCGCGCCGTTCCTCCGTTCAGCGGACACAACCAGGCCGTGAACGACATCGAGGTCAGCCCGGACGGCCGGCTCGTGGCCTCGGCGAGCAGCGACAGGACCGCCCGGCTGTGGGACGTGGCCGGGAACCCGATCGCGACGTTCGGCGACCACCCCGACCACGTCCGGGCCGTCGCCTTCAGCCCGGACGGCCGCCTGCTCGCGACCGTCACGCGCAGCCACACGCTCACCCTCTGGGACGCAGGCAGCGGGCGGAGGCTCGGCACGGCGGCGTACCGGGGGCTCGGCGCGTCCACCGACGTCGGCTTCGATCCGCGCGGGCGTTTTGTCGTCGCCACCGCGCTCGGCCGGTTCCGCTGGGACGTCCGCGATCCGGGCAAACCAGTTGAGGTGCCGTTCGCGGGCGGATATCTCGTCTCGGCGCTGGCGTTCAGCCCCCGCGATCCGCTGCTCGCCACCACCGGCCCGGCCGGAGATCTGGTCGTCTGGGACCTCGCCCGCGACAGGGAGGTGCGCGCCCTCAGGACCAGGCAGGGCTCGGTGCTCGACGTCGCCTTCAGCCCGGACGGCAGGTCGATCGCCACGGCGGGCGCCGACCGCACCGTGAAGCTCTGGGACACGCGGACCTGGGCGTCGTACGCCACGCTGACCGGCCACACCGCCCCGGTCCAGGCCCTCGCCTTCAGCCGGGACGGGCGATCGCTCGCGTCCGCGGGGGACGACCGCACGATCGTCGTCTGGGACCTCGCGACGATGCGGCCTTCGGCCACGCTGACCGGGCACACCGCGCCGATCAGGGGCCTGGCCTTCACCGCGGGCGCAGACCTGATCTCGGGCGGGGAGGACGGCAGGATCATCCGCTGGGAGCTGCGGCCCGGCCCGCTCGCGGGACGGCTGTGCGAGGAGATCGGCCGCGACCTCACCCGCGCGGAGTGGGCCGCCCACTTCCCCACGGTGGACTACCGGCCCACCTGCTGACGGCCGTCGCGGCCCTGGACCGGCTCCGCTCGCGTTTGTGAGACTGCCGGGCATGACAAGCCGGCCTTCCACCGCCGATCTCCGCCGCAGGCTCGCGCACGTCCGCTGGATAGCCGGCGGCGCCGGAGCCGGCAAGAGCACCGTCACGCGGGCCCTGGCCGAACGGCACGACGTACTCGTCTACGACGGCGACCGAGCCGAGCTCGGCTACGTCCACAGGTGCGACCCGCTGCGACAGCCCTACCTGTGGGCGTTGCTGCGAACGCCCATCGAGGACAGATGGGCGAGCCGCACCGCCGAGGAGATCTTCCACGCCATGCCCAGCCTGCACGGCGAGACCTTCGGCTTCGTCCTCGACGACCTGCTCGCCCTGCCCGCCGACCGTCCCGTCCTCGTCGACGACTTCCGTACGCTGCCGAGGGAGGTCGCGCCGCTGGTCAGGCGGCCGGAGCAGGCCGTCTTCCTCCTGCCGGCGCCCGAGTTCCGGGCCCGCGCGCTGGGTGCCAGGTTCGCCGATCCCGCCCGAGCGCGCGCCAACTGGGGAGACGGTGACCACACCGTCGCCTTGGCCAAGCGACTGGCCCGCGACCGGCTCTGGGACGAGGAGGTGCGACGCCAGGCCCGCGAACTCGGGCTGCCGGTCCTGCCCGTCGACGGCTCCCGCAGCGCCGCGGAGCTGGCCGTGGAGCTGGCCGCGATGTTCCAGCTCGTCACATGACTTGGAGGTCACGGGATGGGCCGTGACCGGCAGCACCGGCCGGCCCGCCGCCCAGATCGGCGAGCTGGAGGTCTACTGCGGGTAGCGGGTGAGGAGGGCGGCGCGGGCCGGTGGGGCGCTCACCCCCGCGTCGCACGTCGACAACGCCCCGTCGGCCGGGGCCGGGTCGGCGAGGCCGTACCGCGCGGAGGTCACCAGCACCGTGTCTTCGAAGTGAAATTGTCGGGTGACATCGACTCGCCGTCCGCTACGAGGACACTGGTGTGTCCGTGCGGGCGTCGTAGGCGGCGCGGGCATCGTCGATCCGGGCGAGGTGCGCGACGCTCCATTCGAGCAGGGGCGCGGTGGCCTCGCGCAGGGTGCGGCCCATCTCGGTGAGCTCGTAGCTGACATGCGGTGGCATCACTTCGTGGACGGTGCGTGTCAGGATTCCGTCACGCTCCAGGCTGCGCAGCGTCACGGTCAGCATGCGCTGGCTGATTCCGTCGATGGCCTTTTTGAGCTCGGTGAAACGGCGCGGTCCGTTCCTGAGATTGCGCACGACCAGCAGCGACCACTTGTCCCCGACGATGTCGAGCACCACGCGGGTCCGGCACGCGTCGCTGGGCCGCGCCGCCGGCCGCGGATCGCCGTGTGCCACGTCCATGGTTACCTCCAGAGAACCAGGGCATCGAAAAGTGCCTTATTGCCTGCGGCGCGTCGCGTGCACCAGCATGCTCTTGGTACTCAAACAGTACTGGGGCACGAATGGTAACCGCCAGAGCCGCGAACCGGCGGCAGGCGCGTGGCCGTGCTCTTCTGCTTCTGCGAAGGAAGATTGATTCACTCATGTCCACATTTCTGCTGGTACATGGTGCTTGGCACAGCGGACGGTGCTGGGAGCGGGTGGTGCCGCTGCTGGAGGGTGCCGGGCACCGGGTGTTCGCGCCGTCCCTGACCGGCTATGGCGACAAGGCGCACCTACTCGGTCCGGAGGTGGGGCTCGATACGCACGTCGACGACGTGGTCGGGCTGATCACCGAGGAGAACCTCAGCGACGTCGTACTCGTCGGCCACAGCTACGCGGGGCTAGTGATCTCCTCTGCGGCCAACCGGATTCCGGAACGCATCGCGCACCTGGTCTACCTCGACGCGATGGTCCCGGAAGACGGCGAGTCCGCGGTCGACGTCCAACCCGTGACACAGCAACTGATCGAGCTCGCCGAGAAGTCCGAGAGCGGCTGGCGCGTGCCGCCGATGCCCGAGCAGCCCGCGCCCTTCGGCCTGTTCGGCGTCACAGACCCGGCGGACGTCGCCTGGCTGCGCGGGATGCTCTCGGACCAGCCGGTGCGCTGTCTGCAGCAGCCGGTGCGGCTGGACAACCCCGCCGTGAACGCGATCCCGCGCACACACATCCACAATGTCGGCGCTATGCCGGCGGGCGTCACCCGTCGCCCCGTCCCCCCGATCCAACCCAACGGCACTGCCGCGCAGGTCTGGGAGCTGCCGACCGGCCACGACTGCATGATCACCATGCCTGCCGAACTCAGCGAACTGCTTCTCAAACTCGCCTAGGCCGTGCCTTCAAAGTGAGTTATGACCAGCCATTGATGGCGGCGATCTGCACAGTGGCCTTGTAGCGGACAGCGACCTTGTCGTGGCGAGTGGCCACCGCGCGGTGTCGCCTGAGCTTGCTGATCCCGCACTCGACCGCGTGGCCGCCACGCGAGCGCCCGAGCGCGTGGTCCGCACGCTCCGAGCCGGCCGGCGCCCTCGCCGAGCTCGGAACCGGCGTCGACCGGCAGTCCGGCGACGTCAACGCAGGGTCTCCCCGTCCGGCAGGGCCAGCGCGGGCAGCTCCGCCCGGGTGGGCAGCCCCTCCCAGTCCCCGGCGCAGGCCACGCTGGCGGCGCCCAGCAGGGTCGCCCGTTCGAGCCGGCCGTACGCGTCGAGCCCGTCGAGCCGCCCGGACAGATATCCGGCGGTGAACGCGTCGCCCGCGCCGACGACGTCCACGACGGGCACCCGTCGAGCCGAGACGTCGAACGAGGTCCGCGCGTCGTGGTAGCTCGCGCCCGCCGCGCCGCGCTTGACGACGACCTCGTCGACACCGGCGTCCAGCAGGGCCGCCACGCGGTCGTGTTCGCCGTCGCCGTCCGCCATGATGTCCAGCTCGTCGTCGGAGGCGATGAGCACCGTGACGTACGGCAGCAGCGGGCGCAGCGCCCGCGCGGCCTCCTGGCGGGACCACAGCAGGGAACGGTGGTTGACGTCGAGGCTCACCCAGGCGTCGGACCGGTGCGCCTGCCGGGCGACGGCGGCGACGGCCTCCAGCGGCGCGGGCCCCAGCGCCGGCGTGATGCCGGTGAGGTGCAGGCCCGCCTGACCCGCCTCGACGGCGGGGCGCACTTCGTCCCACGACACCGTCGAGGCGGCCGAGTCCCTCCGGTAGTAGTGCACCCGGGCCCGGGCCCCGGCGGCCACGTCCCGGAGCAGCAGGCCGGTCGGGGCGTCCGTACGCCGCACGACGTGGTCGGTCAGGACGCCCTCGGCCCGCAGCGTGCGCAGGACCAGCTCGCCGGGCTCGTCGTTCCCGAGGGCGCCGGTCCAGCGGGCGGTGTGGCCGAGGCGGGACAGCGCGATCGCGACGGTGGCCTCCGCACCGGCGGTGGACACCCGCGAGTCGCTGCCGAGCCGCAGCGGTCCCGCGCACCGGACCGTGACCATCGCCTCGCCGATCGTCAGGACGTCCGCCTTCATGCGGCGCCCACCAGGTCGAGCGCCGCGGCGTCCCGCGCGGTCAGCACGGTCCCGGCGCCGATGCTGCGCAGCGCCGCCGCCGGGTCGTCGCCGCGGACGATGGCCAGGAGCCGCCTGGTCCTGAGGAGGTCGGGTAGGTCGTGTGGTTGCACGCCGGTCACCATTCTGCGAAGGAGCGGTCGGGGTAACGCCAGATCGGAGAGCGCCAGGCGTGGCCCTGCTTGTCGGCATCATGCACTGCGGCCTCGTCGACCAGGATGCCGGGCCCCCGGACCCCGGGCGGTGGTCCGGGACGGACGGGCCGCCGCCCGGCGCAGGGGAGTGATCCGAACCGGATAACGTCGGGGCCATGCGGCTTCATGTGGGATGCGCGATGTGGACGCACGCGCCGTGGCGGGGGCGTCTCCTGCCGCACCCGCTTCCTGCGGGGGAGCGGCTGCGGGCCTACGCGACCTGGTGCAACGCGGTCGAGGGCAACACGACGTTCTACGCGACGCCCTCGCGGAGCACGGTCGAGTCCTGGGCGGGGCAGACCGACCCCGGCTTCCGCTTCGTGGTCAAGCTGCCCAAGCCGATCACCCACGAGCGCCGCCTGACCGGGGCCGACGACGAGCTGCGGGCCTTCCTCGACGCGATCGAGCCGCTCGGCCCGCGCGCCCACGCGCTGTGGATCCAGCTTCCCGGCTCGTTCGGCCCAGCGGACGTCGGTGCGCTCGCGGCCTTCCTCGGCCGTCTTCCCCGCGACCACCGCTACGCCGTCGAGGTCCGGCACCGCGCGTTCTTCGACGACCCCCGGGCCGTGCGGCTCCTGGAGCGGGTGCTGACGGGGGCCGGCGCCGAGTGGGTGCCGTTCGACACGACGGTCCTGTTCCGCAGCCCGCCGACCAGCGACGGCGAGCGGGACGCCTGGTCGAAGAAGCCGCGCGTGCCGCTGCGGACCGCCGCACTCACCGACCGCCCGATCGTCCGCTACATCGGCCGCGACGACCCGGAGCGTACGGCCGAGGGCTGGCGGCACTGGGTGGACGCGGCCGCCGGGTGGCTGCGCGAGGGCCGCTCGCCGACGGTGTTCGTCCACACCCCGGACAACGCCGACGCGCTGACGCTCGCCCGCCGGTTCCACGACGACGTACGCGCCGAGGTGCCCGGCCTGGAGCCGCTGCCCGAGCCCATGCCGTCGAACGGGCCGCTGCCGGACGAGCCGCTGACCCTGTTCTGAGCCGGCGCGGATCAGGGTCAGCGTTTCACGGCCCGCAGCACGACGAACTTCGGGTCACTCGCGACGACCTCGCAGTTGCCGAAGAGCCGGCGCAGCTTCACGTGGTAGCCGAGGTGGCGGTTGCCCACCACCCACAGCTCGCCACCCCGCCGCAGCGCGGCACGCGAGCCGTTGAACATGCGCCAGGCGGTCGCATCGGTCCTGCCCCGATGGGTGTGGAACGGCGGGTTGTTCAGCACCAGGTCGGCCGTGCCCGGCGGGAAGTCCGCGAGGCCGTCGGCCGCCACGAACCTGGCGGCGGCCTGCGCCCCGGCGTTCAACCGGAAGGTGGCCTCCGCCGAGGCCAGCGCCTGGTAGGACTCGTCGATGAACGTCACCTCGGCCTCGCCGTTGGACAGCGCCGCGGCGAGCCCGACCACCCCGTTGCCGCAGCCGAGGTCGACCACGTGCTCGGCCCCCGTACGCGCGGGCAGGCTGCGCAGCAGGAGGCGGGTGCCGGCGTCGAGGCGCTCGGCGGAGAAGACGCCGGCGTGGTTGACGACGGTCAGGCCGGAGACCACCCCGACGTCAGCGGGCAACGCGTAGCTCCGCGGCCACGGATTCGCCCCTCGCGACACCTGGGGGCCGGGCGAGCAGAAGATCAGCCGCGCCTTCCTGACCGCCAGCGAGGTCCGGGTCGGCCCGAGGACGCGCTCGAACAGCGTCAGCGTCGAGGTGTGGATCTCGGTGACCATCCCGGTGCCGACGACCACCGTGCCCTCGTGCACGTGAGGGGCGAGGCGGTGCAACTGGTCCTCCAGGAGGGCGAGGCTCTTGGGCACCCGCACCAGCAGCACGTCGATCCGGTCCGGCGGCGCGTCCCTGGTCGTGTGCAGCCGTACGGCGTCCGCGTCGAGGCCGTTGCGCTCGAGGTTGGCGCGGGTGGCCTGCTGCCCGAGGAAGGAGTCGCTGATCTGGACCGGCCGGAGGATCTGCTGGTGGATCGGCCGGTGGACTGACTCGTGGACGGGGCGGCGCGCGGCCGGCGTGGTGGCGAGAGCGGTGGCGAGAGCGCCCCACCGGTCGCCCAGCACGACCAGGCTGCCCGACAGGTCCACCGGCCCGCCCTCGCGTTCGTCGAGGTGCCGCAGCAGGTATTCGTCGGCCGCGTCCCACGCGCGGAGCGGGTCGCGGGTATCCTGGGGAAAGCGGGCGAGGTCGAGATCACCGCGCGCCGTCGTCATACGGTCCATCGCCGCTCAGGCTAGTGGGCCCTCCGCTCGGGTTCGTGCGATGAGTCCCCCACCAGCCGCGCGTGACGTCCGAAGACAGGCGAGCCGGCGGTTGGGTGTCTCCCGAAACCGGCTGACGTCCCCGCGGTGGCCGCCGGGGCCGTCTGCCCGCGATCCGTGCTCAGGTAGCGCTGTCCGAAGTCGTCTCGACCTTCGTGTGGAGGATCTCGCGGGCCTGGTCCGCGGCACGGGCGATGCTCTCGGAGACGAAGGCGACGAAGCGGGCGATGTTTTCCAGGCGGGCGGCGGCCGGGGTTCCGGGGCCGAGGACGCCGACTCCCTGTCGTGCGACCTCGCCGAGGTGGGCGGTGGCACGGGCGCTGGCCATCATCGACTGGTACAAGACGTCGTCGTCGACGACGTAGCGCTCGCGGCGGCGTTCGTCGCGTTCCCGGCGGATCAGGCCCTGGCTCTCGAGGAACGTGGTCGCTTTGGAGACGGACGCGGGGCTGACCTGCAGGCGTCCGGCGAGTTCGGAGGCGGTGAGGCTGCCGGCGTCGGTGGTGTAGAGGCCGGCCAGCATCCGTGCCGTCATCTTGGGCAGGCCCGATTGCATGAAGACGGTGGCGAACACCTCCTCGTACTCACGCACCGCTTCGGCATCGCGTCCGGGTGCCTGCGGGGATGTGCCGGGATCCCGGGGCGCCGCCTTCCTGCGGCGGTGGGTGCGGCGCTCAGTGGCGCGGTGAGCCAGATCGGCGCGGTAGGCGGTGGGGCCGCCGTTGCGCATCACCTCACGCGTGATCGTCGAAGTGGGGCGGCCGAGGCCTCTGGCGATCTCCGCGTAGGCGAGGCCGTCGGCCAGTCCCAGCGCGATCTGCTGGCGGTCCTGCTGGGTGAGCCTGCCTCCCGGCATCGCGGTCTCCTTCGTGGTCTGCGGCCTCCTCAGCCTAGCGTTCACTTTCGATCTATTGCAACGAACAGACGGAGAACGTTGCATTAGAATTCACGGCCATCGCAACGATTTCTCGGCTGTGGCCTGCGATTTCATCGTTCGTACGCAACAATCATGTTGTGCAGTTCAGAAATGCAACGTAGCGTTTCCTGTGTTCGAAACAACGGGCACAGGAGAGCGCGTGCAGCAGTCCGTCCCCCGCGACCTCTGCCCGCAGCCTCCAACCGTCCAAGCGAAGTCACCTGAAGGAGCCCCACCATGTCCGTCACTCTCACCGGCCAGGTTCGCCCGGAGCTGCAGAAGATCATCGAGGAGATGGTCGATTCCGGTTTCGTCGGGGTGACGCTGCGGGTGCACGACGAGCACGGCGAGTGGACCGGCAGCGCCGGGCTGCGCGAGCTGGGCCGGATCGAAGAGCCGCCGATCGACGGGCACGTCCGGATCGGCAGCAACACCAAGACCTTCACCGCCACGGTGGTGCTGCAACTGGTGGCCGAGGGCAGGATCGGGCTGGACACCGCGGTGGACGACTACCTGTCCGAGTTCGGGCTGGACCCGCGGATCACGGTGCGGATGCTGCTGCAGCACACCAGCGGGGTGTTCAACTTCACCGGCGAGTACTTCGAGGACGGCACGTTCGTGCCGGGGATCCCCGCCACCCCCGCGGGCAAGGAGTGGGTGGACAACCGGTTCCACACCTATCGGCCGGAGGAGCTGACTCGGCTGGCGTTGTCCAAGCCGGCGCGCTTCGAACCGGGCACCGACTGGAGTTACGCCAACACCAACTACGTGCTGGCCAGGCTGCTGATCGAGAAGGTCACCGGCCGCTCAGTCGCCGAGGAGATGCAGCGGCTGATCCTGGGGCCGCTCGGCCTGTCGGGCACCATCCAGCCGACCTCCGAGCAGGAGATTCCCGAGCCGCACGCCCACGCCTACTACCGGTACGACGAGGACGGCCAGACCCGGACGGTCGACGTCACCCGCCACAACCCGTCCTGGATCTCCAGCGGTGGAGACATGATCTCCACCACACAGGACCTGCACACGTTCATCTCCGCACTGCTGGCGGGCAAGCTGTTGCCGGCCGAGCTGCTGGCCGAGATGTGCACGCCCGAGGCGAAGGCCGGCTACGGCCTGGGGGTGTTCGTGCAGGAGGTGCCGGGTGGCGGCACCATCATCACGCACAACGGCGGCATGGCGGGTCACGCGGCGCTGATGTACAGCACGCCCGACGGCAGCACGACCCTGACCGCCGCCCTCAACTATGTGGACGACGCCGATCTGTCCATGGGCGAGGCGTTCCAGAAGGCGACGCAGCGCCTCGTCGCCGAGGTGTTCGGCGACGGGCGGGCCGCCTCGGCCGAGGCGGCCTCGCAGACGCGCTGAGCATCCGGGGCGGAGGGCCCGGCAGCGGGCTCAGCGACGGCGGCGGGCCGTCCAGAGCCACATGACCGCCAGGGCGGCGATCGCGACGCAGCCTCCGACGGCCATGCCGGCGAAGAAGCCCGGCCCGTCGTCGTCCGACGGCCGCCACAGGATCCCGGGCAGGACCACGGCGAGCAGGATCACGGCCAGCACGAGGTAGAACCGCCGGCTGAAGAAGACGTTGCGGCCGGGGGCCGCGGGCGGAGAGTCGAGCTGCGCGGCCGGTCCCACGCTGGCGGCCCTGGGCCGCTTGAAGTATCGCCAGCACATCCAGGTGCCGCAGAGCTCCCACCCCTCGGGCTCCAGCCGCGCGGCCGGCGCGGCACCGCCGATCGACAGTTCCCTGCGGTATTCCCACCGTTGCGGCCGTTCCGGATCGCGGTGGCTGATGAACCTGCCGACGTGGTCCACCCGGTCGATCTCCCAGCCCTGGTCGCCGAGCCGGGCCAGCATCTGGCGGTCGGTGAAGATGTCGGCGGTCCACCGCCACTCGGTGGCGGCCGCCGCGTCGGCCTCGGGGGCCCGCGCCGCCAGCAACTGCCCGGCGAAGTCGCCGACCGGCCCGAACTCCTCGTCCGGGTCGGCGCCGGTCTCGGCGGCGTACGCGGCGAGGTCGGCGACGGTGGCCTCGACCTGCTCCATGGGCACGCCGCCCGCGCGCAGCAGGGTCTCCAAGCGAAGGCGTGCGGTGAAACCGGTTCAGAGACGATCAACGGCTGTGCTAGCGTTCGCGGCATGATGCGCGCCTGCCTGACGACGACGCCGGAGACCGTCCCGGCGCGCTGATTCGTACTTTCATCGAAGCCCCGGGGCGAGCGCCCCGGGGCTTCGTCGTCCGGTCACTCGCCTCGCCGCAGCCGAAACGCGAGGAGACCGCGATGCACGACCACCGCAAGCTGGGCCGCGAGCTCGGCCTGTTCGACACCGACCCGCTGATCGGCTCCGGGCTGCCCTACTGGCTGCCCGACGGAGCCGTCATCCGGCACACCCTGGAGGAGTACATCCGCGACGCCGAACGGCGGGCGGGCTACCGGCACGTGTACTCCCCCGTGCTCGGCAAACGGGAGCTGTACGAGATCTCCGGGCACTGGTCGCACTACAGCGACGACATGTTCCCGCCCATGGACCTCGGGGGAGAGCAGGTCGTCCTGCGGCCGAGCCTGTGCCCCCACCACGCGTTGATCTACCGCTCCCGCTCGCACAGCTACCGCGAGCTGCCGCTGCGCGTCGCCGAGCTGGGCGGCATGTACCGCTCCGAGCTGTCGGGCGTGCTCGGCGGGCTCACCCGCGTGCGGGCGATCCAGCTCAACGACGCGCATATCTTCTGCACCCTCGACCAGGTCGCCGCCGAGGCGGCCGGGGCCCTGGAGATGATCAGGCGCGCGTACGCCGCGCTCGGCATCCGCCCGGTCCGCTACCGGCTGTCCCTGCCCGGGGCCGGCGGCAAGTACGTCGCCGCCCCCGAGATGTGGCGGCGGGCGACCGCCATGCTGACCGACGTCCTCGACCGCTCCGGCCTGGCCTACGAGGCCGCGGAGGGCGAGGCGGCGTTCTACGGCCCGAAGATCGACGTGCAGATCGCCGACGGCGCCGGGCGGGAGGCCACCCTGTCCACCGTGCAGGTCGACTTCCACCAGCCCGAACAGTTCGACCTGCACTACATCGGCCCGGACGGCGGCAGGCACCGGCCCGTCATGGTCCACCGCAGCATCATCGGCAGCGTGGAGCGGGCCGTGGCGCACCTCATCGAGGTGTACGGCGGCGCCTTCCCGGCCTGGCTCGCCCCCGCCCAGGTGGTGGTCCTGCCGGTGACCGAGGCCGAACTGCCGCAGGCCGAGGCGCTCGTACGGCGCTGCGCCGAGCTGGGCCTGCGGGCGGAGGTCTCCGGGCCCGAGCACGGCAGCCTGGGCGCCCGCGTCCGGGCCGCCCGGCTGGCGCCCTACCAGGCCGTGATCGGCGCGAAGGAGGCCGTGGGCGACGAGGTCGCGCTGCGCCTGCGCGACGGCCGCGCCCTGGACGCGATGCCCGCCGCCGAGGCGCTGGCCCGCATCGGCGGTCTCGTCGAGGCCCGCGCCGCAGCCCTGTGGGAGTCCGAGTCGTGACTCAGAGCGCGGCGAGCCGGTCGAACAGGCGGGCGGCGTCCGGCTGCCGCCACTCGACCCGGTTCGGATCCTTCGCGTAGGGCCGCCAGGGCACCATCGTGAACGTGACCCGGGTGCCGGCCCGTTGCACGTCCCCCACCAGCGCGAGCATGGTGTCCAGGTCCAGACCCGCGTCCGCGGTGAGGGACGTCGCGGCCACGCGGACGAGGGCGGCCAGGGCGGCGGGATCGTCGAGACGGGAGACCTTCTTCAGCAACGCCTGGATGAGGGCCTGATTCCGCTTGACGCGGGCGATGTCGGAGCCGTCGCCCAACGCGAACCGCAGGCGTGCGTAGGCCACCGCGGTCCTGCCGTCGAGGACGGACCGGCCGGCGGGCAGCTTCAGCTTCGCCTTGGGGTCGTTCACGGCTTGGGGGAGGGTGACCTCCACACCGCCGAGCGCGTCGACCAGCTTCTCCAGCCCGTCGTAGCGGACGGCGACGGCGTGGTCGACGCGCATGCCCGTGGTGCTCTCCACCGTCTTCCACGCGCAGGTCAGGCCGCCGATCGCGTACGCCTGGTTGATCATGTCCTCATGTGCGGCGACGGTCCGGCCGTCGGCCGACCGGCACTGCGGGATCCGGACCATGGAGTCCCGGGGCAGGCTGACGGCCGTCGCCCGCTTCCGGTCGGCGGACAGCCGCAGGAGGACCATGAGGTCGCTGCGCTCGCCTAAGTCGCCGACGCGTGCGGACGTCGGACGCCGGTCGGAGCCGAGGAGCAGCACGGTCAGGGCCTCGCCCTTCTTGGGCGGGCGGTCTCCCGCGGGCGGTGCCACGGTGTGCGCGCCGGTCGTCCCGCGCAGCAGCACGGTCGGCACCACGACCAGCGCCGCGGTGACCACCGCGACCGCGGCCAGCGCGATCCAGCCCGCCCGGCGTCCGCCGGTGAACGGCGTCAGGCGCCGGCGGCGCCCGCCCGCCGCCTCGTCGAGCAGGCGGCGCCGCTGGCGCGCGAGACCGGCCGGGGGCTCATGTTCGAGGGTGCGGTCGAGGCCGCGGCCTAGGTCGCGGAGCATCGTGAGGTCGTCCATGGCTACTCCTCGTCCCGCAGCGGATTGGTGTGGCCGAGCGACTCGCGCACCTTGCGGCGGGCCCGGTTCAGACGCGAGCGCACGGTGCCCACGGGGATGCCGAGAGACTGCGCCACCTCGTCGTACGACAGGTCGGCCCACGCGATGAGCAGCAGGACGTCGCGATCGCCCTTCGACAGACGCGCCAGCGCGGCGGCCAGCAGTGGGCGGACGGCCGTCGCGCTCACGCCGTCCTCGACGCGTTCGGCGGGGGACTCCGCGACGTCGTCGAACGGGCTGCGGGTGAGCGCCCGATAGCGGGCGGCCTCGTCACGGTGATGCCGGGAGACGAGCTTGCTGACGATGCCGAACAGCCAGGGACGGGCGTCGGGGCGGGCCAGGTCGTAGCGGTCCCGGCGCCGGAACGCGACGAGGAACGTCTCACCCACCAAGTCCTCGGCGACCTCGGGGCCGAGGCGGCGGGACACGTAGCGGTAGAGCATCGACGCGTAGCGGTCGAACAGTGCCGCGAACGCCTCGGGCCGCGCCCTGGACTCGGCGATCAGGTCCGAGTCCAGGCGTGGGGTGGCAAGGGGGATCATCAACGACACCATGGCATCGAGCCGGCCTAACCCTTCGGGGGGAACTGACAGCCATGTCTCGCCACTTGCCGCGCTTCGGGTTCACGGTATGGACGGATCATACTCGTCAACGTATAGTCGCATACGAGTATCAGGATGGAGCGAGGCCGATGGCCGGACGGCGGAAGGCGAGCAATCTTCTGGGCCTGGCCGTGCTCGCGAGGCGGAGTGCGACCTCGCCATCCGCGAGGCCGGGGCGTCCTGGGTGCAGTCCTCCATGGGGGAGCTGACCACCGGGTGGTTCCCCGACCTGGCGATGTGGCGGGCCTGGCGCGAGTCCGGGCGGATGCCGCCCGAGGCGGGCGAATTCGCGGAAAGGGACCTCAGAACGGACTGAACTCATCAGGACGGACCCCGGCCGAGGTGCGGGAACACCTGGCCGGAGTCCGTGACCCTCGAACCGAAACCCGCGGGCGGAATCCGGTCGGAAGGTGGCAACCGCAAGGATAACCGGGCTCCCTCCACGGGCCGGTTCGGACACGCATGATCCGGAACCGGAGGAGACCATGGAGAAGGTCACGCAGAAGCAGGCGCCCGGCATGGAGGGCGCGATGGCCCGGTGGTACGCGCGCCAGCGCGCCTCGGCGCCCCAGATCGCCGCCGTACGACGGTACGCGGCGCAGGTCACCGCCGGTCTGCCGGCCGGGGCGGCCGTCCTGGAGGTGGCCCCCGGGCCCGGTTATCTGGCCGTCGAGATGGCCCGGCTCGGCTGCGCGGTGACCGCGATCGACCTGAGCCGCACGTTCGTGGAGATCACCACGGAGAACGCCGCCCGGGCAGGGGTGCGCGTCGACGTGCGGCTGGGCGACGCCGCCGACCTCCCCTATCCCGGCGGCTCGTTCGATCTGATCGTCTGTCAGGCCGCCTTCAAGAACTTCGGGCGGCCCGTCCGCGTGCTGGACGAGATGCACCGGGTGCTGCGTCCCGGCGGCACGGCGGTGATCGACGACATGAGCCGGGAGGCGTCCCGTGCCGCCATCGACGAGGAGGTCAGGGGGATGCGGCTCACGCGGCTGAACTCCCTGATGACCAAGATGCCGCTGCTGGCGCTGCGCCGCCGCGCCTACTCCCGGGGCCTGTTCGCGCGCCTCGCCGCCGAGAGCGCGTTCGGAACCTGTGAGATCCGCGCGGAGGGGATCAGCGTCGAGGTCCGGCTGACCAAGCCGGCCCGGTAGGCGCCCGCGGGCCCGGGGCGCGGCCTCCCGGCCCCACCTCGGGCCCCTGGCCGGCGGGTGGCCGTCATCGCGACGCGGCTACGCCCGCGGGCTCGTCGTCGACGACCCGCAGGCCGCGTACGCCGGGGGCCAGCAGCGCGGCCAGCGTGACCAGGATGATGATCGCCCCGCAGACGACCAGCGCCGGCCGCGGCCCCACCGCGATGGCCACGGGCCCGGCCAGCAGCAGGCCGAGCGGCCCGAACATGAGGGACCCGAGCGCGTCGTAGGAGCTCACCCGCGACAGCGACTCGGCCGGGATCTCGCGCTGCATGGTGGTCTGCCACAGCACGCCGAAGATGTCGAAGCACACCCCCATCACGAACGCCCCGCCCACGATCGTCCACAACGGCGCGCTCAGGCCGAGCAGCACGTACGGCGCGGCGGTGGGCAGCGTGAGGAGCGTCGCGACCAGGATGGGCCGCCGGGGCCGCAGGCGCAGCGTGACGACCACCCCCACGATCATGCCGACGGCCTCGCCCGCGAGGACGGCCGACCAGGCGGGCGCCCCGCCCAGGGACTGCTTGGCGACCAGCGGCCCGAGCACGCCGTGGGCGGCCTGCAGCGCCATGACCAGGACCGAGAACTGGGCGACGACCACCCACAGCCACTGCCGCGAGACGAACTCGCGCCAGCCGTCCCGCAGCTCGGCCAGCACCGAGTGCCCGCCGCCGGCCGCGCGCTCGGCGGGCGTGAGGCGCAGCAGCGCGATCAGCACGGCGGCCACGGTGAACATCGCCCCGCTGGCCGTCAGCGCCCACCCGCTCCCCAGCAGGACCACGGCCGCGCCGCTCAGCACGAGGCCGGCGACGCGGGAGATGTTCTGTCCCAGGCCCAGCAGCGCGTTCGCGGTCTGCAACCGGTCGGCGGGCACCACGTCCGGGATGATTCCGGTGAGGGCGGGGAACAGGACCGCGGAGGCGATGCCGCTCACCGCGCTCGCGGTCACGAGGGCGGGCAGCGGCGTCCAGCCGGTGAGCATCATCGCGGCGAGGCAGAAGTACGCCGCCGCGTTGAGCGATTCCCCCGTCATCATGACCCGGTGGCGCGGCAGCCGGTCGGCGATCACCCCGCCGACGAGCATGAACAGCACCATCGGCAGCGCCTCGGCGGTGAGCACGGCGGACAGCGTCGTGGCGGTCGCGCCCGGAAGGCCGAGCACGCCGAAGGCGAGGGCCACCGGCGCGAAGGCGGTGCCGAGTACGGAGATCGTCCGGGCCGCCAGCAGCAGGGCGAACCGCCGATCCCTGAGAAGGCCGAGATCACGGCGGAGGCCGGGCATGAGGACGACTCCAAAGGACGTGGAACACGGGAAAGAGGGTGGCGTCTCATCGTGCCGCCCCCGCCCGCGCCCGTCACCTCATTTACCGCGGCCCGGCGGCATAGCGGTGGCACCTGCCGTCGAGCCAGGCGCGGTAGTCCGCGGTGTGGCTGGTCATCACGCTGGTGGGAGCGCGGTCGAACACGGCCTGCCACCGCGGCACGTTGAGCTGCCAAGGGGGCGGTGGCTCGTCCCATTTGACGCCGTCGGCCCACTTCGCCGCCGACCCTCGCAGATGATCCGGCAGCCGATCGGCGAGCCCCGCCTCGATCCACTCGTCACGCGAGTAGACGAGGATCGGCTGCTCGTCCTGCCGTTCGACGACGGGGTCGACGATCTCCCGCCATGCGGCGGTGCCGTGCTCCGGGTCGGCCAGGACGGGCCCGGCGGACTTCTTGATCTCCAGCAGCGCGATCAGCCCCCGGGCGCGGACGTGGTCGAGCCACTCCCGCAGCGTCGGCACGCGCTCACCCGCGTACGGCCCGCGGGCGACGCGGCGGTCGCGCAGGTCGCCGGGCCCGTCGGCCCACCCGATCTCGCGGATCTCCTGCCGGGGACCGGTGAGCCCGTTGGTCGTCCTGTTGTGCCACATGACGGCCTTCGTGCCCTGCCGCGTGAGCTGGACGTCGGCCTCGACGCCGTCGGCGCCCCATGAAGCCTGGTCGTCGACCGCCCGCAGCACGTTGGGCTGGCGGATCACGTCCTTGGCCTTGGCGCCGGCGCTCTTCGGGTAGCCGCCGTGGCCGATCAGCAGCGGGCAGGGCGGCAACTCCTCCGCGGATGCGGGTGCGGGTGCGGGTGCGGGTGGGGGTGCGGGTGGAGGTGGGGCGAGCAGCGCGACCACGAGGGCCGGCGCGATGCCCGCTGACGCCCTGATCATCGCTCGCCCTCCCCACCAGCCGGCCCAAATCGATCAGCCCTAAATCGATCAGCCCGCAATCGATCAACGCAGATCGACCAGCGCATTGTGCGCGGCCGTCAGGGGAGCGCGCGGCCCGTGCCGCGCGGCCGGACCCTTTCTTGACGACAAGAGGAAGTGTTTCTGGATCGCGCCGGGCGGGCGCGTCGATGACGTGCGCGGAGTCGACAGGGGGAGTGCGCCCAGGACGGACGGAGCCTGGCGAGGAGACCAAAGGCATCCAGCGCCTATCCTGAAGGGTGGAGGGTAACCTCATCGGGAAGGCAAGAGCGATCCTCCCGAAAGTCCGCTCTTGTGGATGCCTGAAGAAGGGTGGCCGGCGGATTCAATGAGTGGAGGTGATCGCATCCTGCGGCTTACTGCTGTTAGCGGCTCGTCTCTCGACGCAGGCGAATCGTATCCCGAAGCGATGGCCGGGCTGGTGCAGGCCATGCTCGATGCGATCCCGGTGCAGACCGTCTGGCTGGCGCCCGTCCGGGGCGAGGCCGGTGCGATCGTCGACTTCGAGGTGTGCGCGGCCGGACCCGAGGCCAGGGACGTCCGCGACAGGGCCGGCAAGGAGCTCGTCGGCCTCCGCACGCTTGAGGCGTATCCGGGCGTCGCCGGCTCCCCTCTGTGGGACGCCTGCCTCCGCGTCATCGAGACCGGGGATCCCGAGGACGTCGATCCCTACGTGCACCGGGAAGACGGGCACGGCGTGCCTCATCTGTCCACCTACGGCGTCCGCCTCGCATGGCTGCAGGGCGGCCTGCTCGTCTCCTGGGATCGCCGCGACAGGGAGGAACGCCTGTCGGCCCGGCTGCTCCACACCGAGCGCCTGGGCCACCTCGGATGGGGGCACTGGAGCCTGATCACCGGCGATGCCGAGTGGTCCGACCAGCTCTACATCATCCATGGGCGCGACCCCGCCGAGGGGCCGTTCGCGCTGGAGTACTACCGCGAGATCGCCCACCCCGACGACGTCCCGATCGTCGAGCAGGCGCTCGCGACGCTGACCGGCACCGGCGGGCCGCACGAGTTTGACATCCGCATCCGTGTCGGTGACGAGTACCGGCACATCAGGGCGACGGCCGAGGTCACCCGGGACGCGAACGGTATGCCCGTCGAGATCCACGGCGTCGTGCAGGACGTGACCGACTGGCGCAGGACCGCCGACGAGCTCGCCGAGGTCACCCAGCGGCTTGAGGAGGAGTCGCAGCTCACCGCGCGACTGCAGAGCATCATCCTGCCGATGCAGGACTCGGTGCCCGGCCTGCAGCTCGGCGTGCGCTACTTCCCGGCCGAGACCGCGCCGCTGGGCGGTGACTGGTATCAGGCCATCCACCTCGACCACGGCGAGGCGCTGCTGGCCGTGGGCGACGTCGCCGGGCACGGCCTGGCCGCCGCCTCCGCGATGGCCAAGCTGCGGCACGCGATCACCGGGCTGGCCTTCGCCGACCACGATCCGGCGCAGATCCTCGTGGCGCTGAACCGGCTCCTCCGGCGGATGCGGCCCGACGTGCTCGCGACGTCGGTCGTGGCCCGCTACCGCACCAAGGACCGCACGCTGAGCTGGACCCATGCGGGCCACCCGCCGATGCTGCTCGTCAGGGGGACCAAGGTGCACCGGCTGCTGCACCCCGGCGTGCTGCTCGGCGTCTTCGAGGACGTGAGCTACAGCTGCGCCGAGATCCAGCTGGAGCCGGACGATCTCCTCCTCATGTTCACCGACGGTCTCATCGAACGCCCGGGCCGGGACCTGTTCGAGGGCCTCGACATCCTCAGCGCGGCGATCGCCAAGACCGTGCCGAAGGTGCCACCGCAGGATCGGGTGGCGGCGGTCATGGAGACCCTGGCCCCGAGTAACACCGGCGACGACACCTGCATCCTGGTCGCGCGCATTCTGCCGAACTCCTTGGAAGTGTCCTGATGGCTGATCGTCACAACATCTCGACAGCCGAGACCACGTTCGCCGCCGAGAGCAGCGGAAGCATGGGCGTGCTGACGGTGCGGGGAACGCTCGACTTCACCACGCACGAATCGGCCACCGAATTCTTCGACAAGGCATTCGCCCAGTTCGGGCCGCACCTCGTGGTGAACCTGCTCGGGCTGGACTTCCTCGACTCCAGAGCGACGGGGCTGCTGGTCACCTGCTGGAAGCGCGCGCTGGACGACGGAGGCTGGCTGGGCCTCGTCGCGGTCGAGCAGGGCGCGGCCCGCGCGTTGTGGATCACCGGGCTGGCGTCCCACGTCCCGATCTTCCCCACCGTCGCGGACGCCCTCGCCGCCGCGCCGTCTCCCGACGCCGGATAGCCCGCGGACCGTCGTCCCGCGACCGTCACCTGGCGTCCAACTCCTCCTCAGATGCCTGCCTTGGGCGGATAGAGCCCATGAGCGGGGGTAGCACCCGAGGAAGTCGGCCGTGGAGGGGGCGAAGCAATGAAACGTCTCGTTGCCGGAGCGGCGCTCGCGGCTGCCGGCCTGGCGGTGGCGCGATGGGTGGCCGCGCGTGGCCGGGTGCCGGCCGCGGCGAAGGACCCGCTGGAATCCAGCCGCTGGCTGGGCGTCACCGTCAACCGGCCGCCGGACGAGGTCGCCCCGGCTGGGCACCTGCCCGAGCCGCTGGCCCAGGTGGACGCCGAGGTGCGGATGAACCGGGCGCCCGGCGACCGGGGCACGGAGATCTACGCACGGCCGAGGGAGCACCGGGGCGGCGCCGACGGCGTCCTCGCCCGGCTGCGGGGTGAGGATCCCCGCCCGGGGATCCGTACGGCGCTGCGCGAGACGAAGTCACTGCTGGAGACCGGCGACGTGCTGCGCTCGGACGAGGAGATCGCGACGACCCGGCCGACGCTGCCGGGCAAGGTCCTCGACATGGCGCTGGGACGCGCGGCTGAAGGGGGGCGGCTGTGAAGGCGCTGTGCTGGCAGGGCGTGAACGACCTGTCGGTCGAGCAGGTGCCCGACCCCGCGATCCTCAACGCCCAGGACGCGATCGTGAAGGTGACGGCGAGCACCACCTGCGGTTCCGACCTCCACCTGCTCGGCGGCTACATCCCGGCCATGCGGGCCGGCGACGTCATCGGGCACGAGTTCATCGGCGAGATCGTCGACGTCGGCCCCGAGGTGAGCCGGCACCGGCGGGGCGACCGGGTGGTGGTCTGCTCGATTATCGGATGCGGCCGCTGCTGGGCCTGCCGTCACGACGAGTGGTCGCTGTGCGAGAACAGCAACCCCAAGCCGGGCGTCACGGACCTGATGTGGGGTGGCACGACCGCGGGCATCTTCGGCTACTCCCACGCGATGGGCGGCTTCCGGGGCAGCCACGCCGAGTACATCCGGGTGCCCTTCGTGGACTACAACGCGTTCACCATCCCCGAGGGGGTCGCGGACCTCGACGCCCTGTTCGCCTCCGACGCGGCCCCGACGGGCTGGATGGGCGCCGAGCTCGGCGGCGTACGACCCGGAGACGTGGTCGCGGTGTGGGGCTGCGGCGGCGTCGGCCAGATGGCCGCCCGGGCCGCCATGCTCCTCGGGGCCGAGCGGGTCATCGCGATCGACCGCTACCCGGAACGGCTGGCGATGACCGCCCGGCATGTCGGCTGCGAGGTGATCGACTACACGAGCACCGACGTCACCGCCGAGCTGCGCGAGCGCACCGGCGGCCGGGGCCCGGACGTGTGCGTCGAGGCCGTCGGCATGGAGGCCGACAGCACGGGGATCCAGCGCGTCTACGACGGCGTCAAGCAGCAGCTGCGCCTGGAGCAGGACCGCCCGATCGCGGTGCGGGAGGCGATTCACGCCTGCCGCAAGGGCGGCTCGGTGTTCGTGCTGGGGGTCTTCGCCGGCTTCGTGGACAAGTTCCCGCTCGGTGCGCTGATGAACAAGGGCCTCACGCTGCGCGGTGCGCAGCAGCACGGCCAGCGGTACATCCCGAAGCTCCTCGAACGCATCGCGAAGGGCGATCTGAAGACCTCCTACCTCGCGACGCACACGATGACGCTCGACGAGGGGCCCAAGGGCTACGACATGTTCAAGCACAAGAAGGACGGCTGCGTCCGCGCGGTCTTCCGCCCCTGGGCCTGACCTGCCGGGGTCTGACCTGCATGGGTGTGACCTGTGTGGGCCTGCGTGGGTGTGACCTGCCGGGCCCTGCGTGGGCCAGGGTGGGTGTTACCTGCCTGGGCCCGCATCTGACGGGGGCTGACCCGTGGAGAGCGCCCGCCGCCCCCGTGTGAGGCGGCGGGCGGGTGATCTCAGCGGACGGCCGGGGCGGCCAGCCGTTCCGCCTCGTGGTGCAGCGCCTCGATGACGACGAGCTCCAGGCGGAGCTCGTCGTCCACGAGGCTTTCGAGGACGTCCATCCGGGCCTCCTTGTTTCCAAAGACGTTCCGCGGCGCGCGACGGTTGACCCTGGTGCGATGCGAATCGGGACGGAAATGTGGCGATGCGTCCCGGTGATCGCGCCGTACGGCGGCTACCCAGGACGGAGGCGACATCACTCACTTCAGTCACAGAAGTCTCGGTAAACAAAAAATCCACCCCGGAACGGAGTGGATAGAAGCGCGCCGCATCACAGAGGCGCGATGCCCTATAGTGAGAGATTCCCAGTTATCTGAAAATCAGACGCTCTCACTAGGAGTTTATCACGGGAATGGGTGACCGTCAATCTGAATCCGCTCGCGCTGAGGCCCTGCGGATCGAGCAGTCACATGTCTCCATGCTGTACGGCCGTCTCGACATCGCCCGCGAACGGGCCGAGCGTGGCATGCGGGAAGTCCTGGCCCGTGGCGGCACGGGAACCCGGCAGGCCGTCGTGGAGCGCGAGGCGGCGGCGGCCGAGCACGCCCGCCGCCACGCGCAACTGTCGGCCGTCGAACGCGGCCTGTGCTTCGGCCGCATCGACGACGCCGGGGGCGAGACCCTCTACATCGGCCGCGTCGGGCTGCGCGACGACGACCACACGTCCGTGCTCGTCGACTGGCGTGCCCCCGCCGCCCGGCCCTTCTACGTCGCCACCCCCAGCGACCCGGGCTCCCTCGTACGCCGACGGCACCTGCACACGCGGCACCGCGACGTCGTGGGCATCGACGACGAGGTCTTCGACCTCGACCGGATGGCCGACGGAGACCGCCGTACGCTCGTCGGCGAGGCCGCGCTGCTCGCGGCGCTGCGCCGGGGGCGCACCGGACGCATGGGCGAGGTCGTCGCCACCATCCAACGCGAGCAGGACCGGGTGATCCGCGCCGGCCTGGCGGGGGCGCTCGTCGTGCAGGGCGGGCCGGGCACGGGCAAGACCGTCGCCGCCCTGCACCGGGCGGCGTACCTGCTCTACACCCACCGCGACACGCTGGAGCGGCGCGGCGTTCTCGTCGTCGGCCCCAACGCGACCTTCTCCCGCTACATCGGCCAGGTGCTGCCCGCGCTGGGTGAGACGCAGGTGGTGCTGACGAGCATGGGCGGGCTCCACCCCGGGGTGCGGGCCACCGCCGAGGACGAGCCGGCCGTCGCCGTCGTCAAGGGCGACCCGCGCATGGTCCTGGTGGTCGAGGAGGCGGTCCGCGACCGCGAGCGCGTGCCCGAGGGCGACCTGGAGGTGAAGATCCCAGTTCGCACGTCGGTGCGCGGCGGCGTGGAGGTCGTGGTCGAGGAGATGACGCTGCGGGTGGACCACGCCACCTGCCTGCGGGCCCGCGACCGCGCCCGCGGCCTGCGGCGGCAGCACAACATCGCCCGGTGGACGTTCATGGACCGGGTGCTGCTGGCGCTGGCCCGTGACGAGGCGGCACAACTCGACCGGCCGCTGGAGGACGGCGACCTGCGGTACGCCGCCACGACCCTGTGGGAGCACCGGTCGGTGCGCGACGCGCTCGACGCCCTGTGGACGGAGATCACCCCTGAGCGGCTCGTCCGCGAGCTTCTGTCGGACGAGGAGCGGCTGCGTACGGCGGCCGGGCCCTACCTGACGGAGGAGGAGCGCGCGCTCCTGCTGCGGCCCCGCGAGGCGCCGTGGACGGTCGGCGACGTCCCCCTGCTGGACGAGGCCGCCGAACTGCTCGGCGAGTACGACTACGGGGCCGGGGCCAGGCGGCGCCGTGCGGACGACGAGCGCCGCGAGGAGGAGCTGTACGCGCGGGAGGTCCTGACCATCACCGACGTCGATCCGGTGCTCGACGCGACCCTGCTGGCCGGCCGCAACCGCGACGCCGGGCCGTACGTCACGACGGCCGACCGGGCCGGCCGCGACCGCACCTGGGCGTACGGGCACGTGATCGTGGACGAGGCGCAGGAGCTGTCGGCGATGGCCTGGCGGACGGTGATGCGGCGGGTCCCGGCCCGCTCCCTGACGGTCGTCGGCGACATCGCCCAGACCGGCTCGGCGGCGGGCGCGCGGTCGTGGGGCGAGATGCTCGACCCGTACGTGAAAGGACGCTGGCGGGAGGAGCGCCTGCTGGTCAACTACCGGACGCCGGCCGAGATCATGGAGGTCGCCGCCGACGTGCTGCGCGCCGTGGCGCCCGGGGAGGAGCCGCCCGAGTCGGTCCGGTTCGGCGGCGCCCGCCCCCGCGCCGTGCCCGCCGACGGCACCGACCTGCGCCGGCTCGTGGAGTCGGAGCTGCGCGAGATCGGGGAGGGGCGGGTCGGCGTCGTCACGCCGGACGCCCGGCACGCGGAGGTCGCCGCGCTGTTCCCCGAGGCCGTCGACCCCCTGGACAGCCCGGTGGCCGTCCTCACCGTGCGCGGCTCGAAGGGCCTGGAGTTCGACGCCGTGGTGGTCGTGGATCCCGAGGGTATCCTGCGTCAGTCGCCGAAGGGCGGCCAGGACCTGTACGTCGCCATCACCCGGGCGACCCGGCGGCTCACCGTGGTCTACGAGGACCGTCTCCCCGCCGTACTGCACCGCCTGGAGACCGCTCCAACACCCCTATGAGTGAAGCGGGAAACACAGTACGGCCGGCGTTGGGGGAACGCCGGCCGTACTGGTGGCTGTGAGGGATGTGTCAGGGCATTTTCCCCGAGATCTCGTCGGCGGCCTTGTCGGCCTTCTCGCCGGCCTCCCCGGCCTTGTCTCCGACCCACTTGCTGGCGTCGGAGCCGGTGTGACGTATGCTCTCCCGCATCGTCTCGGTCCAGCGCTGGGCGTTGTTGCGGTACATCGCCACACCCACCGCGCCGATCGCGACGCCGCCCAGCAGTGCGACAACCGGCCAGCGCCTGCGGGGCTTCCTGGTGCTGCCCACATCGATCCGGCGGGCCAGTTCGGCCAGGAACGCGCTCACGATCGGAGCGATCTGCTCCTCGACCGACTGCGCCGCCTGATCGAGCTTCGGCGCCGCCCAGACCCTGGCGTCCTCGATCCGGTGCGAGGCGAGATCTCGTGCGGTCTCCGCGACCGGACTCATCCGGCCGCCGGCCTTTGTCGCCTGGTCTCTCATCCTGCTCAGCCACGTTTGCGGGATGACCACCTCGGCACGCTGCCTTCTGTTCATTGTCAGGGACACGATCAACCTCCCCAATCGACGGGGCCCCGGAACGACCCCTTCCCGGATGGTTGTGCCTCAATCACGAGCGGTGCTTGAAGGCATGCTCGATACCCTGTTCCCCGGACAACTAACACGAGCTACCAAAGGGGGCGGCCCTCGTGGCTGACAACCTCATCGCGAATCTGCGCACGAACCACGGCACGATCCGTGTCCAGCTTTTCCCCAACAAGGCGCCGAAGACCGTGCGCAACTTCGTCGAACTCGCCGAGGGCACCCGGGAGTGGACCCACCCGGAGACCGGTGAGAAGACGAACGCCAAGCTCTACGACGGCACGATCTTCCACCGTGTCATCAGCGGCTTCATGATCCAGGGCGGCGACCCGCTCGGGCAGGGCGTCGGCGGCCCGGGCTACAGCTTCGACGACGAGATCCACCCGGAGAACCAGTTCAACCGGCCCTACCTGCTCGCCATGGCGAACGCGGGCAAGCGGTTCGGCAAGGGCACCAACGGCTCGCAGTTCTTCATCACCGTCGCGCCGACGCCCCACCTTAACCAGGGGCACACGATCTTCGGTGAGGTGATCGAGGGCGCCGAGGTGGTCGACGCGATCGCCAAGGCCCCCACCGGCCGCAACGACCGGCCGGTGAACGACGTGGTCATCGAAGAGGTCACCATCGAACGGTCCTGACGCCGCCCTTCCGGCGCTCCGGAGACGCCTCGGCCCCGCGAACACGCGGCCGGGGCGTTTCCGGCTTATAGGCTGGCTGGTGGATGCGCCCCCGCACAGGGACTCGCCCAGGAAAGGACCGCATGACCTCCCAGCCTCCGCCGCCCCCGCAGTCGGGGGCGCAAGCCGTGCCCACCTGCTACCGGCACCCCGACCGCGAGACCTACGTCCGCTGCCAGCGCTGTGAGCGCCCGATCTGCCCCGACTGCATGCGCGAGGCGGCCGTCGGTCACCAGTGCCCCGAGTGCGTCCGCGACGGCGGTCGCGAGGCGCCGCAGGCCCGAGCGACCTTCGGCGGCGCCGCCGTGGCCGTGCCCCGCGTCACGTGGACTCTGCTGATCCTCAACGTGCTCGCGTACGGGGCCGAGGTCCTGCGTCCCGACGAGGTCATCCAGCGGTTCGCGATGTGGTCGCTCGGGGTCCACATGGGCGAGTGGTGGCGGCTGATCACCAGTGCCTTCCTGCACTCCCCGCCGCCGTCGTTCTGGCACATCCTGTTCAACATGTGGGCGCTCTACGCGATCGGCCCGGAACTGGAGCGCAGGCTCGGCGCGGGCCGGTTCGCCGCGCTCTACCTGCTGTCGGCGCTGGGCGGCTCGGTCGCCATCTACCTGTTCGGCACGTCGGCCGTCGGCGCCTCCGGAGCCATCTACGGCCTGTTCGGCGCGTTGTTCGTCGTCGCCCGCAGGCTCGGCTACGATGCCCGCGGCGTTCTGTGGCTGATCGGCATCAACGTGGTGCTCACGTTCGTCGTGCCGGGCATCAGCTGGCAGGGGCATCTCGGCGGGCTCGTGACCGGCACGGTCGTCGCCGTCGGCTTCGCCTACGCTCCGCCGCGCAACCGCACCCTCGTGCAGGCCTGCGTCGCGGCCGTGGTGCTGGTGGCGCTGGTCCTGCTCGTCACCATGCTTCCGCCGTACGGCCTGCCCCTGGAGGGCGCCTTCACCTGACACCCCGCGCACCGGGCTGGGTGACGCGGTCGAGCCGGCCGGAGCCGGCTCGACCGGGCCGGCGTCTACCCCACCAGGGGGTCGCTCGGCGCCTGCTGCCCACAGGCTGTGGATAAAGGCTGTGGAAAGATTTCAGAAAGCAGCCTATCGCCACTTCGTGGAGAGCACGACGCCGACGATGATGAGCCCGAAACCGATCAGCAGGTTCCAGTTCGCCAGGGCGGAGATGACGGGAACGCTCGGCGCGATGTAGTAGATCGCGATCCAGACGATACCGATGATCCAGCAGGCCACCATGACGGGGGCGAGCCAACGTGGGCTGACCTTCACCGTCTGCGACTTCTGCGGCGGCGTGTAAACGGCCTTCTTGCGGGTCTTCGACTTGGGCACGGGAGTTTCTCCTGGTGGGTACCCGCGCGGTCGTGCGGGCTGGTGTCAATAGCGTAATCGCTGTGGCGGTGAAGTCCCGAGCAAGGATAGTCGTCGCGGACCCCAACGGGCGATCCCCCATGCGGGATTGCCGTACGCTGAAAGTCCGGTTTCCGCTCTGGACACCCAGCAACCCCCGTGAAGCGGGAGACATCTATGAGCCCGGTCCGGGTGCTCGTGGTCGACAATCACGACAGCTTCGTGCACACGATCGTGCAGTATCTACGCGGTCTGGGGGCCGACTGCGACGTACGGCCGCGCGATCACGTCGCCGTGGGCGACGCCGACGAATTCGACGCCGTGCTCGTGTCGCCGGGGCCCGGCACGCCGAAGGCCGCCGGGGTGTCGGTGTCCCTCGTGCGGCACTGCGCCGACCGCGGCCTGCCGCTGCTCGGGGTCTGTCTCGGCCACCAGGCCATCGCCGTGGCGTACGGGGCCGCGGTGGAGCGCGCGCCCGAGCTCATGCACGGCCGCACCAGCCTGATCTCCCACGACGGGCGGGGGGTGTTCCGGGAGCTCCCGTCGCCGGTCACGATGACGCGCTACCACTCGCTCGCCGTGGTCCCCGGCACCGTGCCGGACACGCTGGAGGTCACGGCCACCACGCCCGACGGCGTCATCATGGGTTTGCGCCACCGCGACGCCCCCATCGAGGGCGTGCAGTTCCACCCCGAGTCGGTCGTGTCCGAGCACGGCCATCGGCTGCTCGGAAACTGGCTCGCGCAGATTGTGTAACGCTTTCCGCTCTCGTTACGAATAGGAAAGTGAGGGCTTCCGCCATTGCCCCCGAGTGGCGGAAGCCCTTCCTCATGCCCGGCGACCTCCGGCAGGGTGAACGGGGGATGCCGGGCGGCCGCGGCCTCGCCGACGTCGATGCCCCGTCCGGGCCGCTCGCCGGGGTGGGGGCAGCCGTTCACCGGCAGAGGTCCCGGGAGAGACCCCGGTCGATGAAACGCCGACGGCGGCCACCGCCTCGCGGTGACCGCCGTCCGCTCGCTCGCCTAGTTGCCGAACGGGTTGTCCCCGCCCTCTCCGGGCGGCCCGATCTGCACGCCGCCGCCACCGTCACCGCCGTCACCCATGTCGCCGCCGTCTCCGGTGTCGTCCCCGGTGCCGTCTCCGGTGCCGTCCGTCGGCGTGTCGGGTACGGGCTGGTCGGTCGGCTGCTGCTGCGGCTGCGGGCCGCTGGAGACCGTCAGCGTGATGGTGGTGCCGGGGTTGAGCTTCGCCCCCGCCTGCGGCGACTGGTCGATCACGTTGCCCTGCGCCACCACGTCGCTCGGCTGCTCCGACGTCTTGACCTTGAAGCCGGCGCCCTTCAGCGTCTGACTCGCGTCCTCGAGCGTGAGGCCGACGACGCTCGGGACCTCGGTCATCTCCTTGGGCACGTACAGCCGGACCAGGGCGCCCTTCTCGACCTTCTCGCCGCCCTTCGGGCTGCTGTCGAAGACCTTGCCCTGCTCCTTGGTCGAGGCCTTCGGCACGATGCTGACCTTCAGCTCCAGCGCCTCCAGTTCGGACCTGGCCTCTTCCGTCGTCTTGCCGATCAGGTCCTCGGGGACGGTGACCTTCTCCTCGCCCTTGGACACGACGACGGTGACCGCGCCCCCGCGGTCGGCCTGCTCGCCCCCGGCGGGGTCGGTGCTCACGACGGCGCCCTTGGGGACGTCGCTGTTGTACTCCTCCGGTCCGAAGGTGACCGTGAACCCGGCCGCCTTCAGCGCCTGCTCGGCCGCCGCCTTCGTCTGGTTCGTCACCCGCGGCACCTCGACCTTGTCGGACGCCGAGGATCCGCCGGACCCGAGGAACGCGTATCCGACACCGATCATGGCGCCGATCACCGCCAGCGGGATCAGGATCCACAGGGCGGTCTTCAGCGCGGTGTTGCCGCCGCCGCTGCGCCGCCGTCCGTCGTACCGGCCCCCGCCGCGCTGCTCCTGGGCGTACTCGTAGTCGGGGATGGCGCGGGTGCTCTGCGTCATGGGGGCGCCGGAGGCGGCCATCGTCCGCGTGCGGTCCGCCGTGCCGTACCCGTTGTACTGCTGGGTGGCCATCGCCATCGTCTGCGGGTCGACCGGCATGCCCGACAGGGCCCGCTGGAGGTCGCCGCGCATCTCCGTGGCGCTCTGGTAGCGGTGGAGCGGGTCCTTGGCCATCGCCTTGAGCACGATCGCGTCGGCCCACTGCGGGATCTCGGGGTCGATCCGCGACGGCGGGATCGGGTCCTCCCGCACGTGCTGGTAGGCGATCGCCACGGGCGAGTCGCCGGTGAAGGGCGGCTGGCCGGTGAGCAACTCGTACAGCACGCAGCCGGTCGAGTAGATGTCGCTGCGGGCGTCCACGCGCTCGCCGCGGGCCTGCTCGGGAGACAGGTACTGCGCGGTGCCGATCACCTGCGCCGTCTGGGTCATCGTGGCGGCGGAGTCGGCCATCGCCCGGGCGATGCCGAAGTCCATGACCTTGACCTCGCCGTTGACTGTCAACATGATGTTGGCCGGCTTGATGTCCCGGTGGACGATGCCGCCCCGGTGGCTGTAGTCCAGCGCCCGCAGGATGCCGTCCACCAGCTCCACGGCCCGCTCGGGCAGCAGCCGCCGGTCGGCGCGCAGCAGGTCGCGCAGCGTCCGCCCGTCGACGAACTCCATCACGATGTACGGCACGGGCGTGCCGTCCATCATGTCCTCGCCGGTGTCGTACACAGCGATGATCGACGGGTGGTTGAGCGAGGCGGCGGACTGCGCCTCACGCCGGAAGCGCGCCTGGAACGTGTGGTCCCTGGCGAGGTCGGAGCGGAGCGTCTTGATGGCGACGATACGGTCCAGCCGGATGTCCCGGGCGCGATACACCTCGGCCATGCCGCCACGCCCCACGACGCCGTCCAGCTCGTAGCGTCCGCCGAGAAGTCGTGGCTGAGTCATTTCCTGCACTGTCCCTTGCCGTTCATCGTGGGGTGCCACCGGTCTCCATCATCGACCCCTGTTCTCATCACTCCCCCTCATCCGGAGGGTTCGTGTCGGGTGGGTCGTCCGCGGGGGGCGGAGTCTCACTGGGTTCCGTGGCCGGGGTGGACGTCGGAGTCGGGGTCGAGGTCGAGGTCGGGGACGAAGCCGGTGTAGGCGTCTGGGGGGTTGATGCCGACCTGCTTACGGTAGCCGACGGAACGGCGCTCGGCTCGTCCGACATTGCCGGAGCGGTCGGCCGATGCGTCCGTGGAATCTCTGACCTGTGCGTACGCGCCGACGACGGCGATGGCGACGGCGAGGGGGACGGAGAGACGGGCGCGACCGTCTCACCCGGGGCCGGCGGTTCGCCGGTACGGGCGGCGGAGAAGGCCAGGACCCCGATGCCGACCGCGGCGGCGCAGCCGGCCGTCACGAGGAGCAGGGTCGCGGGACGGGGGCGCCGTTCGCCGGCCGGCCCCCGACCTCCGGGCCGCCGCGTACCGGCGTCGGGGACTCCCACAGCCCGGCGCGAGGTGGCCGGGACCGGGCTCAGCGGCGCGGTGGCGCCGGAACCCGGGGTGCGAGCGCCGGGCTCGCCGAGGGGCGTCGTGAGGCCGGGCGCGACCGGAGGGATCGTGCGGCCGGGGCCGCCCGCCACGGGGAAGCCCCGGGGGTCGGTCAGCGAACCGAGGGCCGCCGGGGAGGCCGTGCCAGCGAGGGTCTCGCGCAGCGCCCGCGCCCCGTCGAGGAGCACCGGCCCGGTCTCCGGCCGCGCGGCTGGGTCCTTGGCGATCATGGCCGTCACGAGGGCCGCCACCGGAGCGGGCACGTTCCCGGGCAGCGGCGGGGGCGTGTCGTTGAGGTGCCGCAGCGCGAGCGCCACCGGGTTGTCCGCCGTGAACGGCGGGCGGCCCGCGAGGCACTCGTAGGCCACCACTCCGAGCGAGTAGATGTCGCTCGCCGGGGTGAGGGTGGCGCCGGACGCCTGCTCCGGGCTTATGTACTGGGCGGTGCCGAGGATGGTGCCGGTCGCGGTCAGCGGCGCGGCCTCCAGCGCGCGGGCGATGCCGAAGTCGGTGATCTTCACCTGGCCGGTCTCGGTGACGAGCAGGTTGCCGGGCTTGACGTCGCGGTGGATGACCCCGGCCCGGTGGGCCGCGTGCAGGCCACGGGCGGTCTGCTCGACGAGGTCGAGCGTGACGTGCGGCCCGAGCACGCCGTTGCGGGCGAGGATGGCCGACAGCGGCTCGCCCCGCACCAGTTCCATCACGAGGTAGGCCACGCCGTCGGTCTCGCCGTAGTCGAAGACCTGGGCGATCCCGGGGTCGGTCAGCCCGGCGGTGATCCTGGCCTCGGAGCGGAACCGGTCGCGGAAGGTGGCGTCGCCCGCGACATGGCGCCCGAGCAGCTTGACCGCCACCTCCCGGCCGAGCAGCTCGTCCTCGGCCCGCCAGACCTCGCCCATGCCGCCCGCGGCGATGGGGGAGGTCAGCCGGTAGCGGCCGCCGAGCACGGTGTCGGTCATGTGTCGGTCACCGTCCGAGCACCGCCTGCATGACGTCGTGGGCGATCGGCGCGGCCACCGCGCCGCCGGTGGCGTCGTTGCCGGCGCTGCCGGACTCCACGAAGACCGCCACGGCGACCTTCGGGTCCTCCACCGGAGCGAAGGAGATGAACCACGCGTGCGACGGCTTGCCCGGCAGGGTCTCCGCCGTGCCCGTCTTGCCGGCCACGGTGATGCCCGGAAGCTTGGCCGCGCCGCCGGTGCCGTTCTCGATCACGCCGATCATCATCTTGGTCAGCTCGCCGGCCACCTCGGGCGTGACGGCCTCGTCCAGCTCCTCGGGGTCGGTCCCGTCGATCTCCGCGCCGTCCGGTCCCATGATCTTGTTGACCAGGTACGGCTTCATGACGGTGCCCTGGTTGGCGATGCCGGCCGCGACCATCGCCATCTGCAGCGGGGTCATCTGGTTGCTCTGCTGGCCGATCGCGGTCTTGGCGAGAGCCGCCTTGCCCTCGTCCGCGCCGATGTTGCTGGCCGCGACGTTGAGGGGGATCTCCAGCGGCTGGCCGACGCCGAACTTCTCGGCCTGCTCCTTGAGCTTGTCGTAGCCGAGTTCCATGCCCATCTTCGCGAACGGCGTGTTGCAGGAGATGGTCAGCGCCTCCACCAGCGTCGCCCGGCCGCCGCAGGACTCTCCGTGGTAGTTGGGCAGCGAGATGCTCGTGCCCGGCAGCGGCAGCGAGTCGGGCGCGTCGACCTGCGTGTTCTCGTCGCGTGAGGTGTCGTCGCTGAGGTAGGCCGCCGAGGTGACCGTCTTGAACGTGGACCCCGGGGCGAACGTCAGGTCGATGGCCCGGTTGAGCAGCGGCTTGTTGTCGTCCTTGTTCAGCTTGTTGTACGCCTTGTTGACGGTGTCCTTGTTCGCCTTGGCCAGCGGGTTCGGGTCGTACGACGGCACCGACACCATCGCCAGGACCTTGCCCGTCTTCGGCTCGAGCGCGACGACCGCGCCGCGCTTGCCGGTGCCCGCCAGGTCCTTGTACGCGATCTCCTGCGCCTTGCTGTTCAGCGTGAGGTCGACGCTCGCGCCCTTGGCGGGCTTGCCGCTGACCATGTCGATGGCCCGGCGGACCACCAGTTCGGGGTGGCTGCCGTCGAGGTAGCGGTTCATCGCGGCCTCGATGCCCGAGGCGCTCTCCGGCGCGAACCAGCCGACGACATGCGTGAACGGCTTGCCGAGGGGGTATTCGCGCTCAAAACGGAACGTCTTGTCCCCGCTGTCCACGGTCTTGGCGAGGGTCGTCTTGCCGTTGTCGGCCGTGATCCAGCCGCGGTCGACCGCATACCGGGCGTAGAAGCCCCTGACGTTGCGCGAGTCGGTCCGCAGCCCGTCGGCCTTCACCGTGCCGATGTAGGTCACGTTGGCCATGAGCAGGCCGAACATGAGCAGGCAGGCCACGGAGACGCGCTTGAGCGGGCTGTTCATCGCTGCATCACCTGGGTCATTCCCTCGTCCTGGATCGCCTGCGGCGGCGGCCGGCGGGCCGCGTCGGACATCCGTACGAGCAGGGCGATGAGCATCCAGTTGGCCAGCAGCGCCGAGCCTCCCGCGGACATGAACGGCGTCACGAGACCGGTCAGCGGGATCAGCCGGGTCACACCGCCGACGATGATGAACACCTGCCAGGCGAGGATGAACGACAGGCCGCCCGCGAGCAGCTTGGTGAACGGGTCGCGGGCGGCCAGCGACGTGCGCAGCCCCCGCTGGACGATCAGCGCGTAGATCATCAGGATCGCCATCAGACCGGTGAGACCCAGCTCCTCGCCCGTCGCCGAGAAGATGAAGTCGGAGAACGACAGCGGGATCAGCTTGGGGTAGCCCTGCCCGAGGCCGGTGCCGAGGATGCCGCCCGAGCCCATGGCGAACATGCCCTGCATGAGCTGGTAGCTGCCGCCGCCCGCGTCGTACAGCGCGGGGTCCTCGGCGTGCAGCCAGACGTTGAAGCGGGCCTCGACATGGCTGAAGACCTGCCCGGCGAGGAAGGCGCCGCCGACGAACAACAGGATGCCGATGAGCACCCAGGACGTGCGCTGGGTGGCGATGTAGAGCATCGCGATGAACGCGCCGAACAGCAGCAGCGAGGTGCCGAGGTCCTTCTCCAGGACCAGCGTGGCGATCGCGAAGCCCCAGGTGATGAGCACCGGGCCGAGGTCGCGGGCGCGGGGCAGGTCGATGAACAGCAGCCGGCGGCCGGCGAGAGCGAGCACGTCGCGCTTGGCCACGAGATAGCCGGCGAAGAAGACGACGAGTGCCAGCTTGGCGAACTCGCCGGGCTGGATCGAGAACCCGCCGATGCGGATCCAGATCTTGGCGCCCTGGACCTCGCTCAGCGACCCGGGCAGCAGCGCCGGGATGGCCATCAGCACCACGCCGACGAACCCGGCGGTGTAGGTGAGGCGCTGCAAGGCGCGGTGGTCCTTCAACACGATCAGAGTCGCGGAGAACATCACCACGCCGAGCGCCGTCCACATGAGCTGGTTCGTGGCGGACGCGCCCGCCTGCCCGGCCAGCTCGATCCGGTAGATCATCACCAGGCCGATGCCGTTGACCAGCGTCACGAGGGGAAGCAGAAGGGGATCGGCCCACGGCGCCCACTTGGCGAGCACCAGGTAGGCCGCGAGCATCAGACCGCCGAGGCCGAGGCCGTAGCCGAGCATGCCGGACGGGACCTTGCCGTTGATCCCGAGCCCGACGCTCGCGTACGCGCCCATCACGATCAGCACGGCGAAGGCGAGCATGCCCAGCTGGGCCCCCCGCCTCTTCGCGGTCATCGGTACGGGCGTGGCTTCGACAGCAGTCACTTACTGGACCTCGTGGGGGTCGGCGTCGACTTGGCGTCCGGCGGGGGTGTCGCCGAGTCGCCGAAGCTCTTGATCCTGGTTATCCCGGTCTGCAGGTTGTCGACCGGGATGCCGCTGCGGACCTGGTCCTGCTGCACCGCCGGCAGCGACGAGACGCGCATGTGGTCGGTGTAGGCGACCTTCTTGAAGGACACAGGGCCGACCTCCGCGTCGACGCCCTGGAAGACGACGAGCTCGTCTCCCTTGGCGCCTATGTAGAACTGGCTCTGGGTCCACTGGTAGCCGAGATAGCCGCCGACCCCGAGCGCGGCGGCGACGACCAGCACCCCGACGGCCACTTTCGGACCCGATCGGCTTTTGCGCGAACGCCGCGCGGAGGCCGGGGCCTCGCGCACGGGTTCGTCGTCCAGGTCGTCGTCGGTGAGCACGGGTTGGGGCGCGGTGACCGTGGTGGCCCGGCCCGCGGGTGTGTCGGGCGGCGCCGAGCGGGCCCGGCCGGAGCCGGCCGCACCGACGACCGCCGCCACCGCCGGGGGCGGCTGCAGGTCGTCCACCTCGATCACGTCGGCGAGCACGCAGGTGATGTTGTCCGGCCCGCCGCCCCGGTTGGCGAGGTCGATGAGCTGCCGGACGACGTCCTCGGGATCGTCGATCGTGGACAGGGTGTGGTGCAGGGTCTCGGCGCTGACCACCGTGGACAGGCCGTCCGAGCAAAGCAGGTACCGGTCGCCCACCTGGGCCTCCCGGTCCTGCAGGTCGGGGTCGACCTCACCGCTCCCGTCCAGCGCGCGCAGCAGGATCGAGCGCTGGGGGTGGTTGGCGGCCTCCTCCTGGGTGATCCGCCCGTCGTCCACCAACGACTGCACGAGCGTGTGGTCGTGCGTGATCTGGTACAGCTCGCCGTTCCTGAGCAGGTACGCGCGGGAGTCGCCCACGTGGACCAGCGCGAAGCGTGAGCCGCTCCAGAGCATCGCGGTGAGGGTGGTGCCCATGCCTTTGAGACTCGGGTCCCGGCCCACCATCGCGTGCAACTGGTGGTTGGCGTCCCGGACCGCCGCCTCGATGGCGCTGAGCAGGTCATTGCCGAAGGCGTCCCGGTCGAGGGACGACAGTGCGGCGATGGCGACCGAACTGGCCACCTCGCCGTGGGCATGCCCGCCCATGCCGTCTGCGACGGCCAGCAGGCGGGCACTGGCGTACGCCGAGTCCTCGTTGCCTTCACGGAGGAGCCCGACGTCCGAGCGAGCGGCGTAGCGGAGTGCGATGGTCATTTGCGCAATTCGATGACGGTTTTGCCGATGCGGATCGGAACTCCGAGGGGCACCGGGGTCGGGCGGGTCACTTTGGAGCGTTCAAGGTACGTGCCATTGGTGGAGCCGAGATCCTCCACGATCCACTGGCCGTCCTGAGGGAAGAGCCGGGCGTGCCGGCTCGAAGCGTAGTCGTCGCTGAGAACCAGCGTGGCGTCGTTCGCCCGGCCGATGGTGATTGGCGTCTCCGTGAGGTTGATGATGGTCCCTTGCAGGGGGCCACCGGTGACGATCAGCTGGCGGGGTTCGCCCTTCTTGGGCTTGGAAACCGCTCGGGGCTGCTTGACCGGTTTGCGTGTGGGCGCGGGTGCCGTACGCGGACCGAACAGGTCTGTCCGGATGACGCCGACCGCGGCGATCACGAAGAACCACAGCACCGCCAGGAAGGCGAGCCGGATCAGCAGCAGCGTTAGCTCGGACATGGACCGTTTGTCTACCTCTAATCGCGCCTGAAAACCAGTGTCGTGCGGCCGAGCGTCACCCTCGTCCCGTCCTGCATCTCGATCCTGCGGATCGGCTGGCCGTTGATGAAGGTGCCGTTGGTCGACCCCAGGTCCACGAGCACGACCTGCGGCCCTTCCACTCTTAGCTCGGCATGATGCCGTGATACGCCGGGATCCACCAGCCGAAGATCACAATCGGTTCCGCGGCCCAGCAAAGTGACCGGCGTGGTCAGCTCGTACGAGCGCTGGCCCTGGGGGTCGTCCTGGGTGGAGACGAGCAGCCGGGGACGGCCCTGGAACGCGCTGGGCCGGCCGGTCGGCACGTCGCTCGGCGGCTGACGGATCTCGTCCTGCTCGACCGTGGCGCCCCGGATCACACCCGACCGGATGCGGAAGAGCCCGACCGCGAGGTCGTCTGCGGTCTCGAAACGCACCCGCACCGGCCCGACGAACGAATAGCCCTGCTCCTTGGCGTACTCCCGTGCGAGAGTGGCGAGCTCGTGGCTGATGCTGTCGGCGTACACCTCCAGCCGCTCGCTGTCGGTCGTCGACAGCTCCACCACGAAGTCGTTCGGCACGAGCGTGCGACCCTGAGCGACGATCGCGGCGCGCTCGTCCATCTCCCTCTGCACGGCGCTGGCGACCTCGACCGGCTGGAGATCGGACTTGAACGCCCGAGCGAAGGCACCTTCAACCAACCCTTCGAGCCTGCGCTCGAAGCGCTGAAGGACTCCCACCGGATCCCTCCCTTCCATTGCCACTATGGTCGCGACCGCTCCGGTGCTGCACTGAGCCCCTTCGCATCGTCGTTTAGAAGGATCGTATCCGGGTTCGTAAGCACGGGCGGTTACGTGCTAACCTTTCCAGGCACCCAGAGATGGGGACCAACCGCAAGGGCAAGTGGCGGAATGGCAGACGCGCACGGTTCAGGTCCGTGTGTCCGAAAGGACGTGGGGGTTCAACTCCCCCCTTGCCCACCAAGAACAGGCCTCGCTCGGCAGTAGCCCGGCGGGGCTTCTTCGTTGTGTGACCTAGGGGGACAGCCCCGGGGAACTCCCGGGCCGACGAGCGGCCTCGCCCGGTGGGAAGGAAATCTCCGCCCCGGCGAATATTTTCCTCCGCACCGTCGAAAAGGACCGTCTCCTGCGGCCCCGGGGCGGGTGGGCGGCCTCGCCCGGTCGCAAGCGAAGCGTCCACGTCCGGCCCCCCATTCCGTCCCGGCCCGTACGGCACGGGCCCTCCCTGGCGATGTCGCGGCGGGGGTCCCGGACTCGGGGCCCCCCGCCGCGCACTGCACATTCTCAGGAGATCGCCTTTCAAACCACTTTCCCCGCGCTTGCAGGGGCGACCTTTACCTTCTGTCCTGGTTCATGAGCTCAGCGGCCTCGCTGAGGGAGATCCTCCGTGCGGCCGCGGGCGTGGGGCCGCGCCGTGACGTCCCAGGCCGGCGCGCCCGCTCACGGGAGGGGCGCGCCGCCTCGGTCGTCAGGCGACGAGCAGTTCGCCGACCAGGGTGGTGAGATCGATCACACCGACGGGCGTGCCGCCGGCGTCCGTGACGAGCCCGAGCTGCGCGCGGGCCTCCTGCAGCAGGGTCACGGCGTCGGAGATCGTGGTGTCCCTCGCCATGCGGGGGACGGGGGTCGCGAGCTCGGCGGCCCTGCGCCCCGGCTGGAGGACCGCGTCGCGCACGTGGAGCACGCCGACCACGTCGTCGGCGGTCGGCTTGTGCGCGAGGACCAGCATGCGCAGGCTCCCGCCGCCCGCGGCCGTCCGGCGCACGAGCAGGTCGTCGGCGTCGGCGGGCACCGAAGGCGCCTCGCCGACGGGCACCATCAGCCGTTCGACCGGCTGGGAGTGGACCCGCAGCGCGCGGGTGAGCAGGTCGTGCTCGTCGCGGTCGAGCATGCCCATCCGGCCCGACTCGGCGACCAGCATGGCGAGCTGGCGCGGTGTCCGGGTGGTGGCCAGCTCGTCGCGGGGCCGCACGCCGGCCAGGCGCAGGATGCCGTTGGTCAGCGCGTTCAGCAGGGCCAGGATCGGGCGGACGACCCAGGCGAAGCTACGGAACGGCAGCGCCAGCCCCATCGCGGCGCGCTCGGGGTGGGTGAGCGCCAGCGACTTGGGCGCCATCTCGCCGACGACCATGTGGAGGAACGTCACCAGGGCGAGCGCCACGACGTACGCCAGGGGCGTGCGCAGCGACTCCGGCAGCAGCGTGAGGACCGGCTCCATCAGATGCTCGATGGAGGGCTCGGCGACCATGCCGAGGCCCAGGGAGGCCAGCGTGATGCCGAGCTGCGCCCCGGCGAGCATGAGCGACAGCTCGCGCCCGCCCCTGACCGCGGCGCGGGCCGTGACCTTGGCCAGCCGGCCGCCGCTGACGGCGACCTCCTCCAGCCGGTGACGGCGGGCGGAGACCAGGGCGAACTCGGCCGCGACGAAGAACCCGTTGACGGCGAGCAGGACGACGCCGAGCAGGACCCCCGTGAGAGAGCTCATGCGGGCCTGCCCTGGAACAGCGCGGAGAACAGCTCGGGGGCGTAGTCGGCGCCGCCCGCGCCGCGGGCGGCCGCGCGGGCCTTCTCCCGTTCCGGCCGCTCCTCCTCGTCCGCGCCGGCCGGCGCGTCCGCCGGCGGATGCGTCGACACCCGCACCCACTCGGGGACACGGCGGCGCACGCTCAGGACCGTGAGCGCGGCCCGCTCGGCGTCGTCCTCGTCGTCGAAGAGATGGGGCTCGGGCACGAGGGGGGAGACGACCTGGTCGCCCTCCTCGGCCATCCGGCCGAGGAGGGCGAGGACGAGGCCGGCCACGGTCTCGTAGTCCTCGCTCTCGGGCAGCCGGACGTGCGTGGCGCGCTCGACCTCGTCGAGGCGGAGGGTGCCCGGCACGTCCCAGACGCCGTCACCGTGTCGTACGACGCCGAGGGGTTCGGGGTCGTTCTCGTCCACCAGCTCGCCGACGAGCTCCTCGGCCAGGTCCTCCAGCGTCACCACGCCGGCCAGACCGCCGTACTCGTCGATCACGCAGGTGAACGTCTCACCGGCGGAGGTCATCCGCCGAAGCAGTTCGGGCAGCGGCAGGGTCGCGGGGACGAGCAGCGGCGCGTGGGTGATGCCGCCGACGAGCCCTCGGGAGGGAGAGCCGGCCTTCAGATACTCGGGCAGCCCGGCCACCCCGACGACGTCGTCGGCGTCGGTGCCCAGCACGGGGTAGCGGGAGTGCCCGTGCGTGCGCAGGGCGTCGAGGAACTCGCCGACCGGCCACTCGGCCCGCAGCGAGACCACGCGCGGGCGGGGGACCATGACGTCCTCGGCGGTGCGGTCGCCGAACTCCAGCGCGCGCTCCAGCATGTCGGCCAGCCGGGGCGGCAGCTCGCCGGCCGCGGCCGACTCCGTCACGATGCGCGACAGCTCCTCGGGGGTGGCGCCGTGTTCGAGCTCCTCCACGGGCTCGATGCCGAACAGGCGCACGAGCCGGGTGGCCGCGGCGTCGAACTGGCGGATGAGCGGCCCGGCGACCATGAGATACACGTGCGTCGGGCGGGAGAGGGACTTCGCGACGTCCTCGGGCCGCGCGATGCCGAGGTTCTTGGGGGCCAGTTCGCCGAGGATCATCTGCACGACCGTGGCGATCGCGACGCCGAGGGCGACCGCGACACCGGGGACGGCCGAGCCGGGCAGCCCGGCGGCCTCCAAGGGGCCGCGCAGCACGCCGGCGATCGCGGGCTGGGCGATGAAGCCCACCAGCAGGGTGGTGACGGTGATCCCGAGCTGCGCGCCGGAGAGCATGAACGACAGGCGTCCGGTGATGTCGAGGGCCCGTTGCGCCGCGTCGTCACCGGCGGCCGCCTGCTCGCGGAGGGCGCCACGGTCGGCGGCCACGAAGGCGAACTCCTGCGCCACGAAGAATCCGGTGGCCAGGGTAAGAAGGAGGACGGCCAGGAGGCCGAGGGCGGCGCTCATCGGGCGCCCGCCGTGCGATCATGAGATCCCGTGCCGGTGCACGGGCAGGTACTCCAGGGGTCCGGAACGGACACGACGATCCTTTCGCGTGGTGGTATACCACCGTAACGGCTGGAATCTCTCCTGTGTTTCCCGGCAACCTTTACTGACTGCTTAGAAGGCGTCTGGGTACCGTGAAGTAGGGGACGCATCGGCAAAGACTTCGGCCGCTGCGATGAAAGCAGTAGCAAGACGCTGAGGGCTGGGGGATCAGGTGGCCGACGAGGACGAGGCGACCCGTGCGTACCGGCGTGCGGTCCAACCCCCCGCTGCCCCGCCCAGGGCGGCCCAATCCCCGGCTGCCCCGCCCAGGGCGGCACAGCCTCAGGCGGCGGCGCCGGCGGGGTCCGGCAGGGAGGACACCGTCCCCCGCGCCCAGTCCAAGGTGTACGGCAAGCCGCGCTCCGGCAGCGCCCCGGTCCGCCCGCTCGGCGGGAGCAGGCACGAGGCCGGAGACCGGGCAGGCGCCCCGCACGGCGGGGGCGGTGGGCCGGCGGGCCGCGACGGGTCCGTGCGCGGCGGCGGACGCGGGCCGCGCCGGACCGGGAGGCTCGTTCTGCGGGTCGTCCTCGTGGTGGTCGTGCTCCTGCTCGTCGCCGCCGTCGCCGGATATTTCTGGATCGGCTCCCGGCTCCGGCCGGTCGAGTCGCTGACCGACTACGACGGGCGGCCCGCCGAGACGCCGGGCCAGGACTGGCTGCTGGTCGGGTCCGACAGCCGGGCGGGCCTGACGGCCGCGCAGCGCAGGAAGCTGGCGACGGGAAAGGCGGTCGGCAAGCGCACCGACACGATGATGTTGCTGCACATCCCCGACAGCGGCCGGCCCACCCTGGTCAGCCTGCCCCGTGACTCGTACGTCCCGATCGAGGGGCACGGCAGCGGCAAGCTGAACGCGGCGTACGCCTTCGGCGGCCCGAAGCTGCTGGCCAAGACCGTCGAGCGGGTGACCGGCATCAGGATCGACCACTACATGGAGATCGGCTTCGGCGGGTTCGTCGGCATCGTGGACGCGGTCGGCGGGGTCAACATCTGTGTGAAGCAGGACATCAAGGACCCGAAGGCCGGGATCAACCTGAAGAAGGGCTGCCAGGACATGGACGGCGGCACCGCGCTCGGCTACGTGCGCACCCGTGCCACCGGCGCCATCCCCGACTTCGAGCGCACCCAGCGGCAGCGCCAGTTCTTCTCCGCCGTCGTGCAGAAGGCCGCGAGCCCGGGCACGCTGATCAACCCGTTCACCTCGGTCCCGCTGGCGCTGAGCGCGGCCGACTCGGTCGCCGTCGACCCCGGCACCGGCCTGTTCAACCTGCTGTCGGTCGGTCTCGCGATGCGCGAGGGACCCGTCGCCACCGCCGTGCCGATCGGCTCGCTGCCCACGATCGGGGGCCAGGCGGTGGTCAAGTGGGACACGCAGAAGGCGCTGCGCCTGTTCGAGGCGCTCGCCGCCGACAAGCAGGTGCCCAAGGACGTCATCACCAAGTAGGGCGTCATCACCGAGCAGGACGTCGTCTCCACGTAGGGGCACCGCCGCTCGCGCGGGCGCACGACGCGCGCGGCACGAGCGGCACGAGCGGCAGGGCTCAGCTCCCCGCGGTGGCGGCGACCGTCGCGGCGGTGGTGGCGGCGACCACGGCGGCGTGGATCGAGGCGATCGTCTTGCGGACCGCATCGGCGGTCCACTGGCCCTCGGCGATCTCCTTGATCCGGCCCTTCGGCGCGTCGGGGAACGCCTTGCGGTCGAGCTTGGCCGCGTGCATGACCGCGATCAGGACCGCCGTCCGCTCGTCCGGCTCGGCTCCGGCCAGCACGTTCCGCACGCGCTCCCGCACGCCCTGCTCGTGGCTCGGGTCGAGCTCGGGATAGCGCGTCGTGGGGAAGATCCCCAGGATCTTGCCCTCCTGCTCGCTCAGCACACCCCGGGCGGCCAGACGGGTCAGCAGCCGCTTGCGCAGCCTGCCCGCGCGGAGCTTGCCCACCCACCAGTCGGCCTTGCGCGGGGCGCGCTCCTCGGCGATGCGGGTGAGCGTCGCGTTCAGCTCCTCCTCGCCCACCGGGGTGGGGTCGACGGGCACGACCTTCGCGCCGTCGAGGTCCACCCGGCGGCGTACGGCCAGATCCGCGAGCAGGGCCCCGGCCAGGGCGCAGTCGAGCTCCACCGAACCGATGATCGGCTTGCCGGTGTCCTCCCGGTAGGCCAGAAGCAGCACTTCCTCGGCGATCGTCAGTGTCACGGAGTCGAGCCTAACTCGCGGATTACGGCCACAATGAGCCCTTATGGGAATCTCTGCGGACCTGCACGCCATCGGGCGGCCGATGCTGGACGCCCAGCTCGCGCACCCGACCGTACGCGGCATCGCGGCGGGCGACCTGCCCGAGGCGGTCTTCCGGTCATGGCTTGAGCAGGACTACCTGTACCTGCTCGACTACGTCCGGGTGTTCTCGCGGCTGGCCTGGCAGGCTCCGGACGCCCACCTCGGCGACCTGGTCGACCTGGCGCACTCGACGTGGCACGACGAGCTCGACCTGCACCGGTCGCTGTCGGCCGGGTTCGGCGCCGACCTCGACGGCGCGGTGAAGGGCCCGGCCTGCGCGGCGTACACCTCGTTCCTGCTGGAGTCGGCGGCGGACTATGGCGAGGGGCTGGCGGCCCTCTACCCCTGCATGTGGGGCTACTCGACGCTCGGCCGGATCCTGGCCGCCGACCCGCCCGCCGAGCCTCGGTACAAGGCGTGGGTGGACACCTACGCCGACCCGGCGTTCGCCGCCCTGTCCGCGCGCATCGCCGTCATGATCGACGAGGCGGCTCCGGACCCGGCGCGCGCCCGGGAGCTGTTCGTCCGCGGCATGGAGCACGAACTCGCGTTCTGGGACGTCCCCTGAACGCGGAGCTAGTGTGAGGACATGCCGGAGCTGCCCGAGGTCGAGGCGCTCGCCGAGTTCCTTCGCGAGCACGCCGTCGGCCATGCCGTCGTCGGGGTCGACGTGACCGCCTTCCAAGCGCTCAAGACCGTCGACCCGCCCGTCACCGCGCTCGCCGGACTGCTCGTCACCGGTGTGGCGCGGCACGGCAAGTTTCTCGACGTCGACTGCGACGGCCTGCACTTCGTCACCCATCTGGCCCGCGGCGGCTGGCTGCGCTGGCGCGACGACCTCACCGGAGCGAAACCGGTGCGGCCGGGCAAGGGCCCGCTGGCGGTGCGGGTGAGACTGTCGCCGGACGAGGACGGCCGCGCCCCCGGGTTCGAGCTGACCGAGGCGGGCACGCAGAAACGCCTGGCCGTCTACGTGGTGCGCGATCCGGAGGACGTCCCCGGCATCGCCGGCCTCGGGCCGGACCCGCTGGCCGAGGGCTTCACGCCGGACCTGCTCAAGACGATCGTGGGCGGGAGCCGCACGCAGATCAAGGGCCTGCTGCGGGACCAGAAGGTGATCGCCGGCATCGGCAACGCCTACTCCGACGAGGTGTTGCACGTCGCGAAGATGTCCCCCTTCAAGATCGCCGGAACGCTGACGGACGGCCAGGTCGCCGACCTGCACGACGCGATCGTCAGCACGCTGCGGGACGCGGTCGGGCGGGCCAGGGGGCTGGCGGCCAAGGACCTCAAGTCGGAGAAGAAGTCGGGCCTGCGCGTGCACGGCCGTACGGGCGAGGCGTGTGAGGTGTGCGGCGACACGATCAGGGAGGTCTCGTTCGCCGACTCGTCGCTGCAGTACTGCCCGACCTGCCAGACCGGCGGCAAACCGCTGGCCGACCGCCGGATGTCCCGCCTGCTCAAGTAGGCCCCGCGAGGAGCGGCCGGACCTGCAGAGGGTTCTGCGCATCACCGTGGGTCACAGCTCGCCGCATGGGCCCGGGCACCGATGGTGTGCCGTCAGAATGGGCGCATGACATTGCCGGAAATCGCCCCCGACGCACTGCCCGAGGACGCGTACCTGCTGGACGTCCGCGAGAACGAGGAGTGGGTGGCGGGCCACGCCCCCGGCGCCGTCCACATCCCGCTCGGCGAGCTGCAGGTGCGGGTGGACGAGGTGCCGCACGACCGGCCGGTGTACGTGGTCTGCCGGGTCGGCGGACGTTCGGCGCACGCCGCGATGTGGCTCAACCACATCGGCCGGGACGCCGTGAACGTGGACGGCGGCATGCGGTCCTGGGCCGCGGCCGGACGTCCGATGGTGAGCGAGGGCGGTGAGGCGCCCTACGTCGCGTAGGGACGGGGGCGGCGTAGGGCAACGGTCAAAGAAGTGTCATAATCCCCAAGACATCATGAATACCCGCGGGAGCTCGGGCGTGACCGGGCTGAGAGGGCGGATCGAAGTCGTGCCGCCGACCGCATGAACCTGTCCGGATAATGCCGGCGTAGGGAGCGTGTGATGACTTCTGCCGTCGTCGACGACGTGCACGCGGAGGTTCCGCTCACCCTGGACGAGGAGGCTCCGAGGACTCTGGGCCTGCTCGACCAGGGTGCCTTCTGGGCCAACCTCGGCGTCAGCCTCCTCGGCTTCTCGGGGGCGCTGTTCCTGCTCGACCCGCTGGGCGGCAAGCCGCTCACCTTCACCGCGGCGGTGCTCGCCGCCGTCGTCGGCAGCCTGCTCGGGACGGCGATGGTCGGCCTGGCCGCGATCCCCGGCGTACGCACCGGGCGGCCCGCGATGGTGCTGCTGCGCGGCCTGTTCGGGGCCCGGCTCTCCTACATCCCGACCGTGCTGAACATCGTGCAGATGCTCGGCTGGGGCGCCTTCGAGCTGTGGGTCATCGCCAACGGCGCGCAGGCGCTATTTGGCACGGCCGTGCCGTACGCGGTGTGGGCGGTCGCGGCGGGCGCGCTGACGATCGCGCTGACGATCCGGCCGCTCGGCGCGCTGCGGCTGCTGCGGCGGTACGTCACGGCGGGCGTGGTGATCGCGATGATCTGGCTGTCGATCGCCCTGTTCCGGCAGGGGCCGTCCGTGGGCGGCGGCAGCTGGGACGCCTTCGCCCCCGCCGTCGACTACGTCATCGCGCTGTCGGTGTCGTGGGTGCCGATGGCCGCCGACTACGCCAGGCACTCGCGGTCGAGCGGCGCGGCGTTCACGGGCGTCGTCGCCGGATACACGATCGCTCAGGTGGCCTGCCTGGCCCTCGGCATCGCCGCGCTCGCCCTGGTCGGCAACGACGGGGACAAGGTGTGGGACCCGTTCGTGGCCGCCCCTCTCGGGGTCGTGTTCTTCGGCATCCTGGTGCTGCGTGAGGCCGACCAGTCGTTCGCGAACGTCTACTCGACGACCGTCTCGATCCAGAACCTCGCGCCGCGCTGGGACCGCCGGGTGATCTCGGTCGTGATCGGCGTGCTCACCACGCTGATCGCGCTGTTCGCCGACGTCAACTCCTACGGCGCCTTCCTGAGCGTGATCGGGGCGGTGTTCGTGCCGATGTTCGCCGTGCTCGTGGTGGACTACTTCCTGCTCGGCGGGGCCGCCCGGTGGAACACGGCCAAGGACGCCCCCTCCCGCTGGCTCATGGTCGTGCCGTGGATCCTCGGGTTCGCGGCGTACTGGATCGTGACCTCCACCCCGACCGTCGGCTGGTGGGACGGGATCTGGACCGAGGTCCGCCTCGCCCTCGGGTTCGTCCACCAGCCCTGGATGAACGCGGCGCTCGCCGCGTTCCTCGTGGCCGCGCTGGCGACCGTGGTGCTGTCCCTTCCGGCGCGCCGCCTGCGGTCGCGCCGTTAGAGGCGCCCGGTCTGGCGCTCGGCCTGGCGCTCGGCCTGGCGCTCGGTCTGGCGGTCAGAGGGCGCCTTCGAGGCGGAGCAGATGCTCCTTGGCCGCCGGGCCGCCGGCGTACCCGCCGAGCGCGCCGGGGCCCTCCACCGCCCGATGGCACGGCAGGAGCAGGCAGACCGGGTTGCCGGCCAGGGCGTTGGCCACCGCGCGGGGCGCCTGCGGCCGCCCGATCCGCTCGGCGATCTCCTGGTAGGTGGTGACGCTGCCGTACGGCACGGCCGGCATGAGCTGGATCACCGTACGGCTGAAGCCGGTGACCAGGCGCAGGTCCACCGAGAGGGAGAAGGTGCGCAGCCTGCCGGTGAAGTACGCGTCCAGCTCCCTGCGCAGGGGATCGAGGCGGCGCGGGTCGGGCCCGATGAACGAGCCGACGGCGCGGGAGATCCGGGCGAAGACCTTGTGCTCGTCCTCGTAGGCGCAGGCCAGCACGCCACGTGCGGTCACCGCGAGGGCCAGGCGGCCCATCGGCGCGTCCATGGTGCCGAAGGCGACCTCGGGCGGGGCCACGCCGACATAGCCCGGCGAGGTCACGCGGAGCAGGGCTTCGAGGTCCTCGGTGGACATGGGCGCCCCACTTTCTCTTCTCTGCGTGCAGGCAGCGTATCGGAGCGGTCGCGAGGTGACGGAAAACCCCAAGATCAAAAGGTGAAAGGGGGCACGATGGGGACGTGGGTGACAGCAGCGTGGACGGCCGGGCGGCGGACCTCGCCCCCGTGGTCCCGGACGTCACGGTCGCGGACGTCACGGTCCCGGACGTCGCGCCCCTCAGTGACGCGGTGTTCGGTGACGCGGAGGAGGGCCTCGCGCGGGCGGTCCTGGCCGGCTCCCCCGACGCGATCGTCGCGCTCGACCGCGACCTGGCCGTGCTGAGCTGGAACGCGGCGGCCGAGCGGCTGTTCGGCTGGCCCGCGTCCGATCTGCTGGGCAGGAGGGCCCCGATCGTGCCCGACGAGCTGACGGCCGAGCACAACGCCGTGCTCGAACGCGTACGCGCGGGCGGCCGGGTGTCGTTGACCACCAAGCGCCTCCACCAGGACGGGCGGCTGCTCGACCTGCGGGTGGACACGAGCGCGTTGTGCTCGCCGGGCGGCGTCCTGCTCGGATACGTGAGCGTCTACCACGCCGCCGAGGACGACGACGCCGCGCACGGCAGAATGGTGCAGCGCGCCCGCCTGGTGCGGCGGCTGACCGACGTGGTCGGCGACATCAACGCCGAGCTCGACCTGCCCGTCGTGCTCGACCGCATCGCCGCGAGCCTGACCGAGCTGACCGGCGCCGACGCCGGCGGCTTCGTGTCCATCGAGGGGGAGCGGCTGCGCCTGGTCGGCGTCCACCAGTTGCCCGAAACGCTGCGCGGGGCGACCGCCGGGCTGCACACCAGCCTGGTCGCCAAGCTGCTGCGCACCGGCAAGACCGTGTTGCTCGAGACCGGCCCGGAGGGCTTCCAGGACCTGATCTGGGCGCGTCTGCCCGGCCTGCACACGATCGCCGTCGGCATCGCCGCCGTGGGCGGGCGTCCCTATGGAGCGCTCTACGCGCTGTTCGCCCGGCGCAAGGCGAGCCATCTGGAGCTCGAACTGCTCGAACTGCTCGCCGGACACGCCGGGATCGCGGTCGCCAACGCCATGGCGTACCAGGAAGCGGTGCGGCAGCGCGCACACGAGCGGGCCGTCTTCGACGCCAGCGCCGACGGCATCGCGGTGCTCGACGGCTCGGGCGCGGTCGTGCGGTGGAACCCCGCGGCGGCCGAGCTGACCGGCCACCCGGAGGACCGGGTGATCGGAGGGCCGCCGCCCTTCCCGCTGCCGGCGCCGGGGGAGAAGCTCACCTTCCAGCTTCCGTCCGGCCGATGGCTCGACGTGCTGTGCGCGGAGATCCGGGAGACGGGGGAGACCGTCGTCGACTTCCGCGACGTGACCCGGGCCAAGGAGCTGGAGGAGGCGAAGGACCTGTTCCTCGCCACCACCAGCCACGAGCTGCGTACGCCGATCACGATCGTCCACGGCTTCGCCAGCACGCTCGACTCCCGCTGGGAGCACCTGGCGGACGAGGAGCGGCGGTCGGCGGTTCACACGATCGCCGAGCGCGCCCGCTCGCTCGGGCAGCTCATGGACCATCTGCTGCTGGGCGCGCGGGCAGGGGCGAAGGAGCTGAAGGTCAGGGTCGAGCCCTTCGACCTGGCCGCGCGGGTGCACGCGGCGACGCTCGGGCTGCCGGTCCTGTCCGACCGGCACCGGCTGGAGGTGGACATCCCGCCCGATCTCCCCTTCGTGTACGGGGACGCGCTGGCCACCGACATCCTTCTGGCCCAGCTCCTGGAGAACGCGTTCAAGTACTCCCCCGACGGCGGCCTGATCCGGGTCGAGGCATGGCCGGAGGACGACCGGGTCGTGCTGGTGGTGGACGACGAGGGAGTGGGCATCGCGGCGAGCGACCGAGAGCGGATCTTCGAGCGGTTCGTCCAGGCCGACGGCGGCGACCGGCGCAGGTTCGGCGGGGTCGGGCTCGGGCTCTACATCGTGCGCAACCTCGCCCGCGCCCAGGGCGGAGACGTCGCCGCGCTGCCCCGATCCAGCGGGGGAACACGCATGTGGCTGGTGTTGAACTCGGCAGGATCTTCATCCTGATAAGACAGATCGGAGCGTGGCGTCACCACTTAAGGACTGAACTATTGTCCAATGTGCACAAGCTGTGATCCGGAGCACGGTTTCCCAGCCGAGTAAGCGGGGCATTTCGGTCGTACTGGCTCGTGCAGCAGGAACGGGGGAACGGGAGGTGAGTGCGTCGAGCGTCGTGATGCTGCCGTACGCACCGTCGAGCGTCGCCGTCGCACGTCAGCGCCTCAGCGCCGACCTTTCGAACGCGGGGCTGCTCGCCACCGCCGTGGACGACGTCGTTCTGATCATGAGCGAACTGCTGAGCAACGCGCTGCGCCACGCCCACCCCCTTCCGTCCGGCCAGCTCAAAGTGGCATGGCTCTGCTCGGACACCCAGGTCGAGGTGGCCGTGAGCGACGGCGGCGCGTACACCGAACCCCGTGCCGGTCGCCCGACCCTGTCGTCCCTCGGCGGACGCGGGCTCGGCATCGTCGAATACCTGGCCGAGCGCTGGGGGGTCAGGCACGAGGAGGAGACGACCACTGTCTGGGCCGTCGTCCCCGCCTCATGGCCCGCCCGAAATGTGCATCCCGAGCTGTCCGAAACCCCGGTGCTGCGCGAGGTCGGCTGAGCGCCCCGCTACGCTCCGCGCCCGCAGGCCGTCCCCGCCGGTGTCCCCCGCCGCCCAGGTCATGATCGCGTGGTGACGGGTCCTGCCGTCGGCGTTCCAGGCGCCTCGTCACGCGGCGCGCGGGTGGAGGACGGCCCGCTCGGCCGTCGTCCAGGCGCTGCTCACCAGCAGGTAGACGCCCGCCGCGAGCGGGAGGAAGGCCGCCACGGCCACGGTCCAGAACGGTGCGAGGAGTTGCAGGCGCCGCATCGGCGCCGTGGGCTCGACCCTGCGGGCGGCGACCACGGCCACGGCCACGAGCAGCGCGAGCAGCCCGGCGAAGACCAGGACCGGCGGGCCGGCCAGGCCCGCCCCGGCGACCGCGGCGGCGAGGTGCTCCCCCAGCGGCACGCCGAGCACGCTCTGCGCCAGCAGCAGGTTCGGGTGTCCCGCGATCACGGCGGCCGTGAACAGCCGGTAGGTCACCATGAAGAACGGCGACTGCGCGAACGCCGGAAGATAGCCGGTGAACCGGCCGACGCCCTCCTTTGCGTGCAACGCGTTCACCTCACGCAGGAGCCGCTGCGGATCGTTCTTCCACCGCGTGCGCAGCCTGTCCACCTGGGGAGCGAGCCGCGTCCTGATCCGCTGGGCGCGGGCGACGCGGACGCTCAGCGGTAGCAGCGACAGCCGTACGGCGAGGGTGACCAGGACGATCGCGAGCCCGGCGCCGGTGACCTGACTGAGTGCCTCGACGAGGCGATAGGCGGGATCGAGCACGAAGTCGAACATGGGAAGCCTTTCGTCTGTGACCTTTTGCGAGGGATCAGGACATGACGAAAGCGCTCGTGACCGGAATGGCCGGTCAGGCGAGCGCGGGGCTTCCGGATGGCGCACGGGGACGGGGACGGCCGGGCGCGCCGGGATCGCGCAGCCTGACCATCGCCGTCTCGCCGTTGTACGGCGGACTGCCCGGCCCCCGGCGCAGAACGGCGACGCCGGTCAGCCGGCAGAGCATCCAGGCGAACACCAGGACGGTCACGCCGGCCAGGCCGGCCGCGGTCAGCGCGCCGGGGCCCGAAGACCCGGCGGCCGACTCGGCCAGCAGCCAGACGAGCGATCCGATGGCGGCCTGGAGCGCGTGCACGTCAGCGGGACAGCTTCCCGACGACGGTGACCACGGCGACGGCGACGAGGGCGATGATCCCGATGATGAGCAGGAACTTCAGCGTCGCGAACAGTGCGGGGATCACGAATCCGAACACCAGCCAGAGGGCCAGGAGGATCCCCAGTACGGTCAGTACGGTACGGGCCATGGCCCCAAGGTACGCGGTGGCACCGACAACTGCGAGCTTGATCCAGAATCGGTTCACATACCCGCGTTCCATGAGGTTTCACGTGAATCATCGTTTTCGGCGGCGGCCCGCCGGACGGTGAACAGCCGGACGCCGCGCCCGGCGCCTGCTCGCCGCGCTGGAACCCGCGGCCGGAACCCGCGGCCGGAACCCGCGGCCGGGAGCGGCGGCGGGTTCTTACGAGACGGTGACGGGACTCCGCCGGGTCGGCCGGCGGACATACCGTTGAGGCGTGCCGCCCTCAAAGACTCCCTCGAATCCCGCCCGTGTCCTCGTGGTGGACGACGACCCCACCGTCGCCGAGGTGGTGGCCCGCTATCTGGAGCGGGACGGGCACCAGGTCGAGTGCGTGGGTGACGGGGCCGAGGCGCTGCGGCGGGCCCTGGCCGACCCGCCCGACCTGATGGTGCTCGACCTGATGCTGCCCAAGCTCGACGGCCTTCAGGTCTGCCGGAAGCTGCGGGAGCGCTGGCCCGTCCCGGTGATCATGCTGACCGCCCTCGGCGAGGAGATGGACCGGGTGGTCGGCCTGGAGACCGGCGCCGACGACTACGTGACGAAGCCGTTCAGCCCGCGCGAGCTGGCCCTGCGCGTGCAGTCCGTGCTGCGGCGGGCCCGCGGCGCGCTGGTGCCGACGGGCACCGGCGTGCTGCGTGACGGCGACCTGGTGGTGGACGTCGGCGCCCACGAGGTGCGCCTGGACGGCAAGGAGATCACGCTGACCGCCCGGGAGTTCGACCTGCTCGTCTACCTGCTGCGCAACCCCCGCCAGGCGTTCAGCCGCGCGGCCCTGCTCGACCAGGTCTGGGGCTGGTCGTTCGGCGACTCCTCCACGGTGACGGTCCACGTGCGCAGGCTGCGGGAGAAGATCGAGGACGATCCCACCGACCCGCGCCGGATCGTCACGGTCTGGGGCGTCGGCTACCGCTACGAGCCGCTGTCGTGATCGTCCAGATCGTCGCGGTCGCCGCCGGGCTCGGTCTCGTCATCGCGGCCCTCGGCCTGGCGCTGCTGCGGGTGCTGCGCCGCCGGTCGATCGGAGTGATGCTCGCGGTCGTCGCGGCCGTGACGGTCTCCGCGACGCTGGCCGGGGTGGTCGCCATCACCCTCGCCATGATCCTCGACGGACGGCCGAAGAACATCGTGCTCACCGTCGTCGGCATCGGCGGCCTGGTGGGCATCGGCGTCGCGCTGGTGAACGCCCGCACGGTGGTGCGCGCCAGCAGGAGCCTCGTCGGCGCGCTGGAGAGCGTGCCGCCCTCCGGCCTGTTCACCCCGCCGCCCGCGCCGCTCCCCGCCGAACTGCAGACCATCAGCACCGCGCTCGAGCAGGCGTACGAGCGGCTGCGGCTGGGCCACGAACGCGAGCGGGCGCTGGAGAGCGCGCGGCGCGAACTGGTCGCGTGGGTCAGCCACGACCTGCGCACTCCTCTCGCCGGCATGCGGGCGATGGTGGAGGCCCTGGAGGACGGGGTGGCCGACGACCCCGAGACCGTCAAGCGCTACCACGTCCAGATCAGGGTGGAGGTCGACCGGCTCGCCGGGATGGTGGAGGACCTGTTCGAGCTGTCGCGCATCCACGCGGGCACGCTGCGGCCCAGGCTCACCCGCACGGGGCTCGGCGACCTCGTCGCGGACACCCTCGCCGCCGTCGAACCGCTGGCCCGCGCCGAGGGCGTGCACCTCACCGGCGAGGCGGACCCGCGGGTCCCGGTGTCCGCGGACGCCGGGCAACTCGGCCGGGCCGTACGCAACCTGGTGGTGAACGCCATCCGCCACACGCCCGCCCGGGGCACGGTCGTCGTACGGGCGGTGGCGGAGGGGACGACCGCCCGCCTGTCCGTGCTGGACGGCTGCGGCGGCATCCCGGAGGAGGACCTTCCCCGGGTCTTCGACGTCGCGTTCCGCGGCGAGGCGGCGCGGACACCCGGCCCCGACGGAGGCGCCGGGCTCGGCCTCGCCATCGCGCGCGGCATCGTGGAGGCCCACGACGGCGAGATCGACGTGGTCAACCAGGGCCCCGGCTGCCTGTTCACGATCACGCTGCCACTGGCCTGACCGCGCCTCGCCGCGGCCGGGGGTCACTCCGGCTCGTTCCCGGCCGTCCCGCCCACGGTGAAGGGCGTGGTGACCCCCTCGTACATGAGATGGGCGACGAGCCCCTCCGTGGCGTGCGGCAGGTTGTGGCAGTGGTCCATCCAGATGCCCGGGTTGCCGGCGACGAAGGCGAGGTCGTACGACTCGCCGGCGCCGACTTCGAGCGAGTCCACCCACCAGGGGCCGCCCGTCGCGCGCACGCCGTCACGGCTCAGCACCACGGCGTGGTGGCCGTGCAGGTGCATCGGGTGCGGCTCTCCGCTGTCGTTGACGATCCGCACCCGCACCACGTCGCCCTCCGCGACGACGAACATCGGCACGTCGGGGAACATGTGGCCGTTGATCGTCCACCAGATTCCGGGACGTCCGTCGAGGAAGCCCGGACGGCGCCCGATCACGTAGTCGAACCGCCGATCGGGCCGGTCCGGGTCGAACCCGAGCGGCGCCGGCGTGCCGTAGGTGAGCAGGTCCAGCGAGGTCGCGGGCCGGGGGACGGCGGGCACGTCGTACGACCGCGAACCGAGCACGACGCCGGCCGGACCGCCGATGTGCACCCGCACCGGCGAGCCGTCCTCGGGCATCGTCACCTCGATGTCGGCCCGGCCTCCCGCCGTGACCGTCACGGCGGTGTCCCGTACGGGAGCGGGCTCGTGCAGGTCCGTGCCGTCGACGGCGATGAGCCGGAACGGGGCGCCGCCGACCCATAGGGACGTCTGGCCGTTCTCCGTGTTGATCATACGTACGCGCACCCGTTCGCCGGGGAGCGCCTCGGCGCGGACGTCTCCCTCACGCCCGTTGATCGTGCGGGCCCCGTCGTAGAGGTGCAACAGCGCCACGACGTCGGCCGTGCCCGCGGGCGGCCGCGCCGCCGGGGTCACCACCAGGGCGCCCAGCAGGCCGCGGCGCACCTGCTCGTGGGACACCTGGTGGGAGTGGTACCAGAAGGTGCCGGCCTGACCGGCGACGAACCGGTAGGTGAACGACCGGCCCTCGCCGACCGCGTCCTGGGTGACACCGGCGACCCCGTCCGCGGCGTTGGGCACGTCGACGCCGTGCCAGTGCAGCGTGATGCCGTCCGGCACCGACTCGTTGACCAGGCGGACCTGCACCAACTGTCCGACGGTCGCGTGGATGACCGGGCCGGGGGAGGTGCCGTTCAGCGTGTACCCGTCCACCGGGCGGCCGGTGGACAGGCGGAACCGCTGCCTGCGCGCGACCAGGGTGATCGAGACGTCGGCCTCGCGGTCGGGGTCGGCCGTCAACGACGTCAGGCTGCGCGCCGACGCCGCGTGTTCCGACGCCCCGTGTTCCGAGGGCATGTGCTCCGGGCGCCCGCTGTGTTCCGAGGGCGTGTGCGCCGAGGGCATGTGCTCCGAGTCCGAGTGCGTGTGCGCCGAGTGCGCGGAGGTGCCGGCGGCCACGTGTGTCAGGGCGCCGCCGTAGTCCGCGTACCCCATGTCCATGACGGAGTACGCGCCGGGCATGAGGCTGTCCTGCCACATCCAGGCCGGCGGGCCGAGCAGGGCGATGGTCGCGGCGCCCGCCAGGACGGTCCGGAGGCGGGCGCCGCGACGGCGAGTCCCGTCCATGCGAGTCGTCGTCAGACGACGGTCTCGACCCGGGCGTGGGGCTGGGCGGTCACGCTCGCCGCCGCCCGACGCCCGCGAAGCGCCGCGTGGACGGCCGCGCCGAACAGCAGCAGCGCGTTCAGGCCGTGCAGGGCGCCCAGGGCGGGGATCTGGTGGCCGAGGAGGCCCAGGGAGACCTGGACCGCGACGAGCAGGACCACGAGGGCGGCCCCCTTGACCGCGCCGGGGAGCTTCGCGAAGAACGAGGAGACCAGCAGGAGCAGCGCGATCGCAGGGATGATCATCATCCCGTTCATGCCGTGGACCATGAAGGCGAAGAACTCGGGGAACTCGATCCCCCCGCTCTCCACGCCCGCCTTGTCGATCACGCCGCCCTGCTCGATGTACTTGAACAGCCCCGCGTCGCCGAGCACGACCATCATCGCCTGCACGGCGACCTCGACCGCGACGAGTGCGGCCAGGACCTTGTAGACCAGCTTCATGACGCTCTTCCCATCCGGGACCCGGCAAGCCCTTCGACGCCGGGCTCCGCGGTCCTCTCCTGTGTCGGCCGGCGCCCGTCTCCGCGCGCCGGCCCTTACACAGAGGACGTTAGGAACGCCTCCATGGCGAACACTTAACACCGACTTGGTGACTCTTGGCGTCGCCGGTTCCGGCATGAGAAGCGCGGCTCGGCGCCGCGCTCGCCGCCCAGGTCACAGGTCGGTCTGGTGTTCCAGCTGGCCGCGCCAGGAGGGGACGTCCGGGGCGACCTCCCGCCGGCGCGGGGTGAACGCCTCCGCCATGGCCCGGAACGTGGGGCACGGCCAGCGCCACATGCAGCTCCGGCACCGCAGGATCGGGTTGCCCGGGTCGCTGGAGATACCGCCGGCGTCCCGGGGCTGGTGCAGATCGAGCAGCCGGATGCCGAGCTCGGAGAAGCTCAGCAGCTCCTCGCGCGCCTCGGCGAGGAAGTCGAGGTCCTCGGACGCCAGCCGGGCGCTGACCGGGACGTACCCCTCGCGGTTGACCAGGCCGCGCAGCGGCTCGGCCGCGTCGCGCCACGATGAGGCCTTCTCGGTGCGCACCTGCATGGTCTCCAGATGCTCGCGTAGCACACGCCGCTGTGGATCCTCGGGAATCTCACTGTTCATCTGCTCTCGGGCCCGCTGTGCTCGGCGCCCGCCCTCCTTTGCGAAGTGACGACCAAGACGCGGAGGATCCGGGCCCTCCATCCGGCGACGCCGGTGTCGCATACCGTCAAGCTTCGCGCACTCCGCGTTTACGTGGGGCCGGAATCGGGGACAAAGGGCGGACGACTCTTCGACGAATCCGATGGAGCGTGACCCGGGGCCGGGACGACGCTAGTGTGCGCCTCGTGGAGCTCAAAGTCGCGACGCAATCCCACGCCAGTCAGGCCGTCATGGCCGTCTTCGGCGAAATCGACCTATATACCGCGCCCCGGCTGCAGGCGGAGTTCACCCGTCTGCTGGAGACCGGGCCCGACAGGGTGGTCATCGACATGTCAGGAGTGGAGTTCTGCGACTCCACGGGCATGAACGTGCTGCTGTCGGCGCTCAAGCGGCTGCGCGAGCGGGGCGGCACGCTGGAGGTGGCGGCCCCGAGACCGGCGGTACGCAAGATTCTCCAGGTCACCGGCCTGGACTCGGTGTTCACCGTGCACGACACGGTGCCCGCCGACCTGCTCACGGCCGAGCATCAGGGCTAGGCGCATGGGGGAGATGGCAGTACCCGAGCCGGACACCGCGGTGGTGATCCCGGCGAAGGACGAGGCCGACCGGATCGGCGCCACCGTGACCGCCGCCCTGAAGCTGCCCGGCGTGGATCTCGTGGTCGTGGTGGACGACGGCTCGTCCGACGAGACCGGCCGGGTGGCCAGGGCGGCGGGCGCCCGGGTCGTACGGCACAGCCGCAACCGGGGCAAGGCGGCGGCGATGGAGAGCGGCGCCGAGGCCGTGCGCCTCCTGGACGAGGACCATCCCCGGCACCTGCTGTTCCTCGACGCCGACCTGGGCGAGACGGCGGCGGCGGCTCTCCCGCTGATCGCGCCGGTGCGCGCGGGCGAGGCCGACATGACCATCGCGAAGTTCGCGACCAGGGTGAAGCTCGGCGGGCACGGCATCGTCGTGCGGCTGGCCCGCGACGGCATCAAGCGGCTCACCGGCTGGGAGGCCACCCAGCCGCTCAACGGGCAGCGGTGCCTCACCCGGGCGGCGTTCGAGGCGGCCCGGCCGCTCGCGCACGGCTTCGGCGTCGAGACCGGCATGACCGTCGACCTGCTCAGGAAGGGCTTCCGAGTGGTCGAGGCCGAGGTCGAGATGTCGCACCGGGCGACCGGCACCGACTGGCGCGCCCAGTTGCACAGGGCCAAGCAGCTCCGCGACGTCGGCCTGGCCCTCGCCGCCCGCGAGCCCGCAGTGGACCAGGCACGCGCCGCCCTGCGCCCGCCCCGCCGCCACCTCCCCTAACCCCCGCCGTGATCTTGTAGTTTGTCGCAGGCTGCGCGTCTACCTGGGCCGATCGGCTCCGTGATCATGCAGCAAAGCGACCTGTGGGCGTCTTGACCCGCGGCTACATTGTTCGTGATCTTGCACTGTCCGTCGCAATGCAAGATCATCTGTCGAGATGCCGCAGGTGAGCGCCCGTCGGTCGTGATCAGTGCAAGATCACGAAAGGGATAGCCCCTGGTCGACGCCGCCACTTGCGACAAAATCCAAGATCACGGCGCGGGTGTGGTGGAATTCGGGGGTGGATTCGCGGGGGCGTGCTCGGATCGCCGCCCGGCTGGCCCCGGCCGCCGGCGGCCTGTCGATCGTTCTCACGATCACCATCGGCGTCCTCGGGCCGTCGGCGATGGTGCCCCGACTGCCGGGGCGGTCGTGGCAGCCTCCCTACTCGCTCGATCTCGCGCCGGACGGTCGTCTCGTCGTCGCGCTGGCCGCCGCGGCGCTCGTCCTCGGCGCGGCAGGCCTGGCCGCCGGCCTCGCGTACGCCGACCGATTGCCGCAGGCGCGCGCACTGGTCGTCGCCGGGTGCGCCGCCGCCGCGGTCCTCGCGTTCCTGCCGCCCTCCGGGTCGGCCGACCACCTCAACTACGCGGCGTACGGCCGGATGGCGGCCCTCGGCCACGACCCGTACGCGACCGTGCCCGCCGACCTTCCCGCCGATCCGGTCATCGGCCGGGTGGAGGAGTGGACCAGGACGCCCAGCGTGTACGGCCCGGTCGCGACGGCAGTACAGGCGCTGGCGAGCCATGCCGGGGGCGACTCGGTCCGCCTGACGGTCTTCGTGATGGCCCTGGTCAACGCCGCCGCCTTCGTCGCCACCGGCCTGCTGCTCCACCGCGCAACCGCCGGCGATCCCGTACGGCAGCGCCGCGCGGCCCTGCTGTGGACGGCCAATCCGCTGCTCGTCTACGAGCTCGTGGCCGGGATGCACCTCGACACCGTGGCGATCGCGTTCGTCGTGGCGGGGCTGGTCGCCCGCAGGGGCGTGCCGCTCGGCCTGGGGGTCGCGGTCAAGGCCACCGTGGGCCTGGTGGCGCTGGGCACGGCGTGGGAGTTGCGCAGGAGCCCTCGGCGGCTCGCCCTGGTCGCCGGGCTGGCGGCGCTGACCGTGTTCGTGGCCTATCTGCTGGCCGGGCCCCACGCGCTCGACCAGCTGCTGAACGCGAGCAAGTCGGTCTCGCTGGCCACGCCGTGGAAGCTCGCGCAAAGGGCCCTGCAGGTGATGTTCGGGTCCGGGGCCTACCGGGCGTGGATCCAGGCGGGGTCGCTGCTCCTGCTGGCCGCGCTCGCCGCCCTCCTGCTGCGTGGACGTCCCACCGCCGAGCGCGAGGGGCCGGTGGTGGCCCTGGCCGTCGCCGTGGCCTGGTTGTTCGCCACGCCGTACGCGCTGCCCTGGTATGACGGGCTGGGGTTCGCGCTGCTAGCCCTGGTCGCCTGGCCGGGCCTGGAGGCGTTCCTGGTCGCCCGGCTCGCCGTGCTCTCGCTCGCCTACCTGCCCGCGCGCCAGGCGGATCAGCCGGCCGACCTGGGGTGGCTCGTCGGCGTAGTCAGGGCCTGGGTGGCGCCGTCGCTCCTGCTGGCGCTGACGATCGCGCTGCTGTGGTGGGCGGCGCGGTCTGGAACGCGCGTACGGACGCCGCCAGCGCCAGCGGCACCGCGACCGTCAGGGCCATCGCCGGAATCGCGATCCCCGAGTCGTTGATCAGGAACCCGGCGAACGCCGCGGTCAGCGCGCCGAACAGCCCGGCCCGCAGCTCCGGCGCCCGCTCGTAGGCCAGGCTCAGCGCGGGCGCGCCCCACCGGGACGGCCGGGCCAGCACGAGGAACAGGAACGCCAGCGCGACCACCGACAGCAGCGTCAGCGGGAGATTGCCCAGCGTGTGGAGCATCGCCCCGAGTTTGCGCCCGACGACCGAGCCGCCCTCGCCGCCGATGATCTGCTGGACGAACGCCCCGAGGTGGGTCCGCCGGTCGGCGGGACGCAGCCAGTCGGCCACCGCGATCAGCGAGATGAGCAGAACCCCCGCCACGCCGATCAGCCCCAGCCGGAGGACCGACACCCGCTTGCCCGCGGCCATCAGCACGCACACCGCCACGCCGAGGACGAACGACGGCACCCCGCCGAAGTCCGCGCCCCAGGTCGGCCAGCCGTCCCCGGCGATCGCGAGCAGGCCGTACGCCACGCACACGGCCGCGGCGAGCCTCGGCCGGCGGCGCAGCACGTGGGCGACGGCCGCCAGGAGCAGGATCGTGCCGGTCGAGTAGACGGCGAAGGCCATGTTGCCGAAGCCGTAGAACCTGCCGCCGGTCACGGGCTCGTAGCCGGCCACCGCGTTCACCTGCAGCCGCGAGCCCGTCACCACGTCGGCGAGGAGCGCGAGCGAGCTGATCCCGGCGACCACGGCGGGCGGCCCCAGCACATGGCGGCGCCACGGCCCGGCGTACGCGAGCCCGGCCACCAGGACGGCGAAGCCCAGGATCGTGCCGAGCAGGGCGGGCATCGGGTGCGCGAAGCCCCACCACGGCACGAGCTGCGCCAGGAAGATCGACACCGGGAGCGCGCCGCTGACCGTCGCGACGACCCGTGTGGTCGTCGGCATCCGCCGGTGGCGCCTGATCACGAGCGCGGCCAGGCCGTAGAAGAGCAGTTGCGCGGCGACCAGCGTGATGAAGAACGGCTCTCTGACCTCCCTGAGCACCTGGCTCGCGAGGTCGGCGTCGGCCAGCTCGGCCGCTGAGGGCGCCTCGCCGCCCCCGGACCAGGGCCTGCCGACCGCGCCGTCGGGAGTGGGGAGGCCGAGCAGGTGCGTGACCGTCATCGTGACGTCGGTGACCGTGACCAGCGCCCGCTGCCGGGTCGAGGAGGCGGTCAGCGCCCCGTGCCCGTACGGCCCGCCGGCGGCGATCGCGACGTGCAGGTGGGCGATGGCCCCCTCGCCGCGGCCGGGGGAGTCGGACAGCCCCGCCACGAGCACGACCGAACCGGCGGGCACCTTGGCGAGCACCTCGGCGACGGTCCGGTCGGCGGCGCTCACGGCCGCCCGCCGCGCCTGCCCGCGCCCGTCGCCGGCCGGGTCGCCGGCCTGGTCACCGGCCGGGTCGTCTGCCGGGCCGTCGGCCTGGGCCCCGGTGATCTCCCCCGCCTCCGCGACCACGAGGGCGTACGGCGCGAGGTCGGGCAGCGCGGCGGGCGTCGCGGCGTACGTCGCGACCCTGCCGGACCGGTCGGCGGCGGCCAGGGCGGCCCCCGGGCCGACGGCCGCGATCCTTCCCCCGGCGGCGGTCACTGTGTCGGCGAGGAGTCCGAGCCGGGCCTTGAAGGGACCGGCCTGCTGTACGGCGACCAGTTCGGACCAGTTCGGGATCGTCGCCGTGCCGCCGGCGGCGGTCACGGGCTCGGGAAGGGGGCCGCAACCGGCGCCGGGAGCTCCCGCCCGCTGGCCCGCGGAGACCGTCAGCCAGCCGGCGGCCGGGCAGGTCACCGGCAGCCCCTCGGGAGGGACCGTCCTCGTGGACAGCGACGCGCTGGAGCCGCGGGCGGCCAGCCCCCACAGCGCGGGGGTCCGCCGCGGGTCGAGGTCGTCCCAGCGCAGGCCGGGCACTCCGATCACCACGACCCGGCCCGTCACCGAGGCGGCCTGCCGTGCGGCCGACGCGGGAGCGGCGGGCAGGACGAGGGCCGCCACGACGAGCACCAGGATCGACGCCAACAGCCTCGCCGCGGCTCGGGCCGCCGGGCCCCGAGCCGGGCCCTGTGCCGGGGCTGATCCAGGTGGCACTGTCCCGCGCTCCCTCATGATCGATAACGGTGCGGACACGGTCCACGGTAGCCTGCCTGGTCATGACGACTGGCCGCATCGCCGGGGGCCGCCGGCCCGCCTGGGCGTGGGCGCTCGCCCTGGTGGCGCTGGCCGCCGCGGCGTCGCCGCTGATCGCCTACTGGCTGACCAACCCCGAGGACCAGCGTCTGGTGGACCTGGACGTCTACCGTACGGGCGGCTGGGCGCTGCTGCGGGGTCTGCCCGTCTACGACGTGATCACGCCGGCTCCTCAACTGCTGCCGTTCACCTATCCGCCGGTGGCCGCGATGCTGGCGGTGCCGCTCGCCGTGATGTCGTGGCCGGTCGCGCAGTGGGTGTGGACGGTCGCCATCGTCGCCGTCCTCGCCGTGACGGTCCGGCACGCCTTCCGGGCCTTACTGGACGGGGTGCGCGGCGTCCTGGCCGCGCCGCTGCTGTTCGCCGTGCTGTGCGCCGCGTGCACCTATCTCATGCCGATCAGGGACCAGTTCAGGTTCGGCCAGGTGGACCTGTTCCTCCTGGCGTTGTGCCTGCTCGACTGCGTGGCCCGCAGGCCGTGGTGGCCGCGCGGGATGCTCATCGGCCTCGCCACGGCGGTGAAGCTCACGCCCGGCGTGTTCCTCGTCTACCTGGCGATCACCGCCTTCCCCGCCCGGGAGGGGGATACAAGGCAGCGTCACGGGAGCGCAGGACAGCGGCGTGCCTTCTTCATGGCGGTGTTCACGGCGGCCCTGCTCACGCTGCTGCCGTTGCTGGTGATCTTCGACGACGCCCGGGACTTCTGGTTCGGGGCGCTGCTCGACTCCGAGCGCCTCGGCGCGAACGCCGCCACCACCAACCAGTCGCTGCGCGGCATGCTGCTCAGGCTCTACCTGCCCGATTGGCTGACCACGGTGCTCTGGCTCGCCGCCGTCGCCGTGATCGGCTGGTACGGCTTCCGCCGCGCCCGGCGGGCGTACCTGGCCGGTGACGTGACGACCGCGGTGGCGCTGACCGGGCTGATGGCGGTGCTGCTGTCGCCGGTGGCCTGGATCCACCACATCGCCTGGGTCGTGGTCGTCCTCGCGGCCCTCGCGGGATCCGGGCGCGACCCGGTCCGGCTGCTGGTCGCGGCGGGTGTGTGGCTCTATTACGTGCTGCCCATCCCGTGGTGGGGAGTGACGCTCAAGGCGCTGGAGATCCCCGTGCTCAGCCCGGTCGCGGGCAAGATCGTGCAGAACGCGTTCGGACTCGGCGCCATCGGGCTCGTCTGGCTCCTCGGCACCTGGTTGCCCCGGCGGCGGGCCGCTGTCGCCGTTCCCGCTGCGGCCACTTGACCGAGTCATTACGCTCAGTGCCGTGCTGGTTACCGTTGTGGAGATGGCCGGTGTCCTGGCGGGGGTGACCGGCGTGGCCGTCGGCCTGATCGCGCTGCGCGCCGCCCGCCGTTCCGTGCGAGTGTGCCTGGACGCCCTTGATCGGCGGGCCGCCGTCGAGGGCCCGGTGGACAGCAGGGCGATCCGCGACGTGGCGCTGTATCGGTATGAGGCGCTCGACGAGATGACCGGCAGGCTGTCGTTCTCGCTCGCGCTCATCAACGGCTTCGGCGACGGCGTCGTGCTGACGTCGATCAACGGGCGCACCGAGACCCGCACGTACGCCCGGGCCGTACGCGGCGGGAAGGGGCTGCAGCCGCTGTCGCCGGAGGAGGAGCACGCCGTGCGGGCCGCCAGGCTCGGCATCGGGCCCGAGGTCGAGCCGCAACGCCTCCCCGGCTGAGCCGCGACACCTCCCCGGCCAAGCTGGGCCGATGCCTCCCCGGCTGAGCCGGGCCGGCGGTTCACCGGCCGAGCTGGGCCGATGCCTCCCCGGCTGAGCGGGGCCGGCCGGTTCACCGGCGAAAGCCGGTCGGGCACAGGGGTGTCTCCGCACGCAGGCCACACCTACCTGCGGATACCCTTGGGGCATGTCGAAGCTCGCGTACCTGGGGCCCCAGGGCACCTTCTGTGAGGCGGCCCTGCGGCTCCTGGAGCCCGATGCCGAGCGCCTGCCCTGCGCCAACGTCGGAGCCGCGCTCGACGCCGCCCGCGACGGCGAGGCGGACGGCGCGGTGGTCCCGCTGGAGAACTCGGTGGAGGGGGCGATCACGCAGACCCTCGACGAGCTGGCCGGGGGGAGGGCGCTCCACATCACCGGCGAGTGGCTGCTTCCGGTCGAGTTCTCCCTGCTGGTGCGGCCCGGCACCGAGCTGGCCCAGATCAAGCGGGTCCTCACCCACCCGGCGGCCCACACCCAGTGCCGCGGGTTCATCGAGCGCGAGATGCCCGGCGCCGTGGTGATCGCGGCCTCGTCGACGGCCGCCGCCGCGCAGGAGGTCGCCTCTCCCGGGTCTCCGTACGACGCGGCGATCAGCCCGGCCATCGCCGGGGAGTACTACGGGCTCGACGCGATCGCCTCGGACATCGGCGACCGCTCCGACACCGTCACCCGGTTCATCAAAGTGAACCGCCCCGGGCGGCTGCCCGAGCCGACCGGCGCCGACCGCACCTCGCTCGTGGCCTTCCTGCGCGACGACCACCCGGGCGCGCTGCTGGAGATGCTGAGCGAGTTCGCGGTGCGCGGGGTCAACCTGACCCGCATCGAGTCGCGTCCCACCGGCGACGGCATCGGCCGCTACTTCTTCCACTTCGACTTCGAGGGGCACATCGCCGACGCCCGGGTCGGGGAGGCCGTCGCCGGGCTCCACCGGCTCTGCGACGATCTGCGTTTTCTCGGCAGCTATCCGCGGGCCGACCGGGTCGCGACGCAGATCAAGGAGGGTACGGCCGACCCGGACTTCGCCGAGGCCGCCGAATGGCTCGGAAAGATCCGCGCCGGCCTCGCTTGACGGGCGGGAGCCGCACCGGCTCCGGTAGCCTTTGAGCCGTGATTGACCTGCGAACCCTTCGTGAGGACCCTGACCGGCTCCGGGCGTCGCAGCGCGTCCGCGGCGAGGACTACTCGGTCGTGGAGACCCTGCTGTCGCTCGACGAGCGCCGCCGTGCCGCGCTCAACACCTTCGAGTCGCTGCGCGCCGAGCAGAAGAGCATCGGCAAGTCGGTGTCCCGCGCGTCCGGAGACGAGCGCCAGACGCTGCTCGACCGCGCGAAGGAGCTGGCCGCGCAGGTGAAGGCGGCCGAGACCGAGGCCGCCGCGCTGGCGAGCGAGCTCGACGAGCTGCTCATGACCGTGCCGAACTTCGTCGAGGAGGGCGCGCCTCCCGGCGGCGAGGACGACTACGTGGTGCTGGAGGAGGTCGGCGAGAAGCCGGTCTTCGACTTCGAGCCCCGCGACCACGTCGAGCTGGGCGAGCGGCTCGGCGCGATCGACACCGAGCGCGGGGCCAAGGTTTCCGGCGCCCGGTTCTTCTTCCTCAAGGGCGTCGGCGCGCGGCTCCAGCTCGGGCTGCTGAACATGGCGATCCAGCAGGCCGTCGAGGCCGGCTTCACCCCGATGATCACGCCCGTGCTGGTCAAGCCCGAGGCGATGGCCGGCACCGGCTTCCTCGGCGCCCACGCGAGCGAGGTCTACCGGCTGGAGGCCGACGACCTCTACCTGGTCGGCACCAGCGAGGTGCCGCTGGCGGCCTACCACTCCGACGAGATCCTCGACCGGGCGTCGCTGCCGATGCGGTACGCCGGCTGGTCGTCCTGCTTCCGGCGCGAGGCCGGGTCGTACGGCAAGGACACCCGGGGCATCATTCGCGTCCACCAGTTCGACAAGGTGGAGATGTTCTCCTACTGCCGTCCTGAGGACGCGCACGAGGAGCACCTGCGGCTCCTCGCGTGGGAGAAGGAGATGCTGGAGAAGGTCGAGATCCCCTACCGCGTGATCGACGTCGCGGGCGGCGACCTCGGCTCGTCGGCGGCGCGCAAGTACGACTGCGAGGGCTGGGTGCCCACGCAGGGCCGCTACCGCGAGCTCACCTCGACCTCCAACTGCACCGACTACCAGGCCCGCCGCCTCAAGGTGCGCTACAAGGACGAGGACGGCAAGCCGCACCACGTGGCGACGCTCAACGGCACGCTCGCCACCACCCGCTGGATCGTGGCGATCCTGGAGAACCACCAGCAGGCCGACGGCTCGGTGGTCGTGCCGAAGGCGCTGCGGCCGTACGTGGGGCTCGACGTCCTGGAGCCGCTGTCCCGGTAGATCCACCGGCCCTGATCGAGGAGACCTCCGGCGTGGTGCCGCCCACCACGTCCGGAGGTCTTCGCGTCTCACGCTCTGTGGCGGGTTCCGGCGGCAGCGCCGGGCCGGCATCGATTGCCTCAGATGTCCGGCGAAAGGGCAATCTGCACCTTTGATGGCACGGTGCCGTCAGGTGTGATGTAAATCTCTCGGTTCGGACGGCATCCGAGTGCGAGAAGGGCTCCGTGCGTGAAACTTTCATGCGCGAGGGTCTTCCACGGGTCCGCCCCCGCGCTTACGGCCGGATGCCCCCGGACATGCGAAAGGCGGGGCTCGCCACCGCGAACCCCGCCTTCGTTACGTCAGGTCACAGACCGCGGACGTTCGACGCCTGCGGACCCTTCGGACCGGCGATGACCTCGAACTCGACCCGCTGGCCGTCCTCGAGGTTGCGGTAGCCGCTGCCAGTGATCGCGGAGAAGTGCACGAACACGTCGGGCTCGCCGCCGTCCGGTGCGATGAAGCCGAAGCCCTTCTCAGCGTTGAACCACTTGACGGTTCCCTGAGCCATTACTGCTCTCCCTAAGGAAGTGAATCTTGGGGGCCACACCTCGTGGACCCCGGGTGTGTCGCACAGCTCCCCGGGTGGCTCATACAGTCAAACTGGTTTTCGCTACGGGAACAGCTAATACAACGCCTTCATATCTAACACTATGTAGCCCGTTGGTGTTCCATGTCCGGGGGAGATTTCTCGCCGCCGATGTGGCCACCGGTGTGGGTGTGACCGCCGGTGTGGCAGTGGCCGTAGGCGTCGCTGTGGCCGGGGTATGGCGGCGGAAGTGGCCGTGGCGGTATGCGTCGGGTGGCCGGGTGTGGCGGGGTACGACGGTGGGTGTGGCCGTGGGCGTGACGGTGGTTGTGGCCGTGGGTGTGGCATCGCCCATCTCGGTGCACACTGGAACCTGTCATGACTTGTCCCCGACTCGTCGCCACGGACCTCGACGGCACCGCTCTGCGCACCGACGGAACGGTCTCCCCACGTACCGCCGCCGCTTTCGCCCGGGTGGAGGAGGTCGGCGGCACCCTCGTCTTCGTGACCGGGCGGCCGCCCCGGTGGATGCACACCGTCGCGGGAGCCGTACGGCACCGCGGGCTCGCCATCTGCGCGAACGGCGCGCTCCTGTACGACCTCCACACCGAGGAGATCGTCGACTCACGCCTGATCGACGCCGACGTGCTCGAAGAGTGCGTCGCCCGGCTGCGGCGGCATGTGCCCGGCCTCAGGTTCTCGGTGGAGTATGAGGGAGGCTTCGCGCACGAGTCGGACTACCCGCTGGGGCGCTGGGACGCCCGGGAGCTGGCCTACGGGCGGATGGCGGCCATGGCGGCGCTGACATCCCGGCCGTGCGCCAAGCTGCTCGCGCAGCACCCCTCGATGGACCCCGACGAGTTGCACCGCGGAGTGCTGGAGATCGTCGGCGACATCGTGACCCCGACCCACTCCAGCGGGCGGGCTCTGATCGAGATGAGCGCGTACGGCGTGACGAAGGCCACCGCGCTGGCGACGTTTGCCGAGGAGCGGGGGATCAAGCCCGCGGAGGTCGTCGCCTTCGGCGACATGCCGAACGACCTGCCGATGCTGACCTGGGCCGGCACGTCGTACGCCATGGCGAACGCCCATCCCGACGTGCTGGCCGCCGTCGATCACGTGACGGCGGCCAACAACGACGACGGTGTGGCGGTCGTGCTCGAGACCCTGTTCTGAGTCGGCGGGGAGCGGGGGTTTACAAGTAGGGGCCACCCGCGCGGTGGCCCTGATCGTCCTGTGAGGCTTGAGTCATGCCGCCGGGGAGTGCGCGGCGCATCTGCTCCAGCTGCGCCCGGGCGGCCATCTGCTGGGCGAACAGCGTGGTCTGGATGCCGTGGAACAGGCCCTCCAGCCAGCCGACGAGCTGGGCGTGCGCGACTCTCAGCTCCGCGTCGCTCGGCGGGGTCGCGCTCTCGTCGTTGAACGGCAGGGTCAGCCGTTCCAGCTCCTCCACCAGCTCGGGGGCCAGGCCCTCCTCAAGCTCCTTGATGGAGCTCTGGTGGATGTCCTTGAGCCGCTTGCGGCTGGCGTCGTCGAGGGGAGCCGCCCGCACCTCCTCCAACAGCTGGCGGATCATGCTGCCGATCCGCATCACCTTGGCGGGCTGCTCCACCAGGTCGGCGACGGACCGCTCCTCGTGCTCGCCCTTACCGTTGCCGCCGGAGGCCGAAAGGCCCTGCGGCCCCACGACCACGATCTGCGGCGTGCTCTCGTCTGCGTTCATCGATCGCTTACAACTCCTGATTCGCCGGGGCACACCGTGCTCACCCCATCAACTTAACTCACCTGACCAGCAAGAGCTTTCCGATGTGTTCACCCTCTTCGAGCATCCGGTGGGCGCGGGCGGCCTGGTCGAGGGGGATCCGCTCATGCACCACGGGCCGTACGGCTCCGGCGGTGACGAGCGGCCACACGTTGTCGACCACACCCCGGCAGACCACGCCCTTGTCGTCCACCGGGCGGTTGCGCAGCCCGGCCGCGTGGACCGAGGCCCGCTTGGCGAGCAGCGCGCCGAGGTCGAGCTCGCCCTTCGCGCCGCCCTGCATGCCGATGACGACCAGGCGGCCGCCGGTGGCGAGGGCGCGCAGGTTCCCGGGCAGGTACTTCGCGCCGATGATGTCGAGGATGACGTCGGCCCGGCCCTCGAACCGTTCGGCGAAGTCCTCCTCGCGGTAGTTCACGCCCTCGTCCGCGCCGAGTTCGCGGCAGCGCGCGAGCTTGTCCGCGGAGCCGGCCGTCACGAGCACGCGCGAGCCGTACGCCTTGGCGAGCTGGACGGCCAGCGTGCCGATGCCGCTCGCGCCGCCGTGCACGAGCAGGGTCTCGCCCTTGCGAAGGCGGGCCGTCATGAAGACGTTCGACCACACTGTGCAGGCGACCTCGGGCAGACCGGCGGCCTCGTCCAGCGCGATTCCCTCCGGCGCCGGCATCACCTGCTGCCAGGGGACCGCCACGCGCTCGGCGTATCCGCCGCCGGCCAGCAGGGCGCAGACCCGGTCGCCGGCCGCGAGACGTGGGACGTTCTCGCCGACCTCGATGATCGTTCCGGAGCATTCGAGCCCGGGGATCTCGGAGGCTCCCGGCGGCGGCGGGTAGAGGCCGCGGCGCTGGAGCAGGTCCGCCCGATTGACGGCCGAGGCGGTGACCTCGATGACGACCTCACCTGCGGCGGGACGCGGGTCGGGCACTTCCTGCCAGGCCAAAACCTCAGGTCCGCCAGGTTCGGAAATCACGATCGCACGCATGTGACCTAAAGTAGCGTGGCGGAGAACTCGGCGGTTGCCCGCATTCACGGTATTACGTGGCGCTAATCTGCAATGTGTTTGCTACCCCATTAGCTCAGCCCGAGGGGGTACACGGTGGCGAGACATGATCGTGAGGATCCCCATTCTCTCGAGGACCAGCTGGCATGGCTTGACGCGATCAAGGAAATGCCCGACGAGGTGGAGATAGCGGTCAGCGCGGTCACCTCCGCGACGCTCGCCTCTCCACAGCCACCGCCCGCCGAGCCTGAGCCCGCCTCGCCGTACCCCGCCGACCCCTGGAGCCTCGTCCCGTCCGAGTCCGCCTCCGGGGGCCTGCTTCGTGGTGTGGGCGAGGGTCTGCTTGGTGGCGCCGCCGACAGCGCGACCGGCTCCGCGTACGGCGCCCCGGCACGGGAGGACGCGCAGACATCCGAGTCGTCGTCCACCGGCCCCATCCGCGACCCCCTCTTCGATGCCGGCTATTCGGAGAGATTTGGGTATGAAAGCGGCGAAAAGTCCGGATTTGGGTCCGGCTATGGCGCTGACTCGGCCTACGGCGAGACGAGCTTCGGCGACACGGCGAACGTGAATGACACGACGGCCTTCGGTGAGACGACGGCCTTCGTGACCAGGCCCGAGTCCTCGCCGCCGGAACAGCGTGAGGACACGCCGTCGGCCGAGTCGCCCGCCGCGTTCGGCACACCGCCGGCCGAGTCGCCCGCCGCGTTCGGCACACCGCCGGAGACGAGGGGTGCGGAGCCCGCCACGTCGACCGGGCCGGTGAGCGCCCCGTCGTTCGGTTCGCCTTCCGGTTCGTCTTTTGGGACGGCATCGGAGCCGTCCTTCCCGGGGTCTTTCGGCTCCTCTTCCGGAGCGGGACCGGAGTCCGCCGAGGGGGCCTCCGACGCGACGCCGGAGACACCCGGGGATGACCAGGAGCCCACGGAGGACGACGGCCGCTCCACCCCGCCGTCGGGCGGCCTGAGCGGTTCCTCGTCCTTCACCACCCCCCTGTTCGGCGAGCAGTCTTTCGACAGCGGCGCCTTCCCCGGCTCCCCGGCGGACACCGACGCCTACAAGAACATCGGCGCGTTCTCGGGCAGCGAGTCGGCCAAGCCCTTCGCCTCCCCGGCGCCCGGCGATTCGTCCTCGGCGACGGAGTCGCTGCGGGGCTGGCTTGAGCCCGCTGTGCCGGTGCCGGCCGCGCAGCAGGAACCCGGTGTCTCCGGTGCTCCCGCCGCTCCCGCGGCTTCTGCGGCTCCTGCCGCCCCCGCCGCTTCTGCCGAGCCGGAGGAGCCGCCCGCGCCGCCGCAGAGCCCGTCTCCGTTCGCCACCCCACGGGCCGAGGCCGCGCCGGACTTCACGGACGACCGCTTCACCGGCTCCCTGCGGGAGGACCTGGCCGCCGAGGAGCGGAAGCCGTACGAGCCGGGTGCGGTCGCGGCGCCGACGCCAGCGCCCGCGCCTGCACCCGCACCTCAGTCCACCCCTCAACCCGCACCCGAGCGCGCCTCGGCGCCGAGCCACGCACCGGTCGAGGCCGCGGCCGTGGAACGGGACGCGGTGGCGGAGCGGGAGGCGTACCAGCCCCCGCGCCGGCCGGCTCCCGTCTCCGCCTTCAGCTCGCCCGCGCGTACGACGGGGAAGTCGGCCGGCTCCAAGCCGACCGCCGACAGCCTCGATCCGGGCACCCTGCTGAGGGGGCGGCGCAACACTCCCGCGACGGGCTGGCGGCGGCTGGTCTACAAGGCGTCCGCCGGGCTGATCAAGCCGGGCGAGGCCCCGGAGGTGCGGCGGCGCCGTGAACTCGTGCAGCGCGCCCGCACGCCCGTCGCCACCGGTCACCACCGAGTTGCCGTGCTCAGCCTCAAGGGCGGGGTGGGCAAGACCACGACGACCGTCGGCCTCGGCGCCACGCTCGCGCAGGTGCGAGGCGACCGTGTCATCGCCGTCGACGCCAACCCCGATCGTGGAACGCTCTCCGACAAGGTCGAGCTGGAGACCGCGGCCACCGTACGCGACCTGCTGAACGAGCGCGCGCAGATCAAGCGATACGTGGACATCCGCGCCTTCACCTCGCAGACGACCTCGCGGCTGGAGATCCTGGCGTCGGACCGCGACCCGTCGGTGTCGGAGGCGTTCAGCGCCAAGGACTACCACGCGGTGGCGCAGGTGCTGGAGAACTTCTACTCCATCTGCATCACCGACTGCGGCACCGGCCTCCTGCACTCCGCCATGTCGGGCGTGCTCGGCATGGCGGATCAGATCGTGCTGGTCAGCTCGCCGTCCGTGGACGGCGCCCGGGCGGCATCGGCCACGCTGGACTGGTTGGAGGCGCATCACTACGGCGACCTCGTCCGGGCCGCAACCGTGGTGCTGTGCAGCGTACGGCCACGGTCGAAGTCCACCGTGGACCTCGACAAGCTGGAGGCGCACTTCGCCGCCCGCTGCCGCACCGTCGTCCGCGTGCCGTACGACGCCCACCTGGAGGAGGGCGCGGAGATCGACCTGGACCGCCTCCAGCAGGCCACCAGGGACGCCTACCTCCGGCTGGCGGCCTCCGTGGGCGACGGCTTCGCCGGGCCGCACGCGCTGGCCGAGCCCAGGTTCTCGGAGATCCCGGATCATCTGTAGGCGAGACGTCGAGGCGAAATGATCTCTTTTGTGGTCGCGGTCACCTACGGGAGAGTGAGAGACTAGGCTGCTGCGTGGCGCTCTGGCATGGGGCGCCCGGGAGAGCTCGCCTAGTGGACGATGGCGGCGGTCTTGAAAACCGCTAGGCCGGGTGACCGGTCTCGTGGGTTCGAATCCCACGCTCTCCGCTCAACCAGCAAAAACGGCGTCTGACCAGCGGTTTCGCTCGGTTCAGACGCCGTTGATCATTTCAGCCATGCGCAGCCATACGCCACCCTGAGCAGCCCTCGGCCGCTGTCCGCGGGATATATGCGGGATGGATCTTGGGGGCGCTCCGGCTCCGGGGTGATCGCCAAGACCTGCGAATCGTGGCCGGCCGTAGATGGCTGAGGGGACAGACGGCACCGGTCGGCCGGTTCCGATCGCAGTTGTCCGAACCCTCTTGGCCAGAATGTTGTAGGAGATGTTGCCGGTTGCTCAGGAGTGATGAAGCTCTTCATGCGCATGCCCGGCGCTTTAGAAGCCGCTGCGAATGAGGGCCGCTCGTCGGGTCATTCGACGAGCTTGCCGCCCTCGAAGGTCGCTCCGGCGCGGACCAGCGCGATGTCGTGGTGTTTCTCCGTCCAGTCAATACCGTAGGTGATGGCCAATCGAGCCTCCCGTGTTCTGATGTGTGCCCAGCGTGTGATCCTGTGCGGGGTCACGCAGCGCCCTAATAGAAGGGCTCGGTGGCCCGGCATCCGATGAGCAGTTCGCGGCCCCAGCTCACCGCACGGGTGTCAGTCTGTGGGCAGAGCTCGCGGCTCGCGTTGCAAGAGGGGAAGTCACCGTGCGGTCGGCTCAGGTCACGATCATGGCCCTCGTGCGGCCAGGAGCGCATCTGCTTCACGAGAGGCGCGGCACCGGAGCCCGCCGCCTGTGGATAGGGGTCAAGCCCCGGGTTTCAAGTAGGAGTCATCCGGTGCCGTGCAGTGCTATTAGGTTTCAAGCATTGCTCCCGCCGTGCTGCTGTGGCCGACCAGGCGGGAGATCTCTTCGAGCGGGATGCCCTTGGTCAGAGAGCAGGGATACGAAACTGTGCCGTAGCTCTCGGGGCGTCCACGGTTCTGACGGCGGCTCCCTCGCGTCACGAGGGAGCCGTCGCGATCAGGCTCGGACGAGAGCGTCCACAGTGGTCCAAAGACGCGGAAGGCAGATCACCGCGGCAATACCCAAAAGGATCAACAAGATGGGCAACGCCGTCTGCTGCCACGGCCACGCCGGGCCGTCCAGTTGCAGGCCGTCGGTCGGCAGTTCCATGGTCTCGGCGGTCCAGCGGGCGGTGGCCACATCCGTTGTCCGGGCCAGGTCCCGCACGGCGTCGTTGTAGGCGAAGTCCTGTCCGGAGTGGACGTACACCGGCTCCAGGCCGTCGGGGACCTGGCCCAACCGAACTCCCGCTCCGGGCACGAGCAAGCTATCCAGGTCTGGGGCCGCGCTAGCGAGATCGGCGCGGGGCAGGAACGTCAGACCATGCCGTGACCGGATCGGGCCGCCGTCCGCGCTCACGGCCAGCGTCCGGTCTGCGAGCGACTTGTCGTGCGTCTCGAACACCGACGCCAGGTCGATCTCGCCGACGCCCGGCGTCAGCATCACGCCGACGGTCGGCGGCGCCCACGTCCATCCCGCGTTGAAGATCGCGGCCGGGGCGGGCATGGCGATGCCGGTCACGACCGGCGGCGTGTTGCCGTAGTACCGCCAGCGCACGGCCTTGGCCGCGTTCGCCGCCACCGTCGAACCGGCCAAGCGCTCGATCATGTGCAGGGTTCCGTCGATGCCGGACAGCACGCCCGCGGTCGTGACGACGGTACCGCTGTCGACGAAACGCTTGCCGTGCACCCAGTTCACCGCGGGATAGTCCGACTCGAACGAGCCGATCCGCAGCCAGTGCGCGGTCGCGGGCCGGCCGTCGAGCAGACCCGCCGAGGCGAGGACACCGGCGCCGTTGCACACGCTCAGCAGCAGCGTGCCGCGGTCCACCTGATCACGCAGCCACGTCGTGACCGGGGCGGTGCTGGGCTTGCCGACGTCCGGCATCGCCGGGATGACCGCGAGCTTCGGCGCGGCACCGCCGGTGAGTTCGGCAAGATCCGCGAAGCTCAGGTCCGGCACCAGGTCCAGACCACCGGTCAACGGCAGCGGACGCCTCTGCGACGCGACGGTGTAGACGTTGAACCGGCCCGAGGCGGCGAGGATCTCGTACGGGGCGAGGGCATCCGACGCGACGGCCCCGTTGTCGCCGATCACCACGACCGCGGTCGGTTTGGCGGGGTCGAAGGCCGGGTGAGCGGCGGCGGGAACGGGCCGGTTCGGCCCGGGGGCGTACTCGGCGTTGAACGTGGCGAGGGCGGAGATCGCCCCGCCCGCCACTGGAATCAGGAGAACCGCGATCACCGCGAGCGCGCGGCGCAGGAAGGTGCGCATCGAAACCTCAGTGCCAGTAGTGGTCGCGGCGCCACACCATGGCGGCCAGCATCAGCGGGAACATGATCACGTGCCCGGCCATCATCAACCCCATGGCGGACAACGCCCCGAGCCAGAACGGCACCAGCAAGACGAGGAACGGCAGGTACATCGCAGCCGCCATCTCACCGATCCGCGCCCACGAATGCCTGCGCAAGGCCATCGCCACGGTCATTCCGATGGTCATGTCGGTCGCCATGACGAGCGCGCCGATCTCCGGCCGCGCCGACCAGGCGTCCGGCCACAGCGGCGCCAGTGCGAACATCCCGGCGAGCATGGCGATCACCATCTCGACGTAGTGCCAGACGAACCGGCCCAGCTTGCGACTGGTACTCCGGCTGGTTGTCATGGTCGTCATGACGTCCCCTCAGATTCGGCATCGACTGATACCGACGAGAGTGGCCGCCGGCCGCCGTCCTGCCATGTGCCGGAAGTCATGCCGGAGGTCATGCCCGGGATCATGACCCGGGCGGAAATGGTCAGAGCAGACCGAGTGACCGTGCGCGTAGTGCGGCCTGGGTGCGGTCGCGGGCGTTCAGTTTCGACAGGATGTTGGTGACGTGGTTTTTCACGGTGCCCTCGGCCAGGTAAAGCGTTGTGGCGATTTCGCGGTTGCTGTGGCCGGTGGCGAGGTGGCGGAGGACTTCGAGTTCGCGGTCGGACAGCGGCACGACCAACGGCTGCGGTTCCGGGGCGCTGGTCGAGGGTAGGCGGGCGAACTGGGCGACCACCTTCGCGGCAACGGACGGCTGCAACACCGACTCGCCGCGGGCGGCGGCCAGGACGGCCTCGATCAGCTGAGCCGAGGAGACGTCCTTGAGCAGGTAGCCCAAAGCTCCGGCGCGAAGGGCGGCGAACACGTCCTCGTCGTCGTCGAACGTCGTCAGCGCAATGATGCCGATGCCGGGGTGGTCGGTACGCAAGCGGCGGGTCGCGGCGACGCCGTCCAGGACGGGCATACGCAGATCCATCAGGACGACGTCCGGGGTGAGCTCGGCGGCCTGGCGGATCGCTTCGTCGCCGTTGCCTGCCTCGCCGACGACCTCGATGGCGTCGTGCGTGGCCAGGAGGGTGGCCAGGGCCTCGCGGAACAGAGCCTGGTCGTCGACCAACAGGACGCGGACCGGGCTCATCCAGGAACCTCCATGCTCAATGTGTAGCCCGCCCCCGGTGCCGACTCGACGCTCAACCGTCCGCCCAGGTGCTCGGCGCGTTCCCGAAGCCCGACCAGGCCGAAACCAGACGCAGGCGTAGAAGCGGAGCCGGCGCCGTCGTCGCGGATGGCCAGCCGGACAGCGGTGTCAGCGTAGTCCAGGACCACGTCGGCACGGGTTGCCTGGGCGTGCTTGCGGACGTTGGTCAGACCCTCTTGCGCCGCACGGAACAAGGCCTCGCGCGTCTCGTCAGGCAACGGTCGTTGCTCGCCGGATATCGCGACGCTGGTGGTCACGCCCGCGGCGGATGTCAGTTCGGCCAACGCCTGCAAGGCGTCGGGCAGGGGAGGGGTTTCGCGTGGTTCGCGCAAGGTGCGGACCGAGCGGCGTACCTCGGCGAGTGCGGCCTCGGCCTGGTTCTGGGCCTTGGCGAGTACCTCGTCGGCCTTGGCGGTGTCGGTCGGCAGGACCGCACGGGCGGCCTTGACCTGCATCTGGACGACGGTGAGCGAGTGTCCGAGTCCATCGTGGATGTCGCGTGCGACCCGGTTGCGTTCCTGCACGGTTGCGAGCCGCTCCGCCTGCGCGGCGTAGCCACGCAACTGCTCGTGCGCCTCGGCTAGTTCGACACGGGCGCGTTGTTCGCGTTGCAGCAACTCCGTCGCGATCGCGGCGAACACCGCGGCGACAAGTATTCCAAGCCCTTCTCGCAGCCCTTCGCCCCACGACATGCCGAGGTGGACGAACGGGACCAGCCCGACCACGACCGCCGTCGCGGCGATCGGCAACCGTAGCAGCACGCACTGGCTGACCAGCACGACGAGCAGAAGCGTCGCGGCGACCCCTGCGTTCAGCGAGAACACGACGAACGCGATCGGCAGCTGCACGGCCACGTACCCGAGCGACCAGGCCAGCTGATTGCGCGCACGTACCCACGAGAAGCCGGCGGTGGCCAATGCGGTGAACACCGCGCCGAGCACGAGCGACGGCAGGGACTCTCCAGATGCGACGACCCCGATCAGCAGCGTGAGCAGCGCGCCGAAGGTCAGCACGGCCAGAGCCCTGTTCATGCGCTCACTGTGGGCCGTCCGGCGGCGCACGGTCAACTCACGGTAGAAACGCGCCATGATCTCGCGGATCTCGGCTCCGTCGCAGATGACGGCGGTCGCGTCCCGCAGCATGCGGGCGCACGTGCGATGGCACGACAACGAAGCGAGCATTCAACTGCCGAGGGCGCGCTTTTGTGGGTGGATCGCCTCGCCGCGGGCGAGCATGTCGACGAACTGGGTGATACGGCGGGCTCGGGTCTCGGCGCGTTTGGCGTTCGCGATCCGATAGAGAACGGCGTAGCGGTTTTGCGAGGTGAGGATGTCGAACATCGCTTGTGCCTGGGGATTCGCGGCCAATGCGGTGGCCAGGTCGGCTGGTATCTCGATGCCGGCTTGTCCCGCGTAGGCCGTGTCCCAGCGGCCGTCGGCCTTGGCGCGTTCGACCTCGGTCATTCCGGCCGGATGCATCCGGCCCTCGCTGATCAGACGGGTGACGATGGAAACGTTCCGCGCTGACCAGGGACTTTGCCTTCCGCGAGGGGTGAAGCGCCGGCAGAAGGTGGTCTCATCCCGCCGTCGTAGCCGGCCATCGATCCAGCCGTGGCACAGGGCTTCGTCGAGCGCCTGGTCATAGGTCAGGCTGGTGGGCCCGGTCGTGTTCTGCTTGGCGAGGACCAGCCACACCCCTGCCGAGCTGTCGTGGTGCTCGCTGAGCCACTCCCGCCAGGCTCGGGCATCGGTAACGGTCAGTTCCGGTAGTTCGTTGCTCATCGTCACGTATCCCTATGGTTGTCGGCGGTCACCCGAAGGTGGGAGCCCAGGACGAGGGCCTGCCGGAAGTGGCGCTGGATCGATCAGCGGTGGAGCCGGCCGATCACGTCCTTCGCCGCGTCGCCACCGGGCCCCCTGGACGGCTGACGCCCGCCCGTCTTCACCAGGTCTTGCCGGCCGGCTCCCGGATCGTGTGGTTGATCCGGTTGAAGAAGTTGGTGAGTGCGATGTTCAGGATGATCGCGGACATCTGCTTCTCGTCGAAGTGGCCGGCAGCAGCGTCCCAGATCTCGTCGGTCACGCCCGGCGCGCCGTCCTGGATCCGGGTGGCGGCCTCGGTCAGCGCGAGCGCTGCCCGCTCCTCCTCGGTGAAGAACGGGGCCTCGCGCCAGGCGACCACGTTGTGCAGCCGCTCCTCGGTCTCTCCATGCTTCTTCGCCGACTGGACGCCGGCGAACACACACGGGCTGCAGCCGTTGATCTGGCTGGCCCGCAGGTGGACCAGTTCGAGCACGAGCGGGTCGACGCCACCGGCGTGAATCGCCTTCTGGAGATGCTGGATCGCTGTGATCAGGTCGGGATTCGCCACACTCTTCATGCGTGCTTCCATGGGTCCTGCTCCTCGTCGGTTACGTACGCCCATCCGGGCCCGTCCTCTGACGCACCCTGGCCGAGGTCATCGTGGCCGTAATGGACTTTTCGGCCGAGGCGTTCTCGGTCATGCCGGCGACATTACGGTGTGACCCGGTCAGAAACGGTCCTGGTTATCGAGCAGACTGTTGGCCGTGGTCAACACCTCGGCGCGGCTGCTGCGGCTGCTGTCTTTGCTGTCGACGCGGCGGTCCTGGACGTGCGCTGATCTTTCCGCCCAGCTGGAAATCACCGAACGGACGGTTCGCCGGGACATCGCCCGGCTACGGGAACTCGGCTACGGCATCGAATCGGAGATGGGCCCATGGGGCGGCTACCACCTCGGGCCCGGAACCAGCATTCCGCCACTGATCCTTGACGAGGAGGAGGCCCTCGCGGTCGCCGTCGGGCTGCGCACCGCCGCCTTCAGTGGAGTCTCCGGCAGCGACCAGGCAGCCCTGTCGGCGCTGCTGAAACTACGCCAGGTGCTGCCGGCCAGGATCGCCGACCGGCTCGGCGAGCTGGACGCCGCGTTCACCCACACCGCACGACCCGACGACAGCCAGATTTCCCCCGCGCTGCTGCTCGACCTGGCCACCGCGTGCCGGCGAGGCGAACGCACCCAGTTGACCTACCGCGACGGGGCCGGAACGACGTCCACCCGCCGAGTCGACCCCTACCGGCTCATCTACACCGGCCGCCGCTGGTACCTCCTCGCCTACGACCTGACGCGGCAGGACTGGCGCACCTTCCGTACCGATCGCATCATCGACGCCACAGCCACCGGGCAGGCCACCGCCCTGCCCGACCCGCCGGATCCGGCACAGATGGTCAGCCCGGGCGTCGCGCTGAGGCCCTACCCGGTGCGGGTGACCATCCGCCTGGCCGTACCGGCCGATGAGGCCCGTAGGCTGGTCCCACCAACGGTCGGCGTCCACCACCCGGACGGCGATGACGCCACGATCATCGACATCGGCGGGCCGGACGCCGACAGCCTGGCCCGCTACCTGCTCAGCCTCGGCCGACCACTCCGGATACTGCACCCAGAAGAGGTTCGCCAGGCATTCCTCGCCCGCACACAACAACTCCTCGAGGACAACCGGCAACCGTGACGCTTGGCGTCGGGTGTCAGGTCGTTGGCTGTGGGGGTGGAATGTGCAGGAGGCGGGCGGCCCAGGACAGGGCGGCGGTGAGGCGGCGCCGGCGTTGGTCGAACAGAGCCGGGTTGGCGTCGCGCGCCGGGGTGAGCAGGGGTTGTTGCCCGGCGATCAGCGCGGCGTGGCCCGTGGCGTGCGGCCCCTGGCCGGTGTCCGGTACGGGGCCGCCTTCGGCGCGCAGGGCGACGAGCCAGAGGTGGTGGTCGAGCCAGGGATCGCCGATCGCCGCCGACGCCCAGTCGGCCAGTACCAGGCGGCCGTCGCGGCACCAGAGGTTCGCTGCGCGTACGTCGCGGTGGATCAGGCTGTCTCCCTCGGTGGGTGCCTCGGCGGCCGCGGCATGAAGCGTTTCCAGGTGTGCGGCCAGCCACCGGCGCGTGCATACGTTCATGCGCAGCAGGCGGTCCGGGTCGGCGGCGATGGTTTCCCAGGGATTGGACGCCTCTCGCAATACCGGCACGCCAGATGGTGCGGGCAGCGTGTGTACTTCGTGGAGCAGCTTCCGGGTGGCTGCGACCAGGGGTGCGGTCCAATCGCGGACCCAGTGGTCCTGCTCCAGCATTTCCAGCACGAGCATCGGCAGCGGCTCGCTGGTGCTCGACAGCAGCCGCGGCAGGAATGGGCGGTCGCCCAGCGCCTCGTACACCGCCAACTCCACACCGAGCTCGGCGCGGCCGGCAGGCGCGGCGGCCTTGACGAACGCAGAACCGCCACCGGCATGGTCGGCGATTCGCGTCACGGACCTGCTGTGCCCGCCCGTGACCGGTCGCAGACCCGTGATCTCGCGGCCGAGCGCGCGGCCGGCCGAGGCGGCGACGTCCGCGTCGGTTGCGGGCCCGGTGGTCACGGGCCGGCCGGACACGCGCGACAGCAGCAGTTCGACCACCGGTTCGTTGGCGCGGCGGACCGCCTGCCTGCTGCCTGGGTCCGGTCGGCCGAGCGACTCGGTGACCAGGCGCCATATCAAGGCGCGCAGCAATAGCTGGTCGATGTCGTCCTCGCCGTCCAGTTCGTCGAGGATGCTGGGCGGTGCGGCGGACCAGGCCAGCAGGTCCACGGCAGCGATCGCCAGGGCGTAGCCCGCCGGCCGCCGGCTCGGTGAGAAGTCGATGACCGCCGGTGGCTGCCCAGGTGCGAACAACACGTTGCCCGCGATGTCACCGTGGACGAGCTGGTCGGGCAACCGTACCGGCCGGATGGCGGCCCGCAAGCCCTCCACCAGATCCGACAGTTCCGGCGCCAGCTCGACCTCGGCCTGGTCCCACGCCACCCGTTCGGCCACCGCCCAGCGGTTTCTGCCGCGTCCCAGCCAGTCCGGGGCGGGGACACCGGCGAGGGCCGCGTGGAAAGCCCGGCTGGCCGCGACGAGCTCCGGCCACCGCGCCACGGGATCCGGCTCGCCCTCGACAGCGGTCCACGCCGCCCACCCGCCGGCGACCCACGAGCCGTCAGCCGCGCGCACTGGCAGGGGCACCCGGAAACCCGGACCGCGCAGATCGGCGAACACCTCGGCCAGCCACGACGCCACCGCCGGACGCGGGGCGGGCTTGAGCACCAGTTCGCCCGCCAGCCAACAGGTGCCGTGCCCTCCGGGCAACAGCCGCGCGGGACCGGATGCAACCCCGAAGGCCGTGCGCACCTCCACCGGCAGATCATCAGACACCACGCCACCCTCCACACCGGATCGCGCCGGTGTCAATCGAAATACCGCCCCTGCCGGCGTCCTCCCTTGGTTGCGTCTCCGCTTGAGGGTGAGCCGCAGGCCAAGGTCATTTCGGGCGGGATAACCGTAGTGCTCCTGAAAACCGCTAGGCCGGGTGACCGGTCTCGTGGATTCGCATCCACCGGATTTCCAATGACCCCGCCGGCAACGGCTATCCAGCACGCGGCGCCGATTCCGTCACGCTGGACCTCCTGGGCATTCCGTCGAATTCGCGTTTCCCCGGGTTGAGGAATATGACGCCCGCGCGTTGTACGGAGCCTGTATCCCCGCTGAACCCCCGCTCTTTACGATCGGGGTCAATCACGTCCGGCGAAAGGAAGTGGTCATGAGAGCGCTGATCAGACGGGTCGCCGACAGGATGGTCGACAAGGTGGTCCCGCACGCCGAAGCCCGCGCCTGCGGATGGGAGGGCTACTGCAAGTGCGTCGGCGGCGACATCTACCTCTACTACTGCGGCCGCTGCACCTACTACGCGCACGCCGGCTGCTGACAGGCGGCGCGTGACCGGGTGACCGAGCCGGACCCGGTGCGACCATCGGGTCCGGTGGCACACGAGGGGGATGGCGGTTGTCGCTTCTGCTCACCGTCGCGGCGATGGCGGTCCTCGCGCTGGCGACGGCGACCTTGGGGATGCGCCGGGCCTTCGTCGTGGTGACCGTACGGGGCAGGAGCATGCAGCCCACGCTCCGCGACGGTGACCGGGTGCTGGTGCGGCGACGTGGTGTGACGGCGGTCCGCCCCGACGACCTGGTCGTCTTCGCCGACGTGATCGACGCGCCTCCCGTGCCGGTGCCCGCCGGGGCGGCGGAGGACGACGGCCCCCGCACGGTGTGGGTGGTGAAACGGGCGGTAGCCGTTCCCGGAGACCCCGTCCCCGAGGCGCGTGTGCCCGTGCTGGCCGGGGGGACCACGTCCGTCCCCGCCGAGCGGCTGGTGGTGCTCGGGGACAACCCGGCGGTGAGCCGGGACTCCCGCCTCTACGGGTACGTCGCCGCAGAGCGTCTGCTGGGGGTTGTGATCCGGCGAATGTGACCGTCTGATGGGGATTCATGCTGAGGCTGATGATCGGCCAGTTACGCCGCCAGTCGGTGCGCTCGATGACGATGCTGCTCGGCGTGCTGCTGGCCACGAGCGGGTTCACCCTGCTCACCGGCTCGGTGGAGACCTCACGCCTGCGCGTGACCGGGACCGTGGACGACAACTACCGGAGCACGTACGACGTGCTGGTGCGGCCCAGGGGGAGCCGGGACGCGCAGGAGCTCGCGCACGGGCAGGTGCGCCCGAACTTCCTGTCCGGCCAGTTCGGCGGCATCACGCTCGACCAGTGGCGGCGGATACTCGCGCTGCCCGGCGTCGAGGTGGCCGCTCCGGTGGCGATGGTGGGGTACGTCGACGTGACGGCGACCGCCGAGATCGACCTCACCGAGCAGCTCGACCGAGGGGCACGACAGCAGTTGCTCAAGGTGGACAGGACCTGGATCAGCGACCGGGGACTGTCGACGATCGACGACCCGGGTGACAGGTACGTGTACGTCACCCGCAACCCCGTGCTGTGGCCGCGGTTCACAACGAACAAGGCGAACTTCGTGGAGTTCGACGGCTACCGCTACGAAGGCCGGAAGGTGCGGGTGGACGCCGCGGTGTGTGACCGCCCGGGGATGTCGTCCGGCTACCCGGCGGCCGAAGTCCTCACGGACGGACGGATCCAGCCGATCTGTCCCACGGCGCGCAAGCGAGAGCCCGGACGCACCTACCTCACGGCGGCGGACCGGTCCCGCGTGGACGTCTACCAGATGCTGCCGGACGGCGGTTTCCGCACCCGGCTCGGCGACCCGGGCGGTGGGATCATTCCCCGGCAGGTACGGCTGCCGCGCCTGACGCTCCCTGTCGGCTGGCCCGTGCCGCTGTTGCTGGCGGCCGTCGATCCCGTGCAGGAGGCGGAACTGGTCGGGCTGGATCGCGCCGTGGTCAGCGGGCGTTACCTGCGCGCGACCGACGGCCCGACGCCGACCAGGTGGGAGCTGTTCGCCGATGTTCCCATGCTGCTCTCGTCGACCGCGCACATCGACGAGCAGCTGACCGCCGGAGTCTCCCGGCTGGACCGGCCGCCGCGGATCGCGAACCTGCGCGGCGATGAGCTGTGGAAGCGGCTACGGGCGGAGCCGGTCCGGCGCACGTCGACCGTGCGCGTCGACGCGGAGAGCGTCTACCGGCAGGTCAGCGAGCGCCCGATCACCGACCCCGGCGACACGTGGCTCAACGTGGACCGCGTCATCCAGTCCGGCCGCCCGCGCTATGGGGGCGCGGAGGGGGTGCTGAAGCCGGATCCCGTCACCGTCGGCCTCGACGAGGTGTGGCGGCAGGAGAACTCCCTCGTGGACACCTCGGCCCCGTTGTTCGCGCACGATCGAGCGCTCCGGCCGATGACCGCGCGTGAACTGGCGGGTCCGGGTGGCGTGACCGAATACGCGTTCCCGCAGGTGGTGGGTAGGTTCGACCCGGCCGGGCTGACCGAGTTCTCCGCGTTGTCCGCGGTGCCGCTGGAGACATACCAGCCGGCGAGCGCGACCGGCGCGGACCAGACCGCGCGGGCGGCGCTGGGAGACCGCCCGCTGCTGCCCAACGGTAACCCCGGCGGCTACCTGGCCACCCCGCCCCAGCTCCTGACGACGCTGACCGCGCTGCCCATGCTCATCCGCGGCGACGACCCGGCGCAGGAGGCGCCGGTCTCCGCGATCCGGGTGCGGGTCGCCGGGGTCACCGGGCTGGACGATCCGTCCCAGGAGCGGATCCGCGTAGTCGCCGAGAAGATCGCCACCACGACCGGGCTCGAAGTGGACATCACCATCGGCTCCTCCCCGGCCCCGCGGCCGGTCGAGCTGCCCGGCGGCTCGTTCGGCCGCCCCGAGCTGCGGCTGCTGGAGAACTGGACGACCAAGGGCGTGGCGGTCGCGCTGACCAGGGCCGTCGACCAGAAGAGCGCGCTGCTGTTCGGCCTCATCCTCGTGGTGTGCGTGCTGTTCCTGGGCAACGCGGTGGCCGCGTCGGTCCGGGTGCGGCGGCGTGAGCTGGCCGTCCTCGGCTGTCTGGGCTGGCCCGCCGGGCGGCTGGCCGCGCTGGTGCTGGGGGAGGTGCTGCTGGTCGGCCTGGTCGCCGGGATCCTGGGCGCCGCCGTGTCCCTGCCGCTGGCCGCCGCCACCGGCATCGGGGTGGGCCCCGGACACGCGCTGCTGGCCGTACCGGTCGCCTGCGGGATCGCCCTGCTCGGCGGGCTGGTGCCCGCGCTGCGCGCCGGGCGGGCGCACCCGATGGCGGCGATCCGTCCCCCCGTGGTCACCCGCACCCGGGCACGCCGGGCCCGGACGGTGTACGGCATGGCGGTGGGCAACCTGGTCCGGGTCCCGACCCGCAGTTTGGTCGGCGTGCTGGCGCTCGCGGCCGGAGTGGCGGCGGTGTCCACACTGCTGGTGATCACCTGGCGGTTCCACGGCGAGGCCCAGGGCACACTGCTGGGCGACGCCGTCTCGCTCCAGGTGCGCGGGGTGGATCTGGCCGCCGCCGTGACCACGGTGGCGCTCGGCGTGTTCGCCATCGCGGACGCTCTCTACCTGAGTGTCCGGGAACGCAGCGGCGAGCTGGCCGCGCTGCGCGCGTGCGGGTGGTCCGACGGGGAGCTCGGCCGCCTGATCGTCACCGAGGGAGCGCTGCTCGGCCTGACCGGCGCCGTGCTCGGGGCCGGTCTCGGCCTCGGCGTGCTGGCCGCGTTCCTGGGCGGCCTCACCTGGGCGACGGTGAGCGCCACGCTCCCCGTCGCCGCGACCGGAACCGCGTTGGCGGTGCTGGCCGCCGCCGTCCCCGCGCAGCTCATGCGCCGCCTGCCGCTCGCCGCCGTGCTGGCGGAGGACTGAGGCCGTCGATGAGACATGTGGAACTCGCCTGCCAGATCCTGCTCGCCGTGGTCTTCGGCTGGTCGGCGGTGAGCAAGCTGGCCTCCCGTGAGGCGTTCCGGCGGTTCGGCCGGTCGATCGAGCCGCTGACCGGAGGCGGCACCTGGCCGGCCGCGGCCCTGTGCGCCGCCGAGGCGCTGGTCCCTCCGCTGGTCGTCGTGGCCCCGCCGGTGGGGTTCGGGCTGGCGGCCGGATTGGTCGCCGTGCTCACGGCGGGGGTGGCCGTGGTGCTCCGCCGGGGCCTCGCCGTACGGTGCCGGTGCTTCGGGGGTGGCGAGGCGGACCTCGGCACGCGGCACGTGGTGCGCAATCTCGCCCTGCTCGGTGTGGCCGCGCTGGGCCTTGCCGCGGTGGTGCTGCCGGGCGGCGCCGGGATCGACGGCCCCGGCGTCCTGCTGGCGGCCGGGGTCGCGCTGCTCGCGGCGGCCCTGGTCATCCGTTTCGACGACGTCGCCGACCTGTTCGGCCAGTGAATGTGTGGAGGTGCGTTGTGGGATACGTGGTCGTGGCCCTCGTGCTCGTGGGACTTGTGGCGGTGCTCAACCTGGTGTTCACGTTCGGCGTTGTCCGGCGCCTGGCCCGGCAGGACCGTGAACTCGCGACCCTGCGGGCCGTCCTGCCGTCGAATCCGGAGGAGGTCATGAACGCACCGGGGTCGGCGCCGGAGGACTTCGGCGAGGTCACGACGACCGGTGGTGAGCACCTGGGCAGGGACTCCCTGACCGGCGGCATCATGCTCGGGTTCTTCACGCCGACCTGTGCTCCGTGCCTCGCGCAGGCGTCCCCCTTCGCGGAACGCGCGCGGTCCCTGGGCCGCGACCGGGCGCTGGTGGTCGTGGTCGGGTCGCGGGACGATGTGGGCGAGCTGGTCGCGCTGTTCGAGCCGGTCGCGCGGGTGCTGGTCGAGCCGGATCAGGGCCCGGTGCAGCGGGCCTTCGGCGTACGGGGCTTCCCGGCGATGTGCGTGCTGGACCCGGACGGGCGCGTCGCGGCCGTGGACACGGGAGTGGACCGGCTCCCGGAGCCCGCGGCGAGGGCGGAGAGGTGACGATGGAGGCGCGCACGACCGGCACCCGGCGCGGTGTCGAGGTGACGATCAGGGGCCTGACCAAGCGGTTCGGTCAGGGAGACAACCGGATCGTCGCCGCCGACGACGTGTCGCTGCACGTGCCGGCGGGGCAGCGGGTCGCCGTGGTGGGCGCTTCGGGCTCCGGCAAGTCCACCCTGCTCCACCTGATCGGCGGCATGGAGCGGGTGGACAGCGGCACGATCACGGTCGGGGACCGGGAGGTGACCGCGCTCGGCCGCCGTGAGCTGTCGGTCTACCGCCGCAGCGTCGGTTTCGTCTTCCAGCGGTTCCACCTGCTGCCCGCGCTCACCGTCCTGGACAACGTCCTCGCGCCGGTGCTGCCCCGCCGGGTGGAATTCGACCGTACGGAACGGGCCCGGCAGCTGCTCGCCGCCGTGGGCCTGCTGGACCGGGCACAGGCCGTGCCGTCGCAGCTGTCCGGCGGGCAGCAGCAGCGGGTCGCGGTCGCGCGCGCGCTGATCGGCGACCCTCGGCTGATCCTGGCCGACGAACCCACGGGCAACCTCGACTCGGCCACCGGCCGGGAGATGATGGAGCTCGTCGATCGCCTGGTCGCCGAGCAGGGGCTGACCCTGCTGGTCGCCACTCACGACGACGGGGTGGCCGCGCACTGCGATCGGATCATCCGCATCCGGGACGGCCGGATCGTCGACGACACCGCGCGCTGACCGCCCGGGGCTCAAAGCCGGAGCGGGTCGCCTGTCCTGTTCTGGACGCCCGGGCGGAGCAGGTCGGGGTCGCGCCGGAGGATGGCGGCCTGGAGCCACTCGACGCGGTCGTCCGGATCGAGGCCCAGCGAGCGCCGGAGCACCTCACGGGCGCCGGCGCACGCCCGGAGCGCCCCGGCGACGTCGCCGAGCCGGTACAGCGTGACCATGAGCTGCCGGTGCGGGCGCTCGCGCACCTGGTGCTCGGCGAGGTGCCCGCGCAGGTCGGCGATGAGGGCGGACCCGCTGCACCGGTCGGTCGCGGTCAGGTCGAGCCGGACGTCGAACCAGTCCTCCAGCACTCCGATGCGGCGTTCGTCCAGCGCGGTCGCGGTGGCGGTGAGGATCGGCCCGCGGCGCAGCCCGGTCAGCGCGGGCCCGCGCCACATGTGGAGCGCGCGCTCGTACGCCGAGGAGGCGGCCGGCAGGTCGCCGTTCATCTGGTCGTTCCTGGCCCGGGCGCACAGGTCGGCGAAAACGTCGACGTCGATCTGTTCCCTGTCGACCTGCAGCCGGAGGCCGTCGGGGTCCGAGACGAGCTGCGGCCCGCCGTCGAACACGACCCGGCGCAGTTCGGTCGCGTACGTCCGCAGGTTGGACATCGCCGAAGCGGGCTGGGCGCCGTCCCACAGTTCTTCCAGCAGCCGGTGCCACAGCACCAGCTTTCCTGAGTTCAGCAGCAGCATCACGAGCAGCGCCCGGGGCTTGTGAGCGGTCAGCGAAATCGGTTGTGCCCCATTGAGTATTTCGAGTGGACCCAATAACCGGAACTTAAGCCCCATGAAGACCCCGTAAGCCCCCGGAAACTTTCGGGCGATTGTAGAAAATATAAACTCCGACAGAACGTATTTCAAGTAAAGGGCATATCCGGCGTAGCTGATGGCCGGTCCCGATGCCCCGGCTCGGAGAACTGGTAGCCCCGCGCCTGGAGGGTGAACAGCCGCGCGTAGACGCCGCCGGCGTCCATGAGCGCCTCGTGCGTCCCCCTCTCCACCACCTGTCCCCGGTCGAGGACGACGAGCAGGTCCGCGTCCCGCACCGCGCTGAGCCGGTGGGAGATCAGCACGCTGGTGCGTCCGGCCCGGTGCGCGCGCAGGCCGGTGTGGATCTCGTGTTCCGCCTCGGCGTCCAGTCCGGAGCTGGGTTCGTCCAGGATGAGCAGGTCGCGTTCGCCGCGCAGGTACGCCCGGGCGAGGGCCAGGCGCTGCCACTGCCCGCCGGACAGGTGGACACCGTGCTCGCCGTCGTCCCCGTCGAGGAAAATGCGCGACAACAGGGTGTCGTAGGCGCGGGGGAGCTTCTCGGCGAAGGAGTCGGCGCCCGCCGCACGCGCCGCCGCGACGATCCGGTCTCGATCGCCCAGCACGGCGAGATCGCTCAATCCGATGTTGTCCGCCACGGTCAGGTCGTATTCCATGTAGTCCTGGAAGACCACGCCGACGCGGCGCCTCAGCTCGTCCGGCGCCATGTCGCGCAGGTCGACCCCGTCCCAGAAGATCGTGCCGCGCTCCGGGTCGTACATCCGGCACAGCAGTTTCACCACTGTGCTCTTGCCCGCCCCGTTCCTGCCCACGAGGCCGAGGGCTCCGCCGTACGGGATGTCGAAGCTGATTCCGCGCAGCGCCCAGTCCTGTTCGGGGGAGTAACGGAACCACACGTCCCGGAACTCGATGCCCCGCCTCAGCACGGGGACGGGCCGCGGACTCGCCGCGACCGGGATGTCGGGATGGCCGGACGTCACCGCGAGGTGGTGCGAGAACAACCGGAGGTGCTGATGCGCCTGGGCCACCTCGGTGACCAGGCCGGTGAGCGAGCCCTGCACCCCCGCGACGGCGGCGATGAACATCGAGACGTCGCCGATCGTGCGGCCGCCGTCCAGGGTGCCCACCAGCGCCCACAGCAGCCCGGCCCCGGCCGCCAGCGCGCCGGCGAGGCCGGTGCAGGTCTGCACGGCCAGCTCGCGCCGGTCCGTACGACGGCGTTCCGCGTCCGCTGCCCGGCGCTGGTCCATCATGAGCCGGCGCAGGTAGCCGGCGATGCCGAACAGCCGGATCTCCTTGGCGGCCCGCACGTTGACGAGGAGGTCACGGAAGAAGATCTCCCGCCGCTCATGCGGGCCTATGTCCCACAGCATGGTCGCCCGCCGCCGGGACAGCCACAGCTCGGCCAGCAACATGGGGGCGGCGGAGCCGAGCACGAGGACGGCCATCCACGGGCTGATCGCGGCGAGCGAGGCCACGAAACCCACCCCGACCAGGGCGCTCCTGGCGATCCCCAGGAGAGCGGCGACGAGCAGGGCGGGAGTGGCCCCGCCGTGCCGCTGGGCCAGCTGCAGCCGGTCGAGGAAGGCGGGATCCTCGAACCGGGCCAGCCCGACGAAGCGTTCCGTGGCCAGGAACAGGCGGTCCTGGGCGATCCGGCTCACCCGCCGCCCGGTCTCCTCGCGCAGGTAGTGCGTGATCGCGGGAACCGCCGCGGCGCCCGCTCCGCACACCGCCAGGGCGGTCCCCAGCGTGACCACCAGGGCGATCGTGGCGTCGCCGTGCGCGATCACGTCCAGCGTCACCTTCGTCAGCCAGGCGACGGCGAGTGGGACCGCGGCGGCGAGAACGGTGAGCGCGGCGAACAGGACCAGGCGGCACCGGCCGGCCTGCCAGGCGAGACCGAGCGCGTCCCTCATTCCGCGCGGCCTTCCGCCTCGCTGGTCGCGAACGCGAACGCGAACGCGGGCGCGGGTGCGGGCGCCGGTAGCGCGGTGACGGGGAACGGCATGCGGCCAGCCCTTTTCGATCGGGGACCCGGGGTCGCGGGACCGGGAGGACCACGCCTGTGACGTGGGCATCCTGACCTGCCGGTCTTCTCGCAGATTAGGGGCGCCGCGTATAGGAGTCGTACATTCCCGGCACAACGCCATCGCGGGTGGGCGCTGTTCGGCCGAGCCGCCCGTACGGCCGTGGGCATCGGCTGGAACTCGGCCGGAGGGCCACGGCGACTGGCCGCCCTGCTTTCACCGGGGAAAATCCCCTGTGTGATCGAAGTCAAGCGGGTTTACGCCTGTCTGCCCGCACACCCTCGGGGGCTCCCCCTCTTTGGTGTCCGACTCGGGCTCCCCAGCACGACCGAAGGAGGTCGGCCCTTTGCGATGGATAGCATGGCGTTATGACAAGGGGCAGAAATCTGGCGGAGATACACGATGTCGTCGTTGTGGGTGCGGGACCGGCAGGAAGCAGCGCGGCCTTGGCGGCAGCTCAGGCCGGCGCGCGCACGTTAATCCTTGATCGCTCACAGTTTCCGCGTTACAAAACGTGTGGAGGCGGGCTTATAGGTGTCACGCTGCGTTCCTTGCCGCCAGACCTCGATGTGCCCGTCCGGCAGGAAATCTTCACTACGACATTCAGTCATATCGGTCGTGACGTGCAACACAAGATGTCGCCTTCACGTATTTTGTCGCTGGTGGACCGATCGGAGTTCGATCAGGCTCTACTGGCGAGGGCAACCCAAGAGGGAGCTGTTGCGCAGCTGCCCACCACCGTATTGTCGGTGACGGAGGACGGCGACCATGTTGTGCTCAATACCGACCGTGGTCCGGTCAGGGCCCGTTGTGTCATCGGTGCAGACGGAAGCGCCAGCCGGATGGCGCGATACGTGGGAGTGGAGCTCAGTCAGGTAGACCTGGGCCTGGAAGTCGAGCTTGACGCGTCGGACATCGCGCACGCATGGACCGGCCGCATCCATCTCGACTGGGGCCCGATACCCGGATCGTACGCATGGGTATTCCCGAAAGGCCGGCGACTGACCGTCGGAGTGATCGCTCGCAAGGGGACGCCCCAGGAGACGCGTGATTATCTCGCCGCCTTTCTCCGTCAGCACGGGTTGTCCGACGTCAAGGTCCTTCATGAGTCGGGACATCTCACCCGCTGTCGTTCTCCTCAATCTCCTGTGGGCCGGGGAAGGGTTCTCCTCTGCGGGGACGCCGCCGGGTTGCTGGAGCCGTGGACCCGCGAAGGAATCTCCTTCGCGATCCGGTCGGGCGGAATCGCGGGCAGGCTTGCGGCGGAGGCGAGCAGAGCAGCCGGAGAGCCATCACTTATGCAGGCGGATTATCGGGGCCGGATAGGATCCGGCCTCGCGCTGGAGATGCACGCCGGCGTGCGGTTCCTCGCCGCCTTCGAACGCCACCCGCGGACCATGCACACACTGCTCAGTCGCACGCCTTGGGGATGGCGGGAGTTCCGGAGAATCACGCAGGGTGACACCACTTTGGCAAGGGCCATGCGCCACAGTCCGGTACGGCTTGCGCTTGGATTGCTGACAGCAGGATCGGCGAATGCCGCGTCCTAGGTCCTGGGCCTTCAGATGGTGGCGATCTGTCGCGGATCGAACACGCGACGCTCAACGCCTTGGGAGTGAGGTCTTATCTCGGCTGCTGAAGCATTTGGAGAAGCCGAGGGCGGCGGCCGGGAGAATGTGGGCGGACTCTCGGACTGAGGCGGGCGCCACCCTAAGGAGCCTGCTGGGAAAGCGAGGAATTGGGAGAAGGGACTTCCTCTCCAGGAGGCGCGATCTCTGGGTGCGCCCTCACCGCAATTATCCATCACTACAGTATCGCTACGCTCATGACATCGGTCATGTTCTCGGACTCCGCTGCTTCGGCGTCAATGCCGTAGCGGGGAGGCTTCGATGGAGGCGCCGATGGGTGGCGGCCCCACTGGTCGTGGCGTCGGCCCCTGTCGTGTTGGCGATTGTTCTCGGTTGGCGGTCGCCGCCTCCACAACAATCGGCGGTCGCGTACTACGGATGGTTGATTTACTTCTCCCTGCTGGTCCTGGTGGTTACGGCTTTCTCTTGGTGGGGAGTCAAAATCTTCTATCAGCTGACCCCGCAGCTGGAGAAGATGCTGAGCGTTGCTGGGCGTGGCGCGTATGACCGTTGGGCGAACATCACCACCGCAACCGGCCCGCAGCTCTCGTTTTCGATGCTCTTCTCCGTCGTGAGTGTGGTGGCTATACGGGTAGCCGCCTCCGTGCCTGGAATGTCTCAGCGCTTGTATGTCGACCAGGCATCCTATCTGGCAGTCCTGGTCGCCGCCTTTTTCATCGGGGGCGGAGTCTATTGGATAGTCGTGGGGACCACGCTGTCGATCGTTCTGACGCGGCCGGGGCATCTGATCCTTCACTGGTACGCCCCGGCTCACACTCCAGGCATGGAGCTGCTTTCGCGCTGTTATCGGATGGGGTTCTACGGCTCCTCCGTCGGCGTGGCTCTCTGTCTTTTTCCTTTGCTCGCCTGGGCTTATGACGGTCCGGACTCGACTCTGCTGCTCATCGTCAAGATTGCCTTGTTCCTGACGGCCGCGACGGCCACATCGCTCATTGCGGTCATTCCGCAGTGGCGGCTGAGTGCGGTGGTCGCGGAGCGGCGTCGCAGATCGTTGGAGGATATCAATGCTTTGTTGCCTGACACCGTCGAGCGAGTGAGTGACGGGGATCGATCTGATCCCAGTCTCCTCGCCTGGCTTCAGGTGCTCACCACTACTCCTGCCACCACCGTGAAGGAGTCGACCGTCGCCGGCTTGCTCCTGGGAATGGCGACTGCGCTCCTGCCGTACATCATCAAGATTCTCGCTTAGAAGTCCTAACAGAATGATCAGCGGGTGAGGCGTCGCCAGCAGATGATGGCGGCGGCGAGGGTCATGAAGGCCTCGTGGATGTGGTCGCGGATTTACCAGCGGATGCGCAGGCGCCGGAACCAGTGCAGCAGCGCGTGGGCTGCTCGATTACCCACCGATGCACGCCGAGGCCGGAGCCGTGCGGGGTGCCCCGGCGGGCGATGACCGGTTTGACTCCCTTGGCCCAGACCATGCGGCGGTACTTGTCGTGGTCGTAGCCCCGGTCGGTGTACACCAGCGTGGGTCGGCTGCGGGGCCGGCCCCTCCGCCCCCGCATCGGATCGTCAGTCGCTCGGGCACGTCAGCCTGGCCGGACGCGTCATGCCGGCCGCCGTCCCCAGACGGTTCCGCCTCCTGTGCATCACGCCGCTGTCATCCCAGAACCGGTGGGCTCGGGGGCCAGGGCCCGTGCGGGCTCTTGGCGGCTGACCCGCCAGAGGCCGTACGACGCCACAGCGGCGCCCACGGTCATCAGGCAGACGCTCGCGATCTCGCCGACGCCGCCCGTGACGACGTTGTCTCCGACGATGCCGGCCGCGAACAGAGCGGGCGCCAAGGGCGAGGTGACGCCACGGCGCACCAGCGCGATCAGCACCAGCAGCATGGAGAGGAACCCCAAGAACACGTAGTAGGTCACCGGCACGGCCCACAGCCCTGGGCCCTGGAAGCGCTCCACGACGAATTGCTCCATTGCCGTCTGGTTCAGACCGGAGGCCCCGGTCTCGACCAGAATCAGGTGGAACATCGCAAATGCGCCGGAGCACGGGACCGCGGGCACCAGCAGGGCCCACCCGATCCGTCCCGCGACGCTGCCTCGCATGATGGGCCCCAGACCGGCGAGGGCGAGCCCGAGCAGGGCCGCGGCGCCGAGCGCGATCAAACCGCCGGCTGTGAGCCGGCCGCCGCCCTCGGCGATGGCCGCGATCGAGGTGGTTTCGTCCAGGTCCCCGAAAACCGACTCCGCGACCGCGACGCACAGCCACGATCCGACCAGCGCCAGCGCGGTGACCCGGAGCGACGGCACCTGACCCGCGCCCTCGCCGGGCCGGAACGGGGGGAGGGGCTTGAGGAGTTTCATGAGTTTCCTCCGGTGATCGGCGAACAGTGCGGCCACGCTAGGTCGCCGCCGGCCGCCGGTGCGTCCGCCGTGACGGACCTTTCGCCTACTCCAAACGGAGGAGGCCACCGCCATCAGGGGCATGATCTGCGGCCGGTCCGCCCGCATTAAAGTTCGCTCATGCACAGTCCGTTGTCGCGGCGCCAGTGGGCCTTCGACCTCTTCCTCGCAGTGGTCGCCGCGGCCGTGGCGATCGCACAGCTCGTCATACCGAACAACGACGGCTACTTCGGTGGGCCGATGTGGCTCAACGTGGTCGTCTCCCTGCTGAGGACGATCCCCCTGGCCGTACGCCGGGTCTGGCCCGTCCCTGTCGCGGTCGTCGTGTTCGGGGCGGACATCCTCACGAGCCTGTGCGTTCCCCACACCTCCACCTTCTGGGGCATGGTCCTGCCGATGGCGATCGCGATGTACTCCGCGGCACGCTGGAGCGACATGCGACGGACACTGCTGGTACTGCCGCTCCCGGTGGCCGCCTTCACGCTGTACCCGATCCACATGCAGACCTTCGGTCGTTCGTGGCAAGACATCGCCTTTCCCCTGGTGATCCTGTGGGCGACCTTCATCGCGGGGTACGTGATCAACCGGCTCCTCCATCAGCGTCACGACCTCAAGGAAGCACTGCGCCAGCTTGCCGAGCAGCGCGACGCGCACAGCCGTCACGTCCTCCTGGAGGAGCGGACCCGGATCGCGCGTGAGATGCACGATGTGCTCGCGCACGGCGTGACCGTCATGGTGGTGCAGACGGGCGCGGCGCGGATGGAGCTCGACGAGTCGGCGACGGCGGCCCGCGAGTCGCTTCTCGCGGTGGAGGCCACCGGGCGACAGGTCATCGGCGAGTTGCGCCGCACGCTCAACCTGCTGCGGCTGAGCGACGACCTCCCCCTGTCGGGACAACCTTCACCCGGTCTGGCGGACCTGCCGGAACTCGTCGCGTCGATGCGTAAGGCCGGCCTGACGGTGGAGCTGCACCTCCCCGAGCACGTCGACGCCGATCCCGGGCGGGAGCTGGCGGTCTACCGGATCGTGCAGGAGGCTCTGACCAACGCGCTGCGGCACGCCGGCCGTACCCGAGTGCACGTGCGCATCACCGCCGCCCCGCACCTGGAGGTCGAGGTATCCGACGAGGGGCCGCGCCACGGTGACGGCCGGGGATCCAGACTCGGAGGCGGTCACGGGCTGATCGGAATGAAGGAGCGGGTCGCGATGTACGGCGGGCGGCTGCTGGCCGAACCACGCGGATCAGGATTCGTCGTGCACGCCGCCTTCCCATCCGTGGAGCGTACGCAATGATCCGGGTGCTGGTCGTCGACGATCAAGTGCTGGTGCGTGCCGGTTTCCGCTCCATCCTGGAGAAGCAGCCGGACATCGACGTTGTGGGCGAGGCCGGGGACGGGACCGAGGCCGTCCACATGGCCCGAACGCTGCGGCCCGACCTGGTGCTGATGGACATCCGGATGCCCCGGCAGGACGGGCTCTCGGCCACCGAGGAACTGATGGCCTCCGCATCGCCTCCCCGTATCGTCGTGCTCACCACTTTCGACGCGGACGAGTACGTATACGCCGCGTTACGCGTCGGTGCCACCGGGTTCCTGCTCAAGGACATCTCCCCGGAAGACCTGGCCACGGCTGTGCGCAACGCGATGTCCGGGGACGCGATGCTCTCCCCGCGAATCACTCAGCGTCTGATCGAATCCTTCGTGCGGAGCCCGCCGCCGTCCGGAGGTGTTCCCGAGCAGCTGCGCGGTCTCACCGGTCGCGAGATCGAGGTACTCCGCGAGTTGGCGACCGGAGCGACGAACGCCGAGATCGGGGCCCGATTGTGCCTGGCGGAGACCACGGTGAAGACCCACCTGGCTCATGTCTTCGCCAAGCTGCAGGTGCGAGACCGAGTGCAGGCGGTCGTGCTGGCCTACGAGTCCGGATTGGTCCGTCCTTCGGCCTGACGGCGGGGGTGGACAACCCGTATGCCGTCTACGTCTACGTCGTCGTCGACCTCGCCACGCTGGCGCCCTGACCCCCGCCTGCCGTTCCCCGACGGCGCAAGAAAATCGGCGGGCATATGTGCTTTAGCCACCGTGCGAGCAGTTGCGCCGCTTGATGCGTTAACGATGCCGGCCGGACTGACCACGACGCGGCGACACACGGCCGCTCGTTCGCTCGCTCGTCGTGGCCAGGGGCGATCCCACGCTGTCAGATGCCCAGGTCGCGGCGCTGGTGCATCCGTCCGTCCCCATCGAGCTCGATGACGGTGCCGACGCCGATCCGTTCGAGGAACGCGAGATCGTGGCTGACGACGAGGAGCGCGCCGCGGTACGCGTCGAGGGCTTCGGCGAGTTGCCCGACACTGGCGATGTCGAGGTTGTTCGTCGGCTCGTCCAGGATCAGCAACTGGGCGGGCGGCTCGGCCAGCAGAAGCCGCGCGAGCGAGACCCGGAAGCGCTCCCCGCCGGAGAGCGTGCGGACGGGGCGGTCCGCGGTGTCACCACGGAGCAACAGCCGGGCGAGCTGGTTGCGGATCGTGCCGGCCGGCGCGCCCGGGGCGACGGCCCGCACGTTCTCCATCGCGCCGGCGTCTTCGTCGAGCCCGTCAAGGCGTTGCGGAAGGAAGCCGACGAGTTCGGTCACAAGGCGGCCGTGCGGTCGCCCGGGAGTCGGCTCGGCACGCCGAACGAGCTGCTCGATCAACGTGGACTTCCCGGCACCGTTCGCGCCGATGAGCGCCACCCGTTCTGGGCCCTGGATCACGATGGTCCGGCCCTCGTCCTCCAGCTCCGCCAGTCGTCGTCCGCGCGGGACGTCCGGATCGGGCAGCACGAGATGGATGTGCTCCTCATCGCGGACGCGTGCGTCCGCGGCGTCGACCGCGGCCTGCGCGGCTTCGACCTTGTCGTCGAGCGTGGACCGGAGTGATCCCGCCGACGCCTGGGCCTTGCTGGCGCGGTTCCCGGCGAGGATCTTCGGGATGCCGCCGTCCTTCTGGGTCTTCTTCCCCGTCCGTTCGCGACGTGCCAGCTTCGTTTCTGCCTCGATCCGTTGCCGCTTTTCGACCTTGAGCGTCTGCTGGGCTGAACGAGCGGCCTGCACCGCGGCCGCCTGCTCCTGCTCCTGGTGCTCCTTCCATGCGCTGTACGGGCCGCCGAAGGTGTCCAGGGTGCCGCCGTACAGCTCTGTCGTGTTGTCCATGTGCTCCAGCAGTTCGAGGTCGTGGCTCACGACGACGAGCGTCCCGGGCCACTGGTCGACGAACTCGGCCAGCCTGGCGCGGGTGGTGCGGTCGAGGTTGTTCGTGGGCTCGTCCAGCAGCGTGATCGGGGTGCGGCGGATGCGCAGCCCGGTGATCGCGATGAGCATGCCTTCTCCACCGGAGACCTCGGCGACGCGACGGTCGAGATCCGCGGCGGAGAATCCGATCTGGTGCAGGGCTTCGTCGGCACGGGACTCGATGTCCCAGTCGTCACCGATCGCATCGAAGTGGCGTTGGTCGACGTCGCCGGACTCGATCGCCTTCATCGCGGCGAGGATCCCGTGGATGCCGAGCAGCTCGGCGACGGTGGTGTCCTGCCGCAGCGTGAGCGTCTGCGGCAGGTAACCGACCTCACCCACGGCGACGACCTGCCCGGCGGTCGGCTGCAGGTCACCGGCGATGAGCCGGAGCAAGGTGGATTTGCCTGCGCCGTTGCGGCCGATCAGCCCGGTCCGACCGGTGCCGAAGGTGCCGTTGACACCGGCGAGCGCAACGGTGCCGTCCGGCCACTCGAACGTCAGGTCGCGGAGAGTGATGACAGATTTCGTCGACATTGCGGGGTTTCTCCTTCTCTGTCCCGTCAACCGTCGGCGGGCCGGACGGGAATCAGTTCTGTGTCGTTGGGGGCGGCCCCCGGGGAGGGCGCGGCGAGACACCCCGCGTGCAAGTGGCCGCAGGCGGCGCCGGTGCCCGCGTCGGTGTCCGCGTCGGTGTCCGCGCCGGTGCCCGCGCCGAATCGGCGCCGCCTGGTCGCGTGCACGCCTGGGTTCATGCAGGCGGGGTTCATGCAGGCGGGATTCGTACAGGCGGGATCCGTACAGCCGGGATTCGTGCAGGCGGTGGGGCCGGAGCGCTGGTCTTCCAGTGCGTGCGGCGGTGACGGGTGTGGGAACGCGAGGTGCGGTGGTGCATGGCAACGCCTTTGTGAACGGGTTGCGGGAGCCGGTGAAAGCGGCAGGACAACCGGCCACGGGGCCGTGTGCCGATGCGGCGGCGGGTTCGACCGGAACGGGCACGGAGTCACGCTCCTGCGGCGATGGAGCCGCTGCCCGATGCCGGGCAGGAGGAGGTCGCGTACCCGGCAGGTCGTGGTCGCGCGTTCGCAGACATGCACCCGGACCGGGGTCGGTGCGATGCGAACGTGCCGGCGAGATTCACGCGGCGGTGTCAACGCCCGGAGAGGGCGGACTCACGCGCGTGCGTTGAAAACGATCGATCACCGGTGCGGACGATGCCCACACGAGTGAAAGCCACCGGCAGTTCGGTGGCTAGGCCCTGTCCACCTCAATCAGCTCCATGGCCGGGATGCTACCAGCCTCGCATCGTCGCACCGTCGCCCGAATGCGGCTGGCGGGGCGGCCAGATGCGCCGGCGGCTCCACGAGCGAGGCTAAATGTCGGTGGCGCCTGTCAGGCTTGCCTCGACCACGAACTCTTGTGGGACCCCGGGCTGGGACGCCAGCCGCGACCATGTCGTTTCCCGCCGACCCCTGATCGAGGTGCCGTGTCCATCGCACAGCTTGATTCGCCCGCCGAGCCCGCGACCGCCGTCCCAAGGCGCACCCCGGCCGTGATCCGGCTGCTGGTGCTCGCCACGTTCGTGGTCATCCTCAACGAGACGATCATGATCAACGCGATCCCTCGGCTGATGACCGCTCTGCACATCACCGAGCAGACCGCGCAGTGGCTCTCGACCGCCTTCATGCTGACGATGGCCGCCGTCATCCCGGCCACCGGGTGGTTCCTGCAGAGGGTGCCCACCCGTCACGCGTACGCCACGGCGATGGGTCTGTTCCTGCTCGGCACGGCGTTGGCCGCCGTCGCGCCGTCGTTCGAGGTGCTGCTGGGCGCGCGCATCATCCAGGCGTCCGGGACGGCCGTGATGATGCCGCTGCTGATGACCACGTTGATGCAGGTGGTGCCGGAGTCGGAGCGGGGCCGGGTGATGGGCAACGTCAGCCTGGCCATCTCGGTCGCGCCCGCGATGGGGCCGACGGTCTCGGGCCTGATCCTCCAGTTCGGGTCCTGGCGGCTGCTGTTCGCCGTGGTGCTCCCGATCGCCGCGGTGATCACATGGCGTGGCCTGAAGCAGCTCGAGAACGTCGGAGAGACCCAGGTCAGTGCGATCGACTGGTTGAGCGTGGTGACGGCCGCCGCCGGCTTCGGCGGCCTGGTCTACGGGCTCAGCCGGTTCGAGGGCGGTGACGTCCGCGTGGCCGCCGCGATCGTGGCAGTGGGCCTGGCCGCCATCGTGGTCTTCGTCGTCCGCCAGCTGTCGTTGCAGAAGCGCGGCGTGCCGCTGATGGACCTGCGAGCCCTGCGTCACCGCACCTATACGGTCGCCCTGGTCCTGACGTCGGTCGCCTTCATGGCGATGCTCGGCTCGATGATTCTGCTGCCGCTGTACCTGCAGAACGTCCGCGAGCTCAGCCCTCTGGAGACCGGACTCCTCGTGATGCCGGGCGGTCTCGCGATGGGGCTGCTCGGTCCGGCCGTGGGCCGCCTGTTCGACCGGTTCGGCGGCAGGGTGCTGGTCATTCCCGGCGCGATCGGAATCGCGCTCGCGCTCGCCGGCTTCACACAGGTCACCATGACCATGCCGTACTGGCAGCTCCTTGGTCTGCACGCGCTGTTGATGGTGAGTCTGGCGGCGACCTTCACCCCGGTGTTCACCCTCGGGCTCGGAGCGGTGCCCTCGAAGCTCTACTCCCACGGCAGCTCGATCCTGAGCACTCTGCAGCAGGTCGCCGCGGCCTTCGGCACCGCGCTTGTGATCACGGTGATGAGCGCGCGAGCCGATGCCCTGAAATCCGCGGGAGTCGCAGAGGCGCTCGCCAACCTCGACGGCATGCGGCTGGCCTTCATCATCGGCGCGGTGCTGTCGCTGGCGGTGGTCGTCACCGCCGTGCTCCTCCCGGCCCGAGCCGGCAGCGTCGCCGAGAGCGAGGAACCCGCCCGATAAAACGGGCGTCTCCGCGCGGCCGGTCTCCCGGCAGGCGTCACGCGTGGCGGCACACCTCCGTGGAGACGACGCCGCCACGCGTCACGTGGCCGAGTGCGGCGAACGGGGCCGCCCCGTGGAGTGCGGCCCCGCGCCTGTCGTTACGGTCAGTGGCGACCCGCGCCCGGGCCGGACCGGTGCGGCGCGCCCGCGGCCAGGGCGAGGTCCTGCTGGATCACGTAGTACTGCGACTTGGGCTTCAGGTCCGCGTCATACAGCAGGGCGGCGCCCTCCTGCGGGTTGTTGAACCAGCCGGGGATCCAGGAATAGGTGTCGCCGAAGCCCCACGGGGTGAACGAGATGCACTCGCGCACCGCCAGGCAGGCCTTCAGGGCGCGGGACCAGTAGCTCTCCTGCGCGTAGGAGGCCAGCGGGCTGGTCGGGGTGTTCACGTTCGGCGCGGCCTCGGTGAACGTGCGGACGTCCACCTCGGTCTCGGCCACCTTCAGGCCGAGATCCGCGAAGCGCTGCAGGTTGTTCTGCAGGTCCGGGAAGCCGTACTGGGTGTCCAGGTGGCCCTGGAAGCCGACGCCGTCGATGGGCACGCGCTGGGCCTTCAGGGTCTTGACGAAGTCGTAGACGGCGTTGCTCTTCGGCCCGGTGAACTCGAGGTTGTAGTCGTTGTAGAACAGCAGGGCCTTGGGGTCGGCCTCGTGCGCCCAGCGGAAGGCGTCGGCGATGTAGCCGAGGCCGCCCCATGCCTTGTACCAGACGGTCTGGCGCGGCTGCCCGTCGTCGTCGAACGCCTCGTTGACGACGTCCCACTGCCAGATGTCGCCCTTGAAGTGCTTCGCCTGGTCCTGGACGTGCTTCTTGAGCAGGGCCTTCAGCTCGTCGTTCGACAGGGTGGTGGTGGTGCCGTCGGAGGAGAGCCAGGTGGGCAGCTGGCTGTGCCACACCAGTGTGTGGCCGCGGACCAGCTGCTTGTTCTTCTTCGCGAAGGCGACCAGCCGGTCGGCGGTAGCCCAGTCGTACGTGCCGCGGGTGGGCTCCACCAGCTGCCACTTCATCACGTTCTCCGGAGTGACGCTGGAGAACTGCTCGGCCGTGATCCGGGTGTAGTCGGCGTTGCTGCCGAGTTCGTCCGTGTTCACCGCCGTGCCGATACGCAGCCCGACCCGGTCGCCGAGGGCGCGCAGCGAGTCCGCGGCGGGCGGGGCGGGGGGCGGTGCGGGGACGGGGTGCGGGGCCCCGGGCGGCGCGGGGGCGGGGCCGGGTTCGGCCGAGGCCGAGCCGGCGAGGGCCACCCCGCTCAGCAGTGCCACGCTCACCAGGCCGATGGCCAGTTTGGGACGACGCAAGGGAACTCCTCGGGTTGGGGGGAAACGGGGGGTGATGGGTGGTGCGATCAGGTCAGCCTCGGCGGGCGGGCAGCGACAGGCGCCATCCGGGCCGCCATGTCGTCGTGGCGCATGCCGTGATTGCACAGGGTGTGCCCGTCGGCGGCGATCCGCCGGACGACCTCCGGGTGCTGCCGCACATGGTCACCCCAGAGGCAGAAGACCGCCTTCACGTGGTGTTCGCGCAGCACGTCGAGCAGGCGCAGCGTGTCGGGCGGGTTCGGGCCGTCGTCGAAGGTGAGGCCGATCGACAGCCCGCCGCCGCGGGTCGAGTCGACAACCGAGGGAGTCGGGTCGTCCGCCAGGGCCGGACGCGCCATGCCCAGCAGCAGACCTATCGCGGCCAGTGGAACCGCGAGAAGACGTGGCCTGCGTGGGCGCCGGCTTCGGTTGACCACGATGACTCCATCTACAGGCGGCGAGGACGTCCGAAAGTTTCTGTGACATTACGAAAGTAATGCAGACCATAGGAACGCGCCTGTGGTACGTCAAGGGGTCAAAACCGCTCGTAAGTTCACGGGAGTCGCGGTGTCAGGGGCGGAGGACGCGTGATCCGCCGTCCTTGCTGCCTCAAAGCAACGGACAGCGCGTCCGAAACATTTCGGTCATCGGAGAGATGTGATCATAGGAGGTCGTCGAGGTACGCCGACGCCTGCAGGGTGAACAGTTCGGCGTATCTGCCTTCGAGCCGCATCAGTTCGGTGTGGGTGCCGTCCTCCACGAGCCGGCCGTCCTCCAGGAACATGATCCGATCGGACTGGCGGACGGTGGAGAAACGGTGCGAGATGTAGAGCGTGGTCCGCCCCGCGGCCAGGGCGCGCAGCCGGGTGAACAGGTCATGCTCGGCCTGCGCGTCGAGCGCGGAGGTCGGCTCGTCGAGCACGAGGATCGCGGAGTCGCGCATGAACGCCCGGGCCAGTGCGATCTTCTGCCATTCACCGCCGGACAGGCTGACGCCCTGGTCGAACCACCGGCCGAGCGGGCTGTCGAAGCCCCTGGGCAGCCGCTCGATGCGCTCGGCTATCCCGGCCCGCTCGGCCGAGCTCACGATCGCCTCCCTGTCGTCGAGCTGCGGCAGGTCGCCGAGGCCGATGTTCTCGCTCGCGGTGGCCTGATAGGTCACGAAGTCCTGGAACATCGCGCTGATCCTGGCGCGGTACTCCTCCGGGTCGTACTCCCTGATGTCGACGTCGTCCAGCAGGATCCGGCCCTCTGTCGGGTCGTACAACCGGCACAGCAGCTTGATCAGGGTGGACTTGCCCGCGCCGTTGCGGCCGACCACCGCGACGGTCTCGCCCGGACGGATCTCGAAGCTGACCCGGTCGAGTGCCTTGACGTCGGATCCGGAGTAGCCGAACGAGACCTCCTCGAACCGCACGTGACCGCGTACGTCCGCCGGCATCGGGCGGGGCTGAGCCGGCCTGCGGATCGCCGGGCGGGTGCCGAGAAAGCGGTACAGCAGGTCCAGGAACAGGTTGTTCTCGTACATGCCGCTGAACCCCAGGAACAGGCCCTGGACGGAACTCTGCACGGCGGTCGCGGCGCCGGTGTACAGCGCGAGGTCACCCAGGGTGAGCCTGCCGGAGACGGCCTGCAGCGCGATGTAGAGATAGATCGCGGAGCTGGTGAGGGTCGTCAGCATGCTCCAGGCGGCGGCGGCCATGTTGCGGGTGCCGATCAGCCTGCGCTGCCGTTCGTAGTAGACCTGGCCGAGCCGGCGGAACCGGTCGACGAGATAGCCGCCGAGCCCGAAGTGCTTGATCTCCTTGGCGTACGTGTCGGTGGTGACGAGCCCCGCCAGGTATTCCATCCGGCGGCGGATCGGGGAGCCGAGGAAGCTGAACGCGAAGCTCCGGGCGGAGTAGCGGGTTTGCGAGACGAACGCCGGGATCGGGGTCACGAGCGCCACGACCGCGAGCAGGGGGCTGATCGCGATCAGCATGGCGATCATCGTGCAGAACGTGATCACGGTCCTCACCAGGCCGAACGCGGAGTTCATCATCGACAGTGGGCGGCGGGGCGCCTCCTGGTCGGCCTGCCGTAGCAGATCGTAGGACTGGGAGCCTTCGAAGAAGGCGAGATGCAGGTTGCCGGCGTGGTCCATCACCTTGTGCCGGATGGTGAGCACCATCTTCTCCTGCAGCAGTTGCTGGGCGATGTTCGTCAGCGACGTGATGACCGTGGTCAGCGTGAAGAGGAGGAACTGCAGTGCGGCCACTGCGATGATCTTGCCGAACGACGTCATGGCGATGCCGGGGAACAGCGGCACCGTCAGCATGACGACGTCCGGACGGTGCTGGGCGTGCACCTGAATGCCCTCGACCACCGCGTCCATCAGCAGCTTCGTCATGTACGCCGCGGCGGTGGGCAGCAGGCCGCTGACGACGGTGACCACGCCGATCACCACGGTCAGCACGGGACTGGCCTGCCACGTCAGCCCGACCACGCGCGGCAGGCCGCGTACGGTGCCGGCGGAGGTCTCCCGAATCCGTCGCCACCGTGACCTCAGGTCCCTGGGCTGTTTTCGCGGTTTGGGGTCCGGAATGTCGATGGGGCCCGTCAGCCCGCTGTCGGCGACGCTGGTCGGGTCGTCCAACCCGAGTGGCAGGCGGCGCATCACCGATTCGATACCGCCCCCACCGTGGTCCACTAAGCACCGCCCGGAAACTCGGCCGGCAGTTTGGTGTGGTCGAACGCGCCGTGCAGGAACAGCTCGATCAGCGAGGCCAGGCAGATCGGTTCGCTGTCGGCGTCGGGCCGGCGGGAGTGGGCGAACAGCACGTCCAGCAGGACGCCCGCGAGCTGGTCCGCGGGTAGGCGCAACGCGGGCTGCTCGGGGGCGAACAGCTCGGCCAGCGCCGCTCTGGTCGCGGCGATGCTGGCGACGCGGCTGCTCCGCCCGCGCGGCTGCACGGGTGCCTCGCCCCGGTGGGGTTGCGCGGCGGCCTCGCCCTGCTGGGGTTGCGCGGCCGTCTCGCCGCGGTTGCGGGGGCCGCTGCGGAAGCCGGAGGCGTGCATCGCGCCGAGCACGCGGCCCATCCTGTCCATGTGCGCCTCCATCGCGGCGGCGGCCTCGTGCAGCCTTTCGTGCAGCGAGATATCCAACGGGATGGCGCGGATGGCCTCGACCACGTTGTCCGGCCGCAGCGCCTCGGCGATGCAGGCTTCGAGAAGCTCGTCCTTGTCCTTGAACACCCGGAAGATCGTGGCTTCGCCGATCCCGGCCGCCGCGGCGATCTGGCTGGTCTTGACCGCGGCGCCGTACTCGGCCACCAGCGGCAGGGTCACGTGCACGATCATCGCGCGGCGTTCTTCGGGGCTCATGCTCGGGGCCCGGCGCCGGGTCGGCTGCGGGGAGGGGACTGCGTCAGGGTCGTTCGGCGTGGATTTCATCATGCCCCGACCGTACGAAGTGAGCGCTCACTCCGTCAATGCGTTTTCGCCGATCCGGATCGTCCGCGCCCCTGCCGAGGCTCGTGGACACCCCACTAGACTCGGTGAGGTGACCTTCGATCTTCACGGGCGGACGAGGCGGCTGGAGCTGGCCGACCAGGGCCTGCGGTCCTTCGAGGCCGTCGTGCTGGAGGCCACGCCGGACGGGATCGTCCTGGACCGATCGGCCTTCTACCCGGGCGGCGGCGGCCAGCCGCCGGACCACGGCGTGCTGCTGTGGCAGGGCGTCGAGACCCGCATCGAGGGCGTGCGCAAGGGAGACGACCTTCATCTCGTCCCGGCCGCGGACGACCCGATCCCGCCCGCCGGCACGGTCGTGCGGGCGGCGGTCGCCGACGAGCGCCGCTCCGCGCTCATGCGCACCCACTCGGGCCTGCACGTGCTGTGCGGCGTCGTGTTCCGCGACTACGGGGCCCTGGTCACCGGCGGGAACATGGAGCCGATGACCGCGCGAATGGACTTCAACCTTCCCGAGGTGCCGCCCGGCTTCAAGGAGGCGATCGAGGACGCGTGCAACGCCGAGATCGCCGCCGACCGCCGGATCGACGTACGGGTGCTGCCCCGCGCGGAGGCCTTCGCGATCCCCGACATCATCCGCACCGCGACGAACCTCGTGCCGGAGGAGATCCCCGAGGTGCGGATCGTCGACATCGTGGGCCTGGACACCCAGGCCGACGGGGGCACGCACGTCGCCTCGACCAAGCAGATCGGCAGGATCAAGGTCGCCAAGATCGAGAGCAAGGGCCGCGGCTTCCGCCGCCTCCGCATCACGATCTCCGACTGACCGCGCCGGACCCCGGCGCGATGCTCAGAAGTCGATCCGTACGACGGCTCGCCTGAGGGTCGGCCTGCTCACCTCGGTGAACCCCGCGTCGAGGAAGACGTCGCGGCTGCCGACGTGGAGCTCGCCCCAGGTGATCTCGACGCCCGGCCGGGTGATCATCGGATAGGCCTCCAGGGCCCGGGCTCCCCGCTCACGCGCGAAGTCGATCGTGGCGCGTGCGAGCGCGTACGTCACCCCACGCCGGCGGAAGCCCTTGCGGGTGACGAAGCAGGTCACGGCCCAGACGCTGTCGTCGGTCTCGTCCTCCTGCCGCCCCTTCCAGGGGACGCGGGTGCGGGTGAGCTGGGGGTAGGCCGTCCGGGGCTCGACCGCGCACCACCCGACCGGCTCACCGTCCAGATAGGCTACAAGGCCGCTGGTCGACCGGGCTCCGGGGGTTCCGCAGCCGGTCTGCTCACGCAGACGCGCGGCACGCTCGGCGTCGGAGACCGAGCGCCACTGGTAGGTGAAGATTTTGTAGCGCTGGCAATGGCAGTCGGTCGTGCCGAAGACCGCCTGAAGGTCATCCCACGACGCCCGGTCGGCGGGGACGACGACGAGCTCATCGGCGGGAATCGGCTCGGGGATGTCCTGCCTCATCCCGCCGGCTGGTCCTCTCCGACCAGGCCGTCGACGGACTCGCGGATGAGGTCGGCGTGCCCGGCGTGGCGGGCGTATTCCTCGATCATGTCGATCAGCAGGCGGCGGAGGCTGGGTGACTCGCCACGTGAGCCGGTGTACGCCGCGAGCCGCCCGAGGCCGCCCTCGGCCAGCGCCTGCCGTACGTCTGCCCGGGAGCGGGCCACCGCGTCCTGCCACAACGTCGTCAACTGCTCGGGAGTGTCGTCGGCGGCCGTGCGCCACTCCCAGTCGGGGTCGGCGTCGAAGTCCACGGTGTCCCACGGCGGCGCCGGCGGTCGCCCGAACAGCTTCTGGGAGAACATGTCGTCCTCCACCAGGGCCAGGTGCTTGAGCAGCCCTCCCAGGGTCATGGACGACGCGGCGACGGTCGCCCGCAGGCCGGCCGCGTCGAGCCCGCCGCACTTCCACGCGAGAATGCGGCGCTGGCGGTCCAGCGCGCCCAGCAAGGTGTCGATCTCGTCGCCGGCGACCGGCGGCTCATTAAGGACGTTTTCGGTCATGCAGGGCAGGCTACGGTGCATTCCGGACGATCTACTTCCGGAATGCGACGGGTTGCCGAATGACGCACGACGCGAGCCCGACCGCGCGGGCGCTCCTGCTCCTCGAACTGATCCAGAGCAGCCCCGGCATCACGGCGGAGCGGCTGGCCGGCCGGCTCGGCGTCTCCGAACGGGCCGCCCGGCGCTACGTCGGCATCCTGCGTGAGGCGGGCATCCCGGTCGAGTCCGAGCGCGGCCGCTACGGGGGTTATCGCATCGGCCGGGGGCTCCGGCTGCCTCCCCTGATGTTCACACAGGCCGAGGCGCTCGGGCTGGTGATGGCCGTGCTGAACGGCCACCACGACCTGGCGGACCCGGCCGATCCGGTGGCCGATCCCGTGGGCCGCGCGCTCGGCAAGATCCTGCGGGTGCTTCCCGAGGCGGTCGCCGGTCCGGCCGCGGCCGTACGGAGCCTGAGCACGAGACACCCCGAGCCCGGGGCCAGGACTCCCAGCCCCGAGACCACCGCCGTCCTCGTCCAGGCGTGCGCGGGTCGCCGCCGGCTGCGGCTCGGATATCGCATCCGCCCCGGAGACGAGCGGGTCATGGAGGTCGACCCGTGGGCCGTCGTCGTACGCCGCGGTCGCTGGTATCTCCTGTGCTGGTCGCACACGAGGAACGCCCGCCGCGTGCTGCGGGTGGACAAGGTGGCGGGCGTCGAGGTGCTCGACGTGCCGGCCGCCCCTCCGGCCGATCTGGATCCGGCGCAGATGCTGGAAGACCATCTGTCGGCGGGGTGGCGGCACGAGGTGGAGGTCGTCGTCGACGCGCCCGCCGAGGCCGTTGCCGAGTGGATCCCGCGCAGCCTGGGCCGCCCGGAGCCGATTGACGCGACCACCACGCGCCTGGTGGGCAGCACGGACGAACCGGACTGGTACGTCCGGCAGCTCACGGCGATCCGGGCGCCCTTCCGCATCGTCGGATCACGCGAACTGCGGGAGGCCGCCGAAGCCCTCGGGCGGCGCCTCCTCCAGGCCGGATCCCAGAGCGCCGGGTCCCAGAGGGCCGGATCCCAGAGCGCCGGGTCCTAGAGGGCCGGGTCCTGTTTCTCTGATCACGGCGGGCCGGCCCGGCAGACGGCTGGCGGTGAAGCCGGCGGAGAAGTACGAGGGCGCCGGCGGCGTGGCAGGCGCACGGCGGCGCCGGCCCGCGCGGCTCTAGGCGGAGCAGGTGGCCCAGAGCTCGGCCCAGTTCTCGGCCATGAAGTCGTCGTTCTGATACCAGACCGAGTACGAGTGTTCCTCGGGGTGGACCGAGGTGATGCTGACCTTGGCGGGGTGGCGCTCGTCGACACCGGTGAGGCGCGGGTGGGTGGGCGGGCAGGCCACCGTGAGCAGAGCCTCGCCGCCCGGCGGCATCTTCGTGCTCTGCATGAACTCGAAGCCGGTCATGGGCTCGTGCTGCACATTCGAGCAGAGCACTTCGATCTTCACGGAGACGCGTGTTCCGTGCGGGTCCGACTTCGACTGGGAGTTGCTGAACGACACCTTCACCTGGCGCCCGTTCACGGTGATGCCCGTGAAGTTCAGCAAAGGCCCGTCGTAGGTGTCCTGGATGATGGACGAGGTCCGGGTCGACACCGGGTACGGCTTCGTCGATGGGCACTGCACCGAAACGTAGGCCGAGATGCCCGGCCCGACGGAGGTCGAGTTCGTCATGACCACCGTCTCCTCGGCGAACGCCGGCGCGACGAGAACCGTGAGTGCCGCGGCGGCCATCGCCGTGATCGCGCCCGTCCGCGTGAGCTTGCGCATGTATGCCTCTCCTTGTTCGTCAGGCTTGTCCCTGCGCCGACGACGTTAGAGAGACGGTCTTGCCGCGATCTTGCGCTCGTCGTGTCGAGCGCTTGACGGGCGCTTGGGGCGGGTGTTTCAGCTCGGCATGACGATGGTGGAAAGGAGGCGCCGGGTGCGGCCCGGCGCGGGCTGGTTGGCGAACCTCGGGGCGAGTATTTCTCGCAGGTCCTGCAGGAAGTCCCGGAACTCCTCGTCGCTGAGGTACATGGCCGCCTGCCGGAATCCCACTCCGTCGCGCGCGTGGACGACCCGCAGGCCGTGGTCGCCACCCTCTCCGGCGTCTGAGACGGATCGGCGCGATGCGCGACCTCGACCTCGGCTTCGCCTCGGGCGGCGAGCGGCTCGCCGGCACGCTGACCCTGCCCGACGGCGACGGACCCTTCCCCGCGGTGCTGCTGGTCCCCGGCTCGGGGCCCGTCGATCGTGACTCCAACCACCGGCGCCTTCCCCTCGGGGTGACCCGTCAACTGGCCGAGGCGTTCGCGGCCGCCGGGATCGCGTCCCTCCGGTACGACAAGCGGGAGTGGGGGCCAGCACCGGTGCCTTCCTGGCGGCCGGGTTCCGCGACAACATGGACGACGCCGGAGCCGCACTGGCCGCGCTGCGCGAACGTCCGGAGATCGACCCCGGCCGCGTGGCGTTGACCGGGCACAGCGAGGGCGCGCTGATCGCGGCGAACCTCGCCGCCAACGACCCCGCGGTGGCGGCGGTCGTGCTGCTGGCCGGCACCGCCCGGAGCGGGGCGGAGGCGTTGCGCTGGCAGGCCGCGCGTCTCGCGCCGACCATGCCGGCGTTCGTCCGCGCCGTGCTGCGCCTCACCCGCACCGACCTGGTCGCCAAGGTGACGAAGAACCACGAGCGCATCCGCCGTACGACGACCGATGTCGCCCGCATCGGCGGGGTCCGGGTGAACGCCCGGTGGACCCGCGAGTTCCTCGACTACGATCCCGCGGCCGATCTCGCCCGGATTCACGCGTGGGCCCCGGCGTCCGACGGCCGGGGCACGGCGTTTCCCCGGCCGCGGCCGGGGGCGGGCGTCAGCGCAGGCCGGCGAACAGGTCGTCTTCCTGGTCGGGGGCGGCCACACGGGACGTCGTCCGGATGAAGTACTCGCGCGAGAAGGCCTGGTGCTGGGCCTCCGGCGGCATCTTCAGGAAGGGGATGTTCTCGCCCTGGCTCGCGTGGGCCGCCAGCGCCTTCAGCTTGTTCTCCACGTACGGCGAAACGTCCACGACGCTGGTGATGAGCTCGTCGGGCGTGCCGAAGTCGTCGGGGAGCTCGAAGTCGTCCGGAGCCATGCCGTTCGCCCGCATGAACTCGAACATCTGCCGGATGCCCTCACGCGGCACGGCGGCGTAGTAGAACTTGTCCGGGATGCCGGTCTTCTCGGCCGCCGCGACCGCGATTCGGTGGGCCTGGATGTGGTCGGGGTGCCCGTAGTTGCCGTTCTCGTCGTACGTGACGATCACCTGGGGGCGGTAGCGCTCCATCAGCGCGGCGAGCCTGGCGGCGGCCGTCTCCACCGGGACGTTCGCGAACGCGTCGGGGTGGCCGTTGCCGTCCCAGCCGTCCATGCCGGAGTCGCGGTAGCCCAGCAACTCCAGGTGATCGATGCCGAGGTGGGCGACCGACTCGCGCAGCTCGGCCAGCCGCCGCTCGGCGACCGCGGCGTCGTCGTGGCCGGGCTCGCCAGGCTTCACCCCGCCGGGGCCGTCCCCCTGCTCGCCGTTGGTGCACGTCACCAGGACCGTGCGGATCCCCTCTGCCGTGTACTTCGCGAGGATTCCGCCGGTGCCGATCACCTCGTCGTCGGGGTGCGCGTGCACAGCCATGAGGGTGAGCTCTCGGTCCATTCCGTCCCCCGGAGTGTCGTTTACCGTCACCTGGACGAGCCTATATCGCCCGTTTATCGGCGCGCGGGCGCGTGTCGTTTGAGGCAGCCCGGCCCGGTTAGGCGACCGCTATGGGGATTTATCGAGACATGGCGGCCGGAGCGGTCGCGGGAGCGGCCGGGACGACCGCGCTCAACACGATCACCTATCTGGACATGGTGGTGCGCGGCCGACCGGCGAGCTCGCTGCCGGAGCAGGCGGCCGGTGCGGTCAGCGAGCGGCTCCACGTCGGCCTCGGCGAGGAGGACGTCCGCGGCAACCGGGAGCGGGGGCTCGGCCCGATGCTCGGCATCCTCACCGGCGTCGGTGTGGGCCTGGCCTACGGCCTGTTCCGCCACGCCGTACGGCGGAGGGTCAGCCTGCCCGCCGCGGCGACCGGGGTGGGCGTGGCCGCGGCGGTCGCGGGCAGCGCGCCGATGACCGCGCTCGGGCTCACCGACCCGCGCGAGTGGGGCGTCGGCGGCTGGATGTCCGACCTGGTCCCCCACCTCGGGTACGGCCTCGCCACGGTCGCCGCGTTCGAACTGACCAGGTCCCGCCGCCGGCGCTAGACGTTAGAAGTTAGGCGTTAGGCGTTAGGCGCTAGGAGACCGTGCGGGCGGCCGGGGCCATGCGGGTGGTCACCAGCCACCACATGACCAGTTGCAGCAGGGCCAGCGCCACGGCGAAGGGCGGCAGCGTCCAGGCGCCGATCCCCTGGGCGATCGCCCCCGTGAACCAGGGGAAGACCGCGCCGCCGACCACCGACACCCCGTTGATCAGCCCGATGGCGGTGGGCACCAGCCGGGCCACGGTGAGCCGGGGCGCCACGGCCATCGTGGTGGGGAAGACCGGCCCGAGCCAGAAGCCGAGCAGCACGAAGCTGACGCTGGCCATCGCGGCGCCGGGCACGAGCCAGGCCAGCATCGTGCTGAGCGTGACTCCGGCCAGGCAGAGGAAGGTCATCCCGGTCGCGGTCATGCCGAGCCTGGTGGCGATCGGGCTGATCAGGAAGCGGCCCAGGGTGAGCCCGAGCCAGTAGCCGGAGATGGTGTAGCCGGCCACCAGGTCGCTCTGCCCGTGCTCGTCGACCAGGAAGCTGAATCCCCAGTTTCCGACGCTGATCTCCAGGCCGACGTACACGGCGAGGAACACCGCGCCCAGCAGGACGGCGGGCTGCCGTGACGCGGTGGCCAGCAGGCCGGCACGCTCCGCCTGCTCCTCGGCCGTCGCGGGCGGCGGGGCCTCGCGGGCGGGCAGGGTCAGGTAGAAGCCGATCAGCAGCGGCAGGCTGACCAGGGCCAGCACCAGCCACACGGCCGTCCAGGGCAGGAAGGTCAGAATCCAGGTGGCCAGCAGCGGCCCGAGCAGCGCGCCGACGCCGAAGAACGCGTGCAGGCGGTTGAGCAGCGTCGTCGCCCCGGGCAGGTCGGTGAGGTAGGCGTTCAGCACCGATTCGAAGATGCCCGTGCCGTACCCTGCCACGATCTGGGCCACGAGGAAGGCCAGGAACGGCGGGCGCACCGCCGTGAAGAGACCGGCCAGGGCGAACGTGCCGCCGCCGAGGATGAGCGAGGCCCGGATCCCGAGGCGGTGGATCAGCGGGCCCGCGGTCGAGCCGGACAGCATGAACCCTGCGGAGAAGGCGAAGAACTGGGTGCCGATCGTGGCCTTGTCGAGGCCGTAGTCGTCGATCTGCGCCGGCAGCAGCACCCCGCCCACGCCGGAGCTCAGGCCGACCAGGATGAAGGTGACATAGGAGAGCGCGACCGGCGCCCAGAAATCGCGCCGCAGAGCGGACACCTGACCTCCCGCGTACGAGCAGCCTTCCGGCCACCCGTCAGGCGGGATCGGCCGTATCCGTGATCAACGGTGATCCCGTTTTCCGGCGTCATGCTACTTGGTGCGCCTGTTGCTCCCATAGGGGTTTATCAGGGTTATTGTCGCCATGTGACGGATCACGCGGTGGTTGAGGCCAACGGCGTCGGGATCGCGTACCGGACGTACGGCCCGGTCGACGGCGCGGTCGACGGCGCGGTCGACAGCGCGGTCGACGGCCCGGTCGACGCCGCGCCGCTGATCCTGCTGCACGGCCTGGGCGACGGCATGGCCGGCTGGGACGGCGTGGCCGGGAGATTGGCCGCCGACCGGCACGCGTACGCCCTGGACCTGCGCGGCCACGGTGCCAGCGACTGGCCGGGAGACTACGGCCTGGAACTCATGCGCGACGACGTCCTCGCCTTCCTCGACCTGCTGTCGCTCGGCCCGGTGGACGTGATCGGGCACTCGATGGGCGGCGTCGTGGCCTACCTGCTCGCCGCCGAGCGGCCGGGCCGGGTGCGGACGCTGGTCCTGGAGGACGTGCCGCCCCCGGTGCCGCGCGACCCGCCCCCGCTCGTACGGCCGGAGGAACCGCTGTCGTTCGACTGGGTCATGGTGGAGGCGATCAGACCGCAGATCGACCACCCCGACCCGGCCTGGCTGGAGCGGCTGGGCCGGATCACCGCGCGCACGCTCGTGATCGGCGGCGGGCCGGACAGCCACATCCCCCAGGACCGGGTCGCCGAGATGGCCCGCCGCATCCCCGGCGCCGCGCACGTCACGATCCCGGCCGGGCACCTGGTGCACGAGAACGCCCCCGACGCGTTCGTCCGGGAGGTCGCGGCCTTCCTCGGCTAGAGCGAGACCGCGGCCCTCCTCGGCCACAGCACCGCTAGGCCGTGGGCGGCAGCGAGAAGACGGCGAACAGGGCGGGGTGACCGAACACGACGTTCCGCGCGATGCCGTCCTCGGCGATCGTGAGCACCTGGAGCGAGTGGGCCCGGAAGACGCCGTCGCCGTCGTCCAGGTAGGCCGCGAGCGCGGGCTGCCCGTTGGCGCGCGTCGGCACCATCCGCCAGGGTCCCCGGATGGCGCAGACCCAGCGGATGAAGCTGCCGAACGCCTCCCGCCCGGAGAACCACGACAGGAACGGCGGCATCTCCAGGACGGCGTCCTCCCGCAGCAGCCGCTCCAGGGCCTCGACGTCGGCCTTCTCGAACGCCGCGACGTAGCGGTCGAGCAGGTCGCGGCAGGCCGGGTCGTCCGGTTCGAGGAGGTCGTCCTCGGTGGGAGCCACCCGGGCGAGCTGGGCGCGGGCGCGCTGCAGGGCGCTGTTGACCGCCGCGACCGAGGTCTCCAGCAGGCCGGCGACCTCGCTCGCCCGCCAGGCCAGCACCTCGCGCAGGATGAGCACCGCCCGCTGCCGCGGCGGCAGGTGCTGCAGGGCCGCGACGAACGCCAGCCGGATGCCGCCCCGCGACGCGACGACCGCGGCGGGATCCACCAGCGCGTCGGGGACGGGCTCCAGCCAGGTCACCTCCGGCAGCCGCCGCTGCGGTCCCGCGTCCGGGTCGTCGGACGGGTCGGTGAGGCCGGACGGCAGCGCCCTGCGCCCGCGCTGGTCGAGTGCCGTGAGGCAGGCGTTCGTGGCGATGCGGTAGAGCCAGGTGCGCGGGGAGGCCCGCCGCTCGTCGTAGTCGCCGGACGCCCGCCACGCCCGCAGCATGACCTCCTGCAGCAGGTCCTCCGCGTCGTGCACCGAGCCGAGCATCCGGTAGCAGTGCGTCATCAGCTCACGCCGGTAGGGCTCCGTGATCCGCTCGAACTCCTCGTCGCTCCACATGTGTTCTCCCGCGTCGCGTGGCCGTCACCGGTATCTACCGCCTCGCCGCACCGGACTCATCGGTCGCCGATGAGTTTCCCGGCCGGTCCCGGTACGTACCGGCGAACCCACTGCGGAAGGACACGAAGTGACAATCAGCCATACCGTCCGCCCCGTGACGGCCCGTGCCGGCCGGCCCTGGCCGATGCTGGCGGTGCTGCTCGCCGGTCAGTTCATGGGGCTGCTCGACCTCTACATCGTCAACGTGGCGATCCCTAGGATCGGCGCCGACCTTGGGGCGTCCGGCGCCGCGCTGCAACTGGTCGTCGGCGGCTACATCATCGCGTACGCGACCCTGCTGATCACCGGCGCCCGGCTCGGCGAGCTGTACGGCAGGCGCCGCATGTACGTGATCGGGGTCGCGGGCTTCACCGCTGGCTCGCTGCTGTGCGGGCTCGCGCCCGACGTCGGGACGCTGATCGCCTTCAGGTTCGTCCAAGGAGCCGCGGCGGCGGTCATGGTCCCGCAGATCATGAGCGTGATCCAGACCAGGTTCACCGGCAGGGCCAGGGCCACCGCGCTGAGTGCGTACACCGCGGTGCTCTCGGCCGGTTCGGTCGTCGGGCTGGCGCTGGGCGGGGTGCTGGTCGGCGCCGACCTGGCCGGCACCGGCTGGCGGCCGGTGTTCCTCGTGAACGTGCCCGTGGGCGTTCTGCTCACACTCGTGGTGCCCCGGCTGGTGCCGGCGGACGCGCCGCCGGACCGCGCGCGCGGCCCGCGCCGGCTCGACCTGCGGGGCCTCGCGCTCGCGCTGCCCGCCACACTGCTGGTCGTGCTCCCGCTCGTGCTGGGACGGGAGGCCGGCTGGCCCATGTGGACGTACGCGTCGATGGCGGCGGGGATCGTGCTCGCCGCCGTGTTCGTCGTGGCGCAGCGGCGTACGGCGGCCCGGGGGGACGACCCGCTGCTGAACCTGGACGTGCTGCGCGCGGCCGGCATGCCCTCGGGGCTGACGACGCTGATGGCCCTGATGGTCTCCTACGGCGGGTTCCTGTTCACCTTCGCCGTGCACCTGCAGGGCGTCCTCGGGGAGAGTCCGCTGCGTGCCGGGCTCACGTTCCTGCCCATGGCGGCGGCGTTCGGGCTGGGCAGCTTCTACTGGCGCAGGCTTCCGGGGCGGGTCCACCACCTGCTGCCATCGGCCGGGCTGGCGCTCAGCGTCCTCGGCACCGCGGCTCTGGCCGTCTCGGCGACCGGCGGCCCGGTGATGTGGGCCGCGCTGCTGGTGTACGGCGCGGGGCTGGGCGTCTCGACCAGTCTGCTCACCCACGCCCTGGTCCACGTGCCGCCCGCCCGCGCCGCCGACGCGAGCGGCCTGCTCACGACGACCATGCAGTTCGGCCAGCTCGGTGGTGTGGCGGTGTTCGGCGCGGTGTTCCTCGCCCTGGCCGACCCGCCGCGGCCGGAGGCCATGGGCGTGACCGCCTGGTGGCTGGCGCTGGCCGCGGCCGCGGGCGCGGCGGGCGCGGTCGCCCTGGCCCGCGCCGCACGGCCCCGGCCCGCGTGACCCGAGGCCGAACGGATCCGCGGGATCGGCGCCGGGCCCTCGCGCCGATCCCGCCCTGCGCACTCCTGCGGGTATCGTCCGCGAGCCCAGGGACGCCGCAGGCGCTTCGCCCGTTGCATCCGGCGGTGTTGCGTCTCCTGCGGACGGCCTTTGCCATGGCGGCGTTACCGTGGATGTACGCCTCTGGGGAGTGAACCGCCATGCCTGACGGCCGACAGCTCGCGGACCGCGTGCTGGACGCGGTGAACGATCATGACCTGGCCCGGCTGTCGTGGTGTTACGACCGGCATGCCGTCCTGTCCACCCCGTTGGGCGTGTGCGAGGGGCGCGAGCAGATCGTCCGCTACTGGGAGAGCTTGTTCAAGGGCTTCGCCGACTTGGCCGTGACGGTCTGGAACAGGATGGAGTGCGCCGACCCCGTCTTCAGCGAGTGGACGATGACGGGCACGCACACCGGGCCCTTCACGCTTCCGGACGGCGGTGTCGCGGGCGCGAGCGGCCGGCGGATCACCCTGCGCGGCTGCGGGGCGTGTCAGACGAGGAAGGGCCTCGTGGCCTCCCACCGGAACTATTTCGACCTGCTGGAGCTGTATTCCCAGCTCGGTTTCTCACTCGTCGCCGGCTAGCTAACCCACCCCCGCTTTCAGGTGATTTGTGGTGGTTTACGTAGCCTGAAAGCTGGGAGAGGGGAGGCGTCATGCCCGATCCAGCGGACGCGACCGTGTTCTTCGTTGGAAACGCCACCATGATCATTCGTTCTCACGGGTTCACCCTGCTGACGGATCCGAACTTCCTGCACCGGGGACAGCGGGCCCATCTGGGCTGGGGGCTGAGCACCCGGCGCCGTACGGAACCGGCGATGGAGGTCGGGGAGCTTCCGCCGCTGGACCTGGTCGTGCTCTCGCACATGCACGGCGACCACTGGGACAGGATCGCCAGGAACAACCTCGACAAGGACCTGCCGATCGTCACCACCCGGCACGCGGCGGCCCGGCTGCGCCGCCAGGGGTTCGGCCACGCCGTCGGACTCGAGCCGTGGGAGTACCACCACGAGCGCCACGGGGACAGCACGCTCACGGTGACGGCCACGCCGGCCCGGCACGCGCCGGGTAGGGCGAGCTCGCTGATGCCGCCGGTGATGGGGAGCGTGCTCGACTTCGCCCACGCCGGTGAGGTGGACCTGCGCCTGCACATCAGCGGTGACACGATCATGGACGAGTGCCTGTCGGAGATTCCACGCCGTTTCCCGGACATCGACGTCGGCATCGTCCACCTCGGCGGAACGCGGATCCTCGGCGTCACGGTGACCATGGACGGCGCCCAGGGGGTGGAGTGGCTCAGGCTGATGCAGCCGGAGTCGGCCCTGCCCATCCACTACGACGACTACGAGGCGTTCGCCTCTCCGCTGAAGGACTTCCAGCAGCACGTCCGGCAGGCGGGGCTGTCGCATCTGGTCCACTACCTCATGCGCGGCGAGACCTACCGCCTTCCCGTACGGCAGTCCGGCACACGCCCGCGCCGCCCCGTCATCGGGCCCGGCTGACAAGTTCGAGTCAGGGCCTATTGACGCTCCGCGCAATGGGGTGTTGCATCTTAATTCAAGCCGTAAAGCTTGACTGAAGCGCTGGACACGCCGGCGCGCGCCTCCGCTCACGGCGACGGCGCGCGCCGGAGATCCTGCTGGCATCCCCCCACCAACCGGAGATCTCCATGCGCAAACCCCGGCTCCTCATCATGGCCGCGGCCATGGTCGTCACCCTCAGCGGCCTGGTCGGCGGCACGGGCGCCGACCGGGCCGAAGCCGCCATCGGCCCCGTCACCTGGTCGGACGAGTTCAACGCCGCGGCGGGAACGCCCGTCGACGGCTCCAAGTGGAAGTTCGACACCGGTGGCGGCGGCTGGGGCAACAACGAGCTGGAGTACTACACCAACTCGACCCGCAACGTGTACCACGACGGACAGGGACACCTCGCGATCACCGCCCGGCGGGAGAACCCGTCCAACTACCAGTGCCACTATGGCACCTGCCAGTACACCTCCGGCCGCATCCTCACCGCCGACAGGTTCAGCCAGGCGTACGGCCGTTTCGAGGCGAGCATCAAGATTCCCAAGGGCCAGGGCATCTGGCCGGCGTTCTGGATGCTCGGCGGCGGCAACTGGCCGAACACCGGCGAGATCGACATCATGGAGAACGTCGGCAACACGCCCAACACCGTCTACGGCACCGTGCACGGCCCGGGCTACTCCGGCGGCAGCGGCGTCGGCGGCAACCGGACGATCGGCGCGCCGCTCGGCGACGCCTTCCACACCTACCGCGTCGACTGGTCGCCCAACCTCATCGTCTGGTCTCTGGACGGCTCGGAGTACTTCCGCGTCACGCCCGCCGACATCCGCGGCAACCAGTGGGTCTTCGACCACCCGTTCTTCATGATCCTGAACGTGGCGGTCGGCGGCTACTGGCCGGGCAACCCCGACTCCACCACGTCGTTCCCGCAGACGATGCTGATCGACTGGGTCCGCGTCTCCGCCTGGACCAGCGACGGGGGAGGCGGCACCGGCAGCACCGGCACCGCGCTGAAGTCCAACCTGAACGGCCGCTGCATCGACATCCCGAGCGCGAACCCCGTCGACGGCGCCCGGCTGCAGATGTACGACTGCAACGGCACCGCCGCACAGCAGTGGACGGTCAACGGCGACGGCACGGTCCGCGCGATGGGCAAGTGCATGGACGCGGCGGCGGCCGGCACCGCCAACGGCACGCCGATCCAGCTCTACACGTGCAACGGCACGGGTGCCCAGCGCTTCACGCTCACCTCGGCCGGCGACCTCGTCAACACCGCCGCCAACCGCTGCGTGGACATCGCGGACGTGAACCCCGCCAACGGCGCACGCCTCCAACTGTGGGACTGCACCGGCGGAGCCAACCAGAAGTGGACCCGCGGCTGACCGCGTGACCCGCTCATGGGCTCACCGCCAGGAGCAGGAAGGCGGCGAACAGCGTGAGATGGACGCCCGCCTGCAGGAGGGTGGCCCGTCCGGGCACCACGGTCAGCGTCGCCACGACGACCGTCAGGACGAGCAGCACGATGTGCGTCGGGCCGAGCCCGAGCAGCAGCGGCCCCTTCAGCCACAGCGACGCCGCGGCGATGGTCGGAATGGTGAGCCCGATGCTGGCCATGGCCGAGCCGAAGGCGAGGTTCAGGCTGACCTGCACCCGGGCTCGCCGGGCCGCGCGTACGGCGGCGAGGGTCTCCGGCAGCAGCACCAGCAGCGCGATCACGACGCCCACCGCCGACTGCGGGAGGCTCGCCGCTCGTACGGCCGTCTCGATGGCGGGGGACTCGATCTTCGCCAGGCCGACCACCGCGACCAGTGCGCCCAGCAGCAGCGCCAGGCTGACGGCGGCGGCGCGCGTGGTCGGCGGGGCGGCGTGCCCGGCGGCGTCCGCGCCCTGACCGGCGGGCTCCACCGGCAGGAAGTAGTCGCGGTGCCGCAACGTCTGGGTGAGCACGAACAGGCCGTACAACGCGATCGAGGCGAGCGCGGCGAACGCGAGCTGGGCCGGGGCGAAGGCGGGCCCCGGGCTGCTCGTGGTGAACGTCGGCAGGACGAGACTCAGCGTGGACAGCGTGGCGACGGTGGCCAGCGCGCCTCCGGTCCCCTCCGCGTTGAACACCGCCACCCGCCGCCGCAGCGCCGCGACCAGCAGCGACAGGCCGACGATCCCGTTGCAGGTGATCATTACGGCGGCGAACACCGTGTCGCGGGCGAGTGACGACGCGGCCGGCCCTCCGGACGTGGTGAGGCTGATGATCAGTGCCACCTCGATCACCGTGACCGCCACGGCGAGCAGGAGCGACCCGAAGGGCTCGCCCACGCGGTGGGCGATGACCTCGGCGTGGTGCACGGCCGCGAGCACGGAACCCGCGAGGAAGAGCGCCGCGATCACCACCACGGCGACAGGGATGGTCCGCCCCCACGCCAGCGCGAGCACTGCCACGGCGAGGATCGGAACGAGCGCGGTCCAGGTGGTGGCCAGTCGGCGGAAGAGCAGGATCACATGCTCCTTCCTGCCCAAATAGGACGAATGGTATGAAAGTCATGCACTCGCGGCCGTAGAAGCAGTCGGCGGGCCAGAGCTGTTTGGCCCGGTGCGGGCGTGGGTCAGAGCCGCTTGAGCAGGCGTGGGGCGTGGGCCAGAGCTGTTGGGCAGGCGGGGACGTGGCCGGAGCTGCTTGAGTAAGGCGTGGACGTGGGTCAGAGCTGCTTGAGCAGCCAGCGAGGACCGGCGACCAGGGCGCCGAGGGCCGTCACCCGCTCGCGCAGCCCCCGGTCGGCGGTGACGACGAGGGCGGTCTCCCAGGGCCGCATGCCGCGCACCGCCTCCACGATCGCGTCGTCTCCGCTGCCTCCGGCCACCACGACCGCCAGGTCCCCGGTCATCGGCCCCGGGTCGGCGGCGGAGGCCGCCGCGCCTTCGAGGACCGCGACCATGCGCGGGAACCACCGGGTCAGGGCGGGCACCCCTTCCGGCATCTGGCCGAGGCCCTGCCCGCAGAGCGGGGTCAGCTCGTTGAGCAGGCGGTTCGCGGCGCCCGCGCGGTCCTTCCACCAGCCGTGCTCGGCCCGCGCACCGATGATGTTGGCCATGTCCAGGACGACGACCACGGGGCTCAGCGCGGGCCGAATCCTCGGCCACGAGTCGGCGAAGCCGGGATGCAGTTCCTTCGACACCACCTCGTCGGCCGCCACCCAGCGCATGTCCGCGCTCTCGCCGTTGGCGGGCGCGGCGTCGAGCAGCCCTTCGGCCTCCGCGATCACCGTCTGGAACGACCAGCCGCCGTGGTCGTCGACGTAGAGCCCGCGCACCCGGACGAGATCGGCGTCCAGCGTCGCTTCCTCCTGGGCCTCGCGCAACGCGCCCGTGATGGCGTCCTCGTGGCTGTCGCGTGCGCCGCCCGGCAGCCCCCACGTCCCGCCGTGATGGCTCCACCAGGCGCGCTTCTGCATCAGCACGTACGGCATGCCGTCGAGCGTGTGGTGCACGGTCAGCAGGCCGGCGGCGCCGTACAGTCCCCAGTGCTGGTGCCCCAGCGCGCACAGGGCCCAGCCGTCGCCGTCCTTCGCCGTCATGCGCCCATCTTGCCGCAGCCTGCCGGCGCGCTCCGAGGGTCACCAGTGTTCGAGGGGGACCTCCATCCCGGCGACCAGGTCGAAGAGGGCCGTTCCGTCCTCGATGCGGACGACCTGGACCTGTGTCGCGAAGCCCACGTCCCGAAGGCGCGCGGCGGCTTCATGGGCGGTTCGCGAAAAGTGGTAGCGGTCGGCCGCGCCACCGTCCGGGATGGGCCGGGCCGAGCGGACCTCGAAGCGGTCCGGCGGCCATATGGGGGGAAGGGGAGCGAAGTGCTGCCAACCGGACATGTCTCTCCCGTCGTGCCGTCTTCACAGCAGTGGACCTGTGAGGTCCAGTTGATCGCCAGGGCGTGACGGGGTCGTAGGCCGATCGTTATTAACCGGTAAGCGATCCTTTCTGGTCCGGAGTCCGGAGCCCGTTAGCGTTTGAGCCCTCACTCGTGATTCCCCATTTGTCTGGAGAATCAGGAGATGTCATATCTGGAGAGACGCCCGCTTCCTGCGGCCGGAGGAGCGGGCGTTGTCCTCCCATTTCTCTCTCCACCTCTTCGCGCCGTCGCCGGTGCGGGTGGTGGTTGTTGCCCGATAGCCGTCTCCCGCGGCTCGGCTCTCTCCCCTGCCGGTGCATCCCGCGCCGGCAGGGGTCGCCGCCGTCACGCGTATCGAGGGGTGGCGCCGGCAGCCCGAGGTCTTGGGCGGCAGCGGTCCGATCAACGCCGGGTCCGCCTGCCGCCGCCGCGCTGTTTTCCGCGTTCTCGCCTGAACGTTTCAGCCGATCCCGGAGTCCCGTCCGTCGGTCCCGCGGTCCCTGTGCAAGTGGGAGTGGTCGTACGCGTAGCGGCGTTGTGGCGTGTCGTTGACCGGTGATCTGCGTGCTCGTAGCGTGATCCACGACGTTCCTGTGGATGAACGTGGTTCAGGTGGATGAAACCCTTGTGGGGCCAGGAGCAAGTCCTCGGTCAGGGGCCCTGCACGACCTGCGAGGAGCTCGGGCGTGAAAAGCAGAACCACAACGGGCACCGGGGTGATCAGCGCGCTCGCCGGAGTCGTCGCCCTGACCGGCCTGGCCACCGCCGGAACGGCACAGGCCGCGACCGGATGCGCCGTGACCTACACGACCAACGACTGGCCGGGTGGCTTCACCGCCGCCGTCACGATCCAGAATTTGGGCAACGCGATCAACGGCTGGACCCTCGGATTCACCTTCCCCGACAGCAGCCAGAAGGTGGACACCGGATGGTCGGCCACCTTCAGCCAAAGCGGGCAGAACGTCACCGCCACGAACGTGGACTACAACGCCGCCATCGCGACCGGCACCTCGGTGTCCATCGGCTTCAACGGCACCTGGTCGGGATCCAACCCCCAGCCCGCCGCCTTCACCCTCAACGGCGTCACCTGCACCGGCACCACCACCAACCCATCACCCACCCCCTCACCCTCGCCGTCGCCTTCCCCCACTCGCTCGCCCTCGCCGTCGCCTTCCCCCACTCGCTCTCCCTCACCTTCGCCCTCGCCCTCGCCCTCGACGACACCGTCGAATGGTTCGTTGTACGTGTCGCCGAACGGCAGAGACGGCGCGGCGGGGACACAGTCGGATCCGACGACCCTCACTTCGGCGATCAGCCGCGTCGCCCCCGGCGGGACAATCTACCTGCGCGGCGGGCGGTACGACTTCGTGCAGACGGTCACCATCGCGGCGGGCAACAACGGCAGCTCGAACGCCCGCAAGACCCTGTCCGCCTACCCCGGTGAGACTCCGGTGCTGAACTTCTCGGCCCAGAGCGAGTCCTCGTCGAACCGCGGGATCACCGTGAACGGCTCGTACTGGCATGTGTACGGCATCGTCGTCGAGCGTGCCGGTGACAACGGAATCTACGTCGGCGGCAGCAACAACATCATCGAGCGCACGGTAACCCGGTTCAACCGCGACACCGGGCTGCAGCTCGGGCGGATCGCCTCCAGCACTCCCCGCGACCAGTGGCCGTCCAACAACCTCATCCTCAGCTCGGAGTCGCACGACAACGCCGACGCCGACGGCGAGGACGCCGACGGCTTCGCCGCCAAGCTCACCACCGGAACGGGGAACGTCTTCCGCTACGACGTGTCCCACAACAACATCGACGACGGCTGGGACCTCTACACCAAGACGGACACGGGAGCCATCGGGCCGGTGACCATCGAGGACTCCCTGTCGTACAACAACGGCACCCTCACCGACGGCAGCCAGGCCGGCGACGGCGACCGCAACGGCTACAAGCTCGGCGGCGACAAGATCTCCGTCAACCACGTCGTCCGGCGCAGCATCGCCTACCGCAACGGCCACCACGGGTTCACCTACAACAGCAACCCCGGCACGATGTCGATATCGAACAACGTCGGCATCGACAACGCCGAGCGCAACTTCTCCTTCGACACCGGCACCTCGGTGTTCCGCAACAACACCTCGTGCCGCAGTGGCAGCGGGAGCAACGACAAGATCGTCGGTAACACGGACAGCTCCAACCAGTTCTGGTCGGGCTCCAACGGGTCCCGGTGCTCCTCCTACACCGGCGCCCTGGGGTGGTCCTACGCCTCGGACGGCCGCCTCGTCGTGACCTTCGGCGGTAGGACGGCCACGCCGTAACCGGTCGTCTCGGCACGCGGGGTACTGCACGGGCCGCCGCGGCGGTCTGGCGGGTCAGGTCGGCCGGCAGCCGTTCGTCGCCGGCGGTGGCATGCGCTCTGCGGCGGACCACGACTCAGCCCTGCCGGCCGTACCCCTCCCAGGGTCACCGGCGTCAATGGAACCGCGAGGCCTTCGGCGATCCGGGCCACGGTCAGGTGCTGGACCACGATCGCCTCCAGTGCCCACCGCAGCCCGCGGCGCGAGAGCTTCGCTCGTGGCTCGGCGGCACGGGTGGTGTCCTAGCGCCACACGTGCCCGCAGTCGCCGCACCGGTAATGGCGGGTCGTGACCAGCAGCGTCGTGGAACGCCACCCGAACGGCTCGTGAGCAAGGCGCCTGGTCACGGTGTCCCGCGGCGATCCCTCCGACCCGCAGCGCCGGCACCACTGGTCAGGTTCAACGACATGGCAGGCGAGGACGGCACGGTCGGGGTCGAGTCGTTGGCCGGTGACCTCGAGTCCGAGTTCGTCGAGTCGGCAGAAGGTGGTCAGATCAGCGCAGGCGAAGCCCGCGCCGACGGTAGCGTCGGGCACGGGGTAAACAAACGTCGCCCGGATTATCGAGCCTCGGGCGCAACCGCGGTCTTTGGGGGCCGGTGATCGTCCGGTGGCGTTTGGCCTGTCAGGCGCGGTCGTGGAGAGTGATCTGGTAGCCGTCGGGGTCGGCGAAGGTGAATGTCCGACCGAAGGGGCCGTCGATCGGTGCGGAGACGATGGTGTGACCGTCGGCGACGAGAGCATCGTGAATGGCCTGGACGTCTGTGGCGTGGAGCCAGATCGCGGCACCGATGCCGGGCTGAGCAGCGGATGCGAGATCGGTGCCGGGAACGATGTCGCGGAGTGCGAACGCGATCGGCTTCGTCTCGAAGACGACGGCGTGCGGAGGTCCGGCCTGCGAGCGGACGAGGCCGAGGTACTGCTCGTAGAACGCCTGCGATGCGTCGAGGTCGCGCGCTTGGAGCGAGATGAAGTCGGGGCCGGTGGCGGGCATGATGAAGCTCCTTCTCTTCATGTCAGTTTTCTGACACGGGCTAATCTATGTCAGAATACTGACATGAGTCAAAACGGTGTCGGCATCGACCTGGACAAATCACTGGGCTACTTGCTGAAACGGGCGTCGAGCGCGCTTCGCGCAGCCATGGAGGAGGTGCTGCGGCCGCTCGGGATGAGCGTGACGCACTACTCCTGCCTCGAGCTGCTGGCTCAACGACCGGGCTTGTCGAACTCCGAGCTCGCACGGGGCGCGTTCGTGACCCGGCAGACGATGAACGTGCTGCTCCAGGCCCTGGAACGAGACGGCTACGTGACCAGGCCTGCGGAGGCACCCGTCGGGAAGGTTCTTCCCACGCGGCTCACGCCTCGCGGCCGACGGAGCCTCGAGAAGGCGACCGTAGCGGTCCGGTCCGTCGAGGTCAGAATGCTGGCCGGCATGACCGAGACCGAGCAGTCAGACGCGTTCCGGATCCTGCAGAGCATGATCCGTTCCCTGCGCGATGGCGGGTAGGTGATCGCCACAGGTTGAAGCGGCCTGGCTGGCGCCGTACCCGCCCTTGGCGAGCGAGATGACGACGATGTCCCGGCTGTGGGCGAGCGTGATCAGATGGGACGCGACGAGACGGCGTCCCATGCTCTGCCCACGTTCGCATCGAAGGGCTCGGGACGAAGCGATCCCAAGCGCGGGCACAACGGGGGCACACCAAGGTGCGAGATGCCCGAAAACGTCGAGAAACGATGAGGGATCGAATCGCAGGTCAGAGGCCCGCCCGTGGCATCGGCACGGATCTCAGCGGCCGTTCTCCGAGAAGTGCTGGTAGTCCTTGGCACCGGACCACGAGCCGCCCCAGCCCCAGCCGATCTGCCCGAAGGCCCGAACGACACGGTCTCCACTGTTGATCACGCCGGGCTTCTTGAGCGGCCGGTCCACGAACGCGTCCGCGTTGCGGTGGGCGTTGGAGCCGTTCGCGTACACGTACGGGTTCTCCCGCGGGTTGAGGTCCACCGCCAGGCCGTACGCGTGGTTGGACCAATTGCCCGAGCCGGTGGCGTTGCGGCAGTTGAAGGCCGAGGTGTTGTCGGCGTCGATGGAGTCGTTGTCGCTGCCCTTGTAGACGTCGACGGGCACCATCCGGCGGATGGGGTAGCGCATCTCGTAGAGCTTCCCGAAGACGGAGGCCACGTCCTCGGCGACCTTTTTGTTGATCACGAGTACGCCGGTGTGCGCCTGGTCGTCGAAGCCCCAGTAGGTCATGGTGATCTTACGCAGCCCGCTCAGCGGAACCGGGCAGCCCGGACGCCAGGACTGCCGGACGTCGTCACGGGACACCTTTTCGATCTTCGCGGAGAAGGGGGGTGGCCCGCTCGGGCTCGGCGCGGGCCCGTTCCCGGGCGCGGGCGAGCCCGGCGCGGGCGAGGGCATGGCGGACGACGGGGTGGCGGACACCGAGGAGGTCGGTCCGGCGGAGGGGGCGGCAGGCGTGGACGAGCCCAGTGCCGCTGACGCCGGGGCGGGCACGGACACCCGGGTCCGGGCGGTGGCGGACGCGCCGGCGTCGCCGACCCCGGCGCAGCCGGTCACACCGACGAGGGCCGCCATCACTACCGCTGACCTGCGGTTCCACAAGGAGGTCATAGGCGCAGGTTACCCCTGGCCGAGGCGTGCGGGGGGCGGTCGCGCACGCTCCTGTGGACAGCGGGATCCCTGTGGACAAAGACCCGCACGGTTGGCGGGAATCGCGTGGTGAAGGGATGAGAGCCGTATGAATTGACGATCGGAATCGTCGTGGGCCGCCGCTAGGGTGGCGTCGTGCTTGAGCAACTACGCTTCGGCGGGGTGACCGTGCCGACCCACGCGTTTTTCGTGGGTCTCGGCGTGATCCTCGCGAGCGTGGTGTTCGTCCTGGAGGCGCGGCGCCGGGGGGCCTTACGGGAGGAGTCGCTCGTCGCCGTCACCGGCGCGTTGGTCGGCGGGGCGATGGGCATGCGGCTGTCCGGCTGGGCCGAGCATCTCGACCCCGCGCTCAACCCCGGCCTTGTCGAGGCGTGGATGTTCGGCGCTCGGAGCATTCTCGGCGGCCTGACCGGCGCGTACGTCGGGGTGCTGGTGGCGAAACGGCTGGTCGGCTACCGGGAGCGGACCGGTGACCTGTTCGCGCCCGCCGTCGCGCTCGGCATGGCCGTCGGCCGCATCGGCTGCTTCCTCACCGAGGCCCCCGGCCGTCCCACGAGCCTTCCCTGGGGCGTCCACGCACCCGCCACCGTGCCGGAATGCCCCGGCTGCCTGTCCGGGCAGGCCATGCACCCGTCTTACCTGTACGAGACCGTCTTCCAGCTCGCCGCCTTCGGCGCGTTGCTGTGGGCGCGGAGCCGGGTCGACCGACCGGGCGAGCTGTTCACCCTGTATCTGGGCGCGTACGCCCTCTTCCGGTTCCTCGTCGAGTTCACCAGGGCGAACGAGACGGTCTGGCTCGACCTGACCCGCCCGCAGTGGTTCCTCGTCCCGGGGCTCATGCTCCTCGCCGTCCGCCTCGGGCTCGGATATCGCAAGGGGTTCTACGATCGGCTGCTCTCCCGGCGGGGCGAGCGGCGACCGCTGTTACCGGCCGCCCGGCTGTCACCCGCGGGCGAGGAGGAAAGATGAGCACACCCCCCGAGCCGCCCGAGCGGCCGCACGACCCACAGCCGGACGATGCTCCCGGGCATCCGCACGATTCGCAGCCGGGCGATACTCCTCCCGGGCACCCGGGCGACCCGCAGCCGGGCGATGCTCCCGGGCACCCTCCCGTGCCGCCGCCTCCTGGCGCGCCGTACGGCCCGGCAGGCCCACCGCCGTCGCAAGGTCCGGGCGGGCCGCCGCCTCACGGTCCGGGCGGCCCGCCGCCTTTTGGCCCTGGTGGGCCGTACGGGCCCGGGGCCGGTGGTCCCTACGGACAGGGTGGGCCCTACGGACCGGGCGGGCCGCCGCGCGCATGGCCGCCGCCCCCGCCCCCGGCCCCGAACACGACCGGCGTGGTCATCGCGATGACCATCGCGGGGATCGTGGCCTACGTCGTCGTCAACTTCGTGCTCTTCCTCGCGACCCTCGCGGCGGCGGACGGAGTCGCGAGCGATCACAAGAGGCTCGCGCTCATCGGCGGATCCGTGCTCCTGGCCGTGATCGCGTTCGGCGGTGGAACGCTGCTGCTTCTCCTCCGCAAGCCCTGGTCGCGGGGGCTCGGGCTGGGTCTGATGATCGGCTGGGCGCTCCTGACGATTTTCACCGCCGGCTTATGCACCGGCGTCAACCCCTCGTTCTACACGGACGGACTCCTGTGACCACCGGAATGCCCCTGCGGGGAGATCGCATCCTCCGCTACGTCAACGCGTTCTGCCCCCGCTGTCACGACGAGCGGCCGGACCGTCCGCTGGCCGAGGTGCCGCGCCTGTCCGGCTGGCTCGCGGCTCGCGACGGCCGGGTCTACCTGGAGCGCGGCTGCCGCACCCACGGCATGGTCAGGACCCTCTACGACGAGGACCCGGAGATCCTCGCCTACCTGGAGGAGTGGACCGCCCCCACCAAGGCGCATCTGCCCGACGTCGCGGGCAACTTCGATCCGGTCCCCGAGGCGTACCTGCGGGGGCTGCCGGAGATGCAGACCCAGCACACGTGCATCCTCCTTGAGGACGTGGCGGAGGCGTGCAACCTGCGCTGCCCGACCTGCTTCACCGACTCCTCGCCCGACCTGCGGGGGATCGTGCCGGTCCGTGAGGTGCTCGCCAACGTGGACCAGCGCCTGGCCCGTGAGAACGGCCGTCTCGACGTGCTCATGCTCAGCGGCGGCGAGCCGACCCTCCACCCCGACCTGCCCGAGTTGCTCGCCGAGCTGACGGCACGGCCCGTCACCCGCATCCTGATCAACACCAACGGCCTCCTGGTGGCCCGGGACGACGCCCTGCTCGACCTGCTCACCGAGCACCGCGAGCGGGTCGAGGTCTACCTGCAGTACGACGGCCTGTCGGCCGAGGCGTCCCGGCACCACCGGGGCGGCGACCTGCGGCGGCTCAAGGCGGAGGCGCTGCGGCGGCTGTCGGAGCGGGAGATCTTCACGACGCTGGTCATGACGGCCGCCCTCGGAGTGAACGACGGCGAGATCGGCGACGTGGTGCGCCTGGCCCTCGACACGCCGTACGTCGGCGGGGTGTCGATCCAGCCGCAGTTCGGCTCGGGGCGGTCCCTTGCGATCGACCCGATGGACCGGCTCACCCACACCGGTGTGCTCAAGCGCCTCGGCCCCCAGACCGACGACCTGGTCACCTGGCGCGACCTGACCGCCCTGCCGTGCTCGCATCCGCACTGCTGCTCGGTCGGCTACATGATCAAGGACGACGCCGACCGGTGGCGCTCGCTGACCGCGTTGATCGGGCACGACCGCCTCAAGGAGAACCTGGGGCTCGTCGCCAACCGCATCGCCGACGGGGAGATCCCCCGCCAGCTCCGCGCGGCCGTGCAGGAGTCGCTGCTGGGCCTGCTGTCGGAGCAGTCGTCGCTGTCGCACCCCGAGATCGGCAAGGTCTGGCGCGATATCTGCGAGAACTGCGACCTCGGGATGACGACCCTGCTGACGCTCGCGTCCTCGGCCCTGCCCGGGCGCAGGCGGCGGCTGAGGCGGCTGCTGGGCGAGAGGGTCGTACGCATCACGATCAAGCCCTTCATGGACATGTCCACGATGCTGGAGGAGCGCCTGGTGCAGTGCTGCGTCCACGTCGGCACCCGCTCCGACCAGGACCAGTGCGCGCCGTTCTGCGCCGTGCAGGCCTGGCCCGCGCTCGCGCGTCAGCGCCTGTCCGCCGTCGCCGCGGCCGATGCCGGCCTACGGCTCCCGCTGCTGGAGATCACATGACAGGCGTGAGGCGGCGGTGACCACCGGAGAGGGACCGGCGCCCGCCACCCGGCCGACCGGCGTCGCGTACGAGCAGGCGCGCGCCGCCGAGACGGCCCGGGCGTCCGAGGGTGGGCAGGCCAAGCCGTACGACCCGCTGAAGCTGTGCGTCTACGCGACGGTGGCGCTGCTCGCCTGGCTGTTCGGGGCGTGGGCCGTGCTCGGGTTCGCGGCCCTCGGGTTCGCCGGATACTGGCGGGCCCGCCGTGCGGGGCTCACCAGGAGCAAGTGCTATCTCAGGGACACCCGGCTCGTCCTCGCCTACCTGGGGCTGATCACCCTGGTCGCCGCGGCGGCCCTCGTGCTCCCGCACACACTGCGGTAGGCGTTCCGGCAACGGGCGCCGGTAACACCAGGACGTGGAGCACGAGCCTCATCAGGCGTCGGGAGCGGCCCCGCGCCGTATGTGGCCGAACTCGTCCGCCGGATAGCGCGCCTGCTTGCTCTCGCAGAGGCGCCGGTGGAAATCGTCCATCACCGCTGCCGTTCCCGCATGCCTGTCAAGGATCTCGGCGGCGGGCGCGGCGACACCCTCGGCCGGTTCGCTCTCCACGCGAGGAAACGCCGAGACCTCCCTGCCGGCGAGCCAGGAGCCCAAGGTGCGCGGGATGTGCCGGTGCCCAGCGGGGTGGCCTCCCGTAAGAGCGTGGCAAGCCGGCGATCGCTCATCAGGGCGAACGCGGTGGACACCTTCGCGTAGGCGGCGACACGCGCCAGGCGCCGCTGCTCCGGATACGCCATCAGTGCCGCCCCTTTCCCCATCGGCCCCCTGGCACTGATCGTCGCACCGTCGGCGCCCGGAGGGTCAGGGGCGCCGCTACCCCGTGAGCCCGAGTTCGCCCGCGCGCAGCCCGGCCTGGAAGCGTGAATCGGCCTCCAGCGCGTCCATGAGCTCCGCGACTCGCCTGCGGTAGGTGCGCAACGACAGGCCGAGATGCCGCGCCGCGGTCTCGTCGGTGTAGCCCGCGCCGAGCGCGCGCAGGACCGCCCGGCTGTCGTCGTCGAGGTGCGGCGCGTCGCCGCGCAGGTAGGCGGTCAGCTCGGTGGCGGCGTCCCAGGCGGCCGCGAAGAGGGAGTACACGCCGTTCACCAGCGTGGGCGAGGTGGTCACGGTGTACTCGCGCGAGCCGGGCCCGTCCCGTTCGGCGAGGATCATCACGCGCCGGTCGATGACGATCGTCTCGTGCGGCAGCGGTGTGGAGCTGATGCGCACCTCGACGCCGTTGGTCACGACCTCGCGCAGGTGCGCCCGCGCGGCCTCGTCGGCGAGGGCGACGGGGGTGAACAGCTTTTTGACGGCCAGGCCGGAGGCGCCGTGCCTCGGCAGCCGCCGGGCCACGGACTGCCGCGCGTCGGGCAGCGACCACGTGTCGAGGTCGCGGGCGGCGCACACGAACTCGTGCCGGGCACCGGTGAACAGATGGCCGGCACGGGCCACGAGCTCCGCGTCGCCGCGGACTGTCATGACCTTGTCAGCTGCCACCCATTCATTATGACCCCGCCGCACGTGGCAGCTTGCTGCCATCACGTTGGCCGTCGTCTCCGGACGCACGAGGCTGACGGGTATGACGACGAACACGAACGCCGCACTCGGCGGCACGTTCCTTCTCGGCGGTGACCTCCCCGTTCACCGGCTGGGCTTCGGGGCCATGCGGCTGCCGACCGGCACCTTCCAGGGCGCTGTCCGCGACCCGGAGACGGGCGTCGCCGTGCTGCGCCGCGCCGTCGAGCTCGGCGTGGACCACATCGACACGGCCTGGTTCTACCGGAGAGGGGGCGTGGCGGCCAACGACCTGATCCGCCGGGCGCTCGCGCCGTACGCGGACGATCTGGTGATCGCGACCAAGGTCGGTCCCCTGCTCGACGACGACGGCGTGCCGAGCAGCCAGGCCGGCCCGGATGAGCTGCGCGGGCTGGTGGAGGACAACCTGCGCACCCTCGGGGTGGAGCGGCTCGACCTCGTGTATCTGCGGGTCGGCGGCCTGAACCCCCCGGGCGGCGAATCGATCTCCGACAGGTTCGCGGTCCTGGCCGAGCTGCGCGAGGAGGGGCTGATCCGGCATCTGGGCATCAGCAACGTCGACATCGCCCTTCTGGACGAGGCGCTGGCGATCGCCCCTGTGGCCGCCGTGCAGAACAGCTTCCACGTGCAGGACCGGGGCGACACCGAGCTCCTGGCCCGGTGCGAGAAGGACGGCATCGCCTTCGTGCCCTTCTTCCCGCTCGGCGGCGGGTTGCGGCCCATCGACCAGACACGCCTGACGGCGGTGATGCGGCGCCACGGGGCAACCGCCGCACAGATCGCGCTCGCCTGGCTGCTGGCGACCTCGCCCGCGGCGCTCGCGATCCCCGGTACGGGGTCCCTCGACCACCTGGAGGAGAACATGGGGGCAGGACGGATCCGGCTGACGCCGGAGGACCTCGCCGCCCTGGAACAGGACTAGCTTCGATCCCCCGCATCCGCCTCGTCGACGGCTCGGCGCGCAGAGCCGGCGAAACTGTCGGTGGGCCACGCCATGATCCGCATACCTACTCATCGAGGGAGCGTCATGGCTGTCGCCCACGAAGCGGACTGGTCCGGCATCGGCTGGGACTCCTGGAAGAGCCTGAGGCTGATCCGTGCCCGGCTCGACGCGGGTGCCGATCCCAATATCGGTGTGTTCTTCCACAGACGGCCGTTGCACGCGGCCGCCGAACTCGGCTCTCCCGACGTGGTGGCGGAGCTGGCCGCCCGTGTCGACGACGTCGATGCCGAGCACGAGGGCCGTACGGCGTTGTGGGCGGCCGTCTTCGCCAACCGCCCGGACAACGCCCGGGTCCTGGCGCAGGCCGGTGCCGACCCGTGGCGGCCGATGATGAACGGGTGGTCGCCCGGGCGGCTCAGCCTGGCCACACCGACCCCCGGCCTGTTCGGCGATCCCGCCGGTCGCCCCGGTCTGTCCGATGCCGAGGCCGTTGCCGTGGCCGAAGCCCGGCATCTGATCGCCGCTGTGGGGGACTCCTATGAAGACGGGATGGGGCTGGCATGCGTCGCCGGGATCAGCGCGGCGGAGGCGGTGCGCCGCCTGGAGGCGGTCCCGGCCGACGCTGCCGAGGTCGAAGAGATCCTGGAAGACCCCTGGTCCTGCATGGACGACAGCCTTGACGTCGTCGGCGTCACGGACGTGCCGGGCGGCTGCGTCGTCAGCCAGCCGTGGGGATACGGGCCGTACATGTCCGGCGTCACGAAGCTCCTGTCGGCCGGCACCGTCTGTTACGCCATGTTCGTCAACCCCAAGAGCGGCAACCAGGGAAGCATCACGCGGGACGGCGAGATCGTGGACTGGGACACCCACCCCGGCGGTGGCAGTCCCCATCCGGAGCAACCGGCCGGGGAGATCCTCATCGAGTACCTCTATCAGGGCAACGCCATGGCGTACTGCTGTGCCGGAGCGGGCCTGCGGCTGGACGACGCCGCGGCGATCGCCGGGGAGCCCGACATATGGGTGCGGCTCCCGGAACGCGACTACTGAAGCTGACCGCTCGGGGGAGTGCGCAAGCCGCTGCCGAGTCGGCGGCAGCGGGGGTGAGGCCGCCGGTGAACGACGGTGTTTGACGGCGCTTTCGTGGAAAGCTCGCGCAGGTGTTCGATGACGCGCTACAGTCATGGCCATCGGATCGAACACGGGTTCGGTCGAGTCCTGCCAGGTAAGGGGTGTGTGATGGCTGTGCCCACGGTGTCCGCCGCCCCCGTGCCGGCCCTCGCCGTTCCCGTGGCGTTCGATCCGGTCGTGCCTTCCCCGGCTCCGCTCGCTGTCGTCCCGGTCGTCCCGGTTCAGGCTTCGCCCGCCGCCGCGCGGTGCGTGCCGAGGCCGCGCCGGGCGACACGCCGTAGCGCTCTCTACGGAAATCTACGACGGCCGCTATATCCCGTCATAAAGTCCGAGAGCGTGGACCCCGTGCGCAATCCCTACGCCCCCGGCGCCGGCCAGCGCCCCCCGGAGCTCGCCGGCCGCGACCGCGAGCTGCAGCAGTTCGAGATCGTGCTGGAGCGGGTGGCCCGGGGCCGCCCTGAGCGGAGCATGGTCCTCACCGGCCTGCGCGGCGTGGGCAAGACCGTCCTGCTCAACACGTTCAAGTCCATGGCCATGCAGCGGCTGTGGGGCACCGGCAAGATCGAGGCCAGGCCCGACCAGTCGATTCGCCGCCCGGTGGCGGCCGCGCTGCACATGGCCATCAGGGAGCTCGCCCCCCGGCACCGCGCCCCCGAGCGCATCGAGGAGTTCCTCGGCGTGCTCAAGGCGTTCGCGATGCGCGATCCCGCCGCGGCGAAGGGCACCTCGCACTGGTCGCCGGGCATCGACGTGCCCGCCGCGCGCGGCCGGGCCGACTCCGGCGACCTGGAGATCGACCTGACCGAGCTGTTCGTCGACGCCGCGGGCGTGGCGACGGACCTCGGCGTCGGCATCGCGCTGTTCATCGACGAGATGCAGGACGTGCAGGCGCCGGACGTCTCGGCCCTGTGCGCGGCCTGTCACGAGCTGTCGCAGAACGGCGGCCCGCTGATCGTCGTCGGCGCCGGCCTGCCCCACCTGCCGAGCGTGCTGTCGGCGAGCAAGAGCTACTCCGAGCGGCTGTTCCGCTACGCGCGCATCGACCGGCTCGACCGGGACGCCGCAGACCTGGCGCTCATCGCCCCCGCCGCTCGCGAGGACGTCGAGTTCACCCCCGACGCGCTCGACGCGTTGTACGAGGCGGCCGACGGCTACCCCTACTTCGTCCAGGCGTACGGCAAGGTCGCCTGGGATCTCGCCCCGCGCAGCCCGATCACGGCCGAGGACATCAAGGTGTCCGCCCCGGAGGCCGAGGAGGAGCTCGCGGTGGGCTTCTTCGGCAGCCGATACGAGCGGGCCACCCCCGCGGAGCGGGACTACATGCACGCCATGGCCCAGCTCGGCGACGACCCCGTGCCGACCGCCGAGGTGGCCGAGACGCTGGGCCGCAAGCCGTCGAGCCTGTCCCCGGCCCGTGACAGCCTGATCAAGAAGGGCCTGATCTACAGCGCCGAGCGCGGCGTGATCGGGTTCACCGTTCCGCATTTCGGGAGGTTCCTCCGCGCGCAGCCGCTGTGAGCGGCGCGCCCATCGACCTCTCTACGGCTTTCTAGAGGGGAAGCTAGAGAGCCGTAGAGAGCTGAAGTGAAAGTCCTCGATGCGGGAATCTACGCATGTATAGCGTCAGGCCGATACAGGCGTAGATTCCCGCAGAGAGGCATCGCCGTGATCGTCGGACCCGGCGATCCGGCCGTCGGCGCCGACCACGACGGCGCGTACGGCGGGACGCCGGCCGCCCAGATCCACGGCGAACACGACCTCCGCGTCGCCCCGGGCGGGGAAGACGAAGAAGCGCCAGCACAGTTCACGCCACATGTCGGACGGCTCGTCCGCCAGCAGCGACCCGGCGTGCGCCCGCCACTCCGCGCTGCCCCGCAGCCGCGACAGCGCCCGCGCGGGCGGCATCGGCCGCTGCTCGCACGGCACCCGGCGACGCAGGCGGGAGACGACCCCGTCGATCTCGGGTGAGCAGGCGAGCAGCAGGGCGAGGCCCCCGCCGATCCAGGGCGCCGTCTCCACCGTGACACGAGGTAGTCCGGTGACGCCGTCAGCCCCGACGAGGGCCGCCATCACGGTCAGCGCCGCGGCCCGGCCGATCGACCGCAGACCGACAGGGGCGTCGCTCACGTCTCCGAAGCAGCCGCACCCCGCGTCCGGCCGCCGCCTGCGCAGATCCCACAGGACATACGTCGCCAGGGCGAAGAACACGCCCGGCAGCCACCGGGCGACCGGGTGATCCACGACCAGCAGACCGGTCGCCAGCACGAACTCGACCAGGGAGCACGCGATCATGGCAGACCTGGCGAAGCGCTCGGGCATGAGCACCGCCGGGCCGAGCCGGGCCAGCGCGCCCGGCGACGTATCGCGCCCGACCGTGGCCAGCTTGGCGACGCCGCCCAGCGCCAGCGTCACCACGAGGATCGGCAGCGCGGCAGCCGCGATGGTCGAAAGCACCGGTCACCCCAATCCGACGCGGGCATTGAAGCAGCCCTTGGTCAAGTCTCCACCGAGCGCGACGTACGAGCACGCGGCGAGTTCCACGATCCTGCCGCGCGGGGACGTGCCGCATTCCAGGCATCGGTCGCAGAACCGGCCCGCGAGGCACCCGCACGCGACGATCGGGAGCGTGTTCGCCCGGCCGTCGCACACGTTCCGTACGCGCAGCAGCGAGCCCAGCGCGAGGTAGGGCAGGCCGGCGCAGGAGACGCCGGCGTCGTCGCAGCCGGTGTCCTCGCGTTCGAGCATGGGATAGGCGACGCCCTCCGTGATGCCCCCCTCGGCGAGGCCCGCGAGGTCCGGGAGGTCTGGGAGGTCCGGGAGGTCCGCGAGGTCCGCCCACACGGCGCTGCCCGAGACGCCCGCCGCGTCGCCGCCTCCGTACGCGACCGAGGGCGGGGGCACGGCCGCGGCCCGATAGGGCGGCTGCGAGGTCGCGGGGAGATGCGCGAACGACGTGCCCTGGTCGAGCAGCCCGATCGCGTCGAACAGGTAGCCCGGCTCCAGCTTGGGATGTCGCACCCGGATCCGCCCGGAGGAGCGGTAGGGCACGACGATGGAGCGTTCCCGCCGATGGGGCCCGCAGTCGAGCTCTACGGTGAGGTCGCGCCGGCCGCCGACCTCCCGGATGACGCCGGTGATCCGGGTGATGTCGGCCCAGATGCGCTCGGCGACCGTGCCGCCGCGCAGCGCCCGGACGACGACCCGGGCGCCGGCCGGCAGATCGGCGGGCGCCACCGCGCCCCCGCGCCACGCGGTCGCCCACGGCGCGATCACCAGGCGCCGCTGCTCGCCGTCGGCGGTCTCAAGGATGATCAGGTGCGGGCTCACGTCGAGGATGTCGCCGCTGACCACGTCGAACGGCTCCGTCTCCTCCGGCGATCGCGGCGCGGGCCCGGGGTCGCGGCCGAGAACAGCCGCCGCCAGCTTCCGCCTGCGCTCTCCGGCCCGGTATGGCATCGCCCCATCCACGCTCTCCAGCCTCACATGCCGGACGGGGATGGAGAGGCGGTTTTCCGGGCGATGGTGGCGTCCGGGAGCAATATTCCTCCTCTCGGTGCAAGGCGTTGCCACCTGTTGCGGGCAAACCACCGCCCGGCAGGACGTACGGCACGCGTGACGGGGACGCCACCGGCTTGCCCGCTCTTTGCCCAGGCAGGTGCGAAACCTGAATTTCGGTTCAGCCGGATCCGGGAGCGCGGCTGCGATTCTGGCACGAGATGCCTCTCTGGCCGGGTTGGTGATCCCTGATCGTGAACCATGAGGAGTTCCGCACGTACGTTCAGTCTCGCGGGGCGGCCCTGCTCCGCGTGGCCAACCAGTTGACCGGCAACCCCAGCGATGCCGAGGACCTCCTGCAGACCGCCCTCGCGCGTACGTACCTCGCGTGGGACCGCATCCGCGACCGGTCGTCGCTCGACGGCTACGTGCGGCGGGCGATGGTGAACATCAACATCTCCTGGTGGCGGCGGCGCAAGCTGGAGGAATACCCCTCCGAGGAGCTCCCCGACGTACCGGTGCAGCAGGACGCGCGGCACCGGTACGACGAGCTGGAGCAGGCGCTCGACCGTCTCCCCGCCCGGCAGCGCACGGCGATCGTGCTGCGCTACTACGAGGACATGACCGAGCCCGAGATCGCCAGGACCCTCGGGATCAGCGTGGGCACGGTCAAGAGCTCGGTCTCGCGCGGCATGGCCAAACTGCGCGGCGACCTGGTCATACCCGACGCTTGCAAGAGGGTCAACTGACCGTCTTTATTCGCAGACCTCGCCGTCGCTGTCGGCGTCGATGTACCAGTCGTACTCGGGGTCGGTCCCGCGGTAGTACGGGCCGTGTCCCGCGGCGTTCGCCTCCGCGCAGGTGCCGTACCTGGTGTCGGTCGAGCCGCCGGGGCTGGTGCTCGGGCTGGGGCTGGGAGTCGGAGAGGGGCTGACCGCGACCGATCCGGTGGTGTTTCCCTGCGGGATGGGCTCGGGGGAGTACGTCGTACCGGGCGGGGCCGGGGACGCGTCCGCCGGCTCGATCGGCGCCGGAGTCAGGGCGTCGCCGCCGGTCCCCGACGGGACCTGGACACCCGAACGCTTGTCGTAGGTGTCGGCCGCCCAGCAGCCCGACCACAGTCCCAGCTTGTCGGTCTGCGCGCGGACCTGCTCCCAGTATTGCCACTCGGTGTAGCTGTGCTCCGGGAAGGAGTTCACGGCCTGGGCGAGGCCGATCCTGACCATGTCGCCGTTGACGTAGACGCCCGTGGGCGACCACAGGTAGATAAGGATGCGTCCCTTCTCGGGCACCTGCTCGGCGGCCCGGACGTACGCGGGCTTGCCCGGCGGGAGCAGGGTCATCAGCCGGGCGAACGCCTCCTCGGACCAGCAGGCGCCCTTGCCGGGGGCGTCCGCCTCCAGCAGGCCGATCCGTACGGTCCGGCCGCTTTCGGTGACGACATCGGCGGTGTCGCCGTCCACGACCTTCTTGACGGTGACCTGGACGGTGTCCTTCGGCACGGACTTCGGCCGGGTCGTCTTCGTCGTCGGGGTTTTCGTTGTCTTGGGGGTCGCCTTGGGGGTGATCGTCTTGGTGACGGTGACCACCGGCTGGGGGCTCGGGCTCGTCGCGGCGGCTGTCTGCGTCTGCGTCTGAGTGGGCGTCGGGCTCGGGCTCGGGTTCGGGCTCGGTGAGGCCGCGGCCGCGGCGAACGCGGAGGTGGAAGCGGCGACGGGAACCGCGAGGGCCGCGGCGGCGAGGACGGCGAGTGCGTGCGAGGGGAAACGCACGGATGCTCCATTGGCTCGGGTACGGGGGGCTGCGTCGGCTGTCGGAGAGCCGTTACCTGAATTACGGAGTCCACCAGAAATCGATCGTTAACGCCACCCCGTCCGGTCAGTTCCCAGGAATCACGTTCGGTAGGTATCAGCCCGTCTTGGCCCGTGGTGCCCTGCTCACCTCCCGTACGCCCGCGGTCGCGCAGGGCCGTACGACGTCGCGGATCACGCGCAGCGCTCCGAGGAAATCGGCGAGCTGGTTTTCGGTCAGCAGCCCGGTGAACCAGGCCTCGATGTCCTCGATGTGCTGGGGGAGCAGCGCCCGCAGGCGTTCCGCCCCCGTCTCGCTCAGCACCGCGTAAGAGGCGCGGCGGTCACTGGCGCAGGCGCGCCGCTCGACAAGCCCGTCGCGTTCCAGGCGGTCGACCACGCGGGTGATCCCGCTCGTGGACAGCGAGGTCTGGGCGGCGAGGTCGCTCATCCGCAACTGCCGCTCGGGCGAACGGGCAAGGCGAAGCAGGGTCTCGAAGTCGACCTCGGAGAGTCCGGCGCCGGCCAGGGTCGCGCCGGTCTTGCTCGACAGTCCGGTGTAAACCTCCGCGAACAGGCCCATCGCCGTGAGCCGGGGGTCGTCGAATGGGTCCATGAGAGCAGTCTACGGCACGATAGTTGACGTGAGGAATATTTGTCGGGTAGACATTTGCTTAGTGAGACATCCGCACAGCAACAATCTGGGGAGTAGCCATGAGCATCCGTGAGTGGGAGGGCCTGAAGGTCCCGACGGCCGGCGAGTTCGCGCTGGACAAGGCGCACACGCGTGTCGGTTTCGTCGTCAAGCACATGATGGTCAGCAAGGTCCGCGGCCACTTCGCCGACTTCGAGGGCAAGATCGTCATCGCCGAGAACCCGCTGGAGTCCAGCGTGGACGTCGTCATCAAGGCGGGCACGATCGAGACCGGTGCGGCCGACCGCGACGGCCACCTGCGGAGCGACGACTTCCTGAGCACCGACAAGTTCCCCGAGGTCACCTTCCGCAGCAAGCGGGTGAGCAACCTGTCGGGCGACAAGTTCACGCTCGTCGGCGACCTCACGGTCCGTGACGTGACCAAGGAGGTCGAGCTCAAGGTCGAGTTCAACGGCGCCGCCACCAACCCCTGGGGTCAGGAGATCTTCGGGTTCGGCGCGGAGACCGAGATCGACCGCGAGGAGTACGGCCTGACCTGGAACCAGGCCCTGGAGACCGGCGGCGTCCTCGTCGCCAAGAAGGTCAAGATCGAGATCGAGGGCGAGGCCGTCCGTCAGGCGTAGCCTGTGCCGACGCTGAGGCGGGTTATCCACACTGCGTGCACAGTCCTTGTCCCTATCCTGTGGACAAGGACTGTGCATCGATCCAAACGCCCTGCGGATTGGATCCTCAACGTGATCCAGCGCGGCACTCGGCAATCCGCTTTGCCGCCTTGGACGATCGCCGGTACGCTGTGCTGAGCAACGCGCTACCAGGAGGCTTCGCCTAGTCAGGTCTATGGCGCCGCACTGCTAATGCGGTTTGGGTCTACAGCCCATCCGGGGTTCAAATCCCCGAGCCTCCGCAGTTCAAAGCCCCTCTCGCTGACTTCAGCGAGAGGGGCTTTTTTGATCTCCACAGGGCCTCTAGTTGCAGTTGGGCGTGTTCCGTGATCCTGGCGTCAGGCGTGCGAAGCAGGGTTTGTGTGCAGGCCGATGCGTCTGCCACGATCATGGGCAATTTTGGATCTTTGACCGGTGGGGACCCACCAAGGACAAACGTGCTGGCCTTCCTCTTCCGCGACGGGGACCAGATGCGTCGCGGTGGCCCTGCGGGGCAGTCCGGCAGCGGGCGATCTTGAGGTATGGAGAGGGCTCCGGATCGTTGACGTCATCCCTCTGGACGCGGACGGCTCGTGGGTCTGGAAGCCGGCACGGCTCCCCTCGACCGGCCCCGACGGTGGAAGCGGCGATCACACCGGCGGGTTCCTCTACGGAGCGGGATCGTATTGACCGGATCCCGTCCGCGTTAACGATCGTTTCGTGTCGGAAGAACCACCAGCTCCGGTAATGTCGCCTCCGTTTCCGCGTACCCGTGGAGGATGAATTGCAAGGGTCGCAGCAGCTTCGCGCGGATGATCCCCGTCAGGTCGGTGCGTACCGGATCGTCGGTCTGCTCGGTGAGGGCGGCCAGGGCGTGGTGTACCGGGGCGTGGGGGTGAACGCCGAGCTTGTCGCGGTCAAGTTGTTGCACGCGCGGTTCAGCGGGGACGCCAAGGCCCGAGCGCGATTCGCGGCTGAGCTGGCGCACGCCGGAAAAGTCGCCGCGTTCTGTACGGCACGCGTGCTGGACGCGGACGTGGAAGGCGACAGGCCCTACATCGTCAGCGAGTTCGTGGACGGTCCGGCGCTCTCCCAGGTGATCGCGGCCGGCCGGGCGCCTCAGGGGCCCGCACTGGAGAGGTTGGCGATCGCGACGGTGACCGCGCTCGCCGCCATCCACGAGGCCGGGATCGTGCACCGCGACTTCAAGCCCAGCAACGTCATCATGGGCGCCGATGGGCCACGCGTCATCGACTTCGGCATCGCGCGCGCCCTGGACGCGACCGGCACGTTGTCGAGTGCGATCGTCGGCACGCCCGCTTTCATGGCACCCGAGCAGGTCGAGGGGGGCGAGGTCGGCCCGGCCGCAGACGTCTTCGCCTGGGCGTGCACCATCGCCTACGCCGCCAACGGAGTCACGCCGTTCGGGCAGGACTCGATCCCCGCGGTGATGCACCGCATCCTGACCGGCGAGCCCGACCTCGGCCGGCTTGTGGGAGCGCTGCACGGCATCGTGACCGAATGCCTCGCCAAGGACCCTGCCGGGCGCCCCAGCGCACGCGCGATCCTGCTCCGCCTGCTCGGCGGGACGCAGTCCTCATCGACACCGGAGACGTTGCTCATCGCGGGTGCGCGGGCCTCGGCATCAGGCACCCTGCTTTCCGCTGAGCCCACCCGGCCGGTCGGGGAGCCGCCTACCCGGCAGGTCGCGCGACCGGCGGCGCCAGGCGGCGAGCGGGCCGGTGCGGGCCGCCGGGCGACGGCATACGCGGTCGCGGCCGCGGCCCTCTTCTTGGGCGCCGCGACGTTCCTTCCCTGGGGAAGGGTCGGCAAGCTGCTCGGGTCGATCACCCTGCCCATCGACAATGCCGACGTCGCCGGTCTCGCGACACAGTGGGGAGCCATCACCCTGGTCATGGCCGTGGCCGCGATGGCCGTCGCCGTCACCGACGCGCTCACCCGGCGTCTGTCCGCCGCCTGGGCGGTCGTGCCCGGCGGCGTCGCGGCCGCGTCGATGGCCGTGTTCTGGATTCGCCAGGACGACCTGCACTCCAAGCATCCCAGCGCGGGGATGTTGACGGCCGATGATCTGCGCGAACTCGGAACGAGCTTCCACGTCTCCATCTCCTACGGCTGGTACACGGCGATCGCGCTGGCCGCGGTCCTCGTGGTGCTGTCGCTGGTCTCCCTGCTGGTCCGCCGATCCTGACGACTCAGCCATGGGCGGCCTCGGTGACGGCCTCCCACTCCTCCCGTACCGTGACATCACACCCGATCTCTCCAATTATGATCATGTCTCTCGTGGCGTCGACCATCGAGGCGAGGCCGCCTCACGGCTGATGACCAAGTCGGAGGTCCAGAAGTATCGGCCGTTGAGGCATTCGCCCGTGTCCTGCCAGCGCTCCATGACCCTGCTGACAACTCCGAGGGTCATGAAGGTGGCGAAGCGGCGGGTGCCGTCAGGAAGCGTGATGGTCGCGTCGGCCTCCCTCTGCGGTTTCAGGGTCATGCTCTTCCCAGCGAGGGATCAGCATCTCGAAGCCAGGTTCGCTGGGATCGCCCAACGGCAGCGAAGAGATGAACGGGAGGAGGAGGTCGAGTAGGACCAGGAAGGGCGTCCAGACCTTGACGCGGCGGACGACGGCGAGCTGGACGACGAGCGCGAGCTGGCCGATGTAGAAGAGGAACGGACCGCCGTCGTGGACGGCGATGGAGACACCGGGGACGGCCTGGATCTGATCGGCGAGGACGCCCATACCGGCATGGTCGGCGGACAGGAAGCCGGCCGCCACAGCTCCCCCCACTCCTTCCGAGGGCAGCGAAGCCGGAGCGGTCGACAAGATGGTCCCGAGGCTCTGGCCTTAGGCGGCCGACGTGAAGAAACGCCGCAGTTCGGCCGCCACGATCTCCGGACGGCCGGCGGGGTTGCGCTTGCTCACATCTCCTGACGCGTCATGGTCGAGTCCGGGGAACTCGATCCGTTCGACGTGGGGAATGGTCTTCTCCAGACCGGACAGCGCGGGCTTGAGGAAGGGGAGTCCCTTACTTCCGCCGAGCAGGAGTACTTCAGCCTGTATGTCGGCGAAACGGTCCAGGGTGTCGGCCAGCTCGGCCATCAGCATGCCTTCGTAGTGCAGAGTCGGGGCGAGCATGCGCATGGTCGCATCGCCTGGCTTGGCATTCTTGTCCTCGCTCTTCGTCAGCAGGCCGGTCAGCCAGGTCAGTAGCCCTCGAGGCATGACGTTCATGATCGGCGGCCCAAGTCGAAGTCCGAGCATGCTGGTCACCAATGCGGCTGCCACCTTGCCTTCGGCCATCTCCCGGTCGAAGCGGTCGATCCACCCGGTCAACTGAGGGATGTCCTCCAGAAGCAGTGCCGGTTCGTACACGGCGACCTTGTGAATCGCCGGTAGCGTGCGTGCCGCCTGGAGCACGGCGACGCCGCTTGCGCTGACGCCGAAGACGTAGTGGGCACCCGTCTCCTTCAGAACCGCGTCGAGGTCTTCCACTTCCTTCCGCACGCTGTAGTCGTCCCCGTACGGCCCGCTCTGGCCGCGGCCGCGGCGGTCGGGCAGGTGGACGGTGAACGCGTCGGCCAGCTCTTCGGCCATGGTCACGTGATTCCTGGCCGTCTCCATGGAGCCGTGCAGCAGCACAACACCGGGTCCGCGCCCGATGGTGTGGAAGGCAATACGGGTGCCGTCGTCAGAGGTGACGAAGCTGGTGGCGAGCTCTGCCGCCTGCGGCCGTTCCTGGATGGTCATTGTGGAGTCCCTTGGGTCGCTGCGAACCGACTCTCCGGATAGTGTCACGGTAACTAGTTTCTAGTCAACTAGTGTCCGGTGTTAGTGTGGGGGAATGACCACTCCTCGTACCGGCTCGCCTCTCGCCCTGACCGTCCTGGCGCTGTTGCAGTACAAGCCGTTGCACCCCTACGGCATCCAGCGGCTGATCAAGCAGTGGGGAAAGGACAAGGTGGTCAACGTGGGCCAGCGAACGAGCCTCTACCGGACGATCGACCGCCTCGTCACCGCCGGCCTGATCGGTGTGCGAGAGACCGAGCGCGACCAGGCGTATCCCGAGCGAACCGTCTATGAGATCACCGATACGGGACGCGCGGTGGCCCGCGAGTGGCTGCTGGACATGCTGGCCATGCCCAAGCAGGAGTTTCCGGAGTTCCCGGCGGCGTTGTCCCATCTGCTGATGCTCGCCCCTCAGGAGATAGGCGATGCCTTGGATCGGCGTGTCAGAACGCTCAGCGAAGCACTGGCCGGGCTAGAGGCCGAAATAAGCGCTGAAACCGGACACGGACTCCCTCGCATCACCATGCTGGAAGCCGAATATCTGCGCGTCGTGACTGCGGCGGAACTGCAGTGGCTCCGCTCGGTCGTCGACGAACTGCGCAACGGTGAGCTGGCCTGGTCGGCCGCTGACCTCGTGGCCTTCGCGGAAAGCCCGGAGTGAAGTTGGCACCGAAAGCAGCACATACGACGGATCCACGCCTGTCGGCCAAGACATGCGGTCAGGCACGGTTCCGGCCTGGCACGAACGCCGCGATCGCCACGGCCGCCTGCTCGGCGAGCTCCTCCGCGACCGATGTGCACAGGTCGGAGGTGAACGCCGCTGTCGCGTGACCGGCTTCTCCTGCCTAACGAGCAGGAACTCGGTTGAGCACCATGGCGTCCACCACAGGCGCATCCGGCGCCGGTTGCACGGTGCCGGCCTTCCGCCAACCCCACCGCTCGTACCGGGCGTGTGCCGGCGCGGCCGGGTGCGCGAGCAACGTCGCCCACGGCTCGGACCGCCCGGCCAGGAACGTCTCCAAGAGCGCCTTGCCGTGCCCGCACCCCCGGTACGCCTTGCGCAGGACCAGCTCGATCACCGCGACCTTCTCCACGGTGATCACGTCGGTGGGCGGCTCGGACGTCTCGCCGCCCCACCAACCGCCCTCAGGGAAACAGAACCCGAAACAGAACCCCGCCAGCGCCTGGGTGCGGGCGTCGACGGCGGCCAGCAGCTCGAACCCCGGCCGGTATACCTGCCGCCCCGTCCGCTCCAGGAACCGCTCCCGCGAGTACAGCGGCCCCGAGTCGTAAGGCGGCTCGGCGTAGATTTCGGTGTAGGCGTCGGCGTACTCCTCCGACAGGGCGCGGGCTGCCTCCGGGCCTCGGTAGTGGACGAATTCCACATCACCCATGTGTCATGCCTCCGTGGTCGGGTGGGCGGGGGAAGCGCCGGCCGCTCCCGGTACTCCTCTACCGCTGGCGTGTGCGCGATCTCTACCGCTGGCACCGACGGTCGGCGCGGACGTGGGGGGACCGCTCGTCCTCCTGGTCGTAGGCGAGGAGTTCGGCAGGGGTGAGGAGCCGTGCCGATCGGCGGCCAAGGGCAGCAGGTCCTCCTATACCGCAGGTACCGCCCGGTCAGTGCCCCAGAACGAAATCCGCCGGTTGAATGACTTCCCAAGGTGGTGGAAGAAGGTGCCACCGAATTGCAAGTCCGCACATGAAAATCGCTCGATGTGCACCTCTCAGGACTAATCTTCTGGAAGTGGAAGGGCCTCCTACCTGCTGAAGGTGACGCCCGGCGCCGGTAGGAGGCCCGACCACCCCTTACGAGGTGCGGTGGGATTCGACCACGATCCAGATGATCCAAGAGATCATCCGGAGCGCTGCGAGTGCCGTCCGGAGCTTCCGCTCAGGGCCGCGCTCGTTCTCACCGTGACAGCGGCATGACATCGCTGACTCCTCTCCCCAGCCGGAGCGTTCGTCCGGCGGATCCGGTCCGGACGACCTCGGCGAGGGAGGCTTACCTCGATCGGGTGTGGTGCTGAGCTCCAACCTAGAAGGTGGCGTCAGGGACGTGCGATGCGGAGATTGCGGCGGATTGAGGAGAACCACCTTTAAGTGATGGATTCTTCCACTGGATGTGGAAATCCTTCATCGTGGATGTGCGTCGAGGCGCGTTGTCCTTCGCCGGCTGCCACAGGACCCGATCCCAGCTGTCGAGCTTCGGGGCCGTTCGGCCATGTCCTCGTGGCCCGCGACCAAGCTTCCGCGAGAGTGCGACGTTCGTCGTGACCTCGTTCCGGCGTACGGCGATCTTCAGGGCACGTGACGAAACGTGGTCAGAGCTCAAGCACCATAAGGATCTCGTCGCGATCATCGCCGGGGGCGAGCCGTAGCGCAGCGGGCCACCGGCCGATCTCTTTCCAGCCAAGCCGCCCATAGAAGTCTTCGAGCCCCACACCGCCCCGGGCGGCGAGGCGCAGTTGCTCGAGTCCCATCTCTTCGCGGGCCACCTGGCGCACCTGGCGCATCAGCGCAGCGCCGATGCCCCTGCCACGGAAGCTCGTGTGTGTTTGGACGTGATGAACCGTGCCCCAGTGAGCGATCAGCGGGTCGACGTTCCTGCGTACGTTCAGCCAGCCGGCGAGAGTCCCGCCGACGAGGGCCAGGAGTAACCGGCCGCGCTCCGGGTCGAGGCTGGCGATGAGCTGATCGGCCACAGGCGCCACCTCGTCAGAGGTGACAGGAGGGAAGGGAAAGCCGGCCGCGCCCCCGGCGTTGGTCACCGTCACCCAGCACTCGACCAACTCCTGCCGCAGGTCGGGAGACATCTCCCGTCCGTCGGTGATCTGCGTGAACACCGGAACACTCTTATTCATCACGGCCCAGCTTGACAGAGCCCTCCGACAGACTGGAGAAATGGTGCGTGCCCCTGGACAACCGGATCAGGGGAACGGCGCCGGCGCCGAGCTGGACAGCGCGGGCCGTGACCGGCTGAGGTGGCAGCCCGAGCAGGTCAAGAGCCCGATCTGGCGGTCACATCCTCGGGGCTGGCTGCGGGCGGAAATCCCGTACTGGCCCCCCACATCTCCGCGAACCGGCCGCCCTCGATGCGGAATATCTCGAACAGCATGGGCTGCGCGTCACCGTCCGGGGCCGTGATCCCCTCGACGGTCGAGCGGACGGCGGCCTTGTCGCCGTCGACCAGGATGTCCTGGGCGACGACACGTACGCCGGGAAACCTGGCGACGAGCGCGCGCCAGGCGTCTTTGCCCGCCTCGAATCCGGGTGTGCCGAGCGGATGGCTGAAGAAGCCGGGAGTGTGCAGGTCGGCGGCCTGGTCGAATCGCCGGCTGTTGAAGCACTCCTGCATCCGCCGCACCAGGGCGGTCGCGTCCTCGCGTGTGGTCATCGGCCTGGTCCCCTCGTGGCTGGTGGATCCGGTCATGATGAGCGGCGTACAGCCGTAACCGGTGCGACGCCCCGGTTGCGGCCATACTATGCGGTGCGGCGCCCCGATTATGCTGATATCGACATGTCCAGCCAGCCGCCTCAGCCGCCTCAGCCGGCCCCGGCGAGCCCGACGGCGGCTCACGGGAGCGACCGGGAGCTGCGGGCCGACGCGCGCCGCAATCGCGAGCGTGTCCTGCGAACCGCGCAGCAGTCGTTCGCGACGGAGGGTCTCGGTGTCTCGCTCGATGAGATCGCCCGCCGCGCGGGCGTTGGCCCCGGCACCGTGCACCGGCACTTCCCGACGAAGGAAGCGCTCTATCTCGCCGTCGCGACAGACCAGCTCAGGCAACTGGTGGCGGACGCACAGGCACTTGCCGCCACCAGCGATCCCGCGGCCCTGTTCACGCTGCTGTCCGCGATGATGGCCAGCGGCGCGGAGAACGTGGCGGTGAAGAGCGCGCTGGTGGCGGCCGAGTTCGACCTGCGTACCGCCGCCCCGGACGTCGCGGCGGATCTCACCCGCCATGTCGCGGACCTGCTGGATCGCGCACACGCGGCCGGCGCGGTACGCCCCGATCTCACCGTCGACGAGGTGATGGCATTGGTCGCCGGCGCCTTCGCCGCGATCCGCCACGCCGGCGCGGAAACCAGCCGCGAGCGCTCCGCGCACATCGCCCAGCTCATCCTCGACGGGCTACGACCCCGGCTCCGGTAAGCAGCACCTGGCTTGTCGTGTGACGCGCACGTCGTATTGATCCGGTGTCTTAAGGGCATGGCCGAACCTCCCAAGATCGGCGGCTGCGCAGGAACGGCCCGGCCAACTACCTGCGTATGCGCGCCGATGTCGACACCGCCCTGGTCAACTCCCGTCCGGAGTTCGCGGAACGGATTCGGCTGCTCCAGTCGGTCCGCGGCTCGTAGACGACCTCTGTCAAACGTCTACGGCCAGGATGCGATCGGCCACCGCGGAAAGGTCGGCACCGATGATGTCGGGCCGGCGTCCGATCGGATTCAGCACCATGCCGGGACGCGCGACGAACGCGGCGGCGCACCCCGCCGCCAGCGCGCCGGACACGTCCCACCAGTGAGCGGCCACCAGCCGCACCTCGCCGATGCCGACGTCGAACGCCTTCGCCACGGCCAGGTACGGCTCCGGGGCCGGCTTGAGTCGTTTCACCGAGTCGGCCGAGATGACGGCATCGAAGTGCCCCCGGATTCCGCTGCCGGTCACCTGTGCCTCGGCGATCGGTCCAGGCGAGTTCGTCAACGCCACCAGCGTGAGCGAGCTCTGCCGCAGCCTTCCCAGCGCGTCCGCCACCTCCGGGTGAGCCGGCAGCGAGGACATCAGGCTCACCACCTCCGTCACCTTCTGGGAGGTCACGGTCAGGCCCTGCCGTTCCGCCAGCATCGACAATGCGGCTTTCTGGGCGGTGCTGAAATCCACGTAGTCGCCGGTCAGCCCGCCCACGAAGGAGATCTGCAGCATCTGCGCGAACCATTGCGCGCGCAGACCCCCCAATCCCAGGCGGTCGAACGCGAGGTCAAGCGGTCGCAGGTCGAGCAGGGTCTCGTTCACGTCGAACGCGATGACCTTCACCATTGCCCTCCTCGCCGTCAGGCCGTCCATCCCGATCGGTCCCCCGGCTTCCGGCGTTCATGCGGCCGGGCGCTTCTTCGGACAGGCGGCCCCCTTGTACGGCACCTGGCGCCGGCCCTGTTCTCTTCGGGAAAGATCACCTGGTCGAGGACAGCTCGCCGGTCGTCGGGGTACGTCGTTCATCGGCCACGCAGATCTCGATCAACGAAAAGGGGCGGATGTGGGCTCTTCGTACGTTGTGACCGGGGGTGGCCGCGGCGTCGGACGTGCGCTCGTCGAGCGACTCCTTCACGACGGCAACAGCGTCGTCGTGATCGAATTCGACCCGTCGGCGCTGGAGTGGACCCGCACCCACCCGGCGGGTTCCCGGGTCATCGCGGTGGCCGGTGACGTCGCCGACGAGACCGTCACGGAGCGGGCCGCCGACCTGGCGCAGGCAGCGGGCCCGCTCGCCGGCTGGGTCAACAACGCCGCCGTGTTCCGCGAGGCCTCACTGGACTTCCCGTCCGCGCGCGAGGTCCTGGATCTCATAGGCGCGAATTTCAACCCGGCGGTCGTCGGATGCATGACCGCGATCCGCCGCTTCCTGAGCGCCGGTGCGGGCGGGGCGATCGTCAACGTCTCCTCCCACCAGGCGCAGCGGCCGGTGCGTGGCTCCCTGCCGTACGCGACGGCCAAGGCCGCTGTCGAAGGACTCACCCGTGCGCTCGCCGTCGACTACGGACCGCGCGGCGTCCGGGTCAACGCCGTCGCCCTCGGCTCGATCGGCACCGAACGCTATGAGGCGTTCCTCCGCAACCAGGAGCCCCCGGCGGCCGCACGCGTCGAGAACGAGATGAGCCTGCTGCACCCGGTCGGCAGGGTGGGACGCCCGGAGGAGGTGGCCGCGGCCGTCGCCTACCTGCTGTCCGACGAGGCGAGCTTCATCAACGGCGCGACCGTTCCGGTCGACGGAGGCCGGTCGATACTCGGACGCGACCCCGAAGAAGCCTGAAGGTTCGGCTCACCCGCGGTGATCAGCGGCCGAAGCCGGCGTCCCCGGCGCGGACGGCATCTCCGTGCCGGACGTCGGGTGCGGCCCACCTGCTCGCGGACCACGCCGCGACCGGCCTCGTCACCGTGACCGGCCTCGTCACCGCGATCCGTCCCGAGCTCGTACGCTCCGAGGGCGCGACGACGGGGCCGTCACCATCCGGGGGCCGTGACACCGGCAACGCGGGTGAGGTCGAGCTTGGTCTCGTCTTCGCTGCCGGGTACGGCCGTGTAGACGACGATCTTCAGGTCGGTGTCCGAGTCGGAGAGCACATCGCAGTCGACGGTGATGTCCCCGACCGCCGGGTGCCGGATCGTCTTGCGGTCCTCCGCGTGGGTGCCGACGGCGCCGGAGTGCCACAACCGGGCGAACCGCGGGTTGCCGTCCAGCTCCCGGCGGATCAGCCCGCTGAGGCGCGCGTCCCGGGGATAACGGCCGGAGGCGCGGCGCAGATCGGCGACGATGGCCCGATCGGTCGCCTCCGCGTTCTCCGAGACGACGGGCCACGCCGCGAGGCGCCCCCGATCGGACGGAACAGGAAAACGCGAGCGCACCAGATTCCGCTCCTCCGGCGCGAGCACGGAGGGGTCGCCGAGGAGCGCCGCCCAACTGCGGTTCCACCACACCAGCCGCCAGTCGGCGGCGAACACGGCGACCGGCGCGTCGCCCAGCCGGGTGAGCACCCGCTGCATCCCGGGCGGAATGTGTTCGTTGATCACATCGTCCGGGGGCGGCTGCAGCCCGGCGAGCCGATAGAGATGATCGCGCTCGGCGTGGTCGAGCCGCAGGGCCCGTGCCAGTGCGGCGGCGACCTGCGCCGACGGTGTGGTCGCCCGCCCCTGCTCCAGCCGTACGACGTAGTCCACCGACACGCCCGCGAGGTCGGCCAGCTCCTCGCGGCGCAGCCCGGCGGCACGGCGTACGCGGCCGGCGGGCAGGCCGACAGCCGCGGGGGACAGCCGGTCGCGCCAGGCGCGGATCGTCGCGCCGAGGCTCGTCTCGTCCGTCGTCATGCGCCCATTCTGCGTCGGTGGCGGGACGCCAGGGTGGTACTGCCTGTCCTACCGGCGAGCTCTCCCTGGCTGCCCGCGCCCGGAAGGCCGACGCTCGGAAGCATGACCATCACCTTCATCACCGGGGCCAACAAGGGCCTCGGATTCGAGACCGCCCGCCGCCTCGCCGACCTCGGACACACCGTCGTCCTCGGTGCCCGGGACCCCGAGCGAGGCCGGGCGGCTGCCGAGAAGCTCGGCGTACGCTTCGTGCGGATCGACGTCACCGACGCCGCGTCCGTGACCGCCGCGGCAACCGACGTCGCCGCGCACGAGGGCCGCGTCGACGTTTTGATCAACAACGCCGGGATCCTCGGCCCGCACGTGCCCGCCGACGAGTTGACCGCGGACCAGGCCCTTGAGGTCTTCCAGACGAACGTCGTGGGCATTGTCCGGGTGACCAGCGCCTTCCTGCCTCTGCTCCGCAGGTCGGCGCACCCGGCGATCGTCAACGTGAGCAGCGGCACGGGGTCGTTCGCGCTGACCCACGACCCGCAACGGGTGGAATCGACGGTCGTGGGGCCGCTGTACACGTCGTCGAAGGCCGCGGTGACGATGCTCACGACGCAGTACGCGAAGGCGTTGCCCGGAATCCGGATCAACGCCGCCGACCCCGGCTACACCGCGACCGACCTCAACGGGCACAGCGGCCCCCAGACCGTGACGGAGGGGACCGACGCGATCGTGACGCTCGCGACCGAGGGAGCCGACGGCGGAACGGGCCGGTTCATCGACCGCTTCGGCCCCGTTCCCTGGTGAGGCGATCAGGGCCGGAGCGGAGAAGGGAGCTATCGGATAAATGGATGTTGTTCGGTGATCCGTCCTCCCGGAAGGGCAGCAGGACTCCTGACGTGGGGACTCGCCACCACGACTCGCCCGGCGCGTACGGCACGCACTCCTCGGCGGCTTCGCCTCGCGACGCCAGATCATGCAGCAGCGTGTCCTTCGCGGGGGCCTCGATCATCCGGGGACGCATCGGTGCAGGCAGTGTGATGCGGGAGCCGGATGGTTCGATCGCGATGTGCCACACGACGTGGTGCCCCGAGAGCCCGATCTGGAGGTCGTCGTAGCACCACATGACGGGCTCTCCCTCCGGCTGTCCCGTGGTGCCGTCGGGTGGACCGAGTTCGGCGAGGAGTTCCGATCGATGCATGCCCAGTCTCAGGGGGCCGAGGGCTCCCCGTGCGGCGAAGTCGGTGATCGGATCGAGCATGGCCCCGTCCTCCCCTGTGGCCCGGGTGGGGATCGTACGGGCGATCAAGCAGGGCGTCGATCAGAACAGCGTGTCGATCAGGGCAGGGCGTCGATCAGGCGGTGACGGAGCCGGGACGTGTGGGCGGGGTCCGTGTGGAGGGTCAGAGTCAGCCCGGCCTCGGCGGCGCCGGCGAGGACGGCCAGCAGGGTGGCGAACTGCCCGGGAGGTTCGGCGTCGAGCAGCTCCTCGGCGTGCCGCACGGCCAGGTGGACCGGCCCGATGTCACGCAGGGAGTCGGTGAGGGCGTCCCAGTTGTGGCCGAAGTAGGCCGGGAGGCCCAGGGCCCGTGCCACCTCGTCGAAGAAGGCGGCACGGGTCCGGCAGGCCCGCCCGTCGACGACCGCCGGGCCCGGATCGGTGGTCATTGTCAGCCACGGAGGCAGCGGACGCGCGGCGGAGGTCATGAGACGTCCTAGAGCCTGTAGAAGTCGGTGTAGTGGTTGGGCGAGAACCAGGTCACGCCGGTGCTGCGGTTGACGACGATCCGGTACGCGTCACGCGAGGCGCCGCGCGCACGGGAGTAGACGTCGTACTCGTTGTAGGTGGCGCCGCTCGGGAGCTGGCCCTCCCGGTTGTAGAAGCGCCCGCCAGTGTAGTTGTACTTGCCGTCCGGCCAGGAGTACCAGCCGCTGCTGGTGGGATACCCCTTCCCGGCCCAGATCGCGTTCGCCGAGCGGGCGTCGGCGCAGCGCGAGATGGTGCAGGAGCTGTAGACCGACGCGTGGGCGGGGACGGTGCCGGTCACTCCGGTGAGGGACACGATGGCGGCGATCACGACGGTGAGCCGTCCCGGCCAGGACGGCCGGGAGCGTCGCGGAGTCTGCACGAGACCTCCTTGTGGGGGCGAGGGGACAGACATTCGCCAGCATCACCTCGAAACCGGGACGAACCAAGGTAGAGATTGGTGAATTTCCGTTGTCTTCTTCCGTATGCCCCGGGGTGAGCTTCGTTTTTCTATAGGTCGATCCAGGATTGACGCTTGAGCGCAGCCCCAAACGGTACGTACGCGCCGGGCCCGGCGACGAAGGCCGGCCACGTGCCGGAGCGGGTGGGGCCGTTCCGAAGAAGTTCGTGGTCGGGCTACGTGAAGGTTGTCGGCCCATGACGGATTGAGCCGTACCCGAGGCGCGTTGGTGGGTATGAGGCATTTGAAGCGTTATGCCCGGATGGTCGAGGCCGATCAGCCGGTGCTCGGCCGTCCGGTGAAGGATCGGGGGATCTGATGCTGAGATGGCTCATCGTGCTGGTGGCGGCCCTCGCGGCGGCCCTGGTCGCGGCGCTGTCAGGGGTCACCGCAGGGTACGCGGCGCCACCGCATGTCAGTGACCAGGACAAGGCATTCCTGATCGGTGCGCACCAGGACAACCTCGCGGAGATCCAGGGCGGGCAGCTCGCCGAACGGCAGGCCGGCAAGCAATCGGTGAGAGACGCCGGCAAGAAGTTCGTGGAGGACCACACCTCCCTCGACGAGCAGCTCAAGCGGGTGGCCGAGAAGCTGAGCGTGGACCTGCCGAGCCGGCCGAGCGAGGAGCAACAGGCCGAACTGCGACGGTTCGCCGCCAAGGGCGGCACCGAGTTCGACCGCGCGTGGATCGACGCGCAGGTCAAGGACCACCGCGACACCCTGAACTTCCTGGACAAGGAAATCTCGACCGGTTCTTCCCCGGATGTGAAGAACCTGGCCCATGACGCCAAGCCGGTGGTCCGGGAGCATCTCAACCTGGTCGAGAGCATTCAGAGCGGCGAGTGACGACCGGTGCCGGCCGGGGCTGGTCTCCGGCCGGCACGTCCCCTCCCAGCGGGCTCACCCGAGCAGCTTGACCAGCAGCAGGATGATGAGCGCCCAGAAGACGAGACCCGCGGCCACGACCGCGATGAGCCCGCGGAGTCGATACCGTTTGCCGGGTGGGCCGGGTCGCTCGTCCACGTCTCCTCCACGTCGGGGTGTGTTCCGGCGTGCACCCCGCGTTGTGCTGATACCCCGCAAGCCATGACTCGTCCGTCACCCACGGTGACGTACATCTTGCCGTTGGTGGTAAAGCTCGCTCGCCCCCCGATGGAACCAGTGTGGACGGCGGCGCGCTTCGAGTCCCCCGATTCGGCCGGTCCCGGGTTCGCATGAACAGGTGCGGTCATGCGGATCCTCACGAACCTCGCCGAACTCAAGGCGAGCCTAGAGCGAGCATCTCGGGTACGGCGACTGGCGAGAGGCCGGTCGGTTCGCCCTCCCGCCGTGCTGAGGAGTCGGCCTGACCGGGGGCGGAACGACTCTCTATTGGCGCAAGCGGGGGTGACGGGTCTGGTAGAGTTACACCTGTTGCAGGGCACCGCAGGTGAACAGGCAGCAAAGCGGCCGTAGCTCAATGGATAGAGCATCTGACTACGGATCAGAAGGTTAGGGGTTCGAGTCCTCTCGGCCGCGCACATCACAGAAGGCCCGTGACCAGGGAAAATCTGGTGACGGGCCTTAGTGTTTTTCGGCTTCACGCGGTCTCTTCCGTGTCTGTGGGAGCCACCTTGGGAGCCACCCGTTTCGGTCGGCCCAATAGAGCGCTCGAAATGGCCTCCGTCGCCGCCTGTTTGTCGCCCTCCATGAGGTGCCCGTACACGTCCTTGGTGATCGCGATGCTCGCGTGCCCGAGGACGTCGGAGACGACGTGGAGAGGCGTCCCCTGGGCGAGCATCAGCGAGGCCCCCGAGTGCCGGAGCTCGTGTGGGTGCCAGTGCCCGAGCCCCGCCTTCTGAGCGAGCTTGGAGAACAGGTGCGAGAAGGTGTCCGGGTCGGACGGATTGCCGAATGCAGTGGGAAAGATCAGCCCGTGCTCGGTCCACTCCGCGTCGGCCTGGAGGCGTTCCGCGTTGTGCGCGCTCCTGTGACGCTTGATCGCGTCGACCAGTTCGGGAGTGAGGGAGAGGGTACGCCGTGACTTCTTGGTCTTCAGCTCGTTGATCACGAGCTTGGTCTTCCGGGCCGCATTCGAGTCCCGGTTCTTAATTCGCTTCACGGCATGGGTGACACGGAGAGTTCCGGCGTCCGGATCGAATCCGCTCCACATGAGCCCCAGCGCTTCGCCGCGACGCAGGCCGAACACGAGGGCCAGGAGGACGATCACGCCCATCCGGTGCTCTGCGACCTCCCGCTCTGCCTGCCCGAGGGCCTTGCGGAGTACAGCACGCATGATCCGGATGCTGTTGGCGCTGTAACCCTTCTCCCGCTTGGCCTGCCAGAGTGCATCGACGTGAGCGACCGTGAGGCCGGTCAGCTTGTGCCGGCCGAGGCCCGGCTTGAGGTGCAGCCGCACCGTGTCCTCGTAGTCGTCCAAGGTCGAACGGCTCACGTGGCCGGGCAACGTCGTCAGCCACCGATCGAGGAAGACCCCTACGGTGACCTTGTCGTCAGGCACGGGAAGGCCCTTGCCGAGACCCTCACGGATCTTGCGGATCTTCTCGGCGACCTCGGCCCGTGTCTTGCCCGACACCTTCTTCCGGACCCGCTTGCCGTCCGGCCCGTAGCCGAGCGAGATCGCCCCACGCCACCGATCGCCGTCCTTATCAAGGGCGGCGCTCCGCGCCGCCTCGCGGCCCTGCGCCCGCTCGGCGGCCGGGCATGCGGCCTGGGGGCCGGTCCCGTCCGCCAGCCTCGCGGGCCGCCCTCCGACTGGAACGCACCTACAAATAACCATTCCATCGGCTGAGCCGCGACCTGCAATGCCAGGTCGCCCCCGGTGCCGGTGCTGTAATGACAGTGAGCCCCTGTTCCTGGCACTCTGCCCGACCATGGGAGTCTTCTTCGACTACTTCAGGGCAGCCACGGACGACGAAGCTGCAGACGTCTACGACTGGCCAGCAGGTCCCACCTGCCCGCCCCCCCCGCATAGAGCCAAAAGACAGCGTCGAACTCAAGAACATCGACCCGCACGTGATGATGGGAACCCTGGAAGCACTGCTCACCGGCAGCCGATACGAGGACATCACCACACGGCCCAGACACGCCGCCACGCTGAAATTCAGCGACGACGGAGCACAGGGAGTCCTGACCGTCACCGACGAGTTCACCTCAGCACTCGCCACCACCACCGACGACCAGATCCGCGCCGTAGCACACCCCTGGTCGCAGACAGAGGAGTTCTGGGGCCTCGCAGACCCGGCCGACCTCACCGAGCTACTCCAAGACCTACGCGACCTGGCAGTACGAGCCACCCAGCACCAACACCACCTGTACTGCTGGACATCTCTCTGACGCCACAGCAGATGCAGCCTACGAACGCCTCCGGCGGGATCACCAAGGGCCTGCCCATCGTGGCCGGCCGTAGCTGGCTGAGGTAGGGGACCTGATCACCCCGCCCGCCATCGACCCGGCGGCCTTGGCCCGCTTCCCCTTCGGGCGGGTCGACGGCACACGGGGTGATCAGGCAGGCGGAGGCTTGCGCGCCGCGCATGAGAAAGTGACCTCGTGGTCGACGATCCTTCCACCCTCATCAACTACTGGCTCAGCGTCTGGGAGCTGAACAGCTTCTACGCCCATCAACCCGAGCAGGGCGAAGGACAGCGAGTGTGGGCAGAGACGGCCATGTATGCGATTGGCAGAGCCGAGGCTGCAGGTCTAGATACGACCAGCGCCAATGCAAGCCGCTTCTACCTGCGCGCAGGTTTGATCAACGACCTCGGCCCCATGGGCTCATCCCTGTGGAACCCCGACGCACTCGCCGCGGACATCCTGGCGGCCCTCCCTCTGCAACTGGAGCAAGCCACAGAGTGGGCCACTAACTGGCAACAGCGGCCTCGGACGGAGATCCTGGCCCTCCGCCGGTGCAAGAACCTGCTGGGGCCAGCCCAGTACATCCGGGACTATTTGTCGACGACGCCGACGGCGAGAAGGCTTGACCAGTGGCTGACGCTCCGAGAGCAACTTCCCTAGCTGATCGAACAGCAACGAATGCACTTGATCAGCATGCAATCAGCGTGCAATTAGACAGGGTGACGAGGGGCAACCACGGTCACTCATGACCCGCCTCACGTCCAGGTTAGCGCCCGTACGGGTCGTGATCCATGCATTCCCAAGCTGAAAATGCAGATCGTTCTATTCCACGCAAACTTGACTAGATCATTTAGGGTTCAGCCAATATTGAAAGGACGAACTCGTTGATTTGAGCACGGTGGGATCACGTGGCGGTTCAGGCCAGATCTGCAGGAAGTAGTGATCACCTACCTCGATCGCGATTTCTTCGTCCATGCCTCTGACGTGATATCGCAACCGATATGTTCCGGGACCGGCGGACAGCGGAGAAAGAGGATACGTCCCTCCTCCTCCCCACTCCTGCAGTGAAAGCCGGCCCGATAGGGACTCGTAGCTGATCTCGACGATGTCTTCGTAGCCATCAAGGTCAGCACCCGGATCCCGATCGGCAACAGCCACCGTGAACTCCACCGGTCCCCACTGAGGTCCCACAAACAGGAGGGCACTGCCTTTCTCCACTCGGATGATCCCCACAGGGTGGCCCGGCACGTCATCAAACTGGCCGTACGCGTCACACCCCTCATCCACGAGATAAACCTGGCCGTAATCCACCTCCACCTCCACATCCATCTGCTTTATCTGCACGGCAGGAGTCTTATCTCTGGTCATGGACGGAAAGCATAGACTCCGCTACCGACAAGATCGGCTATCAGAGGAAGCACAACCAGGCTGCCGTCAAGTGATGGACAATGAGCGGGTTTCCCGTGCCAGATGCGTGCCAGAACAGGCGGGGAACCACGGTCACTCACAGGGAATCACGGGGACTCGACGCGCCCTAGCCTGCAACCCTGTTTTCCCAGCTCAGCACGGCAAGGTCAGTAGCCTATTCTCAAGCTGACAGCGCATTACGCGGGGTAGTCGGTGTTCCATGGGTAGGCGAGGTGCTCGGGCGACACACCCCATGCCTGAAGCCGCACTACGAGCCCTGCTTCATCCTGAGCCAATGCCTGCTTGATCTCGCTGCTCCCCATGTCGTAGTCCCAGCTGTCGAGGTACTCGGCGACGAACTCACGATGCACAAGTCGGAAGGCGCGTCCCGCATCGCTTCGCGTCCATCCCTCCCGTCGAGCGGCGGCATCGGCCTCCGTCAGGATCGGGCGGATCTCGACCCATGCCCGGCACCCCGGCCGACTCGTCTCCACCTCGGCGACGAGGAGTCGGCCGAGCCGAAGCGCATTCAGCTTGTCCGAGGGAAGCGCCTCGGCAAGATCATCGGTCATCCAGCGCTCTCCAGCTACACCGTCAGTACACCTCTGATACCGCCGAGCCAGCAGATGTCCTACCCATCCTCCGGGAGCCGCCTTGGGAGCCACGCAAACGGACGATCATGAACCGAGCCGGACGGATCTGAACGGCCGGAGTCCCGTCGACCAGCATGGCGAACGACTCTGAACGATCCTGGAGGCCGTTCAGGGACCTATGGATCAGAAGGTTAGGGGGTTCGAGTCCTCTCGGCCGCGCCACATGAAGAAGGCCCTTGAACAGGCGATACGCCGTTCAGGGCCTTCTTGCTTTCCAGATCATCCCAGCTCGTTGCTAACACCCTTGCTAACAGGGTGGCTCCCTGGTGGCTCCCAACCGTTCTCGCGATGCCCTCTTCCGTGATGGAGCCGGGCCGCCGGCCGTTCCCGGCAGGCGCGTGATCGTGAGAGCCTCGGCGTGGCGTCGATCAAGGAGCTGCCGGGGATGTCTGCTTGAGTCGCCCCCGGAACGATGCACGGGCAGGGAGCGGGAATGCGGCAGTCGGAGCGCCTTTGGCATGTCGTCCGGTCCTATGGCATGGGCGAGTGGTTCATGGCCGCGTGGGTGGAGGGCTTGGAGGTGTGGGAGGCCGCCCGGCGTCTGGGGGTGTCGGTCGCGGATGTGGACGACTCGGTCGAGTGCACCTGGACCGATCTCCTGCGCGAGCGGTATTCCGACGGTGAGGGGGTCGTCTGGGCCGGTCGGCTGACGGCGGACTGGACGCAGATCATCCAGGTGCAGGGGTTCGAGTGCGAGCGGGCATTGCGGGAGCTGTCGTTCGGCGGGCGGGCGCTGCTGGTGGGCTGGGATCTGAACGGGCCGCGTGATCTCGAATACGCGGTCAACGGTGAGTACGTCACTGGACTCAGCGTCACCGTCCCCGGCAAGCGCTGGGGAAGCGACCCGCAGGCGCTCGATCCCTACCTGCAGGGGTTGCAGTTCGACTGGGGCGACTCCAGTTGGGAGGACGACCCTGATCTGCCGGCGGGATGGCTGGAGTACTGCGCGTGGGAGGAGGCCCGCCTGGAGAGCGGGGAGGACTACGGAGAGGCGGAAATCCCCGACGAGTGGCAGGACTTCATCGGACTCGCCTGCAACGGGTACAGCCCGCCCCTGGCGACCTGCCTCACCTCTGCCCTGGCGCTTGTCGGCCGGGTGACGGGCCGGGAGATCGACAGGGAGTGGATGTACGGGGCTCACACCCGCTACGTGATCCGCGAGTGACATGACGGCTGCTAAGCGACCCGCGATTCTCCGGCCTGACCAAAGAGGAAGGCGGGCTGTCAGCGGTTGGTGTGCCCATGGTCAGCGGGCGCGGACAGAGTGCTGTTCATCGAGACAGACACCTGACGGAGGTTCGATCATGAACGGCACCGGCGTCACCGCGATCCGCGGCGAGCTCCACATCGACGGCCGCCGACTGTCCTACCTGGACTTCGGTGGACCGGGCCGGCCGCTGCTGGCCCTGCACGGTCACCTCTACGAGGGCCAGACCTGGGCGCAGCTGGCCCAGGGACTAGCGCCGCAGTGGCGGGTCATCGCACCTGACCAGCGCGGGCACGGCGACTCCGACCGGGCCGCCTCCTACACCCGCGACGACTACGTCGCCGACGCGATCGCCCTCCTGGACCACCTCGGGATCGAGGAGGCCGTGACCCTCGGCCACTCCGGCGGCGGCATCACCGCCTTCCAGATCGCCGCCCGGCACCCCGAGCGTGTGTCGGCCATCGTCAACGTCGAGGGCCCGGTCTGTGATCTCGACGATGGCCCCAGCGCACTGTCGTTCGTCCTGTCGATGCCCTACACCGCCCCCGACCGGCAGGCGCTCCTGGACGCCATTGGCCCGCTGGCCCCGATGCTCGGCGACAAGCTGCGCTCCACCGCCGACGGCGGCTGGCGTCTGCCGTTCCACCCGCAGGACACCATCACCTCAGAACAGGGAACGCACGGCGACCACTGGGCCGACTGGACCTCCACCGAGTGCCCCGCCCTGTTCGTACTGGCCCGCGACAGCCAGGTCATCACCCCCGAGGACGGCCGGGAGATCGTCGCCCGCCGCGCCAACACCGGGCTCGCCGAACTCCACGGCGACCACTTCGCCCACACCACCGACCCGGATGGCTTCGCCGCAGCCGTCAAAGACTTCCTGAACACCCTCAGCTGACCACCCGAAGACCGGCAGGGCCCTGCCGATCCCCGCTCACGGCGCAGCCCGTCCGCCGGCAATGCCGGTCCAGCGACCGCGGCCCGAGCCGAAGCGCTGGGGTCGGCCGGTCCGCCGATGACGCGCCTTGGCGTCGCGCGCAGAGGCGATGACGGCCGAACCTGTCCGCACCAGCAGCCACCGATCCTTGGCGGCGAGTCGGACGACCCGGCTCCCCACCGCAAGCTGCTTGGCCGTGCCAGCGCTGTCGTCGCCGGGCATGTCGATCCACGACATCGTCGGGACCCCGGGCAGGTTGGGCCTGCGGGAGAACCGCGGCGGGCGGCCCGGACCCGAGCCGGCGAAGCTCAACGACGAACGGGACGTCAGCTCGGGTATCGCAATCTCAGCTCGTCCATCGCGAGGTCCCAGAAGGACCTGTAGCGCTTGGCACCGGGGAGCCATGGCGCGAGATACCAGGCTTCCCACTCACCTTCAGCGGTGCTGACGTGGGGATTGAGGAGAACGGCTCCATCGTCCCAATATCCGATCAGAAGGGTGTCGGGCACATACTCCCCTCGGTAACGGATGGAGTCCTGCTCCGGTCCGTAGACGAAGTAGAGCTCGTCGGGCACGCTCCAGGAGTTATCCGGCTTGGGTGCTGACCAGCTCTCGGCGATCGGGGGATCGACATCGCGGAGCCAACCGACTTCTTCGATGCGCAGCAGGCGGCAGTCATCGTCGCTGCCCCACCCGTTGGCGAACAGGAGAAACTGCCGGTAACTCGGCGGCAGCTCCACACCCAGCCCCGCTTCAAGCTCGCGGACCTCGGCTTCGGTAGCCGGAGGGTACAGATCGCCCAGTGGACTGACCGCCGGGTGATCAGAACCCTTGGTCACGGGAGGCCCCGCAGGGAAGCGTTCATACCATGCGTATCGGGCACTCATTGTGAAGAACATCCCCGTTTCGAGTGGCTGCTGCACGTGCGGCACAAAGCCAGACGTGTAGCACAAAGCCAGACGTGCAGCACAAAGCTAGGCGTGTAGCACGAAGCTAGGCGCGGGTCGGGTTGCCGCCGGTCACGAGGGTTGTCTGCTGTACGGCGCGCAAGTGCAGCAGCGCCGTCACACAGGACCGGGCCACCTCGCACACCAGCACTTTGCTGACCAGCCAGACAAACCCTCGACCACGGTCCACGCCGCAGTCCACCGCAGGCGAAGCCCATTCCCACCGGCCCGAGCAACCTCACCGCGGCTGGACGCGTCCGCGTCGACCTGCCCGACCACCGCCCCGCGTCAGGCTGCGGGGCTCGCTCGCCCTGGGATCACCTGTCAGGCGGCGCGTACGCCTGTACGAGGCGCCTGCCGTACAGGCTGACAACACGATCTCCTTGAGGACAGCGTGAGCGATCCGAAACCGTGGATCTGCCGCAGGAATCACCTGCCGGCGTTCGTCACCAGGAGAAACGATGAAGCTGCCTCCATGCGCCGCCGCCCCCGTGGCGGCCGTCCTGCTCGCCTGCCTGACCGGAGTGTCCGGGACGTCGGCGGCACAGGCAGCCGACGCCGCCGCCCTTCCGAGCGTGGACATGGAGGCCACGGTCAAGGCGGCACAGATCGACCCGAGGAGGTCTGACGACACGCTGACCCCGGGCGCCAAGGCCGGCGTGCTCCTCGTCGAGCGGGCGCTGCGCGACCGGCACCTGCTCGACGCGAAGTGGGTGGACGGATACTTCGGCACCACGACGGTCGCCGCCCTCGCGAAGTTCCAGAGGTCGCTCGGCTTCACTGGTCTCGCCGCCAACGGCCTTCCGGGCAAGGTGTCGCTCACCAGGCTCGGAGCCGGCCGTTTCACGGTCACCCACGTCATCGGGCCGGGTCCCCGGGTGTCCGTCGGCGGTGCCGTCGTCGACACCCGTACGCAGAGCATGCTGGTCGAGGCGAAGCGGCTGCTCGGCCGCGATCTCGTGCTGTTGCAGGGGTCGTACAACCGGGGCGGCGACCCCACGTCCGCGGGCACCCACGACGGTGGCGGCGTCGTCGACATCTCGGTCAAGGGGATGGACTCCGCCACCCGCACCGCCGTCGTCCGTGCGTTGCGACGTGTCGGCTTCGCGGCATGGCTGCGCAACCCCGATCAGGACGACTGGCCGTGGCACATCCATGCCGCCGCCATCAACGACACCGACCTCTCCAGCCAGGCCCAGCACCAGATCGGTGACTACTACCTCGGCCTGAACGGGCTCGCCGGCCGTGGCCCGGACGACGGCCCGAAGGTGACCATCCGCACCTGGGAGGAGTACCAGGGCCGCTGACCATCCGAGAACCCAGGCCGCACAGACACGAAGGAGAACACCATGGGAACGCTCAACAAGATCCTCACCACGGCTGCCACCGCGACGGTGCTCGGCGGGATGGTGCTCGCCACCGCCTCGCCGGCCTCGGCGGCCACGCGCAACGGCGTGTGCGAGACCGGTGAGTTCTGTTACTACTTCAACAGCAACAACCAGGGATCGCTGTCCGACTTCACCGGGTCGGTCGGTGACTACGGCACCCGGCAGCCCTCCTGTTTCGACTTCAAGGGGCCCGGCGCCGGTAAGGGCAAGTGCGTCAAGAATGCCGCGGCCTCGGTCTGGAACCGTAGCGGCAAGACCGTACGCGTCTACTTCAACAGCAACTACGGCGGCAGCGTCTACCAGGACTTCGCACCCGGCGCCAGGGGCAACCTCAAGCCCGGCCTCAAGAACGAGAACGCCTCCCACCAGTTCGGCCCGTCGTCATCGGTGCGCGTCAACATGTCGTACGCGCTGTACAAGACCGGCGGCGGTCACATCAGCTGCGGCTTCGACGGTTACGTGCACACCTCCGGCCGGCATGAGGGCATCGACATCGCCCGCAGTGTGGATTCGGATGTCCACGCCCTGGTGAGCGGTCAGATCATCAACCTCGTGCGCGGGCGCAACGGCGGCTCGGGACTGTCCACGATCGCCGTCTACAACGCCTCGCTGAACAAGACGATCATCTACCTGCACTCCGCTCCGCTGTCCTCGCTGCGTGTGGGCCAGCAGATCTCACGCGGTCAGATCATCGCCGACGAGGCGTGGCACGGAGTGTCGTCCAAAGGGGCCGCCCACACCCACGTCGAGATGCGCCCTGGACGGCAGAAGCTGGCCGCCAAGAGCGTCGGCGACTCGACTCTGAGCAATCCGAACCCGACCTCGTTCTGGATCTCCCAGGGCTACAACGTCCGCTGACGCGCCGCGGTCTCTGATGGAGAGGAAGGCAACGGTGTTTCCACGAACTGCACGGCTGATCTCGCCTCTGGCCGCGGCGGCCGCCGCGCCGGTGCTCGGCAGGACGGTGCTCGGCAGGGCGATACTCGGCAGGGCGATACTCGGCAGGACGGCGCTCGGCAGGACGGCGCTCGGCAGGACGGCGCTCGGTAGGGCGGCGCTTGGCAGGGCGGCGCTCGGTAGGGCGGTGCTCGCCGCGACGGTGCTCAGCGGGATGATGCTCGGCGGGGTGGTGCTCGCCACCGCTTCGCCGGCCTCGGCGGCCACGCGCAACGGCGTGTGCGAGACCGGTGAGTTCTGTTACTACTTCAACAGCAACAACCAGGGATCGCTGTCCGACTTCACCGGGTCGGTCGGTGACTACGGCACCCGGCAGCCCTCCTGCTTCGACTTCAAGGGGCCCGGTGCGGGCAAGGGCAAGTGCGTCAAGAATGCCGCGGCCTCTGTCTGGAACCGTAGCGGCAAGACCGTACGCGTCTACTTCAACAGCAACTACGGCGGCAGCGTCTACCAGGACTTCGCACCCGGCGCCAGGGGCAACCTCAAGCCCGGCCTCAAGAACGAGAACGCCTCCCACCGGTCCCTGAGCTCCGCACCGCCGACCGGGTGCAAGACCGACGGCACGTACACCAAGCTGCCCACGACGATCCTCGTCTACCGGAAATCCCTCAATCGGGTGGATCGGGTGGATTTCAAGACCTACATCAAGAACGTCCTGCCCAACGAGTGGCGGTCGTACTGGCCGAGGGAGTCTCTCAGGGCCGGGGCGATCGCGGTCAAGCACTTCGGCTGGTACTGGGCGCTGAGGTCGGCGAGCAAGACGCCGAGCGGCCAGTGCTACGACGTCTCCGACAACACGTCCAGCCAGGTCTACAAGCCCGGCTCCGCGACGGCGGCGACGAACGCCGCGGTGGACGCGACATGGGGCATCCGGATGACGCGCGGCGGGAAGGTCTTCAAGGCCCAGTACTGCTCCACGACGACGGCGTGCCGCCACTGGGCTACCGGCGACTGGATGTCGCAGACCGGCTCCCGCGACAAGGCCGAGGCGGGCTGGAGCTACTCCAGAATCCTCAAGTACTACTACAAGGGGATCGCTCTCGGACTCTGAACCCCTGGCGATCGTCAGCCCCTGGTTCCCCGTCGTGTCATGCACGGCGGGGAACAGGTGTGTCAGCCGACGATGACCTGGAAGTTGAGTGGCCGGCCCCCGGGGAATGCGACCTGCCCCGAGCCCTCCATCATCTTGAACCGCACGTAGCACAAGCCCGGCTTCTTCGGCGTGGTGATGTCGGTGCGGATGTCGACCATCTCTCCGGGCCGCGTGTCCATGATCGGTACGTCGGAGACGGTCTGGCATTGATCGGGTTGCTGCGGGAGGTCGAGGCGATGTAACGAATATCCCCTCCACGGCACGGTCCCGGCGTTCTTGAGCCGCCACACCTTGGTCACGGTCTGGCGGGGGCCGACGCGCGTGCAGTCGGGCAACGTGATGTCTCCGATGAACTTCGCCGAATCACCCTCGTGCGCAGGCGGGCTCCACGGAGGGTTGGTGGGGTGCACCGGGCAGTCGGCTGCCGACAGCGAGGTCGTCGACGGGCTCCCGGACGCGTTCGCGCTGTGCCCGTCGGTCCCGGAGCCACGATTGACGGCGACCGCGACGAGGACCACTGCCGCCACGCCGACGGCCGCTACCGCGAGCGCGGCCACAGCCGGGCGGGCCGGCCGGAATCGCCCGCGACTCCCTGGCGCAGAGGGGATCGGCCGGACGTCGCCCGCGATCTCGCCGGGCGGTGGCGGCGGCGTGGGCAGAGATGCCGGGGTCTCACCAGCAGGCCGTAAGGCATGCGACCCGGTGGCGCTGTGCACGGTGGCGCTGTGCATATTGGCGCCGTCCACGGTGGCGTTGTGCACGTTGGCGTTGTGCACGGTGGCGTTGTGCACGGTGCGGCCTTCCGCGACGTCCGCGACGGAGGCTTCGAGTCCATCAGGCGGACGGGCCGCGAAGGCGCCCGCGCGGTTCGAAGGACCTGCGGCGCTCGATGACCTGACCGCCAAGTTGGCGCTGTCCCAGCGTTCGCGGTACGCGGCCGGGTCCGCGCCGCACGCCTTGACGAACTCGACGGTGGTCTCCCAGCTCGGAAGCCGGTTGCCTTTGGTGGCTTCGTGCAACGTCGTGTGTGAGATCGCCCCCGACCGGCCCGACATTTCTCGAAAAGGTGGGTTGCCGACCGTTTTGCGAAGTTCTCGCAGTGCCGCCGCGAAGTGCTCGATCGCCTCCGCCCGTGCACGCATGTCGTCCACCGGGTGAAGCTAACAGCGCTCACGGTAACCACTCAAGCTTATGGAGCATCTCGCCCCTCGCCCGGCGGCCTCCGGCGCCGTCAGCGGACGGCCCCGGAGACCATCGGCGGACGGTGGGATGGCCACCTGAAAATCGTTTGAGACGTACGCGGCCGCCCTCTAGCGTGACGCGGTGGCGACAAACGTGATTGTCCTCAACGGCGGCTCCAGTTCGGGCAAATCCGGGATCTCCCGGTGCTTGCAGGCGGTCCTGCCGGATCCGTGGCTTGCCCTATCGGTCGACACCATGGTCGAAGCGATGCCCGCCTCCATGCGGGCGTCGGATGCGGGGATCGAGTTCGCCCCCGACGGGCGGGTCCTTGTCGGGCCGGCATTCCTGACGCTGGATGCGGCGTGGACGGCGGGCATCGCCGCGATGGCCCGCACGGGCGCTCGGGTCATCGTGGACGACGTGTTCCTCGGCGGGGCGGCGTCCCAGCAACGCTGGCAGAAAGTCCTTGCCGGGCTGGAGGTGCTCTGGGTCGGGGTGAGGTGCGACAGCGCGGTCGCCACAGGACGAGAGATCGCCCGGGGCGACCGTGTCCGAGGGATGGCCGCGTTGCAGGCGGAGGTGGTTCACGAGGGCGTGGTCTACGACCTCGTGGTGGACACCACGCACACGGAGTCCCTGGTGTGCGCGCAGACCATCGCCACCCGGGTGCGCCGCTGACGCCGGCGTCCTTCGCAGTTCGGCGAACGACCGCTGCCGCCGATCGCCATAGGACTGCTCGGCGACCCGCCGAGCACGGCGATCGACGCTCGAACGTCTCCACGTCGCCCTGACCGCCGAACCCGGCGCAAACTGACCTCATGGTCGATCACCCTTCCGGATCCATCAACCACTGGCTCGCGGTGTGGGAGCTGAACAGTTTTTACGCTCGGCGGCCCAAGCAAGGAGACGGACGGCGAATGTGGGCGGAGACGGCCATGTACGCGCTCGCCAGAGCCGAGGACGCGGGCCTCGACGCCGTCGCCGCCAACCTGAACCGATTCCTCCTGCGCGCAGGGATGATCTCTGATCTGGGCCCCACGGGCTCGCCCCTCGTGAACCCCGATGCCCTCGCGGCGGACATCCTCGCAGCCCTAGATGGTGGCGTTCACGCCTTAGGACCGGTTCCCGGCCAGCCGGGTGAGGGCCGCCGCGGTGAGGGTCAGCGTGTTGGCGGAGACGGTGTAGTCAGCGCCGTTGGCGAGGTTGACACCGTTCTGCCGCAGGCCCGGGAACGAGGCGCCGTTGAGCGTGAGCGACTTGCTGATGATCGCTGCCGGACGGCGTGCCCTTCGTCGGCGCGACGAACTGCGCGGGTGGCCGGTCGGCCACGCGCCACCTGATCGAGCTTCGACACCGCCGGATTGCGATGATCGCCGGTCCGGACCGGGTCCTGTGCTGCCGGGCCAGGCTGGACGGGTATCGATCCGCCCTGGAGGCCGCCGGCCTTTCTGCCGACCCCGGCCTCGTCGTCCGCACCGACCTCACCAAGGAGGATGGGCGGACGGCTGCGCCGAGATGGCCGCGGCCGCCACCGAGCTGGCACTCGCCCTGGGACGGGGAGAGGAGATGCCGCAGGTGGGTGTCGAACTGGCCACCACCCTCACGGTCCGGGAGAGCACCTCCCCGCCGACCGGACCGTCTGAGTAGAGGTCCGGCTGGGTGGAAGGCCGGTCGGGCGGAAGGCCGGTCGGCGCTACCGGCCGGCCAGGGACGACGCGAGCTTCAGCCAGCTCTCGAGGATGGTGGCGGCGGCACCGCTGTCGAGGGCGCGGCGCGCGTCCTCCAGGCAGGTCGTGAAGGCGTCGCGCAGGCTCCCGCCGAATCCGCGGTGAGCGGCGAGGGCGCCGGCCGCGTTGGCGAGGACGGCGTCACGTGCGGCACCCGCTTCACCGGCCAGGACCCGGTGGACGACCGAGGCGTTGTAGGCCGCGTCACCGCCCCGGAGCGCGTCCTGCCCGCTGCGGGCCAGTCCGAAGTCGGCGGCGTCCAGCGTCTCCTGCCGGACGCCACCGCTCTCGGTGATCCAGACGCTCGTGGGCGCGGCGGTGGTGATCTCGTCGAGGCCGTCCTGCCCGCACACGACCAGGGCGCTCGCGCCCCGTTCCGCGAGGACGTTCGCCAGGACCGGGGCGAGGGCGCGGTTGGAGCAGCCGACGAGGGCGGCACGGGGACGGGCGGGGTTGGTCAGCGGCGCCAGGTAGTTGACGGCGGTGGGGACGCCGAGCGCCTTGCGCACCGGACCGGCGTAACGCAGCCCCTGGTGGAAGCGCGGGGCGAAGGTGAAGCCGATGCCGACGTCGCGCACGCACCGGGCGACGTCGTCAGGCGTGAGATCGAGCGGCAGGCCCAGGGCTTCCAGGACGTCGGCGGCACCGGCCTTGCTGGACGCCGAGCGGCCGCCGTGCTTGACGACCGGGGCGCCGGCGGCGGCCACGACGATCGCCGCCATGGTGCTCACGTTCACGGTGTGGGCGCCGTCTCCGCCGGTGCCGACGATGTCGACGACCTCCGCGCCGTCGACGGGCAGGGGCACGACCCGTTCCATGAGGGCGTCGAGCATGCCCCGGAGTTCCGCGGTGCTCTCACCCTTGGCCCGCAGGGCGACCAGGAACCCGGCGAGCTGGGCGGGGTCGGCCGCGTCGTCCATGACCTGCCGCATGGCCCATCGGGTGTCTTCCGCGTCGAGATCGTGCCCGCGCAGGAGCGTGGCGAGCAGGCGTGGCCAGGATCGGGACGGCTCGGTCATCAAGGTCCTCTCGGCATGGGCACGGCGGCCGCTCGGTGCTCCCAGCGTAGTGACCGGTATCGTCGGCCGTTGGCACGAACCCGACCTATCCCGACCTGCACGGATCCGCGAATGTCGGCCGTTCCCGGGTAGCGATGACACGAACGGGAGAAACGGAAGGCTGTCATGCGAGCGACCCTGATTTACGGCGCCGGCGACGTGCGCGTGGAGAACGTGCCCGACCCGGTGATCGAGCAGCCCACGGACGCCGTGGTGCGAGTGCTGCGGGCCTGTGTCTGCGGCAGCGACCTGTGGCCCTACCGGTCGCGGGCCGCCACGCGGCACGGCGACCGCATCGGTCACGAGTTCCTCGGCGTGGTCGAGGAGACCGGCTCCGAGGTGCACGGGCTGAAACGGGGCGATGTGGTGGTCGCGCCGTTCGTCTGGTCCGACAACACCTGCGACTTCTGCCTGGAGGGCCTGCAGACGTCGTGCCGGCACGGCGGGATGTGGGCCAGGAACGGCGTCGACGGCGGCCAGGGCGAGGCCGTGCGGGTGCCGCAGGCGCAGGGCACGCTGGTGAGGTTGCCGGTAGGCGAGGACTCGGCTCTCCTGCCGTCGCTGCTCACCCTGTCCGACGTGTTCCCGACCGGCTACCACTGCGCGGTCACGGCCGGCGTGAACGCGCGTACGACGGTGACCGTGATCGGCGACGGCGCGGTCGGCCTGTCGGCGGTGCTGTCGGCCCGGCGCCTGGGCGCCGAGCGGATCATCCTGATGGGACGGCACAAGGACCGCACCGACCTCGGCCGCGAGTTCGGCGCCACCGATGTGGTCGCGGAACGCGGTGAGGAGGGCGTCGAGAGGGTCAGGGAACTGACCGGCGGCGACGGCACCCACGCGGTGCTGGAGTGCGTCGGGCTGGAGCAGGCCATGGACACCGCCTTCGGGGTGGTCCGCGACGGCGGTGTGGTCGGCCGGGTCGGCGCCCCGCAGTACGAGAAGGTGTCGATGGGGTCCCGGGAGTTCATGAGGAACATCACCCTGACCGGCGGCGTCGCACCGGCCCGCGCCTACATCGAGGAACTCCTGCCCGACGTGCTCGACGGCACGATCGAGCCGGGCCGCGTGTTCGACCACACCGTGCACCTGGAGGAGGTGCCCGACGGCTACCGCGCCATGGCCGCCCGCCAGGCGCTGAAGGTGCTCATCACGCCCTGACCCGTCCCCGTGCCGTCCCCGGTTCCGCGGGGGTAGCGTGGCCCGAAGATCGAGTTGAGGGGGAGCGGGACCGGTGCTGCCGATCGGCGAGATGCTGCGGGTGCTGAACGCGCTGGAGGCAGCCGGATGCGAGGTCTGGGTCGCCGGTGGCTGGGGGATCGACGTTCTGATCGGACGCGTCACCCGGGAGCATCATGACCTCGACCTGCTCCACCGCGCCGAACAGGAGCCGCTGGTGATCGGCGAGCTGGAGTCGTCCGGGTACGCCGAGCGGCCCGGCGCGGTGCCCGGGCGGCCGGCCAGGTTCGTCATGACCGACGGCCGTGGGCACGAGCTCGATCTCCATCCGCTGCACATCGCCGGGGACGGCTCGGCCGTGCAGCACCTGGACGACCGCGGCGCGGCGTTCCACTACCCGGCCGCGGCCTTCGTCACGGGCACGATCGAGGGCGTGCGGGTGCGCTGCCTGTCCGTCGATCAGCAGGTCGCCTTCCACCAGGGCTACGATCCCCGCGACCGCGACCTGCGGGACATGGCGAGCCTGCGCGCGGCGTTCGGCGTCACCACGCACTTTTGACTGTGCCGGGGGAGCGGTCAGGTCGCGTACAGGAGTGACAGCGGCCGCGCCGGCTTCCGATCGCCCAACTGCGTGGCGGTGCGCCCGATGTAACGGCTCAAGGACCGGGCCAGGTGTGGTTGGTCGAAGTATCCGAGCCGGTGGATCACGTCGTGGACCGGCACGCCCTCCTGGATCAGGACCGCCGCACGCCTGGCGCGGTCGATCTGCCGGACCGCGCCGCGGGTGAGCCCGGTCGCCGCCAGGAAACGACGCTGCACGGTGCGTTCGGACACGTCCGGCGGCGCGCCGCTGAGCACCGCGGCGACGAGCGGGTCGCGCTCCACGACACCCGCACGCACCAGCCGTCGCACGAACGCCTCGGCGTTGTCCCAGTCGGGCAGGTGCCAGGTGGAACCCTTCAGCCAGAAAGACCTGGGCGTCGGGTCGGGAATCTCCGCGGACCCGTCCACGAGCCGGCCGAGGGGAAGATGGGGCATCGCGGTGCCGAGGGAGAAGCTGATCCCGAAGAACGTGGCGTCCTCGGGAACGGGGGCCTGGCTCGCCCTCGTCTCCGGTCCCTGGACAGAGGCGCTGACCTGGCCGCGATGCGTCCAGAAGACGAGATCCCAGTGGGCGGTCGCGACCGCCGTCATCTGTTCCACGTCATGGCTGCTGCTGCGCCAGACCCGCTCGATGTAGGGCGAGTCGGACGATCGGCTCTCGATGTCCAGGCCCATCCGGGCAGCTCCCCCCTGACTCACGGACCATGGTCCTGCGGCCGGTCCAGGCCGTTCACCCGGTCATGGTACGTCCCCTGACGACGGGCGAGATGTCCGAAGGCCAGGCCCCATGCCGCCTTTCAGGCCGGGTTGATCCGGGTGTTGTGGATGTGCTCGTAGACGATCGACGTGCGGACGTCCGCGACCTCGGGCCGTTCGGTGAGCCTGTCGATCACGAAGGCGTACAGGCTGGCGTTGTCCGGCACCGCCACGTGCACGATGAAGTCCTCCGTGCCGGTCGTCACGTAGACGCCCAGGGTGTCGGGGAGCGCGCTGACCCAGTTGCGGAAGCCCTCGATGTTGCGCCGTGATGGGGGACGCACGCGGATGGCGATGAGGGCCTGGACCGGGCGTCCGATCTCCGCCAGGTCGACGTCGAGGATCGCTCCCCGGATGACGCCGCGCTGACGGAGCGCCCGCGTGCGGTCGAGTGCCGTGGTCGGCGAGACCCCGACCGAGGCGGCGACGTCACGGTTGGTCTTCCGTGCATCCGACTGCAGTTCCGCCAGGATCGCCTTATCAAGTTCGTCCATGCCCGCCTCCACGCTCCTGATTCCGATACAAATACGGATTCCTTGCAGGTCAATCGTACGGGTGCCTAGCATCTACGGCATACGTCCGAACGCATGAACAGGAGGCAGGATGATGGCCGATGAACAGCCAACCTCGGATGTCGGGTTCGCCCCCGAGGAGATCGACCCGGCCCTCCCGACCCGGGCGGCCCGTCTGAAGTGGGTGATAGTGGTCGACCGCGACCTTCCCGCCGGCCGTGCTGTGAACGCCGCCGTCTGCGTGGCCGCGGCGACCTCGACGACGGTGACCGGGCTCCTCGGCGACGACGCGGTGGACGCCGACGGCGGCACTCACCCCGGCCTGCCGTGGGCGGGCTGCTCGGTGCTGGCCGCGGACGCCGCCACGCTGCGCGTCATCCGTGCCAAGGCCGCGTCGTCCGCCGGGTGCTTCGTGGCGGACATGCCCGCCGCGGCCCAGCGGACGCGGGTCTACGCCGACTACCTCGCCACGATGAAGGAGACCGCGGCCGACGACGTCGAGTACTGCGCGGTCGGCGTGGTCGGGCCGCGCAACCGGGTGGACAAGATCGTGGAAAACTGCCCCTGATGCCGTGACCCGGCTGTCGTCATCCGGTCTGCGTCATCCGGTCTGCGTGACCCGGTCTGCGTGACCCGGTCTGTCGTGATCCGGCCCGCGTCATCCGGCCTGCTGTGACCCGCCTCGCGTGACCCGCCCCACGTGATTTGGACTGCCGTGACCGGGGCTGTCGTGGCCCGGGCTGCCGGGATGGTGCCGGCGGGCGAAAGCTGTCGGCGGACGGCGCGGTGCGTCCTGACTTTCCGAGATTCCCCCTGAACGTTTCAGCCGGTCCCGGAGTCCCGTCCGTCGGTCTCGCGGTCCCTGTGCAAGTGGGAGTGGTCGTACGCGCAGCGGTGTTGCGGCGTGTCGTTGACCGGTGATTTGCGTGCTCGTAGCGTGATCCGCGACGTTCCTGTGGATGAACGTGGTTCAGGTGGATGAAACCCTTGTGGGGCCAGGAGCAAGTCCTCGGTCAGGGGCCCTGCACGACCTGCGAGGAGCTCGGGCGTGAAAAGCAGAACCACAACGGGCACCGGGATGATCAGCGCGCTCGCCGGAGTCGTCGCCCTGACCGGCCTGGCCACCGCCGGAACGGCACAGGCCGCGACCGGATGCGCCGTGACCTACACCACCAACGATTGGCCGGGCGGCTTCACCGCCGCCGTCACGATCCAGAATCTGGGCAACGCGATCAACGGCTGGACCCTCGGATTCACCTTCCCCGACAGCAGCCAGAAGGTGGACACCGGATGGTCGGCCACCTTCAGCCAAAGCGGACAGAACGTCACCGCCACGAACGTGGACTACAACGCCGCCATCGCCACCGGCACCTCGGTGTCCATCGGCTTCAACGGCACCTGGTCAGGATCCAACTCCCAGCCCGCCGCCTTCACCCTCAACGGCGTCACCTGCACCGGCACCACCACCAACCCGTCACCCACGCCGTCACCCACACCCTCGCCTTCCCCCACGCGCTCTCCCTCACCGTCGCCTTCGCCTTCGCCCACGCGCTCTCCCTCACCTTCGCCGTCGCCTTCCCCCACCAGCGGGAAACCCACAGTGGCCGCCGACGGGACCGGCACGTACCGGACCGTTCAGGCCGCGATCGACGCTGTGGCCTCGGGTAACTCCAGCCGGAAGGTGATCACGATCAAGCCGGGCACGTACCGGGAGATCGTCACGATCCCGGCGAACAAGCCGTACATCACTCTGCAGGGCCTGGGCTCGTCGCCCGGGGACGTCGTGATCGTCAACAGCCACTACGCCGGGGGGAACGGCGGCACCTTCAACAGCGCCACCGCGTTCGTGAGCGGCCACGACTCCGCCCTCACCAACCTGACGATCTCCAACGACTACGTGGAGGACGGCACGACCGTCAACCAGCAGGCCGTCGCGCTGAACCTCAACGCCGACCGGGCGGTCCTGTCGAACGTCCGCCTGCTCGGTGACCAGGACACTTTTTTGATCAACGACTCCGCCCGCACCTACGTCAAGAGCTCCTACATCGAGGGCACCGTCGACTTCATCTTCGGCGGCGGCACCGCGGTTCTCAACGACTGCGACATCTACGAGAAGCGCAGCAGCGGCGCCCCCATCACGGCCGCCAGGACCGACGCCGCCAAGACCTACGGCTTCCTCGTCTACCGGTCCCGCATCACCGGCGCGACCGGAAACACCACCCAGCTGGGGAGGCCCTGGGGCCCGAGCGCCCAGGTGCTCTACCGGGAGTCGTCACTCAGCTCGACCATCAAGACCTCCCAGCCCTGGACCGACATGTCCGGCAACTCCTGGAAGAACGCCCGCTTCTTCGAGTACAAGAACACCGGCGCCGGCGCCACGGTGAACTCCAACCGCCCGCAGATGAGCGACTCGCAGGCGGCCACCTACACCCCGCAGAAGTATCTGGCCGGATCCGACGGCTGGAACCCGATCGGCTGAGGCCCGGCCGGGACAGCTCCGGTTCGCATGCCGTCCGGGACACCCGGAGGACCGACCCCGTCGGGAACTACGAGCCGGGCGTGCGCAGGTGGCGGGTGTCCACCCGGTGTCCCGCCTCCTCCAGGACGGTGACCGCCTGCTCGATCCTCGGCTCCGGCACGAGGACCAGGTCGGCGTGGAACGTCGAGGCGACGAACACCGGGATCGCCGCCTCGGCCAAGGGGCCCACGATCGCCGCCAGCATGCCCGGGACGTCCAGTTGGTGTCCCGCGCCCCCGCCGTACAGACCGATCCACCGGTCGCCCGAGCCCGTCGGCCAGGTCTCGCGGATCACCGTGAGGCCCTCCGGGGCGCGGACGAGCGCGATCCAGTCGTCGTCTTCGGGGAATGTCGCCTGAGGCAGGTGCTGGACGGCGAACACGGACGGCACGATGCCGAGCTGCTGGGCGGCGGGTGAGGTCATGAAACGTGTGTAGCAGAGCCCCCCGACGGAATCGCCGCGCCAAGACGCGAAGACGCCAAGACGCGAAGACGCGAACGCGAAGACGCCAAGACGCCAAGACCTAGTCCTGGGACCACCCGGTGATGGAGGCGACCAGCAGCGGCCCGTCGAAGGAGTCCGGGGTGACGGTCACCCCCGTGATCCTGGCGGCGAGGGCGAACGCCCTGGGGAGCGCGTCGTCCCACCGCGTGTCCCAGGCCGCCTTGCCGGTCGTGGCGGTCGACGGCAGCCCGACCCTGCGCATCGGCTCCTTCAGCCGATCCGGGTCACTGCCCCAGCGGGTGACCGGCGCGTGCGGCGTGAAGGCGACGACGATCTCGCCGTCCACGGCGTAAAGGAAGCTGTGCTCGCCGTAGTCGTGGCGTCCAACGGCCACCGCCTCGCATCCCTGCGCGAGGCGTGCCAGGTTCTCGCCCCGCGCGGTGTGCCAGCCACACGGTTCGACCGCCATGCTCCACTCGCCGATCCGGGTGATGCCGACGTATCCACCGCCGTCGCCGCCGTCGGTCTCCTCGACGAACTCCGCGACCTCGTCGTCGAACTCGCCGAGAGTCATCGAGCGGACCGCCGCTCCGGAGGGCTCGAAACGGGCCGCGACATCGGCGGGCTCCACCTCGTGGAAGAACGACAGGGTGAAGACGTCGCCCAGCGGGTTGCGCACGTTGTCCGTCGCCGGGGCCGTCAGCCACCGGAAGGGGGCGAGGGGATCGGGCACCTGGGCTCCCATGGTCGTTTCGCGACATCGTGGCAGCCGCCGCCGACAAAACCGGGGCCGTCGCCGTTCGCCGCGTTCCTGTCCTCCGGCAGCACAACGCCGCCGATCGGCAGCGGGAGGCCGCCGATGCCGAGAGGATCGCGGCACGCTCTTGGAACCGGCTTGGATCTTGTTGAAACCCGCGTCGTCACGGGGTGGGCACGACGGCCTTCGAGACGAGCCGGTCGCGGGCGAAGCACAGGCGATAGGCGCGGGCCGAATCGGTCTTCATGGTGTAGTAGACGCAGTCCTGGCCCCGAGGCGGATCCGGAGTGCCGTCCGGCGGGCCGTCCCTGGTGAACACGGGAAGCCGGGACCGCACATCGTCGCGTGGTTCGCCGGCCTTCAGCCCCTCGTACGTCGCCGGGTCGAGGCCGGAGAACGACGAGCTGACGAAGCTCAGCGGGATCAGGAGCGCGAAGATCCCGGTCAGTACGGCCGCGGGAATCCCGGCCGCCTCCGCCAGCCGCCGCCGCACCCGCCGACGGGCGAGGTCCAGCTCCCGGGCCGCCGTGGTCTCGGACGTGCCGAGGCCGGCCGCTGTCCGCACCTGCTCGTGAGCCGCCCGGAGCCCGGTGACGGGCAGTTCGGCGACGACCTCGAAACCCCCGCCGGGAGCCGGGCCGGCCCGCAGGACGCCGCCCGCCAGGCGCACCCGTTCCGTCAGCCCGACGAGCCCGGAACCGCCCGAGGCCACGCCCGTCGAGGCTGCCTCCGGGGCGGGGTCGTTGACAACGCGGAGGGTGACGACGCCGTCGCTTGAGGCGAGCCGGACGCGTACGGTCGCGCCGGGAGCGTGCTTGGCGGCGTTCGTCAGGGCCTCCTGGAGCACGCGGCGCACGGCGAGCGCGGTCATCGGGGGCAGCCCGTCGATGTCGCCCCAATGGTCGCCCGGCTGGTCGCCCGGCTGGTCGCCCCGGTGGCCACCCGGCTGGTCGCCCGGCCGGTCGTCCCGGTGGTCGCCGTGCTGGTCGCCTGAGTGGTCGCCCGGGTGCTCGACGACGATCGGCACTCCGGAGTCGCGGGCGCGCTCGACGAGCGTTTCGACGCTCTCCTCACGCGGCGGCACGGCGGTGTTTTCGTCGTCGTCCGCACGCAGCACCCCGATGATCTCGCGCAGCCGTTCGGTCGCGGCCGCGGCGGCCTCACGCAGCTCGCGTACGGACGCCTGCTGGCGCGGGTCCAGGCCGGGGTCGAGCTCCAGGGCGCCGGCGCGCACCGCGAGGAGCGTCAGGTCGTGGCCGAGCGAGTCGTGCATGTCGCCCGCGATGCGCGCCCTCTCCCGCAGGCGGGCGCGGTCGGCGACGGCCCGCTGCTCGCGCTCCAGGCGGTCGGCGAGCAGCCAGCCCGTGCGGACCAGTTCGGCGTGCTGGCGGCGCCAGCGGCCGAGCAGCCAGGGCACCACCACCGCGAGCAGCAGCGTGATGAGCTGCGTGGGCCAGCCCCACAGGTCGCGCAGGACGAGCGCGGACAGCGGCAGCCCGGCGAGGGCGACGGCCGCGAAGAACCACAGCGCCGGACGGGCGGTCGCCATCCGATGCCCGGCCAGATAACCGAAGACCACCAGCGCGGCCCACGTCTCCGCCAGAGGGCCGAACATCTGCACGTCCAGGGCCAGGCTGACCGCCACCGGTACGGCGAGCGCCGCCAGCGGCCACCTGCGGCTCATCGCCGTGGCGGCCCCGAACAGCGGCACGGCCACGGCCGCCGCAAGCACCCGCCGGGCGTCGCCGTCGTCGAGGGCCAGGGCGACGGGCGGCGCGCACACTGACAGCCACAGCCCGAGGTCGAGCAGACGGGACGGCCGCACCATCTCACGCCCTCCGGTCGGGCGGAGCCTCGGCCACGAGATTCGCCTCGTACGCGAGGATCGCGGCCTGGACGCGGTTGCGGAGGCCGAGACGGGTGAGGATCTGGCTGACATACCCCTTGACCGTGCCCTCGACGAGATGCAGGCGCCGGGCGATCTCGGCGTTGGACATGGCGGCACCCACCAGGGCGAGCACCTCGCGTTCGCGGTCGCCGAGTTGGTCCACGAGGGCGCGGGCGGCGGCCTCCGTGCCGAGCGGGCGTGCCCGGAGCCGGGTGATGACCCGCCGCGTGACGGCGGGGGAGAGATAGGCGCCACCCGCGGCGACGGCGCGGACCCCCGCGATCAGTTCGCGTGGATCGCCCGACTTGAGGAGAAAACCGGACGCGCCGGAGCCGAGCGCGCTCGTCACGTAGTCGTCCTCGTTGAACGTCGTGAGCATCACGACGGCGACCTCGGGGAGGACCCGGCGCAGCTCGGCGGCGGCCCTGAGCCCGTCGAGCCGCGGCATCCGGATGTCGAGCAGGCAGATGGCGGGACGGTGCCGCAGGGCGAGGTCGACGGCCTCGCGCCCGTCGGCCGCCTCGGCGACGACCTCGATGTCGCCGGCCGTGCCCAGGATGCTCGCGATGCCGGCCCGGATCAGCGCCTCGTCATCCGCCAGCAGGACGCGGATCATCGCGTTTCCCCCGAGATCCGGCTTATCGCGCATTGACTGCTGATTCGCCCGCTTCGCTCGCGCATGCGTGGACGTTACCAACGGCCCGTCGCCGCAGGCGTACGGCGTGGACGAGGCGGGCGGCCACGACGGCGACGGCGGCCAGCGCGCCGGTGGCGGCCCAGACGTACAGCGCGAGCCAGACGTAGGTGAGCTGGTCCAGCGTGCCCACCCGGTTCAGCAGCAGCCCGGCCAGCTCCGCCAGCCCCAGGTAGAACGCGACCGGCAGCGCGTACGGCACCAGCCGCGCGATCATCCGCCAGGCGCGTCGCTCTGCGCGGCGGGCCGCCCAGCGGCGGGAGCGTAGGACCCCGGTCAGGCCGAGGGCCAGGTTGAGCAGCGACAGGCCACCCAGCCAAGGGTCCGTCTTCATGGTGAAGGGCGCGGCGCCCGCGTCGGGCCGTCCCTCGATCATGTCCACCAGGCCGTCACTGATGATCAGGGCGTCGTCGCCGGAGATCATCCCGGTGTTGGTGACGACCGCGATGCCCCACCCGCTCCCGGGCAGGAGGGTCTGCGCGGAGTTGTGCGTGAGCAGCCAGCCGGTGTGCCGCAGCATCGGCGCCCCTCCGGCCGTCCGCCCGGCCGACCACCCCATGCCGTACGTGCTGCCGTCCACGCCGGATGGGGTCTGGGTGGCTTTGACGAGGTCTCGGGGGAGGACGTCGCCGTGGCCGTTCTGCGTGATCAGCCATTTGGCCAGGTCGCCGGCCGTGCTGACGACGCCGTAGGAGCCGTTGACGAACCACTTCGGGTGCGCGCGCTCGATCACCTTGCCGTACGCGCGGATGTATCCGGCGCCCGCGCCGCGCAGTTCCTCCGTGGTGTCCACGGTCCGGGTGGACGTCATGCCGAGCGGCGTGAACACCGTGGCGGCCATGAAGTCGGCGAACGGCGTCCCCGACACCACCTCGGCCAGCCGCGCCGCGACCGCGTAGTTGGGGTTGTGATAGATCATCCTGGTGCCGGGCGCGGCGGCGAGCGGTGCGGTCCTGAGCATCGCGACGGCGCTCTTGAGATTGTCCGGCGCGGGGAGCGTCAGCTCGGGGAAGGTCCGGTCGCTCATGCCCGAGGTCTGCTGGAGAAGCTGCCGTACGGTGATCTTCTCGGCTCGGGCGTCGGCCATGGTGAACTCGGGCAGGTAACGCCGGACCGGCGCGTCGAGGTCGATCCTGCCCTCGTCGGCGAGGCGCAGCACCGCCACGGCCGTGAACGACTTCGACAGCGAGGCGAGCGGCATGGGCGTGTCCGCGGTGATCGCCTCGCCGTCGGCCGTGTGACCGTGCCCGGCGGCGTACACGACCCGGTCGTCCTTGACGACCGTCACGACGGCACCGGGCAGGTCCGTGCGCCGGATGTAGTCGCGTACGTAGCGGTCGACGGACTCCGCGGTCAGGCCGGGCCGTCCGTCCGGGGGCGCCGCTCGCGTCGTGGCGGCCACCGCCGTCGTTCCCGTCGTGAGCAGCAGCACACCGGCCAGGCCGGCGGTCGCTGCGATCCTGCGCATGCGCACCGTGTTTCCCTCCGAGCTCTTTCCGTTCGCAGGTCACGAACGGTAGGAGCGGCGGGAGGGGCGGCACAGCGGGCGATCGGAAGGCCCTCACCTGACTTTCGTCAGGTCGCCCGGCTCCGGCGGGTCAGCGGAGCCGGCGGGTCAGCGGCGCCCGAACCAGCGGAGGAAGGAGCGCTTCGGCCGCTTCGGCTGTTCCGGGTCTTCGAGGTCTTTCGGGCTTTTCGGGTCTTTCGGAGGGGCGGGCTTCTTGCCGGCGGCCGGGTGAAGGGCCCGCCACTGTGCGGCGATCTCGTCAACGTCGATGAGCGGCTGCACGACGGGCGGACCGGACAAGGGTGTGCGGTAACTGTCGCGGATCTTGTCGTTCATCTCCTCGACGATCCTGCGTGCCTCGGCCTCGGTGCGCGCGCCCAGCGCCTCCGCCCGCGCCTCCTCGGCCTCCTTGCGCAGCGCCAGCGTCCCCGGCAGCGGGAACGACAGGTTCTCCGCGCGCATCTTCTGCTTGATCCACCACATCTCGTCGTACGGCTTGCCCTGGCCGGGGATGGGCTTGCCGGCGCCCGGCAGGTCGTCGAACTCGCCACGCTCCGTGGCCTCGCGAATCTGCCGGTCTATCCACGACTCGAAACTCACGCCGAGGGGCTTGCGTTCGGTCACGGCCTCACCTCGCAATCCTCTTGTGAGGATAACTTCCGGCGTGGGCGGCAGGGGGCAGGGGGCAGGGGCAGGGGCAGGGGTCAAGGCGCCCGCAGCAGGTCGCCCTCCATCCCTTCCGCTCCGCCCCCTCCGCTGAACGTTCGTGGACCGGTGGACCGGTGGACTGGCGGACGGGCATCCGGGGTTCACGGGGTGGTCTCGTGGCCGGGCTGCCCGGGCGTGCGCCGCTGCTGCTTCAGCTCGGCCTCGTAGAGGTGACGGCGTCCTCCGGCCAGTTCGGTGCGGGCCTGGCGTTCCAGCTCCTGGAAGGCCGCGTAGTAGCCGTCGTCGTACTCCTCCACGATCTGGAAGGTCCAGCGGCCCTGGATGACGTTGCGGCCGATCAGCTCGCGTTCGATCCGGTCGGCCCACTTGTCGTGCCCGGCCTGCCGCAGCAGCCGTACGGCGCTGTCCAGCTCGAAGTCCGCCGTGCCGGTGAGCTGGTGGAAGGAGTACAGATGGCCCCTGACCCGGTGAATCGTCTCCAGCGCCTTGCTGAGCCTGCCCAGCGCGTCGACCGTGACGTCGTCCAGCCCCTCGGGGCGGCGGTGGTCGGGATCGGGCAGGGCGGCGGGCTCCTCACGTTCGGTCATGCCCCACCGCTACCCCTCGCGGCGGCACCTCTATCCGTGTGAGCAGTGGTGCGGACGCTCAACCGGCGGCCGTCCGGGAGGAGGACGCTTCGGCGGGCGAGCGGATCGCGGCCAGCGCGCGGTTCAGATCTCGCGACGACAGCAGAAGCTTGTACATGATGAGGGCCTCGAAGAGGAGCAGCAGGGCGGCCGCGCCGATCGTGACCGGGACGACCGCGCCGAGCAGCGGGCCGACGATGAACACCGCCATCTGGAACTCGATGCCGCTGACCAGGTGGGTGCGGATCCGGTGCTCGCGCAGCCACTCGCGCATACCGGGGTACCAGGAGAAGCGGCTGCGGAACTCCTGCTGCAGGTCCACGGTCTGCGTCAGGCGGACCCTGATCTCGTCGGGGTCGGCGTCGAGGTCCTCGCACAGCAGGGACGCCGGCAGCGCGGCCGCACCGCCGGACACCGACTGTTCGTAGGTGTTCCGCAGCGTGCGGCGCATCTGACGCCGGACCTTCGCGATCTGCAGGGCGTCGACGTAGCGCAGCATGTCGAGGAACACCACGGCGATGCCGAGGAGCAGGTAGATCTCCTGCCCGGTCGCGCGGTACTGCCCCCACATGAGCGCGGCGGTGCAGGCCAGCACCCGGATCCGGTCGAATACGTAGTCGAGCCAGCCGCCGAGGATCGTCCCCGTTCCCTTGAGCCGGGCGATCTTCCCGTCCATGCAGTCGAGGACGAAGCTCACGTGGTAGATGGCGGCCCCGGCGACCAGCCACGACCACTCGGCCTGGAGGAAGCACCAGGCCGAGCCCAGGCCGAGCACGAAGGCGCCCCAGGTGATCTGGTTCGGGGTGATGGACGTGCGGTTGGCGGTCGTCACCACCAGCCGGCCCGCCAGGGGATCCACCAGGAAAACGGTCCACCAGGCGTCGCGCGCCTTATATGTCCGAGAGCGTACGTCATGAAGCGTGAACGTCATTTGGGGGCTTTCTCGATTGTGGGGGGATTTCAGGGGAAGCGTCAGAAGTCGTCGTCCAGATCCTCCGTCTCGTCCGCATCGTCATCCTGATCAAGAGCGTGCGCGTCGTCGCCCATGTGCAGGTCGTTGTCGGTGTCGAGCAGTGTCGCCATTTGCTGGAGAAGCATCTTAAGCATGTCTTTGCCCTTTGACCGGCGTTTGTTTCGCTACTGCTCATCAAAGCATCGCCCGGCGTCGCCCGTCGACTTTTTCCACAGGCCCTCCAGGCATGCGGAATCCTCCAATAAAACCGAATTTCGGCTTTATCGGTATATCTGCTTCTTGTGGCTTGTTGTCCATCTCCCGCTGCGGGTCGAGCGCGTGATGCTCGTTCGTCTGCCTGATCCGTGCCGTGCCACGCGGCCCAGGTGAAGCGGTGCCGGGGAGGCGGCAGTGCGGCCATCAGCCGGGCGCGGGGCCATGTCGGAAGAGCGCGTCGAAGGCCGCGTCGAAGGCTAGGTCGAAGGCTGGGTCGAAGGCTGGGTCGAAGGCCGAGGCGGTGGGCGGGCAACCGCCGGAGCTCCCGGGCGAGCGGGCACTCGCGAGGCGTCCCTTCTGTGGGTCGTCACCTCTACTCCGCGGCAGGGCCCGGCTTGCTCCTCCGGCTCCGCGGGCCGGGGCCGCTCAGGCGGTCGCGCGGGCGAGATCCGAGAGCCACCGCTCGTGGTTGGCCCGGAGCATGGACTCCCGGTAGAAGAGCGGCAGCAGCGGACCGGCGAGCGACTCTTCCACGGTGATCCTCGTGCGTCCGCCCTCCAGCGGTTCCAGGACGTGCCGGTCCACCGCCCGATAGCAGCCGAGGAAGGTGCCCGTCCAGGTGAGTTCCCGCTGGGGGTCGACCACCGCGAACCGCGACCGCAGGGGCACGCCGTTCAGGCGCCACCGGAAGGGCGCGCCGGGGCGTACGTCGCCGAGTTCGAGGATCCGGATGCCGGAGGCCCATGACGGCCAGGCCCGCAGGTCGCCCATGACAGTCCAGACCCGGTCCACGGGCGCGTCCACGACCAGCCGGGACGAGGAGGTCAGCTGGGCGTCGGGGTCGACGCGTCCCCGTGCCGCGTACTCGTCGTGCAGGACGGCTAGAGACGGACCTGAGTAGAGCAGCGACATGGACAACTCCGGGAGACTAGTGCTCAACGACGAGAGCAATGCTCTCCCTTCGGGAGGGGCATGTCAAGAGCAGTGCTCTCGTACGCGAGATCGTGGAGTTGGGGCCGTCGGCGGGGCCGGGAGGAAATGCCGTCGACACGGCTGTCGCCGGCTGCCTATGGTGCGGGCCATGACGGACAGCTCCGATGCGGGTCGGTGTGAGTGCGGCGCGGCCGCCGGCCCGCTGGGCGAGTGCGTGGACTACTACCACGCGATCCTGGCCGAAGAGCAGGCCGACCCTGAGATGTACAGGTGGCACACGGTCGTGGTCTGCGCCTATCTCCTGCAGCACCCCGCCCGGGCCCACGACAGGCACCTCGACGGTCAGTTCCGCATGCTGCAGCTCTACCTGGACAAGGGCCTCGACGCCCTGCTCCACGTGGCGGCGCATCAGGTGGGGCGGAACAGGCGCGGGGCACGGCCGGGCTACGACATGGCCCCGCTCGCGGAGTACGCGCCACTTCTGCAGGGCGGATCCCCCGGGCCCTTCCGCGACGGCTTCTGCGGGTTGCCGTTCAGGGACGGCAGCCTCGTTTGCGACGGATATCCGGCGTACGGCCGACGCGTAGGGAGCATCGCGGCAGCGACCGTGGAGTCCTGGAGAAACCTCACGACCTGACGCTCGATCTCCCGGCCGTCAAGAACGGCGCCGGAAAGCAGGTGGCGCTCCCGCTCCCCGGCCGTGTGGACGGGGGACGAGAGCGCCGTGTGGAAGTGGACCGGGGCGAGAGCGCCGTGCGGACCGGGAACGGGAGCGCCGTGTGGACCGGGGCGAAAGCGCCGTGTGGGCCGGGAACGGGAGCGCCGTGTGGAGTGGAAGGCCTACCCCTGCAGACCGGCCTGGCCCGCGGACGGGGAGGCCGAGGGTGAGGCCGCAGCCGAGGCCGAGGCCGCCGCCGCGCCGGCGGGCAGCGCGCTGCCGCGCTTCCACTGGGTCCAGTTCAGCTGCCAGTAGCTCCAGCCGTTGCGCCAGTCGAGCTTGCGCTTGGTGCCGGTGACCTGGATGACGTCACCGCGCTGGCTGATGCCGTAGAACCACTTGGCCCCCGCGGGGGTGGCGCGCACGCAGCCGTGGCTCTGGTTCGACTTGCCGAGGAACTGGTAGTCGCCCGCGCTCTGGTGGACGTACTCGCCGCTGTCGGAGATCCGGACCGCCCAGGGGATCTCCAGCTTGTAGTAGAGCGGGTCCTTGGGGTCGGTGACGCCGAGCCAGGACGAGGTCATCGTCTCGACCCGCTTCTTGCCCATCGCGAGGTGCACGCCGGTGGTCGTGAGATAGACGTCGACGCCGTTGCGGGGCAGGCCGCCGCGGCCCGCGCTGATGGGGATGGTCTTGGCGAGCTTCCCGTCGCGGCGCACCTTCATCACGTGCCTCTTGGTGTCGACCACCGAGATGTTGGCGGTGCCGACGGCGAAGCGGCGCGAGACGTCCTTGGCGGCCTCGTTGCCGGGAATCAGGCTCAGCCTCGCGGTGAACAGGACCTTCTGGTGCGGCTTCCAGTAGGTCTTGGTGCGGTAGACGACCTTGCGGTCGGAGACCCAGCGCCATGCGCCCTCGACGGGCTTTTGGGCCTGGACCTGCAGCACCGCTTCCGCGGCCGCCCTGTCGCGTACGGCGCGGTCGAAGGTGACGATGATCGGGAAGCCGACGCCGACCCGCTCGACCTTCTCGCCCATGGGCGTGATGTCGGCGATGCCGAGCTTCGGCTTTCCCGCCTTGCGTGCCGTCTGGGACGCCGCGCGCGGGGCGAGTGCCGCCGCCGCCTTCGCGTCCGGGGCCTGAGTGGCCGGAGCCTGAGTGGACGTACCGGCCGCACCAGTGACTGATGCGGCGGGAGCGGTTGTGCCTCCCGCCGAGCAGGCCGTAGCGACGGCGATGGCGGCAACGGTCAGTGTGACGTGGGCCGCCCGCCGGAGGGTATTCACGGTCTACTCCTCATTGGGGGTTTCACAGGGATTTGCACTGACTTGGAACGTGTGAAACCACTGTTTTGTGCGGCCGATTTCGTAACGATCAAGTAACGCCGCTGTGGGCGGCGACGGGTCGTTCGCGGCCTCCCGGGCCGTCGTGATCGCCACGGCGCGCGGCCTCGACGTGCGCCGGCGGCCCTTCCGGCCAGGCGCGGACCCGCCGGCCGCCCTGCCGTACGATCGGCCGCGTGCTGCTGATGACGCTCGACGCCTACCCCGGCGGCCCCGGGCTGTCCGCCCGCGACGACGAGGAGGCGCTGCGGGTCGCCGCCGCGACCTTCCCTGGCACGGATCCCGTCGTGGCGGTGGACGAGGACGACCCGGGCGCGCCCCTCCGCTTCCTTCGCCGGGACGTCTCCGGAGCGTTCGTGGCGATCCAGGCGCGTCCTCCGATCGCCGAGGCTCTCGGCCTGCTGCCCCACCCCGAGGGTGGGTGGTATCGCGAGACGTGGCGCGCGGCGGTCTCCGTCGAGCCGCCCGGGTACGGCGGCGCGCGGGCGACCGCGACGGGCATCTACTTCCTGCTGGAGCCGGGTGAGGAGTCGGTCTGGCACGCCGTGCGGTCCGACGAGGTGTGGCTGTGGCACCGGGGCGGTCCGCTGACGCTCGTGCTCGGCGGCGCGGGCGAGCGACCCGGCCGTGAGCACGTCGTCGTCCTGGGGCCGGACGTGGAGAACGGACAGGTTCCGCAGGCGGTGGTGCCGGCGGGCACCTGGCAGGCGGCCCGTCCGGCGGGGGCCGAGGGCGTGCTGGTGAGCTGCGTCGTGTCACCCGGCTTCGACTTCGCCGACTTCACCGCTCTCTGAGCGGCACCGCGGCGCCCGGCCCGTCGCACGTGTGCCCGGCCCGTCGCGCGTGTGCCCGGCCGTCGCATCCGAGAAGTCGGAGAAGCCGGGTGATAACCGTGCGTGCCGGGGGGTAGCGAGCACGGGTGGAGCGAGCACGGCGGCGTGAGCACGGCGGCGTGAGCACGGCGGCGTGAGCAACGGGAGGAGATCGGGGTGCGGGACAGGGATCGCTGGGTGCTGACCGACGGCGCGTGGACGGCGAGCGCGAGCGAGCGGCACCGTACGGTCGCCGACCCGGCGACCGGGGAGCCGGTGGGCGACTTCCCCGCCGGGTGCGCCGAGGACGTGGAGCGGGCGGTCGACTCGGCCCGCCGCGCCCAGCCCGGCTGGGCCCGTACGGCTCCCGCCGAGCGGGCCGCGTGCCTGCACCGGATGGCCGAGCGGATCGAGGCCCGCGCGGACGAGCTGGCCGAGCTGGTGACCGGGGAGATGGGCAAGCCGATCGGCGACAGCCGCGGCGGTGTGGCGGCGGGGATCGGCACGCTCCGGCAGTACGCCGAGCTGGGGCCGCTGCACCGGGGACGGAGCCTGCAGGGCGGCTGGGACGCCACCGACCTGATGGTTCACGAGCCGCGCGGCGTGGTCGCGGTGATCACGCCGTGGAACGACCCGGTGGCCATCGCCTGCGGGCTCCTCGGCGCGGCCGTGGTGACCGGCAACACGGTCGTGCACAAGCCGTCGGAACGCACGCCGCACACCGGGGCGCTGCTCGCCGAGCTGATGGCGGCGGAGCTGCCGCCGGGGGTGCTGACCATGGTGCCGGGCGACCGGCACGCGGGCGAGGCACTGGCCGCGCACCCGGGCGTGGATCTCGTCGCGCACGTCGGCTCGACCGCCGCGGGCCGGGCCATCGCCGCCGTGGCCGCGCGCACCGGCGCCGCGACCCTGTTGGAGAACGGCGGCAAGGACCCGCTGATCGTGGACACGGGTGTGGACGTGAAGTGGGCCGCGGGGCAGGCGGCGACCGGCTGCTTCGCCAACGCCGGGCAGATCTGCACCTCCGCCGAGCGGATCTACGTCCACCGCGACGTCGCCGAGGAGTTCCTCGCCGCGCTCGTGCAGCGGGCCGAGGAGCTGCGCGTGGGGCCCGGCAGGGACGAGGAGACGGCACTCGGGCCGCTCGTCGACCGGGCCCAGCGCGACGTCGTGGACCGGCACGTACGCGGCGCGATCGAGGCGGGGGCGCGGCTGCTGACCGGCGGATACGTGCCCGAGGGGCCGGGGGCGTTCTACCCGCCGACCGTCCTGGCCGACTGCACCGAGAACATGGACGTCATGCGCGAGGAGACGTTCGGTCCTGTGGCGGCGGTGCGGGTGGTCGAGTCGTTCGACGAGGCGCTGGAGCTGGCCCGCGAGTCGCGATACGGCCTGGCGGCCACCGTCCTCACCCCGTCGATGGCCAACGCCCAGCGGGCCTGGCGCGAGCTGCTGGTGGGCACAGTGAAGATCAACGCAGTCTTCGGCGGAGCGCCCGGCGGCGCGGCCCAGCCGCTCCGCGCCAGCGGGCACGGTTTTGGGTACGGCCCCGAGCTGCTCGACGAGATGACCCACACCAAGGTCGTCCACCTGAGCCCGCTCCCCTGAGTCGACCACTGGGGCTGATCACTGGGGCTGACCACCGGGGCCGATCACCGGGGCCGATCACCGGGGGCCCGCTGCCAAGAGATTCCGAGCTTTGACCCGACACTGAGCGCGGGGCGTGCGATCGGCGGAAGCCTGCTGCCTACCGTCTTCCTCATACGATGCACGATCCGTGACCTCGGGGGAGACTCATGATCATCTGCTCGGCCGCCGCCGCCCTCGCCGCGACCCTGATCGCCGGACCGGTCGCGTCCGCGGACCCCACGCCGTCCGCGGGCGCGTCCACGGGCGGCGCGACGACGATCGCGGCGCCGCTCGACACGGCGGTCTACGACCCCTACTACGGCCCTTCCGGCCCTGACAACGCCCCCGGCGACGGCCCTGGCAACGGTCCCGGCAATGGCCCGGGATACGCGCCCGTGGCCATGCCCGTCGCCGCCGGCCCCGCTCCTCTCATCGGGCAGGCCGGTGAGCCGAAGCAGGCCGTCTATCACACGAAGGGCAAGGACGGCGTGCGGAAAGACGTGTTCATCGTCCCGATCCCCGACGACCCATCCAAGCCGATCACGTTGCCCGACTTCGGTTTCCAGAAGTTCCAGGTGGCGGGGAAGCCTCGTGCCCACACCCCGCGTGCCCACACCCCCCGCGCGCACAAGTCCCACGACCGGGCCGCGCGGCAGCACCGCACCGCCCAGGGAGGGGCGAAGAAGCACCGCCACGGCGGCAAGGGCCTGCGCCGCCACCGCTGACGATCAGGCGGGGACGGGCAGGCGGGCCCTGGTCCTGCGGCGTTCGGCCTCGGCGCGGGTCGTCGCCTCCCTGACCGGGCGCTGCACGAGCATCCCCACGAGCGTGGCGGCGGCCGCGCTGCCCAGCGCGATGACCCAGCCCGCCGGGCCGAGCGGCCGGCATCCGAAGACGGCACTGACTCCCGGCACCGTGATGATGAGCCACAGGACGGCCAGCGACGACAGCGACGCGAGCACGACGATCTTGTCCCGGCCGCCGCCCGCGAGCGTCTGCAGGAGCTGCGCGGACACGAGCGCCACCAGACCGATGGTGTTCGCGCGCCCGCGGGTGCCGGTCATGCGTCCCAGGATCCACGCGGCCGTCGCCGCCGCCGTCGTGACCGCCGCGCGCAGGTAGATGTCGCGGGTCAGCGACGCGCCCAGCGACGCCTCGGGGCCTTCGGCGAGCAGCTTGTCGGGATCGGTCGAGGCGGGCGGCCGTACGGCGACCGCCATGGCCGGCACCATGTCGGTGAGAAGGTTGACCAGCAGGAGCTGCCGGGCGTTGAGCGCGCTCCCGCCGGCCAGCAGGTTGGACCCCACGGTGAACGCGATCTCGCCGATGTTGCCGCCGAGGAGGATGCTCAGCGCGTCGCGCACCGAGCTCCACATCGCCCTGCCCTCGACGATGGCGTCCACGATCGTCTCGATGCGGTCGTCGGTGACGACGAGGTCGGCGGCGGACCGCGCGGCGGGCGTGGCGCGGGACCCCAGGGCGATCCCGACGTCGGCGGTGCGGATGGCGGGCGCGTCGTTGGCGCCGTCGCCCGTGACCGCGACGACCTCCCCCGCGCGGCGCAGGCACGTGACGATCCTGGCCTTGTGCGCGGGCGTGGTGCGGGCGAAGACCGCCACGTCGGGCAGGATCTTGGTCAGCGTCTCGTCGTCGAGCTCGTCCAGCTCGGGGCCGGTCATGACGCGCTGGCTGTTCAGCGCGTTGAGCTCGACCGCGATCGCCTCGGCGGTGCTGGGGTGGTCGCCGGTGACCATGACGATCCGCACCCCGGCCCGCATGAGGCGCCCGACGCTCTCCGAGGCCGTCGGCCGGACCGGGTCGGCCAGGCCGAGGAAGCCGAGGAAGCACAGCTCGTCGATGCGCGACTCGTCGAGGTCGCTCCGGTCGGAGGCGGGCCGCTGCGCGACGGCGAGCACGCGGTAGCCCTGCCGGGCCAGCCGCTCCACCTCGCCCTCCAGCTCCCTGCGTACGGTCTCGTCGCAGACGATCGACCCGTTGTCGCCGTGCATGGTGGTGCAGTGGGTGAGCACGATCTCGGGGGCGCCCTTCACGCTGAGCAGGTGCCCGTGCTCGGTGCGGCCGAGCACGGCGTGGTAGCCCCGGGCCGGCTCGAACGGCATCTCGTCCACGCGTTCCCAGCTACCGAACCCCTCGCTGGACGTGACGTTCAGCCGGTGCGCGCCGTCCAGCACGGCGCGGTCGGTCGGGTGGGCGATCACCCGTCCACCGCCGGACTTGGGGCTGGCCCGGACGGCCGCGGCGAGGACACGTCGCAGCCCGGCGTCCGCCTCCTCGACGGGACGGCCCGCCCGCCCGTCCGACAGGTGCCGCAGGCTGATGCGCCCCTCGGTCAGCGTGCCCGTCTTGTCGAAGCACAGCACGTTGACGCGGCCCAGGGCCTCGATGGTGGACGGGTTGCGCACCAGGGCGGCGCGCTTGGACAGCCGTCGTGCGGCGGCCAGCTCCGCCACGGTGGCGACGAACGGGAGCCCCTCGGGAACGGCGGCGACCGTCAGGCTGACGGCGGGCGTGAGCGCGGCGGCCAGCGGCCGTCCCCGCAGGAGGTCGGTGAGGAGCAGCGCGACACCCGAGGCGATCGACAGCGGCAGGATGCGCCGGCTCAGCTCCCGCAGGCGCAGCTCGACACCCGTGGGCGGGCCCGGCTCGCCCGCGAGCCTGGCGCTGCGCCCCGACTCGGTCATGTCCCCGGTCGCGACCACCACCGCCCGGCCGCTGCCCGCCGCGATCGACGTCCCCTGGTAGACCATCGAGCTGCGGTCGGCGATGGCCGCCGCCACGGTCGGCGCCGCCGTCTTGGCGACGAGCTGGGACTCGCCGGTGAGCGTGGACTCGTCCGCCTCCAGTCCCACGGCCTTGACGACACGGGCGTCCGCGGGCACGGCGTCCCCCGCGCGCAGCTCGATGACGTCGCCGGGCGCGAGCTCGGCCTTCGTCGTCTCGACGACGCCCCCGGGGCGGCGCAGCCGTACGAGGACCTCGGTGGACTCGGTCAGGCGGTGCAGCGCCCGGTCGGCCTTGAACCGCTGCACACCGCCGAGGAACGCGTTGATGACCATGACACCGCTGATCAGCACGGCGTCGAGGGCCGAGCCGACGAGGGCCGAGATGCCCGCGCCGGTGGCAAGGGCGGGCGTGAGCGGGTTGGCCAGCTCCTCCAGCGTGGCGCGGGCCAGCGACTGCGGCCCCTCCGCCTCCTCGGGCGCGGCCTCCGCGCGGCGTCTGCAGGCCTCCTCCTCGGCGATGCCCTCGGAGGAGGAACGGAGCCGGGAGAGCACCTCACGCGCGGACATGGCGTGCCACGGGGTGGTGTCGGCGCGTGGCGGGGTGGGGACGCGGCCGGCGTTCTGCCCGGCCCACTCGCCCAGTGCGATGGCGCCCAGCGAGACGGCGGCGCCGGCGAGCTGCGCCCGGCGCAGGGCGGTGGCGGCCGGGCCCGCGATCGCCAGCAGGGTGCCGACGCACGCGCCGGCCGCGCCGAGCCGTACGGCGTTCGCGCTGTTGCCGCGCGCCCGGGGCAGGCAGCGCAGGAACAGGTGGACGCCGGGCAGCTCGCCGGCGATGTCGCCGTCCCACGGCACCATGCATCCGGGCTCGGCGGCCGCGGGATCGATCACCCCGAGGCCGATGTCGGCCTGGGCGAGCGAGCTGCAGGCGCCCCTGGACACGACGACCACGCAGTGGCCCGCCGCCTGCAGGTCGTGCACGTGCCCGGCGAGCTCGGGGCCTCCCGGCAGCGTGCGGCCGATCGCGAGGCGCTGCGCCAGGCCCTCGTAGCCGCTCTCGTCGCCGCCCGCGAGCAGGACCGTGCCGGCCGCCTTGGCGGCGCCGACGACCGGTACGGCCAGGGCGTCGATCTCCGGGGCGAGACCGGCGACGGCGACCCGGACGCCGTCCCTGGACACCTCCACCGCGCGCAGCCCGCGTGACCGCCAGAGGGCGGCGTCCGGCAGCTGGGGATCGGGGTCCGGCAGCGGGCGGACCGACCAGCCCTCCACGGTCCCGGTGCGGCCGGGGTCGGAGAAGTCGATGAGGGAGTAGAGCCGGGAGTACAGCTCGTCGGTGTCCTCCCCCTCACGCAGCGGCTCGACCCTGTCGATCGTCCACGAGCCGGTCGTCAGCGCGTCGGCGTGCAGGACGACGGTGTCGACGCGGTCCATCGTGCGCAGGCAGCCGGCGTCGAGGACGACCGTGTCGTGCCTGCCGAGCGCGCGGGTGATCGCGCCCGCGAACGCCTCCCGGCTGAGGTCGGCGGCCCTCGGGGTGGTGGAGACGAGGATGGACACGGCCCGTTCGCCCCGGGTGAGCACCCGTGTCACCGCGTACGCGGCGGCGCTGATCGGGGCGACCACGTCGGCGTAGCGCTCGATCGGCCCGTGCGGCAGAGGGGCCGGCCGCCGCCGGGCCTCGGCCCTGATGTGGTGGTAGGCCCCCGGACGCGTGGCCAGCCGCTCCTCCAGGCTCTCCCATGCGTGCCGGCTGGTCCTGGTCTCGATGTAGCGGCCCACGTTCGCGACGGCCTGCACGAACAGCGCGGTGGGGCGGAGCGTGAGGGTCTGGGTGACGAGGTTGGCGGTGGTGAACAGGGCCTCGGCGGGGCGGCGCCCCAGCCGGCGGTCGAACTGCTCGCGGATCGCCGGCGTGCCGTTGGCCAGTTGCAGCAACGCGGGCACGACCGCCGGGAGCTGAGGGGCCCGGATCGCCTTGCCCAGGAAGATGAGCCCGAGTCCGGTGACGCCGGCCGTCAGCCGCACGGTCGCCAGCAGATGCTCCTCCACGAGGCGGACGGGGCTCTCGTGGGCGTGCTCCTCCTGCTCGTCCAGCTCGGTGGTGACGGCCAGCAGCTTGTCCTGATCGACCCGATCGGGGGCGCAGGCGACGAAGACCGCGGAGATGCGGCCGTTGACCTCCGCCCGCTCGACGCCGGGGATGCTCTCCAGCCGCTCCTCCAGCAGGCCGGCCGCCGCCTCGGAGCCGGGCCGGCCGATCCCGCGCAGGTTGATGTGCAGCCCGCCGGGGCAGGCGCGCACCTCGCGAGGGCAAGGAACCAGATCTCGGAACGGCTCGGGCAGCACGCCGCGCAGCAGGGCCGCGGACGTCGTGAGCAATCGGTTCAGGAACATTCGGCTCTCCAGCAGACGGGAGCCCGGACGCTGGGTCCAGGCCGGAGCAGGCGGCCGCACCGGCTGATCAGCCGGTGGGGCCGGTTCGCCTTGTCACCGCGGCGCGAGCGCGCGGCGGCGGCTGCGCCATGTCGGCGGATGGCCGCCGGCATGGGTGGCGGGCTGCCGGAGTGCCCGGAAATACCTCATCACCCCTCCTCGCGAGAGTCGGGGGGAACTCACGGATGAACTTCGCCTGAACCCATACGAAGGCCCAGACGCTGGTCATAACGGTCGTACGACCGTCTTCCGATACCTTTCCTCCATCCGGAGCACGAGAAACGCGCGAGCGCGACAAACGCCGGAAGACGCCGGAGCGCGAGGAACGCCGGAGCGTGAGAGACGCCTGAGCGCGAGGAACGCCGGAGCGTGAGAGACGCCGGAGCGCGAGGAACGCCCGGGGGGTGTCAGAGACGCCGGGTGGGGTGTCAGAGACAAGACGCGCCGCCCGCGACAGGCGCGTGTGGGCCCGCGTAGGGCCGCGAGGTCACCCGATGGTGAAGGCGGGCCAGTCGAGCATGCCGAGCAGCCTGCGCAGGCCGGGCTTGATGTTGTGCACCCGGATCGGCCGGCCCAGGGGGGTGTCGGACAGCAGGGCCAGGGCGCGCAGGCCGTAGAGGTCGATGAACTGAAGCTCGGAGACGTCCACGGCTCCCGTCCCCGGCCGCACCCACTCCTTGTGCAGGGCGTCGGCGATGGCGTCGCCGTTGGTGAGATCGATCTGCCCGATCAGCTGTACGGAGCCGTTCCCGGAGGCGCGTACGACCAGTTGCTTGTCGAGGTAGAGCAAGGTCTTGTTGTCCGGAGGCGATGCGAACGACCCATTGACGGTCATCATGCCGGTGCCGCCTTCCTGTAGAGGGGCAACCACCTCCGAGCATCACCGTCACTGCTCACCGATGTCAACCGTACGGCCGTCCGGATGGCCGTACGGCCGATGGTCGCTCCGGCGTCGCATGACCCGCTGCCTGCGACGAAGCCCCGCCGGCCGTACGGTTCCGTAGTGACGTAACTCACGTTTATGGCAGGAGGGAAACTTCAGGGTTTGTGCGCCACGCCGCCGACGAAGGTGTGGTACGTGATGCCGGGCTCGAAGACCTCACCGGGGTCCGGCCGCCACTCGGGGAGCGGCACCAGGCCGGGGTCGAGGAGCGGCATGTCGCCGAAGTAGGCCAGGATCTCCTCGCGGGTGCGCCACCGGCCCGTGCCCAGGTTCTCGTTGAACAGCTTCTCGGCCGAGGTCGCCTGCGCCGACACCTCGGGCATGTCCGGCCCGGGGTTGTGGAAGTGGGACAGCGCGAGGTAGCTACCGGAGGGCAGGGCCGCCCGGAGACGGGCGGCGATGGCCTCGGGCTCCTCGTGGTCGTTGAGGTGGTGGAGGATCCCGAGCAGCAGCAGGGCCACGGGCTGCTCGTAGTCGATGAGCGCGGTGACCGCGGGGTCGGCGAGGATCGCCTCCGGGTCGCGGATGTCGGCCTCGACGACCGTGGTGCTGCCGTTCCTCGCCAGCAGCGCCCGGCCGTGCATCAGGACGATGGGGTCGTTGTCGACATAGACGACCCGGGATTCCGGGGCGACCTGCTGCGCGACCTCGTGCACGTTGCCCTGCGTGGGCAGGCCCGAGCCGATGTCGAGGAACTGCCTGATGCCCGCCTCGGCCGCCAGATGGCGGACCGCCCGCCGCAGGAACGCCCGGTTGGACTTGGCCGCGGCCGGGGCGTCGGGGGCGATGCGCAAGGCGGCCTGCGCCACGTGGCGGTCGACGGCGTAGTTGTCCTTGCCGCCGAGCATGAAGTCGTAGACCCGCGAAACGCTCGGTGTGTTCGTGTCGATCCTGGCGGCTGCCCGGTCGTGTCCGGCCGGGCCGTCGCCCGCGTGCTGGTCGTTGTCGGCCATGATCCGTCCTGTCCCTCGCCGTACCGGTTCAGATCATGATCATCGTATGGGTATCCGAGGGCCCAGAGAAGGATGTTTGCGCTAAATGGCGCGAACAGGCCGGTCAGCGGACGAGATCGGTCAGCGGGTGAGGCTGATCAACGGACGAGATCGGTCAGCGGGCGAGGCCGGTCAGTGGGCGAGCCGGTCGGCGGGCGAGGCCGGTCAGTGGGCGAGCCGGTCGGCGGGCGAGGCCGGCGCTCGTGGGCGGTCGCGGGGAAGAGGGCCGCCCACGAGCGCAGGATCAGACGCTGACGCCGATCCCGCCGCGCGTCTCCGCGCCGTACCGCTCCAGTTCCTTCGCGAGGTCGAGCGGCTTGATCTGGGCGCGCCCGTCGAGAATCTCGTCGGTGAGCAGGCCGGCGGGCACCAGCCAGGAGACCTCGAACTCCAGCCCGTCCGGGTCCTTCGCGTAGAGGGCCTTGGTGGTGGAGTGGTCGGACGCGCCGACCAGGGCGTTCATCTCCGTCAGCCTGGTCGCGATCCGGTCGAGCTCGGCGAGCGTGTCGACCTCCCAGGCGAGGTGGTAGAGGCCGACCGTCGCACGCCCGGCGGACGAGGGCCCCGCCTGCGCCCCGATCTGGAACAGCCCGAGGTCGTGGTCGTTCGAAGAGCCCTCGGCCTGCAGGAACGCCGCCCCCGGGAACGCCTGCACGACGCGGAACCCGAGGGCCTCCTGGTAGAAGGCCACGCTGCGAGAGACGTCCCGCACGTACAGCACGGCGTGGTTGAGTCGCTGGACCGGCATGGTGCCTCCTGAAAACTTGAACTCTCAAGTAATTGTACCTCGGTGGGTTTCCCGGAAACTGTCGGTGGCAGGTCGTACCGTGTCCACGGGCTGCCGTCAGGGGTGACGCAGCCCGCCCACCGGCGCATCGCACGGCGCCGGACGTGGGCGGTCCGGCGAGGGGGGCCGGCGACGAGGCCGGCGGAGGGGGACGTCATGATCGTGGACAGGGCGACGCGGGAGCACGAGAACAACCTGGTCCTGTTCCGGGTGGTGCACGAGGTCGCGGTCCGTCATTCCGGCGCGCCCTACCACCAGGTGATCGCGGCGCTGACCGCCTGTCTGCCCGGCGCGCCCCGGCTGGCCGCCGACGAGCTGCGGCGCATCGCCGAGGAGATCAGCCTCGGCCGCGACCCCTCCGGCCTGTGAGCCGCTGAGCGCCTGAGCGTGACCGTCCCCGCCTCTTGGGGCGGCACGCGGTGGAAGCGGAGCGGGTCACTGCCGATTCCCTGCGCCGGTTCGCGCAGGGCCGCGCAGGTCCGCGCCGCGTTGGTCCGCGCTGGTCCGGTCTGCGCCGTGCAGGTCGGGGCCGGTTTGATCCGCGCAGGGCCGGTCCGCACCGCGCCGGTCTGCGCCGCGCCGGTCCGGTTCGCGCAGGGCCGCGCAGGGGGGCTCGCGTCGCGTCAGCTGTGCAGGAGGGCGGCGGGGTCGGCCATGACCTGCTCGATCACCTGGCCGGCCGCGCCGAGGGCGGCCGCCTCGGCGCCGAGCCGTGACACGACCACGGGCGGCACGGCGCCGCGCATCTGACCGAGGCGGGCCTTCATCGTGTCGGTGACCATGTGACCGATCCAGGGGAAAAGTGGCGCGTAGATCCCGCCGAGGACGATCGCGTCGGGATCGACGAGGTTGACCGCCGACGACAGGGCCACACCGAGCGCCCAGGCCGCCCGCTCACAGGCGGCTCGTGCCTTCTCGTCGCCCTCCCGGAGCCGGGACAGCACCCACGACACGCCCTGCTGCGCGGGCAGGAGCATTTCGAGCGGGATCGTCGCGCTCACGGCTCCGGGCGTCTCGGCTGGTTTCTCCTGCGCTGCTCCGGGCGTCTCGGCCGGCCTCTTGTGGGTGGCCCCGGGGGTTTCGGCCATCTTCTCCTGCGCGGCCCCGGGGGTTTCGGGTGCGTCTTTCTGCCCGGCCGCGGGCGTCTCGGCCGGTCTCCTGTGCGTGGCTCCGGCCTGTGTGGCTCCGGCCTGCGTTGCTCCGGCCTGTGTGGCTCCGGCCTGTGTGGCTCCGGAACTTCCGGGCGTCTTCTCCTGCGCGACCATGGGCGTCTCGGCCGCGTCCTTCTGCGGTATCCCGGCTGACACGTACCCGGACGTTGGGGGCGTATCGGCGGCGCGGCGGTTCAGGGCGGCGCGGCGGAACGGCGCGGCGCGGGCGGCGGTCAGGAGGGCGTCCTGGCCGGCGTACTGTTCGAGGCAGCCCCGCCCGCCGCAGCGGCACGGCGGGCCGGCGGGAGAGACGACGACGTGCCCGAGCTCCCCGGCGAAGCCGTGCGCGCCCCGGAAGAGCCGGCCGCGGACCACGAGGCCCGCACCGATTCCGATCTCTCCTGAAACGTGCAGGAAGTCGGGCAGTCCGGACCCGAACCACAGCTCGCCGAGCGCGGCCAGGTTGGCCTCGTTCTCCACCCGTACGGGGAAGGGGAAGCGCAGAAGCGACGCCAGTGGCACGTCGCGCCAGCCGAGGTTGGGGGCGTTGTGGACGACCCCGCTGGTCATGTCCACGGGGCCGGGCACGGCCAGCACGCCGCCGACCACCCGCAGGCCCTTCTCCACAGCTTCGTCCACAACCGCGGCGGCCAAATCCCCAAGTTGTGCGATCACATCCACAGGTGGCGCGGCCCGGTTGTCCACAGCCTGTGTACGGCGCAGCCGCACCGTCCGGGCGAGGTCGACCACGCACACCGCGAGGTAGTCGACGTTGATCTCCAGCCCGAGGGCGGCGACGTGCTGCCCGCTGATCCGGATCTCGACTCCGGGCCTGCCGCGCTCGCCGTCCCGGACCGCGCCGGTCTCCACCACGAGCCCGCCCTCGATGAGGTCGCCGACGAGCTTGGACACGGTCGTCTTGGTCAGGCCGGTCATCTCGGCGAGGGCGGCCCGGGTCACCGATCCCCGGGCGCCGACCGCGCCGAGGACGAGCGCCAGATTCCGTGCACGCATCGCGTCATGCCGCAGGGCCTGCGTCATGGCACCCCCCGCGCGAGTCCCGCCGCACGCCGAACGGCCCACGTCATCCGCACCTCCACACGCCAGCCACGTCACGCCGTACGGGCTGCGTCGTCACATCCTCCACACACCGGCCGCGTCGCGCGTACGGGCTTGGTCATCACATCCTCCACACGCCCGGCCGGGTCGCGCCGTACGGGCTTGGTCATCACATCTTCCACTGCCGCGTGTCGAGAATACGGACACACCCTCTTGACCCTGCGGCTCATCACGTCAGATATTTAGTCCACAACGTAGACTAATTCGGAGGCGATTCATGTACACCCCCACTCCCGAGGACCGTTTCACGTTCGGGCTGTGGACCGTCGGCTGGCAGGCGCGCGACCAGTTCGGCGACGCGTCCCGGGCCCCGCTGGACCCGGTCGAGAGCGTCCACCGCCTGGCCGAGCTCGGCGCGTACGGTGTGACCTTCCACGACGACGACCTCCTCGCGGTGGAGTCGGATCGCGCTAAGGCGATCGAGAGGTTCAAGAAGGCGCTGGCCGACACCGGCCTGAAGGTGCCGATGGCCACCACCAACCTGTTCACCCACCCGGTCTTCAAGGACGGCGGGTTCACCAGCAACGACCGCGAGGTCCGCCGCTACGCCCTGCGCAAGGTCATCCACAACATCGACCTCGCCGCCGAGCTGGGCGCGAAGACGTACGTGTGCTGGGGTGGCCGTGAGGGCGCCGAGTCCGAGGCCGCCAAGGACGTGCGGGTCGCGCTCGACCGTTACAAGGAGGGCTTCGACCTCCTGTGCCAGTACGTGATCGACAAGGGCTACGACATCCGCTTCGCCGTCGAGCCCAAGCCGAACGAGCCGCGCGGTGACATCCTGCTGCCGACGATCGGGCACGCCCTGGCGTTCATCAACTCGCTGGAGCACCCCGAGATGGTGGGCCTCAACCCCGAGACCGGCCACGAGCAGATGGCCGGGATGAACTTCGTCCACGGCATCGCCCAGGCGCTGTGGCACGGCAAGCTGTTCCACATCGACCTCAACGGCCAGCACGGCCCGCGGTTCGACCAGGACCTCATCTTCGGCCACGGTGACGTCAAGAACGCGTTCTTCCTCGTCGACCTGCTGGAGAACGGCGGCTACGAGGGCCCGCGCCACTTCGACTACAAGCCGCTGCGCACCGAGGACAAGGAGGACGTCTGGGACTCGGCCGCGGCCAACATGCGGACCTACCTCATCCTCAAGGAGAAGTCGAAGGCCTACCGCGCCGACCCCGAGGTGCAGGAGGCGCTGGAGGCCAGCAAGTGCAACGAGCTGGCCCAGCCGACCCTCGCCGCCGGCGAGACCTACGAGGACATCCTCGCCGAGTCGATCGACGTGGACGCGGTGGCCGCCCGCGGCTTCCACTTCACCCGGCTCAACCAGCTCGCGCTGGAGCACCTCTTCGGCGTGCGCGGCTGACCGGTAAGACGAGAGCGGAGGGACGACTGTGACGCTGGTCGCGGGGGTCGACTCGTCGACCCAGAGCTGCAAGGTCGTCATCCGGGACGCGGAGAGCGGGGCCCTCGTGCGCGAGGGCCGCGCCTCCCACCCCGGCGGCACCGAGGTCCATCCCGAGCACTGGTGGACCGCGCTGCAGAGCGCGATCGAGCAGGCCGGAGGGCTGGCGGACGTCGCGGCGGTGAGCGTGGGGGCCCAGCAGCACGGCATGGTCTGCCTCGACGAGGACGGCGAGGTGGTCCGGCCCGCGCTGCTGTGGAACGACACCCGCTCGGCCGGGGCGGCGACCGAGCTGATCGCCGAACTGGGTGGTCCGAAGGCGTGGGCCGAGGCCGTCGGCAGCGTTCCGGTGGCCTCCTTCACGGTGACCAAGCTCCGCTGGCTCGCACGCAACGAGCCGGACAACGCCCGCCGTACGCGCTCGGTGTGCCTGCCGCACGACTGGCTCACCTGGCGGCTCGCCGGCCGGCCGGACGCGATCACGACGGACCGGGGCGACGCCTCCGGCACCGGTTACTGGTCGCCCGCGACCGGTGAATACCGGACCGACCTGCTCGAACTCGCTATGGGCAGGGTGCCGGAGCTGCCCCGCGTGCTCGGTCCCGCGGAACAGGCGGGGACGGCCGAGCAGGGCGGCGCGCTGCTCGCCCCCGGCACCGGCGACAACATGGCGGCGGCGCTCGGCGTCGGCATGCGGCCCGGCGACGTGGTCGTGTCCATCGGCACCTCGGGTACGGCGTTCGCCGTCTCGGAGGCGCCGTCCGCCGACGCCTCCGGAGGGGTCGCCGGCTTCGCCGACGCCACCGGGCGCTACCTGCCGCTGGTCGCCACGCTGAACGCGGCACGGGTGCTCGACGCCGCAGCCGGGATGCTCCGGGTCACGCCCCAGGAGCTGAGCGATCTGGCCCTGCGGGCCCCCTCGGGCGCGGACGGGCTGGTGCTCGTGCCCTACCTGGAGGGGGAGCGCACCCCGAACCGTCCCGACGCCACGGGGTCGCTGCACGGGCTCAGGCTCGCCACGTCCACCCCCGAGCACCTGGCCAGGGCCGCGGTCGAGGGCATGCTCTGCGGCCTCGCCGACGCGCTGGACGCTCTCGGGGTCGAGCCGCAGCGGGTGCTGCTCATCGGCGGCGGTGCGCGGTCGGAGGCGGTGCGCCGCATCGCCCCGACGGTCTTCGGACGTCCGGTGCTCGTCCCCACCCCCGGGGAGTACGTCGCGGACGGCGCGGCCAAGCAGGCCGCCTGGCTGCTGTCCGGGGAGCCGGAAGCGCCGGTGTGGGACACCGGCGCGACCGAGCGGTACGAGGCCGACGCCACTCCCGGCCTGCGTGAGCGGTACCACGAGGCCGCGCAGGAGTGACGTCCCGGGTGGGGCCCCCGGATACCCCGGGGTCCCCACCCTGAGACGACCCTGACCCCTTCTCGGGGGGATCTACGCGTTGTCCCGGATGTTAGAAACGGGCGGTACGCGGGATCCTCACCATATGGTCAAGAGGTTCTATCCCCTGCTCGCCGGCGGCGGCATCCTGCTCGCGGTCGTCACCGTGGTGGCGGCGCAGGTGAGCGGGGAATCCTCCCTGGACCCCGTCTCCATGACGATCAGCGAGTACGCCGCCCGTGACGGCGGCGGCGCCGTCGAGGCGGCCATGGCCGTCCTCGGCCTGGCCTCGCTCGCGCTCCTGGCCGGGATGCGTGCGGTCGGCGCGCCGGTGCACGGCTGGCCGGGCCGCCTGATCGGCCTGTGGAGCGCCTCGCTCATCGGCGCGGCCGTGGTCCCGTCGGGCGCGGTCTGGCAGGGGGACCTGCACGGTGTCCTGTCGGCGACGGCCTTCGTGAGCGTGCCCGCCGCCACCATTCAGTTGGTGGGCCGCCTGGGACAGGACGAGCGGTGGAAGGCCGCCGTCCGGCCGCTGGAGTGGCTGACGCTCGCCTCGGGTCTCGGCCTGGCGGCCATCACGTACGTCGCGCTGCCCGGCCACGGCGTCATGATCGGCCTGGTGGAACGGCTGCTGCTGACCGCCGAGGTGGCCGTCCTCGGAGTGCTCGCCGTACGGCTCCTGCAGCTCACCTGGGGGCCGGTGCTGCGGGAGCGGATCGATGGCCGGCGCGCCGTGCGCGACTTCCTGGTCCACCGCTGACTGGTCCACCGCTGACTGGCCCACTGCTGAGTGGTCCACCGCTGGGCCGTGTTCACCGCCGGGGGGACGGGGGCACGCCGGACCGTGCGGGCGCGGGGGCGCCGCACGGCCCGGCTGTGGCGTCAGACGTTCGCCGACAACTTCCGGGTCAGTTCGCTCAGGCGGCGACGGTAGTCCGGGTCATACGCCTCTTCGGCGGCCCGCGCTTCCTTCTCGCCGTCGAAGTAGCGGCCGGTGACCTCGGCCAGTTCGGGCGCCTCCACCAGACGCCGGGTGGCGGCCACCCCTTTCTCCAGCGTGTCGACGACCTCCATGCCGGATCTCCTGGACATGGCCGTCGGCATGTACGAGCCAGGATGAACGCTGTTCACCGTGACACCGCTCCCCTGGAGTTCTTCGGCCAGATCGCGGGTGTGGCAGATGAGCGCGAGTTTGGAGCGGCAGTAGGCGGCGACGTCGGTGTAGCCGCGTTCGAGTTGCGGATCGTCGAAGTCGATCGGCTGCTGACCGATCGAGGCGACGTTGACGACCCGGGAGGGTGCGGCTCGGCGAAGCAGCGGAAGCAGCTCCCGGGTGAGCAGCACCGGCGCGAGGTAGTTGACCGCCAGGCGCAGTTCATGCCCGTCCGCCGACAGCTGCCGGGATGTTCCTTCGACGTGGAAACCGATCCCGGCGTTGTTCACGAGCGCGTGCAGCCGGTCGTGGGCCTCGGCGATTCGCGCGGCGAGACGCCGGACCTCGGCGAGGGAGGAGAAGTCGGCGGTGAACGTCTCGCCGCCGGTGGCCTCGGCCACTTCGGCGAGCCGCCGGGCGTCTCGTCCGTGCAGCAGCAGCCGGTGCCCGCCGGCGGCGAGGTCTTCGGCGAGCGCTCGGCCGAGCCCGTCCGAGGCGCCGGTGATGAGAATCAGTGCCATGTCTTGCACCTTTCTGGTGGTCGCGTCTCGTGCCGTGGCCGGACGAGGGTGCGGGCGTTGGTCAGCCCGGCCAGGGCCACGAGCACGACGAGGGCGAATGCGCCTGCGCCCAGGGCGAAGCACACCGTGAACCGGCCTTCGGCGGGCAGGGCGGACGCCCGGGTGGCGAGGTGCGCCGCGGGCTCGACCGCGGGCTCGACCGCGAGCAGCGTCGCGGCCAGGGCGCTGGCGACGGAACTGCCCACCGAGCGTGCGACCGAGTTGATCCCGTTGGCGATGCCGGTCCGGCCGGCGGGCACGGCACCGGCGAGGACGGCCGGGAGGGTGGCGAAGCCGAAGCTGACGGCGACGCCGACGAGGATACCCGCCGCGATGACGGCGGCCGCCGAGCCGTGCGCGGCGGCGAGCACGGCGAAGCCGGTGGCCCCGCATGCGGCGCCCACGGCGAGGGTCGCGTGGGCGCCGATCATCCGGACCATCGCCCCGGCGACCTGGGCGGCGGCCAGGGAGACCAGGGCGGGCGGCATGAGGTAGGCGACGGACGCCTCGAACACCGTGGCTCCGAATCCGTATCCGTCCGGCGGGGCCGGGAGCTGGACCAGCGCCGAAATGCCGAGGAACTGGGAGAACATCGCGAAGCCCAGCAGGAAGCCCGCGAGATTGGCGAGCCGCACCGGTCGCAGGACGAGCATCCGCATGTCGACGAGGGGCTCGCCCGCCCCCCGCTCGAGCATCACCCAGACGGCCGCCGCCGCCACCGCCGAGGCGAAGCAGCCCAGAGTCGGAGCGGACGACCACCCCCACCTGGCCCCCTGTGACAGGGGAAGCAGCAGCAGGGTCAACATCGCGGCGAGCGCGATCGCTCCCGGCCAGTCGGTGCGGCCGCCGGGCCGTACGCGAGGACGGGGGATGACGGCGGCGACGGCGGCCAGGGTGAGCGCGGACACTCCGGCCGACAACCAGAACACGTGGTGAAAGTCCGGTGCGGCGCCTTGGGTGAGCAGCCCCGCGCCGACCAGGGCGACCGCGTTGCCGACCGCCAGCGTCCCGCTGAGCAGGGCCATCGCCCCGGGAAGGCGTTCGCGTGGCAGTTCGTCGCGGACCACCGACTGCGCGAGCGGGAAGATCGCGGTGGAGGCCCCTTGCAACGCGCGTGCGACGATCAGCCAGGGCAAGGTGTCGGTGGTGGCGCCCAGCACGGACCCCGTCAACGTGAGACCGAGCACGCCGATCAGGGTGCGTCTCACGCCGTGCTGGTCACCGTACCGGCCAAGCAGGGGCGTGCAGACGGCGGCGGAGAGCAAGGTGGCCGTGGTGAGCCAGCTCGCGCCGGCCGTCGTGGTGTGCAGATCTCGCTGGATGACTCCGAGGATCGGCACGGTCAGCGTCTGCATCATCGAGACGACCATGGCGCCGAGGCCGAGGACCGGAACGAGCAGCCGGCCCCTGCGCCGGCCATTGCGGCGGGTGATGGGCGTCGGGGCGTCGATGCGGGTCATGTGCATGAGAACAGCTCCTCGGCGGCCGGCCCTCTGTGGTCGAGGGCCGGCGCAGGGACCGGTGCAGGGGTCAGCCGAGGGTCTTGAGCAGTTCGGCGGCCAGCGCGGTGGAGGAGGCGGGGTTCTGCCCGGTGTGGACGTTGCGGTCGACGACCACGTTGGGCGCCCACGGCTCGCCTGCGGAAAATCGCACTCCCAGGGCGACCAGCCGGTCCTCCAGGAGCCACTTCGACCGGTCGGCGAGCCCGGTCAGGGTCTCCTCCGCCTTGGTGAAGCCGGTGATCCGGTAGCCGGTGAACGGCGAGGTGCCGTCCGGCCGCTCGGTGGCAAGGAGGGCGGCCAGGCCGTGGCAGACCAGGCTCACCGGCATGCCCGCGTCCATGGCGTCGGTCAGAAGGCGGGCCGAGTCGGCGTCGGCCGCCAGATCCTCCATCGGGCCGTGCCCACCGGGGTAGAACACCGCGGCGTACCGGGCCGGATCGACGCCTTCCAGCGTGATCGGGTTCCGGAGCTCCGCGGCGGAGCGGAGCGCGGCGGCCATCGCGTCCGCACCGGCCTGGCCGCCGTTGACCTCAGGGGCGAGGCTCGCCTGGTCGACCGTCGGCACGACACCGCCGGGTGTGGCCACGATCACCTCGTGCCCGGCCGCGGTGAACGCCTGGTGCGGGGCCACGAACTCTTCGGCCCAGAAGCCAGTCGGATGCTCGGTTCCGTCGGCCAGCGTCAGGTGGCGCGCACCGGTCATCACAAAAAGAATCTTCGCCATCACTTGTGCTCTTTTCCGCGGTCCTCGCAGACGGCGAGGTGGGGTGAGCTGACGATGCTCTGCTGCCCGTCAGCGGGAACGAGCTGGATCGTAGGCCGCTCAGGCATAGGACAACCAATAGCATCGGCTCTATGAGTCATAGGCAGGCCGATACCTCCGTCACTGCCGTGGGAGGCCGGGCAGCAGGTGGGCCGCTGGATCTGATGCTGCTGCGGACGTTCCTCGCCGTGTACCGCGCCGGTTCCTTCACCGCGGCCGGCGCGCTGCTGGGGCTGTCCCAGCCGACCGTGACGAGTCAGGTGCGCACCCTGGAGGAGCAGCTCGATCGCCGGTTGTTCGAACGGCTGCCCCGGGGAGTGGCCGCCACGTCGGTGGCCGACGAGCTGGCCGCGCAGGTCGCGGGCCCGCTGGACGAACTGGCGGTGGTGGCCGGACGAGGCCGTCCGGGCGACGAGTCCTCCGAGCCGGTGCACCTCGGGGGTCCGGCCGAGGTGCTGAGCGCCCGGGTCCTGCCCGCCCTGGCGCCGCTGGTCGAACAGGGTCTGCGGCTGCGGGTCACGGCCGGTCTGGCCGACGACCTGCTGGAGGGCCTGCGCGCGGGGCGTTTCGACCTGGTTCTCTCGGCGATCCGCCCACGGGGCCGCACCGTGGTGGCCGTACCGCTCATGGACGAGGAGTTCGTGCTGGTGGCCGCGCCTGTCTGGGCGGACCGGATCGGCCCTGTCGGCTGCGACGACCCCGGCCCCCTGAACGATGCCCCGCTGGTCGCCTATGCCGAGGACGTGCCCATCCTCCGCCGGTATTGGCGTCACGTCTTCCGTACGCGTCTGACCAGGTCGCCCACGGTGGTCGTCCCCGATCTGCGCGGTGTGCTGACGGCCGTCGTCGCCGGAGCCGGAATCACCGTGCTGCCTCGCTATCTGTGTGCCGGCGAACTCGGCAGCGGCGAACTCGTGGCGCTCCTCGATCCGGACGACCCGCCCATCAACACCGGCTTCCTCGCACAGAGGGCGGGCGTGCTCGAACGCCGCTACGTCACCCTCGTCCGGGACCGGTTGCTGCACGAGGCCCGCCACTGGTGAAAGGCCGGGCCCGAGCTCGCGGCGGTCCAGGGCGCCGGCCGGTGCCCGACGGCGCCTCAGGCGGGACGGGCCCGCAGGTGGGCGCGTTCGCCCTGCGGACCGAACAGGACGAGCAGTTCGACGGGGCGCGCGTCGGCCGACCCCAGCCAGTGCGGGACGTGGGTGTCGAACTCGGCCACCTCGCCGGGCTTGAGCAGCAGATCCCGGCCGTCCAGGAGCAGCCGCAGCCGGCCTTCGAGGACGTAGAGCCACTCATAGCCCTCGTGCGTCTTCAGGTCGGGCTCGGCCTTGTCGCGGTCGGGTGGGATGACCAGTTTGTAGGCCTGCATGCCGCCGGCCCGGCGGGTCAGCGGGACGAAGGTCATGCCGAGGCGGTGCACCGGACGCAGATGCACGCGCGGGTCGCCGGTGCGCGGGGCGCCGACCAGCTCGTCGAGGGGCACGCCGTAGGCGTGGGCCAGGGGGAGTAGCAGTTCCAGGTTCGGCCGGCGGCTTCCGCTCTCCAGCCGTGACAGCGTGCTTTCCGAGATGCCGGTGGTCCGTGACAGGTCGGCAAGCGTGACGCCGCGCTGTTTGCGCAGGTCACGCAGCTTCGGCCCGACGGCGGCGAGGACGTCTTTCAGCTGCTCCATGCCGACCAGCTTGCCGAAACGGCATGAGAAATTGCAACGGAAGCGGGGGGCGGGTCACTCTCGACCATGCCCGCGGGCCGGCCGGACCGCCGCCCTGGGCCTCTGCCCGCTCCCGTCTTCGTGCCCGGCCTTTGTGTCCGGTCTTCGTGTCCGGTCTTTGCGTCCGGTCTTCGCGCCGAGGCAGCCCGGGAGCCGCCCCGATCCCGTAACTCGTAAGGACCTTTCGATGACCACCGACTCAAGCACCACGGCGCGACAGCCGGGCGCCCGCGACCCCGATCCGCGCCGCTGGGCCGCCCTGACGGTGATCTCCCTGGCGACGCTGATGGTGGTGCTGGACGCCTCCGTGGTGAACATCGCCCTCCCGCACGCGCAGCGCGAGCTGGGTATCGCCGACGCGGACCGTCAGTGGATGGTCACCGCCTACACGCTGGCCTTCGGCGGACTGCTGCTCCTCGGCGGACGCATCGCGGACTTCGCCGGCCGCAAGCGGGTCTTCCTGATCGGGCTGGTCGGTTTCGCCGCGGTCTCCGTACTCGGCGGCCTCGCCCCCAACGGACTGACGCTCTTCGCCGCCCGCGCACTCCAGGGAGTGTTCGCGGCCCTGCTCGCCCCGGCCGCGCTGTCACTGATCAGCGTGACCTTCACCGACCCTCGGGAGCGCGCGAAGGCGTTCGGCGTCTACGGCGCCCTCCAGGGCGGCGGGGGAGCGGTCGGTCTGATCCTCGGCGGTGTGCTGACGCAGTACGCCGACTGGCGCTGGTGCCTGTTCATCAACACTCCGATCGCCCTGGTCGCGGCACTCGCCGCGGTGCCGGCCATCCGCGCGAGCCGAGCCGAGGGCGGGCGCCATTACGACATACCGGGAGCCGTCCTGGTCACCGGCGGTCTGATCGCTCTCGTGTACGGCTTCACCGAAGCCGCGGAGGGCGCGGGCCGGCACATCGGAGCGGTTCTGGCGCTGCTGGCGGCCGCGGTCGTCCTGCTGGTCGCCTTCGTCGCCGTAGAACGGCGCGCCGCACACCCGCTGCTGCCCCTACGGGTCGTACGGCACCGCGACCGCGCGGGATCGCTCCTGGCCTCCCTGCTGACCGGCGCCGGCATGTTCGGCATGCTGCTGTTCCTGACCTACTACCTCCAGGTCGACCTCGGCTATACGCCGCTGCGGGCGGGCCTGGCCTTCCTCCCCTTCAGCGGCGGCATCGTCGCCGCCTCGGTGCTGGGAGCGGGGTTGGTGACCCGTCTGGGTCCCAAGGTTCCGATGGTGGGCGGCATCGCGGTGGCCGCGGCCGGCATGCTCTGGCTGGCCACGTTGAACGGTTCCTCGACCTACCTCGCCGGGATTCTGGGGCCCCAGATCCTGACCGCCCTGGGCCTGGGCCTGTTCTTCCTGGCCCTGCCCACGATCGTGCTGTCCAGCGTCGAGTCGCGGGACGCCGGGGTCGCCAGCGCCACGATCAACACCACCCAGCAGATCGGCGGAGCACTCGGCCCGGCGCTGCTCAACACCCTCTATATCGCGGCGCTCAACAGCGCCCTCGCCGGGCGGCGGTCCGCGTCCGGGCAGTGGATCCAGGCCGTCCCGGCGGACAGCTACCTGCACGGCTACCGCACGGCCTTCCTGGCCGCGGGCGGGCTCTTCGTTCTCGCCCTGCTCATCGTCGCCGTGATGGTCACGAGATCCGCCGCATCCACAGGCGCATCCACAGGCGCATCCACCGGGGCCTCCGGCACCCGCTGAGCATTTCGCCCACGCCCGCCGCGCGCTCGCCGATCCCGTCGCGCGGCACCCACCCACCTCACGAGGAGAGACCTTCCATGCCAGACCTGTTCGAGCCGGTGACCGTCGGCAAGTGGACGCTGAACAACCGGATCGTCATGGCCCCCATGACCCGCAACCGGGCAGGGACCGCAGGCGTGCCACGCGACATCACCGCGACGTACTACCGGCAGCGGGCGACCGCAGGGCTGATCATCACCGAGGGCGTCCAGCCCAGCGCGGCCGGGCAGGGCTACCTGAACACGCCCGGCCTGCACACACCCGAGCAGATCGAGGGATGGCGCCGGGTCGCCGACGCCGTACACGAGGAAGGCGGCCGCATCGTCGCCCAGCTCATGCACACAGGGCGCATCGCCCACCCGGACAACAAGGACGGCCACGAAACGGTCGCTCCCAGCGCCATCGCCGCGCCCGGCCAGATCTTCACCGCTCACGGCCTCATGCCGCATCCGGTGCCCCGCGCCCTGGAGACGGCGGAGGTGGCGTCCGTGATCGGCGAGTACGCGCACGCGGCACGCTCGGCCGTCGAAGCCGGCCTGGACGGCGTCGAACTGCACTCCGCCAACGGCTACCTGCTCCACCAGTTCCTCGCGCCCTCCACCAACCGGCGCAGCGACGCCTACGGCGGCTCCGCCACGGCCCGAGCCCGGTTCGCCGTCGAGGTGGCCCATGCCGTGGCCGAGGCGATCGGCGGCGAGCGGGTGGGGATCCGCATCTCCCCGGCGGTCAACCTCCATGGCGCCGTCGAGGACGATCCGGCCGAGACGGCCGCGACCTACCGGGCGCTGCTCGACGGGATCGCACCGCTGGGCCTGGCGTACCTGCACACCATCGGCGATCCCTCCAGCCCGCTGCTCGAAGACCTCCGCGCGCGGTTCGGCGGCCCGCTCATCGTCAACGACGGCTGGGAGCCCGTGACAGACGAGAGCACCGCCCGCCGACGTGTGCGCACTGGTCAGGCAGACCTCGTCGCCGTGGGGCGGGCCTTCATCGCCAATCCCGACCTGGTCCGGCGCTGGCAGAACCACGCCCCGGTCAACGAGGCCGACGCCGCCACGTTCTACGGCGGCGACACGCGGGGCTACATCGACTACCCGACGCTGACGGACTGATCGACGCCGGAGCGCGGGGCAGACGCTCTCGTCCGCCTGGAGGACGCACCACGCCGCACCAGGGCCGCACTAGGGCCGCACCACGCCGCACCAGGCGCCGGGCGGACCGATCTCGGCGGCTTCGGCCGACCTGCCACCCAGGCCTGCGACAGCACGGTTTCAGCTCCATCGCGAGAGCGGAGGCCCAGAGGGCAGGGGTGATGGTCCGGCACGCGTTCCAGAGGGGGCCCGGCTCTACCGCTGGGCCGCCGTCAGCATCTTGAGCGCGTGCTCCACGAGCGTGACGAGCACGACCTTGGCCGAGGCGCGGCGCCGTACGTCGCAGAGCAGGACGGGGACGTCCGGGTCGAGGTCGAGAGCGATCCGCACGTCCTCGGGCTCGTGCCGGTCGGCGTCCTCGAAGCAGTTGACCGCGACGATGAACGGCGTGCCGCGCTGCTCGAAGTAGTCGATCGACGGAAAGCAGTCGGTCAGCCTGCGGGTGTCGGCCAGCACGACGGCCCCGAGCGCGCCGTAGGAGAGCTCGTCCCACATGAACCAGAAGCGCTCCTGTCCGGGGGTGCCGAACAGGTAGACCACGAGCCCTTCCCTGATGGTGATGCGGCCGAAGTCCATGGCCACCGTCGTGGTCGTTTTGCCTTCCACGCCGTCGGTGTCGTCGACGCCGACGCCGCGATCGGACAGCACCTCCTCGGTGCGCAGGGGGCGAATCTCGCTGATCGCGCCGACCAGCGTGGTCTTGCCGACGCCGAAGCCGCCGGCCACCAAGATCTTGAGGGCGACCGGCTCCTCAGAGGGCGCGAAGGCCATTGATCACTTCCTTGAGAATGCGCTCGCTTGGCAGCGGCGCCACCTTGCCCGGAGCTCGTACGTCGACGAGCCCGAGGTCGTGCAGATCCCCGATCAGAACACGGACTACGCCCAGCGGCAGGTCGACGTCGGACGCGATGTCCGCCACCGACGCGCCGCGGCGCGCGATCTCGAGGATCCGCCGCTGCTCGGGGCCAATGCCGGAGACATCCGTCGGTGACCCCGTGGCGGTCACCATGGTGATCAGGTCGAGCCTGGCCCCGGAGTGCCGCGCCCGGCCCCCCGTCAGCGCGTAGGGCCGGACCAACGGCCCGGCCTCCTCGTCCATCCACTGGGGTCCCGTCATGTGGCCGCCCATCTCATGGAGAGATCCGCCGCGGGTTGGTGGAGATGTGCTGGCCCACCCGCTTGACCAGCATCGCCATCTCGTACGCGATGTGCCCGACATCGGCGTCGGAGGCGGCCAGGACGGCGAGGCAGGTGCCCTGGCCGGCGGCCGTCACGAACAGGAACGCGGCCTCCATCTCCACGATGGTCTGCCTGACCTCGCCCCCGCCGAAGTGCCGCCCCGCGCCCCGCGCCAGGCTCTGGAACCCGGCCGCGACCGCGGACAGGTGCTCCGCGTCCTCCCGGCTCAGCCCCTGGGAGGCCCCAACGACGAGGCCGTCGGTGGAGAGGATCACCGCCTGGTGCACGGCGGCGACCCTGCTGATGAGATCGTCGAGCAGCCAGTTCAGTTCGCCGGTCGACGTCGCTTTGCCGGTCATTCGTCACCCTTCTCACCGTGCGTGTTATGTACGTGGTCGCCGGGTGCGGCCCCACCCGGCTGATCGGAGTCCTCCCGGCCGCGCCGCGCGCCGCGCTGGAAGGCGCTGAACATCGCCCTGGCCTCCTCCGGCGACCGCTCCTCGACGGTCGGGGCGGACAGCGGCGGCGTCTGCGGCGCCGTCTCCTCGGACTGGGTGCGAAGCTGCGGAGCGATGTTGGCCTGGCGAACCCTGCGCGGCAGGCCGGCGTGGGTTCCGTTGGAGACGGCGCCCCTGGCCCGCTGTTTGCTCGTCCGCTGCGCCAGGCCGTTCGGCGCCGCGCCCGCGGCGGCGGTCGCCGGCGCGGAAGACGGCGCGGAGGACGGCGCGGAGGACGGCGAAGCGGAGAATGCGGCGGACGGCGAAGCGGAGGGCGCGGCCTCGCTCCGGAGGGCGGCCGGCGTGAAGAACGGGGACGGCTCGGACGCGCCCGTACGCTCCTCGCGGTCCTCCGCCTCCCTGGAAGCCTCCCTGGGAACGCCGCCCGGAGCCTCCACGGAAATGCCGCCTGTGACTTCCACCGAAACGCGGCCGGGAAGCTGCACGGGAAGCCCGCCGGAAGCGTCGTCCTGTGCGTCCCCGGCGATCTGCCCGGTGAGCGTGCGGGCTCCCCGGGGGTCGCCGGCGGGGGCGGGGCCTCCCAGCCCGAGGTCGGCCTGGAGGGTGTCGCTGAGCGAGATGTCGGTGTCGTTGCCGCCGGCGGCCGGCGAGGGCTTGGCGTGGACGCCGCGGGGGGCCGGGCCCGCGAGCGCGGCGCGCGAGCTCTTGTCCGTCATCAGGGTCCGGGGGATGAGCACGATCGCGGTCGTCCCGCCGAACGGCGAGCCGCGCAGGATAACCCTGATCTCGTGCCGGGCGGCGAGCTGGCCGACGACGAAGAGCCCGAGCCGGTCGCTGTCCGCCAGGTCGAACTCCGGTGGGTCGGACAGCCGTGCGTTGATCTCGTCGTACTCCTCGGGCATCAGACCGAGACCGCGGTCCTCGATCTCCACCGCGAGCCCGTTGGCGACGATCTCTCCGCGCACCGCGACCTTCGTCTGCGGAGGCGAGAAGATCGTGGCGTTCTCCAGCAGCTCGGCGATCAGGTGCACCACGTCGGCCACGGTCGCGCCGGCGATGGCGGCGTCCGGCATCGGGGCCATCGCGACGCGGGTGTAGTCCTCGACCTCGGAGATCGCCGCGCGGACCACGTCGATGAGCGGCACCGGCTTGCGCCACGAGCGTCCGGGCGCGGAGCCGGACAGAATGATCAGGCTTTCCGCGTGGCGGCGCATGCGGGTGGTCAGGTGGTCGAGCCGGAAGAGGTCCTCGAGGCTCTCCGGGTCCTCGGCGCGGCGCTGCATCGTGTCGAGGAGCGTGAGCTGGCGGTGCAGCAGGGTCTGGTTGCGACGGGCCAGGTTGAGGAAGACGTGGCTGACGCCGCGGCGGAGGGCGGCCTGCCCGACGGCGGCCTCCACGGCCGTGCGCTGGACGGAGGTGAAGGCGCGCGCGACGTCTTCGACCTCGTTGGAGCCCGTTGCCTTGATCGGGGGCGCCTCGGCCTCGACGTCCACATCCTCGCCCTGCCGCAGCTTCTCGACGACCTGCGGCAGCCGTACGACGGCGAGTTCGAGCGCGGCGTCGCGCAGGCCGGCGAGGTCGCGGGCGAGACGGCGGCCGAACCGGACGGAGAAGACGATCGTGACGATGATCACTACGAGGCCGAGCCCGCCGGCGATCAGGATGCGGAGCATGACCCCGGTGGCGACCGATGTGGCGGAGACGCTGAGCGCGTCCGAGGCCTTCACCCGGGCCGAGTCGAGCCGGAGGATCAACTGGTCGACGGTGGGCGACCACTTCTCGGCGTCCGCGGGGAGCGGGCCGCCGGAGCGCACCTGGTTGATGATCTGGTTCTCCAGGGCGGTGAACCGGTCGAACAGCGGCGAGGTGAGCACCTGCTCGTACGGCGCCCGCATCTCACCGCTGAGGACCGGCCGGTTCTTGCCGTAGAGGAACCGCCGGGTGGCGACCCACTCGCTGAAGGCGTTCTGCTCGGCGGCCGTGATCGTGCCGCTGGCGAGAGCCCCGCGCACGAGGGCGTCCTCACGAGTGATCATCTCGTGTGCGTTGCCCATCGCCTGCATGGCGCTGGCCTGCTGGAAGGTGGCCAGGTCGGGCACCGAGACGAGCCGCTCGTAGAGCGCGAACAGGTCGTCCATGATCGAGTTGTAGGCGGTGATCGTGGTCAGCCGGTCGGCGCTGCCGAGCGAGACGCCCTCACGGATCGTGGGCAGGCGTTCGAGGGAGGACAGCAGCGACTCCAGGGGCGCCGTGAGTTCGTCGCTCATGGCGTCGTGGGCCGCCTCGTCCTCGGCGGACTTCTTGAACATGTCCGCGGCGGCGGTGGTCTTGGCCTGCTGGGCGGTGAGCGCGGCGGAGGTCGTCCGCCCGCTGCTGAGGACACCGGCGGTCAGCGCGCGTTCGGCCTGGATCTGGGTGCCCAGGTCGGTGGAGGTCGTTCCGATGGTGTCGTACAGCGTCTTGGAGCGCAGGAGGACGAGGCCGTCGCCAACCGTGAGTTTTAGGGCAAATCCCCACATAGCGCTCAACATGAGCAATGGTAGGAGCAGCAACAAGAAGATCTTGAACCGAATCGACCGGTTTCTCGAACCCATAGCCACTCCTGCGTTGCTGGAGGCTCGCGCCGCATTTATGGGGAAATGCACCTCCGGAAGATCGCACAGAAGGCTAGCACCGATACAGTTCTGGCGCAGTGGGAGGAACTGATGATTACAGTGATCACTGGGGCTGGTGCCGGAATCGGTGCAGCTTCTGCCCTTGATCTCGCCCGGCGAGGTCACCAAATCGTGCTCGTCGGACGTACGGCGGAGAAGCTGCGTGCGGTCGCGGACCGCGCGCAGCAGGCCGGTGGCAGCCGTCCGGACACACTCCTCGCGGACTTCTCCTCCCTGGATCAGGTGCGCAGGCTGGCGGCGGAGTTGCTGGCGAGGTACGAGCGCATCGACGTGCTGATCAACAACGCCGGCGTGATGACGCCCGACCGCCGGACCACAGTGGACGGCAACGAGTCGATGATGCAGGTCAACCACCTGGCGCCGTTCCTGCTGACGAACCTGCTCCTCGACCGGCTCACGGCGTCGTCCGCCCGGGTGGTCACCACCTCGTCCCGGGCCGGGAAGACGGGCCGCCTCGACCCCGCCGACCTGTCCAGGGAGCGGCGGCGCTGGAACGGCTGGCTGCAGTACGGCGACTCCAAGCAGGCCAACGCGCTGTTCACCGTGTCGCTCGCCGAGCGCGGGCTGGCGGCCACGTGCCTCCATCCCGGTGTGCTCAAGACCTCGTTCGCCGAGGGCACGTTCTTCATGAAGCTGGTGTGGCTCCTCCCCGGCATGGGCGAGCCGCCGGAGGCCGGGGCCGAGCGCATCGTCCACCTCGCCACCCACTCCGACGGCGTCGACCACCCGGGGCGGTATTTCGTCAAGAACGCTCCCGTACGGGTGCCGGAGAGGTTGTCCGACCCGGCCCTCGCCGCCGCCCTGTGGGACGCGAGCCTCGCCGCCACCGGTCTGTCCGCCTGAAGGAGCGGCTAACCGGCGAGGGCCTGGGTGCCGAGAACGGTGATCAGCTCAAGGCGCCCGGCGTCCTGCGTGCCCGGCTCGGCCGTGTAGACCATGACGCGCAGGTCGCTGCCCGCCACGGTGAGCACGTCGCAGTCGAGCGTCACCGCGCCGACCCGCGGGTGGTCGATCGTCTTTCGGGCGGCCTGGTGGTGCCCGGCGATGCCGCTCTCCCACAACCGGGCGAACCGGTCGCTGCGGACGAGCAGGTCCGCCACCAGCCCCTTGAGCCGCTGGTCGGCCGGGTAGCGGGCGGTGGCCGCGCGCAGGTCGGCGACCAGGGCGGCCTGCAGGTCGCGCCGCGACTGCGGGGTGTGCCGCACCCGGACGCTCAGGCCGAGGAAGTTGCGCCACACCCCGTTGCGCTCGTGGCCGCGCCAGCCGGAGGGATCGCCCATCAGGGCGGCGTAGGGCGGGTTGGCCTGCAGCAGCGTCCAGGTGGCGTCGAAGACCGCGACAGGGGTGCCGGTCAGCCGGTCCAGCATGCGCTGCACGCTCGGGGTGAGGTGCACGGGCACCGTGCCTGGCCCCGGCGGCTGGAGTCCGCCCAGCCGGAACAGGTATGCGCGTTCGTCGTCCGACAGCCGCAGGGCCCGGGCAAGGGCCTCGACGACCTGGTCGGAGGGATTGGTGGCGCGGCCCTGCTCCAGGCGGGTGACGTAGTCCACCGAGATCCCGGCCAGCAGGGCCAGCTCCTCGCGCCGCAGGCCCGGCGCGCGCCGTTGCCCTCCCACGGGAAGTCCCGCCGCCTTCGGCGAGACCCGGTCGCGCCAACGGCGTACCGCCTGCCCGAATTCCGACGTCGCCATGCCTCCAGTCTGCCTGTTCCGGCCGGGATCAGCTTGGTACTGGCAGTCCCAGGAAGACCGGACACCTGGCCGGTCGCCACGTCGTCCTGCAGCCTTGGGGCACGGGCGCGGTTTCCACGGGGGAGGCCGGGCACCACAGCGGCATCGAAAGGTACGACACTCATGCGCAAGCTCGCACTCGTCACGGGCGCCACCTCCGGGATCGGCAGGGCCTTCGCCGAGCGCCTCGCCGCCGACGGCCACGACCTGGTGATCGTGGGCCGGCGGAAGGACCGCCTGGAGGAGTTCGCCGCCTCGCACCCCGAGGCCGAGGTCAGGACTGTGGCCGCCGACCTGTCGACCGACGCGGGCATCGACACGGTCGCCGGGATCTGCGCGGCCGAGCCGCTGACCATGCTCGTGAACAACGCCGGCGTGTCCCACTACATGCCGCTCGCCGAGCTCCCCGCCGACAAGGCCAGGGAACTCGTGCACGTCAAGGTCGTCGCGCCGACGATGCTCACCCGCGCCGCCGTCGCGGGCATGCGGGAGCGGGGCGAGGGCGCGATCGTCAACGTGGCCGGCATGATCGCCTTCAGCGGCCCCGCGCCGCACTCGCAGATGCCCCGCAGGGCCGTCTACGCCGGAACCCTGGCCCATCTCGTCGCGATGTCCCAGACCCTGAGCGCGGAGCTCGACGGCACGGGAGTCGCCGTGCAGGTCCTGTGCCCCGGCGTGGTCGCCACCGAGTTCCACGAGCGTCAGGGGCTCGACCTGAGCGGGGTGCCCCGCATGAGCGCCGGCGACGTCGTCACGGCCGCCCTGCGCGGCCTGGAGCTGGGCGAGACCGTCTGCGCCCCGGGCGTCGAGGACGCCGGGCTTCTGGACGCGGTCTTCCGAGCCGAGCTCGCCGCCTTCGGCGCCCAGAGCCCCGAGCTCGCCACGCGCTACCGGGACGCCTGAGTCCGCCGCGTTACCGAGGCGCTTGAGTCCGCCGCGCGCTACCGGGGCCTGTGAGTCCGCCGCGCGCGGGTCGTCGGGCCGGGTCGCCCGCGCGTCGGGGGCGGTACGACCGCGGCGGCGGGGCCGGGCGGCGGTGTGAAGAGTTCGGGCAGTGTTCGCCCGCGGTTGCGCCGGTGCTCACGGACGGGTGACTAGGGTCCGGCCGCATGACCGTGACCGCTCCCGCCCGTCCCTCCGGTGCGGCCGTCGCCCGCGACCCGCTGCTGGACAACGCCAAGTTCCTGGCCATCGTGCTCGTCGTTTCCGGACATCTCATCGAGGATTTGAGGGACGTTCCCGCGGCGCACGCGCTCTACTTCTTCGTCTACCTCTTCCACATGCCGCTCTTCATCGTCGTCAGTGGCTATTTGTCCCGGAATTTCACGTTTTCTCCTGGTAAGGCACGCAAGCTCATCAGTGGTCTCGCGGTGCCGTACGTCATCTTCGAGCTGGCCTATTCGCTGCCCCGCCTCTTCCTGTACGGCAAGCTCGAAATCAGCCTGCTCGACCCGTACTACCTGACCTGGTTCCTGATGTCGCTGTTCCTGTGGCGGCTGTCCACCCCGGTCTGGCAGCAGTTGCGCCATCCCCTGGTGGTCGCGGTCGGGCTGTGCCTGCTGTCGGGCACCAGCGCCCTGCCCGACGAGTTGTCGATGAACCGCACGTTCGGCCTGCTGCCGTTCTACGTGCTCGGCCTCATGCTCACGCCCGAGCACCTCGACCGCCTGCGCGTACGCCGGGCGAGGATCGCGGGCGGGGCCGTTCTGGCGGCGGCGCTCGCCGCGGCGTTCGCCGTGCACACGCTCGTGCCGACGGAGTGGATCCGCTGGCGTCACTCCAACCACCAGATCGGCGTGGACGACCTGACCGGCACGCTGATCAGGCTCGCCATGCTGGCGGCCGGCGCTGTGCTGGTGGCGGCGTTCCTCGCGGTCACTCCGCGCCGCCGCACCTGGTTCACCGGGCTGGGCGCCGCCACGATGTACGCCTACCTGCTGCACGGGTTCGCCGTGAAGGTCGCCGAGCGTTTCCACGACGTCCTCGTCAACCCGCTCGGCGTGACCGTCATGGCGGCCCTCGGAGCCGTCTTGGCGACCCTGCTCTGCACGCCCCCGGTGCGCAGGGCGTTCCGGTGGGCGGTGGAGCCCGACGTCTCCTGGGCCTTCACCAGACTTCGCCGCCCCGGAAAAAGGGAACCCGCCGCGACATGACCGGAACTTCCCGCGTGATCCCACCGTTCGGCACAGTGATGGTGCAGAGTAGGGCGAATCGCGCGGCCGGTGGGGCTGGAATCGGAAGACGGCTCTGTCACGGCAAGGTGATACGGGGTAACCTGCGCATTCGCGGTGCGGCCAGGAGCGGTGAAAACGACGGGGTGACGCGGGTGGTCGGCAGGCAGGGCAGGGTCACAGGCAGGATCGGCCCCGGCCTTGTCGGCGAGGTGATGGTCCCCATCCGCGGGGGTGTCGAGGCGTTCTACGCCTATCCGAGCATTCCAGACGAGGAGATCCTGGTGGGGTCGATCGTCGTCATCGTGGAGTATTCGCCCCCGCGCACCGTCTACGTCGCCCGCGCGATCGTCTGACTCGCTCCCTCCTCCCTTCCCCCCACTACACGGAGGCTCCCATGTCAACGGAGATCCTGGTCGTGGGCGGTGTGGCCGTCGTCGCCGTCATCGTCCTCATCCTTCTGTTCAAGGCCATCTGGCGGGTGGCCGAGCCCAACGAGGCGCTGATCATCTCGGGTCTCGGCGCCCACACGAAGAACGAGCTCGCCGACAGCCTCGGCTTCAAGATCGTGACGGGCAAGGGCACCGCGGTGCTGCCCGGCTTCCAGACCGCCCGGCGGCTGCGGCTCGACAGCCGGGCCACGAACCTCCAGGTCAACTGCGTGACCCAGCAGGGCATCCCGGTCCAGGTGCGCGGCGTGATCATCTACAAGGTGGGCGACGACTTCTCCAGCATCGCGAACGCCGCCCGGCGCTTCCTCGACCAGCAGGACTCGATGAACGGCGCCATCCACGAGCTGTTCACCGGCCACCTGCGCTCGATCATCGGCAACCTGACCGTCGAGGACCTCATCCTCAACCGCGAGCGGCTCACCAGCGAGACCCGCAGCTCCGCGGCCGACGAGATGAGCAAGCTCGGCCTGGTGGTCGACTCGCTGCAGATCCAGGAGATCGAGGACGAGACCGGCTACATCACGAACCTGGGCAAGCCGCACGCCGCGAAGATCGCCGCGGCGGCCCGCATCGCCGAGGCGCAGCGCGACCAGGAGGCCACCGAGGCCGAGCAGGTCGCGGCCGCCAAGAAGGCCTCCGCCATCCGCGAGTCGCAGATCCAGCAGGCCGGCTACCAGGCGGAGGTGGACCAGGCGTCGGCCAAGGCCCGGCAGGCCGGCCCGCTGTCCGAGGCCACCGCGCGCCAGGAGGTCGTCGTCCAGGAGACGAGGGCCGCGGAGCTGGAGGCCCAGCTGGCCGAGCAGCGGCTCCAGTCGCAGGTTCGCAAGCCCGCCGACGCCAAGGCGTACGAGACCGTCACGCTGTCGCAGGCCGAGCGCGACGCGCGCATCGCCCAGGCCGAGGCGGAGGCCAGGGAGACCGAGCTGCGCGCCACCGCCCAGGCGTCCCAGGTGAAGCAGGCGGCCGTGGCCGACGCCGAGTCGGTGCGGGTGCGCGGCGAGGCCGCCGCGGCGGCGACCAAGGCGACCGGTCTGGGCGAGGCGGAGGCCGCCAAGGCGCGGGGTCTCGCGGAGGCCGAGGCGGCCAAGGCGAAGGGTCTGGCCGAAGCCGAGGCGGCCAAGGCCAAGGGCCTGGCCGAGGCCGAGGCGATCAGGGCCCGCTCGGAGGCGCTGCGGGAGAACCAGGAGGCGGTCATCGCCCAGCAGCTCGCCGAGAACTGGCCGCAGATCGTGGAGGCCGGGGCGAAGGCGTTCGGCAACGTCGACCACATGGTGGTGCTCAACGGCGCCCAGGGCATCGAGGAGATGCTGGCGAAGGCGCTCACGCTGGGCGGCACCGGGCTGGGGCTGGCCCGCTCGCTGCTGGCCGGCGGCACCCCCGCCGCGGCCGGTGACGGCGCGAGCGTCAACGGCGCCGAGCCCCCCACGAAGAACGCCATCGACGCCGCCTCCTGACCGGGCACGCGTTCGTCCCCGTCATCCGGACGGGGACGAACGTCTCGTGCATGGCGAACCCATCCGCCGACGAGGTCGTCGAGATTCATCGAGCGGACGTCGCCCCTGCGGCTCGGCGGTTCAGCCGCGGATCAGGTCCTGGAGGCCGACCACGCGCAGCAGCTCCAGCCGCTCGTACGACTCGCTGCCCGGGCGGGCGGTGTAGACGATCAGCCGCTGATCGTGCTCCGGGCTCAGCATCACCTCGCAGTCCAGCTCCAGCAGGCCGACGACCGGATGCTGGAAGCGCTTGACGTCGGCGCGCCGCACGGCGACGTCGTGGGCGTCCCACAGCGCCGCGAACTCCTCGCTGCGGGCCCGGAGCCGGCGTACGAGCCCTGCCAGCCGCGCGTCGTCCGGGCGGCGGGCGGATGCGGCGCGCAGATCCGCCACCGCCGTGCGGGCGGCGTGGTCACGGTCCTCGGCCGGGAAGAGCTCCCGCGCGGACGGGTCGGTGAAGTAGCGCCAGATGATGTTGCGCTCCGCCTCGGGGCGGGCGGACGCGTCACCGTGAAGTGCCTTGTCCATCGAATTCTGCGCGAGGACGTCGCCGCGGTCGTTCACCACCTGGGCGGGCGTGTCGATCAGCCGGTCGAGGATGAGCAGCAGGCCGGGCCGGACGTGATCCGTGGCCGACCGGTCCCGCGGCGGCTCCTCGCCGGCCAGGTGGAAGAGGTGGTCCCGTTCGTCGCCGGTCAGCCGCAGCGCGCGGGCGACGGCGGCGAGCATCTGGCGGGACGGGTGTGAGCCCCTGGCTTGTTCGAGCCGTGTGTAGTGGTCGGTGGACATGCCCGCCAGCTGCGCGACCTCCTCGCGGCGCAGTCCCGGGGTGCGCCGCCGCGCGCCGTGCGACAGCCCCACGTCGGCAGGGGCGACTCGGGCACGGCAGTGACGCAGGAAGTCGGCCAGTTCGGTTCTGTCCACACCCTTCACCATGCCCTTCACCATGCCCCGGAGCGCCGGACGTTGCCAGGGACGGCCTGTCCCCGGATAAGGGCGTCTCTCCCGCCGGCGCCCGCACCGCCGGAGGCTGGGAGCCGGCTCGGCGGACCGGCGGCGCCCTCGCGGGGGCCGGCGGGACGAGCACCGACGCCACGGATGCCCGGATTGTTCGACGAAGGAAGGCATGGTTCGCATGCAGTACCGCACGCTCGGCCGCACCGGTATCAAGGTCAGCGCCTATGGGCTCGGCGCATTGATGTTCGCCACGTCCATCGGCAACTCCGATCCCGACGACTCGGCCCGCATCATCCACAAGGCGCTGGACGCCGGGATCAACCTCATCGACACCGCCGACGTCTACGGCGACTCCGAAGAGATCGTCGGCAGGGCGCTCAAGGGGCGGCGGGACAACGTAGTGCTCGCGACCAAGGTGAGCCGCCCCATCGGTGACGATCCCAATCAGCAGGGCGCCTCGCGGCGCTGGATCATGACCGCGGTCGAGAACTCGCTGCGCCGCCTGCGGACCGACCACATCGACCTCTACCAGATCCACCGGCCGGACCCCGCCACGGACGTCGAGGAGACGCTCTCCGCGCTCTCGGACCTGATCCGCAGCGGGAAGGTCCGCGCGATCGGGACGTCCGCCATGCCGGCGTCCGACATCGTCGAGGCCCAGTGGGTCGCCGAGCGGCGCGGCCTGGAGCGGTTCCGCACCGATCAGCCGCCGTATTCGCTGCTCAACCGCGGCATCGAACGCGAGGTGCTGCCGGCCGCGCAGCGCTACGGAATGGGTACGCTGGTGTGGGGCCCGCTCGGGCAGGGACTGCTCACCGGGCAGGTCCGCAAGGGACGGCAGAACGAGCTCCGCCGCGCCGGCCTCCTCAAGCACGTCAACGACGAGCACCGCATCGAGGTCGTCGAGCGGTTCATCTCGCTCGCCGAGGAGGCGGGTCTGCCGCTGACCCACCTCGCCATGGCTTTCGCCATCGCTCATCCCGGCGTGACCAGCGCCATCGCCGGGCCGCGCACGATGAGCCACCTCGACGACCTGCTCGCGGGCGTCGACGTCGCGCTGACCGACGACATCCTCGACCGGATCGACGCGATCGTCCCGCCCGGCACCGACGTCGGCACGCTCGACCAGGCGTACGTGCCGCCGGCTCTCCAGCAGGTGAGCCTGCGCCGCCGCCCCCTCGGCGAACGCGCGGCCGCCTGACGTCTCGGCTGGGAGCGCTCGGTCAGTCGAAGGTCAGCTCGGTCGTACGGCGGGGCATGAGCAGCAGCGCGGCGACGCTGAGCACGGCCACGACGACGAGCGCGACGAAGATGTGGTGGACCGCGTCGTACAGCGCGCCCCGGACGAAGGACGCGGCGGCCGAATGGGCCGCCGGGCCCTGGGCCTTCAGCACCAGGCTGGTGGCGTCGAGGCTGTCCGGCACCCGTCCCGCGACGTCGGCGGGCGGGTGGGCGAAGCGGTCCGACAGCGTCGCGTTGGAGATGGCGCCGAGCACCGCGGCCCCGACCGTGCTGCCGAGCGAGCGGCAGAACATGTTGGTCGCGGTGACCACGCCGCGGCGCTCCCAGCCGACGACCGACTGCACGGCGACCATCGTCGGGCTGGCCGACAGCCCGAGGCCGACGCCGACGACGAAACAGGCGGCCGCGACCTGCCAGATCATCGCGTTCTGCCCGAGCAGCGCGCACAGCACGGTGCCGGCCACCACCACGACGATGCCGATCAGCGCGGTGTCGCGGAACCCGATGCGCATGTAGAAACGGCCGGAGAACGTCGCGGCGAGGGGCCAGCCCACGGTGAGCGCGGCCAGGGCGAAGCCCGCCACCAGCGCGCCGGTGCCCAGCACGCCCTGCGCGTACGTCGGGACGTACGAGGTGAGCCCGATCGTGAGGGCGCCGATGCCGAGGGAGGTCAGGTTGCCGCCGGTCAGCGTGCGGCGGCGGAACACCCACAGGGGCAGCACCGGCTCGGCCGCGCGGCGCTCCACGAGCACGAAGGCGGCGATCAGGAGGAGGCCCGCCGCGAAGATCAGCAGGCTGGGCGCCGAGTTCCAGTCCCAGGCGACGCCGCCCTCCAGCAGGCCGAGGATGAGCAGCGAGGAGCCGCCGGTGAGCAGCGCGGCGCCTGTGTAGTCGATCCGGTGGGAGCCCCGCTTCACCTGCTCCTTGAAGCGCCGGGCGAGCATCCAGGTGGCCAACGCGCCGAGCGGCAGGTTGATGAAGAAGATCCAGCGCCAGGAGACGTACTCGGCGAACACGCCGCCGAGCGTCGGGCCGACCACCGCGGAGATGCCCCACACACTGGCGAGGTAGCCCTGGACGCGGGCCCGCTCCTCGACCGTGTACAGGTCGCCGGCCATCGTCATGCTGATCGGCTGCACCGCCCCGGCCCCGATGCCCTGGATCGCGCGGAAGGCGATCAGCGCGGGCATGCTCCAGGCCACTCCGCACAGCACCGAGCCGATCAGGAACGCCGCGATGCCGAAGAACATGACCGGCTTGCGCCCGAACACGTCGGCGAGTTTGCCGTAGATGGGCACGGTCACGGCCTGCGTGAGCAGGTAGATCGAGAACAGCCAGGGAAACTGGGCGAACCCGCCGAGGTCGGTGACGACGGACGGCACCGCGGTGGCGATGATCGTGCTGTCCAGCGCCACCAGAGCGGTGCAGAGCATGATGGCGGCGAGCACGGGGCCGCGCTCGGACCGCAGCCCGATGCCTTTCGATGCCGTCGTCGCGGTCGACTTCGTGGTCACGTGAGGGGCTCCCCTGTCCGGCGTGCACGTACACGGGACCCGCCCGCCCGAAGGCTGGAGGGTCCCGGAACAGGGCAACCGCCGCACCGCCCGGGACATTCCGGGCGGTATGACGATTTCAGATGAGAACGTGCGCCTCGGGGTTGCCGGCGAAGCAGAACTGCGCGTTGCGGGTCAGCTTGTAGTCCGCCGCCTGCCAGGTGTGAGCGGTGGCGTCCGAGCCGCGCATGTAGATGAAGTTGTACCGGTCGGCCGAGTAGATCCGGACGCCCTCTTCCTTGCAGCGCCGCACGAGCCGGGTGTCCTCACCCGCGTTGACCGGCTCGAACGGGAACGCCCGCAGCAGGTCGGCACTGGCCAGGATCGTCGCCCCCTGGATGAGGTGGGCGTAGCGGTGCTCCAGCCCGGGCAGGCGGAAGATCGTGACGTCCTTGTCGGGGAAGTACGTGTAGTGCGCGCCCTTGCCGACCATCTCGGCGTCGGCGTAGTCGAAGGAGCGGACCAGGTCCGACAGGTAGTGCTCGCCGTAGATGTTGTCGTCGTCCATCTTGGAGATCAGCTCGCCCTCGGCGTGGGCGATGCCGTGGTTGAGCACCTCGCCCAGCGTCCAGGACGGGTCGGCGGTCAGCACCTTCACGGCCGGGATGCCCGCCGCGAGGGCCTTGTCGCGCACGACCGCCGGGTCCTCCGACAGACCGTGCATGACCAGCACGAGCTCCAGGTTGCGGTGCCGCTGCCGCGCGACCTGGCTGATCGCGTGTTCGAGCTGGCCGGCCCGGTTGGTCGGCAGCACCACGGAGATCGACCGCGACCGCGTGACGACCGGCAGGCCGAGGTCGCCGAGGATCTGGTCGACCCGGTGGGAGAACAGGTGCTTGTCGAACACCTCGCGCATCGCCAGGTGGCCCTGGCGTGCCCGCAGCTCGGGACTGTTGATCAGATAGATCGCCCGGTTGTACGCCTCCTCCTGCGAGTGCGCGACCGGGATGAGCGGGCCGAACGTCTCCTCGATGGCCCTCGACCATCCCGACAGCACCGTGGTCGAGCAGGCCGACAGCTCGAAGACCCGGCGCGCGCACATGGTCGGCGAGTCGATCACCGAGTTCACGTTCAGGAAGACCTTGTACATCTTGTACGCGGCCAGCATCTGCTCGTACGGCAGCTCGCCCACGATGTGGGGGCGATACTCCTCCGGCCAGGCGTACTTGTCGGCCACCGAGGCGTTCCGGGCGTAGATGTGCAGGCCGAGCGGGCGAACGGGCGCGAGGATCGTCTCCATCTGCTCGCGCCGCTCGGGGTGCTTGTCGCGGAAGTACATTCCCGCGAAGACCACGTCGTACGGCCGGCCCTGCTTGGTCTGGATCGGGTTGTGGATCCGGGGCTGGGCGGCGAACTGCAGCACGCCGACACGGTCATGACCCAGCGTCTCGCGATATTTCGGGATCATGTCGCCGTCGCACGTGTACACGTAGTCGAACAGCTTGGCCGTGTCGATGAAGAAGTCGAAGTTGGGCGGGTCCTCCTTGTTCCAGAAGACCGTGGGGATGCCCTCCTCGCGGCACCAGGCGATCAGGTCGCGCAGCTCCTGCTTCGGCGCGTTGGTCCCGGTCATCTGGAAGCGCCAGCGGCCCTGGTTGCCGTGCCAGGCCGACTCGCAGAACAGCATCTCGGGACGCTTCTCCGCGAAGATCTCGCGCCAGTCCTGCAGCCCGAACTCGATCTGGTCCCATTCGTACCTGAACGCCATGCGGGAGAAGTCGTCGAGGATCACCGCGACCCGCATGTCCGGCCGGACGATCGGGCCGTCGGGCCACTTGAGACCGGGGATCTTGACCTCGGGGCCCCGCGCCTCGGCGGCGGCGGCGACCTCGATCGCGGAGGGCGGCGCCTTCGGCGCCTTCCTGCCGTCCTTCATCGCCTTGCCGAGGTCGCGCGGCAGCCGGACGATTTTCTTGGGCTTCGACGCGTTCGTCAGCACCTGCGCGACCCGGTAGGGCTTCTGGGTCTGGGTGGCCTGGAGCCTCCAGAGGGCGTAGTCCGCACGGGCCTCCTGGTAGGCGAGCCGGTTCTCCAGGTCGCGGATCCGCTGCTCGTACTGCTCGACGTGCTTGCGCTCCTCGGGAAGCCAGTTCACCGGCCCCAGCCGCTGGAAACGCGGGCCTTCCGAGGCCTCAGGAGTCTCGTCGGTCTCAGCCATGCCTCTCCCCCTTACGGACATGCCATCGTAAAGGGGCTGCGGAGACCTTTGTGTCGATATAGGGGTTTCAATCGACCGAGCCGGCGGGGTCGCTCGTGGCGAGGGTGGTCAGCACCGAGCGGAAGCGCTCGACGAGGGGATTCCCGTCGTTCGTCCGCCAGACCACGTGGAGGGTCGTGGAGGTGCCCTCCAGAGGGCGGGCGCGAACACCGACGCGGCGGAGCGCGCGATGGGAGTCCGACATCACGGCCGCGCCGAAACCGGCCGCGACCAGGGCCAGCACCGTCTGCACGCTCCGGCCCCCCTCGCCGATGCGGGGTGTCACGCCCGCCTGGTCGCACAGTGCGATGATCTCGTGCGAAGAAGGTCTTCGCCGAGCGTGGTCTTCCCCCCGTTCAGAACCTGTCCTGAGAGCCGGCTAGCGCAGGACGCCCTTGGCGGCGGGGGAGAGGCTGTCGCCGCGGAGCCAGGCCTCGATGACGCGGGCGATCCGCGGCCCGGCGGCGCCGTCCCACAGCGGCGGCAGCTCGCCGCTCGGCGTGGCCGCGCCGTCCGCGAGCGCCTTGGACGCCGCGGCGGGGAGCGAGGCAGGAGTGACGAGCCGGTTGGTGCCGTGGGTCACGGTGATCGGCCGCTCGGTGTTGGGCCGGACGGTCAGGCACGGGACGCCCAGCATGGTCGTCTCCTCCTGGACGCCGCCGGAGTCGGTCACCACCAGGGCGGCACCGCGCACCAGGGACAGGAAGTCCACGTAGCCGAGCGGGTCCACGATCTTCATATTCGGCCGGTCCACGAGCCCGGCGTCGGCCAGCCGCTGCCGGCCGCGCGGGTGCAGCGGGACGACGACCGGCACCTGCTCGGCCACCCCGAGCACGGCGTCGACCAGTTCGCGGGCCGCCTCCGGGTCGTCCACGTTCGCCGGACGGTGCAGCGTGGCCACGGCGTACCTGCCGTCGATGCCCAGGCGCTCCGCGACGGGCGCCGGGTCGAGCTTCGGCAGCGCGGCGAACAGGCTGTCGATCATCGGGTTGCCGACGAGGTGCACCTTCGCCGGGTCCACGCCCTCGTTGGCCAGGTGCGACAGCGCCTCCGGGGAGGTCGCGAACAGCAGGTCGGACAACGCGTCGGTGACGACCCGGTTGACCTCCTCCGGCATCTCCCGGTCGAAGGAGCGCAGGCCCGCCTCGACGTGCGCGGTCGGCACGTGCAGCTTGGCGCAGACGAGGATCGCCGCGAGCGTCGAGTTCACGTCGCCGTACACCACCACGAGCGCCGGGCGGTGTTCGAGCACGACGTCCTCCAGCCCCGTGAGCAGGGCGGCCGTCTGCCGGGCGTGGGTGCCGCTGCCGACGCCGAGGTTCGCGACCGGCTCCGGCAGGCCCAGATCGGCGAAGAACACGTCCGACATCAGCGCGTCATAGTGCTGGCCGGTGTGGATGATGCCCTGCCGGATACCGAGCTCGGCCAGCCCCCTGACGACCGGGGCCGCCTTGACGAAGTTGGGCCGGGCTCCCAGTACGTGCAGGACGAGGGGGTTGTCTCTCATCTACCTCGCCTTTCATCTTTTCTCCGACCTGGGACAAACGTTGCCTATGGTACGGTCGCGCCGTGGAAACCGAGGCCAACAAGCCCGTGAAGGTCGTGTCCGCCGCGTCCGCGAAGGCCGGCCTCGGCGGCTTCCTCCGGGGGTTCGCGAGGAACCCGGTCCTCGTCTCCCGGATCTTCGTGAGCAAGGTCAAGTCCGACCCCATGCGGGTCGCGCAGGCCGCCGCCGACGCGATACCTCCCGGGGTGCGCCCGGTCGTCGGACGCGTCGCCTGGCCCGCGGCCCGGTTCGTCAAGGTCAGGACCCGCAAGATCCTGCAGCGCGCGGCCAAGGGCCCGCTGCGGGACGCCAAGGCCCACTTCGAGGCCGGCCGGATGTCGGACGCGGTCAGCGTGCTCCAGCCGCAATCCCGATGGCCGTTCGTCCGCCGGAGGATGGCCTACTACGAGGGTGAGAAGGCCGCGCTCGGACCGAACCCGATCCCGCCCAAGCCGAAGATCATCATGGGTGAGCGGACGCCGGGCCGGGTGCTGCACATGGTCACCAACGCCCTGCCGTACACGCAGGCGGGTTACACCGTGCGCACCCACCGCATCGTCACCGCCCAGAAGGCGGCGGGGCTCGACCCCCACGTCGTGACGAGCTGGGGCTGGCCCATGCTCCAGGGGCACACCGACGCCGAGCCGTACGAGGAGATCGACGGCATCCCCTACTACCGGCTGCTGCCCAAGGGCGAGATGCCGTTCGAGAGCCAGGGGCGGATGATCCGCGGCGCCGCGGACGTCTCCGAGCTGGTCAGAACCCTCCGTCCGCAGGTCCTGCACGCGGCGACCGACCACCGCAACGGCTCGGTCGCGCTCGCCGTGCGCGAGCGGACGAACACGCCCTTCGTGTACGAGGTGCGCGGCTTCCTGGAGGAGACCTGGGTCTCCCGCGACCCCGCCAGGAACGGCAGCGAGCGGCACAGACTGCAGCGCGAGCGCGAGGCGCAGATCATGCGCGAGGCCGACGCGGTCGTGACGCTCGCCGAGACGATGGCCACCGAGATCATGGAGCGCGGCGTGCCCAGGGAGCGCATCTTCCTCGCGCCCAACGCCGTGGACGACTCCCTGCTGACCGCCGACTACGACGGCGAGGCGTTCCGCGACCGGTTCGGGATCGGCCGGGACGAGATCGTCGTGGGCTCGGTGTCGAGCATCGTCGGTTATGAGGGCTTCGCCACACTGCTGAACGCCGCCGCGCTGCTGCGCGACACCGGATCGCCGGTGAAGGTCCTGCTGGTGGGAGACGGGGCCGAGCGGCCCGCGCTGCTCGAACAGGTCGAACGGCTCGGCCTGAAAGAGGCGATCCTGCCCGGCAGGGTGGGCCCGGACGAGGCGTTGCAGGCGCAGGCGGCCATCGACATCTTCGTCTGCCCGCGTGAGGACCTGCGGGTGTGCCGCCTCGTCACGCCGCTGAAGCCGGTCGAGGCGATGGCGCTCGGCAAGCCGGTCGTGCTGAGCGACCTGCCCGCGCTCTCGGAGCTCGTCGGCGGTGAGGGCGCCGGTCTGCTGGTGCCGCCCGGCGATCCGGCCGCGCTGGCCGAGGGGATCGCCGCGCTGCGCGACGATCCGGAGCGCCGCCGGCTGATGGGCGAGGCCGGTAAGACCGAGGTCGCCGCCCACAGGACCTGGAGCAGTCTGGCCCGCACGTACCAAGGGATCTACCAGTCCTTGACCGAAAGCCGATAAACAGCAGAAAGTCGGATGTGTTGCATCAGGCATGCTTGGTTCCGAGTTGAGATAGCCTTTGCCACCATGAAGTGTTGTTTCCGCCCTCAGGTTCCGCCCAAGGCCGCATCGTGACAGCCTTCGATCTCACGATCATCGGGCTGGGATACGTGGGCATGCCGCTGGCCAAGGAGGCCACGGCGGCGGGCCTGCGAGTAGCCGGTCTGGACGTCGACCCCCGCAAGGTCGAGGCACTGAACGCCGGCCGCTCCTACATCGACGACCTGACCGACGCCGACCTCGACGCGATGCTCACCGGCGGCTTCACCGCCACGCTGGACGCGTCCGTGCTGGCGAGGTCGCGCACGATCGTCATCTGCGTCCCGACACCTCTGGACGAGGACCACCGTCCGGACCTGTCGGCTGTCGAGGGCGCCACCCGGACCGTCGCGGAGCACCTCCAGGCGGGCACGCTCGTCGTGCTGGAGTCCACCACGTGGCCCGGCACCACGGACGAGCTGGCGCGGCCGATCCTGGAGCAGTCCGGCCTGGTGGCCGGCGAGGACTTCCACCTGGCGTTCTCGCCGGAGCGGATCGACCCGGGCAACCCCAAGTTCGGCCTGCGCAACACCCCCAAGGTCGTCGGCGGATTCACCCCCGCATGCAAGGAGCGGGCCGCCGCCTTCTACGCGCAGTTCGTCGAGCGGGTCGTGCCGGTCAGCGGCACCCGCGAGGCGGAGATGGCCAAGCTGCTGGAGAACACCTACCGGCACGTCAACATCGCCCTGGTCAACGAGATGGCGATCTTCTGCGACGAGCTCGGCGTGAACCTGTGGGAGGCCATAGAGGCCGCCTCCACCAAGCCCTTCGGCTTCCAGAAGTTCCTGCCGGGCCCCGGCGTCGGCGGGCACTGCATCCCCGTCGACCCGTCGTACCTGTCCTACACGGTGCGCAAGCTCGGCTATCCCTTCCGGTTCGTGGAGCTGGCCCAGGAGATCAACGAGCGGATGCCGTCGTACGTGGTGGCCCGCGTGCAGCGGCTGCTCAACCGGGCCCGCAAGCCCGTGAACGGCTCGCGCGTGCTGCTCCTAGGTGTGACGTACAAGCCGGACATCGCCGACGAGCGGGAGACACCGGCCATCCCCGTGGCCGAGGCGCTCCTGGAACTGGGCGCCGACCTGTCCTTCTGCGATCCGTACGTGAAGGAGTGGGCGGTCGAGGGCACGCAGATCCCCCGCGAGGAGGACCTGGCCGAGGCCGTGGCCGCCGCAGACGTGGTGGTCCTGCTCCAGCAGCATTCGGCCTTCGACCTCGATGTCGTGGAGGAGCGAGCCCCTCTCGTCCTGGACACTCGCGGCGTGCTGGCCACGAGCGAACGCGTCGAGCGGTTGTAGGAAGGGTTTCGCGCGTGCACGTGCTCGTCATGACGGTGGTGCATCACCCCGAGGACGCCCGGATCCTGCACCGGCAGATTCGGGCGCTCGTCGACGCCGGTCATGAGGTCACGTACGCCGCGCCGTACTCGGCGCGGGGAGTCGTGCCGCGTTCGTGGGTGACGGGTGTGGATCTCCCCAGGGCCGCCGAGCGACGCCGCCTGGCGGCGGTGCGGGCGGCCCGCAAGCTCTTCAAGAGCATGCGCGGCAAGGTCGACCTGGCCCTTATCCACGACCCCGAGCTGCTGTTCGCGGTCGCCGGGGTGCGCCGTCGCCCGCCGGTCGTCTGGGACGTCCACGAGGACACCCCCGCGACGCTGTCGCTCAAGCCGTGGCTGCCGGCGTTCCTGCGCCCGCCGATGCGCTTCCTCGCCCGGCTCCTCGAAACCACGGCCGAGCGCCGGCTGCACCTGCTGCTGGCCGAGACGGCGTACGCGGGCCGGTTCAGGCAGCAGCACCTCGTGGTGCCGAACGAGACATGGGTGCCCGACCGGGTCAGCCCGCCCGGCGACGACCGCGTCGTCTACCTCGGCTGGCTGTCGGAGGCCCGGGGAGTCCAGGAGGCCGTCGAGGTGGCCCGCCTGCTCCAGCCGCACCGGGTGGCCGTGGAGCTCATCGGCTACGCCGACCCGCAGAGCCGCCCCCTGCTGAACGAGGCCGTCGCCCAGGGCGTGCTGGAGTGGCGCGACTTCATGCCGAACGACGAGGCGCTCAAGCGGCTCGACGGCGCGCTCGCCGGGCTGTCGCTGCTGCACGACGAGCCCAACTACCGCCACTCGATGCCCACGAAGATCGTGGAGTACATGGCGCACGGCATCCCGGTCATCACCACCCCCTCGCCGCGCGCCGTGGAGCTCGTGGAGCGCTACCAGTGCGGCCTGGTCGTCCCCTGGCAGAACCCCCAGGCGGTGGCGCGGGCGGTGCTCCAGCTCAGGGACAACCCCTTCGAGCGGATCGGCACCGGTGGGCGCGGCTACGCCGCCGCGCGGGCGAACCACCACTGGCCCAACTCCGCACGCCGGTTCGTCACCCAGTTAGAGGCGTGGGCGGGCGTCAAGAGCTGACCAACTCAGGAGCTGACCGCTCAGGAGCTGAACGCGCGGTGAACACTACGGCGGGCGGCTCGCGACGCCGGCCCGGCAGCGCGCACATCCGGGTAGTCTGGGGCGGCAAGATCATTTGAACGACGGGCGGTAGTGTCCTGAAAGTGCGCTGGCTCACTCTGGTCCTGGGCGTGGCGATTCTCGCCGGCGTCGCATCGGTGGTGATCGTGTTCCGCGACGGGAGCATGGGCTCCGGGAACGCCAGCGCCGGGCAGACCGCCCCCTCGACTCCCGTGATCGGGTCGCCGACGCACAGCGAGTTCACCGACCCCTGCGGGACCTTCGACACCGCGGCGACCACGCCGTACGCCGTGAGCGGCTACTGGCTGATCCCGACCTCCGATCCCTGCACCTGGCGGAGCCAGCTGCAGGCCATCCACCGCCTCGGAGGGGACACGGTCGTCCGCCTAGGCTTCGGCCTGTCGGCGCGCGAGACCGACGACGAGGGCCAGGTCCTTGAGGCGTCGACTCCCGAGGGCAAGGAGCCCAAGCCCGACGCCAGGTACGCCCGCTGCGTCGAGAACGGGCTGTCCTGCATGAAGGCGGCGGAAAAGGAGCTTCAGGCGGCCAACGCGGGCAACAGCATCACGAGGACGTACGTCTACCGCACCGACGAGCGGTTCGGCCCCGGCATCTTCCGCTGCCCGCAGATGGAGCACGAGGTCGTCGTGGGGGACGCCGTCTTCTTCCGGCTCCTCGCGCCCGAGGACGGCTCGGACGACCCCACGTGCGACTTCACCCGCGAGGGGCGCGGCTACCACCTGATCCTCGTGTCGGCGGGCGCCAAGGACAGCCTCAGCGAACTGCTCGACCTCGGCGACCGGTTCGGCATCAAGGTCTTCCCCGCCCTGCCGCTCGCGCCGCGCGACCCCGAGGAGTCCACCCGGGCCGATCCGCGCCACATCGGCACGCTCACCACGCTGACCCGGCGGATCCTGCAGGACTACGGTGACCGCTTCAAGGGCCGCGAGTCGCTGGGCGGCGTCTACCAGCCGTTCGAGCTGCAGTTGCGGGACTGGCCCGACCCGAGCAAGGTCCAGACGCTCCAGGTGTACGCCGAGCAGCACCTGATCGTCGAACAGGAACTGCCGGACAAGCCGATCCTGGTGAGCCCGTACATCGACAGCCGCAGACGGGTGAAGTACACCTCCACGCCCAGCCAGGTGGCCCGGGGCTTCAAGGCCCTCGCGCGTACCGGGGTGGAGATCATCGCGCCGCAGGACGGCCGGGGCACGGGCAAGGTCGGCCTGTTCTGGCCCAACTGGAAGAACAAGCCTGTGGACGACAGCCTCAAGCCGGTCGTCGGGGAGAGCACGTACGCCACGGCCTACTACGGCAGCACCCGCGACTACTACCGCGCGATGTCGCAGGCCCGTCAGGAGCTGGTCCAGGAGGGCGTCCAGGTGGACCTGTGGGCCAACGTCGAGGCGTTCGAGCCGTCCACCTCGACGGAGAACTGCGGCCGCCAGGGCACTCGCGGGCGTACCGACAAGCCCAGGCTGGACACGCAGGTGACGCTCGCCGCGCCGTACGTGTCGAAGATCATTTCGTACATGTGGAGCGACTTCTTCACCTGTGGCTCGCCGTCGCTGTCGCAGGAGATCGCCGCGGACTGGGACCGCCCGATCCCGATCGAGGCGCAGCGGCGCGCGCGGCAGATCCAGGACGGCCTGGAGGTGCGCGGCTACCACGTCGGCTCGGCCAAGGTCACGCTGAGCTGGCCGGGCCTGGACACGCCGCGGGTCGTCGACTCGGCCACGGTGGGCTGGCACGACACCACACCGATCCAGGGGCTGCCGGCGGGCACGGAGAAGATCTGGATCCCGGTGGACTGGGCCACGGTCCCCGACGACGTCTGGATAAAGGTGGAGGTCACCTCCGCCGACGGGAGGAAGTCCGCCGAGCCGGTCTACTACCACAACACCGGCTGACCGCCTTCCGGCCGAGCCGGCCGGTTCCCCGGCCCGTCCCCCTGCCGCGCCGGAGGCGCGCGATGAGCACGGCCCGCAGGCGCTGCGGTGGGTCCGTGCCGGAGGCGCGCGATGAGCACGGCCCGGCAATCTGCGCGCAAGGAGCGGACAAGGACCGGACAAGGCCGCGGCGGGGCGCGTGCGTGGCCGGCCTCGCCCGCTGATCTCCTATGCCTGCCCCGCCGCCGAAGGCGGAGCGACGGTTGACCCCGTCCACGCCGGCATCGAGATGTCCTCCGCACAGGGCACTCGACGATCGACAAGGAGACCGCCCCATGAACCGACTTCGTCACCTGCCCGCCGGTCTCGCGGCGGGCGCGCTGGTGGCCGCGATGGCCCTGGCCGTCCCCGCGGCCACCGCCGCCCAGGCCGCGAGCGGGCGTGCGAACGTCGTCACCGCGCTCGACTACAACAGCACGGGCTGGGCCTACCTCCAGGTGCCCGCCTCGACCCAGGTGGCGGGCTTCGCCGAGCCGGGATTCGACGACAGCGCCTGGCAGCGGGGGCAGGCGGGCTTCGGCACCACCAACGGAACCTGCTCGTGGAACAACCAGACCAACGTCAAGACCCCGTGGGCGGTCAACACGGACATCCTGGTGCGCCACTGGCTGCACCTGCCGCGGGACGCGCAGGCGGTGCGCATCCAGGGCACGGTGGACAACGACGCGCAGGTCTACTTCAACGGCCATCTCGTGCAGAGCGCCAAGAGCGGCAAGTGCGCCGCCGGGGCGATCGACGTCGTGGTGCCCGCGACCTACCTCGACTGCTGCAACCTGCTCGCCGTACGCGGCCACGACTACGGCGCGGCGGCCTACCTGAACCTCCGTGTGACCTACGTCAAGCCCGCGCAGGCGTTCTGACGTTCCCGCCGGTGCGTCGCCCGGCATCGGCAGAGCCATGCCGGGCGTGCCGCGCCGTGCTGTGTTGTGCTGTGCCGATCATGCTGTGCCGGGCGTGCTGTGCAGGCCGCCCGGCATCGGGCCGGTGCTGTCCCGATCGTGGTGTGTCGATAGGTGGTGTGCCGGGCGACGTCCGGGGACGCCTGTCCCGGTTACGGGGGTGTGGAGCGGTGGTGACGCTCCCGCGAGGGGCCGGACCGGCCGACTCCGGACGGCCCGAGTCGCGGCCCGCGTCCTGTAGCGTGCTGCGCATGATCCCGCGTATCCCCGTCAGCGTGGATCTTGTCGTGCTCACCGTCAGGTCCCAGCAGCTCAGTGCTCTCGTCTGGCGGCGCGACCGGCCGCCGTACGAGGGCCGGTGGGCGCTTTCCGGCGGCTTCATCAAGCTGGAGGAGGACCTCCCCGCCGCGGCGGCCCGCGTGCTTGCCGAACGGGCCGGCCTTCCCGGGGCGCCGGTCCACCTGGAGCAACTCCAGACCTACGGCTACCCGGACCGCGATCCGCGCCAGCGGGTCGTCAGCGTGGCCTACCTGGGCCTCGCCCCCGACCTGCCCGCGTCCACCGAGGCCCACATGAGCTGGCAGCCGGTGGCCGAGCTGACGCAGATGGCCTTCGACCACCGCAGGATCATGCTCGACGGCGTGGAGCGGGCCAGGGGCAAGCTCGAATACACCTCGCTCGGCGCCGCTTTCTGCCCGGCCGAGTTCACCGTCGCGGAGCTGCGCCGCGTCTACGAGATCGTCTGGGGACGTCCGCTCGACCCGCGTAACTTTCACAGGAAGGTCACCAAGACGGAGGGCTTCCTCGTGTCCACCGGGCGTACCACGACGCGGGACGGCGGCCGTCCCGCCATGCTCTACCGCCGGGGCCCCGCCGTGCTGCTGCACCCGCCCATGCTGCGCACCTGACCAGCCTGCAATACCTGACCAGTCTGTTCCTGGCCGGTCTGTTCCTGACCGGCCCGTTCCTGACCGGCCCGTTCCTGACCGGCTCGCGTACCTGACCGGCTTGCCTGCCCGACCGGCCTGTGTGCCTGCCCGGCCGCGCCCGGCGGGTGGTGGGCGCGGGCGCATGCTCCACAACCAGCGCTGGGTGAATGTCCGGCTCACAGGAATCTTTCAGGATATATTCCGGCCTATGCTGGCTGCGGCCCCCCGCATCACCGATGCGCCGGCCATCCCTCCTGGCCCGTCCCGGCTGCGCGTGCTCGACCTTCTGCGGTTCTGCGCGGCTCTCGGCGTCGTCCTTTTCCATTTCGGCGAGACGCGCGCCTGGGGCACGTCCCACGCCTTTCCCACGCTGAGCACGGCGACCATGTTCGGCGTGTACGGCGTGCGCCTGTTCTTCCTGATCAGCGGATTCGTGATCCTGATGAGCGCCTGGGGCCGCACGCCGGGCCACTTCACGGCGTCGCGAATCGCCCGGCTGTTCCCGGCGTACTGGGCGAGCGTGCTCGTCCTGGGCAGCCTGGCCGTCTTCGGGCTGACCACCGATCACCGGCCGAGCCTCACCGAACTGCTGGCCAACGTGACGATGCTTCAGCACGGCTTCGCCGTACGCGACCTGGAGGTCGTCTACTGGACGCTGTGGCAGGAACTGGTCTTCTACGCCCTCATCGCCTGCCTCGCGGCCGTGGGGATCACCTACCGCCGGTGCCTGGCGTTCATGGGGGCGTGGGTGCTGCTGCTGGCGATCGCCGACCGGGTGGACGCCGACCTGCTGCAGGTGGTGCTCGTCCCGTTCAGCGCGCCGTACTTCATCGCGGGGATGGCCCTGTTTCTCGTGCACCGCTTCGGCGGGTCGCTGTTCCCCTGGCTGTTCGTGGGCGTGGGCTGGATCCTCGGGCTCTACACGGCGCTGAGCGAGGGATCACCGGTGGTCCGCAGATATGGGCAGGCGCTGGGCTCGGCGCTCGTGGTGGGCGTGATCTCGCTGATCTTCCTGGTGATGGTCCTCGTGGCGGTCGGCGCGTTCGATCGGATCGACTGGCGGTGGCTCACCTTCCTCGGCGCGCTGACCTATCCGCTCTACCTCTTCCACCACCACATCGGGTTCCTGGTGATCCGGTGGCTGCACCCGGCGCTGGGCAACCGCCTCACGCTCCCGCTGGCCGTGGCCGCCGCGCTCGTGGTCGCGTACGGCGTGCACCGGCTGGTCGAGCGGCCACTGCAACCCCGGATGCGGGCGGCCCTGGACCGCTCGCTCACGGCAGACGCGGGCCGCGTCCCCCTGACGGAGACGGCGGTCGCCTCTGCCGTGTCCCCGGTGGCCCCGCCGGTGCTGGCAGTGTCCCCGCCGGTTCCGGCAGTGCCTCCGTCTGTGCCGGCGGTGCCCCCGCCGGCATCTCTGCCGGTGCCCCTGCCGCCGGGGGCGTCCGCTCCGCACGCGGAGCCGGCGCCGGGGGCCGGTTACCTGCCGCGGGGCGGGTAGATCTCGCCAGGGCGCAGTGTGCGGCCCTGCAGCAGGGTCGTCAGCGTGACGAACTTGTAGTGCCGCTTCTCCAGTGCGGTGAGCACGCCGGGCATGGCCTTGACCGTCTCGGGGACGATGTCGTGCAGCAGGATCACGCCGTTGCGCCTGGCGAGCTTCAGCGTGCGCTGGGCGATCACCTTGGTGTCGCGAGCCTGCCAGTCGAGCGTCGACCCCGTCCACAGGATCTGCGGCAGTCCCAGATCGGCCATGAGACTCGCGACCCTGGAGTTGGTCGCCCCGTTCGGCGGGCGCATGTAGTCGGGCGTCTCACCGATCGTCTGGTTGATGATGTCCGAGGTGCTTGAGACCTCTTCGAACACCTCACCGTCGGACAGTTCGGTGAGCGAGGGATGGGTCCAGGTGTGGTTGCCGATGTCGTGCCCCTCCTCGTGGATCCGCCGGGTGAGCTCGGGACGGTTGGCCACCTTCCTGCCGAGCAGGAAGAAGGTGGCCTTCGCCCTGTGCTTCTTCAGCGTGTCGAGCAGCGCCGGGGTATAGGGCCACGGGCCGTCGTCGAAGGTGAGGGCGATGCACTTGTAGCGGGCGCAGTAGGGCTTCTTCTTCGCCCCGGCCGGGGTCGCGGCCTTCGCCGTCGCGGCCTCGGTGGTCACGGCCCTTGCGGTCGCGGTCTTGGCGGTCGCGGTCTTGGCAGGTGCGGCCTTTGCGATCGCGGTCTCGGTGGTCGCGGCGGTCGCGGGTCCGGTCGCGGTGGGGACGACGCACACGCCGGCCGCGCAGGCGCCGGCCATCACGATTCTTGCTTTCCGCCACATGCCGGTGGATCTTAGTGCTTGCCTTCGAGCCCGGTAGTGAGATCTCCGGCCCGCCAGGGAGGTACAGCGGACGTCAAGGGCCTTGAAAGCGCCCCGGGACAAGCTGTCCGCAACAACAGAGGAAAGGACCCCGCCATGACCCTCACCCGCTCCCTGGCAGGCATCACGATCGCGGCCGGCATTCTGGCCCTCGCCCCGCTCGCCACCGCGACGGCGGCCCAGGCCTCTTCGTCCAAGTCCTGGGGCCCCTACTACGCGGCCGGGTCGAAGGCCAAGGTGAGCGGCTCCCTGAAAGCCGCGGCCAAGGACAACCTGAGCCTGCCCGCGCCGTACGTCAAGGTCGCCGGCAGCGTCACCAGCCTGACCCACAAGCCGTACACCTGCGGCTGGGCCCTGTTCCGCGTCAGCTACTTCGACGCCGCCAACAAGCCGCACCTGGCCTACCGCAACTACCGCACCTGCTCCTACGGCGCGAAGAAGAAGTTCGCCTTCACCGCCAAGAACGTCGGCGAGGTCGAGCTGAAGACCTGCTCTGAGCGCAAGGCCGCCAAGCCGTCCCTCAACTGCCAGTACGCCGGCACCTGGAAGACGCTCTACGCCTACTACGAGTAGGGGCGGGGCCTGCCGGTCGTCCACAGGGGGTGTGCGGGGTGCCGCCCGGCCAGGCGGATCTCCTATCGTTAGGACATGCCTCGATTCCGCTCGATCCTCGACACCATGCCGGCCTACAAGCCGGGCAAGGCCGTGGTCTCCCCGGACGGCCGGTCATACAAACTGTCCTCCAACGAGAGCCCCTTCGGACCCCTGCCGTCGGTGGTGGAGGCGATCGCGCGGGCGGCCACAGAGGTTCACCGCTATCCCGATCCCGGCGCGGTCCGGCTCACCGAGACGCTCGCCGAGCGGTTCGGCGTGCCGTACGACCACGTCGCGCTGGGCGCCGGATCGGTGGCGGTCGCCCAGCAGATCCTGGAGGCGGTCGGCGAGCCCGGCGCCGACGTGATGTACGCCTGGCGCTCGTTCGAGGCATATCCGCTGCTGGTCGGCCTCTCGGGCGCCAACGCGGTCGAGGTGCCGCTGCGTGACGAGACGCACGACCTCGACGCCATGGCCGACGCCATCACGCCGGCGACGCGCCTGGTCTTCGTGTGCAATCCCAACAACCCGACCGGGACGGTGAACCGGGCCGACGAGCTCACCCGGTTCCTCGACCGCGTGCCCGAGAACGTCACCGTCGTCCTCGACGAGGCCTACCGGGAGTACGTCAGGGACGCGGACGTGCCGGACGGCCTCACGCTCTACCGCGAGCGCCCCAACGTCGCCGTCCTGCGCACGTTCTCCAAGGCGTACGGCCTGGCGGGGCTGCGGGTCGGCTACCTGATCGGCCAGGAGCCGGTGGCCGCCGCGGTCCGCAAGACGCTGCTGCCCTTCGCGGTCAACCACCTCGCCCAGGCCGCCGCGATCGCGTCCCTGCAGGCCGAGGACGAGTTGCAGGAGCGGGTCGAGACCGTGATCAAGGAGCGCTCCCGCGTCAGGGAGTCGCTGCTGTCGCAGGGCTGGACCGTCCCGCCCACCGAGGCCAACTTCGTCTGGCTGCGCCTCGGCGAGCGCACGATGGAGTTCGCCGCGAAGTGCGCGGCCGCGGGCGTCGCGGTGCGTCCGTTCGACGGGGAGGGGGCCCGGATCTCCATCGGCGACCGCGAGGCCAACGACGTCTTCCTCGCCGCCGCCGAGGCGTTCCGGCACGCTTCTTAGCGGAGTCTTTTGCGCAACGCGGAGCGCACAGCGCTCTGAGAGGTCGGTTTGTGAGTTGATGCCCCTTCCGGCGTTGGGTTTGGAAGAGGCGGGCTGGTCAGCGGGGTGGCTGCTGGGCTAGGGGCGGGGCTGGGCGAACAAGCCGGGCTCGGTCTCGATGAGGATGCCGCGGCTGACCAGGCGTTTGAGCTTGGAGCGGATGCCTCGGTGTTCTTGGACACGATGGGCAGGTCCAGGTCCAGGGCCTGCGGCCCCGGCGGTCATGGAGAACCTCTTCGCGAGCAGCACCCTGGCCACCTGAGGTTGGCCTGGGTGACCACTGCGCGCGGCTCTCACCGGGGCTGTTCGGCTGCGTGGATCTCCTGGAAGACCTGCCGGGCGATCTGATAGCTGTCGAAGGCCCGGGCGGCGCCGGCGTACGCCTCGATGTGGATGAACGCCTCGACGATCTCTTGTGGAGTGACTCCGTTGCCGAGTGCGATGCGGAGCTGTCCGCGCAGCGGTTCGAGCGTGCCCAGGGTGGCGGCGATCGTCACGGAGATGATGGCGCGGGTGCGGGTGTCGAGGACGTCGGTGCGCGGCCATGCGTCGCCGAAGGTGTGCAGTGTGGCCAGGCGCGTGAAGTCCGCGGCGTTGGCCGGCTCGCCCGGGCCGGGTTCCAGGAACGGCTCCAGCCGCCTGCCGAGCAGCCGCGCGGCCGTGTCGAGTGCGGCCGCGTAGCCGGATTCCTGCTGGTCGTCGGTCATGGTGGTTCCTCGATCGCTTGTCGTTTGTGAGGGTCGGAATGCGCAAATCAGTGCTGGGGGCGGACGTTGAGCTCGCCGTACTGCCCGCCACGCACCAGCGCGGGGTCGAACAGGCCCGAGAGGAAGGCGAGGTCGTCCGCGCTCAGCGGCACGGCCGTCGCGGCGGCGTTCTGGCGTGCGTACGCCGCCCGCTTCGTGCCGGGGATGGGCGCGATGTCGTACGGCTGGGCGAGCAGCCAGGCCAGGGCGACCTGGCCCGGGGCGTGTCCCCGCTCGTCGGCGAACGCCTTCAGCCCCTCGACGAGGCGGAGATTGTCCGCGAAGTTCTCCTCGTGGAACTTGGGCAGAGTGGAGCGGAAGTCGTCGCCGGAGAACGAGGTGCCGCTGGTGAAGCGGCCGGCAAGCGCGGCTCGCCCCAGGGGGCTGTACGGGACGAAGGTGATGCCCAGCTCACGGCAGGTGGGAAGCACCTCCTGCTCCACCTCGCGGGCCCAGAGCGAGTACTCACTCTGGAGAGCCGAGATCGGCGCCACCGCGGCCGCCCGGTGAAGTATGTCCGGCCTGACCGCGCTGAGCCCGATGGCGCGCACCTTGCCCGCGGTCACCAGGTCGGCCATCGCGCCGACGGTGTCCTCGATCGGCACGGTGGGGTCGAGGCGGTGGATGTAGTAGAGGTCGATGTGGTCGACGCCGAGGCGGCGCAGGCTGGCGTCGCAGGCGGCGGCCACATACTCGGGGCGGCCGTCGTAGGCCACCCCGCCCTCCTCCGAGGGCCGCGCCCCGAACTTGGTCGCCAGGACCACCCGGTCGCGCAGGCCGCGCACGGCGCGGCCGAGCAGTTCCTCGTTGTGGCCGAAGCCCTTCTGGGGCTGTCCGGTGGCCGCGCCGGCGGCGCCGTAGATGTCGGAGGTGTCGAAGAAGTCAATGCCGGCCTCGACGGCGGCGTGGATCGTGGCGACGGACTCCGCCTCGTCGGCGTCGCCGTAGAACTGGGACATCCCCATGCAGCCCAGGCCGATCGGCCGGACGGAGATGTCGGTGTGCCCGAGGGTGACACGGGCTTCGCGCATGATGGTCCTCCTGGTCCTCAGGCGGCGATGGTCTTGTACTCGATGTACTGGGCGAGACCCGCGGCGCCGAACTCGCGGCCGATGCCGCTGCTCTTGTAGCCGCCGAAGGCGCCGTCGTAGGTCGGGGCGGCTCCGTTTACGGTCATCCACCCGGTCCGGATCCTGCGGGCGACCTCGATGCCGTGCTCCCGGTCGGCGGCCCACACGCCACCGCCGAGGCCGTACTCGGAGTCGTTGGCGATGCGGACGGCGTCGTCCTCGTCGTCGAACGGGATGACGACCAGGACGGGGCCGAAGATCTCCTCGCGGGCGATCCGCATGTCGCTGTCGACGTCGGCGAACAGCGTCGGACGGACGTAGTAGCCGCCCTCCAGCCCGTCAGGGGTCTCGAGTCCGCCGGTCACCATCCGGGCGCCTTCGGCGACGCCGAGTTCGATGTAGGAGCGCACCCGCTGCTGCTGGTCGGCGCGGACCATCGGCCCGATGAAGGTCTCGGGGTCGGAGGGGTCGCCGACCCGGACGTCCTCCATCATGGCGGCCAGCGCCGCGACGACCTCCTCGTAGCGGCTGCGCGGGGCGAGGATGCGGGTGTGGGCCACGCAGTTCTCGGCGTTGTTGCCCAGCGACAGGGCCCTAAGGCCTGCCACGACCGCCGTCAGGTCGGCGTCCTCGAGGATGATCGAGGCGGATTTGCCGCCCAGTTCCAGGCTGACCCGCTTGAGCTGCTCCCCGGCGATGGAGGCGATGCGCCGGCCGGCCGCGGTGGAGCCGGTGAAGGCGATCTTGTCCACGCCGGGGTGGGCGACCAGGTACTCGCTCGTCTCGCGGCCCGCAGGCAGGATGCTCACCACTCCCTCGGGGAGGCCTGCCTCGTCGAAGACCTCGGCGAGGGCCAAGGCGTCCAGCGCCGTCTCCGGGGAGGCCTTCAGGATGACCGTGCAGCCGGCGAGCAGCGCGGGCACCAGCTTGACCAGGGCCGACTGGTGGGGTGCGTTCCACGGGATCACCGCGGCCACCACGCCGACGGGTTCGCGGCGCAGCCGCGTCGTGGCATCGCCGACGGCGCCCACCTGCTCCTCCCAGCCGAGGGCGGCGGCGGCGCGCACGTACGCCTCCGTCATCTCCGGGAGGGACTGCAGGTGCGTCCAGCGGGTGAACCACAGCGGCGAGCCGTTCTCGGAGGTGACCAGGGCCGCGAACTCCTCGGCGCGGACCGCGTAGAGCTTGGAGAACCGCTCCACGACGGCGCTCCGTTCCTGCGGGCTCATCCGGGGCCAGGGGCCCTCGTCGAACGCCCGGCGGGCGGCGGCGACCGCCCGGTCGACGTCGGCGGGGGCGGCGTGCGGCGCGGTCCCGACCAGCGAGCGGTCGTGCGGGGAACGCACCTCCAGTACGTCCGCGGTGGCCGGGGCGACCCACTGGCCGCCGACGTACAGGTTCGGGTAAGTGATCACGGAAATACTCCTCATATAGGTGTCCATCGGACCTTTAAGACTATAGCGGTCCAGTGGACACGTATCAAGTGTCCGATGGACCGCTAATGTGGGAGCCATGATCCGCGGTGCGCGAGGAGGTTCGATGGACGAGGTGGAGGCGCCGTCCTTCCAGCGGGCCAGGCGGCCCGAGCACCGGGAGCTCCGCAAGCAGGAGATCCTGGACGCCGCGGAGGCGCTGCTGGCCGAGATGCCCGCCGACGAGATCAGCCTCCGGGAGCTGGGGCGCCGGCTCGGGGTGTCCAAGACGCATGTGGTGCGCTATTTCGAGAGCCGGGAGGGCGTCTTCCTAGGGCTGCTCGCCAGGCTCCGGCTGGCCTGGCTCGACGCGCTGGCGGACGAGTGGCCGGCCGCGCCGTGCGAGCCCGACCAGGTGATGCGGGCCTGGGCCGATTCGCTCGCCGCCCGGCCGGTCCTGTGCCAACTGTGGAGCCTGCTGCCGAGCGTCCTGGAGCGGAACGTCTCCGCCGACACCGTACGCATCTACAAACTCGTCGACCTGGAACACCGCACCAGGCTGGCGAAGCTGGTCAGGGACCGGGTGCCGGCCCTCACCGCGGACGCCGCGCTCACCCTGACGGAGTACGCCGTCGTCTCATTGGTGGGCCTGTGGCCGTTCAGCAACCCGACCCCGACCGTCGTCGAGGCCACGGCCGACCCCCGGCTCGCGGGTTCCCGGGTGGACTTCGCCACCATGTACGGAGAGATCCTTCAGACCACGCTCGCCGGCCTGCTCACCCGTGCATGAAGCGGGTGCCGGAGTGGTCCTTGGGGCCCGTGGCCATCTGCTTCAGGCACCCTTGGGGAAGGCGTGCTTCTTACCGCCGATCACGGCTACGCAGGCGGCGACCAGGAGCACCAACGACGCCCAAGTGATCGAAGCGGTGCCCAGATCCGCAATCAGAGGGTGATTCGCAAGGGTATGCCTGAGTGCGTGGTGTAATCGCGTGAATTTGTAGCGTTACGGCCGATCAATGGACTTGGGCATGCTGTGATGGCGGTGTGATACGACCTGCGGGAGATCGTCAACGCGATCCTCTACCAGAGCCGGACCGGCTGCCAGTGGGACTACCTGCCCCACGACCTGCCGCCCCGCAGCGCGGTGTACTACTACTTCGCCAAATGGCGCGACGACGGCACCGACCAGACGATCCACGACCTGCTGCGCTGGCAGGCACGCGAGAAACACCGGCGATCAGCCGACCCGAGCCTGGTGGTGCTCGACACCCAAAGCGTCCACGCGGCGGCCGGAGTCCCGTCCGACACCACGGGCCGCGACGCGGGCAAGAAGGTGCCCGGGCGTAAGCGCGGCCTGGCCGTGGACGTGCTGGGCCTGGTCATCGCGGTCGTGGTACTGGCCGCATCGGTGCACGACAACGCCGCCGGGATCGTCCTGCTGGACCGGCTCACCGCCGCCACACCGCCCAGCAGCGTGCGTACGGCGCTGGTCGACCAGGGGTTCAAGAACGCCGTCGTCGACCACGGCGCCGCGCTCGGCATCGACGTGAAGGTCGTCGAGCGTAACCCCGCCGACAGGGGGTTCGTCCCGTGTCGCTCGCCGACGGCGAAAGCGAAGCCGAGCCGGCCGCACCACCGGCCGCGGTTCCCGATCACCCCGCCTACCAGCAGATCCTGACCATCTTCGCCGACACCGGCCAGCCTTTACGCGCTCGCGACCTGTGCCAGGCCCTGGACCTGCCCATCGTGTCCAAGAACACCGAGAACATCCGCTCCAAGCTCAAACGCCTGGTCAGCCGCGGCATCCTCATCGAGACCGAGCCCGGCTTGTTCGCCCAGCCCCGCCCCTAGCCCAGCAGCCACCCCGCTGACCAGCCCGCCTCTTCCAAACCCAACGCCGGAAGGGGCATCAACTCACAAACCGACCTCTGACGCCTCGACGCCGACCGTGGCGACACGCACAAGAAGTGGTACTTCTCGCCATCTTTCAGGCTGAAGCACTCACTAAGAGGCCGCGTCGTGTTTGGTCAATCAGCTGTAGGAGATGAGGGCACCCCCCGGCGATGGCGGCCAAGGAGGCGAAGTGGTCGGCGTCTCAGTGGGTGACACCGAAGATCACGGCAAAGATGAGGAATCCTGCCATCAGGAGAGAGAAGCCCAGCGCTCGGTACTGCCAAATGGAAGAGGAGTGACGGGCTCGTTCCTCAGGCTGGCGACAACCTTGTGCACGGTCATGACGATCATACTGGGGAGTTTCACCGCCAAGAAGAACACAATCTTGAAGCCCACATCGTTTCGCGGCCTTCGGGGTTGCGCGATATAAACCGACGTCTTCAGTGTGTCATTGGGTAGAGCTGAACGGTCGTAAACGTCTTATACCGAAACCCTACGGTGGCAACTGAAGGTGTGGCGAAGTGTGGGTCCGGCTTCCACAGCGGCGGCAGTCCGCCGACCGTGCGCCGTTCCCTCCGCGAGGATGCCGAACAACGACAAGCGCCCCGACCTGGCGTAGGCGGGGAACTGGAAGACCGTTAGCCAGTCGGCGTGCTCGGCTACGAAGGCCTTTATGCCAGCACCAGGTGCAAATTCAGGTTGTCCCAGACCAGCACGATCGGGGCGCCGAGCTGGGCGTGGGCGGTCAGGAGCAGATCGCGCTAGTCCCTCCAGCCGAAAGCCTTGGACTCGCCCTTGCGGCCCCGATACACGTGCAGGCGGTAGATCAGCCGGGAGCGTTCACCGCTCTTGTAGCAGACCAGGGCGGCGATGTTCACCCGACCGGTGCCGCCACCGCACACATGCACCACCGGAGTACGCCCGCGCCGGCCCCAGGTACGCGCTTGAGGCGGCCTCACCCTTAACCGGCTTCGTCCTCGAAGCAGATCCAGGCGCCAGAGGCTGCCGCCGCCTTTCCACCTACGGCCACACCTCCTTCTTCCATACCTCGATCGCGGCCTCATTGCGCTCGATCCTCCGCCGGGCGGGGCGCTGGCACGACCAGCCGTTACGGCGCAACAGCAGCCACACCCCGGGCACCGTGTAGCCGATGTGGAACATCCGGCCGATCAGCGTCTTGATCCGCATCAGCGTCCACCGCTCGTCGGCGAACCCGCGTCCCAGTTCGGCTTCCAGCCGGGCGAACTGCGCGGGGCTGAGCTTGGGCCGCGAGGGTGGGCCCTTGGAGGCCAGCGCCATGGTGCCGCCTTCACGCCAGGCACGCCGCCACCGCTCCACCGACCGTTCGGTGACGCGCAGCGTGCGCGCCACCCTCGCATTTGTGTCCCCCTGTTAGAACATTTCGGCTGCTTGCAGCCGCACTGCCTCGCGACGCTGCTGATCCTGGGGAGTGAAGCCGGCGCTGCGCATACCGCACATATCGGTCGTATCGAACAGATCAGCCCACGTCAGCTATCCCGACAAGGCGCATTTAAGTTCGGTAGTCCTTAAAGTGCCTCTTGTAGATTTTCGGCACTCAAGCTATCGTCCTGTGTAGCGTCAACTGTCAGGAGGCTGATTATGGCGGAGGCCGACTCGCCAAGAACAAACGTCCTTTATCAAGGCGTCAACTCACAGCAGGGGGCGTGGGTTGGTTCGATTCTAGACGGTAGTCGCTTTGTCCGGTCGAGTTTCAGCGACTGCGAGTTCGTCGACACCTCCCTTCGAAGCGACACATTCGCGCAGGTGTCGTTCGATGACAGTCGAATGTTGAGGTGCAGCTTCAACAATGTCGTGATAGAGGCGAGTGACGTATCCGGCCTCATCATAAATGGCGTCCACATCGGGGACCTGCTGGCCGAGCACAAGGCAAAGGGGTGATTCGTGTGGCGGAAGAGAGGTTCTTCATTCTGGAGAGCGCCCGTCCGGACGTCCTTCGCGACTTCCAGTTGGCGGCGCTCACGATCGATGACGCCATCGCCAACGCCCTATCTCTCGCCTCGGACGGCTGTCATAGCGATGGCAAAGAAGGCGGCTCCGACGGAAACGAGACGGGTAAGGAATCGAGCGAGAAGGACAGCGAGGGCAAGGAGTCCAGCGACCCGGAACTCCTCAGTTCGATCGATCCACTCGTGCTTCCGGGTGAGATAAGCGCCGTGGAGCAATTCCTGCGCCCAATGATGTGATGCGCTCGATAATCGTCTTTGCTCCTTCGCATGATGACGGCGCCCAGTCATTCATTGATCATTGTGCGGAGAAGAATGTGTCTTGCGTGCTCGTGAGCGACCTCCGAGATATGTCATTCACTCTTTCGTATGAGCACGGCAGGCATCCCCGATGGCTCTGCTTCGTGGGTGATCAGCGATTCTCGTCCACCGACACCTGTGTTTGGGTCAGGCACGCCGGAGCCCTTCGACCGATCACCGAGGTCGAAGAAGAGCGATTCGCGTCACAGGAGTACTTCGCAGCCCTGTGGTCCTTGGCAGGCATGGCGTCTCACACGGTGAACCGTCCAGGTCGATGGGCCTGGGACTACGGCCAAGGCCTACGATCGCTGATCAGGGATTCGTTCGTCGGCATCTACACGGGTTCCCGCACTACCGAATTCCATGAGTTGGTGAATCTCACGCGGGAGAAGTCTGCCGGCGAGATTCATTGGCAGGACCCGATTTCCTTGGACACCTGGTGTGGTGACACGCTACCGACGGAGCGGGAAATGCCTCCGTTCCTGCGGGCACAGGTGTGCGACACCGCGTCCTATGATTTGTATCTGATAGTGGGCGAGCACTTGTTTCCTTTGAGGTCGGCCAGCGGCCTCGATCGCTCGTCGGAGAGGTACGCGACCTGGTTGGCTCGCTTCAGGAACCGGGCCGCGAGAGAAGGCCTGTCTTTCTATACGGTTGCGGTGGTCGGCCGTCGAGGTCATCCTCTGGTCTCCGCGGTCAGGACGGACCCGCCGCTCGCCTGGTACCGGCAGTGGTCCGATGAAGTACACGACGCATTGGTCGACGTCTGCTGTGGGAGCGGTAAGGACTCTTGATCGTCTTATTGGGTGCCACGCACGATAAGACCATTGTTCATACTGCGGCAATGGCGAGATACCACGATGTTCCGTTTCTATTTTTCGATGTACAGCGCTTTCTCGACGAAGGAGGTTGGATCTGGGACGGCGAAAGTCGTGAAGGAAGACTGTGGTACGGCGACACCGTTCTGGAACTCTCGAGATCACGAGTTAGCGGCATATATTCCCGCCTGATCGACACCACTGAGCTATTGGCCGCGGAAACAAGAGGCGCGGCCCGTGTGCGGCTACGGGCATTGGTCGAAATGCTTGACGCGTGCGAGGTCGCTGTAGTGAATCGCCCGCGCTTAGAGCCCAGCAACGGCTCCAAACTCTACCATCTATGGGTGCTCGAGAAATTCCGTTTCACGACCCCCCGATCCCTGCTGACGAACTCTTGGGAGCTGCTCAGCGACTTCCTCGAACAGAACGGTCGCGTACTCTACAAAGGCGCGAGCTCGGAGAAGACCGTCGTCTCCCTGTTCACCAACACGGAAGCGGCGAGATCGGAATTACTGCGCAACAGCCCTGTCTTGTTTCAAGCGTATGTGCCTGGTGTGGATGTTCGATTGCACCTAGTGCGCGGTGAAGCCATCGCTCTTAGCGTGACCTCCGAACGATCGGAGGACTCCCTCGTGGTCGATTACCGATTCGATCCTTCGCCGAAGCGCTACGCGGTTGTACCGGTACCGGACGACGTGTTGTCATCGTGCAATGCATACCAAGCATGGTCGGGGCTCGACTTCATCGGTTTCGACTTCCGGGTGAGCCAGAAGGGCTGGACCATCCTGGAAGCGAACCCGATGCCTGGTTACGAAAGTTACGACCGCAGAGTCGACAATCGGATATTCAAAGCTTTGCTGAGCCTGCTCAGCGTCCACCGGTAGATGCGCAGCATGATCTACCGAACTTAAATGCGTCTGGTCGGGTAGCTGACGAGGGCTGATCTGTCTGTATGACCAGGGTGTGCGGTATGCCCAAGGCGGCGGCTTCACCCCCCAGGAGCAGCACCGCCGCGAGGAGATAAGGCTGCAAGCAGCCGAGATGTTCGCGCAAAATGCTGATCGGCAGGATGTTCCACCTCGGCTACACCGTGCAGGAGGTGTGGTACCTGCTGCGGCGTAACGGCTGGTTGTGCCGGCGCCCCGCCCGGCGGGCGATCGAGCGCGACGAGGCCGCGATCGAGGTGGGGAAGAAGGAGGTCTGGTCGCTGGTGGAAGATCCGCGGCGGCCAATGGCGCCTGGACCTTCGGCTGGATCGACTACCGGGATTGGTCTTGTCTGCCCACGCCCAGCTTGGAGCACCGATCGTGCTGGTCTGGGACAACCTCAACCTGCACCTGGTGCTGGCATAAAGACCTTCGCCGCCGAGCACGCCGACTGGCTCACCGTCGTCCAGCTCCCCGCCTCCGCTCCCGACCTCAACGCCACCGAGGGCATCTGGTCCCTGCTCAAACGCGGCGCCCTTGCCAACCTCGCCGCCGCCGACCTGCCCCAGCTCGTCCGCGTCATCAAACGCGCCCTGAAGAAGATCCAGTACAGGCCTCACCTCATCGACGGATGCCTCCCCCCGACCGGCCTGGCCATGAGGATGGGAGTCGACATCATGAATTAAAGAGCGGCGACGGATGGGACGCCACCGCCGTCGAGCGGCCCGTCTCCTCGCTGGTCAGCTACCGCCGCCGACACCGCCGCGATGAGTGCTGGGCCAACCACTGCGGTTCCTTCCCCTCCAATGCCGCCGCCCTCATTTGCTACCGCCGACTCGCCAAGGACGACGCCTTAGGTAGTGCCGGCGAAACCCATCCGGATTCTTTCGTGATCTCGGTGTGGTCGTGACGGTAGTGGATCTCTGTGATTTCCGCGGGCGGCCGCCGGCGGAGTCGCCCGCCCCGCGTCCCCGCAAGACGTCGTCGCCTTTTTCACGGTTCGGTGGTCGGCCGGGACGCCGTGACGCGCCCTGGGACCGCGGCGGTCTCCTCCTCCGGCGGCGGCGCGGTCCGGCCGCGGCGTTCGGTGGACACCACCAGCGCGACCCCCACCACGATCAGGGCTCCCGCCACCAGCATGGCCGCGGTGACCGGCTCCGACAGAACCGCCATCCCGAGGAGCACCGCCACCACCGGGTTCACGTACGCGTAGGTGGACACGAGCGAGATCGGGGCATGGCCGAGCAGCCAGATGTACGACGTGAAGCCCACCAGTGAGCCCACCAGCACCAGGTAGGCCAGGGCCGTCCACGACTGCCAGCTCACCGCGCCGACGTGCAGCCGCTCGCCCTGCACGAGCCCCATGACCAGCAGGGCGACGCCGCCCACCGCCATCTCGACCGTGCTGGCCACGAAGGGGTTGGCCGGCATCGGGATGCGCGGGGAGAGGAACGATCCCACCGACCACGACAGCGAGCCCAGCAGCACCACGGTGATGCCCGCTCCGCTGCCGGACGCGCCGCCGCCCCGGAGCGAGAGGAAGGCGACTCCGGCGAAGCCCACCAGCACGCCGGCCAGCGTCAGCAGGTGCGGCCGGTCCCGGAAGGCCGTTCTGAGCACGATCAGCCACAGCGGGGTCGAGGCGACGAGCAGCGCGGCCAGGCCGCTGGAGATGTGCTGCTCGGCCACGGCGACCATGCCGTTGCCTCCGGCGAGGAGCAGGAGCCCCACCAGCGCGGCGCTCCCGAACTCTCTCCACCGCATGCGGAAGGGCACGGCCCTGACGAGCAGGACCGTGCCGAGAACCAGCGCCGCCGCGACGAAACGGAGTCCACCACTCGTCATGGGCGGAAGGGTCTGGATGGCGATCGCGATGCCGAGGTACGTCGAGCCCCACACCACGTACACGGCCGCCAAGGCCAGCCATACCCGAGTGTCATGACCGTTTCGTTCCATGGGTCATGACAATAGACCGTCGCTTCTGTACGGTGATTACCGGTTCAGCTTCTCCACGATCAGACGGTAGAGCTGCCGCGGCCGGCCCGGCTGAGGAGTGCGGTTGGGCGGAAGCGGCCACGCGAGTCCCTCGTCAACCAGCGTGCGCAGCAACCGCCTGGCCGTCCGCGGGGTCACCCCGAGCATGCGCCCGGCGCCCTCCGCGTCCACGACCGTGTCCCCGCCCTCCAGCTTGGCGGCCAGGCGCGCCAGCACCTCGACCCCCTTGGGCTTGACCGGTCCGCCCGGCTGGGGCGGCATCCGGGGCGGTGGCACCAGCGCGCGCCCCTCCCGGTCGACCGCGAAGCCCTGCGGCTGCTTGCCGCCCTGGGTGCGGGCGAGCGCGCCCCTCGCGTGCGTCTCGGCCTCGTGCGTGGTGCGGCCCATCCCCACACCCACCTCGACGGCCAGACCCAGCTCCTCGCGGATCCGCGCGGCGAACGGCAGCACGCGGAACCCGTCCGTGGCCGTCGCGATCGAGCCCTTCGTCGCCACCACGAGATAGCTGTGGTCGTCGATCGGCCACACGCTCGCGTTGATCCGGTTGGCCTCCTGCACCAGCAGGCGGTGCAGTGACAGCCGCAGCTCGTCGCGCCAGTAGCGCGGCGCTGCCCGCCGCACCGGCTCGCGCAGCGTCGGCACCTCGACCAGCACGACCGTGAGCTGCGACTCCTCCAGCCGGTGACGGGCGCCGAGCAGCGACGCCGTGTGCAGTGCCGTACGGACGGCCGCGGAGGTCGGCCGGATCGGCACCACCGGCACCCCGGCTGCGGTCAGCCGGTCGGACACACCCTGGACGCACGTGAGAGCGCCCGTCGTGGCCCCTTGGCGGAACAGCCGCTCGTGAAAGGCCGTGATCGTGCCGACCGGGCCCGGCTCGTCACGGCTGTGGACCTCACCCGAGGAGAGATTGAGGTCCATGTACGCCTCGTCGATGTCCGGCCGCCCGAGCACGTCGAGGCTGACCCGGCGCGGATCGATCCGCTCGTCCAGCGAGGCTCGCGCGATGGCCGCCACGAGCGCGGCCCCGCCGAGCTGCACGTGCGTGGCGGGCATCGTCAGCACGCCGGCCCGGCGGGCGAGTTCGAAAGGCACCGGACTCGCGAACAGGCACGCGTCCACACCCGGACCGAGCCGGGTCACCTTGTCAGCCGCCTCCTGTTCATCTCGGTACGCGGCCGCGACCAGCCGGCAGGGCACCGGGGCAGCCGAGTGCCCCATGAGCATCACCCGTTCGACCAGATCGTGCGACCCCACCACACCAATGGTGAGGTCGGGTGTCACCGTGCCCAGACGTGACCCGCGCGGAGTGTCTTCCGTGCGCTCGACCAATGTTCGTCCCATCCCACGTCGCCCTCGTTTGTTGTGGCTTCTCTTTGGAACGATCGCTGGTTAAGGCCGTAATGTCACGCCCAGATTCGCCGGAATACCATTCTGGGTGGTCCCGGCTGTTCCGTAAATCGGAAGGTCCCCGCTGGTCAGGGCATTAGTAAAGGTTTCCGGACTCAGACCTCGTCCGAAGTGGAAATTTCACGCACCACATCTGCGCCGAGTGACTGCATACGCTGCGCGAGCGCGGCGTGACCGCGGTCGATGAGATATCCGGACCCGATCGTGGTCTCGCCCTCCGCCGCGAGACCGGCGAGCACGAGCGCGATTCCCGACCGCAGATCGTGCGCCGTCACCTCGGCGCCGCGCAACGGCGTCGGGCCGTGCACGACCGCCCGGCTGTCCTCGACCTCGACGTTCGCCCCCATCTTGTTCAGCTCGCCCGCGAGCGCGAAGCGGCCGTCGAAGATGCGCTCGTGGATGTAGCTGGAGCCCTCCGCGAGGCAGGCCACGGTCATGAGCGGCGACTGCAGGTCGGTCGCGAAGCCGGGATAGGTGTCGGTGATGACGTTGATCGGGCGCAGCGGGCGGTTGCGGCGGACCTGGAGCACCGCGCCGTGGTTCTCGAACTCGACGCCCATCTGCTCCAGCTTCCACCGGACCACGCCGAGGTGTTCGAGGGAGGCGCCGACCAGGCTGACCTCGCCTCCGGTGATAGCCGAGGCCATCGCGAACACGCCGGCGTCGAGCCGGTCGGGCATGACCGTGTGCTCCACCGCGGTCAGCTCGTCCACGCCTTCGACGGTGATGAAGCCCGTGCCGCCGCCGCGGATGCGCGCGCCCATCCGGGTCAGCATCGTGATGACGTCGAGCACCTCGGGTTCGAGGGCCGCGTTCTCGATGATGGTGGTGCCCCGCGCCAGCGCGGCGGCCATGATCAGGTTCTCGGTGCCGGTGTGCGACGGGGTGTCGAGGTAGAGCGGGGCGCCGATCAGGCCGCCCGCCTTGATGTGGATGACGGACTCGCCCTCGTCCACCATCGCGCCGAGGCGCTTGTAGCCCAGGTAGTGGAAGTCGAGGTTGCGGCTGCCGAGGTTGCATCCGCCGATGCCCTCGATGATCGCCTCACCGAGGCGGTGGAGCAGCGCGGGGACGAACAGCACCGATCCCCGGAACCGGCGGGCGATCTCCGCGGGCAGGACCGGGCTGGTCAGGCGGGAGGCGTCGATGACGAGCGTCCGCTCGCTCTCGTGGAACTCCACCTTCGCGCCCACGGCCTGGGCGAGCTCGACCGCCCGGCGCACGTCCTCGATGACGGGCACGTTGCGGAGCACCGTGCGGCCCTCGGCCGCGAGCAGCGCCGCCCCGATCATGGGCAGTACGGCGTTCTTCGCGCCCTGGATGAAGGCGGTTCCACGCAGTACGTTGCCACCGCGCACGCGGTAACGGACCATGAATTGCTCCTATTTCGGGGGAAGGGTGGGGGACTCCCGTCAGCCGGCAGCCGGGTTGTCGGCGAGGACGATCGGCCTAGAGTAGCCGCTGTTCCGGGAGCTTCGGGGAGGAACTACCCCCAGAACGCAGGGGGGAACGAGTCACTTGAGACTACTTGTGTGACCTGTGTGATTCAGCCGCGGAAGTGCTCGCCGGTCAGCCGCTCGTACGCCTCGACGTAACGGCTACGAGTGCGCTCGACGATCTCGTCGGGCAGCGGCGGGGGCGCCTCGCCCGACGACCTGTCCCAGCCCGACTCGGGGGACAGCAGCCAGTCCCTGACGAACTGCTTGTCGAACGACGGCTGGGAGTGGCCGGGCTCCCACTGGTCGAGGGGCCAGAAGCGGGAGGAGTCGGGCGTCAGCACCTCGTCGCCCAGGGTCAGCACGCCGTCGGCGTCCCAGCCCAGCTCGATCTTCGTGTCGGCCAGGATGATGCCACGTTCCAAAGCGATTTCGGCCCCGCGGCTGTAGACGTCGAGGGTGATCCGGCGCAGCCGCTCGGCCACGTCCTCGCCCACCTCCGCCGCGACCTCCTCGTACGTCATGGGTTCGTCGTGCTCGCCCATTGGGGCCTTGGACGACGGCGTGAAGATCGGCTCGGGCAGCCGGGACCCGTCGGTGAGCCCTTCCGGGAGCCGCACGCCGGAGACGACGCCCTCCCGGCGGTAGTCCACCAGACCGGAACCGGTGAGGTAGCCGCGGGCCACGCACTCCACCGGCACCATCCGCAGCCTGCGGCACAGCACTCCGCGGCCGGTGAACTCCGCCGGGACGTCGGTCGAGACCACGTGGTGGGGAACCACGTCCTTGAGCTGCTCGAACCACCACAGCGACAGCCGGGTGAGGATCTCCCCCTTGTCGGGGATGCCGGGTTCGAGCACGTAGTCGAAGGCCGAGATGCGGTCGGACGCGACCATCAGCAGCAGCCCGTCGGGAGTCTCGTAGAGGTCGCGTACCTTGCCGGAGTGCAGGTGCTTCACCGTTCCATCTTCCCAGTCCTGCGCACCGCCTTGAGCAGCGGGACAGAGCGCGGCCGGGCATGGACGCGGCCGGCCGCGCACGCAGGCGCCGGGCGCCACCTGCGTACGGACGGCCACGAGAGGTCGGGAGGACGCGGTCAGGAGGAGGCGGCGGCCAGGGCGATGTCGGACCGGTGGTGGGAGCCGCGCATCGTGATCTGCTCCAGCGCCTCGTAGGCCCGAGCCCTGGCCTGGGCGACGTCGGCGCCCGTGCCGACCACGTTGAGCACCCGCCCGCCGTTCGAGGCGAGCCGGTTGTTCTCGTCGAGGGCCGTGCCCGCGTGCAGGACGTACGCGTCCTCGACCGTCACCGGAAGCCCCGCGATCGGGTCGCCCTTCACCGGGTCGGCCGGGTAGTTCTCCGCGGCGAGCACCACGGTCACGGCGGCGCCGTCGCGCCACCGCAGCGGCGGGTGCCCGGCGAGCGCGCCGGTCGCGCACGCGAGCAGCAGCTCTCCCAGAGGGGTCTCCAGCCGGTCGAGCACGACCTGGGTCTCCGGGTCGCCGAACCGCGCGTTGAACTCGATCACCCGGGGGCCGTTCGCGGTCAGCGCCAGCCCGGCGTACAGCACTCCCGTGTACGGCGTGCCGCGCCGCGCCATCTCGGCCACGGTCGGATGCACGATCTCGGCCATCACCTGCTCCGACAGGCCCTCCGGCGCCCACGGCAGCGGGGTGTAGGCCCCCATGCCGCCGGTGTTGGGGCCCTTGTCGCCGTCGTAGGCCCGCTTGAAGTCCTGGGCAGGCTGGAGCGCCACGGCGCTCGTCCCGTCGCACAGCGCGAACAGCGACACCTCGGGGCCGTCGAGATACTCCTCGATGACGACGCGCTCGCACGCCCTGGCGTGCTCCAGGGCCTCCTCGCGGCTGTCGGTCACGACCACGCCCTTGCCGGCGGCCAGGCCGTCGTCCTTCACGACGTAGGGCGCGCCGAACGCGTCGAGCGCCGCCGCGGCCTCCTCCTCCGTCGTGCAGGTGTACGCGCGTGCGGTCGGCACCCCGGCGGCGGTCATCACGTCCTTCGCGAACGCCTTGGACCCCTCGACCTGCGCCGCCTGCGCCGACGGGCCGAAGCAGGCGATCCCGGCGGCCCTGACGGCGTCGGCGACGCCGGCCACCAGCGGAGCCTCGGGGCCGATCACGACGAGGTCCGCGCCCAGCCGCTCGGCGAGCGCCGTCACGGCCGCCCCGTCGGTCGGCGTGACTTGGTGCAGGGTGGCCACCTCGGCGATGCCCGCGTTGCCGGGGGCGCAGTGGACTTCTACGACGGCGGGGTCGAGCCGCAGGGTCCGGCACAGAGCGTGCTCACGACCCCCGGAACCGATGACAAGTACGCGCACCGGACCATTGTCGCAGCGGTCGGCCGCCTCCCGGCCTCCGGCGTCTTCTCGGGTGTCTTCTCCGGCGCCGGCGCGTGCCCGGGTGGGGGCGCCGAGGATGTCACGCGGAGCTCGGCGCCGAAGCGGGCGAAGCGGCGCCGATGTGCCAGGTACGAGTGGGATACACACCGATGGCCAGTTTGTGGAGGCTGTTTTTGGCAAGAAGTGCATGATCGGCGGGACTTGACGCCGCTACCCTGGAACAGGTGTCCAACGGCCGTGTGGTAGGTTGGATAGGCTTCGCGCTGTCTCGTGGCGATTGGAGGTGGTCTGGGATGAATTCTGGTGATCCCGTCAGTACGTGCTCGCGCACGTACGTCGTGCGCAATCCCGACCACTCCACAACTGAAGCCCGAGGGACAGCTCACGCCTGTATGAAGGGGTGACATCACGTCGCGCGTAGAGCGTGTCGGCTCGGGCGGGAAGGGACCGCCATGCGCTCCACTCTGCTCTTTCCCCGCATCAACAGGCACACCCGCGTCATGTCCACGCACCTCGGCGCCGCGTCGATGAACGCGGAGCCGGTCGTCGGCTGCGTCCCACCGAGCAACTCCCTCGTCGAGTTCGGCGCGTACGTCGGCGGTAGGAAGGTCGAAGCCGGCGGCATTCCCGAGGCCGTGCGCCTGGTGCGCGAGCACAACGAGGCCAACGAGGTGCCCGACGCGTACGTCTGGGTCGGTCTGCACGAGCCCGCCGCGCCCGAGGTCGAGTGGCTCGCCGAGGTGTTCGGCCTGCACCCGCTCGCCGTCGAGGACGCCATCAAGGCCCACCAGCGGCCCAAGGTCGAGCGGTACGGCGACTCGCTGTTCGTGGTGCTCAAGACCGTCGCGTTCCTCGACCACGAGGTGTCGACGGCGAGCGGCGAGATCATCGGCACCGGCGAGATCATGGTGTTCGTCGGGCCCGACTTCGTCGTGACCGTGCGGCACGGACGGCACTGTCCGCTCGGCGACGTCCGCGAGAAGCTGGAGTCGAAGCAGAAGCTGGTCGGCCGCGGCCCCACGGGCGTCCTGCACGCCATCGCCGACCACGTCGTGGACAAGTACCTGCAGGTCGCCGACCTCATGCAGGCCGAGCTCGAAGAGGTCGAGGCGGCCGTCTTCGCGGAGGTCAGCTCCCGCGACATCAACAGGATCTACCAGCTCAAGCGCGAGATGCTGGAGCTCAAGCGCGCCGTCGGACCGCTCCTGACCCCCTTCAACGCCCTTCCCCAGCGGCGCAGCATCCCCTCCGAGATGCGTGAGTACTTCCGCGACGTCGGCGACCACCTGTCCCGCGTGTGCGAGCAGGTCCAGGCGTCCAACGAGCTGTCCGACTCGATCCTCCAGGCCGCCCTGGCGCGCTCCAACGCCCTCGCCAACGAGGACATGCGCAAGATCTCCTCGTGGGTGGCGATCATCTCGGTCCCCACGATGATCGCCGGTATCTACGGCATGAACTTCGAGCACATGCCCGAGATCCAGTCTCTGTACGGCTACCCCATCGTGATCGGCGTGATGGTTGTCGCCTGCACGCTTCTGCACCGCGCCTTCCGCCGCAACGGCTGGCTCTGACCGCCTTTCTCCCCTTCTCCCCGGGACGCCCGCACGCGCGTCCCGGCGGGAGTCTCGCGGCTCGCCAGGACGCGCGTGGGCCGGATCAGGCGGCCCGGCCGGCCTTCAGCAGGGCCGCGGTGTCGGCGACCCGGCGGCCCTGGTGACGGGCCGCCTGCAACGACACCTCGCCGGGTGCGCCGTCGCCCGCCACGTGCGAGGCGCCGTAGGGATTGCCCGACTGGAACTGGACGGGGTCGGTGTAGCCGGGGGGCACGATGATGCCGCCCCAGTGGTAGAAGGTGTTCCCCAGCGCCAGGAGGGTGGATTCCTGTCCGCCGTGGGCGGTGTTGGAGGCGGTGAAGGCCGAGTACACCTTGTCCGCGAGCTTGCCCTGGTACCAGAGCGGGCCGGTGGTGTCGATGAACGCCCTGAGCTGGCCGGCCGGGTTGCCGAAGCGGGTGGGGGCGCCGAACAGCACGGCGTCGGCCCAGACCAGGTCGTCGAGGGCGGCCTCGGCGACGTCGGCGGTGTCCTGGAGATGCGCGACCCACTCCGGCCTGGTGCCGACGACCTCCGGTGGGGCCGTCTCCGCGACCTTGCGCAGCCGCACGTGTGCGCCGGCCTTCTCCGCGCCCTCGGCGACGGCCTGCGCCAAGGCGTGCACGGTGCCCGTGGCACTGTAGTAAACGATCGCGACGTTCACGGGTTCCATGATCGGCTTCCTTCTTCAGGGGTGGTCTCAGCGGTACGACGACACACCCCCTCGCAATGTGAGGCGGGGCCGCGATCTCCCAGAGCCGGGACCTCCCAGAGCCAGGACCGCACAGAGACGAGACCTCCCGGCACCGAGACCTCCGGCACCGAGACCTGACAGTCGGGTGGGGTGTCTCGTCGTACCGAGTGAGGACGGATGCGACCAAGGGGGCCGGCGACACCATGACCAACCCATCGGGGCCGGGAGACAGCCGGCTCGACCCGAGCCTGAGCGTGATCATGAGCGAGCGGCGCCGGTTGATCAATCTCGCGTATCGGCTCCTCGGCTCCCTGGCCGACGCCGAGGACGTCGTGCAGGAGACCTACGCCCGCTGGTACGCCATGTCGCGGCAGCGGCAGGAGGCCGTCGAGTCTCCCGGCGGGTGGCTGACGACGGTCGCCAGTCGCATCTGCCTCGACCTGCTCGGCTCGGCGCGAGCCCGGCGGGAGCGCTACGTGGGCGAATGGATCCCGGAGCCGCTGCCCGAGCCCGCGGAGTGGATCGGCGGGCGACCGGGCGGTGCGACGGCCGATCCGGCCGACCGGGTCACTCTGGACGAGTCGGTCAGCATGGCCTTCCTCGTCGTGCTCGACTCGATGACCCCGGCCGAGCGCGTCGCGTTCGTCCTGCACGACGTCTTCCGCTATTCCTTCACCGAAGTGGCCGAGATCGTCGGCCGCACCCCGGCGGCGTGCCGCCAGCTGGCCTCCTCGGCCCGCCGCCGCATCCGCGACGCCCAGGCTCCGGCGACCCCGGTGGCCCGGCGCGCGGGGATCGTGAGGGACTTCAAGCAGGCGTGGGAGGCCAAGGACATCGACGCCCTCATCGGCCTCCTGGCCCCCGACGCCGTCGCGACCGGCGACGGCGGCGGGTTCGTCGGCGCCGTGCCCCATCCGGTCGAGGGCGCCGAGCGGATCGCACGCTTCTTCATGGACCGGGCCAGCGCGGTGCCCTCCGTGACGGTCCGGGAATGCACGGTCAACGGCCAGCCCGGTCTGGTGGCCCGGCAGGACGGCGTCACCGTGTCGGTGATGGCGTTCGACATCGCGGATGACCGGATCACGCACATCTGGGCGGTGCTCAACCCCGACAAGCTCCGGCCTTGGGTGACGGGCTGACCACCGCGGCATCCGTTTCGCCGCGTACGCTTCATGACCGGAATCATGAGCAATCAGTCATTGCGATATGTCAGATGATGTTGTTAGGTGGGGGGAGCGGGCCGCTCGACACATCGACCGTTTCCACTCGCACAGGAGCGTGTCATGACAGAGGCGACACCCCGGCTGGCGACTTATCCCCTGACCCGGGAGCGTGCCTTCGATCCACCGGACGAACTGGCACGCCGTCGCGCCGAGGCGCCGGTCCAGCGGATGACGTACGCGGACGGGCACGAGGGCTGGCTGGTGACCGGCTACGCCGAGGCCCGCGCGATCCTGGCCGACAACCGTTTCAGCACCCGCCCCGAACTGCTGCACTCGCCGATCCCCCAGCGTGGCGAGTTCCGCGGCGAGCCGCTCACGCCGGGGTTCTTCCTCCGCATGGACGCTCCCGCGCACACCCGCTACCGCCGCCTGCTGACCGGGCAGTTCACCGTGAGGCGGATGAAGCAGCTCGAACCGAGAATCCAGGAGATCACCGAGAGCCGCCTCGACGCCATGGAACGCGAGGGCGCCCCCGCCGACCTCGTCGAGTCCTTCGCGCTGCCCATCCCCTCACTCGTGATCTGCGAACTGCTCGGCGTGCCGTACGAGGACAGGGAGAAGTTCCAGCGTGACTCGGCGGTGCTGCTGGACCTGGGCTCCTCGATGGCGGACATCCGGGCGGCGGTGCAGGACCTGTACTCCTACCTGCACGACCTGGTCACGGCGAAGGCGAAGGAACCCGCCGACGACATACTGAGCGGCCTGGTCGCGGGGGCTGAGCTGACGACCGAGGAGATCGCCGGCGTAGGGCTGCTGCTGCTCATCGCGGGTCACGAGACGACCGCCAACATGCTCGGCCTCGGCACGTTCGCGCTGCTGACGAACCCGGACCAGCTCGCCGTCGTGCGGGACGACCCGGCCGCCGTCGAGAACGCGGTGGAGGAACTGCTGCGCTACCTCAGCATCGTGCACATCGGGCCGACCCGTACGGCCCTGGAGGACGTGGAGGTCGGCGGCGCCCTGATCAGGGCCGGTGAGGCGGTGACGCTGTCCATCGGGGCGGCGAACCGGGACGCCGGGCGGTTCGAGGGCGGCGACGTCCTCGACGTGAGCCGGTCGGCGCACGGGCACCTGAGCTTCGGGCACGGCATCCACCAATGCCTGGGTCAGCAGCTCGCCCGGATCGAGATGCGCATCGCCTATCCCGCCCTGCTGCGCCGCTTCCCCAACCTGCGCCTGGCCGTGCCGGCGCGGGAGGTTCCGTTGCGGTCCAATATGGCGATCTACGGTGTGCACCGCCTGCCGGTGCTGTGGTGAGACAAGTGGTGGGAGAACGATGAAGATCAAGGCGGACACCGGACGGTGTATCGGTGCGGGGATGTGCGTGCTCACGCTGCCCCAGGTGTTCGACCAGAGCGAGGACGACGGGACGGTCGTGGTGCTCGACGCCGAGCCTTCGGCGGACGTGGCGCCCGCCGTGAACAGGGCCGTGCAGCTCTGCCCGTCCGGCGCGCTGTCCGTGGAGGAGTGAGTCGCCCGGGGCGCGCGACGGCGACCGCGCCGGGCCGGGTGCCGCTCGGCTACGTGACGTCGCGGTGCGGGCGGTGCGGGCGGTGCGGGCGGTGTGGCCCCGGGATGCCGGGCTTCAGGCTCCTACGGGGCGGAGCGGGGTCACCGGGTCGGGCAGCGGCAGGCCGCGGGCCTTCCAGAGGCGGCGCATACGGTCGGGGTAGTCGGTGACGACGCCGGCCACCCCCAGGTCGATCAACCGGGCGGCCTCTTCGGGGTCGTTGACCGTCCACACCACGACCGGCAGGCCCTGCCGGGCCGCTCCGGTCATCAGCGCCTCGTCGACGAGCACGCGGTCGGGGGACAGCGTCGTCGCCCCCACCGCCGCGGCCGCCGCCGCGAGGTCGCCGCCGACCTCGCCGAGGCGGATGCCGTTCATCCAGGCGGGGGTCATCGTGTCGCGCTCGACCAGGGCGTACCGCCGCTCGACCAGCGGCCTGGCGATCTCCAGGATGCGCCAGTCGAAGCTGAGCAGGGCCGCCCTCGACAGCCGGTCGTGCCGGTCGAGCTCGTGCACGACCTCCTCCACGAAGCGGCGCGGGTCGGCGCACAGGTCGGGGCGGGTGGGATCGGACTTCAGCTCGACGTGGAGGCGCACGTCGTCGGCGCCGAGGGCGCCGATCAGGCCGAGCACCGCCCCCAGCGTCGGCATCCGGGTGTCCGGCAGCGGCACCTGCGTGAGCGCGAAGCGGTCGTCCGGCCGCTCGGGCAGCCGTACGCCGACGTCGAGGGTCCGCAACTGGGGCAGCGTGAGCGCGACGATCGGCTTGCCGACGTAGGGGAACATCTCGTCCCCCGGCGCGGCCATGCCCGTGTCGGCGCTGGTCACCGGGGACACGTGCAGGTCGTGAGTGAGCACCAGCTGCCCGTCCGCGGACATGGCGACGTCGAACTCCAGCGCGTCGACCCCCAGCTCCAGCGCGAAGGCCAGGCCGGGCAGGGTGTTCTCGGGCCTCAGGCCCCGGGCTCCGCGATGCCCGTGCAGCTCAACGTATCCATGCACAGCGGCGTACCTTACCGCCTCGGTCGTCCGCGGCCCGGAACCCTCCGGTTCCGGGCGCGTACGCCACCGATCATCAGATAAGGGAGCGAATCCGGATGGTCTTCAGATGAGGGAACGAATCTGGATGGTCTGCGTGCGGCCCGGGCCGACGCCGATGGCCGAGATCGGGGCGCCGCTCATCTCCTCCAGCGCCCTGACGTACGCCTGCGCGTTCGGCGGCAGGTCGTCGAACGTCTTGGCGCTGGTGATGTCCTCCTGCCAGCCGGGCAGCTCCTCGTAGATCGGCGTGGCGTGGTGGAACTCGGTCTGCGTCATGGGGATCTCGTCGTGGCGGACGCCGTCGACGTCGTACGCCACGCAGACCGGGATCCGCTCCAGCCCGGACAGCACGTCGAGCTTGGTCAGGAAGAAGTCGGTCACGCCGTTGATCCGCGTGGCGTACCGCGCGATGACCGCGTCGAACCAGCCGCAGCGGCGGTTGCGGCCGGTGGTCACGCCGTACTCGCCGCCGGTCTGGCGCAGCCAGTCGCCCTGCTCGTCCAGCAGCTCGGTCGGGAACGGCCCCGATCCCACGCGCGTGGTGTACGCCTTGAGGATGCCGATGATCCTGGTCAGGCGGGTCGGCGGGATGCCGGAACCGGCGCAGGCGCCGCCCGAGGTGGGGGAGCTGGAGGTCACGAAGGGGTAGGTGCCGTGGTCGATGTCGAGCAGCGTGCCCTGCCCGCCCTCCAGCAGCACGACCTTGTCCTGGTCGAGCGCCTGCGAGAGCACGAGCGAGGTGTCGGCGATGTGGGGGCGCAGCCGCTCGGCGTAGCCGAGGTACTCCTCCAGCACCTTCGCCGGGTCGAGCCCACGGCGGTTGTAGATCTTGGTGAGGATCTGGTTCTTCTCGCCCACCGCGGCCTCGATCTTCTTGCCGAGGATGCCGGGGTCGAGCAGGTCCTGGACCCGGATGCCCATGCGGTAGATCTTGTCGCCGTACGCCGGGCCGATGCCGCGGCCGGTCGTGCCGATCTTGGCCTTGCCGAGGAAACGCTCGCTGACCTTGTCGATGGCCTTGTGCTGGGGCATGATCAGGTGCGCGCTGGCCGAGATCAGCAGCCGGTCGCAGGAGATGCCCCGCTCGGCCAGCCCGTCGATCTCGCTGAGCAGCACGCCCGGGTCGATGACCACGCCGTTGCCGATCACCGGCACCACGTCGGGCGACAGCACTCCCGTCGGCAGCAGGTGCAACGCGTACTTCTGGTCGCCGATGACGACGGTGTGGCCCGCGTTGTTGCCGCCTTGGTAACGCACGACATAGTCGACGTCGCCGCCCAGAAGGTCGGTGGCCTTCCCCTTGCCCTCATCGCCCCACTGGGCGCCAACGAGAACGACAGCCGGCATGGTTCAACTCCTGCACCAAGACGAAAGCCCCTGACGCAAGCGCGGCAGGGGCCCCTTGCACACAGAGACTACCTGAGGGGCACCCTGACGGTGAACGGAGTCTTAAGCCGCGAGACGGGCCCACGGCTCCGCGCACAGCCCCGTGTACGGCCCTGTTCAGGCAGTTCGTCCGGGAGGTCGTCCGGGGGTCGTTCAGGAGTTCGCGGTGAGCGCCTGCGCGGCGTCCTGGCTGCTGTCACGCAGGAACTGGGCGCAGCGCTCGGCCTCGTCCTTCTCGCCGATCGCCTGGGCGGCCCGGGCGAGGGCGTTCAGGCAGCGTAGGAAACCCTGGTTCGGCTCGTGCTCCCACGGGATCTGTCCGTGCCCCTTCCAGCCCGCCCGGCGCAGCTGGTCGAGACCCCGGTGGTAACCGGTGCGGGCGAACGCGTACGAGGTGACGGCGTGACCCGCGGCGAAGTAGTCGTCGGCGAGAGCGGCCCAGGCCGCCGAGTAGGCGGGGAAGCGAGCCGCCACGTCTGCCGCCTTGGCGCCCGACTCGAGCATCTGCCGCGGCTCGGGGGTGTCCGGAAGCAAGGTGGGCGGCGGGCCGGCAAGGAGGTTCTCGTGCGATTCCATGGTGACAGTCTTACCTGTCATGAGCCCGAGGGGTATGGGCCGCCCGGCGGGAACAGAAGATCGATACAAGAATGGATCTTCGTGTTTCCCGCCGGGCCGTTCCCTTACTTGATCCTGGTGCCCGTGGAGTTGAGCTGCTGGCATGCCTCGGCGATGCGCGCGGCCATGCCGGCCTCGGCGGCCTTGCCGTACGCGCGCGGGTCGTAGGCCTTCTTGTTGCCGACCTCGCCGTCGACCTTCAGCACGCCGTCGTAGTTGCGGAAGATGTGGTCCACGATCGGGCGGGTGAAGGCGTACTGCGTGTCGGTGTCGATGTTCATCTTCACCACGCCGTACGAGATCGACTCGCGGATCTCCTCAGCGGTGGAGCCGGAGCCGCCGTGGAAGACCAGGGAGAACGGCTTCTCCTTGCCGTACTTGGCGCCGACGGCGTCCTGGATCTCCTTGAGCACGCTCGGGCGCAGCTTGACGTGGCCCGGCTTGTACACGCCGTGGACGTTGCCGAAGGTGGCGGCCACGATGTAGCGGCCGCGCTCGCCCAGCCCGAGGGTCTCGGCGACGGCCAGCGCGTCCTCCGGCGTCGTGTACAGCTTCTCGTTGATCTCGCCGACGACGCCGTCCTCCTCACCGCCGACCACGCCGATCTCGATCTCGAGGACGACCTTGGCGGCGGCGGTCTTGTCGAGCAGCTCGCTGGCGATCTGGAGGTTCTCGTCCAGCGGCACGGCGGAGCCGTCCCACATGTGCGACTGGAACAGCGGGTCCTGGCCGCGCGCGACGCGCTCGGCGGAGATCTCCAGCAGCGGGCGGACGAACGAGCCGAGCTTGTCCTTCGGGCAGTGGTCGGTGTGCAGCGCCACCGTCACCGGGTACTTCTCGGCGACCACGCGGGCGAACTCGGCGAACGCCACGGACCCGGTGACCATGTCCTTCACGGTGGTGCCGGAGAGGAACTCCGCGCCACCGGTCGACACCTGGATGATCCCGTCACTTTCCGCCTCCGCGAAGCCGCGCAGCGCGGCGTGCAGGGTCTGCGACGAGGTCACGTTGATCGCCGGGTACGCGAAGCCGCCCGCTTTGGCGCGGTCGAGCATCTCGGCGTAGACCTCTGGAGTCGCGATAGGCATGCGAAGTCATCTCCTTCTGACGGTATGCGGCGTGGCAAGTATCCCGAAGGCCGGGCCGATCGGGAAAGCCGGGTATGTGGCGTGCCCGGAAAGCCGCGGTCATTCCGCGATTCACGGTTTTCCACAGCCCTGCCGCTTCTCAGTCTCATCGCATCCGGGACAGGTAGGCTCGCCCCGTGGACGTGCTCTTGGACCTTCTTGACCCGAAGTGGTGGCTGAGCATGCTCGGCGCCTTCGCGACGATCGGCGTCATCGCCATCGTATTCGCCGAGACGGGGTTGCTCGTCGGGTTCTTCCTGCCCGGTGACTCGCTGCTGGTGACCGCTGGAATTTTCAGCACCGCCGCCGCCGCGAAGGGATTCGGGATCGCGCCTCTGTCGCTGCCCACTCTGCTGATCGGCGCGCCGCTGGCGGCGATAGCGGGAGCGCAGCTGGGCCACCTCCTGGGGGCGAAGGTCGGCAGGAGGATGTTCGACAAGCCGGACTCCCGGCTGTTCAAGAGGGAGCACGTCGAGAAGGCGGAGTACTACTTCGAGAAGTTCGGCCCGGCGAAGGCCGTGGTCGCGGCGCGGTTCATGCCGATCGTCCGCACCTTCATGAACCCGGTGGCCGGCGTGCTGGAGATGGACGCGCGCCGTTTCTTCGTCTGGAACGTCGCCGGCGGTGTCGTCTGGGTCGAGGCCCTGCTGCTGCTCGGCTATTTCCTCGGCAGCAAGGTCGAGGGCATCGACAAATACATCCTTCCCGGGGTCTTCGTCGTCATCCTTCTGTCGGTGATCCCGATCGTGCGCGAGGTCATGAAGAGCCGCCGGAGCGCCACCGCCGCTCCCAAGGGCCGCCACCACGCACCCCGGTAAAGCCGCCGACGGGACGCGCCCGTCCGCCGGCGCCTACGGGGAGCCGGCGGATGACCTGCGGGAAGTCCTGCCGCACGAGAAGTGACCGGTCAGTACTGAGATATGCCTCACACCCGCTACCCTCCCGATTGTGGGACGCCACAGGTCTGATCCCCTTGGCATCGCCAGGCTGGCGCTGGTCGGTCTGGCGGCCGTGCTGCTGCTCGCCGTCATCGTGGTCGGCGCGGGAGCGCTCCTGTCCACGTTCGGCTCGGAGGAGCCCGGCTCCGGCGTGGCCTCCACCCCGTCGGCGCAGCCCTCCGCAGGGCCCTCCACAGGGCCCTCCGCCGAGCCCTCCGCGCCCCGCGCGCCCACCGTGCGCGTGGTCTGCCGGGCCGAACGGTGTCCCGTGTTCGTCCGGGTGCCCGGCGGCGACGTGCTCATCGACCGGGACCTGACCCGGGGCGAGGAGGCGTCCTATTTCCAGCCCGAACTCGACGTCGTCCTCGACGACGCGAGCACGGTCCAGGTCTTCGAGAACGGAACCGTCAGATCCCCCGGGCCGGCCGGTGAGCGGCAGGCGTTCAGTGTGAAGCGATCCGCGGATCAATGAGCGACAGATCGGCGAGCGAGTAGGCGGAGCGGTACGGCACGCCCGTCGCCGCCAGCGCCTCGTCGCCACCCCGGTGCACGATCGTCGCGATGCCCACGACCTGCGCACCGGCCTCGCGCAACGCCTCCACGGCGGTGAGCACGGACCCGCCCGTCGTGGTGGTGTCCTCCACCGCGAGCACCCGGCGCCCGGCGACGTCCGGGCCCTCGATCCTGCGCTGCAGGCCGTGGGCCTTGCCCGCCTTGCGCACCACGAACGCGTCGAGCGTGCGGCCGCGGGCCGCCGCGGCGTGCAGCATCGACGTCGCCACCGGGTCGGCGCCCAGCGTGAGACCGCCGACCGCCTCGTAGCCCAGATCCTCGGTGAGGTCCAGCATCACCCGGCCCACCAGCGGCGCCGCCACACCGTCCAAGGTGATGCGGCGCAGATCGACGTACCAGTCGGCCTCCTTGCCGGAGGACAGCACCACCCGGCCGTGCACGATGCCCTTGTTCTTGATCTCGTCTAGCAGTCTGTCGCGGTCACTCATGAGGCTCAGCGTACGGCCGGTCCCGCGGTGCGGGCCGTATGGGCCGGGACGCCCCGGGTGTGGCGTGCGAAGACTACTGAGAGTAAAGAGGCCCCAGCGGTTTAGCCAGGACATGGACTGCGGAATGTATCGCCGTGCAACTCACCGTAATCGCGAGGTCGCAATGGGTAGAGAAGTCCGGCATGCCGACATGGAACTGCTTGAAACCGTGCGGGGAGGCGACACGGCGGCCTTCGGAACGCTCTACCGGCGACACTCGGCCGCCGCGCGGTCCCTGGCCCGGCAGGTGGCGCAGAGCGAGGACGCGGTCGAGGACCTCCTCGTCGAGACCTTCGCGAGAGTTCTCGAGGTGGTGCGGCGGGGAGGCGGGCCCGTCTGCGCGTTCCGGCCCTACCTCCTCGCGTCGGTGCGCCGCTACGCTGCCGCCGGAGTGGTCGACCTGGCCGACGGCGACTCCCTCTACGTCGATCCCGAACTCACGGGGCTGGAGCGCTCGCCGCTCGCCCGCGCCTACCGCTCGCTGCCGGAACGCTGGCGCGCGGTGCTGTGGCATGGGGAGATCGAGGGCGGCAGGCCCGCAGACGCGGGTCCGATGCTCGGTCTGTCGGGCAGGGCCGCGGCCCTTCTCGCCCGGAAAGCACGTCAGGGCCTGCGGGAGGCATACCTGCGGTTGCACCTGGAGAGCGCCCCGCGTGCCGAGTGCCGGCCGATCCTGTCGATGATCCTGCGCTATGTCGAGAACGGCCTGCCCAAGCAGGAGGCCGGTGCGGTCGACGCCCACGTGGCCGAGTGCATCGACTGCCGGTCGGTCTTCCTCCAGCTGGTCGATCTCACGCAGGAACTGCGGGCCGTCGTCGGCCAGCTCGTCGCCGGGCCGGCCGTGGACGACTACCTCGCCGACCTCGCCACCGCGGCCGCCACGGGAGCACGGCCGTACGGGGGCATGACGAGCCGCATGAGCGGGCGCGGTTCGAACGGCCGGGCGGGCGGCAGGCTGGGTGGCGGGTTGGGGAGCAGGGCGCGGGCGCGGCTGGAAGCCGTGCGTCATCACATGGGGGCGTTGACGAGCCGCGCGGACCGCATGAGGGGGACCGTTCGGACCGCCCAGGGCGGGACGGGCCCGGCAGGGCGTGCGCGTGGACGGGCGGGCGCGCTGCTGCGAGGGGCGTACGCCAGGGCCCGGACGACGACCCTGCGCGCGTCCGCGAAGGCGCGTGCGGTGCCGGGGGCGGTGTACGGCCGTGCGCGAGTGATCACCAGGCGCGTGTTCGCGAAGGCGGGCCCGAAGGTGGGTGGGGTGCCGCGACTGGCGTTCGCCCGAGCGCGGGCGACGCCGGCGCGGCTGTCCGCACTGGTGCGGAGCGTGCCGACGTCGCATCGGGCGGTGCTGGGAGGCATCGCCGTGGCCGCCCTCGCGACGGCCGCCTTCCTGCTCGTCGCCCAGCCGACGGGCATGATCTTCACCGGCGGCTCGGGCAGGCAGGACGGGACGCGGGCTCTGGACCGTCCGCAGCTGGCGGACAGTGCCTCGCGTTCGCGAGCCGCGACCGGCCACCCCGAATCGGCGGGCGCCACGTCTCCCTACGACTCGCCGAGGCCGAGTGCCCAGGAGTCCCGGACGGATGTGGGCGCCCCGACGCCGGAGACCTCGGACGATCCTGCGGCCGTAAGCGGTGCCGACGGGCCTAGCGCGGGCATCGCGCTCGGCATGCCCGAGATCACCGGAAAGGTCACGCCCGGTGCCGATCGGCAACCGCCGCGGGAGGAACCCACGGCACGGGAGAACACAGCACGAGAGGCCATCGCGCGGGAGAACACGGCGCGGGAAGACAGGGCGCGGGAAGACAGGGCGCGGGAAGACAGGGCGCGGGAGGCAATCGAGCGGGAGGTCAGAGGTCAGGCCGCCACGGGTCAGGCCGCCACGGGTCAGGCTGCCACGGGTCAGGCCGCCAGGGGCCAGACGGCCACGGGGCAGGCGGCCACAGGTCAGGCGGGTAAGGGCCAGGGGGCTGAGAGCCAGGCGGCCACGAGCGCCTCACGGGCCTCCGCCCCGGAACGCCAGCAAGTGCGAGGTCAGCTCTCCCGGGACCCCTACCAGGGCCGTCCCGTTGAGGCCCGCGCGCAGGGCACCACCCAAAGCAGTGGCCAAAGCAGTGGCCAGGGCAGCGTCGGGCTCCGCGCGCAGGGCGGTACTCAAGGCGCTGCCCAGGGCAGTGCCCAAAGCAGTGCCCAGACGCGCGAGCGGGACAGTGCCGGCGGCAGTGCCCGGGGCCGCGGGCAGTCTGAGGCGCGGCAGGCGCCGGAGCGGGCTCGGGAGCGACGTGAGTCGCAGGCAGGCCGCCCGGCCACCGAGCGCGCGCCACTCGTGCGGCCAGGAACCGCACAGGGCCGCTCGCAGGCAGCGGAGCGCGGTCGGGCGGCCCGTGAGCATGTCCGATCGGGCCGGAGCGGCGCCGGATCCCGGAAGGCCGCAGGCACCGGGAGGAAGGCGAAAGAGACGCTCGTCGTCGCCATCGATCCGCTCGGCGCCCTGCTGCGCGGCCAGTCCGGGCTCCTCGCCGTACGGCTGCGCGACGCGGGCGACGCGACCACCGGCGAAGTCGCCGCGACGGTGACCCTCCCGCCCGGCGTCCGCTACCTGGGTCAGGACGGGCGCGGAGGCCCGAGCCGTGAGGCGGGCGGCGGCACGCGGCAGGGGCACGAGCCGAAGCCGGGCGCGGTGGGGCAGAACGGTGCGGTGCGGGAGGACCGTGAGGCGGGCGACGGCGCCGGTCAGGGGCGTACGGCGGGCGGGCGCGCGGAGCACGGCCGGACGGGAAACGGCGCGGGCGACGGCTGGTCGTGCACGGCGTCGGGCCGCCTGGCACCGGGCAAGACGGCGCAGGGTAAGGCGGCGCAGAGTAAGGCGGCACAGGGCAAGGCGGCACAGGGTCAGGTGGTGCGGTGCGTCCGGGGTCCGCTCGCCGCCGGCGAGGTGACAGCGATCTTCCTGAAGGTGGCCGTGGCGGCGGACGCGCCCACGGGCCGGGCCTTCACCGTACGCGTGCGGTCGGGGCGGCTGGAGACCACCGCCGAATCGACCGGGGGAGTGCGCGCCTCCGGCGCGGCCGCGCGCTTCGCCGCGGACGGGCGCCTCCTCGCCCGGGTCGTCGGCAACGCGCTCGTGGGCTCCGCCGCGCCGGCCGCTCCCTGCGGAGCCGCCGCGGGCGGCCGGGACTCGGGCGTGAGCGTGCCGATCGACCTCGACAGGGACCCCTCGACGCGTACGTCCAGTTGCGCCGATCTCGGCCTGCCCGCCGGAGGCAAGGTGCTGTGGGCGGGCCTCTACTGGTCGGGCGGCGGCCGGGGGACGGTTCCCCCGGAGGACATCCGGGTGCGCGCGCCGGGGATGCCGGGATACACGACCCTGCGCGCCGCCGAGGTCGCCCGGCGGAATCTGACCAACGGGTCCGGTTATCAGGCGTTCACCGACGTGACCTCTCTCGTCCGTACGGCGGGTGGGGGCCGCTGGTGGGTCGCGGGCGCCCCGGCGCGTGCGGGAACGGTCCGGCACGCGGCCTGGGGCCTGGTGGTGATGGTCGAGGACGAGCGGCAGGCGTACACGCGGGCCGTGGTCCTGGACGCGGCGGCGGTCATCGGGAGCGGGGAGAAGGCCCTGCGGCTCCCCCTCGACGGCCTCGCCCCGGGCGGCGCGCCCGCGCGGATCGACCTGATGGTGTGGAACGGCGCGGGGGTCAGGGCGGGGGTCGTCACCATGAGTGATCGTGCTCGCGGGGACCGGGAGGACCCGAGCCGGGAGGGCGTCCTGGGCCAAGGAGACGCCGGAGGCGTCGCGGTCGACACGCTCCACGCTCTCCTGGGATCCCACCCCGCACTTCAGCTCGCCACCCGGCGCGACCCTGTCTTCTTCGGCGTCGCGGTCGTGAGCGCGAGAACCTGGTCTTGACAGCTCCCCTCACTGCGGAGAGGGGAATCAGCCGTCGCCGGGGCCGGCTTCCCGCTTCATTGCCGGTCGCCTCTTTGCCTGCTTTTCATAACAAATTGGGGGGAGGCGATACATGGACAAACTGGTACGGTCGGCGTGAACGCTTCCGATCCCAGGGTCGTGGGTGTCTCGATTCCTCTACCAGGCGGGCGAGGGCTGAATCGTCGGGAATCACCCTCGCGGGAAGACACGCTTGTCTACCCTGAGAGAGCCACGTAGGAAGGGCGGTGTCGCGTGGATCGCTGCGCGCTGTTCGTTGACGCCGGCTACTTGCTGGCAGACGGCGCGATGGCCGTCCATGGGACCCGCCATCGCGAGGCCGTCTCCTGGGACTATCCGGGCCTGCTGCAGCTCCTGACCAGCTTGTCAAGAGAGCGCACCGGCCTGCCGCTCCTGCGCTGCTACTGGTACGAGGCGACCGTCGAGGGCCGCCGTACGCCGGAGCACGACGTGCTGGCGGACATCCCCGGGCTCAAGCTTCGCCTCGGCCGGATCCGGCCGGGCCGGCGGGAGGGCGTCGACGCCCAGGTCCACCGGGACCTCATGACCCTGGCGCGCAACAACGCGGTCTGCGACGCGGTCGTGGTCAGCGGTGACGAGGACCTCACTCAGGTGGTGAGCGACGCGCAGGACCTCGGTATCCGTGTGACCGTCATGCAGATCGCCGCCGACGGCGCCTGGTCGGCGGCGCGCACCCTGCGGCAGGAGTGCGACGACCTCGTCGAGATCGCGAGTGGCCATCTCCGGCCGTACGTCGCGATGCTCACCGGAGCGGACCCCCGTCCCGGCCTCGGCAACGGCCAATCCCACGGCAACGGCCAATCCCACGGCAACGGCCAGTCCCACGGCAACGGCCTCGTGCCTCTCTCCCACGGAAACGGTTCGCTGTCCAACGGGACCCACCTCACCGGCTCGCATCAGAACGGGACACAGCCGAACGGGACACCGCCGAACAGCAGTCAGTCACAGGGGAGCCACGCCGCCGGCCTTCACGGCGGGGCGACCCCGGTGACGGGATCGCACGGCCCCCCCTCGCCGAGCGTGTCGCAGGACCCGGGTGCTTCCGGCCCGGCGTCGAACGTCACTCAGCCGCACGCCATGGGGACACCCGGCATGGGCACCCACAGCGGCGGATCGCACGGCATGGGCCCCCAGGGGACCGGAACTCACGCGAACGGCATCCACGCGAACGGCGCCCCCCAGGGAAGCGGCCTTGAGGGAGCGGGCGCCCAGGGGACCGGCACCCACGGCACCCACGGCACCCAGGGGACCGGTCTTCAGGGAACCGGCACTCATGGCGCCCAGGGAGCCGGTCTTGAGGGGACCGGTACCCACACGAACGGCACCCAGGGACCCAGTCATCAGGGAACCGGCACTCATGGCGCCCAGGGAGCCGGTCTCGAGGGGACCGGCACTCACGCGAACGGCGCCCAGGGAGCCGGCACCCACGGCACCCAGGGAACAGGTCTTCAGGGAACCGGTGGGCATGGTGCCCAGGGAAGCGGTCTTGAGGGGACCGGTATCCACGGGAGCGGCGCTCAGGGAGCCGGTCTTCAGGGAACCGGTGGGCACGACACTGGCGCACACGGCACTGGGGGACACGGCACTGGGGGACACAGCGGCGGGCGGTCCTCCGCCGCCCACGCGCGTCCTGCCCTTCCCGCGCAGCCGTCCCCGCCGGTCTACAACGGCTACTCGCCGGAGTCCCCGCAGCCGCCCGTGCAGCCCTCTCAGCAGCAGCGCCAGGCTCAGCCGCCCGGGAATACTCCGCTGCCGGCTCCGCCGGCGTCCGCCCCGGCGTCGCCTCCCTCGGGAGTTCAGACGCCGCCGAGCAGCCCTGTGCAGAGCCAGTATGGCTCCGGTGCCTCCGGGAGCCAGTACGGCTCGGGTCCCTCCGGCGGCCAGTACGGCTCCGGCTACTCCCCCTCCCAACTGGGGCCGTACACGGGGCCGCAGCCCGCGCCGGTGCCGATCCACACGGGAGGGACCACGACGCTCGCCGAGGCGGTGAAGGCGGCGCACAAGGAGGGCCACGACTTCGGCGAGTCGGTCGCCAGGGACGCCCCCGCGCTGTGGCTGGAGGCCGTGCTCGCCCGCAAGCCCCGGATGCCGTCCGATCTTGAGGCCCGCCTGCTGCAAGGGTCCTCGCTGCCGATCGACTTCCTGCTGCACGACGAGGTCCGGCACGCCCTGCGCCGCGGCTTCTGGGACGCACTGGAGCGTGCCCGCCGCTGACCGGGCGTCCGTGACGGTCCCGCCCGGCTGAGCCGGGGGAAGAGCGGAGCGGGTGTGCCAGGGGAGAGCGGCGTGGGCGTGCCGCCACGCCCACGCTTACCCTGACCCAGGCGAAGGCGAAGGCGAAGGCGAAGGCGAAGGCGAAGGCGAAGGCGAAGGCGAAGGCGCCCCGTCCCCGGCCTTGCTGAACGGGGGGCGTACGCGATGTCAGCCCAGGGCGTCGAAGCCGGCCCGAAGGTGGGAGACGCGCTCGCCCAGCTCGGCGACGGCACCCTTCAGGGGCGTGTCACCGGACTTGTCCGCCAGGTCCCGCACCCGCCGCAGCTCGTCCTCGACGGCGGTGACGCGGCTGGACAGTTCGGCCAGTACGGAAGTGTGGTCGCCGCCGCCCGGAAGCTCGTTCGACAGGCGTTCGCGCAGCAGCGCCGCCTGCTCGGCGAGCCGCCGGTTCATCGTGTAGAGCTCCACGAACACGGCGACCTTGGCGCGCAGCACCCAGGGGTCGAACGGTTTGGTGAGGTAGTCCACGGCTCCGGCGGCGTACCCGCGGAAGGCGTAGTCGGGGGCGCTGTCGACCACGGTCAGGAAAATGATCGGGATGTTCCTGGTGCGCTCTCTCCGCTTGATGTGCGCGGCGGTCTCGAAGCCGTCCATGCCCGGCATGCGCACGTCGAGCAGGATCAGCGCGAAGTCGGTCGCCAGGAGGGCCTTCAGCGCCTCCTCTCCGGACCGGGCCCGCACGGGCAGGACGTCCAGGGAGCTGAGGATCGCCTCCAGGGCGATCAGGTTCTCTTCGCGGTCGTCGACCAGCAGGACCCTGGCGCGGTCAGGCATCGATCATGCCTCCTGGGAGTCTCGGGCCTCTGGGGACGGCACGCCCCTCGTTCGTTCTGTTCCCCCGTTGCGGCCGCGCATGAGCCATCCACGCAGCCGTTCGAGCAGCCGGTCGACGTCGACGGGCTTGGGCACGTAATCGGAGGCGCCCGACGCGATGCTCTTCTCGCGGTCTCCCCGCATGACCTTCGCCGTCAGCGCGATGATCGGCAGGTCGGCGAACTGCGGCATCGTGCGGATCGCCGAGGTCGTGGCCCAGCCGTCCATCTCGGGCATCATGATGTCCATCAGCACGAGCGCCACGTCCTCGTTGCGTTCGAGCTGCTCGATGCCCTCGCGGCCGTTCTCGGCGTACACGACGGTCGAGCCGTGCCGCTCCAGCACGCTGGTCAGCGCGAAGACGTTGCGGATGTCGTCGTCCACGATGAGGATCTTGGCCCCGGACAGCGGGTCGTCCCCCTGCCAGTCGTGGCCGTCCACCAGCGGCGTGTACTGGGGGACCGGCAGGTCGGTCGGGAGAGGGATCTCCGGGAGGATGTCCTTGATGTGCAGGTCGGGCACCACGTCGACGCGGCTGTCCGGCTCCACGGGCGTGGCGATCGCGCCGCCGTCGGGTGCGGCGAGCGGCCCCGAGTAGCTCGGGGGCAGGTACAGCGTGAAGGTGCTGCCCTCTCCGGGAGCGCTCTGGACGTGGATCTCGCCGCCGAGGAGACGGGCGATCTCCCGGCAGATCGACAGGCCGAGGCCGGTGCCGCCGTATTTGCGGCTGGTCGTGCCGTCGGCCTGGCGGAACTGCTCGAAGATCACTTCGAGCTTGTCCGGCGCGATGCCGATGCCGGTGTCGACGACCTTGAAGGCCAGCATGTCCTCCTGCGATCCCTGCAGTTTCTCGTCAACGTACGGCACGTTGGCGGGCGCGTGGGTGACTTCCAGCCTGACCTCGCCCTCGTGGGTGAACTTCACCGCGTTGGACAGCAGGTTGCGCAGCACCTGCTGCAGCCGCTGCTCGTCGCTGCGTAGGTCGTTGGGCACGGAGGGGTCGACCTGAACGGTGAACGACAGGCCCTTGTCCTGCGCGAGCGGCGCGAAGGTGGCCTCCATGTAGTCGACCAGCGCGGACAGCGACATCGCCTGCGGGTGGATGTCCATGCGGCCCGCCTCGACCTTGGACAGGTCGAGGATGTCGTTGATGAGCTGCAGCAGCGCGGAGCCGGCGTCGTGGATCGTCCGGGCGAACTCGACCTGCTGCGAGGTCAGGTTGCCCTCGGTGTTCTCCGTCAGCAGCTTGGCGAGCACGAGCAGGCTGTTCAGCGGGGTGCGTAGCTCGTGGGACATGTTCGCCAGGAACTCGGACTTGTAGCGCGAGGACACCGCCAGCTGCTCGGCCCGCTCTTCCAGCGTCCGCCGGGCCTGCTCGATCTGGAAGTTCTGGATCTCGATGGCACGGTTCTGCTTGGCCAGCAGCGCCGCCTTGTCCTCCAGCTCGGCGTTGGACCGCCGCAGCTCCTCCTGCTGGCGCTGGAGCTCGTCGGAGCGCTCCTGCAGCTCGATCGCGAGCCGCTGCGACTCGGTAAGCAGGTCCTCGGTCCGGGAGTTGGCCATGATCGTGTTGATCGTGACGCCGATGGTCTCGACGAGCTGCGTGAGGAACGCCAGGTGCACCTCGCTGAACTGCCTGAACGAGGCCATCTCCAGGACGCCGAGCACCTTGTTCTCGAAGAGGATCGGCAGTACGACGATCTGCGCCGGGTTCGACCGGCTGAGCCCGGTCTCGACCGTGATCGAGTCGACCGGCACGCCCTCCAGGATGACCTGCTTGGCCTCCAGGGCGGACTGGCCGATGATCCCCTCGCCCAGCTCGAAGCGCGGCTTGGGCGCCGATCCCGGCTGGATGCCGTAGCCGGCGATGAGGTTGAGCCGGCCGTCGTTGTACAGGTAGCAGGCGCCGTGGCTGGCCGAGACGAGCGGGGTGAGCTCGCTCATGATGAGCCGGGCGACCTCAATCAGGTCGCGGTGGCCCTGCATCAGGCGCGAGATCCGGGCCAGGTTGGACTTGAGCCAGTCCTGCTCCTGGTTGGTCTTGGTCGTCTGGCGCAGGGTGGCGACCATCGTGTTGATGTTGTCCTTGAGCTGGGCCAGCTCGCCCGGAGCCTCCACGGTGATCGACCGGGTGAGGTCGCCCCTGGCGACGGCGCTGGTCACCTCGGCGATGGCGCGCACCTGGGTGGTCAGGTTGCCGGCCAGTTCGTTCACGCTCTCGGTGAGCCGCTTCCAGGTGCCCTCGACGCCCTCGACGCGGGCCTGGCCGCCGAGCTGGCCCTCCGAGCCGACCTCGCGGGCGACGCGGGTCACCTCGGAGGCGAAGGACGACAGCTGGTCGACCATGGTGTTCATGGTGCTCTTGAGCTGGAGGATCTCGCCCTGGGCGTCGACGTCGATCTTGCGGGTCAGGTCGCCGTTGGCGACGGCGGTGGTGACCTGGGCGATGTTGCGCACCTGGTAGGTGAAGTTGTTGGCCATCGAGTTGACGTTGTCGGTGAGGTCCTTCCAGACGCCCGACACGCCTGGGACACGCGCCTGGCCGCCCAGCCTTCCCTCGGTGCCGACCTCCCGGGCGACGCGGGTCACCTCGTCGGCGAAGGCGGACAACTGGTCCACCATCGTGTTCATCGTGTCCTTGAGCTCCAGGATCTCGCCCTGGGCGTCCACGGTGATCTTCTTGGACAGGTTGCCCTGCGCCACGGCGGTGGAGACGACGGCGATCTGACGGATCTGCGACGTCAGGTTGTTGGCCATGAAGTTGACGTTGTCGGTGAGGTCCTTCCAGATGCCCGACACGCCGCGCACCTGCGCCTGACCGCCCAGCCGTCCCTCGGTGCCGACCTCCCGGGCGACGCGGGTCACCTCGGAGGCGAAGGACGACAGCTGGTCGACCATCGTGTTCATGGTGCTCTTGAGTTCGAGCATCTCGCCCTGGGCGTCGACGTCGATCTTGCGGGTGAAGTCGCCGTTGGCGACGGCGGTGGTGACCTGGGCGATGTTGCGCACCTGGTAGGTCAGGTTGTTGGCCATCGAGTTGACGTTGTCGGTGAGGTCCTTCCAGACGCCCGACACGCCCTTCACCTCGGCGCGGCCGCCCAGCTTGCCCTCGGTGCCCACTTCGCGGGCGACGCGGGTGACCTCGTCGGCGAACGCCGAGAGCTGGTCGACCATCGTGTTGAGGGTCTCCTTGAGCTCCAGGATCTCGCCCTGGGCGTCCACGGTGATCTTCCGGGACAGATCGCCCTTGGCCACGGCGGTGGAGACGACGGCGATCTGCCGCACCTGGGAGGTCAGGTTGTTGGCCATGAAGTTGACGTTGTCGGTGAGGTCCTTCCAGACGCCCGACACCCCGCGCACCTGCGCCTGGCCGCCCAGCTTGCCCTCGGTGCCCACTTCGCGGGCCACCCGGGTGACCTCCTCGGCGAACGCCGATAGCTGGTCGACCATCGTGTTGACGGTGTGCTTGAGCTCGAGCATCTCGCCGACCGCGTCGACGGTGACCTTGCGGCTCAGGTCGCCCCGCGCGACGCCGGTCGTCACCTCGGCGATGTCGCGGACCTGCGCCGAGACGCGGTCGGACATCGTGTTGACGGCCTCGGTGAGGTCGCGCCAGCTTCCCGACATGCCGCGCAGGTTGGCCCGGCCGCCCAGCTTGCCCTCGGTGCCGAGGTCGCGGGTGACCCGCGTCACCTCCGAGGTGAACAGCGAGAGCTGGTCGACCATGCCGTTGATGGCCTTGCCCAGGCGGCGTACCTCGCCCCGGGCGGCGCGGTCCACGTCGATCCGGCGGGACAGGTCGCCCTTGGCGACCGCGTCGATCACGTCGGCGGCGCCGCTGACCGGCGTCACAATGGCGTCGATGAGGTCGTTGACCGAGCCCACGCTCTCCGCCCACGCGCCGACGCCCGGCCCGGGGCTCAGCCGTTCGGTGAAACGGCCCTCCTTGACGATCTCGCGTCGCACTCGGGCAAGCTCGTTGGCCAGGTGTTCGCGCCGGTCCGCGACCTCGTTGAGCAGCAGCCGGATCTCGCTGAGGACTCCCGGCGGGGCGTGGGAGACGCGGCGGCGGAAGTCGCCGTCACGCCATGTGATAAGCGTCTCAAGGAAGGGAACGAGATCGGATTCGCGGTAGACCCGTTCGGTCCCGGCCAGCTCGGCGTTGGCGGGCGACATTTAGCCTCCTTTACCCCGACGGGGCTGACGCGACCAAGGCGTAGGGCTTCGTACGGCCTGTCAAGCCGCGGACTCCATGCCAGTCTGTCACGTTCCGTGGGGTGCGGGGCCCCCTTGCTTGACCCAAGGTCGGCCGGGAGTGTGGTAAGCACAATGGTGGTGTCAACTAGTCCCCGAGCCGTCCTGGCGGCGTCCTTCACGCCAAGTGAGACGGCTGTGCCCGAAGTGAAGCGGTTCACGCGCGAGGTGATGACGGCGTGGGCCGCCATGTCCGTGTACCCCGAGGCCGAGCGTTTGGTACGAGAACTGGTCGCGGAGGCGGTCGGCGCGCCCTTCGAGGTCGTGTGGCTCCACCACGGCGAGTCCATCCAGGTGGAGGTGCGGGAGAAGACGGACGGCCAGGACTTCGGGCCGCCGGCCGACGCCGTCGCGTGGGGCGTCACGTTCACCTCGTCGTTGCGCACCCGCTGGGCCCGCCTGGAACTTCCGGGCGGGGAGCCGGTGCAGAGCGACGAGTGGCTGCTTGAGGCCGCGCACGGCCCGGGCTGGCTGGGCTTCCTCGCGGACGCGAGCGATCTGCTCGCGGGCACGCTCAACCCGGACATGGTCCCGGCGATCATCGCGCAGATCGTGGTGCCGCGCCTGGCGAGCTGGTGTGCCGTCTACACCGACCAGGACGGGCTGGGGGAGCTGCGGCCCGCCTATCTCTGGCACGCGGACGAGACTCAGATCGACGTCATGCGCGACGAGCTGGAGGAGATCGCGCTGCCTGCGGACGACGCCCCCGCCGTGCTGCCGATGAGCGAATGGCAGGCGCTGGCCTACCCGCTGACCGCCCGGGGGCGGCGGCTCGGCGTGATGTGCCTGGGCCGGCGCGACCGCTTTCCCGACGAGGCCATGCAGATCGCCGAGGACCTCAGCCGGCGTGCGGCGCTCGCGCTCGACAACGCCCGGTTGTACGCGCAGCAGGCGGCGGCCAACAGGGCGCTGCAGCGCAGCCTCCTGCCCCCCGACGAGCCCACGACCCCCGGGCTCGACTTCCATGTCATCTACGAGCCGGCCGGGGAGAACAACGAGGTCGGCGGCGACTTCTACGACCTGTTCCCGATCGCGGAGGGCGTCTGGCGCTTCGCGATCGGCGACGTCTGCGGCACCGGGCCCGAGGCCGCCGCGGTCACCGGGCTGGCCCGTCACACGCTCCGCCTGCTCGCCCGCGAGGGGTACGGCGTGGCCGCCGTCGTGGGCCGGCTCAACCAGGCCATCCTGGAGGAGGGGGAGCGCGCCCGCTTCCTGACGCTGCTGCACGGCCAGATCACGGTCACTCCGGAAGGACTCGACATCCGCCTCGTCTCGGCCGGGCATCCCGAGGCCCTGCGGCTGCGGCCGAACGGCGTCGTCGAGGTCGTCGCCTCGCCGCAGTCGCTGCTCGGGGTATTCCCCGAGGCCAAGTTCCAGGAGGACAACCTGCGGCTCACCCCGGGCGACGTGCTGCTGGGCGTGACCGACGGGGTGACCGAGCGACGGTCGGGCGGCCGGCTGCTCGACGACGACGGCGGCCTGGCCAAGCTGCTGGCGGAGTGCATCGACCTGTCCGCCCGCGCGGTGGCCGAGCGCATCCGCCGCGCCGTGCAGGACTTCGCGCCCGAGCCGAGCGCCGACGACCTGGCCATCCTCGTCCTGCGCGCCCCCTAGACCTGCGCCTGCTCGCGGGTCGTCACTGAGCCGAGGGCTGCCCGCGGGCGGACAGGGCGCGGACGGCGAAGTCGATGGACGCGGTCATCTGGTGCACGCGCTCCTCCACTCTCGGCGTGCCCGGTCCGGTGTCGTACCGGTAGACGGACGCCTCCCTGCCGTGGTCGGCCAGGGCCCGCACGTAGTGCTCCACCTGCCGTGCCGGGCAGCGCGGGTCGTTCGCCCCCATGAGGATCAGCAGCGGGGCCTCCACCATGTCGGCGTAGGTGATCGGGGAGGACGCGGCGTACCGTTCGGGCACCTCGGCCGGTGAGCCGCCCAGCAGCGCCCGGTGCGCCGCGCGCAGGCACTCGGCCTCGTCCTCGTACGCCGCCGCGTGGTCGGCGATGGGCACGGCGGCGATGCCCGCCGCCCACGCCTTCGGCTGGGTGCCGAGTGCCAGCAGGGTCAGGTAACCGCCCCACGCCGTGCCGGCGAGCACGAGGCGGTCGGGGTCGGCGATGCCGCGCTCCACCGCCCACTCGCGCACCGCCGTCACGTCGGCCAGCTCGATGTGGCCGACCTCGCCGCGCAGGGCGTCGCGCCAGGCCGAGCCGTAGCCGGACGAGCCGCGGTGGTTCACCCTGATCACCGCGAAACCGCTGTCGACCCACGCGGCGACCTGCGGCCGGAACGAATCGTCGTCCTGGCCGCCCAGGCCGCCGAACCCCGGCAGCACGCTGCGCAGGAGGAACACGGTCGGGTATGGCGCGGCCACCCGCTCCGGCCGGGAGACGAGGGCGTGGATGCGCCCGCCGGGGCCCTCCACGTCGATGTCCTCAAGCGGCACGGACGGCGGCGGTGTACGCCCGGGGCTGAAGACCACGTGGCCGTTGCTCGACTTGACGACCGGCGGGTGGGCGGCGCTGGACCAGGCGTATTCGACGGTGCCGTCGGGGCGCGGCGCGGCCGCCTCGATCACCCCGTGCGGGCTCTCGATCGGGGTGAGGCCGCCCCCGGCGAGGTCGTAGCGGAGCAGCTCCGTGCGTCCCCGCTGGTTGTGGATGATGAGCAGCGCCCGGCCGTCGTCGTACCAGTCCGCGGAGATCTCGCCGCGCATAGGCAGCCAGATCTCCCGCTGCTCGCCGGTCACCGGGTCCCAGACGAGCGGTTCGCGGCGGCCCCGGCGCTCGTGCAGGAGGAGCAGGCGCCGGTCGCCGGGGACGGGGGCGAACCTGCCGCCGGTCAGGCCCCTGCCCGGTCCGTCGTCCAGCTCGGCGACCGTCGCGCCGTTCGCCCTGATGACCCGTATGGCCGGGTGCAGGACGTCGCCGTGCTCGCTGTGGTGAACGGCGATGAGCGATCCGTCGAGCGACATGTCCGCGACCGCGGCGTACTCGTGGTGGCGATACAGCGTGACCGGCTCGTTCCCGGGCCTGGCCAGCAGGATCTCGAAGCCGTCCCGGGAGGAGCGGCCGACGGCCGCGGCGCCGTCCGAGGAGAGCGCGAGCCCGCAGGGGTGGCCGGGCGGCATGGCCAGGGGCACGTCCGGGCCGCCGTGGAACGGCTGGCGCGACCACACGCCGTGCCCGTCGTCGTGCCCGTCATCGTGCTCACCGTCGTGCCCGTCGCCGTCCGTGCCGCGTTGGGTGTCGCCGTGAGTGTCGCCGTGGGCGTCGCCGAACCACCAGATCCACTGGCCGGTGGGGTCGATCGCGCCGTACCGGGTGCCGCGGGGGCGATCGGTGACCTGGCGGGTCTGGCCGCTCGCCCGGTCCCAGGCATAGATCTCCCAGAAGCCGGAGGCGTTGCCCCGGTAGACGGCACGCTGCGGCGCCTGGCGTGCCCACGTGGGCAGGGTCACCCGCGGTGCCCGGAACCTGGCCTGCCAGCGTTCCTCGGCCTTCATGCCGGCCCTCCCCTGCGTTCCTACGGGGTCGGGTTCAGTATGTCTCGCCACTCGCGACAATGCCTCACAAATGGGCGATGTCGGGCCGTGAGTTCGGGCGGCGGACCGGTCAGGACAGGTCCAGGCCGGCGAGCTGGGCGCGGCTGGCCACGTTGAGCTTCGGAAACGCCCGATAGAGGTGGTAGCTGACGGTCTTCGGGCTGAGGAACAACTGCGCGCCGATCTCCCGGTTGGTCAGGCCCTTGGCGGCCAGCCGCACGATCTGCAGTTCCTGCGGGGACAGCGCGGACAGTACTTCAGCAGGCGCGGCCGGGGAGCTGGTGTCGCCGGTGGCGCGCAGCTCGGTGCGGGCGCGCTCGGCCCATGGGCGGGCGCCCAGCCGCTCGAAGGTCTCCCACGCGGCCCGCAGGTGCGGCCGGGCGCTGCCCTTGTCGCGCTCCCTGCGCAGGCGCTCCCCGAAGGCGAGCCTGGTGCGGGCCGCCTCCCAGGGACGGCCGCTGCCGGCGTGGAGCCGTACGGCGGCGCCGAAGTCCTCGTGCGCCCGCTCCCAGTCGGTTTCGAGCAGGGCGCGGCAGCGGTGCAGGACGGCCAGCGCCCAGTCCTGTCCCGAGGCCGTCGCCCACTCCTCGAACCGGCGCAGCGGCTCACGCGCGGGCAGCCCGAGCCGTACGGCCGCCTCGATCTGGTCGGGGGCGAAGTAGACGGCCTGGATCTGGTGGCGCACCGGGCCGGTCATGGCGGTGTCGAGCCGGTCGAGAGCCTCGGCGAACCGGCCCTGACCCAGGTCGAGCAGGGCCAGCGCCCACTCGGCCCACGCCAGGCCGTTGACGATGTGGTTGGCGTCGAAGCGGTCGCGCGAGCGGGCCGCGAGCTCGGCGCATCGGTCCGCCTCTCCCCGCACGGCCGCCAGCCACGCCCGCGTGCCCTCCAGGTAGCCCGCCCGGTTGCGCTGCCCCGTGCCGGAGGTGAGCCGCAGACCCTCGGTCGCGGTGGCCTCGGCGTCCCGGAACCTGCCCAGATACAGCTCGGCGGCGGCGAGCGTGACGTGGACCAGGGGGAGTTTGCCGATGTCACCGGTGGCCCGGCACTCCGCGGCCATGGCGGCGGAGATGTCGTGTCCCGTCCTGAAGTCACCGACGAGCGGGGCGACGAAGGCCGCGTTGATCCGGAACGTGTGCGCGCCGGAGGCGATCCCGCCGCCCCTGGCGACCATGCCGCGCATGATGGGGAGCCCCTCCGCCGGCCCCCGCTGCAGCAGCGCCGCCGCGCCGGTCACCGCCTGGACGGCGGGATCGAGGCCGTCCTCCGGACGCAGGCCGAGCCTGTGGAGGTGTTCGGCCGCCTCGGCGACCCTGGCCGGGTCGCTGAGCTGCCAGGCGTTGCGCGCGGCGTCGATCAGCATGAGTCCGGCCGCGATCAGGTCCTGCCGCGCCTGCCCGCCGGGGCCCTCCGCGCTCGTGAGCGCAGTCAGCTCCTCCGCGCCCGCCAAGAGCAGATCGTGGGCCAGGTGGGGGGCGCCCTCGTCGAACGCGATCCTGGCGCGCAGGTCGCACAGCCGCGCGCGGGAACGGGGGTCGTCCACCAGCGCGGCGGCGTCCTCGACCAACTCCCTGGCTCGGCGGGCCTGGCCCGCGTCGGCGGCGGCGACGGCGGCCTCGGTCAGCCGCCCCGCCTTGAGCGCGTGGTCCTCGGTGAGCTCGGCGGCCCGTTCGAGCGCTGCGCAGGCCCCGGCGTTGCCGTCGCGTTCCCGGGCGCGCCGTGCGGCCTGCTCCAGCGCCCGCGCCGCCGTCTCGTCGGGGCCGGTGGCGGCGGCGGCCAGGTGCCAGGCCCGCCGGTCCGGCTGATGATCGAGCAGCCGCGCCAGGATCGCGTGGATCTCCAGCCGCAGATCGTAGGTGCCGTGCCGAAACGCCGCCGCGCGCATGAGGGGGTGGGTGAAGGTCACCCGCCCCCCGTCGATCGTGACCAGGCCGGACTTCTCGGCCACGCCCAGCGCGGCGGGCGCGATCCCCAGCTCCCGGCCCGCCCGTACGATCACGTCCGGGTCGCCGCCGTCGGTCAGCGCGGTGACCAGCAGCGCCTTCTGGGCGTCCGGGGGAAGTTCGGCGATGCGGGCCTCGTACGCCTGCTGGATGCGGGCGGGCAGCGGCAGCGGGCTCCGGTCGTAGGCGGGCAGGTCCGTGCGCGGGAGTTCGAGCAGGGCGAGCGGGTTGCCGCAGCTCTCCTCGATGACGCGGTCGCGCGTGCCGGGGGCGAGCCCGGGGGCCGCGTGGGCGAGCAGCGAGGCGGCGCTGCCGGCGTCGATGCCCGACAGCCGGTGCACGGGCAGGCCCGAGGGGTCGAAGCCGTCGCGCGCGGCGAAGATCATGACGATGCCCTCGGCGTGCAGCCGGTGGGCCGCGAACCGCAGCGCCTGCGCCGACTCCTGGTCGAGCCACTGCGCGTCGTCGATCAGGCACAGCAGCGGCCCGCCCTCGGCCAGCTCGGCCAGCAGCGACAGCACGGCCAGGCCCACCAGGAGCCGGTTGGTCACCGGGGCCAGGCCGAAGGCGCCGCGCAGGGCGGCCGCCTGCGGCTCGGGCAACGCGTCCAGCCGGTCGAGCCCATGCCCGAGCAGCAGGTGGAGCGAGGCGAACGGGATCTCCGCCTCGGTCTCGATGCCCACGCCGCGCAGCACGCGCATGTCCTGGGCGCACTCCGCCGCGTATGCCAGCAGCGACGTCTTGCCGATGCCCGGATCGCCCCCGACCACGAGCACGCCGGAGCGTCCGGCACGCGCCCGGTCGAGCAGGCCGTCGATCAGCGCATGATCGGTCGCACGCCCCCACAGCACGCCGGAATCCTAGTGCCCCTGATCGCTCCGCCCGGCCCGGCGTCCCGCGGGGGCGATGCGGCCGGGGGCCCTTCCGGTGACAGCACCGGTCATGTGTCCGATACCCCTCGGACATCGGCATTCCTAGCGTTCTCAGGGTGAACAACACGCAAGCGGTCGATCTCATCGGGGTCACCAAACACTACGCACACGGCGTCACGGCGCTGGACGACGTCACGATCGGCTTCGGCGCCGGCACGTTCACCGCAGTGATGGGGCCCTCGGGGTCGGGCAAGTCGACGCTGCTGCAGTGCGCGGCCGGGCTGGACCGGCCCAGCACGGGCCGGGTGGTCGTGGACGGCCGCGACCTGGCCGCACTCGCCGACCGGAAGCTGACGCTGCTGCGCAGAGACCGGATCGGCTTCGTGTTCCAGTCGTTCAACCTGCTGCCCTCGCTCACCGCGGAGCAGAACGTGGGCCTGCCGCTGCGGCTCGCCGGGCGGCGCCCCGACCGGGAGCTGGTGCGGCAGAGCCTGGGCGCCGTGGGCCTGGCCGAGCGCGCCGGGCACCGGCCCGCCGAGATGTCGGGCGGGGAGCAGCAGCGGGTGGCCATCGCGCGGGCGCTGGTCACCCGCCCCGCCGTGCTCTTCGCCGACGAGCCGACCGGCGCCCTCGACGCCAACACCAGCCGCGACGTGCTGCGCCTGCTGCGCACCCTGGTGGACCGGCAGGCCCAGACCATCGTCATGGTCACCCACGACCCCGTGGCGGCCTCGTACGCCGGCCGGGTCGTGTTCCTGGCCGACGGCCGCGTGTTCGGCGAGCTGCACGAGCCCACCGCAGAACTGGTCGCCACCCGGATGCTGCAGCTGGAGGCGTCGTGCTGAGGATCGCCTGGTCCACACTGCGTACGCGCTGGATCTCTTTCGCGGGCACCTTCGCCGCGCTGGCGCTGGGCGCCGCGTTGATCGCCGCGCTCGGCCAGGTGCTGGCCTCCAGCGTCACGTCGCCGCCACGGGGGCCGCAGCGATACGCCGCCGCGCCCGTCGTGGTCGTGCCCGACGAGAGGCTCACCGTGGACACCTGGCGGGGCGGCAGCAGCGCGCCCCTGGCCGAGCCGCGCGGCCTCGGGGACGACCTGGTCGCCCGCTTCCCCGGCGCGGTGGTGGACCGGATCTTCGCCGCACGACTCTCGGACGGGCCGGCGGCGGTGGGCAGGCCCTGGTCGGCCGCCCGTACGGCTCCGCAGACGCTCGTGGCGGGCCACGCGCCCTCGGGGGACGGCGAGATCGCGATCAGTTCCGGGACCCAGCCCGAGCGGCGGCGCGCGTCCGCCGGGGCGCGGGCACTGGTCGGGACGCGGGTGCCCGTGGTGACCGCGACCGGGATCGAGACGTATCGGGTGGTGGGCGTCACGACGGCGGGGCCGCAGCCCACCGTGTTCTTCGCCGACGCGCGCGCCGCCCGGCTGTCGCCACGCGTGGACGCGCTCGCGCTGTGGCGGCCCGCCGCCGACGTGACGAAGGCGGTGGCAGGGGTGGCGCGCGTGCTGACCGGGCAGGACCGGGCGCTGGCCGATCCGTCCCGCGAGGCCGACGAGCGGGCGCGCAACAACGCCGACACGATCGCCGGCATCGCCGCCGGGTTCGCGGCCTTCATCGCGATCTTCGTGGTCTCGTCCACGTTCGCGTTCGCGGTGGGGCAGCGGCGGCGCGAGTTCGCCCTGCTACGGACCATCGGCGCGACCGCGGGCCAGGTCAGGCGGATGATGTACGGCGAGGCGGCCCTCGTCGCGGTGGCCGCCTCCGCGGTGGGCGCGTTCCTCGGCCCGCTGGCCACCCGGCCGATCCTCGACCGGCTGGCCGCGCTCGGGATGGCGCCGGAGTGGCTGACCCCGTCGCGGTCGTCCGTGCCCGCCTGGGTGGCCTTCGGCACCGGAGTGCTGGTCGCCGTGACCGGCGTGACCGTGGCCGCGCGGCGGGCCGGGCGGGTGCGGCCCGCCGAGGCGCTGCGCGAGGCGGCGGTGGAACCCCGCGCGATGACCTGGGGCCGGTGGATCGCCGGGCTGGGTCTGCTGGGCACGGCGGTGGTCAGCATGGCGGTGAACGCCGTCGGCGATCCGGGGTCGGCCACGAACAACAAGACCTTCATGCCGATCGTCATGCTGCTCATCGCCGCGCTGGGCCTGCTCGCGCCGGTCTTCGTGCGGCCCGTCACCCGCCTGCTCGTCGCGCCGCTGGAGCGGCTGCGCGGCGCCGGCGGCGTCGTGGTCGCGGGCGGGACGGCGGCCTCGGCCAGGCGGACCGCCGCCACGGCAGCGCCCGTCCTGGTCACCGTGGCGCTGGCGGCCTCGCTGCTGGGCGGGGCCGCGATGACCGACGCCGCGAAGTCGGCGCTGCAGACCCGGCCGGTGCGCGCCGACTACCTGGTGCTCCCCGACGGGGACGCCGGACTGGACCGGCAGCTCGTCCAGCGGCTGCGGGCGATCCCCGGCGTGGACGTCGCCACCGAGACCGCGACCAGCGTCTACACCCTCGAAGGCGACACCCAGCTCATCCGCAGGCCCGCCCAGGCCGTCGAGCCGGGCACGCTGTCCACGGCGCTGTCGGTCCCGCTGGCCGCCGGATCGACGGCCGGGCTGCGCGACGACACGATCGTCGTCTCCCGAACCTGGGAGCTGAGCGTGGGGCAGCGGGTGCGCATGTGGCGGGCCGACGGCAGCCCGGTCACGCTGACGGTGACCGGCGTGCTCGGGGACGATTCGCCCGCCGACGCCTACGTCACACCCGCCCACGCCTTCTCCGCCCTGCCCTCCGTCGCGTATGTGACGGCACGTCCCGATGCCGCGGCCCCGGCCGTACGGGCCGCGCTGGAGGATGCCGTACGCGGCCACAACGCCCGCGCGGTGAGCAGGGCCGAGTGGGTGCGGGAGTCCGGCGACCGGCAGGCCTCGGCCAGCCGGCTCGGGCTGCTGGCCGTGCTGGGGATCATGCTCTGCTACACCGTGATCGCGCTGGTCAACACGCTGCTGATGGCGGCCTCCGACCGCGCGGCGGAGTGGGGCGGCCTGCGGCTGCTGGGAGCGACGCGGGCGCAGGTGCTGCGATACGTCGTGGCGGAGGCGCTGGCGGTGGTGGCGGTCGGAGTCGTGCTGGGATTCGCGGCCACGGCGCTCGGCCTGCTGGGGCTGGAGGCGGCCCTGCTGCGCCTGGCCGGGTTGTTCGCCTTCGACGTGCCGTGGCTTCCGGTCGTCTCGGTGATCGCGATCTGCTTCCTGCTGGGGGCGGTCGCGGCGATCACTCCCGCGCTCCGGACCAGGGGTGTGGCGATCCCGCGCCTGTGATCCGCCCTGTGATCCGCGCCGTGTGGTCAGGTCGTCCGGGGGCCGGGCTCGCCTGGTCAGGACAGCGCCGTCCAGCGGGTGATGTGGAAGGACGCGGTCACCGGCATGGGGGCGGGCAGCGCGGCGATCTTCGCGGCCAGGTCCTCGGGCCGCGTGTGCCAGGCGCTCGGGCCCATGCCGACCACCGCCTCGACCTCGTCGTGGCCGAGGGAGAGCGTGATCTCCTCGGTCTCCTCCGCGGTGCGGGCGAACCGGCCGCCCAGCGTGTCGTCCAGGCGGCGGTCCTTGTCCTCGTCCACGCTCAGCAGGCCGAGACGCTCGACGAGCGGGCTCAGGTGGCCGGGGCCGGGCGTGACGACGACCAGGGAGCCGCCGGGCCGCAGCATCCGGGCGAACTCCTCCGCGTTGCGCGGCGCGAAGACGTTGAGCAGCACGTCCACGCGGTCGTCGCCGACGGGGATCGGCCGCCACACGTCCGCCACGACGGCGCCGACGCGGGGATGCGCGCGGGCGGCCCGTTTCAGCGCGTGCTTGGACACGTCGATCGCGATGCCCACCGCGTCGTCGCCGAGCGCCGCGGCCAGGTAATAGCCGGTGCCCGCGCCGGCGTCGGCGACCACGGCGGCGCCCTCGCACATCCGGGCGAGGCGGCGGGCCAGCGGGGCGTAGTGGCCCGCCTCAAGGAAGCGGGCCCGCGCGGCCACCATGGCGGGCGTGTCGGCCGTGCCGGCCGGGCGGGTGAGCATGTTCACATATCCCTGCCGCGCCACGTCGAAGGAGTGGCCGCGCCCACACCTGACCGACCCCTCGGCCAGGTGGATTGCCGTACGGCAGGCCGGGCAGATGAGGTGGTCGACGACGTCGGCGAGCATCCGTCCATCATGCACCCCGTGCGGACTGCGACCCGGCGACAAGCCGGCTGCAGGAGCACGGCAAGCCGGCGGAGGTTCCATGGACGCGCAAGGAGCTTTCGAAGGGGGAGACCACGATGACCCGCACTCGCCGCCGCTGCCCGCGCTGCCGCACCGAACTCGACGAGGGTCCGATCCTCTACCGCTGCGCCCACTGTGAGCGCGCCGTCTACGCGGCCGACGTCGACCTCGACTACACGCCCGTCCCCGCCGCCCGCTGAACCGGGCTTCTTCTGGCACGGGTGCTTCTTCTATCGTGATGCGATGCCGCAAGAGCCGAGAATCGTGGCCGGTGTCGAGATCGTCCCGCTTTGTGATGCCGTGGGTCCCATGAAGGAACCGGTCCGCAAGCCGCTGCCCGAGATGTTCGCCGGTGCGGTGTTCGAGCCCGGCGAGGAGTGGGTGCTGCACTTCCACTGCTTCCTGGTGCGGGCGGCGGGCCGTACGGTGCTGGTGGACGCCGGGATCGGCGGCGCCGGCTCGCCCGCGACCTGGGCGCCCCTGCCCGGCCGCCTCGTCGGGGAACTGGCCGCCGCCGGGACCGATCCGGCAGACGTGGACGTCGTGGTGCTGACCCACCTGCACAGCGACCATGTGGGCGGTGCGGTCGTGGACGGCGCTCCCGCCTTCCCGAACGCCCGCCATCTCGTGCAGCGCGCGGAAGTCGAGTGGGCCGCCGGCCCGGTGCGCGAACTGATCCTCGATCCCCTGCGGGACCTGCTCGACGTCGTCGACGGGGACGCGGAGCCCGTGCCCGGGGTCCGGGTGGTGCACGCGCCCGGCCACACGCCCGGCCACCAGATCGTCGAGGCGGGAGACGTCGTCATGAGCGGCGACGCCCTGCACCACCCCGTCCAGCTGGCCGATCCGGCGATCCGCTACGTGTACGACGAGGACCCCGGCCTCGCCGTACGGACGCGCAGGGACATCCTCGCCCGGGCCGCCGTCCTCGCCCCCTCTCACTTCCCCGACCCCTTCGTGCACATGAAGTGATCGGACGGCCGCTCCGCGCTCGTCTCCTTGCCGGGCTCTCGGCCGTGGGCACACACGGATTTCCCTCATCGCCGATGCCGTCCCCCCTGTCGCGGTGATCCCCTTTCGTCCGGATCTGCTCGTTCTAGATAGTCTTGTCCGGAAAGGGGGGGTCTGTAATGCCCGACGTCGTGGGGCTCCGGGGGACGATCAGCTACGGTGACGCGCTGGCGACCGAGCTGTGCATGCCTCTGGCCTTCGCCACGACCGGCTAGCGCCGGCGAATCCTCTCCCGTGCGCAAGACGAACGACCTCCGCGGACAACCCATGGCCGGATTCGGCGTGCTGCCCGTGCTGCTCATGCCCCCCTGGACCGGCCGCCGCGCTGCTGCCGGCCGTGCCACACCCCACATTTGGAGGAACCGATGTACACCCGAATTCTCGCCGCGATCGACGGCTCCGACCGGGCCGACCGAGTCATCCGGGCCGCCACCGATCTCGCCCGCCTCACCGGCGCCACCGTCCACGTCCTGCACGCCGAGGCGAGCGAGGCCGTGTACGACCAGGTGGTCGCGCTGGAGGACGACGCCACGGCGCACGCGGTGGTCGACCAGGCCCTCACCCGGTTGCGTGAGGCCGGCGTCGAGGCGGACGGAGAGGTGGTCGACGTCCTGCGCGAGGGCGTTCCGGACGCCGTCCTCAACCGAGCCCGCGCGATCAACGCCGATCTCATCGTGCTCGGCCCCCGCCACCATGGCAGGCTCGGCGCTCTGCTGGGCGGCAGCGTCAGCCACGAGGTCGGGCTGCACACGCCCACCTCGCTCCTCCTGGTGCTCTGAGCCGCCCGGCCGGTGAGGAGCAGGGTGGCGCAGACTGGACGCATGGGCGTCCGGGCGGGGGCGGGTCACTGCGTGGTCGTCGTCGTGTACGACGGCGTCCGGTTGCTGGACGTGACCGGCCCGCTCGAGGTGTTCACCGTCGCCAACGAGCACGGAGCGACGTACCTGCTGCGCACCGCCTCACCGGGCGGGCGGGACATCAGGACCAGCGGCGGCGTCCGCCTCGGCGCCGACCTGGCGCTGGAGGACCTGGCCGGGGAGGCGCCCGACGTACTGCTCGTGCCGGGCAGCCCGGACATCTCGGCCACCGAATGCGACCGGGCCCTGCTCGAACAGGTCCGTCGGCTGTCGGAGCGGGCCGGGCGCACGGCATCGGTGTGCGCCGGGGCCTTCGTCCTCGCGGCGGCCGGGATCCTGGACGGCCGCCGGGCGGCCACCCACTGGGATCTGGCAGACCGGCTGGCGCTCACCTACCCCCGCGTGACGGTCGACCCGGACGCCATCTTCGTCCGGGACGGCCGGGTCATCACCTCGGCCGGGGTGACGTCCGGGATCGACCTGGCCCTGGACCTGGTCGAGGAGGACCACGGCACCGCACTGGCCAGAACGGTCGCCAAGCACCTGGTGGTGTTCATGCAGCGGCCGGGCGGCCAGTCGCAGTTCAGCGTGCGGCTGCGTTGCGGGGGCACACGCGGCGAGGCCCTGCGGCCGGTGCTGGACGCGGTGACCGTCGATCCCGCCGCGGACCATGGGCTGAGCGCGATGGCCGCCCGGGCGGGGCTGAGCGTCCGCCAGCTCACGCGCCTGTTCAAGGGGGAGACGGGCATCACCCCTGCCCGGTACGTCGAACTCGTCCGAATCGAGACCGCGCGGGGCCTGCTGGAGGCCGGGGACGATCCGCTCGACGTGGTCGCGCGCCGCGCCGGGTTCGGCTCGCCCGAGACCATGCGGCGGGCGTTCGTCCGCGAGATCGGTGTGCCGCCCGCCGCGTACAGGTCGCGTTTCCGCACCACCCGCGCGTAGGGCGTGCCGGCGCGGGTGGTGCGTGACCGCTTCATCGAGAGCAGCGCGGGCAGCACGGTCAGCGAGCCGACGACGGCCGTGAGCACCACGAGGATCGTGCCCTCGGCGAAGCCCATGAAGATCCCGTTGCCGGTGAGGAACATTCCCGCCATGGCCACGATGACGGTGATGCCGGAGATGAGCACGGCGCGTCCGGACGTGGCCGCCGGGACCAGCACCACCTCGCCGGCGACGGACAGCCCTTAGTGGGGATCGGGACTCGTGGAGACCGGGCCGGGGTCCGGCGGGTCGGCGAGGGCGTGCACGCCTGCGCGAATACGTTCGGTGGCCATGTGCCGGTGCTGACGGAGGTAGTCGATGACGTCGGCGCGGAGTGCGGTGAAGACGGCGTACGCGAGGTAGCCGGCGTCGACGGAGGGCCGGGCGGCACGGATCCGGTCGGTGAGTTCGTCGATCCAGAACTGGCTGGCGGGGTTGGCGTAGTAAGCGTGCGGTGCGTAGTGCTCCAGTGCGCGGATCAGCGTGCGGTTTTCCGCGACGAAGTCGAACAGGGCATCGAGGTAGGCATGGAGTCGTGCACCGGCGTCTCCGCCGGGTCCGAGTGGGGGCGCTCCCGATCGCACGCGGTCCTGCAAGGCGGCGACGCGTGGCGCGATGAGCGCTTCGACCAGTCCCAGCAGGTCGCCGAAGCGGCGCATGACCGTGGCCTTGCCGACGCCGGCGGCCTGGGCGATGCGGGCCAGGCTGACATGCTCGAGGTCCTCTCGCTGGAAAAGCGCTTCCGCGGCGGTCAGTACGGCGGCGCGGTTGTGAGCGGCATCGGCGCGTTCGGTCACGGTCACGCTCCTTGCATAAGTGGACCGTTGGACTTACCGGACCAGCGGACCGGTTCACCTCTCCGGCGTCGTTCGCCGGCTGCGTGGCTCCGGTGAAACGCATGGGCCGGGCCCTGTCACGAGTGGGGCGCCATCTGGGAAAGGAAGGCGACGGGGCGGCCGGTGGCGTGGGAACCGTCGCAGCCCAGCTCGCCCGGCTTCGCGGGCTCACGGTGATCGGCACGGCCGGCCCAGGCAACCACGACTACCTGCGCTCTCTCGGCGCCGTCCCGGTGAGCTACGGCGACGACCTGGCCGACCGAATCCGCGCTGTGGTCGCCGGCGGTGTGGACGCCGCTGTCGACGCCTCGGGGCGTGGTTCCCTCCCCGCTTTGGTGGAGTTGACCGGGGACCCCGATCGGGTCATCACTCTCGCCGACGCGTCGGCACAGTCACTGGGCGTACGGTTCGTCTACGGCGAGCCCGATGACATGCGCGGCATTCTGACCGAAACGATTACGTTGGTGGCGGCAGGCGCGATCACGGTGCCCATCGCCCTCTATCCCTTGACCGACGCGGCCGCCGCTCATCGCGACAGCCAGGCAGGGCATGTCCGCGGCAAGCTCGTCCTGGCGCCCATCTGACGGCTGCGGCCGGGACGAATTCCGAAACGGGTTTCTCCGTCAAGGTGTTGACCTTGAGCCCACTCCAGCTACCAGACTCCTGCCTGTTTCGGGTCGAAGGGAGCACGATATGGAACACGTGAACCTCGCGCTTGGGGCGATGCGCTTCGGCAGCCAGGTGGACAAGCGGGCCGCGTTCGACCTGCTGGACCGCTTCGTCGACGGGGGCGGCACCCTGATCGACACGGCGAACTGCTACGCGTTCTGGTCCGACCCGGACGGCGCCGGGGGGCACAGCGAGAAAGTGATCGGTGAATGGCTGGCCAAGCGTCCCGGTCTCCGCGACCGCGTGCGCCTCAGCACGAAGGCGGGCGCGCAGCCGGTCGGCGGCGGAGAGTGGCCCGCCAACCGGGAGGGGCTGTCGGCCGCCGCGATCAAGACGGCGGCCGAGGACAGCCTCCGCCGCCTGCGCACCGATCACGTCGAGCTGTTCTGGACGCACATGGAGGATCGGTCGGTTTCGCCGGAGGAGACCGGCCACGCGCTGGCGCTGCTCGTCGAGTCGGGAACGGCCGGTCGCCTCGGCGCGTCCAACCACCCCCTCTGGCGGGTGGAGCGCGCCCGCCAGATCGCCCGGGCCAACGGATGGCCGGGGTACACCGCCCTGCAGTTGCGCCACTCCTACCTCAGCCCACGCCCCTGGGCGAAGGTGCCGGACCAGACCCACCGCTTCGGCTGGGTGACGGACGAGGTCCTCGACTACGTCGCCGTACACCCCGAGGTCGCTCTGTGGGCCTACACTCCGCTGCTCAACGGCTCCTACACGCGCGACGACCGCCCCCTGTCCGAGGCGTACGACCACCCGGGGACGAGCCGGCGGCTGGCCGTGCTGACCGACGTGGCGGCCGAGCTCGGCGTGACCCGCAACCAGGTGGTGCTCGCCTGGCTGGCGGGGGGCGTCCCGCCGCTGACGCCGATCGTCGGCGTCAGCAACGCCGCTCAACTGGATGAGGCCCTGGCGGGCGTCGCCCTGACACTCCCGGAGAGCTGCGCGCGCGCCTGGACGCGGTGGCCTGAGCGGCGCCGCCGGCCCCACCGCCTGTCCGGACACGATCTAGGCTCAGGGCATGCGATCGGAGCTGCGATGATCCCGGCGGACGTCTTCTACGCGGGGCTGTTCAAGGTGGCCGCCGCGGCGGCCGGTTTCCTCACCGACTCCTCCGGGCGGGTCCTGCTCGTGAAGCCGGGCTACCGCGACCACTGGGGCTGGCCGGGCGGCCACATCGACGAGGGGGAGTCGCCCGAGGCGGCCTGCGGCCGGGAGCTGGCCGAAGAGCTGGGCCTCTCCCGGCAGGTGGGCCGCCTCCTCGTGTTCCAGTGGGTGCCGCCGCTGGACGACCGGCCGATCCCGCTGGTCCACTTCCTGTTCGACTGCGGCACGGTCGAGGACGGGACCAGCGTGACCCTGCAGGAGGAGGAGCTGGACGACTACGGGTTCTTCACCGCGGAGCAGGCCGCCTCTGTCATGCCGGCCTACCTGCTGGCGCGGCTGACGGCCGCGCAGCGGGCCCGTACGACCGGCGAAACCGTCTATCTCCCTGCCGCGGTCGCCGAATAGTTTCCCGTCCCCGTGGAATGGGGTGGACGAACGCGACATGGCGCGCGTGAGTGACGCAACGGGACGGTGAGGCATGGACGATCCGGAGCTCAAGAAGGAGCTCGACGAGGTGGACACGCAGATCGAGCGCCTGCGCGAGGAGACCAGGCAGATACGCGAGGAGATCGGGCAGAGCTGGGACGCGCCCACGGATATGGCGGAGAGGGCCACCCTGCTGACCAACGTCGAGCAGCAGGAGGCGCTCATCGACGACCTCCAGGTCAGACGCGAGCAGATCCTGCGGCGGATGAAGGGCTGAGCCCCGCCCCGGGCTGCCCGGTCGAGCGAACGCTTCGACGAGTGGGGCAGCGCGCGGCCGGAACCGCGTTTGTACGCTGGTATGTGGCACGACGTGGTGGCGTACCGGACGACGGGGGCGGCGTGGGTGTCATGACCGCTATGCGAACGAGAGCTGTCAGGGGGGAACCGGCCGGGCTGCCCGCGGAGGTGACCAGCTTCGTTGGGCGTCGGCACGAGCTGGCCGAGCTCAAGCGCCTGCTGGGGAGCGCGCACGTGGTCACGGTCATCGGCGTGGGCGGGGTGGGGAAGACCCGCCTCGCACTGCGGGCGGCCGAGGAGGTCCACAGGAGCTTCCCCGGCGGCGTACGGCTGGTCGAGCTGGCCGCGCTCGAAGATCCCGGCTTGCTGGCGCAGGCCGTGGCCGAGGCGTTGACGGTCAACGAGCACTCGACCCGGCCGCCGCTCGACGTGCTGGTCGAACGCCTGCAGGGCAGGCAGAGCCTGATCGTGCTCGACAACTGCGAGCACGTCCTCGCCGAGTGCGCGGTGCTCGTGGACACGCTGGTCCGTGCGCTTCCCGAGCTTCGGGTCCTCGCCACCAGCAGGCAGGCGCTCGGCATCGGCGGTGAGCGGATCGTCGAGCTCGCGCCGCTGCCGATGCCCGGCCCGGACGGCGACTCGGCGGTGCCGCTCGCCGAGTCGGACGCGGTCCGGCTGTTCGCGGAGCGGGCCGCGGCCGTCGTGCCGGGCTTCGAGGTGACCGAGGAGAACGAGGAGGCGGTGGCCGAGATCTGCCGCCGGCTCGACGGCCTGCCCCTCGCGATCGAGATGGCCGCCGTACGGCTGCGCGCCCTGTCGGTGGGGCAGGTGCTGGCGCGGCTGGACGACCGGTTCCGACTGCTCACCGGGGGATCGCGGGCCGCGCTGCCCCGGCAGCGTACGCTGCGGGCGCTGTTCGAGTGGAGCTACGAGCTGTGCACCGGGCAGGAGCGGTTGCTGTGGCAGCGGGTCTCGGTCTTCGTCGGGTGCCTGGACCTGGAGGCGGCCGAGCAGGTGTGCGCGGGCGACGGCATCGCCCGCGAGGACGTGCTCGAACTCGTCGCGGGGCTGGTCGACAAGTCGGTCCTGCTCCGCCGGGAGTCCGAGGGGGCGGTCCGCTACTGCCTGCTCGACACGGTGCGGCGGTTCGGCCGTGAGCTGCTGGCCGCCTCCGGGGAGGAGGCGACGCTGCACCGGCGGCACCGGGACTACTACCGGAAGATCACCTCACGGGCCTGGGCGGAGCTGTTCAGTTCCGCCCAGCAGTCGTGGGTGGAGCGCCTGCAGCGCGACCACGCCAACCTCCGCAAGGCCCTGGACTGGTCGCTGCGCGAGCCGGGAGAGGCCGAGACGGGCCTGGCGATGACCGCGGAACTGCTCTACCACTGGAGCGGCTACCACCTGTCGGAGGGGGCCGGCTGGTTCGACCGGAGCCTGGCCGCCGCGGCGGAACCCGGTGAGGTGCGCGCCCACGCGCTGTGGGCGGGCGCCTGGATCGCCTTGCTCAGGGGCGACTGCGCCACCACACTGGCGCGGCTGGAGGAGGCCACGGCGATCGCCGAGAGGCTCGGGCTGCGGGTGACGCTCGGCTACATCGCCTTTCTGTCCGGCATGGCGGCCGTGTCCGGGGGCGACCTGGAGAACGGCATGCGGCGATACGAGGAGGCGGCGGCCGTCCACCGCGCCCTCGGCAACCCGATCGGGCTCGCGCTGGCGCTCAACCGGCTCGCCCTGGCCAACGCGTTCCTCGGCCGTCCGGGCGTCCGCGATCTCGCCGAGGAGTGCCTGGCCCTGTGCGACCTGTACGGCGAGGGCTGGCACCGGGCGTACGCGCTGCTGGCGGTGGCGATCGACGCCTGGCACCGGGACGACATGCGCGAGGCCTGCGAGATCGACAACGAGAGCCTGCGCCACAACACGGCGGTGGGCGACCAGCTCGGCCTGGGCATGAACCTGGAGGCCCATGCCTGGTTCGCGGCCGGCGAGCAGAAGTACGAGCGGGCGGCCCGGCTGCTCGGCGTCGTACGGACCTGCTGGCTGGCCGTCGGCGCGCGGCTGCCGGAGTTCCGCTACATGGGCCGCTGGCACGACGAGTGTGAGGCGGCCACAAGAGAGGCGCTGGGCGAGCACGCCTTCCAGGCCGAGGTGTCCCGAGGCGCGGCCATGACGCGGGAGGAGGCTCTGGCGTACGCCCTGCTCGAACGGGCGCCCGCCGCGCGCGGGCCCGCGCCGTTCGAGGGCCGGATCGCACCGCTGACGCGCAGGGAGACGGAGATCGCGCACCTTGTCGCCGAGGGACTGAGCAACAAGGACATCGCCGGCAGGCTGGTCATCTCCCAGCGCACCGCGGAGGGTCACATCGAGCACATTCTCGACAAGCTCGGGTTCAAGTCGCGCGCCCAGGTCGCCGCCTGGGTGAAGGAACGGCTGAGCGAGCGCGCGGACGGATCGGCGAGCGGGCCGGTCAGTGCGAGGCGTAGGCCGGCAGCTCGAACCACATGATCTTGCCCTGGCGGGTGCGCTCCGCGCCCCAGCAGCAGGCCAGCGAGGCCAGCAGCCGCAGTCCACGCCCGTGCTCGTGCTCGTCGGAGGCGGGCTGCCGGGTCATCGCGGGCATCTCGCCGTCGCTGTCCTCCACCTCGCAGCGCAGCAGTCCTTCGACGGCCGACAGCCGTACGACGAGGTCGCCGCAGCAGGTGTGGCACAGCACGTTCGTGACCAGCTCGCTCACGAGCAACTGCGTCACGTCGGACAGGTTCTCCATGGCCCAGGCGGTCAGGCGCTCGCCGACCAGTCGCCGGGCCTGCCCGGCGGAGGTGGCGTCGGCGGGCAGCCGCCAGGTGGCCGCCTCGACGTCGGGGTCGTCCACAAGCTGGATCGCGAGGTCGCCGACCCGCTGCCGCAGCCTCTCCCAGCGCTGCCGGACCGCGGAGTGCCAGCGCTGCGAGGCGGTGAGCGCCTCGTCGGCCTGGGCGGACGACGGTGATTCGTCCCGGACGGGACAGTAGAGCAAAGTCATGACTTCTCCTCGCCCTCGGCTCGGAGTTCGGTCGAGCCGGGGGCACGCGATTCGGCACATCGCCAGACGCTGTGTCGCCTGATTCGCTCGATACGCTCACTCATGCGGCACACCCCAGAGACGCGCGCGCCGGGATACTGCGGCCATCCGGCATGAGCTCACCGCTGTCGTCGAAGAGCACCACGCCGTTGCAAAGCAGTCCCCATCCCTGCTCAGGATGGAAGGCGATCAGACAGGCCGCGTCGCGGTCGGGTGCGTCCGCTGACGGGCACTTGGGGTGGTGCTGGCACATGATCGGTCCCCCTGGCTCTCATGCACTCTTAAAGACGTTTTCAGACTGCCTTCTCCTACCTTGGGGTGATGAGGGGGAAAACACCCGTATCGATACCTGTTCGAGGCATACGTACGTATTGGGTGCTGGCAGGGTCGACGGCAGGTAAAGTCCTGCGGGACCCTCACTCGTTGAGGGAGATCATGCGTCCTCGGCCGATCAACCGGTGCCCTGGGAGCCGTACGGCGTCCGGGGCCGACGCCGGGCGCCGTCGCGGGGCCGGGACGTTCCCGGCCTTGCCCGAGGTCGTCGGCGAGCGGGGCGAGGACGGGCGCGGTGCGTGCCTCGACGACCTGTTCGAGCTCGGTCATGCGGCTTCTGCTCGACGGCGTCACCTGCCCGGTGGAGCGGAGCCGTGCCTCCGGTGGTGATTAAAGTGGCCGCATGAGTGAGCGCAGCGAGCGAATCAACAGGTACGGCGTCCGGCGAGGTGCCGGATCCCGTGCCTGCGGCACGACCGAACTCCGGACCGCAGGCGAGGAGCGAGCATGAGTCCCAGGATCGCGACCGCGGAGACCGTCTCCCGTGAGCAGTTGCTCGATTTCGTCCGTGATCGCCACCGGGCGATCCTGATCACCACGAGACGCGACGGCGGCCCCCAGGCGTCCCCGGTGACGTGCGGCGTCGACGCCGAGGGCCGCATCGTCGTGTCGACGTACCCCGAACGTGCCAAGAGCCGCAACGCCCGCCGCGATCCGCGCGCGAGCGTGGTCGTGCTGTCGGACGATTTCGACGGGCCGTGGGTGCAGGTGGACGGCACCGCCGAGGTGCTCGACCTGCCGGAGGCCCTGGAGCCGCTGGTCGAGTACTACCGCTCGATCTCCGGCGAGCACCCCGACTGGGAGGAGTACCGCGCGGCCATGGTCCGCCAGGGCAAGTCGCTGGTGCGGATCACCCCGGCGTCCTGGGGGCCGGTGGCCACGGGCGGGTTCCCGGCCCGCCTGGTCTGAGGCGACGCGGCCGCGCGGAAGCCGGACCGGCAGGTCCGGCCGTCGGGCCGGCCGTGCAGGGCCGCGGACACGACCTGGACGCTCAAGGGGCTCCCCCTGGATCGGTGATTCCCTCCGAGGCTCCGAACAGGGGGAGGCAGGGTTCGAGGCCGTGGATCTCGAACCCGTCGGGGGTGGTCCACTCGTCGCGCGACAGCCGCAGCCGCTGCTGCAGGGCGGCCTCGCCTCTGCGCTTCTCCACGGCGAATCCGTCCTCCCGGTAGCCGAGCCGCCTGGAGACCGCCAGCGACTTCGTGTTGTCCAGGAAGGCGGACGACGTCGCACACCGTGCGCCGAGCCCGGCGAAGGCGAGGTGCAGGACGGCGGCGCGCATCTCGGTGCCGATGCCTCTGCCCTGGAAGCGCCGCCCGAGCCAGGAACCGGTGTCGACCTCACGGGTGACCGCGAAGTCGCGGGCCCGCATCTCCTGTACGCCGGCCACCTGGCCCTCCCATATCGTCACGAACGAGCACGCCCAGTGGTCGGGCGACCAGGTTCCCCACTGCCGGAAGTGGATCTGGACGGTCGAGCGGGCGCGTTCGTGCGGCGGGGCGTCCGTCCACGGCTCGCCGAACGGCATCTCGCCGGGATCGTGGACGCCCTCGGCCGCCCGGTCGGCGAGCGCGTCCAGGTCGTCCAGGCCGGGCAGGCGAAGCTCCAGCCGGGGGGTCGTCAATCGCAGTGCCAGGAGCGGCCAGTGTCGCATGGCACGATCCTGACAAGACGGGCCGCCCGCCGGACAGTGGTTTTCCCGGAGAAAACGAGTGTCCGTCGTGTCGGGGCGCGGCTAGCCTCGGAGGCCGCCACGAGCGCCGGGGCCGCGAACCGGCGCGGACAAGGAAGAACGCATGCCCGACCCGCTCACCACGCCGGCCGCCGAGCTCCCCGTACGACGACTCGGCCCCGAGGACCTGGATCGATGCCTGGCCCTGAGCGAGGACAGGGCCTGGGGCCGGGAGGAGCGCAAGTGGCTGTTCCTCCTGGAGAACGCCGAGGTCTACGCGATCGAGGCCCCGTCGGGAGAGCTGGCGGGCACGGTCACGCTGACCCGGTACGGCACGACCGCGGCGGGCATCGGCATGATGCTCGTCGCCACCCGGTACGGCGGACGCGGCCTGGGCCGCAGGCTGATGACGCACGTGCTCGACACGGCCGGTGACGCGACCGTCTTCCTCTGGGCCACCGAGCTCGGCCGTCCGCTGTACGAGAAGCTGGGGTTCGAGACGCTGGGCGTGACGGAGGCGCGGGTGGGGCGGCTGCGCCCCGGGGACGACCCCGTCCTGACGAGGCCGGCCGATCTCGGCTCCGATCTCGACGCGGATCCCGGCTTTGATCCCGGCTCCGATCTCGACGCCCTGCTCGCGCTCGACGCGGAGGTCTTCGGCGCCGACCGGGCCGCGCTGCTGGCGCGGCTGTTCGCCTTCGCCGAGCAGGTCAGGGTCGTCGAGGACGAGACGGGGCCGACCGGCTACGCCGTGTCGTGGCGGGCCATGAACAACATGCTGTTCATCGGGCCGGTGGTCGCCGGCGACGAGGCGGCCGCCCGCGCGCTCGTCACGGACCTCGCGCGCGACGCCGACGGCCTGGTGCGGATCGAGGTCGAGCGCACGCGGCCGGGCCTGCTGGACTGGCTCGGAGAGCGGGGCGTGTCACAGGCGTTCTCGACGTCCTTCATGGTCCACGGAGGCAGGCCGCTCCCCGGAGACCGGACCCGCTTGTACGCCCCGATGATGCTCGCGATGGGCTGAACCCCCGATCACGGGACTCCTGGCTCTCGGGCGTCCCCGCTCACGGTGACTCCCGGCCCGCCGGGTCCTGGCTGGTGGGGGTTTCGGCTCGCGGGGTTTGGCTCGCGGGGTCCTGGGTGGCGGGGGTCCTGGCTCACCGGGACTCCCGGCCCGCCGGGCCCTGACTGGCGCTGCTCGCGGGGTCCTGGCTCATGGGATCGCTTCGATCCGGCTCTGATCCGGCTCTGATCTGTGCCGTCTACCGTCGCGACGTGGGACACCGGCGCCCGCGCAGCAGCCGGCCGTGTCGTCGCTGCGGGCGGGTGCCTCGCGAGACGAAGGAGCCGGACATGCGCGATCCCGTCACCCACGCCACGCACCACGAACGCACCGAGCCCAGCACCGAGCCCAGTACGGAGCCCAGCACGGAGCCCTGCACGGAGCCCTGCACCGAGCCCTGCACCGAGCCCTGCACAGAGCCCGGGTCCTACGCGGCGCCCCGCACCGGGTCCTGCGCCGAGCCCTGCGCCGGGCCCTGCGCCGGGCCATCGGAGCCCGACGGGCCGTCCGGGCACGCCGCCGACGCGTTCCCGCACGTGCTGCTGGAGGCGCTGCGAGGCTCTCCCGGCACCCCCGCCTTCGAACAGGGCGCGAGGATCGTCTCCCGGGGCGAGGTGCTGGACCTCATCGGGCGCATCGCCGTCGCCATGCGCGATGCGGGGCTCGGGCCCGGCAAGGGCGTCGCCGTCCGCACCGGCCTGTCGCCGGAGGCGTTCGCCGCCCAGATGGCCGCCCATGTGCTGGGCTGCCGCGTGGTGAGCGTGAAGCCCGGGTACACGCCCGGTCAGCTCGCCGATGTGCTCGGCGTGGGAGTCGACGCCGTGGTCCTCGACCGGTCGACGGCGACACCGGACCTGCTCCATGCCGCCGGGGCCGCCGGGTCCGCCGGGTCCGCCAAGTCCGCCGGGTCCGCCACGGTGCTGTCACTGGGGCCCGCCCCCGGGGTGGCCGGTGCGGCCGACCTCCTGGCCCATCCCGGCGACGGTCGCTTCCCCGCCGTGACGGCGCGACCGGACGACACGGCCCTGCTGACCTTCACCAGCGGCAGCACGGGCCGGCCGAAGGGCTGCGCGCTCACCTACCGGGCCCTGGCGGCGCACTGGTCCGCCCTTCGCGGCTGGTCGTCGGCAGCGCCCGGCTTCGGCGAGTCCTTCCACCGCTACATGCTCTTCGGCACCCTGTCCAGCCTGGTGGTGCTGGAGTTCCTGGCGCCGTGCCTGCTCGGCGGCGGCACCGCGGTGATCCCCGACGAGGACGGCCGGCCGCTGTTCCCGTACGCGATCGAGCGGCACCGGATCACCGGCGCGATCGTGACCGTGCCCCGGCTGTGCCAGATGCTCGACCTGCTCCGCGAGGAGCCGGTCGACCTCGGCAGCCTGCGCGCACTGACGGTCTCCGGGTCGCCCCTCAGCCCGCATCGGCTGCTGGAGGCGCTGGACCGGCTGGGCCCCGTCGTCCACGTCGTGTACGGCGCGACCGAGGCCGGAGCCATCTCCATGCTCACCCCGGAGGAGGGCCACGACGCGCCCGGCTCGGTCGGCCGCCCGCACCCCGGCGTGGAGATCAGCGTGCGCGACGAGGAGGGCCGCCCGGTCGCCCCGGGACGCATCGGCGAGATCCACGTGCGCGGCCCCTACCTGATGGCGGGCTACTGGAATCAGCCGGAGGAGACCCGCGACGTGCTGCGGGACGGCTGGCTGCGCACCCGCGATCTCGGTCACCTCGACGAGACCGGCCTGCTGCACCTGGCCGGCCGGACCAGGGACGTGATCATGGTGAACGCGATCGTCGTCTACGCCGGTCCCGTCGAGCGGGCGCTGGCCGGCCATCCCGGCGTGGCCGAGGCGTACGTGACCGGCGCGCCGGACGAGCGGACCGGGGAGGCCGTCCACGCGTTCGTCGTCCCGGCTCCGGGCGCCACCCTGGACCACGCCGCCCTGGCGGAGCTCGTGCGCGCCGAGCTCGGCGCGGACAGCGTCCCCCGGACGATCACGACCGTGTCCTCCGTGCCGGTCGCGCCGAGTGGCAAACCCGACAAGCGCGCGCTGGTGGAGCGGCATCTGCCGTCGGCGCTCTGATCCATCTCTGAGAATCGCCCGCCAACACTGGTGAAACTTCAACCACCCCAGTGAGGGAGGCGTCAGTGCCCGACAACACCCTGGACTATTTGGTGATCGGCGCCGGACCGGCGGGCCTGCAGATGGGCCACTTCCTGCATCGGGCGGGGCGCGGCTACCGGATTCTCGAAGCGGCGCCCGAGCCCGGCGCGTTCTTCCGGACCTTTCCCCGCCATCGCAAGCTCATCTCCATCAACAAGAAGCACACCGGATGGGACGATCCGGAGCTCAACCTCCGGATGGACTGGAACTCGCTGCTGTCGGACGACCCCCGTCTGCTGTTCACCCGCTACAGCGACCGCTACTTCCCCGCCGCCGAGGACTTCGTCCGCTACCTGGAGGACTTCGTCGCCTTTCAGGGCCTGCACGTCACGTACGACGCGCGGGTCGCCGAGATCGCGCGCCCGGACGCCGAAGGCCCGTTCCAGGTGACCGACGAGCACGGCCGGACGTACCGGGCACGGCGGGTGATCGTCGCGACGGGGGTCTCCCTGCCCAACGTCCCGCCCATCCCCGGCGTCGAGACCGCCGAGCAGTACGGCACCCACTCGACCGACCCCGCGGACTACACGGACATGCGGGTGCTCGTCATCGGCAAGGCCAACTCGGCCTTCGAGACCGCCGACAACCTCCTCGAGACGGCCGCGGTCGTCCACGTGGCCGGACCGCACTCGCTGCGCCTGGCCTGGCGGACCCACTTCGTCGGGCACCTGCGCGCGGCCAACAACAACTTCCTCGACACCTATCAGCTCAAGTTGCAGAACGCCTTGCTGGACGGCGACATCAGGCGCATCGAGCGCCGGGCCGACGGCTCCTACCTGGTGACGGTGGCCTTCGCCCGAGCCGACGAGGTCACCAAGGACATCCCGTACGACCGGGTGATCGTCTGCACCGGATTCCGGTTCGACGCCTCCGCCTTCGCGCCCGAGTGCCGTCCGGAGCTGACGATCGGCGACAGGTTCCCCGCGCTGACCCCGGCCTACGAGTCGGTCAACGTGCCCGACCTCCACTTCGCCGGCACGATCACCCAGTCGCTCGACTTCAAGCGCGGCACCAACGGGTTCATCCACGGGTTCCGCTACGGCGTGCGCGCCCTGCACCGCACGCTGGAGAGCAGGCATCACGGCGTCCCCTGGCCGGGCCGCGACCTCCCCGCCGATCCGGACGCGCTCGCGGCGGCCGTGCTCGAACGGGTCAACCGCAGCTCGGCCCTGTGGCAGCAGTTCGGGGTGCTGGCCGACGTGATCGTCCCGGACGGGCGCGGCGGCATGCGCTACCTGGAGGAGTTGCCGCTCGATCTGCAGGGCCCGCCGATCGGCGATGGGGGCCACTTCGCGATCACCCTGGAGTACGGCCCGAACCACGACCAGGTCGACCCCTTCGACATCGCGGTGGGGCGGATCAGGCAGAGCGACGCGGAGCGTGCGCACGAGGGCCACTACCTCCACCCGGTCGTACGCCGCTGCCGAGGCGGTGTGGTGGAGGCCGTCCACCACGTCACCGAGAACCTGGAGAACGACTGGACCTCGGAAGAGGTGCACCTGCGCCCGCTCCGGGACTTCTTCCAGCGCCAGAGCCTGCCGGTCTCGGTGTGACGGCCGTGCTGCCGGCGATCCGGGACTTCGAGGCGGCGGCCCGCGACCGGCTGGACCCCGCTCACTACGACTACTTCGCCGGCGGGGCCGGCGACGAGCTGACGGTGAGGGCCAACGAGGCGGCGTTCGCCCGGCTCGCGCTGCTGCCGCGGGTCCTGCGCGGCGCGGGGAGCCCGCGGATCGGGGTGACTTTGCTGGGCAGCCGCGCGGCGATGCCGGTGCTGGTGGCGCCGACCGCGTTCCACCGGCTCGCCGACCCGGAGGGGGAGAAGGCCACGGCCCGCGCGGCCGCCGCCGCGGAGACCATCATGATCGTGAGCATGGCCGCCACGGTCGCCGTCGAGGACGTCGCGGCCGCGGCGCCGGGCGCCACCCTGTGGTTCCAGCTCTACGTCCAGCCGGACATGGCCTTCACCGAGGCGCTCGTCCGGCGTGCCGAGAAGGCCGGCTGCGCGGCGCTGGTCGTCACCGTCGACTCCCCGGCCCGGGGACGCCGGGACCGGGACGTGCGCAACGGCTTCGACGACCTGCCCGCGGGCATGCGCTGCGAGAACCTGCGCTGCGAGAACCTGTGCGACGGCGGCGCCGGGCCGGTGCGGCCGATCGTCATGTCGCCCGTGATCTCCTGGGAGCACGTGGACATGCTGCGGCGGATGACGCGGCTGCCGATCGTGCTCAAGGGCGTCACGCACCCCGCCGACGCGCGCCTCGCCCTGGACCACGGGGTGTCGGCGCTGTACGTCTCCAACCACGGCGGGCGGCAGCTCGACACCGTTCCGGCCACCGTCGACCTGCTGCCGGAGATCGTGGCCGCCGTCGGCGGGGCCGTACCGGTGCTGATGGACGGAGGGATCCGGCGCGGCACCGACGTGATCAAGGCGATGGCGCTCGGCGCGTCCGCCGTCGCGGTCGGCCGTCCGGTGATCTGGGGCCTGGCGGCGGGCGGCGAGTGCGGCGTGGCCCGCGTGCTCGGGCTGCTGCGCGACGAGGTCGAGCACGCGCTCACCCTGTGCGGCCTCGCCTCGACGCAGGACCTGGAGCCGGGGCTGGTGCGGCGATGCTGACGGCGGCGTGGGTGGCGATGCGGGTGGTGCTGTGGGCGGCCGCGGCCGTCGTCGTGATCAGCCTGCCCCGGTGGCTCCCCGGGCGCGTCGTCGTGCTGCGCGGGTGGGTGTTCACGAGGATCAACGGCGAGGAGAGCATCGCCGTGCCGGGTGACCTGGTCGGCGTGGACCGGTTCAGGGAGGTCTACTCCCATCCGGCGGCCTCGGGCCGGAGCAAGGGCGCCGTCCTGTCCGACCTGTTCTGGTACTGGCTGTCGCCGGGGCCGGAGATGCACCAGGAGCACCTGGAGGCCGGGGAGCGGTACGACGCCGTCGCCCTGGCCACCCGCCGCATCCTGTCGCGCCCGCGGGCGCAGGTGGAGGAGCTCACCCGCCGGTGCGTCCGCCGGACGCTGGAGGGCAGGCACGGGGTCAGGCGCGGGGTCAGGCACGGGGTGGTCCGGCTGCGCGACCTGATGATGCCGGCCTGGGCCGAGTTCTCCTACGAGCTCGTCTTCCGCGAGCCCTGCCCGCCGCACGCCCGCGACCTCATCGTCGGCAACGCGGACGACGTCGTGACCGCGCTCAAGTGCTGCGGCCTGCGGCACATGGACCGGCGCGACCGGCTGACCGCGTATCTCGTCGAGTCGCTGCCGCGGGTGGGGCACGAGCTGCCGCCGGGCCTGACGGCCCGGGAGCAGGCGCTGTATCTCCAGGGCGCCTTCTTCAACACCGCGGTCGTGCAGATGTCGGAGGCCACGGCCCATGTGCTGATGGCTCTCGCCCGGCACCCGGATGTGCAGGACAGGGCGCGGGCCGGCGACGACCGCTTCCTCGACCAGGTGATCGCGGAGACGCTGCGGCTCTACCCGCTCTTCGGCATCGCCCACCGCGTCACCACGGGCGACATCTCCGTGGACGAGGGCGTCGCCATCCCGGCCGGCTCGGTGCTGTGCTTCGACTATCCCGCCTTCCACCGTGCGGGCTTCCCCGAACCCGAGCGCTTCGATCCCGGACGCTTCGATCCCGGGCGCGCCTCGGTCAAGGAGCTCAACCACATCCCGTTCGGTATGCCGGCGAACCGGCCCTGCCCGGCGTGGCGGCTCGCGCCGCTCGCCATGCGGGTCGCGGTGCGGGAGGTCCTGCGTTCGTACGAGCTCGACTCCACCGCCGCGCACACCCGGTCGCTGCCCAACCGGGGACCGTGCCTGCTCACCCCGCCGGGCGCGCGGCGCGGGCGGGGCCGGCGCCTGACGCTGCTGTCCATGCGGCTCAGGGACGGCTGGGAGGACGTCTGGCGCAGCCTGGTGCAGCTCGTCCTCGGCACGTACATGGTGTGGGACGCCCGCCGGCTGCGGCTGTGCGAGCGCCACTTCTCCGGCGACGCCCGGTCAGAAAGCACGTAGACCCCGGCCGATCTCAGGTCCCGATCACGAGCGGAGGCGCAAGCCATGCCCGTTCCGGCTCTTCTCCCCGACCTTCTCCCAGCACAGGCGTCCGCCGCCGACCCCAACCTCGAACTGGCCCTCAGAGTGCTGCCGGCCCTGGCCGTCATCCTGCTGACCGCCGCACTGTGCGGCCGGCTGGCCACTTTGGTGATGCAGCCGCGCGTGGTCGGCGAGATGGTCGCCGGCGTCCTGCTCGGGCCGACGCTGCTCGGCGCGGTGTTCCCCGACGCCCAGGCGGCCCTGTTCCCCGCTCAGGTCAGGCCGGTCCTGTACGTGCTCAGCACCCTCGGCCTGACGTTGTACATGTTCCTGGTCGGGGCCGGGATGGACCACGACGCCCGGGCGCCGGGCGAGCTGCGCAAGGCGAGCGTGCTGGCGGCGTCGGGGATCATCTCCCCGCTGGTCCTCGGCGGCGCCGCCGGGCTCGTCCTGTGGGAGCGGCTGTCCCGCCCGGACGTCGGCCGGTTGGAGTTCGCCCTGTTCCTCGGGGGAGCGCTGTCGCTGACCGCGTTCCCCATGCTCGCCAGGATCCTCTACGAACGCGGGCTGCAGAACACCCGCGTCGGCCGGATCGCCCTGCTGTCCGCCTCCATCGACGACGCCGTGGCCTGGTGCCTGCTCGCGGCGCTGTCGGCGGTGCACCTCGGCGGCGGCACCGGCGACACGCTGCGCACCATCGCCCTGGCCGGGGTGTTCGCCGCGGTGATGCTCGGGGTGGTGGCTCCGCTGCTGCGTCCCCTGGGCCGCCGCGTCGCGCGTACCGGGCATCTCGGCGCCGGCGCCGTGTACGTGGTCGTGCTGGTGCCGATCGTGGCCGGGTGGATCACCGACGCCATCGGCGTCTACTCGGTGTTCGGCGGTTTCGTCGCCGGGTTGGCCATGCCGCGCCAACCGGCGTTCCGCGCCGCTCTGCACGGCCGGATGATGGACCTCGTATCGACCCTGCTGCTGCCCGTCTTCTTCGCGTTCTCGGGGCTGAACACCCATCTCGGCGGCATCACCGGGGGTTTCGCGCTCCTGGCGTTCGCGCTGATCCTGCTTCTGGCCTTCTCCGGGAAGTACTTCGGCTGCTCGCTGGCGACGCGGGCGCTGGGATTCGGCTGGCGCGAGTCCTGGGCCATGGGCGCGATGATGAACGCCCGCGGGCTGATGATCCTCATCTTCATCAACATCGGCCTGGCGCAGGGCATGATCACGCAGGAGCTCTTCGCGATGCTCGTCCTCGTGGCCGTGCTCACCACCGCGGCAGCCCTGCCGCTGTACAAACTGGCGCTGCCGGAGCGCCATGAGCCGGCGGATGCGGAAGGCGCGCAGAAACCGGCCCCGGTGGGCGCGGCGACGGGAGAAACCGGTTTCATCTAATTTCATGTGAAAGCTCAGGACAACCGCAGAACATGGGGCGGCCTCCCGGCAGCGGCAATCCGGAGTCTGGATATTTCCTGATACTGGTGCGACGGTTGGCCGGTGGCACGGATATCGGGGACATCCGAACCGCGCTCGTCGCGTCTACTGCTCGTGGAGGACGACCGTGAGCTGGGAGACATGCTGGTCGAGGTGTTCACCGACCAGGGATACACGGTCGACCTGGCGCTGGAGGGACAGCGGGGCCTGCATCTGGCGCTGAGCCGCGGCTACGACGCGATGATCATCGATCGCGGACTGCCCGTCGTCGACGGGCTCGATCTGCTGCGGCGGCTGCGCCGGCAGGCGGTCACCGTGCCGGTGCTGATGCTCACCGCCTTCGGCGCCCTCGCCGACCGGGTCACCGGACTCGACGCGGGCGCCGAGGACTACCTGGTCAAGCCGTTCGAGATCGACGAGCTGCTGGCCCGGGTGCGCGCCCTGCACCGCAGGAACCTGGACCAGGCCGCGCTGCTGCCGCTCGGCGCCGCCTGGCTCGACTCCGCGTCCAGCACCGTACGGCTGCCGTCCGGCGAGCAGGTGACGCTGTCGGGCCAGGAGTGCCGGCTGCTCCACGCCCTGGCGGCCCGTCCGCAGCAGGTGCACACGCGCGCCTCGCTGCGGCAGCGGATCTTCGACGGCGCCAGGACCGAGTCGATCGTGGACACCTACGTCTACTACCTGCGCAACAAGCTGGGGCCCGGCGTCGTCCGCACCGTGCGGGGCGTGGGATACCGCCTGGGCGAGCTGTGACGATCAGACGGGCCTTCGACCCGGAGCGGCGCCTGCTGATCCGGACCCGCCGCCGGATCACCGCGCAGGTGGCGGCCGTGTTCTCGCTGGCGATCGCCCTCCTGGGCGCGCTGGTCTACTTCGTCGTGGTCGACGCGCAGGATGCCACCGCCCGGCGCGATCTCGCCGTGGCCGCGGCGTCGGCCCCGATGGACCACCCGCCGCCCTGCGTATGGCTGTTCGAGCTCCGGGCGAACGCCCTGCGGAGCACCCCCGGGGCGCCGGAGAACCTGCCGGTGCGCGAGGCGCTCGACCGGGTCGCCGCCGACGGCCGCACCCGGGTCGAGGTCGCGGAGGCCGGCGGCAGCACCTACCTGGTCCGTACACAGCGGCGCGGCGAGGTGCTGCAGCAGGCGGTGATGGACCTGTACTTCCCCGTCACCGAGCGGCGCCGGCTGCTGCACACGCTCTGCGCGGCCGAGGTCGCGGCCCTGCTGGCGGCGTTGCTGATCGGCCAGGTCCTCGCCCGCCGGGCGATCGCGCCGCTGGGCGAGGCCCTCGACCGGCAGCGCCGGTTCACCGCCGACGTCAGTCACGAACTGCGCAGCCCGCTGACCCGGCTGCACGTCCGCGCGCAACTGGCCGCCCGGCGCCTGCGCGGGGAGCCCGATCCTCTGCTCGTCGTGGGCGACGTCGACCGGCTGGTCACCGGCATCGGGCAACTGGGCGAGGTGATCGAGGACCTGCTGCTGTCGACCCAGCTCAGGCAGCGCCGCCGGCCGTTCGGGCTCGCGGACCTGGGCGCTCTGGCGGAGGAGTCGGCCGAGGCCGAGGCGGCCCGCGCCGGGCAGCACGGGGTGACGATCGACCTGCGGCGGAGTCCGGGCGACCATGTGGTGTGCGGAGCGCCGTCCGCGCTGCGCCGGGTGATCTCCGCGCTCCTCGACAACGCGCTGCGCCACACCTCGGCGGGCGGCCACATCTGGGTGACCGTGGGTTCGGATCCGGAGACGGTTCGGCTCAGTGTGCGGGACGACGGCGTGGGGCTGGACCCGTGTGACGGCGAGCGCCTGCTCGCCAGACATGCCGGCGCGCCCCACGCCGGGGGTCTCGGCATCGGTCTGGCTCTCGTGAACGAGGTGATGGACGCGCACGGCGGCACGATCGACGTGGACGGGCGGCCGGGAGCCGGAGCCACCTTCACCATCCGTCTGCCACGGGCGGCGCCGGACCCCGCCGCGCGCCTGTCCGGGATCTTCCTGCCCCAGGAGGCGCGGAGCGAGGTGAACAGAACGCCCGAGGCGACCGCCTCCGGCCCCGGCGACCCCTCCCTGTAGTCCTCCGGGGAGGGCGCAGTGGTCGCGGGCGCGCGGATGATCTGCCTGGAGAGCATCCGCACCGACGCGGCCACCCTGACGTACGCGCAGTGGCCGGGCGGAAGTCGCCGATCGCGATGCTCTCCAGGTATGCCGCCATCAGCGCGTCCTTCGATGGGTAGCACTGGTAGAGCCGCATTTGCGGACAACGATCGTTGTCTCGTCCGGGGAGGAGAGCACGATGAGCACACGTCCGCCGCTTCCGCCGTTCACCGAGGACAGCGCCAGGCAGAAGGTGCAGGCCGCCGAGGACGCCTGGAACACCAGGGACCCCGAACGCGTCGCCGCCGCGTACACCGAGGACTCGGTGTGGCGCAACCGCTCGGAGTTCCTGACCGGACGGGAGGAGATCGTCGCCTTCCTGACCCGCAAGTGGGAGCGCGAGCGCGACTACGCCCTGCGTAAGGACCTGTGGACCTTCGGCGGCGACCGCATCGCCGTGCGGTTCCAGTACGAGTGGCACGACGCCGAGGGCCGGTGGTGGCGCAGCTACGGCAACGAGCTGTGGGAGTTCACCGCCGACGGCCTGATGAGCCGCAGGGAGGCGAGCATCAACGACGTGCCGATCGAGGAGAGCGAGCGGCGCATCCGCGGCCCGCGCCCCGAGTCCGAGCACGGGACCGGCTTCCCACTCGCCTGACCGGCAGGGTCGGCCCGAGGTCCGTCACCCGGCCATGCCGCCGAGGGACTCGGCGCGGAGCGCGTCCGGCCGCGCGGACGACGACCTCTTTCGAGGTCCTCGTGTCGTCCATCGCGCTCAGGGCCGCCCAGGCGCAGCCGTCCGGATCGCTGCTCTCCTGGGCGGTCCCGCCCGTCCGGACCGGGGCGGGCAGTTTTGTCGTACGGCTCGGCTACTTTCCGGATCATGACAGACCGTTCCCCCAACGGCGCGACCGTGTGGGCGCGACACAGCAGGCTGCGGGTGGTGCCGCCGGTCCAGCCGCGCAAGCTGGCGAAGGTCCCCTTCGTAGAGCTGGCCGACGGCCGGCTACAGGGCGTGGTGTCGAGCGGCTCGGACATCGGCCGGGTCTACGTCTCCTCCATCGCCGCCGGCTCCCACAACTACAACTGCAGCACCAACAACAACCGCCCCTGCGGTGGCTTGTACGGCTCGCCGTGCAAACACCTGCGGGCCCTGGTCGCCGAGGCCGTCGTGCAGTACGGCGCCGACCGCGTGTGCCGATACCTGCGGGTCGAGGTCCCCGAGGGCGCGGATCCGGCCGACTGCCTGGGCGGCGTCCACGAGCCCGCCCCCGCCGCGGTCGTGTTCAGCCGGTTCCTGCGCCACCTGGCCTACCTGGAGGTGCCAGACACGACCCTGCCGATCCCGGAGCTGCACTGGTTCCCGGCCACGGGGACGGTGGGCTGATGCTCGCCGTGCAGCTCGCCGCCCTGCTCGGTGGCGACTCGGGAAAGGCCGGTGAGGGGGCCGAGGAGGCGCTCGCACTGCTCGACGGCTTCGACGACGCCCTGGTGCACGGCCTCGCCCGGCTCGCCGACGAGCGCGCCGAGGCGGTGGCCGCGCTGGCCGCCGCGTTCGCCGCCACCCCTCTCGGCGATCGGCTGGCGGAGGCCGCCGATGCGGTCGTGTCCGGTTCGATCACGCAGGAGCATCTGACGGCCCTGGCGGGCGGCCGGGTCGCGTTGTCCGGCGCCGTGCACGACGCCCTGCTCGAAAGCCTGGACACGGCATTGGGACGGGAACGGGCGGAATGGCCGCCAGCGCCCGATGGCCTGGGGACGACGGGCGGCGCCGCCGTTCAGCCAGCCGTTCAGCCGGCCGCCCAGCCCGCCGCCCAGTCGGCCGCTCAGTCGGCCGTTCAGCCGGCCGGGAACGTGCTCGGTGGCGTCCGCTCCTGGCTACGCGAGCTGGCCATCACCGGCTGGCGCGGCGTCGACCACGACCTCGTCTCCGCGGCGGACCAGATCGTCGAGGCCCTGCTCGCCGCGCCGGATCTGCGCAGGCTCGCGGTGCTGCTCGACGGCTTCGCCGCCGAGCTGCGGGCCTCCTGCCCGATCGGCTCGGCGGAGCACCTGCCGGTGCGGCGCTGGGCCGACCTGTGGACCCGCGCCCTGCTGTTGTCGCAGGACGGCGTCCTGACCGCAGAGCCCCGGCCCGCCGCCACGGTGTCGGGACGGCTGCTGGTGCTCGGCGTCGACGTGCACGAGCACGGCACCGCCGTCCAGTTCCAGGTGCACGCCGTCCTGGAGCCCGCCGACGGCGGCAGGCCCCGGCTGCTGCGCACCTCCGTCGCGGTCGCCAAGGTCGACACCATCGCCGGGCCCGCGCTGTGGAAGCTGACGCAGCGCCACAAGCTACTGCTGGCCGCGCTGGCCGACCGCCGCTGCGTCGAGATCACGGACATGCCCCTGCTCGACAGCGGTGACCTCGTCTGGGACGACGACCACGCCTTCGTGAGCAAGCCCGCCGACCCGTTGGCGGCCGCCCGGCTGTGCCTGTCCGGCGCGCTCGCCCCGGCGGTGCCGCCCCTCGACCGCGTTGCCGTACGGATCGCCGAGCCGGTGCTGGTGGAGGGCTACAAGGTCACCAAGGACGGCTCCTTCGACCTGGGCGGGACCGTCCTCGCCGTGGACGCGCAGCGGCTGCCCGAATGCGGTCCGCTCACGCCCAAGCTGGTGGCGGCCTCGTCGGCGTGTGTGGGGCTGGTCCGGTGGGACGCCGGCCGCTGGACGCTGCAGCCGCTCGCCGTGCAGGCGAAGGTCAAGCGGGAGGCGGTGGTGGTCGCCACCGGCGACTGGGCGCTCGGCCCCACCGACCCCAAGGCGGCCAAGGCCGAGGCCAGGGCCGCCGACGCGGTCACCGTGCTGCGGGAACGAGCCGGACGGTTACTGCGACGATGAGCGACGACATCCCCACGACCGGCATCCCCACGGCTGGCATCCCCACGGCTGGCATCTCCGCGGCCGATATCTCCACGACCGGCGAAGACGGTCTGACGAACGCCGACCGGAACCGGCGTCAGGTGCTCTACTGGCGGCTGCTCGCCCGGTTGTTCGACCACGAGGAGCAGCCCGCGCTGGAGACCGCCGGCGTCGCGGTCGTCGGCGACCTGGGGCTGCCCGCCGGGCTGCTCGACCCGGCCGTGTCGGTCGACTCGCTGGTGCAGCGCTTCCCCGACCTGGCCACCGAGTTCGAGACCCTGCTCACGCCGGGCGAGCATGTGCCGGGCGGTGAGGTGCGCCGGGCGGCGCTGATCTCGAAGCTGCTGCTCAACGTCTTCGCCACCGGCTCGGGTGACGTCAGCGCCACCCAGCTCGCGGCCTGGCAACGGGACGCCGCCTGGCTCAAGTGGGCCCTGTGCGCGGGCACGGCCCCCGGATCGGGAACGGGCGCCGGGACGGGCGCGCGAACGGGCGCGGCGCCGGGAGAGCAGGACGGCGAAGCCGGGACGGGAGCAGGATCCGGCTCCGGCCACGGCTCCGGGAGCGGTCACGGCTCTGGCCCCACGGCCGGGTCCGGGCCGGGCTCCGGCGTCAGGGTCGGCGACGACGACCTGGCCAAGGCGCTGGCCGGCATCGAAGCCGGGCTGGTCAGCCGCATGCGGCTGCGCGAGGTCCTGGCGGACCCGGCCCTGGCGCGGCAGCTCACGCCCAGCATGTCGCTGGTCGAGCAGTTGCTGCGCGACAAGTCCAACCTGTCGGGGGTGGCGCTGGCCAACGCCAAGGCGCTGATCCGCAGGTTCGTCGACGAGGTCGCCGAGGTGCTGCGCACGCAGGTCGAGAAGGCCGGCGTGGGCACGATCGACCGGTCGGTGCCGCCCAAACGGGTGTTCCGCAATCTGGACGTCGAACGGACGATCTGGAAGAACCTCACCAACTGGAACCCGGAGGACCAGCGGCTCTACGTCGACCGGCTCTACTACCGGCGCACCGCGAGGCGTACCACGCCGGCCAGAATGATCGTGGTGGTCGACCAGTCCGGTTCCATGGTCGACGCGATGGTCAACTGCACCATCCTGGCGTCCATCTTCGCCGGGCTGCCCAAGGTCGACGTGCACCTGGTCGCGTACGACACCCGCGCGCTCGACCTCACCCCGTGGGTGCACGATCCGTTCGAGGTGCTGCTGCGCACCCAGCTCGGTGGCGGCACCGACGGCACCGCCGCCCTGGCCCTCGCCCAGCCGAAGGTCGCCGACCCCCGCAACACGGTGGTCGTGTGGATCTCCGACTTCTACGAGTGGAACTGTCCCGCCGTCTACGCCGGGATGGAGGCGCTGCACCGATCCGGCGTACGGATCATCCCCGTGGGCTCGGTGGACAGCGGCGGCCAGCAGAGCGTCAATCCGTGGTTCCGGCAGAAGCTCAAGGACCTGGGCACACCGGTGATCTCGGGTCACATACGCAAACTCGTGTTCGAACTCAAGAACTTCCTCGCTTAGGAGACCCCCCACATGACCAACGAGATGCTCCGCGCCCCCGCCGAGGTGAAGTACGCCGAGGAGCTCGACTGGCTGGAGTCGGTCGACGACGGCCCCAAGCCGTTCTCCTGGCGGCTCAGCCCCCGCATGGTCCGGCTGTTCGTGCTCGGCAGCGAGCGGTCCGACGGCCTGGACCGCGAGATCCCGCAGAAGTGGTTCGGCGACCGGAGCTTCGTCGAGCGCAGCATCGTGACGCTCGCCTCCGACCGCGGCCTGCTGCTGATCGGCGACCCGGGCACCGGCAAGAGCTGGCTGGCCGAGCTGTTGTCCGCCGCCATCTGCCGCGACTCCACCCTGGTCGTGCAGGGAACGGCGGGCACCACCGAGGACCACATCAAGTATTCGTGGAACGTCTCGATGGTGATCGCCAAGGGCCAGTCCCGTGAGTCGATGATCCCCTCGCCGATCATGACGGCGATGGAGCAGGGCATGATCGGTCGTTTCGAGGAGCTGACCCGTTCCACCAGCGACGTGCAGGACGCCCTGATCTCGATCCTTTCGGAGAAGTACGTCTCCATTCCCGAGCTGGACACCGACAACACGGTGTTCGCCAGGCCCGGGTTCTCGATCATCGCCACCGCCAACAGCCGGGACCGGGGCGTCAACGACCTGTCCTCCGCGCTGAAACGGCGGTTCAACTTCGTCCGCATCCCCGTGGTGACGAGCAAGACCAGCGAGGCGGAGATCGTCCGCTTCCGCACCACCGAGCTGCTGCGCCGGCACCGCATCGAGCTGGACGTGCCGCCCGCGCTCCTCGACATCCTGCTGCAGAGCTTCGCCGACCTGCGCGCCGCGGCGGCGTCGGCCACGAGCGAGGACGAGAAGCTGGAGTCCGCCCTGTCCACCGCCGAGCAGATCGGCGTGCTGGAGGACGCCATCCTGCACAGCCACTTCTTCGGCGACAGGACGCTACGCGCCGAGACGCTGGGCGGCGCACTGGTGGGCTCGTTGGCCAGGCGCGCCCCGGAGGACCTGGCCATCCTCAACAAGTACTGGCACGGCGTGGTCGAACCCCGCAGCAAGAACGACGGCGGTGAGTGGACCCGGTTCCTCGACGGCGGCCGGCAGACGATCTCGACGCTGTCATGAGCACCTTCGGCGCCCTGCGCGAGCAGCTTCTCGACGCCGCCGCGGCCTTCTCGGGCGACGGCGACGCCCTGGCCGGCATCCTGTCCGGCATGGTCGACGACGTCGACCGCATGCTGCGCGAGGAGCTGGAGATCTTCCCGGTGTGCCACCACTCGCCGGCCTCCGCCCTGGCCATGACCCGGCGGCTGCGCGACAGGCGGCCCAAGGTCGTCTACCTGGAGTTGTGCGAGGACCTGCGCCCCCTCCTGGACGAGCTGCGCAACTGCCGGCTGCCGGTGGCACTGCAGGCGTTCGCGACCCAGCTCGACGGGTTCCCGCCCGGCTCAGGGCCCCTCAGCGTGATCGCGCCGGTGACGGAGGCGTCGGCGGAGTATCAGGCCATCGCGTACGCGCTCGACACCCCCGGCGTCGAGATCGTGCTGGTCGATCGCTCGGTGGACCACGTCTTCCAATGGCTGCCCCAGGAAACGGACGGCCCGGCCGGTCCGGCTCCGGAGGAGTCCGGCTCCGCCGACGACGGGCACGGTGACGAGGCGGCGCTGCACGGGGACGCCGTGGGCGTCGAGATCGGCGACCTGCGTCCGCGCTTCGCCGAGCTGGAAAAGCACCTGCTGCACCACGGCAAGGTGCGGCACTGGTCGGAGTGGTGGGACCAGTACGTCGAACAGCCGCTGACCGGGGCCGACTACGGCACCTACCGCCAGGCGATGGCGCTGGTCGGCAGCCTGTTCCGGCGGCTGCGCCCGGACGGCGACGGCCGCCTGGCCGTCGACGAGGAACGCGAGCGCCACATGTGGGCGCGTATCCGCGAGCACCTCGCCGCGTCGGGCGCGGACCCCGCCGACTGCCTGTACGTGTGCGGAGCCTTCCACGCGGTCAGTACGGTCGCCGAGTTCGGTCTGCGGTCCGAGGCGCCGCCGTACGAGATCAGCCCGCGCACGGGCACCCACTGGCTCTACGGGCTGATCCCCTCCAGCCACTCCGCGATCGAGGCGCAGTTCGGCCTGGCCCGGGGCTCGGTGTCCATCGCCGCCGCCACCTGGGCCAAGGCGGTCAAGCGTGGGGGCCTCACGCCCCACCGGCTGGAGGGGCAGCAGGGCGGGTCCGGCAAGCGGACCACCAAAGCCAAAGCCACCAAAGCCACCGGTCCCGCCGGGGCCGCACCGCCCGTCGCCGCACCGCCCGCCGCCGAGCCGTCGGCCGACCGGCTGACGGGGTTCCTCGCCGGCCCGCCCGCGCTCGATGGCCTGGACGAGGACGAACTGCGCGGATGGTGCGTCGACATCGTGCGGCTGGCCCGCCGCAACGGCTATCTGGCCAGCACGGCCGACGCCATCGCCGTGTTCGAGACGTCGATCCTGCTCGCCGGCGTGCGCGGCCGGGCGAGGCCCACGCCGTACGACTTCGCCGATGCGGCCGTCACCTGCATCGAGAAGGACGTCGTGCCGGGTCGCCGGGACGTCCGCCGCCTGTGCGAGATCCTCCTGGGCGGGGACAAGATCGGGATGGTCGGCTACGCGGCGCTGCCCCCGCTGGTCCGCGACGTGCACGACCGGCTGGAGCCGCTCGGGCTGGACCTGACCAGGCGCACGCAGCAGCGCGTGCTGCTCGACCTCAAGGCGGATCCCGAGCTGGAGCCGTGCTCCGATCTGCTGTGGACGCTGCGCTACCTGCTGCCCGACGGCGCGATCCGGCCGATCATGGGGGCGCGCCGCCTCGGCGAACGGCCGATCCAGGAGAGCTGGGACGTGGCGCTCGGCCGGCACCAGCGGGAGATCATCGAGCTGGGCTACGAGGGCGTCACGGTCGAACAGGTGCTGGAGCAGCGGCTGCGCCGCACGGTGTGGGACCCCCAGGCCACGGCGGGAGTCGCGCTCGCGGCCGTCGAGGACGCCATCCTCTACCTGGGCGGCCGCCGCCTCCCGAGCGAGCTCGGCGCCCGCGCCGTCGAGCTGCTGGCCGCCGAGCGCACGGTGGACGACGCACCCGAGGTGCTGCGCAGGATCAGGCGGCTGCTGACCTATTACCGGGCGAGCGAACCGGAGCTGCCTGCCTGGTGCGAGGACTTCGTCACGGCCGGATACGCCCACTACTGCACGCTGCTGCCCACCGCCTTCGCCGACGACGACACCGGCGTGCGTCAGGTCGGCGCGATGCTCGGCTTCCTGTTCACCCTGGAGGGCCTCGCGCTGTCGCTGGGCTGCGACCGGGCCCAGCTCGAACTGGCCGTACGGCAGTCGCACCCGCGGGCCCCGGCCAAGGTCGCGCTGCTGTGGGCGGCGCAGACGCAGCTGGGCCTGCTGACCAGGGAGGAGCTGCGCGCCCGCTGTGACGAACTGTTGGCCAACCCGCTCGTCGTCCCGGCCTATCCGCTCTACGTGAGCGGGTTCGTCCAGGCGCTCGAACCTGTCCCCGGCCTCGCGCCATTCGTGGTCGAGGCGCTGTCGAAGGCCTTCGCGCGGCTGCCCGACCCCGTCCTGCTGCCGTGGCTGCCGACGCTGATCACCACGTTGCGCCGGCACGCGCCGGAGCTGGTCCCCGTGCTCGTCCGCGAGGCCGGCCGGACCTTTCCCGGCACCCTGGCCGAGCTGGACGCCTGGACCCCGCCGTGGGAACGGCCGGCCGCACCGCCGCGCAGGGCCCGTGCGGCGCCCGTGCCGAGCGGGCCGGTGCCCGCGCTGCTGACCCGGCACCCGGCGACGACCGGCGCGGTCGCCGCGCTGCTCGGCTGCACGGCGGAGTGGGGGAGCCGGCAGGAGAACGGCGAGGTGGCGGCCCTGATCGCCCGGCACCCGATGACGACCGGCGCGGTCGCCGATCTGCTCGGCGCGTGAGCCTGCGCCCGCGGCTTCATCCGGTGGCGGCGTTCTCGACCCGAACTCGGCGGCGCCCCCCGACGGCGGCGCCCCCCGACGGCGGCGTGCCGGGCGGAGGGGCGGCCGGCGGGGGGTTACCAGTCGCCGTCCCCGCCCTCGTCCTCGTCGTCCTCGAAGATCTCTTCGATCACCTCGCCGGCCACCAGGCCGCCGACGACCCCGGCGGCGCCGGCCGCGGCCACCACGCCCCAGCCGGGGCCACCGCGCTGCTCGTGGTGACCGTGGGGATGGTGGTCCTCGTAGTGGCCGCCGTGATGGTCGCCGTACGGTGCGCCGTAGGGGGCACCGTGGGGAGCGGAGTGCTGGGAGCCGTACTGGGCGAGCCCGGTCAGCCAGCGGTCGAGCTCGCCGGGCCAGTCCATGCGCGCCGCGTCCTCGTGACTGACGCGGAAGCGGCCGATGGCGTCGCCGGAGTAACGACCGGCTCGCTTGTCGGCCTCCAGGATCACTTCCAGACCCGCGGGGTCGGCCACGAAGGTGAGCTCGGCCTCCCCCACCGCACCGGCGTGCCGCGGGGGCGGGTAGAACTCGATCTCCTGGTAGAACGGCAGCTCCTGGCGCACGCCGTACAGGTGGCCGGCCTCGAGATCGGCCGACTTGAAGGCGAAACCGAGCTGGAGGAGCGCCTCCAGGACGCGGAACTGCGAGGGGAGCGGCTCGACGGCGATCGGGTCGAGGTCGCCCTTGTCGACGGCCTTGGCGATGGCCACCTCGGTGCGTACGCCGAGGGCCATGCCGGTCAGGCGCTGCCCGTCGATCTCACTGATCGGGGTCTCCCACGGCACCGGGATCTGGAAGGGGACGCTCCGGTTCTCGCCCTGGCGCAGGGTGAACGGGCCGGACACCCGGGCACGGGAGAACTCGCCGAGCCCCGCGCTCTCGCCGTCGCCGTGCTCGATCTCCACCGCGGCGACCAGGCCGAGAGTGATGTCCTCGATCTCGGCGTCGAAGTCGCCGCCGGTCAGGCGCACCTCGCCCGTGAGCACGCCGCCCGGCCGGACTCGCGGGGTGGTTAGCACGGTGTCCACCGAGGGGGCGCCCACTCCGAGAGCGGCCAGCATCCGCTTGAAGACCACGTATTTCTCCCTGTCGACGATCGATGAGGTGTGTCAGCCGCCCACCTGAACGATCAAGGGCCGTGGCCGGGTTCCGCCCGCCGGTAAAGACTGCCCCGAGGTGATCAAGATCTCGTCGGCACGGCCCGTACGTCCGGGACCCGGAGCTCCCGCACCCCCGGGAAGAGCACGGCCAGCATGGAGACCAGCACCACCATCGCGCCGCACCCGATCAGCGCGGGCTGCGCGCCGACCGTGACGGCCAGCGGACCGGCCAGCAGCATGCCCAGGGGCCCGAGCATCAGGGAACCGAGCGAGTCGTAGGAGCTGACCCGCGACAGCGACTCGCCCGGGATCTCCCGCTGGACCGTGGTGTTCCACAGCACGCCGTAGATGTCGAAGCAGACGCCGGCGACGAGGGCCCCGCTCACGATGGACCACAGCGGCGCGCCGACGCCGAGCAGCACGTACGGCGCGGCGGTGGGCAGGGTGAGGAGCGTCGCGACCATGACGGGCCGCCGGGGACGCAGCCGGAAGGCGAGGACGACCCCGATGGCCATTCCGACGGCCTCGCCGGCGAGGACCGCCGACCAGGCGGGAGCGCCGCCCATGTGCTGCCTGGCGACCAGAGGGCCGAGCACGCCGTACGCCGCCTGCACGGCCATCATCAGGATCGAGAACTGTGCCACGGCCACCCACAGCCACTGCCGGGAGACGAACTCGCGCCAGCCGTCCCGCAGATCGGCCAGCACCGAGTGGGCGCCACCGGGTGAGCCTTGACCGGGGGAACCGCGGAGCATCGTGACCAGCACGGCGGCGACGGCGAACATGACACCGCTCGTCATCAGCACCCAGCCGCTGCCGATCAGGACCACGGCGCCGCCGCTGAGCACGAGACCCGCCATCTTCGAGACGTTGGTCCCCATCCCGAGCAGGGCGTTGGCACTGTGTAACCGGCCGGGCGGGACCACGTCGCGGATGATCCCGGTCAGCGCCGGGAACAGCATGGCGCCGGCGATGCCGCTGACGGCGCTCGCCACCAGGAGCGGGGGGAGTGGCGCCCACTTCGTCAGCATCATCGCGGCCAGGCAGAGGTGGGCCGCCGCGTTGACGGACTCCGCCGCGGTCATCACCCGGTGCCTCGGCATCCGGTCCGCGACGACCCCTCCGAGCAGGAGGAAGGCCACCATCGGCAGCGCCTGGGCGGCGAGGACCGCCGACAGCGTCGTCGCCCTCGCACCGGGCAGCGCGAGGACGCCGAAGGCGAGGGCGATGGGAGCGAAGCCACTGCCCAGCACCGAGACGGTGCGAGCGGCGAGCAACAGGGCGAACCGCCGTTCCCTGACCATGGCCAGATCGCCGCCGAGCCCGTACGCGTCGCCCATCCGGAGCGGCGGGGAGCCCGGCTCTCGCCCCTGATGTTCTCGCCGCCCGGAATTCGTCCCGGTTTCCGCGGCCGGATCGGCGCCTGTCGCCGGGAAGGGCCCTCGCCGGGTGTTTCCGGCCCTGTCGACGTCACGAGAAGGTGCCCTGTCCATCAGCCGCCCTCCGCACGAGATCAGTACGTGGTGGGCGCCCGCGTCTCGGACCGGCCGTCCGCGCCGCGCTTCGGGTTCCTCCTGCGGCCTGTCCTGGATCGGACTCCGGCCCCCACTCGCGCCCGGTATCCGTCGGCCCCGCTCGAACACCGAGGGCCCGGAGAGGGATTGATGCCCGTGTATCCCGCGCCACTCCTGATATGGCCGGATACAGCGTCATATCCTGCGAAAAGGGGGTGACATGTTCGGGCAAATCAGCACCGACATCCCCGGACGGCTGGACCGGCTCCCCTGGGCTCGCTGGCATTGGATGGTGCTGCTCGGTCTCGGCACCGTCTGGATCCTCGACGGCATCGAGGTCACGATCGTCGGCGTCATCGGCCCGAGGATCACCGAGCCGGGCAGCGGACTGGGGCTCACCGAGAGCCAGGTCGGGATCGCGGCCGGAATCTACATCGCCGGCGCCTGCGCCGGCGCGCTCCTGTTCGCCCACCTGACGGACCGCTTCGGACGTACGAGGATCTTCCTGGTGACGCTCGCCCTCTACCTGGCCGCCACCTTGGCCACCGCCTTCTCCCATCACGCGTGGGACTTCTATCTGTGCCGGTTCTTCACCGGCATGGGCATCGGAGGCGAGTACGCCGCGGTCAACTCGGCGATCGACGAGCTCATCCCCTCGCGGGTGCGCGGGAGGGTCGACCTCGCGGTGAACGGCTCCTTCTGGCTCGGCACGGTTCTCGGCGCCCTCATCGCGATCCCCGTGCTCAACATGAGCATGCTTCCGACCGACCTCGGCTGGCGTCTGCTGTTCGGGCTCGGCGCGCTGTTCGGTTCGGTGATCCTGCTGGTCCGGCGGCTCGCGCCGCCGCCGGAGAGCCCACGCTGGCTGCTGATCCACGGTCGCGTGCGGGAGGCGGAGGAGACGATTGATCACATCGAGGCGACGGTGCGGGAGCAGGCCGGCCGGAGCCTCGATCCGCCCCGCGCCAGGATCAGGATCACCCCGCGAAGGTACACTCCGCTGACCGAGGTGGCCGCCACCCTGATGCGCCGATATCCCCGGCGGACGGCGGTCGGCCTGCTGCTGTTCGTGGGCCAGGCGTTCCTCTACAACTCCATCTTCTTCACCTACGCCCTGGTCCTCTCGACGTTCTTCACCGTCCTGGACGACGACACGCCCTGGTATCTCATCCCGATCGCGATCGGCAACTTCCTCGGTCCGGTGCTGCTGGGCCGGTTCTTCGACTCGGTCGGACGCCGCCCGATGATCGCCGGCACGTACGGGACATCGGGGGTGCTCCTGCTCGGGACGGCCGCGCTGTTCCAGGCGGACCTGCTGTCGCCGGAGACACTCACCATCTGCTGGATGGCGGTGTTCTTCTTCGCCTCGGCCGGGGCGAGTGCCGCGTACCTGACGGTTTCGGAGATCTTCCCGATGGAGACGCGGCCGGTGGTCATCTCGTTCTTCTACGCGCTCGGCACCGGCCTCGGAGGCATCGTCGGCCCCGTGCTGTTCGGCCACCTGGTGGAGAGCCACAGCGTGGGCAACGTCGTCGTGGGATACCTCATCGGGGCTGTCCTGATGATCGCCGCCGGGCTCGTGCAGTGGTTCATGGGAGTGGAGGCGGCTCGCCGTTCGCTGGAGGACGTCGCCGAGCCGCTGGGCGCGGAAGGCCCGCGAACGGTCTGATCGGCGCTGCCGTAAATTTGCCGCCCATTTTGCTCAAAATGCATGTTTGGGATTGTTCTTCATTTGACTCGTTAATACGGATGAAGCGGACAGGGTGGAGGTGGCGAACCGGCGTGGAGACCATTTCGGCGGAGGCAGAGGCGGAGGCGGACGCGGGGGCGGAGGCGGCGACGGGCCGCGCGCCCCGGAGCAGGGTCGTCATGTCGCTGATCTCCCTGGCGCTGGCGGCCGTGCTCATCTCGTTCCTTCCGCACATCACCGGAGTCACCTGGGGGCAGCTCGACGAACGCCTGGTGCGGATCGGCTGGGGCGCGATGGCGGTGCTCACCGGGGTGTGGGCGGCCGGGCTGTGGGCGTACTCGAACGTGCTGAGCGACTCCCTGCCCGGGTTGAGCAGGCGCCGGGCGCTGCTGGTCAACTGCGTCGGCAGCGGCGCCAGCAACATGCTGCCGTTCGGCGGGGCCGTGGGCGTGGCCATGACCTTCACCATGATGACCAGGTGGGGCTTCGGACGGCGGCCGGTGGTGGCCTCGACGGTCGTGACGGGCGTGTGGAACCTGCTGTCCCGCTTCCTGCTCCCCGCCGTGGGACTCGGCTGCCTGCTCGGCGCGGGATACATGCCGGATCGCCGGCTCGCGACGGCCGCAGGGGTCGGCGGCGCGTTGCTCATCGGCGTCGTCGTCGCCATGACGGCCGCCCTCCACCGGGAGGCGGTGGCCGACCTGCTGGGGCGGGGCCTGGATCGGGTGGTCCGATTCCTGCCGCTCAGGCGAAAGCCGTGCCTGCGCGACTTCCTGCTCGACCTGCGTCACTCCACCATCGAGATCACTCGTACGCGGTGGCCCCGGCTCACGCTCGGCATGGTCGCCTACATGGCGCTGCAGTGCGTGCTGTTCATCGGATGCCTGCGCGTGACCGGTGCCGAGGTCGCCGTCCCCGAGGCGGTCGCGGCCTTCGCGATCAACCGGGTGCTGACCACCGCCGTCATCACACCCGGCGGATCGGGGATCAGCGAGTCGGCGACCGCGCTGGCGCTGATCGGCTTCGGCGTCGCACCCGGGGCGGCCACGGCGGCGGTGCTGCTGTTCTGGTTCTTCGCCCACCTGATCGAGATCCCGGTCGGCTGGTTCGCCTGGAGCATCTGGTCGCTGACCGCACGGGCGCGGCCGTGAGCCGCCGGCCGGCGTGCGGCGCAGCATCCCTACCTCTGCACCGGGCGGCCGGAGGGCGTGGCCCTGGCGCGCTCCGCCCTGACACACTCCGCCCCCACAGACTCCGCCCTGGCACACTCCGCCCCGACAGACTCCGCGACGACCGGCGTTCGCGGCCGGGTCAGCCGGTGGACGCCCAGGCCGGCGGCGGCCAGCGCGACCAGGCCGGCCGCGACCAGGAGACCGACCCGCCCGGAGAACTGCTCCACCAGCTCGTACGAGCTCCCCGCGGCGTACCCGAGCGCGACGGTGCCCGCCCCCCAGGCCAGCCCGCCGGGCACCCCGTAGGCGAGGAATCTCGCGTACGGCAGGCGTCCCATGCCGGCCAGCATGGGGACCAGGGCGCGCAGCAGACCGACCCAGCGGCCGAACAGGACGGCCCATCCACCGCGCCGCCGCAGGTAGTCCTCCGTGCGGTCCCATCGCTCCGCGCTCACCCGGCGGCCCAGCCGGCTGGCGCGCACGCGAGGCCCCAGCCGCCTGCCGATCCGGTAGCTGATCGAATCCCCGGCGACCGCGCCCACGCCGGCCACGACCATCATGACGAGCAGGCTCACGTGCCCCGTGAAGGCGAGGAAACCGGCCATCAGCAGGGTGATCTCACCCGGCACCACGAGCCCGACGAGCGCCCCCGTCTCCGCGCAGGCCATCAGCCCGACCACCAGGTAGGCCCATGGGCCCGCCATCGCCATGAACTGGTGCAGCCCCTGCGTCATCGGATGCCCCCCGCCCCGCGACGACTGTCTCCCCACAATGCACGCCCTCCCCACAATGCACGTCACATGGGGAACGCCAGTAGTTCGAGGCGGGAAAGCCTCAGTAAGCGTCCAGGCGGCAGGGAAAACGTCAGACCGCGCCGGAGAACGTGTCGCACCGGGCGGGAGAGCCCGTCGTATAGCCCGTGGTGAACCATTTGACCCGCTGCTGGGAGCTCCCGTGCGTCCACCCCTCGGGGTCCACCCTGCCCCGGGAGCGCTCCTGGATCCTGTCGTCGCCCACCGCCGCCGCGGCGTCCAGGGCCTCCTGGATGTCCGCCTTGGTGAACGGGCTCTCGTAGAACCCCGTGTCCACCGCGTTCTTCGCCCACACCCCGGCGTAGCAGTCCGCTTGAAGCTCAAGCCGTACGGAGGCGCTGCCCGCGCCCTGGCTGTCGCCGGCGGCCCGCCGGTTGGTGCCGAGGATGTTCTGCACGTGGTGGCCGTACTCGTGACCGATCACGTACGCCTGCGCGAAGGGCCCGCCCTTCGCGCCGAATTCGCTCTCCAGCTCCTTGAAGAAGCCGAGGTCGAGGTAGACCCGGCTGTCGGCCGGGCAGTAGAAGGGGCCGACGGCCGAGCTCGCCTGGCCGCAGCCCGTACTCACGGCGTTGGTGAACAGGACGGTCCGCGCGTTGCGGTACGACTGCCCGCCCCGCTCGGCGAAGGCGTCCCGCCAGTATTTCTGGACGCTGTTGACCACCCCCACCACGCGGCACTTCTCCGACTGGTCCGCGTCGCTGCCCTTCTTGCACTCGCTCAGATCTCGCGAGGTCGGATCCGAGGCAGGGCGCGCGCCCGTGGACCCGCCGGACGAGGAGCCTCCACCGCTGAGGAGATCGGCCGGGTTGACCCCCAGAACCAGGGCGACGACCAGGGCGACGACACCCACGACGCCCCCGCCGATCGCGAGCCCGCCGCCCGGGAACCCGCCACCTGAGAACCCGCCGCCGCCCTCCTCCACCTGTGACGCGTCGAGATCCACGTCGTCGCGGAAGTCCATCACGCCCGCCTTCCTGTCCCGGGAGCAGCCACGTCCTATGATCCCCGACGGCCGCACCGGGAGCAGGCGCAGTTGTCGATCTACCGGCGTAGGCGGGGCCGATCCCCACCTGGCGCTCGGACCTCGCCCGGCGGTCCCTGCCGGCGTATGGAGCCCGGATCGTCATCCCCGGCAGTGCGGGCAGCGCCCTGTCCGAGCCCCTCTGGGGCGGTCGCCCGGCTTCGTGACGAGGCCCGGACCGTGGTCGAATCGTTCATCCACCTCCTTCCGCTGAGGAGCCGCAGACCATGAACGATCGATCCCTTGAGGAGACCAGGGAGTTCTTCGCCGCGAGGGCGGCCACCTGGGAGGAGAAGTATCCCGACGACGGCCCGGCCTTCGCCGCCGCGATCGCCGAGATGGCCCTGCCCGCCGGGGGGCTGGTCCTCGACGCCGGATGTGGAACCGGCCGTGCGTTCCCCCTGCTGCGGGACGCGGTCGGGGCCGCCGGGCACGTGGTGGGCGTGGACGTCACCCCGGAGATGATCCGGTCCGGTCGCGAGCGGGGACGGGGTGAGTTCGGCCGGCTGGTGATCGCCGACGTCGGGCGGCTTCCACTCCGCGACGGCGTGGCCGAGGGCGTGCTGGCCTCCGGGCTGATCTCCCACGTTCTCCTGCCGGCGGCCGTGCTGTCCGAGCTGGCCCGGGTGACCCGCCCCGGCGGGATGCTGGCGTTGTTCCACCCCGTGGGCCGCGCGGTGCTCGCGGCGCGGCGTGGCCGCACCCTGACCCCCGCCGACATACGGGCCGAGCACAATCTCCGTCCCCTGCTGGATGCCGCCGGCTGGACCCTGCTCGACTACGACGACACCGAGGAGCGCTACCTGGCGCTGGCACGGAGATGAGCGACCGATGACGCGGGTGACGGAGTGACGGGGTGACGGGGTGACGGGGTGACGGCCCAGGAGGAGATCGCCGCCGGCGCTCGCGCGAACGCTGCGGACCACGCTCTCCGCAGGAGAGGTCCCGTCAGCGGCGGTCGCCGGTTCCGCGACACTTGGTCCTCGACGAGTGCCCGAATCGGCGCCTGCGCGGCCCGGCTCGAAGGCGACCGCGCAGCCGACGAAGACCGAACGCAGGAGACGACCGTGAGCCTTGAGGCACAGCGCGCCCACATCCTCACCGGGCGGATGTACAACGACCTGACCGGCGAACTGGTCGCCGCCCGGCAGCGTGCCGTGCTGCTCACCAACGCCTACAACGACAGCTTCGGAGCTCCCCAGGCCCAGCGCGAGGCCCTCCTCCGTGACCTGCTCCACCACGTGGGCCCCGGCGCGCACTTTGAGCCCACCTTCCGGTGCGAGTTCGGCTACAACATCAGCCTCGGCGCCGGCTTCTACGCCAACTTCGACGCCGTCATGCTCGACGGCGCACGCATCACGATCGGCGACAACGTCCTGCTCGGGCCGCGCGTGAGCATCTACACCTCCAACCACGCCATCGATCCCGACGAGCGCGTCGCGGGGGCCTGTTACGCCAGGCCCGTGACCATCGGCGACAGCGTGTGGATCGGGGGCGGGGTCACCATCAACCCCGGCGTGACCATCGGCGACGGCGCGATCGTCGGCTCCGGGGCCGTCGTGACCCGAGACGTCCCCGCACGCGTCATCGCCGCCGGCAACCCCGCCCGGGTCCTGCGCGAGATCACCGAGCGGGATGCCACCGGCTGGCGCCCCGACGCCCTGTAACCGCGCCCGACACGGCGGCGTCGAGCCCATGTGGATCGACACTCCGGGTGCGCCCTCGCCCGGGCCGCGGAGACACCCCGCCCGTGGCGCAACCCATGTCGGCGTCAACGCGGCATTGGGCAGGCCTCTACTCTTCTGCGGAAGTTCTGCGATTAGCTGATTCCTCGTAGGCACTTCTCAGAAGCGCGAGCACCTCGTCGTTGATGTCGCACTTCAGGTAGTTGTTCTGACCGATCTGGCCAGGAAGCCGTTCGTCCAGGCGGGCTAGTGCGTTCGGCGCCTCGGCTTGGATGACGGTGCGCTGCGGGCTCACATAGGCGCCTCCGTCATTCCAGATCGTGAACATTCCACGGCTCTGGCCGGGAAGACGCGGATTGAGGATCCAGCGGCCCTTGCCCACGGTGGTGAAGAGGGTGGTCAAACGGTCCGACTGCAATTGCTCCGCCCAGTCGCACAGCCGGCGGAGCAGCTCACGATGGGAGGGATCGGCGCTGTCGATGCTGTCGCGGAAGGAAGCCGATCCCGAAGTCGGCTTGGCTTCCCGCTGCATCCTCGACGGCGAAATCGAGGCCGCCAAAGCGCGCTCCGGTTCGACCAGTTGCGGGACGAGCACCTGGCTACCACCCACGTCGTAGGCTGTCACCGTCACCAGATCGATGTCCAGACGATCGTTGGTGACGGTCTGCAGATACCCTGCGAGCTCGATCAGGTCGGTCGGCGCGGCATCGAAGACCACAACGCAGCGCGCATTCCCTTTTTCGAATTCCTCAGCCATGCCGTTGCGAAAGGAATCGATGTCGAACGACCCGTCACCGACCTCGGCAGCCACCAAGGCGGCGACAGTCGCGTGTCCACGCTTGGTCACATAAGGCTGCATGAGCTCTTCGAACGCGGTCGCCGACAGCCGGAAAATATAGGACGCGTATCCGAGAACCTGTGCGAAGACGGTTCTCCGATCCGAATTGGCGGCCAGTTTCACTTCGATGACCACTGGTCGCCCACTGTCCGCGTCCACGGCCACGAGATCGGCATAGCCATTGCCGAGCTGCACCTCCCGGCCCAGAATCACCAGTCTTGGCTGACCGGGAAGCGGCAACATCGCTGGAGCGCGTTCGATGCTGCTGTGTAGCGCCTGCTCGTCCGCGTAACGCTGGGCCGGGAGAGGTACGAGCCCTTTTCCTTCGTCATGCCAAATACCTGTCACCGATGCTCCCTTGCTGACCGTCACTGTTGCCCGATGACCGGCGGGCTTGCCGTCTACTGCTCAGCGGCAGGCGATCAGTCGTCGAACTCGAACCCGTCCGCCTCGGCGGCCGTAATGAGCCGCCGCATGCGGTCGGCGTCTGCGGCGACGGCCGCCATCCGGGCGCCCAGGTCCTCCAGCGCGCCACGGTCCCCGCCGTACGCGCAGAACATGCCGCCTTCAGGGTCGTATGCGAACCGGCCTTCCAGGGCAGGGGCCTCGGTGCGGACGAGCACCTGTGCGACGCCTTCCCAGAAATATCCGTTCGGCTCGTGACCGAGTTCTTCTATCACGTCGTCCACCTGCGTGGTTCCCGCGTTCAGCACCAGCGCGTACTGTCCCGGGGTCGAGCCGATCAGCTTCATCGGATACATCGGCGCATGCTGTCACCTTCGAACCCACGCTGCAAGGCACGCTCGTCGCCCACTGGCATGCCGCCGCAGCGCAGCACGTCGTGAGGAAGCCCGGGTCGCGATGGCCGGTCGGCGCGACGTGCGTGCCCGCCTCGGCGCGACCGGCCCATCCACTGCGGATGCGAGCGGCGGTTGGGGCGGGGACCAATCGAGCGGTTGCGCGCACCGCGGAGCACAGGCCATTATCGAGGCATGATCTCCAACCGAAAGGGCGGCGACGCCCACGCGCGGTGACCGCGCTCACGCGGCGCTATGCCGCCGCCGAACCTGTGGCCGACGTCCGGAGCAAGAGCGCTCGCGACCGGTGGCAGGAAGCAGTCAAGATCCGGCAGGAGTGGCTGGACCACGGTCTGTCCACACAGCCCGCCGCCCGGCGGACTGCCGAACACAGCCTCACCGTGATCTACGCGAGGATCTCTCGCCCGAAACCCCGGTTCGAATGGGTCGACTCACCGGCCAAGGCGATCCCGCTTGTCACCGGTCTGCCCACTCTCGACCAGCTCTACGGGTGGATCCGGGATCCTCATCCACGGGGGACACCATCACTGGCCAGTGATCTGGCCATGCTCGAGTCCCAGTTGCGCGGCGCACTCAGCGCCGGTGTCTCCCACACCGACCCTGAGCTGTCCCCGACGCGGAAGGGTAAGCGGGGCGAGCCCTGGCCCGAACTGCCCCCGCTGAAGGCACTCGACGCCGGCGTTCCACTGGGTGTGGTGCTGCACCAGGGCATCCGCACCGCACTGCACCGGAGCCTCGCGCACGGATATCGCGTGCCCGTCCGCAACGCGCTGTCCGGCGGCAGGCCCCTGTCGGCGTGCTGGTACGGGCAGCAGGACGCGGCATGGGTCGCCTACTACGACGCTTTGCACCGGCTCGGACTGGCCTCCTACGGGCCGGACGAAGTCGAGCACCTCGGCCACTGGGCCGCACTGGTGCGCTCCTGCGGCTGGTGGTGGCCCGGCGAGGATGTGTGCGTCGTCGTGGATCGGCCCGAGATGGTCCGCGTCGAACCGGTGCCAGGAACCTGGCACGACGAGGTCCGGCTCCGTCGCGGGGGTGTCCGCTACCGGGACGGCTGGCACCCGTTGCTTACGTGACCACGGTGCTTGCCTGATCATAAGGCTTACCTGATCACGGGGCTTGCCTGATCACGGGCGGGCCGGAGACGAGACAGGTTGTTCCGTCCCCGGCTCGCCCCCCAGCCCGTCCCCCGGCCTGCCCCGACAGCGGGGACGCGCCGGCGCGGGCATGAAGCCGGGTTACATCCGGTTGCAGGGTGTCGCCAGGCGCCGGTGCCTCTGAGACCAGAGCAGGGCGGCCGAGACCAGGCAGGCTGCGGTGAACCACAACGGTGAGACGGTCGGCCTCGAGAAGGTCGCAATCACGCCGTACAGATCGACGTCATCCGGCCGGGAGAGAACCCAGCCGCCGGGGAGATCGGGCCCACGCCGGTCGACCAGGGTCACGGCGGCGAGCCCGCCGAGCGCGGTGAGGAACAGGCCGCTCATCGCCGCCCAGAACACGGCCCGCCGATGCAGAGCGACAAGCACCAGTACGGACAGGCCGCCGACGCCGACGAACAGCTCCGAAGCGTGCCAGAACGCCGGGGATACGGCGCCCACCACGTCACCCACGACGGGAGGCAGTCTTTCGATAGACACGTGCGGGCTGATCCACGCCGGATGCTTGTTGGCCAGCGGCGGAAGGAGCAGAACCAGGCACGCGGTGAGGCGGGCCACCACCATGAGCGTGGCTCTGCGGTCGGCCGGCGGGACGTACGGCGCGAGCCCGCTGGGCGCGCCCCCGAGCTCGTGGGCGGACCGGGCCAGCCAGATCACGAAGAGGGCGGAGGCGGCCGAGGTGGCCTCGTCATACACGTTGTAGAGGTCGCCGGTCCCGCTCAGCGGTATGCGCCCGAGGAGGAGCGCGTCCGGAGCCACCAGTGAGGCGACGCCGTACCACACGGTCGCCCGCCCCCAACGGCCGTCCCGCCACTGCGCCACGAGCACCAGCACGGACCACACCAGAGTCCCGACGGCGGCGAACCCGCCGAGCGCCGCCGCGCGCTCCGCCGCGCGCCAGTCGAGCACGTCGAACACCTCGGTCGCCGCCACGCTCCCCTGGGCCAGCAGGCCGGCGCCCAGGGCGAGGCCGGCGTGACGTACGTTGCGGCGCAGCACCGGGTGGAACAGTATGACGACCACCGACGTCACGAGCACGTCGAGCAGCACGGCCCACCACGGCCAGGTCGGCATGACCGCGTAGAACGCCCAGAACGCCACTGCCGCATACAGAGCCCGTCGCAGCGGGCGCGTCTCGGGGTCGGCCGGGAGCGTCTTCCCGTACGGCAGGCCCCGCAGGCTCTGCCACAGGGCCCAGGCCCACAGCCCGCCCGCGAAGACGAGGATGAGCACGGTGGGCCACGTGGCCACGGCGTCCTCGTCCGCTTCGACGAACAGCGACAGCCGCCACAGGAAACCGACGTCGCGGCCGGTCAGCGCGAGCACGACGGCGACCATGAGCGCCGCCGTATATCCACCGGTCACGAGCACGGCGGGAAGGATCGACCGATAACGGCGCACGCGTCACGTCCAGGAGATCAAGCGGGGGGACGCTCACTCTAGCGATTCCTGATCACGAATTCGATCGGCAGCCGAACGGACAAGGGATCACGGCGGAGGAGCCGGCGTGCCCAGCCCGGCCAGGGTGACGGCGACCAGGCGGTGGACCGCGTCATGGCTGTCGACCGTGCCGGCCGCGGTGAGGGCGTGCAGGCAGTAGCCGGCCAGTTCCCCGGCCGCCACATCGTCACGGAGATCCCCGTCCTGTGCGGCCTCGGCGATCAGGTTCTCCACGAACTCCCGTAGCCGCTGCCGCGCCCTGTCGACGTGCTCACCGCTGTGCAGTAGTGCGGCGAGCTCACCGCCATGGTGGCGCGCCGAGTCGTACTGGATCTCCGCGAAGGTCCGCAACGCGGCCCGCAGGCGTACGACGGCCGGCTCAGCCGGCTCGGCCACCGCGGTGAGCCGGTCGAGATGTGCGTTGATCTGGCGTTCGTGCCATGCGGTGAGGACGGCCTGGGCGTCGGGAAAGTACTTGTACAGCGTCGCGCGCCCGACGTCGGCGTGGCCGGCACGGTCGTAGCGGAATCATGCTGGACCGCCGCCGCCGGCGACGTCGTCATCGTGCTCATCGTGGTGAAAATCGCGCTGATCGCATGGGCCCGCGTCCGAATCCGCCGTCGGTGATGTTGCGCAGGACGTTCATGTTCGGGAGCAGGTTGATCTGCTGAAACACCATGCCGATCTTCTTGCGGGCCTGGCGCAGGTGGCGCTCGTCCGCGGGCACCCGCCGTTCGCCGCGCCGCATGTGAGAAAGGCACTGGCCGTCGGCGTGGATGGTGCCGGAGGTGACCCGTTCGGGCCTGTCGATGACAGGGCCGGGCGGTCTACCAGTGCGGATCGAAGGGCAGCATCGGGATCATCCCCAGCAACGAATCCCGTATCAGCGTGAGTATCCACAACACACCCGCGCTGAGTACGACGCCAATCAGAAGTGACACCACGACCAGCGTCACCAAAGTTCGCCCAGAGGACCCGGGCCGACGCTGAAGAACCATGCCACCAGCCAAGCAAACGGACGGCAGGCATACCAGTCTCGATGGCGTTCGCTGCGAATTCGATACGAGTCGTCAACCGGCATAGCCACCAGGTCGGCACTCGGGAATGCAGAAGGCCGGTTCCGATCTTCGGAACCGGCTTGATCGTACAGCCGCACGGCAGGCGCGACGGCGACACTTACACCTTCAGGATCAGCGTCCCTCCGCGGTGTCCAGCAGGGACGGCCCTCGGCCTGGTAGGCCGCAGCGCCCCCGGGCGGCAGGCGATCCTGTTCGTACCCCGCACCGACCGGGCCGCGATCGGAGAGCGGAACGTGTGGCCGAGGCGTGGTGGAGTTTCATCGGCACCGTCGGGGCGCCGTCGGGACGACAGGAAGTCTGTCTGAAATTTACAGCGGTGTCCGTGACGGACCAGCGGTTCGAGCACGTCGTCTCCCTTTCTGTTGACGCGCTACCGCCCCCTCTCTAACGTGTGGCCTCCGTGGGTGTTGTTATCGCTAACAGTGTGCACAAGTGAAAGTTCGACCCAGCAATTCGGATCTCGTGATGGGACATTTCATGGCACTGAGCATGGCGTCTGATGATTACTCATCAGGACCAACGCGGAGCATCCGGTCGTTGCGCCAGTTGCTGATCGCCCTTGTGGTGACCGCGCTCGCCGCAGTGGCAGCCCTCGTCCCCGCGTCGTCGGCCAATGCCGCCACCAACCAATTCCGAGGCATGAACTGGGCCGTGCTGGGTGACAACTTCAGCACCGGCACGCTCGTCCTGCAGGGCCTGAGCCAGTCCGACAGCAACGCGACAGTACGGGCCAAGGCCAACGCGCTCTACGACCACATGGCCTCCACCATGGGGGTCAACACCGTCCGGTTGCCCATCAACACTCACACGGTGGCCAACACGACCTGGTGGAACTCCTATCGCGGCGCCATCGACGCCGCCACCGACCGCGGATTCAAGGTCATTCTGGCCTATTGGGAGGACGGCGCAGCCTCCGGCGGCAGGATCACGAACCTCGCCGCATGGAACTCGATGTGGTCCACCGTGACCAACACGTACGGCTCGAACAGCAACGTCTACTTCGAGCCGATGAACGAGCCGCACGGCTACTCATCGGCGGACTGGCGCAACGTAGCAGCGAACTGGCTCAGCACTCACACTTCGGCGGTGCCTGGCCGGGTGCTCATCGGCGGTACCGGCTTCAGCCAGGACCTCCGGGACATCTGCAACGACAGCCGCTTCAACTCGACGCTGCTGTCCTTCCACTACTACGCCTTCTTCTACAGCGCGATGACCTACGACGGCTTCCGAAGCCACATTCAGACGCTTCTGGGCAACTGCGCCTCCCGCGCGATCGCGACGGAATTCGGCGCGCCGATGTCCACCGGCCTCAACTACGCCGACGCGAACAGCACCGACAACTTCGTGCGCTACCTCCGCGCCGTGGCCCAGGTCATGCGTGACAACCAGATGGGCGGCACCTACTGGCCCGCCCTCGGCGGCAAGCCGGGCACCATCGGGTACGACTGGTACTCGATGTACGCCCTCGGCGGCAGTGGCACCAATCTCACCTTGAGCATCCGCAACCAATCCGGCGCCGACCGGATCCGCTACGCCTGGGGCGACACCGTCGGCGACTCCACCCCTTCGCCGCAGCCGGAAACGTTCTACAGGATCAATGCGCGCCACAGCGGCAAGGCCATGGACGTCCTCCAGGCGAGCACCAACAACGGCGCGCGCGTCGACCAGTACACCTACGGCGGCAACCCATGGCAGCAGTGGCAGTTCCAGGACGCCGGCAGCGGCTACTGGCGCATAATCAGCCGCCACAGCGGAAAGTGCCTCGACGTGACGAGCGCCTCGACCGCCGACGGCGCCGAGCTCATCCAGTACACCTGCGGCACCGGCACCAACCAGCAGTTCCAGATGGTCGCCAACGGTGGATACTTCCAGCTCCGGGCACGACACAGCGGCAAATGCGTGGACGTACCGTCCGCGTCGACCGCGGACGGCGTGATCCTCAAGCAGTATTCGTGCAACACCGGCGCCAACCAGCAGTGGTCGCGCACGGCCGTCTAACGCTCGTCTCGACGTGACCGCGGATCCGCGGATCCGCGGTCACGTCCCTTCCCCGGTGCCGCACGTGAGGTTGCTTCTGAAGGATCGCGGGTCCGTGCAGTGGAGATCACCGTACAGTCCCCCCGACCTGTTCGTACTCTGAGGCGGTGCGTACCGGCTCTCCCGACACCCGTCTGATCGTTCTTCGCGGGAACTCCGGCTCTGGGAAGACCAGCGTCGCCCGTGCCGTGCGGGCCGCCTATGGCCGCGGTCTGGCGCTGGTCGGCCAAGACGTCGTACGGCGGGAGATGCTGCGGGAGCGGGACGTACATGGTGGTGTGAACATCGGTCTCATCGACACGATCGTCCGGTACTCCCTCGACCACGGGTATCACGTCCTGCTCGAAGGCATCCTCACCGCCGGCCGGTACGGGGCCATGTTGCAGTCCCTGCGCCGTGACCACACCGGGACCAGCGTCTTCTTCTACCTGGACGTGTCCTTCCCGGAGACGCTCCGGCGGCACGACAGCCGCCCTCAGCGATTGGAGTTCACCCCGGACCAGATGCGGGAGTGGTATCAGGAGCGCGATCTGCTGCCGGACGGGTGCGAGACGGTCATCGGCGAGGACAGCCCGCTGGAAGCGTCGGTACGGCAGGTGCTGCGCCAGGCGCGCCTGACTCCAGCACAGACCAACCAGTGACAACGCCGCTCGATGGCGGCCGCCTCAATCCGATCTCGGGACTGTACGGTCTTTGACTGGACGGACCTCCACCAGCGTCGAAACTCGGCCTGCCCGGACCTCGAACGCTCCAGCGACGCCGTCAGCACCAGCTCGGCGGCGGTGTTCCTGGCGGCCGGAAGACCACCGGAAGACCAAGCGGAGAACAGCGGCCGCCGACGTGGGCGACGGCAGACTCCGCACCCAGTTCGATGCGGCATGCCCGTTCACTCCGGGCGTGTCCGGCGGTCCCGCTCCTCCACTACCGGGCGCCCGAGCAGCTTGTCGATGCTGCGGCGCTCGCGTTTGGTGGGACGTCCCGCGCCGCGAGCCCGAACGGCCACCGTCAAGGTTTCCTCGCGCGGAGGAGGCGGAGGGCTCTTGTCGACGTAGCACTCGGCGGCCACGGGGGCGCCGACGCGCTTGGTGATGACGCGGGCGACGACCACGATGCGTTCGCGCCCCTCGTGCCGCAGGCGGACCTCGTCACCGACCCGGACGACGTGCGCGGGCTTGACCCGCACCCCGTTGACCCGGACGTGACCGCCCCGGCAGGCGTCGGACGCGATCGAACGAGTCCTGGTCAGCCGTACCGACCAGATCCAGATGTCCACCCGCGCGCCCACCTGCTCACCCGACACCCCGCCACTGTACTGAGACAGGGCGCACGGCCGGCTGAGGTCCTCGTCGCTTGAGATCCGCTTGAGGAGGGAGAGTTGGCGGAGATTGACCGGGGTCCCAACGGTGCATGACGTCAGCTCGCACCTGCTCGCGGAGCGGGGCAACCCCTCGTGTCGTGCAACGCGCGGAGTCATGCCGGGTGAATTGAACTGCCGTCGATGGCCGGAGCTTGTTCATCAAGGTGCCCAGGAGATCCCGTCAGTGCCCCCTGGCGGCGCTCAGACTGACGGCGAACGATCAAAGGCCTGACCGCTGTCTCCAGCGATCAGGCCCTTGACCTGCAACTACCTGGTCGGGGTGGCGGGATTTGAACCCACGGCCTCTTCGTCCCGAACCGCGAGCGCCGCTTCAACAGAACGTGTTTAAGGCATCACCATCTGTGTGAAACCCCAGGTAGAAGCCCTAGTGTGAGTGTTACGTGGTCCTGCCGAATGTCAGCTCCTGGTGCAGGGTCCACTAACGCGGCACTAACGGACGATCAAGGGGGTGAATTGGGCTACTCGTTCAAGCGGCTCGACTCGCGCGGTCGGGTTCGCTACACGGCCTGCTACAAGGACATACGCGGGAACGTTGTCTCAGCGGGCACCTACTCATCGAAGCGGGCGGCGGACAAGGCCTGGCAGCAGGCAGAAGCCCGTATGGATCAGGGGAAGATCGGCCATCCCAGCCGGGGCAAGCAGACCTTCGCCGAGTACGTGAAGAACACCTGGCTTCCCAACCACCAGGTGGAGCCGTCGACCATGCAGAGCTACACGTACACGCTGAACAGGCACATCCTGCCGACCTTCGGTCCCATGCGAATGGTCGACATCCTTCCCGAGCACGTCAGGGCGTGGATCGCCAAGTTGAAGGATGACGGCGTCAAGGCACCGACCATCAAGTACGCCAAAGTCCTGCTCAGCGTCATCTTCACGACCGCGCTCAACGACCAGGTGACGTACATCCACCCTGGCCGGGGTGTGAGAACGCCGACCGTTGCCGTGAAGCCCCGGACTGTGATCACGCCCGAGCAGTTCGACGTCCTCTATCAAGCCCTGCCCGACAGCGACACGCAGTTGCTCGTCGAGACCGCGATCGAGACTGGGCTTCGGTGGGGAGAGCTGTCCGAACTTCGAGTGAAGGACCTCAACACGAGAACCCGGATCCTGACCGTGAGCCGCGCCGTGGTCGAGGTCAACCCGAAGTTCCACCCGGACGGCGGACGCTTCATCGTCAAGGAGTACCCCAAGGACAAGGAGTTCCGTCGGTTCAAGCTGAGCCGGCAGATGGTCGACAAGCTCGAGGAGCACATCAGGAGCGAAGGCCTGGAGCGCGACGACCTGTTCTTCACCTGGAAGCATGTTCCGCGGGCTCGTTCGCGGACCAAGGCGCTTCCCGATGTGGACACGCTCGGCTGGACCAAGCCGAACGAGAACGCCAAGACGTACAAGCACGGGACGTTGTCCGCCTACAACGCGGGCAAGTGCCGCTGCGAGTACTGCCGCGCTGCTTTCGCGCAGTACCGGGCGAAACGCCGAGGTGAGGAAGGGAAGGACGCCCCACGCCAGCCTCGGCAGCGCGACACCGACGGCCACATCCCGGCTGACTGGTTCCGACGGCAGGTCTGGAAGCCCGCGCTGAAGGAAGCCGACTTGGGGATCCACGTGCGCATCCACGACATGCGGCACGCACATGCCTCATGGTTGCTCGCTGGCGGCGCCGACCTGCAGGTGGTCAAGGAGCGACTTGGCCACGCCTCCATCGCCACCACCGAGAAGTACCTGCACACCCTCGATGACGCCGACGAGACCGCGCTGGAGGCGTTCTCGAAGATTCGGAATCGGTCCGCGAGGTGAGCAGGTCTGCTTCAGTACGGCGCCTTCGGCCCAATCCCGATTCGCGGAAAGGAGAGCCCTAATCAGAGGGAGAACACGGGCGAGACCCGGAGGAGAGGATGCATCTTCGCCCACCCATCCGACGCGCGACGATCGTCGCGCCGTAACCTCGTCGGTTTGTTGTCACTGCGAGTGAATGCTGGGGTTAGGATGTCCCGTCCCGGATGCCCTTGGGACGTTATGACGGTGGAAGACACCTGCGATACGTACATCCCCTTCGCGGCATCCACCACGCTCGTTCTCCATGGTCGGGAGGGCTGAGCGATGGCGGAACCAGACGCTCACGCTGTACGCCGCATCCAACGCACGACGATCGCTGGTGTCGTGCTACTGGCGCTGATCGCGGCGGTCGTCTCGTTCAGGCACATGCACGAACTCTGCCTGCGCCACGGTGAGGACCACCTCGCGGCAGTGCTCATCCCGCTCGCCGTCGATGGTCTGATCGTCGTCGCCTCGATGTCCATCCTCCTTGCCAACCGTTACGGCCTTCGGGGCGGCATGCTGGCGTGGAGCCTGCTCGTGGTCGGCAGCCTGGCCAGCCTCGGCGCGAATGTCGCCGTTGCGGAGCCCAGCTTGATCGGCCGTATCATCGCCGCTTGGCCGTCCCTGGCCTTGATCGGCAGCTACGAGATCCTGATGTCCCAGATTCGCCGCTTCGCGGGAGGACTGGCCGAGTCCCAAGAACTGCCTGCCCTCAGCGCTGATCCCGCCGCCGACGCGGAAGCTGACCCAGTGGAACCACAGAACGATCACGAGGAAAAAGCCGTCGCGGCTGAGCCCACCAGGAACGGCCGACTGCTACAGCGAGAGGCCTGGCGTTGGGCACAGCAGAACCGTCAGGCGGACGGAGACCTGCCCAGCGGTGTCGCCATCGCTCGGACCTTCGCCCGCAGCCCTCGTTGGGGCCGCTTGGTCAAGAAGGCCGGACTCACCGGCAAGCTGAGCTGACGCGGGGGAACGAGAAGGCGAGGGTGCATGCTGTCGCGCATCAACTTCTGGTCACGTGTCCGTGGCCATGTAAAAGGGTTCTGATCCAATTATTGTGGGCGCTCCCGCTACAGAACCCGATCAGCGCGGGGGCATGCGGCCCGCGATTCACTGCTGGTCCTTGACGCGCCAGTGAGGTGAACACTTCCGCCACGAACCCACCGAGGTCCCCACGAAGGCGCACGCGCAGCAGCATCGACCACCGCGGACCCAAGATTGAATCAACCTAACGAAGCACTACTTAGAGGGTGATGTCTCCGTGGATGTCGCGGGCCTGGATCACGTTGTTGGCTTGGCCCGTGAAGGAGTTGGCCACGGCGCCGGTCTGCGCCTGGTTCCACAGGCCATGACAGTCCTGACGAAACCTGGGATCTCTGGTGAACTCCGTCTCCAGGGCGGCGGCCGCGCTCTCCTCGGATTCGAGGACGGCGGGCCTGTCGCGGAAACGGTCACGGATGCGGCCGATCAGGGTGGTCAGGGCCGTCCCGGCGGACTCTCCAGTACGGGTGGCAATACCAGTGGCGACGGCACCGGCGATGGCAAGGGTGACAGGATCCATGCGGGAGCTCTCCCTGATCAGGAATCGGGATTCAGGCGGGGTAGGCATTCCAAGACGTAAACGTCCCAGCGAGGCGGAGTGACGCCAGGAAGGGGACCGTTTCTGCCGACCTGGCGCCATCCGAGGTGCCGGTAGATGCTCTGCGTTTCCAGGGCGGTTGGCTGCACCGACAGGACGGCGCGTTCCTCTGTTCGGGTGCCGAGCAGATGGTTGATGAGCTGCTTGCCGATGCCGCGGCCTCGCTGGTCCGGAAGGACGGCCAGGCTGGTGAGGGTGAATGTCCTGCCGTCCCATTCGTCGGTGATCTCGGACCTCGGCCGAGTTCCTTTAGCGCTCTGGCGAGCGGAAGTGTCCCCCAGGCTTGGCTCCATTCGTCATTGATTTTGACGAAGATCCGAACGGCGTCGGCTCCCAGCTGCGCCGCCTGGTCGAAGTGGCCGAGGAGGGCTGCGTGTTCGCCCAGGCTGAGCAGCGTCATGCCTTCCCCTCGCCGTAGTCCTCCGGCGCGGAAGACCTCAAGGGCGGCTTGGAAGCAGTTGTGCGCCTTCTCGCGGTTGCTCATCTCCTCGTGGATCAGCCCGAGCCCTCTGAGGGAAAAACCGGTGAGCCACGTGTCGTCGGTCTGCCTGGCGTAAGAGATAGCGCTCTCGTAGTTGGCTATCGCGCTTTCCCGTCTACCCCCGCGCCAGTCCGCGTCGCCAAGCGCGAAGAGGTTCGAGGCTTCCCCCAGCCGGTCGCCGAGAACACGGGCGGCCTCGGCGCCGGTGCGGTGGATCTTCTCCCACTCCATCCAATAGGAGTGAAGCTCGAAGAAGCCGTCGGCCACGACGGGTAGCTTCCACGCGATGTCGTACTGGCCGGTGTCCGTGGCCTGGTCCAACGCGGCCAGGATGTTCAGGCGCTCTACCTCAAACCAGCCCATGGCTGCCTCCGCGTTGTCGAATACCGGAATGACGAGCTGTTCCCGCGGCACGAGCGGAACTTCGTGTGAGGAGGGGAGGATGGCTCTGCGACCGGTGTCGGCGGTCAGGAGGTACCAGCTCAGCCCCCGGCGAACCGCCAGCGCCTGGTCCCTCGCGCTGGTCTCCGCCCTCAGACGTTCCTTCGCATACGCCCTGAGCAGATCATGCAAGCGGTATCGACCTGCCGACACCGTTTGCAGGAGATGCGTCGTGGACAGTGCGTCCAGGAGCCGCTGGGTGGCGCGCTGATCGGTGGAATTGAGCAGCGCCAAGGCCGCCTCCGTGCTGAACTCCTGCCCGGGGTGGAGGCCGAGCAACCTGAACGCTCGCTGCAATTCGGGCGAAAGTGCACGGTACGACCAGGAGAACGCGGCACGCACATCGCTGAGTTCGTCTTCGCTGGAGGCGAGGGAGTCGAGCCTGTGCTGTTCCACTTCGAGCTCGGCGACCAGGTCCGCGAGCGCAAGTTGCGGCCTGCCTATCGCGCGTTCCGCCACGACGCGCAGCGCTAGCGGGAGGTGGCCGCACAGTTCGGCGACACGAGCTGCGGCCTGGGGTTCTGCGGTGACGCGGGCAGTGCCGATTACTTGTCCGAGCAGCTCGATGGCGTCAGAAGCACTGAGCACGTCCAGGGTCACACGAGCCGCCCCTTCCCTCGTTACCAACCCTGACAGGCTACTTCTGCTTGTGATCAAGGCAAAGCACCCGCGTGATGCCGGAAGGAGCGGGCGGACCGTGGCGGTGTCTGCGGCGTTGTCGAGGACTACGAGCATTCGCCTGCCGCTGACTAATGAGCGGAACAGCGAGGCGCGTTCCGCCAGGGTTGCGGGGATGCTCTCCTTGGGGACGTTGAGCGCCCTTAAAAAGCTGTCGAGAGCCTGGCCAGCACTCAACCGAGCACCTGGTCCGTAGCCGCCGAGATCGATATAGAGATCTCCGTCTGGGAAACGGTCACGCACCCTATGGGCCCAGTGCACGACGAACGCGGTTTTGCCGACCCCGGGTGGGCCGGCGATGGCGGAAAGGACGCCCGTGCCGCTTTCGGCCGCGAGAAGGCGGTCGAGCGTGGCCAGGCTCTCGGCCCTGTTGACGAAGCCACCCACCGGAGGGGGAAGCTGTCGCGGCAATGGCAGTGCCCGTGTCAGAGGGGTCAGGTTGATCGAGCCGTGCATAGTGCCTATCTGCACGACGGAATCGGCGTCACCTGTGAATTCGTTGCTGGAGCCCTGCATTTCCGTCAGCTCGCCGCAGACTAAAATATGCCGTCGTATTTCTCTTCAAAGGCAGTGAATGGGATAGACTGGCTCACTGCCATATCTCTCCAGAAATTGGCCTGAACGATGCTCTGCGGGTCGTCCACAATCTCCGCTGCCTCAAATGAACCATCCTCTTTATAGTGCATGGTGATGAGGCTGGACGAGTCGAAGAGCCAGTAGTCATAGCGAGGGAGTCCCTCGGGCCATTCCCCGGACGGGACTGGGATGAGTCGCACGTCCTCACCCGCTGGCACGGTGTGCGCATATGCCCAGGCGCACTCGAACCGCACGTAATCGGACAGGGGTTCCTCCACCACGTGGACCCGGTGCAGGAGCTTCCCGGAATCTCGCGCGGGCCTGACCGTTCCATCGATCCACTGGGCGATCCCGGGGAACTCACCGCGCTGCTGGCCGCTTAGGAAGAGATCGAACTCCGCCTTCTCGTAGGAGACGTCGTAACGCTGCAGCGACTCCAGACGGTAAGCAGTGAAGCGGAACTCGGTGAAGAAGCGGTTGAACTCCGCGTCGTCGAGAGAGCGAAACATTCGCCCCACTCAGCGCGCCTCGTTCTTGGCATGAAGCCTGTCGACGGCGCCCAAAAGCACCTCAGGCGCAATCTGTAGGGCGATCTCGCCCGGCAGAACGTTGACGAGGTTGGAGAAGGTGTCCCGGTCGACCGCTGGCCCCTGAACCACGATTTGCCCATTCTCGGCCAAATAGATAGCTGGGCAGCCGTTGCCGCCCGAGCCCTGGTCTTTATAGAGCATTTCGAGCCGCATGGAGGCCCTCCCGTGAGATCACAAAATTGGCTTCAATGTATCCCGGCAAGACTCCCAGGTCAATCCCAATGAATGGAGGGGCCATAATGCACAATACGTGCACCGATGGCCCTCCTTCCCAAGGCTGCGCAAGAGACGCATGTCGGGGCCAGCAGTCGGTCCAGTGCCGTGCAGGGGCTGCTTCGTTGAAAGGCCAGCCACCTATCATCCGCGTCACCAATCTCCCTGGGGAGCACACCTATGGGCGGTGAAGCTGTCGGTTACCCAGAGACCGACCAACGGACGGGCGCGTTGGCCATCGGGAGGTGGGCGAAGCTAGCCTGGTATTCGGCCGCAAACAGGGCTGGACTGCCGTAGGTGCCCCCCACTCAGCGTGGATGTGCCTGGCCCGCACGGCCAGCCCGGGCGTCGGCCGTGACCTGGGCGGCCCCAGGCTCGGCGTTGATCGGCCGGTAGAAGCCCGACCGGGACACCTGCAACAGCCGGCTGCCTGACCCCGAAGGCGTCGCGGTCTCAGCCGAGCCAATGCTCAGTTGGGACGCGACCGCCTTCATCATCGCCAGCTCCGTCGGATAGTAGGGGCGGATCGCAGCGACCATGTGGATTGCGTGCCTGCTCAGGGGGATAGGGGGACGGACGTGCCCCGACTCGATCCTCTCATTGAGTCTCCACCGACCCAAGGTGCTTCGTCATGGGCATCGACAATGGCTTGCTCGGGCTTCGAGTTGACCTTTGTCCGAAAGGCGATCAGCTTGCGGTCGTCCGATGTAGCGGACTCGGGCGCGAGGAGACGGAACGCGAAGGTCAGGTTTCTTGGGTCGATCCCATTACTCGGGTCTCCCGCGACGTAATCCTTCTCCACGACGGGGTAGATGATGGCGGCACCTCGTTGTGGACCCCTCAAGCCACGAGCGGTCTCGTCACCCGCCGGCGACTCGCACTTCGAGATCGCGGCCGCCACCGTGCGGTGCCTGGACTCGCTGATCGCGCTGAAGTAGTCCGTACGGATCCTCTTTCGTCGGAACAGGCTCATCGGCTCGCTGCCGAAGATTCGGGCCTTCGCCTCGCCTGCCCGCACGTGCCGCGGGAAGATCAGAACCCAGTCCTTGACCTTCCCGGTCTCGCGAAGCTCAACGAGCCAGGAGAGGTCGGGAATGAAGACATCGCTTGCCGCCCACTCGAGGCGCCTGAGTGCGTCCAGAAGCTCCTCGTGGGTGACCACGGCGACGTCGGCCTCGAACGAGGGAGTGCCGTCCCCGCCGAACCGGACACGCCGATCGATCGCGGCGACCAAGGGTCGCCAAACCTCGGCGTTGGCGGCGATGCGCTCGGACTTGCTGGGGTAGGCGCGGGGCTCGATTGGGGCCCCGGGGGAGCGTCGAAGTACGAGCTCCGCGTTGTACATCTTGCTCGCGGACGTCGGCTTGATCCACGGCAGGTGTTGGTGGACAAGCGGTGGTATCTGAGCCGGGGTGATCTGCGGGCGTCCATCGACAAGGTCCGCGTAGCGGCGGAGCTCGTCACGGAAGAGTTCCTCGTCGAGGACGATCCCCTCGAAGGCCTCATGCAGTTCTTCCGTGATGAACAGCCGGACGAGGTCCTGGTAGCCCTTCCGGAAGCCGAACCAGCGTCCCATCTGCATCAGGGTGTCAGCCTGCTTCGTGCCCCGGCGGTAATAGGAGACCGTGAGGCCCTCGACTGTGAAACCTCGGGCGAGCTTGTTTCCGCCCACCAGGACTCGCCAGACCGCGTTGTGGTCGAAGTCCAGTTCTTCCCGTTCGGTGTCCTTGTCGCTGTTGACGATGATCACGGGATCCCCGTGGGGTGCGATAAGGCGTACGGCGGTGCCCACATATCGAGCTACCTGATCGAACTCGGGTGTCGCTTCGGCCTGGCCCAGCGTGGTCGAAACTCGGCGGACATCATTTTCGTAGAGCGATCGGAGGCGCTCCAGCCCCCGAGGAGAGAAGTACCCTGCGGAATCCCATAGCTGTCGGAGTTGTCTCGCGGACTCGCTGTGTTGCGCCCGCTGCATAGCCTCGTGGACAAGCATCGTGTGATGCCTGAAGCGGCCATAGCCGCGTTCCTGCCGGTAGAGCTTCAGTGCGCCGGTGAGCACGAACATGTCCAACGCGTCGCGCAGTTCGTGCTCCTGGGACTCATCGGGGTCCAGGTAACGAACATGGGCCTCTTCGGAAGAGTGGGTTCCTTCGACTTCGCCATCGTCGAAGTCGTGAAAGTCCCGGGCGCCCATGTAGCCGGGCGGTCGCCGCAGGGAGATCAGGAAGTCCTTTGGGAAGATATCTTGCGCGTCGGTGGGGTCCACGAATACGTTCGCGAAGGGTGTGGCCGTGTACCCCACGTACTGAGCTCTGGGGAGCATCGATAGGAGTTCGGAGATCAGTCGGTTGATCGCCGTTCGCTCCTTCTGTTCCTCCTTCCACTTCTTCGGGTTGCTCGTGTTCACTGAGGCCTGATCCGATTCATCGTCAATGATCAGAGTCGGTATCTCTTCGAGTTGCGTTGTGATCATTTTGAGATCGGCCACGAGCTTCTTCATGACCGTTGAGTTCTTCTTCAGAACCACGAGGCGCGCGTCGCTGTTGAAGAGGTTCGCCGGGTCGTAGAAGGGGCGGTGCCGCTCACGACGATCGACATCCAGCGCCGCGATTCCCTGGTGAAGGCTCTTGTAGTCCTTCGCACGAGTGGTGAGCCGGTGGATGTCGGGCCGTCCGGCGTCGGAAGGCAACAGACCATGCCTGACGAACTTCCCGTCTCGCCAGTCATCGTCGTCGCGGTAGTCGATCTTGTCCATCGCCTCGATATTGTTCGGATCGATGCCGCGGAGGATGTTCTCGACGCCCACCAGTTCCATGTCGAGGCGTCGCTGAGTCTGCTCCCGCAGCATGTTCGTCGTGCCAGTGAGGACGATCACCAGTCGGTATCCGACATCGATGGCTTTGGCGATGACGCCAGTGAAGTTGGCGGTCTTGCCGCTCTGGACGTATCCGACCACCAGGCCACGAGAAGAGTAGATCTCCGGGCGGGTGGGATCCGACAGGCGCTCGACGACCCGATCTGTGGCGACGTCCAGTGAACTGACCGCGTCCGCGTCCCAACCCTTCTCCCGGAGGTGATGGGCGTAGTGGATCCAATAGAAGTTCCGGCGCCTCCGAATCTCGTCGGTGTACCACTCGTCCCACTCTGGCGCGATGACGATGGGGCTGGCGCCGCCGGCGACGGGAAACAGATCCAGGAGAAGGCCGGCCGTGGCGTCGTCGACCGTCAGTCGCCGGATGATGACGTCACGGCGCTCGTTCGTGCTGGGTTTGGTTCCCTCAGTCCAGTCGGCGGTCTCGTGCTTGTCCCAAGTCGCCAGCCGTACCTGGAACTCATCGAAAAGCGCGTCGTCGCGATCGGCGGCCTTCAGGAGCTCGCGGAGCGCCACGTCGGTGGCGGCCACACCTGGGTCGACCCCGTTCGCCATAGCGTGCAAATCGCGCGGTCCCCGCCGGATCATCGCGGAGAGGGCATCCACGTAGGCGTCCTTCAGTTCCGCGCTCACGCCGTACCTCCCGGTAGTGTCTCATCTGTCACGGCCGCTGTGAGGATGGCCTGCCAGAGGTCGATATTGTCCCGGTCGCGAGGACCAAGGTGTTCCCCCTGGAAGGCGTCCTCCATCAGGAGATAGAGCAGCGCCTTGAGTAACGGCGTGTCACCCTGCGCCCTCCTGTAACGCTCGTTGAGCCAAAGGGTCTGCTGATGCCGGTCGATGTCGAAGAACTCGTCCCCGTCCATGGCCCGCCAACGGAGGTGTATCGGAGGGCGGCCGGGAAGGGTGGGGATCTCAGCGGCCACAGCGTCGCGTATCGCGTCCGAGAAGCCGTCTCCCAAGGGGAGCATCTTCTTGCGCTGGCGTTTGCGCTGTCGAGACTCCTTGAAGCGCTCCTCCGCCGCTTTGAGGTACGCGGCGAACGTCGTTCTATCCTCCGCTTCGGCGTAGTCCACGAGGGCGCCGAACTCAGGTCCAACGACCACCTTCGACTTCTCGGGGTTCATCCGGAAGAGCCCCGCGATGTCATCGTCGATATCCACCTCTACCCGGGCAAGCTGTAGGCGATCTTCCACCCCCTGGAGGCCGCCCCATCCGCCGCCCGCCTGCAGTAGACGATCACGGCGGTAGAAGTACAACCCTTGGCGGGACGCGGCACCTCCCGGAAGCCGGAACTCCGGAGAAGTGGATCGCGGAGGCCAGACATGGCAGACCAAACGAAGCTCGCGGCCAGCCAGGCTCGCACGCAGCTCCTTGGGATAACCGGAGAGGCCCGGTCGGCTGTACGCGAACGGGTTCTTCGGTGTAACAGTGAATCTCGCGCCAGGGAGGGGATGCTCCACGTCCGTCACGTCGAGCGCGATCTGGATTCGCCCATCGGACAAGAACCGGTGAAAGACCAGGCCGAGATGGTTGAAGAGATCTGTGGTCATACGAGCGACGAAGGTCTCGACACGCTCGGAGTCATTGGTGGCGGGGAAGCACGTCAGGTGATCCCACCGGATCACTGTGCCGCTGTCTCCCATGGGCACGTTCCAATCACGGCGAAGTTCGCCGGTGGCGAAATCCTCCGAGACGATGTCGCATTGAAATCCGCTGCGTCCCGACCGCAAGCGCCATCGGCGGCCCACGGCGGGTCGGCCGGCCGCTCGGGACAGCACGGTGAAGTCATCGGCTTGGCTGAAAGAAGCCGCTTTCAACCCGAGGCCGAACCTGCCCAGGTCACTGTCGCCATACTCCCGGTGGCCGCCAACCGTCATGGCGGCGTCAACTGTCTCGGGTGTCATGCCCTTGCCGTTGTCGACGACGTAGAGCGTCCTGAGATAGCCATCCTGGCGAACCAGACGGATGAGTACATAGGTAGCCCCAGCGTCGATGGAGTTGTCCACGAGATCGGCGAGGGCTGTCTCAAGGGAGTGGTTTCGCCCCAGACTCTCCAAGGCGCGAGGATCCGGGGGCAGATCGACAGATCCAACGACAGGGATGGCCTCTCGCCACCCACCCCGAGTCTCGATATGGGGGACGGGTGGGGGCATTGGTGCCGACGGGGGTGTGAAAGGAGGCGACTCGATCTCACTCTCTCGCGGAACTGGCGGCGGCGCGGGTGGTTCCGCGCCTTCTGGAACCCAGAAAGACCACCCCTCGGGCGGCTTCGGCCACGAGGGATCCGGCTTCCAACCCGAAGGCGGCGTCCATCCAGCTGGAGGCGCCGGCCAGCCGGGGGGTGTGTTAAAGCGCCACGTGGTCACTTCGTCGCTTGAGCCTGCCATAGCCACACCATTCTCGTATGACTCGGCCTTTGCCCAGGGCAACTTGCCGTAAGCCGTCCAGTGTGATCGCAGTTGACCCATCCGTACATGTAGGGCCATTCTCCTGCTCGTGACTGCTTTGCCACGAGTCACATGGGCCCGGCGCGGCACTGCCATCATTCTGGTAGCGATGATCAGCTGCTCCGGCTCATGACAGGCCACGCAGACCGATGATCTTGGAAGGTAGCGGCATAGGTGCGCGTTCTCATGCTCGGCTCGGGGAGCGAAATCCGCGAGCTGCGTCAGCAAGCCGAGCGCTACGGGCTCGAAGTCGCTGAACGCCTCACGGCCAGCGTCACCCACGTCGTTATCGATCAGTGGGTCAGTCCTGACGACCCTCGGCTGGTCAAGAGCAAGATCGCTGGCCTGCCTGTCTTCACGGTTACGCAATTCAAGGAGTGGCTGGATCGGACTCGTGGTGGTCGCCGCCCAGAGCTCTGGGACGCGGGTGGGGCCCAAGAACCCGCCCAGGATGAGGACACCTCGGTGGTCGTTCCGCCCCCGCCGGGGCCTGTCGCCGCTCCCGAACCAAAGGCAGTCTCTGAGCCGGAGCCCATTTCCCCCCCAAAGGACGCGGAAGAAGCCCTGCTCGGGGTCGTGAGGTCCTGGCGGGACTCGTTGCTCGACCTCAGCGGGCGCAACAGGCTCCTCAACTTCAAGCACCTGCAGACCGCCACGCTTGAGATCATCGCGCCCTCTCCGGAATCGGTGATCCGAGGGCTCGAACGCGGCCTGTCGTTCGACAGGATCGACGAGGATGGCGAGCGGCCGTCTTCTCGTGGCTCGCTCCTGGTCACCCAGAAGAGCACTCAAGCTCAGCTCGACCGTTCGCTGAAGCGCCTCTCGGCGGCATCGACTCAGCACTTCAACGAGACCGGTCTGTGGGTTCTGTACCTCGGCGTGGGCTTCGTGGAGTGGCGTGACGATCCTGTGGGGGAGTTCAACGCCGCGCCGATCGTCTTGATCCCGGCACGCCTCGACCGAACCGAAGACGGCTCGTATGACCTTGTCGCGGTCGAGGACAGTGAGCCGATCATGAACCCTGCCCTCGCCGTGAAGGCGGCGGAGGTGCGACTCTCGTGGCCCGACCCGGCGGAGTTGGACACAGACAACCTTTCCTGGACGTTGTCGGCTGTACGGCGTGCGGTCTCTCCACGTGGCTGGAAGGTCAACGAGCGTGTGGTGCTCGCGGTTTTCCACGCTCACAAAGAGGCGATGTACCGGGACCTCCTCGACAACGAGGCCCGCATCCTTCAGCACCCCGTCGTGCGTGCCATCGCCCTGGGACCACGTGCGCAGACGGCCGGCGCAGAACCCGCCGCCCTCGCGCCCATGGAAGACATCGATGTCGTCCAGCCGCCAGAGGACACACCTTTGGTCTTGGACGCGGACGCGTCACAGCGCCAGTGCGTCGCGACCGCGGTGGATGGTCGGACCTTCGTCATGGACGGGCCGCCGGGGACGGGCAAGAGCCAGACGATCGCCAACATGATCGCTGCTCTGCTCCACCAAGGACGCAGCGTCCTATTCGTCAGCGAGAAAGCCGCGGCTCTCGATGTGGTCCGTAACCGGCTCGACCAAGTTGGGCTCGGTTCTTTCCTGCTCGCGCTTCATAGCGAGAAAACGGGACGAAAGCAGGTCGCCCAAGAACTCGGCCGCACTCTCGACGAGCGAGTCAAGGCGTCGCGGACGATGAGCGAAGAGGACCGTCACCGGGTGCGTAGCCTGCGACGACGTCTATCCGAGTACGCTGAGGCGATCAACGAGACACGTCGCCCGCTGGATAGAACGCTCCACGATGTCATCGGCAGGCTCGCCGAGCTGCAGGCCGTTCCAAGTCTCCCGGTCGTGGGCGGGGGATTCGTCCCAGGCGAACTCACCGGCCACGCCCTGGTCGACATCCTCGACGCGGCCGACGCTTTGTCCAGGGCCTGGCGGCCGGTCATAGAAGGGCCGGACTTCGTCTGGCGGGACCTGCGAGGCCGAGCCAATCCGTTGCCGGCCGTCGACGCCGCGCTTGAACGATTGGCGAGCCTCGAGCGGTGCCTGGCCAAGCACGGGAAACTCGCCAACTCACTGGGATTGAATGACCTCGCTTCTGTCGAGCGTCTCCTTGCGACACTGCGGCTCACGCGCAATCGCCCCGACGTTCCTTCCGGCTGGCTGACCGCAACCGATCTCTCCGGCACGATCACGGAGATCGACCGTTTCGCCGGCGCTCTCGAAGAGGTGCGCTCCCTCGAAACCGCCGCACGACAGATCGCCGGCGACTCGTGGCGCGATATCCCTGTCGACTTGGTCGACGAGATCCCTCTCCACCAGGCATCGCTGGACCGGCTCCAACCAACAGGTGTGCTTCTGTCCGGCTTGGACAGCACGTCCGCCAAGGATCTGGTGAAGAGATTCTCTGACACCATGGCGATGATCGCGGCGCACCGTGATTCCCTCCGCGGGATCGCGACTCTGTACGGCGTCGCCGTACCGACCAACGCGCAGCAGGCGATCTCTCTTTGTGAACTCACGCTGCTCGCTTGCTCCGCTGACAAGCCCGAAGCCGCCTGGCTCAACTCCGAGGAGCGTGAGCGGGCGCGAAACGCGGCGACATCGTTGAGCGCGGCGCTCATAGAGCTTCGTGGCGCTCGCGATCGCGCGGAGCTCAACTTCACCGACCGTGTCCTTAGCGCCGACAACCTCGACGACGCCGTGCGGTGGTTGGAGGGTCCCTTCCGGTCGGACACACGCTATCTGGCACGGCTGAGCACGATGTCTACCTACACCGACGCCATGGTCACTCGTTTGCCGCAAGCGATCGACTGGCAGAGGGCCCACCAGGCGTTCTGGCACGTCGCTGAGGAGAGCTTTCCTTCACTTGGTGACTACTGGTCCGGCGAGAGTACGGACTTCGACCTCATCGACCAGTTGATGGCTGTGGCCGAACGGATCTCGTCGCTCGCGCCACGTATCGTGGACCCTGAGCGTTTCGCCGCCCAGGTGGCTCGCGGCGGGACACCCCATCGGGGGGTGATCGAGTCGGCGCGAGTCCTGCAGTCTGGGCTTCGCGAACTTCCGAGGCTCGCGGCCATGTTCGGTGTACGGACACCGGCCACGCTCACGGAAGTCGTCGCGCTCTGTGATCTCATCGCTTTCGCGAACGTCCCCGATAAGTCGCGCGCCTCTTGGCTCGACGCCACGAGTCCCCTGCCGACGCATGACCAGGTTCGTGCGCTGGAAAGCGTCGTTCACCGACTGCGTGGCGCACGTGAGCAGGCCACCAGCAGCGGCTTCACAGACGCTGTACTAGCAACGGATGGCCTCCCGAAGGTAGCGGAACGACTTGCGACGCAGAAGGGCGTCTTCAGCGTCTTGTCCTCCACCCACCGTGCGGATAGGCGATATGTAGCGGAACTCACGGCCGCAGGTTCGTGGAACAGCGGCCTCGTGGAACTGTTACCGCTCGCGCTGGAGTGGCGGCGAGCACAGAGCGCCTTCGATGAAGCAGCGGACGCGAACAAGGACTGGCTGGGAGAGTTCTGGCAGGAAGAGCGGACGGACTTCCACGCCATCATCCGGGCGGTCGAAACCGCACGGAAGATTCGTGAGCTAATTCCCAACCCCGCGGATCTGGGCGCACTCGCCCGGCAGGTCACGCTGGGATCCACTCCAGACCCCGCTGCCATCCGAACCGGTGCCTTGATCTCCGCGCATCTCAAGACGCTGCCGCAAGTGACAGCTGTTTGCGGACTCCCCGTTCCCGAGACTCTCGGCGAGGTGGTCGCCTTCTGCTCTGTCATGTCCTACGCCGATGCGGCGAGGAAGCCCGAGCCGGCTTGGTTGGACGACTCCAAGCGGGCGAAGGCCCGGGCTGCGGCCAGCGCCAGCCGGGCCGCGACTGCTCGACTGGCGGCGGCACGCGCGGCGGCTTCGGACATGTTCACCTCGGAGATCCTCTCCGCGACCGACCTTGAGGAGATCTCCGAAAGGTTTGATGGAGCGCACGCCCGAGCCAAGGCGTACATAGCCCAGTTCACTCGGACTGGCGCGTGGAGCATGGATCTCCTCGACGGCCTCGGCCAGGCTCTGGCCTGGAAGCGTGCCGCCGCCGAGTTCCGAACCGTGGAACAGCGGCACGCGGGTTCCCTCGGCTCGTTCTGGGCCGGCGAAGCCACGGATTTCGACGCGATCTCGCGAGGACTCGACCAGGCCGACCGCATCGATGAGCGAGCGCGCGATGTCTTCGACAGCGACGCGCTCGCCGTACAGGTCGCTCTTGGCGGCAACACCAACGAGACGGTCCAGCCACTGGCAACGAAGATCGCCGCAGACCTGGAGGAGTGGAAACGGAGCCTCGTACCCGCGCCTCTCAAAGGGCCCCGGCTCGGCCTGGAACGTCTCGACTTCGAGAACGCGATCGAATGGTACGGCGAGCATATCTCGGCACTCAACGCGGTGATCGAGTTGAACGAGGCCGTGCACGGCACGGACGGATCGGGTGACGTCGATGAAGCCCGCGCCAAGCTGACGGCGGTACGAGCGGCCGTGTCCGCCCAATCGGCATTCCTCGGCGAAGCCGAGCGGCACACAGCGTTGCTAGGTGGTCTCTACGCTCAGGTCGAGACGGACCTCGACCTTGTGGGGCGGTCCCTCAATTGGGCCAGGCAGGTGCGAGAAGTCACCGGGAGCATGACGTCCGTCGCCGCCGAAGCCTTCAGCCTCTCCACGGACGATCCCCTGCTCGCGGCCGCATACCAGTCGTGGAACGAGGCGAAGTCGGAAGTCCTTGGACTCTTCGACGACGCGAAAGCCAACAGGCTCGCCAAGACCTTCGTAGGCGGTGCCGACGCCGCCCGCGAAACGTTGCTGCGTATGCGATCGGATGCGGACGGTCCTAGGGAATGGCGTGCGTTCACCGGCGCACGCGCCAGGCTGGGCGCGCATGGCCTGAGCGGCATCGTCGATCAAATGATCAGCAGTCGTGTCAGCTCGGATCGGCTATCCGACATGATCGAGCGCGCCGTGCTCTCGTCCTGGGTCGATGGCGTACTCGAGAACGATGAACGCCTTGAGGATGTCCGAGGTGTAGACCAGGATGCGCGGATCAAGGACTTCCGCAAACTTGATCACCTTCTGATCTCGACCTCGCACGCCTTGGTGATTGACGCTTGCAACACTCGTCGCCCCAAGCCGAACGTGGGAGAAGCCGCCACGATCGCGCGGGAGGCTCAGAAGAAGACGCGCCACAAGCCTGTTCGGACGCTGCTCGCCGAAGCCGGTCACGCGATTCGGGCACTGAAGCCGTGCCTCATGATGAGCCCGCTCACCGTCAGCCAGTTCCTGCCGACCGACTACACCTTCGACGTGGTCATCTTCGACGAGGCGTCCCAGGTGCTTCCCCAGGACGCGGTCAACTGCGTGTACCGCGGAAAGTCCCTAATCGTCGCGGGCGACCAGAATCAGCTGCCCCCGACGTCGTTCTTCACTGGGTCTTCCGGCGATGAGTCGGAGGATTACGACGAGGACACCCCCGACGCCTTCGAATCGCTGCTCGACCTGTGCAAGGCGAGTGGTGTGATCCCCAGCCTGCCTCTTCAGTGGCATTACCGCAGCAGGCATGAGAGCCTCATCGCCTTCAGCAATCGGGAGTTCTACGAGAACACCATGGTCACCTTCCCAGGGCCGGTGGAAGGCGGTCAGAACGTAGGTGTGAGCTTCGTCAAGGTCGACGGTGTCTATGACCGGGGCAAGAGCGCGACGAATCGCATCGAGGCGGCGGCTGTGGCCGAGCGTGTTATTCACCATTACGAGACTCGCCCCGGTCTTTCGCTCGGCGTCGTCGCCATGTCGGAGCGGCAGGCGGAGGCGATCTGGGAGGCCGTCGAGGAGGCTCGCCTAGCTCGGCCACGGCTGAACAAGTACTTCGCCGACGATCGGCTCGACGGATTCTTCGTGAAGAACCTGGAGACCGTCCAGGGTGACGAACGAGATGTGATCATCATCTCCATCGGATACGGCCCCGACCATGAGGGCAAGCTGGCGATGAATTTCGGCCCCTTGAATCGCCAGGACGGCTGGCGCCGACTAAATGTCGCGGTCACGCGCGCCCGCAGCCGGGTGGAGGTCGTGGCCTCCCTCCGGAGCTCCGACATCGATGAAGGCGAGAACGTCAGCAGGCGGCACCTGAAGCGTTATCTCGCCTATGCGGAAGGAGACACGGGCTCGATCGGACGTCATCAAGGTGACGTGAGCGACCCTGGGTTGTTCGGGCCATTCGAAGAGGTTGTCGCCTCCACACTGGAGGAATGGGGCTACGACGTCGAGCGTCGGCTGGGAGTCGCGGGCTACAAGATCGATATAGCGGTTCGGCACCCTGAGCGTCGCGAGAATTTCGTCATCGGCGTGGAATGTGATGGCGGCATGTACGGCTCCGCCAGGGCGACGCGCGACCGTGATCGCCTTCGCGGGGAAGTGCTGAAGCGCCTTAGTTGGCGCCTCCACCGGGTGTGGAGCATCGACTGGCTCCGTGATCCCGAGGGCACGAAAGAACGTCTGCGGTCGGCGATCACCGACGCCATGACCAACATCGAGCAACCGGTCAAGGTGCGCGAGCGAAGTCCGTTCGCCGGGCCCGTGATTCGGACGGTGGACGCGAGGAACTACACGCCCGGGAGGGACTGGGCAGTGCCATACAAGATGGCCCGCCTTCCCTCAGTCGATCTCTACTGGGACGACACCTCTCAAGTCGGTGACATGATCTATACGATCGCCCAGGCGGAAGCTCCGATCCATTGGGACCTGGTACGCCAACGCCTTCGCGACTGGTGGTCGGCAAGGATCACAGCGAGTGTCGATGAGGCCCTTCAGCAAGCGCTGAGACTCCTGGTCCGACGGAAGCGGGTACGCCAGCGTGATGATTTCCTCTACTTGCCTGGCATGAATGTGACTCTGGCTCGGACGCCATCCGCCGGCGTCACTCGCAAGATCAGCCACATCGCCCCGGAGGAACGACAGATCGTGCTGGTCCAGCTGGCCATGGAAGCGCCGGGCATCGAAGAGCAGGAGTTGTTCACCGAGACGGTGAGATTTTTCGGAGGTGGCAGGAGCAGCTGGATCAGTAGCGAGTTGCTCGCTGACGACCTGCGAGTTCTCAAAACTCGTGGTGCTCTAGATGGACTGACGATCCGCTACTCAAGTGACGCATTGCTTAGGGCGGTGCGGAACCGTGAGGGGTCGCGGTCGGACAAGCCTACGAAGACCAGCATCGTGTAGTCGCCGTCGCCAGCGCCCACACCCATGGGACGTATCCAGAGGGTGCCAGCCCAGGCGCCCTTGTCCCTGTAGTGCAGGAGCTCTTGAGGCTCGAGAGCCCTGAACCCCATCGAACGCGATCGCCTGGGTGATTCGGCTGTGAAAGCAGTTGTCTCTTACCTGCTTTGATGGGGGAATAGCTTCCATGAGAAACGCTCGAGACGAACTTGCGGGTTACCTCAAGAGCCGCCGTCAGATGGTGTCTAGGTTGAAGGCCTGGCGAGCAGGGCCAGACCGTATCCTCACCCTGCTTCAGCAGGCGGCACGGATCCGGCACGAAGAGGCGCTACGAGCGGGCGATCCGCATGTCACCGAGGATGCCGCCTTATGGACGAGAATCTTCGCCCGGCTGGTCAACTGGAACGCTCGCTTCCCGTACGGCCACGGGGACTGCTCACAGAAGGACGCCGAAGAGGTCGTGGCTTTCGCGAGAGAGCTCGACGCTACAGAGCGGCTCGAAACCGCAATTAGCGTCGGCGCATTCTCGGTCACCAAGTCATCGGGTCTTTTCAAGCTTGCCATCACTCAGGATCCTGCCGTTGAGGCGGCCGATCTCATGCTGGAAGCGTTGACCAGCCCACATAGATACCCGGATATCGGCGGTTCCGAAGTCAACGTTTGGCTCCACCGTCTTGCACAGGGAAAGGGCGCCACAGGGATCCCGACGAATGTGCGTAGGTCGTCGGCCCTGTGGGGGAGGAAAGCTATTGAGGCTTACCGGGCGGCGCTTCCAGAAGGAAGTCTCCAAGACTCCTTCACGCTCCGGGGGCGGCTGACGGTGGGTAACGCTGTCCAATACTGGGCAGCTCTGGTTGGGCTCTGTTACCTACTAGACAGGATCGCAGCCATCACCCGGGATACGAGGGCCACTCTGATGTCGATGCATAAGAATGCAATTGCGGCGAGGTTGGCCGATGCCGTCGGAGAGGGGGCGGATCTGGAGCTGGCCCAAGAGGTCGTTGAGCTGGCGACCTTCACTCCGGGAGCCAGTCCCCTGGCCGCTCCCCTCATTCCGTGCGGAGACCGGCTCATCATTTGCCCCGCCCTCGTGAATCCAATCGGCACAGAGCGTCTGCTGCTGCGAGCTGTCGCAAGCGATCCATCCCGCTCTGGGAAGCTGGGTAAAGACCTTGGTAGACGGGCTAGCGCATGGGGTGAGTTCCTGTGTGGGATCCCGGGAGTACTTGTGGCCGAAGGGGTCATAATCAAGCGGGCAACCGGAGGAATCGCGGGGGACTTGGACGTGGTCGCTGTTGATCCTTCCGCGGGCGTTGGCATCTGCTTAGAGGTAAAATGGCCTATCGACGCGCAATCGCTGGGAGAGTCGATGAAAATCACGGATGTCACAGATAAAGGCGCAAGACAGCTCGACCGTCTCAGGTCCTTTCTCGCCACTGGCGATGCGATTTACACCCTTCCTTCAGGCTGGCCTCGATTCGAGGAGGTCGAGTGGGCTTGGGTGGTGGGAACGCCCCAGCAGCTCTATGCTGGCACGCTCCCCGTGCACGATATCCATGTCACATCTCTGCGCTATATCATGCAGCTGCCGAAGCCGGCTACGCTTGGCCAGCTGATCGGCGGAATCGCGAGCCCCTCTTGGCCGGAAAGGAATCGCCACTTCGAGATACGTCCAGCGCGTATGCGAATTGGGGCGATCCGAATCGAGCAGGAGACGATCGCACTCATGCGAACGCCACGCTGGTCACCCAAATACTCGGAAAATGGCATTGGCTGATTCTTGTCCGACTTCTTTGCTTGTCCGCATGCTGGTCCCTACTGGCATTATGTGCGGACGTGTCAACGATAAAAATCTAGAGAAAATCAGATCACCTAGTGGGTGGGGCGGGAGTGGTGCTGATTCGTGAGCGCAGTCGCTAACCGCCTGCATAGGTATCCTAATGCACCTATTGAGCCCGGGAGGCTGTGCTTTCTCTTCGCGTGGCCACTGCTGCAGCCACCCGCTCAGCCGCCTGGGTAGGCGATTCGTGTTCCCAAACGCGGATGACTAACCAACCGGCTTCAGTGAGTACACGATCGGTGTCTCTGTCGCGGGCCTGATTCTCGGCGATCTTTCTGGTCCAGAAATCGCTGTTCCGTTGGGATGCCCTATGGTGCTCGGGGCATCCGTGCCAGAAGCAGCCGTCGGAGAAGACCGCCACCTTGGCACCTCTAAACACTATGTCCGCGCGTCGCCTGAACCCAGTGATAGGCGCGACATCGACGCGGTAGCGGAAGCCGAGATTGTGGATGGCCTTGCGGAGGGCGAGTTCCGGCTTGGTATCCTTTCCGCGGTTTCCGCGCATTGAGGCGCGAATGGCGGGTGAGCTCGCCCACGATTCGGCTGGCATCGAATCATCTGGCGTCCGCACGAATCCTTTGGACGTGGCGATCTCCCAAGCTACGGCGAGATTGCGCGCTCTAGTCGCTTCTTCCACCTCACCCAGGTACTCCACCTGGGTCTTGCCGGCGTTCGACCATCGCAGGTACGCACGAATGCGTCGTGTACGCCGTCGGAGCTTCAGTTCGACCGATGCCCTGGCGGTTCTGCCGTCACCGAGATCGACCATGCGCCGGTTCGGGCCGCCTGCCGCACGGTCCTGCTCCTTCGTGCGTGCGGATCGGGGCAGGTCAGGCTTACAGCGCCAGGCGCTGTCGGGAGGGCATTCCTTCTTCCAACGACCTAGCTCCTGTCCTTTGGCCGGGCTCATGTCGGCTTCTCTGCCTCGCCGAGGATCTTCGCGACAGCCTCAGCGAAGGCATGTCCGAGTAGCACCGGGACGGCGTTGCCGAGTTGCCGCATCTTCTCTCCGCGGGATCCGGCGAGGGTCCAGGTGTCGGGGAAGGTCATCACCCGGGCGGTTTCGCGCACGGACATGTAACGATGGGATCCGTCGTCGAGCGCTACCACCGATTCCCCACCGGGCACGCCGTGAACGCCTGCCTTCACTGTCTTCGCGGGGCGGTCCAGTTCGTTAGGGGTGTGGCCTTTGTAGATCCGAGCGTCCGGCCAGCCGACGTGATCGGTGAAGCCGCCGAGGAATCGCTCCTTGCGGTCGAGGTACTCGATCGGGATGGGTGGGAGCGTTCTCTGCCCGTCGATGCCGTTGACGGCGTCCCTGAGCGTTCGCCAAGCCGGTTTCTGGTCCACTGCCGAAGGGAGTGTCTGTTGCGGAAGTCTCTCCATGACCCTCTCCTGGACCTTTCGAGGGACTTCTGGATGTCTGTCCCAGTATGTTCCGTCGGCCATGGACGCGTACAAACTGGCTTCGGAGAACTGTGGCTTCACCAATTCTTCGAATCTCTTCATGTCCACGCCCAAGTCTCGGCGGAACGCGACGAGGATGACTCGATTCCTGATTTGAGGGACTCCGTAGTCGGCCGCGTTGACCGCGAAGTGCTGAACGTCGTACCGCTCGTCCGGCAGGCCGCCGTCCTTGTCGATCAGCTCGCGCAGTCGCGTGTCGTGTTCATGCCACGAACCGCCTTCCCGGCGCTGTTCGAACGGCAGCGTGAGCTCTCTCTTGATGTACTCGAAGTAGGGCGCGAACGATTGGCGTAGGAGTCCTCTCACGTTCTCGCAGATGACGACCTTGGGCCTCATTTCCCGTACGGCCCTGAACATATGAGGGAAACCGTTGCGGTGATCCTCGTCCCCGCGGCCGGTTCCGCCCAGGCTGAACGGCTGGCAGGGCGGACCTCCCGCGAGTACGTCGACCAGGCCGACGAGATGGTCGAATTCGGCTTTCGCCACGTCACCGCGTAGAAGCGGCGGCCTTTCCCCGGGGGTGGGGATGGGAGGCCGCTCTCCTTCGATGTCGTATGGCTTGGCGCCGTTGGCGACGAGGGTCTCGCACGCCCACTTGGCGACCTCGTTCAAGAGCAGGGGTCTGAAGCCGGCGCGTGCGACCGCCATCGCCAGCCCTCCGCCGCCCGCGAACAGTTCGACGCTCGTTCTGTCCTGATTGGCGGAATCCAGCAGCTCAGACATTGCCGAAGTGTACCGCGGAGTTGATGATCCAAGCCACCTCTCGTCAAGTAGGAATCGAAAACGGTGTCGAACCTGGGGTGGCGGTGGACGTCGATGGCCCGGCACCGGCTCGCGCGGTCTCCGAGGTTAGGCGGTGGGACAGGCTCCTGGGGCGCAGACGTGGCGGATGGTCATGGTGCCATGTTGAAGTCGCAGGACTACCGCCAATTCGCAGCCCAGGACCATGCCCTGTTCACTCACCTCGAGCCGTAGGCTGGACATCTGCGCGGCGGATGTGACCCTTCTGAAGACGATCTGTCGGTCGCTGCCTTGGAGCGTGAAGCTCTTCTCCATCGGTGCCTGGCGTAGTCCCAGTTGCCAGGTGATCCATGGGCTGATGATTATCCCGCTTCCCCTCACCACGTCTTTGTCCACGGTGAGGCGGAATGCCAGCAGGCCCAGTTCCTCGTCGTGGACGGCGTTGTCGGGGCGCCGCGGTTCCTTCTCCTCCGTGCTGAGCGCGCCGTGTTCGACGAGGCCGATCCGTCCGTCGGGGGTGAGGCCGATTCGGGAGCTGATCAGGCATTGCTGGACTCGGGAGTAGCTGACGGGGTAGCGGCGGCGTACTTCGTTCGTCAGCTCGCGGCGCGGTAAGGGGCCCAGGTCGGCCAAGACCTGGATCATCACGTCTAGGGCGTTGGTGTGCTCGCTGACGCCATCGAGAGGCCAGTCCGTGAGCGCCCACGTGCCTTCGGGGCGGACCTGACGGAACCGGTTATCCCGCCGAAGCGCTTCGGCCGTCGCGTGCGAGTTCAGCGCGATGGCTTCGGCGATCGCCTCCGCTCGTCTCGGTTCGCCCTGGTCAGCAAGCCATAGGTAAGCGGCGTCCCTCTTCTTGGCGGTCCTTCGGACCCAGGAACCTGACTCGTCCAATACCAGCGGGCTCTTGCCGGCGGACATGATCGAGTCGATGTCGAGGGACTCGGGGAGTCCGATGTTCGCCGCGTGGTCACGCAGCTCGTCCTTTCTGCACGGGGCTTCTTCCGCCAGCTCACGCAGGAGACCGTCCAATGCCTCCGGGCTGAGCGACCAGTGATCGGTGAGTTCCTCCGACCATGCCTTGGGATGGCATAGGCCTTCCGCCATCAGCAATGACGCGCGTACGAGCCCGCTGTCGTCGCGAAGGGTTTCTGACAGGTAGTCGTCGGAGACAGCGGCCCGTGTCTCCAGGAGTTCGAAGATTCCCGTGGCCCACTCAGGTGCCGCGCACCGCGCCTTCTCGGACAGCTGACACTGGGCGTTCCTGATGACCTGCCGGGCCCTCTCGCGGCTGACACCGTACGCGCGACCGATGGAGTCGAGCGTACGGTTCTTCGCTCGCATCGTGAGCATGTCCCGTGAGCGCTGGTCGAGCGTTCGCCAAACGTCAACCAGCCAGTCGCCTTCCAGCGCTCCGTCGCCTGTCTTCTCCATCAGAGATCGTCCACGTGAACGATCTCCAGCTGGCAGCGCGCGCCGATACGGCGGTCTGCCGCCCGCTCGTCGGCCGGAATGGGCTTTTCGAAAGAACCCACCACACACAGCACCCATGGCCTGGCATCCCCGGATGCCTCAGCCTTTATCGCGACCCAGGCGAGGTGCTTGAGCTGCCCAGACGGCGCCCATGCGAAGTGGCGCTCATCCTCCCCGCGCCGGATGAGCACGCGCAGGGGCTTGATCTTCCGGCTTCCCGGAACGACCTCCCAGTTGGGCCCCAAGGCCCGTTCCACAAGATCTCTCGCACCCGCGGCGGGGTTCTCGACGTACTGAGCGTACTTGCCGACTCCGTATCGGGCGCGAGCATACTCCTTCATGGGCCCGTCCTTGATCCAGACGCGGGCCTTCTCGTTGCTCAGGAACTCGCGGAGGCGACCGCCCACCTCCGGGTCGTCCATCCACTGGCTGTAGGCCGCGCTGCGCTGGTCCCCGGTCAGGTATGACCAGCCGAGCGCCTCGGCGTCGGCGAACAGCTTCTTGGCGATCTTGTCTTCGAGGTCTTTGCTCATGGACATGTTGGGGGGTCCTATCATTCGGGGAATTGGAGGCGTACTTCGTCGGCGGCGGTCTCGAGGCTGGCCGCGTCCTGGATCCAGTGGTCAAGCAATGTGCCCGCGGTCTCGTCGCTGAACTCGATCCGGGATCCATGGGGGAGACGCATCCGAAGGTCTTCGTGTTCGATGGCCTCCAGCGTGCGCCGCAGGTCCAAAGTCGCCGCGACACGGCGGATATCGGTCACGAAGTCCAGAACCTTGAGGGCTCTCTTGCCTGGGCTGAGCCGCAGCCCACGGCCGAGTTGCTGGACGAAGATCCGTCGGCTGTGCGTCACCCGGAGGAATGCGATCAGGTTGACGTCCGGAACGTCGACGCCCTCGTTGAACACGTCGACGCAGGTGATGATCGGAACCCGTCCGAGCCGGAACTCGTTCAGGAGGATCTGACGGCGCTGGCGGGCAAGGCCGCTGTGGAGGTATGAAGCCCGCCGCCAGGCCCCGTCGGCGGTGGCCAGCATGGTGGCCATCCGCTCCGCGTGCTCGATCGTCTGGCAGAACAGGATCGCCCGAGGGTCGGGGGTCTCCCGCCAAGCCTCCCGTAGCCGCTCGATGATCTCCTCGTCCCGCTGGGGGAGGAACAGCGTCTTGTTCAGCTCCTTGATCGAATAACCATGCTTGCTGCTGTCACGGACGGTCTCCCAGTCGAGGTTGTCCACGAACAGCCGGTAGTCGACCGCGGAAAGGTAACCGGCGGCCATTCCTTCCGCGATCCCCATCGTGAAGCTCGGCCGACCGAACCTCGCGGTGATGTCGAACTTGTCCCCTCTCCAAGGCGTCGCCGTCACCCCGAACTGGCCAGCTTCGCCGCACAGGTCGAGCAACTCGGCGAAACGCCCGTTCTCGCCCACATGATGCGTCTCGTCGATCATCACGAGACCCGGAGACCATCCGGCGCGGACCGCGCCGAGCACCGACTCCACGGTGCCTACCAGGACGCCGTCCAACGACGCCGGCTTCGTGTCTCCCGTCAGTAGGCGCGTGGGAACCTTCTTGTCGAGGTGGCGCCATAGTGCTCGTTCGAGCTGCTCCACCAATTCCTTCATGTGCGCGGCTACCAGCACGCGGGCGCCGGGCTTGGCTTCCAGGAGCCGGCGGATCACTTCCCCACCCACCACTGTCTTACCGAGGCCGGTGGCGAGCACGAGCAGCGCGCGGCCGGTATTCGACAGGTCCGCCCACACGGCGTCCGCCGCCTTGAGCTGGTAGTCCCGAAGGGCGTATTCCGTTGGGGCCCGGTCGGGCATCCTCTCCCAGATCGCGGCCAGAGTGGGACCGTCCCACACCGTGATCTTGATACCGACCGATTCGAGGGCGCGCCGTCGCTCCTCCGCGGAGCGGTTCAGTCCGAGATTCGTCACCAGAACCGCGCGATCAGCCTTATAGCGAGTCCGGGCACGCTCGATGTCGTCGACTCCGCTGCGATCGATCGCTTTCCTGCTCGACCACTTGCATTGGAAGACCCACTGCTCCCGGTCCCTCACAGCCAGGAGATCAGCGCCTTGGTCGTTCGCGCCGTCCACCACGCGGACGTCCACGAATCCCAGGTGCCACAGTGCCCTTTCCACCGCGTGGGGGAGCCCGCTGGGTCCGCCATCGAGGAGTGCCCGCGCTGACAGAAAACCGCCGCTCATGTCTCGCTGGCGATCTCGTCGGAGAGCAGCTTGATGCTCAAGCGGGTCCGTAGCAACTGCTGAGGACCAGGATCGGCGGCGTTAAAGCTGACCAGGGTGGCGATGTCGGTCAGGTACCCGACCACCTTGGCGAGGCTGAGCCGGCGCGCCGACATCGACGACACTGAGGCGTACGGCCCGACGAACACGTTGCCGTCCATGAACGCTTCCGGCCACGACTCCAGAAGTTTCACCGTGAACAAGGGCGGGGCGTACAGGAGGAACTCGCTGGTCTCGCCCAGCTTCCCGGTCAGACCGACCTGGCCGTTGGCGATCATTTCGTTCTCGGTCGCGGTGAGTTCGTCCGGGGATAGGTATTGGTAAGCGCGCGCCGGATCGACGTCGACTCTGCTGGCCATCCGGACCCGCAAGTCGGCCAGCAGCTCTCTCGCCTGGCCAGCGACGACGTCGGCCTTCAGTGCGTGATCAGGAAGGCATCCCGCACGAAGATCGGCGACCAACTGGGCGTGTGTCAGCCCCGTCTCCGCCTTCACCTTCAGGATCGTGGCTAGCTCAACGAGCAACAGGTCGACTGGCTCGACTCCGAGCTTGGAGAAGACCTCATGACTCCCGTTGATGAAGGCGGTCGCCTTACCGCCCGCGCCCTGGACCACGAGCACCGGTGTGGGGAGCCCTTGGTCGTCGGTGAGCTGGCCGGCTTCCAGAAACCTGGTCTCGACGTGCAGGAAGCCCACTCTTGGAGATCCGAAGTCCCGCGACAGCTCGGGCATAGCCCGGGAATCCGCCCGATACCGCGCCAAACGATCCTGCGTGGTCTCCTTCTTGATCGTGGGGGTTACCCCGTCGGGAGAACCACTTACGTCGTCGTCCCCAGGGTTGGACGCGGAAGGCTGCGCGCCCTTCGGGGTGACGCCGAGTGCGTCGAGCACGGCCGCCTCGTCCGGTTGGATGGGGGAGTTGTTCTGAGCGACGTCGAGCTTGGCCTTCTTTCCCTGCGCGTCGTGAGCGACCACGGCGTCCCACCAGAGCTGATCGCTCTGGTACTCGGCGTCCCCCCGGTGGAACAAGTCCGCCCAGCGCCGAGTGGTGTCATGGATCGGCCGGGTACCGTCGCCAGGAACCAGGTAACGAAGTCCCGCGTCATTACGCCGGTAACCCTTGAACAGCTTGGCGAGTGGACTTGCGTTCTCCAGATATCCCAGGCGCTTGGCCTTCTCGGGCAGCAGAGGACCCGGACCCCTGAGGTAGTCCACGGCAGCCCTCCAGCTGCGGTCCCCGTACTCGAACGCGTTCTTCTGGTAGGTGACCGGAACATGGTCGAGATGGATCTCCCCGATGATTCGACCGCCCTGGTGCGCCATATCGACTGGGTACTCGATGTCGACAAGACCCTGCGGATCGTTGGGGTTGGACCATTCGAATAGTCGCTTGTCCCACTGAAGGATCTTGCGACCGTTCCTCAGGAAGTCGATGCCGTACTCGCGCTTGTGGAGGTGCCGCTGTATCCCCAGCCATCCGTGGATACGGCGCTCGCGCAGCGTCAGCCGCTGACTATCGCACTGCTCGCACTTGCCCTTGTTCGGGACCTGCCAGTTTCCGCAGTCGGCGCAGGCCTCTGCGGGCTCGAACCGCTCATCGATCTCGATGTATGCCGGGATCTTCTCCGAAGACGCCCCGCTCCCGAAGATCACATATCGGTCGTCGCCCCAGCGGCAGTGCCGCCGCGGCTTGACCCTCTGTCCGCCCACCCACAGCTCGTAGCCGTTGTTCTCCAGGATGTAGGAGTACGTGCGACCGAGTGTGGTGCGCAGATTGGCCGCGTTCCTGCGCAGCCAGTCCGCCCTCTCGGCGTGGAGCCGCGAGATCTCAATCTTGGTTCCGTGCTCGTTCGGGTCGGCCTTAGGCTCGACGATGTCTTCGGCCTCGAAATCATCCTTGATGCGATCAAGGTCGATCTCGACCCCGATCCAGTGAGGGTCGCCGGCGCGTGTCGTGAGCACCCTGGTTCGCCTGCCCAAGCGCGCGGTGCTGACGTTGAACCCCATCCCGAACAGGCCCAGCTTGTCGAACCGGTCGTTATTCGACCAGCCAGCCCGAACGGCCAGCTCCAGTTCCTCATAGCTCATCCCGCGACCGGTGTCCTGGATTACCACCTTCGCCTCGTGGGACTTCGCGCCATTTGACGGCAAGCTCACGCTCACCTTGAAGCCGCCAGCCCATGGCACCCCGGACTTCTTGATCTCCGTGAAGTCATCAAAAGCGTTGTCCACAAGCTCGGCGATGCACTGCCACTCATCGAACTCGATCTCGCCCAGCATCTTCAAGATGCGCGACGAAGGAGTGATCTTCAATATTCCTCCGTACCCGAATCTGCCAGCAGACGCGCCGAACTGGACGAGGTATCAACCTCGTCGCAGCGTGATGGCGCGCCCTTAACGCGGTGTTGATCACTTAACGACTCAGGGTACGTCGGGATGACATCTCGACGGCCCGAAACTTGCATATTTATGCAACTTGTGTTATGAGCGAGGCCTAGGGAATGCTGACGGGTGTGGCTCCCGCGGGAGGAGTCCGGCTTGTGGATCAGCTGACGGCCCTCTCTTAAGTATCAGTCGGGGACGGTGCGCCGGCTACCGTGTGCGGCACGACGGTCAGTACGGAGGAGTGTGAATGTCGGACGCTGGGAGTCATGTTCAGAGCTTGGGCGACATCCAGGTGTCGGAACTGGTCTGGGAAGCCGCTCGAGCCCGAGCCGCTGAGGACGGCATAGGGCTTGACGATGCGGTCCGGATTCTCCTACGGGCCTACGCCTATGGGCGGCTGTCCGTCGTCTCCGCAAGCAATGGAAAGCCCCATATCGTCGCAGCCGTCGAAGTTCCCTAACCGGGCCATCACCCCTGTTCGGAGTGTGACGGGTAGTTGTGGTGAACTGGGGAGACTGCACCGTCAACCGGCCGAGGGCTACAGCCGGCGACCTTCAGATTTGCGAATCCGTCCCGTAGTCCGCAAGTTCCACCTGGCCACTCGGGTTCGCGTACTTCGCCGCAGGCGCCCATCTCCCTGGAATGTGGCGCGATGGGAGTCACCCACGCTGCAGCAGGGCTGTGGAGGCTCTACCTTTCACTCTGAGAGCGGATGTTCCCGAGCCGGACACGCATCGCGGTAAGTTCTTCGTCGGGCATAGCCATCCACCCGACGCGGACCGCGTACACGATAAATCCCTCCACGGCCGCTATGCCTCGACGGACATCCTGAGTCTCCTTCTGTGACCCGTCATCGGAGTGCTTGAGCTTCTGCAACCGCCCTCGCGTAGCTACAAGACCCGCAGCCGCCATCTCGTTGAAGACGAACAGATCGTCGCCCGGTGCCCGCCCTCCGTACACAAAACAGAGGGTCTGGGCTCGCTTAGTTGGGCGAACGCGGCCCGAGTCCTTGTCCGCGTACAGCAAGTCGCCCTCCTCCGGGTGGGTGCTGTTCACCCAGTTGATCACGGTCCTATCGTCGTAGGCTTCTCGCAACAGGCGATCGATGAATTCGACGAGAGAGTTTGCAGCCTGCGACACACCGTCAGCGGAGTGGTCGAGGGCGTCACGCGCTCCGCGGACCTTCCGACTCAGTCGGCCACTGAGATCTAGGAGAACCTCGTTCGACTGGCCTGTGATCACTCCGTGAAGCTGGTCAGCGACGCGGGTGATGTCTGCAGCCGTGTCTTCGACCAGCGGCTCCAATTCTTCAATGCGTTCAGTGACGGACTCTACTGGAAGATCTAGATCGAACACCTTGTCCATCGCCTGATCCAGCAGCAGGACCATGCGAAGCAACGACTCATTGAACTGGGTGAAGCCCTTGATCTGGGAGAACTGCTCGGCGGTCACGAAGGTCATGCAGTTGTCGAGAGCAAGGGCGAGGGGCATCAATTTTCGAATGCCCCTGCGTGCGCCAACCGCGAGCACGGCACCGTCGGTCTTGATCGCGCTGCTGAGTCGGTGAAATGTTGCTTCTCCCAGAAGTCGGTGCGCGAAGTCCCGGAATCCGGGGGACTTGACTCTCCGGAGGACGGCGTCAGGGTCTCTGACCAGCTGTTCCATGCCTTCGAGAGCGTCAACTAGCTGTGGCTGCCATGCTTCAATCAGATCCTCTAAGTCAGAGAGGCGGTCAGGCCATGGCCGTTCGTCTGTGTCGTCAATCAGCAGGCGGGCGATGGCGATACAAAGATCCACGACAAGAATCGCGCCATCGAATACACCTAGAGCGCTTCTGAGCCGGGGGTCGAGCGTCGCCAACTCGTTGGCGAACTTGGACCTTCCCGACAGCATGAGAGTACTCGATCTTTGACGAACTTGCTCGGCGATGGTGCACCTCCAGACCCCGTCTCGCATTGTGCACGCACCAACCGACAATTCGCCCCCGTCGTGATCAACGCTCCGCCGAGGAGAGCCTCTAGGCGAATGGAACGGAGAACGGTCATGCCAGTGCAGCGTAGCCACAATCGAGGCGCATCGCCTCGCCGTAAGCAGGTCAGCGTTTTAGCTGCCGTCGACTTGATGGTCTCTACGATTGGCCCTATGCGGTGGGTTGGCGTGCACGGCTGGACGGTCGAGGGCCGTCCTGCCTGAACGGGCGCCAACTGCTGAGGGTGCGGCACATCGAGTACCACATCGCGTACTGCGCCAGCGTTTGAGAGGTGGCCCAGTTGGTAGACCTCGCCGACCTGGTCGAAGTGGTCACCTTGCCAGGGCGGTCATGACCCCAAGGCTCGACGAAGTTGGTCCCGCAACTCTACGATTTCCGTCTCGGTCACTTGCAGCGCCCGCGTACTCCTGACGAACCGGAAGTAGCGGAACAAGTCCCTGAAGGTGGGGTCCGGCTCCGGTAAGGTCTCCAGAAGACCCGAGTCCCCTCTCCTTACCTTCTGCACTGCATGATGGCGTGCAATTAGGTTGTCGCCGCCGATGCTGAACCGGTCGTACGACAAGGTGCTGACGGAGTTGCCCTGTAGGTCAAGGTGGGCATCCAGAAGGCCCTCACGCGACACCCTGACGATGGCAAGGTCCATTGGATGGCGGGCTGCAATTCTGAGGAAGACGTCGCCGCTCGGAAGGTCGACGTCCGTGGGGAGCCTTTCCGCCAGCACCCTAACCTCACGAAGCTCCTCCGAGTCCACGATGGTGTCGGTGCCGAGCATCATCACGCCGACTAGCCATATGAGGCCGATCAGGGCGCCAGCCACTCCTAGTGGTATCCAACTGTCGAGAGCATCTGCAACGACTGCGGCCAGGGCGAGTAGCGCAGCGCTAACGGTGGCCGCGCCTAGGAGCAGGCGCTTGTGGGGGTCCTTGGGCACAGCCACACTGTGCCTTCACCTCCGTATCTCCGGTAGGCGCCCGCCGGTGAGGAAAGTGTCAGGTCCTCGAGGCTCGCTTGAGCGCCGTGCCAGGGGCGTGGTGGTTGTCCACCAGAACGGGTGGCGGTGGAGTTCCTCGACGAGGCGGAGCCTCTCTGCTCTCGCGTCCTTCAGCACCTCGCGGTGCTCATCCCCCCCGATAGTTCCTGCACCTTGCCGTCGCCTGTTCATAGGCGCGCTGCAGCGCGAGCAGGTCGTCAGGGGTGTCGTTGCCGGCCATCAGTCCCCCGGGTGGTGCGCTGTCACGGGGCGATCCTAGGGACACGACCCGGGGAACCCGCCGTGGGCCCCGGGACGTCCCACCTGCATCAGCAACACCAGCGATGGGAGCGTCAGCGTGGACGCAGAGCAGATTAGGGACCGGGCTGAGGCCGCTCTCACGAAGGCCGGGTTCTTCGTACGGGAGAACGATGAGGGCATCCCCCGGGACACACCCTTCCCGGGAGGAGTCTGCCTCTTCGTGCAGCAGGACCAGGCCCGCGTGTATCTCTACCCGTTTGGGTTCTCCCTGGAGAAGAAGTCGGAGGCGGCCAAGCTCGCTGCGGAGGCTCTGACTGGCGAAGGGCTTCAGGTCCGGGCCCTTGCCGGTGAATCTCCGGAGAACGAACTGACTGCGGCCGACCGCCTGCTCGGGGGCACCTGCGCCCTTGAGGGTTAGAGTCCTGCCCTAGTGGGATGTCCACTTAGGTTCGCCGGGTGGCGACACACCGGGCCGCTTCCGGGCCTTTGATCGGGTTTGCCTCCACTGTCGGTACCAGTGATCGGTACCGACGGTAGGAGGAGCGGATGGCCGAGCCCGTACGAGCGCGGCGATTGACCGACCACGAGGGTCAGACGCTGCAACGTCTGGTCCGGCGGGGCAAGCACGGCTCGATCCGGGTCCGCCGGGCTCTGATCATTATGGCCTCGGCCAGCGGTACGCCGGTGCCGGCCATCGCCCAACTGGTGGCCGCCGATGAGGACACCGTGCGGGATGTCATTCACGCCTTCAACGACCGGGGGCTTGATGCGCTGGACCCTAAATGGGCGGGTGGCCGTCCCCGCCTGATCACCAGCGACGATGAGGCGTTCATCATCGCGACGGCCCGCACGCGCCCGGAGAAACTGGGCCGCCCGTTCACCCACTGGAGCCTGCGCAAGCTGGCCGGCTACCTGGAGGGCAACCCCGCCCACCGCGTCCGGATCGGGCGGGAGCGGCTGCGGCAGATCCTGCACCACCACAAGATCTCCTTCCAGCGGACCCGCACGTGGAAGGAGTCCGCCGACCCCGACCGCGAAGCCAAGCTGAACCGGATCGAGGAGGTCACCACCCGCTTCCCGACCCGGTGTTTCGCCTTCGACCAGTTCGGACCGTTGTCGATCCGGCCCTGCCACGGCACCGGTTGGGCGCAGCGGGGCCGGCCCGATCGACTGCCGGCTACCTACCGGCGCACGCACGGCATCCGCTACTTCCACGGCTGCTACAGCCTGGGCGATGACCTGCTGTGGGGCGTCACCCGCACGCGCAAGGGCGGTGACCACACTCTGGCTGCGCTGAAGTCCATCCGTGCCGCCCGCCCCGACGGCGCCCCGATCTACGTGATCCTGGACAACCTGTCGGCCAACAAGACCCCCGCGATCCGCGCCTGGGCCGCGGCTAACAAGGTCGAGTTGTGCCTCACCCCGACCTACGCCTCCTGGGCCAACCCCATCGAGGCGCAGTTCGGGCCGCTACGCAGCTTCGTGATGGGCAACTCCAACCATCCCAACCACACCGTGCTGGCCCGCAAGCTGCAGGCCTACCTGCGCTGGCGCAACGCCAACGCCCGCCACCCCGACGTGCTCGCCGCCCAGCGACGCGAACGCGCCCGCATCCGCAGCGAGAAACAACGCCGCTGGGGACGACCCGCCAACGAAGCCGCCTGACCAACCCGGCGAACGTTCGTGGTCACCGCACCTAGTACTACAGCCTGATTTCGTGATGTCTGAGCCAGCGTCGCCAGTAGTGGCTGTGGCGGGCGCGGGTCTGATGGTCGCGTCGGTGGGTTGACCAGGCCAATACAGACTCAAGAGCGCGTGCGGCAGGGACGATCACGTGTGCCAGGAGACGGCGGATTTCTGCTGGTGTGAGGCGGACCAGGCCGCCTGGGCTTTTGGGGAGTGTGCGGCGGTGACGGCGAGGTAGGCGTGGGCGAGCATCGCGAGGGTGATGTGGCGGTGCCAGGCATCGAACCGGCGGACCTGGTAATGGTCCAGGCCGGTCTCGTTCTTGGCGGTCTGGAAGCATTCCTCGATCGCCCAGCGCGCTCCGGCCACGCGGACCAGGTCGTCCATCGTCGTTCCCACCGGGCCGTAGCACAGGTAGTAGGCGATCTCCAGTTCACCTTTGGCGCCGGGGATCAGGGAGCGCCGGGCTAGCAGCCAGCGCTGGTAGCCGGGCTCGGTCTCGTAGTGCACGGTGGCCAGCGCCCAGTCATACAGCCGGGGCCCTTTTGCGCCATCGCCGCACGAGCGGCGCTTCCACGCCTCCGGCGGGGCGTCCGCGACGAGGGTATCGGCGCGTACGGTGGCACCCGCGACGATCTGACTCTTCGGGACGGCGACCACATAGCTGACACCGCGCCGCTCCAGGAAAGAGCGGAACTTGTAGTCCATGCCATAGGCCTCATCGGCCGTCGCCCAAGACACGGGCAGGCCAGCGTCCAAGGCCCGGGCCAGCATCTGCCGGGCGAGCATCGGCTTGGTGGCGAACTCCACCTCCTCAGGGATGCCGGCCTGCGCACACCGCTGGCGGTCGGCCAGCCAGGACTTCGGCAGGTACAACTCCGCATCGATCAACGCCCGGCCCAGCGGTGAGGCGTAGGCCAGGAACACACCGAGCTGGCAGTTCTCGATCCGGCCCGCCGTGCCGGAGTACTGACGCTGCACCCCGGCCGACTTCGTGCCCTTCTTGATGAAGCCGGTCTCGTCCACGATCAGCACCGCATCCCGGTGCCCGAGGCGTTCCACCACGTACGCCCGCAGATCCGCCCGTACCCCCAGGGAGTCCCAGCGGGCGCTGACCAGCAACCGCTGCATCCGATCCGGTGTCGCGTCCCCGGCCGCCTCGGCCAACTGCCAGCCGTTCTTCCGCTCCACCGGAGCCAGCAAACCGGTCAGATACGCCCGCGCTTGACGCCGCGGCTCCACCCGCCCGAACCGACCCGCCACCCGCGCGAACAACGCATCCAGCCCGGCCACCCACTCCTGAAGGTCGCCCGCAGTCACACCACCCGACATGATCCAGAACTATAGATCACAAAACCTGGCTGTAGTACTAGGGCGTGTATTTGGTTGTGATCAGGGGGTGGTCCGGGTGAGGTCTTTGATCCAGATCATCGCGGCGCGGAGGTGGAGGCCGGCGAGGTAGCTCGCGGGGGTTTTGTCGTAGCGGGTAGCGATGCCTCGCCAGGCCTTGAGCTTGTTGATCAGGCGCTCGACGGTGTTGCGCTCTTTGTACAGGTCGGCGTCGTGGCTGATGGGCCGGCCGCCCTTGCTGCCCTTCTTCTTCCGGTTGGCGGCCTGGTCCCTCTTTTCCGGGATGACCACCTTGATGCGACGTCTGCGTAGGTAGGCGCGGTTGCCGCGGGAGGAGTAGGCCTTGTCGCCGGCGACCGCGTCGGGCCGGGTGCGGGGACGGCCGACGGGCACCCGGACGCGTACTTTCTTGAGCACGGGGATGAACTGCGGGCTGTCGGCGGCCTGTCCCGCGGTCAAGACGAACGCCAGCGGGCGGCACTTGCGGTCGGCGGCAAGGTGAATCTTGCTGGTCTGCCCGCCCCTGGACCGTCCGAGCAGGGCGGCTTTCAACCGGAGCCTGCGCCGATGCCGGATATGTCGCCGTTCTTCTGCTCCGGGGTCGTTTACGGCGTTCTGCTCCTGTCGTCCCTCCGAGTCGCCCCCTTTTGCCGGGCCTTCTCCTCCTCGGCGGCCTTCTCCAGCGCGGTGAAAAGCTCGTGGCCGAGGTGCATCCCCGCAGCGTCGTGGTGCGCCCGGGCGGTGGTGGAGTCCACACTGACCAGGGACAAATCCACCTCGCCGCGCCTGCCGGCTTCCGCGATCGCCCCTTCCAGCAGGGCGTCGAAGACGCCGGCATCCCTCCACTGCCGGAAGCGGTTGTGGACGGTCGGCCAGGCTCCGAACTCCTGCGGCATCTCCCGCCACTGCCCGCCCGTCCTGAACCGCCAGATCACACCCTCAAACTGCTGCCGCAGCCGCTCGGGGTACGGGCCGAACCTGCCGATCGGCAGATAAGGCTTGATGAACTCCCACTCCTCATCCGTCAGTTGAGCACGCGTCATACACGCCGATCTACCGGATCAGGCCACGGCAGACAGGCGAATCCCACAGATTGATCACAACCCGATACGCGCCCTAGTCGCGCGAAACGCCGCCTTCCGGGTCGGGAGGCGGCTTTCCGGTTTCGAGGATCCTGCATACCGGATGGCGGGGCTCGCGTGGAGGCGTCAGGATGGCCGGCATGAGGAAGACCGCCGACGACCGCCTATACGCCGATCTGGTGTGAGTCACCCGGGAGCAGCGGCGGCGCAGGGACTGGGGGTATGACGAAAGCGCCATCCCCCGTGTGGGAGACGGCGCTGATGGGACCGAGCGGACCCAAGCCGGACAGCAGACCTAGTCACCGACAGAACGACGTAGAGGCCGATACCCCTACTTCTCCTTTTGCTCCTTTGTGTCCTTCGGCTCCTTCGACGACGCCCTGCCGCCCAGGAAGGATTTGATGAGCATCACGACAGGGAACGACAGGAAGACGCTGCCCGCGATCAAGTTGCCGATGGCGAAAAACGATGGACGCGGTCATCGCCACGAGGGTGAGAAGCCGGGCAATCGCCTGCCCGGTCTCCGCGGTCTCGATCTCCGCGTTGATCAGCTTCGGCTCGTTGCCGATGTGACCCGTCGCGACCTTCTCGGTCATAGCGAGAATGCGCTCGGCGGCTCCCGGAAGTACCGCCTCGTACCGGGCGAACACCTAAGGGGGCGGCAGCGGGCCCTGGAAGAATCTTTCCAAGACGAACTGACTGGCCTCGGGCTCTTCTACTTCGAGGCCCTTAGTCATAGGCGGTCGCTTTGCTACTAACGTCGGATAGCTGCGCGTCGCCTATAGGTCTCACCACGGCGAGGCCCTTGATGATCACTGAGCTACTGCTGGCCAGTGCGGCTACGAGCTTGCGCATGAGTGCCTCCGGCAGCTGTCCACGTTCCAGTCCGCTTATCTGGAGAATGCGCGTGAGAGCGACGGCGCCATTCTCTCCCAGCGACGTCGCGAATCCGGGGTGCCCGAGCAGTTCTCGGGCGGCATAGCCATCCTGGGACGCCACCACCCGCCTGATCAGTACGTCGGCCACCGCGCGTCCCTCCGGACATTCCACGCCGCCGAGGGCGTCGATTACTGACAGACCAAGCCGGGTACGGAACATGACCAGGCCGGGCGCAGCGTGGTCGAGCCTCCGATAGCGGTCCAGCAGCGTGGGGAGGACCTCGCTCTCCGAACCTTGAGGTCGGCAGAGCACGGCCAGGCATACGGTTACGGCGTCTTCCCATGGCTCGCCGGGCTGGGTGGCCTCCAGCAATTCCGTAGCCGGGACGAGCTCGCCGGTCATGGTGTGCGCGATGACGGCGACCTGGCGGCCGTCGAGCATGCGCTGGCCGATGCCGTTGCGGTGGCGCAGGTGATCGAGGGCGTCCTGCCATCGGCCTGCGGCCGTCAGGGCGCGAGTGCCGTCGGCGAGATGGACGGTCCACAGCCACTGGAGGAGCTCCCGATGATCGTTCGCTGTGGCGGTGAGCTCGGATATGGGCACGTGCAGCCCATCGATGACGGTGTCGGTGCTCGTCGTGACAGCTTCGTACAAGCTGTTGAGCATCTCGAACGCGTCGGTGCCTTCGCCGGCGCGGATGCGCAGACGGACGAGGTTGACGAGGGGTTCGAGGGCGTGGCGGGCGGCCGTACCGTCGAGTGGGCGCGCACGCAGGTAGATGTCGGCGTGCTGGTGGCACCAGTCCCGGGCCAGTTCGGGGAGGCCGAGGTCGCTGGCCAGGAGGGCGGCCTGGTTGAAGACGGTCGAGGCTGTCGATCGATCGTTGCTGCGTTCGGCTGAGCGGGCCAAATCGCACAGGTGCCGTACGCGTGCTTCGAGTGGGGCGCAGGCCGGGCGGGGCCGGGCGACGAGCGGAAACCGCGCGAAGGTCTCTGTCTGATTCATCCGTGCCTATCCCCGTCTCGGGAGAACCTGTTGAACACCGTGTGGATCGCGAGCGCGGCGATAGCGGATTGATCGCTGCTCGTTAGTCCCGCCCGGTTCGCATGGAAGATCACATGGTGGGCGAGGACAGCGCGGAGGCCGCGCAGCAGCCGGCCCTGAGCGGCGAGGTCGGCCAGGGCTTGCCCGGCTTCCTCGAAGGCGGTCACCCACAGGCGGTAGGCGGCCAGCGGAGCGTCCTCGGCGTCACACATAGCTTGCACGTCCGCGGTCAGTAAGCGGTGCATGGCCTGGGACAGTTCGGCCTTGCGCTCTGGCGGCCAGGACGCCTTGCCGGGCCGGTGCTCGGCGACCTTGGCCCAGACGTCGCCCTGCTCGTACCAGTCGAGGCCAGCGGCGCGCATCAGCACGGCGGACAGCAGAATCGCCGTCTCCCGACGTCCGAGTGCGGGGGAGGGGTGGGCGGCGCGAGCCAGTACGTGGCGGCTGTCGCGATGAAACAGCTCGTGGGCGACCTGCATGGCCTCTGGACCGCCGAAGGCGTGGGTTTCCGGTTCGTAGACGAGGTGCCTGACGTCGTCGATGTGCCGCTTGCTCTTGAGGTCCTCAAGACGACGACGCAGGTGGGCATCGGCCTGAGCAGCGTCACGGCCGGGTAGGTAGCGCACGCGCCAACAGGGTGCTTTGCGGATGAAGAACCAGGCGGTGATTAGCCCTTCGGTCTCCGCCTCGGTCATCAAGGGACCGAGGTGGGACACGGCGGTCTGCTCGGCTGTGGCCCAGTCTGGAAAGGCGACGTTGACCTGACGCCATGGGCAGAGGTCCATCGGGGTCAGCTCCTGTGTTCAGGCCAGCAAGAGGAAGGCGTCCCAGTCCGACGCGACGGCGTCGGAGCCGACGGTCTGCAGGGCGAGTGCGGCCCCCGCGGCCCCATCGAGGAGTTCGGGGTCGGACAGCGGACGGCTCAACTGAGCGGCGAGCTGGGTTGCCAGGCGGGGGAGTTCGGCAGCGATGTGTGGGGTGAGGGCGTCGGCGGCCATTCGCCAGGCGGCTTGAAGTAGCCCGGCCTTCCCGTGACAGAGCCCGATCTCGGGGAGCAGATCGAGTTGTGCAGGATCACGCATGGCGGCGAGCATCGCGTCCTCCGCGGTCTGCTGCCGCGTGGTGTCTCCGAGCGCCATGCCGGCCAGTTGCTGCGCGCGGGCGGTACCGGCGATCCCGTAGCACCACGAGGGCCGGGGGCGCAGCGACGGCTGAATGTGCTGCTCGCGGATCTGGTCGATGGTGATGAAGCCGGGCCACCACGGTCCCGCATCGTCTTGCTGTCGCCAGAGATCCGTCCACGCGCAGATCCGCTCGATCGCGTCGGTCATCGCCGCGACGGGCACGTTGCGCAGTACGGCCAGCGACAGTAGGGCCAGGACCGAGCCGATGCCGTGGGACAGGCCGAAGTTCCCGTGCCCTTGCGGGTATTCCGGGTTCGGCTTACCGTTGGGCGCGACGTTCGTCCACCATGGCGGAAGCTCAGTCCTCGAGGGCAGCGGTTCGGTCAGACGCACCAGGTAGGACAGTACGTCCTGGGTGATCGGGTGGTCCGGGTGGCGTCGCAGGTGGTAGGCGCCCAGACCGGCCAGTCCGCGGATCAGGTCGAACTCCTTCATCACGGGCTGGTCGCCTCGGTCGGTGCGTGCGTGCGCCGCCGCCAGGCGCGTACGGGTGATGGTGATGACCGCCTCGTCCAGGGTGGTCAGTGCCCGGCGGTATCTGCCCGACGAGCCGGCGGCTGCGTGAGTGACGAAGGCGAGGGCTGGGGCGCCGAAGAACAGGCCCGCGTTGGCCGCCGCGGTCAGCTCTTGGGAGGCGGCCACCGACAGCCAGGCGTGGGCAGTGCTCCAATCGCCGAGGCCGGAACGAGCGCGTTCGATGTGCAGCAGGGCGATGCCCGCCGCGCCACCGGCCAGCGACTGCGGCCACGCCCGCCCTCCGATCGGAGAGGAAGCGGTCCACACGTTCCCCGGGTCCGACAGCGCGTCGGCTACGGCCTCGCCCACGGCCATAACGTCGGAGTGGGTTCCAATCATGATCGTCTCCTTGCTCGGGCTGTCCAACTCAGGGCTGCGGCACGGGCCAGATGTAGGCAGACGCGCTCGTCCTGCAGGGAGGTCCCGGCCATGCGGACGTGGTGCAGATGCAGAAGCTCGGGCAGCAGAACGGCCGTTGGGCTCGTCCCGGTTTCCTCGAGTGCGCACCGGTAGGCGGCCAGCGCTTGCCGCCGCCGAGACCAGCAGGAGACGACCTGTACGCCTCCGGGCTGAGCGGCCAGGCCCCGGTGATCCTGTGGGTTGGCCAGCGCGAGGGCCTGGTCGTAGAGCGCGCGGGGCGGGGCAGAGGGCTCAGCCGCGGCGTGTTCGATCAGCCAGCGCAGCGACTCGGCAGTGTCGCCGATCATTGCGGTGACGATGTCGAACATGCTCGCCGCGGTCAGAGCGCGTACGTCGGGGTCGCCTCTCTCGGCGCTGGCGCTCAGTTGCGCGAGGGCCGCGGCCGAGTCCGCGGCGAAGTACGTCTCGGCCGCTGCCAGTGCCGCTTGGCCGCCAAAGCGGGCCGTCTCGGGGAAGTCGGTGTCCCACTGCACGCGCGCGATCAGCCCGGCGCGGCGAAGCGTACGAGTCCAGTCGCCTACAAGCGCGAAGCTGTCGGCGGGCACCGTCAGCCGCAGGCGCAGGTGCTTTTCCGGGTCCTGGTAGCGCAGGAACCACCATTGGGCCTGGTCACCCAGCTCTTCGAGCAAGCGCGGCAAGTGGTGGATGAGGATTCTGGCTTGCCGGTCCGGGTGACCGTACAGCTTGAGATAGAGGCGTCCCTCGTAGCCAGGAAGGTGGCCGTGGTCGCGAGTGACGACTTCTGCTCTGCCGAGCCATTCCGGCGTCCTCGCGGGCTTCCGAACGGAGACCAATGGCACGACGATCTCGTGCACATGACTGCCGATCCATCCCGCCGCGTCCGGGTGGGGGCTGGCTCGTAGCACCGCGGTGCCGGTTCGCTCCAGTTGGGCGCGCAGCAGTGACCGGTGGGCGGGTTCGGACAGGTCCAGGCTGAGGCGTTGATCGCCATCGCCGAGGTAAACCCTCTGCGGCAGGCCGACCTCGGATCGCCAGACCTTCAGAGCCGTCTCCCAGTCCCGCCCTTCGCGCAGGTCGGCGGCGGTGAGCAACCAGCGGGCGGGGGACAGGACCGTACGTCCGTAGCGCAGCGCTGGGAGGAACGGCAGGCCGGTGGCGGCTCCCCAGTCGAACGAGACGCACGGAACACTGAGCGCGTTCGTGACCTCGGTCAGGAACCGGACCAGCGGATGAGTGCGCTTGACCGGCTCCACCGCGTTCAGCACGAAAGGTTCCACCGGGCGACGCTGACAGCGAGAGACAAGGTAGAGACGGTGGATGTCCGCGGTGAGGGCGAGGTCCTCCAGCGCTATGAGCCCTTCGCGGTCGTCGTGGTACTCGCCCAGAGGGAGCAGATGTGTCGCTACGCGAGGGGCGCGGGCGACGTTCTCTGTCTCTATGTGTAGAGCGGGAGAAGAGATCTGCGCTCTGAGCGCGCCGCGGACCGCGGTGGGCAACTCCGTATAGAGCGCGCACATCCGCGCGCGTTCCTCGTCGTCGAACAGGTGCAGGAATCGCCCGGTCGTGGTGCCGGCCGTACGCGACACACCGATGATCGCGAGGGTGAACTCGCCTTCGCTCAGGGAGCGAACGCTTGGAGTGTGGACGCGAACGGTTAGTTCGGTAGTGGGCTGAATGGGCCCCTCAGAACCTGCGACCTCCAGATCTGCCACCGTCGACTCATCCAGCAGGATCTCGTGTTGGCCGCACAGCGCGGCCTTCTGCGCCAGCGTCAGCAGCTTCACGTCCCGCCCGGACAGCGCGGCCGAAGGCGGCGACGGTGCGCCCAGGTAGCCGGCCGGGTATCCGAGTCCGATATCCGGATCGACGGCGTCGAGGACGGGGACCAGGGCCCGCGGCCCGTAGCGCTCCAGGAAACGGCCATGCCAGGCGACCCAGCCGGGGCCGAGGTCTGGGCGACGGGCGAGCCGTACGAGCACGCCGGCGGCCTTCGCCGCCTCGGCGGCCATCGACTGCGGCACCGCAAGGTCCAGGTCCATCCGCAGATCGACGCCGAGTGCGGACCCCGTTACAGAGGAGACGGCGGCCATGTCGGCGGCAAGGCGCGAGCGATGGCTGCGCGCTATCGCTGAGGTGGGAGCATCGTCGTGCTGGGCCAATTCCGGAGCGAGCTGGCGTAGACGCCCGACAGTCTCGGCCACCTCAGCGAGCTCTCCGGCTGCCATCTCCTCGAGTTCAGACAGGAGATGGCCGAGGGGATCGGCTGCGGTCATCGGGGGGCGCAAGTTGGTGACGAGCAGGCGTTGTGCCACCAGGTCCGCCAGCAGGCGGTCCACGACAGTGGCAGGGACGCCCGGGAAGTCAGCCACAAGCTTCTCCGCCAGCTCCCCCAGCCGGATCGGGCTGCGGGACAGGCTCATAGCCGTCCGGATCGGCGCGGTGGCGCGTACGCTCACGTGGGTCGGCTGGTCGCGAGTCGCCTCGGCGGGACGGTGCTCCAACACCAGCTGGCCGTCACGCTCGGACACGAGATTGTTGGCCATCACCTTCACATGCGGTCGCAGCGCCGGTTCGGCCTCCAGGCGCTCGACGACACCCGCCAGCCACGTGGCGTCGACCCTGGTTACGGCGCGATGGGCGCCACCGACGTGGGCCATGGGTAAGGCGGCGATGCGAGCCGGGGCGATACCGGCGAACAGGCCGAACGGCGTCGCACGTCCTGAGGCACGAAGCAGGTAGCGCATAACCGAGAGCACCGCCCGGCGCATGGCAGGCTCAGAGACGTCCCGCCCCTCACAGATCTCGGTCACTCGGTGCGTCAGAACGGGGCTGGCCTGCTCCAACGCGGCCAGGAAGCCGGGCATCCGCATGGTCTCTCGCAACCACTGCCGCCAGGACTCTGGTCCGGCTGCTTTTCCATTCATGTCTGGCCATGAGCCGGGCGTGCGGTGCGCCGGCCAGACGGCGGCTCGCGCCACGACAGCGTCGAGATACTCGTACATGTGCCGCTCCCGGAGACGGAAAGCGCCCGGTCGGCGCGGCGACCGGGCGCCCGGGGTTCAGAGGGTCGAGGCGTCAGGCGCTTACGGGCAGGTGGTCGAGCAGGCGGACTGGCAGGTTGTCCCGCAGCCGTCGTCGGTCATCCGGATGAGCTTGTCGGCGGCCGGGCCGGACTCGACGATCGAGACGTCCAGGTCCCACTCCCCGAAGTCCTCCTCTCCGGCCTGCGTAGCCGGTGCGTTCTCGATCTGAATGGACATGAGAACCTCCTTCGTGGTGGTGCAAGATTCCCGGTTCTCCCTGCTGGGAGCCGGGCGCTTCAGGGCCAGGAGACGACGACGTCTCCGTGCCGCTTGCTGATGAGCCCTCGGGAGGGGAGGCTCGTACGGGCAGCCTTCGGGATGTACTGGATGCGCGCGGCGCCGCGGCGGCGGTAGTCGCTTGCCCATCGCCGCAGCAGTTCCAGGTACTTCGCCGCGACGGCCTCGGCTTCGGGGCCGTGAGCGAAGACGCCGCTTTCGAAACCGCCGGTCTCCTGGTTCGGCCGTTTCGTCCGGTAGGCGAAGCTGCCGCCGCTGATGAGGGCAGGAACGCCTCTCGTCGCCGAGGGGGCGAAACGCCCCTGTGCGACGAGTTCCTCGCTGGCGTGCAGCATGGCGACCTGCGGCGCGTTGGTGAGGAGGAACAGCTCCAGCTCGTCGGGCAGGTCGAAGGCCGCCCCTGACCAGCGTTCCAGCCTGGGGGAGTCGAGTGCCTGCCGCAGCGCCTCGACGTCGAACCGCTGTGGCTCTTCATCGACCTGTAGCACGACCCCTTCGGCGAGCTGCACGATGTGCTCGCTGAATGAACCGGACCCCTGCATCGGCACGAAGGCCGACAGGCAGTAGCTGCGGCTCACCAGGACGTCGTCGCTGCGGTCGAAGGCGATGGTGCGGGTCCGCCCTCTCACCCGCAGCGGGACGACGATCCTGCCGACTTTGGAGAGTTGGTCCACCCACGCCGGGGGAATGTCCCAGGCCCCCGCGGTGACGATGATCCGGTCGTACGGCGCTTGCTCCGGCACGCCGTTCTCGGCGTCGGCCAGCACCACCTCGACACGGCCGTAGCCGGCTGTCTTGAGGCAGGCGCGGGCGCGCTCGACGATGTCGGGGTCGATGTCGATCGAAACGACCTTTCCCTCGGCTCCGACGAGTTCCTGAATCAGAGCGGCGTTGTAACCGCCCGAGCCGATCTCCAGAACCCGCATGCCGGGTTCGATCTCGGCCTGCTGCAACATCACCGCCTGGATGTGGGCGGCCGACAGAGAGCTCAGAGCGAGGCCACTCGCGTCCCGCTTGATCACCAGGGCACTGTTCGCGGCGTACGCCGCCTCCAGCGGCTCCCCCAGGGCGAACAGGTGCCTGGGTACGGTGGCGAGGGCCGCGGCCACGGACTCCGATGTGACCGCGTCCATCTCACGCAGCTCGCGCACCATGGCGGCCCGCAGCGAGGCAGGGATATCGGCCGCGTCCATGTGCGGTGTAGTCATCAGCGCTTCCTTCGGAGGTTGACGAGGCGACGGGCTCGCCGCCCCGGTGATCGTGGTCCCTCGGCACAGGTCATGTGGCCTCCTCGCCAAACTTCTGAGGCCGTAGGCGGCCGGTCTTGCGGGGGCGCCGGTACGAGCTGACGCCACGTCGTCCACGGCCCGGCCCAGGCGTTGCATGCGGGTACGTTCTGGGCCGGGCCGGATGCTCGACGGTGCGGGAGACGGGGGCTGCCCCTGTGGGCGAGGGGCACTCGACCGCGCCGCCGAGGGCTATGGGGTGGCGATTCCGCTCGTCGGGGCTCGGCTGGATATCGACGCGATGTCGACGTTCACGCCGGCGAACTCCCAGCCAGTGTCAATGAGCTCCTGCACGCGCATGTCACACCACTGCATCGGGAGGTCGTCCATGAGGGCGGCTCCGTCATGCAGTACGTCGTCGCCCTGTGTCCAGCGTTCGCGTGTGCCGGTATCGGCGACACTCAACCGGTACTCCTGCGGCTGGCTGTCGGCCCCCACCCGTCGGAACCGCAGCGTCGTGGTGGCACCCGCCCGAGGTGGCCAGATGCCCTTGAGGCACAGCACAAGCCAGAGCAGCGACACGTTCACCCGATCCGTACCGCGTGAAGGCCAACGTGTCCGCGAAGTTCCCGGTAGCGCTGGGCGATCTTGACGGCCGCCTGTGCGGTCTCGTGCAGGAGGAAGGCGGTCGTCTGGGGCTTGCCGTCCGCACCGAGCTCTCCGGTGCTCCAGGAGATCTTCCCCGCACGGAACCAGACGGACAGGTCGCCGAGGCGGAGGAGCGCGACCCCTCGGTACGTGTGGATCTGCCCGCCACGGATGTTGTGCGTGGCCGCGAGGTGGGTGTCCACCTGCCGAGCGGCGGACTCTTCACGCCCCGGTGGTCTCGAGGCAGTCAGGTATGCCATGTAGTTCTCCTGAACAGGTACGGGCGGACGAGGCGAGGCCTTCGGGGGCGTCGGCTCCAGGCGCGCCGCCGGTGTTTCGGCCGACCTCGGCGAGGACGCGTTCGATGCGATCGGCCGCAGTCGGGATGTCGTCGACAGCAGCGATGAGCGCCGGCCACGGGAACCAGTAGTGCCAGGCTCCGTCTGAATCGGGCTTGGCGAGAACCTGCTCCGTAAGCGCCGGAGCCGCGGGGTTTATCACCTGAAGCCGGGGGATGCGATTGAGAGGGGCGACGAGTCGAGCGGAGAAGTTCCGGCTTCGCAACTCCTCAGCCAGCGCCTCCAAGGGCTCCGCCGCGGGGTGGGATGTTGACATAGACGATCTCCCATGGACGTGTCAGACGCCGGGGGCTGGCTCTGCTCCCATCAGGCCGAGGGGTGCGGATAGCGACGGGCCGGCTGAGCCCGTCGAGTGAACGGCAAGGGCGATGCCTCGCCGTTCTCGTCCAGCAGCGAACTGCTGTGCGTGTTGTCCATGACTCACAGCCAACCGCGCGGGAACGGCGCCCGGGAGCGCTCAGCGACTCTGCATCTGTGCAAACCGCTGTGCATTCGAGCTGCCCGCCACCAGGGCCTTACTGCAGGGACGGAGCCCCAACTACGCTGCGGCCTGTGGATCGTCAGTCCGGCACTCGGGCTCGCCGACGTCATCGAAATGGCTGGCGTCCCCACCTCGGCCTGGCCAGTCGCCGCGAGCAGTGCGTGCGGTGAGCGGAACGAAGGAAAGCATCTGATGGGTGGTCGCCCTGTTGTTCGCTGATATCGCTGTCAAGGCCGCGCGTGAGGCTGCCCGGCGCGCCGGGTTTGGTGATCAAGAACCAGAGGTTGTCCGTATCGGGGATCGCGCCGTGTTGCGGCTGGCCGACGGACACATCATCGCCCGCGTTGCCAGGAGCATCGATCGGCTGGATTCGTCTCGTCGTGAGGTTGAGGTCGCTCGGTGGCTGACGGCTGAGGGGCTCACGGTCACTCGGCCCCTGGAGGGTGAGCAACCGTACATCGCAGCCGGAACGGTGGTGTCTCTGTGGCACGCGGTGGAGGGCGACTGGACTGTCCCGGCTGACCTCGCCGCGGTGTTGCGACGCTTACACGCCCTTCGGCCTCCGCCTAACCTCGCGTTGCCCGAGTTGGAACCGCTCGAGCGAATGGATGAGCGCATAGAGTCCGCGCCCACTCTCACGGCAGCCGATCGTCTGACGTTGCGGACGCTGACCCGTACCCTTCGCGAGGATCTCGCCGATGTGACGTACGTGCTACCGCGAGCGGTGATCCACGGCGACGCCAACATCGGCAACGTGCTGAAGACGTCTTCCGGCGAGGTGGTGCTGTTCGACCTGGAAGGGCTGTGCTGGGGACCGCCTGAGTGGGACCTGGCGATCACGGCCGTTTACCGGGATCTGGGGTGGCACACCGACGCCGAGTACGAGCGGTTCTGCGAGGTGTACGGATTCGACGTGACGCGACTGCCCCGGTACCAGCTGCTGCGCGCTGTCCGAGAACTGCGCATGACATGCTGGTTGGCGCAGAAGGCCGGCGACGGCGAAGAGATCGCTACCGAGGTACGCCGCAGGATCGCCGACCTGAAGGAGCCGGACAGGCCGCGGCGCTGGCACCCTTACTGAGCTGCGCGCAGCCGACGACCTCGCAGCACAGGCCGAGCCTGCTCGGTGAATTCGATGACCGCTGGATGATCGGTGTGAGCACTCATGCGGTTATGCAGGTCACGAAGGTACGCAGTGCAGCGGACCGACGCGGTTTCTTGGATCCGGGGCAGGACTCGTACGGCGATGTGGCATGCCTGCTCCACGTCACCCTGATCGACGAGACTGGTGGCGAGCACGATCCGCGAGAAGATCCGGCTCCGTGCGTAGCCTCCGGCGGCTGGACTGGCTTCGGAGACGGACAGGCAGTGGGTGGCATGGCGGTATGACTCCCTGGCGTCCCCCAGGTCCCGGAAGCAGTGCGCGAACTCGTCGGCCAGCTCGGACTCGTCGAAGTACGCGATCCACTCAGGCTCCTCACCGGGCTTGTGCTCGTTGAACGCCCTGGCGGCGGTATCGAGAGCCGTGAGGCACTCCCCGGCTCCATCGGGGAGATTGGCGGCGGCGCGGGCTTCCATTGCGGCGAACTGCGCTCTGAGCAGTGCGGGAGCGCGGCCTTTCACATCGTGCTGCGCAGCGCGAGCAAGATGGAGGGCCTCTCGGTATTCGCCCAGGTAAGTGGCCTGATGGGACATCGCGGACAGGATGCTGGCACCGAGCATCCGATCGTCGGCGTGATGAGCCAGAGAAAGCGCCTGCAGGAAGTAGCGGCGGGCGAGGCCGTGCCAGCCACTGTCGTAGGCCATCCACGCCACGGACAGGCAGAATTCGGCGACCGCGCTGAACAGCGACCGTCCGACGGCGGTGGTGTACGTGCCGTTCAGCAGCGGGACGATCTGGTCGAGCAGGTATTGAAGGGCGGCCGAGCGAGCGTGCGCGCCGCCGAAACGGTTGTCCAGATCGGCGAACATGGTCGTGGTGGAGCGGATCGCTTCGACGTCGCTCATCCCCACCCTGTGACCCGCCGATCCACTCGGAGGCTGGGCCGAGGTGGACAGTAGCCATCCGAAGGCCGCCTGGGTGAGGGCCCCTACATTCACCGCGCTTCGCAGGAATTCTCGCCGCTGTGCGTCAGCGGTGACCAACTGAGCCAACGTGTCGACGAGGTCGGCGGGGACGTCAGAGAAGTTGAGCCCGATCTCCGGTGAGGTGGTGCTGCCTTCCAGCCCGATGTCCGCCAGGGTGACCCGGCGACCCAGCTTGCGGCTGAGCGCTTCAGCGATCAGAGCAGCGGTGACGCCTCGTGGCTTCTGGCCTTCGACCCATCGTGCGATCTGCGTATGGGAAGGCCGCACAGGCACGCGCCATTCCTTTGCGACCTGGCCGATACGGCTGGCCAGGCCGAGGTGAGAGACACCGGCCTGGTCGATGACGTCCGCGAGCCGCGTGTTGGGCTGACGCTCCATATAGCGCAGCGTAGTTGGGCGAGGTCTTTGCAGTAAGGCCATGACGGTGAGCAGGGCGAAATGCACAGCGCTTTGCACAGATGCAGACCAAGTGGGCGCTCCCCGATGGCGTCGCCGCGCGGTTGGCTGTCATGGACGGCACGGGCAGTAGCACTGCTGGACAAGAACGGCAGGCGTGCCGACCCTGCCGTTCACGCCAGGGCCCCACGCCATCAGCGCACAGGACCTGAGCGCCGAGCCGAGGGTGACCTCGAACCCATTGTTTCTCGGGCAGAGAGGCAGATGCACGATAGTTGACGGCATCGGCCGATAAGGACATTTTCCCTGGTAGAGGTCGCTCGCTGCGGCTACCTCAATGTGTCCTACTGGTTAGTTCTCTCCTCTGGCCTCGCTGAAATTCGCCATCTAGCCTGTAGCTCTCCGCAATGATCTGATTGCTCTGAGTAAATGGCGCTGGTGGTGGTGACAGTCTGTCGATATTCGAAACGGCTTGCGCTGGTTGTTCTCGCGCTGTCGGCTTCGGCTTGTGCGGCAGATGAGGGGGCAGTGCCGCAGCCGTCACCCACGGTTTCGACGACTGTCTCACCGCAGCCGGGTGCTACGCCTACCGGAAAGGCGGAGGAGGCGGTGCTTGCCGCCTACAAGGGCATTTACTCCGCGGGTCGGCGTGCCGAACATACCCCTGACGGGCAGCGCAAGCCGATGATCGCCCCGTTCGCGACCGAACCCCTGCTGAGCAGAATGCTCCGCGGCATCGTCGCCCTTCGGGCCGGCGGAAGATTCACATGGGGGACGCCGGTATTCCACCCCTTCGACATCAAGATCGAGGGGCAGAAGGCCACACTCCACGACTGCCAGGACAACCGCAATAGCGGACAGATGGACGAGAAGACCTCGAAGCGGGTCCTTCACGGGAGTGAGAACACCCATCTCGTCGCGACGCTGCTCTTGGTTGAGGGGGCGTGGAAGGTCTCGACTCTTGAGCATGTGAGGGAAGCGTGCTCAGTCGGAGCCTGATCGCGGGCGTGCTGCCCGCTGTGTCGATGCTCACGCCCTCGCCCCCGCTGGACAATAACGGGGTTCAGACATCGCCTTTGGGCTATGTCCTGACGGCCGACAAAGATCCGCACTCAGGACAGCAGGTCACAAGCGCCAGTGCGGCTCATCGTGGGTCCGGTGTGACCTGTTCCTACACGCCCTGGCATGCCGATGGCATGAAGAACGGCGGCCTGGAATGGGTCGATCCGGCGTCGAGCCCCGGAGGCGTACCGAAGGGCAAGGGCGCCTACTACCTGATCGAGTGTTCCGACGGCTTCCGCGACGTCCGCTGGGTTCCCGATCGCGCGCCCGGCGCTCCTCGCGTGACGCCCGCTCAACTGGCTCGGAAGGCGTGGGCGATGATCCCGGTGCGCGAGCCGAAGGTCCTCACCGCTCCGCCGCGCGGCTCCACCGGCCTCGTTGGCCTGGACGAGTGGGTCTACCTGGCCAAGGGAGAGTGGAGCCCGAAGCGTAAGCGGGTGGAGACGGCCGGCGTCTGGGCAGAGGCGACAGCGCGCCCTCAGAAGATGACCGTTGACCCGGGTGACGGTGGCAAACCCGTTACCTGCCAGGGGCCCGGCACGCCGTACAACCCGGAGCTCCCCGCGAGCCGCCAGAAGCCGACCTGCGCGGTGAGGTACCTCCAGCCGTCGCTCCGTCAGGGGCAGGGGAACGCCTATCGGGTCACGGTAACGGTCACGTGGAGCGGCACGTGGACCGGCTCGGGCGGGACCGGTGGCACGTTGCCGCCGATCACGCGATCGACCTCGTTCCCCCTCCGCGTCGCGGAAGCCCAGGCACTCATCACCAAGGACTGATGCATGCTCCAGCGATCTTTAGCGGCCACGAACAGCCCACCCACCGCACGGCCCGTGCCAGGTAAGCGCCGCCCCGCGATGGCCGTCGTCGGCGTTCTGGCGGTCGTGTTGAGCGCGGTCACGGTGCTGCAGGTGTATCAACTGGCCGCGCATCGCACGCAGGTCTTGGTCATGGCCCGTGACGTGCCGATCGGCCAGGTCATCGAGGCTCAGGACCTGTCGAGCCTCGGGGTGGGCGTGGTGCCGGGGATGCAGTGGATCCGCACAAGGGACCGAGACGGCGTGATCGGCAAGCGAGCCACAGCCGACCTCAAGGCTGGGACGCTCCTCGCACCCTCCCAGTTGGGCACGGCCCTCACCCCCGATGACGGCCAGCAGATCGTGCCGATCGCGCTCAAGGCGACTCAGCTCCCCGCACGCGGGCTCAAGCCCGGCGACCGGGTCGTCGCGGCAGCCGTTCCGGAGGAAGGGCGGCAAGGCGTTGAGTACCGCGCGCTGGTCGACAAGGTCGGGCAACCCGACGCCGATGGGACCGTGGTCGTGGACTTCCTGGTGCCGGCCACGACCGGTACGGCTCTGGCCCGCCTGGCGGCGGAGGGGAAGGTCGCGATGGTGCTCGCGTCGAGAGCCGCTCAAACTCGTACCCCCACCTGTCAGCCGGGGGCGCCGTGCTGACCGTGATGTGCTCGGGCGGGCATGCCGCCGGTACGACCACCAGCGCGCTCGCGCTCTTCCTTGAGTGGCCGCGCCCTGCGCTGCTGGCCGAGGCGGATCCCGGAGGCGGCACGATCCTGTCCGGCTACCTGGCAGGCACGCCGCGCGATCGCGGCCTGGCCGAGTGGGGTGTGAAGATTCGCAGGGGAGTCGCCGCAGCCGAGGCGCTGTGGGACCAGCTCTACGCCATTCAGGATGGCAGGCTGATTCTCCCCGGCCTTTCGGAGCCCAAGCAGGCTACGGCCCTCCAACCACTCTGGCCGGAGATCGCGGGTTGCCTGGCCGCCCTGGATGAGGATGTGGTCGTCGACCTGGGCCAGGTGGGCCGGCCGGACACGCCGAATGACCTGCTGGTCCGGGCCGACCGCGTGTTCGTCGTCACCCGGCCCACGCTGGTCCACCTGCACGCCACAACCTCCGCCATCCGCGATGTGCAGGAACTGCGCGGGCATCTGCCGGATGCCGAGCTCATCGTGGTGGGGGACGGCCAGTACCAGCTCAAGGAAATCGCCAAGACGCTCGGTGCCACGGTCGCGGCATGGTTGCCGGCCGACAAGTGGTCCGCGCCGGCGCTCGCGCACGGCGTCGGTCGCATCCGACCGATGTCGCCCCTGGTGCGTAGCGCACGGGCGTTCGCCGCCGCTCTCGTCGAGCAGAGTGAGCAGGTGATGGCGTGATGGACGACCAGGACTTCCGCCGTGCCGTACGCGAACTGCAGCAGCAGGTCAACAAGGCGCTGGATGAGTCGGGCGTCACGGGGGCGGAGGCGACCCTGCAGTACGGCAAGGCCGTCATCACGAACGTCGTCCGCACCTACGCCGACAACCTCGCCCTGCTCGGCCGGCCCGCTCCGACTCTGGACGAGGAGGAGCAGCTCAAGAAGGCCGTCGAGAACCGGATCTTCTACCTGGGTGATTTGCAGCCGCTCGTGGACGATCCCGCGGTCGAGAACATCGACGTCAACCGGTACGACCAGGTCTGGGTGACCTACACCGACGGACGCAAGGTGGCTGGCCCACCGGCCGCCGACAGCGAGGACGAGCTGATCGAGAACGTCCGCCGCTGGGGCATCTACCAAGGGCAGAACGCCAGGGACTTCTCCACCGCCAGGCCGATCCTGCACAAGGCGCTGTCCAACACCGTACGGCTGGCCGCGGCGACCGGTATCACCCCGCACACGGCGTTCTCCATCCGCAAGCACGGCATGCTCGACGCCACGATGTCGGACCTGGCTGCCCGGGGAACCATGTCCTGGCCCGTCCGGCATTTCCTGCACGCGGTGATGAACGTCCCGATGAACGTGATCGTCGCGGGCGCGATGAACTCGGGCAAGTCCACCCTGGTCCGCGCTCTTGCTGGCGATATCGACCCGTTCGAGCGGCTCATCACCGTCGAGAACGAGCGCGAGCTGTTCCTGCACCTGATGCCTGAGCGGCACCACGACGTGCTCAGCTTCGAGGCGCGCGCCGCCAACTCCGAGGGCGAGGGCGCGGTCACCATGCGCCAGCTGATCGACGACGCGTTCCGCTTCAACGGCCGCCGCATCCTCGTCGGCGAGGTCCGCAGCGACGAGTTGGTCCCGATGCTGGTCGCGATGAACTCCGGCGGTCGCGGGTCGATCTGCACCATGCACGCCGACTCGGCGGAGGAGATCTTCCCTCGGATGGAGATCCTCGCCGGGACCATGCCCGCTGACGCGCTGTTCCGTCTGGTCGGCAAGGCCGTCGATTTCATCGTCTACCTCCGGCACGAGGTGAGCCACGACCCCGACGCCCCGATAAACGTCCGGTACATCTCGGAGATCTTCGAGGTTCTGCCGCCGACTGACTCGGTCGTCCCGGCCGTCAACCGGGTCTTCGTACCAGGGCCGGACGGGCGGGCCGTACCGAACGTCACTCCCCAGTGCATGGACAAGCTGGTCAAGGCGGGCTTCGACGCCACCATGTTCGTCCCGAGAGCGGGTGGGCTGTGGAACTGATCGCAGCCCTCGCCGGAGGCGTGTTCGCCGCTGGGATCATTCTGGTGATCGTGGGCCTGCGCCGGGTGCCGGTACGGCAGTCCCGCCGCGCTCGGCGACGCGTGCCCAAGGTCGCCACCATTCCGCTTGCGCTGGCTCTTGGAGCCGCGGTCATCGTGTTCTGGCTGACGGGATGGCCGGTGGCCGCCTTCGCGGCCGGGGCCGCCGTGCTGCTTCTGCCGCGAGTCCTGTCCGGCCGGGAAGTGGCGCGGAGGATCGCCCGGCTGGAGGCCATCGAGACCTGGATCCGCCAGCTCGCCGACGCCCTGTCCGGGAGCGCGGGCATCGAAGAGGCCCTGGCCATCAGCGCCCGCAACGCACCGGAGCCGATCGCCGCCGAGGTCGCCGCGCTCGCCCGCCGACTGGCCCTTCGTGTGCCGGCCGACAGCGCCTTGCGCGCCTTCGCCGATGAGCTTGACGACCTGGTCGGCGACATGGCAGCCGCCTCCCTGATCCTCGCCGCGGAGTCCCGGGGTCGCGGTCTGCGGGAGGTGCTCCTGGGGCTCGCCCGGACCATCGGCATGGATGTGTCCGCTCAGCGTGAGGTCGAGGCCGAGCGGTCGCGGCATCGCACCACCGCCCGCTGGGTCATCGGCGCGCTGCTCGGCTACACCGGTTTCGCCCTGTTGAACCAGCAGTACGTGGCACCGTTCGGCAGCTTCTTCGGACAGCTCGTCCTCGCCGGGGTCGCCGGGCTGTACGCCGTGACGTTCTGGTGGATCCACCGCCTCGGCAGCGCCCCGGAGACGGACCGTTTCCTGAACGAGGAGGCCACGGGATGACCTGGGCGGTGCTCGCCGCCGGAGGCACGATGGGCCTCGGCCTGTTCCTGATCCTGCTCGCCGTACGGCCCGGCCCGCCCGAGCTGGCCGCCTCGCTGGCGCGCCTCCAGCCCGGCGGTGGCCCAGTTGAGGTGCACAGCGTGCCGGAGCGCGTCCGTCGTACGACCATCGGTGTGCTCGGCTCGTCCTGGCTGGGGAGCCGCGCGAAGAATTCCGACCTGGCGATCGTCGGCAGGAGCCGGGAGACCCACCTCGGCCGCAAGGCGCTGCTCATGGCAACCGGCTTGTGCGGGCCTGCTCTCCTGTGGACGTACGGCTGGCTGCTCGGCGTCACCTTCCCCGCGATCATTTTGTGGGCGGCGTCCGCAGTTTTCGGCGCTGTGATGTTCACCGCGCCCGAGCTGTCGCTGCGGGTGGAGGCCGCCACCGCGCGGCGGCGATTCCGCCGGGCGCTGGTCTGTTATCTGGACCTCGTCGCCCTGTGCCGGCTGGCCGGGCGCGGGCCGGCCGACGCGCTGGACTCCGCCGCCCGCGTCGGCAAGGGGCAGACATTCAAGCGGCTGTCGTCCGCGCTCGACCCGGCCTTCCGTGGCACCGGCTCCGCCTGGGACGAGCTCACCCGCCTGTCGCGGGAGCTCGACGTACCAGAGCTGGGCGAGGTCGCCGCGATCGCCAAGATGGCCGGCACTGAGGGCGCCAGCATCCTCGACACCCTCAAGGCCAAGGGGGCCAGCCTGCGCGAAAGCGAGATGGCCGCGCTGCTGGCGCGGGCGAAGAGCCGGACCGAGACCATGACCGTCCCCATGTCCCTGACCGTCGTCGGCTTCATGATCTTGCTGGGCTACCCGGCCCTGGCCCGGATGACCGGTGGTGGATGACCGTATGAGAGAAGGGTCCTTCGCATGCTGCACATCTACGGTCGCATGTTGGCGGTCGGCGCGTGGATCAACGCCAAGGTCCCGCTCCTTCGGCGGCTTCTCCCCAAGGCCGGGGCGGACGCAGGCGAGGGCCCGCTGGGCTTCATCGTCCTCGCCGCGGCGATATTCCTGCTCGCCGTCGCGGTCGCAGCCAAGATCACGCAGGTTGTCAACGACTACATGGGGAAAATCAAGTGACCGCGGGTCGGCGCCGTTGGAGGCGGCCATCCTCTACCCGGTGGTCCTCACCCTGACCCTGCTCCTGGTCAACACGGCGCTGTGGTTCCACGCCCGCAACGTCGCACTCGCCGCCGCCCAGGAGGGCGTACGGGTCGCCCGGGCGTACGGCTCCAACCTCTCGGCCAGCACGGTCGTCGCCGAGCGGTTCGCCCAGCGGGTCGGCGGGTCCTTCCTGCTCGCACCGCACGCCAGTGCCGGCCGTACGGGCGGCACCGTGTCGGTGACCGTGCAGGGGGAGGCGCTCGCGTTGGTGCCGCTGCTCAAGCTGACGGTGACCCAGGTCGCCCACGCTCCGATCGAACGATGGTCGACTCCCACCTGATGCGCGTTGGAGGCAGATCGCGAATGAGACCAGCCCGGCGCCGTGTCCATCGCGCCGAACTGGAAGACGTACGCGTGGGCCCCCGAGCCACCGCCGAGCGCGGGTCGATGACAGTAGAGCTGGCTGTTCTCGCACCCGCGCTGGTCCTGGTGCTCGTGGCGATGGTCGCTGCTGGGCGGATCGTCATCGCGCATGGCTCGGTGGAGGCGGCGGCCCGCGATGCCGCCCGGCAGGCGTCCATCTCGCGTGACCCCTCCTCGGCGCGCATCGCAGCGCTGACGAGCGCGCGAGCGGCACTCGCTCGTGAAGGGCTTGAATGCGCGCCGACGGTCTCGGTGGACACGGAAGGGTTCTCCGCTCCTTTGGGACGGCAAGCCACGGTGTCGGCGACGGTGACCTGCGAGGTACAACTCAGCGACCTCGCCCTACCCGGCATCCCCGGCTCCAAGGTCCTGACCAGCCGGTTTACCAGCAGCCTTGATCCGTTCCGCGCCCGAGGAGACCGGTGATGCTCGACGGCGACAGGGGATCGATCTCGGGATTCGTCGTGGTCGTCATGCTGGCCGCCCTCGTATGCCTGGGCCTGGTCGTGGACGGCGGGCAGAAGATCCGCGCCTATCGCGAGGCGTACGCGGTCGCGGAGGAGGCGGCACGAGCGGGGGCTGGCGCCCTCGACGTCGACCGCGCGTACGCCCAGGGCGGCCGGTTCGAGCTGGACACCGCCAGCGCGTTGGCTGCGGCCCGCGCGTACCTCGCCTCGGCGGGACATCAGGGGAGCGTCGCGATGGCGGGCGGACGGACGCTGCGGGTCACGGTGAACATGTCCCGGCCGACCGTGCTGTTGTCACTCATCGGCGTCGGCGACGTGACGGCCACCGCGAGCGCCTCCGCCCGGATGCTGCAGGGAATCGAGCAGGGAGAGTAGATGCACAGCCATCGCCCGACCGCTGCCGCCGTTTACTCGGCACTGGCTCTGGTGGCGCTGATCGTCGGGCCGCCCGTCGTCCTGCTCGGCTTCCTCGATCCGCCGCATATTCCTACCGGGGCGGAACTGGCCACGCCAGGCGATCCGGCTTTCCTCGTGAACGCGCTGCTGGCCACGGCATGGCTGTGCTGGCTGATGTTCACCTGGTCGGTGCTCGCCGAGGTGGTGCGCCGTCTGCGGAACGTGCATGAACGGGGTGTGCTCCGGACGCCGTTCCAGCGGCTCGCGGCGCATCTGATCACGACGATCGCGATCTCGGCTGTCGCCCCGGCTCCCCAGGCGGTCGCCGCCACGGTTACTGTCACCGCCACCCCCGTGGATGCTCCGAAGGCCGCGCAGGAGGGCGATACCTCTGAGGCTGTTCGGCACACGACGTACCGGGTCAAGCCGCACGACACCCTGTGGGAGATCGCCAAAACGCATCTGGGTGACCCCATGCGATACCGGGAGATCGTGAAGCTGAACGAAGGCCGGCAGATGGCGGACGGAGCCACCTTCACCTCCGACGGCTGGATCCGCCCCGGCTGGGTCATTCGGATGCCGTCGGATGCCAAGGAGCCGGAGCCGCGGCACGCGCGGGTCCACGTCGTACGGGAAGGCGAGAGCCTGTGGGACATCGCCGAACGACACTTGGGGGACGGCAAGCGCTACAAGGAGATCTTCAAGCTCAACAAGGGCCGACCCCAGCAAGACGGCGGGCGACTCACCCATCCAGGGGAGATCGAGACTGGCTGGCGGCTGCGGCTGCCGGAGCAGGCCCCGTCGGACAGGGCTGCCGAGCGGGCCAATGTCAGAGAGCCCGCTCCCGCGCCCCGAGAATCTGTGACACCGCATGCCATCGAAACCCCGGCGGCACTGCCAGCACACGCCGCACCGCGGGTGAGCATCGCCCTACCGGAGGGAGGAGTGGTCGGTCTGTCGTTCGCGGCGGGCATCGCCGTCGCCCTGGCCGCCGTACGGGTCCGGCAACGCGTCCGGCGACCGATCCCGGGGGCGTCGGAAGCCGTTCAGGTCGCGGCCCTGCCGAAGCCGGAGCCAGCGGTCCAGGCGGTTGACGGAGAGTTCCGGCAGGCCACCGACCCGGTTCCGGACGATTACGACCTGGTCAGGGATTCCTTCACCACCAAGCCCCCTGCCATGCTGGATGTCGGCGTACGCGCTGACCAGGTCGTCGCGGTGAACCTGCCCGGCCTGAACCTCTGCCTGAGCGGGGACGGCGCCGAAGACGTCGTCCGGGCGCTGTTCACGGCGCTCATCGCCCAGGCCGAAGCACATCGCGTCGAACTCGTCCTGCCCTCGGACGACGCGGCCGAGTTGTTCGGCGACGACTGGGACGCCCTTGCCATGCATCTGCCCGGCCTCACACTCACACCCACCTTCGACGACGCCGTCACGCACGTCGCCAGCGAGCACATCCACCGCACCGAACTGCTGCAAGATGCCGAGGTCGGCGACCTCGCCGCGTTTCGAGCCAGCAGGCCGGATGAGCTGGTCCCGGAGTTGGTGTTGGTCGGCCGGCTGGCGGGGCGGGACTCGTCGTACCTCGAGTCGTTCATGGAGTACGCCCCGCGCCTCGGAATCGGCGCGATCCTGCTCGGCGACCGGCTCGCGGAGGCCGGATGCGAGGTTGGGACGGATTTCCGAGCCGTCGGCGGCGACCTGGACGGCGCGGACCTGTTCCACCTCTCGCAGCAGGAAGCGATCGTCTTCCAACGCAGAATCGCGCTGCAGCACGATTATGAGGAGCCCGCTGAAGACGAGCCCGCGGTCGAGATTCCCGTCGTGGAGAACGCCCCGGCCACGACCCGCGTCTGCCTGCTCGTGCTGGGAGAGGTACGCATGGAGATCGACGGCGAGCCGGTCGACATCCCGACCGCCAAGGGCATGGAGATGTTCGTGCTCCTCGCGGTTCATCCCAACGGGCGGACCCGGGAGGAGATCTGCGCCGAGCTATGGCCCGATGTCGGCGAGCCCCAGGCCGGGTACCGCTTCCACGCCGCGCTCAGCGATCTGCGCAAGCGGCTCTGGGCCGCCACGGGCACGACCCGCAAGGAGACGAACTTCGTCGAAGCGGAAAGCGGAACGTACCGGATCGACCGTCAGCACGTCTGGATCGACCTTTGGGAGTTCCACCGCGCGCTCGCCGAAGCACGGAAAGCTACAGTCCCAGAGGCCAAGGCCGCCGCTCTGGACAGAGCCGCTGAGGTCTGCCGAGGTCACCTCGCAGATGGCACGCCTTATCCCTGGATCGACCTCGACCATAGAGACCCGCTCACCCTCGCCTCCGTACGAGCGCTCCTCCAACTCGGAGGCATCCATGAGAAGGCCGGAAGACCGAAGCGGGCTCTGGAAGTCATGGAACAGGCGCTGACGCTCGACCCCATCAACGAGGCCGCCGCGGCGGCCGTCATCCGCCTGCTCATCGGACTTGGCCGCCGAGACGAGGCACGCCTACGCGCCCAGCACCTCAACGCCCACCTCGCCAGCCTCGACCTCGAACCCGCCCCCGAGACCCAGACTGCCCTCCGGCAACTTCACACCCACCCCAGATCTTGACGGGAGACGAGAACTCACACATCACCACGTCCGGCGGCCGGTTGATCCCACATCTTCGCGGCCCCTGGCCGCGTCCATCCGCGACTCCATCGTCGTCGGCACCGATGAGGGCCTGGCCACCGCCGCGCACCAGCTTCTTGGCGCGGGGCACACTATGGGCGCAGCGCGGGAAGAGCTGTTGTCCGTTAAGACAAACGTTGTCAGGGATAGATAGGCGGATTTTGTCTATCCGAACTAGACTCTCCTCGTGCGATCACCTCACGAAGCGGTCTTCGAGGCCGTCGAGCCCGCCACCGACGTCGCCAGCCCTGACGAGTTCGCTCGCGTACAAGCCACCACCTACCACGGCACCGGTACCCGCACCGGCAAGCAGTGGACCGTCACCGTCCACGACCTCCCCGGCGGCCTCGTCAAGGCTCAAGGCGCCACGTGGCGCGACGCCCAGATCAACGCCCTTACCTGCGTCGTAGACCTGCTTCAGGCGGCGCCCGGCACCGTCTGCCTCGCCGTCACCCCCGACGACCCCCAGGCCGCCGCTGCTCTCGACGCCGTCACCGCAGCGCGCGTCGCCCGTGCCGAAGCCGAACAAGCGGAACGCGACGCCGTCCGCCGCGCCGCTCAGATCCTGACCGGGCAGGGCTGGACCTACCGCGACGCCGGTACGGCCCTTGGCCTATCCCACCAGCGCATCGGCCAGATCCTCGCCGACGCGTGATCCAGAGCGAACGCGATCGCGTGTGTGGATCGCGAGGGCGGTGCCTGCCCGAGAGCACGTCAACGGAGGGCGCAGGGCCACGACAGATCCCTCCTGATTCCACTCGATTCTTATTTCAGCTAGGTAGAATAAGGGCATGGAAGGTCTCCAACGCATCACCCAGCCCACGCTGGATGTGCTCGAAGTCCTCCTGCACGCTTTCAACGACGACACCCAGCTCCATGGCTGGGCGATCATGAAGGCCACCAAACGTGCAGGCCCTACCGTGTACAAAGTCCTCGACCGGCTCGAAGACGCCCGCTGGATAGTCGGCGAATGGGAAACGCTCGCCCCCGACCAGCCGGGCCCCCGCCGTCGCTTTTACCGGCTTACCGGAGAAGCCGCGCAGGCCGCCCGATCCCTTCTCGCCGAGAGACGCCCCGCCGCTGTCAAAGTGCGGCCAGCACTGGGGTTCTCGCTCGGCCGGCTCGGCGCCCTGCTGGCAGGTGACCGATGAGCAGCTCACAAATAGTCTCGATCATCGTGGGCCTGATCGTCGCCGAGTGCACCGACACAGCACCCTGGCTGGCGAAGAAGCTTGTGCGCTGGTCCGCTCGGCTGCACTACCTCGACGGTACGCGCGCCGCGATGCGCGCCGAGGAACTCGAAGCGGTCATCGAGAGCAGACCCGGCAAACTGTTCAAGCTTGTCACCGCACTGCTATTCACCCTGCAAGCGGGCATGTCCTGGACGCGCCGCGCTGTCCACTGGTGGTTGCTCGCTAGGGAGATCCGCAAGGGTTCCGCGAGCACTCCGACTAGATCCGAACAGACGACAGCAGAGCCTAGCCATCTCCAGACCGACAACGCCCCATCCAACCAAGCAGCCGCGGCTGCATCTCCCCCGCGTCCGCGCCGCCGCCCCGATGCCAGACTCGCTGGCATGGTGCTGCCTGAGCTGCAGAAGATGGCAACGGACCTGGGCATCACCGGGACCGGGCGCATGCGGAAGAGTCAGCTCATCGTCGCCATTCAGGAGAAGCAGGGTATAGAGGTTCCGACCGACCGGGCCACACCGTGGGGCGCCAATAGACCGACTCGGTAGCGTGACACCGCTCATCCGCACGCTAGTTCCCCGGTCCGTGAGAGACCGGGAACTAGCCTCGGGCTTTCGCGGCGTATTTGAGCGGGCTTGATCGTTTACATGAGAAAAGTGCCTTTGAGCTGGGAGGATTGGGCTTGTCTAGAGTCCTGTCCGCACCAGTTCAGAAGGCACTTTCCGAGTGAAGACTATCGCGTCGCAGCGCAAGATCGTGGTGTCCGCGGACGGGTCGGGACTCATCTCGCAGGCCGGTGGGCTGCTGTTGCTGGAGACGTTGCGGGTCACCGGCCTGGGCCGGGAGCTGTCGGCGCAGTTGGAGCGGTGGCGTCCGTCCCGAGCCGTGCACGATCCGGGCAAGGTCATCGCTGATCTGGCTCTCACGCTGGCGTTGGGCGGGGACTGCCTGGCCGACATCGCGATGCTCCGCGCCCAGCCCGAGGTGTTCGGTCCGATCGCCTCCGACCCGACCGTGTCCCGGCTGATCGACCGCCTGGCCGCCGACCCCGTCCGTGCACTGAAGGCGATCCGCACCGCCCGTGCCGCCGCCCGGCAGCGGGCCTGGACGCTGGCCGGCCCCCACGCCCCCGGCGCCGATGGGGAGCCGATCTGCCTGGACATCGACGCGACCATCGTCATCGCCCATTCCGACAAGGACCAGGCCGCGCCGATCTGGAAGAAGACCTTCGGGTTCCACCCGATGACGGTCTTCGCCGACCATGGAGCGGGCGGGGGCGGGGAACCTTTGGCCCTGCTGCTGCGGCCCGGCAACGCCGGGTCCAACACCGCCGCCGACCATATCGACGCGACCCGGCTGGCCTTGGCCCAGCTCCCCAAGCAGCAACGCCGGCAGGTGCTGATCCGCACCGACTCCGGCGGCGGCACCCACGAGTTTCTGTCCTGGCTGTCCCGGCCCGGGCGGCGGTTGTCGTACTCGATCGGATTTGCCCTCACCGAACAGGTCCAGACCGCGATCCAGGCTCTACCCGCCCACGCGTGGACACCCGCCTACGACGCCGACGGGCGGGTACGGCCCGGCGCCTGGGTGGCCGAGCTCACCGGCATGGTCACCTTGGAGGGCTGGCCCAAGGGGATGCGTCTGATCGTGCGCAAGGAGCGCCCGCACCCGGGCGCGCAGCTACGCTTCACCGACATCGACGGGCACCGCTTCACCTGCTTCGTCACCAACACCAAGCGGGGTCAGCTCGCCGACCTGGAGTTACGCCACCGCCGCCGCGCCCGGTGCGAGGACCGCATCCGCGGCGCCAAGGACACCGGGCTGCGAAACCTGCCGCTACACGACTTCACCCAGAACCAGATCTGGGTGGAGACCGTCGCCCTGGCGTGCGAGCTCATCGCCTGGATGCAGATGCTCGCCCTCGATGGACCGGCCCGCCGCTATGAGCCCAAACGCCTGCGGCTTCGCCTGTTCGCCGTCGCCGCCCGCCTGGCCCGCGGCGGGCGCCGGCTCCGCCTACGCCTGGCCGCATCCTGGCCCTGGGCCGGCCAACTCCTCGCCGCCATCACCCGGCTCCAGGCACTCCCGGCCCCGACCTGACCAGCGCCAAGCCGCCCCGACAACCAGGAAGGACACCCCGCGGGCCCGTGGAACCCCGCCCACCCGGCGCGACAGCCGGGCCGACGCGTTGACCACGACCCCAAAATCACACTCCAGCCGAATAGCTCAGCCAGCCACCGGATGGGCACGAAAGATCGAGGTTAGGACGTTGTGGCGGTCGGCGCCTGGCTCAAGGGCGGTCAGCATGGAGACAGGATGCACGGGTCAGTGCGTCGCCACCACCAGTTTCCCATCTCATATCGGATGTGCTACGTCTAGGCCAATCCGGTTCGCATCATCGTCAGCTCTGAGAAAAGGCGCGACTCTCGGAAGCCGGAGGGCCTGCGTTCATGCTCCGAGGCGTCTTCGGGGTCGCGCCATAGCGATAGGTGTGCTCACAGGGGGCGGCCAATCGTGTGGCCAATGCTCGACCAATGGTTCGCCACTTATGATTGGTCATGATCCCCATCGCGTTTCTCCTGGTCAGCGGCTTGCGGTGCGGCCTCTTGTCGACCCGACTGCATAGGCGATCCCTATGATCGAAGGGTTGGGAGGGGCGCCGTGCTGGTTGATTTGACACGGCGATATCTTTACAGCATTTGCTGGGCGCCATTTGTTTGATTGGATTTATCGCCCCCTTGTCGCTTCGGTGCGAGTTATTGTCTCCCTTTGGCATTCTCCTTGTCGCTCGCACGTTCCTCTTGGCGCTTTCTCAATGACCCACTCCCTCCTCTTGGCCAGGGAAAACATGGTAAAGGCGCGTGCGATTTCATTGCGCCGGTCTCCGCCTCGTGTTTCAATTGAATTGCCAAAAGAGAAGGGCGGCGCGAATGACGCGTCGCGGAGATCGGAGGAAACATGTCGAACGGAGTTCCCGGTAAGTGCGTCCCTTCCAACGTTCCGGGGGAGAAGCTCACGCCGGAAGACATGCCGCGCGTGACGCCGGACGATTGGGCGGAGATTCAGCGGCTCGCACGCGGCTACTGCCGTACGGTCGACGCCACCCGTTCCCGTAAGCGCATGGATGGAAGCGCGACCATCGTTAAGCAGGGGCACGCGCCGTACGGGACGGACGACGTGTCAGACGACGTCACGCAGGACGCGGTACTTCTGTTCGCTCAGCGTCTGCGCGACGTGCTCGCGTCCTGTGCCCCTACCCCTGACAGTGGCCCTACCCGGGACACTCAGGCGTGGGTATACGTCCGCAGGGACGGCGGAGAGTTGACCATCACGCGGACGACCCTGCAGCGGTGGGCGGTTCGCGATGCCGCCGCGCGCAACGGCTACCGGATCGATGTTCCGGCCGATGAGATCGACGCCACGCCGGGGGCTCAGCTCATGCGCGGTGTCCCGCGTACGGAGACGGTCACGGGGGCCGCCGTCGCGTTCTGTGTGTCTCAGCACAGCGCGGAGATGTTCCGTCAGGCGTTCGGGGATGGTCGGGACTTCCCGACCATCGGGCGCATGATCGATGTCGGGTCCAATGCCGAGGACCTCGGGCGGGCGGGCATCTTCAGCAGCGTTGCTCAGGCACGTTACGGGGGGGCGTACGGGTCGCGCCGGGCCGTGATCCGGGTGCGTGAGGCGGCGCGCGCGGAGTGGCGGGAACTGTCGGAGCGTCTTGACGACGTCAGGAGCACGATGGTCCACGGCGGCATATGCAGCGCAGAGGACTAAGGAAAGCTCGCGAGAGGGCCCCAGAGAGCGTTCTGGGGCCCTTTCTTATTGCCGTGAGAACGCATCATCGCCCACCTGAGACGACAAAGAATCTTGAGAGGAGTGGACGCTTGGACCGATGCGCGCCCCGTATTTAAGTGAGAACGGAATCCGCCGGTGCGTCTCTGACGCGTTCGGTGTGATGTTCGCTCTCACCTCTGTTCTTCGTTGTGCGCTGTCACATGCCAGAACGGTTGCGGGCCGGAGCCTGCCGACTGTTCGCACAGTGTGCGGTGACGTTGGTAAAACGTCGCCGGGCACGGACGGTCGGGCCCTTCCGGTCGCCGTATTTAGGTGAGAGCGAAATTCGCCGGTGCGTCTCTGACGCGTTCGGTGCGATGTTCGTTCTCGCAATGTCGTTCTGTGGCTCACGTAGCCGTGTCACAGGACGGCAAGGGGGCCGGAACGGTCGGGCTGTCGGTGCGGCGCGCGCGGCAATGCTGCGGAAATGTTGCCGCGTGCGGACGGTCGGGCCGTTCCGGCCACCGTATTGAAGTGAGAGTAATTCGCGCCGCGAGAGCGCCGGACACGGCGGAATCCGCCATACGTGGAAGCGCATCCTGATTCCCGCATCCGCCGGACCGTACGAAGGCCGCCGGACAGGCGCCGCGAAAAGGGAGGCAACCGTATGGAGGTGAATTCTGCCGTCCGGGCCGGCTGGTCCGTGGGAGACCTGACGGTCTGTGGCGGGGGTCGCGTGATGCGGGTGGCCGCGTTGGGTGAGGTTCGCCCGGACACCGCGACTTTGGTGCCCGCCACCGATCCCGGCGGCGCGCGTGAGTACGTGGTGACGGTGGCGCTCACGCCGATACCCAAGGGCGCCGAGGTCATCACCTGTCTTGGCTGTCTAGCCAAGACGCATCTGTGGATCGACGCCACGCACACCAACCGGGCATCGGGGGCGCGTGTGCGGCTGATCCGCTGCTCACGCTGCTACACCGATGCCCTGAATTTCCGGGACTGCGAGATCCACGTGGTCAGCGCGACCGTACGACCGCATCACCTGAGCCGCCGTCGCCGGTGCTGACGGCCGCCATTTCACCTTCCTGAACCTTTGGAGTCGCCATGGCGATGACGCATGCCCTGACCCTGCCGCCTGGATGGATCATCAGCTCACGGCTGGTGCCCGCATGGCAGATCGACGCGGATCACCTGTTGGAGGTGGAGGCCGCCGGGCGAACCGATGAGGGCCGGATCCGCTGGCGATACCGGCCGTCTCGGCGCCGCCGGACCATCTTCAGCGGGTCCGACATCTGCTCGGGCGTCGGCGCGGTTCTGACGCCTGATGAGCTGATCAGCGCGGCCCGGACGGTCCTGCACTACCTCACGCTGCGGCCGGGCGACACCGACGCCGACTATTTCGACTCCTACACCAGGGCGCAGCTGGAGTGGCGCGACCGGTACGCCGAGGAACTGTCGATCTACGCGATGGACGAGTGGTGCGGCTACTGCGGCGGCGACCACGCCTCGCCCGGCTGCCCATCCCGCTGCGGGGTATGAGCGTGGCGCGTTGGTACGGGCTCTGGCACGGCGGCAACGGGTACGGCCCACCACAGCCGGATGACCTGGAGGAGTTCTCTTCCCTAGCCGATGCCCGGCGCAAGCTGGTCGACCGGCACCGGTACGGCTACTGGCAGTGCTCGCACTTCGCGTTCACGCACCGCGCGCCTACCGACGTGCTCACCCCGTGCGTGGGTGACGACTGCGAGATCACGCTGTACAGCTCCGCCGACGGGCTCGACTATCCCGATCGGCGGATCTTCCTTGGACCGCGCGACGGCGTGCGCATCGAACGCTGCTGACTCCGCCCTTCTTCATCCCACTGCCCTCGGCTGACCGCGCCGGGGGTTTCTTCATTTCAGGAGGACACTTATGACCTCTGGTCTGGATCACACGGTACGGCTGAGCCGTCCGGCGGACTTCATCGCGATCGTGCCCTACATGCTGGGGTTCCATCCACAGCGCAGCATCGTCGCGATGGCGTTCGAACCCGCCGCCGACCCTGACAGCACCGCCCAAGGGCTGCGGTTCAGCATGCGTTTTGACCTGCCGGACAACTCCGAGGACACTCCCGACCTGGCCCGGCGCTTCGCCGAGTTGCTCACCCGCAACGGCACTGAGCGGGCGATCCTCATCGGCTACGGGCCCGGCTGGCACGTCACACCCGTGATGGACGCCATACGCGGCGTCCTGTCGGATGCGGGGATCGACACGATCGACGCACTGAGGGTCGAGGACGGCCGCTACTGGTCGTACACATGCCCCGATCCCGACTGCTGCTCACCCGACGGCGTCCCGTACGACGCGGGAACCAACCCGGCCGCCGCGGCGGCGGTGTTCGCCGGATACGTCGCCCGGCCCGACCGCCCAGCGCTCACGGCCATGCTCGCCCCGGTGGGCGGCGAGGACCGGGAACAGGTGCGGGGCACCACACGGGAGGCCTGTGCTCAGGCGCGGAGCCTGCTCGCGGCTGGGGGTGATCACGACTGGTATCACGAGGGCCTTGCACAGGTCGCCGCCGCACTGGACCGCACCCAGGCCGGACAGGACCTTTCCGCCGACGAGGTCGCCTGGCTCGGCGTGCGGCTCACCGCGATCTTCGTAAGAGACGCGGCCATGACCTTGATCGGCCGATACGACGACGACACCCACATCAGGCTGTGGACCCAACTCACCCGCAGGGTGGAACCGGACTTCGCCGCCCCTCCCGCCGCGCTGCTGGCGTTCCTCGCACTGCGCACCGGAGACGGGCCGCTGGCGCGCGTCGCCGTGGAACGGGCGCTGTCGGTCGATCCCCGCTACAGCCTGGCGCACCTGATCCGCACCGCCCTGGACTGCGGGCTACCGCCGGAGACCGTCTGCGGCATGGACTTCGCCGGGATGGCCGACGAGATCGCCGACAAGGCCGCTCAGCGCCCGGACGGGACCCGCCCGGTGCTGCCGGTGGGGTGGTGAGGCATGGGCTACGCCTCAACCCGGTCGCTCGCCCTGACCGGCCTCACCGCCCACATCGTTGACATCGAGGCCGATGCGGCACCAGGGGACTCGGAGTTGCATCTGGTCGGCCTGCCCGAGTTGTCGGTCTGGCCTGTCCGCGCACGGATCCGGGCCGCGATCCTCAACAGCGGAACGGCCTGGCCGGACGCGCGGATCACGGTGAGCGTGACACCGGTGATCCCGCCGGTCTACGACGCGGCGGCCGATCTCGCGCTGGCCGTAGCGGTGCTGGCCGCCGCCGGTGTCATCCCGCCCGAACGGATCGCCGGGCGGGTGTTCCTCGGTGAGCTGGCGCTGGACGGCGGGATACGCCCCATCAGAGGCGTCCTGCCGATGGTGGCTGCCGCTGTCCGGGCCGGAATCAGCAGCGTCGTCGTCCCCGCCGACTGCGCGCGGGAGGCGGCGCAGGTGCACGGCGCCGTGGTGATGCCCGCAACCCGGCTGGCCGACGTGGTAGATCAGCTCCGCCACGGGGCATTCCGCGATCATCACGAGCAGGAGCCGGAGCCTGCGCTGTCATCGTCATTCGCCGTGGACCTGGCCGACGTGCCCGGCAACCAGGCGGCCCGCCGCGCGCTGGAGGTCTGCGCGGCGGGCGGGCACCACCTGTTCCTGTCCGGCGACGGCCCGGCCACGATGCTCGCCGAATGCCTTCCGGTCATCCTGCCGCCGCTGACGGATGAGGCCGCCCGGGAGGTCGCCGAGATCTACTCGCTGGCCGGACGCTCCCACTGGGCGCCGGGGCTCATGCCTCCGCTGTCCGCGCCGCACCATTCGGAGACTCCCGCGGCGCTCTTCGGCAGTGTGGCGGGCAATCGCCCCGGTGCGGTCTCGCTCGCCCATCACGGTGTGCTGCATCTGGCCGACGCGCCGGAGTTCGCCCGCCCGGTCCTGGACGGCCTGTGCCGGCCAATGGACAGCGGACAGGTCCACCTCGCAGGCCCGGGCCGGAGTGTCCGCTACCCGGCGCGGTTCACTCTGATTCTCGACGCCTGCCCCTGCCCATGCCTCGAACAGCGGGAGTGTGCCTGCACACCGGAGGTCAGGCGCCGCTACCGGGCGCGTCTGGCTCTGCTCCTGTCCCGCTTCGCCGTGCGCGCGCCTGTCGAGTGGGGGGACCGGGGAGCGCGGACGGGTGAGCCGAGTGCGACGGTGGCCGCGCGGGTGCTCGCAGCTAGAGTGCGGGCGGCTCACCGGCTGGCCGACACACCGTGGCGGACCAACGCCGAGGTACCCGCGTCAGACCTGCGCACGCGCTTTCCCGTCGCACCGGAGGCCGCCGAGCTGCTCGGATCGGCGGTCAGCACCGGGCTCTGACGGCTGACGGGCTGCCTCGGCTGCTGCGCGTGGCGTGGACACTGGCGGACCTGCGTGGTGTCGACCGTCCGCAGCTCGACGATGCGGCGGGTGCCCTGGAGTTGTGGAAGGGGGCGAACGGCGATGGAGCCAGGTGACCGCGTCCTGGTCCGGCCCTCCTTCCACATCCCGGTGCGGCCGTGGTGGACGGAGTCTTATCAGTCTCCGTTCTACTACCCGGGCAGGGTGACCAAGGTCAACGAGCAGCGCGGACGCGTTCACGTGGAACTGGACGAGTCGCTCTATCCCACACCGTGGCAGGCCCGCGTCCAGGTTTTTCACATCAGTGACATCCACAGGTACGGCTGTCGCTGCCAGGAATGCGCCAAGCCAGGCCGAGACATCTACCGATTCCGCGCTGAGCAAGAACGTTTGCGCAACGAAGAGCAGCCATAAAGCCAACTTCGGGCCGGCGGGCGCTGTCCCGTTTCAAAGCGCTCGCCGAATCCGTTACATCCGTGCCGTCGCTGCAGACCAGCGCGGGTGACGGTCTCGGTGGGCGGACGTTCGGGCCGTACCGTCGCCCGTATTTAGATGTGAGCTTCGATCGAAGCGATAAAGCTCGGTCGGCAATCTCAAATGCTTCCTGCAGTGCCAGATTGCCCGCCTTCAACTCGTCAACCAATCATTTGAAAGGAGTCCGGGGTGAACGAATGGGAAGTCGAGGAATTGGTGATCGAGGTCGCCGAGCATTTGGAGGGCTACAGCCCTCTGGTGCGGCCCGGCCATCCGGCCTACCTCACGGGACCCGCCGGTGCCCGCCTCGTCGTACATCCGATCTGGAACCAGCGGGGACGGATCAGGGTGCTCGGTGTCTACCCCGGCGGCAGCAGGGGCATATGTCCTGAACTGCGACGGCATGAGATCACGGTGACAGCGGCGCGAGGGGCGAAGTTCGTCGCGAAGAGGATCGAGCGCCGCCTACTGCCCGACTACCGACGGGACCTGATCACCTGCTGCGAGCGGTTGGCGAAGAGGGCGACCGAGAGCGGCGCACGGGCCGAGATCGTCGAAACCCTGGTGGAACTGCTGCCGGAGGCCTCGCTCACCGAGAAAGAGCGAGAGACCGTCGTCCGGTGGCGACTGGAGGCCGCGTCCGGCTCGTTCACCGTTCACGGCGACAGCACGAGCACTATCGAAATTCGCGTAGCCGACCGTGAACTGATTGAACGCGTGGCCTACGCCGTACAGCAACGCTCCACATGAGCTCGCCCGAACTCCGGCGCTCTCGCTGGAGAATGCGGAAGATCTGGTAATTCTCCTTGCCAACATCACGCACGACATCGACGGCACCGGCTACGGCCGGTGCCTTTCTCATTTCCACGGAGGGGAGACAGGCATGTCCAGGGAGTCTCTGGAGTGGCTGAACGCCAACACCTTGATCGGCTTCACGGAGAAGCGCGGCACGGCCTGGCACTACCGCGCGAGCATGCAGGCCGAGGAGCCGAATCATTATCCCGGCCCGATCCCTGTGGACGACGTTAAGAGTCGGCTGTTCGACTGGGAAGCGCTCAGCAGCCCGGTCTACGTGGAAGACCCCCGGGGCGGGCTGGCCCAGGTGCCCGGACGACAGGCCATCCTGCGCAGCGACAACGGCCATGTCATGGGCGTCTTCTCCGATGGGTACGAGCCGCATCCATACGTCGAGTGGCTGATCAATACCGTCTCCAGGCTTCTGGACGCCGATCTGTCGATTGGATCCGCCGGGCTGCTCAAGGGGGGAGCGGTCGCCTGGGTGTCGGTCGAGGTACCCGAGAACGTCGTCACGCCGGAAGGTGTCGAGTTCCGGCCTCACCTGTTCGGGGCGACGTCGTTCGATGGCTCGCTGGCCACAACGTTCAAGCGGGCGGTGACCAACATCGTCTGCGACAATACGATGGCGGCCGGCCTTGCCGAGCGCGGACAACAGGTCAAGATCAAGCACTCCCGGCATTCGAAGTTCCGGCTCGCCGAGGCCCGCGAGGCGCTGCACATCGTGTACGCACTGGCCGACGAATTCTCGACGGCGGTACGCGACCTGTGCCGGGTCGAGGTCACCGAGCGGCAATGGCATGCGTTCATGGACGCCCACATACCGATGCCCAGCGCGCGAGGCCGCAGCCGCACCATGGCGGAGAACAAGCGAGACATCCTGGCCAAGCTCTGGAACCACGACCTACGGGTAGCGCCGTGGCGCGGCACGGCCTGGGGCGTGCTCCAGGCGGTGAACACCTTCACCCACCACGAGCAGAACGTACGCGGCGCCGAGCGAGCCGAACGCAACATGCACCGCGCGGTGACTGGCGGCATCGAGGAACTCGATAAAACAACCTTGCTCACTCTGTCCAAGGTGCTCGGCGAGAGGGCGCAAGCACAGATGGTGGATTAACCCGGATACCTGCGCGATCAGCCGTTCCACGCTCGCATCAAGCTGAGGGATCGTCTCGGTCTCTCGTACCACATCCCGCATCACAGCGCGCTCGTCGAAGGACGGGCGCCCGTCATCGATCTGCGACAACCCGGAGGTGATCCCACGATGCCAGCAGGGTTAGTCCAGAATCCTTCTGAATGCCTGCACCGGGCGGGTGCCGAGGACGATTTCGGTGGCGGCGCCGGGCCGCCTGGGCAGCAGGGAGTGTCGTAGGGGTGATTCTATGGCGGTGCCCTTCGGTGAGGCCAGGCCGGCCCTTTTGATCCTTGCGCGGTGTTTCCGTTCTCTGTCGCACATGATCGGCATCTTCACTCCCTGTCCAGACCGCAGAGTCGGGTCGCGCCGAGGTTGCGTTATCGAGGAATTTTCGGCCCATTGAGTACCCGATGGGCCCTATAAACGAATTTCTCTGACAGATTCTGGAATTATGTCCTGGGATCACACACTCCCGGCCAGTAGGCTTGGAAACCTCGGGCGGTCATCTACTTCTGGATACGTCGATGGCATTGGTGTCACGAAGGCTCAACACCGGCCTGAAACTGGTCTTCGTGAGCGGGTTGCTGCTGTTCGCGGTCGTGCCGCCTGCCATGCCCGTCGTGTTTCCTCCGCTCGCCTCGCCGGACGCGGCCGTGGAGGTCACCGACGAGGGGTCGGTTGCCGGGCGCCTCGGCGAGACCGTGCTGTGGACGACCGACATTGGGACGTCCCCGGACACCGTGCGAGTGACCACGCGAACCGGCTCATACGTCGTGACTGAATCCCTGCCCGACGAGGCCACGGCGCCCACCGGCAACGGCAGGCGGGTGATCAGCGCACGCAGCGTGCTGACGGGCCTGCCTGCCTGGCGCATCATCTCGGGGCATCCGGACGACGGATCCTTCGATCCCTTCTACTACCTGCTCGGAGCGGTAGCGCAACGAGTGATCATCGATATCCCCTCCCTGCGTATCGTTCGGGGATTGGATGTCGCCACTGGCCGAATCGGATGGGAGACGCGTTTGCCCGACGGGTGTCTCAGCCTGAGAACGACGAACGAGATATCCGACAGCGACACTGATGCGTATGGCAATGGAAAGACCTGGGGGCCCGTCACCGAGCGGATCGCGGGGCTGCTGACCCGCTGCGCGGACACCGGGACGACGTTGCTGGGATTCGACGTTCTCACCGGGGCACTCCGATGGAGGCGAGCCGCCGATCCCGCCGATGAGGTGGCGCTGGGCCTCCATAAGGGCGTCTTCGTGGTCGACGGGCAGACCTCGCTCACCGTCGTTGGAGACGACGGCCGCGTGCTGTTCGACGAAGCCGCGTGGTACCCCGAGGTCACCGTCATGGAACACGCTGTGGCCATCTACATCGGGACGAGCGACAACGAGCTGCGCTCGATCGACCGGCGTACCGGCCGGATCCTGTGGCGGCGGCCGGCCCCGGCAAGATTCAGCGGGATCAGCGAGTCAGATGGGCACGTCGTCGTGAGCCAGTATCTGAACTTTCCGCTCACGGGCCAGGGCGTGCCCAGCCTGGAAACGGTCATCGACCCGATGACGGGCCGGACTCTGCCCAGCCCGACCTGGGTCGAACGGGGGATCATCGATCCCGACGCGTGGCCCGACCCCTGCGCTCTGGTCACGGAGGCCGACCTCCGGTCGAGATCGGCGAGATCGTACTCGGTGACCACGGCCCCGGCGCCGCCGCAGTTCGGGCTGCCCACCCCCGAAATCTGCCGGATCGGCTTCGACTCCGGGATATCGATCAGCATCCGGCTGGTCTGGGCCGCCCGCAGCGAGCACGCAGCCAAGGCCCTGCTGGGGCAGTTGCACGGCGTGATGGGCGAGAGCGAGGCGCACGGGATCGCCGACACGGCGTACTTCTACGACGGCAACCGGGACGGGATCCTCCTGCGTCAGGGAACGGTCATCCTGAGCGTCCGCGCCTCCGGGGACGCGCCGCTCGCACAGTGGGCGGCCAAGACGGTGGCCCGTCATCTACGTGGGACGGAGGACGGATGACGGCGGAGTCCGCGACCCGGGAAACCGGCGAGAGGGAACCGGAGGAGCAATCGCCCCGGAACCCGGTCATAGGTGTCCTGAAGAAGCCGATGACGTGGGTGGTCACCACAGTGGCGGGCGCGCTGGCCACGATTCTCAGCGGTGGAGTGGCGGATCTGTGGTCGCGGTCGCAGGACACATGGGCCGACGTGCGGGACAGGCCGGTCATCGAGGGAGTGGCTTACTCGCCGATCAACGGCGGTCAACGCTACGCGTTCACCGAGGCGATCTCCGGCGGTCCCGGCAGGCGGCTCCTCCGCGAAGACGCCGGCCGGGACGACCTCATCGCGCTGGTCAAGGCGAAGAAGGGATACCGCCTGGGGCAGATGGACATCAGCATCGTCGTACGTGGCATGCGACACGAGCCCGTGCGCATCCTGGACGTGCGACCGCACATCATCTCCGTCAAGCCCCCGCCGTCCGGCACCTGCTTCAGCATCCCGACCGCGGGCGGAGACGGGGTCTTTCCCATCGATGTGGATCTTGACCATCCCTCTCCCGGGTACGGGACCAAGCACCCGCGTGACAGGTTCCTCAAGAAGAACATCAACCTGGTGTACGGCGAGCGCGCCACGATCGAAGTGACGGCTCACGCCGAGAAGCGTTCGTACGATTGGGAGATCCAGATCGACTACCTTCAGGGCGACGGGACGAGCGTCGAGCACGCCTACGTCCGTGACGAGCGGGGGGAGCCGTTTCGGTTGTCCGGCTGGGCGCGCCGATACCGGTATATCTATGAGGCCGCGGTGCTGACGGAGGACTTCCGCCTCAGCCGCAGCCACACCAAATGCTGACCGGGGTCCGGCCGCTGGCCGCGTTCGCACTCCTGGCCGCCGTGCTGACGGCGGCGGCGCCGGACGCGACCACGGGCCGGGAGTTCACCCGCGCCTGGGTGACGGACGTTCCCGCGGGCTTCGCCGCGCCTGGGGTCCTGGCCGTGGACGACGATCTGTTGCTGCGCGACGGCACGTCGGTGTCGGCACTGGATCCCCGGACCGGGGCCGCCCGGTGGCGGCACGTCTTCACGCGCTCCATCCCCACCGATTGGGTCGCCTCGGGAGCGGCGCTCGTCTCGCGTTCCGGCGGGCCGACCCCGAAGGGTGACACCACGTACCTCACCGGGCTCTCGCGCGCTGATGGAACGGTTCGCTGGGAACGCGCCGGGATCGACGGCGCCGGCACGTGGCGCGGGCCGTACGGCGGCGGGCGGGTCGCGGCCATCCCGGCATGGGACGGGACACGTCGGGAAATCGTCGGGCTGTCCCCAGAATCCGGATCCTCAAAATGGACGGCGAGACTACCCGGCGGGTGTGACCGCGTCATGTCTTCGGGCTCCGCCACCGTGGCGGTCGTGTTCTTGGCCCGTTGCGCGGACGGGGACAGGCTCCTGGCGCGGGATCCGGAGACAGGGGCACCCCGCTGGAGCGCGGAGGTCGGCCACGGGACAGATCTCCAGGTGGACGGGAACAGCGTGGTGCAAGTGCACGACTACCGGCTGACCGTCTACGATGCCACGACCGGACGGACGGTGGTCGAGCGCGCCGGATGCTGGGACGCCTGCGCCTACGCCGTTGTCGCCGATCTGCTCGTGCTCGCTTACAGCGCCGGTTCCGACGAGGTGATCGAGGCGTTCGACCCGACCCGCGGGTCGACGAGATGGGTCCATCGCCAGCCGGGCTCCGCTGGCCGCTATACGCGTCTCCTCATCGCCGGGGATCGCCTCTACGGCGTGCTCGACGCCGGCCAGCCCGCTGCCGTGGACATCATCGATCCAAAGTCCGGAACAGGCCGGCGGTCGCGGCTTCCGCTCCCCGGCGACCCGGTCGCCGCTGTCGGGTCCCTTCTTCTGACGGCCCGGTACGCCGACGGGGTCGGGCAGGCGGCCCGGTTGCGCGTCGCCGCCTTCGAGCGTGATGACGGCGCCATGGAGCACGGTCCAACGGATGGTTGGCGGGCCAGGTCCGCGTGCGATCTGTTGGCCGCTGAGGATCTCACGACGCTCGGTCCCGCCTACCGCTCGATACCGGACGACCTGCCGTCGGCGGCAGGATGCCGCTACGCCGGGAAAGGCATGGAGATCGAGGTACGCGTCTGGACCGAGCCCTCAGCCCGCTTGGCGGAGGAGTTGTTGGGTGAGTTCAAGAACATGACGGGCGGCGTGCGTACATCGGCCCTGGCCGACGGCAACTTCACCTCGGGGGCGGACACTCGGGCGGTCTACGCGCGGGAGGGCCGCACCGTCATCCGGGTGAGCTCCGCGTACATTCCCCTGCGCGGCCATCTACGGGCCATGGCGAGAGCGGCCGTCGGACGCGTGGACGGCAGCGCGGTCACCTACGAGCCGTCCCCACTCGCATGGCGGGCGGACACGGCCGCCGCCCCCGCCGGCGACGTGTTCGTCACGTTGCCGGGAACCTCCGTGACCATTCACGAACCGCCTGGGTCGCCGCTGACCTTGGCCGCCTACAACCCCTTTTTCGATGGCCCCACCCGGCTCCGGCAGAATCCGGGCGGGGTGTTCTCCTCTACCGCCAGCCGGTATACCAGCCTGTCCCCAAACGGCCGTTGGGGGCTGATCTTGCCGGACCACCCGCCCAAGAAGGGCGGATATGCGGTGTCGCTGACCGATTTGCGGACGGGCAGGATCCTCAAGAGGACCCTTCCGGTTGCCGCGTCAAGGCGGGTGACCGCACCATTCTGGTCCAGCGACAGCGGCAGGCTACTGTTCACCGTCCGGAGCACGGACGCGCAAGTCGGCTTCGTCACGATGGACGTTCCTTCGGGGAAATCGACGTTCGTCTCCACATACGCCGACGAGGACGTTGGCGAGTTCGACGTCTTCTGGAGCCGGGACGAGACTGGAGTCGTGTCGGCCTTCGGCGTTGAGGAGTCGGAGAACCAAGACGAGGATGACACGTCCTACGACACCTACGCGTTGCGTCTGATGGACATGTCCGGCAGGTCGACAGGAACCATCGACAACGTGGGCGACCCGGACCTCGGCATGCCAGATCCGTACTCCCCCTCGCGTTCCCGGTTCGTGACGCACTGCCCACGCCGCTGGGATGCGCTGTGCGTCACCGACGCTGTGACCGGGACGCCCTTGATTCGTATCGACCTGTACACCGAGCGGCTCCTCGGCTGGTACGACGACGATCACCTGGTGGTCTGGCGGCGGGAGAACGGGGGCTATCGGGCCGATGTCGTCGATTTCAGCGGAGCGGTTGTCGGCCGACTCGCCGACTCCACGTCGGAACGCGAAAGCGACGCCGAGCTGTTCTACATCCGCCAGCCGCCCCTGTAAAACGCGATCAGATGTGATGCCCGCTCTGGCTCCGTTCCGGCCCTTGGAAGCGCCGCCTCGACACGGGGCACGGAGACCCTCGCCCTGGATAGGGCTGTCAGGACCGAGTCGGTCGTAGGGTGTTCTTGGCGGTGGTCCGCGTGTACATAACGGGAGGACAAACGGGTGAACTCCGAGACGGCGAACCTGCTCTTCGACGTGGTTGAGCGCCTGGAGAAGAGCATCGTCGCTCGTGACTGCCCTGCAGTCGTCCTGCTGGATGGAGAGCGCCGTCTCGTCCTCAGCGACTACGACTACCTGCGCGATCGTAAGACCGCCGTCGCCTTCGAGCGTAGAGCCGCCGCGAAGGCCGGTGAGATCGGCGTGAGGCGCTGGGTCCTCGCGGTGCCGCAGGTGTGGATCTTCGAGCCGCCGAGCACCGTGGCCACGCGCGCGGTCTCGAACCATGCACTGCGCGAAGGCGAGCAAGAGGCGATCACCTGGATGAGCTTCGACCGTGATGACGGCGTCGACTACGGCCGCGTGGCCTATGTGCGCCGCCCCAGCGGGGAACCGGTCTTCGAAGAGCCGGAGATGTTCGAGGTCGGCGTACGGCCAAGGGAGATTATGCCGGGGTTCACGCTGCTGCGGGAACTCCTCAACGAGTAGCGGGGCCGCCCCCGAAAGGGAACGGCCCCTGACCGGTTTCACTTCCTTCGCCAAAAGAGAAGGTGAGATCGGCCATGTCCAGCCTACGGCCCCAGCGTCGGCGGTGGAGAACATTCGGCGGTCACGTCGCGAGGACAGCCACAAGGCAGCCGGCGAACATGAACGGTCCATACGGTATGAGGGTGGATACGGAGCCCCTCCGGCTGATCAGCATGGCCACCGCGTATAGCGCCGCCAGTATGAGCCCCGCGCCGATGCCGACGACCCACGCGTGTACGCCGATGGTCCCAAGGATCCCGCCGACAAGACCGGACGCCTTGACGTCCCCCGGCCCAAGGGCGGCGTTCATCCGCCGGAAGCACCAGTAGAGCGAGAAGGCGCCCAGCGCACCGAGGACCAGGCCCACGGTGACCGCTTCGTCCCTGCTCACTATCCCGCCAACGGCCACGAGCGCCAGGAGGACGACGTACGAGGGCAGCGTGAGCGCGTCCGGCAGTCGTCGCGTCCGCAGGTCGATCACGCTCAGCGCTACTCCAGCAGCGGCCATATAGAGGTATGCGAAGAGAAGCGGAGCAAGACCGATCCGCCAGCCGAGCAGCCCGAACACCGCCGCAGTGATGATCTCGGTTGAGTACGGCGTGACTTTCCGGGAGGTGAAGTGGCCGACGATGATCCGGACAACTCGTCCGGTGAGGAGGCCGACGGCAGCAGTTACCAGGGCAACGCCGATCGTCGACACAACACCCCCCTCAACAGTGCTCGTATGAACTGCTCTGTCAACGCAGCGAGAGCAAAGAATAGCTATGGGTGATCAGGCGTGGCCAAGTTATTTGCTGAGACGGTCGTACAGCACCGACGTAGTCGCTGCGGGGCATCGTGCGATCTGCACGTGGCTGCCGGTGTGCGGGGCGTGGACCATCGTCCCTTGCCGATGTAGAGGCCCACGTGGTGAATTTGACTCGGGTGCCAACCGGTCGTGTTCTTGCTAAGGTCTAACCAGGCAGAATCTGTCGGACGAGGGTCCGCTGCGGTATGCCGTCAAACATCCGCGGTTCCTGGTCCCCGGAATAGCAGATGTAAAGCTCTCCGCGCGTCCTCGTGACGAGCACGTAGTACTTCATCTTTAAATCCGCGCTGGACGGATCGTCCGTGTCGAGATGCGCATCCGGGACGATCACAGTGTCGAAATCCAGGCCCTTGACGCTCGCCCGATTCACCAGTCGGAGACCCGAACGATCTGGGTCGACTTTCCGGTACCTCGCGTCTCCCGCGGCACTGACATAGATCTGCGGTCGCAGGCCGGGGCGCACCCGCTCGATCTCCGCCAGCAACTCTCCCTGCTCGCTGCTGTGCTTGACCACCACTCCGATCTTGAGTGTGCGATGGGTCTCGGCATAGTGGGCAAGCCAGCGTGCGAATGGACGGCGCGCTTCCGGGCGCCGCAGCAGCACCGGAACCGGCCCGTCCCGGTGCGGCAGCGGCGGCTGGTGCAGCCCCGGGTAGAAGTGGCGGGCGAGTTCCGCGACCGGGCGAGGGTTCCTCAGATTGGTGCTGATTTCCAGCCGTCCGCACCCGCCGAGGGCCTTCTCGATTTCATCGAGCGTGGATTGGGTACTGGTGATCCGCTGGCACTCGTCGGCGAACGCGACCACGTCCATTCCGAGGACTCTGCACAGGCCGAAGAACTCCTGCGGGAGGTCCTGCGCTTCGTCGACGACGAGAACATGTCCTCGTCGTCCGGTGTCGTGCAGGGCCGCAGACATCAAGCGGGTCCAGTCGAAGGCGCCGATCCTCGCTCCGCCGAGTGGCGAGCCGGTGGCCTCCCGGTACCAGGCGTGCACCCAGCCGTGAAAGGTCATGATCGGCAACGACACGCCGAGTTGCGCACCGCCGGCAGTCAGATGCTGTCCGAGCAGCTTCGAATGCGCGATCAGCGTCACGGGACGGCCGACGATCTCCAGCGCGGCGGCGTGGTGGATCGCGAGCAGGCTCTTGCCGGACCCGGGTGGTCCGCTGACCAGGTGATGGCCGGGCTTGGCGAGTTGGTCCAGCACGTGGCGCTGCTCGGGGTGCAGGTCGAGATAGCCGATGGTCACCATGCACCGACCCGGTGCGCCGCCTCTTCCCGAGCCGACTGGACAACGGGCTCGAAGAACCCCGGAACCCCTGAGCCGCCGACCACCATCACCCGGTCGAGCAGGATGTTGCCCACCTCGCAACTAGTCTCGGGGATGAGCGCGCAGGCGTGGCACGCCGCCCGGTTCAGATTGCCGTACCCTTGGCCGCCGTGCTCCGAGCACAGCGGGTCGGCCGAGCACCAGGCGGCCTGTTCCAGGAGCCGTAGCAGAAGCTCGGGAAGCAGGTCGGGTTCGCCTTGACGCGCGAGACCGCCCAGGGTGCCCTCCGCATCGCCGGAGGCGGTATAGACGAGCAGTCCGTACTGGTGATCATCGCCCTCCACAGAACGCGCGTACACCCGCTCGCGCAGTGACGCGGCGCTGTACCCGGACTCGAAGGACAGTTGCCGGACGAGAAGATGCCCCAGTGTGTGCAGTAAAGGGAGCCGGGGCAGCAGCCGGGGACCGGCGAAGGCTTCGATCCGGTCCCGCTGGAACGACTTTGCCAGGTCTGCCTGCATTCCCGCGGTGCGGGTGCGAACTTGCGGAAGGGCCTCCCACTGCCTGAGCAGTTCCTCGTTCAGCGTCAGGAAAATCCCTTCGCCGAACACCTCGATGGCGGGCAGCCAGCGTCGGCGTCCCGATGGGTCCACCGGAATCATCCGGCCCTCCGGGGAGACCCGGCTGAAACCCTGGAGCGCACGGACCTCACGGATTCGTTCGGCCACGACGACCCGCGCAATCCTCGCCTCCAGCTCAGTCCACGGAAGCTCTCGTGACGAGCCCAGGTTGACCTCGCGGGTGACGAAATGGGCGCTGCGCGCGGGTTTGGTCGCGGTGAAGGCGGCCCACTCGCCCCTGCTTAGATCGGGCCCCTCCCCGGTGGGCGCTGCCTCGGGGCTAGCGGCCCGCCCGGTTTCCTCCTCCACCAGCCGTTTGACGAGCGATGGGTCGGCCTCGGTCACCTCCGCGATGAGCACGATGAGCCCGTCCGCTCCCGGTGCGTCGGGCGACTGGCACAGCATGCCGAAGTATGGGTGCTCCCGAATCCGCCGCGTTGCCTCGTCGTCGGCCACCACGGGCGCTGCGGGGGCTGGAATGTCGAGCGCCGAATGGACGACGGGATAGTAGACGTTGCCTGCGGTCCGCTGCACGATCTGGATTTGCTCCCCGCAGTCCTTCCGTTCGCTGAACCGTTCCCAGGGATTGCGCCCGCAGCAGCGCATCTTCTGCGTGCCCAGGATGTCGAGCAGGTCTCTCTGGGCCGCCGCGCACTCCTCGTGCCGGCATCGCACCGTCAACGCCTCAAGCCCGGTGGCGTTCTCTCCTGCCTCGAAGCTCAGCGCTGTCGACCCTGGGCATCTGTCGCGTTCCTCGGGCGTGAGCTGGGAGTGCGCCCAGTACCACCAGTCGACGTCCCCCAGGTGCCCGGCCTCGCAGATCTGGACGAACCGCATCGGGGTGAGTTTGTGCCGCGGACTACAGAAGGCGCAGTAAGGCGGATGCCCGAACTTCTCGTCCTGGATCCGCCAGTGCGTCATCCGACGGCACGATCCGCAGAAGAGCCAGGCCGGGAAGCGGATAAACGCCGGCCCCGACGCGTCGGGGACGTCGTAGTCGGCAACCGGTGCTTGCAATGGCGCCCACAGGCCCGTGACCTTCAGCTTCCGCTCCAGCCGGGGCGCGTGGATCGGTTCCAGGTTCCGTGGCGACGGCCAGTCGGCGATGCCGGCTGCGACGAATGATTCGCCTTGGACGTCGAACACCGCGCCCACTCCGAAAGGTACGACCGTCTGTGCCTGCCGGACGCGTAGCTTGCGGCTGCTCATTCCCCGGCCCCCTTCACGACGACCTGGCATTCACGGTCGACGCTCCGCATGGAATGCTGCGTCTCCCACATGCCGCCGGGCCGGTCGAAGTTCTTGAGCAGGCTCGCCTGCGCCTTTCCCGCGGGTTTGTAGTACAGGCGTTTGCCCGCCTGCCTCGCATGCTCCGCCGCGTCCAGCCAGGCCCGGCGGAGTCCGTCGAGGTCGGCGCGCACCTCATTGACAGCGGACGGGTCCGCCTTGGCCACCCAGCGGACCAGCCGGGACGTGGCCTCGGCCAGTTCGCCGGCGTGGTGGAGGACGTCGCCGGCTTGATCGTCCGCCGACAGCCCGAGGCCGTGCCGGACAAGGATCACCAGCGCGGCGTGCAGCGCCCGGCGGCGGGACGGGATCGACCACGGGGTCACGCTGGTCGGCTCGACATGCTGGTAGAGCGCCTTATGGAATATGCCGAACGTCTCGTAGTGCGAGCGGTCACGCGACCGGGTCGCGTTGAGGAAGGTGACCACGAGCCCGGGGACGCCGTGCCGCCCGACACGGCTGCTCGCCTGGATGTATTCCGCTGTCGCCTTCGGCTGGCCGAGCATCAGCATCAGCGCAAGCCGCTTCACGTCCACTCCGACCGACAGCATGTTGGTGCAGACGACCATGGAGACGCTGTCAAGATCCTCGTAACTCAGCTCAAGGCGGTCCAGCAGTTTTGGCTGCTCGGATCTGTCGAGGTTGCTGGACAGTTCCTCCACCTGGCGTTCTGTCAGCACACGACGGCGTCCCGGCGAGCCGAGGCCGCGCAGATGCGCGGGGATCTCGTCACCGGCGGCAGTACGGGTCCGGCCAAGCTCCCGCATGCTGTGGTGGTAGGCGACGAGCGTCCAGTAGTCGTCGCGGCGCTCCTCGGGCAGCTCCATGGGCGCGTGCAACATGGCGGCCGCCGTCACCGCCGTTGCGCGGCCCGCGGTGTGGCCCTGCGCCATGACGCCGACGTACTTACGCCCGGGGACGGTGTCATCCGGTTCGGCGAAGTATGAGTAGCGGGCGTCCAGGCCCGCCGAGGGAAACAGCTGAACGTCCCGGCCGTACAGCGCGCGGATCTGCTCGCTCGCGCGCCGGATAGTGGCGGTCGACGCGACGACCTTCGGCCCGTGGGCTCCACTCCACGAGCACAGTTCGAGCACGGCTGCCTCGTACAGACCCACGGTGGTTCCGAGCGGGCCGGTGAGCAGGTGCAGCTCGTCCTGGATCACCAAGGACGGGGGCAGGTACTCACCGCCGAACAGCCGTCCCGCGTCGGGCTCCCAGGCCAGCCGGGCGAACTTGTCCACGGTCCCGAGGACGAATGTCGGCGGGTCCGCATAGAGGTGCTCGTCGACCACCGCGACCGGCAGCCGTTCGTGGAAGTGGCACTCCTCCCTAGGGCACAGGAACTGGAAGGACGTCTCGGTCGTCCGCACCCCGTAGTCGCCGATGTCGGGGGACTTGGCGGTAGGCATTATCTGCGTGCCGCACCAAGGGCAGCGGTCGAGGATGAAGACGTCCTTCGGCCTGGCGGCCTCGCGCTGCTGCCGGAACATCTCGTGCGCCTCGGCGTACTTGTTGGGGGTGGTGCCGCCGCCGACCCACAGCCCGATGCTGAACGGGCCGCCCGGAATCACCGGGTCCTCCTTTAGGCGGAGGTACTCCAAGGCGCAGACGGTGGTCGCGGCGCGCTGGAACTGCTGCGTCGTCAGCAGGCTCAGCGTGTACCGGCTGAGCACGGCGGTTCCGCCGCCGTCGTCTCCATGCCGCAGCCTACGCAGGATCATCTCGAAGGCGGCAAGGAAGAGGTACGCCTCCGTCTTGCCGCCGCCCGTGGGGAACCAGAGCAGGTCCACCACCTCGCGGTCAGGGTGTGACTCGTCGATCAGCCCGCAGACCGACAGCAGGAAGAACCCGAGCTGGAACGGGTGCCATGCCGCGTCGGGCGAGGGATCCGGGTCCAGCGTGACGGCCTCGGAACGCTTACGGCGCCGTCCCCCGAGGTCTCGCCCCGAGTGCCGCATCTGGAGTGCCATTGCCCGGTTGGCCAACCGGAAGGCACGAAGTGCGTGGCCGGAGGAATCAGCGAACAACGCATCGGCCCCGAGTTCCATCCTGCGAACGGCGGTGTCCAACCTGTCGAGGATGCGCTCGGCCGCTTCATGCGCTCCTGGGGGCAGGTCGGCCGTGCGCTGCCCTTGGCACCAATTTCGATAGCCGCGGATGAAGTCCATGATTTCCCTGTGCAGCCGGGAATCCGCCACGTCCGGATCGGACAGGTATGCGAGCTTCAGCACGGGTAGCCCGGACGGCCCGGCGGGCCTGATCGCCGGCACCTCGGCCTCCGGCATCATCTGGGTCCGGAGCCCAACCACCCGGCCGTCCTCGGCGATCTCGTCCACCGCGCAGCTGTGGCCGACGGCGTGTGTCACCACGTGTCGGTACTGCAGGCGCAGCTCCTGCTCTTCCAGGTCGCGGCTGGTCAGCCGGATGCTCGGGTACCGCAGCAACTCACCGTCGACCGGCCTGACCTCCAGCGAGACCTGAAAGAGCATGTCGTCCCATTGGGACCCGTGGTCCCCCATGGCCTTCTTGGTGTTGACCAGCGCGACAGTCACCAGCCGGTTACCCGCGAACGAACGCCACCGCAGGCGTATCTGCGCACGGCTGTCCCAGATGTCCCTCTCGACCTCTCCGGCCTTGAAGGTCTCCTCGAAGTCCTCCAGCGGGATGCGCTGCCAATTTCTGACCTTGCCCCGCCGCGTCTCGTAGCGGGCGCCTCGGCAGATCAGCGTCAGCTCTTCAGCGTCGGTGTAGAAGGAGATCCCCATCGAGGACGGCAGCCAGGCGTTGGCGTCCGGGACGGTGTCGTCCGCGAAGCGCGTCTCCTCGGACGGATCCTCAGGAGCGGCGCCCGGCTCGGTGTCCTCGGCACCCTTGGTCAGGCTCTGCTGCCGGTCGGTGTCCTGTGGGTAGAGCGTGCCCATGAGGTAACGCCGGTTGGGTGGTTCCTCGATTAGCTCTGTGAGTTCCCCGACTGGCCCGATCAGTTGCTGACGGAGGTACCCCAGTAGCTTCTCGCGTGGCGACATTCGCCCCTCCCGCTCCATCCGGACACCCGGATGCTAACAACGCTCAAGGACACAGACGCTTGCCCCGGAAATTTGGTTGTCTTGAATGTCGGTGGCTTATGGGAACGTTCTAATCATGACCGTTGACACGCCATTGGCACGCCTGGGCGAGCCGGGCCTCCACCAAGTCGTGGCACGCGTCCTGCGGCAGCTCAGGAGCAGCGCCGTCAACGGCGCCGTGCCCCCCGGGGTCTTCGAGGATGCCGCCGAGCAGATGAGGCTGACCCCGGAAGCGCGCGAGCGCGTCGTGGCGGCGCTGGCCGATATGGGCCTTCGGGTCGTCGTCACCAGGCCCACTGCGACAGTCGCGCGGTCCGAGCGGTCGGAGCGCGCGCTGGCGCTGGTACGCCAGCACATCCCCACAGGCCATGTCACGCGAGAGCAACTGAGTCGTTTCGGCAGACTGGCCGGGCTGGACGCCGAAGAGATCGCGTCACTCCCCGAGCGCGCGAAGATGGCCGGCATCGTCGTCCTGCACGACGAACCGGTTTCCTCGAGGCCAGAACCAGCGTCCCCTCCAGGACGTGAGCCCGAACCCGCCCCCGAGTCCGACGGCAGGACGTACGACTTCCCGCAGGCCGTCGCAGTGGCCCGCCACCTCATCAACGGCGACCGGCTCCGCACCAACCCCGGTAGGCGCCTCCTGAGCGCGACTGAGGAGGTGGGGCTGAGCATCCTGCTGCGCGGCGGCGTCGACCGCGCGGGGGTCGAACCGACTGACGAGGAACTCTCCGCATTGCCCGCCGACGACATCCGCAGGGTCGCTCGCAACGCCTTCGTCCTGCACAACACGCGGCTGGTGTACAGCATCATCGTGGGTTACCTGGGGCAGGGGCTCGAGGAAGAAGACCTCGTCCAGCACGGGATCCTCGGTCTCATCCGCGCCGCCCGGAAGTTCGACCCACGGAAGGGCCACAAGTTCTCCACCTATGCCACGTGGTGGATCAGACAGACAGTCATCCGGGCGATCGCCGACGAGGGCGCGGCCATCCGCATCCCCGTTCACATGCACGAGAAGATGCGCATGGTCGCGGCCACGGAGTCAGCGCTGCGCCGGGCCGGCAAGTCCGCCACCGCGGTCGATGTGGCGCTGGCCACCGGCCTGGACGTCCGAGCGGTGGAGGAGGCGCGCGCCCTGAGCAAGGTCACCGACTCACTGGACCGAATCATCGGGGACGGGGCCAACCTGGGCGATTTCCTGTCCCTGCCCGACCCCACGCCGGGGCCGGAGGAGAGGCTGCAGGAGATGCTCTCCGAGGAGGCCGTCGAGGAGTGGCTGGCCCCTCTTTCGGAAAAAGAAGCCGACATCCTCCGCAGGCACCTGGGCCTCGATGATGACGAACCCCAGACCCTTGAACAGATCGGCCACCACTACGGCGTGACCCGTGAGCGCATCCGGCAAATAGAGGCGAAGGCCCTGGAGCAGATCCGCGAGCGACTCCCCGAGGAACTCCGGGAGCGAATCCCCGCGCACCTTCGCAAGCGTTCCAAGAAGAAGGCATAGAAGAGCCCGTGGGTAGATACAAGTAACCGGTCAAGAGGAGCACGAATCGTTCCGCTACGAAGGCCGCACGGCTCCGGCGTAGTCGCTTCGCGACATTGGGGCGACCTGCACGTGGCTGCCGGTATGCGGGGCGTGGACCATCTTCCCCTTGCCGATGTAGAGGCCCACATGGTGGATCGTGTCGGGATCTCCGGGGTTGTAAGCGAAGAAGACCAGGTCGCCTGGTTGGAGCTGGGAGCGGTCGACGTGCTTGCCCGAGTGCCACTGGGGGTCGGTGGAAGAGCCGATGCTGACTCCTGCCTTGCTCCATGCGTACTCGGTGAGGCCGCTGCAGTCGAAGCCCTTGGTCCCGGCCCCGCGGCCGGTGCCGAAGCTCGGCCCGCCCGGCCCGCCGCCACCCCAGGAGTAGGGCACGCCGATCATGCGCAGCGCGGCTCCGACAGCGATCGCACCTCGCCCAGCGGGGCCCTCGATCAGCGCGTTTCCGTCAGAGGTCGTCTCGTCGGCAGGGTTGTTCGCCCTGAGTTTCAGTTCCTTGCAGAGCTGGCCCGCGACCGTGGTCACGATGTCGTCGGCGCGCTTCCTGATCTCGTTAGGGTCGAATTGCTCGCCTGAGTTCTGGCCGGCCAGGTCCGCCGCGATGTCGGCCACCAGTGCGTCACGCGGTACGCCGAGCCCGGCGGCGGCTTGAATGCTGACCCGCATGTCGTCGCTCGTGGCCGTGTCCACGGCCGCTCGCCTGGGCGATCCGCCCTTCCACAGCAGGGCGACCAGTGCCTTGGCGCGCGGTTCGTGCTTGGCGTAGGCGTCGCGCAGGTCCCCACGGGGGCGCTGGACGAGCGCCGCGGCCTGGGTGAGTGGCATGTGCTCCCAGCCGGGGATCTCGACCAGGCGCGTGTAGAAGGAACGAGCCGCGTGGGACGGGTCGGTGACCTGCTGCTTGGTCCCCCAGCCTTGCGACGGTTGCTGCTGAAACAGCCCGTACGACCCGGTGCCGGTCCTTAAATTGGCAAGACCGCTTTCCTGAATCGCGGCGGCGAGGGCAATCTCGGCGGCTCGCCTGGGCAGCGCCAGCTTGGCAGCGACGTTCACGATCTCCCGGGCGTTCGCGATCTGCTGGGAGGAGAGCCCGAAGGGGGCAGCGGGCAGCGGCCGTATCGCGCCAGGTGGAGCGGCGTAGACGCAGATCGCAGCTCGGAGCTTGGCCGTGTCGCGGGCGGTGAAGGCGTACTTGGCTCCGCCGCCGATCCCGGCGATGACGACGACGCCGCATACCAGGCAACCGCCGGTCGCGATGAACTTGCCGACCCCGAGCTCTGCGATCAAGGGCGCGCCTCCTGGCCGAAATGGCGCGCGAGTTCGGCGAGGCGGAGCCGTCCTTCCGTCCGGTTGCCCGGTAGCCACATCGCCTCGTGCGGTTCCTGGCCCTCGGTGGCGGTCGCGACGGGTACCGACACGAGAGCCCCTCGGAGGCGCAGCCGGTCATGCAGGTTGGCTTCGCGCCGCGAGGTGCTGGTCAGGAACAGGACGGGGGTATCGATCCCGCTGGCGGCGGCCAGTGAGGCGTACCCGCCGAGTTTCGCGGCGACTCGGTCGAGTGTTTCGGTGCCGGTGTCGTATTCGAGGAAGAAGTCCAGGGTGAGGCCATTGTCGGTCCATCGGCCGTAGGCGTCGGGCCGCACGTGCTTGCCCCAGATGGCCTTGCACTGGGCCTCGGTCCACCAGGCGTCCAGGCGGCATTCAGCCGAACGGCGGGCGTGGCCGGAGAGGGCGGCGAAGACGCCGTTCACGCCGATGGTGTGTGCGAGCCGCTGGCCGTAGGCGATGGACAGGGCCTGGCCGCGCCGGTATCCGAACTCCGACAGGGTGACCCCGTCTTCCAGGGCCAGGACGGCGGCGCCGGCCTCTCCCAGGACGTAGTGCCAGGGTGCGGAGCCGAGAGGGGGCCGGGGACGGAAGCGGTCGAGCGCGCCGAGGCGGTTCAGCTTGACCAGGCGGTGGCGGCCGGTGTGGTCGTTGTCGAACGCAGCCTGGAGGAGCTGGTGGGTGGTCAGGACCTCGTGGGTCCAGACCATGCGGAGCAGGCGCCGGTCGTGGCTCGTGAGCCGCATGACAAGCGAGTCGAGGACGCGAGGCGTGTAGTGCTGGTTCATTCGTCTCCTTTTGGTTGGGTGCGGGGGTCTCCTTCCGGCAGGGGGTCACTCGCTGCGGGGTGCCGGCCGTGGGCGCGGGCGGCGGCGAGCCGTACGCGCGCGGCGAGGTCGGCATCGGGCTCGGGCAGCGGGCGGGTGCGCAGGGTGAAGGGCGGGGCCTCCGCGGAGCGCACCACGAGCCGGGCGGCGGCCTGGAAGGCGCCGAGATTGGCCAGGTCGTGCCGGGTCAGGTACGGGCTGAAGTGGTGCTCGACCTCGCGGGCGTCCTCCGGTGATAGCGAGAAGTAGACCTTGTTGCGGGCATCGGAGCTGATGGCCTGGCACAGGTCCCGGGGGAGCTGGGCCAGATGCTGGTGAGCGAGCACCATCGACAGCCGGTACGCGCGGGCCTCGGCGAGCATGTCCGCCAGCGCGTGCGGAAGGTTGAGGAAGTTCTGCGTCTCGTCCACGTACAGCGCGGAGGGCGAGCGGGCGTGTCCGAGCCGGGCGCGGTGGGAGGCGGCCTGCCAGACCTGGGCCAGTAGGAGCGAGCCGAGCAGGCGGGCGGTGTCGTCGCCGAGGACGCCCTTGGGTAGCCGGGCGAGCAGGATCTTGCCGTCCAGGACGTCGCCGACGTCGAAGGTGGACCGGGCGGAGCCGAGGATGTCCCGGACGAACGGGCGGAGCAGGAACGCGCGCAGCTTGTTCATGATGGGCGCGGTGACGTGTGCCTGGGCCTGCTCGGACAGGTGCTCGTACCAGTTCCAGAACCCCAGCAGGAAGGGATCGTCGAGCCGTTCGGTGAGGTCCTTGCGGAAGAGGGGATTGCTGAGCAAGGCCGGGATGTCGGCCAGGGTCCCGCCGTTGCGGGAGAGTGTGAGGGCGCAGCCGCGCAGGATGTCGTCGCTGCGCGGGCCCCAGGAGTCGGCGTAAATCTTGTGGAAGATGCCGACGAGGTTGTCCGCGAGGGTTTCCCGGTCGGGGCCGCTTAGCACGTTGAGCGCCGGCCGGGGATGGCGGTCATCCGGGTCGATCAGAGCTACGCGCTCGCCCGCTTCTTCGGGGATGAGGCCGAGCAGGTCGGTAACCAGGTCGCCCTTCGCGTCGACGACGGCGACGCCATGGCCGGCCTCGATGTCGGACAGGATCATCTGGGCCAACAGCGTGCTTTTGCCGGTGCCGTTCGGGCCGAGGACGTGCACGTGGTGGAAGGAGTCGGCCACGCGCAGCGCGACCGGCCGCACGTGCCCGGCGTCGCAGAAGCCGAGCACCTTGCCCTTCGCGGCGACCTGCGGCGCGGGCGGCACCGACCTGGCCCCGGCACGGCTCAGACCCGGTACGGCGGCGTCGAGGGGAAGGTGTGCGAGAGCGGCGATCTCGGGCACCGACAGCAGGAACCCGCGCCGGAGCATCCGGGAGGCCACCCGCTCGGCGGGCAGCGCGAGCCGGTGCCGTTCCAACCGGTTGTGTCCGGCGAACAGGGCGAACGATGAGGCGATCGCGTGCGCCCGGCCTCGGATGGCGCTGCGCCGGGCCTCGCGGGCCTGCTTGCGGTCGCGCTCGTCCCCCGATGTGGGGTCGTCTGCCTGTACGGCGTAGCGGATCGCGACCTCGTACCGTGGACGCTGGGCCTTGTCGCGAATGGCCCGTGCTTCGGCCGATTCCTCCAGCCGGGCGGCACGATTGGTGGGGTTGAGATGCGCTGGATGGAGCCGGGGGTGCATCGGGCCGGGGGTGACGAAGTCCAGAAAGGCGCGCACCAGCCCGAGCGGTACGGCCAGCCCGCCCCTCGTGGTCGCTCCGGTGGGGCCTCCGCTGATCAGCTGCGCGAGGCGGCGGCCGGTCGCGGGCCGGGCGAGGATCTGGATGGCGGCGTGCTGCCAGGCGGGCATGCCCACGGCGGCTCCGAGCAGGGCGCGGAGCGGGTCGTGGTCATGGGAGTGGCGGATCGGCAGCAGCTCGCTTCGGGCGATCACCAGGTGCCCGCCGGTCGCCTGCCCGGTCAGCGGGACCGACGGGGCCGCCTCCACGACCGCCGTGCGCGCCGACGGCCAGGCCGACTCGATCGCGTGCTCCACCAGGTGCTGCGGGACGGTGCCCGGAACCCACAGCCGGATCCGTACGCCGCCGACGCCGAAGACGTACTCGAAGGCCAGGTGCGGCTGACCGAACAGGGCACGCTTCCAGGCCGGGCGCAGCAGCCCCATCAAGTTGGTCCACAGCGCCTCCGACCCCGCCATGTCCGCCACTGGAGGCGCGAGGATCTCCACGCACCGCGCCCCTTTGGCCGCGGCGCGGTGGCGCAGCCGTACGACCAGGGCGCTGAGCAGTTCAAGCACGATCGCAGCGGCCGAAACCCCGAAGGTGAGCCACCAGACATGGGTGCTCACCCAGGTCAGGAGCATCTCGATGAAGGCATCGGGGCCATAGGGAAGGTTCTGGAGCATCAGAACTCGTCCTCCTCGTCTGCCGTGAGGTCTCCATAGGCGGCCAGCTCGGAGGGTGATGACGTGGCCAGGCGGTGTTCCTGCTCGCTGGCCAGGACCTGGAAGGTGACTCGCGACGCGCCGGAGTCGGCGGCCAGGAGCCCGAAACCGCGCTCGGCCGACAGCAGGAGCTGGCGTTCGCCATCGGACAGGCGGAAGGCCTCGGCGACTCTGTCGATCGCCTGGGGTGCCTGGCGGAGCAGGATCTGGGTGGCGGAGTTGGCGATGATCGCCTGCCCGATGTCGGAGCCGAGCAGGTCGGCGGCGTCCTGGGTGACCACCGACAGCCCGGCCCAGTGCTTGCGGGCGCTCTTGGCCATCCGCAGCAGGAACTTCGCACCCTCCGGGTCACGCATGAGCAGCCACGCCTCGTCGACCACAACGAGACGAGGGCGGCGATTGCCCGGGTCGGAGATCCGCCGCCACACCGCATCCAGGGTCAGCAGCGTGCCGACCGCCTTGAGCTCGTCCGGCAGATCCCGCAAGGAGAACACGATGAGGTGGGAGTCGGGCCGCGTGGTGGTGTGGCCGTCGAAGAGCCGGCGGTGGCTTCCGGTGACGTACGGCGCGAGCCCGGCGGCCAGCTCCCCGGCCTTGGGGTCGTCGTCGATGGCCAGCGCGTCGGCGAGATTGCGCATGAGCGGCGGGCGACGTTTCCAGGTCCGCCGGTCGAAGGTGATCCCCGCGCTCTTGTAGGCGGCGATGATGGCCCGGTCGAGCGCGGCCTTGCTGGCCTTGTCGAGCGGCTCTCCGAGCATGACCGCGACCAGGGTATGCAGGAACAGCGAGCGTCTGGTGAGCGCGTCGCCCTCCCGCTGATCCGGAGGCGGCAGGTCGAAGGGGTTGAGCCGGACGTTCGCCGCGCCGAGCTGCAGGTAGGCGCCGCCGACGGCCGCGCACAGGCGGGCGTACTCGTCTTCGGGGTCGATGACGGCGACCTCGACGCCGGTGTAGAGCGAGCGCAGTGCTTCCAGCTTGGCCAGGTAGGACTTGCCGCCGCCGGAACAGCCCAGGATTGTCGAGTTGTGGTTGGGCTGGGCGAACCGGTCCCAGGCCACGAGAGAGGAGCTGGCCGCGTTCGCGCCGTACAGAACCGTGGTGGGTCCAAGGTCGGCGGTCAGGTCGGGAGAGGTGAAAGGGAAGGCCGCCGCGAGCGCCGGGGTGTCGAAGGTGCGGCGCATCTGCAGGTTGTCGTACGCCATAGGCAGCGCCGACACCCAGCCCTGGAGTTGCCGGAAGGTCACCACACGCGCGTCCAGCAGGAGCGACCCGGCCAGGGCCCGGACCTGGGCGCAGGCGTCCTCCAATTCCTCGGCTGTCGTGGCGTGAACGGTGAGGTAGATCGAGGTGCGGAACAGCTTGGCCTGTCCTCGCGCGATGCGTGAGGCCAGCTCCTGGGCGTCTTCGGCGGCGACCTCTGCGCTGGGGTCGATGAGCCGGCCGTGCTGCTGGTCGCTGCGCAGGCCGGATTCCAGGCGGGCGAGCTGTTTGCGGAGCCGGTCGGAGGCGACCAGGGACGGCACCGGGTCGACGTGGAAGGACACATCCAGCCGCCCGGGGTAGGTGAGCAGGGGTTCCAGCCAGCCGGGTGTGACCTCGCGCGGGTAGCCGGTGACGGCGAGCGTCGCGCAGTGGTTGTCGCTGACCTGCAGTTGCCGGGGCCGGACTTCGACCGCGTCGGGGCCGAATCCATGCCCAAGTCGTGAGTTACGGCGCGAACTGAGTTTCACCAGTTTTCTCCCCTCGTAATGACCTGATCCGGGGCCGCCATTTGGGCGCCGGGCAGCGGCGGCGCCGCAGGGTCGAAGCAGGCGGTCAGCAGGCGGGAGGCTGCCGCCTCGTCCAGGAGCCGTACGGTCAGCCCGCATGCGGACAGCAGCCGGGATGCCTCTTCCAGTCGCCGCAGGGCACGGGCTGCCGCGGCCTCCCGCGCCTTTCCTGTCGCGGACTCGCGCACGATCAGGAGGACCTGGCGGCGCAGCAGGTCGTGCCGCTCGGCGAGGCCGGCGAGGAAGTAGGCGTGCTGGAGCGCGGCAGCCGACAGTGCCGGGTGTGGGAGTTGGCGGGCGTTGTGCTCGAGGGAGGTGATCGTCTCGGCGAGGTCGAGCCGTTCGGCGCGTACGAGGATCTGGACCGGACCCGAAAGCGAGTTGAGCCAGCGCCCGAACACCGCGACCAGCGCGCCCTGCTCTTCGGGGGCTCGCAGGGCGAAGCTGACCGTGGACACGTCCGCGATGGCCGCGATGCCGTCCGGGCCGAGGTCGAGTAGCCCGTCCCCGGCCATCCCCTGGACGGGAAGGCGTAGCTGCGCAGGAGCAGGGCCGGGCCTGGCGCCGATCCAGGTGGGAAGCGGTGGCACCTCCTGCGAAGCGGAGACGAGGCGTTTGGGTGCGCGCAGGTGGCGGACGACGGCGAGCAGGTAGCGGTCGAGCGACAAACCGTCGTGTCGGGCGGTCGCGAGTAGGATCCCGGCCACCGCGATCGGCAGCGCCACCGCGGCGCAGACCACGAGCGGCACCCGGTCACCGACGAGCACGTACGCGGCGTAGAGCAGAGCGCCGGTGCCGACCAGGATGACCACCTGGCGGGCGGTGAACCCCGCGACGATTTTGTCTTCCTGGTCCACGTCGGCGGGGATGCGAACCGGCTGCACCCAGCTCATCGGCCCTCATCTCCTGTGGGGTTGGGGGGCGGAGTACGGCGATCCGCTGCGTCGTGCGCGCCTCTGGCGACGCCCTGCGAGGGGTAGACGGGAGGCCGGAACATCACCGGCGGGACCGGTGGGCGGGCAGGCCGTGATGGGCTGTTCTGGGTGCGGAGCCGGTACATTTGGGCCAGCCCGGCCGGGCCGTTTGCGTAGTAGGTCTCGCGCGGGTGGCCGTACACCGGCGTCGTCGGGGGAACCGGACCGGACGGCCGCGGCGGCCTCCGGTACTTGCCCTGGACGGCAGGAGCGGACGGAGCGTGCTTGACCGGGGCGGCCTCCCAATCCGCCGGGTTCACCGGACGGCGGGCGGCCACGGGCGCGTGTTTGGCAGGGCCGGGCCCACCTCGGGCCGCAGAGGCGGCGGTTCCGGTCACTGCAGTCGCGCCGGCAGCGGTAGCCGTACCAGCAGGACCGGCGGCGAGCGCCGGAAGCGCTCGGCTGGCCATCGTTCTCCCGGCCATCGCGTGGGCGGCGGCCATGTGCCCGGCGGCCCGAGGCGTGCTGCTCCGGCGTCCACCCGGGCGGAGGTGCAGGGCGGCCAGGACGGGCGAGGTGAGCTTGTAGGCCAGGGCGTACTTGACCATCCGGCCGATCGTCGAGTGGCCGCCGACCCCGGCGAAGATCCGGCGAGAGATCCAGCCAGGAATGCGGATCAAGATGATCAGCAGGCACAGGGCGAGCACCAGGTTGACGAGCTGGCCGGTCGGGACGATGCCGAGCAGTAGTCGGCCGTCCTGGTTGAAGAAGATCCGCACAGCCAGGACGAGCGTGAGCGACTGGGTGACCTGGATAAGCAGGAGCCCGGTGAAGGCCCGCCACCAGAACCGGGCCAGCCCCTCCGTGTACGGCAGGGCCAGGCAGGCCAGCGCGAGCGGCGAGGCGACCGTCAGCAACAGCACCAGCGCCGCCCGCATGACGAACGTGATGAGCAACAGCAGCAGCAAGACGACCGCGACCAGGGCGAGCAGGACGTAGAAGATCTGCTGCGAGGCGCCCGGCGCGACGATCAGCAGCTGGAGGGTGGCGGCGGCGCGGCGGCCGTCGAAGTCCTGCCCGAGCAGGGCCTTGGACAGGGCGTTTGCGATCTCGATGACCTTCCCGCACAGCAGGAAGCTGGTGTTGGCGGCCAGGACGGCGATGAACAGCCGGGGCAGGACCTCCTTGACCGCGTAGCGCGTCTGCACGGTCTGGTGGCCCATCGCGCTGATCGCACCGATGGTGGCCAGCAGGACGAACCCGGTGTTGGCGATCGCGGCGGTCGCCTTCCACAGGTCGAAGACCCGGCCGCTGCCGGACACGTCCGGGGTGGCCAGCAGCGTCACCGCCAGCAGGTCCAGCAGCGGCTTGATCGCCAGGTACACCAGGCCGGCGAACCAGGAGTTGATCTGGCCGGTGATCCAGTCCCCGATGCCGAAGCCGACCCCCGTCCCCTCCGGCACCGGCAGATCACCGGGAGCGGACGGGGACGCCCCAGGAACAGGGGAGGGCAGGGGAGTCGGCGTCGCATGAGCCGAGGCCGCGGTGACGACCACCACGGCGCACAAGCCGATGGTCACGCCGGCAGCGGCAACGACACGCATTGCCACCCGGGAAGGAGTCCCAACCGGTCGCCTTGCCGCGCTGTCGACCGACGCGGCGTGCCGCGCAGGTGCGGCTGCCGCGTGCGGTCGGTCCCGGTCAGCTACGGCGAACTGTTCGTAGCTCGGGGTCATGTGGTTCACCCCACGATGCGCTTGAGGATGCTCACGAACAGCGGGGCCAGGATGGCCAGCGCGTAGCCGAAGGCGGCGGCCTTCAACGCCGCCTTGGCCTTCTGGACCTCGCCGGGGTCGCCGCCCGCCACCAGGTAGCGGAGCCCGCCGAGGGTCAGCATCAGCGTGGCCAGCGTCGCCAGCAGGCCGATCAGCCAGTTCCGCAGGTTGGTGAAGACCGTGTTCAGATCCGACGGAGCGGCGATGACCGACGAGGCCAGGGCGCTGGTTGCCGCGGCGGCAACGAACGGCACCGCGCCGGCCAGCATCGGCAGGACGCGGAAACCGATCACTCGTGCCGCCCGCTGCCGCAACCTGCCGTACGGCAGCACATTCCAGCGGCGAGCGGCCGGGGTGGTACCGCGAGCGGCAGAAGGCTGAGGGCGGGAGGAAATCCGCGCGGAGCCAGGGGTAGTGTCCCTGCCTCCCTTCGGGTCGGTTGCGGTTGATGCATCCGGAGTTCCCTGGCTCCGCGCGGAAGCCGTAGGCGCTTCCTCAACCACTGAGGAAGCAGGGGGAGGGGGAGTCGCGCCGGGCGGTTGCCGCAGCGGCATGCCGCCCAGCCGGGTCAGGAGGATCAGTTCGGCGTCCTGCTCGCTGAGCACGCCGAGGGCCACCGAGTCGGCCAGCACGAGCTCGGGACAGGGCTGGGGACGTTGGCGCGGAGGAGACTCCTCCGGTAGTCGCCGCCGCTCGGCCGCCGAGACGATGTGCCGTACGGCGCGCTCGCCCGCGCATCGCGCGGCCTGGCACAGCCGGGCGCGTACGTCCGTGGTGTCCAGGTCCAGCCGGCGGAGGGCACGCAGGTAGCCGGACAGGACTTCGGAGTCGACGTCGGCAGGGTCCCCGTAGGGAAGGTCACGGGTGAGCGCCGCGGCGATCACGCGCAGGGCGGGCATCGCCATGCCGACGGCGGCGACCGTCCACGCTCCCTTACGCACCCGTGCTCGTGTGACCAGCTCCCGCCAGACGGCGTCACGCGTCTCGCCGCTGACATGCCGGCTGGTGAGCAGCATCCGCAGCTCCGCGAGGTTCATTTCGCCTCTGGGGAGTGCGGGGGCGAGCGTGGTGCAGTTCAGGGACAGCGCGCCCGGCCCTGTCGTAAGCAGCCGGAACGAGGTCTCCGCGGTGTCCAGCGGGGAAGCGGTGACGGGATGGGTGCTCATTTCTTGCTCCAGTCCGAGCGGAACCGTTGGTCTCGAAAACTGGTCTACGCACCGCCTCAGAATTTGCTCATAGCTGATTCAGGGTTCCGCCGCAGAGTTTTCGCATAATCCGCCGCCCGGGACCTCTGAGTTGTTCAGTGTCGGCGTCTCCCGGCTCAGATCCGGCTCTGAGGGATCGCCATCTGAGGGCTCTCTGAGCCGCTGGTTATCCCTAGTCATGCGCCTCGGACCGCCCGGCGGACCGGTGGCGTACGCATCCGGAGAAACGTGTTCCGACTAGACGATGGAAAGCAGGAATGACAAGAAGACAATCGCCAACGAGTGCGAGGGCCTGAACAGCCCGGAGCGTCTGGAGAATCGCGGGCTGGTGATTTCGCCGGTGCCAATTCAGACCGCGCGGGCATTCATCGCCTGGACCCAGCCCCACCTCGCTTCGCCGGCCGGTGCCGCGTTCGTTCTCGGTGCCCAGAGCGGTGACGGCACGCTCATTGGTGTCGTGCTCATCGGCTGGCCCACTGCGTGGGCCTTCGACGACGGCGACACCGCCGAGGTCCTCGCCCTGGCCACCGACGGCACATCCGATGCCAGTCGAGCGCTGCTCGGTGCCGTCTGGCCTCTGGTCCGCGAGATGGGTTACCGGCGCCTGATCGCCTACACCCATATCGAGGAGTCCGGCACCGACCTGTGGGACGCCGGGTTCCGCGTCGTTCCCAGGCCCTTCGGGTGGTGGGACACCGCCGGTCGAGCCGGTGACGTCGCCCGCGTCCTGTGGGCGATCCGGGCCGTCGGGGGACGCCGATGAGCGGGCTACGTGAGCCGTACTGGCATGACGGGCACGCGGCGCTCTACCACGGGGACGCGCGCGAGGTGCTGGCCGAGATGGACGAGGGCTCGGTGGACTGCATCGTCACCAGCCCGCCCTACTGGGGCCTGCGGAACTACTGCGAGGGCCAGTACAGGCAGGAGCCCACGCCGGAGGACTACGTCGACACCCTGCGGGCCACCTGCGCCGAGGCCCGCCGGGTACTGGCCGAGGACGGCACCTTCTGGCTGAACCTTGGAGACTGCTACGCGGCCAACTCCGATGGGTGGTCCCGCGGCAAGGACTACAACCCGCGCCAGCCCGAGGTACGACCCAAGGCCCGGCTGACCGTGCCGCCGAAGAACCTGCTCGGCATGCCGTGGCGGGTCGCCTTCGCCCTGCAGGAGGGCGGCTGGATCCTTCGCAACGCGATCGTGTGGAGTAAGCCGAACGCGATGCCGCAGTCCGTCCGCGACCGGGTGTCCAACCGGTACGAGCTGATCTTCCTGCTCGTCAAGCAGCAGCGGTACTGGTTCGACCTAGATCCAGTCCGTCAGCCCTACACCGGCGACCGCCCGGTCAGCAGACGGGCACGAGCCGGGGGCAACAAGCCGAACAGCATCACAACGGCCTGGCCCCCGACGGGCAAGTACGGGGAAGACTCGGCCGGCCCGCAGCATGGCACGGCGATGCGGCCCACGGGTGAGCGGCATGCCGTGGCGCACCCCAACGGCAGGAACCCCGGGGACGTCTGGTCGCTCCCCACCCGGCCACTGCGGGCGGCGCACTTCGCGGCATTCCCGATCGACATCCCGTTGACGGCGATTGCCGCCGGCTGCCGTCCTGGCGGCACCGTCCTGGACCCGTTCACCGGCAGCGGCACCACCGGCATTGCCGCCCGGCAACTCGGCCGGAAGTTCGCCGGTATCGAACTGCACGCACCGTTCATCCAACTTGCTGGCGCGAGGATCCGAGAGGCTGGAGCGGCATCGGGAGGCATGCGATGAAGTCGATGACATTCCGCGATCTACAGGACCTGCCGCCCACGATCGACCTGATGACCGCTGCCCGTGCCCTCGGCATCGGCCGGTCGAAGGCCTACCAACTTGCACGTGACGGAGAGTTCCCCGTTCGCATCATCCGTATCGGCGACCTCTACCGTGTCTGCACCGCCGACCTCATGAAAGTTCTCGGGGCGGAGACGGGCGATCGAGTCAGTTGATCTTGGGAGTCGCGTCCATGCCGGCGCGCATGGACGCGACTCCCATGCATCGTGGCCGCACCCGCGCAGGTTGCAGAGCTGCGTGCTGGGGCCGGGTGCTACGGCTCCTGAACTCCGTTGAGTTGCCGGTACACCAGTGTCTCCAGTGCTTCCCGAAAGTCCTCATAGTCTGCGATCGGCTCGATCGGTTCGTCGTCGAGTTCGAACTGGCGCCGTATCTTCCGGATCTGCCCTTTGACTTCCTCGGCTTCTGCCGAGTTGTCGAGTCCCGCCTCGATATCCTCAAGCAAAAGCGCGGCCTGCTCGCGGGTAGCACCTGTTGGGTGATCTATCAGGAATGACCGTTTTAGGCGTTTGATCTTGGCGCTGATCCGCTCTGTAGCGATCTCTCGCGTCGCCTGTCGTTGCCGACGGCCGAGTTCACGAAAGAGGACCCGGAAATTGCCGTCCATAATTGCTGCCGCTTCGGCGAGCTTGTCGTCGTGGCCGATGACGTCCACGACACTTCGGGCGAAGCCAACCTTGTCTAGGTGAAATCCTTCGACCCTCGCTGCAGCCGCCTTCTCCAAAGCGTCGTGGGTTCCGGAACAGTCCTCGAAGATCACGTCATCGGGATCAAGGCTCCCCAACGCAGCCGCCTCCTTGGAGTCCAAGAACTCCTCGGCATAGTGCTTGACCGCCGCGATGGCGATGGGAAGTGGAACGAGGTCCTCAATCGCCACCACACCACTTGGGAACGTGCTCGTGAGAGCCTCCTGCGGCAGCTCGCCCAGCTGCAGGATGAATCTGTCATCAATTACCGGTTTGCCGTTAGGGCCCTTCTTGAGCGCCTTAACCGCCTGATCCCCGGAAGCGTCGCTGTCAAGCATGACAATCACTGCGGGCCGATCAACATCCCGGCCCCGAGCGAGATACACGAGGTAAGGGATGTGAGGGGCTGACCCAGCCGGTACGAGCGTCAACGTGTTGAGGTCGAGGTTGTCCATTGACGTAGTCGTCTGCCGGCGCAGCCGCGCGGACATACCAGCCAATATGACCTGATCAGACATGCCCTCCAGCATCAGATTACAGTTGCTGATGAAGGTCGTCTCAGCCACAAAGCTGCCAAACGCCGAGCGCAGTGGCTCGTAGTGATTTCGGGCGGCGTTGCGTACGACACGGGTACCCTCGTCGCCCTCGCCTTTCTCGAGAACACGGATACGCTCACCATGATTTTTATCGATCAGAAACGGCGAGTGCGTCACGTAGACGACTTGGCACGGTTGACGATCGGGATTTTGAGGGTTGGCGAAGTCCTCGAAGATGCGCAGTAGATCCTGTTGACCGGTGCTCGACAGATAGGCATCCGGCTCATCCATCAGAAGTATCTCGCGGACGCCCGACTTCGGCGGCTCGTGGGCGAGATACTGCACGAAGTAGCTCAGGAAGTATTTCAGTCCGCCGCTGCGCTCGTCGGCAGAGTACTCCGTGCCGGTGCGGTCCCGGATAGTGAAGACGAGATCTTGGTCCCGTAGGGTGAGCAGCAGTCGGAAGTGATGGTCCTGGGACCACCACTTGGGAAAGTTGAGCGATGCGGCTAACGCACGGTTCATCTGCTCGACGACGCCGTTGGCGAAGCCGTCTCGACCGGCTTCAACGGCCTTCATGAGCTCCTGGAAGGCCGTTCGGTTGATTTTGGCTACCTTCAGCAGTAGGTCGTCTGCAAGGGCGAGTTGACGATCATGCTCATCGGTCGGCTCGCTCGCAGCTGCGAAAGCGGTCGTGAGCGCGGGCGGGGCTGGGGCGACCTGCTCGACGGAGCCGCCGAACAATGATTGGGCATTCTCCATAACCAGGTTGAGGAACGAATAGCGCTGCTTGCGTGGTCCGGTCTGCACCGAGGTTTTTGCCTCGGCTAGGTACTTGATTGGTACGCTCTCTGGCAGTGCGACACTCGCGTCAATTTCGAACCATCGAGGCAAGATAGCGTTGAATGCCTTACGGTCCTGAACGGGGTGCAGAGCCCACTTGCCATCCTGGGGGATGTAGACGACCGGATCTTTGCCGTTGATCCGAAACATCGTGAAGGTGTTAACTTCTTCATCGAATGTTGTCTTGCAAGACTTGGCCAACGTGTCCCGTTCGTTCTGGTTCAGTCCCTTGAATTCGAGTCCGAAGTCGGGAAATGCCATTGACTTGTTCACGGTAAAAAACTGCGAGTAACGGCAGAAGTCTCCGCGCTCAATTCCTTGCCCGGTGAGCGCGTGTTTGATCGCGGAGAGCAATTGACTCTTGCCTGACTCGTTGGCTCCGACCACGGTGGTGACAGTCGCTTCGAGCGGCACCTTCACGAAGGGGTACTGCAAGTCATCTGACTCCAGGGCATCCCATGGATCTGGGCTGAAGCCCTCGTGAGCCTTGCGCAGGTAGTCGAAGTTGAACGAGCGGAAGAAGCGGATGAAGACGGCGGTGATGAGCATCCATTGCCTCTTTCCGACTGGAAGCACTGTCGGCCATGGTAATGCTCAGGTACGACATTATGCCGGTCTCCACCTACGTCAGTTGGATGAGCTGGAAGCGCGCTCGGCCGGTCAATCCAGGATCCAGGCTGAGAGCAGGCTTGATGGTGCCGTCGCCTGGGTCGTTTAGAGGAACCGTCGTCATGGACGAGCACGTCCTTCAGCAGACGTACGGCAGAGTGTCTGATCTTGCTTGAGGGACAGCGATCTTGTTTGGGGCCTGTTCAGATCGACCTGGGAAGCCATATCGCCGCTGTTCCGCACGCGGTCCCCTGCGCCCGGCTGGAGCGAAGGTGGGCAGGCTCCGGGACAGCTGCCAGACAACAGCGTAGACCGTACGTCCCACAAAGACGTCGGCGACGAGGATCTATCCACCTGCGAGTTGGGTCGGGCAGCGCCGGCATGACCGGGCGGCGCGGGCAGGCCTGTAGAGCTAACGGATCTCGCATCGGAGGCCTGGGAGCCGAGGTTCAATCGGGCGTAGGGCCGGATGATTCTTAGGGCTGCCTGGGGTTGCTAACGGCTACGTGATCGGGTTCAAACCACTAACGCCACGCTAACGAACGATCAAGGGCCTGATCGCTATCTCCAGCGATCAGGCCCTTGACCTGCAACTACATGGTCGGGGTGGCGGGATTTGAACCCACGGCCTCTTCGTCCCGAACGAAGCGCGCTGCCAAGCTGCGCTACACCCCGGTCGCTTGGACTTTTCGTCCTGCGCCTCGGCAAGTCTAGCGGACTTTGCGGCTGCTTGTGTCATCCGGCACGACAGGGCGGCGGGGGACGAGCGTCAGCAGGGTCGCCTCGGGCGGGCAGGCGAAGCGAGCGGGCGCGTACGGCGAGGTTCCGAGTCCCGCCGAGACGTGCAGCCAGGCGCTCTCGTGCCTGCTCAAGCCCTTGACGCGGGCGCGGTCGATGCCGCAGTTGGTCACCAGGGCGCCGTAGAACGGAATGCACAGCTGTCCGCCGTGGGTGTGCCCGGCCAGCAGCACTTGATACCCGTCCTGGGCGAAGCGGGACATGTTGCGCGGCTCGGGCGAGTGCATGACGCCGAGCCGCAGGTCGGCGTCCACGGGAGCCTGGCCCGCGATCTCGTCGTATCGGTCCCGGTCGATGTGGGAGTCGTGGATGCCGCCCACATGGACGTCGAGATCGGCCACCTTAAGGCGGGCCGTCGCGTTGTTCATGTCCAGCCAGCCGGCCTCCCGCATCGCCGCGCCCAGCTCATCCCATGGCAGGTTCGGCACGTGCTGCCGGGGGTCCCCCTTGGACGTGCGCCACAAATAGCGGACGGGGTTCTTCGGCCGGGGGGCGTACATGTCGTTGGAGCCGTAGACGAACAGACCCGGCCGGTCGAGCAATGGCTCCACGGCGTACATGTACGACTCGACCGCGTCGGGGTGTGCCAGCGTGTCGCCCGTGTTCACGACGAGATCGGGGTCGAGGGAGGCCAGCGAACGCACCCACTCGATCAGCCGGTGGCGCCGGGGGGTGAGGTGCAGGTCGGAGATCTGCAGGATCCGGACCGGCCGCTGGCCGGGAGCCAGGACGGGGACGTCGAACCGGCGCAGCCGGAACCAGTTTCGCTCGATCACCGAGGCGTAGCCGATACCGGCCACGCCGAGGCCGAGGATGGACAGGGGAATCGCGGCTGCTTTCCTCACACAGCCATGATGCCCGACGTACGGCCCGTCTCCCGCACAACCTGGCGAAGACGGGAGCCCGGGCACGGCAAGATGGACGCATGAGTGCGTTGAAGGACAAGCTGAAGGTCGACCTCGCGACCTCGATGAAGGCTCGTGACGAGGTACGGGTCCGGACCATCCGGATGGCTCTGGCCGCCGTCAACGTCGAGGAGGTCGCCGGCAAGGAGGCCCGCGAGCTCTCCGACGACGAGGTGATCAAGGTGCTGACCCGTGAGGCCAAGAAGCGCCGGGAGGCGTCCGAGGCGTTCGCGGGCGCCGGGCGGGCCGCGCAGGCCCAGGCGGAGCTGGACGAGCAGGCGGTCCTGGAGGAGTACCTCCCCGCCCAGATGAGCGACGAGGAGCTGAACGTGCTCGTCGACGAGGCGATCGCCGAGAGCGGCGCGCAGGGCCCCAAGGCCATGGGTCAGGTCATGAAGATCCTGAACCCGAAGGTCGCGGGCCGCGCCGAGGGCGGCCGCATCGCCCAGGCCGTACGCGCCCGCCTGTCCGCCTGACGGCCGCGGCTGTCCGGCCGAGGCCGGGAACTCAGCCTGACGGCGGAGGGCTGAAACGCCGATGGGCCGCTCCTCGGCGAGAGGAGCGGCCCATCGGGAGAAGGATCATCCAAACGGGTTGAAGGGCGCGTCACCGCCACCGTGGCCGCCGCCCCGGCCGCCACCGTGTCCGCCACCGGGGCCACCGCCCCTGCCACCACCGGGGCCGTCCCCACCGGGACCGCCGTCAGGGCCGTCTCCGTCGCCCCGGTCGGACTTCGGCTTCGGCGGGGGAGCGCACTGGTGGGCGCAGCCGCCGAATCTCGACATGTCCGGCTTGGTGAACGACGAGGCGTCGACGCCCTTGAGCGCTGACAGGAAGGTCGCCTTCCAGATCGGGCCCGGGATGCTGGCGCCGAAGACCGAGCCGTACGACCGGCCGCCGATCACGCGGTTGCTGAGCGGGTAGCGGACCGGGCCGCGCGGGTCGCCGAGGCTGACCGCACCCGCCAGGTCGGGGGTGAAACCGGCGAACCAGACGGTCCGGGAGACGTCGCCCGTGCCGGTCTTGCCGGCCGCGTCCCTGCCGATGCCGCCGACGGCCGACATGGTGCCCTTGGTGAACACCCCTGACAGGATGTTCGTGGCCGCGTTGGCGACCTCTTCCTCGACGACCTGCTTGCACTTCGGCTTGAACGAGGTCACCTTGTTGAAGCGGTCGGTGATCTCGGTGATGGCCATCGGTGTGCAGTACTTGCCGCGGGCGCCCAGCGTCGCGTACGCCGTGGCGACGGTGACCGGGTCCATCTCGTTGAAGCCGAGCGTGAACGGCTCGAACTCCTGGAGCTTGCCGCCGTCGGCGCGCTTGATGCCGAAGTCCTTGGCGGTCTTCACGACGTCGCAGAGGCCGACCTTCTGCTCAAGGGTGAGGAAGAAGGTGTTCACCGAGCCCCAGGTGCCGGTCTGCAGGGTCAGGAACCCGCCGTGGCCCTCCGCGTTGTGCAGCGGGGTCTTGATGTCGCCGACGTTGTTGCCCTTGCAGTCCTTGAACGCGGAGTAGCTGGGCGCCGTGTATGTGCTGCCGACGTTGAAGCCGTCGTTGAACTTGTAGCCTTCCTTCAGCGCCGTCACCAGCGTGAACATCTTGAAGGTCGATCCGGCCTGGAAGCCCGTGCCGCCGCCGTGCAGTCCGTCCGCGACGACGTTGATCGACATCTCGTTCTTCTTCCTGCTGGTGCCGAACTTCCGGCTGGAGGCCATCGCCCTGATGGCTCCCGTGCCGGGCTCGACGAGCGCCTCGGAGGCGACCGGCTTGTCGCTCGGGAAGACGTACTTCTTGATGGCCTTCTCGGCGGATGTCTGCATCTTCCGGCTCAGCGTGGTGCGGATCGTCAGGCCGCCGCGGGCCAGGAAGTCCTGACGGGCCTTCTTGGTCTTGCCGAACTGCTGGTCGTTGAGGATCTCGTTGCGCACGTACAGGCAGAAGTACGGGTAGTCGCTCTCCTCGCAGCCGCCGGGGATCTCCTTGTCCTTCCACCCCAGCTTCTTCTTCTTGGCCGCGTCGCGCTCTGCCTCGGTGATGATGTGCAGCTGCTGCATGCGGTCGAGCACGACGTTGCGCCGGCTCAGCAGCCGGTCGCGGAACTCCTTGCCCCGGTTGGGGTCGGTGGCGTTCGGGTCCTGTACGGCTCCCGCCAGCGTCGCGGCCTCGCTCAGGCTCAGCTCGGAGGCGTGCTTGCCGAAAAAGCGCTTGGACGCCGCCTCGATGCCGTACGCGCTGGCGCCGAAGTAGGCGATGTTGAGGTAACGATTGAGGATCTCGTCCTTGCTGTACTTCTGCTCGATCCCCATCGCGTAGCGGATCTCGTTGAGCTTGCGACCGACGGTCGGCGCGACGGCGGCGGCCTTCTGCTCGTCGGTCTCCGCCTTGTTGTACAGCACCTGCTTCACGTACTGCTGGGTGATGGACGAGCCGCCCTGGGTCACCCCGCCCGTGGTGAGGTTCCTGACCAGGGCGCGGGTGGTGCCCTCGACGTCGAGCGGACCGTGCTCGTAGAAGCGGAAGTCCTCGATCGCCACGATCGCCTTGAGCATGATCGGCGCGATACGGTCCATCGGGACCGATTCCCGGTTCTCGAAGTAGAACTGGGCGATCTGCTTGCCGTCCGCGTCCAGCAGGACCGTCTTCTCGGGCAGCGGCGGTTCGTCGAGCTTCGCCGGCTTGAGGCTCAGAGTGTCGATGCTCGACTTGACCGTCACGCCGGCCCCGCCAACGGCGGGTAGTGCAATCGCCGCCGCCAGCACTCCCGCGACGCCTGACGCGCCGATGAGGCGCAGGGCCGCACCTGTCCGGGATGCCAGAGTTTTGCCGTGAGCTTGCACGGAACCAAGGGTACGTCCGTTTGGCGGCTCTCCCGGCATCGACGTCACGGGTCGGCATTACCCGCCGGAGGGGGGGACTAGTCATTCCCGGCCACATGGCCTGACATGACCATGCAAGAATTTGGTCCCCCCGGGGTATGTCGGTTCGATCGTTTCGTTGCGTACTTTCTCCTCTGCGGCTACTGCAAACCAGGAGGCCCGACGCCCGCGCCCGTCGGCCGAAACGACGACTGACCACCTAAGGGGAGTGGGGTCGAACATGTGGATCACGGATTGGACCTCCCGTGCCGCCTGCCGAGGTGCGGATCCTGACGCACTCTTCGTGCAAGGCGCCGCCCAGAACCGGGCCAAGCTCATCTGTCGTGGATGCCCCGTCCGTACCGAATGCCTCGCCGATGCGCTGGACAATCGCATCGAGTTCGGGGTGTGGGGCGGGATGACGGAAAGGGAAAGGCGTGCACTGCTCAGGCGCAGGCCGGACGTGGAGTCCTGGCGCGACCTGCTGGAGTCCGCCAAGGAAGAGTACGAGCGGACCAACGAGTTGATCGCCGGCTGAGCCGGGCGCGGCGTCCCGCGGCGAAGCGGGACGCCGGATGTCGCGTCTTCAGGACACGGGTCGCGTCTTCAGGACACGGAGCGCGTCTTCAGGACACGGAGCGCGTCTTCAGGACACGGAGCGCGTCTTCAGGACACGGAGCGCGTCTTCAGGACACGAGTCATGTCTTCAGGACGCGAGGAGTCGCCCGATCTGGCGCAGTCCGGCCAGATCGTGCACATCCTCGGGCATCGCGGGCACCTGCGCGATGGGCACCGTCGGGTGGGCCGAGGTGAAGTGCTCCTGCTGGCGCTGCTCCCGGGAGGCGAGCTGCATCCTTCCGGCGTGCAACCGCAGCACGGCCGCGGTGAGCTCGTGCTCGCCTCTGGCGTCCAGGTCCTCGGCGGCGGCGGAGCTGCGCGCCGCCGACAACGACGGCGCCAGCGGCCGGTGTACGCGGTTGACGACGAGCCCGGCCAGCGGCATGCGCTCGTCGGCCAGCCGCTCCACGAAGTAGGACGCCTCGCGCATCGCGTCGCGCTCCGGCGCGGCGACGACGACGAACGCCGTGCCGGGGGCCTGCAGCAGCCGGTACGTCTGCTCGGCGCGCTGGCGGAAACCGCCGAACACCGCGTCGAGGGCGGTGACGAACATCTGGATGTCCCGGAGCACCTGGGCCCCGATCACCTTGGTCAGGATGCCCGCGACCATCCCGAAGCCGGCGTTGAGCAGCTTGAACGCGCTGCGCCCGCCGGCCTTGGCCGGTGCCGTGAGGATGCGGATCAGCCTGCCGTCGAGGAACCGGCCGAGGCGTTCGGGAGCGTCGAGGAAGTCGAGCGCCGACCGTGACGGCGGGGTGTCCACCACGATCAGGTCCCACTCGTTCGAGCGGCGCAACTGGCCCAGTTTCTCCATGGCCATGTATTCCTGGGTGCCGGAGAAGCTGGACGACAGCGACTGGTAGAAGGGGTTCGTCAGGATCTGCTGGGCACGCTCGGGGTCGGCGTGGGCCTCGATGATCTCGTCGAAGGTCCGCTTCATGTCGAGCATCATCGCGTGCAGCTCGCCGCCGGCCTCCCCGGCGCCGTCCACACCGTGTACGCGCCTGGGGGTGTTGTCGAGCTCGGTCAGGCCCATGGCCTGGGCCAGCCGCCTGGCGGGGTCCACGGTCAGGACGACCGCCGAGCGGCCCCGCTCGGCGGCGCGCAGCCCGAGAGCCGCGGCCGTCGTGGTCTTGCCGACACCGCCCGAGCCGCAGCACACGATGATCCGGGTGTCCGGATCATCCAAGATCGCGTCCATGTCCAGCGCGGGCGCCGTCCTCGTCACAGCTCAGCCTCTCACTCGGTCGAAGTTCACACCGCACCGTCCACACCGCATCGGTCCGCGCCGCACCGTCCGCGCCGCACCGGTCCACGCCGCACCGGTCCACGCCGCACCGTCCGCGCCGCACCGTTCACGCCACACACTGGGCCCGCAGCGCGTCGGCCAGCTCGTAGAGACCGGCCAGGTCGGCGCCGTCGGGCAGCAGCGGCAGGTCGTACCGCGGCACGCCGGCCTCCTCCAGCGCGACGCGCTCGCGCTTTTCCAGCTCGGTCCGCAGGGCGTGCTCGGTCACCTCACGGGCGAGCGCCTCGGCGACCGCCGTGGTGTCGGCCGTGGCGTCGGTCAGCCCGGCCGTCTTGAGGCCGAGCGCGAGCTCGGCGGAGTCGAACCGCCCCCGGGCGGCGGCTTCGAGCACGCTGCCGGGCAGCCCGGCAGGGCGCACCATGTTGACGAACACGCCGCCCACCGGCAGGCCGGTCGTGCGCAGCTCGTCGATGCCGTCCAGCGTCTCCTGGACGGGCATCTCCTCAAGCAGCGTCACGAAGTGGACCACGGTCTCCGGGGAGGTGAGGACGCCTCGCACCAGGTCGGCATGGTTCTTGATGGGCCCGACCCGGGCCAGCCCGGCGACCTCCTGCGTCACGTTCAGGAAGCGGGCGATCCTGCCGGTCGGGGGGGCGTCCATGACGATCGCGTCGTACACCCTCCGGCCCGACTTGTCGCGGCGCCGTACGGCCTCGCTGGTCTTTCCGGTGACCAGGACGTCCCGCAGGCCGGGGGCGATGGTCGTGGCGAAGTCGACCACACCCATGCGGGTCAGCGCCTTGCCCATGCGCCTGATGCCGTAGAACATGTCGAGATATTCGAGCATGGCCTCTTCGGGGTCGACGGCCAGCGCGTACACGTCCCCGCCGCCGGGCGCCACGGCGATCTTGCGTTCCTCGTACGGCAGCGGTGGCAGGTCGAACGCCTGGGCGATGCCCTGCCGTCCCTCGACCTCGACGAGCAGCACCTTGCGCCCGCCCGCCGCCAGAGCCAGCGCGAGCGCGGCGGCGACCGTCGTCTTCCCGGTGCCGCCCTTGCCGCTCATTATGTGCAGGCGCACGCCGTCCCAGTCGGTGTCACGGGCCTCCCCGTTGCTCCCGCCGCGACTGCTGGTCGGCTGACTCACCGTGCCTCCTCGGGACGGCCGGCGAGATCGCGTGCGCGGGTCGTCGCGCGGTGGTTCCCGTCGGCGTGCCTGCTCCACTCGCCCACGTGAGGAAGGCTACCCAAGGGTCACCTGCCGATTCGCGGGGGTCGTCCGGAGTCGCAACCAGAGGTACGGCTTGCGCGTCGATCGGGTAAGGGTTCGCCGATGTGCGTTTGCCCGATCCGGCCGGCGGAGGAGGCGCCGGCCGTGGAGCCGGTGCTGTTGACGCCGGTCTGCAGCTGATCGTGCCGATCGTCGAACCGGATACAAAAAGTGAACATTCGGATCGTCAGGATGGGGGTGCCCGCGCAGGAGGGCATCACCGGGGCGACGTTTCCGTCCGCGCGCCCCGGCCGGAACCGCGTTCCTGAGCATCCCCGGCGGGCCGTGCCTCGATAGCCTTTGCCCATGACCAAGTGGGAATACGTCACGGTGCCGTTGCTCACGCACGCCACGAAGCAGATTCTGGACAATTGGGGCGAGGACGGGTGGGAGCTCGTCTCGGTCATCCCGGGGCCCAACCCCGAGCAGCTGGTCGCCTACATGAAGCGGCCGAAGTGATGGCCACCCCGGAGGAGCGGCTCGCCGAGCTCGGGATCACGCTGCCCGAGGTCGTGCCCCCGCTGGCCGCGTACGTGCCCGCCGTGCGGACGGGCGGCCACGTCTACACCTCCGGCCAGCTTCCGCTGGTGAAGGGTGAGCTGGCCGTCGCCGGCAAGGTCGGCGCGGAGGTGTCGGCCGAGGAGGCCAAGGAACAGGCGCGCATCTGCGCGGTCAACGCCCTGGCGGCCATCAAGGCGCTGGTGGGCGACCTGTCGCAGGTCGTGCGGATCGTGAAGGTGGTCGGGTTCGTCGCGAGCGCTCCCGGCTTCACGGGGCAGCCGCAGGTCGTCAACGGCGCCAGCGAGCTGCTCGGCGAGGTGTTCGGCGAGGCGGGCAAGCACGCGAGGAGCGCGGTCGGCGTGGCGGTCCTCCCGCTCGACGCGCCGGTCGAGGTGGAGGTCGTCGCGGAGGTCCGCTGACCGTCCGCAAGGCCGGAACCGGTGTTTGCGGTTCCGCCAACGCGTGGGGGAGCATGGGGGCCGGTTGACCCGATCCTTGTTCTGGAGGGCCTCATGGGGTTTCCACTGCCCGGCGAGGTCGGCGAGCGGGCGCGGGAGATCCTGGCCGGCCGCCTGGCTCCCGTCCCCGCCAGGGACGCGGCCACGGTGGTGCTGCTGCGCGACGACCCCCTGGAGGCGTACCTCCTCAGGCGCAAGGCCACGATGGCCTTCGCCGCCGGCGCCTACGTCTTCCCCGGCGGATCGGTCGACCCGCGGGACGCCGACCACACCGTGGCCTGGGCGGGCCCGCCGCCCGCCGCGTGGGGCGAGGTCTTCCGGGCCGACGAGAACACGGCCCGGGGCCTCGTCTGCGCCGCCGTACGGGAGACGTTCGAGGAGTCGGGCGTGCTCCTGGCCGGGCCGGACGGGGACACGGTGGTGACGGACACGACGGGCCCGGACTGGGAGGCCGACCGCCTCGCCCTGATCGCGCGCGCGCTGTCGTTCGCCGAGTTCCTCGACCGGCGCGGTCTCGTGCTCAGGTCCGACCTGCTCAAGGCGTGGGCACACTGGATCACGCCGGTCGTGGAGCCCCGGCGCTTCGACACCCGGTTCTTCGTGGCGGCGCTGCCCGCCGGGCAGCGTACGCGTGACGTGGGCGGGGAGGCATCCGGGGTGGCCTGGATGCGCCCGAGTGCGGCGCTGGCCGCCGCGAGGGCGGGAGCGGCGCACCTGCTGCCGCCCACCTTCCGGACGCTGGCCGAGATGGCGGCGTTCGAGTCGGCCGGCGACGTGTTCGCCTGCCCCCGGTCGATCACGACCGTCCTGCCGGAGCCCGCCGAGGTGGACGGGCAGATGGTGCTGATGATCCCCGAGACAGGAAAGGCAGCCGAGTGAGCGGCCTGCGCATCCCCGGACCGGACGGCGTCGTCGGTGGTGACGGCGTCAACGGTGGCGTCAAGAGTGGCGTCAACGGTGACAGCCGCGGCGGCCTTGACGGCGCGGGCACGGCGAGCGCCGTGAACGTGCTGGCGCCCAACCCGTCGCCGATGACCCTCGACGGCACCAACACGTGGATCGTCGGCGGGGCGGACGCCGTACTGGTGGTGGATCCCGGCCCGGACGACGAGGCGCACCTGCGGCGGGTCGCCGAGCGGGTGGACGGCCGCCGGGTGACCGCCGTCCTGCTCACGCACGGCCACCCCGATCACAGCGAGGGCGCGGCGGCTCTCGCGCGGATGCTCGGCGCGCCGGTGCGGGCACTCGACCCGCGCCTGCGCCTGGGCGAGGAGGGCCTGGCCGACGGCGACGTGGTGGCGGCGGGAGACACGGAGGTGCGGGTCGTCGGCACGCCCGGCCACTCGTTCGACTCGCTGTGCTTCTGGCTGCCCGGCGACCGGGCGATGCTGACCGGCGACACGATCCTCGGCCGGGGGACGACCGTCATCGCCCCCGACGGGGACCTCGGCGACTACCTGCGCAGCCTGGACAGGCTCAGGCAGGGCGCCGAGATGCTGGAGGCCACGGTGCTGCTGCCGGGGCACGGGCCGGTCCTGCCCGATCCGTCCGGGGTGCTCGACGCGTACATCGCGCACCGGCGCGTGCGGCTGGAGCAGGTCCGCGAGGCGATCCGCAGGGGTGCCAGGGACGCGCGCGAGATCGTCGAGATGGTGTACGCCGAGGTGGACCGGTCGCTGTGGCCCGCCGCCGAGATGTCGGTGGCGGCCCAGCTCAACTACCTCAAGACGCTCTAGCGCCGCTTCAGCGGGAGCGGTTGAAGAGCCGCTCCCTGTCCATGATCACCACGGCCTTGGCCTCGATGCGCAGCCAGCCGCGCTGGGCGAAGTCGGCCAGGGCCTTGTTGACCGTCTCCCGCGAGGCGCCCACGAGCTGGGCGAGCTCCTCCTGGGTGAGGTCGTGATGCACCCGGATGCCGTCGTCGGTCTTCTGCCCGAAGCGGTCGGCCAGGTCGAGGAGCTGCTTGGCGACGCGGCCGGGCACGTCCGTGAAGACGAGGTCCGCGAGCACGTCGTTGGTGCGGCGCAGCCGCTGGGCCAGGGCGCGCAGCAGGTGCAGCGCCACTTCGGGCCGTCCGGTCAGCCACGGCCGCAGGTCGTCGTGCCCCAGGCCGGCGAGCCGTACGTCGGTCAGCGCGATGGCCGAGGCCGTACGCGGACGGGGGTCGAACAGCGACAGCTCACCGAACATCTCGCCGGGGCCGAGCACGCTGAGCAGGTTCTCCCGGCCGTCCGGGGCGGTGCGCGCCAGCTTGATCTTGCCTTCGAGCACCACGTAGAGCCGGTCGCCCGTCTCGTTCTCACTGAAGAGGGTGCGGCCCTTGGGCAGCTCCACCTCGGTGATGCTCGTCCGCAGAGCCGCGGCGCTCTCGCGGTCGAGCGCGGAGAAGAGCGGCGCCTTGCTCAGTACTTCTTCGGTGCTCACGGTGCCTCCTTGCTGCGGGCGCGCTCGGTCGCCGGCTCCGTGCTAGCCATTGTGACCCACGCCTTCCACGACGCATTGCGGGGTGTCCCGTTACGTCGCATGGGCGTAGGCTCCCGGCTCGCACTCGTCTGTGTCGTGCCTCGCGAAACAACACAATCTTGGCGGAAACCCATCCTTACGCCCACTGCGCGCTCGACCGGCTCGGGCAGCCGGTCGTCCCCCTATGGGCACAGTGTATTGCGCAGCGTAGGGACAAATTGGCAAATACAGGCTGGATATGTGGCATGTGTGGCAAGCCATGACCTGGGAGCGGGCCAGGGATGCGAGGCCCTACGCTTGCGGCATGGCGACGAACACGGCCGCTCCCCGACGGCGACAGCGCCAGGCCGAGACCCGCCTGGGGCTCGTGCGCCGGGCGAGGCGAATCAACCGGATCCTGGCCGAGACCTACCCCGACGCCCACTGCGAACTCGACTTCGGCAACCCCCTGGAGCTGCTGGTCGCCACGATCCTGTCGGCGCAGTGCACCGACAAGAGGGTCAACATGGTCACTCCGGTGCTCTTCGCGAAGTACCGCACCGCGGCCGACTACGCCGGAGCCGACCGCGCCGAACTCGAGGAGATCATCAAGTCGACCGGGTTCTTCCGGGCGAAGGCCAACAGCATCATCGGCATGGCGCAGGGTCTCTGCGAACACCACAAGGGGGAGGTCCCGGGCAGGCTGGCCGACCTGGTCAAGCTCCCCGGCGTGGGCCGCAAGACCGCGAACGTCGTGCTCGGCAACGCCTTCGACGTCCCCGGCATCACCGTCGACACGCACTTCCAGCGGCTGACGAGGCGCTTCGGCTGGACGACCGAGACCGACCCCGTGAAGATCGAGCACGAGGTCGGCGAGCTGATCCCCAAGTCCGAGTGGACGATGCTGTCGCATCGGCTGATCTGGCACGGCCGGCGCATCTGCCACGCCAGGAAGCCCGCCTGCGGCGTGTGCCCGCTCGCCGCGCTCTGCCCGTCGTACGGCACCGGCCCCACGGACGCGGACGCGGCGCGCGCACTGGTGCGGCCGGGTCCGTTCTCGTGACCATGCGGTGATCGGGAAGCTCGGGCGCACTTTCGTGGTTGTAGGGCACGCCTGGGCCCGCGCGTGCCGGGTGGGACGATGCGGTGTGACGATGTGGAGGTGGTCGTGACTCCCCCTTGGTTGACGGAGCTGGCCGCGAAGGCCGCGCACAGTCCTGTTCCCACCGCGTTGCGGCCGCCCGCGAACGGCGCCGGCCGTTCGGCCGCGGTGCTGCTGCTGTTCGGCGATGGGCCCGAAGGGCCCGACATCCTGCTCATCCAGCGCAGTTCGAAGGGCCGGGTGCACGCCGGCCAGCCCGCCTTCCCCGGCGGCGGCGTCGATCCCGGCGACGACGGCCCGATCGGCGCGGCCCTGCGCGAGGCCCGGGAGGAGACCGGGCTCGACCCCTCGGGCGTCGAGGTCGTCGGGACCATGCCCGAGCTCTACGTCTGGCGCAGCGACAACCGGGTGACTCCCGTGCTCGGCTGGTGGCACACGCCCTGCGCCGTGCACGCCGCGTCTCCCGACGAGGTCGAGACCGTCGAGCGGGTCCCGGTCGCGGAGCTGGTGGACCCGGCCAACCGGTTGCGGCTGCGCCACCCGCGCGGCATCGTCCCCTCCGTGGCGTTCCGCGTACGCGGCCTGCTCGTGTGGGGATTCACCGCCGGCGTGCTGGACGGCGTGCTGACCGCGGCCGGCTTCGAGCGTCCCTGGGACCGCTCACGGATCGAGGATCTTCCTCCCGAAGTCCTCGACCTGGCCGCGCGGGGCTGAGCCGGCGGGGTGCCCGTACGCCGCGTATGGCGGCGAGACCCGGCAGACGCCCGCACACGACGAGTGGCATGCCTATACCGTGGAAACTGTGCGCGGCGATCTTCTGGATCTCATCCTGATCGGCCTGGTGATGGCCTTTGCGGTATCCGGTTACCGGCAGGGCTTCATCATCGGGGCTTTCAGCTTCATCGGATTCATCGGCGGGGCCCTCCTGGGCCTGTTCATCGCGCCGCCACTGGCCGGAGCGATCGTCAGCGGCGACATCGAGAGGGCCCTGTTAGCCATCGTCATCGTCTTCCTGGCGGCGACGATCGGGCAGTTCGCGTCCTCGACGATCGGCGCGGTGGCCCGCAGCCACGTCACGTGGGAGCCGGCCAAGGCCGTCGACGCCTTCGGCGGCTCGGTCGCCAGCGGTCTGTCGGTTCTGGCCATCGCCTGGCTGATCGGCTCCCTGATGGTCTCGATGAGCATCGGCCAGCCGCTGGTCAAGGACCAGATCAACGGATCAGTCGTGTGGCAGACGGTCGACGACGCCATCCCGGACGGTGTAGGGGCGCTGCAGAAGCAGTTCAGGGACTTCGTCAACACCTCGGAGTGGCCGCAGGTCATCACCTCCATCGGCGGCCAGAACGTCCCCCCGCCGGACCAGACCCTGATCAACGGCAGCCCCGCCCTCGTCCGGGCCCGCAGGGCGATCGTCAAGGTGCAGGGCACGGCCCCGAGCTGCCGCAAGCGCATCGAGGGGACCGGGTTCGTCTACGCGCGGGAGCGCATCATGACCAACGCCCACGTCGTGGCCGGGGTCACCGAGGGGCTGCGGGTCACCGACTACGCGGGCAACGAGTACGACGCCCGGGTCGTCCTGTACAACCCCGAGCGCGACATCGCCGTCCTGTTCGTCCAGGGCCTCCCGATCAACGCGCTGCGCTTCGACATGAACGCCGACAAGGGCGACAGCGCGATCATCGCCGGTTACCCGAAGGGACACCCCTTCACGCCGCTCGCCGCCCGCGTCAGGATCAAGCAGCGCGCCGAGTCGTACGACATCTACAACCAGCGCAGGGTGGAGCGTGAGGTCTACGCCATCCGGGGCAAAGTCCAGCCGGGCAACTCGGGCGGGCCGCTGCTGAGCCCGGATGGCCGGGTGTTCGGAGTGATCTTCGCGGCCGCCACGGACCAGGCCGAGACGGGCTACGCCCTCACGGCGAAGGAGGTCATGCCCGACGCCAACGACGGCAGCAGCACCGTCGCCCGCGTGGACACCCAGGACTGCGACTAGGGTGCCGAGCCCAGACCCGGTGCAGGCCCGGTGCAGGCCCGGCGGCGGCCCTGAGGCGGCCTGTGACAGGCGCGGGGAGGGCCGCGCGAGCAGCAGCGGCACGGGTCGGGGGGCCACGGCGAGCCCAGCAGCGGCACGGGGGCCGCGCGAGCAGCGGCGGCACGGGGGCCACGGCGAGCCCGAGCGCGCCGCCGCTGACTAGCCTGCGGGGGTCAGGCGGGCCAGGATGGCGGCGATGGCGGAGCCGGCGTCGGCGTTCCCCTCGTCGATGGCGGTCGTGACCGCGTCGGCCTCGACGGCCAGGGCCCGCAGGTCCAGCCGGTAGGGCCGGGTGGAGCCGTACGCGCCGAGCCTGGCGGACCCACGGGTCAACAGGGCGGCGGCGCCGGAGAGGTTGCCGCGCTGGATGTGCGTCAGACCGACGCACATCTGGGCGAGCCCCTGCCACAACTCGCGTTCCTCGGCCGGGCCGGTCTTCCACCGGGCCTCCAGCACCTCGTGGGCGTGGAACGGCCGGCCTGCCGCGAGCAGCTTCCTGGCCTCCTCCAGCGCCTCCTCGGCGGAGGGGGCGTAGTCGTCGGGCACCCGGGGCACTCCCTCTGTGCCTCGTGGGAGCGGCCTGCCGTACTCGTCGCGAGGGCGTGCATTGCGGGGGCGACCCGCTTCGTCACGGTCACGCATGGTTTCTCCGCAGGGCGCGTGGGCGGTTCGGAGCGGCCGGAACGCCGGTGATCTCCCGGATCCACTCGGAGATCAGCCAGGAAGTCAGGCCACTCCAGGGCACATTTCTACTACCTACTGCGAGATCACGGGTACCGATCCGGCAGCCGGGGCGGTCGCACTGGGGCGACCCAGGTGTGTGAGGCGGGTATGTGAGGCCGATGTGTGAGACCGGTGTGTGAAGCCGGCGACGGCGGGCCACGCCCGGCGCCGGGCGGCACGTCATCGGCCGGGTTCATCGGTCGTTCATCGATTGTTCATCGGTCGGGTCAGCGGTGGCGTTCCGGGGCTGGGTTGAGCGGTCGGGTCAGCGGTCGGGTTCCGGGGCAGGGTTCATCGGTTGGGTTCCGGGCTGGGTTCATCGGTCGGGTTCGGGGTCGGAGAGCCAGGAGATGAGCTCGGCGTTGAACTGCTCGGGGCGCTCCTCATGCGGAAAATGCCCGGCGCCCTCGATCAGCCGCCACCGGTACGGCGCGGCCACGAACCTGCTGGAGCCCTGGGCGGTCCGCGGCAGGATGCACGGGTCGAGCGCGCCGTGCAGTTGCAGCGTCGGCGCCTCGATCTCCGCGCGCATCTGACGGGCGTAGCGGAAACCGTCGGGGCGGAGCTGGGACCGGGCGAACCAGCGGTAGTACTCCAGTGCGCAGTGCGCCACGGTCGGAAGCCGCATCGCCTCCCGGTACACCCGCGTCACGCCGTCGCCCGGCCACTGCGGGCCGGCCCACCTCTCGACCAGCCTGCCGACCGCGGCGCCGCCCTTGCGGGTCAGCTTCCGCTCCGGCAGGAAGGGGAGCTGGTATCCCAGGGCGTAACGGCTGGCCTTGAGCTGCCCGAGCGGATCGGTGAACAGCGCGGAGCGCAAGCGCAGCGGATGCGGCGCCGACACCGGCACCAGCCGCCGCACCACCTTCGGATCGAGGACGCTCATCGTCCAGCCCAGCAGGCCCCCCCAGTCATGGCCCACCACGATCGCGCTCGTCTCACCAAGCGCGCGCACCAGCCCCGCCGCGTCGACGGCCAGCGCGGGCAGGTCGTAGCCGCGTGGCGGCTTGTCGCTGGTTCCGTAACCGCGCAGGTCGACGGCGACGGCGCGGTAACCGGCCTCCGTCAGTGCCGCGAGCTGGTGCCGCCAGGTCCACCAGAACTGGGGGAACCCGTGCAGCAGCAGGACCAGCGGCCCGTCCCCGGCCTCGGCCACGTGGAACCGGACACCGCCCGCGTGCACCGTCCGGTGTGTCCAGGGGCCGTCGACCTCGATCAGCGTCTCGTCAACCGGCATCGCTCACGGACTCCCGGTGGGCGCCCACCTGCCCGGCGGTCGGGCCCGTGTACGGCGGCGGCGCCGGGGCCGCGGACCGCGGTGCGGTGCCGGCCGGGATCCTCTCCGGCAGCTCCTCCTCCGCCTCCTCCGGGCCCGCCAGGCCGCGCAGGCTCCGCCTAGTGCGCTTCATTCCGGTCAGTCCCTTGAGCCGGCGGTAGCCGACGAGGACCAGCAACCCGGCCATCAGGAGGTAGAACACCGTGACGATCGTGAACGCGAGCCAGGTGGCCAGCCCCACGGCCACGAGGGCGTACGCGATCGCGAACGAGGCCAGGATCAGGCACAGGTGCCCCATGAAGGCCGCGGCGCCGAACAGCCCGGCGGCCACGCCGACCCGCTTCGCGTCGAACTTGAGCTCGGCCTTCGCCAGCTCGATCTCCGACCGTACGAGGGTCGAGATGTGATGGCTCGCCTGGGCGACCAGCGCACCGAGCGATTCGTCCTCGGGCATGAGCGATCTCCTATCTGCGACTATCAAACATCATCCCGTGCCCGTCCGCGCGCGTGCACGGAAGCCCCGCGCCTGTGGATAACCGGTTCGAAGAACGCGACACGCGGAGACCTGCCCCCCGACGGCCCGAATATGACGGCTCAGGCGATCCGTACGCGCCGCGACCCGCCCTCGGCCGGCGCGGAGACGCGGAAGGCGTGGACGCCGTTCGTCCACGCCTTCCTCACGAGATCGGGCGGCTCGTGATCAGTCGTCGCTCTTGGCGCTGGGCAGCTTCTCCGCGATCAGGTTCATGACCGAGCTGTCGGTCAGCGTGGTGACGTCGCCGAGCGAGCGGTTCTCCGCCACATCGCGCAGCAGCCGGCGCATGATCTTGCCGGAGCGGGTCTTCGGCAGCTCGGGCACGACCAGGATCTGCCGCGGCTTGGCGATCGGGCCGAGCGTCTTGGCCACGTGAGCGCGCAGCTCGGCGGCGACGTCGTCGCTCTCCTCCGCGCTGCCGCGCAGGATCACGAAGGCCACGATGGCCTGGCCAGTCAACGGGTCGGTGGCGCCCACGACGGCCGCCTCGGCCACCTTCGGGTGGCTGACCAGCGCGCTTTCGACCTCGGTCGTGGAGATGTTGTGCCCCGAGACGAGCATGACGTCGTCCACCCGGCCGAGCAGCCACAGGTCGCCGTCCTCGTCGCGCTTGGCGCCGTCGCCGGGGAAGTACATCCCCTCGAACCGCGACCAGTAGGTGTCGACGTAGCGCTTGTCGTCGCCCCAGATGGTCCGGAGCATGGACGGCCACGGCTCGCGGACCACGAGGAAGCCGCCGCCGCCGTTCGGCACCGAGTTGCCCTGGTCGTCGACCACGTCGGCGGAGATTCCCGGCAGCGGCTGCATGGCGGCGCCGGGCTTGGCGGCCGTGACGCCTGGAAGCGGGCTGATCATGATGCCGCCGGTCTCCGTCTGCCACCACGTGTCCACCACCGGGCAGCGGCTGGCGCCGATGTGCTCGCGATACCAGACGTACGCCTCGGGGTTGATGGGCTCGCCGACCGAGCCGAGCACTCGCAGGGACGACATGTCGTACTTCGCGGGGATGTCGTCGCCCCACTTCATGAACGTACGGATCGCGGTGGGGGCGGTGTAGAGGATCGTGACCTTGTACTTCTGCACGATCTCCCAGAAACGCCCGCGGTGCGGGGTGTCAGGAGTGCCCTCGTAGATCACGCTGGTCGCACCGTTGGCGAGCGGGCCGTACACGATGTAGGAGTGCCCGGTGACCCAGCCGATGTCGGCCGTGCACCAGTAGATGTCGCTGTCGGGCTTGAGGTCGAAGACCGCGTCGTGGGTCCAGGCGACCTGGGCGAGGTAGCCGCCGGTTGTGTGCAGGATGCCCTTCGGTTTCCCGGTCGTGCCGCTGGTGTAGAGGATGTACAGCGGGTCCTCGGCGTCGTGCGGCACCGGCTCGTGCTCTGCGGGCTGGCGGTCGACGAGGTCGTGCCACCAGACGTCCCGCTCGGTGACGGCGACGTCCTGGCCGGTCCTACGCACCACGACGACGTGCTCGACGCCGGGGCACTCGGCGACCGCCTCGTCGACCGTCGGCTTCAGCGCGCTGGGCGCGCCGCGGCGGAAGCCGCCGTCGGCGGTGACGACGACCTTCGCGTCCGCGTCGTGGATGCGGCTCTTCAGAGCGGAGGCGGAGAAGCCGCCGAAGACCACCGAGTGGATCGCCCCGATTCGGGCGCAGGCCAGCAGGGTGATCGGCAGCTCGGGGATCATCGGCATGTAGACCGCGACCCGGTCGCCCTTGCGCACTCCCAGCTCCTGCAGCGCGTTGGCGGCCTTCGAGACCTCTTTCTGCAGGTCGGAGTAGGTGATCGTACGGCTGTCGCCGTCCGGCTCGCCCTCCCAGTAGTAGGCGACCTTGTCGCCCCGGCCGGCCTCCACGTGGCGGTCGACGCAGTTGTAGGCGACGTTCAGCTTGCCGCCGACGAACCACTTGGCGAAGGGCGGCTCCCACTCAAGCGTGGTGTCCCAGCGCTCCGCCCACGTCAGCCGCTCCGCGACGCGCTCCCAGAACGCGAGCCGGTCCTGTGCGGCCTCCTCGTAGGCCTCCGCCGTGACGTTCGCGGCCGAGGCCAGGTCCGCAGGGGGTTCGAACCGGCGCGTCTCGCTCAGCAGGTTCGACAGCGTCTCCTGGGTTTCCTGACCGGGGGTCTCGGTGGCCACTCCGTACTCCTTCACAGCGTCTAAAAGGTTGTCTCTCGTTCGGCCGCCTCGGCCAAGCTGGGGTATGTCGTGTCCCACTTCACCAGGCGAGCGGTGTCAAGTACAAGTAATCGGGGTGGGGGCGTTTTGTCCGGTTACCGCCTATAACTTGCCAACTTAACGATAGGTGAGGAACTGACCGAGACCGGCGTCGTCTTTGTGCGCTGAACGGCCGTACCTCCTCGGCGAACGACCTTCAACGTGGCAGGTATGGTCGGGGGCTGTGAGCGATCCCCTGGCCGTCATCGCCGGGTTGCCCGGCGTGCCCGAGGCCGTACAGGAGGCCCGAGAGGCCGTCGACCGGCTCTACCGGCACCGGGTGCTGCGCCGGCGCAGTCCCGAGGTGTCGGCCGAGTCGGCCCTGCGCGGCGCGCGCGCCTCCGCCGCGATCGAGGGCGTCGACGTGCCGCTCGAGTCGCTGCGCGGGGGCGAGGTGACCGATCCCGTCGTGCAGGGCGCGCTGCGAGCCTCGGCCGAGGTCGGCCGGCTGGCCCCGACGTGGCGCTCGGCGCCCCGGCAGGTCCTTGCCCGGCTGCACGCGCTGGCGGCGGCAGGGATGACCGTCGACCCCGGCAGGCCCCGGACCGCGTCCACGACCACCGATCCGCTGGGGCTCGGCCCCGCGCCCGGGCCGGAGGAGACCGCCGCCCGCATGTCGGCCCTTGCCGGGCTCGTCACGGGTTCCACCGCGGCGCCCGCCCTCGTGCTCGCCGCGATCGTGCACGCGGAGCTGGCGGTGCTGCGTCCGTTCGGCGTGGCCGACGGCCTGGTCGCCCGCGCCGCCGAGCGGCTCACGCTGGTCGACCTCGGCCTCGATCCGAAGTCGCTCGCCGTCGTCGAGGTGGGGCACGCCGACCTCGGCGACGCGTACGCCGAGGGCCTCAGGGCGTATCTCAAGGGGACGAGTGAGGGCGTCGGCACCTGGGTGAGGCACTGCGCCTCGGCGGTCGTCCACGGTGTCCGCGAGACGACGGCGATCTGCGAGGCCATGTCCCGCTGATCCGCCCCTGCGCGCCACCGTACGCGGTGCCTGGGTGTGGTCCGCTGGGCCGAGCCGCCGGGTCTGTGGTCCGCGGGGCGCGTGCCGGTCTGCCGGGCCTGCACGGGCGGATGTGGTGCGCTGCGCCGTGGCCGGGCCGCCATGTGCGGCAGCGGTGTGCGCGGCAGCGGTGTGCGCGGCAGTGGTGTGCGCTGCGGTGGTGCGCGCGGCGCCTGTTGTGAACAAAGCAGACGGCGTCCCTGGTGTGGGACGCCGTCGCCGGTACGTGTCATCGGGCTACCAAGCGTGCACCCTGATTTGTCGGACGGGTCAAGCCCGTCTCGACACGCCTCCCGCGGCTGGTCGCGCGTGGGTACCCGATGCCGTACGTACACGGACCCGCAGGTCCGTAATCCCTTTTTACGTCCGTTTCCCCGAGATGGAAACCCCCAAGGCCAAGAGCTTTACCGAGTCGCATGGGTCATTCCTATGCTTATGTCCCCATTGGTGCCGTATGTCGGCATGGGGAAGTGGGGACGGTGACTCCTCGTGGCCCGCTCCACTACCCGTTGCGACGGTGTCTGTCGACATGCCACACTGACTCTGGGGAAAAGTTTTACTCAGATTGGTGAGAGTGCTCGACGTACCTCTCGTGATCAGGCAAGATACGGGTGTGTCTCTCGATACGGAACGGCGTGCGCGGCTTGATGGCGCAGGAGCCCTTGCCATGTCCTGGTCCGTTGTTTAAAGCTTTCTTGTTATAGGGGACCGGCTCTACCCCCCCAGAGCCGGACCGCTAGGCGACCCCCGCTCTCCCCCCCCCGGCGGGGGTCGCCCTTTTTCATTGATCAACCTGCCTGTGGCCAATAGTGGACAACCCGAACTATCCGGTCTTGTCCACAGGCCGGGCTTCGTCCACAGAACGCGGTTCGCTCGCCCGCCCCGGTCGCGGCCTCTCGCATCGTGGTCCTCCCGAACACCGAGTCGTCCGGGACGACAGGGAGACACCGATGCCACGCCCACTGGCCATAACCGACGATCAGGAACTCCTCGACGATCTGCTCCGCATAGCCGCCGCCGCGGGCGTCGAACTCGACGTCGCCCACGCGGCGGCCCACGCCCGGCCGTACTGGATCCGGGCCCCGCTGGTCGTGGTCGGCAGTGACCTGGCCGACGACCTGGCCGCCACGGGCCCGCCGCCCCGGCAGAACGTGGTCGTCGTGACACGGACGACCGACGACCCCGACATGTGGCGCAGATGCGTCGCGGTCGGGGCGCACACCGTGCTGGAACTGCCCGAGGCGGAGCGGCTCCTCGTGGAGGAGTTCGGCGACACCGCCGAGCCCGTGACCCGGGCAGGCACGGTCCTGTGCGTCGCAGGAGGGAAGGGCGGCGCCGGTGCCACCGTCCTCGCGGCGTCCCTGGCGCTGACGGCGTCCCGCGGCGGGCTGCGCACGCTCCTCGTCGACGCCGACCCGCTCGGCGGCGGCATCGACGTGCTGCTCGGTCAGGAGGATGCCCTGGGCGCCCGCTGGCCCGACGTCGTCGGGAGGGAGGGCAGGGTGAGCTTCGCCGCCCTCCAGGAGGCGCTGCCCACCTTCGGGGAGCTGACGGTGTTGTCGGCGCATCGCGGCGAGCCGGTGCGCATCCCCCGCGAGGCGATGCGCGTCGTGCTCGACGCCGCGCAGCGCGGCTGCGACCTGGTCGTGGTCGACCTGCCCCGGCACGTCGGCGAGGGCGAGGCCGAGGCCCTCGCCAGGGCCGCCGCGACGATCGTCGTCGTTCCCGCGGACCTGCGGGGAGCGCTCGCGGCGGCCCAGACGGTGACGCTGCTCCGGCCGGGGACCGGCGACCTGCGCCTGGTGATGCGCGCCGGGACGCTCGATCCGGAGGTCGTCGCGGCCTCTCTGTCGGTGCCGTGCGCGGGTGTGCTCCCGGAGACGCGCGGACTCGTGGAGACGGTGGACCGGGGAGACCCGCCGCCGCTGCGCCGGTCCCCGTTGGGCCGCTTCTGCGGTGAGCTGCTCGAGTCTCTCTTGGGCGGGCTCTCCCAGAGCGGCAGGTCCGGCCGTTCGTCCGCCGGGGCAGGTGGCCCGTGACGCGCCCAGGACCGGCGACCGTTCCCGGGGTCGGCGCGGAGCTGGTCGAGGCGGTGCGCGTACGGCTGTCGCATACCGGCGCCGCCCCCAGCGAGGCCCAGGTGGCGGCCGCCCTGCGCGCGGAGCGGGCCGTGCTCGGCGACTCCGAGATCCTGGCCGTCGCTCGGACGCTGCGCGCCCATCTCATCGGCGCGGGCCCGCTCGAAGCCCTGCTGGCCGAGCCGGGTGTCACGGACGTCCTGGTCAACGGGCCGCGCGAGGTGTGGGTGGACGACGGGGACGGCCTGCGCAGGACGAGCGTGACCTTTCCGGGAGACGACGAGGTCCGCAGACTCGCTCAGCGTCTGGCCGCGGCGGCCGGGCGTCGTCTCGACGACGCCTGCCCCTATGTGGACGCCCGGCTCGCCGGCGGCGTGCGCCTGCACGCGGTCCTCCCGCCGATCGCGGCGGAGGGGACCTGCCTGTCCCTGCGGCTGCCGTCACGCCGGGCGTTCGCGGTGGAGGAGCTCGCCGCGGAGGGCGGAGCCGCCGTGCTCCGCGCGATCATGGCGGCCCGGCTGGCGTTCCTGGTCACGGGCGGCACCGGCACTGGAAAAACGACGATGTTGAGTGCCATGCTCTCCCTCGCCGGCCCGGCGGAGCGTCTGCTGCTGGTCGAGGACTCCGCCGAGTTGCAGCCTCTGCACCCCCACGTCGTACGGCTGGAGGCCCGGCCGCCGAACCTGGAAGGCGCGGGCGGGGTCGGGCTGCGCGATCTCGTACGGCAGGCCCTCCGGATGCGACCCGACCGTCTGGTGGTGGGCGAGGTGCGCGGAGCGGAAGTCGTCGACTTGCTGGCGGCGCTCAACACCGGTCACGAGGGCGGCTGCGGCACGCTGCACGCCAACAACGCCGCCGACGTGCCGGCGCGGCTGGAGGCTCTGGCCTGTGCGGCGGGGCTGACGCGGGAGGCGGTGCACAGCCAGATCGCCGCCGCGCTCGATCTCGTCATCCACCTCGTGCGGGAGGCCGGTGGCGGCCGTCGCCGCGTCGCGGAGATCTGCGTGCTCGAGCGCGGCCCGTCCGGCCTGGTGACGGCGGCTCCGGCCCTGACCTTCGCTGCGGACGGCCGGGCGCGCCGCGGCCCGTCCTTCGAGGCGCTACGAGCACGTTGCCCGGTCTCGTGGCCGTCATGACGCCGCCGGGCGGACCGGTGGCGGGGCTGGTCGCGATGCTTGCCGCCGCCCTCGCCGGCTGGATGTGGGCCGGGCCGGATGCCGGGACGACACGGCTGGCGTCGCTCACACGGAACCGGCGGTCAAAGGACGCACGCAGGTCCTTGGTTGTGCTGGCCCGCCGCCCACGGCCAGGGGCGACGGCGGCGGCCTGGCGTGCGGCGTCCGTGGAGCTGTGCCAGAGCCTGGCAGCCGAGCTGTCGGCGGGCAGGACCCCCGGCGACGCCCTCGCTCGGGCGGTCTCCTCGGTCAGCCCACCCGATCCGGCCGCGCTCGCCCCGGTGGTCGCCGCCGCCCGGGATGGCGGCGACGTCGCCGCGGCCCTGATGAAGGCCGCGCCCGCGCGCGGCGGCGAGGGATTGGTCCGGCTGGCCGCGTGCTGGCGGGTGAGCGTGGCCGTGGGCGGCGGCCTGATCGCAGTGGTGGAACGGGTATGCGCATCTCTGCGGGAGGCGCAGGCACATCGAGAGGACGTGGCCGCCCAGCTTTCCGGACCCCGGGCAACCGCCCGGATGCTGGCGGGCCTGCCCGTGCTCGGCCTGCTGATGGCCACAGGACTCGGCATGGATCCGCTGGCGTTCCTGTTCGGCGACCCGGCGGGGTTCGTCTGCCTGGTCGTCGGGCTCGCCCTCGACGCCGCAGGTGTCTGGTGGACCCACAGGCTCGTCACCCGGGCGGAGGAGCTGACGGTGCCGTGATCGGGCCGCGCCTGGATCGGGCGGTGCCGTCATCGACCGGACGGCCGTCGTCGTGGGGAGACGCCGCCGACTGTCCTACTGCGGCTGTCCTGCTGCAGACGGTTGTCCTACTGAAAGGGGGCGAGGCATGATCGCCGTACTGGCCGGGCTCCTGACCACACTGGCGATGCTGACGTGGCCGGTTGCCCGTTCGCCGGCCGTGCGGCTGAATGCCGTCGCGGTGTCGGCGGCACCGGCCCGGGGATCACCAGGCGCCGCGCCGATGGGCGCGAGCGCGTCACGTCGAGGGGTGGCCGTCGCGGCACCCGTGGGAGTCGCGCTGTTCCTGCTTCTCGGTGGTCTGGTGGGGGCGTGTGCGGGGACGGCGACGGCCATCGGCCTGTTCGTCGCCGTTCGCAGGCGGGAACCGGCCGAGGTCAGGCGCCGCCGGGAGCGTATGGGCGCAGACCTTCCGTTCGCCGTCGATCTGATCGTCGCCTGTCTCCGAGCAGGGCAACCGATGAGCGGGGCCGTCGAGACGACCGCCGACGCGATCGGGGGTCCGATGGGCGAGCGCCTCTCGTGGGCCGGTGCTCAGATGCGCCTGGGCGCTCCTCCTGAGGAGGCGTGGGCCGCTCTGTCCGATGAACCGGCGCTCGCCGCTCTGGCCAGAACGATGATTCGGGCCGCCCAGAGCGGCGCGCCGGTCGCCGACGTCCTCACCCGGCTCGCCGACGACGCCCGGCGTGCGGCTCAGGCGACGGCCTCGGCTGCGGCGCGCAGGGTAGGTGTCCACGCCGTCGCACCGCTCGGGCTCTGTTTCCTGCCGGCCTTCGTCTTCCTGGGGATCATCCCCATGGTCGCGGGTCTGGCGGGCCAGATCCTCCTGCCATGAACAACCTGTGGACAGCCTCATCCACAACTGTGGACAGCAGGCGGGGCAAAGGGTACAGACGCTCAACAATCGCTGATCGTCGATCCACAGACGAGAGCGCTGTAGTTGTGGAAAACCGCGGTGGCAGGGCTCTTGTGCACAGAACCGCGCTCGGCCCGAATTCCTCCGTCCGTGATCCCGCAGTCTGGCCCCAGCACGGGCGGAGGGGCCGCCCGAGCGGGTCAGGAGGACCGATGAGCAAGCACGCCGCGACCGGCCGGAGGAATCAGACGGGCGCGACTCTCCGGCGGCGAGACGGTGACGCCGTGGGCCGTCACAGGGCGCGGCCGTCACGATGGGGGGCGCTCGTGCGCTCGGCACGCAGGGCGCTACTCGGCCGCTCCGGGCGCACATCCGTGTTCACCCGCTTCGGACGGTGGGCAGGATTCGGCGCTTCCACGGCCTCGGGGTCGTCGTCGCTGTCCGGGTGGGAGCCGAAGCCCGGCAGCCCGCCACAGCGCTCGATCGTCGGCCCGCGCCCGATCGTCGGCCCGCACTCGATCGCCGGCCTGCGCTCGATCGTCGGCCCGCACTCGATCGCCGGCCTGCGCCCGATCGTCGGCCCGCGCGCGATCGCGGGCCGGTGGGCGGTTGTGGGCCACGGGGCGGGAGGCAGGCTGTGGACGGAAGATCGTCGCCGCCGATCCAGTGTGAGCGCACTGGGAAGCGTCCTCGCTCTCAGCGCCCTGGCCGGCTTCCCAAAGGCGGGCGCGCTGCGGAGGTCGCCCGCCGCGCTGGGGCGATCGGCCGCCCGGGCCTCGTGCCGAGTTCGAGAGCTGAGCGTTCAGTGGGCGGTGCAGGCCAAAACGAGGGCCGACGCGGGCATGTCCACCGCGGAGTACGCCGTCGGCACGATAGCCGCCTGCGCGTTCGCGGCGCTGCTCTGGAAGGTGGTCACCAGCGGAGAAGTGAGGTCGATGCTCGCCGCGCTCATCCAAAAGGCGCTGAAGCTGGCCGCCTGAGGCCTGCGGTGGTGCGCTGCTGTGCCTGGATGTCGCGTCGGGTGGTGGACGTGCCGCCCCCGCGGGAGCGAGGCTCCGTGACCGCGGAGACCGCTGTCGCACTTCCGGCCCTCGTGGTCGTGCTGATCGCCTCACTGTGGGCGGTGACGGTCGTGGGCGCGCAACTGCGATGCGTCGACGCGGCCCGGGCCGGCGCACGCGCCGCCGCACGGGGCGAGGCGGCCGAGGAGGTGAGCGCGGCGGTCCTGCGACTGGCTCCCGAGGGTGCCACGGTGTCCATTCGCGTGGGAGCGGACACCACCCGGGTCGAGGTCGTCGCGACCGTCCGGCCGCCCTTCAGATCGCCGCTCCCGCCTGCTCGCCTCCGGGCCGCCGCCGTCTCCGCCACCGAACCCGGCGTTCTTCCGGCGATGTCGGCGGGTTGCGGAGGCGACCCGCTCTGCGGGCCTCGGGCGGACCTCGTCGCTCCGGCACCAGGCGGACGCGAATGACGAGCGGTTCGGAAGCGATATGAACGCGGCCGGCAGTCGCACTGAACACGGTCGCACTGAACGCGGTCGCACTGAACGCGGTCGCCCTGAGTCCGGAGGAGCGGGAGGAACGGGGGATCGCGGGAGCGGGGCACGCGAATGAGGAATCATTCCCGGCCGGCAGGCGCGGGAGCGGTGCATCCGGCGGGACATCCCGCGGGAGTCGGGTGAGCACGGCCGCCGGACGGGCCCGGAGCCGGTTGAGCGCCGGGACCACTCCGAACAGCCAGGACGTGTCATGGCTGATCGTCGCGGACATGAGGGCAGGCAGAATGAGGAGATTTCAGGCATGCGAAGGTGGAGCGTGCTCCAGTCAGGAGCGCGGCTCGGCGACAATCTGGACGATCGCCCTCATGACCGCCGTTTGGGCCGTGGCGATGGTGGCCGTCCAGGTGGGTGTCGCTCGCGTCGCGCGGCACCGGGCACAGAGCGCCGCCGACCTCGGCGCGCTCGGGGCCGCTCGCGTGGCGCTGGCGGTCCCGGATGAGGCGTGTGACCGTGCCCAGGCGATCACGGCCGCCAACGGGGCTTCGCTGCGGTCGTGCTCGCTGTCGGACGGTGTCGCCGAGGTCGCGGTAGCGGTGCGGTTCGTGGTCCCCCTCCTCGGTCCCGCGACGGCCACCGCCTCCGCATCGGCCGGTCCCGTCGGCGCCGCCGCATGAGGGGGTGGTCGCGGCGGGCGGATCATTCCGGCGGAGAAGGACACGGCAGATCCCGCCGCCGACCCCCGTCGAGCCGGGATGAGTATTACCGGCCGCTGCGGGCGCGACCGGGCAAATGGCGTATTTCTGATCTTCCGCAATGTGAGACTACTTCTGTCGCAATAGAATCACGACTTCTTAGACATTCGGTCCAAGAGTGGACGGCTGGCGTAAAGTGCCGCGTACTCTCAGTCGCCGTACGTGTTCCGCCGAGGCGGCCGGGGGCGGACGGTTCTCCACGAAGGGATACGTCGTGACCAGGGTTCGTCGGCTGGGCACAACGGCCATGATCGTTCTGATGGCTCTGGCGTCCACGCCGATGATCGGTGTCACACCCGCGAACGCGGCCGACGCCGAGATCCTGTCCCCCGCGGACGGGGAGGTCGTCAAGTCATCCGGTGCGGTCGCCGTCTCCGCGAAGACGGACTGGTACCAGATCAGCATGGCCCTGTACGTCGAAGGCCCCTCCGTATCCCGGCAGAAGATCGCGTCCGGCGGCGCGAACCAGACGATCAGCGGATCCTTCGACCCCCGCGACGCCCCCAACGGCACACTCACGGTCAGTTTGTTCGGTGAGGTCACACACAAGACCTACGCCACCTCCACCTTCGTGCTCAGCCGTCCGCCGGAGGCTCCCTCAGGGGTCGAGGCACGGCTCAAGAACCCCTCGACGATCCTGGTCGGCTGGGCGAAGGGCGCAGAGCCCGATCTGCAGTCGTACGAGATCACCTCGGTCAAGGCCGGCAAGTCCTGGTCCATGTCCGCCGACTCCGCCTGCTCCGGTTCCACCTGTCAGACGAGCCTCGCGCTTCCGGCCGGTATGGGTGGACAGAAGGTGGACGTCTCCGTTCGCGCGTTCCGATCGGACGGCACCGGCGGCTCCGTGGCATCTCAACGGTCCGCGGCCGCGTACGTGACCGTTCCCGCCCCGAAGGCGTCCGCGAGCCCATCTCCGTCTCCGTCGCGGAAACCGGCCGCCCAGTCGGTGGGCAAGTCGCGCGCCGCCGAAACTCCGAAGACGCATCGGTCCACCGCCGTGCCGAACGCGGAACCGGCACTGCCGCAGAACGCCACGCTGCCCAAGGACACCGAGCTGCCGAAGGACACCGAGCTCACGCTGCCGCAGGCGAACGGTGGCAGTGACCAGACCGAGCCGGTGGTCGCCCCGGACAAGACCGACGATCCGAAGATGACGGCGCAGTCCTCTTTCCTGCCGCTCGGCGGGCTGAGCTTCGGCGTGTACGTCGCGCTTGCCGTCGTCCTGCTGCTCACGGGCGCGAATCTGGGCGCCTGGCTGCGGCGCAAGGGCCTGACGAGCGACAGCGCGGGTGAGGGACGATCCGGGAGCTCGCAGCCGCAGCCGGTGACAGGAAGGACAGGCGCCTCGCCCGAGGCTGCGACGGTGGCGAGCGGCGCGGCCGCGTTCAGCGGCACCGCCACGGCGAAGGCCAGAGGGAACGCGCCGCTACGACGTCCCTCCGTGATCCTGGCCAGGCCGAAGGCCCGCGAGAATCTCCCGGATCCGGAGGCCGACACCGAGATCCGCCTGGGCGCCGTCTCCCCGACGACCGAGGACACGACCACGGACACGGGCGCGAGCGTGTCCGCGAACTCGAATACAGACGCGGGCGTGATCAAGGGCGCGAGCGTGGCCGCGACGACGGATACAGACGCGAGCGTGGACGCGACTACAGGCATGGCCACGACCTCGAATACGGACACGGGCGTGACCACGGACACGGGCATGGCCGCGACCACGGATACAGACGCGGGCGTGATCGCCGACACGGGCGCGGGCGCGACCACGGACACGCGTACGGGGACCAGGTTGTCCGATCAGGAGCCGGCTGCTTTCCTCGACCGGCCGGACCAGCAGGAGCCGCTGCCGGCAACCGCGCAAATCGGCCCTACCGCTGACATCGGGTCCACCGGCGAGATGCCGTCTTCGGGGGCGCTGCCCGGACAGATGCCGGCGGTTGTGGCGCCGGCGAGGCTCGCGGGTAGGGCGCCGGCGGGGCCTGCGGGTGCGGCGATCAACGGCCAGATGCCGGAACGGCCGCTTCGGCAGCCCGAGCCGGACGTCTGGACGGAGGACGACGAGAGCCTCCGCTCCGCCCGCCGGCCCGACCTCTGACGGCCGCGTGGTCCCGGCAAGGGCCGGGTGGTCCCAGCATTGGCCGGGTGGTCCCAGCATGGGCCGGGTGGTCCCGGCATGGGACCCGTGTTTCCCCACAAGGGACTTGTGCCTGCGGCGCCTGCCCGCTCCGTCTGCCTCTGTTCGGCCTCCCTTTGTTCGGCTCGCAGGTGTCCGGCCTGCCTCCGTCCGGCCTGCCTCCGTCCGGCTCGCGGGGCGGTGGGATGAGGGCGCACGCCTGCCCGCCTGCCCGCCTGTCGGGAGGGGCCCGTAGCCGGCCTGACGTTCCGCGCGCCGGATCGGGTGTTCAGCCGGATCAGGCGCGCAGGAGGATGTCGAGGAGGCGGATCGCCCCGGCCTTGTCGAGCGGCTCGTTGCCGTTTCCGCACTTGGGGGACTGGATGCAGGACGGACAACCGCGTTCGCATTCGCACGAGGCGATCGCCTCCCGCGTCGCCGTCAGCCAGTCGGACGCCCGGGCGTACCCGCGCTCGGCGAAGCCCGCGCCTCCGTCGTGGCCGTCGTAGACGAAGACCGTGAGCAGACCCGTGTCGGGGTGGAGTTCGGTGGACACGCCGCCGATGTCCCAGCGGTCGCAGGTGGCGAACAGGGGCAGCAGGCCGATCGAGGCGTGCTCGGCCGCGTGCGCCGCCCCGCCGAGATCCGCGGGGTGTCCGGGCTCGATGAGCTCGGCGAGTGCGGGCGTGGGCAGGGTCCACCAGACCGCACGTGTGCAGAGCGTGCGCGGCGGCAGGTCGAGGGGCTCCTCGCCGAGGACCTCCCCGGTCTGGGCGCGCCGTTTGAGGTACGAGACGACCTGCCGGGTGACCTCCACCGAGCCGAAGTGAATGGTCCCCGGCCCGAAGGGCCGCGAACGCAGCGACTCCATCACCCGGATGTCGGTGACGTCCCGCGCGAAGGTCGCGTAGTCCGGTTCGGCGGCGGTGACCAAAGCGACCCCCGCGTCCAGATCGAGCACGTCGACCACGAACGTCTCGCTCTGGTGCAGATAGACGGCTCCGTGATGGACCATGGTGTGCGCCGACGGCTCGTCGACCGTGCCCAGCAGGCGGCCGGTGGACGCCTCCACGACCTGCACCGGGGCGCCGCCCGAGCCACGGATGTCGGCCAGATCGGCCGCGCGGTCCCGGCTCGTCCAGAACCACCCCGTGGAGCGCCTTCGCAGCAGTCCCCGGCTCACGAGGTCGTCGAGCACGCCGCGGGCCGCCGGGCCGAAGATCTCCACGTCGCCCTCGGTGAGCGGGATCTCCGCGGCGGCGGCGCACAGGTGGGGCGCCAGCACGTACGGGTTGTCGGGGTCGAGGACGATGGCCTCCACCGGCCGTCCGAACACCGCCTCCGGATGATGGACGATGTAGGTGTCGAGCGGGTCGTCCCGCGCGATCAGCACGGCCAGCGCGTCCTGGCCCGCGCGGCCGGCCCGGCCCGCCTGCTGCCACAACGATGCGCGGGTGCCGGGCCATCCGGCGATGAGCACCGCGTCGAGACCTGAGACGTCGACACCGAGTTCGAGCGCGTTGGTGGTGGCCAGGCCGGTCAGTTCGCCCGAGCGCAGGGCCTTTTCGAGCACCCGCCGGTCGTCGGACAGGTAGCCCGCCCGGTAGGCCGCCACCCGGTCGGACAGCCGCCCTCCTCCGCGATCTGTCCGGCCTCCCGCGTCGATCTCAGCCGGCTCTCCGGCCTCCGTGGCCTTCGCGGGGGACCGCCCCCGCCCGCCGTTTCCGTCGAGGGCCTCGTCCGGAACGCCGCCGAAGGCGTCGCGAAGAGCTCCGCCGTCGTCCGGTCCGCTCACTTCCTCCGGCCCGCCCTCGGCGTACTCCCCGTACGGCACGGGCTCCTCGTCGAGAAGGGCCTCGACCTCCTCCAAGGTGCGGCGGGCGGTGAGGGCCACGGCCTCCGCGGCGCGGCGGGAGCGGACGAACGCGAGAGTGCGCACGTCCTCGATCACGAGGTCCGCCAGGAGGTCGGCCGCCTCGGCCGTGGCCGTACGGCGGACCGGGGCCCCGCTCTCCCCGCGTAAATCGGTCAGGGGCGGCTCCCACAGGGCGAAGGTGGTCGAACCCCTGGGAGAGGCGTCCGTGGTCACCTCGGCCATTTCAAGGCCGGTCAGACGCACTCCCGCGGCGGCGGGGTCGCTCGCGGTGGCCGACGCCAGCAGGAACACCGGGGAGGAGCCGTACCTGGCGGCGACCCGGCGCAGCCGGCGCAGGATCTGGGCGACGTGGGAGCCGAAGACGCCCCGGTAGCCATGGCACTCGTCCACGACCACCAACTGCAGCCGTCGCCAGAATGACGACCAGGACGAGTGCCGGGGCAGGATCGACCTGTGCAGCATGTCCGGGTTGGTCAGCACGTAGTTGGCGTTCTGGCGGACCCATCGGCGTTCCTCGGGCGGTGTGTCGCCGTCGTAGGTCGCGGCGCGCACCTGCGTCAGCCGCAGCGTGCGCAGGGCCCTGAGCTGGTCGGCGGCGAGCGCCTTGGTCGGGGTGAGATACAGCACGGTGCCACCGGAGAAGATCTCCGTGACGGCCGGCACCAGGTAGGCCAGGGATTTTCCGGACGCGGTTCCTGTGGCAATGATCACGTTTTGGCCACGTTTAACCAGCTCGGCGGCCATAAGCTGGTGTTCCCACAGGCCGGAGACCCCCTGTGCGCGCAGCCGCGAGACCAGCAGATCAGGGGCCCATTCCGGCCACCGTGTCTCACCTGCCTGACGTGCTGGAACATGCTCCACGTGAGTCACGCGCCCCCGGCGTGCGGGAACGGCGAGCAGACGGGTGAGAAGGTCGCCTGTTCGGGCAGAGGACGAAGAAGTCGGAGTCACTGGTTTCCAGTTTGGCATCTGCGGGGAGAGTCGCCCGGAGTCGTGATTTCGTATAGACACGGAGTCGTAGCGTGGTTGAATGCCGCGCATCGGGTCGTGCCTCTGGACTACCAGGATGCATGACCTGTATCGAGACCTACGCAAGTAAGGCGCTGGAGGATCTGTGGATCTGAAGTTGGACCACCATTCCGAGGACAATCTCACCATCGTCGATGTCGAGGGTGAGATCGACGTCTACACCGCGCCCCGACTGCGTGAGCTGCTGATCGACCTGGTCAACAAGGGCAACTTCCACCTGCTCGTGAACATGGAGAAGGTGGACTTCCTCGACTCGACCGGCCTTGGCGTGCTGGTCGGCGGCCTCAAGCGGGTGCGGGCGCACGACGGCTCCCTGGAGCTCGTCTGCACACAGGAGCGCATCCTGAAGATCTTCCGTATCACCGGTTTGACGAAGGTCTTCGGGATCTACGCCTCGGTCGAGGAGGCCAAGGAAGCCCACGGCCGGGACAAGTGACGGTCGAGGATTCAGCCACATGGCCACCGTCGAGCTGACGTTCAGCGCTCTGCCCGCCCACGTGCGTACGGCACGGCTGGTCGCCACGGCCATCGCCCGGCGCACGGGAGTGGCGGAGGCGATCCTGGACGAGGTGCGGCTCGCCGTCGGAGAGGCGTGCTCGCGGGCTGTGGAGGCGCACCGCCTCCACTGCCCGGGGGAGCCGGTTCGCATCGAGTTACGCGACGACGCGGGGCGTTTCGAGGTAACGGTCACCGACGCCGCCCCGGGTGAGGACGTGACGCCCCAGGTGCTGGAGGCGGACGGCAGCCTCATGCCCGAGATGGACAACCTGGGCATCGCGGTGATCGCGGGACTGGCCGACGACGTCGAGGTGCTCCCCGGGCCGAAGGGCATGCGCATCCGCATGAGCTGGCCCGCGTCGCCCCACGGCATCGCCGCCCTCTGACCTCCGGGAGCCTCCGAGAACCTCCGAGGAGATCAAAAGGACCTCCGAAGAGATCAGGAGCCTCCCAAGAGATCCCTGAGCCTTGCCAGATGTCCCTCAGCCTCCGAAGACGGCCCCCAGAGCCTTCGGAGCCTCCCGGGGGCATCCGAGGAGGACCTTCAAGGACCCCCGACGACTCCGACGCCCCTTTGGCGCGAGGTCTTCGAGGGGAGACTTCGAGCAGATCGAGTGTCGCCCCCAGCGTGACACTCGATCTTTTGCTGTGCCCAGCCTAATTTCGGGGAGACCGAAACTAAGGACAAGGGAGTACCGTAACCAGGGCGACCCTTGCCGCCGTGCCCCTGACTGTGCTGGTCAAACCACCTTCATAGCGCCGCAAATGTTCGCTCATTACTGGACGCCGCCTCGATTGCGAGGCACGAGGGCCTTCATATCCGTGGCATCGCTGCGTAGACTCCCGGCACCGGCCAAGGTATTGCGGATGCAACCGGAAGCGGCACTTGCCAACCGCCCGGAAGTGCGCCGCACGGCCAGTCGGATCGTCGGCGCCGTCCGGGCAGGACCGAAACCCCGTCTGGCCGAGGAGGACGGATGTCTGCCTATCACGCCGCTGGCGAGAGCGCAGCGGTAGCTTTGAATGGTTCCCATCTCACCCTTGTCATAGTCGTCGCCGTAGTGGCGTTGCTCGCTCTTGCCGTCGCGGGCGGCCTGGTGCGCGAGGTGCTCGCCGCCGGGCAGGGCACCGAGCGAATGCAGAACATCTCGCGTGCCGTGCAGGAGGGCGCCGCCGCGTATCTCACGCGGCAGTTCCGGACGCTTGCGATATTCGTCGTCATCATTCCGTTCCTGCTCCTGCTGCTCCCGGCGGGCTCGACCGGCGAGAGAATCGGCCGGTCCGTCTTCTTCGTGGTCGGCGCGGTGTTCTCCGCACTGACCGGTTTCATCGGCATGTGGCTCGCCGTACGCGGAAACGTCCGAGTCGCGGCCGCCGCCCGCGAGTCGGGTGAGAAGACCGCGATGCGCATCGCGTTCCGCACGGGCGGCGTGGCCGGCATGTTCACGGTCGGCCTGGGCCTGCTGGGCGCCGCGATCGTCGTGCTGGTCTACAAGGGCGACGCGCCGAACGTCCTCGAGGGGTTCGGCTTCGGCGCCGCGCTGCTCGCCATGTTCATGCGTGTCGGCGGCGGCATCTTCACCAAGGCCGCCGACGTCGGCGCCGACCTGGTCGGCAAGGTCGAGCAGGGCATCCCCGAGGACGACCCGCGCAACGCCGCCACCATCGCCGACAACGTGGGTGACAACGTCGGCGACTGCGCCGGCATGGCCGCCGACCTGTTCGAGTCGTACGCGGTCACCCTGGTCGCGAGCCTGATCCTGGGCAAGGCCGCGTTCGGCACCGAGGGCCTGGTCTTCCCGCTGATCGTCCCGATGATCGGCGTGATCACGGCGGTCGTCGGCATCTTCACCACGGCTCCCCGCTCCGGCGACCGGTCCGGCATGGCCGCCATCAACCGCGGCTTCTTCATCTCCGCCGCGATCTCGGCCGTGCTGGTGGCCGTCGCGGCGTTCGCCTACCTCCCGTCGAGCTTCGCCGAACTGTCCGGCGCCTCCGCGAACGTCGCCGGGCTCGCCGCCGACCCGCGCCTGATCGCCATCGGCGCGGTGCTCGTGGGCCTGGTCCTGGCCAGCGCCATCCAGGTCCTCACCGGCTACTTCACCGAGACCAACCGGCGCCCGGTGCGGGAGATCGGCGAGAGCTCGCTCACCGGACCCGCCACCGTCATCCTGTCCGGCATCTCGGTCGGCCTGGAGTCCGCGGTCTACTCGGCGCTGCTGATCGGCGGCGCGGTCTACGGCGCCTTCCTGCTCGGCTTCGGCAACGTGACCGTGGCGCTGTTCGCCGTGGCCCTCGCCGGCACCGGCCTGCTGACCACGGTCGGCGTGATCGTGTCGATGGACACCTTTGGCCCGGTCTCCGACAACGCCCAGGGCATCGCCGAGATGTCGGGCGACGTCGAGGGCGAGGGCGCCCGGGTCCTCACCTCCCTGGACGCGGTCGGCAACACCACCAAGGCCATCACCAAGGGCATCGCGATCGCGACCGCCGTGCTCGCGGCGACCGCGCTGTTCGGCTCGTTCCGCACCGCGGTCGAGAGTGAGCTCGCCAAGGCGACGCAGGGCGTGAAGGACGCCCTGGGCTCGTTCGCCGACTTCAGCCTGTCGGTGGACGCCCCGAACGTCCTGGTCGGCCTCATCATCGGCGCGGCCGTGGTGTTCCTGTTCTCCGGCCTCGCGATCAGCGCCGTCGGCCGCGCCGCCGGCCGTGTCGTGTACGAGGTGCGCGAGCAGTTCCGCACCAAGCCCGGGATCATGGACGGCACCGAGCTGCCGGACTACGGCCGTGTGGTGGACATCTGCACCCGCGACTCGCTGCGCGAGCTCGCGACCCCCGGCCTGCTCGCCGTGCTGACCCCGATCGCGGTCGGCTTCGCGCTCGGCTACGCACCGCTCGGGGCCTACCTGGCCGGTGCCATCGCGGCCGGAACGCTGATGGCGGTGTTCCTCGCCAACTCCGGTGGCGCCTGGGACAACGCCAAGAAGCTGGTCGAGGACGGCCACCACGGCGGCAAGGGCTCGGAGGCGCACGCCGCCACCGTGATCGGCGACACCGTCGGCGACCCGTTCAAGGACACCGCCGGTCCGGCCATCAACCCGCTGATCAAGGTGATGAACCTGGTCGCACTGCTGATCGCCCCGGCCGTCGTCACGTACGCCGACAACGTCGCGGTGCGCGTCACCGCGACGGTCGTCGCGGTGGCGGTCGTGGTCGGCGCCGTTGTGGTCTCCAAGCGCCGCGCCACGGGCATCGCCCCGTCCGGCGAGGCCGACGAGGCCTCCCGTGCCACGGAGCCCGTCGCCCACTGACGCGGCCCGCACCACGGCCCGAAGGTCCCTCGCTCGTGGAGCGGGGGACCTTCTCCATACACTGAGCACTTATGGACAAGCCGAACGGGGGCAGGACGCTGGCGCTGATCCTGCTGACCATGGCGGTGATGATCGCCGTGATCGTGGGTCTCGCTGTCTGGGCCATGCCGTGAGCGCCCGGACGCTCGTCGTGGTCAGGCACGCCAAGGCCGGTCACGCGCCCGGCCTTCCGGACGGCGAACGTCCGCTCACTGCCGGCGGTGAACGGGACGCCCGGGCGGCCGGGGAGGAAATCCGGCGAATCGTCCCCGGGCTCACCACAGGGCTCACCACAGGGCTCACCACAGGGCTCACCGCAGGGCCCACCTCGGCGCTCGTCCTGTGCTCGCCGTCGGTCCGCACCCGCAGGACCGCCGAGCTGCTCGGCCTCGACGCCCCCCTTGAGATCGAACGTGACATCTACGAGGCCTACCCCGACGACCTGCTCGGCGTGCTGCGCCGTACGGACGGCGAGATCGCGTCGGTGGTGCTCGTCGGCCACAACCCGGGCGTGCACGAGCTCGTCGCCGCCCTGACCGGCACCAGAGTCGACGGCTTCCCACCCGGCGCGTACGCGGTGATCGAGCTGGACGTGCCGTGGGAGGACGTCGTCCCCGGCACCGGACGGCTGGTCCACGTGAGCCGCACCTGATTGCGGCCCGGCACGGCGGGTAGTAAGGGCGCCTGCCGCTCAGGAACGTCGTGCTCGCCAGGGCGCCGAGGCTGGAGGATCCACGGCTCGCGCTCGGTTTCGGCCTGACCGGGGCCGCCTGCCTGCTGATCCCGCTGCTCGTGGGCCTGCTCACCGGGCACCCCGCGGGCGGGGCGACGGTCGGCCTCGGCGCGTGGCTGGTCGCGGCGCGGGCCATCACGAACCCCGCGGGCGTGCGCACGCTGTACATGCTCGGCGTCGTGCTGTCGGTCGGCGTGGGGACGTCGCTGGGGATCCTGCTGTCGGGCAGCGGCGGGGCCATGGTTCTGGTCGCCTCGGCCCTGGCCGGGCTGGGCGGCCTGGTGCGCCCGATCGGCGTCACCCCGGCGCTCACGCTGCTGCTGACCGCCGCCAACCCGCTGCCGCTCGATCCCGTGCCGCACGCGGGCCTGCAACTGCTCGGCGGTCTGCTGGCGGCCGTCCTGCTCACCCTGCCCTGGCCGTGGCGGCGCACCCGCCCCATCGTCGCGATGCTGGGGGAGACCGCCGACACCCTGGCCGGGTTGGTCGGGGCCGTGGCCGATCCCGCGGTGGGTCAGGACGAGTGGGACGAGCGCCGCAGGAAGGCCGCCGACGCCATCGCCGAGGTCCGCACGGCCCGAGCCCGCCGTGTCTGGTGGGAGCGGTCGCGGGCGGCAGGGGACGTCGCGCTCGCGCTGCGCCGGGTGTTCCACGAGATCATCGCGTTGCGCGGGCTGTGCGACACGCTGGCCCGGCGTGCGCCCGGCGGGGCGGACGAGGCGGGGCTCGGCGACCTCGTGGCCTCGCTGTCCGCGGCGCTGAGCGCCTACCTGGCCGACTGCCCGCCCACGCACGTCCCCGTCATGGATTTCGGCGATCGGGTCGACCGGCTGCGCGACCGGGCCGCGGGCGGCGAGCGCGAGATGGTCGTGCTCGTCCTCCTCCGGCAGATCGCCCACAGCGTCACGCGGATCCAGGAGGCGCTCGACGGCTCCACCGAGGCGGCCCGCCGTCTGTGCACGCACGGCCTCGATCTGACCACGCTGGCGGCTCCCCCGTCGCTCGCCTTCGACGATCCGCGCGTACGGCACGCCCTGCGGGTCGTGCTCGGCACGGCCTTCGCCTCGATCATCATCGTGCTGGTCAAGCCAGCGTTCCCGCACTGGCTGGTGATCGCGGTGCTGGTCACCATCCAGCCGACGTACGGGGAGACGCGGGCCAAGGTGTGGGCTCGGGTGAGCGGCAGCACGGCCGGGGGTCTGGTCTCGGCCGCCGTCCTGACCGTCGCGCCGGGTCACTGGACGCTCGTCGCGCTGATCGGGGTGTCGGCCGCGCTGGCGTTCGGCCTGGCCCCGACGCACCAGGCCTACTGGGCGACGTTCATGACGATGTGCGTGCTCCTGCTGCTCGACTTCCAGATGCCGCAGACCGCACGGATCGCCGAGTCGCGGGTCGTGCTGACGGTCGTGGGCGGCGTCATCGCCATCGCCTGCGCGCGACTGCTGTGGCCGCGGGGGGAAACGGAACGGCTGGCCGAGCGGGTCGGCCGGATGATCGACTCGCACGCGGCGATCGCCCGGACGCTGGCGCAGCTGGCCAGGGGGAAGGCGGGTGTGGAACGCGCCGAGGAGCGGGTCAGGAAGGCCGCGGTGGACGCCGAGATGGTCGCGGAGGCGCTCGGCTACATCGCCGAGGAACCCGGCGGCACGGCGCCCGAGGCCGTCGGCGAGGCCCTGGACGCCGCCCAGCGGGTCCGCGACGACCTGCTGACGCTGATCTCGGTGCTGCGCGACGAGCCCGCGGGCGGCGGGCCGGTCCCCGACGTCCTGGACGCCGTGGCCGGCCACCTGCGGACCGCCGCCCGGGGCGTGCGGGGGCGGGAGCCGTACGAGCCGGCGGCGGAGGTGAGCCGGGGGCTCGCGGACAACGCCGTGTGGGTCGGCGCCCAGGCCGAGCGCCGCCTCAGCGAACTGGAGGCGGACGTGACCGAGCCGGGCTCGGGGCGGGCGCTGCTGCGCACCGCCGCCGTCGACCAGGCGCTGCGGTCGCTGGGCGCCGACGCCGTACGGCTGTGCGCGGCGGCGGCCGGCGCCTTCGCGAACCGGCCCTGAGGTCTCAGGTCATGGTGGGCGGCATGCCGTCCTCGGCGTCGGCCGCCTCCACGTCCTCGCGGGAGATGCCGAGCAGGTAGAGGATCGAGTCGAGGTAGGGCACGTTGACCGCGGTGTCGGCGGCCTGCCGCACGATGGGCTTGGCGTTGAACGCGATGCCGAGCCCGGCGACGGCGAACATGTCGAGGTCGTTGGCGCCGTCGCCGATCGCGACGGTCTGGCTCAGCGGGATGCCCGACTCGGCGGCGAAGCGCTCGAGCGCGCGGGCCTTGCCCGGCCGGTCCACGATCTCGCCGACGACCCGGCCGGTGAGCCGGCCGTCGACGACCTCAAGGGTGTTGGCGGCCGAGTAGTCGATGCCGAGGTCGGCCACCAGGGAGTCGGTGATCTGGGTGAAGCCGCCGCTGACGATGGCGAAGCGGTAGTCGAGCCGTTTGAGGGTCCGCACCAGCGTGCGCGCGCCGGGGGTGAGGACGACCTCCTTGACGACCTTCTCGAAGACCTCCTCCGACAGCCCTTCGAGCAGCGCGACCCGCCTGACCAGCGACTCGGCGAAGTCGAGCTCGCCGCGCATGGCCTCGTCGGTGACCCGGGCGACCTCGTCGAGACACCCGGCGTGCCGGGCAAGCAGCTCGATGACCTCGTTCTGGATCAGCGTCGAGTCGACGTCCATCACGATGAGGCGCTTGGCGCGGCGATGCAGGCCGCTGCGCTGCACGGCCACGTCCACCTGCTGCGCCGCCGCCTCCGCGGCCAGCTCCGCGCGCATCGCCTGCGGGTCGGCGCCGGACACGGCGAGCTCGATGCATGTCACCGGATAGCTCGACAGTCGCTCGATCCTGTCGATGTTCGCGCCGCTCGCCGCGATCCGGGCGGAGATCCCGGCCATGGCGGCGGGCAGCAGCGGCGCGCCCAGGACGGTGACGTGCAGCCGTCCGCGTCGCCGCTTCTCCTTGGAGATCGTGCCGGTGGCGATCTCCAGGTCCATGTCGAGGTCGGCGGCGACCTGCTCGACGGCCGTCCACAGACCGCCGAGCGTGCCCCCGGTGCCGGTGGGCGGACCCCCGGCGTAGGCGACGAGGACACCCAGGGTGAGGCGGCCTCGGATTACGACCTGCTCCACGTCGGCCACGACGACCGGGAACCCGGCCAGCACGGAAAACAGCCGCGAGGTGACGCCCGGGCGATCCGGACCGGTCAGCGTGATCAGAAGCGTGCGCTGGTTCACGTTGTTTGAGGTTACTGCGCCGCTTGTCGTGAGCGCGCACGAGGTTCACGATGCGGACGCCTTCATGCCCCCGCTCCGAGGCTCCGCTGTCATTTCCGCATGTCGTCATGGTGGTGGGCCCCGAAGAAGGCCAGGCCGGGACATCCTGCGCCGTCCGCCTCATCGTGGCCGGCACCCCCCGGAGGAAGGACGCGACGCGCATGACGATCTCTCTGCAGTCTCAACACTCCCTTGGCTCAGGCCGCTACACCGTCGGGTTCGCCGAGAGCGCCGCGGACCTGCGCGCCGCCCAGCGCCTGCGCTACGAGGTGTTCGCCGGGGAGATGGGCGCCCGGCTCGACTCCCCCCTGAGCGGGCTCGACGCCGACCCGCTCGACGCGTACTGCGACCACCTCCTCGTCCGCGAGGGTGACACGGTGGTCGGCACCTACCGCCTGCTGCCGCCCCGCCGCTCCGACCGGCTCTACGCCGACTCCGAGTTCGACCTCGGCGGGTTGAAGGGCCTGCGCGGCGACCTGGTCGAGGCCGGGCGCACGTGCGTGCACCCCGACCACCGCGGCGGCGCGGTCGTCGCCCTGATGTGGGCGGGGATCGCGCACTACATGACCAGTCGCGGCCACGCGTGGCTGGCGGGCTGCTGCTCGGTGCCTCTGGACGACGGGGGTGCGGTCGCCGCCGGAGTCGTCGACCGGGTCCGGCTGGGGCCCGAGGAGTATCGCGTCACGCCGCACACGCCCTGGCGGGACGCCGGGGTCCCCCGGCCCGGCAGGTTCGTGCTGCCGCCGCTGCTGCGCGGTTACCTGCGGCTCGGCGCGTGGATCTGCGGCGCTCCCGCCCACGATCCGGACTTCGGCACCGCGGACTTCTTCGTGCTGCTCTCCGTGGCCGACGCCGACCCCCGCTACCTGCGGCACTTCCTCGGGCAGACGCGGTGAGCGCCGTCACGCACCTGCCGGCGGCCTCCTCCGCCTGGCTGCCGACGTCTCCCTGCGTGCCGGATGTCTGCCTGCGCGCGCAGGCCCGCAGGGCCGGCCCCCTGCGGCGGGCCGCCCGTATGGCGGGCGCGGCCGCCGTGCTGCTCGCCGGTCTGCCGATCGCGCTCGCGCTGGGCCGTACGGCACGGCGCGGGGTGGCCACCATGCTGTGGTCGCGGCTGCTGTTGCGGGCCCTCGGCGTCAGGATCGTGACGCACCGGGGGTTCTCCTTCATCGGGGGCTCGGCGCGGGTGCGGGCCGTGCCCGGGGAGGACGGGCCGGCCCTGCTCGTCGCCAACCACGTCTCCTGGCTCGATCCCCTGGTCATCACGGCGACCGCCGCCTGCCGCCCGCTGGCCAAGGCGGAGGTGGGCAGATGGCCGATCATCCGTACGCTCGCCGGCCGGGGCGGCGCGCTGTTCATCGATAGGGACAGGCTGTCGGCTCTACCGGGGGTCGTGGCGGACATGACCGCCGCGCTGCGGCGCGGCGAGAGCGTGGCCGCGTTCCCCGAGGGCACGACCTGGTGCGGACGCGAGATGGGGCGTTTCCGGCCCGCGGTGTTCCAGGCCGCGCTCGACGCGGGGGTGCCCGTACGGCCGGTGGCGCTGCGTTTCCTGGAGGGCGCTGGAGCCGGCCGAAACGCTGGCCGAAACACGGGGGCCGGCCGAAACACTGGGGCCGGGCGATTGACCGGGGAGCGGGCCGCCCTCTCCACCCGGCCGTCGTACGTCGGGGACGACACTCTGCTCGCGTCCGTCCTGCGGATCGTCGCCACCAGGGACCTCGTCGCGGAGGTGACGGTCTTCCCCGCCGTACGGCCGGTCGGCCCGGTCGCGCTCGGCGGGCCGGTTCAGCGCAGGCAGGCGCGGACGGCGCTGGCGCGGATCGCGGAGGCTCAGGTCAGGACGGGGCTCGTGACGGGGCTCGTGGAACCCGGGGAGCAGGTCGTGGCGGCCTGAGCGGGGACTGCCGGACACGATCGCCGGCGTCTGCCCGGCGCCGGACGGACGCCGGACGGACGCAGTGGATGACGGACGGAACTCAGCGGGTGATCGTGCTCTTCGACTTCACCCAGCCGATGCGCTCGCCGAACTCGGTGAACAGCTCCCTGGGGTCGGTGTTCGTCGACGTGTCGATGACCGCGCCGCCGAAGTAGCCGTAGAGCTTGCCGCGGGCGGACCCGCTCACCTGGGCCTTCGCCCAGAACGTGTAGCTCCCGCCCTTCTTGAGGCCGGGCAGCACGCACAGCGCGCGGGTCCGCTCCCGCGTGCAGTGCTCGTGGTACTTGGAGCCGTGCGGCACGTAGACCCGGGTCTTGGTGACGTTCTTGGGGAACTTGACCGCCAGGAAGATCTCGTCGGTCCTGGTCTTGAGGTTGTTGACGAGCTTGACCTTGTACGACACCACGCGCCCGGCGCGGACGCCGTAGGGGTAACTGACCTGGATGCGGACGGGCGCCGAGGCCGCCGTGTTCGCCGTGGTCGCCGCGGACGAGGTGGTCGCGGCCGACGACGCGGCGGAGGCGGGCGCGCCGGACGCGACCAGCGCGCCCGCGGCCAGTGGCAGTGCCAGCAGCGCGGTCGGCTTGCCGATGAGGGTACGCATGCGATCAGCCTTGACGATCGAGATCACAGTTGGATCACGTATCAGAGGATGAGATGGCTGTCGCCGAACTCGTGCCAGAGGTAACCCTCCTCCAGCGCGGCCTCGTACGCGCGGGCCAGCACGCCGGTCCCGGTGATCGACGACAGCATCATCAGGTGGCTGGAGCGGGGCTCGTGCAGGCCCGTGACGAGGCCGTCCACCGCTCGCACGCCTTCCGCCGGCGTGACGACGTGTGAGGTCCAGCCCGACGTCGCCCGCACCGTGCCCGGGGCGGGGGCGTCGAGGGCGGCGGTCTCCAGAGCCCGTACGACGGTCGTGCCGACGGCGATCACCCGGCCCCCGTGCTCGCGGGTGATGTTCACCAGCCGTGCCGTCCACGGGGAGACCGAGAACCACTCGGGATAGGGCGGTTCGTCCTTCTCCGGAGACGCGACCCCGGTGTGCAGCGTGATCGGCGCGACGCCGATCCCCCGGCGGACCAGGTCGGTGACGAGCTCCGGGGTGAACGGCCGGCCGGCGCTGGGCATCTCCGCGCTGCCCGGCTCGACCCCGAAGACCGTCTGGTAGTCGGCGAGCGGCCAGTCGCGTCTCACGTGGCCGTACCGGATGGGCACGCCGTGCACGGCGAGGTAGGACAGCACGTCGCGGTCCAGGTGGGCACGCCACAGGCGCGGCGTCTCCTGCGCCGGCAGGCGCAGCGTGGCCCCTCCCGGGAGCGGCAGCCACTCGCCGGGCGCGACGCCGGAATAGGGCTCCGTCGCCGTCGCCGTACGGCGGCGCAGCTCGACCAGCCACTCGCCGGACGCGAGGCGGCCGGAGAAGTGGACGGCCAGCCGGTCGAGCCGCACCGCCGCGGGCAGGGTGGCGGAGTTGTTGACCACCAGCAGGTCGCCGGGGGACAGCAGCGACGGCAGGTCGGCGAAGACGTGGTGGGTGACCTCGCCGGTGACTTCGCCGGTGTCTCGGCGGGACACCAGCAACCTGACCTCGTCGCGGCGCAGGCCGCGCGCCTCCGGCGGTTCGTGCGCCTCCAGCGGCGCCGCCAGCGCGAACTCGAACGATTCCCCCGCGCCGTACGGCCTGACCCCGGCCGGCGTCGCGTCCACCCCGTCCGCCCGGCCGGGGGCGGTCTTCGCGGGGGGCTCGGTCCGGGGCGGGACGGCGGTGTGCGGGTTCCGGGCGGTCATTCCAGTTCTCCTCGCGTGAAGCGGCCGGGGGCGGGGCGGGCGCCCACGAGGTGCAGCAGCGCCGGGACCACGCTCTCGGGCGGCGGCGCCGCCGCGGCCTCCTCCGGCCCCACGGCGTCCGCCAGCATGCGGGTGCGCATCTCGCCCGGGTCCACCCACCAGACCGCCACGTCGGGCTCCTCGGCGGCGAGAACGTTCGACATCTGGTCGAGGGCGGCCTTGGTCGCGCCGTAGCCGCCCCAGCCCTCGTACGCCTCGACGGCGGCGTCGGAGGTGATGTTGAGGATCGCGCCCCGCCGCTTGCGCAGCGCGGGCAGCGTCGCCTGCGCCAGCGCGAGCGGCGCGATCACATTCGTCTCGAACAGCGCGCGCAGCGCGTCCGGCGGATAGTCGGCGAGCCTCGGCAGCGGGGCGGGGCCGAGCCCGCTCGCATTGTTGATCAGCAGGTCCAGCTCGGGCGCGGACTCGGCGAGCCTGGCCACGTGCGCTGGGTCGGCGACGTCTCCGGGGATGGCCAGGGCGCCGAGGTCGAAGGCCGCCGACATCAGGTCCTCCTCGCCGCGAGCGGTGAGGAGGAGCGACCAGCCGTCGCCGGCGAGCGCCTTGGCGAGAGCGAGTCCCAGCCCTCGCGACGCTCCGGTGATGAGTGCGTGCTTCATGTGCTTCACGCTAGAAATCAGCACGTCGGGCGCGCATCGGACCGAGGTCCGGCCGCCGCTCGGCAGTTGGGTCTAGGTCCTGCGGCCGACGCGGAGCGTTCGGCGGTGGACCTACTCTGTGTCCGTGCCCGAGCCTGCCGACCCCGCCGCCGACCCGGCCGCCGGCCCCGCCACCTCTGCGCGGGACCGCGACGCGGTGCTGCACGCGGTCAGCTCGGCCGTGCTCGCCGTCACCCGCCACCTGTCGGTCCGCGAGGTCCTCCAGGTGATCGTGCGGTCGGCGGCGCGGCTGCTCGACGCGAGATACGCCGCGCTCGGCGTGCCGGATGACGACGGCGCTTTCGCCGAGTTCGTGGCCGAGGGCATCTCCGACCAGCAGTGGGCGGCCATCGGGCCCACCCCCCGCCAGCACGGCATGCTGGGCGCGATGCTCCGCGAGGGGACGCCGGTGCGGCTGCCCGACATCCGCAGGGATCCCCGGTTCGGGTGGTGGCCGAAGGCCCACCCCATCCTCAAGGACTTCCTCGGTGTGCCGATCACGGACGGCGACACGGTCCTCGGGATCATCTTCCTGTCCAACAAGCGGACGCCCGGGGGGTTCGGCGAGGCCGACGAGGAACTGCTGACGTTGTTCGCGGCGCACGCCGCCATCGCGATCACCAACGCCCGGCTGTACGAGCGGGGGCGCGAGCTCACGGTCGTCGAGGAACGCACCCGGATGGCCCGCGAGCTGCACGACGCCGTCAGCCAGAAGCTGTTCTCGCTGCGGCTGACCGCGCGGGCCGCCGCCGCGCTCACGCGTACGGACCCCGAGCGGGCGGCCGAGGCGATCGAGCGGGTCGAGCGGATGGCGGGAGAGGCGCTGACCGAGCTGCGCGCGGTGATCGTGGAGCTGCGCCCGGCCGAGCTGGACCGGCACGGCCTGGTGGAGAGCCTGCGCAAGCAGGCGGCCCTCCTCAACCGCCTGCACCCCATGACGGTCGCGTTCTCCGCCGAGGGCGACCCGCCGGGCGACCGCGGCCTCGGCGGTGCCCCCGATCCGGCGCCCGAGATCGAGGTCGCCGTGCTCCGGGTCGCCCAGGAGGCGCTGCACAACGCCGTACGGCACGCCAGGGCCGCCCGCATCGACGTACGGCTCGCGCATCGGGAGGACGCGCTGGTGCTGGAGGTGACCGACGACGGCGCCGGATTCGACAGCGCCGGGCCCAACGGTGCGGGCGTGCACGGCTTGGGCCTGCCGTCGATGACCGACAGGGCCCAGGCCGTCGGCGGCACGCTGACGGTCTCCTCCGCGCCCGGCCGCGGCACGACCGTGCGACTGGAGGTGCCCGCGTGATCCGCGTGCTCATCGCCGACGACCACCCCGTCGTACGGCAGGGCCTGCGTACGTTCCTGGAGATCCAGGAGGACATCGACGTCGTGGGGGAGGCGGCCGACGGCGCCGAGGCGGTCGAGCTGGCCGGAGCGCTCACCCCCGACGTGCTGCTGCTCGACCTGAAGATGCCGGTGCTCGACGGCCTCGGCGCGCTCGCGGAGCTGTCCGGCCGGGACGTGCGGGTGATCGTCCTCACCTCGGTCAGCGACCGCGGCGACGTGGCTCCGGCCATGCGGGCGGGCGCGGCGGGCTTCCTCTACAAGGACGTGGACCCCGGCGCCCTCGTCCAGGCGATCCGGGCCGTGCACGGCGGGCAGGTCCTGCTCGCGCCGGAGGCCGCCGAGGCGATGCTGGCCGGTCCGGCGGACCGCGAGCGGGACGCGGCGGGGTCCGCGCTGACCGACCGGGAACGCGAGGTGCTGCGACTGCTCGCCGCCGGCCGTTCCAACCGCGAGATCGCCCGCGAGCTCACGGTGGCGGAGAAGACCGTGAAGACGCACGTCTCCAACGTGCTCATGAAGCTCGCCGTGCAGGACCGGACCCAGGCCGCGCTTTACGCGGTGCGCCACGGCCTGTCCTGACGGGACGGTAGTTCGTCTCGCGAATTGGTTATTCTGGACCGGTGAGCAAGGATGCCGGCGGCCGGATCGGGACGGTGGCCGCACTGGTGCGGTCCACGTTCCTGGTGAACGCCGTGTATGCGAATTCCGCCCGCGAGTACGGCCTCACCCAGCAACAGGGCCAGTTGTTGTGCGTCCTGATGGCGCAGCCCTACGGCATGAGCGAGTTGGGCGCGGTGCTCGGCCTGGCCAAGTCGAGCCTGACCGGTCTGGTGGACCGCAGTGAGCGCAACGGTCTGGTCCGGCGCACCTCCGACCCTCAGGACTCCCGCGCGGTGCGGGTGTCGCTCACCGGGCAGGGCGCCAAGCTGGCCGACGAGTTCTACGCCGAGACCTGCCGCCGCGTGGAGGAACTGGCCTCGGGTCTGGCGCCGGCGGAGCGCGACACGCTCGCCGCCCTGCTCGGCCGCGTCGTGACGGACAACAAGGTCCCCAGCGTCTTCGTGGAACCGGATTCGATGCGCTGAACCCCGAAGGAATTGTGGTTCGCAATACGAACTAATATGGTTCGTAGTGCGAACGTTTGTCCCTGTGGAAAGGCGGAACGTTGTCAGCACATGACGTCGTCTTCGGGTTTGGCGCGCACTCCGGCATCGAGGACCTACCCGAGCTGCTGCCGATGGTCCAGCAGGCCGACCGCGACGGGCTCGACATCTTCACGTTGTCGGACCATCCCTACCTCGGCGGACGTGTGGACGCCTATGCGGCCCTCGGCTTCATCCTCGGGCGTACGCAGCACATCGCCGGCTTCGCCAACGTCACCAACCTGCCGACCCGGCCCGCGCCCATGCTGGCCAGGACGGTGACGTCGTTGTCGGCGCTGTCGGGCGGCCGGATCGTGCTCGGCATGGGCGCGGGCGGGTTGTGGGATCGCATCGCCGACATGGGGGTGCCGCTCCTTTCGCCCGGCGACGCCGTGGACGCCTTCGAGGAGGCGATCGTGCTGGTCAAGCTGCTGTCCGGCGGCGGCCCTCCGGTCACCTACCAGGGCAAGCACTACCAGGTGAACCAGATCGAGCCCGCCCCCGTGCCCGCGCCGCCCGTGTGGACCGGATCGGTCGGCCGCAAGTCCCTGGCCGCCACCGGCCGGGTGGCGGACGGCTGGATCCCCGGCCACGCGGCCGACTGGCTGAGCCGGCGCTACCGCACGTCGCGGCCGGTCATCGACGAGGCGGCGGCGTCCGCCGGGCGTGATCCGCGCGAGATCCGCACGATCTTCAACTTCCCCGGCCGCATCACCGACCGGCCGATGCCCGCCACCCGTGACGCGGAGGGCCGCTGGATCGGCGGCTCCGTCGGCCAGTGGGTCGAGGAGCTGACCGGGGCCGTGGTGGAGCACGGCGCGTCGGGCTTCACGATCTTCTCCGCCGACCAGGGCGCCCCCGGCCGCACCCTCCTGGCCCGCTGGGCCCAGGACGTCGTGCCGGCCGTCCGCGAGGCCGTCGCGAAGCAGTGAGCCCGGTCCGGGCCCGGCAGACTGGGCGCGTGCGGCGGACCGGTGCGCGTGTCACACCGGTCGCGCGTCGGACCGCTCGCGTGTCGGACTGGTCGCGGGTCAGACCTGGGACTCCGCGATCGCGTTGTGCGCGGCCACCCTGGCCCGCCGTACGGCGCGGTCGAGGTCGCGCAGGGCCTGCCCGCGCGCGGCGACCTGCCCGGAGGTGAGTCCCCGCTCGTCGGCCAGGCGCAGTGCGGCCGTCAGCCGGGCGGCGAGGGCGCCGACCCGGTGCGCCCTGCCGGGATAGCCGGGGGCGAGGGCCTCGCCCGCGCGGTCGAGCGTGTCCGGGGTGGGGAAGCCCTGCGCCGGGCCGCCCACGCCCAGCAGCGCCTCGGTGGCGGCCATCATGGCGGTCCGCAGCGCCTGCTCCGCCTCGGCCAGCGACGGCACGTCGGGCGGGACGGCCGACGCCTCGGCCACGGTCCAGCGGATTCCGGAGTACGACGAGCCGCGCCGGTCGGCGGACGGCACGAGACCGAGGCACCGGCCGGACAGCACGGCCACGACGGCCTGGCCCGCGTCGATCGCGGCGCCGTTGAAGGCGGGCGGGCCGGTGAGCCCGAGCGGGTCGCCGGGCACCGGCAGGGCCAGCCGGAACGCGTCGAGGCCCTCGATCCGCCGGTCGACGAGGTAGGCGAGCAGGGGGGTCTCGACGCCATCCGCCGCCACCACCTGGGGCCCGGCCTCGCGCTCGACGCGGTCGAGGGCGTGCTCCAGGCTCACGTGTCCCCCGAGCCAGGCATTGCCCCAGGCGACGAGCGTGGCGGAGATCGGTGAATCGATGCGCACCCGATCCACGATATGTGGTCGGACTGCCATAGTTTTATCTCAGCGAACCACGGAGGGGGACCACATGGGCGGTCAGGTGCTTCAGCTTCAGGACGTGACCGTCCGTAAGGACGGCGCTGCCTTGCTGCGCGGCATCGACTGGAGCGTCAGGGAAGACGAGCGCTGGGTGGTGATCGGGCCCAACGGCGCGGGGAAGACGACACTGCTCCAGGTGGCCGCGTCGCTGCTGTTCCCGTCCGAGGGCTCGGTGGAGATCCTCGGCGAGCGGCTCGGCCAGACGGACGTGTTCGACCTGCGGCCCCGGATCGGCCTGGCCAGCGCGGCCCTGTCGGAGCGCATCCCGCCGGACGAGAAGGTCATCGACCTCGTGCTCACCGCGTCGTACGCGATCCTGGGCCGGTGGACGGAGGAGTACGACTCCCACGACGTCACCCGGGCGGTCGAGCTCATCGACCAGCTCGGCTGCGCCCACCTGATCCGGCGGCGTTTCGGCACGCTGTCGGAGGGCGAGCGCAAGCGGGTGCAGATCGCCCGGGCGCTCATGCCGGACCCCGAGCTGCTGCTGCTCGACGAGCCCGCCGCCGGGCTCGACGTGGCGGGCCGCGAGGACCTCGTACGCCGCCTCGGCGCGCTGGCCCAGGACCCGAAGTCGCCCACGATGGTGCTGGTCACCCACCACGTCGAGGAGATCCCGGCCGGGTTCACCCATGTGCTGCTGCTGCGGCACGGCTCGGTGGTCGACCAGGGGCCGATCGACTCGGTGATGACGCCGGAGAACCTGTCCGCGACCTTCGGCGTGCCGCTGCATCTCGACCGCGGCCAGCAGGGCCGCTGGTACGCCCGTCCCCTCTGATCCCCACGCGGAGCCCGGCGCCTACCCTTGGCGGATAGCCGTACGAAGGAGATGTGCGAGTGACGCCGTGGGAGGCGGTCGCGGTCTTCGCGGCCGGTATCGGGGCCGGGGCCATCAACGCGGTCGTGGGATCGGGTTCGCTCATCACGTTCCCGACGATGCTGGCCGTCGGCTTCCCTCCGATCGTCGCGAACGTGTCCAACAACGTCGGGCTCGTGCCGGGCGGCGTGACCGGGGTGCTCGGCTACCGCGCCGAGCTCAAGGGCCAGCGCGAGCGGCTGCTCCGGCTCGGCGTCGCGTCCGTGATCGGCTCGCTCGCCGGTGGAGTGCTGCTCCTGCGCCTGCCCGCGGAGGCGTTCAAGGTCATCGTTCCGGTGCTCATCGCGGTCGCCTGCCTCCTCGTGGTGTTCCAGCCGAGGATCAACGAGTGGCTGGCCGCACGGCGCAGGCCGCACCCGCACGGCGGGCCGTGGCTGTGGCTGGGCGTCCTGGGCGCGGGCATGTACGGCGGCTACTTCGGCGCCGCCCAGGGCATTGTGCTGATCGGCCTGCTCGGCAGCTTCCTCGACGAGGACCTGCAACGGGTGAACGCGGCGAAGAACCTGCTGTCGCTGCTGGTCAACGCCACGGCGGCGGTGCTGTTCGCGTTCATCGCGCCGGTGGACTGGGCCGCCGTGCTGATGGTCGCGCTCGGTTCGGCCGTCGGCGGCTTCCTCGGCGCCCGCCTCGGCCGCCGGCTGCCCGCACCCTTGCTGCGGGGATTCATTGTTGTCGTGGGAATCGTGGCGATAGTGAAGCTGGTGTCCTGAAAGGGTATGTCTGCCCTTGTGAAGGGCGACCGGGTGGAGATCGTCATCGATGCGGGGGGCACCCCGCGCACCTACGAAGTCATCGCGACCAGGGCGGGCCGCCGGATCGAGATCACGACGGGCCGGGGAGTGGTCGAGGTCACCGAGGTCACGCGGGCGGGCACTCCTGTCCGCACCGCGAGGTTCATGTCCAACCGTGTCCTCGCCCTGGTCGAATATCCCGCCGACGACCGCGCCCCGGACACCGGCTGACCCGGGCCCGGGCGCGGGACGCGCCGCAGTGGTGGAGTCACTGTGGTGGAGTCCCTCTGGTGGAGTCGTCGTGGTGGAGCCGCTGCGGGATCACTCCGCGGGGCGGACCTGGATGACGCCGTCCTGCCGCAGCCGGGTTTGGAAGGCCGGCTGTCGCGACGTCGCGGGACCGTGCATGACCCGGCCGTCGGAGATGCGGAAGGCGCTGCCGTGCCACGGGCAGACGATGCAGGCCTGGCCTTCCTCCATGGCGACCCGCCCCTGGTGGAGAGGGCCGGCGAGGTGGGAACAGTTGTCCGCGAGCACGCTCACGTCGTCGCCGAGGCGCAGGACGAACAGGTCGATGTAGCCGAGCCGCCGCCGCACCGGCCGCCCGTTGGGCAGGTCCTTGAGCGCGCACAGGTCGTGCCAGCCGAGCGGCATGAGGTGGCCGACCGACTCCGCGTGGTTGGCCCCGGCGGCCTGGCGATAGGACATGTGGCCGCCGAGGTTCGCACCCGCGGAGGCCGCCGCCAGTCCCGCGTACCCCAGCATGCGTCCGGCGCGTTCGCGTCCCGTCACCCGTAAGAAGACAGAGCCCGAGTAGCAGAGCGCCGCTACGGCGTTCGTCATGGCGTGCACCAGGCCCACGCGCTGCTGCTCGCGATGGAGGGTGGACCAGTCGGTGAGGCCGGCCGCCACCGTGGGAACGGCGCTGCCCAGTCCCACCAGGATCAGCGTCCGCGCCGCGCGTGAGCCCGTCCTGGTCATGTCCACCACGCTCGCCGACAGCCAGCAGCCGAAGGTCGTCATGGCGAGGGCCGGGTGCAGCGGGTGTCCCATGGGCACGCCGTGCAGGACGTCTCGGAGCTTGCCTGGGCCGAGTCTGCGGCGGACCTTCTTGGATATGACGGCGATCGGCCGGTCGAGCGCGGTGGCCCGCTCGAGCCCGTCGAGGAGCTCTGCCGAGGGGACCCTCCGTGCCGTCCGGCCCGCATGCGGCCTGGTCGTCTCTTCCATTTCTCGCCCCCTAACACGGGATCACGTACCCCCGCGTCACAGGTGTGAACATGGACAGGCATGAGACGGTATGTGCGAGTTTCGGCCGGGACGTTCCCGGTCAGGGCGCCAGATGCCCCTGGGCGACCGAGCCGGCGACCAGCCGCGCGGCGTACTCGCCGAGTGTGGGCGACCCCTCCTCGATGAGCCGCACCTTCTCCATGACCTGGCGGGCCGTCACCTTGTAGAGCGGCCAGGTGCCGCCCTCGTTGTGGTGGTTGGCGATGATCGGTGCGAGCCGGTCGAGCGCCCTGGCGAACCTCGCCTCGGGTGTGCGCCGCTCCTCGAACTCGTCCCACAGCCCGCGCAGCCGCGCCCCCTGGTCCTCCGGCAGCAGCCCGAAGATCCGGTCGGCCGCCGCGCGTTCGAGGGCGGCCTGCCCCTCGACCGCGACGGGATCGTAGATGAAGGTGTCGCCGGCGTCGACCTCCACGATGTCGTGCACGAGCAGCATCGCGACCACCCTGGAGATGTCGGTTTCCGGGGGCGCGTGCTCGGCCAGCGTCATCGCCATCATGGCCAGATGCCAGGAGTGCTCGGCGTCGTTCTCGCGGCGCGAGCCGTCGATCAGCGAGTTCCGGCGGATGACGCGCTTCAGCTTGTCGATCTCTGTGTGGAAGGCGAGCTGGGACTGCAGCCGTTCGTGGATGAGCGCGGTCGTCACCCGTGCAAGCCTAACCGGTCACGATCAGTTCGTCCCCGATCCGGCGCCGCGTGCCGTCCAGGTCATGAGACGCACGCCCTTCTCCCGTCCGGCCCCTGGACCTGTTTCCCGGAGGCGAAGAGGGCGCCGAACGGTGAGCCGGGCGTCAGACGGTGAAGAGGCGGCCGACCTCCTCCAGCTCGCGTACGAGGTCGAAGCGGGGGTCGCGATAGTGGCGGGCGCCGAAGCCGGTGCGGCTCACGGTCCACTTCAGCTCACGCGCCCACCGGTCCTGGTCGGCGCACAGCGCCATATCGGCCATCGTCATCCGGATTTTGATCAGTGATAACCAGGCGGCACCGGGGGGATTCACCAAGAGACTCCTTTCGGAGGGGTGCCAAGCGGAGATCTCGTCGTCCTGAATTCGTCGTACGGAGGGCGCGTTCCATCGCCGGAACGGCCTATTCGATGTTCGCTTCTTGTGCGATGCGAGCGTTGTGACGCCCGCCGAATGTCGAAATCCCGCTGGCCCGGATGCCTCCCGTTGTCACGCACACCCGAAGCGGCCGGCGCCCTCGCCGGGCGCGTGCCTCGGATGGGGAAGCGGGTCCGGAGTATTTCGCCGGCGATCGCCGGCGCCCCCACTCTCCAGAAGACCCTTCCCGTATCGATCGTGACTCAGGACGCAATGCCCTGCAATACTTGACGAAAAGAAATCCGCAAGAATCTTGTGCCGATACGCTGCAAATCGCGGTGCAAGTTGCACGAGCGGGCGCGGTAATCTTCGAACAGGGCGCCCCTCACCCGTGCGCCCGGTCCGCCAGGGCGCGCCCATCGTCCGTGCGTCCACCGCAACCACCGGATTCACCGGATGAAGGAGGTCGGCAGGGGTGCCCGAGCACGGCAGTCCCACCGTCCGCCGCCGTCGGCTGGGGCAGGAACTGCGCCGGTTACGCGAGCGCGCCGATCTGACGGGCGACCAGGTCGCCGTCCGGCTCGGCTGGTCCGCAGCGAAGATCAGCAGGATCGAGACGGCGCGCACCTCGCCTCGCACGAGCGATGTTGAGGCACTTTTATTGATCTACATGGTAGATTCCCGCCAACGCCAAGAGCTGCTCGCCCTGCACCGGGACGCGACCCGGAAGGGCTGGTGGGAGGATTACCGCGACTCCCTGCCCAAGGAATACACGACGTTCCTTGGCCTGGAGGCCGAGGCCACGGCGGCACGCGACTGGGAACCCCAGGTCGTGCCGGGTCTGTTCCAGACAGAGGCGTACGTCCGAGCCATGATGGAGAGCGGACAACGGAGCACCCTTGAGGCGCCGGGCGGCGTCCGCAGCCGGATCGAGGTCCGGATGGCGCGCCAGCAGGCGGTTCTCAGGACGGACAGCCCGCTGGCCATCTCGGCTGTTCTGGAGGAGTCGGTCCTGCTGCGCCGGTTCGGCGACCACGAGGTGATGCGGGAACAGCTCAGGCGGTTGATCGAGGTTTCAGAGAGGCCGAACGTCGAGTTGCGGATCCTGCCGCTCGACGCGGACCATCCGATCAACACCGGGGCGTTCTGCCACCTCAAGGTGCCCGAGTTCCATGACGTCGTGTACCTGGAGGCACTCCTGGGCGGGCGTCTGGTCGAGGACGAGGCGATCGTCTACCGGTACGAGGTGGCATTCGACTACCTGGAGACGAAGGCCCTCGACGTGGACGACTCCCGCCGGTTCTTGGAGAAAACTGTCCGTCACTGGCGTTAGCCAGCTCTAGACCGCCCCGGAAACCCGCGCGACATGATTTCCGGGGGGAGAGAAACATTGTCCAAGAACTCGAGTGACCTGTCCGGCGCCATCTGGTGGAAGAGCAGCCGGAGCGCCAACAACTGCGCCTGTGTTGAAGTGGCCGTGCTGTCAGACGGCCACGTGGGTGTGCGCGACAGCAAAAACCAGGACGGTCCCGCTCTCGTCTTCACTCCCGCGGAGTGGGACGCGTTCATCGGTGGCGTGAAGGACGGCGAGTTCGACCTTTAGTCCTTGGCCTGGCCGACCTGTCCGGCGGCCAGGCTCTTCTTTTTCCTGGACATCCCTGTCGCCCAGCAGATGGCGGTGGCGGCCACAACAGCTCTGTATTCCTCGCCCAGGATCTTCCGGAATCGGCGCCGACGTGCGTTGTTCGCGACCGCGAGGCGATCCGTGCGTACGTCCGTCCAGAAGTCGTATCCCCATCGCTTTTTTCCTGCCGCGCGGCCTGCCTGGCCTGTGGCATCAGGGTGGCTGCGACTCCCGGTCCACGTACGCGGAGGCGGCGATCGTGAGACAACAGGCGCGTACGGCCCGCGCCTGAAAGGGGCGCGAGCCGTACGCGAGGGGAAGGGGGTCAGGCGACGCCGAGCCCCTGCGCGACGCGCTGTCCGAGGTCCTTGTGAATGTTGGTCCAGTAGTCGACCACGCGCTTCTTCATGTCGGCGGTGACCTCGGGAGCCGAGGCGTGGCCGACGATGTTGCTCACCATGTGATCGCGATCGACGTCCGAGAGCACGTTCTCCCACAGCGCGCGCGGCTGGACGTAGTCGTCGTCCTCGCGGTGCCTGACGTAGGCGCTCCGGATGATCTCACCGGTGACCTGGTAGTTCTCGCCCTCGTAAAGCGACGGGTCGGCCGCGGGGCCGTTGACGCTGTTCGGCGCGTAGACCGGGTCACCCGGGTTGCGGTAGCGCATGTGACCGTCGACGTTGTAGCTGTGCACCGGCACCTTCGGAGTGTTGACCGGAAGCTGCAGGTAGTTCGGCCCGATGCGGTAGCGGTGGGCGTCCGGGTAGGAGAACAGGCGGCCCTGGAGCATCTTGTCGGGGGAGGGCCCGACGCCCGGCACCAGGTTCGCCGGCTCGAAGCTCGCCTGCTCGACCTCGGCGAAGTAGTTCTCCGGGTTGCGGTTCAGCACGAACCGGCCAATGGTGATCTCCGGGTAGTCGGAGTGCGGCCAGACCTTGGTGAGGTCGAACGGATTGAACCGGTAGTCCGCCGCGTCCTCGAACGGCATGATCTGGATGTTGACCTTCCACGCCGGATGGTCGCCGTTCCTGATGGCGGTCTGCAGGTCGCGAAGATGGAAGTCCGGGTCCTCCGCCACCAGCGCCCTGGCATCGGCGTCGGTGAAGTTCTCGATGCCCTGCTCGGTCTTGAAGTGGTACTTGACCCAGAACTTCTCGCCGGCGGCGTTGTACCAGAGGAAGGTGTGCGACCCGAAGCCGTGCATGTGCCGCCACGAACGCGGCGTGCCGCGGTCGGTCATGAGGAACGCCACCTGGTGGGCCGACTCGGGCGACAGCGTCCAGAAGTCCCACTGCATGTTGTGGTCGCGCGTGTGGGTGTCGGCGCGGCGCTTCTGCGAGTGGATGAAGTCGGAGAACTTCGACGGGTCGCGGATGAAGAAGATCGGCGTGTTGTTGCCGACGATGTCGTAGTTGCCGTCCTCCGTGTAGAACTTGATCGCGAAGCCGCGGGGGTCGCGTACGGTGTCGGCGCTGCCCCGCTCTCCGGCGACGGTCGAGAACCGCAGGAAGAGCCCGGTCTCCTGGCCCTTCTGGAACAGCTTGGCCTTGGTGTACCGGCTGACGTCCTCGGTGATCCGGAGCACGCCGTACGCGCCGCCGCCCTTGGCGTGCACCACCCGCTCGGGGACCCGCTCCCGGTTGAAGGCGGCCATCTTCTGGATCAGGTAGTGGTCCTGCAGCAGCAGCGGGCCGTTGGGGCCGACCGACAGGGAGAACTCGTCGCTGGGAGCGGGAATCCCGGCGTCAGTGGTGGTGATGGGCCTGTCGGTCATGGGGTTGCCTCCGGGGTCACTTCATGGAACTGCGTGCGGAAAGCGATGGAACAAGCACGGGACTCAGACGCGGGCGGAGTCGGGCTGGGCGCTGCCGGCTTCGGCCCGGCATGGGGGGCACAGGCCCCAGTAGATGACGTCCGCCTCGTCCACCAGGTAGCCGGCGTCCGACGCCGGCTCCAGGCAGGGCGCGTGTCCCACCGCGCAGTCGACGTCCGCGACTCTTCCGCAACTGCGGCAGACGAGGTGGTGGTGGTTGTCGCCCACCCGCGTCTCGTACCGCGTCGGGCTGCCCGCGGGCTCGATGCGGCGGAGGAGTCCGCCGCGCTGCAACGCGTTCAGCGAATCGTAGACGGCTTGCAGGGACACCTGGCCGACCCGTTCGCACACACCGCGATGGATGGCTTCCACGTCGAGGTGGTCGCCCCCGCTCACGGTCTGCATGATCGCCAGCCGCGCCGCGGTCACCCGCAGTCCGGCCTCGCGAAGGCGCCCGGGGTCGTTCACAACCCCCACGTTAGCAGCAAACTTGAATGATTCAAGTAAAGGAACTCTCCCAGTTATTTGCCCCAGGATCTCCCACAGCCTCCCCGTCCGCCGACGGAGATGGCATGCTCGGGTGCCGTGAGACGTCAGCCCCTCGCCCTGTCCCTGTTCGCCCTCCTCGCGGCTCCCCTTCTCGTCGCGGGGTGCAGCCCGGCGGAGAGTGAGCCCGTCCCCGGCGCGTCGCAGTTGGAGGTCAAGACCGCGAAGCCGTCTCCCAAACCGCCGCAGCGGCGGCCCTTCACGATCTCCTTCGCCGGCGACGTGCACTTCGAGGGCGTCCTGCGGAGCCGGCTCGACGCCGACCCGCGTACGGCGCTCGGCCCGATCGCCGCCGTCCTGCGCAGGTCCAACCTCACGGCGCTCAACCTTGAGACGGCCATCACCACCGCCGGCACGCCCGCGCCGGGCAAGCAGTTCACCTTCCGCGCCCCCGCCACGGCGTTCGCCGCGCTCAAGGCCGCCGGGGTGGACGTCGTCACGATGGCCAACAACCACGGCATGGACTACATGGAGAGCGGCCTGGCCGACACGCTCAAGGCGATCAGGTCCTCGAAGTTCCCCGTCATCGGCATCGGCGCGAACGAGACCGAGGCATTCCGTCCCTATCGCAGGACGGTCAACGGCAACCGGGTGTCGATCATCGGCGCCACCCAGGTGCTCGACTCGCAGTTCATCCAGTCCTGGACCGCCTCCGGCAGCAAGGGCGGGCTCGCCTCCGCCAAGAACGAGCCCCGCCTCATCCGGGCCGTACGGCAGGCTCGAAAGAACTCCGACACCGTTATCGTGTTCCTGCACTGGGGCACCGAGCTGGTCAAGTGCCCGACGCCGGTGCAGCGGAGCCTGGCGGACAAGCTCGTGGCCGCGGGGGCCGACGTCATCGTGGGCAGCCACGCGCACATCCTGCTGGGCGGCGGTTTCTCCGGTCAGGCGTACGTGCAGTACGGCCTGGGCAACTTCGCCTTCTACAACTGGGGCCCGGACACCGGGACGACCGGCGTGCTCACCCTGACGATCAACGGCAGGAAGGTGCTCAAGGACCAGTGGACCCCCGCCCGGATCAACGGCGGCGTGCCCATTCCCGTGACGGGCGGCGCCAAGCAGCAGGCGCTCGGCGCGTACCGCGCGCTGCGCGGCTGCACCGGCCTGTCGGCCGCACCCGCCGACTCCTGAGGGCGGTGCGACGGGATTCTTGACAGCGGTGCGACGGGATTTCTTGCTGTAAATCAGACGACTGGTCGATAAGCGCTGACCGCGGCGCGTGAAACAGGCAAGATGAGTGGGTGTCCAGCTGGTATGTGAGGGAAGCAGACGGCCCCGCTTTCGCCGTCGAGCACTGTGCTGCCATTGAGACCCGTGCCGCCGTCGAGAAATGGGGCAATGGGGGTGGTGAGGGAATGCCGCCGCGCTCGTCGCATCCCGGTGAGCCGCTGCGGCGGCGTCCTTCGCAGCGTCGCAGCGCCCGCAGGGTGGAGCGGATGCTCGACGCCTGCGCCGAGCTGCTCGACGAGGGCGGGTACGACGCACTGACGACCACCCGGGTGGCCGAGCGGGCCGGGGTGGCGATCGGCTCGGTCTACCAGTTCTTCCCGGACAAGCGGGCGCTCAGCCAGGCCCTGACGCGGCGCAACGTCGAGTTGTTCGTCGCGCGTGTCGGGCGTCGCTTCATCGCCGAGGACTACGCGGGCTGGTGGGACGCCGTCGACGCCATCATCGACGAGTACGTCGAGATGCACCGCAGCGTGCCCGGGTTCCGCTCGCTGCACTTCGGTGAGGTCTTCGATCTCGACCTTCTCGATTCCGTGGCCGACAACAACACCGTGATCGCCGGTCGGCTGCGCGCGTTGCTGCTCACCGAATTCGGGCTGGCTGACAGTGAGGATTTGGATCGTGCCATTCTCGTCGCCGTCGAGGCCGGGGACGCGGTGCTGAAGCTCGCCTTCCGGCACGACCCGAACGGCGACCCCGGAATCGTGGCCGAAGCCAAACAGCTCGTCCGCGGATATCTGTCCCGGCAACTCGCCTCCGCCGTCTCGCGCCGCGCGTGACGGCGGGCGTGTTCGCGCCGGGCGGTTCACTCGTGCGGGTGGCGGAGATCGCCCGGCGCCTGCGGGCCGGGTACGGCATGGGGGACGCCGATCGAGGGCCACAACCCCGGTGCGGTGCTCCGGACGTAGGCGGTGTTCTGCCAGGACCTGGTGCGGGTGCGCGGCGGGATCGTCAGCTCCCGCGTGTCGTCCTCGTCGGTCAGGCTCGGCTGTCGCTGCCCGCTCGTGTCGGCGCGGCATCGCAGATCCGCCGCCGGCTCGACTCTCAGCTCCATCATCTGCAGCTTGGTCTGCAGCCGGGACAGTTCGGCTCGGGCCCGGTCGAGCGCCTCGTACTGGGCCGTGACGAAGCCGGCGAACCCCGGAACCACGGCGGCGAGCACTGTTGTGGAGGCGAGAGTCAGTATCACCCGCTTGGACATGCTGTAACGCTCCTCGCCGAGCTTCGATTGGCACAGGCATGGTGCGATATGCCCGACTATCTGCCGAGAAAAGCGTATGGTAGTCAAACGTGTACTAACTGTTGCTTCGGCAATGCCTGGTGTTGTCCTGCGAAAACAGACCGGGATCGGTAGCCTCGGCTCTGTGGCACATGTGACAAATGAGCAGGTGGACCGACTGCTCGAACAGGCCCTGCTGCTCGATGACCACGGTGCCCTCGCCCGCCGCCTCGACGCGCTGGCCCAGGGGTACGAGTCGGGAGAGATGTCCAGGGCGGCGATCCTCGTGCTCGCCGCGGAGGAGTGGCGCCAGGCCGGTCAGCCCGCGACCGCCCTCGACCGCTACCAGAGCGCTCTGGAGGACGGCGGGGAGGTGCCGGTGGACCCGCGTGCGGGCATCGCCGACACGCTGTTCGAGCTCGACCGGCCCGAGGAGGCCAGGGCGCTGATCGCCGCGGTCGGGTCGGGAGACTGGAACCCGGCCACCGCGCTGACCGTCGCCGAGACGCTCATGGCGTACGGAGACCTCGACGCGGCGCACGAGTGGGCCACCGACGGCGCCCGCGCCTGCGGCGCGGTGGGGTCGGGCATCCGCGACTCGCTGCTGCGCACCCGCTACCGCATCCGGGTCGATCTCGGCCTGCCGGAGGACGACCTCGACGCCCTCCTCGACGCTTCCCGCTGAGCCCTCTCGGCACTTCGGGCACGGCTGAGGGCCTCCACCCGGCGAGATGGTGTGCGGGCATGGAAAAAGGGGCCGTGGATCACGGCCCCTTGGTCACATCGTCTTCGGTTCTGTTGTCTTCGGTTTCGTTGCCTTCGGTCTCGTCGTCTTCGCAGTCTTCGTCTTCGCTGTCTTCGGTGTTCCGGCGGACGAGACCGGATGCCGACCCCGGGGGAGCGGGGCGTCGTACGGCGGGGTTACGGCAGGAGCTTCTTGCCGGCCGCGGCGGCGAAATCGGTCACCGCGCGCGTGCCCGTCGCCTTGGTGAGGGCCGCCGGAGCGGTGATGTCACCGTTCTGCCGGTGCGATGCCGCCTTGGGGTACTCGCGCAGCCGCGGCACGTGCCGGCCGTCCGCCGCGTCGGGCAGCACGCCCATGGCGGTTCCCTGCCCGCTCGCGCCGTCGTTGCGCTGACGCTTGTCCTTGGCCCCCTTCTTGCGCTCGCCCTCCGGCAGGGAGGCGTTGCGCGTGCCGGTCAGGGGCCGGCCGGCCTGGCCGGCACTCTGGTTGGCGGCCTGGCCAGGCGCCATGGCCCCGGGCTGCTTGCGAGGGTGGTGCGCCTTGCGGTGGCGGCGGTCCTTCACCGGGAAGGTCTTGGTGCTCTGCTCCTGGCCCGACGCGCCGCTCTGCGAACTGTGGCTGTGGGACTCGCCCTGGGACGCGAGAGAGCCCTGGGCGCCCTGGTTCGGCGCTCCCGGGTTCCGCGCCTCGGGGTTCCGTGCCTCCGGGTTACGCGCTCCCGGATTCCGTGCCTCCGGGTTTCGCGCGCCCGGGTTCTGTACGCCCGGGTTCTGTGCGCCCGGGTTCTGCGGCACCGAACCCTGGGCGGAGTCGCCTCGCGACGCCGAGCCCGCCGGTTGGTCCTGCGGCTTGGGGTTCCGGTGGCTCTTCTTCTGATGTCCCTGCGCCTCGGGGTGCTTGCGCTCCTGGGCGGCCGGCGCGGTCCGCAGTGCCTGCGGCGCACATGCGTTCGCGGTGCCGGGCTTGGCCGGTGCGGTGGCGAGGAGGGGCACGGTGCTCCTGGCCGGGAACAGGGTCCTGGCGTCCGCCGCGGGAGCGGCGGGCGCGCGGCGCGGTTCGGAGACGGCCGTGGCGCCCGCCACGGCGTTCTGCACCGGGGTGGAGATCGCCTTCGCGGGCGCCGAGAGGGTCGTGGCGTCGGCGGGAAGCGTCTTGACGCCCGCCGGTGCGGGCAGTGCCGTCGTGGTGCGGGGAGCGGCGGGAGCGGCCTTGGCCACGCTGGGAGCCGCGCCGGCTGCCGCACCGGATGCCGCGCCGGGCATCGTGCCCGGCAGCGCACGGGGGCCGGGCACGGCCGGCAGCGCCGTGGGCCCCGGGATGGTCCTGGTGAGCACGGCCGGGCCGGTGGGAAGCGAGTTGTGCCCCTGCCCGGCGGCCGCTCCGGCCGCGTCGGCGATGCTCAGCACACCCGCCGCCGGCAAGGTGGTCACTCCTCCCGACAGGTCGCGGCCGGTGACGTCGTGGCTGGTGACGTCGCGGCTCTGGGCCCGGCAGGCGTCGGCGAGCGCGCCGTCCTTCGCCATCGCCGGGCCCCCGGTCAGCCAGCTCACTCCCGCAGTGACCGCCGCCAGCGCGACGCACCGCCCTCGAATACTTCGTGATGTCCTGGACATCCACGTCCCCCTGATCGCGTACGGTAGTCCGACGAACGCCGAACGTAGCAGCGAGGGAAAAGGGCGGGGCGCGCTTGCCCCAATGGTGGAGAAGACCTTACCGAGCGGGCCGGATCGTCAACGTGTCACCTGCCTCGTCAAAGTCGACGATTACCTCGTCGCCGTCCCTGATGGTCCCCGACAGCAGCTCCTTGGCGAGCTTGTCGCCGATGGCCGACTGGATCAGGCGGCGCAGCGGGCGGGCGCCGTACAGCGGGTCGTAGCCGGTCAGCGCGAGCCAGTCGCGGGCGGCGGGCGTGACGGTCAGCTTCAGCCGCCGGTCCGACAGGCGCCGCGCGAGCCGGGCGACCTGCAGGTCCACGATCTGCGACAGCTCCTCGGTGCCCAGCGCGTCGAACACGATGATGTCATCGAGCCGGTTGAGGAACTCGGGCTTGAACGACGCCCGCACCGCGTTCATGACCGCCTGGCGCTTGGCCTCGTTCTCCATCGTGGGGTCCACGAGGAACTGCGAGCCGATGTTCGAGGTGAGGATCAGGATCGTGTTGCGGAAGTCGACCGTGCGGCCCTGCCCGTCGGTGAGCCGGCCGTCGTCGAGCACCTGCAGCAGGATGTCGAAGACCTCGGGATGGGCCTTCTCGATCTCGTCGAGCAGCACCACGGTGTACGGCCTGCGCCGCACGGCCTCGGTGAGCTGGCCGCCCTCCTCGTAGCCGACGTAGCCGGGTGGCGCGCCGACCAGACGGGCCACGCTGTGCTTCTCGCTGTACTCGCTCATGTCGATGCGGGTCATGGCCCGCTCGTCGTCGAACAGGAACTCCGCGAGCGCCTTGGCCAGCTCGGTCTTGCCGACACCGGTCGGGCCGAGGAAGAGGAACGAGCCGGTCGGCCGGTCAGGGTCGGCGATGCCCGCCCGGGCACGCCGTACGGCGTCGGAGACGGCCTGGACGGCCTGGCGCTGGCCGATCAGGCGCTCGCCCAGCTCGTCCTCCATCCGCAGCAGCTTGGCGGTCTCGCCCTCCAGCAGCCGCCCGGCGGGGATGCCGGTCCACGAGGAGATGACCTCGGCGATGTCGTCGGGGCCGACCTCCTCCTTCACCATCGGCTCGGCCTCGGCCTCCGCCGTCTCGGCGGCCTTGGTGGCCTCGGCGAGCTCCTTCTCCAGGCGGGGGACGTCGCCGTACATGAGCCGCGACGCGGCCTCGAAGTCGCCGTCGCGCTGGGCCCGCTCGGCCGCGCCGCGCGCCTCGTCGAGCCGCTTCTTCAGCTCACCGACCTTGTTGAGGCCGGCCTTCTCCCGCTCCCACCGGCTGACCAGGGCGTTGAGGTCCTCCTGCCGGTTGGCCAGCTCCTCGCGGAGCTTCTCCAGGCGCTGCCGGCTGGCCTCGTCGGTCTCCTTGGCGAGCGCGAGCTCCTCCATCTTCAGGCGGTCCACGCTGCGCTGGAGCTGGTCGATCTCCACCGGCCGAGAGTCGATCTCCATCCGCAGCCGCGACATCGACTCGTCCACCAGGTCGATCGCCTTGTCGGGAAGGAAACGAGCCGTGATGTAGCGGTCGGAGAGCGTCGCGGCGGCGACCAGGGCGCTGTCGGAGATCTGCACCTGGTGGTGCGCCTCGTATCGGCCCTTGAGCCCGCGCAGGATCGCGATCGTGTCCTCGACGGTGGGCTCGCCGACGTAGACCTGCTGGAACCGCCGCTCCAGGGCCGGGTCCTTCTCGATGCGCTCGCGATACTCGTCGAGCGTGGTGGCGCCGATCATGCGCAGCTCGCCGCGGGCCAGCATGGGCTTGAGCATGTTGCCCGCGTCCATCGCGCCCTCGGCGGCGCCCGCGCCGACCATCGTGTGCAGCTCGTCGATGAACGTCACGACCTGGCCGTTGCTCTCCTTGATCTCGTTGAGCACGGCCTTGAGGCGTTCCTCGAACTCGCCGCGATACTTCGCGCCCGCGACCATCGCGCCGAGGTCGAGCGCGACCAGGCGCTTGTTGCGCAGGCTCTCGGGCACGTCGCCCGCGACGATCCGCTGGGCGAGGCCGTCGACCACGGCGGTCTTGCCGACGCCGGGCTCGCCGATCAGCACGGGGTTGTTCTTGGTGCGGCGCGACAGCACCTGGATGACCCGGCGGATCTCGCTGTCGCGGCCGATCACCGGGTCGAGCTTGCCGGCACGCGCCTGCTCGGTGAGGTCGACGCCGTACTTCTCCAGCGCCTGGTAGGTGTCCTCGGGCGTCTCGCTGGTCACCCTGGCGTGCCCGCGGACCTTCTCGAACGCCTCAAGCAGTGCGTTAGGGGAGGCGCCCGCGGCCTTCAGCAGGTCGGCGACCTGCCCGCCGTCGGTGGCGAGCCCGACGAGCAGGTGCTCGGTCGAGACGTACTCGTCCTCAAGCTGCTTGGCCCGCTGCGCCGCGGTGTTGAGCACGGTCAGCAACTGGCGGGAGCTCGACGGCGCGCTCACGGTGGAGCCCTGCGCCTTCGGCAGCCGGCCGAGCAGCTCCTCGGCCTGCGTGCGCAACTGCCGGGGGTCCGCGCCGACGGCCTGCAGCAGCGACCCGGCGATGCCGCCGTTCTGCGCCAGCAGGGTCGTCAGCAGATGCGCGGGCGCGACCTCGGGGTTGCCGTCGGCCGCGGCGCGCCGGACGGCCGCGGACAGAGCCTCCTGGCTCTTCTGAGTGAACTTGTAGTCCATATGTGAATGCCTCGTTTCGCCGATCAGGCAGGTGGCAGTTCGTAGCGGACCAGTGCCCGCAGCATGGCGAGCTCACCCCTGAGCCGGGTGACCTCCTCGTGCAGGCGCATGTTCTCGGTTTCGAGTTCGAGGATGCGCTTGATGCCGGCGAGGTTGATGCCGTGCTCCTGGGAGAGCCGCTGGACCTCGCGCAGAAGCACGATGTCCCTTGTCGAGTACAGCCGCCCCCGCCCTGCCGTACGGCCGGGGCTGACGAGCCCGAGCCGGTCGTACTGGCGGAGCGTCTGCGGGTGCAGCCCGGACAGCTGGGCGGCTACGGAGATCACATAGACGGGGGTGTCGTCGGAGATGTCGAAAAACCTGGCATCCATCGGCTCACTCGCTTCTGGCCTGCTTGATCAGCTCTTCGCGAAGGTCCTGGCCCTCCGTGGCGTTCCTGAACTCCTCAAGGGCCGCGCGGGCCTTGTCGTCGAGGGTCTGGGGCACCGTGACCTGGACGGTGACCAGCAGGTCGCCCTTCGTGCCGTCTTTGCGGGAGGCCCCTCGGCCGCGCACCCGGAACGTCCGTCCGTTGGGCGTTCCCTCCGGGATGCGCAGGGTCACCGGCATCCCCCCGAGCGTTGGCACCTTGATCTCGGCGCCGAGCGCGGCCTCGGGGAAGGTGACGGGGACCGTGACGGTCAGGTTCTCCCCGCTGCGCCCGAACACGGGGTGCGGCTTGACGTGGACCAGCACGTAGAGGTCGCCGGCAGGACCGCCGTTCTCACCGGGCGCGCCCTTGCCCTTGATCCTGATGCGCTGGCCGTCGCCGACCCCGGCGGGGATGCGGGCCTGGATCGTACGGGTGCTCTTGCCGCGCCCGCTGCCCTCGCAGACGGGGCAGGGGTCGTCGACCACCAGGCCCCGGCCGCGGCAGTCGCGGCACGGCTCGGAAAAGGCGAAGTTGCCGAGGTTGCGGCTGGCCGCCCCGGTTCCCTCGCAGGTCGGGCAGACCCGTGGGGTGGTGCCCGCCTTCGCCCCCGTGCCGCCGCAGGCGGTGCAGGCGGCCGAACTGGTGAGCCGGAGTGACACGGTGGTGCCGTCGACCGCCTCGCCGAAGGCGAGCGTCACCTCCGACTCGACGTCCTGGCCGCGCCGTGGGCGGGCGGTGGTCGTGCGCGTGCCCGCTCCGCCCCGGTTGAACAACCCCCCGAACAGGTCCCCGATCCGCTCACCCGACCCCGAGCCGCCGAACAGGTCGCCGAGGTCGAAGTTGAAGTTGCCGCCGGCCCGGGTCCCGCCCGCGCCCGCGTAACCGCCGAGCCCCGACCCGAAGAGCGTGCGCGCCTCGTCGTACTCCTTGCGCCGCTTGGCGTCGGAGAGCACGTCGTACGCCTCGGAGACCTCCTTGAACTTCTCCTCGGTCTCCTTGTTCCCCGGGTTGGCGTCGGGGTGGTACTGGCGGGCGAGCTTGCGGTAGGCCTTCTTGATCTCCTCCGCGCTCGCGGTCTTGGGCACACCAAGGACGGCGTAGTAGTCCTTTTCCAAGTAGTCCTTGGTGCTCATCTATTGCTTCCTTCGCACGAAAGGGGAGTGATTCAGTGTGCCCGCGGCTGTCGTCGCGGGCGCCCTCGCGGGTCTCTCCCGATCTTCGCCGATCGGGAGAGACCTCCGCGCTTTCAGTTCTGGTCCGGTCCGCCGGACTCGCCGGAGCCGGCCGCCGTCTCCTCCGTCGCCGTCTCCTCGCTCGGCTCGGCGACGGCGACGCGGGCGGCGCGCAGGATCCGCTCGTTGATCCGGTAGCCCGGCTGGAGGATCTCGACGCACGTCGGCTCGGTCACCTCCGCCGAGTAGCTGTGCAGCAGGGCCTCGTGGACGGTCGGGTCGAAGGGGTCGCCCTTCGCGCCGTACGCGGTCAGACCCAGCTTGCCGACGGCTGCCTCCAGCGACTCGCTCACCTTCGCGAAGCCGCCGGTGAGCTCGCCGTGGTCGCGGGCTCGGCCGATGTCGTCGAGCACCGGCAGCAGCTCGGTGAGCACGCTCGCGACGGCCTGTTCCCTGACGGCGATCCGGTCGCGCTCGACCCGCTTGCGGTAGTTGCTGAACTCCGCTTGGAGCCGCTGCAGATCGGCGGTGCGCTCGGCGAGCAGGTCCGTCGCGGACCCGTCGGCGGCCGCCGCCGTCGTCTGCGTGCCCGGGTCGCCGGGGGCGCCCTCGGGCGCGTCCCCGGCGGAGTCGCGGGCCTGGCCGGTCTCCGGGTCGATCTTGCGGTTGTCGCGGATCACCGGCTCCTCCTCGGAGCCGTTCTCACGCGGGCTCACTTGCGGCCGCCCTCCCGCTCATCGTCGACGATCTCGGCCTCGACCACGTCCTCGTCGGCCTTCGCCTGCGCGCTGTCCGCGTCCGCGCCGGCCGGGGCGCCCTCGGCGCCGGCCTGCGACTGGGCGTAGATGGCCGAGCCCATCTTCTGGCTGACCGTGGCGAGCTTCTCCGCGGCGGTGCGGATGGCCGGGATGTCGGTGCCCTCCAGCTCCTTCTTCAGCTCGGCGAGCGAGTCGTTGACCTCGGTCTTCACGTCGGCCGGGACCTTCTCGTCGTTCTCGCGGAGGAACTTCTCCGTCTGGTAGGCCAGCGCGTCCGCGTTGTTGCGGACCTCGGCCTCCTCGCGGCGCCGCTTGTCCTCCTCGGCGTAGGAATCCGCCTCGCGCATCATGCGCTCGATGTCGTCCTTGCCCAGGGCCGAGCCGCCGGTGATGGTCATCGACTGCTCCTTGCCCGTGCCGAGGTCCTTCGCCGAGACGTTCACGATGCCGTTGGCGTCGATGTCGAAGGTGACCTCGATCTGCGGGATGCCGCGCGGGGCCGGGGCGATGCCGGTCAGCTCGAAGGTGGCCAGCTTCTTGTTGTACGCCGCGATCTCACGCTCGCCCTGGTAGACCTGGATCTGCACCGACGGCTGGTTGTCCTCGGCCGTGGTGAAGACCTCCGAACGCTTGGTCGGGATCGTCGTGTTGCGCTCGATGATCTTGGTGAAGATCCCGCCCTTGGTCTCGATGCCCAGGCTGAGCGGGGTGACGTCGAGCAGCAGGACGTCCTTGACCTCGCCCTTGAGGACACCGGCCTGGAGCGCGGCGCCGATGGCGACGACCTCGTCCGGGTTCACGCCCTTGTTGGGCTCCTTGCCGCCGGTCAGCTCCTTGACCAGGTCGGACACGGCCGGCATACGAGTGGAGCCGCCGACCATGACCACGTGGGCGATGTCGGAGATCTTGACCCCCGCGTCCTTGATGACCTGGTGGAAGGGGCCCTTGCAGCGCTCGAGCAGGTCGGCGGTGATCCGCTGGAACTCCGCCCGGGTCAGCTTCTCCTCGAGGTGCAGCGGGCCCTCGGAGGAGGCGGTGATGTAGGGCAGGTTGATCGAGGTCTCGGTCTGGGCCGACAGCTCGATCTTGGCCTTCTCGGCCGCCTCGCGCAGGCGCTGGAGGGCCATCTTGTCCTTGGCCAGGTCCACGCCGTGCGCGTTCTTGAAGCGGGTCACCAGCTCGTCGACGACCCGCTGGTCCCAGTCGTCGCCGCCGAGGTGGTTGTCACCGCTCGTGGCCTTGACCTCGACGAACCCGTGCCCGTCCTCCTGCCCGACGTCGAGCAGGGACACGTCGAAGGTGCCGCCGCCGAGGTCGAAGACCAGGATGGTCTGGTCCTTCTCCTTGTCGAGGCCGTAGGCCAGCGCCGCGGAGGTGGGCTCGTTGATGATGCGCAGCACGTTGAGGCCCGCGATCTGGCCGGCCTCCTTGGTGGCCTGCCGCTGGGCGTCGTTGAAGTACGCCGGGACGGTGATCACCGCGTCGGTGATCTTCTCGCCCAGGTACGCCTCCGCGTCCTGCTTGAGCTTCTGCAGGACGAACGCGCTGATCTGCTGAGGCGTGAACTTCTTGCCGTCGATCTCGATCGACCAGTTCGTGCCCATGTGGCGCTTGACCGAGCGGATGGTCCGGTCGACGTTGGTCACCGCCTGCCGCTTGGCGACCTCGCCGACGAGAACCTCCCCGTTCTTCGCGAACGCGACCACGGACGGCGTGGTCCGCGAGCCCTGAGCGTTCGCGATGACCGTGGGCTCGCCGCCCTCGAGAATCGAGACGACGGAGTTGGTCGTCCCCAGGTCGATACCTACCGCACGTGCCATGAGTACGTCCTTGTAGTCAAAGTTGAGTCGGTCAGACTCAAATACTAGCCCCGCCGAGGGGTCTGTCAAACAGCTTGAGTCTATGGGGCTCAACCCTGGAGCGCGCGGATTTCATCCCGTCGTCGCGACTTGTGTGGACTGTTTTGTCTGCCTCGTCCGGGGCCGGAGCCCGGGCGGTGGGCGTGCCCCCCGGCCGCGGCCGCATCCGGCTCGGTTCGGCTCGGTGGCCTACTTCGCGCCGTCCACGACCTTCCGGCCGCCGAGGGGGGCCTTGAGGTGCACCTTCGTGGTCTTCAGGACGGCGATCGCGATGCAGACGGCGTCGGGCGAACGCCGGTCCTGTCCCTCGTACAGGGTGACGGTGACCTCGCGCGCGGTCTCGGTCACCTCGACGTGGTCGAGCACGTTGCAGGGCTCCACCCCGGACCACCACACGACGTCGAGGGACCGGCCGTCGCCGGCGGGGGTGGCGCTCTCCCACGGGACCGTGTGCGGGTTCAGCGTGGGCCCCGCCGGGGTCACGGGAGACGGGGTGCCGCTCGGCGCGCCGGACGGGGCCGCCGGTGCGCCGGTGGCCGTACCCGGCGACTGGGCCGGCGGACGGGAGGGGTGGTCGACCCCGGCGCCGGAGGGGGAGCCCTCGGGCTGCTCGGGTGAGGCCGAGGTGGAGGAGGTCCCTCCGCAGGCGACCACCAGGAAGAGGAGGGCCACGAGCCAGAGCTTTCTCATGCCCCTTACACGGCTGTGAAGGCTCTCCGGTTCACCCGCCGTGATCGCCCTGGGCGCCGCTCCCGGGTCCCGCTTCCGAGGCCCCTTTACGCGGTCGGACGGGTACGTGATCATGTGGGGAGCCGCTGGACGGGCCGCATGCCACGGCACGGATTCGAGAGGGACGCGGATGCGCAAGGCCACGGGGGCCGCAGCTCTGCTCGCAGGGCTGGCCGCCGTCGTCCTCGCCGCGCGCTGGATTGACGTTCCCGGCCTTCTCGCGCGCCTACCGCCCGGCGGCGTGCTCGCCCTCGGCGGGCTGGTCCTGTTGCTGGCCGGGCTCGTACTGCTGGCCACGAACTCGAGGTCCACGCGGACGTCGCCCTCCCCGATGCGGGTGCTGTCGGTCTGGTGGATCGTCGGCGGCCTCATCGGCGTCGCGGTCTCGACCTGGATCGCCACGACCGCCCTCACGGCGATCGCGGGAGCGGATCCCGCACTTCGGCTGGACGCGATCAAGAGCGGCTTGACGGTGGGCGCGGGAGCTGCCGGAGGCGTGGCGCTCCTCCTCGCCGTCCGCCGCCAGTGGCTGGGTGAGCGCACGCAGGTCTACCAGGAGTACGACGCGACGGAGAAGCGGGTCACCGAGCTCTACTCGAAGGCCGTGGACCAGCTCGGCTCCGGCAACCCGGGCGTGCGCATCGCAGCCATGTACGCCCTGGAGCGGCTGGGCCGGAACAACCCTGAGCACCGCCAGGCCGTCATGGATGTGCTCTGCGCGTACCTGCGGGCCCCCCTGCCGGGAGGCGCGGCGGGTGACGCGGCGGACCGGGCACGCGAGCCGGCCGGGGGCGCGGGCGACATCGGGGACCACGCCCCGGGCCAGGAGCACTCGCCGGACCTGGAGGCCCGTCTCACCGCACAGCGGATCGTCGTCCGCCATCTGAAGTCCTCCGGTGGCGCGTCCGGCGAAGGCGACGACGGCGATCACTGGCCGGGCGTCGCCGTCGACCTCACGAGAGCGTCTCTGGTCGACTTCGACGTGAGCGGCAGCGAGGTCGAGGCGGCGAGCTTCGAGCAGGCGGTCTTCTCCGGCAGGACGGACTTCACCGGCTGCCGCTTCCGCAGCAGGGCGGTCTTCACCGGCGCCGAGTTCCGGGGCTTCGCCGACTTCGGCGCCGCGGCGTTTTTCGGAGCGGACTTCACGGGAGCCGAGTTCCGGGGCGGGGCGGGCTTCGCGTACGCGTTGTTCAGGTTCGACACCGACTTCCGTGAAGCGACGTTCACGGACGCCGACTTCAGCGGGGCCCGCTTCGGCACGGCGAGGTTCACCGACGCGAGCTTCGATGGCGGCCTCACGAGCTTCGAAGACAGCGAGTTCTTCCTGGGGCACTTCGAAGGCGTGGCCTTCGAAGGCAGCTTGAACTTCGGCTTCGCGATCTTCCGCTGCGGTGTTCGTTTCCGCTATTCGGACTTCGCCGGTCCCGCCTCCTTCGAAGGGACGTTCTTCGGCCGGGCCGGTTTCCGGCACTGCGCGTTCCTCGACGACGCGTCCTTCGCCGGTACGGCGTCGCGCGGCATCGCGTACAAGACCGACCCCGGGGCGGCCGCCGTGCATTTCGAAGCGGAGCACGAAGGCGTGTCAGTCGTCCGGCGCAGCATCAGAGCGCTTACGGTTCGGGTTCAGGGAAGGGAACCGCGCGGCCTCCAACGTCTGGACGTGGCGGACACGCACTTCAAGGGCTCTGTGAATTTCGACGGCGCCGACATCGGCGGCGGTGACCTGTCCGGTGTCACCTTTCCGCGCACCACCGCGGTCGCGCGCGTCTGGCCTCCGGCATGGTGCGAGATACCGGATCCGGCGGACCCCACCCGTGGCACTGTGGCCCGATCCGCCGGTGCGCCGCGACCGTAGCCGGACTCCTCGCGATCGACGGCCCTCACCGGTGTGATCCGGTCGGCAGAGGAGGCTTCTCGACCGGGCGCCGATGATCCCGTGCGCCGCCACCGAGCAGCCGATCACGCGTTGACGCGCCCCTGTCGCGGGTCTAATTTCATCACATGATGAATTTATCGGATCCCGCGATCGCCGTACGGGATCTGCGGGTGGTCAGGGGCGGGGCGGAGGTCCTGCACGGCCTCACCTTCGAGGTGCCCCGAGGGCAGGTCACCGGCCTGCTCGGGCCGAGCGGCTGCGGCAAGACGACGCTCATGCGGGCGATCGTGGGCGTCCAGATCGTGTCCGGCGGCGAGGCGAGGGTGCTCGGCGAGCCGGCCGGGAGCGCGGGCCTGCGCCGCAGGATCGGCTACTCGACGCAGAGCCCGGCGGTCTACCGGGACCTGACCGTGCTGGAGAACCTGCGCTACTTCGCCGCCGTGCTCGGCGCGCCGAAGGACGACCCCGAGCGGGTGCTGGCCGAGGTGGGGCTCGCCGGTGCCGCCCGCCAGCTCGGGTCCACGCTGTCCGGCGGCCAGCTGGGCCGCGCCGGGCTCGCCGTGGCGCTGCTCGGCCGTCCGGAACTGCTCGTGCTGGACGAGCCGACGGTCGGGCTCGACCCCGTGCTGCGGCAGGAGCTGTGGACGCTCTTCCACCGCCTGGCAGAGGGCGGCACCACGATCCTGGTCTCCAGCCACGTCATGGACGAGGCCGCGCGGTGCGAGCGGCTGATCGTGCTGCGCCAGGGGGAGATCCTCGCCGACGAGACCCCCGGTGCCCTGCGCGCGCACACGGGCACGGCCGACCTGGAGGAGGCGTTCCTGCGCCTGATCGAGGAGAGGGCGGCGGCATGAGTGTCGCGATCACCCTCGCCACCGCAAGGCGGATCATGACCCAGCTCCGCCACGACCGGCGGACGGTGGCGCTGATGGTCCTGGTGCCCACGCTGGTGATGATCCTGCTCTACTACGTGATGGACGACGAGCGGTCGTTCGGCCGCTGGGCGCCGATCCTGCTGTGCGTCTTCCCCTTCCTGGTGATGTTCCTCATCACCTCGATCGCGACCCTGCGCGAGCGCACGTCGGGCACGCTGGAGCGGCTCATGGCGATGCCGCTCGGCCGGCTCGACCTCCTCCTCGGCTACGGCCTCGCGTTCGGGCTGGCGGCGTGTGCCCAGGTGGCGCTGGCACTGGCCGTCTCCCTCACCTGGCTGGGCCTGGACCTGCCGGGCCCGCTGTGGCCGCTGGTGCTCGTCGCCCTGCTCAACGCCCTGCTCGGCACCGCGCTCGGCCTGCTGTGCAGCGCGTTCGCCCGTACGGAGTTCCAGGCCGTGCAGTTCATGCCGATCGTGATGATCCCCCAGATCCTGCTCGGTGGGATCCTCGTGCCGCGCGGGCAGATGGCGACCGTGCTGGAGTGGATCTCGGACGTGCTGCCCATGTCGTACGCGATCGAGGCGATGGCGCACGCGGTCGCGGACGCCGACCCGGGCGGCGAGTTCTGGCGCGACGTCGTCGTGGTGGCGGGGTCGGCCGTGCTGGCCCTTCTGCTCGGCGCCGCCACGCTGCGCCGCCGGACCTCCTGACCGAATCCCCTTGAGCGCCGCCGTACGCCTCAGGTAACGAGGCTCAGCTAACGAGGCTCAGCGCGTTCGACGGCGCCAGGCCGAGGGGCTGGTTCCGTGGGCGCGCTTGAACGCCACGCTGAAGGCGAACGCGTCCTCGTAGCCGACCTCGCGGGCCACGGCGGCGACGGTGGCGTCGGTGTCGCTGAGCAGATCGGCTCCCAGGGCCATCCGCCAGCCGGTGAGGTAGGTGAGCGGGGGCTCGCCCACCATGCTCCTGAAGCGCGCGGCGAAGGCGGCGCGGGACATGCCGGCCCCGGCCGCCAGCTCGGCGACCGTCCACCGATGAGCGGGACGGTCGTGCAGCAGGCGCAGCGCCTCGCCGACGGCGGGATCGGCCAGCGCCCCGTGCCAGGAGGGGAGCGGAGCCTCGGGCCCGGCGCACCAGGCCCGCAACGCCAGCACGAGCACGAGGTCGAGCAGCCGGTGGAGGACGGCGTCCTGGCCCGGTTCGTCGCGGGCGACCTCGGTGGCGAGCAGGTCCAGGGCCGCCCGGGTGCGCGGCCCGGACGGCACGACCGCCAGCGGCGGCAGCATGCGCAGCAGCCGGACGCCGGCCTCGCCGCGCACTTCGCAGGCGCCCCTGAGCATGATCGTGGCCCCGGGCAGGCCGTCGCCGTAGGTGCGCGGGCCCAGACTCCGCTGCGCCCCGACCGCCCCCACCCCGGCCGCCCCCTCGCCGCCGACGACGTGTTTCCTGTCCCCGTGGATCACGGCCTGCGGCGGGGTGGCCGGACTGTCGGCGATCGTGTGCGCGTGCGGGCCGCCGATGAGGGCGATGTCGCCCGGGGCCAGGCGCACCGGGGTGACGCCGGCGTCGTCGAGCCGGACCGACGCGTGGCCGCCGAGCGCGGCCACGACGGTGAGGGGAGGGGCACCGGTGAAGGCCAGCGCCCACGGCGGCCGCTGGATCAACTGCCTGACCGTGGCGTTCCTGGCGTGAGCCCGGTGGAGCAGATCGCTCAGCACGTCCATGCCGTCACGGTAGACGATCACAAATGGATGATGGATGTTCTCCCATGGATCGTCTTGGCTTCCCCCGGTTTGCTTGAGGCATGGAGAAGATCCTCGTTCTCGGCGGCACCGGCAAGACCGGTCGTCGCCTCGTCCGGCGCCTGAAGGCCGCCGGTATGCGGGCCCGTACGGCATCCCGCACCGGCGGGGACGTGCCCTTCGATCTGGGCAGACCGGAGACCTGGGGTCCCGCGCTCGGCGGGGCCGCCGCCGTCTACATCGTCGAGCCCGACCTGCGGCCGGGCCTGGACCGCCGGGCGCGCGTCCCCGCTCTCGTGGCCGAGGCGGTGGCCGCGGGCGCACGGCGGCTGGTGCTGCTGTCCGCCCGCGGTGTGGGCGAGGCCGGTGACGATCACCCTCTGAAGTCCGCGGAGCAGGCCGTGCGCGACTCGGGCGTCGGCTGGACCATCCTGCGGCCCGACTGGTTCGCGCAGAACTTCAGCGAGGCCTTCTGGCGGCAGGGCATCCTCGCCGGGGCCCTGGCCCTGCCCACCGGCGACGGGCGCACCCCGTTCGTCGACGCCGAGGACATCGCCGAGGTCGCCTCGGCGGCGCTGACGCACGAGCGCCACAGCGGCCGGATCTACTGTCTGACCGGCCCGCGGGCCATCGCCTTCGGCGAGGCGGCCGGCCTCATCGGCAGGGCCACGGGGCGCACGATCCGGCACGTCGACGTCGATCCCGAGGTCTTCGTGGAGCGTCAGGTCGCGAACGGCGTCCCGTCCGACGTCGCGCGGCTGCTCACGGGCCTCCTCCTCGACATCCGCGACGGGCGGGGCGCCGCGCCTTCCGACGGCGTGGAACACGCCCTCGGCCGGCCGCCCAGGCGGTTCGAGGACTACGTCGCCGAGACCGCCGCAGCGGGACACTGGGACTGACCCTTTCGGCCGGCGCGTGGCGCAGCGCGTTCGGCTCCGCGAGGCAGGGTCGGTAAGCTGCGGGCAGATCCCGGCAGATCCCGGCACAGCCCAGAAGAGGTGCAGCAATGATCGCGATTCTCGGGACCGGAAAGATGGGCGAGGCCCTGCTCTCCGGGCTGGTACGCGCCGGTCTGCGGCCGGACGAGATCGTGGCGACGGCCCGCAGGCCAGAGCGGGCCGAGGCGCTGCGCGAGCGGTACGGCGTGCGGGTCGCGAGCAACGCCGAGGCCGCCAAGCTGGCCGACACGGTGATCCTCGCGGTCAAGCCGCAGGACATGGGCGCACTGCTGACCGAGATCTCCCCGCACGTGGCCGCCGACCGGCTGGTCATCTCGGTGGCGGCAGGCATCACGACCGCGTTCGTGGAGGCGAGGCTCGGGGACGGCGTGGCGGTCGTCCGCGTCATGTCCAACACGCCCGTCCTGGTGGACGAGGCCATGAGCGTCATCTCGGCCGGGGCGCACGCCTTCGAGGAGCACCTCAAGCGCACCGAGGAACTGCTCAGCCCGGTGGGCAAGGTGCTGCGCATCCCCGAGTCGCAGCAGGACGCCGCCACCGCCCTGTCCGGCAGCGGCCCGGCGTACTTCTTCTATCTGGTCGAGGCCATGGTCGACGCCGGGATCCTGCTGGGCATGCCGCGCGCCGCCGCCCTCGACATGGTCACCCAGTCGATCGTCGGCGCCGCGATCATGCTGCGCGACTCGGGGGAGCACCCGGTGATCCTGCGCGAGGCCGTGACCTCGCCGGGAGGCACCACGATCTCCGCCATCGCCGAGCTGGAGCGCCACAAGGTGCGGGCCGCGTTCCTCGACGCGATCGAGGCGGCCTGCGAGCGCAGCCGGCGTCTCGCCGCCGGCTGACCTCGGCGCTCCCTCCCGGAGCCGCCCCGGTTGCCGCACTATGCCCTGCGGTGACCGGCGTTCCCGGGACGGCGGATGACCACCGCTTTACGATTGGCGGGTGACGTCTCGTCGCGGGGTCGTCCCCCTTCTCGCCGTCCTGCTCGCCGCCGGATGCACGTCCTCGGAACCACAGAAGGCCCCGGTGGCCGAGGTCACCAGAACCACCGTCAGCGAGGTCGTCGAGGCCCCGGCGACGGTGGGCGCGCGTGCGACGGCGACCCTGACCGCCCCCGCCTCCGGCACGGTCGCCCGCCTGTACGTCCAGGACGGCGACACGGTGAAGAAGGGCCAGATCCTCGCCAGGATCAGCTCTCCGCAGGCCAGACAGCAGCTTTCGGCCGCGCGGAAGGCCGACAGGCAGGCCGCCCGGCCGGTGTCCTTCGGCAGCGGCGCTCCGGTCGGCGTACGGCTGCCGCGCCTGCGGCTGCCGAGCTCGCTCGACGCGCACGTCGCCCGGTCGTTCGCGCAGGCGAGGAAGGCGGCCAGGTCGATCGGCGACCGCACGGCCAGGGCCCGGCTGCTGGCCGCCGTCGACGCCGCGGACAAGGGTCAGCGGGCCCGGCGGCGGGCGCTCGACGAGGTGCTCGACGGGCTGACCCGCTCGCTCGACCAGACGCTGTCGCAGGTGAGCGGCCAGGTGAGCGCGGGGATGAGCGGGCTGAGCGCGTCCATGGCGTCCCTGCGGGCCGCGTCGAGGTCGCAGACCAGGGCGGCCGTGCACGCGGCCGAGCGGGCCGTGGACGCCCTGGTCGTCAGGGCGCCGTTCGGCGGCGTGGTCACGCTCGGCGGCGCGTCCTCCGCCGCGGGCGCGGGCGGCCTCGGCGCGCTGGTCTCGCAACTGCCGGCCGGGCCGGCGAGCCAGGCGGCCGCCGCGGCCGCCGCTCCCGCCGGCCGTTCCGGGGGGACGATCGCCACCGGGGTCCCGGTGGCCGCCGGCGATCCGATCGTCACGGTGACCGACGTGTCGGTGCTCACGTTGTCCGCCGACGTGGACGAGACCGACGTGCTGCTGGTGCGCAGGGGCACACCGGCCGAGGTCGAGTTCGACGCGGTGACCGGCGCGACGTACACCGGCAGCGTGACGGGCGTGGGGGTCACCCCCAAGGAGGGCGCGACCGGCGGGGTCAGCTATCCCGTACGGCTGCGCCTGGGCCGGGGCGCCTACGACGACGGCGGCGCGGCCCCCGCGCCCAAGCCGGGGATGAGCGCCGTGGTGCGGCTGGCCGTGCGCCGCTCGGAGAACGCCGTCGCCGTGCCCGCGTCGGCGATCGTGACGAGCGGCAGGGAGACGATCGTGTGGGCGGTGCGCGGCGGCAGGGCCGAGCGGCGGGTCGTCCGGCTGGGCGCGCAGGGCGACGCGGTCGTGGAGATCCTCAGCGGGGTGTCCCCCGGTGAGCGGGTGGTCGTCAGGGGCGCCGACGCCGTACGCCCCGGTCAGTCGCTGTCGTGAGCCGCGACGAGCGCGCCGCCGGGCCCGCCGGCGCGTCCACCGGCGCGTCTGCCGCCGGGCCGGCCGCGGCGGCGACGCCGGGGGCGACCGGCGAACCCGTCCCGGCGTTCGAGGCGATCGGCCTCACCCGCTCCTACCGCCTGGACGGCGGGGTGCTGGTCGACGCGCTGCGCGGGGTGAGCCTGCGCATCGGGCAGGGGGAGTTCGCGGCGATCGCAGGCCCGTCGGGCTCGGGCAAGTCCACACTGATGCACCTGCTGGGCTGCCTCGACCGGCCGACCTCCGGCACGCTGCGGGTGAACGGGGTGGACGTCGCGACGCTCGACGACGCCGGACTGGCCGAGCTGCGCAACCGCACGATCGGCTTTGTGTTCCAGTCCTTCCATCTGCTGGCCCGCACGTCCGCGCTCGACAATGTTGCGCTGCCGCTGGTCTATCGGAGCGTGTCCCGCGCCGAGCGCAGGGAGCGGGCCGGGGCGGCGCTGGAGGCGGTCGGGCTCGGCCACCGGCTCACGCACCGGCCGTCCCAGATGTCCGGCGGTGAGCAGCAGCGGGTGGCGATCGCCCGGGCGCTGGTGGGCGATCCCCGGGTGCTGCTGGCCGACGAGCCCACCGGCAACCTCGACACCCGCAACGGCGAGGAGGTGATGGGCCTGCTCGAACGGCTCAACGAGGGCGGCGTCGCCGTCGTCCTCGTCACCCATGACGCCGAGGTCGCCGCCCGGGCCCGTCGCCGGATCCACGTACGCGACGGCCGGATCGAGCGCGACACATGAGGACGGCGTCATGAGGACCGCCGAGGCGCTGCGGATGGCGGTGGAGGCGCTACGGGTCAACCGGCTGCGCAGCACGCTGACCATGCTCGGTGTGATCATCGGCGTGTTCTCGGTCGTGATCCTCGTCGCCATCGGCACCGGGGCCAAGAACGCCGTCGAAAAGGAGATCTCGGGGCTCGGCAGCAACATCATCCTCGTGGTCCCCGGCCAGGTGGGGCTGGGCGCGGCCCCCACGCAGAGCCGCCTCGACCTGTCGGACGTCGCGTACGTGCGGCGCGTGGTGGGCGACCCGTCGAGGGTGACGGTCGCGGTGAACTCCGGCGAGCCGGTCCGGGTGGGCCGCGTGGAGGTGTTCGCCACGCTCACCGGGACCGACGAGAACATGCCCCACGTCTTCGACCGGCCGCTGCGCCGGGGCCGCTATCTCAGCGAGACCGACGTGGACACGCGGCGGCGCGTGGTGATCCTCGGCTCGGAGGTCGCGGCCAAGCTGTTCGGGGACGTCGATCCGATCGGCCGCCAGGTCACGATCGCGGGGGTGCGGTTCCGGGTGATCGGCGTCTACGAGACCGTCGGATCCACGTTCGGGGTGGCTCGGGACCAGGAGGTGCACCTGCCGGTCACCACCGCCCAGCGGCTGATCGGGCTGCCGAGGATCAACGGCATCGCCGTCGGCGCCTCCGGCCCGGACGAGATCGAATCGCTGCGGCAGCGGGTCGTGGCCGCTCTGGACGCCCGCTACCCGGGCGAGACGTTCTCGGCCGTCACACAGACCCAGCTCCTCGGCACGATCGGCACGGTCCTCGGCATGCTGACCGGCGTGCTGGCCGCCATCGCGGGGATCTCCCTGCTGGTCGGCGGCGTCGGGGTGTCCAACATCATGCTGGTCGGAGTCAGGGAGCGCACCAAGGAGGTCGGCCTGCGCAAGGCCCTCGGCGCCCGTGGCCGCGACATCCTCGGGCAGTTCCTCATCGAGGCCGTGCTGCTGACCACGATCGGCGGTGTGATCGGCATCCTGACCGGGGTCGGCGGGGCGCTGCTGATCCAGGCGGTCTCGCCGGTGCCCGCGTCGATCACGTGGTGGTCGATCGTGCTCGCCTTCGGGGTCTCCGCGGCCGTCGGCGTCTTCTTCGGCGTGGCCCCCGCCCGGCGGGCGGCCAGGCTCGATCCCGTCGTCGCCCTGCGTACGGACTGATCGGGGCACGGACTGATCGGGGCACGGACCGAACGGCCGGGTGAACGCCGGTGACGGCCTTTGCGGTACCGTCGCCGCATGAGTCAGGCGGTGCGGGTCGTCTGGGACGACGCTCTGGTTTCGTACGATTTCGGGCCCGGCCATCCGCTCGCGCCCGTACGCGTGGAGCTCACCATGGCGCTCGCCCGCGACCTGGGCGTGCTCGACGGCACTGAGACGACCGGCTGCGCCCCCGCCACCGAGGACGAGATCGCGCTGGTGCACAACCGGGACTACATCGAGGCGGTCAAGAACGTCTCGAAGGACGGCCGCCCGGACCTGCGCTACGGGCTCGGCACCGAGGACAACCCCGCCTTCGTGGGCGTTCACGAGGCGTCCGCCCTGGTCACCGGCGCGTCGCTGGCCGCCGCCAGGGCGGTGTGGACGGGTGAGGCCGAGCACGCGGTCAACGTCGCGGGCGGGCTGCACCACGCCATGCCCGGCGCCGCCAGCGGCTTCTGCGTCTACAACGACCCGGCGGTCGCCATCGCGTGGCTGCTGTCGCAGGGCGCGACGAGGATCGCGTACGTGGACGTGGACGTCCACCACGGCGACGGCGTGCAGGCCGCGTTCTACGACGACCCGAGGGTGCTCACGATCAGCCTGCACGAGAGCCCGCGCACGCTGTTCCCCGGCACCGGTTTCCCGCAGGAGACGGGGGCGGAGGGCACCGCGGTCAACGTGGCGCTGCCGGCCGGATGCGGCGACACCGGGTGGCTGCGCGCCTTCCACGCGGTGGTCCCGCCGCTGCTGCACGCCTTCGCGCCGCAGATCCTGGTCACCCAGCAGGGCTGCGACAGCCACGCCCTCGACCCGCTGGCCCATCTCATGCTGAGCCTGGACGGGCAGCGAACGGCGTACGCCGCGCTGCACCGGCTGGCCCACGAGACCGCCGGCGGCCGGTGGGTCGCGGTGGGCGGCGGGGGATACGAGCTGGTCCAGGTCGTGCCGCGGGCGTGGACGCATCTGATCGCCGAGGCGCTGGGGCGCCCGGTCGAGCCGTCGACCGCCACGCCGGACACCTGGCGGACGTACGTGGGCAAGCGCACCGGGGAGGTGCCCCCTCTGACCATGACCGATGGGCGGCACCCGCAATGGCGGGACATTTCGGAGGGGTACGATCCAGCCGACGCCGTCGACCGGGCCGTCATCGCGACGAGGAAGGCGGTGTTCCCCTTCCACGGCCTGGACCCCATGCCCTGAGAAGTACGGAATCACGCCGAGCAGAGGAGCGCTGTACCTGCCGTGACCCCTCCCAACCGAGCCGAGTTGCGCGAACATCTCGTCCGGACCGCCATCGCGGGTGACGTGGCGACCAGCCGCGAGAACAACCTCGATCACTACCGGTCGCTCGCGCTGCGCGACCCGCACTACCTCTTCGGGCTCACCTTCGAGGGCGAGTGGTCCTACCGCGAGGTGCTGGCGCTGATGGCCGACAAGGTGGGGGTGGCGGCCGACCCCGGCCACCGCGAGGGCCCCGACACCATCGACCCCGAGCGGACGATCGACGCCGTCGAGGAGATGGGCGAGCGGATCGCCAAGGTGCTGCGGCGCGGCGCGCCCCGGATCGTGCTGGCCACCGGTCACCCGACCGGCCTGCTCACCGTCCACCTCGCGCTGGCGCGGTTCCTCGCGGACAACGGGGCGACCCTGCTCTTCCCGGCCGAGGGGTGGACGTACGTCGGCGGTCTCGGCCGCCGCAGGGAGATCCGCTACCTCGACGGCGTGGCGATGCTGGAGGACCGGGGCACGTTCGTGCACACCCACGAGGCGGCGCCGATGGAGGCGATGCTCGCCGAGGAGCGGCCCGACTTCGTGATCGCCGACCACGGCTGGGCGGGGGCGGCGGGCGAGGCCGGGATCGAGACCGTGGGCTTCGCCGACAGCAACGACCCCGCACTGTTCGTGGGCGAGGCGGAGGGGAAGATCGCCGTCGCCGTGCCTCTGGATGACAATGTGCTTCCCCGCTTCTACGCTCCGTTGACGGCGTACCTGATCGGCCGGGTCGCCCGCAGCCTCTGACCCCCCTTCCGGACCTCCCAAACCGGGATTTTCGCGCCCGTTTTTGCGCGGGTGTGTCGACCGTTTGCCAACTTTTTCGTGTGCCTGGGCGACTCTAATGTGAGAGAAGTTGGTCCGTTCCAAGGTTGAGGCGAGGGGCACGGTCCGGCTGCTGCCAGCGACTTTCCCGATTTTCGGGGGATACGGCTCCGTTGGTTGACCGAATGAGGGGTTTGCCTACTCGGAGTCCGGACTTACGCTGACGGCAGTACACGTGCGTGAGCAATGGCACCAGTGGGGATAACCCGGAAACACGTGCGGAAGAGGCGTCCGATGGCTGCAGGCGAAAGACCTCTCAGCGAGGTGAAGTTCTTGACGGTGGCCGAAGTCGCGACCGTCATGCGGGTGTCCAAGATGACCGTGTACCGGCTGGTGCACTCCGGGGAGTTACCGGCCATCCGTGTCGGCCGGTCCTTCAGAGTGCCCGAGCAGGCGGTCCACGACTACTTACGGGACGCGTTCATCGAAGCAGGGTGAACGCGCCCGGGTGACCACGCTTGACGGCGGCGTGGCCGACTCCCGGTCGACGCGGGGTCCCCCGGGGGAGCGATCTACCACGGATCGCCGGTAGTCTGTTGTGCCGGTGTGCGCTCGCGCGCCGATTTGACAGACACACCTTCACCTGGGGGTCCCGTGGGCTCTGTGATCAAGAAGCGCCGCAAGCGTATGGCCAAGAAGAAGCACCGCAAGCTGCTGAAGAAGACCCGCATCCAGCGGCGTAACAAGAAGTAGCCGAGACGGAGCGCGCACCGGTCCTCAGGGACCGGGCGACCGTGAACACGCACACCCCCGGCGAGGCGTCGATGGCTCGTACTGTGCTGGTCACCGGTGTCTCCGGTCACATCGGCGCTCGTGTGGCGATCGCGCTCACGGCCGACCCGGAGATCGACCGGGTCATCGGCGTGGACACGGCGCCGCCGCCATCCCCTGCCGGGGAGGACGGCGCGGTGCTCGGCCGCACGGAGTTCGTCCGGGTCGCGTTGCGCAGTCCCGACCTGGTCCAGGTCATCAGGGACGCCGACGTCGACACCGTCGTGCACCTCAGTCTGGTCAGCGGCCCCGGCGGCGGCAGGCCGGCCATGAAGGAGCACAACGTCATCGGGACGATGCAGCTGCTCGCGGCGTGTCAGCGCTCCGCCACGGTGCGCCGGGTGGTCGTGCGGTCGACCACGGCCGTGTACGGCTCCTCGCCGCACGCTCCCGCCGTGTTCACGGAGGACACCGAGCCCGTCGAGGTGTCGCACTCCGGGTACGCCAGGGATGCCACCGAGGTCGAGACGTACGTGCGGGGCTTCGCCCGGCGCCGGCCCGACGTGACGACGACGACGCTCCGGTTCGCCACCTTCATGGGGCCGGGCGTCGACTCACCGCTGACGAGTTACTTCTCGCAGCCGGTGCTGCCCACCGTGCTCGGCTTCGATCCACGCCTGCAGTTCGTCCACGAGGACGACGCGGTCGAGGTGCTGTGCCGTACGGCGGGGGCCGACCACCCGGGCGTGTTCAACGTCGCGGGCGACGGCGTCCTGCTGCTGTCGCAGTGCGCGCGGCGCACGGGCCGGCCGGTGATCCCGATGCCGTCCCCCGCCTTCCGCTTCGTCAGCGGGCTCGCCCGGGGCGCGCGGCTGGTGGACTTCTCGCCCGAGCAGCTCGCGCTCATGAGCCACGGCCGGGCGGTGGACACCACCAGGCTCGCCGCCGAGCTCGGCTGGCGGCCGAAATACAGCACCGCGGCGGCGTTCGACGACTTCCTCAGGTCGCGCGGCGGTCCCGGCGACCTGCCGCGCGCTCTGGTCGACTGGCTGGCCGACTTCGTCCGGCCGATTTCGTGACGGGACGTTGATGGACGACTTCCAGGGCCGGCGTACGGGCGAAAGCGCGAGCGAACGCATGGGCGAAGGCACCGACGGGAGCGCGGGAGGAAGCACGGACGGGAGCGCGGGGGGAAGCACGGCCGACGAGCGGCTCGCCGAGCTGTTCGCGTTCCTGCGGCGCAGGGTCACCGGCGAGTACGAGGTCGACGAGTTCGGCTTCGACCCCGAGCTCAACGAGAAGGTGCTGCTCGAGGCGCTGCGCCCGCTCTACCGGCGCTGGTTCAGGACCGAGACCCTCGGGCTCGGCAACGTGCCGGCCGACAGGGGCGCGCTGATCGTGGCCAACCACTCCGGCACGCTGCCCGTGGACGCGCTCATGCTGCAGGTCGCGGTGCACGACGAGCTGGGCAGGCCGCTGCGCCTGCTCGGGGCGCACCTGGTCTATCAGCTTCCCGTGCTCGGGCACCTGGCCCGCAAGTCCGGGCACACGCTCGCCTGCCCGGAGGACGCCGACCGGTTGCTGCGCAAGGGCGAGGTCGTCGGCGTCTTCCCCGAGGGCTTCAAGGGCATCGGCAAGCCGTTCTCCGAGCGTTACCGGCTCCAGCGGTTCGGCCGGGGCGGGTTCGTCGCGTCGGCGATCAGAGCCGGTGTGCCGATCATCCCGTGCACCATCGTGGGGGCGGAGGAGATCTACCCCAAGATCGGCGACATTCCGGCGCTCGCCCGGCTGCTCGGCCTGCCCTACCTGCCGATCACGCCGCTGTTCCCCTGGCTCGGTCCGCTCGGCCTGCTTCCGCTGCCGTCCAAGTGGCTGATCGAGTTCGGCGAGCCGATCCGGACCGACGAGTACGCCCCGGAGGAGGCCGACGACCCCATGGTGGTCTTCGACCTGACCGACCATGTCCGGGAGACCGTGCAGCGGCAGCTCGACGCGCTGCGGCTGCGCCGGGGCCCGGCGTTCCCCCCGATCGTGCTGTGACACCACGCTGCCCCACGGCGGAGCCGTAGAGCGGAGCCGTGGGGTCGTAGAGCGGACCGGCGGTGCCTGTAGGCGGAGCGGCGGAGCCAGGGGCCGGAGCGGCGGCGTCAGAGCGCGGAGCGGCGGTGCCGGAGACCGGAGCGGCGGCGTCTCAGAGGGCGGAGCGGTAGTGGCGGCGCAGGGCGATCCCGGCGGCGACGCCGCCCGCGATGGCCCCCGCGGTCGCGGCGATCGGCAGACCGATCATCGTCGCCTTCCTGCCCGTGCGGAAGTCGCGGACGTCCCAGCCGTTCTCCCTGGCGTGCTCGCGCAGCTCGCTGTCGGGGTTGATGGCGTGCGGGTGCCCTACGAGGGAGAGCATCGGCAGGTCGTTGGCCGAGTCGCTGTAGGCCGTGCAGCGCGCCAGGTCGAGGCCCTCGCGGCGCGCCAGCGCCCGGACGGCCTCGGCCTTGGCCGGGCCGTGCAGCAGGTCGCCGACGAGCCTTCCGGTGTAGGCGCCGTCGGCGGTCTCGGCGACCGTGCCGAGCGCGCCGGTGAGCCCGAGCCGCTGCGCGATGACGCGGGCCAGCTCCACCGGCGTGGCGGTGACCAGCCACACCCGCTGCCCGGCGTCCAGGTGCGCCTGGGCCAGCGCGCGGGTGCCCTGCCACACGCGGTCGGCCATCACGTCGTCGTAGATCTCCTCGCCCAGCCGGACGACCTCGTCCACCTTCAGCCCGGCGACGAAGGCGAGGGCCATGTCCTTGGCCTTGGCGATGTGCTCGGGGTTCTCGTTGCCCCGCACGCGGAACCAGGCCTGCCCGAGCGCGAACTTCATGAGGTCACGGCTGGTGAACAGGCCGCGCGCCGCCAGTCCCCGGGCGAAGTGGTAGATCGAGGCGCCGCGCATCATGGTGTTGTCGACGTCGAAGAACGCCGCCGCCGTGAGGTCGGGGACGACCTCGGGGACGGACACCGCCGCGGCGGCCGCCACCTCGCCGGCGATCTCCGCCTCTTCCCGCCGTCGCAATAGCCGCCTCATGACTCATCAGCTTAACCGCCGGAGAGTGCACGGAACGGGAGCAGGACATGACGTGTCAACGTCCGGAACCGGTGAACGACTCGATGTAACTCAGGTATTGGTTGGCCTTGTCGCGATTTTCCCGGTCGAGCTTCGGCAGCAGCGGCTCCACGAGATTGCGCTGCTCACGGGCGAACTCGCGCGCCCCGCCGTCGGTGCGCCCCTGCCGCGTCACCCGGCTCAGCGCGGCCCTGGTGGTCGTCTCCATGTCGTCGAGCGTCTGCCCGATGAGCCGGCGGCGCTCCGGGGTCGCCTTGTCCACCAGCGAGGCGGTCTCGGCCGCCCGCTGCCGCGCCGCGACCATCTGCCGCTTCGCCCGCTCCTCCTCGTCGTGCGCGAGATCGAGCACCGTCGACTCCGCCATCCTCTTCAACGGGTACAGCACCTCGCCCGGTACGGCGTGGTAGGTGCGCACACCGGTGCCGAACATCCCCGCCAGCAGCGCGCAGAAGACCATCAGGGGGCGCAGCCGCACGAGCAGGGACCGGCGGGGCCGCGGCGGCGCGGCGGGGGGCGCCGCGTGCTTTCCCGCCGTGTGCCTGCCCGCGGCGCGCTCGGCGGCGTGGGCCCCCATCAGCTCGGCTCGCAGCTTTTCGCGGAACTCCGGTCTCGGGCCGCCGCCCAGCAGGGAGCGCAGGCCGGCCACGCGCGCGGCGACCCCGCGGGCGCGGGCCGACGCCCGCCGGCGCAGCAGGAAGCGGCGAACGGCGTCCCAGCGGGTGTGGGCCGACGCCGGGCCGCCCGCGCGGCGCGAGGGTCGCCACCAGCCCATCACGCTCCCGCCATCCCCCCGCCTGACGCGCAGCGGAGATCCGTTCGCGGGGCCCTGGAAGCCTTCGCCGCCTCCCGGCCGGCCCGCGAGATCCGCCTGAAGATCCAACCTGCCACATGCCCAACGATGGGGTACGGGTAATGGTTACGGGGGGTCAGCCGAGATCGTCGGGTAACGCCCGGGCGAGCGCCCTGATCGCCCGGAACTGGAGCGCCTTGATCGCCCCGGATTTCTTGCCCATGATCACCGCCGTCTCCTCCAGCGACATCCCGTGCAGGAAGCGCAGGATCACGCATTCCTGCTGCTCCGCGCCGAGTTGCTTGATCGCGAGCATCACGTGCTCGTTGACCATGTTGGCGACGACCGCGTTCTCGGGGATGTGCGGGCCGTCCAGGGGCGTGTCGAGTATCTCGGCGGTGGTCACCTCAAGGCGGTTGCGGCCCGACTTGTAGTGGTCGGTGACGAGGTTGCGGGCGATCGTGACGAGCCAGGCGCCGAAGTCGCGGCCCTGCCAGGTGAACTCAGCGATGCCCCTCAGCGCCCGCAGGAACGTCTCGCTCGTCAGGTCCTCGGCGAGCGCGTGACCGCCGACCCGGAAGTAGACGTACCGGTAGATCAGCTCCAGGTAGTGGTCGTAGAGCACGCCGAACGCCTCGCTGTCGCCGGTCTTGGCGCGCAGCACGAGGTTTCGCATCTCGTCGTGCTCGTGCTCGCGGTCGGTGAGATCGGCAGAACGCGCGGCTTGCGCTGCTCCTGCTACGACCGGAGGGGAAAGCCCGGTTAACGGCCACGTGTTCGGCATCCGTTATCCCATGGGGGAAGGGGAGTCGGCGTGCTCGAACACTCTAGAAATCAACGGGAGATAACACAATCCGTTCGGGTGGAGGAATCCATTTCAAGAGTGGAGACGGGGGTGGTGGCATTCCCGGACAGGGCGACCGGCTACCGGTGGGAAGCAGATGTCCGGCAGCATGGGAGCCACCATGGAAGTCCTCGTCGCTCTCCTCGCGTTCGCCGGCGCACTGCTCGCCGGCATCACCACCGGCGTCCTCGTCGGGCGTCTCCGTGACGAGCCGGCCGGTTGGCTGATCGCGTGGAGCATCGCCACAGGCGCGCTCGCGCTGTCGCTCGGAGCCATCGCCGTCGGCCACCTCACCGGGTTCGGGCCCGTGACGTTCCGGGTCTACCAGATCACCGGCTCGCTGCTGGCGCCGCTCTGGCTGTCGATCGGCGTCATCCAGCTCCTCGCGGAGAAGGGCGGCGCCCGCTTCGCCGGCTGGCTCCTCGGCGCCGCGCTGACGGTCGTAGGCACGGTGATCATGGTGCTCGACCCCGTCGTCACCGCCGGCTTCGGCAAGTCGCTGCCCGATGGGCCGGCCCACTGGGACCTGTGGCCGGAGTGGCTGCTGCGTGGCGTCCACGGCCTGGTGATCTTCATGCTCCTGCTCCTGCTCGCCATGGCCGTGATGGCCTGGCGGGACGGCGACGAGTACGACGTCGACAACATGAACGCGACCGTCGTGCTCGCCCCGGCGGGAATGGCGATGTCGGGTGTGCTCGAGTTCGGGCTTCCCGGGCTGATCGTCGTCGTGGTGCTGGCCGCCTCCGCCGGAGGCGTCTGGTACGCCGTGGCCCGGCCGCTCGCGCCGTACGACGACGAGGGCGAGGACGACGAGGTCCCGGAGGAGGAGTGGCAGGGGAGGCGCGCCGGACGGGCCGGCGGCGCCCTGCGGGCCGAGACCCGCGTGCCCTCCGCGCCCTCCGGGCCGCCCGCGCCGCCGCGTGGAGCTCCGGGCGGCCGCCCCGGCGGACCGGGCGCGGTTCCTCCCGGGATGCCGGGAGCGGCCGGCACTCAAGGAGCTGGGGGTCCGGGAGCCGGGATTCCGGGAGCCGGGGGTCCGGGAGCTGGGATTCCGGGAGCCGGGGGTCCGGGGGCTGGAGGTCCGGGAGCGCCGCGCCGTTCCGGGCTCGGCGATCTGGTGGCCGAATACCGGGCGGGAGAGCAGGGCGAGGTCGACTACGCCGCGCGCATGCGGCCCTCGGACGTCCCCTCGCACGCCGACGGGTTCGGCGGGCCCGCCACCGGCCAGCTTCTCGCCGCGGACCAGTACGGCCAGCCCCGCCGGCCCGAGTACGGAATGCCCGCGTCCCCGGTCGAGCCCGACCGGGCGATGCCCGCCACGGGAGCCCTCTATCCCGGCGCCGAGATCTCCGACCCGGCCGACCTCGCCGCCAGCTTCGGCGTGGGGTTCGGCGGCAGGTCCCGGCCCGTCATGGGCCGCGAGGGCGGCGGGCAGGCGGGCCGGCCCGCAGGCCAGGGGAGTTCGGTGAAGCCGGCCCCCGGCATCTACGGCCTGCTGACCGTCTTCACGCTGCTCGACGGCTCGGGCGAGGCGTTCGACAAGCTGGCGGAGGAGACGGTGGAGGCCGTTCAGCGCAACGAGCCCGACACGCTGCTGTTCGTCTGCCACGCGGTCAAGTCGGCCCCGCTCCAGCGCATCGTCTACGAGCTCTACCGCGACGAGGTCGGCTACGGCGAGCACCAGCGGCAGCCGCACATGGAGCGGTTCACGACCGAGCGGGTGAGGTACGTGCTGGCGGCCAACGTGATCGAGCTCAGCGTCAACGCCGCCAAGGTGGCCCCCCTCCCCACCCGCCAGATCCGCTAGCCGGACTCCGGCCGCATCGGCTCCGGCCGCGACCTCAGCGCCGCAGGGCCTCGCGGAGGCGGTTCTCGTTGACCCGCCAGTAGTCGTGCTGCACGCCGTCGATCAGGACGACGGGGATCATCTCCCCGTACTCGGCCTGGTCCTCCGGTGAGGCGGTGATGTCGCGTTCCTCCCAAGGAACGCCCAGCTCTGCGGCCACGCGCTCGATCACCGCGCGGGCGTCGTCGCACAGGTGGCAGCCGGGCTTGCCGAGCAGCGTGATCCGGTGGTCTTGAGGCGCCATGCTCTCGATTATCGCGATCCCTCCGGCCCGGAATGGAGACCGCCGCCCCCTCCTGGGACCCTTGAACACGAGGAAGCCGAACACGATCGACTTTGTGCATTGCTTCACAAAGGCACTAACCTGGTACTCATCCGTCGCATCCGCTGTGCGGCCGGGGGCGCAACCGGCCGTCCGTCCCCCTGGAGCCCCGGCAAGTGATCCGTCGTATCCCGCAGGCCCGCGATCGCGGCATTCCCGACGCCACCGTGGCGAGGTTGCCGCTCTATCTGCGTGCGCTCAACGGGATGGCCGAACGAGGCACGGCGACGGTGAGCTCGGAGGATCTCGCGCTCGCCGCCGGGGTGAACTCCGCCAAGCTCCGCAAGGACCTGTCCCACCTCGGGTCGTACGGCACCCGGGGCGTGGGCTACGACGTGCAGTACCTCATCTACCAAATATCGCGTGAGCTTGGTCTCACTCAGGATTGGGCCGTGGCCATCGTCGGCGTGGGAAACCTCGGCCGGGCGCTGGCCAACTACGGCGGGTTCGCCTCCCGCGGGTTCCGGATCGCGGGCCTGCTGGACGCGGATCCGCACGTCGTGGGCGATCGAATCGCGGGTCTCGTCGTCGAGCACGCCGACGAGCTGGAGTCGGTGATCAGCAAGCGCGGAGTCTCGATCGTGGTGATCGCCACCCCTGCGACGGCGGCGCAGCGGGTCTGCGATCGTGTCATCGCGGCCGGCGTCACCAGTATTTTGAACTTCGCCCCCGTCGTCCTGGCTGTGCCTGACGGCGTGGATGTCCGTAAAGTCGATTTATCCATCGAACTGCAGATACTTGCGTTCCACGAGCAGCGCAAGGCTAATGGAGGGCCCATCATGGCCGAGGAGTGGCCGGACGGGGTGGTCATGTGAGTGAGCCATCGATCGGAGCGAGCTCATGAGTGTCCTCGTCGTCGGCCTGAGCCACCGGACCACACCGGTCGCGCTGCTCGAACGCGTCACGGTCAGCGGGGACGCCCTCGTCAAGCTGCTGCACGACGTGCAGTCCGACGAGAACGTGTCCGAGGCGCTGGTCGTCTCGACGTGCAATCGCGTCGAGGTCTACGCCGTGGTCGACCGGTTCCACGGCGGGGTGATCGCGGTGACGAACATGCTCGCCGCGCACTCGGGGCTGCCGCAGGAGACGCTCGCCCGGCACCTGTACGTGCACTACGAGGACCGGGCGGTCCAGCACCTGCTGAGCGTCGCCTGCGGGCTCGACTCCATGGTGATCGGCGAGGGGCAGATCCTCGGCCAGATCCGGGCCGCGCTGCGCCTGGCGCAGGAGGAGGGCACGGCCGGGACCACGCTCAACGAGCTGGCCCAGCACGCGCTGCGCGTGGGCAAGCGCGCGCATGCCGACACGGACATCGACCGGGCCGGCGCGTCGCTGGTCGGGGTGGGGCTGACGCTCGCCGAGCGGGTGCTCGGCCCGATCACCGGCAGGCGGGCCCTGGTCGTGGGCGCCGGCTCGATGAGCTCGCTGTCCGCCGCGACGCTGTCCCGCGCGGGCGTGACCGACATCGTCATCGCCAACCGCACCCGCGAGCGGGCGGAACGGCTCGCGGAGGCGGTCGGCGGGCGGGCCGCGGACCTGGCCGACGTCCCCGCCGAGCTGGCGGAGGCCGACCTGGTCATCTCCTGCGTCGGCGCGGGAACCCGCACCATCACCGCGGAGACGATCGGGGACCGCGGCAGGCCGCTGTTCGTCCTCGACCTCGCGCTGCCCCACGACGTGGACCCCGGCGTACGGGACCTGCCCGGCGTGACGCTGGTCGACCTGAAGTCGATGCAGCAGGACGGCGTGGGCGACGACGTCTCCGACGGCGGCAGGGCCGAGGCGATCCGCGAGGTCAGGCGCATCGTGGCCGAGGAGGTCGCCGCCTACCTCGACGCCGCGCGGGCCGCGCTCGTCACCCCCACGGTCGTGGCCCTGCGCAGCAAGGCCGCCGGGGTGGTCGACGCGGAGATGGGCCGGCTGCTGTCCCGCCTGCCGGACCTCGACGGGCGGATGCGGGACGAGATCACCCAGACTGTTCGGCGGGTCGTGGACAAGCTGCTCCACGAGCCGACCGTACGGGTCAAGCGACTGGCCGCATCCCCGGGCGGCGACCAGTACGCGGAGGCGCTGCGCGAGCTGTTCGGCCTCGACCCGAAGACGCCCGAAGCCGTCGCGAGCCTGGAGGTGGAACAGTGACCGTCCCCCTGCGGCTCGGCACACGCAAGAGTTTGATGGCGACCTCGCAGTCGCGGATCGTCGCCGACCGGCTGACCGCCCTGACCGGCCGGGAGGTGGAGCTCGTCGGCGTCACCACGTTCGGCGACGTGTCCCGGGCCCAGCTGACCCAGCTCGGCGGCACCGGAGTGTTCGTCAGCGATCTGCGCGGCCGGCTGCTCGCCGGCGAGGTCGATTTCGCGGTCCACTCGTTGAAGGACCTGCCGACCAAGCCGGACGAGCAGATCGCGATGGCCGCGATCACCCGGCGGGACGACCCGCGCGACGCGCTCGTCGGCCCGGTCAAGCTGCACGACCTGCCCGCCGGCGCCCGCATCGGCACCGGCTCACCGCGCCGGGTGGCCCAGCTACAGCTGCTCCGGCCGGATCTCGAATACGTCCCCATCAGGGGCAACGCGGACACCCGTATCGGCAAGGTGACGTCGGGCGAGCTCGACGCCGTCGTGCTGGCCGCCGCAGGGCTGGTCAGGATCCGCCGGGACGGGGAGATCGCCCAGGTGTTCGAGGTCGACGAGATGCTGCCCGCTCCCGGGCAGGGCGCCCTCGCCGTCGAGTGCCTGGCCGGCCGTGACGACCTCATCGAGCTGCTGAGCGCCGTCGACGACCCGCTGACGCGGGCCGCGGTGGACGCCGAGCGCTCGGTGCTCGCCGCCCTCGAGGCCGGTTGCGCGGCCCCGGTAGGTGCTTTCGCCTCCGGTGACGGGCACATTCTCAGTCTGACCGCCGCCGTCGTCGCCGTCGACGGCGCACGGTCGGTGCGCAAGTCCGCCTCCGGACCCTCTGCGACGGCCGTGGAGATGGGCCGCGAACTCGCGGCAGCCATGATCGCCGAGGGGGCCGACACGTTGATGGGGGAGCAGGCCCGTTGAGCCCCGCGAATCACAGCACGCAGACCCGGTCCGGGTTCGTCGCCTTCGTCGGCGCCGGCCCCGGTGACGAGAACCTGCTCACGTTGCGCGGCGCCGACCTGCTGGGCAGGGCGGATGTCGTCGTGCTCGACCGGCAGGCGTACGGCGCGCTGCTGCGCCACTGCCGCGAGGACGCCGAGGTCGTGGACAGCTCCGCCGACGCGGCGGAGAACTCGGTGTCGCTGAAGACCATCCAGGCCGCCAAGGCGGGCCGCACGGTCGTGCGGCTGTGCTCGGGCGACCCGTCCTTCTTCTCCTCCGTCACCGACGAGGTGGCCGCCTGCGCGAAGGCGGACGTGGACTTCGAGATCGTGCCCGGTGTGCCGCCGGCCACGGCCGTGCTGACCTACGCCGGAATCCCGCCGGCGGCCTCGGTGCCGGAGTTCCGCATCGTGGACGCCGCGCAGGTGGACGACTGGGCCAAGCACGCCGCGTGCGAGGGCACGCTGGTGATCTACAACGGCGTCGCCGACGCGGTCCCGATCAGCAAGGCGCTGATCGCGGGTGGCAAGCCCGACTCGACGCCGGTGGCGGTGACCAGCGACGGCACGACCACCGAGCAGTACACGGTGGTCTCCACGCTCGGACGGCTCGGCCCCGACCTCAAGCACGCCGGGATGACCGAGCCCGCGCTGGTCGTGGTGGGCGACGCCGTCGGCATGCGCGACCGCCTGTCCTGGTTCGAGACCAAGTCGCTGTTCGGCTGGCGGGTGCTCGTGCCGCGCACCAAGGAGCAGTCCAAGGGGCTGTCGGAGCAGCTGCGTTCGTACGGCGCGGTGCCCGAGGAGGTCCCGACGATCTCCGTCGAGCCGCCGCGCACGCCCCAGCAGATGGACCGCGCAATCAAGGGCCTGGTGACCGGCCGCTACGAGTGGGTCGCCTTCACCAGCGCCAACGCGGTCAAGGCGGTGCGCGAGAAGTTCGAGGAATACGGCCTGGACGCCCGGGCGTTCGCCGGGCTCAAGGTCGCCGCCGTGGGCGAGGCCACCTCGCGGGCGCTGGTGGAGTTCGGCGTGAAGCCCGACCTCCTGCCGACGGGCGAGCAGTCGTCCGAGGGCCTGCTGGCCGAGTGGCCGCCGTACGACTCGATGCTGGACCCGATCAACCGGGTGCTGCTGCCGCGGGCCGACATCGCGACCGAGACGCTGGTGGCGGGGCTGACCCAGCTCGGCTGGGAGTGCGACGACGTGACGGCCTACCGGACCGTGCGCGCCGCGCCGCCGCCCGCCCCGATCCGCGAGGCGATCAAGGGCGGCGGGTTCGACGCCGTGCTGTTCACCTCGTCCTCGACCGTCCGGAACCTCGTCGGCATCGCCGGAAAGCCGCACAGCGTCACGGTGATCGCGGTCATCGGGCCGCAGACGGCGAAGACGGCCGAGGAGTTCGGCCTGCGGGTCGACGTGATGGCCGACGAGCCGTCCGCTTCGGCTCTCGCCGCCGCGCTGGCGGACTACGGTGCGAAGATGCGGCACGCCGCCGTCTCGGCGGGCGAGGTGCCCCGCCGTCCGTCGCAGATGCGCAGGGGCGCGCGGCGACGCGTGAAGTGAACTGATTGTCCTGCGGCCCGCCGGGGCATCCGGCGGGCTCGCGCGATCCGGAGCGGGGAGACCATTGTGAACGCCCAGTACCCGGTGGCGCGGCCCAGGCGGCTGCGCCGTACCGCCGCGATGCGCCGGATGGTCGCGGGGACGCGGCTGCACCCGGCCGAGCTCGTCCTGCCGATGTTCGTCAAGGAGGGCATCGCCGAGCCGCAGCCGGTGGGCTCCATGCCCGGGGTCGTCCAGCACACCCGCGAGTCCCTGCGCAAGGCGGCCCACGAGGCGGCCGAGGCAGGTGTGGGCGGGCTCATACTGTTCGGGATTCCGGCGCACAAGGACGCCCGGGGGTCGGGCGCAGACGACCCGGACGGCATCGTCCAGGTGGCGCTGCGCGACCTCGCCTCCGACCTGGGGGACGCGCTGGTGCTGATGACCGACACCTGCCTGGACGAGTTCACCGACCACGGCCACTGCGGCCTGCTGACGCCGGACGGCGAGGTGGACAACGACGCGACGCTGGAGCGCTACGCGTCGGCGGCGCTCGCGCAGGCGGCGGCCGGCTCCCGGATGATCGCGCCCAGCGGCATGATGGACGGCCAGGTGGGCGCCATCCGGGCGGCTCTCGACGCCGGGGGCTTCGCCGAGATCCCGATCCTGGCGTACGCCGCCAAGTACGCCTCCGGGTTCTACGGGCCGTTCCGCGACGCCGCGGAGTGCGCGCCGCAGTTCGGCGACCGCAGCGCCTACCAGCAGGACCCGGCCGGTCCGATCGGCGAGGCGCTGCGCGAGGTGCGCCTCGACCTGGCCGAGGGCGCGGACGCCGTCATGGTCAAGCCCGCCCTGGCCTACCTCGACATCCTGCGGCAGGTGCGCGACACCGTCGAGGTGCCGGTCGCCGCCTACCAGGTGAGCGGGGAGTACGCCATGGTCGAGGCGGCGGCGGCCAACGGCTGGATCGACCGGGAGCGGGTGATCATGGAGTCGCTGGTCGCGATCCGCCGCGCCGGTGCCGACATGATCCTCACTTACTGGGCCACCGAGGTCGCTCGCGGACTATCCTGACACCTCATCAGGGGGGTCCTGCCGCGTCGCAATCAGGCAGAAGGCATTATCAGGTACGTACCGCGAGCATCTTGCGTATCGCAGGAGGGCAGCGGGGTGACGCTTGTGGGGAGGAGCGCCATGGTGGGGGTACCGCTGGCCCGACGTGCGAAACGGCGTGCGCATCACGCACCGCGGAAGATGACGTCGGTGCTCGAGTACGCGCAACTGGGCTGGGCGAGCTGTCTAGGCGCGCATCCGCTGAGCGAGGGAGGCAGGGCGTGCTCCTGTGACCGGGTCGGCTGTCCCGACCCCGGCATGCACCCGCTGTCACCCGCGTGGCAGATGCAGGCCACGACGGACACGGCGCTGCTCACGCGGTGGTGGAAGCAGGATCCGGACGCGAACGTGATCCTGCCCACCGGCAGGGTGTTCGACGTGTTCGACGTACCGGCCGCGGCGGGCCGTCCCGCCCTGGCCGCCATGGACGCCGCAGGCTTCGACACGGGCCCGGTCGCCGAGAACGGCGACCGGGTGCTTTTTTTCGTGGCGACGCGTGGGGCCCCCGAGGACGAGGACGAGTGGTGGTCCTGCAGCCTCGACGCGGGACCCGAGACGATCGACAGCACGCCGGGGCTGCGCTGGCACTGCCGGGACAGCTACGTGCTCGCGCCGCCGTCCACCGCGCCCTCGGGCGAGGTCGTGAGCTGGATCAGGCCCCCCGACGGGCGTCCGCTGCCCGACCCGCTGCGCGTGCTCGACCTGCTCGCCGACTTCTGCGAGTAGGTCGTGGCTCGTAGTCGTTTCGCCTGTCTCGTTACGGCGTGAGATCACGAGCCGCTCCCCGTTCCCGGTAGGGGCTCCGGACGGGTGGCCCCGTAACCTGGAGGGCGTGACTCGCACGCAGACCTCCGAGGACCTGTTCGACCGCGCCCGCCGGATCGTTCCCGGCGGCGTCAACTCGCCGGTGCGCGCCTTCGGCGCCGTGGGCGGCACGCCCCGCTTCATGGCCTCCGGCGAGGGGCCGTACATCACCGACGTGGACGGCAACCGCTACGTCGACCTGGTGTGCTCCTGGGGCCCGATGATCCTCGGCCACCGCCACCCCGCCGTCGTGGAGGCCCTGGAGGAGGCCGTCGCGCGCGGCTTCTCGTTCGGCACCGCGACCGAGGGCGAGGTCCTGCTCGCCGAGGAGATCGTCTCCCGGGTGGCCCCCGTCGAGAAGGTCCGCCTGGTCAGCTCCGGCACCGAGGCCACCATGTCCGCCGTACGGCTGGCCCGCGGCTTCACCGGGCGCGCGAAGGTCGTGAAGTTCGCCGGCTGCTACCACGGGCACGTGGACGCGCTGCTGGCCTCGGCCGGGTCCGGGGTCGTCACCTTCGGCCTGCCCGACACCCCCGGCGTCACCGGCGCCTCGGCGGCCGACACGATCGTCCTGCCGTACAACTCGGTGGAGGCGGTCGAGGAGGCCTTCCGCAGCTTCGAGATCGCCTGCGTGATCACCGAGGCGTGCCCGGCGAACATGGGCGTCGTGCCGCCCGCCGAGGGCTTCAACCGGCGCCTGCGCGAGCTGTGCACCGAGCACGGCGCGCTGCTGATCGTCGACGAGGTGCTGACCGGGTTCCGCGTGTCCGCCTCCGGCTGGTACGGCATCGACCCCGTCGAGGCCGACCTCATGACGTTCGGCAAGGTCATGGGCGGTGGTCTGCCCGCCGCCGCGTTCGGCGGGCGGGCGGAGGTCATGGCCGCCCTCGCCCCCGAGGGGCCCGTCTACCAGGCCGGCACGCTGTCGGGCAACCCGCTGGCCTGCGCGGCCGGGCTGGCCACGCTGCGCGCCTGCGACGACGACGCCTACGACAGGATCGACGCGTCCGCGCTGGTCATCGGCAGGGCCGCCTCCGACGCGCTGGCCGCCGCCGGGGTCCCGCACCGCCTCCAGCGGGCCGGGAACCTCTTCTCGATCTTCTTCACCGACACCCCGGTCACCGACTTCGACTCGGCCCGGACGCAGAACACCGACGCCTACCGCGCGTTCTTCCACAGCATGCTCGACCAGGGCGTCTACCTGCCGCCGTCGGCGTACGAGGCGTGGTTCCTGTCGGCCGCCCACGACGACGAGGCGCTCACCCAGGTGGCCGAGGCCCTGCCCCTGGCCGCCAAGGCCGCCGCTCAGGCCGCCGGGGTCTGACTCACTTCACCAGCTGGTCGAGATCCACCTCGAACGGGAAGGGCACCTGCACCGCCAGGTGCCCGTGGTGGATCCCGGTCGGCGTGTACGCGCCGGTGGCGGGGTCCCGTTCGTACACGTAGACGACGGGACGCCCGTCGCTCTCCTCCACCCGCCAGAAGTGCGGGATGCCCGCCTCGGCGTACCGCAGCGGCTTGAGCTTGCGGTCGCGCTCCACCGACTCGGGGGAGACGATCTCGATCACGAGACGGGCCTCCCGCGCCTCGTTGTCTCCCCATCGGCAGGCGGAGGGTGAGGATCAGCGGGATGCGGGGAGGGAGTGCCTTTTGCGGGCGGGGGCCGTACGGGGGCGCGTGTTGGCGAACAGGAGGCCGGCGAGGATGAGGGCGCCCGCGGCGACCGTGAGAGGGGAGATCGGCTCTCCGGTGAACAGCGCGGCGGAGGCGATGCCGAAGACCGGCACGAGCAGACTGTACGGCGCGACCACCGAGGCGTCGTAGCGCGTCAGCAGCCACCCCCAGACGGCGAAGCCGCCGAGGGTGGACAGGAACGCGGTGTAGAGCACGGCCCCCACGCCCTCCGCCGTGAACGACGTCAGCGAGGACGGTCCCTCGGTCACCAGGGACAGCACCAGGAGGGGCGGCGCCGAGACCGCGCTGACCCAGACCATGAACCGCAGGGAGTCGGGCGGCGCGGCCTTGCGGGTGGCGACGTTGCCGAGCCCCCACCCGGCCGCCGCGCCGACGCACAGCAGGAACGCCCCGAAGGGGATCGCCCCCGACTTCGCGGCGACGCCGGCCGCGATCAGGGCGAGGCCGCCGAAGGCCACGGCCATCCCGGCGATCCGCCGGGGGCTGAGCCGTTCGCCCAGCAGCGCGGTCGCGAACAGCGCGGTGAACACGGCCTGCACCTGGATGACCAGAGAGGTCAGCCCGGCGGGCATCCCGGCGCGCATTCCCAGCAGGAGCAGGCCGTACTGGGCGACACCCAGCGACGCGCCGGTGGCCACCACCCACCGCCAGGGCACGCGCGGCCCTCCGGCGACCAGTACGGCGGGGAAGGCGGCCAGCAGGAACCGGAGCGCGGCGTACGTCAGCGGCGGGTAGTGCTTCAGGCCCGTCTGCATCACGACGAAGTTGACGCCCCAGACGGCGGCGAGTGCGACGGCGAGAGCGAGGTGGCGGGGGCGCATGAATCAGCGGGAGATCAGTGCGAGGGACGGCGTTCGCGGGTCTGCCTGGCCTGCCTCGCCAGAGTCTCCAGGTAGGAGGTCTGCTCGGAACGTAAGGGCTTTGTGAAGAACTTGTTGAAGATTCGCATGCCTATATGGTCGCATCACTAAACAGTTGAGCACAAACAACTTTTTCTAAGGAGAACGGTTTAGACTGGCTACATGTTGGACCTGAACCGGTTGAAGGCTCTGCACGCCGTGTCGGTCTACGGCTCCGTAGGCGCGGCGGCCGAGGCGCTGATGGTCACCCCTTCCGCGATCTCCCAGCAGCTCGCCAAGCTCGAACGGGAGACCGGCGCCGTCCTGATCGAGCGCAACGGGCGCGGCGTCAAGCTGACCGACGCCGCCGGGCTGCTCGCCGAGCACGCCGAGCGCATCCTCGCGCTAGTGGAGACGGCGGAGGCCGACTTCGAGGCACTGCGCGGCGCGGTGGTCGGCAGACTGACGATGGCCGCCTTCCCCACCGCGGCCCGGGGCATCGTGCCGCGCGCCCTGACCACCCTCAAGAGGCAGCATCCCGATCTCGACCTGCTCGTCTACGAGAGGGAGCCGGAGCGGCAGATCCGCGAACTCGCACGCGGCGACCTCGACCTCGCCCTGCTGCAGGACTGGCTCAACCGGCCGATGGCGCTGCCCGAGGGCCTGTCGCGCACGACGCTGCTCGACGACGTGGCCGACGTCGTCGTTCCGGCCGACCACCCCCTGGTGAAGGCCGACCGGGTGCGGCTGAGCGACCTCGCCGGCGACGACTGGATCAGCTCGACCCCCGGCACGGTGTGTCACGACTTCCTGGTGTTCCTGCTGCGTTCCGAGGAGCGGGAGCCGCGGATCGTCTGCATGGCCGACGAGTACCCCACCCAGCTCGCACTGGTCGCCGAGGGCCACGGCTGCGCGCTCATTCCCCGGCTGGGCCGGGGACCGCTGCCCGAGGGCGTCGCCGTCCTGGCCGTCCAGCCGCCGCCGGTGCGGCGCATCTACGCGGTCTGGCGGACCGACGCCGCCCGGCGTCCCGCGATCCGCGCCGCCGCCGACGCGCTGCGCGCCGCCGCCGACGCGTTGCGTCCTGCCCCCGACGCGTTGCGCTCTGCCCCCGACGCGTTGCGTCCTGCCCCCGACGCGCTGCGCCCCGCGTGCTCAGAGCCGCTCGGCGGGTAGGCTGTCCAGGTCATGACAGAGATGACCATCGTTCACCTGCTCCGGCACGGTGAAGTTCACAATCCCCGTGGGGTCCTGTACGGCAGGCTGCCGGGCTACCACCTGTCCGAGACCGGCCGCCGGATGGCCGAGCTGGTCGCCAAGGCCGTCGAGGGCAGGGACATCGTCGCGCTGTGGAGCTCGCCGATGGAGCGCGCCCAGGAGACCGCGGCCCCGGCCGCCCTGGCTCTCGGCCTGGAGGCGGCGACCGACGAGCGGCTGATCGAGGCGGGCAACGTCTTCGAGGGTCTGCGGATGGCCGGGAGCGACAACGTCTTCCGCGACCCCCGCTCCTACCGCCACTTCAGGAACCCGTTCCGTCCGTCGTGGGGCGAGCCGTACACCGAGGTCGTGGCGCGCATGAAGGCGGTCGTGGACGACGCGCGGGCGGCGGCGCGCGGCCACGAGGCACTGCTTGTCAGCCACCAGCTGCCCATCTGGATCATCCGGCTGGCGGCCGAGGGCAGGCGGCTGTGGCACGACCCGCGCCGCCGCCAGTGCGCGCTCGCCAGCCTCACCAGTTTGACCTTCGAGGGGGATCGGCTCATCAGCGTCGGCTACAGCGAGCCCGCGGGAGCGCTGCTCAGAGCCGGTACGCCGCCGCAGGGCGAGGCCGCGCTGTTCGACAAGGCCGACGAGGCGCTCCCGGAGGTCCTTCGGGCGGGCTCGGAGGACGAGGAGACGCCGGGCTCGCGATCCGTCCCCGGCGTGTGACCCGGCGAACGGGCCACCCGCACCGGTCGGTAGGCTTACAGCTCTACCGGTTGTAGTACAAGGAGATTCTCCTCCCGTGTCCGCCAAGCGCCCGTCCGCCTACCGCGTGACCGCCAACCGCGCCACCGCCGCCCGCGCCACCGCCAAGCGCCTGACCGCGCTCGTCGTCGCGGCAGCGGCCGCGACGGTCCTCGCCGGCTGCGCCGGCGGCCAGGCGGCCCAGCCCCGCTCCGGCGACACGCGCTTCGTCGCGGGGGACGGCCGTGTCGAGTTCTTCGCCGCCGCGCAGCGTCACAAGGCCCCCGTGATCGAGGGGCAGACCCTCGACGGCGGCGCGGCCTCGCTGACCGCGGGCAAGGTCCACGTGCTGAACTTCTGGGCCTCCTGGTGCGCGCCCTGCCGGGCGGAGGCGCCCACGCTCAAGGACATCGCGGCGACCACCAAGTCCAAGGGCGTGGAGTTCCTCGGCGTCAACTTCAAGGACCTGGAGGCGTCCGCGCAGGCCTACGACCGCGCGGTCAAGCCCGGCTACCCGAGCATCTACGACCAGAGCGGCAAGGTGCTGCTGCAGTTCCAGGGCACGGTGCCGCCCGCCGCCATCCCCTCCACGCTGATCATCGACGCCCAGGGCCGCATCGCCGCCCGCGCGCTCGGCGCGGTCAAGTACGACGACCTGCTGTCGGCCGTCACCAAGGTCAGCGATGAATGACCTCGGCAGCACCGTCGCGACCGGGTCGCTGCTGCTGGCCGCGCCGATCGCGGCGGTCGCCGGGCTTGTGTCGTTCGTCTCGCCGTGCGTGCTGCCGCTGGTCCCCGGCTACCTGTCGTACGTCACGGGCATGAGCGGCGACCCGAAGCGGGGCCGGATGGTGCTCGGCAGCGCGCTGTTCGTGCTCGGGTTCGCGGCCGTGTTCGTGCTGGGGGGTGCGCTGTTCGGCGGCCTCGGCGCCGCGCTGCACGGCAACGCCGACGTGATCACCAAGGTCCTCGGCGTGGTGACGATCGTGCTCGGGCTGGCCTTCGTGGGGATCCTCCCCGGCCTCCAGCGTGACGTGCGCATCCATCGGCTTCCCTCGGCGGGGATCGCGACGGCGCCGCTGCTCGGGGTCGTCTTCGGCCTCGGCTGGACGCCATGCATCGGCCCGACGCTGGCGGTGGTGATGACGCTCTCGGTGAACCAGGGCAGCGCGCTGCGCGGCGCCGCCCTCGCCTTCGCGTACGCGCTGGGCCTCGGTCTGCCGTTCGTGCTGGCGGGGCTGGCCTACCGCAAGGCGCTCCGCACGTTCAAGGCGGTGCGCCGCCACACCCCGCTGATCACCAAGGTCGGCGGGGCGATGCTCGTGGCCGTCGGCGTGCTGCTCGTGACCGGGCAGTGGTCGCAGATCATCGTCCACCTGCAGGTGTGGGTCGGCGGCTTCAGGCCGGTGATCTGATGAGCCCCCCCGACGACCTCGCCTCCGCCGTACGGGACGAGCCGGCGCAGGAAGAGACCGAGCGGCAGGCGCAGGAGCGGACGAAGCCGGTCGGACTGGGCCCGGCCGGCTGGATGCGCTGGACCTGGCGCACGCTCACCTCGATGCGCACGGCCCTGATCCTGCTGTTCCTGTTCGCGCTCGGCTCGGTCCCCGGGTCCATCTACCCGCAGCGGAGCGTCGATCCGGGCAGGGTCGCGCAGTATTTCAAGGACAACCCGGCCCAGGCGAAGTGGCTCGACCGGTTCTGGCTGTTCGACGTCTTCAGCTCCCCCTGGTTCGCCGCGATCTACCTGTTGCTGTTCATCTCGCTGGCCGGGTGCGTGTTCCCGCGTGCGCTGTCGCACATCAAGGAGATCCGGCGCCGCCCGCCCGCCGCGCCGCGCAACCTCCTGCGCCTGCCGCACAGTGAGACGCTCGAGGGCGGGCTCACGCTGGAGCAGGCCGCCGCCGCGCTCAGGCGCAGGCGGTTCCGGGTGGTCACCGGCGACGGCTGGGTGTCGGCCGAGAAGGGCTACCTGCGTGAGACGGGCAACCTCCTGTTCCACGTCGCGCTGCTCGTGCTGCTGTTCGCCGTCGGCGCCGGAGGCCTGTTCGGCTACCGCGGCAACGTGCTGGTGGTGGAGGGCGACGGCTTCTCCAACGCCGTGGCCGCCTACGACCGCTTCATGCCCGGCAGCCGGGTCACCGCCGAGTCGCTTGAGCCGTTCTCCTTCACCCTCAAGGACTTCCAGGCGAGCTACGTGGCCGCGGGGGAGAAGCAGGGCCAGCCCCTCGACTATCTCGCCAAGCTGACCGTGCAGGACTCGCCTACGGCCGCGCCGCGCGAGGTCGACCTCAAGGTCAACGACCCGCTGGACGTGAACGGCACGCTGACCTACCTGATCGGGCACGGCTACGCCCCCACGTTCCGGGTGACCGACGGCAAGGGCCAGGTGGCCTACGACGGCCCGGTGCCGTGCCTGGCCGACGACCAGGCCACGTACACGTCCGAGTGCGTGATCAAGGTGCCCGACGCCCAGCCCACCCAGCTCGGGTTCCTGGCGCGCTTCCTGCCCACGACCGTGCCGAACGGCGACGCCTGGGTGTCGATCTTCCCGGGGGCGGCGAACCCGACCGTGCAGGTCTTCCCGTTCGCCGGCGACCTCGGTCTGAAGTCGGGGCAGCCGCAGTCGGTGTACCAGCTCGACACTTCCGACCTGAAGCCGCTCGGCAAGATGTCGGCCCAGCCGACCCCGCTGAACGTGGGCGATACCAAGGAACTCGCCGACGGCGCGGGGAAGATCCAGTTCACCGGCGTCAAGGAGTGGATCAGCCTCCAGATCACCTACGACCCGGGCCGGGAACCCGCCCTCCTGGCGGCGGCCGCCGCGGTGATCGGGCTCGTGCTGTCCCTGACGATCCGCCGCCGCCGCGTCTGGGTGCGGGTGAAGGACGGGACGGCCACGGTGGGAGGATTGACCCGCTCCGAAGGCGGTGGCGCGGCCTTCGCCGAGGAGTTCGCCCAGATCGTCACCGCCCTGCGCGGCAACGCGTCCGCTGACACACCGTCCGCTGACACGCCGCCCGGCGACGACCCGTCCCCGGATGAGCCGCCCGCGGACGACCGGTCCCCGGGTGATCCGCCCGCGGGTGACCAGGACGGCGATCGGGGCGGCGAGCCGGACGAGTCCGGGATCACCGGGCACGTCGCGCCGGACGCGCCCACCGGAAACGCTGCTCCGGGCACCCGCCCGGACGAGGAGTGAGTGATGCCCGCCGAGGTCAATGAGAGTCTCGCCACGCTGAGCGACCAGCTCATCCTGGCCACCGTCCTGCTGTATCTCGTCGCGATGATCTGCTACGCGCTGGATCTCGCCTTCGGCCGGGCCCGCACGGTCGTGGCCGTACGCCGGCGGCAGCTGGTCGGCGCGGGCGGTCCCGCGGCGCCGGAGGACACGACCGGGGACGCCACGGAGGATTCCGGCCCGCAGCCGGCCACGTGGGCGGTCCGGGCGGGAACGATCGGCGTGGTCCTCACCTGGATCGCGTGGGCCGGCAACCTCGGCGGCATCCTCACCCGTGGCATCGCCGTCGACCGGTGGCCGTGGGCCAACATGTACGAGTTCGTGGTGGCCATCTGCTTCGCCGCCGTCACCGCGTTCCTCGCGCTGCTGATCCGCCAGCCGATCCGCTTCCTCGGTGCGTTCGTGACTGTGACCGCGGCGCTCGGGCTGGGCTTCGCCGTGCTGTTCCTGCACGTCCAGGCGGGCCCGGTGATGCCCGCGCTGCACTCGTACTGGATCGCGATCCACGTCACGGCGGCGATCGTGGCCAGCGGGCTGTTCATCCTGGCGGGCGTCTGCGCGATCCTCTACCTGATCCGCAGGGACGGGCGGCCGTCGGTGCTGCCGAGCAGGGAGGGCCTGGAGCGCGTCGCGCACCGCGCGATCGTCATCGCCTTTCCGATCTGGACCTTCGCCGTCATCGCCGGCGCCCTGTGGGCCGACCGCGCGTGGGGCCGCTACTGGGGCTGGGACCCCAAGGAGGTGTGGGCGTTCGTCACGTGGGTGGTCTACGCCGCCTACCTCCACGCCCGGGCGACGGCCGGGTGGCGCGGCAAGGCCGCGATGATCGTTTCGCTGATCGCCTTCGGCTGCCTGCTGTTCAACCTCATCGGCGTCAACATCTTCTTCTCGGGACTGCACTCCTACGCCGACGTGCCCCAGTAAGACGGGCGGCGCCCGGGGGGCGGGCGGCGTCTGAGGGAGAGGGCGCCCGGGGGAGAGCGCGCCTGGGGAACGGGCGGCGTCTGGGGGGAGGATCAGTCCTCGTCGTGCAGGCGCCGCTCCAGGCTGCGCAGGAACTCGGGGTCGTCGTCGGGGCCGCGGGGCACGTCGGCGCTCTGGGTCCACGAGCCGCCGCCACCCGCCGCGTACATCGCGTACCGGGCACGGGGCCGACCCACGAGGAGCCAGGTCAGTGCGCCCACGTCCGCCAGGAAGATCACGATGAGGACCCACATGAACTTGGGGAGGTTGCGCACGTCCTCCTCGGGGGTCGTGATCACGTCGAACAGGCAGTAGAGCCAGAGGGCAAGCAGCGCCAGACCGATAATCACGCTAGGCATGCCCACACGGTAAGCCATAACGGCGACTGATGGTGTCGGCCTTCGGGGTGACGGGGACAGCCCGGCATCGTACGGTGGACCGGTACACGGCATGCCGGGAACGCTGAGCCTGACAGAGGGGTGCGATGGCGGAGCCGGGCGACAGGGGCCGCCATCGGCGGGGGTCGCGGTGGTGGCAGCGAGGGCCCAACTGGTCCTCCCCCCGCCGCAACGATCTCCCCGAACGCCCTCCCGATCGTGCCGTCGACCGTGCTTCCGACCGTGCTTCCGACCGGGCTTCCGACCGGGCCGCTGACCGGGGCGCCGACCGCACGGCGGAGCGGACACAGGACCGGCCCACGGAATGGCCCACCGAATGGCCCGCGGATCGGCAGCAGGGCCGTCGCGCCCAGTGGGACGCACGACAGCGGGATGCGCGACAGTGGGATACGCGACAGCGGGATACGCGGTGGGGCGCCGACTGGCCCGGATGGCCGCCGGAGCAGCCGGTGGACCGGGTCCACGCCGTGACGGCGCCCGTGGCGGACGACCGGCCGCACTACACCTGGCAGGACTTCGAGCTCGACGACCTCTCGACGCGGGCCGCGCCCCACCCTCCCGACGCGCCCGACCTGCGGGACGGCAGACGGCACTGCGGGCCGCTGGAGCGCATCCTCCACCGCGAGTGGGACGCCGCCGAGGGGCCGCCCTCCGCCGACGCCGTACGGGCCGTGGACAGCCTGGCGAGCCTGCCCGACCAGCTCAAGACCAAGCTCGCCATCGGGCTCGAAGGCGTCTACGTCGGGCGCGGCGGGGTGCCCGACCTGGACGACATGGGCTATCTGCGCGGGGCGCCGCTGCCGTCGGGACGGGCCACCTGGGACATCTGCGCCGGCGCGTACGGCGACCGCAAGATCGTGGTGGGGGACCGGCCGTCGCCCACGCCGGACGTGATGATGCACGAAGTCGGACACGCGCTGGACGACGTGGACGCCGGTCCGGGAGAGTGGGTCTCGGACTCTCCCGAGTTCGCGGCGCTCTACGAGGAGTGCCTGCCGCTGTTCGCGTCGTCGTTTCACCGGCAGCCCGGCGGCCTGGGGTGCAAGGAGTTCTTCGCCGACGCGTTCGCGGCGATCGCGTCCCGGCAGCGTCCGGCCCTGGTCGACATGCTGGGCGGCGACACGCGGGCGGCCCTCAACGTCATGCTCTTCTTCAACCGGCGTTACGGAATCTAGGTGATTCGGATGTACGTGATCCGGCTCGGCGACGGCACGCTGCGCGTGCCCAGGTCACTCACCACCGACGACGGGCGCATCATCGGCAACGCGTACGTGGAGGTCGCGCCCGGCGAGCCGGACTACGAACGCTGGCTGGCGGAGTCGATCACCGAGGAGGAGGACGCCGAGCGGCGGCGCCGCTGGCGTGAGGGCGACGATGCGCTGGAGCAGGCGTTCTTGGCCTTCAAGGCGGAGCAGGACTGACGTACCCGGCAAGGGAGCAGGACAGGCCGGGACGCAGACATGACATGGTGCTGACTTCGGTGACCCTGCGACGTCCGGGTAGCGCGCAGGATCACCTGGTGCTGGTACTCGTCAGACTCGCGGGGAGTCGCCGTTCGGCCGTTCGGCCGTGAGGACGTCCTCACCACGAAGGAGGGCGTGCACTTCCGATTCACGGAATCGCCTGTGCCCCCCGGGGGTACGGATGCTGCTGATACGCCCGGCCGCGGCCCAACGGGTCACGGTCTTCGGGTCTACCCTGAAGAGAGCGGCAACCTCTCCAGGAGTCAGCAGTCGCTCGCTGCTACTCTCCACAATCTCTCCCCCTCGCGTCCCGCGTCCTGCAGCGGGCGGACAGGTAACCAGTGTGCCGAGCGAAGCCTGATTTATCCGTGGTTTTCGGAGAAGATCACGGGTTGTTACCGGCTCAGTGCCCGATTGTTATATGATAGAGCCTCTTTGGGGCGCTCATGGGTGTTTCTTTACAAAAGCGCCTTGTTGTGAACACTAGCAGTGCTCGCAGCAGATGCGAAGAGAGACCGGCGCGTCGGAAGAGTGACGTAACCTCGACGCTGTGCATCCGGTTGTCGTTTACACCCTTTCGCGCCTCGGCCTGTTCGCCGTGGCCCTCGGCGTCCTGTATCTCGTCGGCCTGCGGTCGCTTCCGCTGCTCCTGCTCGCGGTCCTGGTCAGCGGTCTGGCCAGCTATGTGCTTCTGACCAAACAGCGCGACGCGGTGAGCGAGCGCATCGCCGGGAAACGGCGTGAGACGGGGAAGAACTAGGTCGCCGGGAACATGCCGACGCGGGCATGGTACTCATGCCCGAGCTCCGTCGTGTCGCTTCCCACCAAAAGACCTGTCTTTACGGTCAGGAAGGCCTTTACCCCGATACCCCTTTCCCGCGTCGGGTTCCAGCGCAGCGCCCTGCCCGTGACCGGGTCGATCGCCCCGATGCCGGGCCGGCTGACCGCTCCTGGGCCGGCCGTGTCGGCGCCCCGCGGGTTGTCCAGCCAGCGCTGGTGTCCGCCCACGTAAACGGCGGACCCCGTGACCGCGACCGCGTACAGGGAGTCCCCTCCGGTCGGGTTCACCCAGGTGGGCCGGACCGCCTCGCCCTTCGCGTACGTCTCGAACCTGGCGGCGGAGTCGCACAGCTTCGAAGCGCCGCGCACCGGCCCGCCGGTCGTGACGACCACGAAGTAACGACCGTCGGGAGACAGGTCGACCCCCCGCACGTACGACGGGAAGTTCGGCTTGCACGCCGGGGCGTACGCCTCGGTGCGCCAGTCGGCCACCCGCCCGGTGGTCAGGTCGATCACGCCGAGCTGCGGGCGGCGCAGGCCGTCGAGGGTGGAGAACGAGCCGTCCACGACTAAGCGGTCGCGGACGGCCGCCATCGCGTAGATCCGGGGATCGCCGCGCCGCCCGTCGCCGGGAGTGACCGTGAACCGGGGGTCCACCGCCCCGGTCTCGGCGTCCACGCGGGCCAGTGCGGTGCGCGGGCTGCGGCCGATCCTGCTGAAGTCGCCGCCGACGTAGAGCGTGGGGCCCAGCGCGACCAGGCTGGTGACCTCCCCGCCGTAGACGGGGGCGGAGAAATCGTCGACGGGAGCGCCGTCGGACACGCGGAGGCGGGCCAGGCCCCGATAGGGAGCGCCGAAGGCGCCGCCCACGTAGACCGTGCCGCCGGGACCGGCGGCCAGCGCGGCCACCGGCCCGTCGAGGTCCGGCGCGAAGTCGCGCAGGACGCGCCCGGTGTGGAGGTCGAAGGCGAAGATGTTCGCCCGCGGCAGGTCCTCCCCGCCCCGGGCCTCGCGGACCGCGCTGAACTCTCCGCCCACGATGACGGTGCGGCCGACCAGCGCGAACGCGGTGACGATGCCGTCCAGCACGTGCGGAGTGGTGTTCACCGGGTTCTCCGAGACCACGCGGGGCTGCGCCATCCCGGCGGACGCCGGGACGACGGGGACGAGGGCGGCGTATGTGACGAGCGATGCGACTGGGAGTAGTGCGGTGGTGACGCGCATTCCCCAATTTCTAGCAGACGCAGCGTAATCGATGAACTACGTTCCGCTCATCCGGTGGCGGCGATGAGGGGGCATGCCCGTCGCGGCCTAGGCTTGCGTGCATGACGCGCGCATCGCTGGACAAGCAGCCGCACGAGGTCGCCGCGATGTTCGATCGCACGGCCCGGCGCTACGACCTTGTCAACGACGTTCTCTCGCTCGGCCAGGACCGCCTGTGGCGGAAGGCGACCGCGGCGGCGATCGACGCGGGGCCCGGCGAGCTGGTCCTCGACCTCGCGGCGGGCACCGGCACCTCGACCGACACGTTCACCGCGCTCGGGGCGCGGGCGATCGCGTGCGACTTCTCACTCGGCATGCTCCGCACCGGCGTCGAGCGGCGCGGCGGCTCCGGCCTGTACGGCGGGGGCGTGCGCGGCGTGACGTTCGTCGCGGGCGACGCGCTGCGCCTGCCGTTCCGCGACGGGACGTTCGACGCGGTGACGATCTCCTTCGGCCTGCGTAACGTGGCCGACACCGGGCACGCGCTGCGCGAGTTGCTGCGGGTGACCCGTCCGGGCGGGAGGCTGGTGATCTGCGAGTTCTCCCGGCCGACGCCGAAGTCGTTCGACCTTGTCTACTCGCAGTACCTGATGAAGCTGCTGCCGCCGGTGGCCCGGATGGTCAGCTCGAACCCCGACTCCTATGAGTACCTCGCCGAGTCGATCCGGGCCTGGCCCGACCAGGAGGCGCTGGCGGGGATCATCCAGGAGGCCGGCTGGCGGAAGGTGGCCTGGCGCAACCTCACGCTCGGCATCGTGGCCCTGCACCGGGGGGTCAAAGCGTAATGAGACGTACTTGGCCATACCCCTCTGACACTGTGTGCCGGATAGGGGTTAGACTGCGGCGCGACAGTTTGTGAAGTTGTTCACAAAGGCACGAAGGTCTAAACCAATTCGAGGCCTTCCTTCCCTGGAACGGACAGGTCCCCCGTGAGCGAGCAAGCCCGCGTGACGCGGAGAGAGGTCGACACCGACGTCATCGTCGTCGGTGCGGGGCCCGCGGGCGCGACGACGGCCTTCCACCTCGCCCGCGCCGGTCTCGACGTGCTGTTGCTGGAGAAGACGCGCTTCCCACGTGAGAAGGTCTGCGGTGACGGGCTGACCCCGCGTGCGGTGAAGGAACTCGTCGCCATGGGCGTCGACGTCGACGCGCCCGGCTGGGTCAGGAACAAGGGGCTGCGCGTCTACGGCGGCGGCGTGAGCCTCGAACTCGACTGGCCGGAGCTGTCGAGCTACCCCGACTTCGGCCTCGTGCGCACCCGCGCCGACTTCGACCAGATCCTCGCCAGGCACGCCGAGCGCGCGGGCGCCCGGCTGCGCGAGGGCGTGAACGTTACAGGCCCGGTGCTCGACGAGCGCAGCGGCCACGTCGTGGGCGTGACGGCCAAGGCGGACGGCGAGGAGGTGACCTACCGCTCGCGGCTCGTGGTGGCGGCCGACGGCAACTCGACCCGGCTGTCGCTCGCGCTGGGCCTGCACAAGCGCGAGGACCGCCCGATGGGCGTGGCGGTGCGCACCTACTACAAGAGCCCCCGGCACGACGACGACTACCTGGAGACGTGGCTCGAGCTGTGGGACGGCGACCGCCTGCTCCCCGGCTACGGCTGGATCTTCCCCGTCGGCGACGGCACCTCCAACGTCGGCCTCGGGCTGTTGAACACCAGCGATGCGTTCAAGAACATCGACTACCGCGACCTGCTGCGGCGCTGGATGAAGAACACGCCGGCGGAGTGGGGCTTCACCGACGAGAACATGACGGGCCCGATCAGGGGCGCCGCGCTGCCGATGGGCTTCAACCGGCAGCCGCACTACACTCGCGGGCTGGTTCTCGTGGGCGACGCGGGCGGGTCGATCAACCCGTTCAACGGCGAGGGCATCGCGTACGCCATGGAGACCGGCAGGACGGCGGCCGAAGTGATCGTCCAGGCGCTGTCCCGCTCGACGGCCGCCCAGCGTGAGCGCGTGTTACTCGCCTACCCGCGTATCCTCAAAGACGCGCATGGGGGATACTTCACCCTCGGTCGCCTGTTCGTCGAGGCGATCGGGAGGCCGGGAGTGATGAGCTTCGCGACCCGGCACGGGATGCCCCATCCCACCCTGATGAGATTCGCCTTCAAGCTGCTCGCTAATCTCACAGATCGTCGGGGCGACGTCCCCGACCGCATAATCAACGCCCTGTCGAAGGTGGCTCCGCCATCATGACCGAAGCCAGCATGACGCGAACCCGCATGACCGAAGCCCGCGAGACGACGCGCACATCGCCGCCGGCCCCGCAGACGGCGCCACAGGCGGCGGCCGCCCGACCGGCCGCGTTCTCCGGCATTCTCGTGATCGCCCAAATTCACCGAGTTAGCGAGGACATGTAGCCATGGAGCTGTATGTGCCGATCGTGGTGCTCGCGGTCCTCGCGGCGGGATTCGCCGTGTTCTCCGTGAGCATCGCGCCCTTCACCGGGCCGAAGCGCTGGAACCGCGCGAAACTGGACGCCTACGAGTGCGGCATCGAGCCCACTCCGCAGCCGGTCGGCGGCGGGCGCTTCCCGCTGAAGTACATGATCACAGCGATGCTGTTCATCGTGTTCGACATTGAGATCATCTTCCTCTATCCGTGGGCGGTGGCCTTCGACAGACTCGGCGTGTTCGGGCTCGTCGAGATGGTGCTGTTCATCGTCACCGTTCTCGTGGCGTACGCCTATGTCTGGCGGCGTCGCGGCCTCGATTGGGATTAGCCATGGGTCTTGAAGAGAAACTCCCGAGCGGGTTCGTCCTCACCACCGTCGAGCAGGTGGCCGGCTGGGCCCGGAAGAACTCCGTCTGGCCGGCGACCTTCGGTCTCGCCTGCTGCGCCATCGAGCTGATGGCCACCGGCGGCCCGAAGCACGACCTGGCCCGCTTCGGCATGGAGCGCGCCTCCGCCTCGCCGCGGCAGGCGGACCTGATGATCGTGGCCGGCCGGCTGTCGCAGAAGATGGCGCCCGTCCTCCGCCAGATCTACGACCAGATGGCCGAGCCCAAGTGGGTCATCGCGATGGGCGTGTGCGCGTCCAGCGGTGGCATGTTCAACAACTACGCCATCGTGCAGGGCGTGGACCACGTGGTGCCGGTCGACATCTACCTGCCCGGCTGCCCGCCGCGCCCGGAGATGCTGATCGACGCCATCGTGAAGCTGCACGACAAGATTCAGAACATGAAGTTCGGCGCGCACCGTGAGAAGCAGATCGAAGAGCTGGAGCTCCGGGCGATGCGCACGCTGCCGCTGATCGACCAGGGAGCCGGGAAGTGACCACCGAGAACCTGCCCGGGCTGCCCGAGGAGCCCGTCGCCCGCAAGGGCATGTTCGGCGTCAAGGACAGCGGCGACACCTCCGGCTACAACCGCCTGGTCGTCCGCCGCCCGCCCAAGCTGTTCAGCAGCCGGCCGTACGGGTCGTACTTCGACGAGGTGGCCGACGCGCTGGAGCCGACGTTCGCCGACGCCATCGAGCGCGTGGTCGTCGACCGCGGCGAGGCCACCTTCCACGTGCGGCGCGAGCGGCTGGCCGAGGTGATGCGGCACCTGCGTGACGACGCCGCGCTGCGCTTCGAGCTGTCGCTCGGCGTCTCGGGCGTCCACTACCCCGAGGAGACCGGCGCGGAGCTGCACGCCGTCTACCACCTGTGCTCCATCACGCACAACCGGCGCATCCGGGTGGAGGTCTCCTGCCCCGACGCCGACCCGCACATCCCCTCCACGGTTCAGGTCTACCCCACGCACGACTGGCATGAGCGCGAGACGTACGACTTCTTCGGAATCGTCTTCGACGGCCACCCGGCGCTGACCAGGATCGAGATGCCGGACGACTGGGAGGGGCACCCGCAGCGCAAGGACTACCCGCTCGGCGGAATCCCGGTCGAGTACCGCGGCGCCGAGGTCCCCGCGCCGGACCGGAGGAGGTCGTACTCGTGAGCATCAGCGGCGACCTGCACGAGTGGACGAGCGCAGCGAGGAGAGCGTCGTGAGCACCACCGAGACCGCCACCGAGACCCAGGGCCGGATCTACGACGTCGCCGGTCAGGACTGGGACGAGCTGGTCAAGACCGTCAGCGAGTCGTCCGACGAGCGCCTGGTCGTCAACATGGGCCCGCAGCACCCGTCGACCCACGGCGTGCTCCGGCTCGTGCTGACCCTCGACGGCGAGACCGTGACCGACGCCCGCACGGTGATCGGCTACCTGCACACCGGCATCGAGAAGAACATGGAGTTCCGGACGTGGACCCAGGGGGTCACGTTCGTCACCCGCATGGACTATCTCGCGCCGATCTTCAACGAGACCGCCTACTGCATGGGGGTCGAGAAGCTTCTCGGGATCACCGACCGGATCCCGGACCGGGCGCAGGCCATCCGGGTCCTGACGATGGAGCTCACCCGGATCTCCTCGCACCTCGTCGCGATCGCGACGTTCGGCCTGGAGCTGGGCGCGACGACGCCGATGCTGTTCGGCTTCCGCGAGCGCGAGATGGTGCTCGACATCATGGAGTACATCACCGGCCTGCGGATGAACATGGCGTACGTCCGGCCGGGCGGCGTCAGCGTCGACCTGCCGGCCGGTGCGGTCGACAAGATCGGTGAATTCCTCAAGGTCATGCCGGACCGGATCAAGGAGATGCGCAAGCTCCTCGACGCGAACCCGGTCTACACCCGGCGCACCAAGGACGTCGCCTACCTCGACCTGACCGGCTGCATGGCGCTGGGGGTCACCGGGCCCATGCTGCGCGCCGCCGGCCTGCCGTGGGACCTGCGCAAGTCGCAGCCCTACTGCGGCTACGAGACGTACGAGTTCGAGGTGCCGACGCAGAACACCTGCGACGTGTACGGCCGCTATCTCGTCCGGATGGACGAGATGGAGGAGTCGCTCAAGATCATCGAGCAGGTGCTCGACCGGCTGTCGGGCCCGCTCAAGACCGGTCCGGTGATGATCGAGGACAAGAAGATCGGCTGGCCGTCGCAGCTCGCGCTCGGCCCCGACGGCCTCGGCAACTCGCCCGACCACATCGCGCACATCATGGGCAGCTCCATGGAGGCCCTGATCCACCACTTCAAGCTGGTGACCGAGGGCTTCCGGGTGCCGGCCGGCCAGGCGTACGCCTCGGTCGAGTCGCCGCGCGGCGAGCTCGGCGCGCACGTGGTCAGCGACGGCGGCACCCGGCCCTACCGGGTCCACTTCCGCGACCCGTCGTTCACGAACCTGCAGGCGGTGCCCGCGACGTGCGAGGGCGGCATGGTCGCCGACGTCATCGCCGCGGTCGCCTCGATCGACCCGGTCATGGGAGGTGTGGACCGATGAGCGGCGAGCCGACGAGTGAGCGGAGCGGTGGGCCGAGGGCCCAGGCCGCCCGCGTGGCGAATGAGGAGGGGAGCGCGACCATGAGCACGGGTTACGCGCCCGAGGTCCGCGAGCGTCTGGCGACGGACGCCAAGGAGATCATCGGCCGCTACCCCCGGCCGCGTTCGGCGCTGCTGCCGCTGCTGCACCTGGTGCAGTCGGAGGACGGCTACGTCTCCGACGCTGGCCAGGAGTTCTGCGCCGAGATGCTGGGCCTGTCCAAGGCCGAGGTCGTCGGTGTGGCGACCTTCTACACCATGTACAAGCGCGAGCCGTCCGGCGAGTACAACGTCGGCGTCTGCATCAACACGCTGTGCGCGGTCATGGGCGGCGACCAGATCTGGGAAGAGCTCACCGAGCATGTGGGCGTCGGCCACGACGAGACCACCGCGGACGGCAAGATCACGCTGGAGCGGCTGGAGTGCAACGCCGCCTGCGACTTCGCGCCGGTCATGATGGTCAACTGGGAGTTCTTCGACAACCAGACCCCGGAGTCGGCCAAGCAGCTCGTCGACGACCTGCGCGCAGGCACGGAGGTCTCGCCCACCCGGGGCCCGCGCCGGCTGTGCACGTTCAAGGAGGCCTCCCGTGTCCTCGCCGGGCTGCCCGACGGCCAGGCCGGTGACGGCCCGTCGGCCGCCGGCCCGTCCTTGGAGGGCCTGAAGGTCGCCAAGGCCAACGGCTGGGAGGCCCCCAAGGCCGAGGGGAGCGAGAAGTGACCACGCGGAGAGAACCCGACGCAGTGAGCGGAGCGGTCCGCGAGGTACGAGCGGCCCGCGCAGCGAACGAGGAGCGGTGAGCGACCAATGACAACGCTGACGCCTGTTCTCACCAAGAACTGGGACCGGGCCGACTCGTTCACCCTCGACGGGTACGGCGAGTACGCGGCCGCGAAGAAGGCCCTGGGCATGGACCCCGACGCCGTCATCCAGGCGGTGAAGGACTCCGGCCTGCGCGGCCGCGGCGGCGCGGGCTTCCCGACCGGCATGAAGTGGGGCTTCATCCCGCAGGGCGACGGCAAGGCCCACTACCTCGTCGTCAACGCCGACGAGTCGGAGCCGGGGACCTGCAAGGACATCCCGCTCATGATGGCCAACCCGCACGCGCTGGTCGAGGGCGTGATCATCTCGTCCTACGCCATCCGGGCCAACCACGCGTTCATCTACGTCCGCGGCGAGGTGGTCCACGTCATCCGCCGGGTGCAGGCCGCGGTCCAGGAGGCGTACGAGAAGGGCTACCTCGGGACGGACATCTTCGGCTCGGGCTACGACCTCGAACTGGTCGTGCACAGCGGCGCCGGGGCGTACATCTGCGGCGAGGAGACCGCGCTGCTCGACTCGCTGGAGGGCTACCGCGGCCAGCCCCGGCTCAAGCCGCCGTTCCCGGCGGTCGCCGGCCTGTACGCCTCCCCGACCGTGGTCAACAACGTCGAGTCGATCGCGAGCGTGCCGAGCATCATCGCCAACGGCGCCGACTGGTTCGCCGGGATGGGCACCGAGAAGTCCAAGGGCTTCGGCATCTTCTCCCTGTCGGGCCACGTGACCCGGCCGGGCCAGTACGAGGCCCCGCTGGGCATCACGCTGCGCGAGCTGCTCGACATGGCGGGCGGCATCCGCGAGGGCCACGAGCTGAAGTTCTGGACGCCGGGGGGCTCCTCGACGCCGATCTTCACGGCCGAGCACCTCGACGTGCCGCTCGACTTCGAGTCGGTGGGGGCCAAGGGCTCGATGCTGGGCACCCGCGCCCTGCAGATCTTCGACGAGACGACCTGCGTGGTCCGCGCGGTGATGCGGTGGACCGAGTTCTACGCGCACGAGTCCTGCGGCAAGTGCACCCCCTGCCGTGAGGGCACCTTCTGGCTCAAGCAGGTGCTCAGGCGGCTGGAGAAGGGCCAGGGCTCCGAGGAGGACCTGGCCACGATCACCGACATCGCCGACAACATCCTCGGCCGCTCGTTCTGCGCCCTCGGCGACGGCGCGACGAGCCCGATCCACTCGTCGGTGAAGCAGTTCCGCGACGAATACCTCAAGCACTTCGAGATCGGCGGCTGCCCGTTCGATCCCGCCGCTTCCACGGTGTGGGGGTCCAAGTGACAGTTCAGACGACGCAGCCGGAGCAGCCGGTCGTGGACATGGTCAGCCTGACCATCGACGGCTTCCAGATCAGCGTCCCCAAGGGGACATTGATCATCCGGGCCGCGGAGCTGCTGGGGATCCAGATCCCCCGGTTCTGCGACCACCCGCTGCTCTCGCCGGCGGCCAACTGCCGTCAGTGCCTGGTCGACATCCCCGACGCGGGCAACGGCCGCGGCTTTCCCAAGCCGCAGCCGTCCTGCGCGATCGAGGTCGCCGAGGGCATGGTGGTCAACACGCAGCTCACCTCGCCGGTGGCCGAGAAGGCCCAGCGCGGCGTGATGGAGATGCTGCTGCTGAACCACCCGCTCGACTGCCCGGTCTGCGACAAGGGCGGCGAGTGCCCCCTGCAGAACCAGGCCATGTCGAACGGCCAGGGTGAGAGCCGGTTCGTCGAGGAGAAGCGCACGTTCGACAAGCCCGTTCCGCTGTCGAGCGAGGTGCTGCTCGACCGCGAGCGCTGCATCCAGTGCGCGCGCTGCATCCGCTTCTCCGAGCAGATCGCCGGTGACCCGCTCATCGACTTCTTCGAGCGCGGGGCCAAGGAGCAGGTGGGCGTCGCCGACGGCGAGCCGTTCCAGTCCTACTTCTCGGGCAACACCATCCAGATCTGCCCGGTGGGCGCGCTGACCGGCGCGGCCTACCGGTTCCGCTCCCGCCCGTTCGACCTGGTCTCCACGCCGAGCGCGTGCGAGCACTGCGCGTCGGGCTGCTCGCTGCGCACCGACCACCGCCGCGGCAAGGTCACCCGCCGCCTGGCCGGGGACGACCCGCAGGTCAACGAGGAGTGGAACTGCGACAAGGGCCGCTGGGCCTTCACGTACGCCACCGCGCCCGACCGCCTGCGGTCGCCGCTGGTCCGTGACGAGAGCGGCAAGCTCGTCCCGACCTCCTGGCCGGACGCGCTGGCCGTCGCCGCCGAGGGCCTGCTGCGGGCCCGCGGCAAGGCCGGTGTGCTGGTCGGCGGGCGGCTCACGGTCGAGGACGCCTACGCCTACAGCAAGTTCGCCAGGATCGCCCTCGGCACCAACGACATCGACTTCCGCTCCCGCCCGCACTCGGAGGAGGAGACGCGGTTCCTCGCCCACGCCGTGGCCGGCAAGGGCATCGAGGTCTCCTACGCCGACCTGGAGACGGCCCCGGCCGTGCTCCTGGCCGGGTTCGAGCCCGAGGAGGAGTCGCCGATCGTCTTCCTGCGCCTGCGCAAGGCGGCGCGCAAGCGGGGCACGAAGGTCTACTCGCTCGCGCCGTTCGCCACGCCGGGCCTGGCCAAGATGAAGGGCACGCTGATCCGCACGCGGCCCGGCGCCGAGGCCGAGGCGCTCGGCGACCTCATCGGCGGCGACCTGCTGCCCGCGGGGACGATCGTCCTCGCCGGTGAGCGGCTCGCCACCGTCCCCGGCGCCCTGTCCGCGCTCGTACGGCTCACGCAGGCCACGGGCGCCAGGTTCGCCTGGGTGCCGCGCCGGGCCGGTGAGCGCGGCGCGCTGGAGGCGGGCGCCCTGCCGGGGCTGCTGCCGATCGGCCGCCCGGCCGCCGACGAGACCGCCCGCGCGGAGGTCGCCAGGGTGTGGGGCGTCGCCTCGCTGCCCGAGGCGCCCGGCCGCGACACGGCGGGCATCCTCGAGGCCGCGCTGAACGACGAGGTCGACGCACTGGTCGTGGCGGGTGTGGACCCCTACGACCTGCCCGACCCCGCGAGGGCCCTGGCGGCGCTGGAGAACACGCCGTTCATCGTGAGCCTGGAGATCCGCGCCAGCGCGGTCACCGACCGGGCCGACGTGGTCCTGCCGGTCGCCGCGGTGGCCGAGAAGTCCGGGACGTTCGTGGACTGGGAGGGCAGGGGCCGCTCGTTCGGTGTGGCCACGGCCGTGCCCGGTCTGATGAGCGACCTGCGCGCCATCGCCTCGATCGCCGACCAGATGGACGTGCACCTCGGCCTGCCCGAGCCCGCCGCCGCCCGGCGTGAGATGGCCTCGCTAGGCGCCTGGAAGGGCGCCCGCCCGGTCGCGCCCGCGGTCACCGGCCGTCCGGTGCGGGAGCCGCAGGCGGGCGAGGCCGTGCTGGCGACCTGGCACCTGCTGCTCGACGACGGCCGGATGCAGGACGGCGAGCCCTACCTGGCGGGGACCGCCCGCACGGTGGCGGCGCTGCTGTCGGAGGCCACCGCCGCGGAGATCGGCGCGGTGGACGGCGGGAAGATCGCCATCGGCGACGACCTGATCGTCCCGGTGCGGATCGCGGACCTGCCCGACCGGGTCGTGTGGCTGCCGTCCAACTCCGCCGGCCTGTCGGTCACCCGCGACCTGCGCGCGGTGGGCGGCGACATCGTAACGATCGGGAGCGTGTCGTGAACAACGTACCCACGCTGGACGACTTCGGCCATGATCCATTGTGGATCAGCATCATCAAGGCCGTCGCGATCTTCGTGTTCCTGATGCTGGGCGTGCTGATGGGCGTGTGGACCGAGCGCAAGCTCATCTCGCGCATGCAGCACCGCTACGGCCCCAACAGGGCGGGCAAGTTCGGCCTGCTGCAGTCGGTGGCCGACGGCCTGAAAATGGGGCTCAAGGAAGACATCATGCCCCGCACCGTGGACAAGGTGATCTACTTCCTGGCCCCGGTCATCATCGCCGTCCCGGCCTTCCTGGCCTTCTCCGTCGTGCCGTTCGGCCCGATGGTGTGGATGTTCGGCCACAAGACGCCGCTGCAGCTCACCGACCTGCCGGTCGCGGTTCTGCTGGTCCTGGCCACCGCGTCGATCGGCGTCTACGGCGTCGTGCTCGCCGGGTGGGGCTCCCGCTCGCCGTACGCCGTGCTGGGCGGTCTGCGCTCGGCCGCCCAGGTGGTGTCGTACGAGATCGCGATGGGCCTGTCGTTCGTCGCGGTGTTCCTCCAGGCGGGCACACTGTCCACCTCGGAGATCGTGGCGAAGCAGGCGAGCGGCGGCACCTGGGACATCCTGGGGCTGTCCATCCCGGCGCCGTCCTGGTATGTGGTCTCGCTGATCCCGTCCTTCCTGATCTACGCGATCACGATGCTGGGCGAGACGAACCGCGTGCCCTTCGACCTCCCCGAGGGCGAGGGCGAGCTGGTCGGCGGCTTCCACACCGAGTACTCCTCCTCGCTGAAGTTCGCGATGTTCATGCTCGCCGAGTACGTGAACGTCTTCACGGTCTCGGCCATGGCGATCACGTTGTTCTTCGGCGGCTGGCGCGCCCCGTGGCCACTGTCGCTGTGGGACGGCGCGAACTCCGGCTGGTGGCCGATGCTGTGGTTCTTCCTCAAGCTGGTCATCGCGTTCGGCTTCTTCGTCTGGGTCCGCGCCTCGCTGCCGCGTGTCCGGTACGACCAGCTGATGGCCTTCGGGTGGAAGGTGCTGATCCCGGTCAACCTGGCCTGGATCCTGCTGGCCGCCACGTTCAAGGCGCTGCGCATGCCCGAGGCCGACCGGGCGATCATCCTGAGCATCGGCGCGGTCGTCATCATCGGCGCCTTCGCGATCTGGCTGCGGTTCGACACCGTCAACCAGCGTCGCAGGGAGGCCAAGGCGGCCGCGATCGAGGAGGAGTTCGAGCAACTGCGCGAGGAGCCCGCCGCGGGCGGCTTCCCGGTTCCGCCGCTCGACGCTCCGCACTACCACGGAGTCGTGCCCGCCGCGCGTCTCAATTCCGACGCCGCCAAGGAGGTGACCAGTGGGAGCAACTGATTGGCTGAACCCGATCAAGGGATTCGGCGTCACCTTCCACCACATGTTCAAAAAGCCGGTGACCGTCAACTATCCGGAGGAGAAGCGGCCCACCGCGCCGCGTTTCCACGGGAGGCACCAGCTGAACCGGTGGCCCGACGGGCTGGAGAAGTGCGTCGGCTGTGAGCTGTGCGCCTGGGCCTGCCCGGCCGACGCCATCTACGTGGAGGGCGGCGACAACACCGACGAGGAGCGTTTCTCGCCCGGTGAACGGTACGGCCGCGTTTACCAGATCAACTACCTGCGCTGCATCCTCTGCGGGTTGTGCATCGAGGCGTGCCCGACCCGGGCGCTCACGATGACCAACGAGTACGAGCTCGCCGACTCCAGCCGCGAGTCGTTGATCTACACCAAGGAGATGCTCCTCGCACCGCTCGGACCGGGCATGGAGCAGCCGCCTCACCCGATGCGCCTCGGCGAGACCGAAGAGGACTACTACCGGTTGGGTCGAAGCAATGGGTGAGTCCATCACGTTCTGGGTGCTCGCGGTCGTTTCGGTGATCGCCGCGCTCGGACTCGTCTTCAGCCGCAGGGCCGTCTACTCGGCCCTCATGCTCGGCGTGGTCATGCTCTCGCTGGCGGTGCTGTACGCGGTCCAGGACGCTCCGTTCCTGGCCGCGGTGCAGATCATCGTCTACACCGGCGCGGTCATGATGCTGTTCCTGTTCGTGCTCATGCTCGTGGGCGTGGACTCGTCCGACTCCCTCGTGGAGACGATTAGGGGACAGCGGTTCTGGGCGATCCTGGGCGGGCTCGGCTTCGCCGTCCTGCTCGCCCTCGGCATCGGCAACGCGGTCGTCGGCTCGCCCAAGGGGCTGGCCGCCGCCACGCGGTCGGGCAACGTGCCCTCCCTGGCCGAGCTGATCTTCACGCGCCACGTGTTCGCCTTCGAGGTCACCTCGGCGCTGCTGATCACCGCAGCGCTCGGCGCGATGGTGCTCGCGCACCGGGAGCGCGCCGAGGCCAAGCCGACCCAGAAGGACCTGTCCCGGCAGCGCTTCGTCACCTTCGGCAGGACGGGCAAGAACCCGGCGCCGCTGCCCGGCCCCGGCACCTACGCCCGGCACAACGCCATCGACATGCCGGCGCTGCTGCCCGACGGGTCGGTCTCGCCGCTGTCGGTCAACCGGTACATCGCCCGGTACGAGGAGTCCCGGGGCACCCTGTCTCCCGAGGTCGCCCAGGTGCTGGAGCAGGAGGAGGCCGCGCTGCGCGCGGCCGGGCACAGCACGCCCACCGTGACCGAGGAGGTCAGGGACGGCGGCCCCGACACCGAGCCGATGCCCGACGACGGCGACAGTGTCGTGGCGGGCCGGGTCGTCCGCCCGCGCGGTGAGTCTCCGATGGAGTCCCTGAGCGAGGAGGACGGCAAGTGACCACGCACTACCTGGTGCTCTCCGCGCTGCTGTTCGCCATCGGCGGCGTCGGCGTGCTCGTACGGCGCAACGCCATCGTGGTGTTCATGTGCGTCGAGCTCATGCTCAACGCCTGCAACCTGGCGTTCGTCACCTTCGCCCGGCAGAACGGCAACCTCGACGGCCAGCTCATCGCGTTCTTCGTGATGATCGTGGCCGCCGCCGAGGTGGTCATCGGCCTGGCCATCATCGTGACGATCTTCCGAACCCGCAGGTCCGCGTCGGTCGACGACGTCAGCCTGCTGAAGTACTAAGAGGTGGCCGTGGAACCCGCTGAGATCATCCAGCACTCCGGCGGAGCGATCGGAGCAGCCTGGCTCATGATCGCTCTGCCCCTGGTGGGAGCGGCGGTCCTCCTGCTTGGCGGCCGGAGGACCGACAAGTTCGGCCACCTGCTGGGCGTGCTCATGGCCGTCGCGTCCTTCGTGGTGGCGGCGCTGTCGTTCGCGCAGCTGCTCGGCTTCGCTCCCGGTGAGCGCCGCCGCGGGATCGAGCTGTACGACTTCATCCCGGGCCTCGCGAAGGTGGGCCTGCTGGTCGACCCGCTGTCGATCTCGTTCTGCCTGCTGATCACCTTTGTGGGCTCGCTGATCCACATCTACTCGATCGGCTACATGGCGCACGACCCGAACAGGCGGCGGTTCTTCGCCTACCTCAACCTGTTCGTCGCGGCGATGCTCCTGCTGGTGCTGGCCGACAACTACGTGGCCCTGTTCGTCGGCTGGGAGGGCGTCGGCCTCGCGTCGTACCTGCTGATCGGGTTCTGGCAGCACAAGCCCTCGGCGGCGACCGCGGCCAAGAAGGCGTTCATCGTCAACCGCGTCGGCGACTTCGGCCTGCTGATCGGCATCTTCACGATCTTCGCGACGTTCCACACGCTGGCCTTCAACGACGTCCTCGCGAACGCCGACAAGGCGTCCTCGGGCACGCTCACCGCGATCGGCCTGCTGCTGCTGGTCGGCGCCTGCGGCAAGTCGGCGCAGCTCCCGCTGCAGTCCTGGCTTCTCGACGCGATGGAGGGCCCGACCCCGGTCTCGGCCCTCATCCACGCCGCGACCATGGTCACCGCCGGCGTCTACCTGATCGTCCGGTCCGGCCCGATCTTCCAGGGCGCCGGGACCGCGCAGCTCGTGGTGACGATCGTCGGCGTCGCGACGCTGCTCGCCGGTGCGATCATCGGTACCGCCAAGGACGACATCAAGAAGGCCCTGGCCGGTTCGACGATGTCGCAGATCGGCTACATGGTGCTCGCCGCGGGCATCGGCCCGGCGGGCTACGCCTTCGCGATCGCCCACCTGATCACGCACGGCTTCTTCAAGGCCGACATGTTCCTCGGCGCGGGCTCGGTCATGCACGCCATGAACGACGAGGTCGATATGCGCAAGTACGGCGCGCTGCGCAAGGTCATGCCGGTCACGTTCGTGACGTTCCTCGTCGGCTACCTGGCGATCATCGGGTTCCCGCTGCTGTCCGGCTACTTCACCAAGGACGGCATCATCGAGACCGTGATGGAGCACAACGCCGTCCTCGGCTGGCTGGCCGTGCTCGGCGCGGGCATCACCGGCTTCTACATGTCGCGCCTGGTGTTCATGACGTTCTTCGGCGCCAAGCGCTGGGAGCCCACGGCCCACCCGCACGAGTCGCCCGCCGTCATGACCTGGCCGCTGATCATCCTGTCGGTCGGCGCGATCGGCCTGGGCGGCTTCCTGGTGCTGGGCAACCGGTTCATGACCTTCCTGTCGCCGGCCGTCGGCGCGCCGGAGGAGATGCCGTCGTTCCACCCGTTCAGCCTCACCGGTCTGGTCACGCTCGCGCTCGTCGCGATCGGCGCGGCCCTCGCCTGGGCCAAGTACGGCAGGGCCGAGGTGCCCGCGGTCGCCCCGCGCGGCTCCTTCCTCACCGCCTTCGCCCGTCGTGACCTGTACGGCGACGCCCTGAACGAGGCGCTGTTCATGCGCCCCGGCCAGTGGCTGACCCGCCTGGCCGTGTTCTTCGACAACCGCGGCGTGGACGGCCTCGTGAACGGCCTGGCCGCCGGCATCGGCGGCACGTCCGGGCGACTGCGCAGGGTCCAGACCGGGTTCGTCCGCTCGTACGCGCTGTCGATATTCCTGGGCGCCGCCATCCTGGCCGGTGCCTGGCTCGTCGTAGGGAACCTGTGATGCCCTGGCTTTCAACCCTGATGGGCGTGTCCGTACTCGGCGCGCTGGGCGTGACCCTTGTCCGCAACGACAAGCTCGCCAAGCAGTTCACCCTCGTGGTGTCGCTGATCGTGCTGGCGCTGACCGTCGCCATGGCGGTCCAGTTCAGCCCGAACGGCGACAAGTTCCAGTTCGCCGAGACGCACGACTGGATCCCCGCGTTCGGCGTGCACTACGGCGTCGCCGTGGACGGCATCGCCCTGGTGCTGATCCTGCTGTCGGTGATCCTCGTGCCGATCGTGGTGCTCGCCTCCTGGCACGACGCCGAGGCCGGCAAGCGCTCGGTCCGGACGTACTTCTCACTGCTGCTGGTGCTCGAGGCCATGATGATCGGCGTCTTCGCGGCGACCGACGTCTTCCTCTTCTACGTCTTCTTCGAAGCCATGCTGATCCCGATGTACTTCATGATCGGGTCGTACGGCGGGGCGCAGCGGTCGTACGCGGCCGTGAAGTTCCTGCTGTACTCGCTGTTCGGCGGGCTCCTGATGCTGGTGGCGGTGATCGCGCTCTACTCGATCGCCGGCAAGGGCACGTTCATGTTCTCCGACCTGGTCGGGACCATCCAGGACGTGACGACGCAGAAGTGGCTGTTCCTCGGCTTCTTCATCGCCTTCGCGATCAAGGCGCCGCTGTGGCCGTTCCACACCTGGCTGCCCGACGCCGCCGCCCAGGCCCCGGCCGGCGCGGCCGTCCTGCTCGTCGGCGTGCTGGACAAGGTCGGCACGTACGGCATGCTGCGCTTCTGCCTTGAGCTCTTCCCCGACGCCGCGAAGTTCTTCACGCCGTTGGTCATCGTGCTGTCGGTGATCGGCATCGTGTACGGCGCGATCGTGGCCATCGGGCAGACCGACATGAAGCGGCTCATCGCGTACACCTCGGTGTCGCACTTCGGCTTCATCGCGTTGGGTGTGTTCGCGATGACCACCAGCGCGGGCTCGGGCGCCACGCTCTACATGGTCAACCACGGCTTCTCGACCGGCGCGCTGTTCCTGATCGTGGGCTTCCTCGTCTACCGCAGGGGCTCGCACTTCATCGCCGACTACGGCGGTGTGCAGAAGGTGGCGCCGATCCTCGCCGGGACGTTCCTGGTGGCGGGTCTGTCCAGCCTCTCGCTGCCCGGTCTCAGCACGTTCGTCAGCGAGTTCATGGTGCTGACCGGCACCTACCAGCGCTACGTCGTCCCGGCCGTGATCGCGACGGTCGGCGTCATCCTCGCCGCGATCTACATCCTGTGGATGTACCAGCGGACGATGAACGGCCCGACGGCCGAGTCGGTCAAGTCGCTGCCCGACCTCAACGCCAGGGAGAAGTGGGTGGTGGCGCCGCTCGTCGCGCTGCTGCTGGTGTTCGGCTTCTATCCCAAGCCGCTGCTCGACGTGATCAATCCCGCCGTGAAGGACACGCTGTCGAGCGTCTCCGTCACGGACCCGAAGCCGGCCGTACCCGTTGCTCAGGAGGGCCAGTAGTGAACGGCACCATTCAGGCGCCGAGTATCGAGTACGCCCTGCTGGCGCCGGTACTCGTCGTCTTCGGCGCGGCGATCGTCGGCGTGCTGGTGGAGGCATTCGCCCCGCGCTACCTGCGCTCGGCGATCCACCTGCCGCTCACGTTGCTGTCGCTGGCCGGCGCGTTCGCGCTGGCCGTGTGGCAGGCGGTCAAGGGTGTGCCCACCAAGCCCGCCGCGATGGGCGCGGTGGCCGTGGACGGCCCGGCCCTGTTCATCTGGGGCACGATCCTCATCCTCGCCTTCGTGAGCGTGCTGCTCATCAAGGACGAGGAGCACTTCGTCGGCTCCGCGGCGGCCGTGCCCGGCTCGGCCGAGGAGGAGCAGTCGCTCGTCGAGCGGGCCGCGCACACCGAGGTCTATCCGCTGGTGCTGTTCGCGGTCGGCGGCATGCTGCTGTTCCCCGCGGCCAACGACCTGCTCGTGGCGTTCGTCGCCCTCGAGGTCATGTCGCTGCCGCTCTACCTGCTGTGCGGCCTGGCCCGGCGCCGCCGCCTGCTGTCGCAGGAGGCCGCGGTCAAGTACTTCCTGCTCGGCGCGTTCTCCTCGGCCTTCTTCCTGTACGGCACGGCCCTGCTGTACGGCTTCGCGGGGTCGGTCGACCTCGCGAAGATCAACCAGGCGCTGGGGGCGGTCGGCGGCCAGGACACGCTGCTCTACATCGGCGCGGCCATGCTCGGCGTCGGCCTGCTGTTCAAGATCGGTGCCGCGCCGTTCCAGGCGTGGAAGCCGGACGTCTACCAGGGCGCGCCCACGCCCATCACCGCGCTGATGGCCTCCGGCACGCTGGTCGCCGCCTTCGGCGCGCTGCTGCGGGTGTTCTGGGTGGGCCTCGGCGGTCTCGACTGGGACTGGCGCCCGGTGCTCTACGGTGTGGCGATTCTCACGATGGTGGTCGGCGCGATCCTCGCGATCACGCAGACCGACATCAAGCGGATGCTGGCCTACTCGTCCATCGCGCACGGCGGCTTCCTGCTCATCGGCGTCATCGCCACCGGCCAAACCCAGGCGGAGAACACCTCGGCCCTGTCCGGTCTGCTGTTCTACCTGGTGGCGTACGGCTTCACCACGGTCGGCGCGTTCGCCATCGTCACGATGGTGCGCGACCCGGGCGGTGAGGCGTGGCACCTGTCCCGCTGGGCCGGGCTGGGCAAGCGCTCGCCGCTGCTGGCCGGGACGTTCGCCTTCTTCCTGCTGGCCTTCGCCGGCATCCCGCTGACCAGCGGGTTCTTCGGGAAGTACGCCATCTTCCAGGCGGCCGTCGCCAACGGCGCCATGCCGCTGGTCATCATCGGTGTGGTGGCCTCGGCGATCGCCGCGTTCTTCTACGTCCGGGTGATCGTGCTGATGTTCTTCAGCGACCCGGCCGCCGACGGCCCGTCCGTCGTGCTGCCCTCGCGGGGGACCGCGGCTGTGGTCGGTATCGCGGCATTGGCTACCGTAGTTCTCGGGGTGTACCCCCAGCCTGTGCTGGACCTCGCGCACACGGCTGCACAATCCCTGTTCGTCCGATAGGAGATCTCCGTATGGCCGCGCCGCCCGTTGTGGACATTCCTCTCGTCGACGAGCGGCTGGCCGACGACCTCGCAGGCGGGCTCGCGGCGGTGGAGAAGCTGCTGCGCTCGTCGGTCGAGAGTGAGGACGCCTTCGTCACCCAGACGTCCAGGCACCTCATCGAGGCGGGTGGCAAGCGGTTCCGGGCCATGCTCGTGCTGCTGGCCGCCCAGTTCGGCAACCCGGACGCCCCGGGCATCGTGCCCGGGGCCGTCGTCATCGAGCTGACCCACCTGGCCACGCTCTACCACGACGACGTGATGGACGAGGCTCCGGTGCGCCGGGGCTCCCCGTCCGCGAACGCCCGGTGGGACAACACCGTGGCCATCCTCACCGGCGACTACCTGTTCGCCCAGGCGTCGGAGATCCTGGCCGACCTCGGCAGCGAGCTCATCCGGATCCAGGCGCGCACGTTCTCCCGCCTGGTGCGCGGTCAGATCCGCGAGACGATCGGGCCCGCCGAGGGCCGCGACGCGATCGCCCACTACATCAGCGTGCTGGCCGACAAGACCGGCTCCCTCATCGCCACCTCGGGCCGCTTCGGGGCCATGCTCGCCGGCGCCTCCGCCGATGTGGTCGAGCGCCTGACCGACGCCTGCGAGGCGATCGGCGTGGCCTGGCAGCTCGGCGACGACCTCATCGACGTGGCCGCGCCCACGGCCGACTCGGGCAAGACCCCCGGCACCGACCTGCGCGAGGGGGTCCGCACGCTCCCGGTGCTGCACGCCCTGGCCTCCGACGACCCCGGCGACGCCCGGCTGCGCACCCTGCTGTCGGGGCCCGTGGCCGAGGAGGACGTCGATGAGGCGCTGACGCTGCTGCGGGCCAACCGGGCCATGGAACAGGCCCGTGAGGAGCTCACCCGCTGGATCGACCGGGCCAAGGAGGCCCTCGCCGGCCTGCCCGAGATCCCGGCCCGTACGGCCCTCGTCGCCCTGTGCGACTACGTCGTCGAGCGCACGGGCTGACCATCCTGTAGGGGATCATTGGCCGGGTGAGGATCCCCCGGCTCGCGGCCCTGTGCCTCCTGGCGGTGGCGGCCTGCGGCACACGTGCGGGCACGCCCGCCGCCGTCCCGACCCTGGCGGATTCGGCGCCTGTGGACTCCGTCGTGGTGGACAAGGACCAGGCCCTCGCGTGTGGTGAGGGCGAGGGAGAGGGCCCGGCGCAAGCCCTGTGCGACGCCATCGCCACAGCGGCTTCGCCCAAGCCGGCTTCGGGCGCGTCGGCACGCCCGTCCCCGAAACCCTCTGTGGAGCAGGTTTTTAACCGCATCACCGAGGCCGCGTACGCCAGGGCCGAGGCGGCGCCGACCTGAGGCCTCCGTGACCCGTCACCGCCCTGAGTGGCCGGCGGCCGGGCACGAGGTCCGAAAGGTGGCGCCGCTCGCGCTGCCGGTGTCTACTTCTGGTCTGCGAGCCACTCGTCGAAGGTGGTCGGCGCGATGCGGGCGCCTTCCCTGGGCAGCAGCACGTCGCCGGCCATCGTCGTGTCGAAGATTCCCGACCAGGTCGGCACGAGCTTGACAGCCCGGCCGCGCGCCGCGAAGGTGCGCCGGGCCATGTCAACGAGGTCCTGTGGCTCGGGACCGGCCACGTCGGTGTAGCGGCCCCGCGGCTCGCCCACCGCGATCTCCGCGAGGACGTCGGCCACGTCCGCGGGCGCGATCGGCTGCACCAGCAGCGGCGCGATCGTGGCGACGCCGTCCTGCTCGACCCACCCCGCCACCATCGCGGCGAAGTCGTGGAACTGCGCGACCGGGACGATCGTCCACGGCACCGGACCGGCGGGCACCAGGCGCTCCTGCTCCCGCTTGCCGGCGTAGTGGGCGTTGCCCTCCACCTGGTGGATTCCGATGATCGAGAGCAGCACGTGGTGGCGGACGCCCGCCCGCTCCTCGGCGGCCAGCAGGTTCCTGGTGGTCGTGCCGAAGTAGGCCACCGACTCGTCCCGGTCGGTCGCGTTCGAGCTGATCGCGTCCACGACCGCCTCGACGCCGTCCAGGGCCTTGTCGAGACCCTCGCCCGTCATCAGGTCCACACCGAGAGAGCGGCTGACGGGGACGATGTCGTGCCCGTCCCGTTCGAGGGCGGCGACGGTGAGCTTTCCGATGTTTCCGGTGGCGCCGGCGACTGCGATGCGCATGGTCTTCTCCTTCGCTAGACGCCTCGGATGCTATCTCGGACAAAATAGATCTGCAATCTCTCCAATACACTGGAGGGCATGAAGCTGCCTGCGAGCACCGAGTGGGTGTTGCACTGCGCCGCCACGCTGGCGCAGCTGGAGCCGGGAGCGACCGCGTCGGCGGCGCAGCTCGCGGAGTATTTCGACGTTCCGGCGCCCTACCTGGCCAAGCAGTTGCAGGCGCTCGTCAGAGCCGGTGTGCTCGCCGCGATGACGGGTCCGCGGGGCGGATTCCGGCTCGCACGGGCGGCTCCCGACATCACGTTGCTGCAGATCGTCGAGGCGGTCGACGGCGCCTCCTCGCCGTACGAGTGCCGTGAGATCCGCCAGCAGGGACGAGGGGCCCTGCCTCCCGAGGACTGCCGGAGCATCTGCATCATCGCCGAGAAGATGGCCGAGGCGCACCGCGCGTGGCGCAGCAGCCTCGCGGGGGTCTCGCTCGCCGACCTCCTCACCACGCTGCCCGCGTCGACGCCTGCCCGCACGCGGTCACGCCTGTCGGCCACCCGCTGACGTCAGCGGCCCGCGAGGAGTTCGACGACGGGAGCGAGGGCGTCGGCGAAAGCGCCGTTGACGGTGATGTAGGACAGGCCCAGCTCGTCGCGGCGGCGCAGCAGCGTGTCGGCCATCTCGCGAGGTGAGCCGCGCAAGATGGCGGCGGCGTCCGCCGAAATGGTCCTGAACCCCTCCGGCAGCCACGGGGGCGGCTCGTCGCCGATCTGGAAGAGGTTCATGCTCAGCTCGATGTCGTCGAACCTCGCCCCGGCAAGCTCCCGCAGCGTGCCGACAGGCCCGCGCAGGCCCTCCTCCGGCGTGTCGGCCTGTACGGCGAGCGCGACGATGTCCGCCTCCTGCGCGGCCAGCGCCAGCATGCGCGGACCGGCCCCCGCCACGAGGATGGGCGGCCCCTGGCGTTGCACCGTGGTCCGGCTCCCGGCGAAGGCCGCCCGCACTTCGCCGATCACCGAACGGACCAGCGCGACGCGTTCGCCCGCCGTGCCGTACGGCATGCCGAGCGCCAGGGCATCCTCCCCGGCGGCGGGACGTCCGGCCCCCACGCCGACCTCCAGCCGTCCGCCGGACAGGAAGTCGAGCCCGGCGAGCTCGTGCGCGAGCAGCCGGGGGTTGCGGTAGGGCGCGGCCAGCACGAACGTGCCCACGCGAAGCGTCGTCGTGACGGTGGCCGCGGCGGTCATCGCGAGCAGCGGCGGCAGCGTCCCCAGGGTGTCGGGGACGAGCAGGGTCGAGTAGCCGAGGTCCTCGGCATGGCGGGCCGTCTGCGTCCACGCGGCGGCGTCGGGGGCCAGACCGGCGACGATCCCGAAACGGAATTCCTTGCTCATGCCACCGATCCTCGCCGTTCCGGCCGGCCCCGTCGTCGTACCGTCGGAGGCGGACCTCGTACGCCGGGAGGCGTATCAGACGGTCTCGAGCGCCGCCGTGCGTTCCTGCCGGGACGTGTGGGCGGAGCGGATGCTGTCCCAGGTGAAGGCGCTCAGCGCGAGCCAGACGACCACGAACCCGGCCCACCGGCTGGCCGGCATCGTCTCGTGCACGATCAGCACACCGCACAGGAACTGCAGCACGGGGGCGATGTACTGGAGCAGGCCGATGACCGTGAGCGGCACCCGCAGCGTGGAGGCCGTGAAGAGCATCAGCGGCACCGCGGTGATCAGGCCGGCCGCCACGAGCAGCAGCGCGTGGCCGAGACCGTGGTTGCCGAAGGTCCCGGTGCCGTTCGCCTGCAGGACGAGCAGATAGCCCAGGGCCGGCACCAGCAGCACGAGCGTCTCGATGGTCAGGCTCTCCGCACTGCCCACCCCCGCCGCCTTCTTGATCAGTCCGTACGTGCCGAAGCTGAAGGCGAGCACGAGGGCGATCCAGGGGAGGCGCCCGTAGTCGAGCGCCAGGATGAGGACCGCGAGCGCGCCCAGCGCGACGGCGATCCACTGCCATCGGCGCAGCCGCTCACGGAAGATCAGCACTCCGAACAGCACGCTGACCAGGGGATTGATGAAGTAGCCGAGGGCGCCTTCCACAACGTGGCCGGCGTTGACAGCGTAGATGTAGACGCCCCAGTTGACCGATACCGCGACGGCCGCGAGGGCGAGGAGGAGGAACTGCCGGCCCGTTATCGTGCGGATCCACGACCAGTGGCGCCGTACGGCGAGGACCGCGATCACCACGACCAGCGACCAGACCATCCGATGGGCGAGGATCTCGACGGCGCCGGACGGCTTGAGCAGAGGCCAGTAGAGAGGGAACAGGCCCCACATCGTGTAGGCGGCGACGCCATACAGGACACCGCGGCGCGTATCAGGCATGACGCCCATCTTTGCTGCTTACCTAGATTCAGCACAAATAAGGGTCACTATGCCCGGGTTTTAGAGGCGCTTATGTCAGGAACAAGGCCGCCCGCTGTCTGGTTGTGCATGGCAGATCGGAAGGAAGGGTACGTGATGGGCTGGCTGTTCGGCACAGACAAGACGACGATGGTGGACTCCGCGAAGGCGCTGCCGGGCCGGGCCGAGGTCATGCCGGTGGCCACCCGCCACCAAATTCTCGGCGCGCCGCTGGCTCCGCCGTACCCCGAGGGCGTGGAGATCGCCGAGTTCGGGCTGGGCTGCTTCTGGGGCGCCGAGCGCAAGTTCTGGCAGACCCCCGGGGTGGTCTCGACCGCCGTGGGCTACGCGGGCGGCTATACGCCGAATCCGACATACGAGGAGGTGTGCTCCGGTCTGACCGGGCACGCCGAGGTCGTCCGGGTGGTCTTCGACCCGGCCGAGGTGTCGTACGAGGAGTTGCTCAAGGTGTTCTGGGAGGCCCACGACCCGACCCAGGGCATGCGCCAGGGCAACGACGTCGGCACGCAGTACCGGTCGGCCGTCTACACCTACGGCCCCGAGCAGGCCAAGGCGGCCGCAGCCTCCAGGGACGCGTACCAGGAGGTGCTCACCAAGGCCGGGTTCGGCGAGATAACGACCGAGATCGCTCCGGCCGGCCAGTTCTACTTTGCGGAGGATTACCACCAGCAGTACCTCTTCAAGGTGCCGAACGGCTACTGCGGTATCGGCGGCACCGGCGTCTCCTGCCCCGTCGGTCTGACCACCGGCGAGAGCTGATCAGTCGCCGGGCAGGATCATGAGTCGTTGCCCCTTGGGAAGATGACGAGGGGCAACGACGAGATAGTCCCGCTGATCCAGTGTGGCGACTTCGTGAAGGTCGAAGCGCTCGGCAGGGCTATCACGCAGGCGTCCACAGCCTGTAGGCGGAGCGAGGCGTAGGCCGAAAGCAGCTCAGACATTCGCCGATAGTCGTGGGGCGTCACTTCGATCACGCGAAGTTCGTCGTCGGCGTGTCGTGCGGGGACGGCGGGCCGGAGTGCGGCGTGCAAGTCGACCTCGACACCGGGAGCAGCCGTCTGCGCGACACGGCGGTGACCGTGGTCACCGCCCGGGGAGGCGCCTACGGCCCCGGCACCCCACGGGAGGGCTTCGAGTTCCAGACGCCCTACCTGCGGACCTAATTCCAGGATCTCGGGGTGGCCGAGGAGAACCTGCACGTCGTGCAGGCCGAGATGACCCGTGCCGGGGATGTCCCCGCGCTGGCCCGTTTCCGGGAACTGGGCGACAGGTCGCGCGCCGAAGCGTGCACCGCGGTGAACGCGCTAGCCGGGAGGGGACGTTGATCGCACGCTTCCGCGGCCCCTAGGATTGCGGCCGTGACGTTCACGTTCTTCTTCCACCTCCGCTAGCCGCCGCCGGCGAAGCGAGGACCTGCCCGTCGCCGACGAGGCGGGACGGCGGTGTGCCGTCCCGGGCCGACGCGGAAGAAGAACGGTCACGATGCGCGTACGCGCTGTCGCTCTCACCGCTCCGCGTCCCAGCGCTCTCTCCGTCCCATGACGGCGGCGAGCCTGGTGGCGCGGTGCGTTCACGGGCTTGAGCCGACGGTCGCCGCAGAGGTACTGCGGCGCGGGCTCGGCGTCATCACTCACATCGGGCATCGCGAGGTGCGCTTCCGGGTGGCGCGGTCGCCCGCGCCGCCCGGCCTCATAGGGGACCTGCGCACGGCGGACGACGTGTTCCTGCTGGCCGCGCAGGGTTCCGACGTCGGCGTGTCGCGGAAGGGAGCCGCCGCGCTCGCGGGCCTCGCGGGGGCCGCCGACCTTGCCGTCCTGGCACGGCTGCGCCGCCACTACGGCGGCCTGGGCGCGATCACCGGCGTTGAGGTGTCAGCGTCGTTCCTCGGCAGGCGCAACTTCACGAGGTACGACGTGGAGGACGCGGTCGGGCACGCCCTGGCTGCCCGCCTGGGGGTCGCTTACCACTCACGGCGCGGCGGCGCGCCGCCCCCGGGTCACAGCGGCTGGCGTGTCACCCTCGACGGTGAGCGGGCCACGCTGCTGCTGCGGATCGCCGAGCGCCCCCTGCATCGGCGGGCGTACAAGCGGCGGTCCGTCCCGGGGACCATGCACCCCCCGGTCGCCGCCGCCATGGTGGCCATGGCAGGCATTGAACCCGGCGACACGGTCCTAGATCCCTGCTGCGGCGCTGGGACGCTGCTGATCGAAGCTGTGCGGCAGCGGCCGGGCATCCGCGCCCACGGGTTCGACCTGGCCTGGCAGGCGGTGGCGGCCGCGCGGGAGAACGCCGCGGGGCTGCCCGTCGCCGTCACCTTGGCCGACGCCGGCCGTCTGCCGGTGCCGGACGGCGTCGCCGACCGCGTGCTGGCCAACCCGCCCTGGGGCGGGCAGGTCGCCCCGGGCGGTCTGCTGGCGGCGTCCGCCGGACGCTGGTGGGCGGAGCTGCGCCGGGTGCTCGCGCCCGGCGGGACCGCCGTGGTCCTGCTTCCCGGCGTCGGCGAGCTGCCGCTCGGCATCAGTCAGGGCCTCACGCCCGTGCACCTGCAACGCGTACGGGTCGCCGGGGCGGAGTCGTTCCTCGTCCGGTGGACGGCGCCCCGGCTGGGGTGAGCGGGGCCACTCCGCCGGGAGCGGATGCTTGTCTACTCCCGGCGGAGGGGCGGGCGGCGGGCCCACCCATGCCCGGGGTGGTGACGACGAGGCCGTCCTCACGGAGCTTGGCGGTCATCGTGCGTATGGTCACGCGGGCGACGCCGAACTCGCTTTCCATCTGGAGCTCGGAGATGAGGTAGGAGGGCGGATACTCCCAGGACCTTGGCTATCGCGATGCCTGAGGTCACAAGCGGAGGCCGCGTCCGGTACGTCGTCGACGACGGGACGCGCACTGTGTGGGTGATCTAGGCTTCGCCTCGCTATCCGAAAGACACGGACGCATGATCAAGCTGACGCGCAGCGCTCGAAGGTTCTGCGGTATCGGTGCGCGCGGAGAGTAAAGCAGCGCTGACCGCGCCCGCATCGCCCGCGCCGGTGCTTCAGGGAGCACGTCTTCAATCAGTGGTTGCGGAAACCCATGAGCTCAGTTAGGGCTGGTCAGGTAGCGGGCCAGCCTGGGAAGCCTACGGGCGACCTCGGCATCATCGGCGATATCCCAGTCTGCCTCGCCGAATTCGGCCGCCAGAAGCGGAAATTCACGTTGGAATCCTCTGGCTTCGGCGGCGGCATAGAGATCGTCGGCAGCCTTGCCGGTGACCTGCTCATAGGCGTCATCCGCTATATAGCCAAGGAGTTCGAAGGCCGGGTGCTCCTCGTCGGACCACGGGAAGCCGCGACGTCGTTCGGCAGGCCCGTGTCGCTTCAGGTCGAGGAGGTGTACGACCTGCGGCAGTTCCATGACGCGATGCGGGCAATCGGCGACTTGGTCCGTACGCTTCTCGACCCAAGCTAATGAGCCAATAGATTTCCCACCATATGTGGAGATCAATGATTTCGTCGGCGGAGAGTTGGCAGAGCCGGGTGTTCAGCCAGGCCAGGCGCTCCTTCCTTCTGTGTGTCTCTCTGTCGGAACGCTCAATTAGTTCCCAGAATCGGTCCTCGTCCACGAGAAGCGATAATGGCACGGCGTTCACGCCATAGTTCAGTGGAAGCGTTCACCGTGACCTGTGCACATCCGGGAGATGCGCAAGCCGCGTCAAATGACGCGGTCCGGTGTCATGATCGCCATAACCGGACGACGGGGCGTCTCCTGTCTATTCTGTATAGATTGCTGTACAGTGGTTGTATGACCGTGCTGCATGAAGCTGCCGAGTTGAGTGTCACAGAAGCGGCCCAGCGTGGGGTGGCGCGTCTGGTCGCCGACGCCGAACGCGGGACCGATCTGGTGGTGACCCGTCGGCATCAGCCGGTGGCGGCGGTCGTCGGCATCCGTCGCCTGGAAGAGTTGGAGGAGGCCGCGGCCGATCTCCGGGACTTGGCGCTCGTGCTCGCACGCTCGGTAACGGACACCGGAGAGCGTGTCTCGCTCGATGACGTGCTCTCTGCTTTCGGGCATACGCGGGAGTCGCTGGCCGCGCTGCCGGACGACGAGTAGCCCGTGTCCGACGTCGTCTTCACGGCTCCGGCGGTCGATGATCTGCGGCGGATCGGTCCGGACGCCGCGCCTAAGGTACTCAAGAAGATCCTTCTCCTGCTCGACAATCCCGAGGCGGGCTATCCGCTGGGCGGGGAGCTGACTGGCTTTCGCAAGCTTGTGGTCGGGCGTAACACCTGGCGGGTCGTTTATCGCATCACGGACGAGAAGTCGATCGAGATCTGCGAAGTATGGGCTGTGGGCGAAAGAGCCGACGGTGAGGTCTACGCCGAGGCCACATCCAGGGTTCGTGCCGCCGGCGAGGGGCGTCCCGAGGTGGTGCAGCTTGGGCAGATCATCGAACGCCTGGGCGCGCTGGCCGATCACATCCGCGTGGAGCAACCGCCTCCCAGGGAGCCGGTGCCGGATTGGCTAGCGGATCGCTTGATCTTCACCGTCGGTATGTCTCGCGAGGTCGTGGCCGCCCTCGACTTGCAGCAGGCGGTCGACCTCTGGGCTGACTTCCGCTCCAGCCCACGCTAGCCGCTTCAAGGTGCCGAACGGCTACCGCGGCATCGGTGTGAGCTGCCCCGTCGGCCTGACGGCTGACGAAGCCTGAGGGTGGGTCTCGTCGGCCCGGAGACACCAGGCTTCCCGCCTGAAGGCCCTGGGCCGACAGCCTCGGCAGCGGCGCGGTTCGCGGAAGTGAAGCAGAGATGCTACGGGACTGTCCGTAGCAGCCCGACTGATTACATTCGATGCATGAGCGTGATGCGCGAGGAACTCGACCACCTGGTGGATCGGCTGCCGGAGGAGAAGGTGGCTCCTCTGCTCCGGCTTATCCGGGATCAGCTCGAAGAAGCGCCTGTGGTGCGTAGCTTGCCGTTCATCGGCCTGCTCGAAGCGGAGCCTGATTTCGCGGAACGCTCGGAGGAGATCCTGCGTGCGGAGGACAATCACTCCTTCTGATCGTCATTGACTCGGGTCCGTTGATCGCTGCCTCAACATCCGCGATCGCTACCACGAGGCCTGTGCCCACCTTCTGCAGACCCATCCAGAGCCACTGCTCGTCCCCGCGACCGTGGTCACCGAGGTGTGTCACCTCGTCGAGAGGCGGCAGGGGAGCAAGGCGGAGGCGGCGTTCCTGCGGTCTTTCGGGTCTGGCCTTACTTGGTGGAGCTCGCGGACCGTGATCTTCAGCGAATGAGCACTCTGGTTGAGACGTACGCCAGCCTTCCCCTCGGCGCGGTGGATGCCTCCGTCGTCGCCGTCGCTGAACGACTCGGTATCACAGAGGTGGCCACTCTCGATCGCCGCCACTTCACTGTTGTCCGCCCACAGCACACCGGAGCGTTCATGCTCCTGCCGGAGCGGCTCTGAGCGCTGTCCCGCCCGCCAGTACGGAGAGCGGTGTCCCCTTTGGTTGAGGGTCCTGACAGGGCGGGCGCGAGCCTTGCGATTTGTTGCCTGAAGCGAAGGTCTACCACCAGCAATATCTCTTCAAGGTGCCGAACGGCTACTGCGGTATCGGCGGCACCGGTGTCAACGCAGGTGCCCCTTCGGCTTGGTGCCCGACTGGGCTGACGACCTCTTCAGAGCAGGAGCCGGGATTGCTGAGACCTCAGGGTGGGGGTCAGGCCTGCTCGGAGGTCTCGTCCTTCTGACCCCACGAGGAGCCCATACCAGGGGGGCCGCTGTCACCATGCCTTGCCGATGAGCCCACCTCGTAGCACGCCTCGGCACGGTCAGTCCGGCAGCCCGAGAGCGCGGCGGCGCGCGTCGATGCCATCGAGCATGCGCTGCAACCCGTACTCGAAGACCACATCCAGGTCGAAGTCGAACTGCTCCCGCACGATGTAGCCAAGTCCGGGGTGATCGGCGGACGACGCCCACCGCCGCAGGCCGCCGCCCTGGAGGCGCATCCAGTCGTCAGCTGACACTCCAGTGTCCTCCTCTGCCTGTGACTCCACGAGACGGACCAGCGCCATGCTGCGCACGTGCCCGAACAGGTTGATATGCGCGCACACAATGTCGTGGGCGTCGAACCCCATCGCGCGCAGCGTGCTGAGCGACCACTCGGCGATCGGCAACACGTTGGGCATGAGCTGCGGGCGGCTCAGCGAGAACACCTCGGCGGCCCACGGGTGGCGGCCAAAGACCGTCCAGAACAGACGAGAGACCGCCTCGAGGCGTCGCCTCCAAGCCGCCATGGGGATCTCGGGCACCTGGGCTCCGGCGAACACGTGGTCCGCCATCCGCAGCGTCAGGTCACTCCTGTTCGGGACGTGACGGTAGAGCGCCATCGTTGACACGCCCAGGGACACGGCCACTCGCCGCATCGTGACGAACGGCAGCCCTTCGGCGTCGGCGATCCGCACGGCGGCCTCGACGATCTCGCGCTGGGTCAGCCCGGCGCGCCGGGACCGTTCGCCGGTAACTCGCGGGGCCGTCCCGGCTGGCCGCTCATCCCGCCGCCGCACGATGGTCCCGCTGCCGGGGATCGTCTCGACCAGGCCCTCCGCGCGCAGGGCGCCGATCACCTTGGTTGCGGTGGCCATCGCGACACCCCAGTCCCGGACGATTCGCCTGGTAGAGGGCACCGGCCGACCTTCCGCCAGCCGCCCGCTCCGGATGTCGTCGGCGATCTCGTCGGCAATGCGCAGGTAGAGCGCTTGATCTGTCATAACCCCTCAAGTGCACTAGTGCGGTCGGTCGGCAGCGCGTTTCTGTACCGTTTCATATGCTGCGGCTATAGATGAAGTGCACTACTACTGCGTGCACTGTGGCACCCGATCAAGGGCCGTTGCGTACATTGTAAGCACGGTCCGGGCGGGTCCGGGCAACGGGAGAAACGAGAGCACCATGTCTGATCTGCATCTCGCCACCCAGGTGGTGACATCGGCGGATGGCACGCCCGTCGAGTACCTCAGCGCGGGGCACGGGCCCCACGTCATCGTGGTCCCCGGAGCGCTCGCCATAGCGTCCGACCTCACCGCCTTCGCCAGGCTCTTGGCGGCCCGGCACACCGTGCACGTCGTGCAGCGGCGCGGCCGTGGTGGCAGCGGTCCGCAGGGCGACCGGTACGGCATCGCACGGGAGTGTGAGGACATCGAGGCGGTAGGTGCGCGAACCGGCGCGCGGCTGATCTTCGGGCACAGCTTCGGCGGACTGGTGGCACTGCGAACCGCGTGCGGCAACCCGGCGTTCGACGCGGTCGCCGTCTACGAGCCCGGAGTGTCGGTCGGCGGGTCGATCCCGGTCGGCTGGATCGATCGAGCGCGCCGCGAGATCTCCGAGGGCGCGAACTTCGAGGCGTTCATCACCTTCGTCCGGGGGGTCAACCCGGATCAGACGGGACGGGTACCGCGGCGGCTTCTCCGGATCATTCTGCGGCACGCGATCTCCCCTGCCGAGATGCGGCAGAACACCGCGCTCATGCCCCAGGCGATCAGCGAGCACGTCGAGGTAGGGCGGTTCGACGGCCGGTTGGCCGACTACCGCGAGATCGCCGCGGCAACTCTGATCATGCGCGGCAAGGGCCGTAACACCGGCCGGCAGGCCGTCGCCCTCACCCGGCTGGCCGGGACGATTCCCCGCTCCGAGACCGCGACCTTCCGCACGCTAGACCACTTCGCGCCGGAGAAGAAGCCCGGCGAGATCGCGGACGCTGTCCTGCGGTTCTTCGCCGCGCACGCCCGGACGGGCACGCGGATCGGGGGATGACCTGCGCTTGTGGACGCACTACGCCGGCCAGACATGGCGCAGTGTGCCCGGGTGAGGATGCCGTTGATGCCATGGCCTGAGGCGGCCACGGATCTTTACCTCCGCTGTGAACGGAGAGGGAGCACCACCCGAACATCGCGCCGGCGTCCACCGGCACGGCCGACGTCTCGTGGCCGGGCGCTTGTGCCCCGCAGAGTTATTGCCTCAAGCGAACCGCTATCACCAGCAGTACCTCTTCAAGGTGCCGAACGGCTACTGCGGTATCGGCGGCACCGGTGTGAGTTGCCCCGTCGGCCTGACCACCGGCGAGAGCTGACCTGCGGTAACTGACTGATCCTGGCCCTTGGTCGCCCGGCAAAGCCCGGTGCCGATCGAGGGCCGGTGTCGTTTTCGGCGATACAAGGTCAAGGCGAGCCGCCTGCGGCGGCTCGCGGGACGCCCGGGCGGCCAGCGGGCCAGGCGTGCGGCTCTCCGGCCGGTTCCGACGAAGCGCAGAGTTTTTGATGCTCGGGCCGGAATGCTGCGAGGAGGGGCGCTGAGCATGAAGCCTGAGATGGGTCCCGCGTTTTCTGGACAGCCGCTTGACGGTTGGTTCACGCTGCGAACTGCCGGCGGGGGATGCGGTTTAAGCTCGGGAGCGATTCGGCGACAGGGGTTCGGATGTTCTTTCGACGGCTGCCACCCATCCTCGCCGTGCTGGTTCTGGCCGGGTCCGTGCCGCTGGCCTCGGCCGGGTCGACCGTCGTGAGTTGGCCCCGGGCGGCCACCACCTGCCAGGAGACGTCACCCGGTGGCGTTCCCGCCTCGTTCGCGGCGCCCGTCGCGATGGACATGGGCGGTCACTCGGACGTGACCTCGGTGGCCGTGGGTGCGCTGGACGGCCGGCTCGTCGCGATCAGCGCGGGTGCCGAGCACACCATCCGGATCTGGGACAGGGCCACTTTGAAACCGATCGGCGATCCGATCCCCGGCGACGGCCCGGTAGCGTACGGCACCGTCGACGGCAGACCCGTCATCCTCGGCCGGAGCCACGGGGCGCTCCAGAGGTGGGACGCGACCACTCGGCTGCCCATCGGCGGACCACTCCCCGCCGGGCGGTTCCGTGCCGTCGCGTTCGGCGAGCTCGACGGCAGGCCGATCGCCGCCGCGGCGGGCACCGACGGCGCCCACGTGTTCGATCTGGCGACCGGCCGCCGGATCGGTCCGCCCATCGGCACCAGGATCTTCAGTGCCGTCGCGCTGACACGCGTCCACGGCGTCCTGCTCGTGCTGACCGGAGAGGCCGACGCTGTGATCGCCTGGGATCCGGTGTCCGGAAAACCCGTCGGGAAACCGCTCACTCTTCAGAGCGAGTTCATCCAGGAGATAAACACGATCGAAACGACCACGATCGGCGGCCGTCCGGTGGCCCTGATCCCCACGGCCGATCTCGGGGTGATCCGCTGGGATCTGGTCACGCGTGAGGCGACCTACCACTCGCTGGAGGGGGAGTTCGGCCCTTCGTCGCTCGCAGTGCTGAACGGCCGTACCGTATTCGTCTCGGTCGAAACCGTCGGGGGCATCGCCACCGACCCTTACGGATCGAGGCTCCGAAGCTCGATCGCGGTCATCGATCCGGCCACCGGTGAGAGGGTATCGTCCTTCGAGATCCCCGGGCATGTCACGTCGCTGGCGGTCGGTGACCTCGGCGACCGTCCCATGATCGTGACCGGCGGGCGCGACAACGCCGTCCGCGCCTACGATCTCGCCACCGGCCGGGAATCCGCTCCTCCCGCCACCGGGGGGCCCAACGGTGACATCTACGGGGTGAACGGCGAGCTGCTCGGCAGGCCGATCGTGGTGGCCCAAGGGAACGGTGACGACACATTCCCCCGCGTGTGGGATCTCGGCAGCGGCAGGCCGCTGGACACGCCGGTCAGGCTGCCCGGGCGCATCACCTCGTTCGCGACCGGCGAGTACGGCGGACGAGCGGTTCTGGTCGCCGGGATCGGTCTCGGAGACTCATCGATCCGGATATTCGATCTTGCCAGTCGCATGCCGATCGGCGAACCCCTCATCGGCTATGACGGCTTCGTCAACGGGGTCGCGCTGACCGAAGCCGATCGCCGGGCGCTTGTGGTCGGAGCGGTCGACGAGGACGACGCGGCCGGCGACTCTTCTTCTCGGGGCGCGGTACGCATCTGGGACTTTCCTTCGGGAGAGCTGCTGCACGATCTCGCCGTCGGAAACGGCCCAGTCGGACAGCTGGCCCTCATCCGCCTCGTCGGCCGGCCGGTCGCGGTGACCTTCAGCGCCACCCGCGCCCGGCTCTGGGACGTCGGCGCGGGAAAACGGATGGCATCGTTCCGCATCGCGAAGACCGAGCGCTCGGCCCCCGTGGAGATCGCCTTGTTCGACTGTACGACGGTCGCGATCGTGGCCACAGGCAGGACCGTGAAACTCTACGACCTCGCCACGGGCAAGCAGGTCGAGCGGCCGTTGCTCGGCCACTCCAAGCAGGTGAACAGCATCGCCTCCGGACGGGTCGCTGGTGTCCCGATCGCGGTCACCTACTCGCCACAGGACAGGAGCATGCGGGTCTGGGACCTCACGACCAGCCAGCAGGTCGGGACGCTTCAGCGCCCTTCCCGCTACCTTGGCTCTCTCTCGATTAGCTACCTCGACGGCCGCGCCGTGCTTGTCGGCGGTGGTCGCGAAGCGCTGTGGACCTGGGATCTGGGGCCTGCCGCGTAAGACAGGAAGACCGTCCGATGATCATCGGAGCGTCGTCGATGCCGTAACGAGCGCCACGTCCTACCGTCGGCGCGGCGTCCACGCCACCGGCCGAGACACTCGCGTGGACGCCGGGTTCGCCGCTGCCCTCTTCGTGCGGGCCGCCTCGCCAGAGCGGCTCCTGCCCCTCGCCGATGGTGAGGTCTACGCCGAGGCCACGGCCAGGGTTCGCGCCGTCGGCAAGGGGCGTCCGGAGGTGGTGCAGCTTGGGCAGATCATCGAACGCCTCGCTGGCCGATCACATCCGCGTGGAACAACCGCCTCCCAGGGAGCCGGTGCCGGGATTGGCTCGCGGATCGCTTGATCTACACCGTCGGTATGCCTCGCGAGGACGTGGCCGCCCTCGACTTGCAGCAGGAGGTCGACCTTTGGGCTGACTTCCGGTCCAGTTCACGCTAGCCGCGAACTATTGCCTGAAGAGAACTGCTACCACCAGCAGTACCTCTTCAAGGTGCGGAACGGAATCTCGAGTGGAGTCCGCGGTTGAGGGTCGAGTCAGCGGACCCGCTCTCGACCTGGCTTCGGCTGAGGAACAAAGCCCCAGACCGGCGATCGCCCCCAATCATATGCAGAGGTCACCCGAAGCGAGACGATCGTTAGGACTGCCTGTAAACGATGACATAAAGCATTGTTTGAGCAATTGGCCGGCGACTGTGCACTCGAATGTGCTAAAGGGTGTCTGTGCCTACATCGCGCCTCATTATTTCAGCCAGTCGAGATGCGTGGCTGTCGAGAACCTCGGCCAGAATCCATTTTTTGCCATTGCGCTGCCGTATCATGTGTCCATCTTTCAATCCTTCATACAGGAGGGCTGAATGGATAAAATAGACATCGTCGACGAGCTCGCTGACCTTGCTCTGTGATTCATTTCCACAAAAGCATCTTATGCAATACAGGGAACGTAGTGCTAGTCGGAGTGTGGCGCTTATGCTTTGCTCGCATGCCCGCTTTTGGGCGTCGTCCGAGAAATCCCCTGTCGCTGCGTCAAGCGACCCGGCCTCCATTAGCCGCTCAATACCATCAAGATAATGCTTGATTTTTTCGATGTGCATCTGTCGAGATCGTTCGCCGGCATCTTGTCGGCGCCACTCCTGCTCGTTTTGCTCTCGAATTTCATTCGATTTCACCTCCTCTGCTTGTCTATTCCTCTCCCACTGTAGCGCGTCTCGATCGCGCTGCTCGGCCCATCGTGCAAGCTCTTGACGCCATTGCATACGAGAAACAAGCAGCGTTCCCAGGATCGAAGCAACGCTTCCGATAAGGGCTCCAGCGAGCCCCAGCCATGCGGAGTCCATGGTGGGACTATACGTCGACGGACCTTTCCGAGTAACCTCCGCTTGCTTTCAGTAGTCATGTGAAACGAGGCGGCCGTGCTCCAATTGCAGCAGAACGAGTACCGCAGCGGCGAATCAGATAATGCGGCTAGGGTCGAGGCCGACCCGGAAGAGAGCCCTCAATGTGGCCTTGAGCAGGGCGTTCGCTCGTTCGCCGACCCCGTGAATGCCGCGGATGACCACGTTAAAGCTCGTTCGGCTTCGTTCGTGATCGTCCGCTCGGGTGGCTCCCAAGGTGGCTCCCGAAACCGGGTCGCGCTACCGACTCATTGGCCCAGACACGGTCACGGTAGGTGCCGAGGAGTTCGCCCGCCTACCTTCATGGTCAGCCTTCCAGCAGCGCGTCAGGGCATCGGCGCGACGGTGTCTTGGAACTCGTGTGCTCCCTTCGCCCGCTGATCCGGGCCGATGCGAGCAAACGGCGCAACGTTGTCGGAACCCAGTGACGGCCGGAAGGGGTCTTTACGTCCCGCCGCTGGAAGTCCTTGCACACGCTCGCCAAGGATTCGCCGGCCAGCACACGCCGGGCGGCTTCGCGGATGACGTCGGCCTCTTCGGCGATGACGGTGATGCGGTCCTCGGCGTTACCGTAGGGACGCATCCCTCCGCCGGCCACCTTGCCGGCCTCGGGACCGCCGACCAAGTTCCACGAACGTCGGGACATCCTCATGGGCTGCGCGGGATGGCCGAACGGGTCGATGCCGCCGGGGGCGAGCTGCGGCCAACTGGCGCCCGGCGGCGGATTCGCCCTGCATGCCCGGCTGCCGCTCGGACCGGCGTGATCACTGCGGCGCCTTCCGTACAGATCGGCAGCGGTAGCGCACAACCTAAGCGCGCCAGGCAGCGCTTCGAGAACGTCAGTCAGGTCTTACGTTCGTTCGCGCTTCTCAACCGTAGCCCTGCGCGTGGCATGCGCCTTGCCGTTCCTGCGCAGCAGGGCGGCCTGGTCTAAAGCGACGTCCCTGGCCGTGCCGGCGAAGTCGGCGACAAAGCGGAGCTGGTCGTCGGTGCAGGCGCTCAGCCGCTCCTGGAGGAAGGCGGCCATCGGCCGGTAGAGCTCGGCGAGCTCGGCGAGTCTGTCGGGTAGTTGGCTGATGATTACGCGCCGACGGTCGCCGGGGTCGTGCTCGCGCCGGATCAGTCGCTGATCCTGCATCCGGTCGAGCATCTTTGTGACGGCGCCTGTGGTCATGCCCATGCGCTCCGCGAGCTGCGTGGGTGTTACGGCCTGACCCGAGCTCACCAGGTTCAGGCAGTGTAGGTCGTTGACGGGCACGCCGAGCTGGTCCGCCACGGCGTTCTGGAACAGAGTCGTCGCACTAACGAACTGCGGGATCTCCGCGAAGGCGGCGGCCTCCAACTCTCCTCGCCCTGTTGACATCTGATTCTCTCCAAGTTAGCTTTCCAAAGAAGTAATCATCTTCAAGAAGTTACTTACCGAAGTGCAGGTTTGGCCTGAAGGGTAGACCATGAAAGCTGTGATCATCGGTGGCGGTGTCGCGGGACCGGTGGCAGCCATGGCGCTGCAAAAGGTCGGCATCGACTCAACCCTCTATGAGGCGCATCCCATCAGCGCACACGGTGTGGGCGCCACGATGGGGCTGTCCACCAACGGGCTGGCGGCGCTCCAGATTCTGGGCGTGCACCGTGCTGTCGCCGACGCCGGGTTCCCCTGCCCGCGAGGTGTGATGTGGCTCGGCGACGGCCGGCGGCTCGGCGAGGACGTCCCGACCCCGCTGCCGGACGGCATCACGGCCATCCAGCTTCTGCGCGCCGACCTGTACGCCGTACTGCACGAGTGCGCCACTACCAGCGGTGTGCGCATCGAGCACGGTAGGCGTCTCGTCAAGGTCGACCACCGCGGAGACCAAGTCGTTGCGCGCTTCGCTGATGGCGGTGAGGCGGTAGGCGATGTGCTCATCGGCGCCGACGGCATGCGTTCGGCGACCAGGCAATTCGTCGCTCCCGGCGCGCCCCGTCCCCGCTACTGCGGCATCTTCGGCACCAGCGGGTTCGCGCACGGCCTCGACCTGGACACCGAGCCCGGCACCTTCCACATGGTGTTCGGCAAGCGAGCGTTCTTCGGCTACGTGCAGCGCGAGGACGGCTGCGTCTGGTGGTTCGTCAACGTTCCCGCCACCAGGGAACCCGCGCCCGCCGAGCTCGCAGCGATCCCTGCCGAACAGTGGCGGCATCGGCTGCGCGAGCTTCTGGTGGTCGACGCCTCACCCGCCGCCCGGATCATCCAGGCCACGCCGCCCGGCTACGGCTGGTTTGTTTCCCATCAGATGAAGGCGCCCAAGACCTGGCACCGGGGCCGGGCCGTACTGATCGGTGACGCCGCCCACGTCACCTCCCCCAGCTCGGGGCAGGGCGCCGCAATGGCCATCGAGGATGCCATGGAGCTTGCCCGTTGCCTGCGGGACCTGCCACTGGCCCAGGCCCTCCCGGCCTACCAGCAGCTACGTGAGGGGCGCCTGCGCAAGGTGCACGTCGGCGCCCAGCAGGTCAACCGAAGCAAGTCCGCCACAGGTGTGGGCCGCGTGCTCCGCGACGCGATGTTCCCGGTGCTCATGAAGCGGTTCGGTAGTCCCCAAGCCCTGGCCTGGCTGTACGACCACCGCATCGACTTCGACAGCACGGTCGTGCCCGGAACGGGATGACGTGACCGTAGTGGTGAGCTCGTGGCCGGTCCAGCACCTGACGAATCAGCCGCGTGCCTCTGCCGCCCAACCATGAATTACTGCCGGAGAGTCGCGACTTCACGAAGATGGAAGCGCTCGGCCAGGGCTGTCACACAGGCGCCGACGGTCTGAAGACGGAGCGAGGTGTAGGCCGAGAGCAGCTCGGACATGCGGCGATAGTCGTGTGTCTCGCGCCTATTGCCTGAGCTGAATTGCTATCCAGCAGCACCTTGTACAAAGTCCCCAACGGCTACCGCGGCACCGCCGGCACAGGGACGACCTGCCCCATCGGCCTCACCACCGGCGCCTGTTATGTCCCCTCTCGGCACAGGCGGGTGCGTTTCTGCTACCACGGATCTCCAGACGCGCCGATGGCCAGGTGTCGCTGATAAGCGGCCACCTTGTTGTTGATGAGGTCGAGACAGGCGTGCAGCTGTGCGAGCTGGTCCGCGATGCGGTGCTGGTGCTCGCACAGCAGTTCAAGCCGTTCCGCCTCGTTCCCGGTGCCCTCGCGGACAAGCCGGGCCAGCCGGCTGATCGTCGCCAACGGCATGCCGGAGGAGCGGAACTTCACGCAGTTGGCCAGCCACTCGACATCCCATTCGCTGTACAGTCGCCGGCCTTTCTCGTCACGGCGCACCTCGCCGGCCAGGAGCCCCTCGCGCTCGTACAGTCGTAGGGTGTGCACGCTCAACCCGGTACGGCGTGCCACCTCACCTATGCTCAGATCCGCGGTCTCCATCTTCTGGATCATAGGGCGTTGACCTAGACCTCGGTCTAGCACCTAGCCTTCCCGGCATGGCAGATCGCACGACTACTGGCGCCAACGACGACGGATTCGGTGCTACGAGTACCGCCGATGATGTTCTGGCCGGCATCGATCTCAGTGGCAGGACCGTGGTCGTGACCGGTGGTTACTCCGGTCTGGGGCTGGCGGTGACCCGTGCGCTCGCCAGGACAGGGGCTCTGGTGGTCGTGCCGGCTCGGCGGCCCGATGCGGCGCGGCGGGCACTCGCCGACGTGAAAGGGGTCGAAGTCGACAAGCTTGACCTCGCTGACCTCGACTCTGTCCGGATGTTCGCCGAGCGGTTCCGCCGCGGCCACAACACCCTCGACATCCTGATCGCCAATGCCGGGATCATGGCCTGTCCGGAGACGCGGGTGGGGCCGGGCTGGGAGGCGCAGTTCGCTACCAACCACCTGGGCCACTACGCACTGACGAACCTGCTGTGGCCCGCTCTCACGGCCGCCGGCAGGGCCCGGGTCGTCGCGGTCGCCTCTGGGTACAACCCTGACTGGAGCATTCGCTGGGATGACGTGCGGTTCGATCGTGGCTATGACAAGTGGGCCGCTTATGCTCAGTCCAAGCTCGCGAACATCCTGTTCGCCCGCCACCTCGACAAGGTCGGACGAGCGCGCGGGGTTCACGCCTTCTCAGTCAACCCCGGCTGGATCCTCACTTCTCTACAGCGACACCTTACGGTCGGCGAAATGGTCGCAGCCGGCTGGATCGACGCCGACGGAAACCCGGTGCCGGGCCTGTTCAGAACACCTGAGCAGGGGGCGGCGTCCCTGGTCTGGGCCGCGACCTCACCCCTGCTCGATGACCATGGCGGTGGCTACTGCGCCGACTGCCGCATCTCGCGGGACGGCCCGACGGACAGCGGTGAGGCGGCCCGTCTGTGGGCGCTCTCGGCCCGTCTCACCGACCTGGATGTCGCCGCTGATGATTCGCGGCAGGACGGTTGATCTCTGGGGTGCGTTCGATCGACCTCGCGCCAGCCGATCATTGCCTCGAACAAACCGCTACCACCAGCAGTATCTGTTCCGTAACCCGAACGGCTTCCGCGGCATCGGCGTCCTGTGCCCGGTCGGCCTCACGGCGGGCGAGGCCTGACAGGCTCTGCAGGTCGTATGGCGAACCGAGGTTCACAGCCAGCCCGCGTCCTCGGCGATTCGGATGGCGTCGATCTTGTTACGGGCGCCGGTCTTGGTGATCGCGCCGGTGAGGTAGTTGCGTACGGTGCCTGCCGACAGGTGCAGCCGGGCGGCGATCTCCTCGGCGGACGCTCCTCGGGCGGTTTCGCGCAGGACCGTGGCCTCGCGAGGGGTGAGAGGGCTCTCTCCGTACTCCATCGCCGAGGCCACCAACTCCGTGTCCAGCACCCGCAGCCCGGCCGCCGTACGCCTGATGGCGTCGGCCAGGCGGTCGCCGGGTGCGTCCTTGACCAGGAACGCCTCGATGCCTGCCGACAACGCCCGCCGTACCTGACCCGGCTGGCCCATCGCGGTCAGCACCAGGATGCGGCAGGTGGGGAGCACCTCCCGCAGGTGCGCGGCGGCGGTGATGCCGTCCAGGACGGGCAGGTCGATATCGACGATCGCCACGTCCGGCCGCACCCGCAGCGCGGCGGGGACGATCTCGTCCCCGCGCGTCACCTCGGCCACCACCTCAAGGTCGGACTCAAGGCGCAGCAGGGCGGTGAGCGCGGCCCGGATCATGTGCATGTCCTCGGCCAGGAGGACGCGGATCACGTGGGCACCTCCATCGTCAGCCGGAACCCGTCCTCGGACGTTCGCCCGGCCTCAACCGTGCCCCCTACCTGCGCGGCTCGCTCCACCAGCCCGATCAGCCCGCCACCAAGAGGCTGGGCACTCTCGGGCCCGTCATCGACCGGGTCGGTAGCGGTCTGCGCGGCATCAGATTGGAAGCCGTTGTTGACGATCTCCAGGTGGGTGCGTCCCGCGCGGTTCGAGGTGGTGATCGAACAGGTGGTAGCGCGGCTGTGCCGCAGAATGTTCGTGGCACCCTCGCGCACGGCCCAGGCGAGGGCCTCGTCCGCCTCGCGGGACGGGGTGATCTCGGCGAGGTTGACCTGGCAGCCGATGCCGGAGGATTCCAGCAGCGCCACGGCCCGGTGCACCTCATCGGCGAGCGTCATCCGGCGGTAACCGCGAGCCACCTGACGTACCTCCTGCGCGGCCTCCCTCGCCACTTGGACCAACGCGCCGACCTCGGTCTTCGCGGCGGAGAGATCGCGGTCCATGAGCCGGGCGGCCAGGTCGCCCTTCAACACGATCGCGGTGAGGTTGTGGCCCAGCCCGTCGTGCAGGTCGCGGGAGATCCGCAGCCGCTCCTTCAGTACGGCAGCCTCCGCCAGGTCGGCCCGCGCCTGCTCCAACTCGGCGGTGACCCGGCTCAGCCGCACGACGACGTAGATCATGGAGCCGGTGATGACAATGGTGAGGGCGTAGAAGAACGAGCCGGTCACGTTGTGCCAGATGCCCTGAAGCCACCAGAACTCCACCGTCGCCATCGTCATCACCATGACGCCGCCCCAACGCAGTGGGAGCAGCAGGAGCACCGGCCCGGCCAGGAGCGGCGCGGTCCCGGCCGACCAGTTGGTGAACCCGACGGCCTCCGGCAGGTAGGTGGCGACCACCTGCACCGCCAGTGTCGCGCGGAGCCACCGGGATCGGGTTCCCGTGAACGCCTGCCGTACATGAAGGAAGTGCGGCCAGTAGAAAGCGGTCAGCACCATGAGCAGCCGGGCGTTGAGCGACGCGGAGGTGGTGATGAGGGAGACCACGAGGGGGATGATCGTGTAGCCGACGCTGACCAGGACGATCAGCGCGATTCCAAGCCGCCGCGCGGAGGTGGAGTTCATGATCGCCCCATTATGACCGTCTGGATTCCCAGCGGAACCACCTCCTGATCGACAGGAGCGCGACCCCCGCCCACACCGCCAGAATCAGAGTCGGTAGGGCCGCCGCCACCAGGTCGGAGCCGAGTGTGCCGGGCCCGTAGGAGGCGCGGACCGCGTCCACCACCGCGCTGGTGGGCAGGGCGGCGAGGAATGGGCGCAGCCAGGAGGGCAACAGGTCCTTGATCGAACCCATCGCTCCGGACGCGAGGCCGGCCAGGAAGAAGAACGGCAGAGTCATGGGCGCCGCGAGCTCCCCGCGCGGAATCGCGGCCGTCCAGGCCACCCCCAGCGTCGCCAGCACCGCCGAACCCGCGACCGCGAACACCGCGAACAGCACGGGATTCCTCGGCAGCGGCACAGCGGCCAGGAGGTGTACGGCCACGGCTGACACGATCATGAGGGCGACCGTCTGCGTGACGGTGTTCGCCACCTCGCCGAGGAGAATCTGCCGGTCGGTGAGCCGGGTGGTGCGCAGCCGTTTGAGCAGGAGCTGGTCACGGCGCATGGTCAGGGCGACGGTGATGTTCAGGAACGCGGTCCCCGAGAGGATGAGCGCCAGCGTCCCCACGAACATCTGCGCCGCTGCCGTGACACCGTCGGCCTGAACGTTGCGGATCAGCGCCGGCATCCCGATCGCCAGCCCCAGCGGGGTGATCACGGAGGCGGGCAGCATGCCCTTGTCGCGCCAGAACAGCAGGGCGCTCAGCTTGTAGGTGGCCGCGAGGCTCATCGACGTGGGTCCCATCGGAAGAGGAAGCGGACCGCGACCAGGCCGAGGAGGGCCCAGACGGTCAGGTTCAGAACGGGCCCGGTCAGCGTCGTGAGCTCGCCGCCCCGGTAGGCGAGCCGCGCGATCTCGACCATGGCTCCGGTCGGCAGCAGGTCGAGTGTCCACCGGACCCAGCCGGGAAGGAGGCCGGTGACGAACGGCCCATATCCTCCGGCCCCGACCGTGGTGGCCAGAATGAACGGGATCGTGGCGGGGGCGTTCAGGTCAGGGCGGCGGGTCACGATCGAGAAGACGGCGCCGATCGTCGCCAGCACCCCAGCCACCGCGACGACGCACGCCGCGAACAGCAGCGGCAGCTCGGGCGGCGGTAGGTAGGTGAAGGTGTAGAGGATCACCGAGACGACGGCCGACAGGAGAGTGGCCTGCGCCACGATGTTGACCAGCTCACCGCCGATGATGGCCCGCCCGCGCAGGCCCGAGGCGCGCAGCCGCTTGAGAACCAGCATCTCCCGACGGGTCGACAGCGTCACGGCCGTCTGGGTGGTCGCGACGATGGTCAGGACCATGGCGAGCATGCCGAGATGTATGCCGAGCACCACCTCCACGTCGCGGCTCCTGAGCGAGGCGGCGATCAGCAACGGCAGGCCCGCGCCCAGGCAGACGCCGAGCACCGCGACGCCGCCGACGGCCCGCCCGTCGCCCCAGAACAGCCGCCCGCCCAGCCGCGCCACGGCCAGCACGTCACGCACGGGCGCCACCCCTTCGGGCAGGGCGGTCGCTTTGAGTTCCATGGTCGCTTCGGGCAGGCGCGTTATTTTGCGACATTTCGTCGTTTCGGGCCAGCTCTAGGAACAGGTCCTCCAGCGAGGCCGTCCGGACCTCCAGGCCGCGCAGGCGCAGGCCGCGTTCGCTCGCCCACCCCAGCAGCGTCTGGGCGGCCAGGTCGGGATCGGCGGCCTGGGCAATGGCGAGCCTGCCCCGCACGGTCGCGGGAAACGGTAGCTCCCCGGAATGAATCATGGACGGGAGTTCGAACGAGACCCGCCCCACCCGTGCGGCCAACGTCTCGGCCATGCCGCCCTCGACGACGATCTCACCCTTGTCCATGATGGCCAGGTTCGTCGCCAACTGCTGGGCCTCCTCCAGATAGTGGGTGGTCAGCAGCACGGTCGTGCCCCGGGCGGCGAGGTCGCGGACGACCTCCCAGATGTTGCGGCGGGCCTCGGGGTCCATGCCGGTTGTCGGCTCGTCCAGGAACAGCACGTCGGGTCGGCCCAGCAGGGCCAGCGCCAGGTCCAAGCGGCGTTTTTCACCGCCGGACAACTGCCGGACCTTCGTCTTCGCTTTCGCCGTCAGGCCCGCCAACTCCAGCGCCTCGCCCGCGGCGCGCGCGGCGGGGGTGAAGTCACGCCAGATCTCGACCGTCTGCCCGGCCGTCAGATCGGGGAAGAATCCGGCCTCCTGCAACATGATGCCGACGTTGCCGCGCACCTCGGCGCGGTCTTTGACCGGGTCGAGGCCCAGCACCCTGACCGAACCGGTGTCCGGCTTCTGGAACCCGGTGAGCAGTTCTATCGTCGTGGTCTTGCCCGCGCCGTTGCGGCCGAGCAAGGCGAAGACCGTTCCCGCCTCGACCTCGAACGAAATGTCGTTGACCGCCTGGAATCCGCTGTAGCTCTTGCTGAGATGGTTCACCTGAATCGCTGCCACGCCTCGATCCTTCGTGAGGAGCGGTCACGGAAACAGTGAGCAATTCACAACCTGGTGCCCCGACCGGGCTGACGACCTCTCTGGATCGGGGGTTTCCGGACCCGAGGTCGGTCGATGGGTCAAGCCCTGCGGGAGGTGCTCATCCGCATCATCACTGTCAGTCGACCAGGCCGGCGCGGTAGGCGGCGATGGCCACCTGTACGCGGTTCGTGACGGCGAGCTTGTCGAACAGGTTCGCCCTGGCCGTCCTGACAATCCTCGCCGCCACCACCGCCCAGCAGCCTGACGCCGACCCGGAGATGATCGCGCTGACCGTCGCCGAGATCCGCCGACTCCTCAACGCCTTCGTCCTGGCCGTGGCGCTACCGCCAGAGCACACCCTGCACTGGTCAACCTGGCGACGAACATCCCAAGCCCGAGCCCGACGATCCCACTACCAGCGCAGACTCGGCCACTTAGCTTGAGACTTACTCGTCTAGGGCTCGAGTGTGGCGGGCATGCTGAAGGCGGCGACGTGACGGGCACCGATGAAGGCGTTGCTCTCTACGATCTTCCCGTTCTCGATTCGGAGTACGTCGACGACCAACGCCTCGTAGTGCGGGCTGCCGGGCCGGCGGAGATAGTTGATCAGTGCCGGGCGCCCGTTGGCCGAGGTGGGGAACGTACGCCAGTCGAGCGGTCGGCCGAGGAACTCCGCGGCCGCGTCGATCCCGACGACCGGCGGCTCGGGCGGCATCGTGATCCGTACGTCCTCGGCGAGCAGTGCCCGGATCGTCTCCGGGCCCTTCGCGTTGGCGTTGGCGTAGCGGCGCAGGATCTCTTCGTCCTCACTGGTGAGCTGCGGGCGGCGCCAATCCTTCGGGTCCGACGGAGCGCGCCGCCGGAGGGTGTGGCGGGCCCGCTGGAGGAGGCTGTTGACGGCCGCTACGGCGGTGTCGAGCGCGGCGGCGATCTCCTGCGGCGTCCAACCGTAGACGTCGCGCAGCACGAAGGCCGCCCGCTGCCGCGGCGGCAGGTACATGAGCGCTGCGATCACGGCCAGCTCGACGGTCTCCCGGGCGGCGAGACCGGTCTGCGGATCGTCGGCCAGCAGGGCGTCGGGATAGGGACCGAGCTCGATGGACCACTCCAGCGGATCACCGTACGGTACCGTCCGGTGACCGGCCGCCTTGCGGCTGTCGAGGAAAACGTTCGTGGCGATCCGGTAGAACCAGGTGCGTGCCGAAGCCCGACCCTCGAAGCGGTCGCGAGCCCGCCAGGCACGCAGGAAGGTCTCCTGCACCAGGTCGTCCGCGTCGGTGACGTTCCCGGCGAGGCGGTAGCAGTGGACGTGTAGCTCACGCCGGTGCTCGTCGAAGGCGCGCTGCAGCCAGACCGCCTGCTCATCAGGCGAGTCGGACATGTGATTTCTCCGGGGCTGAGTGATCCTCACAACCGTACTGACGACCGCGGACCCATCCGTCATCGGTCACCGATGACGATCGCCGACTCGGTCGTCTGTACCTGTGACCGATCCCCACTCCACGAAGGAGATAGCCATGACGGCAACCCCCGCGTCCAGCGCCGCCGCGCCCCCGGTCGTCGACCGGGAGACCTGGCTGCGCGAGCGCGACGAACTGCTGGTCCGGGAGAAGGCCCATACCCGCGAAGGAGACGCGATCGCAGCCGCTCGTCGTCAGCTGCCGATGACCTTGATGCCGACGGTGACGGTGCGGGGCCCTGGCGGGGACACCCCGCTGGTGGAGGTGTTCGAGGGCCGCCGGATGCTCATCGCCTACTTCCACATGTGGCACGACGGCAAACCGTACGAGCATCAGTGTGAGGGGTGCACCTTCTCGACCTGTCACATGCGGATGCTGGACTACCTGCACGCTCGGGACGTCACCTACGCCGTGTTCTGCGAGGGTCCCTACGACGAAAGTGCCCCGTTCGCGGAGTTCATGGGCTATAGGTTCCCTTGGTATTCGGCGAAAGACTCCGACCCGGCTCTGGCCGACGGTCGTGACTTCGGGTTCATCGCGTGCTACCTGCGCGACGGCGACAAGGTCTACGAGACCTACTGGACCACCGGGCGGGGCGTGGAGGCGTTGATGACCACCTACCACGCCCTGGACCTCACAGTGTACGGCCGGCAGGAGAACTGGGAAAACTCGCCTGAAGGCTGGCCGCGGGTCACCGGGCACCCGTGGCGTCTCAACGGCCGCCCCACCGCGCAATGGTCACGCCCCGGCGTCGCACCGCGATGACGTCCTGATGATCGAGGTGATCATGCTCGGGTCGGCCGCGGTGTCAGCCTGCTGCTGCGTCGTGCCGCGGGCGGGCGCTTCCCGCAGAGCCCGAATGCTTGCGGGTGCGACGGTGGCTGTCATGGTCGCGGTGACCCTCGACGCCGCACCGGTTGTGCAGCACGCGGGCACGCTGCTGCTCCTGGCCTTGGCGGTGGCAATCGTCGTCGGCGGTCCGACCGAGCGCGGTCCGGAGCTGGAGTGGCACCGTATGGCCGGGGCCGTGCTCATGGCGCTCGCCGTGCTGATGCATCAACACGGCGAGTCGATGGCTACTCACCACATGACCGCCGGGCCCCGGACGGACCACGGCACCGTCACCGGCCATGACGCGGCGCTCGTGTTGCTACGCGCGCCGCCACGGCGGCTTACCTCTGCTGGATGGCGACCGCACTCGTCCGGCTGCGCAATCGACCGATCACGGACCTGCTCCATTGGGAGCACCTGGCCATGGGGGCAAGCCTCGCGGCCATGATCTTCTTCATGAGCTAGCCGAGCAAGCCAGTCGGCCGATCAAATGACGTTGGAGTATTAGGCGATCCAGTCGAAGGTGAAGCGGTCCGGATCCCAGCGCTTGCGCGGGTTGGCCACTCCGACTACGACCGTGCGGACGGTCGCGGAGATGATCGCTCGTTGCTGGGAGACGTTCATCGCCTCCCACCGGTTCACCATCTCCTCCGCGGTGCCGATGAAGCCCAGCAGCGGGGACGCGCGCGACATACGGGCCAGCTGAGCGCGGGACTTCTCCAACCGCGCGTCGATCGGGGCACGGGCGGCCATCCACTCCTTGCGGCTGATCTCACGGGCGGCCCACGCTTGGGCCAGCTCTTCCAACTGCTCCTCATCCGCTCGCACGTCCTCGGCCAGGCCGTCGTCGTCTCCGGCCTGGTGGCGTACCCGCTTGGCCAGCTCGGGAGAGTCCAGCGCGGTCAACACCATGTCCCGCACGTGCTCGTCGGTGCGGGCGGCGTTGGTGGCCACGCCGCCGCAGGACGCGGTGCCGGGCACGTTCGGGCACACATAGCGCGGCACGCCGGAACGGGGGCGGCCGTTCATCCGCCACCCGCACCGGCCACACCGCAAAATCCCGGACAGCAGATAGGTCCGTCCGGTGGCGGCCTGGGCGCGGAAGTCACGGGCCGGATCGCTCAGCAACGTGCGCAGACGATCGGAGTCGGTGGCGCTGATGATGGCGGGCCAGACGGCATCGGCCACGATCACGCCCAGCAGCGGGCGCGTGCTCTCAGAAGCGCTGTGGGGCGTGTGCTCGCGCCGTCCGCTGATCCGCGCCGAGGCCAACAGCCGGCGCAACGTCGTCGGGACCCAGTGACCCCTGGTCGACGTCATGATGTCGCGCTTGCGGAATTCCCGGCACACGCTCGACAGCGACTCTCCAGCGAGCACCCGCCGGGCGGCCTCGCAGATCACCTCGGCTTCCTCATCGATGACCGTGATGCGGTCCTCGGCATAGCCGTACGGGCGCGTCCCGCCGCCGGAGACCTTGCCCGCCTCGGCACTCTGGCGGCGCTGGCGTTTCTGCCGCTCGGCTTTGTGTTCGGCCTCATGCCGGGCGGCGGCTCCAAGCATCCGGGCGATCAGACGACCGGTTGGCGTCGCGAGGTCGATCTCTCCGGTGACTGTGGCCAGCTCCACGCCGCGCCGGTCGGCCAGGTCGATCACGTTCTCCAGCTCACGCGGGGAACGGGTCAGCCGGTCCACGTGCCAGCAGGCGATGGCATCGATCGTCCCGTCTTCGATGTCGGCCAGCAGACGCTTCCAGGCCGGGCGTGGGGCTCCGGAGTAGGCGCTGACGTCGTTGTCGGGGTAGACGTCCACCATGACCCAACCCTTGCGGCCGATCAGGGCTCGGCAGTCGGCTTCCTGGCGGGCGACGCCCAACCCTGCGCCCTCGCGGTCCTGGCTGATCCGGCAGTAGATCGCTGCTCGTCGCATGGGTCACATAGTTACACCCTGGTAGGCACCGGCATCTCCTACCCCATAGTCTCACCGCCGGCGGAGCCCGAACCGTACCCCTGTGGACGAGGCTTGGCTTGGAAGTTGCCAGTGTGGCCTTCTTCGTCATGGGCCGCTTTCCAGACAGTCAGGTAACCGTGCCTGGCTGTTTCTCTTCCCTTTTCATACGTTTCGGGTGATGTGTCACACATCATCAAGGCGAGGGGACGTATGGCGACCTACACCGGGAGTGAGGAGGAGTCCGCCGCCACAATGTGGGTGCGGATTCGATCATGGTTCACCTGGCAGACGAAACTCACAAGACAAACGCTGCAGGCCGTCGAGGAAGCGCGCTCTGCTTCCGCGGCCGCCAGAGAGGCATCGGAGAGGGCGGCAGAAGCAACTGCCGAAACCCGAGCCGCCATCCTGAACTACCTTGACGGCGCGGCGACGGCAGCGAAGGAGGGGCCTCGGGGTACTCCCGAAGAAGAGCTCGGAAAGCTATTACACGCCTATTTGCAGAGGGGACGCTGGCGGAACATATCCATCACCAAGATGCTGACGGATCTGGACAACGAGGCCGGAAAACTCCACCGGGGTGCTCTATTGGCCGTCGACACCGTCCTTCTGGCTGATAGGGAGGAAAAAGACGCCGTCCCCGCCGGACCCATGAAGGTGCTCATGGACTGGAAGGTGCATGAGCTGGAAGGCGATCGGCCACCGGCCTGAGCGATGCCGGTCTCGAAGGTCGGCTTGAGTTCGCTGAGTATCCATGGCGTGAGGAAGCTGCCGAGTTGAGCGTGACAAGGCACGCTAGCCCGCGAATTGTTGCCCCAAGTGCGCCGCTACCACCAGCAACCCTTTTCAAGGTGCCGAACAATTTCGGCGGCATCGGCGGCTCCTGCTCCGGGGGCCTGACCGCCGGCGACGCCTGACTCGTACGAGCCCGCCCTCATCCGAAGGGCGGGCGTTGCGGGGCGTCAGTCCATGCCACGCCGTCCGGGAGTCCAGAACGGTTTCACGACGACGGCTTTACGGGGCCAGCCGCGTTCCCGGACGAGGTGAGCACGCACGGCCTGGCAACTACGGGCCTCTCCGGCGAGGTAAGCGACGCCCGGCGTATCTGGGAGCTCCAGGGAGCGGACCACGTCGGCGAGATCGGTCGGCCGACACCTCCAGGTGAGGCGATCCGCATGTTCCAGTGGGAGACGGTCGCCGGGGTCTTCGACCGAGATCGCGCCATGGGCGATCGCGGACGGCGGCAACGCGCGCAGCATCGCGCCGAAGGCGGCGGTCGCGGTCTCGTCGCCGGCGAACAGGTGGTACCGCGCATCCTCGCGGAGGACGAGCCTGCCTTCCGGCGGGGTGAGAGCCGCCTGGTCGCCGACGCGTACCCGCCGTGACCACTGCGCTCCGGGCCCGGCGGACGAGTGGTCGAGTATGCACAGGTCGAGGCGGCCGGTGGGGGAGTAGTCCCAGATCGAGTAGGTGCGGAGTAATCCACGCAGCCACGAGCGGGGCGAGCGGGGGTCGCCGACGCGCAGACGGGTGTGCATGCCTGGCACCCAGGTCAGGTCGCACAGATCAGGGCCGGTGATCCGGACCCGGCGCATGCGTGTGGAGATCTGCTCGATCTCCTGGATGGTTCCGTACAGGAACATGCTCATCGTGCCGACTCCCAGCGCTCGCCCGTGGGCAGGTTTACCACTGTCAGATCCGTTCCAGCCAGGGTGATCGCGTCTGAGGCGGTGCCTGTGGTGCGGAACAGCGCCGAGAGCGGATCGCGGCCGTGGGCGTCGTGCACCGGGACCAGCACCTTCGCGCCGAGTACGGACGCCCCGGCCACGGCCTGGGCGGGACCCATCACCAGCGGCGGTCCGAGCAGCGGCCGCAGGCCGTTCACCGGCAGCAGGGCCAGGTCCGCCGGTGGATGCTCGGCGCGATACCGCACCAAGAGCGCGACGTCGGCGATCTCTCCGCCGAAGAACAGCCGGGAACCCGCCGTGCTGAACGCGTAGGCGTTGTTGGGCCACACCAGGGTCCGCCCAGCAGGCACGACCCGCATGGACAGCTCGGGCGCGATCTCGCGCGTCTCGCCCCAGCGCACCTGCTCTACGCGCCGGAAGCCCAGCGCCCTCGCCCGGCGGGCCATGCCCGCGGTGGGCACGTACAGCGGCGTGGAGTCCTTGCCGGGGAACGCGCGCAGCCCGCGCAGGTCCCAGTGGTTGGTGGCCGGATTGGTGACGACGATCGCGGCGAGTGGCGGCAACTCGGCGACCCGCAGCCCGAGTGGCTCGCCGCGGCGCAGGAACCATCGTTCGGTGAACCACGGGTCGGTGAGCACCGCGTGGCCGTCCATTTCCAGCAGCACACATGAGTTGACCACGCGGGTGACGGCGATCGCTTGGTTGAGCATGCGGCCAACGGTGCCGGTTAATGTACGCATGAAGTCAAGCGAGGAACTGACCATCGGAGAGTTGGCGGACCGGTTCGGCCTGGCCACGCATGTGCTGCGGCACTGGGAGAGCATGGGCCTGATCGAACCCGCTCGGCGTGCCGGTGGTCAGCGCCGCTACGGACCGGACGCGCTGGTGCGAGTAGCGCTGATTCTGATGGGAAAGGAAGCCGGTCTCGGATTGCGCGAGTTGAGCGCCGTGCTGTCGGCTCCCGATCCGATGGACCACCGGGACCTGTTGCGCCGCCACGTCGTCGAACTGGAACAGCGCATCGCACAGGCGCACGCGGCCAAGGAGCTGATCGAGCACGCCCTCACCTGCCCGCACAGGTTCGCGGACTGCCCGCACGCCCACGAGCAGATCACGGCGCGTATCCCGGCCGGCCGGTCGGACCGCGCCGCGGATGCCTGAGACGAGGTGCTATCACCAGCACTGTTTGAATGCGGTGGGCAGTCGCAGCAGTGACCGCGGGTGCGTCAGAACCGGAACCGTACGATGCGAGTGGAACGTTTCACGGCAGCGACGCTACGCGGTCAAGGAACTGTGTGAACAGCTCCCGGGCTGCTGCCCGCTCGTCCGGTCTCCTGCCCCGTGGGCCTGACGACCTCCGAGCGGCGTCGCGCTGCTCGGAGGTCTTACGAGGCGCCGATGCATCGCTACGGCGAACGATCTCAGGGTTGCGCGTGCCGGTCGAGGCCGAGCGTGGCGATGAGGTCTTCGTGGAGCTCGAACCAGACGCGATGGCAGGAGTCCACGCCGGTGCGGTCGACCCAGGAGCCGTCCCCGGCCCGGGCGCGCGCCAGGGCTGTGGTGAATCGTGTGTCGTATCCGCGGAACCGCGTGAGGACGCGGCCGAGCCGGTCCGCGAGCGGCGTGAGTGCCCGGTCGACGCAGGCGAGCTCATGGAGCACACCGGCGTCCCAGGTGGGATCGGAGTGGTCGTTGACGGCGAGCCGATCGCCCGCGGTGGGCCGCAGCTGCCAGTCGGTGCAGGCTTGCAACAGGAGGGCGTTCAGCGGGAGGAACGCCCGGTAGACGTCCCGGACCTCGTCGGCGGCGCCGGCGCGGGTGAGTTCGGCCGCGAGCAGGCGCTCGTTCTCGGCCCGGCCCGGTTCGGTCAGCGACCAGCCTCCGTCGCCGGCGAAGGCCGTGTGCTCGACCCAGCCACGTGCCTCGGCGTCGAGCAGCACCTCTTTCGTCGTGGACGCGTCGAGGCCGTACCGACGAGCGATCACCGCGGTGTCCGCGAACCCGGTGATACGAACGGCGTGCAGCACCAGGAGGCCGAGAGGGGAGTCCCGCGTCACGAGCCGCCGTCCTGTCGCGCTGTCAGGCGGGTGTAGTGCTGCTGGCACGCCTGCGGGGAGTTGAACCCCATCACGTGCGCCATCTGCGCCCAGGTCAGTCCTGCGCTCCGGGCGATGAACAGCAGGGCGGATTCGAGTCCGTCGACCTCGGCTCGTGCGGCGGGCAGGAGGGCGAGCGCGCTCAGAACGTCCTCCGGGTCCAGGTCGGCGTTGCGCCAGACGGCGAACTGCACAAGGTCGACCGCGGACGGCGGGGCGGGTGAGGGGCGCCACGGGCGGGCGTCGAGCTCGTCCGCGCCCAGGTCCAGAAGACGGTCGCGTGCGTCCCGCTCACGCTGTGCCTGGGCGTGGTCGGCGTGCACGCCGTCAGCCATCTCGTGCTTGCGTTGCATGGCTCTCACAATGCACAATCAACAAATTGTTGTCAATCTTCTGTTGAAGGGCGGAGTGGGTGATCGTACCTCTCGTGGAGGCCGTCGCCGATACCTGCGGGGGCAAGGCCGGCGCACTCGGCGCGTTGCTCCGCGCGGGTCTGCCGGTTCCCGACGGCTTCGTCGTCCCGTTCGCCGCCTACCTGGCCGTTGCCCGCGACCTGGACCTCGGGCGATTCGCCGGTGAGCCGGACGACGCCGACGCGGTGCGGCAGACGATCGAGGCCCGCTCGGTGCACGCGGACGTCATCGATGCGCTGGGACGCGCGCTCGACGACATCGGCGACCCACCCGTGGCGGTGAGATCATCGGCAGCCGGGGAGGACACCGGTCAGGAGTCGGCGGCCGGTCAGCACGAGAGCTTCCTCGCCGTGCACGGAGTCAGTGCGGTCGCCGAGGCCGTGCGTGCCTGCTGGGCCTCGCTGTTCTCCCCGCGTGCCATCGCCTACCGGGCCGCCTACCGGGCCGCCTCCGGCCGCGACGGCCAACCGCCGGACGATCTTTTGATGGCCGTCATCGTCCAGCGCCATCTGGACGCCGAGATATCCGGCGTCATGTTCACGCCCGCGGACCCAGACGACGCGACCCGGATCGAGGCGTCCTGGGGCCTCGGTCCCAGCGTCGTCGAGGGCAAGGTCACCCCTGACGCCTACCGCGTCGCCGAGGACGGGTCGGTCACCCGCACCGTCGCGGACAAACAGAAGCGCCTTGACCGGCGCGGCACGCGGCTCGTCGTCCGCGACGTGCCCTCCGCCGCCCGGAACCAGCCGGCACTCGACGACGCGACCGCCGCGCGGCTGGCCACGCTGGGCGCACAGATCGCCGCCGCGCTCGGCGGACCGCAGGACGTCGAGTGGGCGATCGCCGACGGCCGCACCTGGGTTCTGCAAGCACGGCCGGTCACCGCCGCACCCCCACCACCGACGTCGCCTTCCGGCGCCTCCGACGTCCCGGCCGCCACCTTCGCCGGAACGCCGGGCAGCCACGGGACCGTGACCGGCACCGCGAGGATCGTCCGTGGTCCCGGCGACTTCGCGCGCGTGCGCCCCGGCGACATCCTCGTCTGCCCCTTCACCGACCCTGCCTGGACGCCGTTGCTACGCATCGCCGCGGGCGTCGTCACCGAAACCGGAGGCGTGCTCTCGCACGCCGCGATCGTCGCCCGAGAGCACGCCATCCCCGCCGTCCTCGGCGTTCCGAACGTGACGAGCAGGCTCCGCGACGACACCGTCGTCACCGTCGACGGCACCTCCGGCACCGTCACGGCGACGAACGCGTGACTGATCACCTCCGTTCGCGGGCGAAGCGTCCCGCCGCCGAACCGCCACGTACGGATCGAAAGGAGAGGGGAAACGGCCCGCGCGGGCCCCGTCCCCGCCTACGCATGACAACTCGACACCTCTACCTCACACGCCACGGCGCGGCCGACGCGTTCGGGGAGCTCACCGACGCCGGGCGCCGGCAGGCCGGCCTGCTGGGCGAACGGCTCGCCGGCGTACCGGTCGACGCCGTGTGGCACTCGCCGCTGCCACGGGCCGCGGCGAGCGCGCACGAACTCGCCCGCCATCTCCCGGACGTGCCCGTGGCCGAGGCCGCCGAACTCGTCGACCACGTGCCCTACGTGCCCAGCGCGGCCGAGACGCCCCCGTCCTGGGCCGGCTTCTTCGACGGTTACGACGACACCGAGGCAGCCTCGGGGCGGCGGCTCGCCGAGGCGCTGATCGCCCGGTTCGCGAAGGTCTCCGACCCTGGCACACAAGGGACCCGGCCCGGCGCACACGAGGTCCTGGTGACGCACGCCTATCCGATCGCGTGGCTGGTGCGGCACGCACTGGACGCGCCGCCGTCCCGGTGGCTCGGGTTGAACAGCGCCAACACCGCGCTGACGGTGATCGAGTATCGCGACGGCCTGCCGCCCACGATCGTGATGTTCAACGACATGAGCCACCTTCCGCCCGACCTGCGGTGGACCGGGTTCCCCGCAGGCATCCGGCCGTGAGGCGGTTCCCGCTGCCCGTACGCGCGTGACGCCCCGATCGTCACGGACCTCGGTGACTACGGCATCCCCGTGACGGTCGGCCCGCCGCCCGCCGGCCCCCGACCGGCCCGCCTGCTCCGGCGCGTGCCGGTCAGGCGTCCCGCGACGCGACCGACTCCCGGAGGCGGATGGGCATCGGCACGCGATGCACGGCGCCCTCCCCACCACTGCTCCTCCCGGCGGCGCCCTCCGCGCCGTCGCCGTCACGGTCACGGCCGATCTCCGTGAACAGCACGTCGACGGCCTTGCGGCCGAGCTCGTAATGGGGGAGGGCCACCGTCGTGAGCTGGGGACGCATCCACGCGGCGATGGGATGGTCGTCGAAGGACACGACGGAGACGTCGGCGGGCACCTTGAGCCCGAAGTCGTCGAGTGCCTGGTAGGCGCCCAGGGCGACCCGGTCGTTGAAGCAGATCAACGCCTGCGGGCGCTCCTTCTTCAGCAGTTCCCGGGTCACGGCGAGGCCGTACTCCGGTTGCCAGTCGGCGCAGACGTGGCCGCCCGCCAGTTTGACCCCCGCCTCGGCGAGCACCTCGCGGATGCCGATGAGCCGTTCGACGGCGGCGACACTTCCCCCGGCGGGGACGTTGCGCCGTCCGGGGCCGGCGCCGATCAGGTGGATGCCCTCGCGATGGCCGGCGTCGAGCAGGGCCCTCGCGGCGACGCGGCCGGCCTCGATCTCGTCGGGGATGACCGAGGGCAGCGCCGACGGCTGTTTGGGGAGCGCGTTGAGCAGGACCGCGGGGGCGGCCGCCATGCCCTTCGGCACCTTGATGGTTCTCGTGTACATCGAGGCCAGGATGATCCCGTCCACCTGACGGTCGTGCATGGCCTGCAGCAGGAGCCGCTCGAGTTCGGCGTCCCCCTCGGTCTCACCGATGAACAGCATGAAGCCGCGCTCCCGCGCGGCCTCGAGCGCTCCCTTGATCATGTCTCCGGCGAGCCGCGACGTGGCTACGGTGTCCGAAACAAAGCCGATAGTCCGCGTTGTCCCAGTTCGCAGGCCTACGGATACGATGTTTGGCCGGTACTGCAACTCGGCCGCTGCCTTAAGGACACGCTGCTCGACATCCTGAGAGATGCGCAGCTCCCGGCCGCGTCCTGACAGCACGAGCGACGCGGTGGTCGGCGAGACGCCCGCGATCTTGGCGACGTCCGCCAGAGTGACCCGTCGTGGGCTCACCGAGCGACCTCCTGCGATGTGGGGGTTGACACTCCGCGACTCGTGTGATGAGACTATCGCACTGCTAATCCGATTTAGCAAACCTGAGTCATGGGGCGTCCGGTATGTGCCGGCGGGTCCCCGAGCAATCAAGGAGACGCAGATGTCGCGTCGAACTCGCTGGAACGGGGCCGCACTCGCGGTCGTGATGGGGGGAACGCTGGCGGCGGGCTGCGGGGCGCCCGGCGGCGACGCCCCCCAGCCGGAGGCCACCGGCGCGTCCCTGGCGGCCGCGCCGACCTGTGGCACGGCGCCGGTCACGCTGAACGCCTACATCGAGACCGGCTTCCCCCTGCCGAAGGAACTCAGCACCGAGTTCTCCAAGCAGTACCCGAATGTCAAATGGAACATCCGCGAGGACCAGTTCGCGGTGATCACCCAGAACGCGCCGCGCGTCCTCGCCGACGATCCGCCGGACCTGATGCGGCTTCCGCAGGTGTCGGAGCTGGTGAAGAACAACCTGCTGAAGAACCTCGACGGCTACGCGAAGGCGTTCGGCTGGGACTCCTGGCCCGCCTCGCAGCTGGAGCAGATGCGGCTGGCCCCCGGCGGGAAGACCCGCGGCGAGGGATCGCTGTACGCCATGGGGCTGAACTTCAGCATGACCGGTGTGTTCTACAACAAGAAGCTCGCGGACAAGATCGGCATGTCGTCCCCGCCGACCACCCTGGCCGAGCTGGACGACGCGATGGCGAAGGCCAAGAGCGCGGGCATCACCCCGATCGCCCAGTTCAACGGCGGGGCCACCGGCGGTCTCGCCTTCCCGCTGCAGGACCTCATGGCCTCGTACGGTCCCTCGGGGCCGATCAACGACTGGATCTACCAGAAGCCGGGCGCCACGATCGACACCCCCTCCAACGTGCAGGCGACGCAGCACCTGGAGAAGTGGATCAAGGCCGGGTACTTCTGGAAGGACATCAACGCCGTCGACTACGCGACGATGATGAGCCGCTTCATCAAGGGCGAGGGCCTGTTCTCGTTCAACGGTGACTGGGAGTCGGGGAACCTCGACAAGCAGATGGCGGGCAACGTGGGCTTCTTCCTGATGCCGCCGGTGCAGCAGGGCGGCAAGCAGGCCGCCATGTCGGCGCCCCTGACCTACGGGATCAGCTCCAGGGCGAAGAACGCCGACTGCGCGGCGTTCTTCCTCAACTGGGTGGCGACCGACCCGAAGGCGCGTGAGATCGGCGTGAAAATCGGCGGGTCGCACCCGATGGGCCCGGCGGACGCCCCCATGCCGGAGGTGGCGGAGGGCACGGTCACCGCGAGCACCCTGGATGCAGGGGCGAAGATCGCCCAGGACAACGGCTCGATGGACTTCATCGCCAACGCCACCGGCGCGATCTACGCCAAGAGCTGGACGCCCCAGTTGCAGAAGCTGGTCGCCGGGCAGCAGACCCCGGAGGAACTGCTGAAGTCGGTGCAGAGCGACTACACGAGCCAGGTCGGGGGGAGCTGAGCACCGATGACACGGCCGACTCCCGACAGCGCGGTCGATTCCCCCGCGACCCGCCCCGGGCCGGCAGCCGTGACGAGGAAGCGGAGCCCCGCCCGCGCGGGCGGGCTCCGCACGCCGAGTCGGGTCGGCTGGCTGTTCGTGGCTCCGGCGCTCATCGTCTACGCGGTCTTCGTCCTACGGCCGATCGTTCTCACCGTTCAGTACTCGCTGTATCGCTGGGACGGTATCGGCCCGTCCACCTGGGCCGGACTCGGTAACTACGTCAAGGTGTTCACCGACCCCGACCTGTTCGCCTCCATCCTGAACGCGGTCAAGCTGATCGCCTTCTTCAGCGTGATCCCGGTCGTGCTGGGTCTGGCGATCGCCTCGACGATCCGCCGGATCGCCGCGAGCCGGCTCGCGCTGGTGGCGCGGACGGTGCTGTTCCTGCCGCAGGTCATCCCGCTCGTCGCCGCCGGCATCGCCTGGAGCTGGCTGTTGTCGTCGACCGGGCTGGTCAACCAGCTGCTCGGGTACGTCGGGCTCGACGGCGTGGCGCGCGCGTGGCTGGGCGACTTCTCCACGGCCCTGCCGGCGGTCGGCGTGATCGGGGCGTGGGTGCTGCTCGGCCTGTGCACGATCCTTCTGCTGTCCGGCATGAGCAAGATCGACCCGTCGCTGTACGAGGCGGCCCGGATGGACGGAGCAAACTCGCTGCGCGAGTTCATCTCGATCACCGTGCCCAGCCTGCGGCAGGAGATCGGTGTCTGCGTCACGGTGACCGTGATCGCGGCTCTGGCCAGCTTCGACATCGTCTACGTCTCCACCCAGGGCGGGCCGGGGAACGCGACCATGGTCCCCGGACTGGAGATCTACTACCTGGCCTTCTCGGAACGGCAGGTGGGCATGGCGTCCGCGCTGGCCGTCGTGCTCATGCTGCTCGTCATCCTCGTCGCCCTTCCCATCCAATGGCTCACCAAGGACAGGTCCTAATGATCGTCGGACGTCGAGAGGCCTGGACCGGAAGGCTGCTGCTCGTCCTGCTGATGGCGGTCACGCTCATGCCGTTCCTCAGCCTGTTCGTCACCGCTCTGCACCCGTCCGGCAGCTACCCGTCGGGCCTGGAGTGGCCGAGCGACCCGCAGTGGGGCAACTTCGTCAAGGCCTTCCAGGCCGCGCGGATGATCGAGCTGATCAAATCAAGCGTGCTCATCGTGCTCGGCGTGGTCCCCCTCTCGTTGCTCCTCGGGACGCTGGCGGGTTTCGCCATCGGTCACCTGCGGATGGCGGGACGGAACCTGGTGTTCCTCGTGTTCGTGCTCGGGCTGACGCTGCCGTTCGAGGGCATCATCACGCCGCTGTACTACCAGGTGCGCGACATGGGGCTGCTGAACACCCGGTGGGCCATCATCCTGCCGCTCATCGGGCTGTTCATGCCGTTCGGGGTCTTCTGGATGCGGGCGCACTTCGTCAACGTGCCCGAGGCGCTGTCCGAGAGCGCGCGGATAGACGGCGCGAACGTGTGGCAGCTCTTCTGGCGCATCCACGTCCCGCTGGCCATGCCGGCGCTGTCGTCCCTGGCGATCCTGCTGTTCCTGTGGACCTGGAACCAGTTCCTCCTGGCGATCGTCCTCGTCGACGACCCGTTGAAACGGACGATGTCGGGAGCCCTGGGCGCCTTCCAGGGGCAGTGGGGGACCGACATGCCGCTGCTGTGCGCGGGATCGCTGCTGATCCTGACCCCCACGCTCGTGATCTTTCTCATCTTCCAGCGCCGCTTCGTCACGGCTCTGCTCCAGGGTTCTTTGAAGGGGTGACGCGCGTGGACGGAGCTGCCCCGTTCTACGGGGGGATCGAAGCGGGCGGGACGAAGTGGGTGTGCGCGGTCGCCGACGCCGAGGGAGGCGTTCTCACGACCGAGGTGATCCCCACGACCACATCGGAGACGACCATCGGCGCCGCGGTGCGGTTCTTCGAGGACCATCCGCCGCTCGCCGCGCTCGGCGTCGGCACCTTCGGCCCGGTGGACGTGCGACCGGGTTCGCCGACGTACGGCCACATCCTGGCCACGCCCAAGCCGGGCTGGGCGAACGTGGACGTCGTCACCCCCTTCCGCGCCGCGCTGGACGTACCCGTCCGCCTGGACACGGACGTCAACGCCGCGGCGCTGGGGGAATGGCGGCGGGGTGCGGGCGCGGGGCTCGGCACGCTCGCGTACATCACCGTGGGCACCGGCATCGGCATGGGGGCGGTGGTGAACGGCGGGCTCGTGCACGGGCTCCTGCATCCCGAGTTCGGGCACATCCGCATCCCCCACGACCCGATCCGGGACCCGTTCGAGGGGAGCTGTCCCTTCCACGGCGACTGCCTCGAAGGGCTCGCGTCGGGCGAGGCGATGCGCCGGCGCTGGGGGCGTCCGGCCGAGTATCTGGACGACCCGTCGGCCTGGGAACTTGAAGCCGAGTACGTCGCCCTCGCCGTCATGAACCTGACCTACGCGCTGTCGCCCGAGCGGATCGTCGTGGGCGGGGGCGTCGCCAAGCACCCCGCGCTGCTTCCGGCCGTGCGGGCGCGGCTGCTCACCCTTACCGCCGGCTACCCCGGGGCGCCGGTGCCCGTCGGCCCCGCGGCGATGGGGGAGTACGTCACCGGCCCCTCCCTCGGCGACCGCTCGGGAGTGGCCGGTGCGGTGGAACTCGCACGCGCGGCACGGGCCGCGCCGAACTGACCCCGGTTCTGCTGACGCTTTTCTGATGACGCTTTCTGTGACGCGCCGGGAAACGGCCCGCGCGACTGAGTTGGAGGTTCTTCGCATGGCTCCATGGGGGCGGCGAGACGGCACGCCCGGACCGGAGATCCGGTCCGGCGCGTACGAGGTGCTCGCCGGCGGGCGGCGACGTGACGGGGGGACCGCGTGAACGGCGAGCCCGCGCGCTGGACGCGGGAGCACCTCGCCGCGCCGGCCGGCGACGCGGCGACGACCGCACCGGTCATCGGCCTTCCGGCGCCGCCGCGCGTGCTGCCGGACGACGACATCTGGGATCTGTGGCCGATCCAGGAGGAGGACGGCTCGACGTCCGTGGTGCGCGGCAGTGAGTTGTGGATGGCGCTTTCCGCGCCCGCCCTCGGCCACCCGGAGGAGCGGCACGACCGCGCCCGCCTCCGGCTGCTCGCCAAGGACGGCGACGGCTGGACCGACCTCGGTCACGCCTTCGCCGACGGAGTCTCACCGGGCAGCCGCGAATGGTCGGGATCGGCGGTCCGCAGACCGGACGGCACGGTGTCGGTGTTCTACACGGCCGCGGGCCGGCGAGGGGAGGCACGCCCGACGTTCGCCCAGAGCGTCGTCGAGGCCCGCGCCCGGCTGGTGACCGACGGCGGCCGAATCCTGCTGGACCAGGCGGCCGAGCACACGGAGATCCTGCGCTCGGACGGCGTGACGTATCTGCCGGCCGACGAGGTCGAGGGAGGACCTGGGCGGATCAAGGCCTTCCGCGATCCTGGGTGGTTCCGCGACCCCGCCGACGGGCGCGAGTATCTGCTCGTCGCCGCGTCCGTCGCGGCGTCCCCCGGCGCGGACCACGCCTTCATGGGCGCGGTGGCCCTCGCCGCCGCGACCCCGGACGGCTGGTCGCTGCGGCCGCCGCTCCTCGTGGCCGACGGAGTCAACCACGAGATCGAACGGCCGCACATCGTGGCGCACGGGTCGTCGTACTACCTCTTCTTCTGCACGCATCGTCACTCGTTCCACCCGCCGGGAAGCGCGCCCACCGGGCTCTACGGCTTCGTCGCCCCCAGCCTCACCGGGCCGTACACGCCGCTGAACGGCTCGGGGCTCGTGCTGCGCAACCCCGCCGAAGAGCCCGACCAGGCGTACGCCTGGGTGGTCCTGCCCGACCTGAAGGTCGTGGGCTTCGTCAACTACCGCTCCACCGGAGTGACGGATCCGTGGCAGGCCGAGGCCGCCGAGGCCAGGGCCGCCTTCGGCGGGACGATCGCGCCCGTACTCGAACTCACCCTGCACGGAGCCGCCACCTCTCTGGTCGTTCCCGTGTCCACGGGAGCGGGGCGTTGAGCACGCCGCGCGGCGCGGCGGCGGGAGTGGCCGCGGCGTCCGCCGTCGCGGCCACGGCGGCGGCCACGGTGGCGGTCTCGGTGGCGCGTCGTCACCACACGCTGTCGGCCGTCGCGCCGGAGCTGAGGACACCCGCGCTGTGGCTGCCGCGCCCGATCACCGGCAAGTGGAGCCTGTCCCGCGCCCGGCGGCGCTCGCGCCTGGCGACGGACCCGGTCGCGGGGGTGGCGATCACGCGGCACGACGTCCCCGGCGGCCGGGACGCCTTCGTGTACGAGCCGCCCGGTCACCGGCGCCCCGGCGGGGCGCTGCTGTGGATCCATGGGGGCGGCACGATTCTCGGCCACCCAGAAAGCGACCACGAACTGTGCAGCCGCATCGCCCGCGACCTGCGGATCGTGGTGGTGAGCCCACGCTACCGGCTCGCTCCGGAGCACCCCTTCCCCGCCGGGTTCGACGACTGCTTCGCCGCGCTGCGCTGGCTGCACGACGCCGCCCCCGCGCTCGGCGGGGAAGGCACGCGTGTCGCGGTGGGCGGAGCGAGCGCCGGCGGCGGGCTGGCGGCCTCGGTCGTGCAGAAGGCGCACGACCACGGGCTGCCGGTGGCGTTCCAGATGCTCCTCTATCCCATGCTGGACGACCGTACGGCGCTGGTGCGCGACCATCGGGGACGCGGCAGGGTCGGATGGACGCGGCGCTCCAACACGTACGCCTGGACCTGCTATCTCGGTCGCGGGCCGAGTGTCGCCGAATCCCGCCCCTACGCCGCGGCGGCCCGCCGGGAGGACCTGCGCGGTCTGCCGCCCGCGTGGATCGGCGTCGGCGACCTCGACCTGTTCTACGCGGAGAACCTGAGCTACGCCGAACGGCTCAGGTCGGCCGGCGTGCCTGTCGACCTCGTCGTCGAGCCCGGCATGTATCACGGCGCCGACTTCGACCACCACGCGACCGTGCCGTCCATGCACGCGTTCCGCCAGGGCATGCTCGACGCCCTGGCCGCCGGGCTCGCGCTCGGCCCGGCGGCCGAACGGTCATGAGGGAGCAGCGGCGCCGGTGCGCTCGTCCGGGCGCTCGTCCGGGCGTTCGTCCGGGCGCGCGGCGCCGCCGCGGGTCGCCCAGAGATAGACCAGGGCGCCGAGGAACAGCACGATCGAGGTCCACTGGTTGATCCGCAGCCCCAGGAGCGTCACCGCGTGGTCCACTCCGCCCACCGGGTCGATCCGCAGCCCCTCGATCCAGAACCGCCCGAAGGTGTAGCCGGCGACGTAGAGGGCGAACAGGCGGCCGTGGCGCAGCGTGGACCGCCGGCCGGCGGGGATCAGTCTGAAACCGATCAGTCCGAAACCGATCAGTCCGAAACCGAGCGCCGCGTCCCACAGCGACTCGTACAGGAACGTCGGGTGGTAGAGCACGCCCGGCTCGCCGCCGTGCGCCTGGTCGATCTCCAGGCCCCACGGCAACGTGGTCGGGCCGCCGTACAGCTCCTGGTTGAACCAGTTTCCCCAGCGGGCGATCGCCTGCCCGAAGGCGATGCCGGGCGCGACCGTGTCGGCCACGGCGCCGAGAGGCAGCCCCCGGCGGCGGCAGGCCAGCCACACGCCCACGCCTCCGAGGGCGACCGCGCCCCAGATGCTGAGCCCGCCTTCCCAGACGAACAACGCCCGGTAGGGCTCCTTGACCGCGCGCGGGCCGAAGTAGGTCTGCCAGTCGGTGATGACGTGGTAGAGGCGGGCGCCGATCAGGCCGAAGATCACTCCGGGGACCGCGATGTCGCTGATCGCGCCCTTCTCGCCGCCGCGGGCGCGCCATCGGCGCTCGCTGAGCCAGGTGCCGAAGACGATCGCGATGATGAAGCACAATGCATAGGCCCGGATCGGGATGAATCCGAGATACCAGACCCCTTGGACAGGGCTGGGGACCGAGGCGAGCGGCATGCCGGTGAGGCTAGTCAACGTGAGGCCACTCGACCGCCTTCGTGACCTGATCGCAAGGCGCCGTGGGGTGACGTAGAGGGCGAACAGCGGGGGCGGCGCCCGCTCGGGCGCCGCCCCCGGTGATCCTTGTTGATCAGGCGACGGTGCAGGGGCTGCCGTTGAGGCTGAAGGCGGTGGGCTTGGCGGCGTTACCGGTGTGGGTGGCCTGGAAGCCGACCTCGGTGGAGGCTCCGGGGGCCAGCGACCCGTTGTAGCTCATGTTTCTCGCCGTGACCTGTCCGCTGGTGGGGGAGTAGGTGGCGTTCCATCCGCCGGTGATGGTCTGTCCGCTGGGGAGGGTGAAGGCCAGCGACCAGCCGTTGACGGCCGAGGAGCCGGTGTTGGTGATGGTGAGGTTCTCGGTCAGGCCGTTGTTCCAGGCGTTGACGGTGGCGCTGACCCGGCAGGCGCCCGATCCGCCGCTGGGCGATGCCGACGGAGAAGGCGACGCCGACGGGGACGCCGACGGGGACGCGGACGGGGACGAGGAGGGCGACGCCGACGGGGACGGTGAAGGAGAAGGAGACGCGTCGGACTGGAACTGCGTGAAGAACTTCCACACCTCTGCCGACGTCCAGGTCCTGGCACCGCTGGTCGAGGTGGACCCGTCGTTCGGAGAGGGGGTGTGGTCCCCGTCGAACGCGGCCCAGACGACCGGGTAGCCGGCCCGGCATCCCTGGTAGGCGGTGATGATGTGCGTCAGGCTGCCCTGTGAGGGCTCTCGGGGGTTCGTGGGGGTGCAGCCGTTGTTCGAGACGAACCTGTCACGCAGCGAACGTCCCTGGGAGATGTTGAGCACCGAGTCGTGGATGCCGTGAATTCCCATGTACGCGACGGGCTGAGTGCCGCCGTTGCACCCGCTGAGCTGCGCGCCGGAGTAGACCGCGACCGCACGGAAGATCGTCGGCCGGGCACAGGCTTCCGCGAAGCTCATCGCGCCGCCGTAGCTCCACCCCATGGCGAAGCGCTGCGACGTGTCGACGCAGAGATCGCTCTCGACACGCTTCAGCACGTCGTCGGTGAAGGTCAGGTCTTCACCGTTGGAGTTGCCCCAGCCGTTGTTGATGCCCTGGGGTGCGATGAAGATCGTGCTGTTGTTCGAAAGCTGCTTGAGCCCGTAGTAGGCCCAGACGGATCCGTCCGATCCGCCCGTGTCGACGATCTGGGCGGTGCCGTTCAGCCAGTGATACGCGAAGATCAACCGGTACGGGCGGTTGTTGTCGTAGTTGTCGGGGATCCTCAGGATCCAGCTGCGATTCTTGCCGCTGGTCGTGATCGTCTGTGAACCGCTTCTCAGTGTCGGGGTCTTGCCGCATCCGGCGGTCGCCGCCGCCGCGGCGGCGGCGCTGATCGAGGACGGTGCGGTCGCACCGAGGCTGTCACTCAGTGCCATGCGTCCCGTACCCAGGACGAGGACCGCGGCGGCCGCGATCGCGGTAAAGATGGATCTCTGTCGCAACTTCACGCAACTCCCTTTGCCGTTCGAACAATCGACAGATGTCGATGGGGAAGCAATTGGTTTTTCCTTCAATTCGGTGGAGCGTCCGCGGCCGGCAGGTGCGTGCCGGCCGTACGGCCTCCCCGGACGGATTCGAACGCTAAGTGAGCCCACCGTCCGTCGACCCGGAGGAGCGCGGCGACCGACCGGCGTCGGCGTGTACGCGCTCGCCCCTTTCCTTGCTGGAAGAGCAAGGCGAGTTCAGCTGTCCGTCAGCGTCGGCATGGCCCTGCCGTGTTCTCTCCTCGGCGGTGCGCTGGAGAACGCGGCGGAATTCGTCCTGGCGTCGAGCCATGATTGTTAGCGCTAACAGCAACGGAGGGCGACCAAGTGCTCCTCTCTGCCGGGCGACTGGAGGTGGTGGTGAGCCGGAGCAAATAAGAAGTCATGAGATCTGTCAATGATCTCGACTTCTCATCGTCGTCCTTCGCCTGCGACCGTTCGTTCCATCGGTTGTGACCAGGGAAGAAGTCGTGGCTGTCATTGACGCCGCGATGAAAATTACATCGTCTGACGCTTCGCGCCCGCGGCGGCGAGACCGTCCGTTTCCCCGCGCGGACAGAGGTGGCCGGGGTGGCCGGGGTTGGCCGGGCGGTAGAGAGGTCAGGCGACCGGGCCATCCCCGGGCGGGACCCTGCGGGCGGAGGCCGCGAGCCGATCCGCGAGCGCGGCGACGAGGTCGCGCAACTCGTCCGGGCGCTCGATGACGAACGGCCGGTCGAACGACGCGAGCAGCGGAGGCAACCAGTCGAGCCGCTCGGCTCGCAACTCGACGCGGAGCCATCCCTCGGCCGCGGGATCCGCGCCCTGCGCGGGCGCAGACTCCTCCACGGTCGCGACGCCGGCGGGAAGCCGGACGCGGATCTGCTCGACCGTTCCCTGCATCCGCAGGACCACTCGATGCCGATACGGAGCCGTCGCGAACCCTGACAGGACGTGCTGCGCCGGATCGAACCCGGCGGGCGGCTCGAACGAACCGGGCAGCGCCCTCGCGTCCGCGATGCGATCCAGCCGGAAGGTCCGGTCCTCGCCGATCGCGGGATCCGCACCGGTGACGTACCACCGGCCCGAGTGGGCGACGAGCCCGTACGGATGCAGCGTGCGTTCGCTGCGCCGGCCGTCGGCGGCGGTGTATCTGATCGAGATCGGCCGGTGATGGCGCACGGCATCGGCGACGCAGAGCAGGACCGCGGTCTGCGGGGTGGCGAACTCGCCGGGCGGAGCGGTGAAGGCGAGGGATTCGAGCACCGTGTCGAGCTTGTGGGCGAGCCGCTTGGGCAGGACCCGCCGGATCTTGGCCGCCGCCGTCTCACTCGCGGTGCCGGTGGTCGTCGTCAACCCCGACCGGCGACCGGCGACCAGGCCGAGCAGCACGGCGAGCGCCTCGTCGTCGCTCAGCATGAGCGGAGGCATGCGATATCCGGGAGCGAGCCGGTATCCGCCGTAGCGGCCGCGCACCGACTCGACGGGCACGTCGAGGTCGACCAGGTGGTCGACGTACCGCCGCACGGTGCGCTCGTCGACACCGAGCCGGTCGGCGAGCTCGGCCATCGTCCGAATGCCACCCGACTGCAGGAGCTCCAGCAGCGTGAGAACGCGATGAGTAGGTCGAGCCACGTCCACAACCTAAGGGACAATACTGGGCGGTTTCTGTCCGGTATTCGCCCTAGTGTGCCATCGGAGAACGACCCGACGAACCAGGGAGATCACCATGGACTTCGTATCGATCCGCATCATCACGGGCGACGTCGCGCGCCTCGTGGACTTCTACGAGCGAGCCACGGGAGTGGAGGCCAAGCGGTACAGCGAGGACTTCGCCGAGCTCAGGACGGCCTCCGCCACCCTCGCGATCGGCAGCACCCGCACCGTCCCGTTCCTCGCCTCCGGCGCCGCCCGGCCGGCCGGCGACCAGCGCGTGATCATCGAGTTCCTCGTCGACGACGTGGACGGCGTGTATCGGAACCTGTCCGGCTTCGTCGAGGAGTTCGTCCAGGAGCCCACCACGATGCCCTGGGGCAACCGGTCGCTCCTGCTGTCCGACCCCGACGGCAACCTCGTCAACTTCTTCACTCCGGTCAGCCCGGCCGCCATCGAGAAGTTCGCCCGCTGACGACGGCCCTGAGGGGACTTCAGCGTTCGGGGCGGCGGATGCCTTCGAGCACAAGCGTGACGTGTCTGCGCCAGCCGGCGGCGTCGGTCATGTTCGCCATGGCGCCACGGGTGATGAGGACGAAGTCGTCGGCGCGGAAGTCTTCGCGCAGGCGGCCGGCGTCGACGGCGCGCCGCACGATGCGTTCGGTGATCGCCGAGAAATCCGTCTTCTCCGTGGCGATGTCGTTCCAGCGCGGCTCTTCCGGGCCGAGGAGCGCGAAGCGGAACGCGGCGTCGGCCTGTGCGGACTCCAGGTAGCCGTAGAGCAGCGTCTCGAACGCCGTCCAGGGATCCTCGGCCTCGTCGGCGGCGCGGGCGAGGGTGGCCATCGCCTCGAACCGGCGGCCGATGATCGCCGCGAGTAGCGCCTGCTTGTCGGCGAAGTGCCGGTAGAGGGTGCCGACACCGAGGCCCGCGCGCTCGGCGATCTCGTCCATCTGCACGGCGTCGCCGCGCCGGGCGAACAGCTCACCGGCGGCGTCGAGGACGGCTTCGCGGTTGCGCCGGGCGTCGGCGCGCAGCGAGCGTTCGGGAGCGGTCATGGTCATTCCACTGTAGTTGACGGTGCGCGGCGACGGTCTTTATATTCGGAACCGGAATTCAGGTTCAGGTTAGAGGAGATCCGATGATCGTTGTCACCACACCGACAGGACAGATCGGCAGCCGGCTGGTCCGCCGGCTGCTCGACCAGGACGAGGAGCTACGGGTCGTCGTCCGCGACGCCTCGCGTCTGGACGACACGGTCCGCGAGCGGGTCGAGACCATCGAGGGCTCCCACGACGATCCGGCCGTGCTCGACAAGGCACTGCCCGGGGCCGAAGCGCTGTTCTGGCTCGTCCCGCCGAACCCGGCGGCCCCGAGCGCCGCGGAGCACTATCTGCGTTTCGCCCGGGCGGGCGCCGACGCCGTCGCCCGCCACGACGTCGGCCACGTCGTCGGGGTCTCCAGCGCCGGGCACGGCTGGCCGGCCCCGGCCGGCGTCCTGTCGGCGGCCTTCGCGATGGACGCCGAACTCGGCAGGTCCGGTGCGGCCTACCGGGCGTTGTCCATGCCCTTCTACATGGAGAACCTCCTCGGGCAGCTCGATGCGATCCTCGGGCAGGGCGCGTTCTCCCTGACCTGTGCGGGTGACCTGCCGCTGGCATCGATCGCGACGCGGGACATCGCGGGCGTGGCCGCCGATCTGCTCACCGATCTGTCCTGGACCGGGCAGGAGAACCTCCCCGTGTTCGGCCCCGGCCGGCTCACCCCCGACGGCATGGCCGAGGTGATCGGCCGGGAACTCGGGCGCCCGGTCGCCTACCGTCGCGTGAGCCTGGACGACTACGCGTCGTTCCTGCGCTCCCGAGGCGCCGGCGACCAGGCGGTCAAGGATCTGACCGAGGCGTTCGCCGCACAGGACCACGGCATCTACGACGCGGACTGGGCGATCGCCGCGCCCACGTCGACGGACTTCCGCACCTGGTGCAGGGAAGTGCTCAAGCCCGCCGCGGACGCCCGGGCATCCTGATTCGGCGACGCGGGCGACGCATCGAGCACCATCTCGCCGAGGAGGTCTCCACGGCCCGGCTCAGACGCCGGGGCGTACGGCGGCGAGGAAGCTGCTCCTCCAGTAACCGTTGAGCTTGTCGATGTTGACCACCGCGCCGCTGTGGGGGGCGCTGATCACCTTCTTGTGCCCCACGTACATGCCCACGTGGCCGCCGCCGCTGGTGAAGATGAGGTCGCCAGGCTTGAGGTGCGCCAGGGAGACCCTCTTCTTTGCGGCGCTGAGCATCGACCACGTCGTACGCGGGAGCTTGACGCCCGCCTTGCGCCAGGCGAACTGGACCAGCCCGGAGCAGTCGAACGCCCGTGGGCCCGTGGCGCCCCACACGTACGGATCGCCGAGCTGCTTCTTCGCCACCTCGACGGCGTGCTCGGCCTTCTCCTGCCGGAGGGCCGACCTGGTGAGCTTCCTGTTCGCGGAGTCATCCGCCGCGGCCGGCGCGGGAGCCGCGCCGTCGTACAGGGTGGTCGCCGTAGCGGGGGGCTCGGGAGGAACGATCGCCGGGGCGGCCGAGGGCGGGACTGTCACCGCCGCAGACGCGGCGGCCGCGGGCAGTGCGCTCAATGCCCCTACGGAGGCGGTGAGCGCTGCGCTACTGATAGTGACGCAGGCAATGCGGAGCAGAGGGGTGGAGTTGGTGAACAGGGGATCTCTCCCTAGGGTCTTCCGCTTGCGCCTACCGGGTTAGCTGACGGATTCGGGCAGGGAAGTCGCCCTACGGCGCTGGCGCGCCGATTCACCCCGGACCTTCACCGAAGGTCGATTGGTTCCCCGGCTCCGCGCCTCCTTGCCGGCGCGGACTCGGCGTCACCGGCGCCCAGGGGGGCGGAGAGGGCGTGGCGGCCGGTGACAGTGGATGGTCGTTTCGAACCACGACCGGGCCGGTCTCCTGACAGCGGCACGTGGACCCGGTCGTTGGGCAAGGAAACTACCAAGAGCCCCATATGGGTGCAAAGAGTATGAAAAGGATAAAGATCGCACAAAGGGGATGAAATCAATAAAACCGCAGGCCAGGGCGGCTGTGGAAGGCGAGTGTGACGCTCGTCACACTCGCCGAGTGTCCTGCGGGCCACCAGGGCGCGCGCATGGTCCGCGACCGGCTCGCGGGGATGACGTGTTCGCCTTTACCGCTTTACCGCGTACGCCAGAGCGTGCCGTCGGCCGAGGGGTCGTCGGGGTCGCCCTGCGGCACGGTGAAGCCCGCGCCCCACAGCGTCGTCGTCCCGGGCCTGCGCGCGATCGAGAACAGGACGGCGTCGGTGCCGGCCTTCCGGGGAACCGGGGCGCTGCGCCACGTCGAACCCGTGACGTGCCACAGAGTGGAGTTCCAGTTGCTCTGCACGATCCACACGCCGCCCTTGCCGTCGGGCTCGACCTCCGTGTAGGGCTGCGCGTTGCCGGCGCCGATCGAGGTGGTCCATGAGCGGCCGTTCCAGTGCATGACCAGGGTGCGGCTGTAGGTCACGTCGTCCCCCTCGTCGTCGGCGCCCTCCCAGCTGACGCCGCCGACGGCCCACACGTTGCCGGGGCCCACGACGGCGATGTCGTTGAGGACGGCGGCGGCGCCGGGAGCGGGAAGCGTGATCGCGGGGGTGGGCACCGCCGCCCAGGACCTTCCGTTCCACCGCATGATGGCGGGGCGGTCGCCCTTGGTCCCCGCCGCCCAGACGTCACCGGCCCTGTACGCGTCGACGGCGGCGGCGCGGGCCGGCAGCCGGACGCTCTTCCACGAGGACCCGTTCCAGTGCCTGGCCGAGGCCGAGGACTCGGCGACCGCCCAGACGTCCTTCGCGCCCGTCCCGTCGGCGTCCGTCGCGGCGAAGCCGCCGCCGAGCGAGGCGGTGGTCCACGCGCGGCCGTTCCACCGAGCGGCCTTGCCCGGGCCGAAGACCCATACGTCCCTGTCCGAGGTGGCGGTCACGGCCTTCAGCTCGTACGGCGGGCTGCCGGGGATCACCTTCCACGATCGGCCGTCGAACCGCTGGACCAGGCCCCGCTGCCCGCCGTTCACGAGCCGGTGACCGGCCGCCCACACCGACCCGCTGCCCAGGGCCGTCACGTCGTTGAGGACGTCGTCCCCGGGCAGGGTGTTCACCCTGGTCAGCCGCCACACCGGCGCGCTCTCCCCGGCCTGGTGTCCTTGGTGGGTCACGCCTGAGGCCGCCGTGCCCGGCATGCACGCCAGGCCGAGCGCCGTCACACCCGAGACGAACACGGTACGCACGATGCCTTCCCCTTCCGCTCACCCGTACGACGTCTGGCGGAGGGGGGCCGTTCACACCGATCTGCCGAGGATCCCGGCCCCGGCGCCGGGGGCTACGAGACCGACGTCCGGTAGTCCCTGATCGTGATCGCGGTCGCGGCCCTGCGGATGGGCCCGGTGACGCGCTCGATCATGCGGTCCTTCCCGGGCAGATGCGGCATCAGCCGCAGCATCAGCATCTGGAAGCGGATCTGCGCCGCGGACTTCAGCACCATGCCCTTGAGGTTGTTCGCGGCGAGCTTCTGGTTCTCCTCCGCGAAGTGCCGCATCTCGCGCTCGTAGGCGGCGAACCCCGCCGCGTGGTCTCCCGCCGCCTCGGCGAGGCAGCCGGCGAGGACGTACGCGCCGACCAGGGCCAGGCTGGTGCCCTGGCCGGACGCGGGTGAGGCCGCGTACGCGGCGTCGCCCACGAGCGCCACCCGGCCCGACGACCAGCGGTCCATGCGCACCTGGCTGATCGAGTCCAGGTAGAAGTCCGGCGCGTCCCACATCGCGTCGAGGAGGCGCGGAACCTCCCAGCCCTGGCCGGAGAAGAGGTCGGCGAGCAGTTTCTTCTGCTGGACGGCGTCCCGCCGGTCGAACTCCACCGGCGGTGAGGGGAAGAGGAACATCGCCTTGGCGTCGTCGCCGCGCCCGGTGCTGTACATCCCGGTGCTTGTGCCCGGTGCCGGATACATCATCTCCGTACGGTCCAGGCCGAGATGGTTGGGCACCGTGAAGATCGAGATGTGGTGCCCGAGGTCGTGGACGAACCGGGACTCCTCGCCGAAGGCCAGCGCGCGCACGGTGGAGTGCAGGCCGTCGGCGCCCACCACCAGGTCGAACGTACGGGCGGGGCCGTTCGCGAAGGTGACCCGCACACCTTCGGGGGTCTCCCGCAGGGCCGTGATGGAGTCGTCGAAGACGTATTCGACGCCGTTTCCGGCCGCCGTGTGGAGGAGCCGGGTCAGGTCGCCGCGCATGATCTCGACGTCGTCGCCCTCGCGGCCGCCGAACAACTGGGCGCTCATCGTGCCGATCTGCCGGCCGCGGGCGTCGACGAAGCGGGCGACCCGCATGTCCGTGCTGTGCCGCCGCACCTCGTCGAGCAGGCCCATGCGGGCGGCGACGTCGAGGGCAGCCCCCCGAATGTCGATCTTGTAGCCGCCGTCCCGCAGCGAGGGCGCCCGCTCGACGACGGTCACCGCGAAGCCGTGCTCGCGGAGCCAGAAGGCCAGCGTCAGCCCGGCGACGCTCGCGCCGGAGATCAGGATGTTCGCCATGCCGTGAACTGTACAAGCGTCTAAGTCATACGTCTAGTACGGATGTACAAGACGTTTGTGCTGGCATGGGCTAGGCTCTGGCCATGGGAAACCGGGAAGATCTGCTCGCGGGCGCCAAGCGGTGCCTGATGGAGAAGGGATACTCCGGCACCACCGCGCGTGACATCGCGGCGGCCGCCGGCACGAGCCTCGCCGCCATCGGCTATCACTTCAGGACGACGAAGGCCCTGCTCGACGCGGCCCTCATCGAGGCGATGGAGGAATGGGGAAAGGAGATCGAGCAGACGCTCGCCGCCGACGCGGCACTCGACGGCGCGCCCGCGCAGCGATTCGAGGCGACGTGGACGCGGATCATCGAGTCCTTCGACAGGCTGAGACCGCTGTGGGCCATCCAGTTCGAGCTCATCGCCCAGATGGACCGGCTCCCCGAGCTGCGCGAGGCGTTCGCGACCGCCAACCGGCAGGCGAAGCTGGGCCTGGCGGCGATCTTCGAACACCTCGATCCGGCCGCGGACGAACGCAGGGCGATGGCGGTCGGCGCGTTCTACCAGGCACTGCTGGGCGGGATGGCGGCCCAGTGGCTCGTCGATCCCGAGCAGGCTCCGTCGGCCCGCGATCTCCTCGACGCACTGCGCACGATCGGCGCGGGGCTCGGGACGCGGTGACAGGCGGAAACCTGGCTCCGCCGCTCGCGGCCGGCCGAGCGGCGCATTGGCGCGCTCCTCGGCCGGCCTTCCGGCGGACGCGTCAGTCCGTCGCGGTCAGGGGTCCGTCGGCGTGCGGAACCCGCTCGGCGGGGATGACCCCGAGGCGGCCCGCCTGGTAGTCCTCCAGCGCCTGGACGATCTCGGCGCGGGTGTTCATCACGAACGGCCCGTAGTGCGCGACCGGCTCGCGGATCGGCCGCCCGCCGAGCAGCAGCACCTCCAGGTTGGGCTCGGCCTGAGGCTGGGCGGTGTCCGCCGCCAGGGTCAGCGACCCACCCGCGCCGAAGGCGGCCAGCTGCCCCTTGCGGACCGGCCGTCGCTCGGCGCCCACGGAGCCCTGCCCGGCCAGGATGTAGGCGAGGGCGTTGAACTCCGGGTTCCACGGCAGGTCGAGCCGGGCGCCGGGGCTGACGGTCGCGTGCACCATCGTGATCGGGGTGAACGTGACGCCCGGGCCGGCGTGCCCGTCCAGCTCCCCGGCGATCACGCGCAGCAGCGCGCCGCCGTCGGCGGAGGCGAGCAGCGCAGCCTCTCGTGCCCGGATGTCCTGGTAACGGGGCAGGTGGAACTTGTGCGCGCGAGGAAGGTTCACCCACAGCTGGATGCCGTGGAAGAGCCCGCCCGAGACCACCAGATGCTCCGGCGGCTTCTCGATGTGCAGCAGCCCGGCCCCGGCGGTCATCCACTGGGTGTCGCCGTTGGTGATGGTGCCGCCGCCTCCGTTGGAGTCCTGGTGCTCGAAGACGCCGTCGATGATGTAGGTGACGGTCTCGAAGCCGCGGTGCGGATGCCACGGCGTGCCCTTCGGCTCGCCGGGGGCGTACTCGACCTCGCCCATCTGGTCCATGTGGATGAACGGGTCCAGCATCGCCTGCGGCACTCCGGCGAACGCGCGGCGTACGGGGAAGCCCTCGCCCTCGAAGCCGCTGGGCGCGGTCGTCACCGAGCGAACGGGTCGTGGTGCCGCGACGGCGGGATCCGGTGCGGCGACGCGGGGGAGCGTCAGGGTGTCGGCGGTGACAGCGGGCATGGCCGCCCTCCTAATTGAATCTTCAACTTCCGTTCGCCTTGAACCATCCGAGATCGCCGAACATTCCCGCCCGCGGATCGCACTGACACCCGCATATCGTCACGGCCCGTGGAGAGAGACTGGTATGGCTGGAACCATGATCTCCATGAGACGCACTCTCCAGATCGCCGTGCTGTCCCTTGCGGTCCTCCCGATCACCGCTGTCTCCACGGCCCCGCCGGCCGCGGCCGACGCCCGTGGGCGGGCCGATGCCGGGGCGCCGGCCCGCCGCATGCTGGCGCAACTGAAGGTCGCCAAGCCGTTGTCGCTCCGCGGCTACAGCCACCGGCGGTTCCAGCCGCGCTGGGCGCATCACAAGGGGGAGTGCGACGCGCGGGAGGTGATCCTCGCCCGCCAGGGCCGGGGTGTGCGGAGGAACGGAGCGTGCCAGGCCGTGAAGGGTGTCTGGCACAGCCCGTACGACGGCAAGGTGCTGAAGAGCGTGAAGCAGATCGACATCGACCACGTCGTCCCCCTGGCGTACGCCTGGCGTTCCGGCGCGAAGAGATGGAGCCAGGCGAAGCGGCGCGCGTTCGCCAACGACCTCAGCCGCCCCGAGCTGGTCGTGGTGAGCCACGCCGTCAACATGGCCAAAGGAGGCCAGGGGCCGCAGAGCTGGCGTCCGCCGCGCCGTGCCTCCTGGTGCCGCTACGCGACCTCGTGGGTCGCGGTGAAGCATCACTACCGGCTCTTCGTGACCCGTGCGGAGAAGGTCGCCCTGCTCAACATGCTCCGCACCTGCGGGAGGTGAGCGGACCCGGCGGCCGGGGACGGGGACGGACGGGTTCGTCCCCGAGGTCAGCCGCCGCTGGCGGCGCGGGCCTGCTGGATGACCTTGCGGAGGGCCGACGCCACCGGGCCGCCGCGTTCGGACAGCAGGGCGATGCGCTGCTTGTGCGCCCGTCGGCTGGCGCGCGGGAGGATCGTCCCGAGCTCTCCCGCCGCGGCCAGGCCGACAAGGGCGGCCTCCCGGTCTCCGATCCGCGAGACCGGGCCGGTGAGAGCGGTGGAGACCTGCGCCGTGAGTCGTTTCACCACCCGCGTGTCGCGTACGCGGACGTGGCTCGTGCTGAAGACGAGGAACGGCCGGCGCGGCTCGACCCTGATCCAGCGTCCCGTCTCGAGTTCGTCGCGAACCGCCCGCACCGTCGCGCGTCCGTCCTTGCCGATCCAGTGCCGCCAAGGCCGGGGCCCCGACTGGGCGATCTGGTGCAGCAGGCCGTCGAGGACCGGGTCGGCGAGCGGATCCTCCGACACCACGCGCACCTTGCCGCCGTCGTCGGCGATCCGGCCGGTCAGCAGCAGGTCGGTGAGCGCGGCCGCGCGCAGCAGGTAGGGGAAGCGGTGGTTCGTCACCACCCGCTCCTTGCGGGCGTCGTAGGCCAGCAGGTAGAGCTGAGCCGTCAGGGAGCCGGGGACGTCCACGTGACCGCCCTCCTTTCAGTCGTCGGGCCGATCGGCGGTGGGGGCCTCCGGAGGCGGGGTCCCCTTCTTGGCGGGCCGGCCGCGCCGGGGGATGCGACCGGCGTCGCCCGGCAGTCGTCCCGCCTCTGCCAGCGCCCGGCGCAGCAGGAACTCGATCTGGGCGTTGGTGCTGCGCAGCTCGTCGCCGGCCCAGCGGGCCAGCGCGTCGTGCACCGCCGGGTCCAGCCGCAGCAGGACGCTTTTTCTCTCGGTCGCCACAAGTCGCCTGCGGTCTAGCGGTACAGGGAGCCGGTGTTCACCACGGGCTGCACGTCGCGGTCGCCGCACAGGACGACGAGCAGGTTGCTGACCATGGTGGCCTTGCGCTCCTCGTCGAGCTCGATCACGTCGTGCTCGTCCAGCCGGGCGAGCGCCGCCTCGACCATGCCGACGGCGCCGTCCACGATCCGCTGACGGGCCGCGACGATCGCTCCGGCCTGCTGGCGGCGCAGCATCGCCTGTGCGATCTCGGGGGCGTACGCCAGGCGGGTGATGCGCGACTCGATGACCTCGACTCCGGCGGACGCCACCCGGGCCTGGATCTCGGCCGACAGGCGGCCGGTGATCTCCTCGGCGTTCTGCCGCAGGGACAGCATGTCGTCGTGCCCGTCGTACGGGTAGCTGCCGGCGATGTGACGCACCGCGGTCTCGGTCTGGAAGGCGACGAACTCCATGAAGTCGTCGACTTCGAAGACGGCCTTCGCCGTGTCCTCGACCTGCCACACCACCACGGCCGCCATCTCGATCGGGTTGCCGTCGGCGTCGTTGACCTTGGTGATGTCGGTCTCGTGGTTGCGGATCCGGGTCGACACCCGGCGCTTCTGCGTGAAGGGCGCCACGAACCGGAGGCCGGGCGTGCGGACGGTGCCCACGTAGCGGCCGAGTAGCTGGATCACGCGGGCCTCACCCGGGGCGACCGCGGTGAGGCCGGTGAAGACGACGACGGCCGCCAGGAGGAGCAGCACCCCGGCGGCGATCAGGGCGACTCCCGCGCCGCCGCTGCCGCCGGCCGCGAGGACGGCTCCGATCGGGACCAGCGCGGCCGGGCTGAGCAGGCCGAGCAGGGCCAGGACCAGCAGCGGCCACCCCGAGGTCGCTCGCGCCGTCCGCTCGTGGGTCTGGGGGGCCGGCATGTCCACGGCGATCTGGAGGTCTGTCATGTCTTCTCCTCGGTGTCTGGCACGACACTAGCAAAGTGATATCACTTTTTGCCAGACCTGCCCTCGCCGGGGAGCCGAACCCTCAGTCGCCGGTTTCCAGGCCGGTTTCCAGGCCACCGCGCAGGAGTGCGGTGAGCCGTCGGGCGTGGGCCACGTCGGTTGCGGTGAGTGCCGCGCCGCCGGCGAGGGCCAGCAGGTCCGTCACGGTGAGTCCGGGCCGTACGGCGCCGGCGTCCTGGGCCCGCCGCAGCAGGCCGGACGCGGTGGTGTGGATCGAGGTGTGCCACTGGTCGAACAACGCGCTACGGCGGCCGGTGGCACCTTCCGTGGCCGCGAGGGCGAGCGGCCGTTTCGTCGCGACGTGCACGACGAACGCGTCCAGCCAGGAGAAGAGCGCGTCGGCCGGGGAGAGCCCCGTCGGCAGGTCGGCGCCCTGGTGGCACAACTCCGCCACCTCGTCCGCGTACATGGCGACTAGCAGGTCGGCGCGGGTGGGGAAGTGCCGATACAGGGTCGCGTTGCCGACGCCGGCCCGCCGCGCCACCTCGTCCAGCGCGACCTCGGGCCCCGACTCCGCGACGAGTTCGCGGGCGGCGGCGAGCAGCAGTGCGGCGTTGCGTGCGGCGTCCGCCCTGCGCGTACGGCCGGGCGGTGCGGGCTCGGGACCACTCGGCGTCATCCGCGCTTCCCTCTCTTGCTAACCGGGGAGTTCCCCACTTACGGTAACAGCTCTAACCGGGGAGTTCCCCACTTGGATGAAACGGGGAGGACGATGACCCTGACCGCCGACGACCGCACGGCCATCACGGACGTGATCAACCTGCACGGCCATCTCACGGACAGCGGCGACTTCGACGGCCTGCGCGAGGTGTTCCTGCCCGACGTCGTCTACGACGTCGGTGATCTCGGCGGCGGGGTGATCGTCGGACTCGCGGCGCTGTGCGATGCCGCGCTCGCCCTGGGCGAGGGGAACCCCGTCGCCCACCACGTCACCAACATCGTCGTCACCGAGGCGGCGGACGGCCGGGCGCGAGCGATCTCGAAGGGCATCGGGGTCAACGCGGACGGGACCACGGGCAGCGTGACCTACGAGGACACGCTCGTGCGCGGCGACCACGGCTGGCGGATCAGCCACCGCACGGTCCGCGCCCGCCGGATCCCCCTGACTCCCTGAGGGTGGTCACACGGTGACGACGACCTTGCCGGCGGGGTGGCCTTCCATGAGGTGGCGGATCGCGTCGGGCGCCTCGGCGAGGGGATAGGCGCGGTCGATCGCCGGGACGACGGCGCCGGACTCGATGAGCCGGGTCAGCTCCTCCAGGTGCTCGGCGCGCTCGCGGGAGAACATCGGGCGCAGCCGCCGCCCGCTGAACATCGACCCCGTGAACAGTGACAGCAGCGGAGCCCGGACCGTGCGTCCCATGCCACCGGTGAAGCGGTACGCGGTGTGCCCGCCGCCGACGATCACCAGCGTGCCGCGCGGGGTCAGGGCGCGCCGCAGCAGGGACAGCGGCCGGTTGCCCGCGGTGTCGACGACGACGTCGTAGCGTGCGCCGTCGCGGTCGATCTCCTCGCGGGTGTAGTCGATGACGTCGCCGGCCCCGAGCGACCGCACGAAGTCCGCCTTCGCCGCCGCGCACACGCCGGTGACGCTCGCGCCGAGCGCCTTGGCGATCTGCACGGCGAACGACCCCACGCCTCCCGACGCGCCGATCACCAGCACCCGCTGTCCCGGGCGCACGCCGGCGACGTCCCGTACGGCCTGCAGCGCCGTCATGCCGGAGACCGGCACCGCGGCGGCCTGTTCGAACGTGAGGTCGGCCGGCTTCGGCGCGAGGCGGGCCTGCGGCGCCTTCGCGTACTCGGCGAGCGAGCCGGTCGGGCAGGTGCCGTACACCTCCTGGCCGGGCCGGAAGCGGGTGACGCCGGCGCCGACGGCCGTCACGACCCCGGCGACGTCGCGGCCCCGGACGGGAACCTTGGGGCGGCGCAGCCCGAATCCGGCGCGCGCGAGGTACGGCGTGCCGGTCATGAGGACCCACACGCTGGGGTCCACGGCGGCCGCGCGGACCTCGACGAGCACCTCCTCGTCGCCGATCGAGGGACGGTCGATGTCGCGTAATTCGAGCACGTCGGCCGGGCCGTACGTGTCCTGGACGATTGCCTTCACTTCGTCTCCTCGGGGAGGTCGGGATACTGGAACACGTCGTCGAGCGGTGCGCCGAACACCCGGGCGATCCGGAAGGCCATCTCCAGGGACGGCGAGTATCGGCCCTGCTCGATCGCGATGACGGTCTGTCTGGTCACGCCGATGCGCTCGGCGAGTTCGGCCTGGGTCATCTCGTCGTGGGCGAACCGCAGCGCGCGGATGCGGTTCGTCACGCGGGTGGGCTTCACCACTCCGGAACGCTCCTGCGATAAAGAATGATCTTGGTGACATCGCTGAGGACCGCCGACAGGACGAAGAAGAGGTAGATCACGTTGGCGATCCAGAACCTGTCCCACTCCGCCACGGCCATGAGCATCGCCGCGAGCGCCCCGATGGCCACGAACGCCTGACCGGTGTAGTCGCCGAGCCGCCCGATCTCCTTGTCGCGGACGTCGATGACGCGTGAGGCCCGCGGGTTGACGATCGCCATGCCGATCTCGGCCAGGATCGCCGCGACGATCGCCCCGCCGATCGTCCACAGCAGGGCGGCGGCGTACGGCACGTCGGGTAAGGGGCCTCCGTCCGCCCGTCTGAGGACGGCGACGACGTACGCGGCGTAGGCGATCACGGCGACGACCAGCCGGATCCAGGCGCGCTTCTCCTCGTGAGTCATGATCGATCCCCTTCGGATGTACAACATCTTTGACATCACGAAGGTAACCCGTCTTTGACGTGATGTACAGAATTATTTACATCGAACCCGCCGACGGAGCCCCGGCCGGCCGAGCGGGGAGACGGACGTACGCGGACGCGGGTCAGGCCTCGGCGGGCACCTGCTCGGCGCCGACGACCTTGAGGAACTGCAGGGACTCGTACGCCGGGGACCCGGGCTCGGCGGTGAAGATGACCACCTGCTGCTCCTGGTCGGGCACGGTCAGCACGTCGTAGTCCAGCTCGATCGGCCCGACGCGCGGGTGCCGCACGGTCTGGTGCAGGTGCCGCTCGATGTGGAACCGCTGCGAGTTCCACAGCCGGGCGAAGTCCTCGCTCCCCGCCACCAGTTCCTCGATCAGGCTGTTCAGCTCGTGGCTGTCCGGGTAGCGGGTCGCGGCGACGCGCAGGTAGCTGACCGCTGTGACGGCGAACCGTTCCGGGCTGCTCATCCCGTAGTGCCGCCGCTCCGGGTCGGGGTGCAGGAAGTAGCGCCTGATGACGTTGCGCTCCTGGCCGGCCAGGGCCGAGAAGTCCTCGAACAGGGCGGCCGCCAGCGGGTTCCAGGCCAGCACGCGGCACATGTCGTCCACGACGATCGCGGCGGCGTCGGTCAGCCGGTTGACCAGGCTCAGCGTGCTCGGGCGCACCTCGCTCACGGGCTCCGCGGACCGGCTCTCCTCCCGCTCCCCGGCGAGGTGGAACAGGTGGGCCCGCTCCTGGTCCGACAGGCGCAGGGCGCGGGCGATGCCGTCGAGCACCCGCCGTGACGGGTGACGGCCCCGCGCCTGTTCCAGCCGCGTGTAGTGGTCCACCGAGACGTACGCGAGCTGGGCGACCTCCTCGCGCCGCAGCCCCGGGGTGCGGCGGCGTCGTCCCAGGGGCAGGCCGACGTCGGCGGGGTCGATGCTCTCCCGCTTGCTCCGGAGGAACCGCGCCAGGCCAAGCTTGTCCATGCTTGTGACCGTACGCCCGGCATCGGGTGCGCGGACTCCCGCAGCCACGGACTCTCGGTCCCTGGCTGTGCGGGACGGCCCGGGGCGACGGTGGGGTCGGCACCGACCGGCGGCGAGCACGAACGCGCCGCGGTCACCCGACCTCACGGAAGGCACACGATCATGCGGATCTTCATCACCGGTGCGAGCGGCTACGTCGGCGCAGTCGTGGCCGAGCACCTCGTCAGGGCCGGCCACGAGGTGGTCGCCCTGGCCCGCTCGGACAAGGCGCGCGAGCGGGTCGAAGGGCTGGGCGCCAAGGCGGTGCCCGGAGGCCTGCGCGACCTCGACGTCCTGCGCGGCGCCGCCGCGGCGGCGCAGGCCGTGGTGCACACCGCCGTGGACTACGCCGATCCGGACATGGGCGAGATCGAGCGCGACACCCTCGCGGCGCTGCTCGACGGCCTGAACGAGGGCGGCCGGTTCGTCTACACCAGCACCGGCCTGGTCTACCCCGACCGGCAGGGCGCCACGGTGGACGAGGACCACCCCGTCGCCCCGGAGACGTCACCGCAGCCGTACAAGGTCCTCGGCGAGCGGCAGGTCCTGGCGGCCGGTCACGTGGCGGGCACGGTGATCCGGGCGGCGCTGGTCTACGGGCGCGGCGGATCGGGCCTGCTCCAGGGGCTCATCGCCGCCGGACGGCAAGGCGGCACGGTGCCCTACATCGGCGACGGCGCCAACGCGTGGTCGTCGGTGCACGTCGACGACCTCGCCGCGCTGTACGTGGCCGCGATCGAGCACCGCGACGCCGGGACCGTCGTCAACGCCGCCTCGGCCGAGCGGACCCCGATCCGGCGGATCGCCGAGACGGTCGCCGGCCTGACCGGCGCCCAGGCCGTGTCGCTGACCCTGGAGCAGGGGATCGCCGCGATGGGGCCGCTCGCCGCCACGCTCACCCGTTCGTCGCCGATGGACGCCTCGCGGGCACGGCGGCTGTTCGGATGGGCCCCGGAGCGGCCCGGACTGATCGAGGAGCTGACGACCGGCTCCTACGCGCAGTCCTGATCGGCGACCCGTTCCCTTCCCGGGCGGCGCAGGGCGCGTCGTACGCGCGGGCCGTGCCTGCGCCACCAGGCCCGCGCCCAGAGCACCTGGAACGCGACCGCGGACAGCAGCACCGCCGCGGCGTCCAGCCCGGAGAGCGGATCCGCGGGGGCGGCCAGCACGCCCACGGCCCGGCCGAGCAGCGTCAGCGTCGCCGGCACCGTCACCGCGAACGCCACCCCCAGGCAGGCCGCGGTGCCCGCCACCAGCAGCACCGCGTAGGTCCTGAGGGCGCGGCGCTCCCGGCGCGGCAGCCCGGTGAGCGGGTCGGGGGAGGGACGGCGCAGCACCCGCAGCGCCAGGTGGCGGGCGTAGGCGGAGGCGTCGCCGTACATGTTGCGGCATCCGCTCAGGTCCTGCAGCAGGAAGTAGACGTCGGTGCGCATGAACACGAGGAACTGCGTGGCCAGCATGCCGAACGAGGTCAGCGCGACCAGGGAGAGCACGGGACGGTGTCCCAGCACGGCGGTCAGGAGGAGCGCGGCCGAACACGCCGCCGCGTCCGTCGCCATCCCGGCGAGATAGACCGTCAGGCGGACCCGCCGCCCGGCCAGCCACACGCCGGACACCTCGGTCTGGACGGCCAGGAACTGCAGCCGGGTGCCGAGCCGGATCCTGCCCGGCACCCCGGCGGCCCTGGCGGTCGACAGGTGGGCCATCTCGTGCAGGAAGATCAGGATCCAGCCGACCGCGATCTGCGACGCGAGCACGAGCGTGCCGCGCTCGCTCCACAGCAGGTCGCGCCAGCCCGGCAGCGTCTCCCGCCGGGTGACCGCCGTCGCGATCCCGGCGGCGATCAGGCCGGCGACCAGCAGGTGGACCAGCGGGTGCAGCGTCCACCGCACGTGCCCGGGGCGCAGCCACGGAAAGGTCGGCGGCGCGGCGGGGGCGGCCGGTCCGCCGGGCTCCTCAAGGAATCCCAGCTCGCCCAGGGCGCGGACGAAGCCGCGGACGTCGAGATCGGCGCCGGTCTCGGCACGCAGCCGCCGTTCCGTCTCCTCGACCGTCGCTCCCGCCGACAGCAGCCCGATGGCCCGCACCCCCTCGTACGGCACGGCGACGAACGCGTCCCCGTCCGGGCGGCCGACGATCCACTGGGAGCCGTCCTGCCGGAACGCGAGGTCGCGCAGCCGCACCACGCTCGCATCTCCCACCATGGGCCTCCAGGCGCGGGGTCAGGGGCGGAAGACCCCGGTGTGGTGCGAGTAGCCGGACAGGAGGTCGCGCCTCCGGGCGGTGATCACGGGTGGCGGCAGCGGGGCGACCTCCCGCTCGACGTACGCCCGGACGTCCTCTCCCCGGCCGTAGAGTTCCTTGATCGCGGCCAGGCAGGGCCCGACGAGGGCGGGATCGGTGATCCGCCGGGCGCCCATGTGCGCGCCGATCTCGTCGTATCGCACCTCGTAGAGCAGAGTGGGGCCGAGCACGACGATCTCGGGCAGCGGTGTGGGGTGCTCCAGCTCCCGCACGGCGTCCGCGTGCAGCACCCGGGGCCGCTCGCCCGCCGTCGCCCGAACGGCCAGGACGTGCAGCTCCCACTGGAGATAGGGGGTGAGCGGTGTCTCCACGACGCGGACCCGGCGGGCCGTGGGCCGGGTCCGGTAGTAGTCGACCAGGAACTCCCGCAGCCCCTCCAGCAGGGCGAGCGACCCGTCCCAGTCGCCGGCCATCATCGCCCGCCAGCTCGCCACGTCGGGTTCGAAGAACTCCTGAGCGCGTTCGAGCTTCCACACCCCGTCGGGGGCCCGCTTGAACTCCTCGGTGAACTCGGCCTGGTAGGCGTCGGCGGACAGGACCCGCGCCTCGGCCTGCCGTACGTCGTCGAAGACGGTGCCGGCGTTCGCCACCCTTCCCTCCCTGAGTTCCGGCTGCGGGCTCTCGCCGGCCGTGGCGTGCGGGCGGCCCCGCGGCACCCCCGCACGCCGCGGCCGGCGCTTGGTCAGTTGCCGACGCTGTTGCTGCTGGTCGTGGTCTCGATCTTGTCGAGCAGCCGGATGGTGATCGTCGTCTTCGCCGGCACGACGGCCTCGTCGACGGCCTCGGTCTCGTGCTCGTTCGTGTTCATCCGGTTCCTCTCGGAAGGGGAGGGGACATGGATGTTCTCGCGAGAACCCGTTCATGATTCGTCCGTTGACCGGCGCAGTCAAGGCCTGGTTCTGTTCGCACGGCCGGCGTCGATTTCGGTCATTCGGTGCATTGAATTGTGTTCCGACCCGTCGGCCCGGGTCCCGCACACCGGGCAGCCGGGCCGAGGCGGATGCCGGACCCACACGTGGTGGTCCGCGGCGATCAGGTTGACCCCCTGGATGGTGCCGACCGGCGGCACCGGCACCCCGGTCAGCAGGCCGAGCAGCGCGTGGGCGACGAGCTGGCCGGACACGCCCGCCGAGGTGGCGATCACGCCGGGCCCGCCGAGGTCCACGGGCGTGCCGGGGTGGCGCCGCGCCTCCTCGCCGCTGCTCAGGCACTCGTAGCAGGCGCCCGCTCCCGGCGCGAAGCACCCCACGGTGACCAGCGGCCCGTTGTATCCGCCGCCCGCCCAGGGGATGCCCGCGGCGGCGCAGGCGCGGTTGGCCCACACCCTGATGTCGTGCCCGGTGGGCCGGTCCGCGCAGAGGGCGAGCGCGTCGTAGCCCGCGATCAACTCGTCCAGTTCGCGCCTGCTGCCGATGTGGCGGCGTTCGCCCGTGACGGAGATGTCGGAGTTGACGGTTCGCAGCCGGGCGACGGCCGCCTCCGCCTTCGGCCGCCCGACGTCGCCCTCGCCGTAGAGCACCTGGCGGTTGAGGTTGGACAGCTCGACCAGGTCGGGATCCACGCAGTGGATCGTGCCGACGCCGACGGCCGCGAGCGCCCAGGCCGCGTGGCAGCCCGTGCCGCCCAGGCCGAGCACCACGACCCGCGCGGACTTCAACCGGAGCTGGGTCTCCCAGCCGTGGCCGCGCGGCACGATGTCGACCGTGCGGAAGAACGCGTGGTTCCTGCTGTAGCGGTCGCGCTCGCGCTCGCTCAGCCCGGCGGGCGGCACCGCCGCGGCGTCCTCGACGTATCGGGTGGCGGCCAGTTGCTCGACGATCGACTCCGGGTCGGGCAGCTCCGGATGGGCCAGCCGCAGCCGCTCGATGATCTCGTCGAGAGAACGGGTGCCGTCCATCAGCGTGAGGGCCGTCCACGCCCAGCCGTATGGGTCCGCGATTTCGGCGGCGATCCCGTAAATCTCGCCGCCGATGCGAATGGTGCCGTCCTCGTATCGGTGAGGCCGATGCTCGAATTTCACGCGGGGCAGTCGCACGTGATGACGACTACTGGGCGATAACTGTGTGAGTCAACATCGAATTCTACAGAAGGGAAAAAAGCGGTCAGCCGTAAAACGTTCCCGCCTCCTCGGACGGCTCTCGCAGGGCTCTCGCAGGGCGCCGCTTCGCCGTGAAGGAACATGAAACGTCCCCGCGCGGCATACGTTGGTGACGATGAACGATCAGCCTGCCGTGATCTCACCGCCGATGCCGCAACATACGATGCCGCGCCACACGATGCCGCAACGCACGATGCCGCGCCACGCGATGCTGGCCGCCGCGCTCGCCGCCGTGGTCGTCCCGCTCTCGGGATGCGGAGGCTCAGTGGGCGAGGCCGCCTCGGTCGCTCCCCGCGAGAGCGTGACCGCGCCCGCGTCGGAACGGTCCCCCGCGAGTACGGAGCGGCCGGAGCCGGCCGCACGGGACCTGCCCGCGCCGGACGAGGCGATCCCCAAGGACCCCACGCGGCTGGCCGACGCCCTCAGCCGTACGTCGGGGCGACTGCGTGACGCGATCGACGACTGGAGGCGCACGGGCGACCCCGCGAAGGGGGAGGCTCCCGAGCCGGTGGTCCTGCTGTCCCTGTACGAACAACGCGTCTACCGCTATCTCGCCCGCCATTCCACAATCGCGTCCCGGACGTACGGAAAACTGCCGGAGGACATGGCCGCGCGGGCGCGGGACAACGTGACGGCCATCCGCGACCTGCTCTCCCTCGCCCATCCCGTCAGCGGTCCGATCAAAATCAAGGTCGAGGCGCCGCAACCCGCCGACGCCCTGCTCGCCGCCTTCCGGCGCGCCGAGCGCCGCTTCGGCGTCGAGTGGGAGGTGCTCGCGGCGGTGATGCTCGTGGAGACCAAGTTCGGGCGGGTGCGCTCGCCGAGCTACGTGGGCGCCAAGGGGCCGATGCAGTTCATGCCGGGCACCTGGAAGGCGTACGGCATGGGCGGCGACATCGACGACACCGGCGACGCCCTGCTCGCCGCGGCCAACTACCTCCACGCGTCGGGCGCGCCGGGCGACTACCGGCGCGCGCTGTACGCCTACAACCACTCCCAGGCGTACGTCGACGCGGTCCTGCTGCACGCGCGTCAGATGAAGCGGGACGTCAGGAACTACTACGCCTACTACACCTGGCAGGTCTACGTGATCACGACGAAGGGGGAGCGCCGCCTGACCGGCCCCTGACGACGGCGAGCGCGCCGCCGCCTGCCGCCTGCCGCCGCCCGGCGGCAGGCGCCTGTGGAGCCGGCTCGGGAACGGCGTCAGGCAGGACGCGTCGCGGGCTCACAGAGCGGGGTAGGCGTTCTCCACCAGCATCACGAACTGCTCGTGATGCCAGTCGCCCGCCAGCGGCGCGTCGGGGAGGGCGCCGGTCGGCCGGAAACCGTCCGACCCGGGGGTGAGGGAGCCGTTGGGATCGCACCTGTAGTCGACCAGCCGGTCGGAGTCCTCGGGCAGGAGCGGTCCGCCGACGCCGTCCGACTCGCCGGGCCGCTTGATCCACTGGTAGGCGTCCACGCCCGGAACGGGCGCGGCCACCGGCCGGGCGCCCAGCCCCGCGCCGTTCTGGTTGCACTCCGCGGCGCGTGACGGACGCCGGTCGACGCGGCTCTGGTCCACGAACGTGTCGATGTTGAGGGAGGTGCTCGCCGCGGTGGGCCGGGCCGGGCCGCCCCAGCCGTCGCGGGAGGTGTCGACGACCACGCCGAGCAGGCTGGAGAAGCCCTTGGCGATCAGGGCGCTTCGCATCGCGACGGCGTAGTCCCGTTCGTTCAGGTAGGGGTTCCAGTCGATGAACCTGCTTTGCTTGATCGGCTGGCCGGCCACGGTCTGATCAGGGCCGGTCAGGAACGGCTCCTCAAGGGGGATGTAGTCCGCGACGTTCGTGGCGATGCCGTCGAGGCTGTTCAGGCCCGCCGCCGTGCCGCGCACGGTCTCGGTGACGGAGGTCGCGAGCGCGGCGAGGTCAGTCTCCCACCCGGTCCATCCCGCGCTGCCCGCGTCGAGATAGGTGTAGACGTTGGGCAGGGGCGACAGCTTGTCGAGGGCGTAGCGGATGCCCGTCACGTAGACGCCCGACCCCGTCGCCTGGACACACGGATAGATGCCCAGTGCGCCTCCCACGACGAGGTCGGCCAGGGCCCGCGGCTCGACGACGGCCGCGACGCGCAGGTTCCGATACTCGGGCCTGGCCAGGAGGGCGGCGACGGGGTCCACGAACTCCGCCTTGTAGCGGTCGAGGCCGTTGTCCCGCTCGTGCAGCTCGGCGCTGGAGACGCGCGACCGGCAGTCGCGGTCGGGCAGGTCGTGCAGGACGAGCGTGATGTACCCGGCCCCCTGCTCGACGGCGGTGTCGAGGTGGTCCTTCAGCGTGCGGGTGACGCCGGAGCCGCCGCCGACTTCCGCGATGCGGTCCAGCCAGACCGCGGTGGGCGTGTTCTTCAGGCCGCGCATCTTCGCCGCGGTCGCCTCGTTCACCTTCGCGGCGGAGGACTCCACGTCGGCCGCCCAGCCGGGGTCGACGTACCCCTTGGCGCCGGCGAACGGGTTGTCCACCGGCACGTCCCCGCCCGGGCTCGGCGTGATGCTCGCGCTGGGACCGGCGGGCGGGCTCGGCGACGTGCCCGGCACGATGACCTGGCAGGGCACGCCGTTCAAGGCGAAGTCCATGGGCGGCATGTTGTCGCCGGTCCAGGCGCCGTTGAAGCCGAGCTGCACGGACCCGCCGGACGCCACCGTGCCGTTCCAGGACTCGTTCTCGGCGGTGACGTGGCCGGCGAGCTGGGTCCATCGGGCCGACCAGCCCTGCGTGAGCTTCTGCGAGCGGGGGAACGTGAACGTCAGTTTCCAGCCCGTCAGCCTTTCGCCGGTGTTCCTGACGGTGATCCCGGCGGTGAAGCCGCCCGAACCCGTGCCCCACTGGGTGCTCGCGTAGGTGACCTGACAGGTGACGGCAGCGTCGGCGGACGCCACGCCCAGGACCGGTCCCGCCGCGGCCAGTGCTGCGACGGGGACGGCCGCCGCCGCGGCCGTCAGGATTGCGCGGACAGACCGGCGGTGGCCGAAGGACATGGGAGATCGTCTCCAGGGTGAGGTGACCGGCTCGGGCATGCCGGCGCCCGGTCCGGCTCGCGCGTGGGGGCCGACGCTCCTCAGACTCGGCAATCGCCCGGCTCATGTACACGATTCGCCGAAGTGGAAATATCCCTTTCCGCGCCGAGTTCGCCGAAATCGTGCGGCACCTCGGGAAACGCCATCCGATACCTGCCGGCCGGGACCGAATCCCGTGAAATATTCAGCGCGTCGCAGGACCCGTCACGGGCCGTCGCCGAAGCGGAGGTGGCCGCCGATCTGGGCCGCCATCTCCAGCTGGTCGTAGAAGAGCCGGTGACTGAGGATCGTCCCGCCCTCCACCGTGGAGAAGCTGCACGAGCGTACGAGGACAGGCCGCCCGGTGCCCTCCAGCACGTCCCCGCCGGGGACGAGCAGCGGCCCCTTGTGCGTGCCGCTGATCGTGAACTCCACCGCCACCGTGTCCTGGAACATGGTCACCGACTGGGGTGTGATCAACATGTTGGGGAACGCGTCCATCCACTCGCCGTAGTAGGAGGCGATCTCCTCCTTGTTCTCGGCGATGCCGTCGGGGGCCACCAGAACGGCTCGCTCGTCGAAGCACCGCGCCAGGGCGTCGAGGTCGTGGCGGTTGATGGCCTGTCTCAGTCTGTCCAGGGGGCGGAGCACTTCAGACATCGGACTCCCTTTCTTGACGTGAGCGGCCGTCGGTGTGCTGTGCCGTGACCGGCACGACGCCCGGACATCGGCGGCATTTTTCACGATAGCCCAGCTCAGGGGGTGGGCCATGTGAGGTCGTGGAGGACTCATGACTCAGGCGGGGCACCGGCGTCGTTCCCGAGCGCCCGCGGGCGCGGCCTCGGCGGCGCACCTGGAAACCACTCGGCCGCGCACTCGGCCACACACTCGGACACGTGCCGACGCGCCGGACCGCTCGCTACCGGCTCGACCTTTGATGGCTCGTGAAACCGCGCCCGAGCGGCGGGCCCAGCCGCAGCTGGAGAGCCGGATAGCGGGGCTCGTCGAACCCGAAGGACTGGTACAGCTCGATCCCGTACGACGTGGCGTTGAGGTCGATCGTCCGGACCTCGGTTTCGGTGCGATACCAGGCGAGCAGCGCGTCGAGGCAGAGGCGCGCGAGGCCGAGTCGGCGACGGCGCCGGTCGGTGCAGATGTTGAAGACGTGGCCCTGCAGGCCGCTCGGGTTGGTCGGCCCCGGAGCGTGGGGGTCGCAGGTGCCGGCCGCGCAGCTCACCACGCCGAGCTCCGGGTCGTCCACCACGAACGCGGCGAAGTCCTCCGGATCGCCCAGCCGCCGGGCGAACCACGCCTCGGCCGACGCCCGCCAGGGCGCGCTGTCGTCCCCGACCTCCGCCCCCATGTCCTCCAGCATCACGGCGCGCAGGCGGACGAGAGCCGCGGCGTCCGCCGCTTCCGCCCGGCGGACCACGGTCCCCGAGATCGTCATGGTCACCATTGTGGCCGCGCCCGCGGGCAGGCGTGCGACCCCGATCAGGCCGTGGCGGCGGGGTTGCCGGCGGCAGGGTTCCCGGCGGCGGCGTTCTCCGCAGTCCAGTTCTCCGTGGCGGCCACGACGTCCTTCAGCCGGCCCATCGCGTGGTAGGTGCCGAACACGTCCATGTAGTCGCGCGTCTCCACGATCTCGCCGTCCCGTACGCGCAGGGTCAGCAGGCCCGTGGCCCGGAACGGCCGGCCGTCCGGCTCGACCGTGCCGGTGCCCTCCCACTCGCCGGTGACAACCTCGGGATCGGCCGCATCGTGGACGACGACGTCGTGGATCTCGGTGAGCCGTACGGGGCTCGCGCCCCACGTCGCGCGGTAGAGGGCGCGGATCTCCTCCCGCCCCTCCAACCGGGCGGGGAACAGCGGCGCCCGGAACGGGAACGTGTGAAGGGCGCCGGCGGCGTAGAGGTCGGCGAGGTCGTCGGCCGACCTGTCGACCATCGCCCGGTGATAGCGGGCCAGGACCTCGCGCGGGGTGAGCTGCATTCGTTCGCTCCGATCAGTGGAAAAGCACTTCGCTCAACACTTGTTGACTCAACGACTGTAGAGCGAACGGGCCGATGTGGTCAACGCCGGTAGAGTCGTCCCGTGGAGGGGACGCCGACGAGCCGGGCAGAGCGCCGGCGCCGCACTGAGGAGCGCATCCTGTCCGCCGCGCGGGCGATCTTCGCCGAGTGCGGCTTCCAGCGCACGACGATCCGGGCCGTGGCGGCGGCCGCGGAAGTCGATCCGGCCCTGGTCATGCAGTACTTCGGGTCGAAGCAGGAGCTGTTCGAGCAGGCCGTGCGGATCCCGTCGATCCCGCCGCTGGACGGCGAGCTGGACCCGGTCGAGGAGCTGCTGGGCAGGATCGGCATGAAGACGGGGCCGCTGCCGCAGGCGACGCTGGCGATGATGCGCTCCATGCTCACCCACCCCGACGCGGCCGAGGAGGTGCGCGGCAAGCTCGACGGCCAGGTGGCGCAACTGGCGGACGCGATCGATTCCGGCGACGCCGAGCTGCGGGCGGCCCTGATGGTCAGCACGATGCTGGGCGTGACGATCGCCCATCAACTGCTCGGCCTCACGGCCCTGCGCGGCGCGTCTCCCGAACGGATCGCCGAAACGCTCCGCCCGTCCCTGCGCGCCCTCGCCGACGGCTGAGCCGTCCCGTACGGCGTGACCGCAGGTCAGGCGCTCCTGAGAATCATGTGACCAGTGTGATTAGGGCGGCCGGCCGGGGGCAGTGCCGCTTCCATGGTCATCTCGGCATCCCCCCGCGCTCGGCGGAGTGAGCGGGGGCTCTGTTCGGCCTGCGTGCGTGAGCTGTTCGACCGGACCGGCCGCAGGTATTTGTATCCGCTCGTCTGCTGCGACGACTGCCGCCCGCCCACGGCCGCGACGCCCTCGGCCGTCCTGTGCGAGGACTGCGGACGGGAGAGCCGGGAGCCGGACGTCCGCAGATCGGCCTCCGTCGCGACGGGCTGCGCGGCCTGCGGCCCCGCCCTGTGGTGGGAGGCCGTCACGGGCGTGGACGCGCTGGCGGCGGCCGTCGCGGCGATCGGGGCCGGGGGAGTGGCCGGGGTGCGCGACCTGTTCGCCGACCAGGTCGTCTGCGACGCCAGGTCCGAGCAGGCGCTGGCCCGCATGGACGGCGCGTCGGGACCGGTGCGGGTGCTGGTCAGGAACGTCTCGACGGCCCGGGAGGTGGCGAACCTCTCCGCTCCCGACATCCGCGCGCTGGTCGAGCGTGCCGAGCCGGCCACGCTGGTGCGGCTGCGCGAGCCGATGCTGCCCCGGGCCGTACGGCACGCGACGCCCGACGTCGACCTGTTCCTGCCGCGCACCCCGCTGCAGTATCTGCTCACCGCGAGTCTGGACGGTCCGCTGGCCGTGTGGGACCGGTCGTCCGAGCGGGCGGACGGGTGGCCGTGCGACGGGACGCTGACCGTGAGCGGGCTGGCACGCGCCGGCCGTCAGAGCCTGACGACGGGGTTGCCGGCCCGCCTGACGCTGGGCGCGACCTCCTCCCCCTGCGTCAGGAGGGAACCGGCCGCGAGCCCGGAGCCGTCGCCCGTCAGCGCTCGCTGACCGGCGCGTCACGGCGTCATGCGCGCGGGGGAGCGGGCGCTGCCCGCTCCCCCGCGCAGCGTGTGACTTGATCAGGCGTTGGCGCAGATGGCGTAGACGCTGATGCCGACGGTGTTGTAGGAGTTCTGCCGGCCGAGCGCGATCCATCCGGCGCCGTCCGGGGTGGGGAAGCTGCCCACGAGGACCGCGTCGTTGCCCTGCGCCTCGCCGCCGCCGCCCACGGCGCGCTTGCCCGCGGGGCAGTACACGGTGCGCCGGGTGAAGTTCGGCACGTTCGCGTTGGGCAGCGTCACGACCTGGTAGCCGTCGACGACGGCGCGGGACGTGGGCTGCGGGCCCGCGTCGGCCAGCGCGCTCGCGCCCGCGCCGGTGACCGCGCCGGTGACAGTGAGGCCGCTGAGGACCAGCGCTGCCGTGATTCCGTGAACAAATCGCACGTAAAAGCTCCGTTGTGTCGGAAATGACCGGATTTCGAACCGAAGAACGGGTTGCGAACGGCGTCAACGCCGTCCCCGTCGGTTCCGTGGCCTCACTTACCCTTGATCATCCGTCGTCACACTTCGCAATGGTGTATTTACTTCCTGTATTGCATGCGTCGACTTCGATGTGACGCAGGTCACGACCGTCCATGCGGGCCCGGCGCGGCGCAGGGGGGCGGCCGTTCGCCCGTGGGTACGTTCCTGCTCGGGAGGATCGCCATGAGAAAGATCGTCGCTGTCGCCGTGCTCGCTGCGATGACCATGCTCGGCACGGTCGCCGCAGTCGCCACGGTGGCCGCCGGGACCGGCGGCCACCCGACGATCGGCCCGTGGGCCGGGAGTCAGCCGCAGGCGCCCGCGCTTCCCAAAGGGGGCGTGAAGCGGCAGGAGGTGAGCCAGGAGCAGTACGACATCCTCGTCGGCCAATGCCGCTACGCGAAAACGCCGGAGGCGCGGGACCGCTGCCATACGCAGGTGCGCGAGCAGTACAAGGTGGGTGCGTTCAATCCGGGCCTCGACTGCCGCGCGTACTCCGGGGTCAGCGTCTGCGGCGTGCTCGAACTCAGCGCCCCGCAGCGTTCCTGCGTCGAGGAGTCGGTGGGCGGCGGGCTGACCCGCCGGCGGGCCGAGGTGGAGTGCTACGCCTTTCGCTGAGGCCGCCCTTTTAGGGGAAATCTCCGGTCCAACCTAAATATTGGCCAAACCGCAACTTTCCATGATCTACCCTGCGGGGGTGGACGCCAACAGTCAGGGTGCCGCCGAACTCCTGGCAACGTTGATGCGAACGGCGGCGCGGTTCAGCGAGATGGGACGGTCCGTCTCCCGCGACTTCTTCCCCCACGTCCGCGTCGAGCCCGTCTCCGACCTGGCCGGGCCCGCCGTACGGCTCGGCGCCGCGCTGGCGCTCCCGGGGCACGACCTCGTGTTCGAGACCGCCGTCGCGGTCGGCGGGGAGATGTTCAGCGTGCGGGGCGGCCTCGTGCTCGACGGCGAGGAGGAGATCCTGGTGCTGCCGTCGGTCGAGACCGCCGACGCGGTGGCGTGCGCGGCCCTGCTGGACCGGTACGCCGACGAGCTGACGACACCGGCCCGGTGGCATGTGCAGCGGCTTCTCGAGTCCTGCGAGACGGACTGGTGACGGACCGGTAAGAGCGGGCGACGCCCCGCGAGGGGGACTCCCGACGCCTCACAGCGCCTGGAGTCCCTGGATCACCTCGCGGAGGATGCGTTCCTCGGGCAGCTGGGCGACGGTGGCCTGCGGCCGCGCGCTGATCAACCCCTGGTCGCGCAGGTCGCTCAGCAGGATGCGCACGACGTTCAGCGACAGGCCGAGCTCCGAGGCCAGGTCGGCCACGGACACCGGGATCCGGCACAGCTGCAGGATCCGCCAGTGCTCGGGGGCCAGCCCGGAGATCCCGCTGTACGCCGCGGGAGCCGTCCTGATGACGGTCATCAGATCGAACTCGGGCCCGCTCGGACGCGTACGGCCACGGGTGAGCGTGTAGGGACGCAGTAGCGGCCCGTCCTCCTGCTCGGTCACGAGTCCTCCTGAGCGCGTCGCCAGCCCGCCTGGAAGGAGGAGAACAGGTCACCCTGCTCCTCCATGAGCTGCGGCGCCAGGTTGGCCTGCCGCACCCGGCGGGGCAGGGAATCCTGGGCGCCGCCGCCGCCGATCGGCGGCGTGAGGGCCAGGGCGGGGGGCGGGGCCTCCGGCTGGGCGAGGCGCTCGACCGTCGGTTCCCTCGTGTCGTTCTCCACCACGATCTCCTGCGGGAGCAGGAGCACGGCGCTGGTCCCGCCGTACGGCGAGGTGCGCAGCGAGACGCGGATGTTGTGCCGCCGGGCCAGCAGCCCGACGACGAACAGCCCGAGCCTGTCGCTGTCGGCCAGGTCGAACTCCGGCGGGTCGGCGAGCCGCGCGTTGATGTGCGCCAGCTCCTCCGAGGGGATGCCGAGCCCGCGGTCCTCGACCTCGATGGCGAAGCCCCGGGCGACCAGCTCCCCCCTGACCTGCACGCGGGTCTGCGGCGGGGAGAAGACCGTGGCGTTCTCGATCAGCTCGGCGAGCAGGTGGACGACGTCGGTGACGCTGCCGCCCGCGAGCGAGTACCCGTGCGGCATGTTCACGTCGACCCGCAGGTAGTCCTCCACCTCCTCGGTGGCGGCGCGGGCCACGTCGTACAGCCGGACCGGGTTGCGCCAGCCGCGGCCGGGCACGGCGCCGGACAGGATGATCAGGCCCTCCGAGTGGCGGCGCATGCGGGTGGTGAGATGGTCGACGCCGAACAGCCGTTCCAGCAGGTCGGGGTCGGTGATCTCCTTCTCCAGGCCGTCCAGCATGCCGAGCTGCCGCTGCAGCAGCGACTGGCTGCGCCGGGCCAGGTTCAGGAAGACCTTGTTGACGCCCTTGCGCAGCTCGGCCTGGCCGACGGCCGCCTCGATCGCGGTGTGCTGCACCGAGGTGAAGGCGCGGCCGACGTTCTCGATCTCGACGGTGCCGCTGGCCTGGGCCATCGGCGGCGTCTCGGCCGCCACGTCGACGTCCTCGCCGCGCCGCAGCCGTCGTACCAGGTCGGGCAGTCGCCGTCCGGCCAGGTCGGCCGCGGCCCGGTGCAGCATGCTCAGCTCGCCGGTCACCGTACGGGCGAACCGGAAGGAGATGAACGCGGTCGCGAGCACGGCCGCGAGGCCGAGCCCGCCGACGATGCCGATGTCCCAGAGCACGCTCTGCGCCAGCGGCGCGGCGCGGGCGGCGGTGACGCCGGCGGCCGCGCCGGTCGTCTCGGTGAGCTGACGGGTCAGGGCCTGGGCCGTCGTCGGCCAGGCGATCGCCTCCGGCGGAAGCGGCTGCCCCGGCCGCACCCTGGCGATCACGTCGTCCTCCAGGGAGAGGAACGACGTGTAGGTCGGGGTGGAGTTCAGCGTGCCGTACTGCTTGAGCAGGCCGGCGTCGAGCTGGCTCGTGCCGAGCTGGTAGAGCAGGCGGCGCTTGCCGACCATCCCGGAGAAGGCGTCCCGCTCGTCCTGCGTCATCCGCCCGGACGCCTGGGCGCCCAGCACGAGCGCGGACTGCTGGCTCACCATCTCGCGGCTGCGGGTGATGAGGATCAGCGCCTTGGTCTGCTCGATGATGTCGATGTCCGGGGAGATCATCAGCCGGTCGTAGACCTGGTGGGCGGTCTCGACGACCGAGCTGTACTCCTCGATCACGTCGAGGCGGGTGAGCCGCTTGTCGTCGACCTGGCCACGCAGGACGTCGAGCCGGTCCAACTGCCGGATCAGGTCCTGGAGCCGGTCCCACATGGCGGCAGGCGTCTCGTCGCGGGCCTGCTCCGACAGACGGGTCAGCAGAACCGCGGTGGCGTCGGTCTTGCGGCGCTGCACCCGAAGGTCGGTGTGCAGCGCAGAGGTGCGCCAGGCGAGGTAGCTCACCGACACGAACCGCTCGCTCTGCAGCTCGTTGATGGCCTCACCGACGGGATAGACGATGTTGTCGTAGACCTTCTGAATGCGCAGGAGCTGCTTCCCCTGCTCGATGGTCAGTGCGGCGGCGAACCCCCAGATCACCACCAGGGCGGTCAAAGGCACTAGCAGAATCGCGAATATTTTGAAGCGGATGGACCGTTTCCGACCAGCCATCAGACCTGCCCGTCGGTTACACACGTGTTAACAGTGGCGAAACCATAGCAATGCGTCAGTCTCCGCTACCAGGGATCGTTCCTAACGACTTGGGCCACAGCCCCATATCGGCACAGTCTCGACGTTGTGGAGCAAAGCTCTTGCTGATCGCTGTCTAGTTGTCAGACAATCTGCCCATGAACTCCAGATCCGGCCCGCTCGCGGTGGTGGCGGCGGCCGTCCTGTGGGGGACCGCGGGCACCGTCGGCACCCTCGCCTCCGCCGCCTCCGTATCGCTGGCCGCGGCCCGCCTCGTGCTCGGCGGGGCCCTGCTGGGGACGTTGGCGCTGGTCACGTACCGCCGCACCTCGAATGGGAACGTTCCCGCGCGCCGGTCGCCGATCGTGTCGCTGATCTTGGGAGCCGTCGCGGTCGCGGCCTACCAGCTGTGCTACTTCGCCGCGGTCGCCAGGACGGGCGTGGCGATCGGCACGGTCGTGGCCATCGGCAGCGGCCCGGTCTTCACCGGTCTCCTGTCCTGGATCGCCGGGCGCGAGCGGCCGAGCGGGCGCTGGGCGCTTGCCACGGCCGCCGCGGTCGCCGGATGCGCGGTGCTCGTCACCGGCGGGAGGGGAACGGGCGGTGTGGGCGCGGGAGGCGTGGACGCGGGAGGTGTCGCGCTCGCCCTCCTCGGCGGGCTCCTGTACGCCTTCTACGCGGTCGTGGCGGCCCGGGCCATCGGCGGGGGGATGGCGTCGGGGGTCGTCATGGGCGCTCTGTTCGGCGGCGCGGCCGTGCTCATGCTGCCGGTCCTCGTGCTGACCGGACCGGGCTGGCTCGCGCACCCGGGCGGCCTGCTCACCGCGCTCTACCTCGGCTGCGCCACGACGGGACTGGCCTATCTCCTGTACGGCCGGGGCCTGCGCACGACCCCCGTCGCCACGGCGGCCACGCTCGCGCTGGCCGAGCCGGCCGTCGCGGCCCTGCTGGGCGTCGTGGCGCTGCGCGAGCACCTGTCCCCCGTCTCCTGGGCCGGTCTGGCGCTGCTCGCCCTGGGGCTGGTCGTGGTGGCGCTGCCCGCCGGGGCGCGCGACCCGGACGCCGTCACACCCGGGACGGCGCGGGCGGCGGCGGGAAGCCGCCAGTAGGCTCGGCCCGTGACCACCCTGAGGCCCGTCTCCACCGTCGAGGCGCTCGCCGCCGCGCTGCGCGAGCGGGTGCTGTCCGGGGACATCGAGCCGGGGGCCGCGCTGCCCGAGCAGGAGCTGTCCGCACGGTACGGCGTGGCCCGCCCCACCGTGCGGGAGGCGCTGGCGCTGCTCGTCCACGAGGGACTGCTGCGGCGCGAGCGCAACCGCAGCGCCTACGTCCCGGTGATCACCTCCGCCGACCTGGCCGACCTCATGTACGTACGCGCGCCGCTGGAGGAGCTGATGGCCGAGGCCGTCGCGGGGCGGCGGGTGACGGCGGCGGAGGAGGCGCTGGACCGCCTGTCCGGCCTGCCGCCGGGTGCGCCCTGGGCGGCCGTGGTGGCCGAGCACATGGCGCTGCACGAGGCGCTCGTCGCCGCCGCCGCCAGCCCCCGCCTGGAGCGCCTGTACGCCACGCTCGCGGCCGAGACGCGGCTCGGGCTGGCCGGGCTCAGGACCGCGTACGAGGATCCGCGCGAGCTCGCCGCCGAGCACGCCGCGCTGCTGCGGGTCATCGCCGAGGGGCCGGCGAGCGAGGCCGTCCGGGCGGTGCGCGAGCACCTGCGGTGGCGGCACCCCTGAGCCGGGAGGAGCTTCGGGCGATTCCTCCTGCACGTTCTCCACGGGTGCGGATTTCCCCCGCGCGGTTCCCCGTGGTTCCCCGTGGCCGCGATTCCCCCGCACCGCTTTCTCGGCGCGGTTTCCCTTGCACCGCTTTCTCAGTGCGGTTTCCCTTGCACCATGCCGCTCCAAGTCGTCACAATCGCGCCCATGCACGGCAACCCAGTGCCGGACACCTATGTGTACGTCACCGAAGAAGGTGTGACACGTCACTACGCCGACGGCAGCGTCGAGGCCCTCGCTTGGGAGGATGTGGTCGAGGTCCGCGTCGGCGGCCATGACGACCAGGATCCGCCCGGGCAGCCGGAGGACGTCTTCATCGTCCTGCTGGACCGTGAGGGCGAGGGCTGCGTGGTCCCGCACTCGGCGACCGACGCGAGTTTCCTGGCCCGGTTGCGCTACCTGCCGGACTTCGACCTCGACCGGCTGAGCACCGCGGTCGAGAGCGCATGCTCGGACTACGTCGTCGTGTGGCGCAGCCCGGAGCCGCCGTCCCCGCTACCCGACCTCGAATACGACTAGAGGTGGGGGCGGCGGGCCCGCCGACGGGGCGGGGTGGGCTTCCTGCGCTGTTTCGAATGCGGTTCGGTGAGTTCGGGCCCGCGCTCGGCTGTCCAATCGGCATCGCAATCGATGTCATTGAACCGGCGGGTAAGGCCGAGTCGGATTGTGGAGTCGATTCGGCCAAATAGCGTTCTCGAGGTCCAGGGAGGCACGTATTCGCTCATTCGCGAGCCCGTCACTCCTCGTCCCGGGCGCGTATGAGGCGGCCGTATAGGCACGGTACGCATCGTCTGTAGTGGCGGTATATGCCGTGCTGGGGGCCGGTGGTGCCATATTGGACCGTTCCCGTCAAGCCCTCCAGGCGGGGTCATTGCGACCAATTGTGGACAGGCGGCTTACGTTCCCTACCGGGCGGTCGCTGTCTAGCATCATCCTCGTGCGGGCACGCCTCAAATGGGTGAGTCGTGGGTCAACCTTTGAGACGCCAGAGGCGTCAATCACCTGGACGGTCCGACTACCTAGGCGCGGTGAGATGGAATCGCAAACGGAGTTGGCGGAATCGGAGGGGTTTCCCCGCAAAGTCCATGTGCGGCTGCCGGTGAGCGCGTTGTCGGGTTCCTATTCGAAGATCCTTATGGCGGGAGACCTGCTCTGCGCTGTCGCCGCCCTCGCCGCCGTCGAGTTCACGCGCCTGTGGTTCGGCGCCTTCATCCCGGTGTACGACCTCGCGTTCGGCGCGACCCTGACGATCTTCTGGCCGCTGGTCGTGGGTGTCGCCGGCGGCTACCGCGGACGCGCCCACGGCGAGGGGACCGAGGAGTTCCGCGCGGTCGCGCAGGCGGGCCTGGGCCTTATCGCGGCCGTCGCGATCGGGGCGTACCTCACGCAGACGAACGTCGCCCGCAGCTACGTCATGGCGATGTTGCCGCTCGCCACGGTGCTGACACTGCTGATCCGGCACCGCATGCGCAAGCGGCTGCACCGGCTGCGCATGAAGGGCCGGTACATGCGGCCGGTCGTGGCGGTGGGGCACCGGCAGTCCGTCCACGAGCTGGTGTTGCAGCTCAGGCGGCAGCCGTACCACGGCATGCAGGTGGTGGCCGCCTGCCTGCCGAACGGGCAGTACCGCAGGCAGCGCTCCGACGTCGACGGCGTACCCGTGCTCGGAGACTTCCGGGACGTGCCCGCCGTGGTCGACAAGGTCGAAGCCGACGCGGTGGCGGTCCTCTCGTGTCCCGAACTCCACGGCGCCGCGCTGCGCCGCCTCGCCTGGGGGATCGAGTCGCGGGGGACCGACCTGTTCGTCGCCCCCGCGCTGATGGATGTCGCGGGGCCGCGCATCAGCGTCCGCCCGGTCGCGGGGATGCCGCTGCTGCACGTCGAGCACCCCGACCTCCAGGGCTCCCGGCGGCTCGTCAAGAACGGCTTCGACCGGATCGTGGCGGCCGCGTTCCTCCTCGTCCTGCTCTTCCCGATGCTGGTCATCGCGGCGGTCGTGCGCGCCACCAGCCCGGGCTCCGCCCTGTTCCGGCAGACCCGGATCGGCCGGTACGGCCGTGAGTTCCACATGCTGAAGTTCCGGACCATGGTCGTGGACGCCGAACGGCTCAAGCCGGTGCTGGCCACATCCAACGAATCGGACGGCGTGTTGTTCAAAATTCGGAACGATCCACGCATCACCCGCGTGGGCCTGCTGCTGCGCCGCTACTCGCTGGACGAGTTGCCCCAGCTCCTCAACGTGCTGCGCGGTGAGATGTCGCTCGTCGGGCCGCGCCCGCCGCTGCCCGCGGAGGTCGATCGGTACGGCACGGACGTGCACCGGCGCCTCGTCGTACGGCCGGGCATGACCGGGCTGTGGCAGGTGAGCGGCAGGTCGGATCTGTCCTGGGAGGAGTCGGTCCGGCTGGACCTGCGGTACGTGGAGAACTGGTCGCTCCTGCTCGACCTGCAGATCCTGTGGAAGACGTGGTCCGCGGTCACCGGCGGCAGGGGGGCCTACTGACATGAAGGCCCTCGTGCTCGCGGGCGGGTCCGGCACCCGGCTGCGGCCCATCACCCACACCCGCGCGAAGCAACTGGTCCCGGTGGCCAACAAGCCCGTCCTGTTCTACGGTCTCGAGTCGATCGCGGCGGCCGGCGTCAGCGAGGTCGGCATCGTCGTGGGCGACACCCAGGACGAGATCGAGGCGGCGGTGGGCGACGGGTCCCGGTTCGGCCTGCAGGCGAGCTACCTCAGGCAGGAGGCGCCGCTCGGGCTGGCGCATGCCGTCCTGATCGCCCGCGACTACCTCGGCGACGACGACTTCGTCATGTATCTGGGCGACAACTTCATCGTGGGCGGCATCGAGAGCCTGGTCGGCCGCTTCCGGGAACGGCGGCCGAGCGCGCAGATCATGCTGACCCGGGTGTCCGATCCCCGTCAGTTCGGCGTCGCGGAACTGGCCGGCGACGGCCGGGTCGTCGGCCTTGAGGAGAAGCCGCGCGAGCCGAAGAGCGACCTCGCCCTGGTCGGCGTCTACCTGTTCACCCCCGCGATCCACGAGGCCGTGGCGGAGCTCAAGCCGTCCTGGCGGGGAGAGCTGGAGATCACCGACGCCATCCAGTGGCTCATCGACGCCGGCCACGAGGTCGAGCCCGCGGTCATCTCGGGATACTGGAAGGACACAGGGAACGTCGCCGACATGCTCGAGGTGAACCGGCTGGTGCTGGAATCCCTGGAGGGCCGTGTCGACGGCGACGTCGAGGACTCCGAGCTCATCGGCCGGGTCGTGGTGGAGGCCGGCGCCTCGGTGCGCCGCTCCCGCATCGTCGGCCCGGTGGTCGTCGGTGCGGGGGCCGTCGTCGACCGTTCGTACGTCGGCCCGTTCACGTCGATCGGCGCCGACTGCGTGGTCAGCGGCAGCGAGATCGAGTACTCGATCGTGCTCGCCCGCTCGTCCATCGAGGGGGTCCGGCGGATCGAGGCCTCGCTGATCGGCCACGACGTCGAGATCACACCGGCGCCGGACACGCCGAAGGCGCACCGGCTGGTGCTGGGGGACCACAGCAGAGTCCAGATCAGTTCCTGAGCCCTGCCGCCCGTCCGGCACAATCCGTTCCAGTCCCGAGCTCGAAGACAGGTGTAGACCTTCTTTGACTTCCTCCCGGCCCTGAAGGACCGGGATTCCCGCCCTCACGGGCCGGGCTTCCTGCTTCACCGCCGACCGCCGAAGGGAGGACCCTTGCGGACTCACGTCAGCTCCTCAGGCAGACACCGCTCGACCAGCGGCCAGGATGTTCTTCGCGGCGTTGAGGTCCCGGTCGTGCCGGGTGCCGCAGTCCGGGCACGTCCAGTGCCGGGTGGAAAGGCTGAGGGTGGCGAGCAGGTGCCCGCACACCGAGCAGATCTTGGACGAGGGGTACCAGCGATCGATCACGATCAGGCGCCGCCCGCACCGCTGGGTTTTGTACTCCAGTTGGCGGCGGAACTCCCCCCACCCGCAATCGGAGATCGCCCGCGCCAGGGACCGGTTGCGGATCATGCCTTTGACGTTGAGGTCTTCGATCACGATGAGGTCGTGGTCGCGGACCAGCCTGGCGGAGGTGCGGTGCAGGAAGTCGGCGCGGGCTTCCCGCACTTTGGTGTGGGCGCGGGCGACCTTCGCCCTGGCCTTGGCCCGGTTGTTACTGCCGCGCTGTTTGCGGGCCATCCTGCGCTGGTAGCGGGCCAGCTTTTTGGCTTTGCGCTCCAGATGGCGGGGATTGGGGATCTTCTCGCCGGTGGACAGGACGGCGAAGTGGGTCACCCCGAGGTCGATCCCGGTGTGGCTGCTGGTGGCGGGCGCCGGCTCGGGTTCGGTCGCGGTCTCCACCGCGAGGGAGGCGTACCAGCGGCCGTCGCTGTCGCGGGAGACGGTCACCGTGGTCGGGTCGATCGTGGTGGGGTCGACCTCCGGCCAGGACCACACGAACGCGATCGGGCCGTCCATCTTCGCCAGCCACAGTTGCCCATTCCGCCAGCGAAACGCCGAGCGGGTGTAGGTCGCCGATTGCCTGCCACGCCGGGACTTGAACCGCGGATACTTGGCGCGTCCGGCGAAGAAGTTCACGAACGCCGTGTGCTGGTGCCGCAACGCCTGCTGCAACGGGACGCTGGACACCTCGTACAGGAAGTCGTGACCGCCGTCGCGTTTCAGCTCGGTCAGGTACCGGTCGGTCTGCGCATAGGGCATTGTCACGCCCTCGGCGCGGTAGCGGGCCTGCCGCCACGCCAGGACCGTGTTCCAGACCAGGCGTACGCAGCCGAACGTGCGGTTCAGCACCGCTACTTGTTCGGCGATGGGGTAGACCCGCACCTTGTAGGCCGTACGCATGTTCGCATTTTACAAGTACTTTGCCTGACCGTCAGTGGAAGGAGCAAATCATGAGCGCTTCGCGCTCTGGGCTGCCCCGGCTTCGCCGGGCCACCCCTCACGGGGTCCGGATTCCTCCCGGCCCTGAAGCACTGGGCCTCCTCCGGAGAATCCGGTGAAGTTACTGGTCACCGGCGGCGCCGGGTTCATCGGCTCCCACTACGTCCGTACGCTTCTCACGGGCGGATACCCGGCCTTCGCCGGGGCGTCCGTCACGGTGCTCGACCGGCTCACGTACGCGGGCAGCCTCGCCAACCTCGCCCCGGTGGAGGGGCGGTACGACTTCGTCCACGGTGACGTGTGCGACGCGGGCCTGCTCGACGAGGTGGTGCCGGGCCACGACGTGGTGATCCACTTCGCGGCGGAGTCCCACGTCGACCGGTCGATCGACGGCGCGGCGGACTTCGTGAGGACCAACGTGCTGGGCACGCAGACGCTCATGGACGCGTGCCTGGCCGCCGGGGTGAGGCGCATCGTCCATGTCTCCACCGACGAGGTGTACGGATCGATCGAGACGGGGTCGTGGGACGAGGACGCGCCGCTCGCGCCGCGCTCGCCCTACGCCGCCTCGAAGGCGGGCGGCGACCTGATCGCCCGCGCGTACGCGGTCACCCACGAGTTGCCGGTCTGCGTCACGCGGTGCGGGAACAACTACGGGCCGTACCAGTACCCCGAGAAGGTCGTCCCGCTGTTCATCACCAACCTGATCGAGGGCAGGCCCGTCCCCCTGTACGGCGACGGCGGCAACGTCCGCGACTGGATCCACGTGTCCGACCACTGCCGGGCCATTCAACTCGTCGCCGAGGTGGGCGAGCCGGGGGAGATCTACCATGTGGCCGGCACGGCCGAGCTGACCAACCTGGAGCTCACGCGGCGCCTGCTCGACCTGCTCGGCGCCTCGCCCGACCTCGTCAGACGGGTGGAGGACCGCAAGGGGCACGACCGCCGCTACTCCCTCGACGACCGGAAACTGCGTGCCCTCGGCTACGCGCCCCAGGTGTCCTTCGACGACGGCCTGGAGGCGACCGTGCGGTGGTACGCCGACAACCCGTCGTGGTGGAAGCCGCTGCGGGCCGAGGTCCGGTGACGGCGACGTCATGAGATGGATGGTCACCGGCGCCGCGGGCATGCTCGGCGCCGATCTCACCGCACTGCTGGCCGGCGAGGGAGAGGACGTCGCCGCGCTGTCCCGGCGCGACCTCGACCTGTGCGACCCGTCGGCCGTCCGGGAGGCGGTCCGTACGGCGAAACCGGACGTCGTGGTGAACTGCGCGGCCTGGACGGCCGTGGACGAGGCGGAGACACGCGAGCGGGAGGCGCTGGCGGTCAACGGTGACGCCGTGCGCCCGCTCGCCGCCGCGTGCGCCGGCCACGGCGTGACGCTCGTCCACCTGTCGACCGACTACGTGTTCGACGGCACGGCGCGGACGCCGTACGCCGAGGACGAGCCGGTCAACCCGGTCAACGCGTACGGGCGGACCAAGGCGGCGGGGGAACGGGCCGTCCTGCGGCACGGCGGCTACGTCGTCCGCACGGCCTGGTTGTACGGCGCGCACGGCCCGAACTTCGCCAGGACGATGATCAGGCTCGCCGCCGGGGGCGACCCGGTGCACGTGGTGGACGACCAGCACGGCCAGCCCACCTGGACGGCCGACCTGGCGGCCCAGATCGTGCGGCTGGTGCGTGCGAGCCCGGCCCCCGGCGTCTACCACGGGACGAACGCCGGTCAGACGACGTGGTACGGCTACGCCCGGGAGATCTTCCGCCTGCTCGGCGCCGACCCGGACCGCGTCAGGCCCACGAGCAGCCGGGACTTCCCCCGCCCGGCCCGGCGCCCCGCGTACGGCGTTCTCGGGCACCAGGCATGGGGAAGGGCGGGGCTGACCCCGATGCGGGACTGGCGCGAGGCACTGCGCGACGCCTGGCCCCGGATCGCCGGCTCCGGCGAGTTGTGACGTTCGCGGGCGTGCGTGCGATAACCCATGGACGGCAACCCATGGACGGCATGCCGCGGCGGCGTAAATGGACGGTGGGATTCGTGGACGGATCGGTGGCGCACGCTGTGGAAAGGACTGTCCCCCGATGACGGCGCCGGGACGGGCACACAGGCGGTCGGTGCTGGGCATGACGCTGGACGCGCTGACCATGCGGCAGGTCGTCGCCGCCTGTGTGGAGGCGGTGGACGGCGGCGGACGGCTCGACATCGGCGTGGTGAACGCGGCGAAGATCGTCACCATGCGCCGGGACCCCGAGCTGCGGCGGTCGGTGCTCGACTGCGATCTCGTTCTCGCCGACGGGCAGGCCGTCGTGTGGGCCGCGCGCCTTCTGGGCCACCGGCTGCCGGAACGCGTGGCCGGGATCGACCTGTTCACCGAGCTGCTGGCCGAGGGGGAGCGGCGCGGATACCGGCCGTACTTCCTGGGGGCCACGCCGGAGGTGCTCGCCCTGCTGGTCGAGCGGGTGCGGCGCGACTTCCCCGGCCTGCGGATCGCCGGGTACCGCGACGGCTACTTCCCGGTCGAGGAGTCCGCGCGGGTCGCGGAGGAGATCGCGCTGTCGGGAGCCGACCTGCTGTTCCTCGGCATGACCTCGCCGAAGAAAGAGATCTTCGTCCGAGACTGGGGCGAGGCCACCGGGGCGAAGGTCGTGCACGGGGTGGGCGGCGCCTTCGACGTGCTGTCCGGGCACACCCGCCGGGCGCCGCGTGCCTGGCAGCGCCTCGGGTTCGAGTGGCTGTACCGCCTGCTGCAGGAGCCGGTGCGCCTCGGACCCCGGTATCTGAAGACCAACGGGATGTTCCTCCTCCTCGTGGCCGCGGGACTGATCCGTGGCCGCGGCCGTCTTGCGAGTTCCGCCGATTCTCTGGAGTGACAACGTGACGCAGCACCGCAGAATCGCCCTGCTGGGCCCGGGCGCGCCGGCCGGCCTGCTGCCGGCCATGGTGGACCTGGCGGTGCGCGGACTGCCGCCCGGCTACGTGGACGGGGAGTTCGTGTTCACCCGCAGGGGCGTGCGGCGGCCGGACGGCACGTGGGACGCCGTCGCGGAGGGCCGCAGCCTGCGTTATTCGGCGATCGTCGCGCTCGGCGTGGCCACGCTCCCGGAGGAGCGGCAGCGCGCCGCGCTCGCCGGAGACACCGCCGCCGACCTGGCCGGGCGCCTCGTCGAGCGGCTGCCCGGCGTGCGCGGTCTCGGCGACGCGGCCCTGATCTGCTGGGCGGCGGCGGAAACCGGACATCCGGGGCTGGACGAGGCGCTGCGGCACCTGGCCGGGATCGACCGGCTCGCCTCCTCGGGTCAGGTGTACACGGTCGAGGCCGCCTGGGAGCTCGCCGCGCTCGTCGCCGCCAGGACGACGCTGGGGGCGAGTTCCGGGCTGGACGGCAGGCTGGAACGCGCCCGAGCCCGGCTGCTCGGCGGGCTGGCGTCCGACCGCCTCTACCGGCACGTGCTCGGTCCGTCGTCCGGGCCGCTCGTGCCCTGGTACCGGGCGCACGTCGGCTGCTTCGCCGACCAGGTGTACCCGCTGCAGGCGCTGGCGCGGCTGCACGCCGCGGTCGGAGACGCCGACGCGCTCGCTGCCGCGGAACAGATTGCCGCGGGGATCTGCGCGGCCCAGGGCGCCGAGGGCCAGTGGTGGTGGCACTACGACGCCCGCACCGGCGCCGTGGTCGAGGGGTATCCCGTCTACAGCGTCCATCAGCTCGCGATGGCCCCGATGGCTCTGCTCGACCTCGCCGACGCCGGGGGGACGGCCTACCTGGACGAGATCGGCGAGGGCGTGCGCTGGATGAGCGAGCGGCCCGAGTCCGACGAGTCCCTCATCGACGAGCGGCTGAGCCTCACCTGGCGGAAGGCGGCCAGGGCGGACCCGAAGAAGCTGGTGCGCGGCCTGCGCGCGGTGGCCACCCGCACCCGTCCGGCGGCCCGGCTCGCCACCCTCGACCGGTTCTACCCGCCGGTCGCCGTCGACCGCGAATGCCGGCCCTACGAGCTGGGCTGGCTCCTGTACGCCTGGCTGTTCGAGCTGCCGCGCCGGTCATGATCCCGGCGCCCGGCTGCTCTCGTCGCGCAGCCAGGTCGTGTAGTCGCCCGCCCGTACGGCGCGGCGCGCCCTGCGCCGCGCCAGCACCGTGACGCAGGTGAAGACGGCCGCCGCCGGGAGCAGCCACGGCTCCCGTGCGGCCATAAGGACCAGGTCGCCCAGGCTCGTGCGCGCGGACGGCCCGCCCGGACCGGTCTCGCGTTCCAGCTCGCTCACGCTGGTCGCCGCGCGGACACGCCGGCGCAGCAGGTCGGCGAACGTGCGGGGGGTCTGGATCCCGGCCCGCGCCTCCGCCACGACCACCCGCTCGTCCTCGCCGAACGCCAGGGAGGCGGCCAGGTCGTCGGCCATGACCGGCGGGAGCGCGCGAATCCGGTCGTTGCCCGCCTCGGTGACCGCGATAACTCCGCGGCCGAACAGCCCCGTGCGCACGTGCGGCAGGCGGGTCCAGATCGCGTAGTACGCGCGGACGGTCCACGGCCGGCCGGCGAGCGCCAGATCGCGTTCGGGCGCCGCCGCGAGCAGCGGGCCCGGGTCGCCGAGACGGGCCACGAGCGCGCGTACGCTCGCGGTGCTCACGGTGAGGTCGGCGTCCACGTAGAGCCGGGGAAAGCCGCGGGCCGCCCGGTCGCCGAGACGCAGCGCCTCGCGTTTGGACGCCACCGGCGTGCTCAGCACGCGCACGCCGTGCGCCCGCGCGACAGACTCGGTCTCGTCGGTGCACCCGTTCGCGACGACCACGACGTCGAACTCGCCCGGCCGGGCGTCGCCCAGCAGCCCGGAGAGCAGGCGGCCGAGGACCGGAGCCTCGTTGTGCGCGGGGATCACGACGCTCGTCACACGAGCAGTATGGGCTTCCGCCGGGTCAGGAGGGCCGGTATCTCGGGAGGATTCCGGAATCCAGCGCCTCGCTCAGCGTGGGCGCCGCGGCGTCCTTGTCCGACAGGACCGGCTCACCGTCGAGCCGCCAGTCGACGCCGATCTCCGGATCGAGCGGGTGCACGCCGTGCTCGCGCCCCGGCGTGTACGGCTGGGAGCACAGGTAGAGCACCGTGGCCTGCTCGCTGAGGACGGCGAACGCGTGGCCGAGGCCGTCCGGCACGTACACCGCGCGCCGGGACACGTCATCGAGGACGAGCCCCTCCCACTTGCCGAAGGTCGGTGAGCCCACCCGCAGGTCCACCACGACGTCGAGCACCGCCCCGGAGACGCAGGTCACGTATTTGGCCTGGCCGGGCGGTACTTCCGCGAAATGGACGCCGCGCAGCACGCCGCGCCGGGACACCGAGCAGTTGACCTGGGCCAGCTCCATGCCGTGCCCGATCGCCTCGCGTAACTCCCCCACCCTGAAACATTCGAGGAAGTCGCCCCGGATGTCGCTGTGGATTCGTGGGGTGAAGCTCCACGCTCCCTCGATACTCATCCGCTCCATGGCCGGAATCATGACACAGGCGTCTTGTAACGCTCGCGGTCCATCGCCCGACTTATGACTGTCGGACTCCGGTGCTGGGAGGGAAATGCCAGCTCAGTTTCTGTCGGTTACGCCTGCCCGGAATTCATCCGGAAAACGGCCGGCGCGACGTTGTCCGCGCGGTCGGAGGAGGTTCTGATGACGACGTGCCGGCTGTGCGGGTCCGCGAGCCTCGTCGGCGTGGTCGACCTCGGCGCGACGCCGCCGTGCGAGCGGTTCCTCGGCGCGGAGCAGCTCGACGAGCCGGAGACGACCTATCCGCTGCATCTGCGGGTGTGCACCGACTGCTGGCTCGCCCAGATCCCCGCGCTCATCACGCCGCAGGACACCTTCACCGAGTACGCCTACTACTCGTCGTACTCCACCTCGTGGGTGGAGCACGCGCGGCAGTTCGTGACGGACGCGGCCGAGCGGCTGCGCCCCCGGTTCGTGGTGGAGGTGGCGAGCAATGACGGCTACCTTCTGCGGCACGTTGTGGAACGCGACATTCGGTGCCTCGGCATCGAACCGTCGGTGAACGTCGGCCAGGCGGCCAGGGACAACGGGGTCCCGACGGTCACGGCGTTCCTCGGGCCGGAGACGGGCGCCGCCGTACGGGCCGAGCACGGGCCCGCCGACCTCGTCGTGGCCAACAACGTGTACGCGCACATCCCCGACGTCATCGGCTTCACCCGGGGGCTGCGCGCGCTCCTGGACGACCGGGGCTGGGTCTCCATCGAGGTGCAGCACCTGCTGACCCTCATGGAGCTCAATCAGTACGACACCATCTACCACGAGCACTTCCAGTACTACACGGTCGCCTCGGCCGAGCGGGCGCTCGCGAGCGGCGGGCTCGCCCTGGTCGACGTCGAGCTGCTGCCGACCCACGGCGGATCGATCCGGCTGTGGGCCCGCCCGGCGGAGCTCGGCGCGGAGCCGAGCCCGCGCGTGGCCGAGGTGCTGGCGGCGGAGAAGGCCGCCGGGCTGCACGAGCTGTCCGGCTACGCGCAGTTCGCCGAGCGGGTGGCGCGGGTCCGGCGGGAGCTGCTGACCTTCCTCCTCGACGCCGCCGCGCAGGGCAGAACGGTCGTGGGCTACGGCGCCCCCGGCAAGGGCAACACCCTGCTCAACCACTGCGGAATCCGCCCGGACCTGCTGCGTTACACGGTGGACCGGAATCCCTACAAGCACGGACGGTTCACCCCCGGCGCGCGGATCCCCGTCCTCCCGCCGGAGCAGATCGCCGTCGACCGCCCCGACTACGTGCTGGTGCTTCCGTGGAACCTGAGGGAGGAGTTGACCGCCCAGCTCTCGTACGTACGCGAGTGGGGAGGCCGGCTGGTCTTCCCGATCCCCAGACTGGAGATCGTGTGAAAGTCGTCCTCTTCTGCGGAGGCCGGGGCACCAGGATGCGCAGCGATCTTCCTGGTGGGGACATTCCCAAGCCGATGCAGCTCGTGGGCCCCCGTCCGTTGCTCTGGCATGTGATGCGGTATTACGCGCATTTCGGACATCGGGATTTCATCCTCTGTCTCGGATATGGCGCGCAACACATCAAGAGTTTTTTCCTGAACTACCAGGAAACGGCGTCCAATGATTTCGTCCTGCGCAACGGCCGGGTGGACCTGTTGTCCACCGACATCTCCGACTGGTCGGTCTCTCTCGTGGACACCGGGGTGGACGCGCCCATCGGGGAACGGCTTCGCCGGGTACGCCCCTATCTTGAGGGCGATGAGATCTTTCTGGCGAACTACGCGGATGTGCTCACCGACGCGCCGCTGTCCGACATCGTCGAGCGGTTCCGCGCCGCGGACGCCGGGGCGTCGATGATGGTGGTCCCGCCGTCCAACACCTTCCACTGCGTCGACGTGGGCGAGGACGGCAGGGTCGGCTCGATCACGCCGGTCAGCGACATGCCGTTGTGGGTCAACGGCGGTTTCTTCGTGCTCCGCCAGGAGGTCTTCGACCACATCCCCGTGAACGGCGACCTCGTGGCCGACGGCTGCGCGGAGCTGGCCAAGCGCGGGCGCCTGCTCGCCTATCCCCACCGCGGCTACTGGCGGCCGAGCGACACCGTCAACCAGCGGCTGGAGCTGGACCAGGCGTGGGAGCGCGACGACCGGCCGTGGGCGCTGTGGGAGCAGGTGTGATCGGGCTGCGGCCCGGCCGCGTGCGCAGGATCGCGGCACTCGCGGCGCACTGCGACGACATCGCGATCGGGGCGGGCGGCACGCTGCTGACCCTCTGCGCCGCGCACCCCGGCGTCCGCGTGGACGCCCTGGTGCTGTCCGGCGGCGGCACCGCGCGGGAGGACGAGGAACGGGCCGCGCTCGCCGCCTTCTGCCCCGGCGCCGACCTGCGGCTGACCGTGCTGAAGCTGCCCGACGGGCGGCTGCCCGCCCACTGGGACGAGGCCAAGAACGCCGTCGAGGAACTGCGCGCGGAGGGCGACCCCGACCTGGTCGTCGCCCCCCACCGGGGCGACCTGCACCAGGATCACCGGGGTCTCGCCGAACTGGTGCCGACCGGGTTCCGCGACCACCTGGTTCTGGGCTACGAGATCGTCAAGTGGGACGGCGACCTCGGCCGGCCGTCGGTCTACCAGCCGCTCACCCCCGGCGTGGCGGAGGAGAAGGTCGCCCTGCTGCAGAGCCACTACCCCTCACAACGGCACCGCCCCTGGTACGACCCGGAGGCATTCCTCGGCCTCGCCCGCATCCGCGGGATCGAGTGCCACGCGCGGTACGCCGAGGCCTTCCACGTGGACAAGCTCACCCTCGACCTGGAGAACTGATGCGGCTACTGCTGACCGGACACCAGGGCTATCTCGGCACGGTCATGGCCCCGGTGCTCGCCCAGGCCGGCCACGAGGTGGTCGGCCTCGACTCGGGGCTGTTCGCCGACTGCGTGCTCGGCCCTCCGCCCGCCGACCCCGAGACGTACGCGGTGGATCTGCGGGACGTCCGGCCCGACCACCTGGCGGGGTTCGACGCCGTCGTCCACCTCGCCGCGCTGTCCAACGACCCACTCGGCTCGCTGGCCCCCGAGCTGACCTACGACATCAACCACCACGCCTCCACGCGGCTGGCCCGGCTCGCCAGGGACGCCGGAGTGCGGCGGTTCCTGTACGCGTCCACGTGCTCGGTGTACGGCGCGTCGGGCGGCGACGACCTGCTGGGCGAGGAGGCGCCGCTCCGGCCGGTGACCCCCTACGCGGAGTCGAAGGTCCGGGTCGAGGACGACCTGGCCGCTCTGGCGGACGACGATTTCACCCCCGTCTTCATGCGCAACGCGACGGCCTTCGGCTTCTCGCCGAGGTTGCGGGCCGACATCGTGCTCAACAACCTGGTCGGCCACGCGTGCCTGTCGGGAGAGGTGCGCGTGCTGTCGGACGGCACGCCCTGGCGCCCGCTGGTCCACGCCCGCGACATCGCGGAGGCGTTCTCCACCGCGCTGACCGCGCCCAGGGAGGCGGTGCACGCCAAGGCGTTCAACGTGGGCACCGAGCGCAACAACCTGACCGTGGCGGAGATCGCGGCCGAGGTCGTCGAGGCCGTGCCCGGCGCCACGCTCGTGATCACCGGTGAGGCGGGCGCCGACCCGCGCTCCTACCGGGTGGACTTCTCCCGAATCAGGGCCGCCCTCCCCGGGTACGAGGCCCGCTGGGCGGTCAAGGACGGCGCGGTGGAACTGGCCGACGCCTACCGCGAGTACGGACTGACCAGGGAGGACTTCGAGCGCCGCTTCACCCGGCTCGCCCGCCTGTCCGACCGGCGGGAGACCGGCGCCGTCGACTCCTCGCTGCGCCCATGAGCGAGATGCACGCGCTGGTCAGGCGGCTCTACCCGCTGTGCCGCAGCATCACCGGATCCGGCCTGCGGCGCACCCTGGAGATCATCGGCGAGTCGATCCCGCTGGAGATCAGCGAGGTGCCCACGGGCACCCAGGTCCTCGACTGGACCATTCCCAAGGAATGGAACATCCGCGACGCCTACATCAAGGACTCCTCCGGGACCCGGATCGTCGACTTCGCGGCCTCCAACCTGCACGTGGTCGGCTACAGCGTGCCGGTGTCGGCGACCATGACCCTGGAGGAGCTCCGCCCCCACCTGCACACGCTTCCCGGACAGCCCGGCCTGGTGCCGTACCGCACCAGTTACTACGCCGAGACGTGGGGGTTCTGCCTCAGCGAGAACACGCTGGCGGGGATGGGACCGGGTCCGTACGAGGTGCGGATCGACTCGACGCTCGCGGACGGGCACCTGACGTACGGCGAGCACGTGATCCCGGGCCGCAGCGCGGAGGAGGTCCTGATCTCGTGCCATGTCTGCCACCCATCGCTGGCCAACGACAACCTGGCGGGCGTCGCGGTGGCGACCCGGCTGGCACGGCTGCTGGCGCAGGAGGAGCGGCGCTACACCTACCGCTTCCTGTTCGCGCCGGGCACCGTCGGCTCCATCGCCTGGCTGGCGCGCAACCGGGACCGGGCCGGCCGGATCAGGCACGGGATCGTGCTCGCCTGCGCGGGAGACCGCGGACCGATCACCTACAAGCGCAGCCGGCGGGGGGAGGCCGAGATCGACCGGGTCTTCGCCCACGTCCTGCGGGACCGCCCGCACACGCTGGTGGACTTCTCCCCTTACGGCTACGACGAGCGGCAGTATTGCTCGCCCGGGTTCGACCTGCCGGTCGGCTGCCTGACCAGGACCCCGTACGCCGGCTATCCGGAGTACCACACCTCGGCGGACGATCCGGACTTCGTCACCGAGGAGGCGATGCGGGACACGCTGGACGCCTGCGTGCGGGCCTTCGGGATGCTGGAGCGCAACCGCGCCTACGTGAATCTCAGCCCGTACGGTGAGCCCCAGCTGGGCAGGCGCGGCCTGTACGAGTCCCTCGGCGGGCGCAGCGACACGAAACAGGCGCAGATGGCGATGTTGTGGGTGCTGAACCAGTCCGACGGCGCGCACAGCCTGCTCGACATCTCGGAACGATCTGGATTGCCGTTCGACGTGGTGGCGGACGCGGCCCAGGCTCTGCTGGTCGCGGGACTCGTGAAGGAGTAGCCGGATGACGCAGTTCGAGGCCTCCGCACGACCGGAGGCCCTCGGCCTCACGGTCGGCGAGGAGGTGGAGGTCCGCAGCGTCGAGGAGATCATGTCCACACTCGACGAGAAGGGCGAGCTCGACGGCCTGCCCTTCATGCCGGAGATGCTGTCGTTCTGCGGGCGGCGGATGACGGTGCACAAGGTGGCCCACAAGCTGTGCGACACGGTGACGGGCACGGGCATGCGGCGGATGCGGGACGCCGTGCACCTGACCGGGGCGCGTTGCGACGGCTCGGCCCACGGCGGCTGCCAGACCTCGTGCTCGCTGTACTGGAAGGAGGCCTGGCTCAAACGGGCGGACCCGGGCGCGCCCGCGCCCGATGCCGCACCCGAGCCCGTACGCAGCCTTCCCCTGCTTGAGATCAACGCCCGCAGGGAACCGGCAGTGGACGGCGAGGTGCGGTACCGCTGCCAGGCGACCGAGTTGCTGCGCGCCGCACCCGAGCGCCTGCCCTTCAAGGACCTCGGCCAGTACGCCACGGACGTGCGAGTGGGCAACGCCGGCGTCCTGGCCACCCTCCGCACGGTCTTCTTCGGGCTGTTCAACCGATTACAGGCGGCGAGCCGCAGGCTGCCCCGCCGGCTGCGGTTCAGGGACGGCATGGCGTGGGGCTTCGTGGCGCCAGGCCCGAACACCACGACCCCGACCGAGCTGAGCGACCTGCAACCGGGCGAGCTCGTGCGGGTCAGATCGCGGGAGGCGATCGTCGCCACGCTCGACACGAAGCGGCTCAACCGCGGCATGGGTTTCGAAGAGGAGATGGCCCGATATTGCGGACGCGTGGCCCGGGTCGCCGCGCGCGTGGAACGATGCATCGACGAGAGGACCGGGCGCATGCTGCAGATGAAGAATCCCTGCATCGTCCTCGACGGCGTCGTCTGCGCGGGGGTGTACAAGGCCAACTGCCCACGGGCGTTCGTGCCGTTCTGGCGGGAGATCTGGCTGGAGCGGGTCACCGAGGAGAACTAGGAGCCGGGGAGTGCCGATGAGAGACAGCCAGGACGCGGACTCAGCGGAGCCGCCGGAGCCGGGCGAGCCGGCCGGCGGCGAGGCCGCCCACCTCCGTGACATCGGCCGCAAGGCCGGACGCGGGCTCGGCTGGAGCCTGCTGGGCACCCTGGCGACCCGGGCGGGATCGTTCCTCATGGGCCTCGTCCTGGCCCGTCTGCTGTCCCCGGGGGACTTCGGCATCTACGCGGTCGCGCTGGCCGCGACCCAGTTCGTCATGGTCGTCAAGGACATCGGTGTCATGGCGGCGGTCGTGCAGTGGCGGGGCAAACTGGAGGACGTCGCGCCGACCGCCACCACCCTGTCGATGATCTCCGCCGTCACCCTGTACGGCGTGTTCTACGTAGGCGCGCCGTACTTCTCCAGCCTCGCGGGCAGCGAGGAGGCCACCCCGGTCGTCCGGATCCTCACCGCGGTCATCCTCATCGAGGCCGTGACCGCGGTACGCAGCGCGACACTGCTGCGCAGGTTCCACGTGGGCAAGAGCGCCAAGGCGATCCTGGCGGGGTTCCTGGTGAACGCCCCGGTGGCGATCGCGCTCGCCGCCGGCGGCGCCGGGCCGTACAGCTTCGCCTGGGGACAGGTGGCCGGTGCGGTGGTCACCGGCGTGTTCATGCTCGCCTACGCCCGGCTGCCCTGGCGTCTGGGATTCGACAGGGGCGTCGCCAGGAGGCTGCTGTGGTTCGGCATCCCCTCCGCCGCCGGCATCGCTCTGGAAGTCGTGCTGCTCAACGTCGGCTACATCATCGTCGGCGCCATCATGGGGCCCGACTGGCTCGGCTTCTTCCTGCTGGCCTTCAACGTGTCGAGCTGGGTGCCCGGACTGATCGGCACCGCGATCCGTTCGGTGTCCATCGCCGGCTTCTCGCGTCTCGCCGAGCATGACGAGCAGTCGCTGTCGCTCGGCGTGCAGAAGTCGGTGCCGATGCTGATCACCGCGATCCTGCCACTGGCCGTGGCCATGGCGGTGCTCGCTCACCCGCTCATCTACTTCCTGTACGGCGAGAAGTGGGGACAGGCGGCCGGCGTCCTGCGGTTCCTCGCGGTGCTGATGGTGGTGCGCATGCTGACCTCCTTCGCCCTGGACATCCTCAACGGGCAGGGCGCCACGCGCTCGACCGTCTGGATGAACCTGGGGTACGGCGTGGCCCTGATCCCCGCGGTGATCGTGGGCACGCACCTCGACGGCATCCGGGGCGCGGCCGTCGGCCAGGCGGCGGCCGCGCTGCTGGTGGCCCTTCCGCTCGCGATGCTCGCCGTGCAGCGCACCGGCGTGCGGCTGCGGCCGATCCTGCCCCAGCTGGTACGGCCGTTCGCCGGAGCCGCGGTGTCGTTCGCGGTCACCATGGGCCTTGCCGCGCTGACCGGAGGCAGCCAGTTCCTCCAGCTCGTCGTCGGAGGTGCCGGAGGTCTGCTGGTCTACGTGCTGATCGTGGTGCCGCTGCACCAGATGAGAACGGTGGGCGGCCACATGATGGAGCGGCTGCCCGCCGGTCACCGGCAGCCAGTGCCGGTCGAGGCGACGGCGAAGGAGCACTGAGGTGGCGGATTCACGGAAGTCGGCGGACTCACGGAGACTCGTCTCCATCGGCATACCGGTCCGCAACGGAGCCGACCGGCTGGAGGAGGCCGTGCGGTCCGTCCTCGCCCAGGACCACGAACGGCTTGAGGTCGTCATCTCGGACAACGCGTCCACGGACGGCACGGAGGAGCTGTGCCGGCGGCTCGCCCGGGAGGATCCCCGGGTCGTCTACCACCGCCAGCCCCGCAACATCGGCATCGTCGGCAACTTCACCGAGGCGCTGCGGCTGGCGCGGGGCGAGTTCTTCCGGTGGATGGGCGACGACGACCGTCTCGAGCCCCACTGCGTGTCCCGGTCGCTCGAACCGTTGCTGACAGACGAGCGGCTCATCCTGGTGACCTCTGACACGGCGTACACAAGCCCGGACGGATCAGTCCACCGGCCGGCCTACCAGGGCACGGGGATGCTCTCCGACGACCCCGTCGACCGGCTGGAGGAGCTGTGGGACGCGGTCACCACCGAGCACATGCGCCTCGACCCGTTGTACGGCGTGATGCGGCGCGCGGCGGTGGTGGGCATCCGCAGACCCGTGATGATCCGTGAGGACGAGGTGTACGCCACCGTGCTGGCCCTGACCGGGCCGTGGGGTCACGTCCCCGAGGTGCTGGCCCACCGCAGCCTGCGCTGGAAGCGGCTGCCGCACATCGCCCGGGCCCTCGGCGTGCCGGTGTGGACCGCGCACTTCGCCAACACGCTTCAGTTCCGCGCGATGTACGGGGCGCTGCGCGCCATGGACCTCACCCCGGAGCAGCGCCGCCGGGGCCGGGCCGTGCTGGCCCGCATATACGGGCGCCGCCAGCGCCAGGTGCTGGCCCACCGCGGCCGCAAGCTCACCGGTCTCGCCGTCCGCCTCCTGGGAGGTTGACCCACGGGCACGGCGGCCGCAATCCAACCACGCGATCAGAAGAAAGGCCGACCCACTATGACGTCCTCGCCGCGAAGCGGGTTCGACCGGAACGTGATACGCCTCGTCCGGGTGCTGATGCAGCCCGGACGGTCGGTTCTCGCCGTCATGCGCCGCCTGCCCTTCGGCTCGTACGAGCTGCGCTGCGCTCTCGACCTGTTCCCCCGGCCGCACTACGCCTACGGCGTCCAGCAGGCGGCCGAACTGGCCAGGCGGCTCGGCGTCGACCGCATCAGCGTGGTCGAGTTCGGCGTCGCGGGCGGCGCGGGGCTGGTCGAGATGTGCCGCCAGGCACGGCTGGCCACCGCCGCCACCGGTGTGCGGATCGACGTGTACGGCTTCGACACGGGAGAGGGCCTGCCGAAGCCGACCGACTACCGCGACCTGCCCTACATCTGGCGCGAGGGCGACTTCAGCATGGACGTCGACGCCCTGCACGCGCGCCTGCCCGAGGCACACCTGGTCCTCGGGAACATCACCGACACCGTGGCGGAGTTCCTGGACGACAGGCGGCCCGCGCCGATCGGCTTCGTCTCCGTCGACGTGGACTTCTACTCCTCGACGGCCGCCGCGCTGAGGATCTTCACGGGCGACCACAAGTATTTCCTGCCCCGCGTCTTCTGCTACCTGGACGACACCGTCGGCGATGACGACCAGATCCTGCACAACGACTACGTCGGCGAGTTGCGGGCCATCGGGGAGTTCAACCAGGCGAACGAGACCCTGAAGATCGCCCCGATCAACGGTCTGCGCCACAAGCGGGCCGTGCCCGCGCCGTGGAATGACAACATCGTCGCGCTGCACCGCTTCGACCACCCCGACTACGGCCGGTACGTCGGCCGCCCCGACAGCCAGACGGAGCTGCCGCTCTAGACCGGTCCGGAGGGATCCTGCGGCGGCTACCGCCGCAGGACCGCCGCCCGCAGCGCCCCCCAGCCGCGGTGGCGCTGGAACGGCAGCTCGAAGACCGACGCGAACAGCCACGCCGCGAGCAGCGCGAGCGGCACGGTCAGCACGAGCGTGGCCAGGAACATCGTCACGCCCGGGGCGAGACGGGGGGCCAGGACCATGCGGTTCACCACCACCACGATCGGCGCGTGGATGAGGTAGAGGCTGTAGGAGAACGAGCCGAGCCGGCGCAGCGCCCCCGTGTCGAGCAGGCGCACGAGGGGCCGGGGCCGACCGGCCGCCACGGAGGCGAGCAGCAGCCCGACCGCCGGGCCGACGGCCAGGTCGACCCAGAAGTAGTGGTCGACCGTCCACCCGGGACCACGCACGACGATCAGCAGGACGACGGGTGTCGCGGCGGCCAGGGCCAGCCAGGGCAGACGCGACGGCCACGGCGACGCGTCCTCGTGGGCCTCCTCGTGCGCCGTGATGCCCCGCGCCATGGCCGCCGCCACTCCCGCGGCGACCGCGCCGATCGCGAAGAGTACCGCGAACTGCGGGGTCAGCCGCATGAACAGGTCCACCGCGGGGACGCTCGGCGCGAGCAGCCCGATGAGGGCCACGACGACGGTCAGGACGGTGAGCAGGACGGCCGCGCCGGCCCGTCGCAGCACGAGGAGCATCAGCGGGAACACGATGTAGAGCTGCGCCTCCACCGCGATGGACCAGAAGGCGCCGTTGGGGCTCGGCGAGCCGAACAGGTCCTGGACCAGCAGGCCGTAGACGACGACGGACTTCACGGTCGGGTCGCTCTGCCCGGGCTGCGGGATCAGCGTCCACGCGACCACGAGGCTGAACAGCAGGGCTGCCCAGTAGGGCGGGAGGATGCGCCAGGCCCGCCGGTAGGCGAACCGGCGGAGGCTGTTCAGCCGCCAGCCCGAGTTGGCCGGCGAGACCGCCAGCGAGAACCCCGACAGGACGATGAACATCACCACCGCGAGGTGCCCGTAGACGAGCCAGCCGGCCCACGCGGGGCCCGTGTCGGCGGGAAAGCCCGGGAAGGACAGCAGCCAGCAGTGGTGCAGGACCACGAACAGGGCCGCGATCCCGCGGATCCCGTCGAGGCCCGGCAGGCGTGTGGGCGCGCGTGCCGCCCGGGTGGACGGGGACGTCGCCTGACCCGCAGTGGACTCCATCCGCCGCACTCCCGTCGTCGCCCGGACCGGTCGCCGCACCGTATATCGGTGGGATGCCGCCGAATGTAACCACCCGGCGCAGGACGTCGGAACGTTGTAACGTGACAGCCGCGCGTCACGATGTATCCAAGCAGGGTCCGGACGCCTGCTGGCAGGCCGACGGCACTGGACAGGCCGGGGGGATACGTGGAGTTCTGGACGACGACCGCCGGTCTCTTACGAAAATGGTCGATCGGGCTCCCCCTGCTGGCGATCTCCATCCTGGCCGGCACGGTCACCTTCGTCCTCGCCCCGACGCGTTACGAGGCGGACACCTCGCTGGTGCTGGCCACGCCCGTCAACGGCGGCGTCTATTCCCGGGACCCGAACCGCCCCCTGCCCCGGGGCAACCCGCTCCTGCAGTTCAACGATGCGCTGAAGACGGCCGCGAGCATCGTCATCCAGTCCATGAACACGCAGGACGTGTGGACGCAGCTCGGCGCGCCCAAGGACGGGCCCACCACGATCACGATCGACGACGGGCGAAGCAACCCCCGGGTTCTGGACATCAGCGGGCCGTACATCTACATCCGCGTCGTGGCGCCGTCCCCGGCGGTCGCCTCCAGCGTTCTGACGAAGGCGCAGCGGCGCGTCCGCGACGAGCTGACCGGGTGGCAGCAGACGCTCGGCGCCCCGCCCTCGACCTATCTCACGGTCGCCAACATCGTGCCGGCCTCCAAGCCGGAGGCCATGACGTCCACGCGGTGGCAGCTGGCGGCCGGCGTCGGCCTTCTGGTCGCCTGCGCGGGTCTCGGCCTGGCCTACGCTCTGACGCGCAGAGGCCGGGTCCCGCTGCTCCGCAACGCCCCGCCACCCCCGCGCGAGCCCGCGCCGCCGCCGGCCGCCGCCGCGCGCCCGGCGGTCCCCATGGCTCCCGTCGCTCCCGTGGCTCCCGTCGTCTCGGCGTACGAGGACGATGACGTGGTCCTGTGGGACACCCAGGAGATCGTCGTCGTGACGGAGCCGGTGAAGGGGCAGGACGCGGCCGAGGCGCTGCGCGCCGACGACGACCGTCGCTTCGCGAGTGTGACCAGAGACGCGCGCACGGACGACGACAAGGACTGACGCATGGACTTCTGGGCGACGGTCCTCGTCCTGTTCCGGCGGTGGTACGTCACCTTCCCCGTCTTCGTACTCGTGCTCGCGGGGGCGGCCGGCGTCTACGTCATGTTCCCGAAGACCTTCGTGTGCTCCTCGAGCCTCGTGCTGACCGTCCCCCGCGGCGGGGGAAGCCTGCCCGCGGATCCCAAGTTCCCCAACCCGGTGACGAACCCGCTGGTCAACGTCGACAGCGGGCTGGGCCTTTCCGCCTCGATCCTCATCCAGGGCCTCAGCACGGGCGAGGTCGCGCAGCGGGTGGGGGTGACGCCCGGTGGACGCACCACCTACAAGATCAGCAACGGCACGACCAATCCGGAGCTGATGATCACGCTGCCGTTCGTCGTCATCTCCGCGGAGGCCCCGACGGCGCGGGAGGCCCATGACGTGGTGGCGCGGCTCGGCCGGATCGCCCAGGACAAGCTGGTCGAGCAGCAGCGGGCGCTGGGCGCGCCACGGGCCACCTATCTCAGGGCGTTCGAGGTCGTGCCGCCGACCACACCCGAGGAGAAGACGGGGAGCAGGCTGCGGGCGGCGTGCGTCGCGCTGGCGATGGGCCTGTTCCTGAGCATGGCCGCCGCCTTCGCCGTCGAAAGCGGGGCGCGGTCGCGCCGCGCCCGCTCCGGCGCCGCGAAGCCCCAGCCGTCCCTCAACGGATCCGCCTATCCAGCCGGCGCGCGGACGGAGTCGGCGCCGTTGCTCCGGCGCTGACAGCCGTGACCATCGGGAGTCCCGTGAGGATCGACAGCTCGCTGCCCGGATCGCGTCGGCACGCCGACGGCGCGACGCTCGTCTGCCTGTTCGCGCTCGCCCTGCTGCTCATCCCGGCCCGGCTCGTCCTGCGCGGGCTGCCGATGTCGCTGACGCTCGCCGACGTCGTCGCCCTCCTGCTCCTCCTCGTCTGGCTCCTGGCGCAGTTCACCACCACCCTCGGCGCCGCCAAGGGTGCCAACCCCGTTCGCACCGCGATCTTCGCGTACGGCATGGCGTTCCTGACCTGCTACGGCTTCGCCAGCCTCGGATACCTGCCCTCGGACGAGCTCAACCTGGCGGACCACTCCCTGGTGCTGTTCGCCGGGTACGTCGGGCTCGTGCTCATGATGTGCGACGGCGTCAGGGGACGGGACCGGCTCGACTTCGTGCTCAAGACGGTCGTGGTGGCCGGCGCGATCGTGTCGGTCGTCGCCGTCTGCCAGTACCTGCTGGAGTTCGACCCCACGACCTACATGTCCCTGCCCGGGTTCCGGCACACCTCCGTCGAGGGCACCGAGACCGTGATGTCGCGTGCGGACCTGCGCCGGGTGGCCGCGACGCTGGGCCACCCGATCGAGTTCGGAGTGTTCTGCTCGATGGTCCTGCCGTTCGCGGCGCACTTCGCCCTGCAGGCGCGGGATCGGGGCGAGCCATGGCGGCGCTGGTGGCTGTGCGCGGCCCTGATCGCGGCCGGGCTGATGTTCTCGGTCTCCAGGTCGGCCGTGCTCGGGACGGTCGTGGTCGGCGCGGTGCTGTTCACCGGCTGGCCGCTCAGGCGCTGCTTGGTGAGCCTGGGGGCGCTCGCCGTGTTCCTCGGAGCGATGAAGGTGGCGGCCCCCGGGCTGCTCGGCACCTTCTACAACCTGTTCGCGAACGCCGGGTCCGACGACAGCATCCTCTACCGCACGCACGACTACCCGTTCGCGCTGACGGAGGTCACCAAGCATCCGCTCTTCGGCCGGGGCATCGGCACCTGGTACCCCTACAAGCACCAGGTGTTCGACAACCAGTACCTGCTGTCGCTGGTGGAGACCGGTGTAGTCGGCGTGGTGGCCTTCGTCGGCGTCATCGTCTGCGGCGTGATCGTGGCGCTGCGCGCACGGCGGCTCAGCCGCGATCCCAACGTCCGCAACCTGGCCCTGACCATCGCCGCCTGCCTGCTGGTTCCGCTCGTCGGCGCGGCCACCTTCGACCTGCTGTCCTATCCCGGGGTCACCAGCCTGATGTTCCTGCTGATCGGTGCCGCCGGCTCGCTGCTGCGCGCGCTGAAGGCCGAGAACGCGGCCGCGGCCCCCGCCCCGACCGCGGCGGTGGCGGCACGTGCCGGGCTACGCCCCGAGGCGGTCGCGCAGCTCGGCCCAGGACCCGGCTGACAGGTCCCGGCCGCTGATCGGGCCGACCGGCAGCGGCCACGGAAGCGCGAGATCCGGGTCGTCGTACCGCACGGCGAGATCCTCCGACGGGTCGTGCTCCCGGTCGATGCGGTAGCACACGTCGGCCTCGGTCAGCGCCTGGTAACCGTGCAAGAGGCCCGGAGGCACGTACAGATGGGCGAACGTCTCGTCGTCGAGCAGCACCGACAGGTGCCGGCCGAAGGTCGGCGAGCCGGGCCTGGCATCCACCAGCACATCGAGGACGGCGCCGCGGGCGCATCGGACGAGCTTGGCCTCGCCACGCCCCGAACGGCCGTGCATGCCGCGGACGGTGCCCTTGCGGGAGCGTGACTGGCTGTCCTGGATGAAGGCGGCGGGGTCGAGCCCGTGCTCGGCGGCGACGGCGGTGTCGAAGGTCCGGGTGAAGAAGCCGCGCTCGTCGTGGTGGGGCGTGGGGACGAACAGCAGCACGCCCTCCAGGGCGAGTCGCGTCACTTTCACATGTCTGTAGTCGCGGCGGACGGGCCCGCCGTTACGCCGCCTCCGCCGAGCCGCCCCGCCCGCTCATCGCGGCAGCACCCGCATGCGCCGGGAGGGCCGCAGCAGGGCCACCAGCGAGGCCCTCGCCGTACGCCGTCCGGCGAGCGCGCGCAGCGCCTCGCCGAGAACCACGGCCAGATAGAAGGCGACGGAGGAGACCGGCCCGCGCCGCCGCCGGAACAGCCGCACCCGGTTCGTCGTGAGCAGCGCGGCCAGCACGGGGTTGACGTTCGCCTCGCCGCCGATGTGCTCGACCACGGCCTCGGGTTCGTACCAGAGCGTCCAGCCCCGGTCGGCCGCCCGCAGCGCGAACTCGGTCTCCTCGCTGTAGAGCAGGAAGGACTCGTCCCACGGCCCGAGGTCGCGTACGGCCGCCACGGAGACGAGCAGGGCGGCCCCGGTGGCCCACGTGGCGGTGCCCGGCGTCCGGTACCGGCGGGGATCGGTGATCACCTCGCCGAGCCGCCCGACACGGTCCGCGAGCCGTCCGCCGATCACCGCCTCGGCCAGCGCGCCGCGTACGGTGGGGGCACGGCGCAGGGAGGGATGCGTATGGCCGTCCGGGCTGATCAGCCGGGGTACGGCGATGCCGCGGCCGGGGGCGTGCAGTGCGGCGGCGAGACGGGTGAGCGCCCCTTCCCGGGTGCGGCAGTCGGGGTTGAGGATGGCGACCGCGTCGACGCGGTCGAGGTGTCCCTCGCGGTCGAGGGCGGCGACGCCCGCGTTGATGGCCGCCGCGTACCCCGCGTTGCGGCCCAGCGGCACCACCGTCGCCCCGGCTCGCTCGGCGAGCGGTACGGACTCGTCCCGTGACGCGTTGTCGGCGACGATCACCTGCACGAGGTCGGCGCCCCGCGCGCCCGCGGCGAGCGACTGCAGGCAGTCTGCCAGCACGCGCGCGCTGTTGTAGGTGACGACGACGACCGCGATTCGCGGGGTCTCGGACATGCGGCCCTCCGGGGGTCGGGAACTGCCCGCCAGGCGCATGCTAAATGCGGTGCATCCGGCAGGCAATGCATTCCGCGATCTTCGCCCTGGTGTTGCGCGTCCAACGCGGCAAGGTGAGAGCTCCGGCCCGGGCGCGGCGCTGTAACGCGGGCGGATTCGCCGCACGATATTCAAGTCGGAGCCTCGCCGTTCCGAGCCGCCCGGGAAGCGTCCGGCGGATCGTGCGGTGGCGAGCACGGGGGCGACGGATCGAGACAGACACCTTTCAGCCGGCGGCGAGGGAGAATTCGATGCAGGAGACCCAAAGGTTCACCTTCCGTCGGGAGGACCTGTTCCCGCTGGCCGACCGCAGGCGCGAGGACTTCCTCGGCGCCGCGCCGTTCCGGCACGTGGTGATCGACGACTTCCTGCCGCCCGGTGCGCTGGAGCCGATCCTGGAGGAGTTCCCGGAGCCGCGGGACGCGAGCTGGCAGCAGTTCGACAGCTCGCGCGAGATCAAGCTCGCGCTGTCGGACACCGAGCGGATGGGCCCCGCCACCCGCCACCTGCTCGCCGAGTTCAACGGCCAGGTGTTCGTCGAGTTCCTCGAACGGCTGACGGGGATCACGCAGCTCGTCTCCGATCCGCACCTGGAGGGCGGCGGCCTGCACCAGATCAAGCCCGGAGGCTTCCTGAAGGTGCACGCCGACTTCAACCGGCACCGCAGGCTCAACCTCGACCGCCGGCTCAACGGGCTGCTCTACCTCAACAAGGACTGGAAAGAGGACTACGGCGGTCACCTGCAGCTCTGGGACAAGGACATGACCGGCTGCGAGCACAAGATCCTGCCGGTCTTCAACCGCTTCGTCGTCTTCGCCACGACCGACGACGCGAACCACGGGCATCCCGACCCGCTCACGTGCCCGGACGACCGTGCCCGCCGTTCGATGGCGCTGTACTACTACACGAACGGCCGGCCGGGGGAGGAGACGGGCGCCGACCACACGACCCTCTTCAAACAGCGGCCCGGAGAGGAGTGGAAGAGCAGCTTCCGCCAGACGGTGAAGCGCTGGACGCCTCCGGCGCTGGTGGACCTGCTCAGCCGCGGCGACAAGGCGTAGCCGGACCAGGCGCGCAGGCTCGCCGCCGGTATTCCCGGCGTGACGCGGACCCGCCCGGTACGGTGATGGCGGCCGGAGATCCGCTCAAATGCCGGCGCCGACATGCCCGCACGACGGGCGCAGGGGGGAGAACGCGGTGAGCCGCATCACGTCATGCCGGTGCGTTCGCATCGCCCGCGGAATCGGCCCGGCGTGCGCCGGGCGGTGACGAGGCGTACGGCGGTCCTGCTCGCGGGAGCCGTACTGGTGACCTCGCAGACCGCGTGCCAGGCGACCACGGACGGCGGCCCGGGACGCCCCACCCCGCCGACGACGCCGACGGCGCGCACCACGCCGAGCCCCGCGCCCTCACCGTCGCGGCCGGCGGCCTGGCCGGGACCGGACAACACCGGAGTGCCCAAGGGGCTGAAGCTGCGCCCGTCCGAATCGATCACCGTGACCAGGGACGGCACGGTCATCGACGGTCTGGAGGTGAACGGCGCCATCACGGTCGAGGCCGACGACGTCACCATCCGCAACACCAGGGTTCGCGGCACGCCGGGCTGGTGGGGGATCCTCCAGCGGCAGGGGCACTCCGGGCTGACGGTCGAGGACGTCGAGATCTTCGGCAACGGCAGGGAACGCACGCAGTTCGGCGTTCTCAACCAGGGTGTGATGATCACCGTGCGGCGGACGAATATTCACACGATCTCCAACGGCATCAGCACCGAGCAGGGCCTCATCGAGGACAACTACGTCCATGATCCGAAACTCTACAAAGACGATCACGTCGATATGATCATGTCGTCCGGACCGCCCGCCAAGGGAACCGAATTGATCATTCGCCACAATGTGGCGGTCAATACGCTCGACCAGACCAGCGCCATCGCGCTGTTCCAGGATTTCGGCGTGGTCCGGGATGTGACGGTCGAGGGCAACCTGCTGGCGGGCGGCGGCTGGGCGTTGTACGCGGGGGCGGGCGCCAAGGGCACCTCGTCGAACATCAAGGTCATCGGCAACGTCTTCAGCCGCAAGGTGTGGCCCAAGGGAGGATCCGCGGGTCCGGTGGCGTACTGGGACGCCCATGGCCGCGGGAACGTCTGGCGGGACAACGCCTGGGAGGGCGGCGGGAAGGTAACGCCCGAATAACGCCCTTTGTCGCCTGAATGCGGTTTATACGCAGATTGGGACGCATGTAGATTACGCTGAAAATGGTTCCTTTTGCGAAAACGGCCCACATTGTGTGTCGGGTGTGGCTACCCTCCCGGTGAGCCTCCCCTATAGAGGCGGACAGTCGGCATAACCGTTATCCGGAAGGAGTCGACTGTGCGGATATATAAGGACACCCGGAAAAGCGGGCTGCTGGTCGTGGCGGGTCTGTCCGCCCTGGTCGTCCTCACCGGCGGAGGATGTGGCGCCGTCGGCCAGGACGCGTCCGACGGGACGGTCGAGCTCGCGGGCGCCGGGACGCGAGACGGAGAGAAGCAGGACGCACGGGCGAAACCGCAGGCGGCCGGCGCCGAGGCGGTCAGGGCCTCGCCCTCCTCGCGCCGCGGCCGCAAAGGGGCGACGCCGGCGCCCACGGGCCGGCGGAGCCGGAAGCCGTATCCGGCGGTCACCTGGTGGACCACCCTGCCGCCGCGGCGAGGACACCGGCCCACCGCGCGGCCCGCTCCGAAAGCGTCCTGGACGGCGAGACCGTCGGCCTCCCCACGTCCGGGCATCCCGGCCGGCCCCCCGCCGGACGCGTCGCCGACCCTTCGTCCGACCCTCCGCCCGACGACTCGCCCGACCTTCTGGCCGACCCTCCGGCCGACCCTCCGGCCAACAGCGCGTCCCACGCGCAGTCCCTCTCCCGGCGCCGTCCCTTCGCACAGTGCGACTCCTTCGCGCAGCGGGAGTCCCTCGCCCGGCATGACGCCCTCGCGTAGCGCGGGCCACAGCCCGTCGCCCAGTCCGGCACACAGTCCGTCGCGCACCCCGTCGCGCACACCGTCCCCCGACCGGCCCTCGCCGACGCCGTCGAGGTCCGCGTCCGCCCGTCCTTCCCCGACACCCTCGGACCCGACACCCTCGGACCCGACACCCTCGGACCCGACACCCTCGAACGCGACGACGCCGCCGCGTACGGGCGACATGCCGGGCCCGGGCAACACGGGCGTCCCCGCGGGTGTCACGCTCAAGAGATCCGACTCGCTCGTCATCACGAAGGACGGCACCGTCATCGACGGTCTGGATGTCTACGGCGACATAACGGTGGACGCGGACAACGTGACCATCCGCAACACGCGGGTCCGCGGGCAGCGGGACTACTGGGGGATCCTCCAGCGTGAGGGCCACTCGGGGCTGACGGTCGAGGACGTCGAGGTCTTCGGCAACGGCAAGGCGCGCACCCAGTTCGGCATCCTCAACCAGGGCAGGATGATCACAATCCGGCGCGTGGACATCCACACGATCTCGAACGGCATCTGCACCGAGCAGGGGGTGGTGGAGGACTCCTACCTCCACGACCCCAAGTACTACTCGGGCGACCACACGGACATGATCATGAGCACAAGTGCGCCGGCCAAGGGCACACAGCTGATCATCCGCCACAACACGGTCATCAACACGCTCGACCAGACCGGCGCCATCGCGTTGTTCCAGGACTTCGGGGTGATCCGCGACGTGACGGTGGAGGGCAACCTGCTGGCGGGCGGCGGATGGGCGTTGTACGCAGGGGCGGGCACCAAGGGCACCTCGTCGAACGTCAAGGTCATCGACAACGTCTTCAGCCGCCAGGTCTGGCCCAAGGGAGGGTACGCCGGCCCGGTGGCCTACTGGGACCACGAGGGCTCCGGCAACGTCTGGCGGGGCAACACCTGGGAGGACGGCGGGGCCGTGGACCCCGGCAAGTCGTGACGACGACGAGCGGCCGGGCCCTCGCGGGGGCCGGCCGCTCGTCCGGCGTCAGGCGCGCTTGTAGGCGATCACCGACTTCACCAGGCCGGCCAGCCGTTCGAACCGGATCCGCGAGCCGGGGAAGTAATGCCGCATCTCCGTCACGCTGAGCAGTTCGACGTCCATCACGATGCGCCGCGCGGCCTCCCGGTCGGAGGTCGGCGTGTGGATGAGCGGCCAGCGGCGGAGGATCTCCGTACGGGCCGTCAACGGGAGGAACTGGAAGCCGGGGAACAGGAAATGCGGCTCGACCGGGAAGTAGCGGTAGGGCGTCTGCACCCAGTGCCGGTCGGCCAGGGAGTTCACGGTGTCGGCGAAGATCTGCCGGCGCTGGTGACCGCCCACATGCTCGATCACCGCGTTGGAGAAGACCAGGTCGTAGGTGCTGCTCCGGATCGCGGCCGGCAGGTCGCAGGCGTCCGCGACGTCGGCGCGCACCCAGGACGGCAGGTCCGGCGGCGGCTTCTCCAGGTTGACGATGTGCACGTGGGCGGGTCTGACCGGGGCCCGGAGCCAGGCCCCGGCCGTCCCCCCGAGGTCGATCACGTTCATCCGGTCGAGGTCCGGAAAGCACTCGGCGAACCAGCTCCACCGCCGCGCCCGGGCCTTCGCGCCCAGTGAGTCGGGAGCGTCGACGAAGCGGTTGCGCAGGGCGTTCAGACGGCTCATGGGCGGGGCCTCTCTGATGCGGGGGCTCCTCGGGGCGTGCGGAAACGGTCCGATGCCGGAACGGTCATCAGCCCTTGCCCTCGTACGCCAGCGCGACGTCCTCCGGCATCCGCTCCTGATCGGAGACGCGCAGGAAGTCGCGGAGTGTGGTGCCGGTGCACGCGCAGTCGACGTTGGGCGCCTCGCGTCGCGCGATGACGTCGTCCACGTTGACCGTACGGAAGTCGATGCTGAAGCGGGTCTTGCCCGAGGTGTTCGGCACCGACGAGTGGAGCTGGTTGCCGGAGAAGATCATCACACCGCCCGGCTCGGGCACGACGGTCACCCGGGGGTCCAGCTCGACCGGCTCCTCGGGCTTGGGCTGCTCCCGGGTGTCGGTGCCGATGTGCTGTGCGGCGTTGAAGCGGCTGGTCCGGTTCCACTCGTAGTAGTCGTAGCCGGCGGAGCCGTTCTTGACCGGAGCGCTCCAATACCGCGGATGGAACGTCATCACGTTCTCCGGCACGACCTCATAGATCGGGATCCACCAGTTGATCTGGCTCAGAGGCGCCGAATACCAGGTGTCCCGGTGGGGGTGGAACGCGTAGGCGATGCCTGTGGTGAGGTAGTAGTCGGACGTGGACGATCGCATCCTCGGGACATCGAAATACGTCCGGTCGGCGTCGCAGCCGAAGGAGAGCAGCAGCGCCCGCAGCAGTTCCTTCGAGCGCGGGTGATGGATGAACTTCGGCTTGAGCTCGGCGAGGATCGCGGCGAACTTCTCCACGGGCAGCTCGTACTGCGCTGTCTCCGGGTCCAGGCCGCGGAATGCGGCACCGATCAGCTCCCGCGCGAACTCGATCAGTGCCAGGGATTCGGGACGGGCCGGATACAGGAAGACCTGCCCCCCGTAAAGGCGTGTACGGCGCTCTTCGTCCGTCAGAAGGGGACCTGAGAAGATAACGGTCACGGTACGGCTATCGCCTTTCTGGAGTCTTCTGTTACCTGCGCTCGGCATACCAGGCCAGCGTCCGTCGCAGCCCTTCTTCCAGGCCGACGACGGCCCGCCAGCCGAGGACTTCGGCAGCGGGTCCGACGTCGGCGGTCTGGGCCATGTCCAGGGGGCGGTCGGCGACCACGCCGAACCGCGGCCGGAGTGAGGTGCCGGAGATGCGGAAGAGCAACTCCACGGTCTCCCTGACGGAGGTGAGAACCCCCGTGCCGACGTCCAGCACCTGCCCGGCGGCCCTGTCGGTCCCCCCGGCCAGGACGAGCGCGTCGACCACGTCGTCCACGTAGACCCAGTCGGCCCGCTTGCTCCCACTGGTGAGACGCGGCTCCTCGCCGCGCAGCAGAGACAGCGCCAGGTACGGCACCAGCTTCCGGGCGTCCCGCTGGCCCGGACCGTAGACCATGGTCGGCCGCAGCACGGTGACGGGGACGCCCCACAATCGGCTGAACATCTGCGCGTAGCCGGTGGCCGCCCACTTGGCCATGGCGTACGGCGACGGAGGCGGCGACTGCTCGTTCGCAGGCCGAGGTTCCTCGCTGGAGCCACAGAGGATCACCCGGACCCCGGGGAGGGCCGCGGCGTGGTTCAGCAGGTTCACCGTGCTCAGGAGATTGCTCTCCAGCGTGGGCAGTACGAGGCCGGCCTCCCTCGCTCCGTCGACCTCGCCGGCCAGATGGAAGACGACGTCCGGGTTGATCTTCTGGAGCAACGCCTCGGCCGTCTCCCGGTCGCGAAGGTCGGCCGCGTGCCAGATCGCCCGTTCGGACAGGCCTGATGCCTGCCGGTGAACAGGGTTTCTGCTGACGGCGTGCACCTCGGCGCCCATGCCGTCCAGCCGAAGGGAGAGACGGCTCCCGATGAATCCCGACGCTCCTGTGACCACGACCTTCCTTCCCACCCACGGTGGTTGTTCCGGCCGTGCCGGTGACGGCGGTCCGGAGGAAGGGGGCTGGGCCATGGGCTCTCCTCACGTGCTGGATCATGCTGCGTTCCGGCAAGGGAGACGGGCCGGCCGCGACCATGGTTGACGGTGAGAACAATGTTCGGGGCCGCTAATACGAAAGGGACCCGTCCGAAGACGGGTCCCTTTCAGGTGGTGTGCTCAGCCGATGGACCAGGTGTCCCCGCCGTGGAGCAGGTCGGCGAGGCTGCCCATGCCCGTGCCGGCCGTGGCCGCCTGAACCTGCTCGTTGAGGAGCTGGTCGTAGGAGGGCCGGTCGATCGAGCGGAAGACGCCGATCGGCACGTGCTCGAACGCCGGCTCGTCCAGCCGCGACAGCGCGAACGCCAGCGACGGGTCGGGGTTGTGGGCGTCGTGCACGAGGATCTCCGCGTCGGAGACCTCGGCACGGCGCACGACCTCGACGCCGCCCGTGGGCGACAGCCGTACGGCGCGCTCGTTGTCGCCGGTGCCGAAGACGATCGGCCGCCCGTGTTCGAGCCGCATGGTGATCTCGTCGCGGACGCCCGGGTCCTTCAGCGTGTCGAAGGCGCCGTCGTTGAAGATGTTGCAGTTCTGGTAGATCTCCACCAGCGAGGTGCCCCGGTGCTCCGCGGCCTGGCGCAGCACGCCCTGCAGGTGCTTGCGGTCGCTGTCGATGGTCCGGGCGACGAACCCGGCCTCCGCGCCGAGCGCCAGCGAGATCGGGTTGAACGGCTTGTCCAGCGAGCCCATCGGCGTCGACTTGGTGATCTTGCCGATCTCGCTCGTGGGGGAGTACTGCCCCTTGGTCAGGCCGTAGATCCTGTTGTTGAACAGCAGGATGTTCAGGTTGACGTTGCGGCGCAGCGCGTGGATCAGGTGGTTGCCGCCGATCGACAGGGCGTCGCCGTCGCCGGTGATGACCCACACCGACAGGTCCGGCCGGGAGGCGGCCAGGCCCGTCGCGATGGCCGGCGCCCGCCCGTGGATCGAGTGGAAGCCGTAGGTGTTGAGGTAGTACGGGAACCGCGAGGAGCAGCCGATGCCGGAGACGAACACGATGTTCTCGCGCTTGAGCCCCAGCTCCGGCAGGAAGCTCTGCACCGCCGCCAGGATCGCGTAGTCACCGCAGCCCGGGCACCAGCGCACCTCCTGGTCGGACTTGAAGTCCTTCAGCGTCTGCTTGGCGTCCGTGCGGGGGATCAGGGCCAAGCCCTTGCCATTGAGGGTGTCAGTCACTTTCGATCACATCCTGAATGACGGCGGCGAGTTCGGCGGCCTTGAACGGGAGCCCGCGCACCCGGTTGTAGCTGATCACGTCGACGAGGAAGCGGGCCCGCAGCAGCATGGCGAGCTGGCCGAGGTTGATCTCGGGCAGCAGCACCTTGTCGTAGGAACGCAGCACCTCGCCGGTGTTGGCGGGCAGCGGGTTGAGGTGCCGCAGGTGCGCCTGGGCCACCTTGTGCCCGGCCGCGCGCACGCGGCGGGCCGCCGCCGCGATCGGCCCGAACGTCGAGCCCCAGCCGAGCACGAGCACCCGGGCGTCGCCGTCCGGGTCCTCGACCGTCAGATCGGGCACGTCGATGCCGTCGATCTTGGCCTGGCGCAGCCGCACCATCTTGTCGTGGTTGTCGGGGTCGTAGGAGATGTTGCCGGTGCCGTCGGCCTTCTCGATGCCGCCGATCCGGTGCTCCAGGCCCGCCGTGCCCGGCACCGCCCACGGGCGGGCCAGCGTCTCCGGGTCACGGAGATAAGGCAGGTACGTGCCGTCGTCGCCGTTGGGCTCGGTGGTGTACAGCACCGAGATGTCCGGCAGCTCGTCGATCTCCGGGATGCGCCACGGCTCCGAGCCGTTGGCCAGGTAGCCGTCCGACAGCAGCATGACCGGCGTGCGGTACTTGAGCGCGATCCGTGCCGCCTCGATCGCCATGGTGAAGCAGTCCGACGGCGTGGCCGCCGCCAGCACCGGCACCGGCGACTCGCCGTTGCGGCCGTACATGGCCATCAGCAGGTCGGTCTGCTCGGTCTTGGTCGGCATGCCGGTCGAGGGCCCGGCCCGCTGCACGTCCACGACGATCAGCGGAAGCTCCGTGGTCACCGCGAGGCCCACGGTCTCGGCCTTGAGCGCGACGCCCGGGCCGGAGGTCGTGGTCACGCCGAGCGACCCGCCGAAGGCGGCGCCCAGCGCGGCGCCGACGCCGGCGATCTCGTCCTCGGCCTGGAACGTCCGGATCCCGAACCGCTTGTGCTTGGACAGCTCGTGCAGGATGTCGGAGGCCGGGGTGATCGGGTAGGACCCGAGGAACAGCGGCAGCTTCGACTGCACCGACGCCGCGATCAGCCCGTACGCCAGGGCCTGGTTGCCGGAGATGTTCCGGTAGGTGCCCGGACGGAGCGTGGCCGGCTTGATCTCGTAGGAGACCGAGAAGGACTCGGTCGTCTCGCCGTAGTTCCAGCCCGCCTGGAAGGCCGCGATGTTCGCCTTGGCGATCTCCGGCTTCTTGGCGAACTTGGCCTCCAGGAACTGGACCGTCCCCTCGGTCGGCCGGTGGTACAGCCAGGACAGCAGCCCGAGCGCGAACATGTTCTTCGCCCGCTCGGCGTCCTTCTTGGAGATGTCGTAGCCCTCGAGCGCCTTGACCGTCAGCGAGGTCAGCGGCACCGCGTGCAGACGCCACTCGGCCAGCGAGTCGTCCTCCAGCGGGTTGCCGTCGTAGCCCACCTTGGAGAGGTTGCGCTTCGTGAACTCGTCGATGTTCGCGATGATGTCGGCGCCCCTGGGAAGGTCCCCGAGGTTCGCCTTCAACGCGGCGGGATTCATGGCGACGAGCACGTTGGGCGCGTCGCCGGGGGTCAGGATGTCGTGGTCGGCGAAGTGCAACTGGAAGCTCGACACCCCGGGGAGGGTGCCGGCCGGAGCGCGGATCTCCGCCGGGAAGTTGGGGAGCGTCGACAGGTCGTTGCCGAACTGGGCCGTCTCCGCAGTGAACCGATCACCGGTGAGCTGCATTCCGTCGCCGGAGTCACCCGCGAACCGGATGATCACGCGGTCGAGTTGCTGAACCTGCTTGGTCACAGCTCCTCAGTCCTCCTTGACGCACCCAGGCCTGCCTGCTGGTGGCACGTTGTCATGTCCATGCTAGATCCATCGGGGTCCGCTGGTTTTTCGCAGATGCGCACTTGGGGTGCGCTCTGCCGGGACTTTCCGCGCCTCTGGCGCGTTCCCGCTGGTGCCTCGGCCGCGCGAGCGGCGCACCGTCAGCTTCGAGAACCGTCCGGGCGACACAGGCCTGACGCGAGCCGGCACAGGTCCAGGTGCAAGCGGGCGACGAGCTTGATTCGGGTCACGATCCTCAACTATATGCGGGGGACTCGGATGTGACCGTCAGGTGTTCAGCCCTTGAGATCGCGCCGGGTTTATTCTCGAGATCTGGGAGGCGGTATGAGTGGATACTTCGGCTCATATGCCGTGGTCGTCGTCCTTTTCCTCGTCGGCGTAGCGATCTTCGCGGGCGGATTGTTCGTGAACCGCATGTTACGTCCCAGCCGGCCGACGCCCGAGAAGCTCACGACGTACGAGTGCGGGGTCGACCCCGTCGGCGAGGGCTGGGCGCAGTCGCAGATCCGCTACTACGTCTTCACGTACCTCTACGTGGTCTTCGCCGTCGACGCCGTGTTCCTCTTCCCCTGGGCCACCGTCTTCGCCACCCCCGGGTACGGCATGACGACGCTGGTGGAGATGTTCGTCTTCCTCGCGTTCATCGCGCTCGGCATCCTGTACGCCTGGCGCAAGAGGGTGCTGGGCTGGACGTGACCCGACCGGCTCGGGGGAGGACAATGGACGGCATGGCGGTGACCGCATGCCCGTGAACGATCTCCCGATGCCCACGGTGGGGCCGGTGTCCCGGCTGGCGCCCAAGCCGATGAAGTTCGTGTTGAACTGGGGCCGGCGCTACTCGCTGTGGGTCTTCAACTTCGGCCTGGCCTGCTGCGCCATCGAGTTCATCGCCACGTCGATGAGCAGGCACGACTTCATCCGCTTCGGGGTGATCCCGTTCGCCAACGGCCCCCGGCAGGCCGACCTGATGATCGTGTCGGGCACGGTGACCGACAAGATGGCTCCCGCCGTACGGCGGCTGTACGAGCAGATGCCCGACCCCAAGTACGTCATCTCGTTCGGCGCCTGCTCCAACTCGGGCGGGCCCTACTGGGACTCGTACTGCGTCACCAAGGGCGTGGACCAGATCATCCCGGTGGACGTGTACGTCCCCGGATGCCCGCCCCGCCCCGAGGCGCTGCTCCACGGGATCATGAAGCTCCAGGAGAAGATCGCGGGCGAGACGCTGGAGGACCGCTACCGGCCGGAGGCGCACGCATGAGCGCCGTCGAGGCCCTGCGCGAGCGGTACGGCTCCCGCGTCACCGGCTCCTTCGGCCAGGACGTGCTCGACGTGGACCCCGGCGAATGGACCGACGCGCTGGCGTTCGCACGCTCGGCCGGATTCGCGTTCTTCGACTGGCTGACCGCCGTGGACGAGCCGCCCGACGCGTTCGCCGTCGTGGCCCACGTGTTCGACCCGGTCGCGTTCGCGCACCTGCTCGTGCGCACCCGGGTGCCGCGCGCCGACCCCCGCCTGCCGACCGTCACCGGCGTCTTCCGCGGGGCGAACTGGCACGAGCGGGAGACGTACGAGATGTTCGGCGTGGTCTTCGACGGCCATCCGGACCTGCGCCCGCTGCTGCTGCCGGACGGCTTCGAGGGCCACCCGCTGCGCAAGGACTTCGTGCTGGCCGGCCGGGTCGCCAAGGCCTGGCCCGGGGCCAAGGAACCGGGAGAGTCCGGCCACGGCTCGCCGAGCCGCCGCAGGATGCTGCCTCCGGGCGTGCCACCCGACTGGGCCTCCGGGTGAGAGGGACTCCATGGCCGAGGTGCTCGACATAGCGGTCCGGCTGGTCGTCGTGGTGGCGGCGTTCCTGCTGCTGCCACTGATCGTCGGGCAGATGGAGCACAAGGTCATGGCCCACATGCAGTCCCGCCTCGGGCCGATGTACGCCGGCGGTTTCCACGGATGGGCGCAACTCCTCGCGGACGGCGTCAAGTTCGTCCAGAAGGAGGACGTCATCCCGGCCGCGGCCGACCGGCGGATCTTCGCGATCGCCCCGGCGGTGGCGCTCGTGCCGTACCTCGTGGTGATGGTCGTGATCCCGATCGGCCCCGGACTGGCGGCCGTGGACCTCGACGCCGGGCTGTTCTTCGTGCTGGCGGTGATGGGCGTCGGCGTGCTCGGCGCGATCATGGCGGGGTGGGCGTCGGCCAACAAGTACAGCGTGCTCGGCGGCATCCGGGCCGCCGCCCAGCTCATGTCGTACGAGCTGCCGCTGGTGCTCGCCGCCTCCAGCGTGGCGATGGCCGCGGGCACGCTGTCCCTGCAGGGCATCGCCGAGCAGTGGCGCTGGTGGTGGCTGCCCTGGCAGGCGATCGCGGCCTTCGTGTTCTTCGTCGCCGGCCTGGCCGAGCTGCGCCGGCCGCCGTTCGACATGCCGACCGCGGAATCCGAGCTCATCATGGGCCCGATGACCGAGTACGCCGGGTTCCGCTTCGCCCTGTTCATGCTGGCCGAGTACGCCGGGATCGTGGTGCTGTCCGCCCTCACGACCGTGCTGTTCCTCGGCGGCTGGCAGGGGCCGCTCCTGCCCGGCCCGGTGTGGACGCTTCTCAAGGTCTTCGCCCTGGCCTTCGTCGTCATCTGGGTGCGCGTCAGCTATCCCCGGCTGCGCGAGGACCAGTTGCAGAAGCTCGCCTGGACGGTCCTGGTGCCCCTCGCCCTCCTCCAGCTCGCCCTCACCGGAGTCGTCAGGGTCCTCATGGCCTGAACGCGATCACAACGGGCACCTCCACCCCGGCCACCCCGCCGTCGCCTCGTCCTCCCACACCTGCAGCGTCTTCCCGCTGAAGTTGGTCTCCGCGTGGCTGCTCGCCCAGTCCACGAGAGCCGCAGTCTGCTGCACCTTGCCGTTCTTGAACCATGAATGGCTCTCCGCCTCGCTCCGCGCCAGCACATTGTGGTCAACGAAGCATTGGACGACGGCGACGAGAGCCTGGCCGCGCCGTTCTGCTTGACCTGCCTCAGGCGAAGTGGGCGGTTCTGTCCGCGTACAACTTGCCAGCATCTGAGTGCAGACGGCGACGGCCAGGAGGCTGGCCAGATGACGCCTGATCATTGTTGTGACCTCATGGCGTCCTGCGCCTCTTTAACCCAATCCGTGAAAGTTTTTCCCGAGTACCTTGTGTCGGCGTGCTGGCTCACCCAGTCGGCCATAGCCGCGTTGGGAGTGACAACGCCGTTCCTCGCCCAGCTTGCATCGTCAGGCGGGTTGATCGCGCCGGCCAGTATCAATCCCTGTAGTACTGGTGGCTCGACATGCAGGACTTGAGCACGAAAGTCGTCCGCGTTGCTCTTGTACGCCTGAAGGGCGAAGTCGGTGTCGAACTTGGTGCTGAGCGTCGGGGCGGCCAGGGCGACGAGGATCTGCGTGATCGTTCCCGGGCCGAGTGGGTTGCTGAAGCTCAATGCGCCGAAGCCTCCGCTGATTATCGAGATCGCCGTCTGCGAGCGGGTGGCTTGCTCGTCCTTCAGTTGTTCCTCGGCGAAGTGGTGATCGCCCTGAATCCTCTGGATCATTCCGTAGAGGCCGCCCATTTCCCGTAGGTAATTCTGATCTGAGGGGTCCTTGATTGTGGCGGCGACGGCAACGCTTATACGGCCGTCCATCTTTCCCTTGTAAGCGCCGAACTCTTTTGGTTCCAGCAGTGCCTGCCCAAACAGAGCCTCCAGTTCAGCCGGCCGTACGACAGGAGCCCAGGGATTTGCGACATCCTCGCCTCTCTGCATCGCCATGGATGCGGTGAACTCATGACTTGCCGAGGCGGCGAAATCGGGGAGGTAGCGGTCGGCGGTGTAGATAAGCGCCTGCCGAATCTCTCTGGGAAGCACCGTCTGCGGGTGGAGCTTGGAGAAGTCGGCGGTGGCTTGGACGATGTGGACGACGGACCAGGCCGACTCCTTGGCGTCCGCTGAGGTGCCCCGCTCCGCCGAGACGGCGGCCTTGAGGAAGGCGGCTGTGGAGGAAGAAGTGTCGATCTTCCCCGGTGGTTCCAGGTAGCCCGGGGCGGCATCTCTGCTGATCGGGTCGAGATAGGCGCTGGCGTACAGGCTTGCGTCGTAGCCGGGGGTGTGCCAGGAGTCGCTGACGAGCATGCGGGCGTACTTGAGGCCGGTGTCCGGGTCGCCCAGCACGTGCCGGGCGGCCATCCCGTTCTCGGCGGCCCGCTGGAGGACGGCTCCGACGGCGTCGTACTCCGCCATGAGCCGCTGGTGGCGTGAGGCGTCGGCGTCGGTCTCCAGCTTGCCGCGGGCGGGCGGCCAGATCGTCTTGCCGGCGGCGCGGGCGTCGAGCATGGCGCGGGTCAGGTCGGCGAGCATGCGGGAGTCCCACGACCTGCCGTCGGGGCCGTACTTCACGAGCATTCCGACCGACCAGGGGTCGGAGTTTCCGGTGAGGCCGGCGCGGATAGCGGCGGGCAGCAGCGGGCGGCGGTCCTTGCCCGTGCCGACGCGCATCTGACTGGCGGCGGCCAGGGACGCCCCGAGCGCCCGCAGTACGCTCACGCTCTCCGCGCTGAACAGGGCGCCACCCGCTCGTTCGTAGAGCGCGCGGGCGGCCCGTAGCGCGAGCGGGCCCGCCCCCGCCCAGAAGGCCGCCTGGTAGTCATTGTCGGCGAGGTGCCGCTGCAGGCGATCCGACAGCCCTGACAGGGCGATGCGGGTGCTTTCGGGGTTCTTGTCGGCGAGGGCGGCGGTCAGTGTCTCGGCGTCGCGCTTGCCCTGATAGCCGCTCTGCCCGGTCGCCTCCCAGTCCAGCCGTACGTTGGGTGGCCGGTTGAAAGTGAGGCCGGGGAGGCCGGGCGCGGGGCCCAGCGCGCTCCAGCCCTGCTGCCTCGCCAGTTCGTGCGCCCTGGTCGTGCGGGCGTCCATGTCGCGGACGTCGTCGAGCGCGGCGGCGATAAGACCGGGCAAGGACACGGTTCCGACTTCGCTCCCCCATTTCTCCATTTTCTGCCGTATCAGCGGGCTGTGCCGGGCCAGCAGATCGTGGAGCTGTTCGAGCCGTTTGGTCAGCTCGTTGAGATTCGCGGGATCGACTCCGACGAATTCGCCCACGGCATTCCTTCCGTTGAGGGGGACTACGAGGCGGTTTTTCGGCGCTCCGCCTCCTCCACACGGGCGATCAGATGCGGCTGCTCGGCGAGTACGGCGTCGAGCAGCCTGGTGAGCTGAGTCCTGCGGGCGTTCCAACCAGCGGCCCAACGGTCGGCCGCCGGGCCCTGCCAGGTGTGGTCCCCGAACATCGTGGGGACGGCGGTGAGCGCCTGGAGAACCTCCCGTACGGCGGTGGCGGCCGCGGCCATGTCCGCCCGGCATTCGGCGATCTCGGGTGACGTCACTGGCCCTCCCGTTTCTCGCGGCTGACGCACCATAAAGCCTAAGGAAACGCCGATCGCTCGGCCAGGGATATGTGCGACGACAATCGGGATTATCGACTGACTATGGGAGGTAAATGCCGTATTCGGCGAGATCGGCGGTGAGGTTCGGAGGCAGCGAGGCGGCGGCCGAGACGTCCTCGGCCGAGACGAAGCCGCCGACCTGGTCGCGTACGCGCACGATCTGCTCGGCGAGCGCGGACGTCAGGCCGGGCAGGTTCGCGATCACCGTAGCCGGGGCGTGGTTGAGGTCGACCAGGCCGCCGTCATCGTACTGGCGGGGCAGGTCGGGCCGCCCGATCCGCAGCTCGCGCGCCATCACCGGATCGTGCTCCGCCAGCTCTCTGGCCTGCTGCCGCAGGGCACGGCGGTGCTGCGCGAGCGCGATCGCCTGCTCGTTCGCGGTCTCGTACGGCGGGGAGTCGCCGAAGACCTGTCTCCTGACCGCGAGCGAGTGCACGGTGCCGATCAGCCAGGGAGCGAGCATGCAGAAGATCATGACGAGGGACACGAGAGTCGGCTCCTGTGTGTCCTCGTACAGCTCGACCAGGTAGATCCAGGCGCCGGTGGCCGTGGCGTATCCGGCGGCGGCGGCCCCGTACCCCCAGCTGCGCTTGCGGATGGCGGCGTACAGCATGCTGAACGGAGTGCCGAAACCACAGGTGTAGAGCGGGGCGAGCGCCCACAGGTAGCTGGGGGCGCTGGAAGGCCGCTGCACAGGCGGCGGTGGGGACGGCGGCATCGGCGGCATCGGCGGTGGAGGGGGCGGCACGGGCGGCCGTGCGGGCGGAGGCACGGGTGGCGGCACGGGTGGCCGTGCTTGCGGCGCCGGATGGGCGCCGTAAGGACCAGGCCACTGCTCCCCGTACGGTCCCGGCCCCCGATGCCGGTACGGATTCCGCGGTCCCTGCCCCTGTGTTCCCTGTCCGTGTGGCCCTGGCGCCCCCTGTGGTCGGTGCGGTGGTCCTTGCGGCCCCTGCGGCCCTTGTCCCTGCGGCCCCTGTGATCCCTGCGGCCCCTGTGGTCCCTGCGGTCCGGGCGGGTAACCTCCCGGCCCCCCATAGCCGTTCATGGTCCAGACGATACGTATTCGTTGGTGTTTGTGCTGCCCCCTTCTCCTCACATCTTGTGGACAACCCTGGGGATTGCGGTGTGGACGATGTGGAAAACAGCTGCGCTGGACTCACACGTTCACTCGCCGCCGATAGTGCGCGATGATGAGCCTGTGGCGCACATTCCAGGAGAAGGGTTGGCCAAGGGCCTGGCCGTGACCATGCGGCACATGCTGCAGAAGTCGGAGACGCAGCAGTACCCGGAGGTCCACCCCGACCTGCCCGCCCGCAGCCGGGGTGTGATCGCCCTGGTGGAGGAGAACTGCACCGTCTGCATGCTCTGCGCCCGCGAGTGCCCCGACTGGTGCATATACATCGACTCCCACAAGGAGACTCTGCCGGCGCCCGAGGGCGGCCGTCCGCGCGCCCGCAACGTGCTCGACCGTTTCGCGATCGACTTCTCGCTGTGCATGTACTGCGGCATCTGCATCGAGGTGTGCCCCTTCGACGCGCTGTTCTGGTCGCCCGAGTTCGAGTACGCCGAGTACGACATCCGCGACCTCCTGCACGAGAAGGACAAGCTGGGCGAGTGGGCGGCGACCGTGCCGCCGCCACCGGCCCACGAGGTCGGCGCCGAGTCGCCGAAGGAACTGTCCGCAGGTTCCCGCCCGGCAGCGGCCCGCCGTACGGCGCCGCCCGCACCGGCGAGAGGGCCGGCCGAGGGCGCGTCCGTGGCACCGGAGGCCGCGCAGGGCACTGCGCACAAGGCGACACGGGACCCCGCGCAGGGAGCCGAGCGGGAAACGACACAGGACACCGCCCAGGACACAGGGCAGGGCCCAGGGCGGGACGCCACGCAGGACGCCGTGCAGGACACGGATCAAGAGACGGCGCGGGAGACGGTGCGGCGACCGGCGGCGGAACCAGCGAAGGGGCCGGACAGCCCCCCGCGTCGTGAGCCGCCGAGAGCCATGCGCGACATCCGCTCCATCCGGCCGCCGGGCTCGCTGCCCAAGAACGCCGGGTCACCGCCGCAGAAGAAGGACGGGCCCGAGGGGGAGCGATGACCTCCCAGGCGCCGGGGTTGTGGCCGCCCTCGGGGCCTGAGGTCGTCTTCCTGCTGCTCGGCGCCGTCGCTGTCGGCTCGGCCCTGCTGGTCGTCACGACCAGGCAACTCGTCCACGCGGCGCTGTGGCTGGTCGTCTGCTTCGGCGCGCTCGCGGGCGGCTACCTGGTGCTGACCGCTGAGTTCGTCGCCTGGGTGCAGGTGCTGATCTACGTGGGCGCGGTCGTGGTGCTGCTGCTGTTCGGCATCATGCTGACCCGCGCGCCCATCGGGCCCTCGGCAGGCCTCGACTCCGGCAACCGGTGGGCCGCCGCGCTGGTCGCCGTCGCGACCGCCGCCGTGCTCGTCACCGTGATCGTCACCGGTTTCCGCACGGCGTACGCGCCGCTCCAACCCGGGCGGGGGGCGGCCGAGCCCCTGGGGGCGAGCGTCTTCCGCACCTGGGTGCTGCCGTTCGAGGCGCTGTCCGTGCTCCTGCTCGCCGCGCTGATCGGCGCGATCGTCCTGTCCCGTACGGACATCAGGGGGCGGGAATGACCTGGTTAGCGGCCTTATTGACCTTAGCGACCTTATCGGCCAGGCCGACGGCCCGGAGGCGGTGAGCGAGGTGCACGTCGTCTACCCGGTGGTGGTCTCCGCCCTGCTGTTCTCCATCGGTGTCTACGGCGTGCTGGCCCGGCGCAACGCGATCCTCGTGCTGATGTCGGTCGAGCTGATGCTCAACGCGGTCAACCTCAACCTGGTGGCCTTCGACGTCTGGCTCGGGGACCGCCTGCACGGCGGCCAGGTGCTGACGCTGTTCGTCATCGTGATCGCCGCGGCCGAGGTGGGCCTGGGGCTGGCGATCGTGCTGGCCGTCTTCCGCACGCGCCGGACCGTCGACGTCGACCGGTTGCGGGCGCTCGCCGAAGTCGTACGCACGCCCGAGCCGGGGCGCCCGGACGGGGAGGGCGCCTCGTGACCGCCGTGGTGGCTCTGATCGTCCTGCTGCCGTTCGCCGCCGCCGTGGCCGGGCTGCTCGCGACCCGCCTGGGCACCCGAGACGTGCGCGCCGAAGATGTGCGCACGCGAGGTGTAGGCGCCCGAGATGCGCGTACCGCAGATGTCGGCGCCCGCGCGGAACGGGCGGCGTACCGGCGGGCGGCGTGGTTCGCGATCGTCCCGGGCACGGTGTCGGCGGCGCTCACGGTGTGGCTGGCCGCCGCCCTCGCGCGGGGCACGCCTGCGACGGACGGGCGCTTCTGGGCGGAACTGCTCCCCGGGCGAACCGAGGGCACCCTGACGGTGGTCGAGACGGGGTCGGTGCCGATCTCCCTGACTCTGCGGGCCGACGGATTGTCAGTGCTCGCGGGCATCCTGGTCGTCGTGGTCGCGCTGGCGGTGCAGGTCTACTCGGTCGGGTACATGCGGGACGAACCCCGCTACCCGTCCTACAGCGCGTTCGTCAGCCTGTTCACCAGCGCCATGCTGCTGGTGGTCTACGCGGGGGACCTGATCGTCCTCTACGCCGGCTGGGAGATCATGGGCCTGTGCTCCTACCTGCTCATCGGGCACTGGTGGGAGGACCGGGCCAACTCCCGGGCGGCGGTCAAGGCGTTCCTGGTCACCCGCCTCGGCGACGTCGGCTTCCTGTTCGGGATCTTCGTCCTGGGACTGTCGGCGGGCAGTTTCCGGATCGACGACGTGCTGCGCGCCGACCTGCCCAGGGGCACTCTGGTCGCCGCGACGCTGCTGTTGCTCGCCGGGGTCGCGGGCAAGAGCGCGCAGGTGCCGCTGCAGACCTGGCTGCCCGACGCGATGGCCGGCCCCACCCCGATCAGCGCGCTCATCCACGCGGCCACGATGGTCGCGGCCGGGATCTTCGTCGTCGCCCGGCTCTATCCCGCCTTCCTCGCGGCGCCGCCCACGCTCGACGTGCTGGGCGTGGTCGCGGCCGTCGGCATGCTGGGCGCCGCGCTCGCGGCGCTCGCTCAGGACGACCTCAAGCGCGTGCTCGCCTACTCGACGATCAGCCAGCTCGCCTACATGGCCGCGGCGCTGGCAGCCGGGTCCGACCGGGCGGCGATGTTCCACCTGGTGTCGCACGGCGCGTTCAAGGCCCTGCTGTTCCTCTGCGCCGGCCTGGTGATCCACCATGTCGGGTCGAATCTGATCAGCCACATGGGCGGGCTGCGTACCGCCCTTCCCGTGACGTTCTGGACGATGACCATCGGTTTCGCCGCGCTCGCTGGGCTGCCGCCCGCGAGCGGCTTCTTCAGCAAGGACGCGGTGCTCTCGGCCGTCGAGCACGGGACGGGACCGGCCCAGCCGCTCGTGTACGCGTCGGCGCTGCTGACGGTGGGGGTGACCGGGGCGTACGCCGCCCGGGCCTGGCTGCGCACGTTCTTCGGGCCCGCCCGGATCGAGCCGCTCCCGGAGCCGCCGCCGGGTGTCGCCCACGTCTTCGACGGCCGGGAGGCGCCCCCGTCGATGCTGTGGCCGGCCGGCGTGCTGGCCGTGCCCGCCCTGCTGCTCGGCCTCGCCGGATGGGCGGCCGGTGTGCAGGTCGAGTGGGGGCCGGCGGCCGCCAGCCTCGCCGTCGCACTGCTCGGCGCCGGGATCGTGTACGCCCTGTGGCGGGCCGCGCCGGAACAGGACCCCGCCCGGCTGCTCGGCCCGTTCCGGGCGCCGTGCGAGCGGGCCTTCTACGTCGACGCCGCGTACGCGGCGCTGGTCACCCGGCCCGTCCTGCGCCTGGCCAGAGGGGTGGTCCGCACGGACGCGCGGGTGGTGGACGGCGCGGTCCGCGGTTCCGGCCGGGCGACGCTCGGTCTTTCCGGCCTGGTGCGGCTCGCCCAGAACGGCAACGCCCAGCTCTACGTCACCGGCCTGCTGGCCGGGCTCGTGCTGATCGCGGTCGCGGCGGTGGTGTTGACATGATGCGGCGGGCTCCCAGCGGCACAGCGCTGCTTCGCGCGGTGGTGACGACGTGAGCTGGCTGCCGATCGCGCTTGTGGGCGTCCCGCTGCTGGGGGCCCTCGTCGCCACCGTCCCGGCCGTCCGGGACAGGGCGGTGGCCTGGGGGATCGCCGTCTCCGCCGGGGTGCTGGTCCTCGCCGTCGCGCTCGCCGCGGCCTTCGAATACGCGCGCCCCGCCGACATGCAACTGCAGAGCGACCGGCCGTGGATCCCCGGCCTCGGCCTGCGGTTCCACCTGGGCGTGGACGGCGTCTCGCTGCCGCTCGTCGTGCTGACCGCGCTGCTGACGTTCCTGTGCTTCGTCCACCTCGCCGGGCACCCGCCCGAGGGCGGCAGACCCGGCGCACTGGTCGTCACGCTGCTCGTGCTCGAAGTCGGCATGATCGGCACGTTCCTCGCCCTCGACCTGCTGCTGTTCTTCGTGTTTTTCGAGGTCGTGCTGGTCCCGATGTATTTCGTGATCGCCCTGTGGGGCGGCGCGGCAAGGCGGGCGGCGGCGGTGAAGTTCATCCTCTACACGCTGCTCGGCTCGGCCGTCCTCCTCATCGGCCTGCTCGTCGTCTGGACCCAGGCCGGCACGCTCGACATGGTCGCGTTGGCCGGGCGCCACGGCTCGGGCATGGCCCGGTCGGCGCAGATCCTCGCGTTCCTCGCCATAGGGCTCGGCCTGGCGGTGAAGACGCCCATGTGGCCGCTGCACACCTGGCTGCCCGACGCGCACACCGAGGCGCCGACCGTCGGCTCGGTCCTGCTCGCGGGCGTGCTGCTGAAGATGGGCTCCTACGGCTTCGCCAGGATCGCGATCCCCGTGCTCCCCGAGGGCGCGGCGGCCCTGGCCCCCTGGCTCGGCGCGTTCGCCGTGGCCGGCATCGCGTACGGATCGCTCGCCTGCCTCGCGCAGCGCGATCTCAAACGGATGATCGCCTACTCATCCGTCGGCCACATGGGGTTCGTGCTGCTCGGGTTCGCCTCGCTCACGCCGGTGGGCCTGAACGGCGCCCTGTTCGCCAACGTCGCCCACGGGCTGATCACCGGCCTGCTGTTCTTCCTCGCCGGAGCCGTCAAGGAGCGGTACGGCACGGCCGACATGGTCCGGCTGGGCGGGGGCATGCTGCGCCGCCTGCCGTACGTCGCCTCGCTGCTGACCTTCGCCTGCGTCGCCTCGCTGGGCCTGCCCGGCCTCGCCGGGTTCTGGGGGGAGATGCTCGCGCTGCTCGGCGCGTTCCGCCCGGTTGCCGGGCTCTCCCGGCCGCTGTTCCTCGTGTTCATGGCCGTCGGCGGGCTCGGCGCGGTGCTCACCGCGGCCTATTTCCTGGCCATGCTCTCGCGGGTGACGCACGGCCGGGCGGTCGAGACCGTCCCGCTCGCCGGGCCCCTCGAACCGCCGGAGCCGGATGAGCCGTCGGGGCTGTATGAACCGCCGGGGCCGCTCGCCACGGCGGAAGGCGTACGCGAGGTGCTGAGCGAGGCGGGGGAGGCCGCGAAACCGGTTGAGCCCGTCGCCGCCGATGCCGGACAGACGGGCGGACAGACGGGCAAGGCGCGGCGGCCTTTCCGGGACGTGACGGCCCACGAGCTTGCGGCGTGGCTCCCGCTGGTGGCGCTGATCGTGCTGTTCGGCCTGTGGCCGAAGGCTCTTCTCGCCGTCACCACGCCCGCCGTGCAGTCGCTCCTCGGATCGGGGGTGGCGCCGTGACGGGTGGGGTGATCCAGTCCATCGACTACGCCGCAGTGGCGGCGCCGCTGGTCCTCGCGCTGGTCGCCGGGCTCGTGCTGCTGCTCGACGCGTTCCTGCCCGCCCGCCCCGGCGGGGCGCGGATGCTCGGTCTCGTCACCCTTGGCGGCCTGGTCGCGGCCCTGGCCGTGGTGGCCGTCCAGGCCGCGGGCGGCGGGACCCGGCGCACGTTCTGCGTCCCCGCCTCGCTCGGCGGCGCACCTGCCGCGGGGCGGGCCGCCCCGGCGTCGTGCTCGTTCGTCGCGGACCGCTTCTCGCTGCTCATCGCGGCGGTCGTGCTGGCCGCCGGGGTGGTCGTCGTGTTGCTGTCGATGACCGAGATCGCCGCGGAACGCGGCGGCGGGCCGGCAGAGCGCGGCGGGCCGGCAGAGCACGGCGGGCCAGGAGAGCGCGGCCGGATTCCGGCGGGGGAGTGGTATTTCCTGCTGCTGGCCACGCTGACCGGGGCCGTCCTCCTGCCCGCCTCCCGTGATCTGATCATGCTGGTCGTGTCCCTGGAACTGGTGTCGCTGCCGGTCTTCGCGCTGACCGCGCTCAAGCGTCACGACGGCCGCGCCGCCGAGGCGGCCCTCAAGCTCTTCCTGGTCTCGGTGGTCTCCACCGCGGTCACGCTGTTCGGCGCCTCGCTGCTCTACGGGGTGACCGGCTCGGTCCACCTCGACCGCATCGACGCAGCCCTGCGGGCGACCGGAGACACGGCCGGGGACATGACCGGGAATCTGGCCGGGAGCACGGCCGGGGACATGGTCCAGGTCACGGCGGTGGCGATCGTGCTGGTGGCGGCGGGCTTCGCGTTCAAGATCGCCGCAGTGCCGTTCCACTTCTGGGCGGCAGACGTCTACCGAGGCGCACCGGTCCCGGTCGCGGCGCTGCTGTCGGTGGTGTCCAAGGCGTCGGGCTTCGCCGGGCTGATCCTGCTGCTGACGTCCGCGCTGCCGGGGAGGGCGGCGCTGTGGGCGCCGGGGGTGGCGGTCGTCGCCGCACTGACGATGACGGCGGGCAACGTCCTCGCGATGCGCCAGCGCGCGGCCGTCCGGCTGCTGGCCTGGTCGTCGGTCGCGCAATCGGGCTACATCCTCGCGCCGCTGGCCGTCTACGCCGTCGCCCCCCGCGCCGCCGTCGGTGCGTCGGTCGCCTACCTCGTCTTCTACGCCGCGATGAACCTGATCGCCTTCGCGGTGGTCCTGTTGGTGGCGCGGCTGCCCGAAGGGCAGGACCTGGAGGCATACCGGGGGCTGGCGCTGCGCAGCCCCGCCGCCGGGCTGTCCCTCGCCTTCGCCCTCGTCTGCCTGGCCGGGCTGCCGCCCGGGCTCGCGGGCCTGTTCGCGAAGATCGTCGTCTTCCGGGCCGTCGTGGACGGCGGGCTCGGCTGGCTGGCCCTGGTCATGGCGGCCAACACGGTGGCCGGGCTCTACTACTACATCGCCTGGACCGCCCGGCTGTTCGCGCCGCCCGCGGCGGGCGAGAGCCGTACGGTCGCGACGAGGACGGCGGCGGGGGTCGCCGTCGCGGTCGCGCTCGCGGTCACCGTGGTCTTCTCCGTCGCCCCGCAGGTGGTGCTGTCCTTCACAGGGTGAGGCGCGTCACGGGGAACGTTCGTCCAGGCCATGCGCGTTGGTACGGCTGGACGCATCGAGCCGCCGAGCTGAACACACCGAGCCGGACACATCGAACCCGACACATGAACCCGACACATGAACCCGACACATCGAACCGGGAGGAGGAGGCGTGCACCACAACCGCCTGCGCACCGCGGTCCTGCTGGGGGCGCTGTCCTCGTTGCTCCTGGTGGCGGGGGCCTGGCTGGGGGGTGGCACGGGGGCCCGGATCGCGGTCGTGGCCGCCCTCGCGGTCAGCGGCGTCTCCTATTTCTGCGCCGACAGGATCGCGCTGTCGGCCATGCGGGCCCGGCCCGTGGCGGAGGTGGAACAGCCGGGCCTCTACCGCGTCGTCCGCGAGCTGTGCACCGAGGCCCGCGCGCCGATGCCCCGCCTGTACGTGTCCCCGACGATGCAGCCCAACGCGTTCGCGACCGGGCGCAACCCGCGTGACGGGGTGGTGTGCGTCACGCACGGTCTCCTCGGGCTGCTGGACGAGCGCGAACTCAAGGGCGTGCTCGGTCACGAGCTGTCGCACATCCACAACCGCGACATCCTGATCTCCTCGGTCGCGGGCGCGCTTGCGACCATGATCACATACTTCGGGTACGCCGGCCTGTTCTTCGGGTCCGACGACGACGAGGGTCCGGGGTTTCTCGGCGCCATCCTCGTGATGATCCTCGGGCCGGTCGCGGCCGCGATGATCCAGATGGCGATCGCGCGCTCGCGGGAGTTCGCGGCAGACGACGCGGGCGTACGACTGACCGGCGACCCGCTGGCCCTCGCCTCCGCGCTTCGCAAGATCGAGATGGAGGTCCGCAGGCTGCCGCTCCCGGAGAACGGCAGGCTCGCCTCCGCCGGCCACATGATGATCGTCAATCCGTTCCGGGGTGCCCGGATCGGCAGGCTGTTCGCGACCCACCCGCCGGTCGCCGCGCGGATCGCCCGTCTGGAGCGGATGGCCGGCTACCGACGGTGACGGTCGGGTGGAGCGCCTCGGCAGGCCCCGCCGGGCTTGGCGCCGGTCTTCCCGGCGAGGCCGGCGATGCGCCCCGCCGGCGCGTCCGCCCCGCCCATCCCCTTGCGAAGAACGCCGTTGTTCCAAGAAGGGGACGCTTCGGGCGTCAGACTCCGGGGTGCAGCACGCGGCTCAGGAACTCGCGGGTCCGCTCGTGCTGCGGGTCGGCGATGACCTGCTCCGGCGGCCCGTCCTCAACGATCACGCCGCCGTCCATGAACACCACACGGTCGGCCACCTCGCGGGCGAAGCCCATCTCATGGGTGACGACCAGCATGGTCATGCCGTCCTCCGCGAGCTTCCGCATGACCGACAGCACGTCGCCGACCAGCTCGGGGTCGAGAGCGGAGGTCGGCTCGTCGAACAGCATCAGCGAGGGGTTCATGGCGAGCGCGCGGGCGATCGCCACGCGCTGCTGCTGGCCGCCGGACAACTGGGGCGGGTAGGCGGCGATCTTGTCGATGAGGCCGACCTTCTCCAGGTTCTCCCGGGCGACGTGGTCGCACTCGCCCTTGCTCCGCTTGAGAACCCGCTCCTGGGCGATCGTGACGTTGCGCCGCACCGTCAGGTGGGGGAACAGGTTGAACTGCTGGAACACCATGCCGATGTGCCGCCGGGCGGCGTCGATGTCGGCGTCGGGGTCGGTCAGATCGATGCCGTCCACGACCACCGTGCCGGAGGTCGGCTGCTCCAGGAGGTTGACGCAGCGCAGGAGCGTGGACTTGCCCGAGCCGGACGGCCCGATCACGCAGACGACCTGGCCGCTCTCGACCGTGAAGTCGATGCCCTTGAGCACCTCGAGCTTCCCGAACGACTTGTGCAGGTTCCTGATCTCGACGGTGCTCATCGGCCCGCTCCCTGACGCGCTTCGAGCCGCCTCGCGACGTACCCGAGGGGGATCGTGATCAGCAGGTAGGTCAACCCGGTCGCGAGGATCGGCGTGGGGTTGGCGAACGTTGAGGACTGGTCGTTGCCGAACTTCGCCAGCTCGACCTGCGAGGCCGTCACGCCGAGCATCAGCACCAGCGACGAGTCCTTCAGCAGCGAGACGAGCTGGTTGGTGAGCGGCGGCAGCACGATCCTGATCGCCTGCGGGATGACGATCGACACCATCGCCCGCATGTGCGGCATGCCGAGCGAGCGCGCCGCCTCCATCTGTCCCTTCGGCACCGCCTGGATGCCCGCCCGGAAGTTCTCCGCCATGTACGCCGCCGAGACGACGCCGAGCCCGAGCGCGGCGCTGCCGTAGACCCCGCCGGGCAGCTCGAAGCCGGGGAACGCCAGCGGGAGGCTGCCGATCATCAGGAAGATGAGCAGGATCGGCAGGCCACGGAAGATCTCGATGTAGATCGCCGAGATCCACCGGTACGGCGCGACCGTGGACAGCCGCATCAGCGCCAGCACCAGACCCACCACGAAGCCCAGGGCGAAGCCCGACAGCGTGTAGATCACGGTGTTGCGGAGCGCCACCGTGAACAGTTCGGGCAGGCCCTTGCCGGCGACGTCGAGGTTGAGGAACGACTCGCGGATCGCTCCCCAGTCGGCCAGGGCGGCCAGGACGACGACGATCACCAACAGCACGGCGTACTGGACGCTTCGGCTGATGCGCTGCTTCTTGCGCGGGCTGAGCCCCTTGCGGGGCTCAGTCGGCGTAGTGGCCTGCTGCTCGCTCACAGCACTCATGATCCGGCGGCGGGCGATTCGGTTCCGGTCTCACCCGTCGAAGAGCCGCCCGAGGCGCCACCGGGTTCGGTGCCGAACCACTTCTTGTAGATCTCGTTGTAGGTGCCGTCGGACTTGGCGGCGGCGAGGACCTCGTCGACGACCTTCTTGAGCGCCGTGTTGTCCTTCTTCATGCCGATGCCGTACTGCTCACCGGTGTCGAGGCTGGCGACATGCTCGAACTTGGCGCTGATCTCGGGCTTCTTCAGCCAGGTCAGCACGACGGGGAGGTCCTGCACGATCACGTCCGCCTGGCCGGTCTGCAGGCCGAGCAGCTCCTTGGGGGAGTCGGCGAACTCGGTCGGCTCGAACCCCTTGCTCTTGACGTAGTCGAGGCCCGTCGTGGACGCCTGCGCGCCCAGCTTGAGGTTCTTGGCCTTGACGTCGTCGAGCGAGGTGATCCCGCTGCCCTTCTTGGCCATCAGCGCCTGGGTGGCGTCGAAGTACGGATCGGAGAACAGCAGGTTCTGCTGCCGCTCCGGCGTGATCGTCATACCGGCGGCGGCCACGTCGCACTTGCGGGAGTTCAGGGCGGCGCCGCTCTTGATCGCCGCGAAGTCGATGTCCACGATGTCCTGGGTCACGCCCAGCTTCTTCGCGACCAGGTCGACGATGTCCACGTCGAACCCGACGACCTTGTCGCCCTGGTTGAACTGGAACGGCTCGTACGGAATATTCGTGCAGGTCGTGATCTTTCCGGCGTTGACCAGGGCGACACCGCCGGGGGCGGCCGAGGCCGTCGCCGTGCCCGAGTCGGCGGAGTCGCTCCCGCAGGCGGTGACGGTCAGCGTCGCCGCCAGAGCCACCGCCCCGATGCTCGCCGCTTTCCGATAAGTGGACCAGGGAGCCACACCGGCCTCCTTGCTGTGGTGCGAAAACGTCTGAGGCGCAGTTTAAACGTCCCTTATGACGGTTTGGCCACCGCATGGAACGGAGCGAGTAACGCCGTGACCTCTGGTGTCAGGGGTGCATGCCCTCGGTGAGCATGTTGAACCGCTCCAGCATCCGCCCGAGCAGCCGTACGTCCTCCTCCGGCCAGGCGGCCAGCAGCGTGCGCAGCTGGCCCTCGCGGGCGGATCGCGCGTCGTCGAGCCGCCTGCGGCCCTCGGCGGTGAGAGCCAGCAGGTGAGCCCGGCCGTCCTCCGGGTCGGGGCTGCGGCTGATCAGCCCCAGCTCCTCCAGCACCTTGAGCTGGCGGCTGATCGTCGCCCGGCCGACCCGCAGGTAGGCGGCCAGGTCACTGGACCGCATCGGGGAGCTCTGGTCGATGCGGACCAGGAGGCCGTACGCGCCGGGGTCCAGCTCGGGGTGCACCTTGCGCCCCATCCCCGCGGAGAACGTCCTGGCGCGCCGAAGCAGGATGGCAAGCTGCCGCTCGACCGCGCAGTACGCCTCGTGTTCGCCGACCGTGGGCGGCCGGAGAGCGATGTCCGCCTCCGTCATGGCCTGCCTCCTCCTGACTGCGTGTGGCAGGGGGTCTACCCGCGCACCGCCTGGATGTCCAGCTCTACTTTCAGTGTCGCGCCGATCAGTGAGATCCCCGCCTGGACGACCTGGTTGTAGGTCATCGCGAAGTCGTCGCGGCGCAACTCCGTGACCGCGCGGAACGCCGCCCGCAGCCCGCCCCACAGGTCCGGTCCTGTGCCGAGGTAGGTCATGTCGAGATCGACCGGGCGGCTGACGCCGCTCAGCGTCAGCACGCCGTGCACCGTCCACCGGTCCGGGCCCGCCGGCGACAGTCCCGTGCTCCGGAACGTGATCACCGGGTGCACCGGGACGTCGAGGAAGTCCGCCGAACGCAGGTGATCATCGCGCATCCGGCTGCCCGTGTCGATGGACTCGGCGACGATCTCGGCGACCACGGACGACTCCTCCGGCGTGGCTCCCATCTCGATCCGCCCGGAGAACTCGGTGAACCGCCCCTGCACGCTGCTGAGGCCGAGGTGCCGGGCCGTGGCCGAGATCTTCGAGTGTTCCGGGTCGATCGTCCACTCGCCGGGCGGCGGGAGCTCGGTGCCGCCCTGCCGGGCCAGCACCAGCGTGCCGGCCTCGGCGGCGCCCGAGGCGGTCGCGATCGCGGTGGACGCGGCGGGCGCGTACCCGATCGCGGTCGCGACCACCGTGTAGACCCCCGGCGGCAGCGGGGCGGTGACGACCTGCCCGTCGGCGTCCGCCTCCGCCCGCGCCACCTGGTGGCCGGTCGTGTCCGTCACCGTGACGACCGCATGCTGCACGGCCCAGCCGTCCTTGCTCCTGACCAGGGCGTGCAATCCCCTGGGGACCGTCTCGGGGACGCTCATCGCTCGTGCCCCAGCCACACGTCGTACGGCTCGTCGCCCTGGCCGTCCAGGTTCAGCGTGCTCGCCACGGGCGGGTAACCGCTCGCGACGATGGTGTACTGCCCGCCGGTCAGGTCGGTGAAGGCGTACTCGCCGTCCTCGCCGGTGGTCACCCCGCCCACCACGTTGCCCGCGGCGTCGAGCAGCGTGACCCTCGCGTCGGCCAGGGGCACGCCGTCCTTGACGCGGACCGTGCCCTGCACCCGCGCGCCGGGCAGCAACACGACGTCGTGCCGGGTCTGGCCGGTGCCCAGCACCTCGATCGGAACGGCGGCCGGACGGTATGCCGAGCCGCTCACCGTGAGCGTGTAGGTGCCGGCCACGACGCCGGAGAAGGAGAAGCCGCCCTCGGCGTCGGTCGAGCTCGTGGCCACGACCTCGCCGCGCACGTCGGTCACGACGGCCACCGCGTCGGCGACCGGCGTCCCGTCGACGCCGCGCACGGTGCCGACGAGCCGGCCCGATGCCGCGAGCACCATGTCGAAGTCGACCGGCTGGTCGCCCACGACCAGCGTCGCGACCTGCGGCTCCCGGTCGCCCGCCGACGCGATCAGCACGTACGTCCCGCCGCCCGGCGCCTGGAGCGCGTAGCCCCCGTCGTCCCGGGTGACCGTACGGCCGAGCTGGTGGCCGCGCACGTCGATCAGCGTGAGCGTGGCGCGGCCCACGGGCACGCCGTCCCGGCCCTTGACCGACCCGCGGATGCCCACGCCGCCCGGCTCGTGCGACTCCACGGCGAGCGCGGCGTACGGCTGGGCCTGGGTGGTGGTGAGGACATGTGCGGTCAGGGGCTGTGCGGTCTGTGCGGCCGTTGGGTGCTGTGCGGCCGGTTCTGCGGCGGCCGGGGGCTGCGTGGCGGAGTGGCCGTTCGGCGAAGCGAACTCGGCCTCGGCCGTGATCGGCCGCTGCCGGTCGTGCTGCTGCCTGTCCCTCTGGGCGTGGCGTCCGGCCACGGCGCCGTTCCGCTGGCGGGCGATCTCGGGGTCGGGGGTGGCGTCGGTCTCCTGCGCGTCGGCGCTGACCGTGATCGCGCTGGTCCGCAGCGCGACCTCCTTGATGAACAGCACGGCGATCAGCGCGAGGAGGGCGAGCGGCGCCGCGTAGAGGAACAGGTCGCCGATGCTGTGGCCGTACGCGCTCTTCACCGCCGTGCGGATCGGGGCCGGCAGCGCCGAGAGCTTGGGGATCGCGCCGCTCTCCTGGCCGGTGCCGTGGACGCCCAGCGCGGCCAGGGCGTCCGCCAGGTAGCGCTGGACGCGGTCGCCCAGCAGGGCGCCGAGGGCCGAGACACCGATCGCGCCGCCGAGGGAGCGGAAGAACGAGACCAGCGAGCTGCCCGCGCCTAGGTCCTGCGCACGGACCTGGTTCTGCACCGCGAGAACGAGGTTCTGCTGGCTCATGCCGATGCCGACGCCGACGAAGAACATGAATATCGCGACGAGCCAGTAGTCGGTGTCGTACCGCAGCGTGCCCATCAGGGCGAACCCGGCGGTGAGGAAGAAGGTTCCGGAGACCAGGAAGACCTTCCAGTGGCCGGTGCGGGTGATGATCTGCCCGGAGACCGTGGAGGAGATCGCCAGGCCGAGGATCATCGGCAGCGTCATCAGGCCGGCCACCGTGGGCGTCTCGCCCCGGGCGAGCTGGAAGTACTGGCTGAGGAAGGTCGTGCCGCCGAACATCGCGACGCCGACCAGCACGCTGGCGACCACGCTGAGGCTGACGGTCCGCATCCTGAACAGGCGCAGCGGGACGATGGGCTCGCTCACCTTGGACTCGACCAGGAGGAAGAGCATCGCGAGGACGACAGCGCCGCCGACCATCGCGCCGGTCTGCCACGACAGCCAGTCGTACTTGTTACCGGCGAAGGAGACCCAGATCAGCAGCAGCGAGACCGCGGCGGTGATCAGCGTCGCGCCGCCCCAGTCGATGCGCACGTCACGCTTGACGGTCGGCAGGTGCAGGGTCTTCTGCAGCACGATCAGCGAGAGGACCGCGAACGGCACGCCGACGTAGAAGCACCAGCGCCAGCCGAGCCACGAGGTGTCGACGATGAGGCCGCCGACGAGCGGGCCGCCGATCGTGGCGACGGCGAACACCGCGCCCAGGTAGCCGGAGTAGCGGCCGCGTTCCCGCGGCGAGATCATCGCCGCCATGATGACCTGGGTGAGCGCGGTGAGGCCGCCGGCGCCGAGGCCCTGGATCACTCGTGCCGCGATCAGCATGGTGGGGTTCTGCGACAGACCGGCGATCGCCGAGCCGATGACGTAGACGGTCAGTCCGAGCTGGATGAGGATCTTCTTGCTCATCAGGTCGGCGAGCTTGCCCCAGATCGGGGTGGACACCGTCGTGGCGAGCAGGGTCGCGGTGATCACCCACGTGTAGGTGGTCTCGTTCGCGTGCAGGTCTGCCGTGATCGTGGGGAGCGCGTTCGACACGACGGTCGACGACAGGATCGCGACGAACAACCCCAACATCAGCCCCGAGAGCGCCTCCAGGATCTCCCGGTGCGTCATCGCGGGGGCCGCCGTGCCCGGCGGCGTCTCCCTGGCCATCGCAGTCGCCATCGAAGTCCTTCCCCATGTGATCAAACTTAGTTTCCCTAAGCAATCATAATCTGATCGTTGCTTCGGGCAACCAAATGGTCATGGCGCGGGGGCGGCCGAAAACGACGAAGGCCCTGAACCCGCAGGTCAGGGCCTTTCCGTCAGTGTCGCGCTGTGACGCGTCTCACCGGTAGTTGACGAACTGGAGGGCGATGTCGAGGTCCTTGCCCTTGAGCAGGGAGATCACCTCCTGAAGGTCGTCCTTCTTCTTCGAGCTGACCCGGAGCTCCTCGCCCTGGATCTGAGCCTTCACGCCCTTGGGGCCCTCGTCCCGGATCAGCTTCGAGATCTTCTTGGCGTTCTCCTGGTCGATGCCCTCCTTGAGGGACACCATCAGGCGATACTCCTTGCCGGACAGCTTCGGCTCGCCCGCGTCCAGGATCTTCAGAGACAGGCTGCGCTTGACGATCTTCTCCTTGAAGACGTCGAGAACCGCGTTGGCCCGCTCCTCGCTGTTCGCCTTGATCTCGATGTCCTTCTGCCCCGACCAGGAGATGCTCGCGCCGGTGCCCTTGAAGTCGAAACGGTGCCCGACCTCCTTGACCGTCTGGTTCAGGGCGTTGTCGACCTCCTGCTGGTCGATCTTGCTCACCACGTCGAAACTGCTGTCGGCCATCGGTGTCCGTGTCCTCTCTCCGTTGCCCTTCGAGATTAGTGGGCCCCGATGTGATCAGAGGTCTTTCCTCATGACGACGTGGGCGCCACCTCCACTGCCGAGGTGGGCCAGGCCGTCGACCACCCCGAGCAGGGCGAACCCCGCCGGCGGCCGGCCGGCCACGATGACACGCCTGGCATCGTCGCACTCTCCGACGACCGTGATGCCCGGCGGGAAGACGATGCCGAGCGGTGCGACACTCCGTCCGCCGCTCGCTCGATCCCCGTGAGGGCCACGAAATCCGCCGCCCTGTCTGGCCACCGTCCCACCCTGGCCGGTGCTGCGCCGCGGCCGCCTCCGAGTCCCGGGAGGCCTTTGCCGATCATGGGAGGGGCGGGCCGGAACCCATGTCACGTGTACGCGGGAAGTCCGCTATTCTTCTACCTGTCGCCGCGGCGAGCGGAAGACAAGGCAGGTTGCCCGAGTGGCCAAAGGGAGCGGTCTGTAAAACCGTCGGCTCAGCCTACGCAAGTTCGAACCTTGCACCTGCCACCAGCAGAACAGCAGCTCAGAGGCCCTCCGGGGCCTCTTCTGCTTTTTCCGGCCTATGCAGCCGTAGGCCACTCTGAGCGGCGGTCTGTCGGGAGTCGCGCAATATACGCGCAATGATCTTCACCGTGTTTTCCCTGGTCACGATGGCTTTCGGGCATGGCTTCTGGCCCAGACGCTGTGTCAGGGCCTCCAGTTCGGCGGTTGAGCAACGGGGATGGCCATCGGGTCTACTTGACGAGCTGGAAGTTGGGGTGAGCCACCCACGCCCGCACCAGTTCACTGGTGCCGTACGCAGTGCACACGGGTCCGGGCGTGATCGCAATCAAGCCAGGCAGGTCCCGGATAGCGGGCGCCTGCCAGTGATGGATCTCGATTGAGACGACACCATCCACGAGGGCCATCACCTCGGCGGTTAGCAGGGCGGTGACCATATGGTCCACTCGGCCGTTGCACATCGCGATGATGCTTACATCGTGAGTTGGAGTGAACCCAATCACCGGTTCGAGATTCGGTAGATCGGCATGCTCGGCCTCGAACGTCTCCTCGTCACCGACTCCCGGTCCGGCGGTGATAACCAGGAAAGGCCGAGAACGTTCCTGATCAAGATCAACGACACCCAAAGACTCCGCGACCACGCTGAGATCAAAGTGCCCGGGACGCTCCTCCACGAACCGGTCTGATATATGGGAGAGCATCCGACGCAAAACCCCTAGCCGCTCATCTGAGAGCGGTCCCGGCAGCTCCACTCCCAGTACCGGTCCTGCCACAAGTGGAGCGTAACGGCTTACACGCCCATCATGATCCCGGAAATCGTCCAGCGCTCCGGTCCGTGCATCCGGGATCCTGGGCCAAGAGCGCGGAAGGGTCCCGGATGGCTTCCGGGACCCAGTCTGTACGGCTGCGAGTCACGCCGCCAGGGCGTCATCAATCCTCCGGTTGGCGATCTCCTGTTGGCCGTACCGGCCCCTTCGGGCCGCCAAGGACGTGAACGTACCAAGGCGTTGAGGGCTCACTCAGAAGGTCCTTGTTGTAGACCACGAAGGCGCATGGTGTCGCCAGGAGGGGCGCCAGATGGGGGTAGGACTCGTCGATGACCCCGGTGCGGACTTTCCGGTAGCCGATGCTGGTGTACCAGGTGGCCAAGAACTCCTTCGAGGGGTGGGACCACTCCCGCGGGAAAAGCACCTCAAGCTGCATCACGGCGAGCCCGGCGTTCTTGCATCCCTGCTCCGCGAAATGGACGAGTTCCCGTCCGATCCCGATGCCGCGGTGATCAGGGTCTGCGGCGAGCATTCCGAACTCGCCGGTGATGTCGTCGAGATGCCGCACCCGGACGCAGCCGACGAGCCGCCCCTCCAACCGGGCCACCGCGATCTCGCCGGCGAGGGTCAGTCGGGAGATCTCATCCGCTGACGTTCGTTCGGCGCCCGCCCGCCACAACCCCTGTTCGGCGACCGCGTACACCCGGTTGACGAGAAGGGCGACGTCGGTCATGAGGGCGGCATCAGCACTCGCGTCCACGGGCAGCCGGATGATGGTCAGATCCTTCACAGGTCATAGTCCTTCCTGCCAGGTGGAGAGCCATCGGTCTTCTCGGTATCCCGCACCCACCGCGCCCTCGATGAGATCAGTGGGGCGCGAGGTCAGCGTGAGTCCGAGGTGCCGGAGAGGTCGGTGGTGTCGCCGATGGTCGTGGACGCGTACTCCCAGAGGCGGTCCGCGGCGGCGGGATCGACGGCCCACTCGGCCACCATGTCCACCATCGCCTCGGGGCCGCCCTCCGCCATCAGATGGGGGCCGCCCTCGACGACCGGGGCCTCCTGGTTGTTCTCGAAGTAGCGTCCGGTCACGCCTTCGAGGAGCGGTGACGCGGCGAGCAGGACGCTGGTGGCAGCCCCTTCCTCAGGCGTCTTGTAGTGATCCGGAATGGTCGTGTTCCCGTCCGGGTCCGTCACGCCGAGCGCCTGCAGGGTGGCCGCATCCAGGTGACGCATCAGGTTCGTCAGAATCTGCCCCGGAGCGCAGGCGTTGGCGCGGATGCCGTCCTGTGCCCATCGGCGGCTGATCCCGACGGCGAGCAGCACGTCGGCGGTCTTCGACTGTGCGTAGGCGATCCTGGAGTCGTACGGCTTCCGCTCGAACTGCGGGTCCTCGAAGTCGACCCCCGCCAGCAGGTGCGCACCGGAACTGACCATGACCACGCGAGCCCCCTCCGCCGACCGAAGGGCCGTCCGCAGGCCCGTCACCAGTGCGAAGTGGCCGAGGTAGTTGGTGGCGAGCTGCATCTCCCAGCCCTGTGCGTTGACCTGGCGCTCGGGCAGCATCATCACGCCCGCGTTGGCGACGACGGCGTCCACCGGACCGTCCCAGGCGGCGCAGAAGGCCCGCACCGAGTCCAGGTCGGCGAGGTCGACCGCGGCGACGTCGATGTTCGGGGACTCCTCCACGAGCGGCTTGGCGATGGCGGGGTTACGGGTGGCGATCGTGACGCGTGCGCCGGCGCCGGCGAGGGCGCGGACCGTTGCGGTTCCCACCCCCGACGCTCCTCCCGTGACGATCATGCGGCGTCCGGTCAGGTCCACCCCGGCCAGAACCTCCGCTGCAGTGGTACGCGCACCGAAGGGAGTAGAGATAAGCGTCATTGCGGTTTCCGTTCTTTCGCGACGGTTGATGCACACATGGATGTGAAGGCTGATCTGATCGCCGGGCATGCTGAATGTGAAGATGAGCCCAGCCGGGGTCCGGACGAGGTCCCCGTCCGTCGGTCTAAGCCGAGCCCTTGGCTCAGGCACGGTGTCTCATGCGCGTCTGGGCGACGAGGCTGACGAGCGCGAGCAGGACGGTCAGGGCCGTGTAGCAGACGACGGCCGGGACCTCGCCGAGCGGGCCCACGAGCTGACCCTCGATGACGATGGGCACGCCGAAGGCGACGTAGGAGACCACGTAGATCCCGGCGACGACGCCCGCCCGCTGGTGCGCGGCCGCGAGCGGGAAGACCAGGCGCAGGGCCGCGGAGAAGGACGCCCCGAAGCCGACACCGGCGACGGCCTGCCCGATGATCATGACGGTGAGGCTTCCGGCGTACACCCCGCCGATGATGCCGACGGCCCCGGCGACGGACGCGTAGATGCCGACGGTCATCGCCCGTCGCGGGTCGACGCGGGCGAACGACAGCCCGACGACGGTCGAGACCGCTGGCGCGATGAATCCGGTCAGGCCGTTGAGCAGGCCGCTGTCCAGGTGGAAGACGCTGCGGACCATGTTCGGCGCGAGCCCTCCGGACAGGCCGGCGAGCATCCAGACCGCGGCGACCACGGGTGCGGCGGCGGCGAACTCCTTCCGGGCGGCGCGCGGGATCGCCACGCGCGGGACCATCGAGCGGAGCGCGCCGGGGGTGCGGGTCATGGTCTCGGGCGACAGGACGACGGCGACGATCCCGAGAAGGGTCAGGACGATGAGGACGGTGAAGGTGATGGTGTTCGCCGTGGGCGTGAGCTGGATCGCGAGGCCGGCCAGCAGGGATCCGGCGCCGAGGCCGCCCGTCAGGCCGGCGCTGCCGAGGATCGTGCCGAGCCTCTTGCTGCCCGCGGGGGCGAGTTCCACGAGCGCCGCGGTGAAGGCGGCCGTCGCGGCGCCGCTGGAGACGCCCTGCACGATGCGTCCGGCGATCACCCATCCGATGTCGGAGGCGAGGAGGAACAGGACGTTCGACACGAGCTGGACGACCAGGGCTCCGATCAGGACCGGGCTCCGGCCGACGTGGTCGGAGAGCGAGCCCAGCGTCAGGACGGCGGCGAGGAAGCCGGCCGCGTACACGGCGAACGCCAGGGTGAGGAGCGACGGCGGGAAGTCCCACTGCTGTTTGTAGAGCACGAGCAGCGGCGTCAGCGCGCCTGCCGCGAGGTAGAGACCGGTGAACGCGAGCGCCGCGCCCGTCAGGGCGAGTCCGGCGGGGAGAGTGCGCCGGCGGGGGATCGCGCGCGTCCCGACGGTTACATGAGATGACAAAACAGGTCCCTGAAGAATCCACGCACGCATGAGCGCGGTGGCCTGAGAAATTGGTGATGGCCGGGATGGGCCGGCCCGGGACCGGGCTTGGCTGGACCAGGCCAGGTGGACGGTCAGCCGCTCTGTGGGCCGGCCCGGTCGCCGTGCGCCACGATGGCGAGGTCTTCGAGCTCGACGTCCTTGCCGGACGCGGTGCGGGCGCCGATCACGACGGGCTCGCGGGTGCCCTGACGTCCCCCGACTCCTACGCGGGCTGGTCGGTGATGACGACGACGCCTGACGGCGCGTCGAGCAGTTCCACCGTCCGGTCGGCGGCGTGGTCGATCTGGACGCGTGGCTCGGCGGGGATCTGCTGTTCGTTGTAGGTGCCGGGTCCGTAGAACTGCCCGTAGCTGAGCACGACCCCGCCCTCGGCGAGTACGGAGCGTTCGAGCTCGATGACGGCGTCGGCGTCGGGGCCGGCCGGTAGCTGCCAGGCGACGGTCTGGGCGAGGATCTTCGGTGATCCGCTCTGCCGTGCCGCCTCGATCAGGTTCTGGTTGCCCTCGGTCCGGATGCGGGCGTTGAGCTCCACGTGGTCACCGATCTTCTCGACCTCGTCCGGCAGATCGGTCAGTTCGTTCAGGATGACGTCCGGGGCGAAGTCGCGAACCGCTTTGATCAACGCGTCGCGGTCGAAGACGTCGCACAGGATCGGCTCGGCGCCGAGCCGGGCCAGCAGCTCGGTCTTGCCGGACGAGCGGGTCATGCCGCCGACCACGTGCCCTTCCTTGACCAGGCGGGGAATCAGCCGCTGCCCGATCACGCCGGACGCGCCGGCCAGAAAGATCCTCATATGCCTCTCCTGACTTGACTCTTTAGTAGTCAGCCTAAGTGGCTGACTACTATATGGTCAAGTCAGGCGTTGTAGCCGCCGTGGGCGTCCAGCACTGCGCCCGTGATGTACGACGCGGCGGGGCTCGCCAGGAAGACGATCGCCGCGGCGATCTCGTCGGGATGGCCCATGCGCTGCAGCGACAGTGAGCTGAGCAGGGCCTGGAGGGTCTCGGCGTCCGGCGGCTCCATCCCGCTCTCCATCAGTCCGGCCTCCACGACGTTGGCCGTGATGCCCCGGCGGCCAAGGTCGCGGGCGACGCCCATCGTGTACCTCTCGACACCAGACTTGGTCGCCGAATAGTCGGCAAGGCCCGGGACGCCCACCCGCGAGCCCAGCCCCGAACTCACCGTGATGATCCGGCCGTCGGCGCGCAGCACTCTGGAAGCGGCCCGGATGGTGGCGATCACGCCGAGATAGTTGGTGGCGTGCATGCGGTCGAGCGCGGCGGTGTCGGCGTCCGGGTCGTCCACGGTGCGGCCCTGTTCCGGCGAGATCGCCGCGTTGTTGATGAGGATGTCCAGGCCGCCGAAGTGTGCGACCACGTCGGCGATCAGCGCCGGCGCCCGGCTCGTGTCGGCCTGATCGGTCCGGAAGGCGACGGCCTTCGCCCCCTTGCCGCGCACCTCGTCGACGACGGCCTTCGCCTGCTGGTCGGAGCTGACGTAGGTGAACGCGACGTCGGCGCCCTGCTCGGCGAGCAGCCGTACGGTCGCGGCTCCCAGTCCGCGGGACCCGCCAGTGACCAGGGCGACCTTTCCTGTGAGTGGCTTGTTCATTCTTCGCACCTCTCTGTTGCATCGTTGGCTCAGTTGTCAGAACAATATTGGTTACGACAGTGTTATCGCAACCAAAGCTGTTACATCAGCAGTGTCGTAACATGATGCGTTACGGCTGAGGGAGTGAGGGCTCATGAGCGCCAACAGCAGGTTGACCATCGCCGCCCACGCGCTGGCCTGGATCGGCCTCTACCAGCGCCAGGGCCATGAGGTCGCCACCTCCGAGCAGATCGCGACCAGCGCGAACACCAATCCCGTGGTGATCAGGCGACTGCTCGCCGAGCTTCGCAAGGCAGGGCTCGTCGAGTCCCGGCGCGGCTTGGGCGCGGGCTGGGCGCTCGCACGCGAGCTGGAGTCGATCACGCTGCTCGACGTGTACGAGGCGGTCGAACCCGGTCCGCTGTTCGCGATGCACCGCGCCACACCCGATCAGGACTGCGTGATCGGTTACGGCATCCAGCCGGCGATGCAGGGCATCTACGAGGGCGTCGAGGAGACGCTGAGGCACGAGCTGGCCCGCATCACGCTGGAGAACGTACTCCGGGACGTTCTCGCCGCACCCCGCTAGCGCCTGGGCGTTGCGCTGGTGCCGCCATGACCTGGTTTCAGCCCCGGTAGGGCGCGAGGAAGGGCTTGAGGGCCGCGATCACCTGATCGGGGTTCTCGTCCATGAGGAAGTGACCGGCGCCGGGGATGATCACGCTGCTGACGTGCGTCGCGACGGCCCGCATCTCCGTCTCCACGCCGGTGCCGACGGCTCGCTCGCCCGCGACGGCGAGGACCGGCATCTTGAGCTTGGTCTTCTTGCGCTCGGTGTTCTGGGCGATGATCTCGTCGATGGCGCGGTAGAACTCGAAACTGCTGCGCAGCGCCTGCGGGCTCGACTTGAGCGCGTCGACGTAGACCTGAACGGCGACCGGTGGCATCGAGGTGGGCGTCGTGCCCTTGGACGCGAACTGGTACCTGAAGTAGAGGTCCTCCCGGCCCCGCACCAGTTGTTCGTTGATGCCGTCGACGCGATTGAACGGGAAGTGCCACAGCAGGTTGTTCAGCTGTCCCGGGATCAGCAGGGCGCCGGGTTCGGTGAGACCAGGAGTGATCGTCTCCATGGCCACGAACCGGTCCACGGCCGTCGGGTGGTCCGAGGCGAGCGCGTAACCCGTCCAGGCACCCACGTCGTGGGTGACGAGGGCGAAACGTTTGTGGCCCAGGGCTCTCATGAGCTTCACCGAGTCGTTGGCGAGGGTGCCCGAGTCATAGCCCGACGCGGGTTTGGCCGACAGGCCCACTCCGCGGGAGTCGATCGCGACGACGCTGAAGTCCCGTGTGAAGGCGGGCAGTACGTTCCGCCAGGCGTACCACGTCTGCGGCCAGCCGCCGATGAACAGCACCGGCGGGCCATCCCCGCCGGTCACCGCGTGCAGCCGCAGCCCGTCGACGTCGACGTACCGGCTGGTGAAGGTCTTCCAGAAGCCCTTCGGCAGGCCGGGCAGGCGGGTGGCGGGCGTGGGCTTCCCGCCCGTCGACCGGGCGAGGGCCTGCGATGTGCCTCCGGTCAGGAACGGCATGGCAGCGGCGCCGACTGCTGCGGTCCCGAGCAGCCATCGCCTGCTGAATCTTTCGTTTTCACTGTCGGGGTTCATGGAGGGAAACCTTTCTGGAGGAGGTCGAATGTCATGCCGGCCTGCTCGGCGTCAGGAGGCGAGCGGCGCCAGCCTTCGCCACTCGGGCAGGGGCATCGCCGAGGCTGCGCCCACGACGTGCAGGCAGACATGGTCGGCTCCGGCTTGGTGGTGTGCGCGGATGCGCGTGCCGATGGCCTCGATGTCGCCCCAGGCCACGACGCTGTCGATGAGACGATCGCTCCCGCCGTGGGCGAGGTCGTCGTCGGTGAACCCCTGGCGGCGCAGGTTTCGCGCGTAATGGTCCATGCCGAGGAACACGCTCAGGAAGTCGCGTGCGGCGGCGCGGGCCTTGCCGGGATCCTCTTCGAGGACGACGGCCTGGTACGGCGCGATGACCGGCCCGTCACCCAGCTGCTCGCGCGCTGCGGCCGTGTACTCCGGGGTGACCATGAACGGGTGTACGCCCGCGGTGCGTTGTCCCGCCAGCTCGGTCATCTTGGGGCCGAGTGCCGCCATGACTCGCTCGCCCGCGGGCACCGGCGCTGGAGCTTGTTCGAGTCTGTCCAGGTAGGCGGTCATGTCGGCCAGGGGCCGATACGGCTGTCCCGCGCTTCGGGCTGCTGCCGGGTCGCTGACGCCGAGGCCGAGCAGGTGCCGACGGCCGTAGGTGCTCTGCAGGCGCGCGTGTCCTGCCGCCATGTCGGCGGCTTGATGACGCCAGATACTCGCGACCCCGACAGCCACCATCGTGTTGCGGGTGGCCCGCAGCAGACGTTCCGAGTCGCCGAGGATGTCACCGCCGCCCAGACCCGGTATCCACAATGCGCCCCAGCCCAGTTCATCGAGCTCGGCGGCGGCGTCGCCGATCTCGTGCGGATCGGCCATCCGCAGCTCGATACTCCAAATACCTGTTCGACCCAGTTGCATGTGCCGTGTGCCTTCATCCGTGAAAGTGACAGTCCGGCAGGCGGGCTGAGGCCGGTGCCTAGATCTGGTTACGGCCGCCGTCGACGAAGAGCTCGATGCCGGTGATGAAGGTGCTCTGGTCCGAGGCGAGGAAGAGAACGGCACTGGCCACCTCGTCCGGCCGTCCGACACGGCCCATCGGGATCGTGCCGGCCATGTAGGACTTGAGCTGGTCGGCTCCCTCCTGGTCGGGAGCGAGGCCGTCGATGCCGGGGGTGTCGATCGTGCCGGGGCTGACGGCGTTGACCCGGATCGATCGACCCTTGAGTTCGGCCGCCCAGGTGCGGGCGAAGGAGCGTACGGCCGCCTTGGACGCCGCGTACACGCCGAACGCCTCATTGCCGAGGGTGCCGGCGTTGGATGACTGCAGGATGATCGAGGCGCCGTCGTTGAGCAGCGGCAGTGCCTTCTGGACGGTGAAGAGCACGCCCTTGGTGTTGGTGCCGAAGGTCTGGTCGAAGTGCTTCTCGGTGACCTGCTCCAAAGTGGCGAACTCGCCGCCTCCCGCATTGGCGTAGAGCACGTCGATGCGCCGGTTCTGCTGGGCGACAGCGGCATAGAGCCGGTCGAGGTCGGCCAGATCGGCGACGTCGCCTCGTACGCCGGTCGCATTGCGGCCGATCTGGGCCACCGCGGCGTCGAGTGCGTCCTGGCGGCGGCCGGTGACGAAGACGTGCGCGCCCTCCGCTGCGAAGCGCTCTGCGGTGGCCAGGCCGATTCCGCTGGTTCCTCCGGTCACGATGGCCGTCTTGCCGTCGAGCTGTCCCATGGGGCGACTCCTTACGTCCGAATGTTTTTTATCGAGCACTAAAAAACTAGCCTCGGCGAGGAGCGCGTGTCAACCGGAAGGGATGCCTGGTACCTGCCGCCCGCGAGCGACGGACGGCGTCATCAAAGGCGGCGCAGCAGCCCGGCCCGCGTCCGGGCGTATCTGGCGCCGCTCGCGCCTGTTACTCGTGCGCGGAGGGTGATCGCCGGCTGGATCCGCCGCACACGGGCGGTGGGGCCACCGTCAGGCGCCGGGCCGCTGCGGCCAGACGGTCATGGCCATGTCCACGATCTGGTGAAGTTGCTCTCGCGGCGTGCCACCGGCCGCCTGGACGGCTATGCCCTGGTAGATGGTGGTGAAGTAGCGCGCCAGACGTTCGGGATCGCTGCCGTCCGGAAGCTCACCGCTTCTGCCCGCCTGCTGCAGTCGTTCCCGCAGGGCCGCCTCTCCGGCCGCCCTGCGCATCGTCAGTTCATCGCGTGCAGCCTCCGCGCCGGGCGAGCAGGCCAAGCCGCCCTGCACGGTGATGCACCCGCGTGGATGGCCGGGCTCGGTCGTCGCGTCAGCGGCGCCGTGCAGGAGGGCTTCCACGGCCGCACGTGCCGTCGGCTCCGCGAACGCCTCGCGGATGTAGCGGGCGGGGCCGTCGGCGTATCGGTCGAGCACCTTACGGAACAACTGCTCCTTGTTGCCGAAGGCGTTGTAGAGGCTGGGCGCATTGCTGATGCCCATCGCCTTGAGCAGGTCGGAAATCCCGGTGCCCTCGTAACCCTGGCGCCAGAACACCTCCATCGCCCCATCGAGGGCCGCGTCGCTGTCGAAGGTACGCGGTCGTCCCCCGGCCATGGTCGCCTCCAGACCGAATGGAATTTGTAGTCATTGCTAACATACGCGGTCCCGGCGAGGAGCCCCGGCCGTCCGCTCGCTTCCGTGTCAGGCCCGCGCAGCCATGACCTCGGACGAGTCCACGATCAGACCGCGATCACTGCGCCGGGGTGTCCCCGAGGGCGTCGACGTAGCCGGTGGTCTCGAACGTCTGCTGGAGCAGGGGCATGGCGGTCCCCGCCTCGATGACGTCGAGCTCCAGCGCCTTGCCGGTCTTGTCGTCGAAGATCAGGCGGTAGGTGATCCTGCCGGCCTCGCCGGCGTCGTCCGGTCCCGTCGTGTCGAGGGCGACGCCGGTGCGGCCGAGTGCGTCGGTTACTCCAGTGCTCGACTTCAGCCCGGACGCCGAGTCGGCCAGCACCTGGTACAGGGCGGCCCTGGTTCCTGGCGTGATCGGCGCGGTCAGCAGATCGGCGCCTGTCTGCCACAGGTAGTCGGCGAGCTGCTTCTTGCCACTGGCAGGGCTCTTCTCATGCAGGCTCAGCAGCCTGTCCTTCAACCCCTGCTTGTCGGTCGGCAGCTTCGCGACGTTCGACCAGGTCAAGCTGGGGTTGTCGATCGACACCACGCCGGTGGGCAGGGTTTCCCGAGAGCCGGAGGGGTCGTCGGCCAGGCGCGGCGAACCGGCTTGCTTCCACTTCGCCTCATCGGCCGGAGTCGCGAATGCGATCTTCATGTCCAGGCCGGTCACCCGGCGGCCGGCGGCGCCGCCGAGCGAGCGCCAGGTGTCGGTGGTCTCCGAACGGCTTGCGGCGTACGGCAGTCTTGTGGTCTTCAGCTCATGGACCTTCTTGTCGAACTCCTTCATCGCGGCATTGAGTTCGTCCGGCTTGTTCTTCAGCTCCTCCTTCTTGGCGTCCTGCTCGGCCAGCAGTTTCTTGATCTTGGCCGCGTACTCGTCCGGGGCCACTCGGACCAGTTGGGTGGTACGCACCCGCGAGTACCAGAACTTGCCTGAGCCGGCCGGTTCCTCGGTGGACACCTTGGCCGCGGCGAGCAGGACTGTCCGGGTGTTCACGGTGGTGGTGGACGTATCGGTGCTTCGGAAGGCCTCGCCACCGACGCCACCGACGCCGCCGACGCCGCCGGGGCTTTCGCCGGCGGAGATCGCGAGTGGCGAGGAGTCGCCTGAGAGGACCTGAGGGACGATGATCGCGGCGGCGGCGAGCCCCGCCACGGCCGTACCGGTGATCAGATAAAGGGGGCGACGCTGGGGCATGGGAAATCTCCGGGTGTGGTGAGGGGCGCGGGGCGTCCGGAACGCCTGGGCGAGGTCCGCGGAGCGTCGTCGCCGGTGCGCCTCCTCGGTGAGCGAGTCGGGACGCAGCGTGGCGATCAGTTCGTTCACAGAGTCTTCGTCGTTCATGCCTGCTCCTGGAAGGTCAGCGGGGGATGCGGGCGAAGCGCGTTCGCGAGCCGGCGGCGTGCACGGTGGAGACGGACGTTGTAGGTGCGGGCCGAGCAGCCCGCGACCTCCGCCGCCTGCGCGGGTGTGAGGCCGTACCAACTGGCCAGGACGACCGCCTCGATGTCCTGTTCCCGCAGGCCGGCGAGTACGGCGAGTGCCTCTTGCCGGTCGGCCACGCGTTCGGCGACGTCTCCGTCGGCGAACGTGCTCAGCTGAGCGAGCCGGGTGACCAGTTCGTCACTGCGGAGCCGCTTGACGCGCTGGTTGCGCAGCAGGTTCCTGGTGACGCCGAGCAACCACGGCAACGGCGGCTCGGGTATGTCGTCCCAACGCCGCCAGGCGACCAGGAACGTCTCGCTTGCCACGTCTTCCGCCAGCGCAGGCTCGGCGCGCAGCAGGGCATAGCCCAGAACGTTCCGATAGTGCTGGTCGTAAAGATCGGTGAATCGTTCTTCGGGATCGTCCACGCTAAGAAGTGTTCGGAGGGCCCATCTGGATTACCGGCGTCGCCGAAAGACTCACCGGTCCCTCCATCCTCGCAGGTCGCAGCACGCCTTCCGCCGAGTCCCCCGCCGGAGGCACTCAGTCGAACCGGATGTGCTTGATCCCTGTCCAGGCTTGGCGCAGGCGCCCTCGTAGTGCGTTGTCCGTGTTCGGGGTCAGGGTCAGTCCGGCCGAGGCGGCGATGCGGTCGGCGACCTGCGGGATCATGAGGCGATCGGTCCATACATGCTCGGCAAACTCCTCCTCGCGCAGGCGCTCCAGGCAGAGGTCGAGTTTCGCTACGGCGAAGCTCTCGCGGCGCAACGGGGCGTCCTTTCCCGCGATGAACTGCACAACATGCCGAAATCGCGCTCGCGGAGCCGTCGCAGTACCGTCTCGCGGTCGGCTAGTAGCGCGAAGTGCCGGACGTCATGGCCGCGCTCCCTGAGCCGGCCGCCGCCAGGTCCAGCACCTCGTACACGCCTTGCCGCCAGGCCGGAAGGTCTTGAAAATCTCCGCGCAAAAGCGGGGGCATCATCCGATGTAGGCCGAACCCGACATGTTCGGGGTCGCAGATGACGCTGCCGGGTAGCCTCCGCTGGATCTCGTGAGCGGCCTGCGTCTTGCCGCCGCCGAAGGGGCCATTGATCCACAGGAGCATGAACAGACCCTACGAGGACGGGAGGGCCGCGTGATAGTGACTGGGTCGCCGGCATGACCAGGCGCGGGCTCAGCGCAGGCGTCACCGTGCCGGGGCGTGCGGCTGCCCAGCGCGGCAGCTACACCCGCGGCGCGTTCGTCAAGCAGTCGTCTCCTTCATGTCCGGGCGACAGCACTCCGGCGCCTACGCCTCGCTGCTCTCCCAGGCGTGACCGTGGGCGGGGAGTCGGAGCGTGAAGGTCGAACCTTCGCCGACGACGCTCGTGGCGCTGAGCGACCCTCCGTGGGCCTCGGCGAGCTTGCGGGCGATGGGCAGGCCGAGCCCGCTGCCTCCGCTGCGCCTGCTGCGTGACTTCTCCACCCGCCAGAACCTCTCGAAGACCAGCGGGAGGTCGGCGGGCGCGATCCCGCTGCCCGTGTCGGTCACGTCGATCGCCACGTCGCCGTCCGCGCGGCGGGCCTGCAGGCGTACGGTGCCGCCGGGCGGGGTGTGCCGTACGGCGTTCGAGACGAGGTTGCCCACCGCCTGGCGCAGCCGCACGGGGTCGGCGACCAACTGGAGGCGGCCGTCGGCCTGCGTCAGCAGCGTGACGCCGGCCGTCTCCGCGCCGCCCCGGTGCGCGGTCGCGACCTGGGCCAGCAGATCGGCCACGTCGACCGGCTCGGCGTGCACTCTCAGCTCGCCCGCGTCGGCCACCGCCAGGTCCTGGAGGTCGTCGATGACGTGCTGGAGCAGCAGGGCCTCCTCCAGTAGCGACGACACGAGTTCCGGATCGGGGTCGGCGAGCCCGTCCTGGGCGGCCTCCAGCCAGCCGCGGATGTTGCTCAGCGGCGTCCGCAGCTCGTGGGCGACGTCGCCGACCATCGCCTTGCGCAGCTCTTCCAGCCGCTCGCGCCGCTCGGCCATGGCATTGAAGGCCGCGGCGAGCCTGCCGATCTCGTCCTTCCCCCTGACCTCGGCGCGGGCGGCGCGCCCTTCCTCCATGTTCCGTACGGCGTCGGTGAGCGCCCGCAGGGGGCGGCTCAACCGGGTTCCGGCCATGACGCTGGCGGTCACGGTGATCAGCAGCACGAGGGCGGCCACTCCGGCGATGCGGGTCCGGTTCTCCGGCGACAGGTCGAAGACGGTCGAGATGTCGCCGCCACCGCGGCTGCTGAGGAAGAGCAGCGCGGGCGGGGCGACGTACGGCGCGAGCTGCTCGCGGCGGCTGCCGGTGACGCATTCCGGGACGACGTTGCCGCGGGGGGCGTCGTCCGCCGCCGTCTGGGCGGGAACGGCCGCGGGCAACCGCGTCCAGGTGAAGTCGAGGTTGAGCCGCACGTGCGACTCGTGCCGCCGCTCCAGGCAGCTGTCGACGAGCTTCTGCAGCGCCGCGAGGGCCTTGGCCTCGGTGGCGGTCGGCCGGTCGAGGACGGTGCTCGGGCACCGGGTCTCGGAGTATGGGCGCGCGCCCCGGGTGTCGAGCACGGGCCGTCCGCTCGGGCTGTAGGCGATCGTGGCGACGGCGCCGAAGCCGCTGCGCAGGCAGGCGGCACGCCGTTCGGCGGCGACGCGCAGGGTGTCACGTTCCTTGCGCGGCAGCAGGAAGGGGCCCACGGCGCGCGGGTCGATGTGGTCGGTCACGGCCGCCAGAAGGTCGCCCTGCGGCAGCAGGGCATCGGATCCGGCCGTCAGGGACGAACCGGACGCGGCCGCCAGGACCGTGTCCACGTGCAGCGGGTCGATCGACGCGGTCGGCCGGGCGGGCAGCGTCGCGGGCGGCCCGGCGTCGGAGTCCACGAGCGGCACGCGCTGCTCCGTGGTGATCGTGACGCGGCGACCGGTGTCGCGGGCCAGCCCCCGCACGACGTCCCCCGCGCCGTCCCAGCCGGGATGGGTGGCCGCGTAGCCGAGCAGGGTGTCGTACGTGCGGGCGTCGTCGGTGAGCGCCTGTCCCTGTTCCTGCCTGATCGCCACGGTGGTGCTCCGCGCGGTCAGCCAGGCCGTCGCCGCGATCGAGCAGACCGACACCAGGACGGACACCGCGAGCAGCCGCAGCAGCAGGCTGCGGTGCAGCGGCACGTCACCCCGCATCGCGCGGGTCCCGCCGGTCGTCGGCGAGCTTGTAGCCCACCCCGTAGACGGTGAGGAGCCGTACGGGACGGCGCGGCGTGGGCTCGATCTTCCGGCGGAGGTTCATCACGTGGACGTCCACGGTGCGCGAGGTGATGTAGCGGTCGAACCCGTGCAGCCGGGCGAGGATCTGCTCGCGGGTGAACACCCGTCCCGGCTCGCTGACCAGCAGCTCCAGCACCGCGAACTCGCCGGGGGTGCACTCGACGGGCACGCCGTCCACGCTGACCTCGTGGCGGTCCGGGTCGACGACCAGGGCGCCGGCCCTCAGCACCGGCGCGGGCGGCCGGGCCGGCGCGGCGACGGCGCGGGCACGCCTGAGCAGCGTGCGGACGCGCGCCATCAGCTCGCGCGGGCTGTACGGCTTGGTCATGTAGTCGTCCGCGCCGAGGTCGAGGCCGAGCAGCAGGTCGTCCTCGGTGGAACGGGCGGTCAGCATCAGCACCGGGAGGTCCGACTCGGCGCGCAGGATGCGGCAGACGTCCAGTCCGTCGACCTTGGGCATCATCACGTCGAGCACCATCAGGTCGGGGGCCCGCCGGCGTACCGACTCCAGGGCCGCGCGGCCGTCGTGGACGGCGACGACCTCGTGGCCCTCCCGTTCCAGGTAGCGGCGGATGAGCTCGGCCTGCTTCGTGTCGTCCTCTGCGACCAGGACATATGCACCCACAGGTGGCGATACTAGGTCGGGCTGGTGACCACCTCGCCCGTGCTCATCCGCCGACCAAGGGTTCCTGACAACTTCCTGACATTGCTCGACCATCCTCTCCGGCATGAGCAACCGAACCGATCAGCGCGTGTCCGCACGACACGCCACCGCGCTTTCCATCGCCGCCCTCGCCTGCGGCCTCCTCACCGCCTGCGGCGCCGCCGAGGCGGCGAGCGGTCCGGGCACCCCCGCACCCGCCCAGGCCGGCCAGGTGTCAGCCACCCGACCGGTCGCGGCGCAGGCCGAGTCCAAGCCCGCCCGTGCCACGAAGTCCCGCCCGCAGCTGCGCCTGGACAGTTCCGAGGCCGAGGTGCGGAAGTTCCGCGCGGCGTACGCCGGCTGCCTGACGGAGCACGGCATGCCGAGCAAGGGGACCTGGACCAAGGCGGCGGAGAAGTCCGCGCGGGCCGCCTGCGAGCACCTGCGGCCGCTGCTGCCGCCGGAGCTCGACCCCGCCAAGAACCCGAACTACGCCAAGAGCGTCCGCATCGAGGCCAAGTGCCTGCAGGACCACGGCTTCGACGTCCACCTCGTCAAGGTGGACGGCCCCGCGAAGCTCGGCTGGCGGTACGCGAGCGTCCCCGGCCCCGACGTCGACATCTCCAAGATCCAGGACGACTGTCGCGTGAAGGCGTACGGCGGCGGCCGCGCGCTCCGGCCCGGCCCGCAGTAACACCCCGCCCGCAGTAAAAACCCGGCGCGGGGCGGCGGGCGGCACCGCTTCGGGCGATGCCCGCCGCCGCGCCACCCGCTGCCCCGCCACCCGCTGCCCCGCCGTCACGGCTGGACGTACCGCAGTCTGAGGGTGTCGACGTGCCCGGACCAGCGCAACGTCACGTGCCAGCAGCCCGCCTCCGGCAAGTCGACGCCCGACGGACCGGGACCGCCCGGCACCTCGCGCGTGACCGGCGCCCCCGTGCCGTCCAGGCGCGCCTCGATCAGGAGGGGATCCCCGTCCTGGGACACCCGCGACACCCAGAGGATCTTGTTGCCGCGATCCTTGCCCGGCGGCGACAGCAACGGATCTCCGAACACCACGGCCGCGATGTCGCCCCGGTCCCCCAGGACGTACGTCACCGGCTGGTCGGGCGGCTGGAACCCCGTACGGGCCCAGGTGGGCAGCGGCGCCGGTGACAACCGGTCGGGACACCCGCCGGACGGCTGCTCGGCACACCCCGCCAGCAGGGAACAGGCCAGGGTCACTGTCAGGGCGATGCGAAGCATGGGCGACTCCCGTCACGAGGGCCTACGTGGTCGCTACCTCTACACCGCCGACTCGCCAAAGGTTCCGGCCCGGCCGAGGTCCAAGCGGTCTACCGAATTGCGTGCGACGTCCCGTTCGCGAAGATTCATCTTCAGTCAGCCGATCTTCGGCGTCGTGCCGGATTCCGTTCACGGGGGTCGAATTCAATCTGCTGAGGCCCCGCGACTCCGCGAGGGCGACTGCGCGGTGTCGAGGCCGGTAGTCGACGACGTGATGGAGGAAGACAGTGCAGCTGGCGTTCCCACCCGGGCCGACAGGGTCGAAACGCGGGGTCGCCCACAGGGCACTCAGCGCGATCCTCGCCGCGCTGACCGTGATCCTCGTTCTCCCGGGGCTCGCCGCTCCGGCCTCGGCGGCGACGGCCGCCACGACGATCACCGACCCGGTGTTCTACGGCCTGGAGTCGGGCACCATCGCGTCCGCCACAGGCCTCGACGGCGGTGACTCGACGCGCCTTCGCCTCAAGACCGCCGCTGCCGTCGACAGCTCGTGGCAGACGCTGGCGTTCACCGAGGCCGCCGGCAACCCCGACATCGACGTGACGGTCTTCGCCTACGACGCCGACGGCACCTATCTGTCGCCGTCCACCGGCTGGCAGAGCCTGGTGAGCCCGTACACCTACACGATCCCCGCCGGCACGGCGAAGATCCGCTACGTCCTGAAGTACCACGCGGGCGGGGCGGTCACCCCGGCCGACCACGCCGCCTGGCTCACCATCGGCGTCGCCGGCACCGGCACCACGGCTCCGCCTTCCACGAGCGACCCCGGGTTCAACGACTTCGAGCAGGGGACGATCGCCTCGGCGACCGGAGTGAAGCGGGACGGCGCGAGCGACGTCGCGACTCGGATCCGCCTGAAGGCGCCGGTCGCCGTCGATCGGTCCTGGCAGGCGCTGAAGTTCGACGGCGGCCCCAAGGGCTCCGACGTCTCGGTCACGGTCTTCGCCTACGACGCCAACGGCACCTTCCTGTCGCCGTCGACCGGCTGGAAGAGCCTGGCCTCGCCGTACGTCTACGTGATCCCCGCCGCCACCGCGAAGATCTCGTACGTCCTCAGCCACGACGCCAACTCGGTGCAGCCGATCAACGTGAGCGAGCGAAGCCCCTGGGTCACGCTCAGCACCGTCAAGCTGGACCCGCGGGACAACTACAAGGTGAACGCCTCGACCGTCACGCCGCAGTTCACCATCCCCGGGATGCACGACGAGCAGGGCGGCAACTTCGTCGACGGCAAGCTGTGGATCGGCGCCGCCAGCGACGACAGCCACACCGTCGCGAACGGCCACGTGTACGTCTACGACATCGACTACGCCACGAAGACGGCCACCCTCGCCCACACGTTCACGCACGACTTCGGCCACCTCAACTCGTTCTCCTACGACGAGGCGAGCGGCGATCTGATCTTCGGCAACGGATCCAGCAGCTACACCCAGGCGCCGGAGTTCTACGTCGTCAAGGAGTCGAACATCGACCTCGACGGCACGAACACGCTCGATGGCGTGCACGCCACCGCCTTCGACGTCCCCGACGACTTCGGCGCCAAGTGCAACGTGATCTGGACCGATCAGCCCGGCGTCGCGGTGATGCTGACCGACGACGGCACCACGGTACGCAAGATCAAGCTGGCCACCGGCACCGAGCACGGGCAGTACGGCGTCTACGCGCCGGCCGCCGGCGCTGGGTACAACGGCACCTGGGACCTCCTGGCGACCTATCACATCAACAGCGCGTACGACGTCGTCCAGAGCGCGGCATGGGTGCGTGGTCACCTCGTGATCGGCCTGGGCCATGGCCCCATGTCGATCGCGGTCATCGACCTGCAGGACGACGGCCACATGGACTACGAGGTCTACCGCAACTCCGCGCAGTCCCAGTACTTCGAAGCGGTCTTCCACGACCCGGACAACCACTACTTCGGGGGCGTGAACGCCAACACCGGAGTGGGCTACTTCTGGGACGACACCAACTTCTCGTTCACGGCGACGCCTCCGGCGCCGGTCGTGACCGGAGTCTCGGTCACTCCCTCGGCCGTCACCGTCTCCAGGGGTGGGACGCAGTCCTTCACCGCCACGGTGACCGGCGACGGCCACCCGGCGCAGAGCGTCACGTGGAGCGTGCGCGGCAACGCGAGCACCGGCACGACCATCGACGGCGAGGGGCTGCTGACGGTCGCGTCCGACGAGACGGCACGGGCTCTGACGGTGGCCGCGACCTCGACCGTCGACGCCTCCCGGTCCGCCACCGCCACCGTCGCCGTCCCACGGCCCGGCAGGTTCGGCGGGTTCAGGCCCCCGGTCAAATCGGACGGCGTCAACGCCGTTCAAGCCGGCCGGACCATCCCGATCAAGTGGACGATCGACGGCGAGGAGGACGGCGAGTCGGCGGTCGTGTCGGCCACCTTCGACGAACCGGGTGCCGAGTACCACTGGATCGGCAAACTCGGTTCCTACCACCTCAACGTCGACACGCCGCGGTCGTGGGCAGGGAGTCGGCGCACCTTCACGGTGACGTTGGCCGACGGCAGCCTCCACCGGGCCGAGTTCGCGTTCAAGTGATCCTGACAGGCACGGATTGAGCGTTCGCCGCTCACCGAGGCCGGCGGTGCTCGTCACCGCCGGCCTCGACGTATGGATGCCTGTCTGTGCCGATTTTTCCTATCACGGCATAGCTCAGGGTGTTTTTGGAGATTTCGCTTACACGGTGGGTACCAGGCCCAGGGAAAGCCGCGCGCCCTTGCCGGCGTGCTCGGGCACGGGGCCGCACGCACATCCGGGGGGGTCGTATGGGAACCCGAATCGCCTGCTGGAGAGCGTGTCTTACGACTGCCGGCGCGGTCACCCTTCTCGCCGTAGGGGCCGGGAACGCGACGGCGGCGTCCGCTTCCCACGAGGACAATGTCGCTCCGTCGACGCGTACCAACGTCACGAACGCGATGCTGGGTGAGGCGTTGGCGCACGTGACGTACCGCGCTTACGCCGATCAGGCGGACAGGGAGAACCTGCCCGATCTGGCGGCGCTGTACCGGCGCACCGCGCACACGGAACTGCGCGAACACTTCACCGAGCAGGCGAGGCTGATCGGCCTGGTCGGCGACAACGCGGCGAACCTCCGTGCCAGCACCCGCGGCGAGTCCTACGAGGCGACGATGATGTACAGGCAGTTCGCCGAGCAGGCCACGGCGGACGGCGAGAAGGAGGCCGCCAGGCTCTTTACCGAAGTCGCCCAGGACGAGGCCGATCACTGTGCGAAGTTCCTCCAGGCGGAGAAGGCCATCACCGGGAGCTCGCCCCCGGCGAACGTCCCGACCGACGTGCAGGCCGAGCCGGTCGAGATACAGGCCGGCCCGTCCACGGTCTCCTCGTTCCGCACCCTTGAGAACCTGCGGGTGGCGATGAAGGACGAGGCCTTCGCCTACGCCAAGTACACGCTGTACGGCGACAGGGCAGGGGAGACCGGGCAACCCGGACTCGCCACGTTGTTCCACCGGACGGCCGCCGTCGAGCACGCCGAGCACTTCGCCGAGTACGCGAATCTGGCCGGCGCGGTGCGCGACACCGGGACGAATCTGTGCGCGACGATCAAAGGGGAGACGCGCGAGGGCACGCAGGTGTATCCCGCTTACGCCCGCCAAGCCTCGGCGGACGGCGACACGGAGGCGGCCAAAATGCTCAAGGACACCGCGAACGACGAACTGAAGCACGCGAAGGCCTTCTCCGGTGAGCTGTCCGCTCTCGGCAAGCGGTGTCCCACGTCGAGCTGACCACTCGAGCTGACCACGAACTCGACTGCCGAGCTGATGCCGAACAGGCCGGCGCTACCCGGCGCTCCATGAGGATCGTCCCAGCGTCAGCAACCGGGAAAGCTGGCCGAGATCGCCGATCCGCACCAGCTCGGAACGCCCGCCGACGCCGTCCCGGTCAAGCCAGACCGCGGCGAGCCCGGCGGCCATCGCGCCGCCCGCGTCGATGTCGGGCTCGTTGCCGACGTACAGCACCTCGCCCGGGGGCAGCTTCAGCGCGTCGCACGCCGCGTGAAAGGCGGCGGCCTGGGGTTTGGACACGCCGAGTTCGGCTGCGCACAGGACGGTTTCGAAATGGTCCCGCACGCCGAGGATGCGCAACTTGCGTTCCTGGTAGTCCAGCCTGGAGTTCGACAGCACGGCTTGCCGGAAGTCGGTGGCGAGCTCGTGCAAGGTCGCGAGGCTGTCAGGGAAGAGCGCCCAGCAGGCTTCGAAGTGAACCACGTAGCGATCGAACCAGGCGTCCGCTTCGGAGTCGTCCATGTCCACGCCGAGAAAGCCCTGGACACGCGCGCGGCGCTGTCCCTGGAAGTCGGTCTCCCGCGCGATGAATCTCGCCCAGTGCAGCTCTGTCTGGGCCTTCCAGTGACGAAGGGCGTCGTCGACGGAGGGGAACAGCTCGGCGAGCCCTTCGGCGGCCAGATGGTCGCGGAGGCCGGCGCGGTCGGCGCCGGCGTAGTCGAACAGAGTGTCGTCGATGTCCCAGAGCACGGCACGGATCGGCATGCGGAGACGCTAACGCGTCCGGCGGATGCCGGACATGGGCCATTTCCGCAGGGGATTTCCGGGCCACTTCGCCGCCGTTCCGCCTGGAGTGTCGAACAGCGCCTGATGCACGGTCAGCCTCACTGCGGGTCGGCCCAGTCGCCGTGGGCCACGATGGCGAGATCCTCGGGGCCGACGTCCCTGCCGGAGGCGGTGCGCGCGCCGATCACGACCGGCTCGCCGGTGCCCCGTTCGACGAGGCGCAGCGGGCCGCCGTCCTCGCCCTGTAAGTGCTTGTTGCCCCACTGCATGAGCGCGAAGACGGCAGGGAACAGGTCCTGGCCCTTCTCCGTCAGGAGATATTCGTACCGGGTGCGCCTGCCCGGCTCCCGATAGGGCTGCTTGGTGAACACCCCGATGTCGGTCAGGTCCTTGAGCCGTGCCGCGACGATCGCGTCACCGATCTTCGTCCGCCGTACGAAGTCGTCGAACCGGGTCGTGCCGTAGAAGGCCTCGCGCAGGATCAGCATCGACGAGCGCGTGCCGATGGTCTCCATCGACCTGCCGATCGAGCAGTTGTCCAGCCGCCACGTGGTCCGATCGGCCAGAACACCCTCGAATGAGAGCGGCATGATGTCCCCTGATCTCTATGCGGGCTGGTCGGTGATGACGACGACGCCTGACGGCGCGTCGAGCAGTTCCACCGTACGGTCGGCGGCGTGGTCGATCTGGACGCGTGGCTCGGCGGGGATCCGCTGTTCGTAGTAGGTGCCGGGCCCGTAGAACTGCCCGTAGCTGAGCACGACCCCGCCCTCGGCGAGTACGGAGCGTTCGAGCTCGGCGACGGCGTCGGCGCCGGGGCCGGCCTGCAGCTGCCAGGCGACGGTCTGGGCGAGGATCTTCGGTGATCCGCTCTTCCGGGCCGCTTCGATCAGGTTCTGGTTGCCCTCGGTCCGGATGCGGGCGTTCAGCTCCACGTGGTCACCGATCTTCTCCGCCTCGTCCGGCAGATCGGTCAGCTCGTTCAGGATGACGTCCGGGGCGAAGTCGCGGACCACCTTGACCAGGGCGTCCTGGTCGAAGACGTCGCACAGGATCGGCTCGGCGCCGAGCCGGGCCAGCAGCTCCGTCTTACCGGCCGAGCGGGTCATGCCGCCGACCACGTGCCCTTCCTTGACCAGGCGGGGAATCAGCCGCTGCCCGATCACGCCGGACGCGCCGGCCAGAAAGATCCTCATGCGCCTCACCTAGCTACACAATCTAGTAGTCAGCTTAGACGGCCGGCTTTCCTGGAGGCAAGTCAGGGGCCGGGAAGGGGCGGGTAGTCGGTGTACCCCTTGTGGTCGCCGCCGTAGGCCCGGCTGAAGTCGGGGGTGTTGAAGGGCCCGCCGGCCCGCAACCGGCGAGGCAGATCCGGGTTGGCCATGAAGAGCGAGGCGTAGGAGATCAGGTCGGCGGCGCCGCTGTCGATGAGCTTCAGCGACTCAGGCCCGGTGAATGCGCCGGGGGTGTACGGGTTGAGAATCAGCGTGCCGGTCCACCGTTCCCGCAGCCGGTGGGTGAGCTCCGTGTCGGGTCCTTCGGCGATGTGCAGGTAGGCCAGGCCGAGCGGGTTGAGCGCGTCGAGCAGCGCGAGGTAGGTGTCGTGGTGGCCGTCTTCGACGATGTCGTTGTAGACATGGGACGGCCAGATCCGCAGTCCGACGCGGTCGGCGCCGACGGCGTCCGCGACGGCCCTGGCCACCTCGACGCTGAACCGGCCGCGTCCCCGGGCGCTACCGCCCCACTCGTCGTCACGCTGGTTGGCGTTGGTCGACAGGAACTGGTGCAGCAGAAAGCCGCTGCCCGCGTGAAGTTCCACCCCGTCGAAGCCGGCCTCGATCGCGTTGCGCGCCGCCGACGCGAAGTCCTCGATGGTCTCCCTGATGCCGACCCGGTCCAGCGCCCGCGGGGTGACGAACTCCTGCGGGCCGTCCATGGTGAACACCGTTCCGGCGGCCTTCACCGGCGACGGCCCGACCGGTGTCAGCGTTCCCCCGTGCAGGCTGGGGTGGCCGACCCGCCCAGCGTGCATCAGCTGAGCGAAGATCAGGCCGTTCCGTTCGTGCACCCCGGCGGTCACCCTCCGCCAGGCCTCGACCTGTTCGGCGCTGTGCAGCCCCGGCGTGTTCGGGAAGCCCTGGCCGATGGGTGAAGGCTGGGTGCTCTCGGTGATGATCAGACCAGCGTCGGCGCGCTGGGCGTAGTAGGTCGCCATCAGCCGGGTCGGGCTCGCTCCCGGCCCGTACGCGCGGTTCCGCGTCATCGGGGCCATTACCACCCGGTTGCGGGCGGTGTACCGGCCGATGGTGATCGGTTCGAACGCTGTGGACATGAGACTCTCTCTTTGATCAGATTCGGCGAGACGGGACGGATCATTCGCCGCTGGGGGCGGGGGCCATGCAGCCGTCCGGGGTGCACACCCCGTCGCCGCCGGTTATCGGAGGCAGAGGGGAGACGGCGGCCGGATGGCCCTCCTCCCAGACGGAACCAATGGCCGAGAGCAGTTCGTCAGGGCCGATCGCGCCGGACATGGCGTACTTTCCGTCCAGGACGATGAACGGCGTGCCGCGGGCGCCGAGGCGCTGGGCCGCGTGCTGGTCGTCGGCCACCCGCGCCCGGTATCTGCCGTCGTGCAGCGCGGCAGCCGCGCCGTCGCGGTCCAGTCCCACCTCCGAGGCGAAGTCGAGCACCTGCTCAACGGTCCACAGGTCGCGGCCCTGACCGAAGTGGGCGCGGAACATCGCCGACCAGATCTCGCCCGAACGGCCCTGGCCGGCGGCGTACGCGAGAAGCTCGTGGGCGAAGTCGGTCGGCCCGAGCCGGCGTTCGAGCGCGTTGTACGGCGTGAGTCCCTCGGCCTCGGCGGCCACCTCGATCCGGCGCAGGACCTGCTCGCCGGTCGCCTCGGGCATCCCGGCCATGCGGAACAGCTCCCGCTGGGTGACTCCCTCACGAGGGAGGTCGGGATGCAGCTGGAACGAGCGATGGACCACGTGGACGTCCGAGGCGTGCTCGAAGCGGTCCAGTGCCTGGCGCAGCCTGTGGTCCATCAGCCCGCAGTACGGGCACACGATGTCCGACCAGAATTCGATCTTCACGGGAATCACCCTCGCTTCCTGGTTACATACCTTCTGTTCGTAGCCACATCGTGCATTAGAATCAGAACCCGTACAAAAGGCACATTCATGTGTGTGGAAGCGGTTACGCCAGAGGGGTGGCGCGCATGGCGGCGGAGAAGACCCGGAAGGTCAGGGCCGGAGTGCGGGCCGACGTGCGCACCGCGCCGGGACCCTGCGCCCATTGGGACGACCAGGACGCGGACTTCATCCGCGAGGTCCTCGACCTCGTCGGCGACAAGTGGAGCGTGCTCGTCATCGGCACCCTCGCCGACGGCGCGACACGCTACTCCGACCTGGCCGCCGCGATCCCCGGCATCTCGCAGCGCATGCTGACGCTGACGTTGAAGCAACTGCGACGCAACGGGATCGTCAGCCGAACCGCCTACCCCGAGGTCCCGCCCCGGGTCGAGTACGAGCTGACCGGCCTCGGCACGTCGTTGCTTTCGACCGTGCTGGCGCTGGCCGCGTGGTCGGCCGACAACCAGGCCGAAATCCGACGCCACCAAAAGGCCTTCGACACCGATACGCAGCCCGCGGGGAGCTGACCACGGCGGGATCATCGGCCCGGCAGCGGGCCTGCCGGCCGTGGTCGGCTACGGCAGCACCCGGCACAGTGCGTCCAGCGCACCCGCCCATGCGCTGTCCGAGGGGGCCGCGTAGTTGACCACCAGCGCGTCCCGCTCGGGCAACCGCCGGCCCGAGCCCGCCACCTCGTGGCGGAACGGCGCCATCCCGCTGACCGCCAGGCCCTGCCGGGCCGCCGCCTGGACGACCGAGCGCTCGGTTCCATGCGGGAGTTCCAGGACCACCTGCAACCCGGCGGCCAAGCCGGTCACGCGGACGCCGGGGGCGCGCTGCGCCAGGGCCGCGACCAGTTGGTCGCGGCGACGCCGGTAGCGCAGCCGCATCGAGCGCACATGGCGGTCGTACGCGCCCGACGTGATGAACTCCGCGAGCGTCAGCTGTTCCAACGCGCTGGACATGTAGTCGATGTGCCCCTTGGCCGCCACGATCTCCGGGACCAGTTCCTCGGGCAGCACCATCCAGGCGAGCCGCAGTCCCGGCGCCAGTGACTTGCTCGCCGTGCCGAAGTACACCACCCGTTCTGGATCGAGGCCCTGCAGAGCACCCACCGGCTGACGGTCGTATCTGAACTCTCCGTCGTAGTCGTCCTCCAGGATCAGCCCGCCGGTGGTACGCGCCCAGTCGACGGCCGCCGTGCGCCGGGCCGGGCTCAGCGCGACCCCTGTCGGGTACTGATGCGCCGGTGTCAGCAGTGCTGCGCCGGCCCCGTTCAACCGCGCCAGATCGTCGGTGCGGGCGCCGTGTTCGTCGACGTAGAGGGGCGGGATGCGCAGGCCGGCGTCGCTCAGCAGGTCGCGATAGATGTCGAGTCCGTACGACTCGACGGCCATGGCCCGAACCCGCCGGGCCCGGAGCACCTGCGCCATCAGCGTCAGACCGTGGTGGAAACCGGAGCAGACGACGATCCGCTCCGGCTCGGCGTACACCCCGCGGGCCCGCGCCAGATAGTCCGCGAGGGCGGCGCGCAGTTCCGCCCGGCCACGTGCGTCGCCGTAGCCGAAGGCGTCGTGTGGCGCCGCGGTCAGAGCGCGGCGGGCTGCGGCGAGCCACTGTGTGCGAGGAAACTTCGCGAGGTCCGGCGCGCCCGGCAGCAGGCCGTAGGTGGGACGGGGCTGGGCCCGCCGCGTCCGGGGAGCGGAGGGTGCCGCCCTGCGCGGCTCGGACCGTTCGGCCACCCGGGTCCCGGAGCCCTGCTGGGCGGTGAGCCAGCCCTCGGCGACCAGTTCGGCATAGGAGTCGGCCACTGTGTTACGGGCGATGCCGAGATCGGCGGCAAGCGAACGGGACGACGGCAGCCGAGTGCCGGGCGCCAGGCGTCCCGTGCGGACGGCCTCACGCAGAGCGTCTGTGAGCCCGGCCCGCAGCCCAGGCCCGGACAGTTCCAGATGCAGGTCGGCGCCGAACGTGGAAGGTGCGGCAGCCGCCGAATTGGCCCGGCAATCTGTCATAGCAATGGACCATACCCCAGGGCCATTTGGTGTCTAGTGTTGCGGGCATGCATGTGGCTACTTTCCGCGCCCTGCACCACGGGCGCGCCCCCGGCGACCCGCTCATCCTGCCCGGACCCTGGGACGTGGCCAGTGCCCGCGTCTTCGCCAACGCCGGCTTTCCCGCGCTCGCCATACCAAGCGCCGGGATCGCCGCCTCGCTCGGTTACGCGGACGGCTCGACCCCGCCGGAGGAGATGTTCGCCGCGATAGCGCGCATAGCCCGGGGGGTCCCCGTCCCCGTATCCGCCGACGTCGAGGACGGCTACGGACTCGCCCCCGGAGAACTTGTCGGGCGCCTCCTGGAGGCCGGCGCCGTCGGCTGCAACCTGGAGGACTCCGAGAACGCCACGCTCAAAGACCCACGCCGGCACGCGGACTGGCTGGCCGAAGTCCGCGCCCACGCAGGTGACGCGCTTTTCATCAACGCGCGCGTCGACACTTTCCTGTTCGGTTCCGGCGACCCGGCCGACGCCCTGGCACGGGCCCGCCTGTATCTGGCCGCCGGCGCCGACTGCATCTACCCCCTTCTGGCGCCGCCCGAGGTGCTGCCCGTACTGCGGGAGGGCATCGAGGGCCCCATCAACATGGCAGCCCAGCCGGGGATCAGTTCCATCATCGACCTGGCCCGGCTGGGCGCGACACGCATCACCTTCGGCCCCGGCATGCAGCAGCACGCGACCCGCGCCACCGGCGAACTCGCGACACGGCTACGCGCGCCTGTCCGGGAGACGGAACCCGGGGTGGTGTGCCTCTAGATGGGGAAGCGGCCGCGGCGCCAGTACCAGTGGCGGCCGGCCTTCAGGTGGTCGACGACCGCGCGCTGGAGCACGGTGCGGCGCGGCAGCCGGTCGAGCGGCGTGGTCAGGGTACGGAACACGAACCGTCGCACCTCGACGTCGGCGTCCAGGCCTTCCGGCTCCTCGTAGGGCTCCAGCTCGAACCTTCGCTGGAACCTGACGATGTTGGAGTCCTCGGGCAGGTAATCCCGCAACTGCGGGTCGAGCAGCCACGAGCCACAGGAGAACGCCGTGTAGCGCTCGTCGGGAAAGTGGCGCGGGAAGAACGTGCGGGCCTCGTCTAGCGACGCCGTGACCGCCTCCGGGGTCATCGGTCCCGACTCGGGGATGTGTATGCCGATGGCGGTGTCGCCGCGGTGATACTGCAGCCGGCCCAGCTCGTAGAGCCCGCCGCGCGCGTGCAGCGTCAGCCAGCTCTGCATGACCGGCCAGCCCTCGCCGTGCATCCGCCGGTCGACGGCGAGGTTGCGGCCCAGGTCGGCGAGGGTCGTCCACGACACGGCGCCGGCGATGCCGTGGTCGCGGTGGTAACCCGTGACGACGTCGATCAGGGCCAGGTACGCGTACACGTAGAGATGCCGCCAGGCCGGGCCCCGCTCGCGCGGCAGCTCGGGACCGGGCGACAGCCAGTCGTAGCCTCCGAGGTCGGCGCGGACCAGGGCGATCGAGCGGTCGAGCAGCCAGCGCAGCTCAGGAGTCCACAGTGGAGAGCCGGGATCGGGCCAGCCCGCCATGATCTCGGCGGCGTCGTCCGGCTCCACCCCGAGCCGGTCGAGGATCGAGGGCGCGTCGGCCTTGGCGGGCAGCGGAGCCGACGGCCGGTCGGCGGCGAGCCGGTGCACCCGGTCGACGTCCTCGACGGGCACCCCGAGCCGGGCGGCGATGTCGTCAAGATCCACCTGGACGACACTACCGGCCGGTGGGCGTCTTCCACAGTCCCGTACCGCTCAGGCGAATCCCGCCGCAGCGACCCGGATCACGCGCCACGACTGGTCCAACGATCCACAACCATGCCATTGCGGTGTTGTCGTCACCGCTCACCATGCGGCTTGTGCCACATCATGATCTTGGTCGATGGAAGACGCTCCGCGAAGCGATCGCCGGGTGACGCTTGTCGCAGCACCGCGCGCAGGTCCCGCTCGAAGTCCTCCAGCCTGTCGCCGAACAGGTGAGGGGCGGAGTCGGATCGGGAGAACACCCACGCCACGATGTCGTCTGCGGTGCGATCGGCCACCGCTCCGGCTGCCACGACATGTCGTTCGAAGTTCTCGAACCCCGCCCGTGCCAGGACGAGGTCCTCGCGGTCCGGCGTGCCGTTGACGAGCGTTCCCTGTCCCGCGCGGCGCACCGGCCCCAGATACCGACGTACCAGGTCGCTGATCTGCGCGTACGGGGGAGCGGGCAGCGGCAGTGGCGCCGGCTCCGCGGTCGGATTCTCACAATCGCTCATGTGGACGAACGTGCCTCCTGGCTCCAGGATCTCCAGCACGGCCGCAGCGACGCGATCTCGATCGGTCCAGTGGAAGGACTGGGCGAACACCACGACCCGGAATGTGCCCAGACCGGCCGGCAGGTCCTCGGCGCGGGCGGCCACCCAACGCGCGTTGGTCACCCTCCGACGTTCGGCCTGTCGCTCGGCCTCGGCCAGCATGTCCTCATCCGGGTCGATGCCGACCCCCTCGGTGAAGTACCGCGCCAGCGCGAGAATCACGGTGCCCGGCCCGCAGCCGACGTCGAGAAGCCGGCCCCGGCCATCCAGACCGAGCGTCGCGGCCAGCGTTTCGGCGAACCCCGGAGCATACGGCAGCCGGCCGCGCTCGTAGTAGGCCGCGCACCCCTGAAACAGGGTGCTGTCCCATTGCCATCCGTCAGGCACGCCGATCCCCTCCTTGAGCCGGTGACCTCGTCGGCAGATCCGATCCTCCCAGGAGCAGTCTCATGGAAGCCGAGCTGAGACATTGAGGTCTTCCCTCGGTAGCGCGTTCTAACAAATAAGGAAAGCCACGTCTATCGGCGTTTTGTGGCGGCGGCGAAAGGAAAACAGCCCGACGGAAGAACTGTCCGCCGGGTGTTCTCGAAATCAATTAGTTCGGGAAATGTCTGAATTCGGGACAGTGGTACGTTTCATGGGGGAGAAAATGCCCAAGTATCCTAATGTTGTCGGGTTCCTTATGCTCGGCACCGTGCTGTCCGGTGGGGCCGTGCCCCTGGGCACTCCCGCCGTCGCCGCGTCCGCCGGGGACGCCGTCGTGACCGGCCCCGGCGGGGATCACCCTGGTGCAGGCGATCACGCCCGCGCGCATGGGCGCAATCGCGCCGGGCAACACGACAAGCAGCAGCAGTCGGGGCGCCAACAGCAGAACCTGCTCCATGACGTCACGCTTGCCCTCACGCCCATGCAGAAGGGCCAGACGGATTCGCGGGCCATGCCGTACAACTGGCAGAAAACCGACACGATCGCGAACTCCTCCAGCGATCAGAACAGCCTGTCGGACCTCACGAACCGGCCCGCCCAGACATCGGACTCGACGGCCACCGGCGACACGAGCGATTCCACGCAGAAATCGGACCGGCCGGTCACGTCACCGGCCACGTCGTCGGCGCCGCAGGACGCTGCCGCCAGTGCGGAGATGCTGGCGTACCTGCGGGATCTGGCGGCCAAGAAGCAGTTCACCGGCTCGGCGCTGGTCGTACGGCATGGGCGGGTGCTGGCTCGTTTCGCCGCGGGCGAGGCGGACGAGAGCCGGCACATCCCCAACCGGCCGGACACGGTCTACCGGGTCATGTCGGTCACCAAGCAGATCACCTCGATGATCGTGCTGAAACTGCGCGACCGCGGGCTGTTCAAGCTGAACGACCCGATCTGCCGGTATATCGTCCCGGAATACATCAAGGCCTGCCCGGCAGCGTGGCGTCCCATCACGATCCGCGAGACGCTCACCCACACCTCGGGCATCCCCAACATCGAGACACTGCCCAGCTACCTCGCCAATGTCACGCGACCGACCACGCCCCGGAAGCTCATCCAGCAGTTCGTGAACCTGCCACTGGACTTCGAGCCCGGCACCATGTGGAAGTACACCAACTCCGGCTACGTGCTGGCCGGCGCGCTCATCCAGGCGGTGACGCACCAGCCGTACGGCGCCGTACTGCGCAAGCTGATCACCGGCCCGCTGAACCTCCCGAACACCGGTTACAGCAGGGGATATCCGCCCGCCGGGTACGCGAAGGGCTACTTCACGCTCGGGTCACCGGCCCCGCTCCTCAACGGCTCCGAGCTGTTCTCCGCGACCGGCGTCTACTCCACCGTCGACGACCTCGCCCGCTGGGACCGGGCGTTCGGCTCGTACAAGGTCGCGCCGCCCGCCACGGTCAAGCAGGCGTTCACGCCGCAGGCGAAGTGCCCCTCCACCGGCTGCCTCAACCTGCCGTCGAGCGCGTACGCCTTCGGCTGGCTCGTCGACCGGCTCCAAGGGCACCGGCTCCGGTATCACCCGGGTCTCTTCATGGGCTACACGGCGAGCAACATGTACCTGCCCGACGACGACATCCAGGTCGTCCTGCTCAGCAACGTGCAGGACACCGACACCGCCGGGATCGCCCGCCACCTCGCCACGCTCGCTCTCGACCTGTGAGGATTCACAGAGGGGTGGAGGCGGTGGTCTCGGGCACGAAGGCGATGCCGTCGAAGTGCTCGGCGAGCACCGTGGGCATGTAGCCGAGTTTGTAGGTGAACCGCCTCGCCACCGCCCCTCCGTAACCGCGCATGTGGAGGGGCTCGCCGAGCCACCGCGTCACGGACTCCGGCCGTGGGCCGCTCCGCAGGTCGATCACATGTTCACCCGGATGGGCGGTGGCCAGGCGGGCCTCCACGATCGTCGGTCTCCGGACGAGCGGGACGCGGAAGGTGACCGGAGGCGTGGCCGGGTCCACCTTTCCGAATCGCCGTCGGCGGGCCCGGAACCGGCCCGCGCCGAAGAACACGCCGAGTGCGTAGTACGCCTCGCCGTGGCGCTGCCTGAGGTGGCGGCCCATCGCGGTCACCGACCCGCCGCTGTGGCCGCCCTTCATGATGTGGCCGTTGTGCGCCCAGACGGCGACCCTGGCGTCCGGGTCGGCCAGGAGCAGGTCCACGTTGTCGGCGAGGTAGCGGTCGCGGGCGACGCTCACGGTTTGTGCGGGGTCGGGGTGCCGGAGCGGCCGGCTCGCGAGGTCGGCGCTCTGGCGCACGATCCGCGCATGCGCCGCCGCCTCGTCCGGGGTGGAGACGCCCGTCAGGAAGTCCTCCACACGGCGGGCGTCCGCGTCGATCCGCCGGTCGAGCGGTGGGCCGACGCCCAGGCGCTTTCCGGCGAGCGCCTCGACCGGATCGCCGGAGCCGCCCTGCATGTAGTCGTCCACGGCTCGGGACGCCGAGGCGCTGGCCTCCACCGCGAGCGTCGTGAACCCCAACTCCTCGACCAGGAACTCCAGCAACCGGTGCCTGATCAGGAAGAACTCCCGGCTGCCATGCGTGGCCTCGCCGAGCCCCACCACCCGTACGCCGTCCAGCGCGACGCGGAGCGGCGCCAGGTCGGCGGTTCCGGCGCCCGGTTCCAGACCGTTCAGCGGTGTCGCTCGCGCTTTGAGCCACTCCGCCACCTCGTCCTCGGTCGTCATGCCGGACACGGCGCTCCTCACGGTCATCGGCGGTGCCGGCTGATCGTTCCGCCGAGCCGGGCGGGCCGCCACATCAACAGCACCACCGCCACGAAGGCGAGGGCGACCACCACGAAGAAGAGGACGTACGGGAAGGAATCTGTCCCTTCCGGCTCTTCTATGGACGTCGGTTCCCCTACTGGGGCGATCCGATCGACGAGGGCCTTCGCGGCCAGGATGGGGTCGCCTTCGGGCGCGTGCCCGAGATCGGTCGCTCCTGCGACCTGGAGCAGGTCCTGCCGCATCGGTTCGTCCGCCTCGCGGTTGACGAGCACGACCAGCCTGCGTTGCGCAAGCGGCAGGTCCCGCGGAGCGGGGCGCTGGTAGCCCTCGAACGCGCTCACACTCTCGGGCACGATCGCGGCGTCGGCGGATCCCTCGGCCAGCCGGCGTGAGATGTCCCGGGCCGGCACGGTGACCAGCCGGAGGCCGTGATCGGTCAGCGCGCGCAGCTGCTCCCCGCCGATCGTGTCGCGAATGAGGATGTCGTCGCCCTCGCCGGGGTCGTCGAGAAACCGCTGCGGCTTGACGCCGTCCCTGACGAGCAGGACGTCGGTGCTCGTCACCCGGAGGTCCGCCAGTTCGCTGAGGCCCCGCTCCTGCAGGCCCTCTCGTACGTCCTTGCCGGAGTGCCGGCCGCCGCTGACCGACTCCAGGACGTCGAGGTCGTACGCGACGGTCACGGCCGGCTTGCCCACCGGCGGCGTGACGCTCGTGGGGTCGATCGTCTCGACGGACGGGGCGTAGCCGTCGCGGCGGAGCCTCTCGGCGAAGGCCTCGGCGGCGTACCGCTGGTCCGCGGGCGCCTGGACGACCACCGCCAGCGGCGGAGGGGAGAGGCTCTCCTGTGGGGTCTCCCCGGCGTCGCCCAGGGTCAGGAAGACGGCCACGACCGCCACCGCGACGAGCGCGGCCGTGCCGGTCAGGATCAACGCCAGGCGGACGCGGCGGCCGGGAGGCCACCAGGTCCGCCGGGGCTCGACGGCAGGCGTGCCCATGAGGGCGGCGAGCCTGTGCCGGACGGCATCCGGCGTGGCCGTCGAGCAGATGAGGGCATCGGCGACGTCCTGGCTGGCCTGCCTCCGCATCTCCTCGGCCGGGAAGGCCGCGTCCACGAGCCGCGCGTAGAGCCGGGTCGCGTCACTCCGGGGATCGATCACACTCCGGAAGCAGTTGCGCTTGAGCAGCACCCTCTGGAGGGCGGTGGGGTTCGTGACCGAGCGAACCAGGTCCTCGACCGCGGCGCTGACGTCCGCGGCGTACGGGAGCGCGTCGGCCAGCGCCTCGGTCAAGGGGCTTCCCGCGCGGTTCCGGTACGCCACCGTGGGCTCCGTGGAGCCCGTGGGCAGGGCGGGAGGAGCGGCGGGCGGGGAGCGATCCGGCTCGGGTTCGGGTTCTGGCGCCGCGGAACCGGAGAGCTCGACCAGCTGGAGCACCTTGGGCCGGTCCTTCTCGATCGACAGTGGCTCGGTCTGCCGGGCGAGCCTGGCGATCATCTCCGCAGCCGGGACGTCGGACCGCGTGTAGAACTGGTGGCAGAGTTTCGACGGCGTCTGGTCGAGGACGCTGTCGGCCGCGCGTCCCCAGACCACCGTCTGCGCCCCTTCTGGGGCATACCGCGCGAACGACAGCTTGATGCTGTGCTCGCTCGTGCTGCTGGTCCAGGTGGCGGCGGTGAACCTGGTCCGCGTCCCGTACGGCAGCAGCGCCGCGACGGTGTCCGCGAAGCGCAGCCGATCGATCATGGGGACGGTGTCGGCGCCGACCACGCACACGGGCCGGCCGTTCAGCAGCAGCGCCGCGGCGGAGAACGTGTCCGGGCCGGGAGCCATGACCCCCGGGTCGTACGGCGGCACGGTCACGGTCAGCGGAGGCCGCGGCTCCAGCGGCAGCGCGGCGAAGGCGGTGTAGAGCGCGGTGTACGACACCGGCCGGTCGACAAGCTGCTCGTACGGCACGTAGAACCACCGGGTGTAGGCGATCTTGCGGTTGGCGAAGTCGCGGTGACCCGACCACTGCCGGATCGCCAGAACCAGGTAGTAGGAGATCTGGCCGTTCTCGCTGATCCTCGCGGTCCCGATCGTCACCTGGGGCAGGTCACCGGCGGTGCTCGCCGTGTAGCGGTGCCTGAGCTTGTCGAACACCTCGCGGTCGAGCCGCCCGTCGCTCCACTCCAGCAGGCCGTATTCGTCGTAGCTGCCGGGCCGCTTGCCTTCCAGCGCCCACTCGAAACCGATCACCGCGGACCGCCGGCGGCGAGGCGCCGACCGAGCCACAGCATGGGCTCGACGACGTTGATGGGATGGACCTGTCCCCGGATCCGCAGGTCCCTGCCCGCCTCGGGGAGCAGGTTCTGGTAGTCGTTCCGGTCGAACGTCTTGGTGTGCGGCCGCAGGTAGAAGCCGATCGACGAGGTGACGAAGAACTCGACGCGGGAGCGGTGGAAGAACTGGTCCAGGGCGTTGACGACCATGTCCGCGTTGCCGCTCGCGGACACCTCGCACAGCGCCCGGAACAGGTCACCGGCGTCTTCGCTGGTCACCCGGGGGAATCCGTACTCGTCGTCGGGCGCGGAGTCGAGCAGGTGTAGCTTCTCCGCGGTCTCCAGCACCCTGGGGTCGTCGAACTTGGTGATGCAGACCGCGACGTGATGGGGGAGCATGCCGTCCCGCAGTTCCCCGCTCTCGAGCATCTTCTCGGCCAGGCGGGTGAGCGGCGGGTGCAGGTGGTCGAAGGCGTCGCCGAGCTCGAACTCCCGGATGGGGTCGAAGAGGAAGACCAGGCCCCGGCTCTTCACCAGGTTGTCCATCAGGCGCCGGCGCAGGTCGTCGGCGACGCCGGAGCCGTTCCCCAGATGGAGAGGGCCCGCGCTGAACAGACCGCCCGGCGCGTCGACCATGCTGATGCCGATCTTCAGCGGTGCGGTGGGCCGGGCTTTGCGGAGCCACCGGCGTTCCTGCCGCTCGGCCGGTCCGACCAGCGTCCAGCGGTAGTGCTCCAGGCTCTGGCTCGCCTCCGGGAAGATCTTCCCGCTCGACAGCGCGTTCGTTCTCTCGATGAGGTAGTCGGACGAGGCGGCGTCGGAGCCGACGATCTTCCATTCGTCCTTCCGCCGCATCAGCGCGATGTTCAGGGCGGCCAGAAGCGTGGTCTTGCCGCTGCCGGGGGCGCCCCACATGGCGATGTCGTGGGCCGATGGTCCCTGCGCCGGGTCGGACTGCATGTCTGGTCTCACTCCGTCTCGTCGAGGAGGGGGAACGGGATGGGGAGGGCGGCGGGCGCGGCCAGCCCCAGGTCGGCGGCCAGCCCCCGGATGTCGAGGGCGTCGAGATGCGCGAGCGCGTTCGCGCCGAGCCGGCGCCAGGCCGGGTGCGCGAAGGTGTCCTCGCGGTCGCAGATCGCGGCGAGCACGGTGTCCGGCCGGCTCTGGACGCGGCCCACGAGTAACCGCCAGTCATGTGGGTGCGGGCAGGGCAGGATCAGCGACCGGTTCGTCCGCGCCGGGTGCGGCGGGCGGTCGCCGACCGTGAGCAGGACCGTGCGCACCTGCTCCGCCGTCGTGAGGCGCCGGGCCACCGCCTCCAGCATGTCCTCCACCTGGGCGGCGTGCGGATAGTAGGGGTAGCCCTCGGTGATCGCGCCGCGTTCCTCCAACCACTCCAGGGCGGCCAGCGCGCGCTCGGGCGTGACCTGCCACGCGGCGACCTCCACCGGATGCTCTCTGGCCGCCCGGTCGTCGTAGGAGTGCGCGCCGTACGCCACGAGGGAGACCCGCAGGAGGTCCGCGAGCTCGGCGGACAGATGACTGACCATCTGGCGCACCCGGCTCAGGCGCTCCTCCACCTTCGCGTCCGGCCCGCTCACCTCCACCGCGCAGATCAGGTGTGCCGGCCCGGCCCTGGGCGGCAGTTGTGACGGCGCCGCCGCCACGAGGTCGTTCCAGCCGCGCGGGTCCCGCGTCAGCTCGGGCACGCCGGTGAACCGCACCTTCCCCGGCCGCACCAGCTCGGCCGTCAGCAGATAACGGCCGGGGGTGAGCCTGGCGCTGTGCACCGACAGCAGCCTGGGCTCCCGGCCCTGCCAGGTGACGACGGCGAACGCGGTGCCGTACTCGTCGCCGGGCTCGCAGCGGACGGTCACCTCGGCTCTGGTCCCGGGCAGGGTGCCAATGGGGAACAACTGCTTGCTCCCCAGCCGCAACCGCCCGCTCGCGTGGTCGGCGCGCAGCACGACCAGGTCGTACGACCGTGAGAGCGGGTCGGAGGCCAGGACGTCCTCGACGACCGCGACGGCCGGCCCGTCGCAGGGGAGGACGGCGGCGGGCCGCGCCTCGCTCAGCCAGGCCAGCGCCCGGTTGGCCTCGGCGCCCTCGGGAAACGAGCAGACGAGGACGACCTCGTCGGCGGAGAGCGGGTCGGCGGCCCGGAGCACGGCCTGCCGGGAGGACTCGTGCTCCCACCCCTGTTCGGAGGTCAGGTCCTCCCATGACGACGACCAGTAATGGCAGCGAGGCCTGCCGTTGTCGTCCCGGTGGATCCGGAAGACGGTCATGCCGTCGGCGGCGACCTCCACGATCGTGAGGCGGCCGGTGGCGGTGAGCCCCGCAACGGCTCGGGCGACGGCCTTGCGAAGCAGAGCCTTGTCGGGCTCTGACACGGATCCTCCGTTTATTGTCCTATTCGTCGCCCCTGTCCCCCTATATCCGAACTAGTGGGTAACAACGAAAAGACGACTTGTCATAACGGTAGGGTTCTTGTTGTGTCGTTGCGTCGAATCATTCTCGGTTTCCCACAATCTTGCGGTGATCTACGATAGCCCGAGTCTCGATCGTTATGCCACGTTCCAATATGTGCGCGTAGGCGAGGAGAAGCATGCGACGGTTTCTGATTGGGCTGTCCGGAGCACGGCCTGAGGTGCTCGAACGGTGCCCGAGCGAGTACGGGAAGTTCGAGGGAATCGGCGGCGCCGTGCTCACGACGGCCGTCCTCGCGGTCGTCTCGATGACGTTCGCCCTCAACAGCGCTCTGGGTGTCAACGTCGTCCTGGCCGTTCTCGCCGCGCTGGTATGGGGCCTGATGATCCTGAGCCTCGACCGCTGGCTGGTCAGCACGATGAAGGCGGACGCCCCGCGCCGCTGGCCGCTGGCCGTTCCGCGCTTTCTCATGGCGCTTCTGCTCGGGTTCGTCATCTCCACGCCATTGGTGCTCCAGATCTTCCAGTCCGAAATCGATGCCCAGATTGTCCAGATCAAGCAGCAGCGCGCGGACGCGTTCGCCGCACGGCAGCAGCAGGGCAACGTCGGCAAAGACGTCGGCCAGCTCCGCAAAGAGGTGGCGGACCTGGAAAAAGTCATCTCCTCCGGAGGTGACGTGCCCATCGACACCGAGCAGGACCCGAACGTCAAGGCGCTGACCGCCGAGCGCGCCAGACAGCAGAAGCTGGCCGACAAGCACTACGGCGAGTGGCAGTGCCAGCTGTACGGAGGACCGTCGTGTCCGAAGAAGGGCGACGGCCCTCTCGCCCAGGACAGCCGGCGCGCGTACGAGAAGGACAAGCGGCGCCTCGACCTGATCAACCGGCAGATCGAGGACCGGAAGCGGGAGCTGAACGCCGGCAGTGAGGAGGCCAAGCAGGCCCGCCTCGCGAGCGCGCGGGACGCCCTGCCCAAGGCGAAGGCGCAGCTCGACGCGGGGATCAAGCGGCAGGCGGACCTCCAGGCGACCTTCGACGCGGAGAACATGGCGACCAACGGCCTGCTCATCCGCATTCAGGCGCTCAACGAGGTGACCGGCAAGGACAGCAGCCTCGGCGTCACCCGCCTGCTGCTGTTCCTGTTGTTCCTCCTCATCGAGTGCCTGCCGGTGACGATCAAGCTGATGCAGCGGCCGGGCAACTACGAGAAAGTCCTCGCGCTGGCCGAGAAGCACGAGTTCCGGGACGCGCGTGGCACCTTCGCCGCCCAGGGCGCTTTCACCTCGCACGGCACGGACGGCCGAGGGACGCCCGCGTCGCCCTCGGGCCGTTCGCAGGACGTCTGGCGCATCTGGTCCCGCACGGGCGAGACAGGTCCGCAACCGGTCGTCACCCTCCCCGAGGACGGCGCGGCCTACCGTGGCCCCACCGGCACCCGCGCGGAGACCGTCGGCGAGACCGACGCGTACGACTCGATGGAGGACCAGGAACTGAGGCGGATGCCGGACGCCAGGACCACGCGGGTGCCGCGGACCGGCGCCGACCGCCCCGGCGGTGTCGAGCTGCTCCCCGATGACGACTGACGCTCCGGCGGGGGGCCCGGTACGGCTGATCAAAAACCGCTACGAGCTGAGGACCCAGCTCGGCCGCGGCGGCATGGGCACGGTCTGGCTCGCGATGGACCGGATGCTCGGTCGGCTCGTCGCGCTCAAGGAAGTCGTGCTGACGCCGTACGGCGAGGGGATCGAGATCCAGCGCGCGAGGGCCCTGCGCGAGGCCCGGTCGCTGGCCCGGATCAGACACCCCGCGATAGCCGAGATCTACGACGTCTTCGAGGAGGGCGGCTCGCCGTGGATCGTCATGGTCCACGTCGAGGGCGGCTCCCTGGACGACCTGATCCGGCGGCGGACGCTGTCCGAGCGCGAGATCGCCGCCTTGGGACGCGAGGTGCTGGCCGGGCTGACGGCCGCACACGCCGCCCACGTGGTGCACCGTGACGTCAAGCCGGCCAACATCGTGGTGGGCCACGAGGGAAAGGTGGTGCTCGTCGACTTCGGCATCGCGCAGATCGTCGGCGAGAGCGGGCTCACCTCGCGCAGCATCATGCTCGGCACCACCGAGTTCATGGCGCCGGAGCGGATCGACGGGCGGGCGGTGGGGCCCGCCGCCGACCTGTGGTCGCTCGGCGTCACGTTCTTCTGCGCGCTGGAGGGCTACTCGCCCTTCCGGCGGGACAACGCCTACGCGACCGTGCACGCCGTCTGCACCGACGACCTTCCGCCACCCCGCCGCGGCGGGCCGCTGTACGACGTGGTCGCCGGGCTGCTCAGGAAGGACCCCGCTCTCCGCATGGGAGCAGCCGAACTCGACCGCAGGCTGGCGGCGATCGCCGCCCCGCCGCGGCGTGAGCCGCCGGTCGAGAGGCCGCGAGCACGACCACCCCAGTCGCGACCCGAGCCTCCGCCGCCGCGGCAGGCCTCTTCTCTACGCGATGCCTCCTCTCTACGCAGTGCCGCCGCGGCGCTCGCCGCGATGGCGCCGGCCGCCATCGGGCAGGCGCTGGACGCCATGACCGATGATCCGTCCCGGGCGGCCGGCGTGCTGGCCCTGCTGCCGTCCGGTCAGGCCGGGCGGGCGGTCGGTCACATGACCGCGGCGGGAGCGGCCGCGCTGCTGCGGCAGCTGCCCGCGAGCCGGGGTGCGAGCATCCTCGCGGACGTCCCCGATCGGGTCGCCGCCGACATCCTCAACGCGCTCGGCGTCACCCCCGCCGCGGTCCGGCTGGTCGAGGCGATGACGACCCGGCGGGCCAGGCAGGTGCTGGAGTACGTGCCGCCGCCGGTCACCGCGGCCCTGCTCCGGGCGACCACGGACGGCCGCGCGGCTCGCCTCCTGGCCGGGCTCAGCCCCGCCGTACGCGCTCAGATCGCCATCGACTGAACCCGGGGGACGAGGGCCCGGCGGACACGCGGGTCCGCCGGGCCTTGCGGAAAGCCCCGGAATCCCACCGAAGGGTGATCTTGTCGACCTCGACCGTGATGCCCTTCACCTGGGGAGTGGAGGTGCCGGTGGTGCCGGTGCCGGTGCCCGAGGACACGCCATTGACCGTCTGTACGGCCGCTGAACCGGGCAGCTTCAGCAGGTCGGCGGCCTTATCGGCGGGCGGCGTCAGGGCGATGCCGCCGTAGACCGTGCGGAGCTCCGCTTCGGTGGGAATGGGCGGCCCCGGATTCCCGGTAGGGTGCCCGGATGCCGCATCGCCGACTCGCCGCGCTGGCCGCCGCCGTGGTGGTCGTGGTCGCCGGTCTGTCGGTCCGGGCGCTGCTGCCCGGCATGGTCGGCAAGTATGCGGGCGACCTTCTCTACACCCTCCTCGTGTACGCGCTGGTCGTCGTGGCCGCGCCGCGCGCCCGGCCGTTCGCGGTGGCGGCGGTGGCGCTCGGGGTGAGCTGGCTGGTCGAGTTCGCCCAGCTCACCGGAGTGCCGGCCGCGCTGTCGGCGCACAGCACGACGGCGCGGCTGGTGCTCGGCACGACGTTCAACGGTCCTGACCTGTTCTGGTACGCGGGGGGCGCCGCCGTCGGATACGCCATTCATCGTTCCGTACTATCGACCATTGACCGTTTCTGTCGGGAAAGCTAACATCCGTTTACTCAATTGTGTGGATGAGCCGCGACTTCCTGGGCGTTTTCCTGTCGCCCACGGGTCGGCTCCTCCTCCGCCCGCCCGACCGGGCGCCCGTCGGGTGACCTCCCGGTGATCTCCCGAGGACCGAGGCGGCCCCCGTTTTACCGGCGCGGGGGCCGCCTCTCCATCCCCGATCGTGATCACGGTCACCGGGAGCGGCCACTCCACCGCTGTGAGCTGGGTCGATACGGGAACTCATATGGATCTGGGGTCCATATGAATATTGGACATGTTCTGAACACTTTGCTTTGCTCCTGCGTCTAACGCCCCTGTGACGGACGAGAGCAAGGACAAGCCCATGACACGGACGACGCCGGTCGCGCGGAAGGCCGCCACGATCACCGTCTTCCTCCTGGCGGGGGCCGTATCCACGGCGACCCCCGCCACCGCCGCGCCCGCCACCGCCGCCGCCGTGCCCGCCACCACCACCGTGCCCCGGACGGACGTGGCCGCCGCGCTGCGCGCGCTGGAGACGTCGTTCAAGGGCCGCATCGGCGCGTACGCGATCGACACGGCGACCGGGAAGACGGTCGGCTACCGGGCGGGCGAGCGGTTCGCGCTGCTGTCCACCTTCAAGGCGGTGGCCGCGGGCGCGGTGCTGGCCAAGACGACCGACCGGGAGCTGACGCGGAAGGTCGTCCACTGGACGGCCGGCGAGGTGAAGCCGAACTCACCGGAGACGAGCAAGCACGTCAAGGACGGCATGACCCTCGCCGAGCTGTGCCGGGCGGCGATCATCTACAGCGACAACACCGCGGGCAACATGCTGCTGAAGCGGATCGGCGGGCCGCGGGGCCTCACCCGATACTTCCGCACGCTCAAGGACCCGCTGTCCCGGCTGGACCGCTGGGAGACCGAGCTCAACGACTGGTCGCCCAAGGAGAAGCGCGACACCACCACGCCCGCGTCCGTGGCCCGCGACCTGAGGGCGCTCACGACCGGCGGCGCGCTCGGCGCGAAGGACCGATCCCGGCTGATCGGGTGGCTGCGCGGCAACACGACCGGGGACGCGCGCATCCGCGCCGGGCTGCCGAAGACGTGGATCGTCGGGGACAAGACCGGCACCGGCGGCGCGTACGGCGCCGCCAACGACATCGCCGTCGTCTGGCCCGCCAAGGGCTCCGCCCCGATCGTGATGGCGATCTCCACCAACCGCCGGGCGGCCGCCGGTGCCACCGACGACAAAGTGATCGCCAAGACGGCCACCGTGCTCGCGCGCGGCCTCGGCCGGCTGCCATAAGTGAACACCGTTATGGGGCCAATCGCGTTTTACAGCCCCATAACCTTGTCTATAGCCGTTTGGGGGAGGTTTGTGTGAACGCCACGGGGAAGGTGCTTCGTCTGGCCGCCATGGGAGCGGCGGCGGGCGTGCTGGTCGCGGGGATCGCGCTGCCGGCGGTCGGAGGCGCGGGCGTGGGGCTGGTGTCGGCCGTCGAGGACGTGGGTCTTGAGCCCCGCGACCTCGCCGAGCCCCCGCTCGCGCAGGTTTCGGTCGTCCAGGACGTCAAGGGTCACGAGATCGCGCGGTTCTACGAGCAGTATCGCGAGGTCGTCCCGCTCGACCACATCGCCGACATCATGAAGACGGCCATCATCTCGATCGAGGACTATCGGTTCTACGAGCACGGTCCGATCGACATCGAGGGCACTGTCCGCGCCCTGGCGAAGAACCTGCAGTCGGGCGGGGTGGCCCAGGGCGGCTCCTCCATCACCCAGCAGTACGTGAAGCAGGTGCTGCTCAACGCCGCCCAGACCGAGGAGGAGAAGAACAAGGCCCTGGCGCCCAGCTATGCCCGCAAGCTCAACGAGCTGCGTTACGCGATGGGCGTGGAGGAGAAGTACTCCAAGGACGAGATCCTGGAGAAGTACCTCAACATCGCCTACTTCGGCGCGGGAGCGTACGGCGTCGAGGCGGCGGCCAAGCGGTTCTTCGGGGTCAGCGCGAGCGAGCTGACGCTGTCGCAGGCGGCGACGCTGGCGGGCGCGGTGCAGGACCCCAACGCCACCGACCCCAACCTGGGCAAGACCAGCCGCGACCGGCTGCTGAAGCGGCGCAACGTCGTGCTCGACCGGATGGCGGAGCTGAACAAGATCACCAAGGATCAGGCGGCCGAGGCGAAGAAGGCCAGGCTGGGCTACAAGGGGACCCCGCTGCCCGGCGGCTGCGAGTCGAGCACGTATCCGTATTTCTGCGTCTACGTGCGCAACGAGATCCTCAGGAACCCCGACTTCGGCAAGACGGCCAAGCAGCGCCTGGCGTTCCTCAACCGGGGCGGCCTGACCATCAGGACCACGATCGACCCCACGATGCAGGCCGCCGCCGACAAGGCGATCAGGAAGTGGGTCCACCCGACCGACAACCCCGTGGCCGCCGAGGCGCTGGTCCAGCCCGGCACCGGTGCGATCAAGGCGATGGCCGCGAGCCGTCCGTACGGCACGCGCAAGAGCAAGAATCAGATGTCCTACAACCTCGTGGCCGACGCCGCGCACGGCGGCGGCATCGGCTTCCAGGCCGGCTCGACCTTCAAGACGTTCACCCTGCTCACCGCGCTCAAGCAGGGCATGAAGATCAACGACGGGTTCAGTGCGGGCGCCGGCTACACCGCGCCGGCCTACTCGACGTTCAAGAACTGTGCGGGCCAGTCCATCGGCGACCCGAGCCACACCGTCACCAACGACGAGGGGTCGCCCGGCTGGCTGACCCTGCAGACCGGCACCTGGCACTCGGTCAACACGTTCTTCATGGAACTCGAGCGGCGGGTCGGGCTCTGCAACGTCGTCAAGACGGCCAAGTCGCTGGGCATCCATCGCTCCGACGGCGACCCGCTCAAGGAGTTCGAGACGTTCACGCTCGGCATCAACGAGATGGACCCCGTGACGGTCGCCAACGCCTACGCCGCGATCGGCGCGCGCGGCAGGTACTGCACGCCGATGGCGATCAGCCGGATCACCGACAGCACCGGCAAGACGACGGATTACAGGCCCAAGTGCCGCCAGGCCCTCGACCCCGAGGTGGCGGACGCGGCGGCGCACGTGCTGTCGGGCGTCCTGACCAAGGGCACGATGGCGGCGGTCGGCGGCATCCGGCGTGACGCGGCGGGCAAGACCGGCACCAACGACGACTCCTCCTCCGCCTGGTTCGCCGGGTTCACCCCCGACCTCGCCGGCGCGGTCAGCCTCGGCGACCCCCGTGGCACGTCGAAGTACAAGCTGAACGGCGTCACGATCGGCGGCCGCTACTACGGCTCGGTGTTCGGCGCCAGCGTTCCCGGGCCGATCTGGAAGGACACCATGATCGGCGCGCTGCGCGGCGTGCCGCCGACCGACTTCACGCCGGTCGACGCCGGGAGGTTCGGCGGCTGTGGCGACAGTTGCCGCAGCCTGGTGTCCGTGACGCCCCCGACGGGGGACGACGGTCCGACGGGAGGCGACGACACGCCGGTGACCATCCTGCCCAACTAGCGCCGGCTAGTCGTCCAGCGCGTCGGCCGTGTCGAGGACGCGGAACACCCTGGTCAGGTTCGTCCAGCGGAGGATCCGCAGCACCTGGCCGGCCGGCGCGATGAGGGCGAGGTCGCCGTTCCTGCCGCGCAGATTGTGCACCAGGCGCACGAGCAGCCCCACGCCCGTGGTGTCGATGAACCGCACCTCGCTGAGGTCGATCGCCAGCCACGGGCCGTGGGCCTCGATCTGGCTGAGCAGCGGCTCGCGCAGGTGCCGCACCGCGTGGAGATCCAGCTCTCCGCGCAGCCCCAGCACCCACCAGCGGGTGGGGGAAGGGGGTTGTGCCGTCCACGTCTCCACGGTGGTTCCCTTCGCTCTCCTTGGCGCCGGGGACCACCGGGGGAGCGGGACGGGGTCCGGGGCGACCGACGAAGCGCTTCGACCGACACGCCGATGAACGTACGAGCTGAGCCGTACTCAGAGTAACAATCCCCCTCCGGTGCGTCGATCGAGTGGGGTAAAGCTTCTCTGGCTAATAAAAAGACGGGTGGCTATTGTCCCGATCCATGGGGGTTAAGCGTCGGCTGCTGATCGGAGCGATCGTCGCGCTGGCCGGGGTGGGATCGGCGCCGCTCGACGAGGAGCTGTCCCGGGCCGCCGCCGTCGCGTACGCCGCCCAGGGCTCCCTTCCGTACTCCTGGGGCGGGGGGCACGCGGCGCGGCCGGGGCCGTCGAATGGGACCTGCCGGGGGTACAGCGGCTCGGTCACGCCCTGCCCGGCGAACCGGACGCGTGGCTTCGACTGCTCCGGGTTCACTCGCTGGGTGTACGACCTGGCGTTCGGCGGCGACGTGCTCGGTCCCGGCAACACCGACGACCACCTCGGCAGGCTGCGCCGGGTCGGCGTGCCGCAACCCGGCGACCTGGTCTTCTACGGTAGGCCCGGCAGAACCCACCACGTCGGGGTGTACGTCGGCGGAGGAAAGATGATCGACGCGTTCGCCACCGGGACACGGATCCGCATGGACCACGTGAGTGTTCTGCATGACCTGCTCGGTTACTACCACTACCGGGCCTGATCCTTATGCTTGCCCCCGTCATGGTGAAAGTGCGGGTTCTCGGACGAATCGCGGCGGAGGTCGGCGGGCGCCCCGCGGACCTCGGGACCTCGCTCCAGCGCGCCGTTCTGGCCCGGCTGGTCTGCGCACAGGGACACGTGGTGTCGACCGACCGGTTCGTCGACGACCTGTGGAGGGGCCAGCCTCCGCCGCGCGCGCTGGGCGCGCTCCAGGTCTACGTCTCCAACCTGCGGCGGGCACTGGAGCCGGGCCGCGCCCCCCGCGCCGCCGCCCGCGTGCTGGTCAGCGCTCCCCCTGGCTATCGGCTGGCGCTGGAGCCCGGTGACGTGGACGCCTGGCGCCTCCCCCGGCTGGTCGAGTCGGCCGCCGGCCTGCTCACCGAGGGGCGGCACGCGCGGGCGCTCGAGGTCGTGGACGAGGCGCTGGCGCTGTGGACCGGCCCCGCGTACGCGGAGTTCGGCGAGGAGGAGTGGGCCCTCCCCGAAGCGGTCCACCTGGACGAGCTCCGGGCGGTCGCGGTGGAGCATCGCGCCGAGGCCGGGCTCGCACTCGGCCGCCACGCCGAGGTCGTCCCCGAGCTGGAGCGTCACCTCACCGCCCATCCTCTGCGCGAGAACGCCGTACGGCTGCTCGCGCTCGCCTACTACCGGTCGGGGCGGCAGGGGGAGGCGCTGGCGGTCCTGCGCAGGACGCGCGGCCTGCTCGCCGACCAGCTCGGCGTCGATCCCGGGCCCGCCCTGCGCGCGCTGGAGGCGGACATCCTCGCGCAGGCCGAGTCGCTCGACGCGACCCCCGTGGTCCGGGCGGCCACTGCGCGCGTGGTCCCCGCACCGTCGGCCACACTGTCGCCCGTCCAGGAGCCCGTGCGCATGGTCGGCCGTACGGCCGAGCTGTCCCGGCTGGCCGCCGCGGCGCAGCGGGCCCGGGACGGTTTCCGCATCGCCTGGCTCGGCGGTGAGGCGGGCTCGGGCAAGAGCACCCTGGCCGACGCGCTCGTGCGACGCCTGGCGGCCGACGGCTGGCAGACCGTGGTCGGGCGCTGCCCCGAGACGACCGGCGGCGTGCCGCCCGCGTGGGCGTGGAGCGAGGTGCTGCGAGAGCTGTCGGCGACCTGCCCGCCCGAACCCGGGACCGCGGCCCGGCTGGCGCCCCTGCTGACCGACGACGCCGCGCCCGTGGGCCAGTTCTGGCTGGCGCGGGCGGCCGGCGACTACCTGGAGGGCGTGCCGGGACCGCTGCTGATCGTGCTGGAGGACGTGCACCGGGCCGACGAGGAGACCCTCCAGCTCCTGCGCCACCTGGCCGGCCGCCTGGCGCGGACGCCGGTCCTCGTCCTGCTGACGCACCGGCCGGCCGAGGCCGCCGACGACCTCACGGCCACCGCGGCGGCGCTCGCCGTGCAGGCGGTGGAGAACTTCACCCTGGGCGGCCTCGGCGAACGCGAGGTGGCCCGGCTGCTCGCCGAACGTTCCGGCGCGGAGGTCGACGAGGCCACGGTGCGCACGGTCACCGAGCGCAGCGGCGGCAACCCGCTGTTCGTGACCGAGACGGCCCGGCTGCTCGCGGTGGACGGCCCGTCGGCGGCCCACGCGCTGCCGCCCGGCGTGCGCGACCTCATCCGCAGGCGTCTCGCCCGGCTGCCCGCGCCGGCCCGGACGACGCTGCGCAACGCCGCCGTCGTCGGCCGGGAGGCCGACGCCGACGTGCTGATCGCCATGCCGGGGGCCGACGAGGAGACCGTGCTCGACGGCCTGGAGGCGGGTGTGCTGTCCGGCCTGCTGGAGGAGCCGCGCCCCGGCCGCGTCCGGTTCGCCCACGTGCTCGTCCGCGAGACGCTGTACGAGGACATCCCGCGGCTGCGCCGTACGCGGATGCACGGCAAGGTGCTGGCGGCGCTGGAGGTGATCCGCCCGGGTGACGTGGGGGCGCTCGGGCACCACGCGCTCGCCGCCGCGACCACCGCGACCGCCCTCACGGCGGCCGAGTACGCGGCTCGGGCCGCCGGGCAGGCGACCGCGTTGTACGCGCACAAGGAGGCGGCGGCGCTGCTGGAGGGCGCGCTGGGCGCGCTCGACCTGGTGAGCGGAGGGGCCGGCGACGCGCCCTGGGACGTCCGGCTCGACCTCCTGTGCCGCCTGGTGTCCGCGCAGTCGCACGCGGGCGACGTGATCACGGCGGTGCGCAACCGGACGAAGGCGCTCGCGGTGGCCCGCCAGACGGGCGATCGCGGCGCGGTGGCGCGGGCGGTGTCCTCGCTCGACGCGCCGATCATCTGGACCATCCAGCCCGACCGCGCGTTCGACGCCGACCTCATCGGGGCGATCGAGGAGTCGCTGCCCGCGGAGGCGGGGGAGCTGCGCTGCCGGATGCTCGTCGCCCTCTGCCACGCGCTCGAAGGACACGACGCGGAGCGCATCGAGGCGGCGAGTGCGGAGGCGCTGGCGATCGCGGACGCCCTCGGCGACCTCCACCTGCGGTGCATGGCGCTCAACGCCCGCTACTGGGTCTGCCTGACCCCGGACAGGCGGGACGACCTGGAGACGCTCGGGCATGATCTGCTGGCCGCCTCGGCCGCCGCCGGGCTCCTCGGCTACCAGACGCTCGGCCACTTCTCGCTGCTCATGGTCGCGCTCAGCCGCAACGACTGGACCACGGCCCGCCGGCACGCCGACAAGGCCATGGAGCTGTCGACGAGCGGCCAGCTCGGCCTGGCCCTCGGCATCCTCGCCTTCCTCGACGCCGTGCACCTGCTGGTCAGGGGCGAGTTCGAGCGGGCCGAGAGCGTCTACACGCAGCTCGGAGAGCGGCTGGCCAGCACCGGCGACGCCAACGGCGCGATGGTGGGGACGGTGGGCCGTTTCGTGGTCAAACTGGCGGCGGGGCGGGTCCACGAGTCGGTGGAGGAGCTCGCCGCCCTGTGGGAGCGCCTGCCGCAGGACGTCGCAGAGTTGTACACGCGGGCGCTCGCCGGGGCCGGCCGCCTGGAGGAGGCCCGCGTGGCGTGGGCCTCCGCGCGCGTCCCCCGCCGCGACTACTACTGGCTCGTGTTCATGTCCCTGCGCGCGGACAACGCGATCGCGTTCGGTCACCGGGCGGCGGCCGAGGAGTGCTACCGCCTGCTGCTGTCGTCCGACGGCGAGCTGGCCGGCCTGCACTCGGGCTCGGTCACCCTCGGGCCGGTCGCGCACACGCTCGGCGACCTGGCGGCGTTCCTGGGCCGGCCCGGCGACGCCGAGGCCCACTACCTGCGGGCCGCCGAGGTCGCCCGGCAGGTCGGCTCCCCCCACTGGGAGGAGGCCGCCCGCCGCGAAGCCGACAACGCAGCGCTCACGCGGCGCCGAAGATGAGCCGCTCGCGGCGGAGGTGGGCGCGGCGCATCAGCGCCAGCATGACGACGAGGACGGGCCCGGCCAGCTTGCGCAGCTGCGCCAGCTCCTCCGGCCGCGCGTGCTGCTCGATCCTGGGCAGCTCGAAGCGCACGTCGCCGCCCTTACGGACGTGCTGCTCCATCTCCTCCCAGTCCTTGCCGGAGACGTGCCGCATGATGATCGGGAAGATCGTGCGCTCCTCCTCCTGGATGTGCTCGTCGAGCAGGTCGGCCAGCCGGCGCAGCGGCTTGGCCAGCTCGGCCGGGTCGCCCGCGACCGCCCGGATCTCATCGAGCAGCGGGTCGAGCTCGGAGTGGTCCTCGCTCAGCTCGCTCAGGTCGAGCTCGGCGCCCGCCGAGCGGACGAGCAGCGGCCACAGGTGGTCGTCCTCCGCCTTGTGGTGGTGGTGGATGCCGCGGCACAGCTTGGTCGCGTACTCGCGGATGGCGGCGGCGCGCTCCGGGCCGCACGGCTGCCGGCCCGCGGCGATCTCGGCGGTGACGTCGGCGAGGCGCCGGGAGTCGGTGCGCATCGCCCGGTGCGCGATGCGGAAGCCCAGCAGGTTGGGGGTGTCGGACATCGGAGGACCCTTCGTGAACGTGGGAACGGCGGTGCGTCACGCTCACTGTGCGGCCCGGCACTTGGGGTCGATTAAGACCCTACTTAAGGCGATTCCCCTGGGACGGGAGATAGACATGGGGAAAAGGCGTTAGCTTGTTCCCCTATGGACAGTCGATGGGTGGGACCGGACGGATACGAGATCGTCCCCGCGTACCGCCACGACCGCCAGGTGCTGCGGGTGCGGCGCAACGGTCGGGTGGTCGCCGACTGTCTCTCGGTCGAGGAGGTCGCCCGTTATGTCGATCTCGCCGACCTCTGCGAGGTGATCCCGCTGCACGTCAGGGCCGGCGACACCCGTACGGCCGTCAATTAGCCTGGTCGTCCGCCTGGTCACAGGCGTAACAGCGGCGGGCCCTGGGCACTCAGAGTGCCGAGGGGGAATCGATGCGCCTGCCTGTCACCGTCACCGTGTTCTGCGTCACCGTGCTCTGCGCCGCCGTCGGCGGTTGCGGGCCGGCGCCCACCGGCCCCGCGGCCGAGACGCCGGTGTACGTGCTCAACCTCCAGAACTCCGAGCGGGGCAGGGCCGAGCAGCGTCCGGCGAACCTCGTGCTCTCGGAGTTCAGCACGATGAGCGGGGTCACCTGGCGGACCTGGGGGCCGACCCGGGCGACCGGCGCGGGCAGGCTCAGCGGCACCTGGTGCCTGCCCGAGTGCGCCGACGCGCCGTACGCCGCCACGGTGACGCTGAGCAGCGTGATCCCGGTCAAGGGCAAGGGGTACTTCAGCCGGTACGCGATCACGGCCGACATGCCTGTCCTGCACCGCCCTGAGGCCGATCTGTCCGGGGTGCTGCCGACCCCCTGAGCCGTGCTCCGAACCGCGCGCCGGAGGGCTATTCGAATTCGCGCGCGCCGCCGTGGCCGTGTATGGTTACACCTGTCCGCAGCGCGAGAGCGGCTGGCGGACCCGCCCCTATAGCTCAGTCGGCAGAGCGTCTCCATGGTAAGGAGAAGGTCAACGGTTCGATTCCGTTTGGGGGCTCTAGCCGGAAAGTCCTATCCAGGCAGCGTTTCTGACTGAGCGCTGCGGGGTGGGGCTTTCGGCTTGGTGGGGATGTCTCATTCTCGCCGGAAGACCGATCTCGATCATGGCTGATCCCGATGCGTGAATAGCCGTACAGGTCGGGTATCCTTGCGTGGCCGGATGCGTCCGGCCCAGGCGGAGTAGCTCAGTCAGGCAGAGCAAGCGGCTCATAATCGCTGTGTCGCCGGTTCAAGTCCGGCCTCCGCTACTACCCTGCCGGGTCACCTGAACAAGGGGACCCCGGCGTGGGTTGTCCAGTAGTCCCGAACGCAGAAAGGCACTCCCACGTGGCTGCCGCAGACGTTAGGCCGAAGATCACGCTGGCCTGCCAGGAGTGCAAGCACCGCAACTACATCACGCGGAAGAACCGGCGCAACGACCCGGATCGGCTTGAGCTGAAGAAGTACTGCCCCAACTGCAAGACGCACCGGGCGCACCGCGAGACCCGCTAGATCACGGCGCGGACCGCACGCACTTCCGACACCGGCGTTCCCCGCGGGGGCGCCGGTTTGTCGTGTCCGGCCGGTGGCCCGACGATTCGGGCCGGTGTTCGCCGGCACGGGTCTGTTACGGTACGGCCTATCCCGCTCATTACGAAGGAGCCCGGCCCGATGCCTTTGAACCGCGATTTCGTCGGGCGGACGTATGAGTCGCCCGCGCCCTACGAGGTCAGCCGCGTGAAGATCGGCGAGTTCGCCACCGCGATCGGCGACGCCAACCCGATCTACCACGACAGGCGGGCCGCCGTGGCGGCCGGGCATCCGGACGTCGTCGCGCCGCCCACGTTCCCCATCGTGTTCAGCCTCTTCGGGACCGGCGACGCGCTCGCCGACCCGGACCTCGGGCTCAACTTCGCGATGGTCGTGCACGGCGAGCAGAGGTTCGAGTACGAGCGGCCCATCCACGCGGGCGACGAGCTGGTGTGGACCTCGACCGTCGAGGAGATCCGCAGCGTGGGCCGCAACGAGTTCCTGACCCTGCGCAGCGACGTCTCGACCACCTCGGGTGAGCCGGTCTGCCGCACGTACAACATCATCGTGGAGCGCGGAGGGGCGGCCTGATCATGGCGGCGACGGTCAAGTACGACGAGGTGGAGACCGGCCAGAAGATCCCGGCCGTCGAATACCGGGTGCGCCGGGTGGACCTGGTGAGGTACGCCGGGGCCTCGGGCGACTTCAACCCGATCCACTGGAACGAGCGGCACGCGAAGGCGGTCGGCCTGCCCGACGTCATCGCGCATGGCATGTACACGATGGCGCAGGGCAGCCGGTTCGTGACCGACTGGGCGGGCGACCCGGGCGCGGTCGTGGAGTACGGCGTCCGGTTCTCCTCCATGGTCGTGGTGCCGGACGACGACAACGGCGCGACGATCACGATCAGCGGGGTCGTCGAGGACAAGCGCGAGGACAAGCGCGTCGTCGTGACGCTGACCGCGAGGTCCGGCGACTCCCGCGTTCTGTCCAAGGCCCGCGCCGTGGTCCAGCTCTCCTGACTGGCCGGGCCCGATTGGCCGCGGCGGTGCTGGGTAGCGGTCGGATCGTGAGCGAGCGAGACAGCGAAGCGAAGAACGAGCCGGTCACGACGCAGCGGGAGCACGGCGACGTCGCCGGTGTCGCCGCGCAGACCCAGGACCCGGGCAAGGCCGGCGACGCCCAGGGCGGCGCGATGCCGCGTCCGCGGGCGCGGAACGCCAGGGAGGCCGCCGCAGCCGCGGGCCCGGAAGAGATCACCGAGGTCAAGCAGGACGTCGCTCCCGGCGGGACGATCGAGACCGCGCTGACCCCCTCGGGCGAGCCGTCGGTGGTCGCCTCCCAGCTCCTGTGGGACGGCAGCTCGGCCACGTCGAGGGTCGACGAGTCGATCGCCCGGGCGGAGCGCGAGGACCGCGGATAGCTATCCTGTTCGTCGGGATGTTCCGGGTGCGAGGAGACCGATGGCTGACCGGTTGGCAGGGGTGCCGCTCGCCCCGTACACCACGCTGCGGACGGGCGGACCGGCCCGGGCGTTCACGCAGGCGCGGACGCAGGGCGAGCTGGTCGCGATCGTGGCCGAGGCCGACCGTGAGCGCGAGCCCGTGCTGGTGCTCGGCGGCGGCAGCAACCTCGTGGTGTCCGACGACGGGTTCGACGGGCTCGTGGTGCGCGTCGCCACCCGGGGCGTCGAGGTGACGGCCCGGAATTCGGCGGCGGATGACGGCCGGGTGCGGGTCACCGTGCAGGCGGGGGAGGACTGGGACGCCCTGGTCGCCCGCTGCGTGGCCGAGGGCTGGTCGGGGGTCGAGTGCCTGTCGGGCATACCCGGGCTGGTGGGCTCCACCCCGATCCAGAACGTCGGCGCGTACGGGCAGGACGTCGCGCAGACCGTCGCCGCCGTCCGCGTGTACAACCGCAGGACCGGCGAGGTGGGGGACCTCGCGGCGGCCGAGTGTGGCTTCGCCTACCGGCACAGCGCGTTCAAGCACGACCCCGGCCGGCACATGGTGCTGGCCGTCACCTACGCCCTGGAGCGTTCGCCGCTGTCGGGGCCCGTGGCCTACAAGGAGCTGGCCGCGCGGCTCGGCGTGGAGATCGGCGCGCGGGTGCCGCTTGCCGACGCGCGGGAGGCGGTGCTGGAGCTGCGGCGGGGCAAGGGCATGGTGCTCGACCGCGACGACCCGGACGCGCGCAGCGCCGGGTCGTTCTTCACCAACCCCGTGCTCGGCCCGGAGGAGGCGGCGGCCCTGGCCCTGCGGGCCCCCGGCCATCCGCGCTGGGACATGCCCGACGGCACGGTCAAGATCCCGGCGGCGTGGCTGATCGAGAACGCCGGGTTCCCCAAGGGCTACGAGAGGGGCCGGGCCCGCATCTCGACCAAGCACACGCTGGCCCTCACCAACCCCACCGGCGAGGCGGGCGCGGCCGAGCTTTTGGCGCTGGCCCGCGAGGTGCGCGACGGCGTGCACGAGAAGTTCGGGGTGTGGCTCGTCAACGAGCCCGTGCTGGTGGGACTGAGTCTTTAGCTGTCTTCAGCTCGGTTAAACTGGGCCGACACCGAAGGGGAGTAGTCCGAAATCCACTGATCGACACACTGGCGGTTCGTCCGCCCGGTCGTGGAGCCCTCGTGGCGGACGAGACCTTCGGCCCGACAGCCATGATCACATGCTGCCGGGCCGAAGTCGTGCCCGAACTCCCCGGGTGTCGTACGGCGGCCCGGTCGCATCTCCCCTGTAGGAAGGCGACCCCGTGCAAGCCCTCTGGATCTCCCTCGTCGTCATCTTCGTGGCCGAGCTGGGCGACAAGAGCCAGCTCATGGCTCTGACCTTCGCGACCCGTTTCAAGACCGGGCCGGTGCTGGCCGGCATCACCGTCGCGACCGCGCTCGTCCACCTCGTCAGCGTCGGCCTCGGCAGGCTCGTCGGCGACGCCCTGCCGACCACCGCCATCTCGATCGTCGCGGGCCTCGCGTTCCTCGCCTTCGCGGCGTGGACGCTGCGCGGCGACGAGCTCACCGAGGAGGAGAAGGGCAAGGCGGCCCGGACCACCCGCAACGCGTTCATCGCCGTCGCCGTGGCGTTCTTCCTCAGCGAGCTGGGCGACAAGACCATGCTCGCCACCATCACGCTGGCCACCCAGCACGGCTGGTTCGGCACGTGGGTCGGCTCGACCGTGGGCATGGTCGCCGCCGACGCGCTGGCCATTGTGGTCGGCCGGTTCCTCGGCTCGCGCCTGCCCGAGAAGTGGATCAAGTATGGCGCGGCCGCCGCGTTCGCCGTCTTCGGCGTGCTGCTGCTGGTCGAGCCCCTGTTCGCCTGATCCGGGTCCGCCTGACTCTCGTCCGCCTAGTCGAGGAGGGACAGGCGGTGGGCCGCGGCGGCCGCCTCGCCCCGGGTCGACACGCCCAGCTTGGGCAGGATGTTCGACACGTGCACGCTGACGGTCTTGGCCGAGATGAACAGCTCGGCCGCGATGTCCCGGTTGCTGCGTCCGGCCGCCACCAGGCGCAGCACCTCCAGCTCGCGGGGGGTCAGGTCGGCCTGCCGTGCGGGCGCGGACGGCGTGGCCTCGGACAGAGGAGCGCCGAGGCGGCGGGCCAGCGTCTCGATCTGGGCGACCAGGGGGGTGGCGTGCAGCGCGACCGCGAGCGGGCAGGCCTCGCGCAGGCGTGCCGAGGCCCCCTCGCGGTCGCCGCTCGCGGCGGCCGCCATGGCGCCGTGCAGCAGTGCCTTGGCCCGTACGTGCGGGCGGCCCAGCCGCTGCCACGCCTCGGCCGCCGCGTCGAACTCGCCCCGGTAGACCAGCCCGAACGCCTCGTTCACCGGCCCGTCGCCCAGGTTGACGGCCAGCCGGTCGCCCAGCTCCCGCATGTGGGCCACCCGGTCGGGGGCGATCGGAGCCGCCGCGTCGCAGACGTACCTGACCGAGGCGAGCAGCCGCCCGGCGAGCATGGCCTTGCGGGCCAGTGGCGGGTCGTCCAGCGCCGCCTCCAGCACGTCGAGGGCCGTCAGCGGCTCGCCGCGCAGCAGGTGCCACGCGAGGCGCAGGCGGGCGTTGTTCGTCCACTCCTGCGTCTGCTCGTCCCGGTGCGGGGAGAAGGCGCCGACCTCGGTGAGGATGTCCTGCGCCAGGTCCTCCTCGCCACGCGCGATCGCGATGTCCGCGCGGACCCGCAACATGTGCCACCGGTTGCGCAGGGTCGGTCCCATCGCCAGGGACCGTTCGATGATCTCGACGGCCTCGTCCCACCGGCCGAGCGACTCCAGCGCCTCCGCCCGGTTGTTGGCGATGAAGGTGCCCTGGTGGCGGAACCTGCCGTACCGCCGGGCGAGCTTCTCCCCCTCCAGCGCGAGCGCCACGGCCTCCTCCGAGCGGCCGAGGTTGTCGAGAGCGTCGACGTTGTTCGCCAGGGCGCGCAGGATGATGCGGGGCGAGTTCAGGCGGGTGCCCATCGCCAGCGCCTGATCGTTGAGCGCGAACGTGGTCTCCAGGTCGCCGTTGATGGAGCGCCCGAGCGCGAGGTTGATCAGGAGGTCGGCCTCCTGCACCTCGTCGCCCATCTCGCGGGCGATGCGCAGCGCCTCCTCGGTGAGCGCGGTCCCCTCGGCGACCCCGTCGGCGCACATCAGCCCCTGGCCGAGCCGGGTCAGCACGAGCGCGCGGACGTCGCCCGGCTGCGGGACCAGCCGCTCGGCGTGCCACAGATACTCCAGACTTCCCGGCTTGCCCTTGTGCGCCTTGACGTTGGACATGCGGACCAGCAGCTCGGCCACCCGCTCGGGGGAGGTCCGCTCGTCCAGCTCGGCCAGCGCGCCGCGCACGTACTTCTGGCTCTGCTCCATCTCGCCGCTGAGGAAGGCCGCCTCCGAGGCGCGCTCCAGCACCGTGCAGTGGTCGTGGCCGATGCGCTCGGCGGCGTCGGGGACCTTGTCCCACAGCGTCAGCACGCGTTCGAGCAGCTGGATCTGCTCGGTGTAGGCGAACGACTTGGCCGCCTTACCGGCCGCCTCCCAGGCCGAGATCAGCGCCCACAGGTCGTCGCGGGCGGAATACCAGTGGTGGGCGATCTCGATGGCCGCCCGGCCAGGCGGCACCAGGGCGCGATCGCGGTCGATCTCCTCGGCGTACCGCGCGTGCATCCGCGCGTGCTCGCCGGGCAGCAGCTCGTCGTGGACCGCCTCGCGGATCAGCGCGTGCCGGAACGCGTACGCCCCGCCTTCGGCCACCTGCAGCACGTTGGCCGCGATGGCCGGCCGCAGCGCGTTCTCCAGGTCCACGTCGGACACGCCGCTGACCGCCGCGAGCAGGTCGTGCCCGACGCGTACGCCGCCGGCGGCGGCGATCCGGAGCACCCGCTGGGTCTCCTCGGGCAGCCGCTCCACAGAGCCGATGATCAGGTCGTGCAGCGAGTCGGGGAACGAGCAGTCGTCGCCGCAGTCGAGCAGCGCCTCCACGAACAGCGGGATGCCGCCGCTGCGGTCGAAGACCCGGTCCACCTTGGCGAACTCGGGGGTCACCCCGAGGATCCCGGCCATCTGCGCGGCGACCTCGCCCTGGGTGAAGCGGGGCAGGTCCACCCGCACCACGCCGTCGACCCGCCCCAGCTCGGCCAGCACCGGCCGCAGGGGATGGGTGCGGTGCAACTCGTCCGAGCGGTACGTCATGACCATCAGGACGGGAGCCGACCTGAGGTTGCGGCTGAGGAAGGCGATGAGGTCCCGGCTGGAGCGGTCGGCCCAGTGGATGTCCTCGATGACGAGCACCACCGGCCGCCGCTCGGCGAGGCGTTCGAGCAGGGCGAGGATCAGCTCGAACAGCCGGGCGCGGGCCGACTCGGTCTCCCCGTCGCCACTCGGCTCGCCGAACTCGGGGAGCAGCCTGGCCAGGTCGCGGGCGGCGCCGTCGGGCAGCAGAGCGGCGATCTCGGGCGCGCCGCACTCCCGGACGAGCTGCCGCAGCACGGCGGTGAACGGCGCGTAGGCCAGGCCCTCGGCGGACAGCTCCACGCAGCCCCCGACGAGCACGTGGGCGCCGTCCTGTGAGGCCTGCTCGGCGAACCGGCCGGCAAGACGGGTCTTGCCCACCCCCGCCTCGCCGCCGACGAGGACCGCCGCGGTGGCCTGCTTGCGGGCCTGGTCGTAGGCCTCGCCCAGGGTTTCCAGCTCCGTGCCCCGCCCGACGAAAACGGGGCTTACCGCCCGGCGTGTCATGTCGCCAAGCATGTCATGACCCTTTGTATTGCTTCGCCTGGTTTTTCGGTCAGACCTGTGTGGCCCGTGGGACTCACGGCGGCTGAAGGGCCCGGCCGGGAGGGAGGCTCCGGCCGGGCCTTCGTGCGCGTTTCATGAGGTGCGGAGCTTGCCGAAGGCCGCACGCAGCCGGCGCTGGCCGGAGCGCTGCTGTGCCTTCATCCCCGCCTGCGCCTGGCGGGCGAGACGGTGGTCGGCGGCCTCCTCCTGAAGCTCGGCCGCCCGGCTGATCATTACCTGGTAGTGCAGTTCCGGACCCATCAGAGCGTCTCCTTGGTTCGGGTCTCTTTCCGTACTCCTCAAGGTTCGGTCTAAGGCGTGGTGCGGCACATCGGGCGGATGCCCTATCTCTGACAGGCCCGGCGGCCTAGGACTTCTAAGGCGGGTAGGGCGATGCCTTAGGAACGCCGGGATCCCCGGGTTTGGAATCATTCCTCGTGGTCGGGGATGCTGGTGTCGTGCCAACTATGACTACTCCGCTCGCGGAGGTCGCCTCCTCACCCTCGACGTTGCGGGCGTTCCTGCACGGCCTTCCCGGGGTCGACAGGGTCGGGGCGGACGCCCGGGCCGCGATGCTGGGCACGCGATCCATCAAGACGACCGCCAAGAAACAGGCCATCGACCTGGCCATCGGCATGGTCGACCTCACCACCCTGGAAGGCGCGGACACCCCCGGCAAGATCAGGGCGATGTGCGCCAAGGCGGTGCGGCCCGACCCCGCCGACGCGTCGGTGCCGCCGGTCGCCGCCGTCTGCGTCTATCCCGACCTGGTGGCGACCGCCGTCGAAGCGCTGGCCGGGTCCGGCGTGAAGGTGGCGTCCGTCGCCACGTCGTTCCCCAGCGGCCGGTCCTCCCTTGAGGTGAAGGTCGCCGAGACGTCCCTGGCCGTGGCCGCCGGAGCATCCGAGATCGACATGGTCATCGACCGCGGCGCGTTCCTCGCCGGCGACTACCTCAAGGTGTACGAGGAGATCGTCGCCACCAAGCACGCCTGTGCCGACGCGCATCTGAAGGTGATCCTGGAGACCGGCGAGCTCGCGACGTACGACAACGTGCGGCGGGCCTCCTGGCTCGCGATGATCGCCGGGGCGGACTTCATCAAGACCTCGACCGGCAAGGTGTCGCCGGCCGCGACGCTCCCGGTGACGCTCGTCATGCTGGAGGCCGTGCGCGACTTCATGGCCGCGACCGGCCGCAAGGTGGGCGTGAAGCCCGCGGGCGGCATCCGCACCACCAAGGACGCCATCAAGTATCTGGTGCTGGTCAACGAGACCGCCGGGCCGGACTGGCTGCACGCCGACTGGTTCCGCCTCGGCGCCTCCTCGCTGCTGAACGACCTGCTCATGCAGCGGCAGAAGATGGCAACCGGCCGGTACGCCGGTCCCGACTACTTCACGCTGGACTGAGGGCTGAGGCATGTTCGAATACGCACCCGCGCCCGAGTCGCGGGACATCGTCGACATCCGGCCGTCGTACGGCCTGTTCATCAACGGCGAGTGGGTCGAGCCGCAGAGCGAGGCACGCCACAAGACCGTCAACCCGGCCACCGAGGAGGTGCTCGCGGAGGTCGCGTGGGCGGGGGAGGCCGACGTCGACCGCGCGGTCCAGGCCGCGGCCAAGGCGTTCCCCGTGTGGTCGGCCATGCCGGGCGCGGAGCGGGCCAAATACCTGTTCCGGATCGCCCGGCTCATCCAGGAACGGGCGCGTGAGCTGGCCGTCCTGGAGACGCTCGACAACGGCAAGCCGATCAGGGAGTCCCGCGACGTGGACCTCCCGCTGGTCGCCGCCCACTTCTTCTACTACGCCGGCTGGGCCGACAAGCTGGCCTATGCGGGGTTCGGCCCTGATCCCCGTCCGCTGGGCGTGGCCGGGCAGGTCATCCCGTGGAACTTCCCGCTGCTCATGCTGGCCTGGAAGATCGCGCCCGCGCTGGCCTGCGGCAACACGGTCGTGCTCAAGCCGGCCGAGACCACGCCGCTGACCGCGCTGGCGTTCGCCGACATCTGCCGCCAGGCCGACCTGCCGCCGGGGGTCGTCAACATCGTCACCGGCGCGGGCGAGACGGGCGCCGCGCTCGTGAATCACCCCGGTGTGGACAAGGTCGCCTTCACCGGCTCGACCGAGGTCGGCCGCCTCATCGCCAGGAGCCTCGCGGGGACCCGCAAGAAGCTCACGCTGGAGCTCGGCGGCAAGGCCGCCAACATCGTGTTCGAGGACGCGCCGCTGGACCAGGCCGTCGAGGGTGTCGTCAACGGCATCTTCTTCAACCAGGGCCACGTCTGCTGCGCCGGATCGCGGCTGCTGGTGCAGGAGTCGATCGCCGCCGACCTGCTGGAGGCGCTCAAGCGGCGCCTCGGCACGATGCGGCTCGGCGACCCGCTGGACAAGAACACCGACATCGGCGCGATCAACTCGGCCGAGCAGCTCGCCAAGATCCGCGAGCTGTCGGAGGCCGGGGAGGCCGAGGGCGCCGAGCGGTGGTCGCCCGCCTGCCCGATCCCCGACCGCGGCTACTGGTTCCCGCCCACCGTCTTCACCGGCGTGGCCCAGTCGCACCGGATCGCCCGGGAGGAGATCTTCGGGCCGGTGCTGTCGGTGCTGACCTTCCGCACCCCCGCCGAGGCGGTGGAGAAGGCCAACAACACGCCGTACGGGCTGTCGGCGGGCGTGTGGACCGAGAAGGGCTCGCTCATGCTGTGGACGGCGTCCCGGCTGCGGGCCGGCGTCGTCTGGTCCAACACGTTCAACCGGTTCGACCCGACGTCGCCGTTCGGCGGCTACAAGGAGTCGGGCTACGGTCGCGAGGGCGGGCGGCACGGTCTGGAGGGCTATCTTGCGCTGTGATCATTCCTCCGGCCGCCCGGCCGGCAGGTGCGACGACGGGCAGCGCCGCCGCCTGGTCCGCCGGGCCCGCGCGGGGGCCGGCGAGGGCTTCTCCCGGGGCCGCCGCTCCCGTCGCTTCGCCGTACGGCACGGGTGGTTCGCGCACCGCGGCGGCGTGTGCCGGTGCGGCCAGACCTATCAGCCGGCCCGTCCACTGGAGATTGGAAGTTTCGATGAGTGAGCGGCTGGCCGTGAACAAGACGTACAAGCTGTTCATCGGGGGCGCGTTCCCGCGTTCGGAGAGCGGAAGGTCGTATGTGGTGACCTCCTCCAAGGGCGACTTCCTCGCCAACGCGGCCAGGGCCTCGCGCAAGGACGCCAGGGACGCGGTCGCGGCCGCGCGGAAGGCGTTCCCCGGCTGGTCGCGCGCCACGGCGTACAACAGGGGCCAGATCCTGTACCGGATCGCCGAGATGCTGGAGGGCCGCCGCGCGCAGTTCGTCGCGGAGATCACCGCCATGGGCGGCGTGGGGGTCAAGCAGGCCGGCGAGATGGTGGACGCGGCGGTCGACCGGCTGGTCTGGTACGCGGGCTGGTCCGACAAGATCGGGGCGGTCCTCGGGTCGGCCAACCCGGTCGCCGGGCCGTACTTCAACCTGTCGAGTCCGGAGCCGAGCGGCGTGGTGGCCGTGGTCGCCCCGCAGGGACCGCTGCTGGGACTGGTCAGCGTGATCGCGCCGGTGATCGTGACGGGCAACACCTGTGTGGTGGTGGCCTGTGAGCGGGCGCCGCTGCCCGCGATCACGCTGGCCGAGGTGCTGGCGACCTCCGACCTTCCGGGCGGGGTGGTGAACATCCTCACCGGCTCGGCCGCCGAGATCGCCCCCTGGCTGGCGGGCCACATGGACGTCAACGGCATCGACCTGACGGGCGCCGACCCCGAGCTGGCGGTCACGTGTGAGGAACTGGCCGCGGAGAACCTCAAGCGGGTGCTCCGGCCGCCGGCCGCTCCCGTGAACTGGCTCGCCGACCCCGGCATCGAGCGGATGACGGCGTTCCTGGAGACCAAGACCGTCTGGCATCCGATCGGGGTTTAGGTCGTGGCTGCCTGACCCTTCGTCAGGGCCAGGAGGAGCTCGCCGTTCGAGCCGGTGTTCTTCATCGAGGCGAGGAAGCGTTCGAACCCCTCCTGGTCCTGCAACGCCCGGCGCAGCCGCCAGATCAGCGGCTGCTCCGCGGGGTGGAGCAGCAGTTCCTCGCGGCGCGTGCCGGAGGCGACGACGTCGACGGCGGGGAAGACGCGGCGGTCGGCCAGGCTCCGGCTCAGCTTCAGCTCCATGTTGCCGGTGCTCTTGAACTCCTCGAAGAGGTTGTCGTCCATCTTCGAGCCGGTCTCGACCAGCGCGGTGGCGATGATCGTGAGCGAGCCGCCGCCCTCGATGTTGCGGGCGGCGCCGAGCACCCTCTTGGGCCGGTGCAGGGCCCCGGCGTCCATTCCGCCCGTGAGCACCCGTCCGCCGCTCGGCGCGGCCATGTTGTACGCCCGGCCGAGGCGGGTGATCGAGTCGATGAGAACGACCACGTCACGGCCCGTCTCCACCAGCCGCTTGGCCCGCTCGACGGCGAGCTCGGCCGCGGTGATGTGGTCCTGCGGCACGCGGTCGAAGGTCGAGGCGACCACCTCGGCCCGGACCGACTCGCGCATGTCGGTGACCTCCTCGGGCCGCTCGTCCACCAGGACGACGATGAGGTGGCATTCGGGGTGGTTGGTCGTGATCGCGTTCGCGATGGCCTTGAGGAACATCGTCTTGCCGGCCTTCGGCGGGGCGACGATCAGGCCGCGCTGGCCCTTGCCGATCGGCGCGAACAGGTCGATGACCCGCGTGGCCAGCACGGTGCGCGTCGTCTCCAGGCGCAGCCGCTCGTCGGGGTGGATCGGCACGAGGTCGGTGAAGTGCGGCCGCGCGGTGTCCACGGGCGCGCCGTTCACGATCGTGACGGCGGTGAGCATGCCGTTCTGCGCGATGCCGCGGATGTGGTCGCCGCGGCGCAGGTCGAGCGCGTCCGCGAGGGCGGCCGGGACGGTCACGTCCTTCGGGCCGGGCAGGTAGCCGTTCGTACGGATCACCGTGTTCCTGCCCGACGTGTCGAACAGGCCGGTGACCTCGGTGGTTCGGGTGTTCGCCGCCCGCGCCGGCCTGGTGCGGGAGACGTTGCGCGGTTTGGGAACGCTGAGAGTGCTGGCGGTCATGGGACTCCTAGGGCTTGAAGATGTCTGGGGAGGGTAGGCGGGACCACGGCGAAGGCCCGGGCGGAGCGGGCTTCACGGGACCGGAGTTCCTCCCGGCGCGGCGTCTCGTACAGATGGACGGACGGCTGACCAGGCATGCTGTGCACGTATGGGCTCGACAGCGTTCACTGGCGGTTGCCAGACCGCGGAGCCAGAACCATACGGCTTGTCGCCGACTATAACAGGCTCACTCCACTCGGCAATTCCCCGGAGAGCTATCGAGCCTGGAGGGCGTCGAGCGCCACGGCCATGGCGATGACCAGGCGGCGGTCGAGGCGCGGGTCGCGGATCTCGATGGCGTACCGGTCGCGCAGGCCCCACCTGCGGTCCACCGAGAACGCGATCGAGGCGCCGATGCTGAAGTCGAAGTGGTACGGCAGCCACTCCAGGGAGTCGGAGAACCGGCGCAGCAGGGCGACCGCCAGGCGCCGCTCCTGCCCGGTCATCGTCGGCAGTCCCGGCTGCTGGAGGTGCCAGGTGGAGCGGAGCAGCGAGCGGCCGAAATCCTTGCGGAACGTCCCGATGGGGTTCCCCGCGTCGTCCACCACGTCGTACTCGCCGGCGAGGTCGAGGACCTTGCGCGCCTTGAACGCGGCCAGCGTCGCCTGCCGGGACTCGTCGGTGTAGAGCGTCACCTGCTCCTTGAGCGTCATCCGCTTCTGCTCGGCGAAGGCCACGGCCTCGCCCTCGGAGCCGTCGGGGAGAGCCGCATGGACGACGTACCGGTTCACCATCATGGTGATCTTCTGACGCAGGTACAGGCGGGTCTGTGCCTGCAGGGTCGCTATATCCATGGGAGTCTCCAAGAACGGTCCTTTGCCTCCCTATATGCCCTCTTCTCGAAGAAGATCACCAGCCGGTTACCCCTCAATCGACCCGTTGGTGACCATAACCACACCTTTCGGGCTTGATGGAACCAGGGAAGATGCCTATAAGGTAAGCCTTACCTAATCTTTACTGTCTCGGCAGGGAGCCCTGTATGTTTCTCCGGCACCGCGGTATCGGTCTCGGTATCGGCGCCGTCGCGGTCGCACTCTCGCTGGCCGCCTGCGGCGCCTCCTCCGGCGCGTCCTCCGGCGCCGGCACCGGTGCGGGCGCCGCCGAGGCCGCCAAGGCCGTCGCCAAGGGCGGCGCGGACTTCGGCACCGCCGCGGAGAAGACCGCCGCGATGGGCACCACCGCGAAGCCGGGCCAGTGGCCGCGCATCATCACCCACGCCATGGGCACGACCGAGATCAAGGCCCCGCCCTCGCGGGTCGTCGTCCTGGACGTCGGAGAGCTCGACAACGTCGTGTCCCTGGGCGTCAAGCCGGTCGGCTTCGCGCCCAGCGAGGGCTCGCCCGAGCTGCCGTCCTACCTGAAGAAGGACGCCGGCACCCCGAAGAACGTCGGCACCATCAACAGCCTCAACCTGGAGGCGATCGCCGGCCTGCACCCGGATCTGATCCTGGGCAGCCAGCTGCGCGCCGCCGAGCAGTACGACGAGCTGTCGAAGATCGCCCCGACCGTGTTCTCCATCCGTCCCGGTTTCACGTGGAAGGAGAACTACCTCCTGAACGCGGCCGCCCTCGACAAGACCGAGGAGGCCAAGGCGAAACTCGCCGAGTACGACCGCAAGGTGAAGGACCTCGGCAGCAAGCTGGGCGACGACAAGCCCGTCGTCTCGATGGTGCGTTTCCTGCCGAACGGCGTGATCCGGCTCTACGCCAACGCCTCCTTCATCGGCACCATCCTCCAGGACGCCGGCATCCCGCGCCCCGTCAACCAGAACATCCCGGACCTCGCCGCCGAGGTGAGCGCGGAGAACATCGACCAGGCGGACGCGGACGTCATCTTCACCGGTGTCTACGGCGATCCGAAGGCGACCCAGAAGTCGGCGGTCCAGGGCAATCCGCTGTGGAAGAACCTCAAGGCGGTCAAGGCCGGGCACGCCTACGAGGTTCCGGACGAGACCTGGTATCTCGGCCTCGGTGTCACCGCCGCGATGGAGGTCGTCGGGGACCTGGAGAGGTACCTCGCCGGATAGGCGCACGTGGTCCCTCACCGGCTCCGAGAAAGCGAACGAATGCCCCGCGCCACCCGACGCCGCATCGGCCCGACCGCCGGCAGCGCGCTCCTGCTGGTCCTCGCCGGACTGCTGCTCCTTGCCGTACTGCTCAGCCTCGCGGCGGGCAGCCGCCAGATCGCGCCGAGCGTCGTGGTGGACGCCCTGCTGCACGGCGGCGGCAGCGACGACGCCCAGGTCATATGGTCGTTGCGGGTGCCTCGCACCCTCATCGGGGTGATGGCCGGCGTCGCCCTCGCCGTGGCCGGCACGGTCATGCAGGGCATCACCCGCAACCCCATCGCCGAACCCGGAATCCTGGGCGTCAGCCAGGGCGCCTCGGTGGGCGTGGTGTGCGCGATCGCCTTCCTCGGAGTGCACTCGCTGAACGGGTATGTGTGGTTCGCCTTCGCCGGCGCGGGGATCGCGGCGGTCGCGGTCTACGTCATCGCCAGCGGCGGTCGCGGCGGCGCCTCACCGGTCAAGCTCGCCCTGGCCGGCACCGCGATGAACGCCCTGCTCGCCTCCGTGGTCTCCGGCATCGCGACGACGGACGCCCGGGCCCTGGACGAGTTCCGGTTCTGGCATGTCGGCTCGCTCAGCGGCCGGAGCGCCGAGATCGCCGGTCAGACCTGGCCGTTCCTCCTCGCGGGGCTGCTGCTGGTCGCCGCGATGGCCCGAGGGCTCGACGCGCTCGCGCTCGGGGAGGACGTGGCCAAGGGGCTCGGCCACAACGTCCCCCTGCTGCGGATCCTCGGAGGTCTCGGCGCCACCGTCCTGACCGGCGTCGCGGTCGCCGCCGCCGGTCCGATCGCCTTCACCGGCCTGGCCGTCCCGCACATCGCGCGAGCGCTCGTAGGCGCGGACCACCGCTGGGTCCTTCCCGCGGCGGCCCTGCTCGGCCCCGTGATGCTCCTGGTCGCGGACGTCCTCGGCCGCGTCGTCTTCCCGCCCTCGGAGGTGCCGGTGGCCGTCATGACCGCACTGCTCGGCGTGCCTTTCCTGATCGCACTGGTACGCAGGAAGGCGGTGGTGGCGGCGTGACGAGCCTTACACGCCCCGTGCGCCCGACCGGCTTCTCCGTCCTGCGCGTGGGACGGGGCAGCTTCCTGCTGCACCGCAGGGCGACCCTCGTCGCCGTCCTGCTCGGCGCGGTGCTCGCGGTGACCGCCGTCGTCTATCTGTGCGTCGGTGAGTCCTTCGTCGGTCCCACGGAGGTCGTCCGGGTGCTCTGCTCGGCTGTCGGAGGGGGGCAGCCGAGCCCCGATGAGTTCGTGGTCGGCACCCTGCGGATGCCCCGCCTCGCGGTCGGCCTGCTCGCCGGCGCCGCCTTCGGCATCGCCGGATCCTTCATCCAGACCGTGGCCCGCAACCCGCTCGCCAGTCCGGACGTGATCGGTGTGACGCAGGGCGCGGGCGCGGCGACCGTCGCCGCGATGACCTTCGGCCTCGCCGCGCCCGGCACCCTGCCGTACGTCTCGATCCTCGGCGGCCTGGCCGCCGCCGCGCTGGTCTACGTCTTCGCCTGGCGCAGGGGCCTGCACGCCGCCCGCTTCGTGCTCATCGGCATCGGCATCTCGGTGGCCCTCGGCTCCCTGACGCAGCTGTTCCTCACCAAGGGCGACTTCCTGGTGGCCCAGCAGGCCAAGGTCTGGCTCACCGGATCGCTCAACGGCCGCGGCTATGACCACGCCGCACCGCTCGCCTTGATCCTGCTCGTGCTGACGCCGGCGCTGCTGTGGGCGGCCCGGGCCCAGCGCACGGTGTTGTTCGACGACGACACGGCGACCGCTCAAGGCGTACGGCTCGGCCGGGTCCGCCTGTGCCTGACCGTCCTCGGCGTCGTCCTGGCATCGGTGGCGACGGCCGCGGCAGGCCCGGTCGACTTCGTCGCGCTGCTCGCCCCGCAGATCGCCCGCCGCCTCACCCGCACCGCACACATCCCCCTGGTCGGCTCCGCGCTGACCGGCGCCCTGATCGTGACCGTCGCGGATCTGCTGGCCCGCAAGCTGTTCTCCCCGATCGAGCTGCCGGTCGGCGTGTTCACCGCGGTGGTGGGCGCCCCGTATCTGATGTGGCTGATCGTCCGCACCCGCAGCCGTTCTGGAGGCACCTCATGACCGGCAACCGCGTGACCGGCAACCGCCTCAGGGCCGAAGGGCTCGTGCTCACCTACGAGGACCGTACGGTCGTGGACGGCCTCGACCTGGAGATCCCGGATGGGCAGGTCACCGTCATCATCGGACCCAACGCGTGCGGCAAGTCCACCCTCCTGCGCGCGTTGGGGCGGCTGCTCAAGCCGCGGCGTGGCTCGGTGCTACTGGACGGCGCCGAGCTGGCGCGCATCCCCACCAGGCGGGTCGCCCAGGAGATCGGGCTGCTGCCGCAGACCCCGGTGCCGCCGGAGGGCATCACGGTCTCCGAACTGGTGACCCGCGGGCGGCAGCCACACCACAAGTGGTGGCAGCAGTGGACGGAGGCGGACGAGAAGGCCGTCGGCGAGGCGATGGACCGCACCGCGACCGGTGACCTCGCGGAGCGGCTGGTCGACGAGCTGTCCGGCGGTCAGCGGCAGCGGGCCTGGATCGCGATGGCCCTCGCCCAGGACACCGGCCTCCTGCTGCTCGACGAGCCGACGACATACCTTGACATCGCGCACCAGGTCGAGGTGCTCGACCTGGTGCGGCAGCTCAACCGCGAGCGCGGCCGGACCGTCGTCGTCGTCCTGCACGACCTCAACCAGGCCGCCCGCTACGCCGACCACCTCATCGCCATGAAGGCGGGACGCATCGTCGCCCAGGGCGCGCCGAGCGACGTCATCACCGCCGATCTGGTCCACGAGGTCTTCGGGCTCACGTCGGTCGTCGTGCCGGACCCGGTCACGGGCGGACCGCTGGTCGTCCCGGCCGCGCCCTGGCAGTGCGGGTAGCCGCAGATTCGTCTCAGGGTCCGGGATAGGGGTTTTCTCAGGGTTCCTCGTGGAACGTGAAGCTCACGGCCGTCCGTTGAACCGGATGACGAAAGGAGCCGATCGATGTACCGATCGAGGCAGCACAAGATCATCGCTGGCGTGTGCGGGGGGATCGCGGACCGGTACGGCATGTCGCCGACGGTCGTGCGCGTGCTGTTCCTGCTGTCCTGCATTCTGCCCGGTCCGCAGTTCGTGGCCTACCTCATCATGTGGGTGCTGTTCCCCAAGGCCCCGGCTGCCGCCGCCCCGGGCTACGACTACTCGTACGGGCGGAGGTAGGCGGCAACCCATCGCGCGGGCCCGTTTATGCTCACATCAGGAGAGGTGAGCGATGATGCGGCAACGGCCCCTGACGCTGGTCCAGGACGACCTGGTCGACTACGAGAAGGCCATGGAGCGCATGGCCGCGCTGGTCGAGGAACGACAGGACGACGCGCGGCCCGACACGTTGTGGCTGCTCAGCCACCCGCCGGTCTTCACGGTCGGCAAGCGGACGCTGGAGACCCACCTGCCCGACCCGTCGGCCGGCATCCCCGTGGTGCCGACCGGCCGCGGCGGCCAGCTCACCTATCACGGGCCCGGGCAGCTCGTCGGCTATCTCATTGTGAAGCTGCGGGCCGGCGAGGGCGTGGTCGACTACATCCGCGAGGTCGAGCTGCGCCTGGTCGAGGCGCTGGGCAAGCTCGGCGTCCCGGCCGAGCGCCGCGACACCCCGCCCGGGTCGGAGCTGCTCACCGGCGTGTGGACCCGCGACACCGGGCGGAAGATCGTCTCGATCGGCATGCGGTCGAGCCGGTCGGTCACCAGCCACGGCTTCGCGCTCAACGTGGACGGCGACCTCACACCGTGGGACCTCGCGATCCCCTGCGGCATGCCCGACGTGGAGATGACCTCGATCGCCCACGAGCTCGGGCGGGCCACCATGGAGGAGACCCGCCCAGTCGTCGCGGAGGCGTTCGAGGCCTCCTGAGGGGTTACGCGACCGGTTCGCGGTCGCCCGCGTCGTCGACCGTACGGCGAGGGCCGGCGAACCAGTGCCTGGCCGACAGGTGCCACCACAGGGCGATGCCGACGAGCACGGCGCCCACGGCGATGGGGGCGTAGTTCACCGAGGTCCAGGCGAAGTCCTTGTTGCCCGGCACGCCCGCGGGGGCGATGGGCAGGATGAAGTAGATCGAGATGATCGCGATCTCGATCACGGCGATCCAGGACAGCGCCTTGTACTTGCGTCCGAGGGTCCACGGCCCGGGCTGGAAGGAGTCCCCGGCGCGCAGGCGCAGCCAGATCGGGATGAGGAACGCCAGGTAGAGCCCGATCACCGCGATGGACACCACCGCGAGGAACGCCACGGGGGTCGTCGTGCCCTCGGGCGCGTAGAGCGCGGGCAGCGTGATCAGCAGTGCGACCCCGCAACCGCCGATGATCGCGTTGACCGGCGTGCGGTTGCGGTCGACCTTCGACCACAGCCGCCAGCCCGGCACCGCGCCGTCACGGGAGAACGCGTATGTCATCCGCGACATCGAGGTCACGCAGCTCATGCCGCAGAAGAACTGCCCGACCGTGGAGATGCCGAAGATGACGGTGGCGAGGGTGGACGACAGCGACGAGGTGAAAATGGCCCCGACGAAGCCGCCCTCGGCGTCGACAGCGTCCACGTTCGTGGCCGCGAACAGGAACGACAGCAGCAGGACCCAGCCGCCGATCGCGGAGTAGAAGATCGACTGCCACAGGCCCTTGGCCGCGGAGCGGGCCGCGCCGTGGGTCTCCTCCGACACATGGGCGCAGGCGTCGAAGCCGGTGATCGTGTACTGCGTGAGCAGGAAGCCCAGCGGCAGCACGTACAGCCAGAACGCCGGGCCCGACTCGCCCTCGCCGAAACCGGAGTGGTTGAACGTCTCGAACAGGAAACCCACGCTCTGGTGCTTCGACGGGCCGAAGATCAGGATCAGCACGACGGCCGCCGCGCCGAACACGTGCCACCACACCGAGACGTTCTGCAGCAGTGAGATCAGGCGGTGGCTGAAGATGTTGATCAACGCGTGCAGCACCAGGACGATCGCGAACAGCAGGAAGGTCTGGTGCAGCGCGTTGCCGTTCGCCCAGGAGTCGCTGAACCGGCCGATCGTGATGTTCAGGAACGTCGCGCAGCCGTAGTCGACCGACGCGGTCACCGCGATCAGGCCGATCAGGTTGAGCCAGCCGGTGAACCAGCCGTGGACGGGCCGGCCCAGCTTCGCGGCCCACCAGTAGATGCCGCCCGCCGTGGGGTAGGCGGAGACCAGTTCCGCCATGCAGAACCCGATGATCAGGATGAACGCCGAGATCAGCGGCCAGCCGAGGGAGATCGCGAGGGGCCCTCCGTTGTTCCACGCCTGGCTGAAGGTGGTGAAACACCCGGCCAGGATCGAGATGATGGAGAAGGAGATCGCGAAGTTGGAGAACCCGCTCCACGTGCGGGCCAGTTCCTGCTTGTAGCCGAGTTCCGCTAGTCGTTTGGCGTCGTCGTCGAGGGCTTGCGCCACTGAGGCCTCCTCTAACTGGTGCGGAGTTTCCGGACGCCGTCGAGCAGGCGTCCGAAGCTGGGATCCCCGAGATCGCGTACGGCCTGGGCGAACTTGTCGGCGGCCTCGGCGGAGTAGTCGAATCCGGGCAGGGTCACTGCGCGGACCAGACCCTCGTGGATGACGAACCAGAGCGCCCAGGTGAGGTTGGACATGATCAGGTTCAGCCGCACCCGGGGGACGTGCTCGTCGTCGCCGAAGTAGGCCCGCGTGAGCCGTACGACCTGGTCGGGGTCGAAGTCGGACTCGGCGGCCAGGTCCCCCAGCTCGAAACAGGGGTCGTTGTTGCCGGAGAGCTGGTAGTCGACGATCCGGACGCCGTCGCCGGTGGTGATGAGGTTCTCGGCCAGCAGGTCGTTGTGGCAGGGGACCGTGGGAAGCGGGCGCCGCGCCAGCGCCGCCTCGACGTCGGCCACGACCGGCAGCACGTCCTCGTATCCGGCGGGGAGGGCCAGGTCGTGGGCGCGGCAGCGCGCCACGTACTCCCGGAGCTTGCCGAAGATCGAGAAGTCGTTGCCGAAGCGAGGACCGGCGTGCAGGCGGCGGCAGGCGTCCGCTACCCCCTCGATCCGCGCGGCCACCGCCCCGGTGTCGAGGGTGACCCCCTCGACGTACTCCAGGAGGAGGGCACCTGGCAGCACGTGGACGACGCGGGGGCCGATCCCGGACGCCGCCGCCGCGACCGTGTTGGCGATCTCCTGGTCGAGCGGGATGCCGAGTCCGGTCTCGGCGATGCGCGGGTCGAGCACCCGCAGGAGCCAGCGGTCGCCGTCCTCACTGTCGAGCCTGGCGATGTGGTGGCTGAGCCCGCCCTTGATCGTCGTGACGGTCAACGGCCGCCCGGCCCAGGCCGTGACGAGATCCATTGCGTCTGCGACGGGATCTGGCATGCCCGGCTCCTTTTGGTCTACCTTCAGACCATTGATCCGATTGTCTGGGCCGGGTGTTACAGGACGGTACCGATGTCGCAACTTCCCGCAGACGCCCGCGCCGTCGTCATCGGCGGCGGAGTGGCCGGATGCAGCGTCGCCTATCACCTCGCCCGGCTCGGCTGGACCGACGTGATCCTGGTCGAGCGACACCACCTCACCGAGGGCACGACCTGGCACTCCGCCGGCTTCGTCGGCCAGCTCAGGTCCACCGTCACGCAGACCCGAATGATCATGTACTCGGCCGGTCTCTACCCCGAGTTGCGCGAGCTGACCGGGCTCGATCCGGGCTGGCACGGCGTGGGCGGGCTGCGCCTGGCCACCACCCCCGAGCGCATGGAGGAACTGCTGCGCCAAGCCGGGGCCGCCGAGACGTACGGGCTCGATCTGGAGGTGCTCGACCCCCGGGGCACGCACGACCGGCTGCCGCTGCTGGAGGTGGGCGACGTCCTCGGGTCGCTGTGGCTGCCCGGGGACGGGTGGCTCGACCCGGCCCGGCTCGGTCACGCCCTGGCCGAGGGCGCCCGCGCGCTCGGCGTACGGATCTTCACCGGTGTGGAGGTCACCGGTATCGACGTCCATGACGGCCGCGTGACCGCCGTACGGCTGCGCGGCGAGGACGGCGAGCACAGCGAGGACGGCGAGCACGTCGTGCGCACGGAGACCGTCGTGAACGCGGCGGGGGCGGCGGCCGGAGTGGTCGGCCGGATGGCCGGGGCCGACATCCCGATCGTGCCGATCAAGCACCAGTACGTGGTGACTCCGGCGTCCGGCGTCCCGGCGGAGACCCCGACCGTCCGGGACCCGGACAACATCGTGTACTTCCGCGAGGAGGACGGCGGCATCCTCGTGGGCGGCTACATCAGGAGCCCTCAGGTCTGGGACACCGACCGGCCGTTGTCCGAGCCCCGGACCCTCTTCACGCCCGACATGCCGAAGTTCCGCGAATCGTGGGACTCGGCGGTCCGGCGGGTGCCGTCACTGAAGCCGGTCGGGGCCGGCGACGACCCGGCGGCGTTTCGCAAGGTCGTGCACGGACCGGAGGCGTTCACGCCCGACGGGGAGTTCCTGCTGGGGGAGACCGCGGTCGCCGGGCTCTGGGTGGCGGCCGGCTTCTGCGTGCACGGCCTGGCCGCCGCCGGCGGCGTGGGCAAGGTCATGGCCGAGTGGATCGTCGAGGGCGCTCCGGAGTATGACGTCTTCGGCATGGACGTGCGTCGTTTCGGCTCTTACGCCCGGTCGGCCCACTGGGCCCGCGCCAGAGCTCTGGACTCCTACAGCACGTACTACGACATCGTCTATCCCGGCGAGGAGCGCACCGCCGCCCGGCCGCTGCGCCGTTCGCCGGCCTGGGTGCGGCATGAGGCGCTGGGCGCTACCTTCGGTGAGAAGGCCGGTTGGGAGCGGGCCAACTGGTACCCGCCCACGCCCGACGCCGGGACTGCGCATAGTGCACAGAGTGCACAGGCTGCACAGGCAGTGCGGACTGTGCGGCCGAGGGGCTGGGCGGGCCGCGTGTGGTCTCCGGCGATCCGGGAGGAGTGCCTGGCGACGCGGGACGCCGCCGGGCTGTTCGACCAGACGTCCTTCGCCAAGCTGGAAATATCCGGATCTGTCGCTGACCTGGAGCGGCTCGCCGGCAACGCTCTGGACCGGCCCGTCAGCGCAGAGGTCTCCGCGCGGGGCTACCCGGTGGTCTACACGCAACTGCTCAACGAGCGCGGTGGCATCGAGGCGGACGTGACCGTGACCCGGCTGGCGGAGGACCGGTTCCGCCTCGTCACCGGCACCGCCTTCGGGGTCCACGACGCCGCACTGCTGCGCCGTCACGGGCTTGCGGTCGCCGACGTCACCTCCGCGTACGCGTGCTACTGCCTGTGGGGGCCTCGCGCGTACGAAATCCTGGCGTCGCTGACGGATGACGATCTGACCTTTGGTTACCTGCGGGCCGCCGAGATCAGCGTGGGGCACGTCCCGGTGCTCGCCCTGCGGGTCACGTTCGTGGGCGAGTTCGGCTGGGAGCTCTACTGCCCGTCCGAGTACGGGCTGACGTTGTGGGACTCCCTCATGGAGGCGGGCCTGCCGCACGGCATGCGGCCGGCGGGATACCGCGCGCTCGACTCGCTGCGGCTGGAGAAGGGCTACCGCGTCTGGGGCCTCGACGTCACGCCCGAGACCACCCCGCTGGAGGCCGGTCTCGGCTTCGCCGTACGGCCGGAGCGCCGGGCCGCCCTGCCGAGTCCTCGTGTGGCGCTGCGCTGCCTGGTGCTCGACGACGAGCGTGACGTCTGCCAGGGCGGCGAGCCCCTCCGCCTGGACGGCCGTCCGGTCTCCCGCGTGACCAGCGGTGGGTTCGGCCACCGGGTCGGCCGCTCGATCGCGTACGCCTATCTGCCGGTGGAGGTAGAGCCCGGCGAACGCGTCGAGATAGGCGTCAACGGCCGCCGCGTGGGCGCCACGATCAATCGCGAGCCGCTCTACGACCCCGAGGGCGCCCGCGTCAGGGCCGAGCCCTGGGCGGCAGCCGATAGGTGAAGGTCCAGCGGTCGGTGCCGGTTTGGTGGCGGGTGTAGCGGTCGGGGTGCTGGTAGCGGTCGCGGTTGTGGAACTGGCAGGCGGGGCCGAGGAGTTTCAGGTCGGTGAGGCCGCCGGTGCTCCAGTTGTCGGCGTGGTCGATCTGGCCCATGGTGGCGGGCAGCGGGCAGCCGTCGATCCAGCAGGTGGCGTAGCGGGCGTAAACGGCCCGTCGCTGAGCGGGGGTGGCCAGGCGGACCTTGCGGCCCATGTCCAGCACCTGCCCCTCGGCATCCATCACCAACCGCACCAGAGCGGAGGTGCGGGCCAGGCGATGCACGCTGGAGACCGGCAACATCTGCCCGGTCGCCAGCAACAACCCCGGCGCCGCCCCCAGCAAAGCTCCCGGCACCGCCCCCAGCCCCGGCTCACCCGGCGCTGTTCCCGGCAGCGTTCGTGACGCTGTTCCCGTTGGCCTCCCCGGCGGCCTCCCCGGCGCTGCTCCCAGTGGCTTGCCTGGTGGTGTCCCCGGCGCAGGCTCGCTCGACGGTGTCCCGGGCTCTGGCTCCGATGGCCTCCCCGGCGGTGTCCCCGGCTCCGGTCTTGGCGCTCCCGGTGCTGCGCTTCGCGCCGTCCCTGCTGACGGCTGCTCATGGTGTACGTCGTTGCGGCCTTCGGGCGTGCCCTGCGCATGCCGGCAGTCCCCCGCAGGCTGGTGCCCGAAGTGGGTGTGCGCGGCGGCGTCCTCGGGAGGAGGGTCCGGCCATTCCGCCGCGCGAGAATGCGCCGCGCGGGGACGCACCGCATGTGGTGGCGCTGCGTGTGGAGGTGTGCTTCCGCTGTAGGCGGGCCGTGCTGCTGCGCGCTCGGGGTCTGTTTCAGCTTGGGCCGCCGCATGGTCTCGGTCTGCGCCCCTACGTGGTGCGGTGACGTCGCCTGCGGCAGAGGCCATGCTCACGTCACCATCACCAGCACCACTGCCCTCGGCCGGGGCGGCGTTCGCGGTGTCGTGATCGCTGGCCCGCTGCTCACAACCCCCGCAACCACCGGCATCGCGCTCACAAGTCCCGCGCTCATCGGTCCCGCCTTCGCAGGGTCGGTGCTCGTTGGCTTCGGGGTCGTGAGACTCCTCATCGCGGGGGCCGGTTCCGGCAAGGTCAAGCTCGGTGCTCCCGGCAGCGGCCTCCGCGACCGCCCCGGCATCGGCTGCTGTCTCGGCATCGGCTGTCGGAGCGGCTGCTGTCTCGGCCTCGGCGGTGCCGGGGTCACGTGGCCGGTAGGGGCCCTCCCCCCGAGCAGACGCGGCATCGGTCATGCCCACGTCGACCGCGTCGGCGAAGTCGACGTCGCTGAGGTTGCCGGGGTCGTCGTCGCTGGGGATGGCGTCTTCGATGTCGTCGTCGCCCACGGGGCAGGGCCCGGCAACGCTACCGGTGTCGCCGAACGCGCCGGTGTCCCCGCTGTCCCGGCCGTCCTCGGCACTGGTCGCACCCTGGACGTCCTGGGTGTCCTCGGCACTCTGGGCGTCCTGGGCGGCTTCGGGGTGGTCGGGTTGGGGGTCGGTGGGGAGGGATTCGGCGTTGACCAGAACCAGGAGCTCAGCGACGATCTTCTGCTCCATCAACGCGATGAACGCATCCGCCTGGCGAACCCGCAACGGCCGATCATCGCCCTCCGCACGTGGCTTGGCATAAGCATCCAACAGCGCCCGCAACCGGGCCGCCGCCTCACGCGGCAGATAAAACTCCCCTTCCAGGCCGCCACCCGCGGTGGGGCGGATCCGCAGAAACCGCCGCCCGTAGTCGGCCCGCTCGTCCCGCTCCTCACCATCGGGGTCGAGCACCGCCCGCAAGTAACGGCCGGCCTTGGCCACCTCCGCCGGCCCCGCCTTACCCGCCAACTCCAGCAAAATCGGCTCAGCCAGGCCCGCGTGCTCATCACTCAACCGCGCGGTGGCCGTGCAGATCGCCTCCACCACCCCCGCCGACAACACCCCCGCGGCGAACTTCTCCCGCACCCTCGGCAGACGCGCCAGCTCCACCGCCAAGGTCAGCAGACGGCCCGCTCCGGCCACGCTCATTCCCGCGGCGGTGCGCAACCAGCTACGGGTGGAGGCATGCCCATGCTGCCTGGCCTGCCCCGCCCCATGCACCCGCCCCACCCGATCCGCCAACGCGCACGTGATCCGATCCCGCGCGAACAGCAAATCCTCGGCCTCGGCCACGCAGATGTCCGCATCGCCCGGCAATGCCGCCAACGCCAACGCCTGCGCCGACTCACGAAGAGAGCCCACCAAAACCCACGACGACCGGCCCCGAGCAGCACCAGTAGCAGCATCGCGGGCACCGGCACCACGTGCACTCCCGGCACCGGCACCGACACCACCAGCGCTGTCGGCGCTCGCGGCACCGGACGCGTCGCCGCTGGTGGGTTCACTGTCTGTGAGCCCGCTGCCGGTGCTGCTGCCGGTGCTCTTGGTGCTGCTGTCGGCCTTGGTGCGGCTCGCGTGCTGCGCCGGCTGGGGATCGGCGATCGGAAAGTGCTCACGAGCGGCCGAGCCATCCGCGGACCACCACCGGGAACCGGAGGTCAACCGGTCCCACCAGCCAGCAGAACCACCAGAACCACTAGAACCATCAAGGCTGCTGCCAGAGCTGTCAGAGTTATTCAAACGACGAAGGTGATCGGGGTCGAAGTCGGCCGGACCCATCACACCTCCTCGCTAGTTTCGAAAACTTGTTTTAATTCTTTCGTGCCCGCTTGGCTGGTGCAAGCTCACGCGAGAATCTCCTGGAGTCACAGATGGTGGACCGCGCAAGCAGGAGGGCGGCCACTCCAGCACGGTCGGCTCGGGCCGCTGGCGGCGCCATCACGCTGTCTTGGTCTCGTAGACCTCATGCGAGGCAAGCAGGGGATTTGGGGCGTACGACGAGGTCGAACACGTCGGAGAGGCCGTGTGGTCCACAGGCGCCACACCCGCCACACACGCTACGCCACACTTGCCACATCCGGTCACACTGGCCACACACGTGAACACGCGCCGAGCGGTTCGGCGCGGTCTCAGACGGCTCAGATGGTTGCGGCGAAGTGGTCGATGGTCGACTACATGGATGCGTGCGGAGCGCAGGGGGTGCCGGACTTCTGCTCGCACCAGAGGGGGACGCGAGCAGCGGCAGGCGGCCGACCACCGCCCCATGTCCTGCCACGGGTCACGGGGGCAGCTCGCCGCGGGTGGGCAGGCCCTGCCAGGAGCTGTGGCCGGCGACCGCGAAGGCGGCCACCGAGATGCCGCGCTTGAGGCGGTCCGCCGGGTGCAGCCCTTCCAGGATCGCGCTGAGGTAGCCCGCGACGAACGCGCCGCCGACCTCGGAGGGGTCGACAGCGGTCACGGGGGCGGCCTGGGTGTCGTAGCGCAGGCCCTCGACGGTGGCGCTGGCGCCCTTGGCGCCCCGGGTCACGACCAGCTCGGGCCTCGACGCGAGCACGGGCTCCACGAGCGTGAGCTCGTCCTGCGTCGCGAAGAGCACGTCGGCGCAGGCGGCGAGTTCGGTGAGTCCCTGCCGCGCCTCCTCCGCGCTTTCCCAGAGGTTCGCGCGGTGGTTGACGTCCACGGAGACGAGCACCCCGGCGTCCCTGGCGAGCTTGACGGCATGGTGGACGGCGCTCCACGCGAGGCCGCTCAGCCCGAGGGTGACGCCGCTGACGTGCAGGATCCGCGCCGACTGCACCGCCTCGCCGGGCACGTCGCCGGTCGACAGGTGCGACCCGGCCGAGCCCTCCCGGTAGTGGACGGCGTGCGACGATCGGCCGATGCGCCGCTGGCGGAGGATCAGCCCGGTGGCCGCCGTCTCGTCCACGCGTACGTGGGAGACGTCCACGCCTTCGCCGCGCAGCACGGTCAGCGTGCGCATGCCCAGTTCGTCGGCGCTGACCCGGCCCAGCCAGCTCACTGTGTGGCCGAGCCGGGCCAGGCCGACCGCCGTCGTCAGCTCGGGCCCCTCCACGTCGAGGCGGATGGTCATGTCATGCCGGAGCCGGTCGCCGGAGACGACGCCCAACGCCTCTCCGAGCGTGAAAACCTCGGTCATGCCGTAAGTCCGCGGGATCGCACCCCGAAAGCATGGCAGAGCCTGATCCGCCCGGGAAAGCCCCTTGCTCAGGCGCCGAACGCGTCCACGGCGGCCTGGCAGAAGGCCTTCAGGTCATCCGGCTTCCGGCTGGTCACCAGAGTGTTCGGACCCGCCGCGCAGACCGTGACCTCCTGGTCCACCCAGGTCGCCCCCGCGTTGCGCAGGTCGGTCTGGAGGCTGGGCCAGGAGGTCAGCGTGCGTCCGCGCACCACGTCGGCCTCCACCAGCGTCCACGGCGCGTGGCAGATCGCCGCGACCGGCTTGCCCGCGTCGAAGAACTCCCTGACGAACCGTACGGCCTCCGGCCGCATCCGCAGGAAGTCGGGGTTGGCCACCCCTCCGGGGAGGACCAGCCCGTCGAATTCGGCGGCGGAGACCTCTCCGGCCACGGCGTCCACGGGGAAGGTGCCGGCCTTGTCGAGGTGGTTGAACGCCTGGATCTCCCCGGGCTCCACCGAGACCAGCCTCGGCGTGCCGCCCGCCTGCTGGACGGCCTTCCACGGCTCGGTGAGCTCGACCTGCTCGACCCCTTCGGGGGCGACGAGGAATGCGATCGTCTTGCCCTGGATCATCGTGCTCCCCTTTCGTGCGTTTTTGCGTGTTCTTGACGTCGCGTGCCCCGCTGACCGCGATCTATGCCGTCCGCTGGGTAGGAGAGGGACATGCCCGTGCTGGTGGGGACCTCTGGCTGGCAGTACGCCGACTGGCGTGACCTCGTCTACGCCGGCGTACCCCAGCGGCTGTGGCTGGAGCGCTATGGCGAGATCTTCGGCACGGTGGAGAACAACAACGCCTTCTATCGGCTGCCGAAGCGGGAGACCTTCGAGTCGTGGCGGGAGCGCACGCCGCCGGACTTCGTCATGGCGGTCAAGGCCAGCCGCTTCCTGACGCACATCAAGCGGCTGAAGGACCCGGAGGAGCCGGTCGAGCGGCTGATGGGCGTGGCCGAGGGCCTCGGCCCGAAGCTGGGCCCCGTCCTGCTGCAACTGCCGCCGACCCTGCAGGTGGACGCCGGGCGGCTGCGGGCCTGCCTGGCCCGGTTTCCGCGGGCCGTACGGGTCGCCGTCGAGCCGCGGCATGCCTCGTGGTGGACCGACGAGATCCGCGCCCTGCTGACCGAGTTCGGGGCCGCGTTGTGCTGGGCGGACCGGCTAGGCCGGCCGGCCGGGCCCCTGTGGCGTACGGCCGGCTGGGTCTACCTGCGTTTCCACGAGGGAGGGGCAGAACCCTGGCCCGCCTACGGCCGGCGCGCGCTGCGTAGTTGGGTGGACCGCCTGGGGGACGTGCCGGACGCCTACGTCTACTTCAACAACGACCCCGGGGGTGCCGCCGTACGCAACGCGATCACTTTCGCGGAGCTGGCGTGCGCGCAGGGGCGGGACGTCGGCAGGGCGAGGCTTCCCGAGCGGACCCCCGAGCCCGTCCGGTCATGACCGGACGGGCGGGTGTCACCCCCGGCATGACGGATCAGGCGCGGCGCTCGTCGGACGCGTGACGCCCGCCCGCCACCAGCTGGTCGGGGGACGACTGCTGGGCGGGTACGGAAAGGCGGTTGTGCGGCGCGGTGGGACGCTCGGCCCGGTCGTCGACGCCGTCGCGGTCCCGGTCGACCTTCGGATACTGCTTGGTGACGGGCTCGTCGGCGACGGGCTCGGCCGCCGGAGTGGTCGTCGTGTTCGTCTCCAGCCGGCGCTCCAGGTCGCGCTTCTCGGCCTCCAGACGGGACACGCGGTCCCGCTCCGCCAGGCGCGTCTCACGCGTCCGGCGACGCCTGACGGCGGCACGGCGCATGCCGCCGGTGATGAGCAGCAGGCCGACGACGAACACGGCGGCGGTCACGACGCCGGCGATGAACAGCTCGAACGGGCTGAGATTGAACGTGCGGTCCAGGACCGTCATCGGCAAGGTGTTCGCGGTGTCGTTGACCGACACCTCGATGACGGCCGCCGCCGCGATAAGGATCAGAAGCAGGCCCAGTAAGACCATCTGCCCTCACTCCCAAATAGCCGGTTGCTGTGCGGTTGCGATTCGTGGACGCTTGTCCGACTGCCCGCACAGACGCGATTCATGTGCGCCGCGTCACACCGGGACCAAGGCAAAGCATGCGCGTTAACACCATGTTCACAAACGGGCAAAAGCTACGAAATCCCAGAACGGCAATCTTGAGCGTGGCGGACGAACGCCAGGCCGCCTCGCTCGAAGGGATCGACGTGACCTACAAGGCCGAGTACATCTGGATCGACGGCACGGAGCCGACCGCGAAGCTCCGCTCCAAGACCAAGGTTCTTGCCGACGGCGCCGAGCCGCCGCTGTGGGGCTTCGACGGGTCCAGCACCAACCAGGCCACCGGTCACTCCTCCGACCTGGTGCTCAAGCCGGTGTTCACCTGCCCCGACCCGATCCGCGGCGGCGACAACGTGCTGGTCATGTGCGAGGTCCTGCACACCGACATGACGCCCCACGCCACCAACACCCGCTCCCTGCTCGCGGGGGTGGCCGAGCGGTTCGCCGACCAGGAGTCGTGGTTCGGCATCGAGCAGGAGTACACCTTCTTCAAGGACAGCCGCCCGCTCGGCTTCCCGCTGGGCGGTTTCCCCGCTCCGCAGGGCGGCTACTACTGCGGTGTCGGCGCCGACGAGGTCTTCGGCCGTGACATCGTCGAGCTGCACCTCGACCGCTGCCTGGCCGCCGGCCTCAAGATCTCCGGCATCAACGCCGAGGTCATGCCCGGCCAGTGGGAGTTCCAGGTTGGTCCCGCCGGTCCGCTGGAGGTCTCCGACCACATGTGGGTCGCCCGCTGGCTGCTCTACCGCACCGCCGAGGAGTTCGACGTGGCCGCCACGCTCGACCCCAAGCCGGTGAAGGGCGACTGGAACGGCGCCGGCGCGCACACCAACTTCTCCACCAAGGCCATGCGCGAGGGCTACGACCCGATCATCACCGCCTGCGAGGCCCTGGGCGGCAACGCCATGGAGCACGTCAAGAACTACGGCCACGGCATCGAGGACCGCCTCACCGGTCACCACGAGACCGCCCGGTGGGACAAGTTCAGCTACGGCGTCTCCGACCGCGGCGCCTCCGTCCGCATCCCGTGGCAGGTCGAGGTGGACAAGAAGGGCTACATCGAGGACCGGCGCCCCAACGCCAACGTCGACCCCTACGTCGTCACCCGCCTGATCGTCGACACCTGCTGCGCCGCTCTGGCGAAGGCCGGCCAGGTCTGATCGGCCCCACGAGGAACTGACACAGTTCCGCCATCTCCGTACGGCTCCCGCGTCCCGGCGCGGGAGCCGTACGCGTATGTCGGGACACATGCGGTGGCCGAGCGGCGGCGAAGTGCCCCAAGTTGACAATGATTTTCATTTGCGAGACATTTGAAAGGGATGTTTCCCGTGATGCATCTCTTTGATGCACTGCTTTGATAAGCCGACTTGAGGATTCGTCGTGCTCTCGCCGCTCGCCCGTGTGTTCTCGTCCGCCGCTCTGCTCGTGCTGTTCGCCGCCGGATGCGGTGGCGGGGACACGCACCCTTCCCCTTCCGATCCGGCCCAGCCGCTGAAGGTGGTGGCGACCACCACGCAGGTGGCCGACTTCGCCCGCAACGTCGGCGGCGACCGGGTCCGCGTCCACCAGTTGCTCAGGCCGAACGTCGATCCCCACGACTACGAGCCGTCCCCGGCGGACATGAAGGCCATCGCCGAGGCCGACGTGCTCGTCAAGAACGGGGTGGGCCTGGAGAAATGGCTGGACGAGACGATCTCGGCCGCCGGTTTCGACGGGCCGGTGGTCGACGCCTCCCAGGGCGTGCCGATCCGCGACGGCGATCCGCACATCTGGCACAACCCGCTGAACGTCAAGACGATGGCCGCCACGATCGAGAGGGCCTTCGCCGCCGCCGATCCGCGCGACACCGCGGCCTACCAGGCCAACCGGGCGGCGTACGACGCGAAGCTGGACGCGCTCGACGGCGAGATCTCGAAGAAGATCGAGTCGGTCCCCGCCGACCGACGCACGCTCGTGACCAACCACGACGCCTTCGGCTACTACCTCGACCGTTACAAGCTGACGTTCGTCGGCTCGATCATCCCGAGCTTCGACACCTCGGCCGAGCTGTCCGCCAAGCAGGTGGCCGACCTCGTCGCCGAGATCAAGGCGACCGGGGTGGTCGCGATCTTCTCGGAGGCGTCGCTGCCGCCCAAGACGGCCGAGGCGGTCGGCCGCGAGGCGGGGGTGACGGTCGTGGCCGGGCAGGACGCGCTGTACGGCGACTCGCTGGGCCCGGAAGGGTCGGCCGGTGCGACCTACCTGCAGATGGAGGAGCACAATACCGACACCATCGTCAACGCGTTGAGGGGGACCGCCGCATGAGTGAGCACGCGCCGACCCTGGTGCTCGACCGGGCGAGCGTGGCCTACGGCGACGTCCCCGTTCTGGAAGAACTGCACGGTGTCGTCCACGAGGGCGAGGCCGTGGCGCTGATCGGCCCGAACGGCGCCGGCAAGTCCACGTTCATCAAGGCGCTGCTCGGCCTGGTGCCGGTCGTGCGCGGACGGATCGAGGTGCTGGGCCGGCCCCCGGCGCAGGCCCGCCGCGACGTCGCCTATGTGCCGCAGGCCGACACGCTCGACCCGGACTTCCCGGTGTCGGTCGAGCAGGTGGTGATGATGGGCCGCTACCGGCGGATCGGCTGGCTGCGCCGCCCCTCCGCCGCCGACCGGGCCGAGGTGGCCGACGCCCTGGAGCAGGTCGGGCTGGCCGGCCGGGCCCGCGACCGGTTCGGCACGCTGTCGGGCGGGCAGCGCCAGCGGGTGCTGCTGGCCAGGGCCATCGCCGCCAAGCCGCGGATGCTGCTGCTCGACGAGCCGTTCAACGGCGTGGACGCGGTCAGCCAGCACGCGTTGCTGGAGGCGATCGGTGCACTGAAGGCGCAGGGCGCCTCCGTCGTCGTCAGCACCCACGACCTCGCCATCGCCCACCTCGCCTGCGATGAGGTGTGCCTGCTCAACCGGCACCAGTTCGGCTTCGGCCCGACCGGCGACGTGCTGACGCCCGAGCGGCTGCGCGCGACGTACGGCGGGCACGCGCTCGAACTGCGCGGCGACCGCGTGATCGTGACCCAGACATGATCCTCTTCGAACCCTTCCATCTGCCGTTCATGGCCCGCGCGCTGGTCGAACTGCTCGTCCTCGGCGCGCTCGCGGGCACGGTCGGCGTGCTGGTGCTCCTGCGCCGGCTGGCCTTCGTGAGCGACACCCTGACGCACACCGTCTTTCCCGGCGTGGTCATCGGCCACCTCATGGCCGGAAACGGCGGCATCTTCTGGGGTGCGCTGGCCGCCGGGGTCGTCACGGCCGTCCTGCTCACGCTGCTCACCCAGCGCCGCCGGGTGAACGAGGACGCCGCGCTCGCCATGCTGCTGACCACGCTGTTCGCGGTCGGCGTGGTGCTGGTGTCGCGGCAGACCGGCTTCACCTCCGACCTCACCGCGTTCCTGTTCGGCCGGGTGCTGACGGTCACCGAGGCGCAACTCGCGCAGACCGCCGTCGTGACGGTCGTGGTCGTGGCGTTGCTGGCGGTGCTGCGGCGTCCGCTGCTGCTGCGCGCCTTCGACCCCGAGGGCGCCCAGGCGGCCGGTGTGCGCGTGGGCCTGCTCGACCTCGTGCTGAACGTCGCGGTCGCGCTGGTCGTCGTGGCCGCCGTCAAGGCGGTCGGCACGGTCCTCGTGATCGCGCTGCTCATCGTGCCGGCCGCGGCGGCGCGCAGGCTGTCGGACCGGCTCGCGGTCATCGTGCCGCTCGCCTGCGTGGTCGGCGCGGCCGCCGGGTGGCTCGGGCTCGTCGTGAGCTACGAGGCGTCGGTCGGGCACGGCGTCAGGCTCGCCTCCGGCGCGACCGTGGTGCTCGTCCTGGTGACGATGTACGTCCTGGCCCACGTCGCCGGATTCGTCCGCAGGAAGGCGGGCCTGAGCCGGGCCCGCCGCCGCTCGGTCCTGGAGGCGGCGTGAACTGGCTCGACTCCACCGTCCACCGGGCCCTCGTCGAGGCCGTCCTGGTCGGCGTGCTGGGAGGGGTGGTCGGGGTCTTCGTGATCGCGCGGCGGCTGCCGTTCTTCACGATGGCCCTCACGCACGCGACGTTCCCCGGCATCGTCGTCGCCGCCATGCTCGGGGTGAACCTCTACCTCGGAGGCGGGCTGTTCGGGCTGCTGGTGGTCGCCGCCGTCCTGGCGTTCGGCCGGGGACGGGGGCAGGACTTCACCACCGCCACGGGCATCGCGCTGTCGGGTGGCTTCGCGCTCGGCGTGGTGCTGGTGTCGGCCCAGGACGGCTTCACCAGGGACCTGGCGGCCTACACGGTGGGCGACGTCCTCGCCGTCGGCACGGGCGACCTGGTGGCGACCGCCGCCGTCGCCGTGGGCGTGCTGCTCCTGCTCGCCCTGCTGGGCAAGGAACTGCTGCTCGCGGCGTTCGATCCGGTGGGGGCGGCGGCGCTCGGGCTGCCCACCGTGCTGCTGGACTTCGCGCTGCTCGCGGTGGTCGAGGTGACCGTCGTCGCCACCGTTCCGGCGCTGGGGACGATCCTCGCCGTGGCGCTGATCGTGGGCCCGGCCGCGACCGCCCGCCTGCTCACCGACCGGCTCGCGCCGCTGTTCCCGCTCGCCGCCGCGATCGGCGTCGCGTGCGCGCTCGCGGGCGTGTGGGTCTCCACGCAGTGGGACGTCGCGACCGGGGCCTCCATCGCCCTGTTCGTGGGCCTGGTGTTCGGGGCGGCCTTCCTCGGCACCGCCGTACGCGGCCGGGTCAGACGGGCCGCGGCCGTCAGGGCTTGATCATTAGGGCGTGAGCAGCACCTTGATCGCGCCGTCCTCCTTCTTCTGGAAGATCTCGTAGCCGTGCGGGGCCTGGTCGAGCGGCAGGCGGTGGGTCGCCAGGTCCTCGACCCCCAGGGGATCGCCGTCGCCGGTCAGGAGCGGCATGAGATCGTCCACCCACCGCTTGACGTGGGCCTGGCCCATCCTGAGCGTGATGCCCTTGTCGAACATCTGCAGCATGGGCATGGGGTCGGTCATCCCGCCGTACACACCGCTGACCGAGATCGTGCCGCCGCGGCGTACGGTCTCGATGGCGTCCTGCAGCGCGGCGAGCCGGTCGAGCCCGGCGCGGGTCATCATGGCGGCGGCGGCCCTGTCGGGAAGCATCCCGGTGACGGTCTGGGCGAGTTTGCCCACCGTGTAGCCGTGCGCCTCCATGCCGACGGCGTCGATGACCGAGTCGGTGCCCCTGCCCGCGGTCATCGACCGGATCGCCTCGGGCACGTCGTCGGTCTCGTTCCCGTCGATCACCTCGATGCCGTGCCGCCGGGCCATCTCCAGGCGTTCGGGGACGATGTCCACGCCGATCACCCGGTAGCCGCGGTGACGCGCGATGCGGGCGGACATCTGCCCGATCGGGCCGAGGCCGAAGACGGTGACGCTGCCGCCGTCGGGCACCTCGGCCCACTCGACGGCCTGCCATGAAGTGGGCAGCACGTCGGAGAGGTAGACGAACCTCTCGTCCGGCGGCCCGTCCGGCACCTTGATCGGTCCGAAGTGCGCCTGCGGCACGCGCAGGTACTGCGCCTGTCCGCCGGGCACCTCGCCGTACAGCTTGGTGTAGCCGAAGAGCGCGGCGCCCGTGTCGTACTCGCGGACCTGGGTGGTCTCGCACTGGGCGTACAGCGCGCGGTCGCACATGTAGCAGTGGCCGCACGAGATGTTGAACGGGATCACGACGCGGTCGCCGGGGGAGATGTGGGTGACCTCCGCGCCGACCTCCTCGACGACGCCCATCGGTTCGTGGCCCAGGATGTCGCCCTCGCCGATGAACGGGCCGAGCACCTCGTAGAGGTGCAGATCGGAGCCGCAGATCGCGGTCGTGGTGACCCGGATGATCGCGTCGGTGGGTTCCTTGACGGCCGGGTCGGGGACCTCCTCCACCCGTACGTCGCGCTTGCCGTGCCAGGTAACTGCTTTCATGGTTTCCCCGTATGCCCTGCGTCGGGCAGGGGAAACGGCACCCTCGCCGTCAGAGGTGCAGCACGCCGCCCTGGTCGTCCACCTGGTCGGCGTTGTCGTCGTCGAACCACACGCCGCCCGTCGCGAGGTAGCGGAACCGGTGTGCGCCGGGTGGGAGGATCACCGACACGGTGCGGGTGCCGTTCCTGCGCCGCAGCAGTTCGTGACGTCCGGGCAGCCAGTCGTTGAAGTCGCCGACCACGCTGACCGCCCCCGAGGGCTCGTCAACGGGCAGGGCAAAGGTGACTCGGGTTTTCCGCCCGAACAGCCTGGTGCGCTTGAGCATGCCGCATAGTTTGGCGTAACACACCTAAAGGAAGAAACAAGTACACACAGGACGTAACACAATATTCACGCCCTTTTCAGGGCGCGTGCCCGACCCCGCAGAGAAACCACGTGGGCAGGTGGCGGCGGGCCTGCCGGGCGAGCGGGTTCTCGTCGTCGGGCCGCCAGTCGTCGAGCGGGACGAGTCCCGGTTCGATGAGCTGGAAGCCGTCGAACAGCTCGTGGATCTGCTCGCGGCTCCGCAGGGTGATGCCGCTGCTGGCCTGCTGGTAGACGGCCGCCCCGTCGCGGGCGGCGCCGGCCCGTTCCTCGTCGGTGACGTGTGTCAGCACGAGGTGGCTTCCCGGGGCGACGGACTCCCTGAGGCGGGCCACGAGCTCGGCTGGCTTGTCGTCGCCGGAGAGGAAGTGCACCACGGCCACGAGCAGGATCGCGACCGGCTCCGCGAGGTCGATCAGCGACCGAAGCTCAGGATCGGCCAGGATCTCCTCGGGGCGCCGCAGGTCCCCCTGCACGGTGACGGTGGCGGCGGCGGTGCCCGACAGCAGCGCCCGGGAGTGCGCGAGCACGACCGGGTCGTTGTCGACGTACGCCACCCGGACGCCGGGGTCCATCTCGTGCGCCACCTCGTGGACGCTGCCCTCGGTCGGCAGCCCGGTGCCGATGTCCACGAACTGCCGGATCCCCGCCTCGGCCACCAGGTGGCGTACGGCCCGGCGCAGGAAGGCGCGGTTGCGACGGGCGAGCGCGGGGGCCTCGGGCGCGACCTGCATGACCCGCTCGGCGGCTTCTCGGTCGGCGGCGAAATTGTCCTTTCCGCCGAGAAAATAGTTGTACATACGCGCGGGATTGGGGATGCCCGCATCGATTCCGGGTGGCGGCTCGTCATCGGCCACGCAATATCTCCTCACTCACGGTAGTAAAGAGGACGTGGTGCGAGCATAAGGGCCACAAGGGAAAAACCCAACGAAGAACGCCACAACTCTGTGACCCCATTCCACCCGCCACCACTGCGGCCGGGGGACCTAGGACCATCGTCCGATGTGGGGGCGTGGTTCGGGGATCTATAACGGGACACATGTACGCCATTCGACTCCACGCCTTTGGTCCTGCCGAGAATCTCGTCTACGAGGAGGTCGAGGATCCCGAGCCGGGACCAGGCCAGGTCCGCGTGGCCGTACGGGCGGCGGGGGTGCACCTCGTCGACACCACGTTGCGGGCCGGGAAGTACGCCGGCGGCCCGATCCCCGTCCCCGACCTGCCCACGATCCCCGGCCGGGAGGTCGCCGGGGTCGTCGACGCCGTCGGTCCCGGGGTCGATCCCGGCCTGGTCGGCAGGCGGGTGGTGACCCACCTCGGGATGGCTCCCGGCGGATACGCGGAACTGGCCGTACGGGACGCCTCGGCGATCCACGAGATCCCGGACGGCCTCGGGTACGGCGAGGCGGTGGCGATGATCGGCACCGGCCGGACGACCATGGGCATCCTCGACGTCGCGGAGATCCGGGCGGACGACGTCGTCCTGGTGACGGCGGCGGCCGGAGGCATCGGCAACCTGCTCGTGCAGGCGGCGGTGCGGGCCGGCGCCACGGTCGTGGGGCTGGCCGGCGGCGCGGCCAAGGTGAGCAGGGTGCTGGAGCTGGGCGCGCACCACGCCGTGGACTACGCCGTGCCCGGCTGGCCCGGCGAGGTGAGGGCGATCCTCGGCGACCGGGAGGTCACGCTGGCGCTCGACGGCGTCGGCGGGGACCTCGGGCGGGCGACCCTGGAGTTGCTCGGCGTCGGCGGCAGGATCGTGCTGTTCGGCTGGGCGGACGCCGAGGGCGGCCCGACCGCGCTGACCACGCAGGACCTGTACGCGCGCGGCATCACCGCGGCGGTGGCGGTCGGCCCGCGAGTGCTGAAGCGGCCGGGTGGCCTGCGGGGCCTGGAGGAGCGGGCGCTGGCGGCGGCGGCGGGGTCGGGCGCGCTGGTCCCGCTGGTGCAGAGCTTCCCGCTCAAGGACGCCGCCGCCGCGCACGCCGCGCTGGAGACCCGCGCGACCACGGGAAAGGTCGTGCTCGTCCCCTAGGCGACGCACCCTAGGTCACGAGCACGGGGTGGGGGAGCACCGAGGTGTGGCAGTAGCCGAGGTCGTTCCAGGGGGTGGCCTCGGGTTGGGTGCGGCCGTGCTCGTCGGTGGCCCGCACGCGTACGACGTGGGCGCCTGGGGTGGGATCCCAGGGGAACCGCCAGCGGGTCCAGGCGCCCGCGAGGTCCGGCCCGTCGAGGGCGGCCGGTTGCCAGGGACCGTCGTCGATCCGGTAGTCGACGGCGGCGATGCGGTCCTCCCCGGCGTACGCCCGGACACGGATCGTCTGCGGGCCCGGGTGCAGCCGCGCGGGCCAGGGCAGCTCGACCAGGCTCGCGACCGGCGTGGAGGTGATCGGCACGGCCGGCCGCCCGGAGGCGACGATCACGTAGTCCTCGGTGTTCCACGGCACGCTCAGCGGCCGGTCGGACACCTCGATCCGGCCCACCCACTTGATGCTCGCCGCGCCGAGCCAGCCGGAGACCACCACGCGGGCGGGGAAGCCATGGTCGGGCGGCAGGATCTCGCCGTTCATGGCGAGCGCGAGCAGGGTGTCGGGGGCCAGGGCCTTGGCGAGGGGCATCGGGCGGCGCCCGCGCGGTTCGTCGAGCCCTTCGGGCATGACCTCGACGGCGGCGTCCGTCAGGCCCGCGGGTTCGAGCAGGTCGCGCAGCGGGATCCCGGTCCACTCGGCGGTCCCGATCGCGCCGCGGCCCCATTGCACCCCGTCGAAGCGGTGGCCGTGCTCGGCGCCGAAGAGGGCGCGCCTGTTGCCCGCGCACTCCAGTGTGCGGACGACGGACACGAGCGGGAACCGGCGCCACAGGTCGTCGTAGGTGTAGCGGACAGTTTGGCGCACACCGCCGCCCTCGACGCGCAGCGTCCAGGTGCTCGCGTCGAGACGGGGGGTCGGGGCGTGGTTGCGGACGAAGAAGCGGTCAAGGGGGGTGAGCAGTCCCGGCAGGCGGTCGGGCCGGGTGCCGTAGTCGAGGCCGGTGCCCGCGTCCTCCATGAGGGCGGCGATGACCGGCTTCACCACCGCCGTGCGGGTGCCACGTGTCGTACGCATCGGCCCTTCCCTTCCGGTCCCTTCTGGTCCCTTCCGGACCGACGCGGTGACGGCCGTCAGCCCAGGTCGTGGCTCGCCTTCCGGGCCTGACGCTGAGCCCAGGACGCGAGGCGCGACCAGCGCCGGGCCGCGACCAGGCGGCTGGCGACGCGTGCGTTGTCGGCCTCGCGGTGCAACTCGGTGACGCGCTCGGTGATGCGCTCGGTGGCCAGGGAGTAGTCGTAGAACATCATTACCGTCCAGCTCGCCGTTGTAACTGTCTTAATTTTCTTTGGCAGTTACAAAGCTAGGGCAAAGGGGCGTAACTGGTCAAGTTGATTTGGGCAGTGACAAGAGCCGAGCTCGCTGGGCGTCGTACCCGATGCAGTGGGTAGGGGTGGCCGTATGGCAGAGATCGGTTTCACCCTGATGTGCGAGCAGACGCCCGCGAAGGAGCTGGTGGAGGACGCGGTCACCGCCGAGCGCGTGGGCTTCGACTACGCGGTCATCTCCGACCACTACTTCCCGTGGCTGGAGGAGATGGGCCACTCTCCGTACGCCTGGTCGGTGCTGGGCGCGGCGGCGCAGGCCACCGAGCGGCTGCCGCTGATGACGTACGTGACGTGCCCGATCATGCGCTATCACCCGGCCGTGGTGGCGCAGAAGGCGGCCACGATGGGAGTGCTCAGCGACGGCCGGTTCACCCTCGGTGTGGGCGCGGGCGAGAACCTGAACGAGCACGTGGTGGGGCACGGCTGGCCGCCGGTCAACACCCGCCACGACATGTTCCGCGAGGCCATCGAGGTCATCAAGGAGCTCTTCCAGGGCGGTTACCGCAACTACCGCGGTGAGTACTTCGACATCGACTCGGCCCGGCTGTTCGACCTGCCGGAGCGGCCGGTGCCCATCGCGGTCGCCGCGTCCGGCGAGCAGTCGGCGGACATCGCGGCCGAGCTCGGCGACGGCCTCGTGTCGACCGACCCGGACGGGTCGCTGGTGGAGAAGTTCGCCGCGTCCGGCGGCGAGGGCAAGCCCGTCTACGGCCAGCTGGCCGTCTGCTACGACCCCGACAAGGACGCCGCGGTCGAGCGGGCGCACCGCCTGTGGCGCTGGTCGGTGGCAGGCTGGAAGGTCATGTCGGAGCTGCCCGCGCCGGTCAACTTCGCCGCCGCGACCGAGACCGTACGGCCCGAGGATGTGGCGGAGAAGGTGCCCTGCGGCGCGGACGTCGGCGCCGTGGTGGAGGCCGTGCGGCAGTACACCGAGGCCGGTTTCACCCACCTCGCGCTCGTGCAGATCGGACGGGAGCGCCAGCGGGAGTTCTTCGAGTGGTCGGAGAAGGAGCTCCTCCCCGCGCTGCGCGATCTATAGGCGCGAGACGATCGCCGTCGGCTCGGACTTCCTGCGCCGTCACCTCCCGGCGGTCTGCGCCTCCCGCCTCCAGGGAAGCGCGGGCAGGCCGCACCGTACCCGCAGGACCATCCAGAAGGCCGGGGCGAGCAGCAGCACGGCGACCAGCACCCAGACGGTCTGGGTGTTGCCGATGCCGAACATCTTCAGCGCCGAGGCGAGCAGCACGAACGCCAGGACGCGGCGGATCAGCCCGCCGGGGGCGCGCGAGGAGATCCGCGAGCCGAGGTAGACGCCGGGGATGGAGCCCACCAGCAGCGCGACCGTGACCGACAGCGTGAACTCGCCGAACAGCAGGTGCCCGAACGCGGCCGACATGACGAGCGGCACGGCCTGCACCAGGTCGGTGCCGACGAGCTGGTTGGCCTTCAACGCGGGATAGAGCGCCAGCAGGGCCACGATGATCAGAGAGCCGGAGCCGACCGAGGTGACGCCGACCACCAGTCCGCCGACGGCCCCCACCAGTGCGGTCGGCAACGGCCGTACGGCGACGGAGGGCATCTCGGTCGCGGCCGGTTCGCCGGGGGAGGCGGTGCGGCGGCCGGTCTCGGGGGTGCGGCCCTCGGCGCGGTCGCGCATCGCGAGGTAGCCGCGCACGGCCAGGCCGCCGGCCGCGATGAGCAGGGCGATGCCGAGGCCCTTCTGGATCACCTCCTGCACGGCCTCGCCGCTGCCCAGGGCGCGGGCGATGAGCACTCCACAGAACGCCGCGGGGACCGAGCCCGCGCACAACCAGGCGACGAGCCGCAGGTTGACCGTCCCGCGGCGCAGATGCACGAAGCTGCCCACCGGTTTCATGACGGCGGCGGCGACGAGGTCGCTGGAGACGGCGGCGAGGGGTGGCACGCCGAAGAACGTCACGAGCATGGGCGTCATCAGGGCGCCGCCGCCCATCCCGGTGAGGCCGACGACGACGGCGACCAGGAACGAGCCGATCGCCATGGTGTAGTCGAAATGCACTCACTAACCCTACCTAACCCATCGGAATTATGGATACCCCCCTGCCGTGGTGAACCCGAAGATCATCAACCTGTCGATTTTCTGGGCAAAGGTAGTGTGGAGTGACGAACAGGAATCGGGGGACGCGGCCATGGCGGGAACGCACGGGTGAGAGGCGCCGCGGGTTCGGCCGGCCCGGTCCCCGACCTCATGGCGGCGCTGCTCGAAGGCAGCGGCGAGGGCATCGTGCTGTGCGACGCCGACGGCGTCGTGACGCTGGCCAACGCGGCGGCGGCCCGCATGGTGCCGCGGGTCGAGCCGGGCCTTCCCGCGCCCGCGCCGCTCGACTCCGTCCCGCCGTCCCCCGAAGGCAGGGTCGTGCTGCACGGCGGCCGGGCGATCCGGATCCGCGCACAGGCGGTCAGCGGCGGCATGCTCGCGTGGTACCTCACCGACCTGAGCGCGGCACGGCGCACCGAGTTCCTGCTGGAGGCCGGCCGCCGCCTGTCCGCCTCGCTCAACCCGCACCGGTGCGCCCGGGCCGCGGCGGAGCTGGGCGCCGACTTCCTGGCCGACATGGCGATCGTGCTGCTGCCGCCCACCTACCGCCGCCGGATCGAGTGGGTGCGCGCCGTCTCCGGCCGGTACGGCCCCGAGGAGGGCGTCCTGCCGGCCGCCGAGGCGGCGGAGGTGCCCGGCCTGAGCGACGCGCTCGCGGGCCTGCGGCACGGGGTCGCGGGGCAACAGGACCCGGGCGGCGCACCGGGCTGGCTGCTGCCGGAGGGGTTCGGTCCGGCCGGCCACCTGCTGGTGCTCCCGATGCCCGGCAACGGCGTGCCCGCCGGGGCGATCGTGCTCGCCCGCCGCGCCGGACGGCCGCCGTTCGACGACGACGACCAGGTGATGGCGCGCGACCTCGCGGCCCGGGCCGGCGCCGCGGTCTCGGCGGCGTCCCTGTTCCGGGAGCAGAGCACGATCAACGACATCCTGACCGGCGACCTGCTGCCGCCCGAGTTGCCCGAGATCGAGGGCATGCGGCTGGCCGGCCGGCTGCGGGCCTCGCAGCAGGCGGGCGCCATCGGCGGCGACTTCTACGACGTCTACCTGCCCGACGCGGCACCCGACGGCGGGATCGTGGAGCGGCCGCCGCTGGTCATCCTGGGCGACGTCTGCGGCAAGGGCGCCGGCGCGGCGGTCCTGGCCGGTCAGGTCCGGCACAGCCTGCGTACGCTGCTGCTGCTGGAGTGCCGTCTCGACCGGCTGCTTGAACTGCTCAACCGGTCCCTGATCGCTTCTCCATCGCCCAATTCCTACGTCACGATGATTCTTGCCGCGCTGCGGACCGGGCCCGACGATCATGTGCTGGTCGACCTGGTCGTGGCCGGGCATCCGCCGCCGCTGGTCCTGCGCAAGGACGGCACGGTGGAGGAGGTCGCCGCACGGGGTTCCCTCCTCGGCGCGTTGAAGGAGATCAGTCTGTGGCCCGCCACACTCGATCTGGAGCCCGGCGAGGTGTGCCTGCTGTACAGCGACGGCATCACCGAGGCGTTCGGCGGCCCGAGCGGGCGGGAGATGTACGGTGAGGCGCGGCTGAAGGAGGCGCTGGCGACCTGCGCGGGAATGCCGGTCGAGGCCCTGGTGGAGCGGCTGGAGCAGCTCAGCACCGAGTGGCTGGGCGGCGGCCCGGGCGGTGGTGCGGACGACCGCGCCCTGCTCGCCGTACGCGCGGGGGCGGGACGGACGGAGACGTCATGGTGACAACGTGGTGAGGCAGGATCTGGAGGCCGCCACCGGGCGTTACCTGAACCTGATCGGCCGGGCCGACGAGGAGGGCGCGGCCGGCCTGGTCCTGGGGCTGATCGGCGAGGGCGTCCCCGCGGAGGACGTGCTGCTGCGGGTCATCGCCCCGTGCCAGCGCCGGGTGGGCGAGCTGTGGGCGTCGAACGAGTGGCCGGTGGCGCGCGAGCACGGGGCGACCGCGGTCAGCGAGCGGGTCGTGGCCGCCGTCAGCGGACGCGTCCGGCCCACGGAGACCCGCGGCCGGGTGGCCGTCGCCTGCGCCGACGGCGAATATCACGTTCTTCCCACCCGGATCATGGCGGAGGTGCTGCGGCTGCGGGGATGGCAGGTCGACTTCCTGGGGGCCAGCGTGCCCGGCCCGCACCTGATCACGCACCTGCACCAGACCGGGCCCGACGTGGTCGCGCTCGGCTGCATGCTGCCGACCCGGCTGCCCCGCGCGCACGCCACGATCGCCGCCTGCCAGGCCGTGGGCATCCCCGTGCTGGCCGGTGGGGCCGGGTTCGGCGCCGACGGCCGCTTCGCGCGCCTGCTCGGCGCGGACGCGTGGGCGCCCACCGCCGACGCGGCGGCCGACCGCCTCGCCGCCGGGCTGCCGTCCTTCCCCGCCGTGCCGGACGACTCAGGCGACACCGCGGTTCATCTCGGCGGCGAGGAGTACGCGTACCTGACCCGGCACCGTGCCGACCTGCTGGCCCGCGTCATGGACACGCTGACAGGGCGACCGGAGCACACCGCCGAGGATCTCGGTAACATGGCCGACTTCCTGATCGCCGCGACGTACGTCCACGACGCCGCGCTGTTCACCGATTTCGTCGTCTGGACCTGCCGGGTGCTGGAGGCCAGGCAGGTGCCTGCGGAGTCCGTCGTACTCGGGCTGGGTGCTTTCCACGACGTACTGACCGACTGCCCCGACGCCCGGGCGCTGCTGAACGAGGGCGTCGCCGCGGCACAGGCGTGCTGTGGCCGATCGGCCCGGCCCGCGGACCAACGAACAGAGACGAGCGTCTGATGCAGGACATGCCCCCGTTGCAGGTCGAGTCGCTCATTCCCGAGCCGGGCGCGGCGCGCCTGGTGATGACCGGTGAGCTCGACTACACCACCGCTCGGGACGCGTCCGCCGAGGTGGCCAGGACGCTCGCGGCGGGCGTCGACGTGCTCGAATTCGATTTGGCGGGGCTGAAGTTCATCGACTCATCGGGCATGGCCGTCGTGATGAACGCCTACACCGACGCGGAGGAGCGCGGGACGGCCTTCCGGATCGTCGCCCTCACCCCCTACCTGCGTCATCTGATCGAGGTCGTCGCCCTCGACGACGTGCTCGACCTGCCCGGCTGAGTCATCGGGCGGGAGCGGTGCCGGGATCGAGCTGGATGGATTCGAGGACGAGGCTGTCCCCGCCCTCCGCGTCGACGTCGATCCCCCCGCACAGCCCGCAGATCGTGAGCGGGTTCGCGCACAGCGCCGAATGCCCGCACTCCCGGCAGATGAGCCGGGTGGGCTCGATGACCAGGTCGAGCGTCGCCCCTTCGGCGACCGTCCCGGCGGCGGCCAGGCAGAAGGCCTGGTCCAAGGCCGCGGGGGCGATGCGCAGCAGGGCGCCCGCCCGCACCCGGGCCCGGCGCACCCGTCTGCCGTCCGCCCGGCGCTCGACGGTTTCCAGCACCGCCTCGGCGATCCCGAACTCGTGCATCGGGGTCACCTCCTTCTTATGCGGGTTCCACCTCGTCCGGCGCGAAGTAGAGGAACCGTCCCTGCTCACGCTGGAGATCGGAGCCGGGATCGTCCTCCGGCGTCACGGCCAGGTGGCGCACCCCGTCCACGTCGAGGAACACCGCCTCGACTCGGGCGGTCCGCCCGGCCAGGAACATGTCGTCCGCGTCCGTACGGCGGTGGCCGGGCCGTAGCCGCACCCGGCTCCCCCTGGCGATCCGCACCCCGGCCACGATCACGGCGTCGTCCTCCGGAGTCGTCCTGGCGGGGACCTCCAGGCGATGGATGGCGCCGTGGAGACGTTCGAGCAGCTCCGGCGGCAGATCGGCGGCCCGTTCGAGGATCTCGGCGGCGCGCGGGTCGGTGACCCGGGCTTCCCGCTTCTCCTCCTCGGTCAGGGTCAGTGTGCGCAGCGTGAGCAACTCGTCGATCTCGGTCGAGTCGAACAGGTCTCCCGGGCTCTCCGGGTCGATGGACGGGTGGTCGTACAGGATGATCGGGGAGGACAGCACGACGTCGCGGCGCCCGCGCTCGCCCACCAGGACCGGCCAGGTGTTCTTGTTGCGGCACTGCCGCGCCGACGCCTCGGCCCACAGCGGCGGGTCGAGCAGCGAGACGAAGGCCCCTCCGCTCACCCCGATCAGCAGGTGGGCGGCGACCAGCGAGCGGCGCACGGCCTCCTCGCGCGGCACGTCCGCCCGCTCCCAGTGGGCCGTGTTGTCCACCTCGATGCGCAGGCGGACCAGCCCGTACGGCCCGGGCAGCCGTTCGGCGGAGATCCGCATCTCCGCGTCGAGTCGCTGGTGCTCGCAGACGACCCGGCCGGTCCGCTCGCCGCCGGGTCCGGGGATGTTCTCGATGACGCGGTCGCCGGGCACCCGGACCTCGATCGTGCGCGGCCCACTCGTCACGTGTGTCAGGCTCAGCCCGGCGCGGGCCTCCCGCTCGGTGGCCTCGTCGAAGCTGAGGTAGTCGCGTCCGCCGACGGTCAGTTTCGGCACGGGCCAGTAGCCGTCGTCCTCCTCCCGCTCGACCGTCCTGCTCCTGACGTGCAGGAACCGCAGGCGCAAATCAAGCTGGGCCTCGCCGGGGGCCTCCAGCAGGCACTCCGTCACGCTGCCGGACGGCTCACCGGGGTAGTTCGGCGGCACGAGCACACCGAACTGCCAGCGCATGCGGTTCCTGACGGCCGAGGCGCGGTAGGGGCGGAGCAAATAGCTCTCGTACAGCACGGCGTCCGCGACGCGGCGGGCCGCCTCCATCGGCGCGGTCACCGGCCCGGCTCCCGCGGCCCGTACGGCCTGCGGCGCGGCTCGGAATCACCGTCCAAGTTCAGCCCCTTTCAACGGACCGTGCCTGCTTGGGGAAAGCCCCTGGTTAATGACCGTACGCCGAGGCGTGACGGGGAGAATCAATAGATGTCGGTGATTTCGCAAAGACCGCGACAGACCGCGACAGACCGCGACAGACCATGACATGCGATGGCCCCGGTCCGCGCCGGGGCCATCGGCGGAGCCAGGACCTACCCGACGCTTCTGCGGCGGTACAGCGCCACCGCGGCCACGACACCGGCGGCGGCGAGGACCACCTGGATGATCAGTTCGATCCAGTCGATCCCGGGAGTCGTGGCGACTCCCAGGCCACGGGCGATCGCCGAGCCGATGAGGGCGGCGATGATACCGATGACCACGGTCAGCCAGATAGGGATGGCCTGACGCCCCGGCACGACCAGCCGGCCGAGAGCGCCGATGATGAGTCCGATGATTATGGCGGAGATGATGCCGCTGACGGCCATGCTGCCACCCTCCTTGTGTTCGGCTGCCTGCCTTCTGCCCAGGCAAAACCGGACAAAACACGACAAAAAGGGAGGATTAGGGTTGCGTGATGCGGTTCTCCCAGGCCCAGGCCGCGATCTCGACCCGGTTGCGCAGGCCGAGCTTGGCCTGGATGCCGGCCACATGGCTCTTGACCGTGCTCAGCGAGATGAACAGCTCGGCCGCGATCTCCTGGTTCGTACGGCCCCGGGCGACGGCCCGGACGACCTCCACCTCCCGGTTGGAGAGGGGATGGTCCGCCCCGCCGGCGGCCGGCAGCTGAGCCGACAGCTGAGCCGGCAGCTGAGCCGTCAGATGGCGCAGCAGCCGCAGGGTGACCGACGGGGAGACCAGGGCGTCACCCTGGTGGGCGGCCCGTACGGCCTCCACGAGCAGGGCGGGGCCGCAGTCCTTGAGCACGAAGCCGGTCGCACCCGCCCGCAACGCGCCGTAGACGTACTCGTCCAGGTCGAACGTGGTGACCACGACCACCCGCAGCGGGTCGGGGACGCCCGGCCCGGCCAGGGCACGGGTGACCTCGATGCCGTCGAGCCGGGGCATGCGCACGTCCACCAGGCTCACGTCGGGCCGCAGCCGCCGGGCCGCCTCCACGGCCTCGGCGCCGTCGGCCGCCTCGGCGACCACCGCGATGTCGGGCTGGTCCTCCAGGATCAGCCGCAGGCCGCCGCGGACCATCGCCTGGTCGTCGGCCACCAACACCCTGATCGTCATCGGCGTGCCCGCTCCGGCAGCGCCTGCGACCGGGGCACGGGCAGGGTGGCGAGCACCGACCAGCCGGATCCGGGGCGCGCCCCGGCGCGCAGCGTGCCGCCGAGTGCCTCGACCCGCTCGCGCATCCCGATCAGGCCGTACCCGCCGCGCTGGTGGTGCCGCGAGGGGCTCCGGGGAGAGTCGTCGGCGACCTCGACGGTGAGCGTCTCACGGTCGCGCTCCACGCTGACCGTGACCGAGCGGGCGTGTGGGGCATGGCGGGAGACGTTGGTCAGCGACTCCTGCACGATCCTGTAGACCGTGCCGGCCACCTCGGGCGGCCACGTCGCCGTCTCCTCCTCGCCCGGCAGCCGCAGGCGCACCGCACGGCCGCCCGCCTCGAAGCGCCCGACCAGCTCGTCCAGCCCGCCGGGCGCGGGGGCGGCGGGCTCGTCCGGGTCGCGCAGCAGGCCGACGACGCGGCGCATCGCGGCCAGTGCGCCGGACCCGGCGGCCTCGATCTCGGCCAGGGCGTCGCCCGCCTTCTCCGGGCTCTTCCGTGCGATCAGGCGGGCGGCCTGGGCCTGCACTACGATGCCGGTGACGTGGTGGGCGACGACGTCGTGCAACTCGCGGGCGAGCCTCAGCCGTTCCGCGCGGCGCACCTCGTCGGCGACGGCCCGCCTTCGGGCGTCGAGCAGCCGCGGGCACAGCCCGGCCACGACGGCGACGGCCCAGGCCAGGACGTTCATCGCGGTGACCAAGGGCATCGCGGCGGCGAGCGTGTGCGCCGTCAGCAGGCTGCCGACGGCCACGGCCACGGCCAGCCCGCCGGCCGCCACGCCGCAGGCCGTGAGGGCCGGCAGCGCCCTGACCGCCGCGCCGACCAGCACCGCCAGGCCGAGGGCCATCCCGGGTCCGGGTTCGCTGGGCAGATCGGCGAACCTGGCGGCCAGGACGGCGGTCGCCGCGACCGCCAGACCGGCCGCGGCCGCCCGCGCCGGGTCGAACCGGCGCGCCAGGGCGATCAGGCACACCACCGCGCCCGCGGCGAAGTCGAACCTCCAGTAGCCGCCGCCCCAGCTGCCGGCGATCCGGGAAGCCCAGAAGACCAGCACCACGGCGAAAACGGCGCCGAGCCCGACGTCGGCCGCCCATCCCCTTACCCGCACAGCAGCGAGGCTACGAGATCGGTCGCCCGGACAGAACCGGCCAAAAGTACTGTTATTGCTGGGCCGGTTATTGCTGTGCCGGTTATCGGTGCGGCGGTGCGGTGCTCTCCCGTACGACGAGGGTGGTCGCGAGCTCGACCCGGTGCTGTTCGAGCGGCTCGCCCTCCGCGAGGGCCGCGACCATCCGCGCGGCGGCGGCCCCCATCTGCACGAGCGGCTGCCGTACGGTCGTCATGGGCGGCCCGGCCCACTGGGTGAACGACAGGTCGTCGAACCCGACGACGCTCAGGTCCTCGGGGATGCGCAGCCCGGCCCGCCTCGCGGCCTCGTACACGCCGAGCGCCTGCAGGTCGTTGGCGGCGAAGACGGCGGTCGGGGGATCGGGCAGGCGCAGCAGTTCGGTCCCGTCACGCAGGCCGCCCTCCATGTACAGGGTGCTGACGCGCACGAGATCGGGGTCCACGGGCACGTCCGCCGCGTCCATCGCGGCGCGGTAGCCGTCGAGCCGGGCCCGGCAGCACGGCCACTGCGTCGGCCCGCTCAGCATCGCGATGCGGCGGTGGCCGAGGTCGAGCAGGTGGCGGGTCGCGGCCATCCCGCCGCTCCAGTTGGTGGCGCCGACCGACGGGGTCTCATGCAGCGGCTCGCCGGTCGGGTCGAGCACGACGAGGGGAATCGAGCGGGTGGCGAGCTGCGACTGCTGCTGCACGGTGAGCTCGGAGAAGACCGCGACGACGCCGGTGGGGCGGCGGGCGAGCACCTGCTCGGTCCAGGCCCTGCCCGGGGTGAGCCGGCCCTGCATCTCGGTCAGCACCACGGCCAGCTCATGCTCCCTGGCGACCTGCTCGACCCCCTGGATGATCTCCAGTGCCCACAGGCTCTCCAGAGCGTGGAAGACGAGCTCGATGATCGCGGCGGGCTCGCTGTCGCGGCGCCGGTATCCGTGCTCCCGCAGCACCGCCTCCACCCGCTGCCGCGTGGTCAGGGCGACTCCCGCATGCCCGTTGAGCACCCGCGACACGGTCGGCGCGGACACCCCCGCCAGGTGGGCGATCTCGGCCACGGTCAGCCTCTGACGCGGAAGATCCCCATCGAGGGCCCGGTCGGTCGAGGTCACGGCGAACAGTCTATGGGCCTTCGCCCTCTTTCGGCTGGATCAGGCCGCCCGTCGGCGCCCGGGCCCTTCGGCCCTACCGCGGACGGCGGTGGAGGGAGACGGTGAAAACAGAGGTGGAAGGCGGGGGTGACCGCCGTGTTCGTCGATCGTCGTGACGCGGGCCTGCGCCTGGGCGAGCGCTTGCGCGGACTCCGGGGAACGGGGGACGTGGTCGTCCTCGGGCTGCCCCGAGGGGGCGTGCCGGTGGCGTTCCAGGTGGCCAGGGCCCTCGGCGCCCCCCTGGACGTGATCGTCGTACGCAAGCTCGGCGTGCCGTACCAGCCGGAGCTGGGCTTCGGCGCCATCGGCGAGGGCGGGGTGCGGGTGGTGAACCCCGACGTCGTACGGCTCGCCAACATCACCCGCAGCGAGATGGCCGAGGTGGAGCGCCGCGAGCGGGCCGAGCTGGAGCGCAGGGCCCGCCGCTTCCGGGCCGGTCGCGAGCCGGTGGACCTGGCCGGCCGGACGGTGATCGTGGTGGACGACGGGATCGCGACGGGCGGGACGGCCCGCGCCGCCTGCCAGGTGGCGCGCGCGCACGGGGCCTCCAGGGTGGTGCTCGCGGTGCCGGTCGGCGCCCCCGAGACGATCGCGAGCCTGCGCAGGGACGCCGACGAGGTCGTCTGCCTGGACACGCCCGACCACTTCTACGCGATCGGCTCGTGGTACGACGACTTCACCCAGGCGAGCGACGAGGACGTGGTCGAATGTCTGCGGCTCGCCGGTGGTCAGGGGCTCTCGGGCGACCGCTCCCAGTAGTGCTCGATCCGGGCGTCGGGCCCGGGGTAGAAGCACGGCGTCTCCCGCTCCTCGTCGAGCCATCGCACGAGATAGGGGGGCGAGCCGTCGGTGTGGTAGAGCGCGACCACGATCCCGATGCGGCCCGCCCTGCCCCCGTGGATGCTCTCGACGATCAGGTGGTCGCCGACCGACGCCTTCATGGTTACGGCCTGAGCAATCCGGAGGGCTTCGCCCGTTCGCCGGCCTCGATGATGCTCCGCGTGACCATGGGACCACCTCCATCTCCATGTTTATTCGAACTTAGGCGGATAAATAGGGCATTAGGTCACAAGTGGGGCGGGCTTCCGTGCGAGGGGGAGAGCCGACCGTGAAGATCAAAGATGTCATGTCCACGCCGGTGGTCGTGGTCCCGCCGATCACGCCGGTGCGGGACGTCGCGCGGCACATGGACTACTCGGGCGTCGGCTGCGTCGTGGTGTCGGAGGGGCGGGGCGTCGCCGGCATCGTGACCGACCGCGACCTCGCCGTACGCGTGCTCGCCCAGGACAGGACCGGCGACACACCGGTCGGCCAGGTGATGTCGGAGCACCCGGTGGTGGTGCAGGCGGAGGACGAGGTCGAGGTGGCCTTCGACACGTTCCGCCGCCACTCCTTCCGCAGGCTCCCGGTGGACGCCGAGGGAGGCGTGGTCGGCATGCTGACGATCGACGACCTGCTCCTCCAGATGCACCAGCTCACCGCCGACCTGCTCACGCCGGTGGTCAAGGAGATCAGCGAGCCGCAGCATCAGAGCGACTAGATGTTCACCCCACTGCGGCGTACGGCGGAGCGCACGCCGCCCGGCCGCGACCGTCACATCGACCTGCTCCGCGCCGTCGCCATCGCGCTGGTGGTCCTCGGGCACTGGCTGGCCGTCGTGGTGACGTACGGCGAGCGGGTCGGCGGCGACACGATCCTCGCGTTCGTCTCCTGGGCCAGGCCGCTCACCTGGCTGTTCCAGGTCATGCCGGTCTTCTTCCTGGTGGGCGGCTTCGCGGGAGCCGCGTCGCTCGGCTCCTACCGGCGGCGGGGCGGCGACGCGATCGGCTGGTTCCTGTGCCGCACCGACCGCCTGATCCGCCCGACGACGGCGTTCCTGCTCGCGCTGGGCGGCGCGGCCCTGCTCACGCTCCTCCTGGGGGTCGACCCCGCCGTCGTGGGCATGGGAGTCTGGCTCGCCTGCCTGCCGTTGTGGTTCCTCATCGCGTACGTCACGGTCGTCCTGCTCACCCCGATCCTGCTCGCGCTGCACCGCAGGGCGGGCCTCGCGGTGCCCGCCGCGCTCGCGGTGGCGGTGGCGTTCGGCGACGCGGCGCGGCTGCTCGGCGGCCCGGCCGTGCTAGGCACGGCCAACTACCTGCTGGCCTGGGCGGCGGTCTACCAGCTCGGCATCGCCTGGCGGGAGGGGGCCCTGCCCGCCTGTCCCCGTGTGGCCGTGCCCATGATCGCGGGCGGCCTGACGGCCCTCGTGCTGCTCACCGTTCCTGGGCCCTACCCGGTGAGCATGGTGACCGATCCCGGCGGCCGCCTGCAGAACACCTCGCCGCCGACGCTCGCGCTGCTCGCCCTGGCGGTCACGCAGACGGGGATCGCCCTGCTCCTGCACGAGCGCGGCGGGCGCATGCTGCGCCGTACGCGCCCGTGGACCGCCGTCGTCGCCGCCAACTCCGTGATCATGACGGTGTTCCTCTGGCACATGACCGCGGTCGTGATCGCCGTGCCCGCCCTCTACATGACCGGCCTGCTGCCGCAGCCGCCTCCCGGGTCGGCCGCCTGGCTGCTCCTGCGCGTGCCCTGGCTCGCGTTCCTGACGGCGACCCTCGCGGTCCTCGTCGTCCTGTTCGCCTTCGTGGAGCGGCGCGGAGGCCCCTGCCCGGCGCCGGAGGCCGGGAGGTCGGGGGCGGGAACGGGGGCCAGGACGGTGGCCGTGACCCTGGCGGGGACCGGCCTGGTCGTCGCGGGCCTGCTCGGCGCGGCGCTCACCGGCGCGCAGGGCCTGCCCGCGCCGATGCTCCCCGTCCACTTCGCCGTCTACTTCGCCGTCTATTTCGCCGGCGCCGCGCTGCTGCGGGCCGCCCGATCGGCGCACCGGCCATGAGAGCGCCGGCGCAGGACCGGAAGGGGATCCTTCTGGAGGTCGCGGCTCTCACCAATTGGGAACAAAAGGGCGACTCGTCCGGATAGGTCCGTGTCAAGTGACCTTGATGGGGCAGCAGTGGGGGCGTGTCCGACAGCGGTCTATCCCCAGGCAGCGGCATCTCCAGCGTGTTCCCCTCACTCCCCGGCCAGGGGGAGGCGACCCCGGCCCCCGGCCGATCTTCGGACGGCGTGAGCCGACCGGGCGTCGATCACGTCGATCCCATCGATCCCATTGATCCCATCGGTCACGGCGCCGACGGTGTGACGGCCTCCGACCGGCCGTTCGGCCTGCCGGGACGTCCGCTGCGCAGCAACCCGTTCATGTTCGGCCTGACCGGCGCCCTGGGCGTGCTCACCGCATGGCTCCTGGTGCAGGCGATCTCCGGCGCCGTCTCGGCGATCGTGCTGATCGTGGTCTCGCTGTTCCTGGCCATCGGCCTGAACCCCGCGGTCGAGGCGCTGCAGCGGCGCAACCTGTCCCGCCGTCTCGCGATCACGATCGTGTTCGGGTCGGTCATCGCGTGCTTCGTGGTCTTCGGGCTCGCGGTCGTGCCGCCGCTGACCGAGCAGACCACCGGGTTCGCCCGGGAACTGCCCGACTACGTGCAGCAGCTCCAGAACCACCCGATGATCCGCTCGGTGGACGAGCGCTACCAGATCCTCGACAAGATCCAGCAATACGTCGCGGGCGGCGGGCTGGCCACGCAGATGTTCGGCGGGCTCCTCGGTGTGGCGAGCATAGTGATCAGCGCGCTGTTCAGCGGCTTCACGGTGCTCGTGCTCACGCTCTACTTCCTCGGGTCGCTCAACTCCATGAAGGAGACGGCCTACCGGTTCGTGCCCCGCTCCCGCCGTACGCGGGTCCGCCTGCTCGGGGACGAGATCATTAACCAGATCGGCGGCTACGTCGCGGGCAACCTGATCATCTCGCTGATCGCCGGCGTGGTGACCTTCCTGTTCTTGGCCATGCTGAAGGTGCCGTACGCGCTCGCGCTGGCGATCTTCGTCGCGGTCACCGACCTGATTCCCCTGGTCGGCGCGGTCATCGGCGCTGTCGTGGCCTCGGGGGTGGGCTTCCTCTCCTCGGTGCAGGTCGGCATCGCCTGCGTGGTCTTCTTCGTCGTCTACCAGCAGGTCGAGAACTACTTGATCTCCCCAAAGGTGTTCAAGTCGTCGGTCGACGTGCCGCCCGTGGCGACCATCGTGGGAGCCCTGCTCGGCGGGGCGCTGCTCGGCATCGTGGGCGCCCTGCTCGGCATTCCGCTGGCGGCGGCCCTGCTCCTCCTGGCCCGCGAGGTGGTGCTGCCCCGCCAGGAGCGGCTATAGCCGTTTCAGGAAGAGGGGTGCCGTCACGCACCCGCTGACAGAGGATCGCGTCATGCGACTTGCGTACCGAATCGCAGGGTTATGGGGGCGTGTGGCGTTGCTCGTCGTGCTGCTGTGGGGCGCTCTGGTGACCGCGCTCAGCATGACCCCGCGCGAGCGCACCCTCGCCGACTTCCACACCGCGCTCCGGACCGGGCAGGTCACGTACGTCATCTACCACGGCACCCCGGTGGATCTGCGGTGGTCGACGGGCCCTCTGTTCTGGTATCACGCCGATCGCTCTGCGAACGGCGCCTACACCGCCGGCGCACTCCTGCGCGACTTGAACACCGCCGTTCCCCGCCCGGAGGCCACGCTCGCCCACCCGCGCCAAGGGCTCTTCCCGGACTGGCCGTTCCGCGTGCCGTTCCGCCTGCCGTTCCATGGCGCGACCTGGCTCGTCGGCGGGGCCTGGATCGTCGCGCTCCTCATCATGATGGGTACGGACGGGCCCAGGCTGGGAAACAGATGGGCCTGGTTCTGGCTGTTCACCGTGGGCGAGGTGGGCGCGATGCTGTTCCTTCTCCTCGAACCCCGGCCGCTGTGGCGCGGACTGGAGCCACAGAATCCGGTTCGCAATCGGATGGGCGGAGGTGGCGGCTGCGTGCTGGCTCTCTGTCTCAGCCTGGTGATCCCCGTTCTCGTCGCGGTCGGGCTCTCCCGGGTGTTGCACACTCTGCTCGATCTCCTGTCCGCGGCTCCGTAAGCCTGTAGCTCCAACAAATCGCCTCGCAAGGTTGCTCTGTGTGATGTTGGTGGGAGAAAATTGAAACAGAATTTCGAATCTCGTTGGGAGGTGCAATGGATATGTTCGATATCGATCCTGAGCACTCCCATCGTTCGAATGACTCTGGAGACTGGTGGGACCGGTTGACCTCCGGTTCCCGGTTGTGGTCCGCGGATGGCTCGGCCGCTCGTGAGCACTTTCCGATCGCCGATCCCCAGCCGACGCGGCACGCGAGCCGCACCAAGGCCGACAGCAGCACCAGCACCAACAGCAGCACCGGCAGCGGGCTCACGGACGGTGAGGGCGTCGACGACGACGCGTCCGGTGCCGCGAGCGCCGACAGCGCTGGTGGTGTCGGTGCCGGTGCCGGGAGCGCCCGTGGTGCGGGCGGTGGCGGGAGTGCTGGTGGTGCCGGTGCCGATGCCGGGAGCGCCGGTGGTGGTCAGGCCGGTCCCGGTCAGGGCAAGGGCCGGTCGTCGTGGGTGCTCGTGGGTTCGTTGCGTGAGTCGGCGCAGGCGTTGGCGTTGGCGGCGTTGCCGGGCGATGCGGATGTCTGTCTTGCTGAGGCTGAGGATTTGTTGTTCGCGCGGGATCGGATCACGTGCGCGTTGGCGGATCGGGTGGGGCGGGTGCATGGGGCGGGGCAGGCCAGGCAGCATGGGCATGCCTCGACCCGTAGTTGGTTGCGCACCGCCGCCGGGATGAGCGTGGCGGGGGCGGGTCGTCTGCTGACTTTGGCGGTGGAGTTGGCGCGTCTGCCGAGGGTGCGGGAGAAGTTCGCCGCGGGGGTGTTGTCGGCGGGGGTGGTGGAGGCGATCTGTACGGCCACCGCGCGGTTGAGTGATGAGCATGCGGGGCTGGCTGAGCCGATTTTGCTGGAGTTGGCGGGTAAGGCGGGGCCGGCGGAGGTGGCCAAGGCGGGGCGGTATCTGCGGGCGGTGTTGGACCCTGATGGTGAGGAGCGGGACGAGCGGGCCGATTACGGGCGGCGGTTTTTGCGGGTCCGCCCCACTGCGGGTGGGGGCTTGGAGGGGGAGTTCTATCTGCCGCGTGAGGCGGCGGCGCGGTTGCGGGCGCTGTTGGATGCTTATGCCAAGCCGCGTGCGGAGGGCGATGATCGGCCGCTGCGGGTTCGCCAGGCGGATGCGTTCATCGCGTTGATGGAGCAGAAGATCGTCGCTGAGCTTCTGGTACTGGTCAACGCCGAATCCCTCCCCACCGACCCCGAACCCGACCACCCCGACCACCCCGAAGACCCCGCCCCCGACCACTCAGAAGACGCCCAGGACGGCGAGAACGCCCAGGGTGCGGACAGCGCCGAGGGCGGCCGGGACGGCCAGGACGGCGAGAACGCCGAGAACGGTGAGGGCACCGAGGGCGCGCAGGGTGGCGAAGGTGCCGGCGACGGCCAGGACGCTCAGGATGCCGAGGGTGCGGACAGTGCCGAGGATGGCGACAGTGAGGACACCGGCGCGTTCGGCGACCGCGGTAGCGTTGCCGGGCCGTGCCCTATGGAAGACGGCGACGTCGAAGACGCCATCCCCACCGACGAGGCCCCCGGCAACCTCGGCGACGATGAGGCCGACAGCCTCGGCGACGCGGACCCCGGCGATGTGGGCATGACCGGTGCTGCCGCACCTGCTCAGGGTGAGGGCCCCTACCGGCCGCGTCAGCCCGGCAGCGCCGAAGCCGAGACAGCAGCCGCTCCGGCAGCCGATGCCGATGCCGGGGCAGCCGCGGACGCCGCCGCCGGGAGCACCGACCTTGACCTTGCCTCTGCCGAGGGCGACGACACTGCACCGCCCAGGGGCGCAGACCGCGACCATGCCGCGGCCCACGCTGGAACAGACCCCGAGTGTGCACCAGCATGGCCTGCCTACGGCGGTAGCGCGCCTCCACACGCAGCATCTCCACAAGCAGCACCTCCACACGCGGTGCCTCCGAGCGGAGCGCATTCCTGCGCGGCGCAATGGCCGGATCCTCCTCCCGAGGACGCCGCCGCGCATCACACCCACGCCGGGCACCAGCCTGCGGGGGACTGCCGGCATGCGCAGGGCACGCCCGAAGGCCACGGCGACGTGCACCATGAGCAGTCGGGAGCAGGGACGGCGCGAGGCGCGGCACCGAGAGCGCCGAGACCGGAGCCGGGGACACCGCCGGGGAGGCCATCGGAGCCAGAGCCCGGGACACCGTCGAGCGAGCCTGGGCCGGGGACGCCGCCGGGCAAGCCACTGGGAGCAGCGCCGGGGAGGCCGCCGGGGAGGCCAACGGGGACAGCGTCAGGGACGCTGCCGGGGGCAGCGCCGGGCGAGCCGGGGGCGAGGGCAGCGCTGGGGGCGGTGCCGGGGGCTTTGCTGGGCACCGCGCCGGGGTTGTTGCTGGCGATCGGGCAGATGCTGCCGGTTTCCAGTGTGCATCGCCTGGCCCGCACAAGCGCGCTGGTGCGGTTGGTGATGGATGCCGAGGGGCAGGTGCTGGACATGGGCCGCAAGGTTCGCCTGGCCACGCCCGCCCAGCGGCGGGCCGTTTACGCCCGCTACGCCACCTGCTGGATTGACGGCTGTCCGCTGCCCGCCATCATGTGCCAGATCGACCACGCCGACAACTGGAGCACCGGCGGCCTGACCGACCTGAAACTCCTCGGCCCGGCCTGCCAGTTCCACAACCGCGACCGCTACCAGCACCCCGACCGCTACACCCGGCACAAGACCGGCACCGACCGCTGGACCTTCACCTACCAGCAGACCCGCATCAACCGGCTACGGATTTAGCGGGCCGCTGGCGACACGGACACGCGCTGACCGCGGTGCCCAGGGCGCCCTGGTCGCCCGGGGCGCTCAGCGCAAAGAAGGCATCAGCAACCGCACAGCACATCACACCCCGGGAGAAGGGAGGCGAAGTGAGGGGTATGAGCCGGATGCGTCGCTTGTGTGCCAATGCAAAGGCAGGTGTGGATCGGATGGGCGACATCAGGGCAGAAAGAACCCGCGTCGTGTCCATGTCCGCTCGGCGCATGGCCGTCGCCGCGCTCCTCATCGTGATGCCGAGCGTCGCCGTGGTGCCGCAGGCGCTGGCCGCGCCGGTCCCGGCCGCCGGTCACGGCCCGCATGGCCACGGCGGCAAGAGTGGACAGGGTGGTCATGGCGGCCAGGGCAAGAAGGGCCAGGGCAAGAAAGGCAAAGGGAAGAAGGGCAAGGGCCACGGTCACGGCGGCGCCCGTCTCGCCGGTTTCGGTGGCGGGTTGGGTGACGGCGGCGGCGGTGGTACGCAGCGCACGGCCGGCGTGAACACCGCCAACGCGCCGACGATCAGCAGCCCCCCCTACCAGCTCAATACGGGCAAGCGCAACGTGAACGCCCCCGCGGGCAACAGCGCCGTCGACTTCGCCGGCGTCCAGCAGGTGTCGAGCGTCAGCGTCTTCACCGACTCCCTGAGCGGCAACTGCAGAGGCGGGATCAAGAACTGCTCGATCAACCAGACCCTGGAGTCCAACGAGAGCAGGGGCGAAGGCATCGGGCACTGACAGGAGACGGGCGTCTCCCGCACGGAAGACGCCCGCCTTTCCCATGTTGGCCCGAGGATCAGAGCTCGCCGCTCTCGATCGCGTCTTTGAGGGCCTCCTGCAACTGCTGGTGCGAGGCGGTGCCGTTCGCGGCGACGAAGTCGATCAGCGAAGAGTCCGCTTCGAAGGTGAGGTTCTCCGTGACCCGGGTCTTCCCGCCGGGCAGTGGCGAGAAGTCGATCTTCTGGTGCGTTACCACGTTGGGCTGCGACCAACTGTCGGTCTCGTAGTAGAACCCGTCCGGGTGGAGGCGCTGCTGGGCGTGGGTCTTGCTGACCACGATCGTGCCCTCGTACGGGATCTCCTCGATCGCCGTGAGGTTGCGGTAGGTCGCGGGGGCCTCGCGCCACTCCTTGTGCGTGACGACCCGCTTCAGGAACGGGTTCTTACCGAGGTGGTTGTTGAAGTCCGAGTACTTGTAGAAGGTCAGCGGCATCGGCGAGTCGATGTCGACCGAGATGCTGTTCGTGACCCGGCTCCGGCCCGAGTCGGGCGCGGGCGGGGTGGTGTCGGTGAAGTGGTAGGTGTCCCAGGCGGTCTGCCACTCGGCGGCGATATCGGCGTCGCTCTCGGTCGTGCCGGGGGTGGTGTCGGCGTTCGCGGGAGCGGACAGGGCGGCCAGGACGAAGGCGGCGGCGAACACGGGGGCCGCAGTCGCTCGCAGGGTCTTTCTCACATGTACCTCGAAAGGAGGAGAAATAGTACGAGTGATCTTCTATCGCAACCGCAACCTGTTACAGAAGAGGCCATGCCGAAAATGACGATGCAAAAGGTGCGGTGCAGGAAGGTGACGGTGCAGAAGGCGACGGTGCAGAAGGCGACGGTGTAGCGGGGCCGCCGACGTCGGGAAGATCTCGATCTCGTCCCGTTCGAGCATGCGAGCGTGATCGGGACTTGGTACCGGCCGTCGCGACGAGCATCGTTGGACTCATGAGCACAACGAACATGCGCGTCAAGGGTTTCGATCATCTGGTGCTGACCGTGGAGGACGTCGAGCGGTCGCTGGCGTTCTACTGCGACGTCCTCGGCCTTGAGCCGGTGCGGGTGGACGAGTGGCGAGCGGGAAAGGCGCCGTTCCCCTCGGTGCGGGTGTCTCCGGACACGATCATCGATCTGCTGCGCGGCGACCGCGGCGAGCCGAACGTCGACCACTTCTGCCTGGTCGTCGAGCCGCTGGACTGGCAGGAGGTCGTCGACTCCGGCGCTCTCACCGTCATCGACGGACCCGGCCCCCGGTTCGGGGCGCGCGGCGTCGCCACTTCGGTCTACCTGAAGGACCCCGACGGCAACGTCATCGAACTGCGCTGGTATCCCCAGGACAAGGGGGAATGAGGGTTCGGTCGTATTGGCGCGGCGCCGAGGCCCGAGCCGTCCGAACGCGGTAGATCCACGTGAGGGCGGTCGGAAGAAGGGCTGGTGCCGATGGCCGGGATGGACAAGCGGGCCGATCTGGTGCTGGAGGGCGGCGGCGTCAAGGGCGTGGGCCTGGTCGGCGCGCTGCACGAACTGCACACCGCCGGATACCGGTTCGGACGGGCCGCCGGCACTCGTGTCGCCGGGACCTCCGCGGGGGCGGTGGTGGGAGCGCTGGCCGCGGCCGGAATGCCGCCGGAGCGCATGCGCGAGCTCCTGTTCGACGTCGACTACCGCAGGTTCAGGGACGCGTCCGCCGCGGAGCGCGTCCCGCTGGTCGGCAGGGGGTTCTCGCTGCTGTCCCTGCTGTTCGAACAGGGCGTGTTCGAGGGCGACTACCTGCGGGAGTGGCTGGGCAACGAGTTGGCCGGCCTGGGTGTCGAGACGTTCGACGACCTGGCCCTCGACGACCCGGCGCCCTGGATGGGCGAGGACCAGCGCTACAGCCTGGTGGTGACGGCCACGGACGTCACCCTGGGCCGGCTGGTGCGCCTGCCGTGGGACTACCGGAGCGTCTACGGCGTGGCGGAGCCGGGCAGGCAGCGGGTGGCCGACGCGGTCCGCGCCTCGATGTCGATCCCCTTCTTCTTCGAGCCCGTCACGATCGCCAATCCCGGCACCGGGCTGGTGTCGACGCTGGTGGACGGCGGCGTGCTGTCCAACTTCCCCATCGACACGCTCGACCGGCCCGACGGGCGGCAGCCGCGCTGGCCCACGTTCGGGGTCAAACTGCTCCCCGCGTTCGGGGAGGACACGCTCAGGCTGCCGCTTGTCGGGACTCCTCACCTGCCCGCCCTGCGGCTGCTGACGTCCCTGGTCGGGACCGCGATCGTCGGCCACGACCAGACGTACCTCGACCAGCCCTGGGTCAGGGCCCGCACCATTCAGGTCGACACCGAGGGCGTGGGGATGGTCGACTTCGACCTCGACGAGGGGCAGAGGCACCACCTCTACCGCAACGGCCGGACGGCCGCGGCGGCCTTCCTGGCCACCTGGGACTGGGACGACTACCGCGCCCGCTACCGTCCCCCCGCGAGAACGAGTGGCCGGAAAACCAGTGGCAGGGCCGAAACGGCCGGGAGTCTACTTGGCCCATGATCGTGATCTCAGCCGCCTCCGGCGCGCTCGGCCGCCTCGTCATCGACCGTTTACGCACCCGTACGGAGGTGGTGGCCGCGGTGCGCGACCTCGGCCGCGCGCCGGAGGGTGTGCCGGCCCGCCGCGGTGACTACGACGACCCGGCGAGTCTGCGCGAGGCGTTCGACGGGGCCGCCCGTCTCCTCCTGATCTCCTCTCCTGAGCTCGACACCCCCCGCAGGATCGAGCAGCACCTGAACGCGGTGACCGCGGCTAAGGAGGCCGGCGTCGGCGCGGTCGTCTTCACCAGCTTCCTGGGGGCCGGCGCCGGCGCGACCGGCATGACGGAGGCCTATCACGCCACCGAGCAGGCCATACTCCGCAGCGGCCTGCCGTACACGTTCCTGCGCCACCCCTTCTACAGCGACGCGTTCGTCCCGCGGGTCGTCGAGGGTGAGATCACCAGCAGCACCGGTGGACGCGGCCTGAACACGGCGTTCCGGTCGGATCTCGCCGAGGCGGCGGCCAACGTGCTGACCGGTGAGGGGCATCTGGGCCGGGCGTACGACTTCACCGGGCCACTGTGGAGCTATCCCGAGGTGGCCGAGGCGCTCGGCGTGCCCTACCGCGAGGTGGCCGACGCCGGGCCGGGCCCGATGAGCTGGATCAACGCGCAGATCCGCGCGGGGAAGCTGGAGCAGCGGACCGACGACCTCGAACGGGTGCTCGGCCGGCCCGCCGAGACGGTCGCCTCACGCGTCCTGGAGGTAGTAGCCGACAAATAGAGGTGTCTTGACAAATAAATTCGTCGGTAGCTACCGTGGGAACCACGACGGAGCCGGTGGACACAGACCGGTGGGCACAGACGGGTACACACGGAGGAGAGCGCGATGCGCATCGTGGTCATCGAATTCATGAGCGTGGACGGCGTCGTGCAGGCGCCGGGTGGTCCCGAGGAGGACACCGACGGCGGCTTCGCCCACGGCGGCTGGACGCATCCGTTCTTCGACCCGGAGATCGTCGGCGGCGCCTTCTACGACACGGTGAGCAAGGCGGAGGGACTGCTCTACGGCCGCCGCACCTGGCAGAACATGGCCGCCGCATGGCCCGAGCGGGCCGGCGACCCGTTCGCCGACCGGATGAACGCGATGCCGAAATACGTGGTGTCCGAGACGCTGAGCGACGACGAGCTGACCTGGAACACCACGCGAATCCCCGGCGACGCGGCCGTCGCCCGCCTCCGCGAGCTGCGGGACGCGGGCGACGGCGACCTGGTCGTCATGGGGAGCCCGAGCCTCGTGCGCACCCTCCTGCACGAGGGCCTGGTCGACGAGCTCCGGCTGATCGTCATGCCGGTGATCCTCGGCGGCGGAAAGACGATCTTCCCGAGCGACGGCCTGCGGCACAGGCTCGAACTCGTCTCCGCGACCACCGGCGGCACCGGCGTGCAGGTGTGCACCTACCGCCGGGCCGTCGAGTAGCGAGTCTTCCTGGTCCTTTCGTCTCAGGGGGTGGTGAGGTCGAAGCGGTTGACGGTGACCGCGCCGCCCAGGGACTGGGTGGCGTAGTTGAAGATGGCGAAGCGGTAGCCCATGAAGAACTGCCAGGCGTTGCCCATGGTGAAGGCC
>NZ_VIRL01000019.1 GCF_006874465.1 Microbispora bryophytorum | reverse complement strand
GCCCCACGCCCGGGGCGGGCTGCGTCAGCGAGTTGACCTTCAGCGGCAGCAGCGCGGAGTCGGCCGGGCGGCTGTTTTCCGCCAGGCCGTACAGGCCGCCGGCCGCGACGTGCGTGACCGGCCGGAAGGGCTGCGCCACGTTCACCGTCAGGGTGGCGCCCGCCGCCTCGGCGGGCGCCGGTGGGACGAGTGCCCCGGTCAGCGCCCCGGTCAGGGACACCGTCAGCGACCCGGCCAACGCGGACAACAAGGTCGTGCGTCGGGGTCTGCGCATACTTACCTCGCTCTTTCTGTGCTCAGGTGGGGGGTGGAGAGGAGGTGAAGCCGGGACCGCCCGCCCCGATTTCGGCGGCGTGCGCCGCGAGCGGTCCCTTCTGTCGCCGCGGGCCGCATGCTGCGGCCCGCGAGGTCATTCCGTGGCGGCGACCGGGATCCAGACCCGCATCGGGCCCTCGCTCCGGTTCCCCCACAGGAAGTACGGCACCGCCGTGAGCGCGAGCGGCGCACCCGGCCGCTCCCGCCTGATCCCGGTGGCGTACAGCGAGTCGCCGCCCTGGGCCACCAGCCCGCCCACATTGATCACGACGGGAATGTCCGCCAGGTCCTCCCGGTGATCCGCTGTGGCCGGAGCGGCGGCCGCGGGGACGGTGAGGTCCAGCCGCACGTCCTCCAGGAGCGTGCCGGGCGGCAGGTCGGCCTGCTCCAGGCAGTAGACGAGCGGACCACGCGCCAGGGCGACGCAGCCACGCACCGCGTCCACGCGCGGATGCGCGGTCACCTGCCTGACCGGCATCTCCAGGTCGAGGACGACCGTCGTGCCCGGCGCCCAGGCCCGGGTGAGCCGGATGTAGCCGTCCCGTGCGGGGGCCATCACCGGGCCGCCGTCGATGCGGACCGTGTACGCGTCGCACCAGGCCGGCACGCGCAGCGCGAGCGTCCAGGGGGCGGTGGTCCCGGAGGTCACGGTCAGCTCGACCCGGCCCTGCCAGGGATATTCGGTGCGCATGTCCACCTGTACGGCGCCTCCCGCGACCTCGGCGTTCACGCTGCCCGCGGCGTACAGGTGGATCTGCAGGCCGTCGTCGTGGGCGGTGGCCAGGTAGCCGTGCAGCGAGGCCATCAGCCGGGCGATGTTGGGCGGGCAGCAGGCGCACGAATACCAGGGCAACCGGCGCGACGCCGCCTCCTCACCCGAGCCGGTGTGTCCCGTGCGCAGTTGCAGGGGGTTGGAGTAGAAGAAGTGCCTGCCGTCGGACGACACGGCGGCCGCGACAGCGTTGTACAGCGCCCGCTCCATTTCGTCGGCGTAGCGGGCCCGGCCGGTGGCCAGCAGCAGCCGCCAGTTCGCCTGGACGCTCGCGATCGCCGCGCAGGTCTCGGCGTAGGCCCGGTCGGGCGGCAGCTCGTACGGGTCGCCGTACGCCTCGTCGCGGTGGCGCGAGCCGTGCGCGCCGGTCACGTAGGAGCGCCGGTGGACGGCGTCCTCCCACAGTCGCTCGGCCGCGTCCAGCAGCATGTGGTCGCCCGTCTCCACGCCCACGTCGACCATCCCGGCCAGCAGGTAGAGCTGGCGTACGGCGTGGCCGGTGACCTCGCGGGCCTCCCGCACGGGCACGTGGTCCTGGTAGTAGGCGGGCCCGAAGCGCCCGTGCCCGAGCAGCCCCCGCCCGCGAAGGTCGAGGAACCGGCGCGCCAGGTCCAGATAGGGGCGGTGGCCGGTCAGCCGGTAGAGCTCGGCGAGCGCGGTCTCGATCTCCGGATGCCCGCAGACCTCCTCGACACCGTCCGAGCCGAACCGCTCCACTAGCAGGTCGGCGAACCGCCGGGCCACGGCCAGCAGCGCGGGGCTCACGCCGGTGCGGGCCGCGGCCACCGCCGCCTGGAAGAGATGGCCCGCGCAGTAGAGCTCGTGGCTCCAGTCCGGCTTGCGCCACCGATCGTCCGGCGCGACGAGGGTGAAGTAGGAGTTGAGGTAGCCGTCCGCCTGCTGGGCGCGGGCGAGCAGCGCGACCGTGTCCTCCACGAACGACCGCAGCGCATCGTCGCCGGACGAGGTGCCCAGCTCCCAGGCCGCGGCCTCCAGCGTCTTGTGGACGTCGGAGTCGGCGAACCACATGCCGGCGAACGCCGCGTCCGACTCGCCCGCGGCGGCTTGGAGGTTGCCGATGTTGCCGGCGTGGTGCAGGTTGTCCACGCAGTGGGGCAGCGTGTCCTCGGCGTTGCGCCGCTGCCACCGCCCCAGCAGACCTCCCGTGTCGAGACGGGCCTGATCCGGGTTCAGCGGCCACAGCGCGGCGACCGCCCCGGGCCCCGGTGCGACCGGCCCCGCGGAACCGCGGAGCTCGAACGGGGCCGACACCTGCATCGCCCGGGCGCCGGGAGCGGCAGAGGTGCCAGACAACTTCTGCTCAGTCATGCCTCATCTTTCGTGGAGCAGGGGACGTCCTTCACGCCGCCGAACGATTTCCCGCTCACGGCGAGGGACGCGGGAAGCCCGTCAAAGCGGACCACCCTGGTGACTGCGAAGCGAGAAGCCAGGGGCGTGATCGCTTGCAGTAGGAAACTAGGAAAACGATTGCCGTCACGGTATCCAACCGGCTTCCAGACCGTCAATAGCCCGTTTCCACGTTGTTACAGGGGCTTCGGAGTCGCACGTGCGGCCTATAGAGTGGTGCTCAGGCAACCCCCTAGGAAAGTGGAGGAAACGTGGGAAAGCTGGAGCGTCATGCCACGATCGCCGACGTCGCGGCGCTGGCCGGGGTGTCGGTGGGCACGGCCTCCAAGGCGCTCAACGGACGCGGATCGCTGCGGGAGGAGACCCGCATGCGCGTGCGGGAGGCGGCCCGGCAGCTCAGCTTCGAGGCGAACGCGGGCGCCCGGAGCCTGCACTCGGGCCGCACCTACACGGTCGGCATGATCACGACGGACACGATAGGGCGGTTCAGCATCCCCGTGCTGATGGGCGCGGAGGACGCGCTGGGCGCCGGGGAGATGTCGGTCTTCCTCTGTGACGGGCGCGACGATCCCATCCGCGAGCAGTACTACGTCAAGACCCTCCTCAGCCGCCGGGTCGACGGCATGATCGTGACCGGCCGGCGCACCGAGGCGCGGGCGCCCATCGGCGCCAACCTGCCCGTGCCCGTGGTCTACGCCTTCATCAGCTCGGCCGACCCCGGCGACTGCTCGGTGGTCCCGGACGAGGCGGGCGGCGCCCGCAAGGCGGTTGAGCACCTCCTGGCCGTCGGGCGCACCCGGATCGCGCACATCACGGGACCCGAGCACCACAACTCCGCCCGGGTACGCGCGGCCGCGGCCACGGAGCGGCTCGCCGAGGACGGGCTGTCCCTGGTCGCTCCGCCTCTGTTCGGCGGATGGAGTGAGGTGTGGGGTCGTCAAGCCGTCGGCATCCTCCTGGCCGGCCGGACCGAGTTCGACGCCGTCTTCTGCGGCAGCGACCAGATCGCCCGGGGCGTCTGCGACGCACTGCGAGCCGCCGGCCGCCGGGTCCCCCAGGACGTCGCCCTCATCGGCTTCGACAACTGGGACGTCATGACCGAAGCCTGCCAGCCGCCGCTGACCAGTATCGATCTGGACCTCGAAGGGCTCGGCCGGTCGGCGGCGCAGATGCTCCTGGCCGCCATCAACGGCTCCCCCTCCCCCGGCCGCCACGCCCATCCCTGCCGGCTCGTGGTCCGGGAGTCGACCGTCCGGGAGTCGACCACCGTGCCGCTCCCGTGACCGGCCCGGCCCCCGGGGTGCGAGCAGCGGGGGCCGGTCAGCGGTGGACCGCGTCCGGGGCGTCGTCCTCGATGAGGAAGCCTCCGGACTGGTGGTGCCAGAGCCGGGCGTAGGGGCCTTCGGCCTGGAGCAGTTCGCCGTGGGTGCCTTGCTCCGCGATGTGTCCCCGGTTGAGCACGACAAGCCGATCCATCCGGACGACGGTGCTCAGGCGGTGCGCGACCACGAGCGCGGTCCGGTCCTGCATCAACTGCCACAGGGCCTCCTGGACGAGGATCTCGCTCTCCGAGTCCAGGGCGCTGGTCGCCTCGTCCAGCAGCAGGACGGGGGCGTCGCGCAGGATGGCGCGCGCGAGCGCGATGCGTTGCCGCTGACCGCCGGAGAGCTTGACGCCGCGCTCGCCGACCAGGGTGTCGAACCCGTCCGGCAGTGACTCGACGAACTCCGTGACGTGCGCCGCCCGCGCGGCCCGGAGGATCTCGGCGTCGGTCGCGCCCGGCCGGGCGAACGCGAGGTTGTCGCGCACGGACCGGTGGAACATGGCGGGTTCCTGAGGGACGTAGGCGATGAGGCTGCGCAGGTCGGCCTGACGCAGCCGGGCGATGTCCTGGCCGCCGATCAGGATCCTGCCGCCGTTCACGTCCATGAGCCGCAGCAACAGCCGGGTGAGCGTGCTCTTGCCGCCGCCGGACTGGCCGACCAGCCCGATCTTGGCGCCGCTGGGGATGTCGAGGTCCAGGCCGTCGAACAGGGGCGTGCCGCCGGCGTACCCGAACCTCACCCGCTCGAAGCGGACGCTCGCGTCGGCCGGGCGCAGCGGCTGCGGATCGACCGGATCCACCACCGTCGGCGGCACGAGGAGCAGCTCGGTGAACTGGGCCGCCTCGGTGAGCACGCTCTCCACGCGCCGGTAGATCTGGTTGAACTCGAACATGATGCCGATCGCGTTCGTGTAGTAGGTGAACGTCACCACGATGGCCTCCACGCCGAGGCCGCCGCGCAGCGCCACGGCGAGGAGCAGGCCCACGGAGCTGGTGAGCACCGACAGCGGGGCGACGACGGTGTCCACCTTGAGGTTGCCGTAATCCCAGGAGAGCAGGGACAACCTGCGCTGCTCGGCGATCCTCGCCCGATATTCGGCGGCCTCGCGCTCCTCGGCGGCGAACGCGCGGACCGTGTCCATGTTGGCCAGCACGTCGGCGACGTGACCCGACACCAGCACTCTGGCGGCCTCGCGCCGGTCCACCAGCGCCTGGCGGCGGCGGATGAGCGGGGCGACGAGAAACCCGGTGACGATGATGAGGCCCACGAGGACGAGGACCAGCAGCGGGTGGTATCGCCACAGCACCACCGAGGCGAAGGCCAGGGGCACCACCTTGGCCACGATCGAGAACGTGAGCGTGTCGGCGAAGTCCTCGAACCTGGAGGAGAAGCCGATCACCCGCTTGGTCAGCGAGCCGGCGAAGTTGTCGTGGAAGAACGCGGTGTCCTTGGCCAGCAGGTCGTCCATGCCCACCACGCCGAGCCGCTCGATGCCCCGGGCGTCGGCGCGGTTCAGGAAGTGCAGCCCCACCCGCCACAGCACCTCGCCCGCCAGCAGCATCGCGCCGAAGCCGAGCACGTACGGCAGCAGCGCGTCGACGGTGCCGTCCCCGCCGCCGGACAGGTGCCCCACGAGGCCGGCCACCGCCAGCGGCGCCAGATAGAACAGGCAGATGTTCCCCAGCGCCGGCAACGTCAGCGCGGGCACCGCGACCAGCCATTGGCGCCTCAGCTCGCCGCAGTAGTAGCGCAGCGCCAGCAGAACCGCCGACCTGCGCACGGATGGACCGTTTTCAGCATCCTCGATCGACCCGAGCGCAGCCATCAGCCCTCCCCGCACGCCAACCCGCCGTGGCCATGCTCTCGCAGTGCGTGAGGGGAGAGCGAGTGGTTTTCCCGCCACCCCGTAGGGCCGGCCGGCGCCGTACGGGAACGGCGGCGGGTGGACCTCGTACGCGGCCGGGGCACTGGGCATGGCTTCATCAGGCGGGCTGCCACCGGCGCCGCCGCTGTCCGAGGGTGGCGTCATCCAAGGCAGAGTCACACGGCAGAGTCACACGGCAGACCCTTGCCGCCCATGTCCGGCCCCTCGGTACCAGGAAGAGAGGACGCGCTGTGGCCAAGGAAATCTTCGTGGCGTTCGGGATCGACGTCGACGCGGTCGGCGGCTGGCTCGGCTCCTACGGCGGTGCGGGCTCCCCGGACGACATCTCGCGCGGTCTGTTCGCGGGCGAGGTGGGCGTGCCGCGGCTCAACGCCCTGATGAAGAAGTACGACCTGCCGTCGACCTGGTTCTGGCCGGGTCACTCCATCGAGACCTTTCCCGAGCAGTTCGAGCAGGTCGTGGCCGCCGGACACGAGATCGGCCTGCACGGCTACAGCCACGAGAATCCGATCGCGATGACCCGTGAGCAGGAGTCGACCGTCCTCGGCCACTGCATCGACCTCATCGAGACGCGCACCGGCCGGCGTCCCACGGGGTACGTCGCGCCGTGGTGGGAGTTCTCGCCGGTCACCAACGAGCTGCTGCTCGAACGCGGCATCACGTACGACCACTCGCTCATGCACCGCGACTTCGAGCCGTACTACGTGCGCGTGGGCGACACCTGGTCGACGATCGACTACGGCAGGGACGCCCGCGAGTGGATGAAGCCGCTCGTGCGCGGGGAGGAGACCGACCTCGTCGAGATCCCGGCGAGCTGGTACCTCGACGACCTGCCGCCGATGATGTTCATCAAGACCAGCCCGAACAGCCACGGCTTCGTCAACCCTCGCGACATCGAGGAGATGTGGCGCGACCAGTTCGACTGGGTCTACCGCGAGTCGGAGTACGCCGTCTTCACCATGACGATCCACCCGGACGTCTCGGGCCGCCCGCAGGTCCTGCTCATGCTGGAGCGCCTCATCGAGCACATCAACAAGCAGGAGGGCGTCCGGTGGTCCACGTTCGACGCCATCGCGGACGACTTCACGGCCCGCCGGCCCCGGGCGTAACCGTCCTTGCCCCGAGCACAGGAGGGGGTGTCCGGATGAGCGGCGCCTGTGAAGGTCCGGCCGCACGACCGGGCCGGGCCCCTCTTGCCGGCACTGTCGCGCCCCTGAGATTGCCCCGCCGCAACGGGTTCGGGTGCGTGGCTCCTGACCAAGGTGGCTGACATGGAGCGGTGATGCGCATACGTGATCTACGGAAGGACAACCGCCGCTTCCGCTCGGACGTGTATCACTCGCGCCTCTTGCGCGTCAGTTGCCCCTTATGCCTCAGAGAGGGAAGTCCGTGGCTATCAAGTTGCCGGGCGGGCGGAGCATCGGCCTAGTGACGGCCGGCGCCCTGGTCGGGTCGTTCCTGGTTCTGGGTGGCGCGGCCACCGCTTCGTCGGCGGGCGACGCCGCCTTCTACGCGTGTGTGAACAAGAGCACGCGGTATATGCGCCTGGTCAACGCCACGACGAGGTGTAAGGCGACCGAGACGAAGGTGTCGTGGAACAAGACCGGTCCGCAGGGTCCGGTGGGTATCGGCGGCACCGGCGCGAAGGGTGACACCGGGGAGCAGGGCCCGCGCGGTCTGCGCGGTCCTCAGGGCCTGCGGGGTCCGCAGGGCCTGCGCGGCCCGGCCGGTCCGCAGGGCCTCAAGGGCGAGCCCGGCGCCCCGGGCAAGGACGGCACCCCGGGCAAGGACGGCAAGGACGGCGACCGCGGCCCCGCCGGCGCCGCGGGCGCGAAGGGCGACACCGGTCCGCGCGGCCTCACCGGTCCCCAGGGCCCGAAGGGTGAGAAGGGCGAGACCGGCGCGCGTGGTCCCGCGGGGCCGGCCGGACCTGCGGGCCCCGCGGGCTCCGGGGGTGGCTCCGCCAACGTCATCACCAAAGCGGAGGCCCTCTACCTTCCGGCCAACGGCGGCGAAGACAACATCATGTGCCCGGACGACATGGTCGCCACGGGCGGCGGCTTCATCGCCGGCACCACCCCGAGCGCGCCCTACATCATCACGAACGCGCCGTACCTCATCAACGGCAAGGCGGTCGGCTGGAGGCTCTACGGCAAGAGCGTGACCGGCACCATCTATGTGATCTGTATGGGGGGCTAGGTCGTGTCAGACGCTCCCTAGCGGCACCCGGTGGTGCCGGTGATCGGCACCACCTTGCCGTCGGGCGTTCCCGTGGAGCCCCTCCTGATCCCCGTGTCTCGCGCGGACTTCAGCGGGCGCGCAACGGTGCGAGTGCCACGCTCCATGCCACGACCTGGTCCAACATCGTGGTGAGCGGCCCGACATGGCCCTCGTTGGGCGTGAACACGCTGTAGTCCTTGAAGTCGGTGAGCAGGGACAGCGCCACCTGGGCCCGCACGTCGGCCATCTGGAGCTCGCCGGCGATCAGGCGCAGGTGTTCCACCGCACGGGTGCCGCCGACCGAGCCGTAGCTGACGAAACCGACGGCTTTGTTGTTCCACTCGCCGTACAGGAAGTCGATGGCGTTCTTCAGTGCGCCCGACGTCGAGTGGTTGTATTCCGGGGTCACCATGACGAACCCGTCGAACGACGCGATCTTGTCGGCCCACGCCCTGGTGTGCGGCTGCGCGTACTGGCCGAGCGACGGCGGCAGCGTCTCGTCGAGGTGCGGGAGTTTGTAGTCGAGCAGGTCCACGAGCTCGAACTCCGCGTCGGTCCGCTGCGTGGCGATCTGGTGCACCCAGCGGGCGACGGCCTCGCCGTTGCGTCCGGGGCGGGTGCTGCCGAGGATGATCCCGATTCTGGTCATGACAATCTCCAATTCCGGTCAGGGCATAATTCGTCGCGTTGGAAGAGTATGGATACTTCGTTCGTGAAGCAAGTAATCTGTGACTATGACCACACCACCGCCGGTGCCGCCGGTGCCACCGGCGCAGCCGGAGCCGCTGACCGCCGACGAGGAGGCGTTGATCCGCGCGCTGCCTCGCCTGATCTACGCGCTGCCCCGCGCGATCGACGCCGACATGGTGCGCGAACAACAGTTGCCGCTCATTGAGTGGATCACCCTGATGCGGTTGTCGGAGGCGCCGCAGCGACGGATGAGGATGGGCGAGCTCGCGGTCGCCTGCGAGCTCTCCCTGAGTGGGATGACCCGCATCGTCACCGTCCTGGAGCGGCAGGGCTGGGTCGAACGACTCAGATGCGACGCCGACGCCCGCGGGTTGAACGCCGTCCTCACCGACGCCGGCCTCGCCCGCCTGGAACGGGCGTGGCCCAGCAACCTGGCCAGTTTGCGCCGGCACTTTCTCGACCACCTCGAAGGCGTCGATCTCGCCCGCCTCGCCCGCGCGGTCCAGAACGTCGCGGGCAACGCCTGACGCGGCGGGCGACAGCCCGGGCCCGGCGACGTACGGCCGGGACATGGCCGGCATTCCTGACGAGCCCGGATCGGGGAGGAGAGCGGGTCATCTCTCAGGGATGACCCCCGGGTGCGGGTGCGGTCACTGAGCGGCGAGGTGGACGCCGTTGGCCGCGCCGATCACCCGGGTCAACGCCTGGTGCAGGCTCCGCAGCTCGGTCAGCTCCATCCCCAGCCGCTCGACGATCGCGACGGGCACCTTCTCGGCCTGCTCACGCAGCGCGCGTCCCTCGCCGGTCAGCACGATCGCCAGGGAACGCTCGTCGTCGCTGGCGCGCCGGCGCTCGACGAGACCGGCGGTCTCCAGGCGCTTGAGCAACGGTGACAGCGTGGCCGGCTCCAACTGCAGCAGCCGGCTGAGGTCCTTGACCGACAGCGGCGCGTACTGCCACAGGGCCAGCATCACCAGATACTGCGGGTGGGTCAGACCCATCGGTTCGAGCAGAGGCCGATAGAGGCCGATGACCGACCGCGAGGCGACCGCCAGGGCGAAGCAGACCTGGTTCTCCAGAGCCAGAGGGTCGACGATGTCGCCAACGTCACTCATGTGCACCTCCACCGCCATGCTACAAGCTTAGTACACTAACTATTAGTGCACTAAGCAGCGCCGAGAACACAGGAAGTGTCATGGCCCGTAGGAAGAGTCTCGAAGAGCGCATCGCCGACCGCGTCGCCCAGCGCCCGCCGATGAAGGAGAGCAAGAACTTCGAGCACGGACCCGCCAAGTGGATATTCGCCAGCGTCCTGGTGTTCGCGGTGCTCGTCCACTTCATCATCGTCGGCGTCGTCATGATTTTCGGTCACTGACCGAGGCGGCGCCCCGCTGCGGGGCTCGGCCGGCTCCGGCGGGATCATGAGACATCGCGCCCGGCGCATATGCCGAGGGCCCGCGGCGCGGCGGCCGCGGGCCCCGATCGTCGGAGTCCGGTCACCCGTGGGTCACGGGCTGGTGCAGGTGGCCGCCGGGGTGGCCGAGGACCCTCCGGCGAGGAAGCCGAAGGTCGTGCTCCCGTTGGCGGCGACCGAGCCGTTCCACGACTCGTTGCGCACCGTCACGTTCGAGCCGGAGCCCGACCGTACGCCACCCCAAATCTGGGTGATCGTCTGCGAACCCGGCCAGGTCCAGTTCACGGTCCAGCCGTTGACGGCGGAGTTCCCCGCGCGCACCGTGACCTCACCCTGCCAGCCGCCGGACCAGGAGTTGATCACCCGTACCGTCGCCGAGCACGCTCCGCTCACCCCGCCGGACGGCGAGGGGCTCGGGCTCACCGGCGGGCTCGGGCTGGTGCTCGGGCTTCCGCTGGGTGAGGGGCTCGGGCTCACGGGCGGACGCGGCGAGGAACTCGGGCTGGGGCTGGGGCTGGGGCTGGGAGACGGGCTGGAGTCGGTCAGGACCGGGGTCGTCCAGTCTCTCCACTGCGACAGGTTGCCGGACTTCCTGGACGAGACCCGGAACACGGCGGAGGCGTTGCCCGTCTTCAGCAGGAACTTCTGGATGTTCTGCTGCAGCGGAGTACGCCATTCGGACCGGGTGGCGCAGTGGGTGCCGTCCTGCACGTCCGACCAGTAGCTGATGTTGTCTCCCGCGCCGAGCGCCTTGTAGATCTCGGCTCCGGCCAGCGCGGCCACGCTGCCCGACTGGGCGCCCAGCCAGTCGACGTGCGGGTTCTCCATGATGAACAGCCCGCGCGGGGCGATCATGCCCACCATCTCGTGAGTGTCCACCGGCAGTTGGGCGGGATTGCCGGTGAAGGAGCCGAACGCGTCTCCCAGCCACGGCTGCTCGGAGTAGGCGCTGCTCAGCGGCTGCGCGCCGGACTCCTGGGCGACGCCGCGCAGGATCGGAACGCCTGCGCTGCCCGACTCGATCGGCATGGTCAACGCGATGCGCTGGTCGAACACTCCGGCCGTGAAGGCACCCTTCCCGAACCGGGAGCAGCCCGTGACACCGGTCGCATCCGCCTTGAGGATGCCGCCCCCCGACTGCTCGATGACGTCGATGATGCGGCTCACGCCCCAGGCCCAGGCGGCGAGCAGTCCGGTGCTGCTCGAAGAGCCGTAGATGCTGTAGTAGGCACCCTGCTTGTTGTTGCGGGCGGTGCCTTCCTTGCCGACCGTGAAGGGGTCGTAGCTGATGACGGCGGCGCCGCTCGCCTTGATCGTGGCCGTGTCGGCGCCGAATCCTCCGTAGACGATGACGGCCGGGAACGGCCCGGTGCCGCTCGGCAGGTCCACGCTCGCCGAGAAGCTCGCGCTCCTGCCGCTGTCGGACACGTTGACCGTGATGCCGGTTCGCGAGACCGTCCCGGTGACACCTGCCGGCTTGCCGTGCTTGTCACCGTAGACATACCGCTCGGCGAGCTTCTTGATCTCTTCACGGCGGCACCGCCACTCCGACTTGGAGGTGATGCGCTGCCCGTTGATCTTCTTGAAGGGATCGGGAAGCCTGGAGTTGGCCGTCAGACTTCCGAGGTCGGACACCGCGCAGTCGGCGCCCTCGTCCTCGACGCCGGCGGCGGCAGCGGCCGCCTGCGCCGTCCAGGGCGCGAGCGCGCCCACACCGGCGTTGCCACCGGGGATCTCGACCACCGCGAGACCCAGCGAAAGCGCCGCCACGGCGCCGATGACGAGCGCGCGGCGGACACCCGGGGTGCGGCTCCCGCCGCCGGGAGTGACGTCGCCGATCATCGGCCGCCTCCGTGGGAGGGCCGACCGGCGTCGTCGGCGTGTGCGGGCCCGGCCTGCACCGGGCTCGCCGGTGTTGCTCCCGAGACCTTGAGATCTTGCAACACAGTGCTTGACACAGTGCGTCCTTCCTCCCGAGGGGTCCCGGCCCTGTGATGGGTCCGGAGAGAACCGCAAGCCGAATGGAGACGAATGTTTTCGAAGCATCAATGAAACGTTGCAGCATCGCAAGGCCCAAATCAGAGAGGGTCTCCGCCACCCGATGAGAGGGGACGACAGTGCTGTTCGCGGCAGGATTACCGCTACTCTTGCGAAGATTTTTCCGAAATACTCACGAAACTTTCAGCATCGGTGATCGTCTGAGCTGCGGCGACGTCTCACGGCGTTCCGGCGGACGGCCTGACGACGTCGGCGCCCCGCTCGTCGAGCAGCGGCCAGGAGTCGCACGGGGGGACCGGCTGCGTCAGCAGGCGGCTGGTTCCGCGCTTCCTCCCTTCGCGTTTCGCCTCTCCGCTGCATGCCGAGGGCGATCTCCACTGCCCGGCGTGACGCGGGCGACGCGGGTCACCGGCCGCGCGCCGACCCGCGCAGTCGATGACATAGCCTTTGAGCAGGCAAAACGACGACCAGAGGAGAACCCCGCCATGGGTTCGCTCAGCCCTGTTCACTGGATGATCGTGTTGGTGGTGCTCGTGCTGCTCTTCGGCGCGAAGAAGCTGCCGGACACCGCGAAGGCCGTCGGGCAGTCGCTGCGGATCCTCAAGAGGGAGACCGGCAGGATCGGCGACGAGGACGACGCCCCGGCCGCCCGGGCCCGTACGGCACCGGTCTCCCCGGACGCCGAGGAGCGGCTACGAGCGCTCGAAGCGGAGAACGCCCGGCTCAGAGCCGCGGCGGACGCCGCGCGGCGGGACGAGCCCGAGGTCCGCTGAGGCGTTCTCGGCGCCCTGCCGGTGGCGCCGCATGCCAAGAGCCGGCGAACGGCGAGCACCGCGCTCGGCGTCCCGGGCGACAGACACGGGCGTCGTGGGGCCCGTGCGTGGGTGCGTGCGGAGATTCGCCCAGATCGCGCGAACTTCTCCGCGAGGCCCGGACTCCAACAAGGCATGAAGCTCACCCTCTCGCTCCGCGTCGTTCTTCCCGCCGCCGCGGCCGCCGCGTTGCTCTCCGCGGCGGCGCTCCCGGCCGACGCCGCCGCCATGCCGAAGTTCGCCGCGCCCAAGGCGTACGGCACGTCGTTCCAGAGCGACCCCCACCATGACTTCACCAGGCACATCTCGCCGCGACACGACGGCATCCTGCGGGGCTGGGTCACGTATTACCGGTCCGGGGTGGCGGAATACGAGCCGATCAGGTGGGTGAAGGACAGGACCGGCCACACGGAGGGGCACTTCGCGGGCCCGCCCGAGGGTGACGTGACGGCCTACGCCTCTCCCGTGGCGAAGAACGTCGTGTTCTACAGCGCCACCGGGTGCAAGGGCACCACGGTGACCGTGAAGAGCGGCGGCCTCGGGTCGAAGCTGTGCTCCCGCAGTGAGCTGATCTCCCGGATGAAGTCCAAGCATCGCCCGGCGCTCATCACCGTCTATCGCGGCGCGATCGTCAAGGTGCAGGAGATCTACACCCCCTGAGCATCCGAAAGACCGCCGGTCACCCGGCATCGCTCGGCACAGGGCCGGACTTCCCATTTCCCGGAAGCCCGGCCCTTTTCGTGCGGGCCTCCTCCGCGCGCAGGCGCGGTGACCTCGACGTCGGCGCCACTTTCGGCCGACGACGCGGGGGCCGGTCATCGCGTGACGATCGCCGCGACGAGCCGGAGACGCCGATGAGAGGCACTCACCATAATGAGAGGATGTCAACGCCGCGGCAGCGCTACCGGGACCAGGTCCGTTCGGAGATCAAGCAGATCGCCCTCGTGCAGATCGGCGAAGGCGGAGCGGCGGCGCTGAGCCTGAACGCCGTGGCGAAAGAGCTCGGCGTCACGGGCCCGGCGCTGTACAAGTACTTCCGCAGCCGCGACGACCTGCTGACCGAGCTGATCCTGGAGGGCTTCGACGAGGTCGCCGCGGCCGTACGGGCCGCCGCCGGCGAGGGCGCGCCTCGGGAGCGGCTGCACGCGCTGGCCCGGGCCTTCCACGGATGGGCGGTGGCCAATCCGCACCTGTTCCAGTTGCTGGCCGGCACGTCCTCGCCCGGCTACGACGCTCCCCCGGAGAGCGTGCTGCGGGCCCGGAGCGTGCTCGGGCCCTTCCTTCCGGTGTTCGCCGGAGGACACTGCCGCCCGGGGACCGAACCGCTGCGGGAGCAGATGCGGCGGTGGGTGGAGGAGACCCCGGTGGTCGCCGAGTGGGTGCGCGCGTTCGCCCCGGAGGGGGATCCGGCGACCGCCCTGGCCGGCACCGTGATGGCCTGGGCGCAGCTCCAGGGCGTGGTGAGCCTGGATGTTCAGGGGCAGTGCGCCGGCATGGGGCACAGCGGTGCCACCCTGCTCGACGCCGTCATGGACGCCCTCGCCGACAGCATGCGCCTTTAACGGGCATCCTGGAACGATGAGTGAGGAAACGATCAACGCAGCGGCGGCGGGGACCTGGAAGCTCGGCGACCTCACGGTCAACCGGCTGGGGTTCGGCGCGATGCGCCTGACAGGAAGCGCCGCCTTCGACCTCGGCACGCCGAGCGACCGCGAACGGTCGATCGCGGTGCTGCGGCGCGCCGTCGACCTCGGCGTGAACCACATCGACACGGCGGCGTTCTACTTCTCGCGACTGCGCTCGGCCAACGAGCTGATCAACCGGGCGCTCGCGCCATATCCGGACGACCTGGTCATCGCGACCAAGGTGGGCCCCGGACGGGACCCGTCCGGCGAGTGGCTGCCGTTCGCCCGGCCGGACCAGTTGCGCGGCCAGGTCGAGGAGAACCTGCGCCAGCTCGGCCGCGACCACCTCGACCTGGTCTATCTGCGCCAGCCGGGGCTCGACTCGATCGCCGAGCACTTCGGGGCGCTCGCCGAGCTGCGCGAGGCCGGTCTCATCCGGCACCTCGGGATCTCCAACGTCCGGCCAGGGCATCTCGCGCAGGCCCAGGCGATCGCGCCGGTGGTGAGCGTGCAGAACCTGTACGGCGTCGGCGCCACCCGCAGCCGAGGGCAACTGCGCACCTGCGGCGAGCAGGGCATCGCCTTCGTGCCGTTCTTCGCGATCGCCGGCGAGGGCCGCGACCAGGGGGCGAGCGGCACGGACCGTCAGGAGGTGCTCGCCGTGGCCCGCGCGCACGGCGCGACCTCCGCGCAGGTGCGACTGGCCTGGACGCTCCAGCAGGGGCCGCACGTGCTGGCCATCCCGGGCACCGGCAATCCCGATCACCTCACCGAGAACGTCGCCGCCGCCACGCTGCGTCTCACGGACGAGGAGATGGCCCGCCTGGACGCGCTCTCCGACGCCGGCTGACCGGAGGACACGGCCGGCGGCGCGCGGGGTGGTCGCGCGACGGTCACTGGTCGCTCTCGGCCTCCGCCTTGGCCGACTGCGTGTCCTCGCCCTTGCCCACCCTGGCCAGCGCCTCGCGAAGCTGCGCGGCGGTCATCTTGGAGCCGCCCTCGACGCCCGCCTCATGGCCCTGGCGGCCCGGGTCGTGGAGGTCCTGCTCTTCACCCATGACCCGTCCCCTCCTGCGAATCTCCTGCGTACCGGCGTCAGAGCCGCTGGTCCCCGCGGACGCGCCGCCCACACGGCCGCCGGTCGAAGTTGACCTGATTTTTCCGTGCGCGTTCAGGCGGCGGCCGAGACGCTGCCCGGGGACCTCCACGAGCCGGTACGCCAGGTGACCGAGCACCAGCAGGACGAGGAAGAACACCGCAAGGTTCGGGACGACCCGCAACAGCAGCGGGTGCAGCAGATACAGGGAGAAGCTGATCACTCCGAGGTGGGCGAGCCACCGGGGGAACGGCCGGTGCCGCAGCCGGAACGCGAGCGCGAACACGCCGGCCGCCAGCACGACCGCCGCGGCCCAGGCGGGCTCATCGGCCACCAGGACACCGCAGACGAGCACCGTGAGCAGGGCGGCGACGGCCCAGACAGGTCGGAGCGTGCCCTGCTCGGCGCGCCACACGGCGGTCCCGGCGAACATCGTCGCCGCGATGACCAGGCCCTCCCCCGCCCCGATCCGGCTGCCGAGGATCACCAGCGCCAGGCCGAGCAGGCCGCCGATCACCGCGGCGGCCGTCCTGAGGCGGCCGTTCGCGGTCACGGTCACGACGATGACCAGGATCACCGCGACACCCATGAGCGCGGCGACCAGGTCCGCGCCGCCGTTGATCGTCGCGCCGGGCATGAGCAGGCCGAGCGGCACTGCCACGACCGCCAGGACCACGGCGATCGGCGCCGACCTGTGCGCCTGCCGTACGGCGAACAGCCCCGCCGTCATCAGGTAGAACGCCATCTCGTAGGAGAGCGTCCACATCACGTTGATCACTGAGGGGACGCCGAGGAGCTCCTGCAGCATCGAGAGGTTCGCCAGCGCGACGAGCGGCGGCGGCCGGCGGTCGATGCCCGGCGACATCGCGAACACCCCGGCGTACGCGAGGAGCAGCGCGAGGGCGAGCGCGGCGAGCAGCAGCGGGAGGAGCCGGAAGACCCGGCCGGTCCAGAAGGCCCGCAGGTCGCCCCGGCGTTCCAGCGAGGCCGGGATGATGTATCCGCTGACCAGGAAGAAGACGAAGACGCCCCAGGTGCCGACGTCGACCCTGCGGTCCACCTCCGCCCAGACGGCCGGGACGAAGGTCCAGGCCGAGTGGTGCAGCGCCACGGCCGGAGCGGCGATCCCGCGTAAGGCGTCCAGCCACGCCAGCCGGGTGCGGTTTGCTGCCATTCAGGTGACTTTAGGCGAAATACGGCGTCGGCAGCACCGCGCTTGGTACGCCGCGGACTCTGCAGGAATGCTAGGAAACGGGGATGGACCATCGTGATCTTCGGCTCCTGGACGACGACGCTCTGGAGCGGTCCCCGGTCGTGGCCAACAGCGACATGAATCGCGAGCGCCGGCTGCCGGCCTACCGGCGGGAACTCGGCGTCGACGTCCTCGCCCTCCTGCACGGCGCCGATCGGGTCGTCCGGTGGCTCGACCTGTGCTGCGGCACGGCGAGCGCGCTGTTCGAGGCCGCACACGCGCTGGGAGACCGGGCGGAGATCGTCGGTGTGGACCTCGTCGGCTACTTCGCCGGGCCGCCTCGCGGGCCCCAATTACACCGGCCAGGGGGCGGTGGACTCCTACTATGCGGTGGCCTGATCGCGGAAGGACAGGCCGTGCTCCTCCAGGGCCCGGCGGAGCATGGACATCGCCTTCGGTCCCATGCCGTGCAGCGCGAGGAGCTCGGCCTCGGTCGCCTGCGCGAGGTTCTCCAGGTCGGTGTAGCCGGCGTTCGCGAGCGCTCGCGTGGCCGGAGCGCCGATCTTGGGCAGGTCCGTCATCGGGTCCCTTCCTCGTGTGTCCGGTCGCCGTCCGGCCGGGGGCGTACGTCGCAGTCTGGCAAACCCGCGAGCACGCCGGCGAGCTGGCGGGCGTTGGTCTGCGCGTAGTCGCGGTAGCAGTTGTTCATCAGCACGTGGGTCGTGGACGCCCGGCCGCCGAGTTCGCGCAGCCTCGGTGCCCACTGTTTCAGCTCGTCGAGGGAGTAGCGGTAGCCGAAGCGCTCGTGGATGTCGTGGCTTGTCCACTTGTCGCTGTGCCCGTGGAACCGCACGACCTCCAGGTCGGACGTGGCCGCGACGACCGGCGGGATCGAGTCCGGATAGCCCTGCGGCATGTCCACGCACACGTACGGAATCGCGTACGAGCGGAGGAAGTCGAGGGTCTCGGCCTGGTTCTCCTCGCGCATCCACGTGTGGTTGCGGAACTCGACGGAGATCCGCAGCGGCTCGCAGCGCCGCCTGCACTCCAGGATGTAGTGCTTGTTCGCCCGGCCGATGGGGAACCACCGGGGGAACTGGAAGAGCACCGCCCCGAGCTTGCCCGCCTCCCGCAGCGGCAGCAGGGCGCCGAGGAACCGCTCCCAGACCTGGTCCACGACCTTCGGGTCGAGGTCGCCGGCGTACAGGTTCTTGCCGCCGCCGCTCGGACGCAGGTCCTTCGGCAGTGCGGCCGGGCGGGTCGGATGCCGCGTGAGCAGCGAGAACGCCTTGACGTCGAAGACGAACTCCGCGGGCGTGCGCTCGGCCCACAGCCGCACGGTGGCCTCGGCGGGCGGCGCGTAGTAGGTGGAGTCGACCTCCACCAGCGGGAACACGCTCGCGTAGTGGCGCAGGCGTTCCTCCGGCGTCGTGACGCCGGGCGGATACCACCCCGACTCCAGCAGCGTCTTGTCGGTCCACGACGCCGTGCCGACCAGGATCTCCCCCATACCTCACGATAAGGAGCCCGGCTCGCCCCGGCCGTCGCCGGGGCTCGGTGTCACGGCGGCGGGGGCAGGCCTTCCGGCGGCGGGGCTGAGGCCTTGGGGCGGCGGAAGAAGAGGAAGGCGACGAACAGGAACAGCAGGCCGACCGCTCCCGCGCCCCCGCCGATGACCAGATAACCGGTGTCGATGGGCGGGTGGGTCATCTGCGCATCGGTGGGGCCGTTGCCGAAGTACTTCTTCCCCTTGTACGGAACGGGCTGGACCGCGGGCTTCCTGGGAGAGCCGGCCGCCGCGACCACGGCGGCCGCGTCCACCTGACCGAAGCCCACGAGTGGGTCGTACCCGCCCGCCGGATGCCGGGCGGTCCTGGTCAGGATGCCCCGGATCTGTCCCGGTGTGAGCTTCGGGTTGCGGGACAGCGCCAGCGCGACCACCCCGGCGGCGAGGGCGCAGGCCGGGGAGGTGCCGGAGACCGACTCGTAGCCGCCGGTGTTCCTGGCGCTGTAGATTCCGACGCCGGGGGCCGCGATCGCGGTGTAGGTGTGCACCTGGGAGAAGTCCGCCCGGCGGCCGTCCGGCCCCAGCGCCGCCACCCCGATGACCCCGGGATAGGCGGCCGGGTAGGACACGCTGTTGTTGGCGTCCACCTCCAGCGGGTCGGTCGAGCCGCCGTTGCCGGAACTGGCCAGGATCGTGACGCCCTTGCTCACCGCGTAGTCCACCGCGGCGGCCGTGTCCTCCTCGTAGCCCGAGAGGATCGCCCACTCGTCGGTGCCGAGCGACATCGAGATGACCTTCGCCCCCTTGCCGACGGCATACCTGATGCCGTTGGCCAGGGCGTGCGCGGCCTTCTCGCTCTGCGCGTCCTGCGTCATCTTCAGCGCCCGCCGCCGCGCGGGGTCCTCGTCGTCCCACAGGACCCGCACCGACAGGATGCGGGCCTTCGGCGCCACTTTGAGCACGTCGGACGCCATCGCGGTGCCGTGCTCGCCCCAGTAGGACTGGCCCGGCCTGGCACCGCCTCCGATCAGGTCCGGGCCGGTCGTCACCCGGCCGGCCAGCGCGGGATGCTTGGCCACCACACCGGTGTCGAGCACGGCGACCAGGACGCCGTCTCCCTGGGCCGTCCGCTGCGCCTCGGGCAGCCGCAGCGCCGCGACGTCCCAGTTCCTTGGTGCGTCCGCCCACGCGGGAAGCGCCGTGCCCACCACCGAGACGACCACTGTGCCCGCCGCCGCGAGAACCGCCGCGGCGACGGCGGCAAGGGCGGCGCGGAGCCCGCGCCCGGTCATGCTCCCCCCTTGGAGGTCAGATCCGCCAGCCGCCAGGCGAGGGACTTGGCCAGCCCTTCCGCCACCGCGCTCCACGGCTTGCGGTCGATGCGCTGATCCTCGCTTCGCACGCCCCAGGGCCGCGGGAGCCGGCCCGTCTTCCTGCCGTCCGCCGGTCCCGCCGAGGCGACCACCGCGCACGGCGCGTAGACGTCCAGCACCTTGTCGCCCCCGCTGCCCGCCCGTACGGCGTCGCTCCAGGTGATCCCCGGGGCGGCGAGGGCGTGCACGGCCTGGTCGGGCCGGTCGGCGTCCCCCTTGTCGTGGACGAGGTCGCCCAGATCGAGGGCGACCTTCGGGTCGCGGAACACCACGATGGCGACGGTTGCGGCGGTGCCACCCGTGTCGTCCACATATGTGGCGCGGAGGGCCGCGACGCAGCCGCGCCTGGCGGCCTCCTTCGCCACGGCCCCGCTCAGCGCCTTCGCGCAGGAGGTCTCCGGGGAGATCGCGACCCTGGTCCAGCCGCGCTCGGTGTTCGGATCGCCCTGTCTTTTCTCCGGGTCCTGCAGGCCGAGCGCCGCGGGGAACAATGTCTCGGCGGGCTCGTTGCGCCACAGGTTGCGCGCGTATTCCTTGTTGCGGATCTCCTGGTGGCTGTTCGACACGGCCTGCGCCACGACGGCGCCCCCGCCGAGCAGGAGCAGCAGGCCGAGACCCCCGCACAGGACCCCGCCGAAGACCCGCCCGGCTCCCCTCCGCGGCCTGCCGTCGTCTTCGGGCTCGTACGGACCACCCGGCTCGTACGGCCCGCCGGGCACGGGCCACTGACCCGGCTGCGGCGGATGCCCCGGCATGAACCCGGGGGCCTGCGGCGGTTGCCCCGGCAGGAACGCCGGGGCCTGCGGCGGTTGCCCCGGCCACGGCTGCCCGGCGGGCGGGAATTGCGGCCCCGGCCCGGCCGGCGGATATGGGCCCGGCGGCCGGCCCTGTGACGGCTGACCTTGCGGTGGCTGTCCCTGTGACGGCGGCCCTTGTGGCGGCTGACCTTGGGGCGGCTGGTTTTGTGACGGCTGACCTTCGGGCGGGTAGCCCGGCCACGGATGGTGCGGCGCTGCGGGCGGCTGCCCGGGGCCATGATGCCCTGGACCGTAGGGATCGACGGGAGGCCGACCCGAATATGGGCCGGTAGGTGGGGGATGTGCCATCGTTCTCCCGTTGTGCGTACCGTACGCGGCACGCACTCCGGCAGCCGGCCGTACGGCTGGGAAGTACGGCAGGCACACGCCGGCCACGCTCCCCATCCCCGATCATGACATTTCGCACTATAGCCATGTCTTCGGTCACATTCGGGCGTCTCCGACGGACAGAAGGGGTGTGACGTACGTGACCTGTGAAGCGTTCGCGGGACTATGATGTCGGAAAATAAAGTGCCCCCGGTGTCCGGTGGCCACTGGTCTCGCGGCTGGTCTCGCGGCCAATGGTCCAGGTAGCACCGAAAACCAGCACCGAAAACCAGCACTGGAAACCAGCACTGCGCGGAGCACACCGGAGGTGGCGATGCTGTCGACCTGGGCCATGGAGACGTTCGGCCCGCGCGCCGAGCAGATCCGCCAAGGGGTGACCGAGGCGCTGGCGCTCGCGCTGGACAACGCCCAGGACGCCCAGAAGACGGCGCGGACCGAGCTCCTGCACCCGTTCGGCTTCACGCTCATGTCCCGCAAGTTCGAGGCTCTGGCCAGCACGTTCGCGGACATGCCCGACGTCGAGACCGTCAAGCCGCCAGGCTCCCAGCACGAGCTCGTCGTGCTCGGCGGCAACCTGCTGTTCCCCTTCCGCTACGCCAAGGACCGCTCGGTCAGCGTGGTCAACGCCAGGATCGGCGACGGCAGGCCGTCCGGGCTGGTGCAGGCGCTGTTCACCAGGTTCGGCCCGCGGCCCTGGGCCGAGCAGCTCACGCTCGGCGGCGTCGAGGCCGCCCTGCCGGCGCCCGCGACTCCGGCCGCCCGCGCGCTCACCCGGCTGCCCGAGGGCACCCGCCTCGTGCTCATCGCGTACGCGTGCAACGCCAGGGCCGGTCTGCTCGACGTGTGGTGGGGCGAGGCCGAGCTGCTCGACCGCACCGGCAGCCTGCGCTGGCACCACTGCGAGCCGATCCCGCTCGCCGGGCAGGCCCCTGCGGCCGAGCTGCCCGGGGTGACGACCCCCGTCGGCGAGGCGTCCGCGTTCGCCCGGGGCGCGATGCCGACCCCGGCGTTGAATCCGCGCCCGGCGTACGAGCGCGCGGCCGCCCTGCCTCCCATGAGCGAGGCGCCGTACGCACCGGACGCCGCCGCCGATGAAGGACGATGACCGGCTGCGCCTGGTCGAGGAGACCGTCTCCTCCGAATCCGGCGACACGGCACCCAGCCCGCAGGCCGTGGCGGACGCCTTCGACGGAACCCGCCTCACCCAGGCCCGACGGCTGGCGGCGCTGACGAAGAAGGAGGTGGCCGAGCGCATCGGGGTGTCACCCGCCGCGGTCGGCCAGTACGAGGCCGGGGTGACCCGGCCGCGTCCCGATCTGGTCCCGTTCCTCGCCGAGGTGCTCGCGGTGCCCGCGGCCTTCTTCCTGCCGGGCCGCCCGCACGGCAAGCTGGACGGCTCGATGGCACACTTCCGCAGCCTGCGCTCCACCCGGGCCTACCAGCGCGCCAAGGCCGTGGCCTTCGTGGAACAGGTCTGGGAGCTGACGTACGCGCTGGAGAAGCGGGTGCGGCTCCCCTTCGTGGACCTGCCCGGCTTCGCCTGGGGCGAGGTGCACTCGGGCAGCGCCCTGCCCCGCGATCCCGGGGGCGCGGCCCGCGCGCTGCGGGCCCACTGGGGGCTCGGCGCCGGGCCGATCAGCCACCTGGTGCGGCACATGGAGTCCCGGGGGATCGTCGTCGTCTTCCCCCAGGCCGACGAGGACGCGGTCACCGTGGACGCCTTCTCCACCTCCAGCCTGCCGCGGCCCATCGTCGTCCTGACGCCCAACCGCTTCGACGACGTCTACCGGCACCGCTTCACCGCCGCCCACGAGCTGGGGCACCTGGTGCTGCACGGGGACGCGGCGGCCGGCGACAGCCAGCAGGAGCGCGAGGCCGACTCCTTCGCCGCGGAGTTCCTCACCCCGCGCGACAGCATCCTCCCCAGCCTGCCCGCCCGTGCGGACCTGCGGCGGCTGGCGGAGCTGCGACGCGTGTGGGGCGTGTCGGTCGACTCCCTGCTGTACCGGTGCCGGGAGGTCGGCCTGCTGTCCGACTCCGCTGCCGGCCGCGCCTACCAGCGCCTCGCCGCGCTGCGCGGGCAGCCGGGCTTCGCCACCGATCCGGTGTCGGGCTACCCCGGCGAGCAGCCGGTCCTGCTCGCCCAGGCCTTCGAGATGGCGGCGGCCGAGACCGGGCTGACCGTGCCCGCGCTGGCCCGGGAGCTCGCCTGGCCCATGGCGCGCGTACGCGAGCTGGTCGGCCTGCCCACCCATCGCCCCCAGCTGAGACTCGTCCCCTGACGCCGCGCACCCACGCGCCGGGCGACAGGTGATCTCCGGGCCGAGGACCGTTCAGGCCGCGACGGTGCTCTGCACGACCTGCACCTTCAGCGGTGCCAGTGCTCCGGCGACGGAGCCGATCGTCTCGGTGTCGATGCCGCACGACTCCAACGCCCCCACCAGGTGGGAGACCACCTGCTCGAACTCCTCCGCCGTGACGCCGAGCCCGGCGTGCGCCTCGTCCATCGACTTGCCCCGGTATTCCCGAGGGCCACCGAGCGCGGCGGCGACGAAGCTGCGCTGGTGCGCGTTGAGCTTGGCCATGTCGACGTCCGCGAAGTAGCCCCGCAGCATCGGATCGGCGACGATCCGCGCGTAGAACTCGTCGACCACGGCCGCGACCGCGTCCGAACCACCGACCCGATCGAAGATGGACGCCATAGCGCTTTCCTCCCGCGTGTGCGCGACCTCGTTGCCAAGATGATCGCCACTCTTCGTTACGGCCCGATTACCAGATGGGAATGCCTACGTAGCCGGGCGCTCACGCGGTCGACACGACCGAAAAGGCCGCAGGCAGGAGCGGGTGCGGGTGTCGGTTGCTGCTCCAAGTAGTTGCCTGTTCTCGCTGGCGACGAGAGGGAGGCGGGGATAAGTTCCCGCTCGGGAGGACGTTTTTCGCCTTCACGACAAGAAAAGCGTCAGCGAATTCGCTCTCGATATACCAGCTATTTCGGGGTTGCCGATGCTATAGGGCGATGTCTACCTCTAACATCAAATGTGACTCGGGGGCGAGCAGCGGGCGGCAGCAGGGGGCGGTGTGGCGGAAGAGATGGTGCCCAACCCTCGCCACGCACAGCTGGTGGAACTTCTGAAAGAGGTGCACAACCGATCTCAGGAGGTCGGGCAGGCATACCAGCGCGTCCACGCGTCGATGCAGTCGGGCAAGGTCTGGACGGGACCGACCGCCGTGAAATGGACGACCGAGATCGCGGACCGGCATCACCGCCTGGCGCAGCTCGTACGGCAGATGACTCACGCGATCGAGGAGGAACTGCACCGGCATCCGGCGATGGTGACCCGTTCCCAGGCCGAGCTCATCCGCCGTCAGCTCACCGGACGCCCCTGAGCCAGGCAGCCACGGGAGGAAGGACGCGATGACGACCCCCAGCGGCGACTTCTGCGGCATCGATCCGGCGGCGATGAACGCGATGGCGGCCGACCTGCGCCAGGCGTCCGACCGGCTGACCTCCTTCGCCACCGACTTCGAGGGACTCTTCCGGGCCAACGGGGTGAGCACCACGCCACTCGCGCAGATCGCCGCCATCGCCGACTGGGGCAGGAGCCAGGCCCCCACGCTGTCCGAGCGGGCCGAGCTGATCAAGGCGCTGAACGGGAGCGGCGACCACGCCTTCGCCCGGTTGCCCGACGCGCTCGACAGCTTCGCGGCCGGCCGCGGCCTGGGTCTCATGTACGGCACGGACATCCTCACCAACCCCGCCACCAGTGTCGAGACCAAGGGTGAGCTGGCCCACCAGCACATCAAGGAGATCGCCGCCCTGGCCGAGGACCCCGCAGCGGCCGCGGCGTTCTTCGCCACGCTGCCGGCAAAGGTGCGCGACGCGCTGCCCAACCTGCTCTTGAACACCGGCAGCCCGACGGCCAAGCAGGATCTCGCCGCCTTCAGCGCCGCCTTGGGCGCCGCGCTGCGCGCCCCCGGCGGCATCCCGGCATTCGAGAAGGTGAAGGCCGAGATGCTGAGCAGACCCGGTAGCCGCGAGACGGCGTGGAACCGGCTCGCGCTGCTCGCCGGAGCGAAGGCGCCGACGAGCGTGCGCGTGGCCGCCGCCCGCTCTCTCGCCCTGGACGACTTCGTGAAGAACCCTCGCCAGGATCGGACCGGCGCCGGCCTGGACGAGACCAGGACGTACGGCTACTCCCCCGACACCGTCGCCCTCGCGCTGGAGGTCCTCGTGGGGGACGGCAAGGCCGCACGGGCCGCCTTCGCCCAGATGGGCGGTGACGGGGTCAAGCTCACCCAGGTCGAGACGATGAAGCGGTTCCTGGACTCCAGCAGATCCGTCGCCTCGGGTTACGACATCGCCGAGGCCTTCGGCCGGGTGCTGGCCACAGCCTCGGGAGCGTACGACGAGAAGGACGGGGCCCATTCGACCGAAGCCGCGAAGTTCGCCTTTGACGTGATCCGAGAGATGCCGAAGCTCGGCGTCCCGGAGCCGATGCGGACGTCGATGGCCGAGATCGCGGGCTCCTACGCCACCGAGTTCACCGAGGGCGCCAACCTTAGTGATGCCAACCGCACCCAGCCCAGCGCCTTCGAACCGGTCAAGACAATTGTGCCCGGCCTCAACCCGGTGTTCCGCCTCAGCCCGAAGGACGCCGGAGAATTCGTCAGAACGTTCGCTGATACGGCTGCGCACATCAAGCCCTTCGAAGAGGGGATGGGCAACCTCACCGACAGGATCGTCAACGCCGCCGCGAAAATGGACCAGGGCAAGAGCACCGACCACCTCGAACGCGCGATGCGTGCGCTCGGCTACGTCGCTGGAATGCAGTTTGCGACGGAACGCGACGTGCAGGGGAAGCTCGACGCCGAGGACCAGGCCCGCGTCAAGGCGGAGATGTTCGCGTACGGCCTCGGGCTCGGCATCGTCGGACTGGCCGTTCCGGGCATGGCTGGACAGCTTCTGTGGCTGGGGGTGTCCAGCCTGTCGCCGCTGGGGGTAGAACCGGGAATCACTCCGGGCAAGAGCCGGGTGAGCGGGCTGGACGAGAAGAATCACGCCGCTTGGATGGCCCGCGAGACATGGCTGGCGAACATCTTGATGTCCAACGGCTTCACGGCCAAGGTCCGGCCGAACGACCCCCGCCTCTCGAACGCGCCGATCACCGGAACCGACGGCAAGCTGCTGCCCTACGCCGAGATCGCCAAGAACAAGGAGGCCGTACGCAACTTCGACAACTGGCTCATCGCCAACGGCTCCGGCGGGACGAACGAAACACAATTCGGCGAAGCACAGGTAGCGCTTAAGATCGCTTTCGGTGGAGCGAGAGCCGACGTACAGGACAAGGGGTCGTCGCCGTATGGATAAGGCGAGATCACTGTAACGGCAGGCAGTCCGTCTCCCCTTCTATAACCATATTTCCTTTACTAGGAGAGGAAATCAGCATTCGCGTGTGGTATTGCCTGCTAACGGCCTCCCGCTTAGTCAAATCCGTGCCGACGTCATGTAGTTCGTACCTAGCGACTTCGTGCAGTCCGCCGATCAACGCGAGAGTGACCATCTCAGGGTTTCCGGAGCCCACGCCGGCCTTTGCTTTCACGGCATAGGTGCGCCTGTATCTGTCGCTGCCGCACGGGACGTCTTTCCCACCGGGATCGGTTATCTCTACATCCACGGCGAAGGCGTTCTTCATGGTCTGGTCTATGTGGCGTTTGAGGACCTGGCCGGCTTCGGCTGGGGTTGGTTCCGATTCGGTGCATGCGGACATCATCAGCCCGGCCGCCAGGGTTATCGGGACGATAAGCCGCAGGCGAAGCGTCATGGAACCCTCCAGACGACCGAATCCACGTGCCACGCACCATCATGACAACCGACCGGCCCATGGTACGTCCCGTTTACCGAACCACCCAGCCTTCTGTCGAAGGTGAACTGTTACATCTGGCCCCGGTTCAGCGGCTCCAATTAGCTCAGCGCTTTCTCGAACTCATCCGAACGAGACGGTGCCCGGCCCCGATGGGCGCGGGCACCGTTTGGCGGGAGGGTCAGTGCCTTCCGGGCCTTCCGGCGTCGCGCAGGGCGTCGCGGATCGCGTCGTAGGCCGGCTTGGGCTGGAGGTTCTCGTCGTACGGCAGGGCCGCGCCCTCACCCTGGAAGACGGCGGGGATCCAGGAGTATTTGTCGGTGTAATCCCAGATCGTGATGCCGACACAGCGGCGGACGGCGAGGCACGCCTTGGTCACCCTTGCGTACCAGTCGGCCTGGGTCGCGAGCTTGGCCTCGTCGGCCGGCACGTACATGCGGATGTCCAGCTCGGTGATGGCCACGTCCAGGCCGAGGTCGGCGAAGCGCTGCAGGTTCTGCTGGAGCGTGTCCGGATAGCCGTACTGCAGCGCGAGGTGCCCCTGGAAGCCGACGCCGTCGATCGGCACGCCCTGGGCCTTGAGCTGCTTGACCAGGGTGTAGTACGCGTCGCTCTTCGGCCCGATCGCTTCGAGGTTGTAGTCGTTCAGGTAGAGCTTGGCGTGCGGGTCGGCCTCACGCGCCCAGCGCAGCGCGTCGGCGATGTAGCCGGGGCCGAGCGTCCGGTAGAAGATCGTGTCGCGGTAGGTGCCGTCCTCGTTGAACGCCTCGTTCACGACGTCCCAGGAGTAGACCTTGCCCCGGTAGTGGCGGGCCTCCGTGAGGATGTGGTTCTTGAGGATCGCCCGGAGCTGGTCGGCGGTGAAGGTGCCGTTGTTCAGCCAGTCGGGGAGCTGGTTGTGCCAGACCAGCGTGTGCGCCCGGAAGGACATGTGGTGCTTGCGAGCGAAGTCGAGCACCTGGTCACCCTGGGTGAAGTCGAACACCCCCTGCTGCGGCTCGGTGGCATACCACTTGAGCGCGTTGCCCGCGGTGGTGGAGTTGAACTCGCTGCCGAGGATCTTGAGGTACGCCGCGTCGGAGAACTCGGGGTTGTCGGTGGCCGAGCCGAGGTAGCGGTGCGACGCGGCGGCCAGCTCACCCAGGGTCGTGTCGTGGTGCGGGCCGGGGTGGGCGGAGGCGGGGGTCGCCGCGATCGCGGTGACAAGCCCGGCCGCGGCGAGGGCGGCGGCGAATCTGTGCGGCATGAGGAAGGTCCTCCGGTCGGGGGTACGTGGTCGGACGTCCAGATGCACATGCCGGGAATGCTTCGCGAGTCGAAACTTTTCGAAACAATCCCCTAACTTTCTGTCGTCGTACCCTAGGAAATTGACCCGTCCTGAGTCAAGACCGCAGGAAAAATCCCTTTAACTACCAGCAGAAACACCATCGGAGCGCAGACAACAAGCACAGTAAGGCCCGAAAGTTTCAGGGAGAGAAGCCACTCAGCTGACGGCCTCCGCGTCGTACCGCGCTCCCGCCGCACCACCACGGCCGTCATGTCCGCCGTGGTCTCGGGCGGCCCCGGAACACCGGGTCGAGGGCCGGGCTCGCTCCCGAGCCCGGCCCTCGTGTTGTCATGGTTCGAGGCTCTCCGGAACGGAGTCGGAGTGCCCCTTCGGGCGTTCGGTGCGGCCGCTGGCGTCGTAGATCTTCACCCAGCGGATGCCCGGTAGTCGCTTGAGCGTGGGCGTGATCTCGTCGGCGACGGTGAACGCCGAGCCGCCGCTGCGGAGGGACCCGGTGAGCCGCACGTGGGCCACCCCGTCGCGGACGACGACCGAACGGACGCCCGTGGCCGCCGAGGCGACGAAGCGCAGCCCCTTGGCGTGCTCCGCCTGCGTGGGCCCGGCGAACAGCCGCTGGAGGGCGCCGCGCGCAGTGGACGGCGGGATCACCGGCCGCGACACCGCCGCCGTGTACGGCCGCCGCCCGGCCGCGTACGCCCGGGAGTCGAGGAAGTACGTGCGCACCGGCACCGTCCGGTAGGGCGTCTTGACGTCCACGACCACCCGACTCGGATGGGTGAGGGTGTAGACGCGGTAGGACGCCTTCCTGCTCAGCCCGATGCCGAACGTGAGCCCCGCCTCGAAGTCGCCGGCGTTGACGACCTGGATCACGCCGGGCAGCGCGAAGGTCTCGCGGGTGGGCCCGTAGGTGGGCCGCCCCTTGTTGTCGTGGCCGACCGCGCCGCCGAAGCGCAGCCCGAGGATCGCGTCGCCGGCCACCGGGACCGTGCGGCCCGAACCGTCGGCGATCAGCCGGGACACGTAGCCGGCGCCCCGCCGCGCCGGGAGCGGCCCGCGGAACTCGAAGACGACCCGGTCGAGTCCGGGGTGATGCGAGGCGCGCACGTCGACCAGGGTCGCCACGCGCGGCGCCGCGTGCACGGCGGTGCGCATGGCCGTGCGCACGGCCGCGTGCGACGGGACGGGTGTCGCGGCGGCCGGGGCCGCCAGCAGGCTCACCAGCGGCACGGCCAACACCGCGAGCGAGCGCTTGGGGGGCAGAAACATGAGGGCTCCTCTGCCGGGTTCCTTTCGCGAGTTGGGGGACCCGCGGGTGGGACGCAGGACCGGTTCCGGACCGGCGCCTGCTTGAAGTATCCCCAGGTAAACCCCGGTCGGGGACGGGACAGACCTGTCACCTTCCGTTCGGCTTTACCGACCCGTTGACGGCACGATGGCCCCTATGTAACATCTGGGCAACCTGATGTGAATAATTTGCAGCTCTAAATCGAGAGTTTGCGGTTCTCCGCAAGTTCCGGCAGGAAGCACTGCGTCCGTGCGCCCCGCCACCGTCACCTTTCGCGTGAAAGGACACGAGGTGATGTCGGCCACGGCAGTGGGCAACCGGTCGCCGCCGCGACCCCAGCGAGCCCCGATCTCCGAAATCCCCCCGCGACCGCGGATCGGATGATTCGCCGGTCGGTTCCTGCCGGACAGAGGAACGCAAATGTCGAAAACGCATGTCCCGTTATTGCGCTTGATCGCTGTGCTGGCCACGGTCTGCCTGCTCGCCGTGGCCGCGCCCCTCTCCCCCGCCTCCGCCGCCGGCGGCCCCAACCTCGCCGCCGGCCGCACCGCGACCGCGAGCAGCGGCAACAGCCCGTACGTCGCGGGCAACCTCAACGACGGCAACCAGGGCACCTACTGGGAGAGCTCGAACAACGCCTTCCCCCAATGGGCGCAGATCGACCTCGGCAGCGCGACGAGCATCGACCAGGTCGTGCTCAAACTGCCGGGGGCGTGGGAGGCCCGCACCCAGACGCTGTCGGTGCAGGGCAGCACCGACGGGTCCTCCTTCAGCACGATCGTGAGCTCGGCCGGCCGCTCCTTCGCCCCCGGCTCGGGCAACGCGGTGACGATCGGCTTCACCGCGACCACGACCCGGTACGTCCGGATCAACGTCACCGCCAACACGGGCTGGTCCGCGGCGCAGCTGTCCGAGATCGAGGTGTACGGCGCGGCCACCGCCTCCGGCAACCTCGCGCTCGGCAAGACCATGAAGGAGAGCGCGCACGCCGACGTCTACGGCGCGGGCAACGCCAACGACGGCAACCAGGCCACCTACTGGGAGAGCGCCAACAACGCCTTCCCCCAATGGCTCCAGGTGGACCTCGGCGCCTCGACCGCGGTGAACAAGGTGGTGCTGAAGCTCCCGCCCACCTGGGAGGCCCGCACCGAGACGCTGGCCGTGCAGGGCGGCACCGACGGCACGAACTTCTCCACCCTCGCCGCCTCCGCGGGCCGCGCCTTCAATCCCGCGAGCGGCAACACGGTCACCATCACCTTCTCCACAGCCGGCGTCCGGTACGTCCGGATCAACGTCACCGCCAACACCGCCTGGCCGGCCGCGCAGGTCTCCGAGTTCGAGGTGTACGGCCCGGCCCCCACCGGTGACGCCCAGGCTCCGACCGCGCCCTCGAACCTCGTCTACACCGAGCCCGGTTCCAACCAGATCAGGCTCACCTGGTCGGCCTCGACCGACAACGTCGGCGTCACCGGCTACGACGTCTACGCGAACAACGTGCTGCGCACCAGCGTCGCCGGAAACGTTCTGACCTACACCGACAGCCAGCCCACCAGCGCCACCGTGACGTACTACGTGCGGGCCAGGGACGCCGCGGGCAACGAGTCGGCCAACAGCAACACGGTCACCCGCAACGGAGCGACCGGCGACACCCAGGCCCCGACCGCCCCCTCGAACCTCGCCTACAGCGAGACCACGCCGGGGCAGGTCAAGCTCACCTGGACCGCCTCCACCGACAACGTCGGCGTCACCGGCTACGACGTCTACGCGAACAACGTGCTGCGCACCAGCGTCGCCGGAAACGTTCTGACCTACACCGACAGCCAGCCCACCAGCGCCACCGTGTCGTACTACGTGCGGGCCAGGGACGCGGCCGGCAACGAGTCGATCAACAGCGGCACCGTGACCCGCAACGGCTCGGGCGGCGGCTCGAACATGGCCGTCGGCAAGCCGATCACCGCCTCCTCCTCCACGTTCACCTACGTCGCGACCAACGCGAACGACAACGACGTCGCGACCTACTGGGAGGGCGCGGGCGGCTCCTACCCGCAGACGCTGACCGTCCAGCTCGGGGCCAACGCGGTCGTGAGCGCGGTCGTGCTCAAGCTCAACCCCGACGCCGCCTGGTCCACCCGTACGCAGACGATCCAGGTGCTGGGCCGCGAACAGAGCACCTCGGGGTTCGCCACCCTGGCCGGTGCGGCGACCTACACCTTCAACCCGGCGAGCGGCAACACGGTGACGATCCCCGTTTCCGGCACGGTCGCCGACGTGCAGCTCAGGTTCACCGCCAACTCCGGGGCCCCGGCCGGGCAGGTCGCCGAGTTCCAGGTGATCGGCTCCCCCGCGCCCAACCCCGACCTGACCGTCACCTCCCTGTCGGCCTCCCCCGTGTCCCCGGCCGAGACCGACGCCGTCACGCTGTCGGCGACGGTGCGCAACGCGGGCAGCCTCGGCTCCGCCGCCACCGCCGTGAACTTCTACCTGGGCGGGACCAAGGCGGGCACCGCCTCGGTCGGCGCGCTCGCGGCCGGCGCCTCGGCCACCGTGACGGCGAACATCGGCCAACGCGACGCGGGCAGCTACCCGCTGAGCGCCAAGGTCGACGAGTCGAACGCGGTGATCGAGCAGAACGAGACCAACAACGCCTTCACCGCCTCCTCCCCGCTGGTCGTGAAGCCGGTGGACAGCTCCGATCTGGTGGCCTCACCGGTGAGCTGGTCGCCCGGAAACCCGGCCGCCGGGAGCACGGTGACGTTCACCGTCGCGATCAAGAACCAGGGCACGGTCGCCTCGGCGGGCGGCGCCCACGGCATCACGCTCACGATCACGAACGACTCGGGCGCCGTGGTCAGGACGCTGACCGGCTCCTACAGCGGCGCGATCGCGGCCGGGTCCACCACCGGCCCGGTCACCCTGGGCACGTGGACGGCCGCCAACGGCAGATACACGGTGAAGACCGTGCTCGCCACCGACGCGAACGAGCTGCCGGTCAAGCAGGCCGACAACACCTCCACGCTGCCGTTCTTCGTCGGCCGCGGCGCGAACATGCCGTACGACATGTACGAGGCCGAGGACGGCGTGACCGGCGGCGGGGCGACGGTGGTCGGCCCGAACCGGACCATCGGCGACCTGGCCGGAGAGGCGTCCGGCCGCAAGGCCGTGCGGCTCACCACCACCGGCAGCTACGTGGAGTGGACGACCAGGGCCGACACGAACACCCTGGTCACCCGCTTCTCCATCCCCGACGCGGCGGGCGGCGGCGGCACCGACGCCACGCTCGACGTCTACGTCAACGGCAGCTTCCTCAAGGCGGTCAACCTGACCTCGAAGTACGCGTGGCTGTACGGCCCGGAGGCGGGCCCGGGCAACTCGCCGGGCGCCGGCGCCCCACGGCACATCTACGACGAGGCCGACGTCCTGCTCGGGACGACCGTCCCGAAGGGCAGCAAGATCCGGCTGCAGAAGGACGCCGCCAACACCTCCACGTACGCGATCGACTTCGTCAACCTGGAGCAGGTGTCGGCGATCCCCAACCCCGACCCCGCGACGTACGCCGTACCGACCGGGTTCACCCACCAGGACGTGCAGAACGCGCTCGACAAGGTGCGGATGGACACCGCGGGCACGCTCGTGGGCGTCTACCTGCCGCCCGGCGACTACCAGACGTCGGGCAAGTTCCAGGTGTACGGCAAGGCGGTCAAGGTGGTCGGCGCAGGGCCGTGGTTCACCCGGTTCCACGCGCCGTCGACGCAGGAGAACACCGACATCGGCTTCCGGGCGGAGTCGTCGGCCAACGGCTCGACGTTCTCCGGGTTCGCCTACTTCGGCAACTACACCAGCCGCATCGACGGGCCGGGCAAGGTGTTCGACTGGCAGAACGTCGCCAACATGACGATCGACAACATCTGGGTCGAGCACCAGGTCTGCATGTACTGGGGCGCGAACACCGACAACATCACGATCAGGAACTCGCGGATCCGCGACACCTTCGCCGACGGCGTCAACATGACCAACGGCAGCACCGGCAACCTGGTCGCGAACAACGAGGCGAGGACGACCGGCGACGACAGCTTCGCGCTGTTCTCGGCCATCGACGCGGGAGGCGCCGACGAGAAGGACAACGTCTACGAGAACCTGACCGCGATCCTGCCGTGGCGCGCGGCCGGCCTCGCGGTGTACGGCGGCTACGCGAACACCTTCAGGAACATCTACATCGCGGACACGCTGACCTACTCCGGCATCACGATCAGCTCGCTCGACTTCGGCTACCCGATGAACGGCTTCGGCGCGAGCCCGCCCACGGTCTTCGACAACATCTCGATCATCCGCGCGGGCGGCCACTTCTGGGGCCAGCAGACCTTCCCGGCGATCTGGCTGTTCTCCGCCTCGAAGGTGTTCCAGGGCATCCGGGTCAGCAACGTGGACATCGTCGATCCGACGTACTCGGGGATCATGTTCCAGACCCAGTACCTCGGCGGCCAGCCGGTCAACCCCATCAAGGACACCGTCTTCACCAACATCTCGATCTCCGGAGCGCACAAGAGCGGCGACGCGTTCGACGCGAAGTCGGGCTTCGGCCTCTGGGCGAACGAGCTGCCGGAGCCCGACCAGGGACCGGCGGTCGGGTCGGTGACCTTCAACAACCTGAAGCTCAGCGACAACTACCAGGACATCAAGAACACGACGTCCACCTTCACGATCAACGTCAACCCCTGACGACGTGACGGCGCCGCCGGAGGGACGTCCCTCCGGCGGCGCCGTCTTTTTTGGGGGGTGTCAGGGGGTCAGGAGCAGCGGGTGCCGTTCAGCGTGAAACCGGTCGGGTCGCCGTTCGAGCCGCTCCAGGTGCCCTGGAAGCCGAACTGGGTGTTCCCGCCCGCCGGGATCGACCCGTTGTACGACAGGTTCCTCGCGGTCACCGACGATCCGCTCTGGGTGACGTCGGCGTTCCAGTAGCCGGTGATCTTCTGGCCGCTCGGGAAGGAGAAGCCGAGGTTCCAGCCGTTCACCGCGCTGGAGGAGGTGTTGGTGACGGTCACGGTGCCGGTGAAGCCGCCCTGCCACTCGTTCTTGCTGTAGCTCACCCGGCAGGCGCCGCCGCCGTTGCCGTTGCCGCCGGTCGGCGAGGCGGTGGGGGTCGGCGAGGGGCTCTGGACGACGCCGCCGATGCTGTAGGAGAAGTTGTTCACCGCGAGGCCGGCGCCGCCGATCCAGGGTTCGAATCCCGCCTGGACGCTGGTGAGGTACCACGACCGCTGGGCGTACCCGCGGTTCACCGCGTCGTCGTAGAACGAGCGGACGGCGAAGTTGATCGAGTTCGTCGGCGAGGTGCGGACGTAGGAGATGACGTTCCAGCCGATGTTGCCCTCCCAGACGTCCCAGGTGCCTCCGGCGATGTTCGCCGTGCCCACCCGGGAGCCCACGGGCTGCACCGAGCCGGTGTGGTTGAGCCACACCATGATCTCGGCGCCGGTGTTCTGGCCGTCCTTGCGAGGCGTCGGGTCGAACCAGATGTCGTAGGCCGCGTCGTAGACGCCCGAGCCGGGGTAGCTCATGCTGACGCTGGTCTGGACCGTGTTGAACTGGCTGTTGCTCGCCTGGAGGGGCAGGCCGCTGCCGCTGGAGCAGTTGGCGTAGTGGCAGCCGGCGTAGATCGCCGGGTACGCCGCCGGGGTGCCGCCCGTGTTGTTGTGCCCCGCCTGCGTCACGGTGAAGCCGGAGTTCGTGACGTTGATGCACTGCGGGGCGTTGCTCCCCCACACGTTGTTGATGACGACGTACTTGCCGCCCTGAATGGTGGTGCTGCCGTACTTCTCGCAGATCGTCGTGTCCGCGTGCGCCGCCTGACCGACGACGAGCGACGCGGCGACCGAGCCGAGTAAGGCGAGGCCCGCCGTGATCATTCGCATCCTCATGTCCCGGACCATAGACATGGGACGAGTACGGCAACACGGGCGGATTTAATCGACAACTTGGACGAAATCCCGACCAGCGACAATGCCCTTACGGAAAGTGAAACTTTCAGTCACACGTGCTGTCCGGCTGCCGTACACCGGCGTGCGGCACCCTCCACCGGGGAGTATGGCGGCAGGAGGAGGTGGCAGCCCATGTCCGTAACGGTCCGCCGCGTGTACGAGGATCCCGCGCCCGGGGACGGCACACGGGTGCTGGTCGACCGGGTGTGGCCGCGCGGCCTCACCAAGGAGGCCGCGCACCTGGACGAATGGGTCAAGGACGTCGCGCCGTCCGGCGCCCTGCGCACCTGGTACGGCCACGTCCCCGAGAGGTTCGCCGAGTTCCGCACCCGCTACCTCGCCGAGTTGGACGATCCCGAGCGGCAGGCCGCCCTCGACCGGCTGCGCCGGCTCATGGAGAGCGGCCCGCTGACCCTGCTCACCGCGACCAGGGACGCCGGGCACAGTCAGGCCGCCGTCCTCGCCGAGGTCCTGTCCGGCCGCTCGTCGCAGTGATCCGCTGCTCCAATGATTCTGGCTCGGCCGGGCCGCCGCGTCCCACGGGCGTGCCGCCCACCGCGGCGGGCGCGTTCAGTGGACCTCGCGGGTGCGGCGGCCGCCGGTGAGGTTGAGCCGGACCATCGCCGGGAGACGGTGCAGGCCGAGCGTGGTGCGCAGGTCCGGGACGGCCTCTTCGTGCAACCGGGTGACCAGTGCCCCCAGATCGGCCGGTTCCACGGCGGAGACGCCGAGGTCGAGGTGCGGGTCGTCGGACGGGCCGCGCAGCACGGCGTGTGCCCTGCGCACGTCCGGGTAAGCGCTGACCTGCTCGGCCAGGGCCTCGCTCGCGGGATGCGCGTCGACCTCGGTGACCCCGGTCGTGCCCGACTCCAGTCGCAGTCGCCGCGGCCGGTCGACCCGCAGCAGCGCCAGCAGCCAGGCCAGCCCGATGAGCCCGATCACGAACGCGATGGCGGCCACGACCGGCCAGAACCACGGCGCCGTCGTCGCGAGGTTCCTCGCCCCGGCGTCCACCACCGGCTCCCGCACGGCGGCATCGCCGAAGGCGCCGAGCGCCCGCGCGAGCGCGAGGCCCCCCGCGGTCAGCAGAACCAGGCCGAACAGCGCCAGGCCCGCCCGGTTGCCCTTGCCCGATCTCGTCTTCACCGGTCCTGCCTCCTTCACCTGGGACGGGCCGTGCACGCGTTCACGGGTCCTGACCTCTATCTAGGACGGGCCGTGGACGCGCAGGTGCAGCGCGACATGGTGGGCGGGGGCGAGCCGGGCCAGCTCGTCCTCCACGGCCGCCCGCACGCGCTGCCCGAGCGCCGCCGTGTCGCGCAGGTCCGTCCGGACCGACACGTCCGCGTGCCAGCCGTACATCCGCGCCCCGGCATCGCGCACGCCGTCCACCTCGTTCGCCCTGGCTCTCAGTGCCCGCGCCAGCGCGCGGCGCGGCAGGCCGACCACCAGGTCGGGGTCCCCGGTGCGCAGCGCGACCATCCGGCCCCTGCCGGGGACGGCCGCGATCAGGATCAGCACCAGGCCGAGCAGGGTCAGCGCGGAGGCCACCGCGAGGACCCGGCCGTCGTCCCAGGCCGTGGTGCTCGCCCACCGGGCCCACTGGTCGTACGGCACGAGCTTGACGGGGAGCCCCAGCAGCGCGGAGACCACGTGGACGGCGGTGAGACCCCCGATCCCCAGCAGCGCGAGCGCGGCGACCGCGGCCGGCAGCCCCCGGCTGGGCCGGAAGGCCCGGCGGGCTCCCCCCTCTGCGAACCCCCGCATCGGGACGAAGCGCGGCGCCCTCTCAGGCAGGCCTCGGCCTTCGCTCATCGCCACCCCTCCGCTCGTGCTTGCGACCGGACTTCCGCTCGGACTTCCGCTCGGGCACCAGCTTCACGACCTCGATGTCCACGTTCTCCACGGCGATGCCGGTCAGCTCGCGCAGCCGCCGCCGGACATGCTCGCGGATCTTCGCGGCGAGCCGCGGCACCGGCGCCGGATAACGCACGGCCAGATCGCAGTGGACCGCCGAGACCGCCCCGGACACCGACGCCGACACATGCGGCAGGCCGGTCACGTGCTCGTCCTCGCTCGCCAGTTGCTCGGCGATCCTCGTGAAGGCGCGGTCCGAGATCGTCGTCGTCCCGTGCGCGGTGGGCACGCTCATTGTCTTCTCGGGTGCATCTGCGGCAGGTGTACGCCGCCTTCGAGCACCAGGCCGACGAGGAACCCGACGATGCCGAGGACCAGGACGATGATGAACGCGCTGAGGCCGCCGAAGGCCCCGACCACCCCCAGCACCGTGCCGAACAGCAGCCCCGCGATCCCCCAGACCGGATAGCCTTGCATGATCATTCCTTCCTTCCGCCGTCGTCTGTGACCACGTCGGCGATCGTCACATCCACCTTGCGACCGCCGGCCAGGCCGCCGATCGCGTCGCGGACCAGGTCGGCGATCTCCGGCAGCGGCCTGCCGTACCGGGCGACGATGTCGATCTCGACGGCGTCGTCCCGTATGGCGACGCCCGGGACGAGACCCCCGGGCAGGTACGTCGCGACCACGCCGAACGGTCCCCGGGACAGGTCGGCGACGTCGGCACACGACAGCACGCGGTCCGCGATCCTGCGGGCGGAGACCCCGAGTTCCTCGCCTTCCCGGCCCGCTCCGGCATCCCGCTCCGGCGGCGGGCCGCCCGGGGAGCCGGGCCCGGCCCGCTCGGGCGCCGCGACCTGCGGGCCGCCGCGTTCCGTCCCCGCGTTCTCCGGGAAGGCGCTCATTGGACCCGCGGCTCCCCGTCCTCGGGCGCCTGCGGCTCCTGTTGCCTCGGCAGGTGAACGTCGTCGACCGCGATGTTGACCTCGGTGACCTCCAGCCCGCACATGCGTTCCACCGCGCGGATCACATGGCTCCGCACGGCCTGCGCGAGATCGGGGATCGCGACGCCGTACTCGACGATGAGGTGGATGTCCACGGCGGCCTGCCGCTCGCCGACCTCCACCGACATGCCCCGGGTGACACCGTCCTCCCCGCCGAGCGCGCCTTTGATGGCGCCGAACGCGCGGGCCGTACCGGTGCCAAAGTCGTGGACTCCGTCGATCTCGCGGGCCGCCATGCCGGCGATCTTCGCGACCACCTCGTCGGCGATCGTGGTGCGGCCCCGCTCCGTCATCAGGCCGGAGCCGCCCTGCGTCCCAAGAGGCCGCCCGCGTGCCGGCTCGACGGTCGCGGTCGACGTTCTGGTCTCGGTCATGTGACTCCCCCGCTTCCAGCGCGCGGTAGGTACCGGTTACCGCCGATACATGGCGGTACTACCCCGTTTGCGCTGAGTAATCATCCGAGGTCGGACGAGTTTGGGTCATCGAAAGCCCCTCAACACACCAAGACCCGCGAGCCCGGCGGGGGGAGGAACGGACACCCTAAGAACGGGATCAAGTCTGGCCAAAACTGTCCGCTATGTACCGCTGTGAGTTTTTCTGTGCCCGTCTAGGGCATTCATACCGTTCAGTCGGATCGCAGCGCCGGACGGCGAGACGGGCGGATGACCGGAACGGCGCTTTGGGGCAGCCAGTAGGAGGCGCGATCATGAAAGACGGACTGAAGGTGGCCCTGGCTGTCATCGCGGGTTACTACCTCGGCCGACACCACAAGCTGCGCCTGGCGCTGGTGCTCGCGCTGGCCATCCTCGCCGCCCGCCTCAAGGGAGAGGGAGCGGCCGGCGCCTTGCTCGAACAGGTCCCCAAGATCCTGGGCGGCGCCGCCCCCGACCTCGGAAAGATCACCGAGCGCGTGCGCGGCGACCTGCTGGACGTCGGCAAGGCGGCCGCCATGCGCGCCACCAGCCACCAGATCGACAACCTGAGCGACAAGCTGCACGAACGCGCCGAGGCGCTCCGGCAGCCCAAGGGCCGGGGCCGGGCCGCCGAGGAGGAAGCGGAGGAGGAGGAGCGGCCGGAGGAGGGCCGCCGCCGGGTGCCCCGCCGCCGCCCGCAGCAGCGCGAGCCTGAGCCCGAAGAGGCCTACGAGGAGGAAGAGGAGTACGAGGAGGAGCCGTCCGAGGAGGAGGCCGAGGAGCCCGAACCCGAGGAGCGACGCCGTCCCCGGATCCGTCCCAGCCGTCCCGTGATTCGGAAGAGGTGAGACCGATGACCGAACAGACGCGGGAACGTGCCCAGACGGAACAAGCGCAGGGTGCACGGGGGCAGGGTGCACGGGCGCCGGACGAAGGGGCGCTGCCCACGCAACGGCTCGGACAGGAGTTCCAGAACCTCGCCACGGCCGTGGCCGAGCGCGCCCTGTCCCGGGTCACCGGGAAGATCGACGGCCTCGCCGGCCGTCTCACCGACTACGTGGAGCACGGCGGCTCCGGGCTGTTCAGCGCGCTCACCGGGAAACAGGGCGGCGGGCGTGAGGCGCTCGGCGGGCTGCTCGGCGGCCTCACCCACGGCCGGAACGCCCGGGACCTGCTCAAGTCGGCGGCCGACCGGCTCGGCGCGACGGGCGGAGGCGGCCTACTCGGCGCTGTCACCAGCGCTCTGACCGAGGGCGGCGGCGGCCACCCCGTACGCGCGGCCATGCTGGCGTACGGCAAGGAGAAGATCAAGGGCCTGTTCGGCGGGGGCGGCGGAGGCAAGGGCGGCAAGGGCAAGAAGCTCAAGGTCACCAACATCGTCGAGTCGCTCGACATCGGCGCGCCGCTTCGCCTGGTCTATAACCAGTGGACGCAGTTCGAGGACTTTCCGAGCTTCATGAAGAAGGTCGAGACCGTCGAGCAGAAGTCCGACGAGAAGCTCGGGTGGAAGGCCCAGGTCTTCTGGTCGCACCGCACGTGGGAGTCGACGATCGTCGAGCAGGTTCCCGACAGCAGGATCGTCTGGCGGTCGCAGGGGCCGAAGGGCTTCCCGGACGGCTCGGTGACCTTCCACGAGATCACTCCCGAACTGACCCGGGTCCTGCTCGTCGTCGAGTATCACCCGCAGGGGTTGTTCGAGCGTGTCGGCAACCTGTGGCGGGCCCAGGGCCGCCGGGTCCGGCTCGAGTTCAAGCACTTCAGACGGCACGTCATGACCAACGCCCTGCTGCGTCCCGACGAGATCGAGGGCTGGCGGGGCGAGATCCGCGACAGCGAGGTCGTCAAGGACCACGAGACGGCGCAGCGCGAGGAGCGCGAACGCGAGGGCCGCGAGCGGGGCGAGGAGGCCCCCGAGGAGCGCGAGGAAGCGGCTCCCGAGGAGCACGAGGAAGCGGCCGAGGAAGCGGCTCCCGAGGAGCACGAGGAAGCGGCCGAGGAAGCGGCTCCCGAGGAGCACGAGGAAGCCGAGGAGGAGCCGTACGAGGAAGAGGAAGAAGAAGAAGAAGAGGAGGAAGAGGAGCCCGAGCGGGCGCGCAGGCCCGCATACGCGGGCGCCCAGGCGGGCGGACGCACCGGACGTACCGGGCCGCCGGCCACCCGCGGGCGCGGGGACGAGCCGGAGGAGCGCGGCGCGCGGGCACCGGCCGGGCGGCGCGGTGCGGAGGCCGAGCGGGGCGAAGGCGAACAGCCCCGGAGGGACGAGCGGGCCCGCAGGGGCGAGGAGACCGAGGAGACGGGCGAGGCCGAGGAGCGGCCGGCGCGCCGCCGTCCCCTGGTCCGGCGCCGCCGTCCCCCCGAGTAAGAGACACCGGAACAGCAGACACGGCCTGTACGCCGGGATGGCGGCTGGGCGGAGCGAGTGATCGGAAACACGACGGGAAACCGAGGAGGGGAAGCGCATGACGGTAGCCGTTCCACCGGCGGGTGGCGGCGGATTGCCGGGCCGGTCGTCGGGATCGGGCCTGGCCGACGTCATTGACACGATCCTGGACAAGGGCCTCGTGATCGACGCCTACGTACGGGTCTCACTGGTCGGCATCGAGATTCTGACCATCGACGTGCGTGTCGTCATCGCGAGCGTCGACACCTATCTCCGGTTCGCCGAGGCGGTGAACCGGCTGGACCTGGCGTCCCAGCAGCCGGGGCTGCCCGGCCTCCTGTCGAGCGCGCCCCAGAGCATCGCCCGCGGCAAGACCAAGGGCGTGGTCCAGGGCGTGCTGGAGGCTGCCGGAGAGAAGCTGCAGGACCTGAGGGAGGGCTACGCCGCGGAGGAACCAGCCCCGCGTGCCCGCCGGCGTCGACGGGAGGAGGACTGAGATGACGGGCTCCACCAGGCAGTCCAGGGCGGGCGACCGGGCCGAGGCTCCCCCGCGCAACACCGCGTGCTACGTCTACGGCATCCTCCCGGAGGACGTGGAGATCAGCGAGGACGCCATCGGGGTGGGCGATCCTCCCGGCCGGGTCAAAATCATCAGGCACGGTGAGATCGCCGCGCTGGTGAGCGATATCGACGTGGACCGCCCCCTCGGCCGCGCATCGGACCTGGTGGCCCACGAGCAGTTGCTCGACGAGGCCGCGGCCGAGGTCCCCGTGCTCCCAATGCGGTTCGGCGCCGTGATGACAACCCCGGAAGCGGTCGTGGAGGAACTGCTGGCCCCGCACCACGACTCGTTCGCAGCCGCGCTGAAGCAGATCGAAGGCCGGACCCAGTTCGTCCTCAAGGCGCGGTACGCCGAGCAGCCGGTGCTGGTCGAGGTGCTGACGGAGAACGCCGAGGCCAGGCAGCTGCGCGACCGGATCAGGCAGTTGCCGGAAGACGTGACCCGCAACGAACGGATCCGCCTCGGCGAGCTGATCACGCAGATCATCGCCGCGAAGCGCGAGGCGGACACCCGGGCCGTCGTCGGGCGCTTCGAGCCCTTCACCGCCGGCGCGGTGGTCCGGGACCCCAGCCACGAGCGGGACGCCGCACATGTCGCCTTCCTCGTGGAGAACGACCGCCAGGCCGACTTCGAACGCGCCGTCGGGGAGCTGCGCTCCGAGTGGGGAAACCGGGTCGAGGTCCAGATGCTCGGGCCGATGGCGCCATACGACTTCGTCACCACCTGACTCATGGGAGGAGGCCGCCGTGGGACTGATCAGCATGCTGTTCACCTGGCCGCTCGCCCCGGTCCATGGCGTCATCCGGCTGGGCGAGCTGATCCAGCAGCAAGTCGAGCACGAGCTGCGGAATCCGGCGGCGGTCCGGCGGCGGCTGGAGGCCATCGAGGAGGCCCGACGCTCGGGCCAGATCTCCGAAGAGGAGGAGGCCCAGGCCGTGGAAGAGGTCCTCAGGCTCATGAGCGGCCCGCGGAGGGGGTGATCGTCGCATGCCTCCCCGGCGGAGAGCCCGTTACGACAAGGACGCCGCGCCGCACGGGCGGTGGGCCTCCTCGGGCATGCCCGAGGAGGCCGGGCCGTACGACGAGCCCGAGGCCGAAGACGAGGACGAGCGCGGGGATGCGCGCGGGGATGCGCGCGGGGATGACGAGCGCGCTGCCGAGCCGCGCCGGCGCCGGGCCGCGCTGAACGCGGTGTCCGCCGGACGGCTCGGCCTGCGCTACATCGCGGATCTGACCTCCAAGGACACGGAGGGGGTCACGTCGGTGGAACCCGTGGAGGACGGCTGGCTGGTGGATGTCGAGGTCGTCGAGGACCGCAGGATCCCGTCCACCGGCGACATGCTGTCGATCTACGAATGCCAGGTGGACGACGAGGGAAATCTCTTGTCCTACCGGCGCACCCGGACCTACCGGCGGGGCACGGGCCTTCAAGGCGGTGGGCTATGACCGATCCCCGCTCGCGTCCCATCCTGCGTGAGTCGTCGTACGCGCCGCCGGCCGTCATGGGCCGGGAGTCGACCAACCTGGGCGACATCCTGGAACGCGTGCTCGACCGGGGCATCGTGATCGCCGGCGACATCCGGGTGAACCTGCTGGAGATCGAGCTGCTGACCATCAAGCTGCGGCTGGTCATCGCATCGGTCGACACCGCGCGGGAGATCGGCATCGACTGGTGGGAGCGCGACCCGTGGCTCAGCGGCAAGGACCGCGAACTGGCCGAGGAGAACCGCCGGCTCCGCGACCGCCTGAACGCGGTCGAGGAGCGCCTGCTCGCCTGGGAGGAGCGGGCGGAGCTCGAACCGGGCGAGCACGCGCACGAACGCCCGGGAGAGCACGCCGGAGAACGCCCGGGAGAGCACGCGCAGGAGGGACCGGGCTTCCGCGCGCACGAGCGACGGGGTGACCGCCAGGCCGAGGACCGCGCCCGGCGGCTCGGCCGCCTCGGCGGAACGGAGCCCGGCCGTGAATGACAAGCACCCCGCCGTGAGTGAGAACCACCCCGCCGTGAGCGGGAGCCACCCGGCCGCGGGCGGGAGCCGCCTCGCCGCTCCCGCCGCCCCGCCGCAGAAGGCGCAGGGGCCCCATGCCCCTGACGACCCGCGCGCGACCCCTGAGACCGCCACCCCGGGCGGCCCCGGCCAGGGGGTCTACCTGTACGCGGTGACGCCCGGAGGGGAGCCCCCTCGGGACCTGCGCGGCGTCAGCGACGGCCCGGTGCGGACCGTGTCCTGCGGCGGGCTGGTGGCCCACGTCAGCGACGTGCCCCTCGACCGGTTCGGCGAGGAACCGCTGCGCCGCTCGCTGGAGGACCTCGAATGGGTGGAGGGGGTCGCGCGCGCCCACCACCGGGTCGTCGAGGCGCTGGCGGCGGCCGGGCCGGCCGCACCCGTGCGCCTCGTGACCGTCTACACCGGCGAGGAGCAGGTCCGCGATCTCCTCGACCGGCGGCACGACGACTTCGCGGAGATCCTGTCGCATGTCGCGGGACGGCGGGAGTGGGGCGTCAAGGCCTACCTGCGCCGGGACACGCCGCCCCCCTCTCCCGCGCCCGCCGCCACCGCCGCCACGACCACCGCCAGCGCCGGCGCCTCCGGTGGCGAGAGCCCCGGCCTGGCGTACCTGCGCCGGAAGAAGGAGAGCCTGCGCGACAGGGAGGACCTGTGGCGCGCGGCGGCCGAGCGGGCCGAGCTCCTGCACGCCGAGCTGGGACAGGTCGCCGTGGCGAGCCGCCGCCACCGCCCGCAGGACCCCCAGCTGTCCGGGCGGAGCGAGTCGATGGTGCTCAACGGCGCCTACCTGGTGGATCCGGCCCGCGAGGAGGAGTTCGCCGCGGTGCTCGGCGGCTACCGCGACCGGTTCCTGGACGTCGAGCTCACGGGCCCGTGGGCGCCCTACTCCTTCACCTCGATCGACCTCGGGTCGAGCCGCGCCGGGGGCCTGCGATGACGCCCGGCGGGACCCCGGCATACCTGCCGGAGCGGCCGCGGGGCGGGACCCTCGCCGCCGAGGGCCGCCTGCCGCCCGAACGTGTGGCGCTCGTCGACCTGCTCGACCGGCTGCTCGCCGGCGGCGTTGTGATCACCGGCGACATCGTGCTGTCGATCGCCGACATCGACCTCGTCCGTATCTCCCTGCGGGCGCTGCTCGGCTCCGTACACGGCACCGAGCCGTTCGACCCGCTCGGCGAGCCGTACGCGGAGGGCGGGCGGGCACCGGACGATCGCGCCCACGGCAGGAGGGAGGGTGGCGATGAGCGGTGGTGAGGCCAGGAGCGCTCCGCGGGACACCGCGGCAGGGCCCTGGCGGATGGGCGTGGAGACCGAGGCGGGCGGCCCGGATCTGCGGGAGCAGGACCGGCGGGAGGAAGACCGGTGGGAGCAGGACCTGCGGGAGCAGGACCGGTGGGAGCAGGGCGCGGAAGCCGGCAGGGGCAGCCCCTGGCGGATGAACACCGACCCGGAGGCGGTGCGGCGCGACCTGAGCCGTCTCGTGCTGACGCTCGTCGAGCTGGTGCGCCAGCTCGTGGAACGGCAGGCCATCCGGCGGATGGACCAGGGCGACCTGTCCGACGAGCAGGTCGAGACGCTCGGCCTGACGCTGATGCGCCTGGAAGAGGCCATGACCGAGTTGTGCGAGCGATTCGACGTCTCACCGGCCGACCTCAACCTCGACCTGGGGCCCCTCGGCACGCTGCTGCCCACCGACGCACCGTGAGCGCGAGCGTGTACGGCCAGGTCGCCCGGGTAGGCGGAGGGGACCGATCGGGGCGGAAGGGGATGTCATGAGTGTCGTCGGCCGTGACGAGGTCCGGGCGCTGCTGGAGTCGCCGTCGCCCGACGCGACGCTGGTGCTGGTGGGCGGGCGGTGTGAGGTCGTGCCGGAGTCGCGCGCCGAGGGCGTCGTGATCGTCGGCCGGCGTGACCTGGAGAGCCTGCTGGGCGACGGCCCGGTGGACGACCGGCGGCTCGGCGAGCTCGCGGACCGGCTCGACACGATCGCCCGCGACCTGGGTGCGTGACGGCCCGACCGGCAGGCCCACAGCGCGTGCCGGTCGTGTTGGGGGGGAGCGTATGGGGGAGTTCGATGCGTCCGCGTACGGGCAGACGATCGCCGACGTCTACGACGAGATGGTGGAGCACCTGCCGACCGGCCCGGCGGTCGAGCGCGTCTTCCGGCTGGCCGAGGGAGGGCCCGTCCTGGAGTTCGGGATCGGCACCGGCAGGCTGGCGCTCCCCCTCGCCGCCCGCGGCCTGGCCGTGGCGGGTGTCGACGGGTCGCCCGACATGGTGGCGGTCCTGCGCGACAAGCCCGGCGGTGACCGCATTCCGGTCACGGTAGGCGACTTCTCCGAGGTTCGGGTGGAGGGGAGGTTCGCGCTCGTCCTGCTGGCCTTCAACACCGTCTTCGCGCTGCCCTCGCAGGAGGCCCAGGTGCGGTGCTTCCACAACGCGGCGGCCCACCTGCGGCCCGGGGGGCGCTTCGTGATCGAGGCGTGGGTGCCGGACCCCGCGATCTTCCGCGACCGGACGTCGCTGCGACTGCTGACCGTCGGCGAGGACGAGGTCGTCGCCGAGGCCGCCCGGCTGTGCCCGGCCGAGCAGTTCATGCACACGACGAAACTGCGGATGACCGCGGACGGCCTCCGGTTGCTGCCGGCCAACCACCGCTACGCCTGGCCGTGCGAGCTGGACCTCATGGCCCGCCTCGCGGGGATGGCGCGCGAGCACCGCTGGGCCGACTGGTCCGGCGCCGCCTTCACCGACGACAGCCGTGCCCACGTGTCCGTCTACCGCTCGATGGAGAGCTGATGCAGTTGCCCGCGCCCAGAGGCCCGCTCACCGACCGGCTCTTCGCGGAGCTGGTCCGGCCGCCGCACGGTTTCGACCCGCCGCCCGCCGATCCGTACGGTGGCCCGTGCAGCCCATGCGGCGGCCCATCCGGCGACTCGTGCGGCGACCCGTGCGACCCGTGCGACGGCTCATCCGGCAGCGAGGAGGACGCGCAGCTCGCGCTGTTCGTCTGTTACGAGCTGCACTACCAGGGCTTCGACGGCGTCGACGACCGCTGGGAGTGGAACCCGTCGGTGCTGGCCCTGCGGGAGCGTCTGGAGACGTGGTTCGAGGGGTGGCTGGCCCGGCGCGTGTCCCGCCCGCCCGCTCCGCAGCCGCGGGAGGTGCCCCGGGCCCTGGCGGCGCTGGTGGCGGCCGACGACGGCCCCTCCCTGTCGGCCTACCTGCGCGGGAGAGGCGACGCCGCGCAGTTCCGCGAGTTCGTGGTCCACCGGTCGATCTACCAGCTCAAGGAGGCCGACCCCCACACGTGGGGCATCCCGCGCCTGCTCGGGCGGCCGAAGGCCGCGCTGGTGGAGATCCAGTCGGACGAGTACGGCGGGGGCAGGCCGGAGCGCATGCACGCCGAGCTGTTCCGCGCGACCATGCGGGGGCTCGGCCTCGACGACTCCTACGGCGCCTACCTGGGCAGCGTCCCCGGTGTGACGCTGGCGATCAGCAACGTCATGTCGCTGTTCGGGCTGCACCGCCATCACCGGGCCGCGCTCCTCGGGCACCTCGCGGCCTTCGAGATGACCTCGTCGCTCCCCAACCGCCGCTACAGCCAGGGCCTGCGGCGGCTGGGCGGCGACGCCGGCGCGCGCCGCTACTACGACGAGCACGTGCAGGCCGACGCCGTGCACGAGCAGATCGCCGTGCACGACATGTGCGGCGCGTTCGCCGCGCAACACCCCGCCATGACCGGCGACATCCTGTACGGCGCCGCCTGTGCGCTGACCCTCGACCGGCTCTTCGCGGAGCACCTGCTGGGCCGCTGGCGGGAGGGGCGTGCCTCCCTGTGGCGGGCCGACGCCGAGGTGACGACTCGATGACCACGCACGGCCGCCGCCCGCCCGAGCCGGGCCCCGTCACATCGCCGGGCCCTGTCACCGCGCCGGGCCCTGCCACCGCGTCCGGCCCCGGCGCGGCGCGGATCGACTACGTGCTGCCGCTGCGCTGGGACGACGACGCCGGGCTGGCGGAGCTGACCGGCTACCTGCGCGGCCTGTCCCGGCACGCCCGGATCGTGGTGGTCGACGGCTCGCCGTCGCCGCTGTTCGAAAGGCACGCGCGCCTGTGGCGCGGCATCGCCGAGCACGTACGGCCCGACGACGACCTGACGGTCGCGAACGGCAAGGTGGCGGGCGTGCTCACCGGCATGCGCCGCGCCCGGAGCGAGCACGTCGTCATCGCCGACGACGACGTGCGTTACGACGCCGGTGGGCTCGCCCGGGTCCACGCCCTGCTCGGCCACGCCGACCTCGTCCGCCCGCAGAACCACTTCCACCCGCTCCCCTGGCACGCCCGCTGGGACAGCGCCCGCACCCTGCTCAACCGCGGCCTCCTCGGGGCGGACTATCCGGGGACTTTCGGCGTACGCCGGTCGACGTTCGAGAAGATGGGCGGCTACGACGGCGACGTGCTGTTCGAGAACCTGGAGCTCATCCGCACGGTCCGTGCCCACGGCGGCCGGGAAGTCCGCCCGCTCGACCTGTATGTCCGGCGCCTGCCACCCGGCGCCCGCCGGTTCTGGTCCCAGCGGGTCCGGCAGGCGTACGACGACCTGGCGCAACCCGTACGGATGGCGGCCTTCCTCGCCGTCCTCCCATGCGTGGGCGCGGCTCTGTGGCGACGCCGGCCGGAGTTGGTCGCGGCGGGCGCGGTGGCGGCGGTCGGCCTGGCGGAGATCGGGCGCCGCCGCGCCGGAGGCCGCCGGATCTTCCCCGCCGCGACCAGCCTGTTCGCGCCGGTCTGGGTGCTCGAACGCGCCACCTGCAGCTGGGCGGCCCTGGCCGCCAGGTTCGCGCGCGGCGGCGTGCCGTACGCGGGGCGGCGCCTGCGGGTCGCGGCGCACTCGACGCGCCAGATCCGCCGCCGGGCACTGTGTCCGCCGCCGGGCGCTGTGAACGTCCGGCCCTTCCGGGCCGGGCCTTCCGGGGCGACGGCCGGGCCTCGTCAGCCGGACGGGTCGGGCTCGCTCGTCGCCTGGAAGCCGGTCGCCTTGTGAGAGCCGTCGCAGAACGGCTTGGCCGAGGACCGGCCGCAGCGGCACAGCGCCACCGTGGCCCGGCCGGGATCGATGCGCCGGCCGTCCTGCGTCATGAGCGTGAACGGCCCGCGCACCAGCAGCGGGCCGTCCTCGCAGGGCGTCACCGTGACCGCCGTGGCCGGGTCCTCCGCCATGTGCTCCATGTGGTGCAGCCTGCCCGGGACGACGACGGCATAACACGTGGTCAACGGCGCACGGTCATTCCCATCTCGCGCAGTGGGCGGAGGGGCTGAAGGCCCAGCATCCGGCCCTGCCCGCGCCGGGTTCCTCCGCCGCGAGTGCGAACCCGGCGAACGGCGCGCTGAACGCGCCGGGCACGCCCGACGGGCTGGGCACACCCGACTTCGCGCTCGGCGGGGCGAAGGCCCACCGTGGCGTCGCCGTGTCGCTCGTCTGCCCGCCGCCGAACTCGTGGGAGTGCCCGGACGTACGGCTCCGCCAGGGCGCCAGGCTCCAGCAGCCGGCCGTGCCGTCGTCCCCACATCGGTCGTGCGCCTCGGCGACCAGCGGCGGCAGCGGCAGATACCCCGGGATCACGATCGGCGCGGTAGGCGGCTGCCCGCCCGCGGAAAGCGGCGCCGTCCCGGACGGGCCGGTGAGCGACGGCGCGGGAATCCCCCACACCGGGCTGCCCGAGGACGTCGGCTCGGACGCGGCACCGGTGGGAGCCGTGGGAACCGTCGGAGACGTGGGCGTCACGGGCGGAGGGTCCGTCCGTGTCGGCGGCGTACCGCCCGCCTGCGGGACGGCGGGCGGATCGGCGGCGGGAAGCGCGGTCGAGGTGACGGTCGCGCTGGGCTTGGGCTCCGGAGGCTGCTGCGTCGGCTTGTCGCTCGGCGTCGGCTTGTCCGTGGGCTGCGGCTTCGAGGTCGGCTTGTCCGTCGGCTTGTCCGTCGGTTTGTTGGTCGGCTTGTCTGTGGGCTTGTCCGTCGGCTTATCGGTCGGCTTGTCTGTGGCTGTGGAGCTTGGCTGCGTGCTCGCCGTGGATCCCGGGGTGGGCGAGACACCCACCGAGACGGTCACCTGGGGGCTGGCCTGCGGTATCGGGCTCGCGCTGGCCGCCTTGGGCGCGCTCGCGCCGCTCGCGGTGGGTGCGGGAGTCGCAGGAGCGGCGTCCCGCGCCGCCGCCTTCTGCGTCGCCGTCGCGGTGGGCGCGCTGCTCGCGGTCGGCGCCGACGCTCCCTGGCCGGCCTGTCCTGCCTGACCGACCTGTCCGGCCTGACCGGCCTGGTTGCTCTGGCCGGCCTGGCCGGCCTGGCTGGTCTGGCTGCTCTGGCCGGTCGGGCCGGGAGTCGCGGTGGCACCGCCCGCCGTCGGCGTCGGAGCCGCCGCCGCGCTCGGCCCGCCGTTCGGCTCCGGCCTGCTCAGCGCCCCCGGTGCGGACATGGCCCTCATCATGGGACCACTGCTCGCGGTGGGGACGGGCCCCTGGGGAGCCGGCGGCGAGGACACCGGCGGCGTCGCCGTACCACCGGGAGTGGCCGGAGGCGGAGTGGCCGGACGCGGCGGGGCGGAGCTCTCGGCGCGGCTGTTGCCGGTGTGCCGTGAGGTGCCGGCCGGCCGGTCGGCACTGGTCCGCCCTGACCGGTGGCCCTGTTCACGGGTCTCACGAGTCACCCGGCCGCCCGTAGCGGAGCTTCGGCCCTGGCGGTCCTGATCACGCGACGCGTGGGCCGTCCTGTCGCGGGTGGAGGTGCCGCCCGAACCGGTGCCCGGGGTGCGGCGGGACGAGCCGGAGGAGGATCCGGCGGACTCGTGCGACCTCTCCGACGAGCCGTCAGAGCTACGGGAGGAGTCACGGGCCGCATCGGACGAGCCGCCGGAGGCACCCGCGTGGGCCTTTACCGTCGTCCGTCTGTCAGGGGCGGCGTCATCCGCCGCGCCCCCGGCGCCGCGCGATGCGTTCCTGGCACCGTCGGGCTCGTTGGCGGCACGGCGCGGCGCGATCGTGGTGTCGTCGGATCTGTCCCCGGTGTGCTCGGAGGAGTTGTCGTGCGCCGCGCCGGACGAATCGCCCGGACCGTTGGACGAGCTCCGCTCCGCATCCGACGTTCCATCGGAACCACGCGAGGAGCGGTGCGGGGCGTCGGAGGAGTCGTGGGCCACGTCGGACGAGCCGCCGGAGGAACCCGAGCCGGCCTCGACCGAGGTCTGTCTGTCAGGGGCGGCGTCGTCCGAGGCCATCGCGGCGTCGGCGCGCGCGCCGTCACTCACGTCGTCGCGCGCGCGGTCACGCACGCCGCCGGAGCCGCCCGACGAGGAAGCCGGCGCCGAATCAGACGAGGACGACGAGAGGTGGCCGGGCTCGTCGGAGGTGGGCGCGGCCAGGGGGGCGGCGCCGTCTATCGGTGGGGGGGCGTCCCGGCCGGGCTCGGCCACGGCGGCCCAGGGCTGTGCGACGACGGCACCACCGGTCGCGGATACCGCGGCCAGGAGCAGGCCGGAGACCAGGGTGGCGCGCCGGGAGGACATTCGGGGGGTCATGAGGCTCTTCCTCGATCTAGGGAGTGGGCCGGGGACCGATGAGGGACTTCCAGCCCGCCGCGGCGAACTCGGGCGTCCCTGGGAGAGCGGCTGCGGGCACGGACGGGGGCGTCGGGTCGGGGATGTTCACCCAGTCGCCCTTGTCCGCACCGCGCATATCGGGCTTCCACGCCATCAGCAGGCTCATGGCATAGGGGCTGGAGTAGACGGGGCCGGTGGCACCGGCGCCCGTGGTCGCCGTCACCTGCACCAGGACGGCGACCTGCACCTGGTTCTCGGAGCGGACCTTCCACTGGACGCCGATCGTCTGCGTCCGCAGGGCCGCCCCGGCGGGAAGCCGGCCTTCGGGGGGAAGGCCGAGGGTCTCCCGCCAGCCGCGTACGGCGTCGCGAGCACCCTCGCGTGCCGCCTCACGCTGGTCCGGCGGGGCGTACAGCGCGGCCGCCTGTTCCGCCTGGCCGACGTCGAGTGTCCAGGCGGCCTCCAGGGCGGCGGCCGCGGCGGACGCCGCCCCGATCTCGGTCTGGGGGAAGCCGACCGGATAGCCTCCGTCGCCCTCGTGACCGGTCGGCGCCGCCAGCGCGACAGACGGCGCGACGACGCGCGCCGGCATGGACGGCGCCTCCGCGTGCCGGGTCTGCAGCACGATCACCGCGACGGCGATGACGGTGACGACTCCCGCGACGGCGACGACCAGGTGCCGGGGATCCCACCGTCGGGGCGGTCCCAGGTCCCAGTCGAGCGCCGGATCGGGGATGACCGGTCCCACTACTTGCTCCGGTCCGTCCGCTGCGTGAACGCCTGCCCGGCAGCCGCGGCGAGGCGCAGGTACGCGCCGCGGGTGGTGGGCCGCAGCCGGGCCAGGTCGACCTCCGCGCCTTCCTTGAGATGCGGGTCGAACGGCACCCTCACCACCATGCGGCAGCGTCCGGCGAAGTGGCGTTCGAGCAGGTCGACGTCCACGTGCGACTTCGGCTCGACCGCGTTCAGCACGACGATGGCGTTCTTGACGAGGTGGCCGTGGCCGTGGGCGGTGAGCCAGTCGAGGGTAGCGGCGGCCGAGCTCGCGCCGTCCACGGCGACCATGGTGACCAGCACGATCTGGTCGGCGAGCTCCAGCGTGGCGCCCATGGCGCCATGCAGGAGCCCGGTGCCGCAGTCGGTGATGCAGATCGAGTAGTAACGCTCGATCAGATTGGCGACCGTACGGTAGTCCTCGGCGTCGAAGGCCTCGCTGACGGCCGGGTCGGTGTCGGACGCGAGCACCTCCAGCCGAGCGGACGACTGCGAGGTGAACGCGCGGGCGTCGGCGTACCGGACGATGTGCGGCGCCTCGGCCAGCAGAGTCCGGATCGTCGCCGCGGTCTCCGACTTGACCTTGATGCCGAGCGTTCCCCTGTCGGGGTTGGCGTCGATGGCGATCACCCGGTCACCGCGCAGCGAGGCCAGGGTGTTGCCCAGCGCCGCCGTCGTCGTGGTCTTCCCCACCCCGCCTTTCAGGCTCATGACGGCGATCCTGTGGTGACCGCTGGCGACGGGCGTCTGGGCCTGGGCGATCAGCGTGCGCCGTTCCAGCTCCGCCGCCGACTCCGAGGGGATGATCCGGCCGCCGGAGAGCTGGTAGACGAGCCGCCGCCATCCGCCGGTGGGCTCTATGCGGCGGTTCGTCAACAGATGTTCTGCCGTGAGAGGCACGCTCTCCGGGAACTGCTCGGCGGGAGTCGGCACCGAAGTGTGAATCTCGGTCATGGGGGTCCTTTCACCGAGGACGGGAGGAAACGGAGGCGGTCAGCAGGTGCTCCATCGCACGGTGGCGGTGCCTTTGCCCTTCGGGGCGTGCAGTTCGAGCGACGCCGTTACGGGCGAGGGGACCCCGCACCAGTAGCGGACGCGCAACGCGCGCACGGTGAGCACGTCGGTGTGCCCGGGCTTGAGCGTTCCACTGGACGGCTCGACCATCAGGCCGGGAGCCGATATCCGCCATTTCACGGGTTTTCCGGAGGTCGTCGAGAGAGTGAGGGTCCCCCTCCCGAACGCGTCGAGTGTGACGACGGACGGCGCCTGCACACCCCAGGCCCCCATCAGGAAGGCGCCGGGAGATGTGGGGGTGTCCGGAGCGGCGCCCTGCCCGCCAGGCTTCGCGGCGCCCCCGGCCGCAGTGCCCCCGTCCGCCGTGTCGCCAGCCGCAGTGCCCCCGTCCGCGGTGCCCTGTTGCCCGCCGGACTGCGCGGTGTCCTGTCCGCCAGGCTGCGCTGCGCCCCCGGCGGTGGCGGCCCCTGCGGCGGTCGCGGTCACCGTGGCCTGCGGCGCGCCCGAGGCCGTGCTCGTGGTGCCCTCGCCCGCCGCAGCGCCGTCCGTCTGGCCGGCCGCCGAGGAGTTCGCGCCCGTCCCCGTTCCCGCCGGATCGGCGGAGGCCTGGGCGACGCTCGCCTCCAGCGACCCCTTGTGGGACTGGGGGGCAGGAGCGAGAAGGTTGATTCCCGTCACGGTCCCCGCCGCCCCCGCGATGACGACGATGACGATCCGGAGGGCGGTCGCCCGCAGCAGCGAGCCGACCCGGGCCAGGACCTCGACGATCCTGATCTGCGCACCGGCGGGCGGCCTGTGGGTGAGGTCCATCTCCCCCGCCGTGTCGGCGACAGCGTCGGCATCGGCGACGTAAGCGAGTGCGGGGGCGGGGACCGCTTCGGCGGCGTGCGCCAGGGCCTCCCTGGCCCTGATCTGCGAGAGCAGCGCGTTGTAGAGAGGCGTGTCCTGCCCCGGCGGCAGCGCGGCGCCCTCTCCGGCAGCCGGGTGCGCCCCTCGCTCCGCCCCTGCCGCTCCCGAGTAGCGGGCCGAGCCGCCCGGACCGCCTGGACCGCCTGGACCAGTCGAGTCCGCACCCCGCGACCCCGGTGACGCGGTCGCGCCCCGCGACCCCGGTGAGCCCGTCGTGCCCGACGCCCTGGGGAACGGATTGGGCCGTTGCGCGCCGCGTGACTTCAACGCCCCCGGCGTCCACGGCAGGCTCGGCTGGGTGTCCTCCTGGGAGATGGCCCGCACCGGGCGCTCCGGCAGTTCGGGCCCGGCACCCGCCACAGCACCGGCCTGAGCGGCCGCTTGAGCACCGGCCGCAGCACCCGCAATGGTGCCGGCCGCAGTGTCGGCCGCAGTACCCGCCACCGTGCCCGCCACAGTGCCCGCCGAAGCACCCGCAACGGTGCCCGCCGCAGTGTCCGCCGCAGTGTCCGCCTTACCCGCCGCAGCACCGGCCGCAGTGCCTCCCACGGTGCCGGCCATAGTGCCCCCCACAGTGCCGGCGGGACGCGGCGCCTCCGGCTGCGCGGGCGGGACCAGGTGGCCGGGTCTCGTGTCCTGCCTGTCCTTCCCGTCCTCCCGGAACGGCGGGCGGGACTCCTCATGGGACACGGCCGGTGATCGGCCGGGCGGCACCGGCGGCGGGGCGGCCGGAGACGGGGGGAACGCCGGCGCGGGGACAGCAGGAGCGGGCGCCACGTCCACGGGAGGAGCCGTGTCCACGGGAGCGGACAGCGGCATGCCGAACGACAGGGGAGGCCGGTGCCCCGCCCGCTCCGCCGGGGCGGACCGTTCCCTGCTCAGGGCGTCCAGGAGTCGCTGCCTGGTCTCGGCCGTGAGGTCGGCGACCGGAGGTCGGGAAAGGATCTGCGGAACGGTGTATCGGATGTTGATGGGCCGCTTGCACACCACGCAGGTCACGATGTGCCGCAGCAGCGCCGTACGGGCGGCGCCGAAGTCGGCCGCCTCGCCGCGCTCGTCCGGGAAGACGGCGGCGGCCAGCGGGCCGATCTCCGGGCAGATCGGCCGGCCCCGGGCGAGACCGTCCAGCCCGCTCACAAGGATCTCCACCACATCCTGGGTACGCGCGATGAGCCGGCCGGCCTCCTTCAACGGCAGGGCGAGCACGTACACGAGATCCCGGAGTGGGAGTTCGTGGCGGTAGAGCAGGAGCAGCGTCTCCGCGCCCAAGGGGTCCGCCAGGCGCCACGCGCGCCGCACCGCGAGGTGGTCGGGCCCGCCGGTACCGGGTCCGGGCAGGAACCCCCGCCCCGGGCCGGTGGCGACCTCACGGCGCAGCGCGGACAGCAGCCAGGCCCGGTCTGAAACGTTCCCGGGCCGTTCGCGGGCGGCACACGACTCCAGCGCGGCGATCACCGCCGCGAGCATGGGGCCGGAGTCGAGGTGACCGGAGGCGTAGTCGACGAGGTGGGCGCCGTGCTCGTCCACCCATGCCATCCCCCGGCCGGGGTCGAGCGTCACATCCCCGATGGGCGGGTTCATGCGCACCGGATCGGAGTGGGGATGACGACGGCGTCATGTTCGGCCAGAGCATCCCTGCGACTTAGGCAGTGCACTTGCCTAACAGGAAATCTTGATGCATACCGATACATAGAACGAGATCTTAGACTGACTGCGATGTGTTGGGAAGGAAAAGAACCAGAGAAATCATGAGTTGAGGATAAGCCGCAAATAACACCGATATGGTCATCCGAAAGGGGCCCAGTCGCAGCACCGTTACCGTCTCCGGACTTGTCTGGAGAACTTGCGGATCATGCTCGATCTAACCGCCCCACAGGCCGGATGACCTGGCATTTCATTCTCTTTTCACGCACCGGACACAACCGGCGACGGGCGCGCTTCCCTGCCCGCCTTTCGCCCGCCATCCGTTCGCCACATCCGATGCGAATAGCCTTCATATTTCCGGGGAATAATCAGCGTTTCATGCCTTTTCGGCATTACAGCATGCGCACGACCCGTCTCGGCGTGAAGCAGCCTCCGCCGTATGACGAGACGATCTCCTGATTTACTCGGGAGCCGCAACCACCGGCGTGATCGACGGCGAAGAGGTACGCGTGGAGACCGTCGTCGTGCTGTTCAACCGGGACCTGCGAATTCGTGATCACCCAGCGCTGTCCGAGGCGTGCGCCGTGGCCCGGCACGTCGTTCCGCTGTTCGTGTTCGACCCCGCGATCGGGGCCAGGCACCGCCGTGACTTCCTCCGCGCGTCCCTTCACGACCTGCGGTCGTCCCTGCGCGCACTCGGCGGGGACCTCGTCGTACGGCACGGCGACCCGGTGGCCCATGCCGTACGGGTCGCCGCGGAGGCGGGCGCGTCGGCGATCTGGGCAAGTGAGGACGTCAGCCCGCTGGCGCGGCGGCGGGAGCGGCGCCTGGCGGCGGAGTGCCGGGCCCACCGGCTGGAGTTCCGCCTCTTCCCCGGCGTGACCGTGGTGCCCCCCGGCGCGCTGCGGCCCGGCGGCGGGAGCCACTATCGGGTCTTCTCGCCCTACTGGCGGGCCTGGTCGGCCACCGCGAGACGGCCGGTCCTCGGCGCGCCCCGCCGCCTGTGCCTGCCGCCCGGCATCGATCCGGGCGTCCTGCCCGAGGCGTCCCCCGAGCCGTACGGGATCGTGCGGGGCGGGGAGAGCGAGGCGCGGCGGCGGCTGGAGCGGTGGGTGGGCGACGGCCTGGCCTCCTACGCCGAGACCCGCGACCGGATGGCGGGGCGCACCTCGATGCTCAGCGCCTACCTCCACTTCGGCTGCCTGTCGCCCCTGGAGGTGGTGCAGCGCGCCTGCGAACGGCCGGGCGGCGAGGAGTACGTCAGGCAGCTGTGCTGGCGCGACTTCCACTACCAGGTCGTGAACGCCTTCCCCGAGATGGGCCGGCGCGACTACCGGCCCAGAAACGTGGAGTGGCGGCGCGACGAGGAGGCCGAGGCCGCCTGGCGGGAGGGCCTCACCGGGGTTCCCGTCGTGGACGCGGGCATGCGCCAGCTTCTCGCCGAGGGCTGGATGCACAACCGGTTGCGCCTGGTCACCGGCTCCTATCTGACCAAGCGGCTCGGGATCGACTGGCGGGCCGGACTGGAGCACTTCGCCGAGTGGCTGCTCGACGGCGACATGCCGAACAACTGCGGCAACTGGCAGTGGGTCGCCGGGACGGGTAACGACACCCGGCCCTACCGCATGCTCAACCCCCTGAGGCAGGCCAAGAAGTTCGACCCCGAGGGCGAGTACGTGCGGCGTTACGTCCCCGAGCTCGCGTCGCTGCCCGGCGGCCTCGTCCACGAGCCGTGGAAGGTCCCCGGCGGGGTCCCCGGCTACCCCTCCTCTCCCCTCGGGGGTGAGCTGCGGGCGTGACGGCCGCCGCGTGCGCCCGCAGCGGATCATCAGCTTCGGCGTCGGCCCCGGCAACCCCGCCGCCGGAAAGCGCGACATCGCCTCACAGTGACCGGCGGTGGACCTCGTCCACCCGCTCGGTGAGGCCCTTGCGGTCGAGGTGCTCCAGCAGCGGCACCGCGACCCGGCGGCTCGTGCCGAGCGCGCTCCTCGCCTGGCTGACCGTGAACGGCTGCGGCAGCCGGGCCAGCAGCGCCGCCGCCCGCGCGTCGGCGCCCGGCGCGAGGACCACACCCTCGGTCACGCGCAGCAGCGCCCCGGCGCGTACGGCGGCGGCGAGCTCGCGCGGCCCGAGCCCCAGCGCGGCCAGCCGCCCGGCCTCCGGCGCCTGGAACGGGGCCTCGGCGAGATCGTCCACCAGGGCCCGCACCGCCCCGGCGACCGAAGCGGGCAGCCCCGCGGTCCCGGCCGGGGCGCGGCCCATCGTGGTGATCCGCCCGTCGGCCACCGTCAGCGGCGGCCGTACGAGCGCCGCCACGAGCCTGCGGTCGGGCAGGCCCAGCTCGTGGCGGACGGCCTCCACCGGCATGCCGGGCTCCAGGGGGTGATCGGCCGCGTACCGCCGTACGACCTCGGGGAGCCGGGCGGACAGCGCCGACCAGTGATCGGGATCGGCGTGCCAGTCTCCGGCCACCGGCCGTCCCCCGGGCGGGCAGCCCATCGCGGCCAGGTCGGCCTCGCGCAGCAGCAGGTGCGTGCGCAGGAGGGAGGCCGCGTCCGTGGACGCCTCCGCCAGCGCCTTCGCCCGCTCCCTGGCCGCCCCCCGGCGGCGCAGCTCGGGAGGCCGCACGTCGAGCACAGTCGCCCGCGCGAGCACCCGCGGCTCGCCCCGGCCCCGGCCGGGGTCTCGGCCGGGGTCTCGGCCGGGGTCTCGGCCGGGGTCTCGGCCGGGGTCCAGCAGCAGCAGCGCGTCTCCCAGGTGCAGGGGAAGCGGCCGGGCCAGGCGCAGCCGGGCCGCGTCCGGGCCGAGCGGGCGCACCTCGCACAGCACCGACGCCGACCCGATGTGCGCGGTGAGCCGCGCGGGCAGCGGCCCGCGGGCGCCCACCGCCATCGTCACGCGCACGTCGGCCAGGCTCGTCGCCGTCCAGGCGCCGGGCGTGACGAGGGCGTGCCCGCGGCGCGGCACGATCCGCCCGCGCAGGTTGAGCGCCACCCGCGCGACCCCGGTGACCGACTCGACGTGCTCCTTGAGCGACTCCAGGGCGCGCACCCGCACCGGCTCGCCGTCCAGCTCCAGCTCGTCTCCCACCTCGACGCGACCGGCGGGCAGAGTGCCGGTTACGACGGTGCCGCTGCCGCGCACGCTGAACGCCCGGTCGATCCACAGCCGCACCGGTGCCCGCGGATCGGGCGCGGGCAGCGCCGCCACCAGCCGGTCGAGCGCGGCGCGCAGCCCGTCGAGGCCCTCACCGGTGCGCCCGCTCACCGCCAGGGCCTCCACGTCGCCCAGCCCGGCCTCCGCCAGCCGGTCGCGCGCGTCCTCCAGGGCAGGGGCGGGGTCGGCGAGGTCCGCGCGGGTGACGGCGAGCAGGCCGTGCCGTACGCCGAGGGTGCGCAGCGCGACCAGATGCTCCTCCGACTGGGGCATCCACCCCTCGTCGGCGGCGACGACGAACATCACGGCGGGCACCGGGCCGACCCCGGCGAGCATCGTGCCGAGGAACCGCTCGTGCCCGGGCACGTCGACGAACGCCACCCGCTCCCCGGAGGGCAGCGTCGTCCAGGCGTAGCCCAGCTCGATCGTGAGGCCGCGCCGCCGCTCCTCCTCCAGCCGGTCGGGCTCCATCCCGGTCAGCGCCCGCACCAGGGTCGACTTGCCGTGGTCGACGTGTCCGGCCGTGGCCACGACGTACATGCGCGGGGCCATCAGGAGGTCGCCGTCAGGACGGCCGCGAGGACCTCACCGTCCCGGTCCTGCGGCACGGCGCGCAGGTCCAGCAGCAGGCGGCCCCCCTCGACCCGGCCGACGACCGGCGGCTCACCCCGCCGCAGCGGTGCGGCCAGCCGTTCCGGCAGGCTCACGGCCACGCTCGGCAGGCGCACTCCGGGAGCTCCGCCCCCGCCGACGGTCGCCTCCGTGGACACGGCCGCCGCGTCCACGCCCGCCTGGCACAGCGCCTTGGCCAGCGCCTCGGCCCGCTCACCGAGAAGGATCGGATCGGCGTGGAGAGCCTGCCGTACGGGGGGCTCCGGGCCGCGCAGCGTCGCCTCGATCGCGGCGAGCGTCAGCTTGTCCACGCGCAGCGCCCGCGCGAGCGGGTGCCGCCTGAGCCGTTCGACCAGGTCGCGGCGGCCGAGCAGCAGGCCCGCCTGCGGGCCGCCGAGCAGCTTGTCGCCGCTCGCGGTGACCAGATCGGCGCCGGCCCGCAGCACGCTCCCGGCGTCGGGCTCCTGGGGCAGGAGGGGATCGCGGTCGAGCAGCCCCGAGCCGATGTCGACGACCACGGGCACGCCCAGCCCGGTCAGCTCGGCCACCTCGACGGAGCCGGTGAAGCCCTCGACCCGGAAGTTCGACGGGTGGACCTTGAGCACGAACCCCGTCTGCGGCCCGATCACGTCGCGGTAGTCGGCCAGGGCGGTGCGGTTGGTCGTGCCCACCTCGCGCAGGCGCGCGCCGGTGGACACGAGCAGGTCGGGGATGCGGAATCCGTCGCCGATCTCGACCAGCTCACCCCTGCTGATCACGATCTCCCGCCCGGCGGCGAGCGCGGTGGCGGCCAGCACGAGAGCGGCGGCGTTGTTGTTGACCAGGTGGACGCCCTCGGCGTCGGGCACGGCCAGGGCCAGCGCCTCGACCGCACCGTGTCCCCGGCGCGCCCGCGCCCCCGTGGCCAGGTCGAACTCCACATCGGTCGCCCCCGCCGCCACCGTCACCGCCTCGACGGCGGCCGGAGACAGCGGCGCGCGGCCCAGGTTCGTATGGAGCAGCACGCCGGTCATGTTGATCACCGGACGGAGGCTCGTGGCGTGGCGCGGCAACGCCGCCAGCGCGGCGTCCGCGACGTCCTCCGGCTCGATCTCGCCCTGCCGCACCCGCTGCTGCGCCCGCGCGACCGCGTCCTTGACCGCCGGACGGCCGAGCCGCTCGGCGGCGGCGACCAGCCGCGGATCGGCCAGCACGGCGTCGGTGCGCGGCACCCGCCTCCGTGGATCCACACTTCAAATTACAGCGGCGGCGCCCCGCCCACCCCGGCCTGCTCCCCCCGCCGCTCCGGCGGGTGACACCCCTCTCCTGAATTCGGCGGTAACGGCGGAGTCCTCGTCCGCGAGTCCCCGGTGACCGCCTCGGGAGGAGAGCCCCATGGAGGCGCAGGACCACGCCGCCGCCGGTCCTCGCCGGGAACCGGCGGTCCGGGCCGGGACAGCGAACGGACGCTCGGCAGATCCACCGCGCATCTTCCGGCAGATCCACCACAAACCCCTCGGCAGATCTACCACAACTACTGCGGCAGATCTACCACCGAGGTACCGGCAGATCTACCACCGATCTAGCCACTCAGCCTATTCTGAGCTGGTGGACGTCGATGAGCTCACGCTCTATCCCAGGCGTGTGGAAGTCATGGCACTAGAGGCACTGACGGACACCCGCGTAGTCGTGATCAACGGTGCCCGCCAGGTCGGCAAGAGCACTCTGGCGAAAGCGATCGTGCGACGCTCGCCCAGGGCTCGCGAGATCTATCTCGACGAAGCCGCCGTACGTTCGGCCGCGCGGAACGATCCGGACGGCGTCGTGCGCCACGACGGGCTTCTGCTCATCGACGAGATCCAACGCGTTCCCGAACTGCTTCTGTCGATCAAACGCGTGGTCGACGCGGATCCGCGGCCTGGACGCTTCCTACTAACGGGATCCGCCCGGCTTCTGGGCCTGCGAGACCTTCCGGACGCACTACCCGGCCGGTCGGAGACGATTGAGCTGTGGCCGCTCTCACAGGGCGAGATCGAGCGAAGCCCGGATGGTTTCGTCGACGCCGCCTTCCAGGAAGGGGCTGACCTCAAGGTCCCGAGGACGAGCCTTCGACGGGCCGACTACGTGGACCGTGCACTGAGAGGAGGCTATCCGGAAGCAGTCCACCGGCCGACTCACCGGAGGAGGGCCCGCTTCTTCGAGTCGTACATCTCGGATCTGATCAATCGTGATGTCAGACAGGTCTCCGACATCGAACGTCCCGCCGACATGCGTCGCCTGCTCAACGTCCTGTGCGGCCGAATGGGCGGCCTGGCCGTGATCAACAACATCGGCCGTGATCTGGGGCTGCCGCACACCACCACCAAGCGATATGTCGATCTGCTCGAACTCGTATACGTGATCCGACGAATACCGGCGTGGTCCTCCAACGCCACCACTCGTGCGATCGCGACGCCGAAGCTGCTGGTAGTGGACTCCGGTCTCGGGGCTCATCTCGCAGGGCTCACTCCCGCCCGCGCCATGGACTTCACCGCCCCGGTCGGGCCTCTCCTGGAGAACTTCGCTCTCGGCGAGCTGGCCCGCCAACTCACCTGGACCGAGGAACCTGTCAGGCTCTACCACTACCGAGATCGCGATGGAGTGGAAGTCGACGGGGTGCTGGAGAGGGCATCCGGGGAGATCATCGGCATCGAGGTCAAAGCGGCGGAGACCGTTCGCGGCGAGGACTTTCGAGGGCTTCGGAAACTCGCTCACAAGCTCGGCGACCGGCTGATCGCGGGATACGTCCTCTATGCGGGTCCGGAGGCGCTCCCCTTCGGGGATCGGATGCGGGCGCTTCCGATGTCCGCGTTGTGGGAGGTGGGGCCGGAGGCCTGACGGGGGAAGGCGAAGGGTGAGCGGAGGTGGACGGGAATCGAACCCGCCAGGCCGAGGACCTCGGCCTCGTCGGTTTTGAAGACCGCGGGGGCCACCAGGCGCCCACACACCTCCAGGGAGAAACCTAACCGGAACGGGGTAGGGACCGGGCGGCGCCCCGTCGTGGCGGCGCGGCGACGAGCGACGCGAGAACGGGTGCGGCATGACCGATACGGCGGAGCGGGCCGGGATCCGGCTGACCCAGCAGGCGCACGGAGGCGGCTGCGCCTGCAAGATTCCCCCGGGCGAGCTGGAGAGCATCGTGGCCGGGCTCGTGGCCCCCGACCCGTCGGCGTACGCGCACGAGCTGATCATCGGGCTGGACGCCGGCGACGACGCGGCCGTGGTCAGGATCGAGGGCGGCCGGGCGGTCGTCGCGACCGCGGACTTCTTCACCCCCGTCGTGGACGACCCGTACGACTGGGGGCGGATCGCGGCCACCAACGCGCTGTCCGACGTGTACGCGGTGGGCGGCGAACCGGTCGTGGCGGTGAACCTGCTGGGCTGGCCCAGGGAGACGCTGTCCATGGACCTCGCCAGAGAGGTGCTGCGCGGCGGCCTGGACGTGGCGCGGGCGGCGGGCTGCCACGTCGCGGGTGGGCACAGCGTGGACGATCCCGAGCCGAAGTACGGCATGGCGGTCACCGGCCTGGCCGACCCCGACCGGTTGCTGCGCATCGACGCGGGCCGGGCGGGAATGCCGATCTCCCTCACCAAACCGCTCGGCGTGGGCGTGCTCAACACGAGGCACAAGGCGACCGGCGAGGTGTTCTCACAGGCGATCGAGGTCATGACGACGCTCAACCGGGACGCCTCACGCGCGGCGCTGGCCGCCGGGGCCGGGTGCGCGACCGACGTGACCGGGTTCGGCCTGCTCGGCCACCTTTACAAGCTGGCCAGGGCGAGCGGCGTCACGGCCGTGGTCGACGTGGCGGCCGTGCCCTACCTGGAGGGCGCGCGGCAGGCGGTGCGCGACGGCTACGTGAGCGGGGGCACCCGCCGCAACCTGGATTGGGTGCACCCCCACCTCGACCCAGGCCGATACGCGGAGGAGGACCTGCTCCTGCTGGCCGACGCCCAGACCTCGGGCGGCCTGCTGGTCGCCGGCGAGGTCCCCGGCGCGCCGATCGTCGGCGAGCTCGTTCCGGCCGAGGCCGCCGCGATCCGGCTCGCCTGAGACCGCGGTGCCGGCCGCGATCCGGCTCGTCTGAGACCGCGGCGTGGGCCGTGGTCGCGGCGAGGTGGTAGACCCGGGACATGCGACCTGAGCCCGGCGAGGTGCTGCACTTCTCCGAAGACCCGGAGATCACCCGATTCGTTCCGCACGTGGCGGCCACCGCGCGGCAGCCGGAGGCGTACGTCTGGGCGGTGACGGCCGAGCGCAGCCCCGACTACTGGTTTCCCCGCCAGTGTCCTCGGGCCATGGCCTGGACGACCCCGGCGACCACGGACGACGACCACGACCGGATCATCGGGCCGGGCTGCGGGCGGCGCGTCCACGCCATCGAGTACGGCTGGCTGGAGGCGTTCCTGACCGTCCGCCTGTACGCCTACCGCTTCCCGGCGGAGAAGTTCGTCCCGTTCGGAGAGCCGGTGCCGAGCGCGGTGGTCGCGACCGAGCCCGTCGAACCTCTCGGGCCGCCCGAACCCGTCGGCGACCTGCTGCGGCTGCACGAGGATGCCGGCATCCAGCTCAGGCTGCTGGACAACCTCTGGCCGTTCTGGGACGCGGTGACCGCCAGTTCCCTGGGCTGGAGCGGCATCCGCCTCCGCAACGCCCGCCCCCGGCCGGCGTAACGGAGCACGTCAGGCGTTGTTCAGGTAGGTGAGGACGGCGAGGACGCGGCGGTTGTTGTTGCCGTCGTCGGTGATGCCGAGCTTGCCGAAGATGGAGGTCGTGTGCTTGCTGATGGCGCTCTCACTGAGGAAGAGCCGCTGGCCGACGGCCTGATTGGACAACCCTTCGGCCATCAGGCCGAGCACGTCGTGTTCGCGTTCCGTGAGCCGTTCGAGCCGCCGGTTCGACGACCCGCTGGACAGCAGCTTGGCGATGACGGCCGGGTCCATGGCGGTCCCGCCGCCGGCCACCCGCTCCAGGGCGTCGACGAACTGATCGGCGTCGAACACGCTCTCCTTGAGGAAGTAGCCGATGCCGCCGGTGCCGTCGGCCAGGAGTTCGCGGGCGTACAGCTGTTCGACGTGCTGCGACAGGATCAGGATCGGCAGTCCGGGCAGGCGGCGGCGGGCGTCGAGAGCCGCCCGCAGGCCCTCGTCCGACTGGGTCGGCGGCATGCGGACGTCGACGACCGCGACGTCCGGCCGCTGGGTCAGCAGCACGTCGAGCGTCTCCGGCCCGGTGGTCGCCGTCGCCACCACCTGGTGCCCGTACGCCTCCAGGAGGCGGACCATCCCGTCGCGCAGGAGGTAGAGGTCTTCGGCTACAACGATTCGCATGGCACAACCATTCTCACGCGGGTCGGACCTCCTGTCGGACTGGTGATCTCCAGGGTGCCGTCGAAGACCGCGAGGCGGCGGCGCAGCCCGTCGAGTCCGCCACCGGCGCGCACGCCGGCACCGCCCGTGCCGTCGTCCGCGACGTCGACGACGATGCCTGCGCCGGTGCCGGTACTGGTGCGGGCGATGGAGATCCCGGCGCGGGTCGCCCGGGCGTGCTTGGCCGCGTTGGTGAGCAGTTCGGCCACGCCGAAATAGAGGGCGGACTCGATCGGCGGGTCCAGGCGCAGCCGGAGGTCGGCGCTGACGGCGGCTTCGAGGGGGCTGTCCAGGGCGAGAGCGCGAACGGCGTCGACGAGCCCCCGCTCGGTCAGCACCGGCGGGCTGATGCCCCTGACCAGGTCGCGGAGCTCGGCCAGGGACGCGGTGGCCCCTGCTCGCGCGTCCCGTAGCAGCGCCTTGGCCCGGTCGGGGTCGGTCTCCATCAGCTTTTCCACGGTCGCCAAGGACATCCCGAGCGCGACCATGCGCGCCTGCGCTCCGTCGTGCAGGTCCCGTTCGATGCGCCGGATCTCGGCGGCCTGCGCGACCGTCGTGTCGGCGCGCTGGGCCGTCAGCTCATCCACCCGGTCCGCCAGCGCCATCGCCGGCGACGGCCGCAGGAACCGGACGGCCACCGGCCGGACCGGCCGCCAGGCGTACGGAGCGGCGCCGACGGCCACGGCCACGCCGAGCGCCCCGATGAGACGCATGGAGGGCGCCGGGTGGCCGAACCCGACGACCGCCGCCACGACTCCGGCCGGCGGGACGGCCGCGATCACCCCCATGGCGAACGGAGCGATCACCGCGAACCGCAGGTCACGCCAGGTGGCGGGATCGCTCCACCAGAGCCGCATCCTCTGGTCCCGGCGGGCGTCGCGGCTGGTCCGCTCGTAGGAGAATCCGTTCCACCAGTACCCCGTCGACATGCGCACCACCGGCGCGGCCTGCCGATATCCAGGAGGAATGACGGTGCCCGTCCATCGGGCGACGACGGCGCGGACCATCCGGCAGATCGGGCGGGCCAGGGCGAGCGTGCCGACGCACGCCCACAGGAGCGGCGCCAGCCCGGGCCACGGGTCGCCGCCCCACCACCACATCCACAGCCCCGCGGCGGCGGCCCACACGGCCGGGACCAGCATGCTGACGACGAGCACGACGCACGCTCGCACGAACCCAACGGCGGCACTCGCCAGCCACGACACCAGCTGTCGCATGAGCCTTCCTTCGTACTCCACGACACCGGTTCCGAGGTGTTCGGCGATGCGCCGGTCCGGGCCGGTACGGCGTGATGTTTCCACTGTGTACCGCACAGAGCCCGGCGCCCAGCCGATCGCCCCCGGAGTGGGTCTGGCCCCACCCCCGCGTACGTCCAGACGCATACCGCGCCGCCCGTCCGCTCCCTAGCGTCGAGACCACGACGAGAAGGAGAAACGACATGACCACCATCACCGGCGCCACGGCACACCTCGACGACAGCCGCACCCGAGAGGCCTTCGACCTGGCGAAGAAGTGCGTCACGCTCTCCGGCATGATCTGCGGCATCACCCTCGCGACGGTCGCCGTGCTGTCGATCGCCGATCACACGGAGACCCCGTTCATGTGGGTCCGGGCCGTCATACTGCTCGCCATCGCCCCGATGCTCCACCGGATGATCGTGCGTGCGTCGCAGGGATCGCGGCGCAGCTTCGACCGTATGCGCACCATCAGCGTCACCATGCCGATCGCGATCATCGGCGTCGACCTGATCCCCGGTATCTGCCCGGCGTGGTACGCCGTGATGCAGGCCATGAGCGTCCTGCCCCTGGTCGCGGTCGCCTTCATCCTCAGCGGCCCCGGGCCCCGCGCCGCTTTCCCCAAGACGCGCTGAGCATCCGCTGCCGCGGCGCCCGGCCGGCGAGCCGGACGCCGCGACCGCGTACTTCAGGCCGGCGGGGTGACCGCTCGGCCGAGGTGCCGGGCGAAGAACCGGACCGCGCTGTCGGCCTCGAACCTGGGCAGTTCCTTATGCCTGCCCGCGTTGGCGTGCAACGTCTTCTCCTTTGAGGCGAAGGCGTCGAACAGCGCGAGAGCGGCCTCGCGCGGGATGTGCTCGTCGTCCCATTGCATGTCGAACTCGATCGGGACGGTGATCCGCCTCGCCTTCTCGGCCAGGACATCGGGCCAGTGCTGGCCGAAGACCGCGGCCGTGATCCTGGGTTCGATCGCCACAAGTGGTATTCCGATCGCGGTGCCCATGTTGATGCCGAAGTAGCCGACCCGCCCGTCGGCGCCGATCTCCGGAAGTTCCTGGAGCGCGTCCAGGGTCGCCTGCCACTCGGGCACGGCGAGCTCCGCCAGGTGGGCGTTGTAGCGGACGACGATCGGTCCTTCCGGCTCGCCCGCCGCCCTCGCCCGATAGAGCTCGGCGATCTCCTGCTCGTCGTGCGCGGTGCGCGGCCGGTCACCGTGAGCGGGCGCGTCGATGACGGCGACATGGAAGCCGCAGCCGGTCACGAGAAGGCGTGCGCGGCCCGCCATCGCCGGATGCTTCTTGTGGTTACCGCCGCCGTGGCCCATCAGGACCAGGGGCGCGCGATCGGCGCCGGGAGCCGGCGACCAGAGAACCCCGGGGACGCCGCCCACGGTGAAGTCGCGTTCGACCATGCCGTCCGACGACGACTCGGCGGTGAACTGCAGAGAGTGCACAGGTGTTGCCTTTCGGGAGAGCCTTGTTGTCGAGGCGCTCCCGACGACACCTATGTCAATCGCCCGGCCGTGATGGGAAGGGGGAGCACCCACATCGATCCTGCGTTCATGGGTCTCACCTCCTCGGGCGGGTCACGGTCACCGGCACGTTACCAAGCTCGTCGATCGTTTCTCGAACCCTTTTCAGCGGCCGGGGGCGGAGGCGGGGTGGCCGGCGTCGAGGCGGTCGCGTTGTGGCACGACGGTGTACCTGGGGTCCATGGCCGAGGCCCGGCCCGCCTCCAGCACGCCGAACCGGGTGCACAGGGCGCCGGCGGTGATCGCGAGCCCGGACAGCGCGGTGAGGGCCCGGCTGCGCCCGGCGACCGTGGCGAGCAGGCCGCCGCCGAGGGTGAGCACGCGGGAGGCCCGCATGAGTCTGCCCGCCCTGCCCGTGCGGTACGGCTCGCCGACGAGACCGAGGCGGCGCTCCATCAGCCCGCCGGCGACGACCTCGGCCACGGCGCCCGCCGCCGCCGCGGCGCGGGCGGGCCCGGCCTGGGCCCGGGGCGTGGTCAGCATCAGGGCCGCACCCGCGGAGGCGAGCGCGCTCCCCGAGAACAGGAACGGCAGCTCCCGCATCCCCTCGTGCCACGACGGCACGGCGGTGTCGGCGAGAAGGACGGCCGTGTACGTCGCCATCGCCAGGCCGCTCAGGCCGCTCGCCACCGACGCGGCGTCGCCCGCCGGGGTCAGCAGGCCGGTCACCGCCGAACCCGCCGCGACGCCGGTCAGCCCGCTGTGAGCGGCCAGCGTCCATGAGCCGACGCTCATCGGCGAGGTGAGCTTGAACACGCGCAGCATGTTCAGGAAGCGCTCGGGACGGCCCAGCTCGGCCACGAGGAAGACCGCACCGGCGCTCGCCCCGGCGAAGGCGGTCATCCGGGCGGCCAGTTCCAGCCGATCCCGCCCGGTGAGGCGGGCGGCCGCCGCCATCGCGCCCGCCGCGCCGGACAGCCCGCCCAGATAGAGGTACGCCGGCATGTGGGGTTCGTGCCAGATGGGCTGTTTGATGACCGGCTGGCCGTAGTAGGACCGGAACTCGGCGTCCGGCACCATCTCGTCCCGGCGCCTCGGCATCAGGTCCTCCCCACAGAAACGATCACGGCTTCCTCCCGGCGAAGCACGCGGCCACACCGGCGGCCAGGGCGAGCGCCGCGCCGCCCGCCCAGCGCCACATCGCGGGCAGGTCGCGGGTGGTCACCACGGGATCCGGCGGCAGGCCGTACGTCTCCGGCTCGTCCAGCAGCAGGAAGAACGCGCCCGTGCCGCCCACCCCGTCGTCCGGGTTCGCGCCGTACAGCCGGGCCTGCGTCGTGCCCTCGGCGTGCAGCCGTTCGACCCGTTTCGCGGCCCGCTCCCGCAGCTCGTCGAGCGGCCCGAACTGGATGGACTTCGTCGGGCACGCCTTGGCGCAGGCGGGCTCCATGCCGCCGCGCAGCCGGTCGTAGCAGAGCGTGCACTTCCACGCCCGGCCGTCGTCCTCCCTGCGGTCGATCACCCCGTACGGGCAGGCGGGGACGCAGTAGCCGCAGCCGTTGCAGACGTCGGCCTGCACGACGACGGTGTCGAACTCGGTGCGGAACAGCGCCCCGGTGGGGCAGACGTCGAGGCAGGCGGCGTTGGTGCAGTGCTTGCACACGTCCGACGACATCAGCCACCGGCCGTCCTGCTCGACGAACGCCACGTGCCGCCAGGTGCTCGCGCCGAGCGCGCCGGTGTTGTCGTAGGAGGTGGCCCGGAACACGAACCCGTCGTCGGGCACGTCGTTCCACTCCTTGCAGGCCACCTCGCAGGCCTTGCAGCCGATGCAGACGGTCGTGTCGGTGAAGAAGCCCATCCGCTGCTCAGCCATCGCGATACCTCTCGATCAGGTCGAGCAGGGCCCGGCCGCGCGGGCGCCGCCCCGGCAGGACGTCACAGGTGCCGGCCTTGCTCTCCTGGATGTAGACGTTCGGGTCGAGCACGATCGACGGCAGGTCGTTGACGACGTCCCCGGTGACGACCCCACCGCTGCTGTATCCCCAGTGGTACGGCATGACGATCTGGTGGACGACCTTCCCGTTCAGGCGCAGGGGCCGTACGCGGCCGGTCACGAGCACGCGCAGCTCGATCGCGGCCCGCGCGGTGACGATCGTCGCCCAGTCGCCGTTCTCCAGCCCGATCTCCTCCGCCATCTCCCGGGACACCTCGCAGAACGCCTCCGGCTGCAGCTCCGCGAGGTAGGGCAGGGGCCTGCTCATGGCGCCCGTCGTGTGGTGCTCGGTGAGCCTGCTCGTCGTGTAGACGTACGGGAACCGGGGCGACAGCGCCGGGTTGTACGGGTTCTCCGGGCGGTCGATGGTCCGGCGGGCCGGGTTGGCCTGCTGTCCGTACAGCGCGTTGCGCACCGGCGACTCGTGCGGCTCGTAGTGCGTGGGCAGCGGCCCGTCGGCCAGGCCCGACGGGACGAACAGCCAGCCCCTGCCGTCCGACTGCATGATGAACGGGTCGGTGCCGGCCAGCGCGTCCTGCGCCCTGGCCCCTTCCTGTGGCCGGTAGTCCGGCGCCTTGTCCTCCTCGAAGTCCGGCACGTCGGGTCCGGTCCATTTGGTCCCGTCCCAGTAGACGTACTTCTTCCGCTCGCTCCACGGGCGGCCCTGCGGGTCGGCCGAGGCGCGGTTGTAGAGGATGCGCCGGTTGGCCGGCCAGGCCCAGCCCCATTCGAGCGCGACGGGTCCCTGCTCGGTGTGCGGCGTGCGCCGGGCCGCCATGTTGACCCCGTCGGCGTACACCCCGCAGTAGATCCAGCAGCCGCAGCTCGTCGAGCCGTCGGGCTTCAGCTCGCGCAGCGACGCCAGCGGGCGGCCGTCGGCGGCGGTGCCGTTGATCTCGCGCAGGACGGCCGCGGCGTCGGGGTCACGCTGCGCGCCGATCTCCGGGTAGTCCCAGGTCAGCTCCGTCACCGGCCGGTCGATCTCGTCGTCGCCGAGCCGCTGCCTGATCCGCTTGCCGAGGTGGTAGTAGAACCACAGGTCGCTGCGGCAGTCGTCCGGCGGGTCGAGGGCCTTCTCCCGCCACTGCAGCAGCCGCTGGGTGTTGGTGAACGTGCCCTCCTTCTCCACGTGGCTCGCGGCCGGCAGGAAGAAGACCTCGGTGCCGATCTCCCCGGTCCGCAGCTCGCCCGTCTCGATCTCCGGCGCGTCCTTCCAGAACGTCGCGGTCTCCACCAGCATGAGGTCGCGGACCACCAGCCAGTCGAGGTTGGCCAGGCCGAGGCGCTGCGCCTTGCCGTTGGCCGAGCCGACGGCCGGGTTCTCGCCCACGACGAAGTAACCCTTGACCGTGCCGTCGATCTGGCCCATCACGGTCGCGTAGTGGCCGTGGTCGCCGGTGAGCCGCGGCAGGTAGTCGAAGCGGTAGTCGTTGTCCTCCGTCGCCGCGTCGCCCCACCACGCCTTGAGCAGGCTGACGACGTACGCCCGCCGGTTGCCCCACCAGCCGGTGTCGGCGCCCTCCTGTTCCAGATAGTGGTCGAGGCCGTCGTGCCGGTGGGCGTGCGGCATCGCGATGTATCCCGGCAGCAGGTTGAAAAGCGTCGGGATGTCGGTGGAGCCCTGGATGCTCGCGTGCCCGCGCAGCGCCATGATGCCGCCGCCCGGCCTGCCCATGTTGCCCAGCAGCAGCTGCAGGATCGCGGCGGCCCTGATGTACTGCACGCCGACCGAGTGCTGCGTCCAGCCGACGGAGTAGACCCACGCCGTGGTCCGCTCCCGGCCCGAGTTGGCGGTGACGGCCTCGGCCAGCTCGTGGAACCGCTCCGGCGGGATTCCGCACAGCTCCTCGACCATCTCCGGCGTGTAGCGGGAGTAGTGCCTCTTGAGGATCTGGTAGACGCAGCGCGGGTCGGTCAGCGTCGGGTCGCTCGGCGGCGACGCGCTCGCGCCCGCGCCGCGCGCGCCGTAGGAGTCGGACCCCGCCGCCTCCGCGTGGTGCCCGCCGCCCTCGACCGGCTCCTCCTCCTCGGGCACGTCGCCCTCGTACGCCCAGGTCGACGGGTCGTACCTGCCGGTCTCCTCGTCGAAGCCGGAGAACAGGCCGTCGAGGTCCTCGGTGTCGCGGAAGTCGCCGTTCACCAGCGTCGCGGCGTTCGTGTACGCGAGGACGTACTCACGGAAGTCGAGCCCGTTCGACAGCACATAGTTGATCAGTGCGCCGAGCAGCACGATGTCGGTGCCGGCGCGGATCGCGAGATACCTGTCGACGGTCGCGCTGGTGCGGCTGAAGCGCGGGTCGACGTGGAAGACCTTCGCGCCGCGCGCACGGGCCTCCATCACCCACTGGTACCCCACCGGATGGCACTCGGCCATGTTGGAGCCCTGGATGACGATGCAGTCAGCGTTGGCCAGATCCTGCTGATACTGGGTCGCGCCGCCACGCCCGAAGCTGGTCCCCAGACCGGGGACGGTGGAGGAGTGTCATATGCGCGCCTGGTTCTCGACCTGGATCGCGCCGAGGGCGGTGTAGAGCTTCTTCATCAGGTAGTTCTCTTCGTTGTCGAGCGTCGCCCCGCCCAGGCCGGCGATGCCCAGAGTCCTCCTGACCTCGTGCCCCTCGTGCGTCTGCTGCCAGGTCTCGCGCCGGGTCCGCACGACCCGGTCGGCGATCATGTCCATCGCGGTCTCGAGGTCGAGCGGCTCCCACTCGGTGCCGTACGGCCTGCGGTAGAGGACCTTGGTCTGGCGGCCGGGGTGGGTGACGAGCTGCTTGCTGGCCGCTCCCTTCGGGCACAGCCGCCCGCGGGAGATCGGCGAGCCGGGGTCGCCCTCGATCTGGGTGACCTTGCCGTCCTTGACGTAGACGAGCTGGCCGCAGCCCACGGCGCAGTAGGGACAGACGGAACGCGCGACGGTGTCGGCGTCCTCGACCCGGGGCCGCAGGGCGTCCGTACGCGCCGAGCGCGCCGCCCGCCCTCTGCCGTCCTCTCCCTTGAGCTGCCGGATCACCGGCCAGCGGGAGAGCCATCCACCACCCACGACGCCTCTGATGCCCCGGTCACGACGGTCTAATCATGAGAAATCACCGTGTGAGGCACCGTGTCCTCCACCACCTGCCGGGACGTGACCGCGTGGAGGTAGCCCCGGGCGAGCGCGCGACGCCCGGACGAGCGGTGCAGCTCGCCGAGCAGCCGCCGGGTGGCCGCCTCGCCGCTCCGGTCGCCGAGCTGCCGGAAGATCGCCAGTGAGCTCTCCAGCCGGGCCGAGCCGTGCCGCCAGTCGCCCCTTGCCGCCTGGAGCCCGCCCAGGCCCTGCATCGCGTACGCCGCGCAGTGGCGGTCGCCGAAGCCCTCGAATATCGTCAGCGCCCGGCCCTGGGCCCGCATCGCCCGCCCGGTCTCCCCGGCGAGGTCGTGCAGGCGGCCGATCTGAAGCGACACGCAGCCCTCCCTGTGGGCGTCGCCGAGCTCCCGCGCCAGGCGCAGCGCGCCGCCGAGCCAGTCGGCGGCGCCGTTCAGGTCGCCCGCGCTCAGGCAGGTGCGCCCGAGCGCCTGCCGGGCGTACGCCTCGCCCGACCGGTCGTCCAGCGACACGAACATCCCCAAGGCCCTGCGGAAGTGCCGGGAGGCGGCGGCCTGGTCGCCCCGGAACTGGCCGGCCGCGCCCAGCCCGCAGACCGAGACCGCCTCGCCCCTGACGTCCCCGAGCGAGCGGAAGATCGCCCGGGACCGGCGGAACATGCCGGCCGCCTGGACGTACCTGTCCCGGTAGAGGGCCACCTGGCCGAGCCCCCGCAGCATCGCGGCCTCGCCCGCCCGGTCTCCGGCGGTGCGGGCGGCCTCCAGTGCGACCCGGTGGGTCTCCTCCCAGGGGCCGAGGTGACAGCGCAGGTCGAAGTAGGGCACGAGCGCCGCCGCCAGGCCCCAGGCGGCGCCGGCCAGCCCCGCCTCCGCGGCCAGCCGTACGGCCTCGACCAGGGTCTCGTGCTCGGCGCCGAACCAGGTGACCGGGTCGGCGGCGACCCGGCGCAGGGCGTCTTCGGGCAGCCGCCAGCGCCGGGCGGCGGGCGAGGTCAGCCGGAAGACCGTGGTGGGCAGGCGGGCCGTGGCGTGTTCGGCGGCGGCCGTCCAGCCCGCGACCACGCGCGCCAGCGCCGGCATGTCCACCCCGCCCGCCTTGTCCCTGGCGTCGACGCGCAGCAGGTCGGGCAGCCGGTAGCGGGGCTGGCCGAGGAGGTCGGTCCCCACCGGGCGCAGCAGGTTGGCGTCGACCAGCACGTCGGTCACGTCGTCGCTGCGATGCCGGTCGAGCACGGCGTCGACCACCCAGCCGGGCAGCGGCCGGGTGCCGAGCAGGCCGAGCGCGCGGAACGTGCGCGCGGCGTCGTCCGGCAGCAGGCGGTAGCTGCGGTCGAAGGACGCCCGCACCTCCAGGTCGCCGGCCCGCAACTCGGCGAGCCGGGCCGTCTCGTCGTCGAGCCGCCGCCGCAGCACGGCAGGCGACCAGCCGGGACGGGCGGCGAGCCGGGCCCCGGCCACCCGGATCGCGAGCGGCAGCCGGCCGCAGGCCCGCACGATGGCGGCGGCCTCCTCCGGCTCCCGCTCCAGCCGCTCCCCGCCCACGATCGCCGTCAGCAGCCTCAGCGCCTCCGCCTGTGGCAGGACGTCCAGGTCGATCCGCGCGGCGCCGGGCAGTTCGGTGATGCGGCGCCTGCCGGTCACGACGACGGCGCTGCCGCCGCCCGGCAGCATCGGCCCCACCTGCGCGGCGCCCGCCGCGTCGTCGAGCACGACCAGCATCGGACGTTCGGCCAGCAGGGTGCGGTAGAGCGCGGCGCGCTCGTGCACCGTGGGCGGCAGCGGCTCGGCCGCACCCAGCGCGCGCAACGCCTCGGCCAGCAGCTCCCCCGGCTCGGCCGGCGACCAGGCGGTGCCGCCCAGCGACAGGAAGAGCTGGCCGTGGGGGTAGGCCTCGCGGACGGCGTGCGCGCACCGCACCGCGAGCGCGGTCTTGCCGACGCCCGGCGGCCCGGTGACGACGGCGACCCCGCCGGGGGCGAGCGCCCGGCTCAGCGCCGCCACCTCGACGGCCCGCCCGGTGAAGTCCACCAGGTCGGGCGGCAGCTGACGCGGCACGACCAGGGCCGGGCCGAAGACCGGCGCGCCATGCGGCGCGGACGCGCCGCCGGGAGGACCGGACGCGGTGGCGCGTGCGGGCTCGGTGGGGAGACCGGGCGGGGCGGACGGTCGCGGGGGCGGCTCCCCGGCGAGCACGGCCTCGTGCGCCCGGCGCAGCTCGGGGCCGGGCTCGATGCCGAGTTCGGTCACGAGGTGTTCGCGGACCGTCGCGAAGGCCTGCAGCGCCTCGCCCTGCCGCCCCGACCAGTGCAGCGCCAGCATGAGCCTGCGCCACAGATCCTCGCGGAAGGGATGGTCGGCGAGCAGCGCCCGCAGCTCCCCGACCGCCTCGCCGTACTCCCCGGCCGCTATGAGCAGCTCGACCAGGTCTTCGGCGGCGCGCAGCCGCGCCTGGGCGAGCCGTTCGAGCCGGCGGTCCCACAGCGGGCTGCCGGGGAGGTCGGACAGCGGGACGCCCTGCCACAGCTCCAGCGCCCGAGCCAGCAGGTCGGCCGCCTCGCCCGGCCGGCCCCGCGCCCGGCACTCCCGCGCGGCGGCCACCCGCTCCTCGAACAGCAGCAGGTCGAGCTCGTGCGGCGGCACCTCGATCGCGTACCCCGCCCCGAGGGCCCGGATGCGGGCCGGGGCCTGCCCGAGCTCGGCGCGCAGCGCGCTCGCGTACGTGCGGAGGTTGGCCGCGGTCGAGCGCGGCCGGTGGTCCGGCCACAGCACCTCGGCGAGTTCGTCGCCGCCGACCGTGTGGCCGGCGTGGAGGAGGAGGGTGGCCAGGAGCATGCGGGGTTTGCGGCCGCCGAGCCGTGGCGCCGTGCCCGGCAGGCGGACCTCCAGGGGACCAAGGACGCTGAACATAGGCTGATCGACTGTCATGACCGCGTTGCTCCTCGAAGGACCGGTTCGCCATGACTCGCCCACCCTTTGTACCGAATTCTTGATGTTTTTTGTGCGGCAAATTCCGACTCTTTTTGGTCATGAGACTTAAATCGCTTGTCACGGTGGGCCTCGCGGTGGTCCTCGGCCTCGCGTTCGGCGCCACGACCGCCCCGGCGGCCTCCGCGGCTGGTGCGCGCCCGGACTTCCAGATGCCGTTCCCCTGCGGCCAGGTGTGGACCGGCAACTCCGGCGCCAGCAGCGCCCACCAGTCGTACGAGATCGACTTCAACCGCGGCAGCACGGCCGACGCCGACTACGGCGACACGGTCGTGGCCGCGGCGGCCGGCACCGTGGCCATCTCGGCCCACCAGGGCTCGACGAACGGCTTCGGCAACCTCATCAAGATCGACCATGGCGGCGGCTGGTTCACCTACTACGCCCACCTGAGCCTGCGCTCGGTCAGCGCGGGGGCCCACGTCACCCAGGGGCAGAAGATCGGCGAGGTCGGCAACACCAGCAAGCCGGGCAACAACATCGCCCCGCACCTGCACTACGAGGTGCGCACGAGCGACACGTCCTACCCCGCCAACATCCAGAAGGCGGTGTTCAACGGGGTCACCTTCGGCTACCCCGCGCAGACCGTGACCTCGCACAACTGCGGCGGCACATCGGCCAACCCCTACACTCCGCAGGAGGTGTGCGGCAGCGGCTACTCGGTGATCGACTCGGCCGCCCTCGGCACGGCGGGCACCGTCTACCTGCTCTACAACTCCGGCAACGGCAACAACTGCGTCGTCACCATGAAGAAGACGTCACTGGGAACGGCCACCGCGACCACCGCCTACCTGGAGGTCCAGGGCAGAAGCCGGGTGACCGACTCCGGCAGCTACGGCTACTACGCCGGACCGGTGCGCGCCTCGGCCTCGGGCACCTGCGTCAAGTGGGGCGGCAAGGCGGGCTCGTCCACCTACGACAGCCCCTTCGAGCACTGTGGCTGACCCGCACCGGCTGACCCCCATGACCGGATCCCTGATCGTCCGCGCGCCCCGGCGTACGGCCCTGACCGCCGCCGGCGTCGTGACGCTCCTGCTGTGCCTGGCCGGGCTCGTCCCGGCCAGGCCGGCCTCGGCCGCCGAGGGCCCGCTCGCCGGCGCCTTCACCCGGGCGGCGGCGGCCCACGGCGTCCCCCGCGACCTGCTCGTCGCGCTCGCCTACGCCGAGACCCACCTCGACGGCCACGACGGCAGGCCGAGCGCGAGCGGCGGGTATGGCGTGGCGCACCTGGTCACCAATCCCACGCTGCACACCCTGGAGGAGGCGGCGCGGCTCACCGGAGCGCCGGTCGCCTCGCTCAAGGCCGACGACGCGGCCAACGTGGCGGGCGCGGCGGCCGTCCTGCGGGCCGGGGCCGACGCCCTGGGCCTGGACGCCGCCGCCCGCGCCGACGCCGGCCGCTGGTACACCGCCGTCGCGCGCTACGGCGGGGCGGGCACGCCCGAGGTCGCCCGCCTGTACGCCGACGCCGTCTACGACCTGCTGTCGGCCGGGTTCACCGCGCGAACGCCGGCGGGCGAGACGATCACGGTGGCCGCCCGCCCGGTGAATCCGGACCGGGGAGCCATGGCGAACGTCCGCGACCTCGACCAGCCGGAGAACCGCACGCTCGCCGCGGCGGCCGTCGACTACCCCGGCGCGACGTGGGTGGCGGCAAGCACCGCCAACTACGCGGTGTCCGACCGGCCGGCGAGCGACACGATCGACCGCATCGTCATCCACGTCACCCAGGGCTCGTACGCCGGGACGATCTCCTGGTTCCAGAACCCCGCCGCCCAGGTCTCGGCGCACTACGTCGTACGGTCCTCCGACGGCGCGATAACCCAGATGGTGCGGGAGAAGGACCGGGCCTGGCACGCCGGCAACTCCGACTACAACCACCACTCCATCGGCATCGAGCACGAGGGATACGTGGACGACGCGTCCTGGTTCACCGACGCGATGTACCGCTCCTCGGCCGCCCTCGTCCGCTCCGTCGCCGCGCGGTACGGAATCCCCAAGGACCGGTCCCACATCGTGGGGCACTCCCAGGTCCCCGGGTCCGACCACACCGATCCCGGGCCGCACTGGGACTGGAACACGTACATGCAGTACGTCACGGGCGGCGGCGGGACCGGGAACCCGTACACGCCGGAGCAGGTGTGCGGCAGCGGCTACTCGGTGATCGACTCGGCCGCCCTCGGCACGGCGGGCACCGTTTACCTGCTCTACAACTCCGGCAACGGCAACAACTGCGTCGTCACCATGAAGAGGACCTCGCTGGGCACGGCCACCGCGACCACCGCCTACCTGGAGGTCCAGGGCAGCAGCCGGGTGACCGACTCCGGCGGCTACGGCTACTACGCCGGACCGGTCAGAGCGTCCGCGGCGGACAAGTGTGTGAAGTGGGGAGGCAAGGCGGGCTCGTCCACCTACGACAGCCCCTTCGAGCACTGTGGTTGACCTCACCGGCTGACCTCACCGGTTGACCTCACCGGTTGACCTCTTCCGGGATCGGTCCTGGTCCCGGGCAATGGCCGGCACATGATCCGGGGCCTCCGCGCGCGCCGCGCGGGGGCCCTCGCACTGCTCTGTGACATTGGCGAGGACATTGGCGAGGACCTTGGCGAGGAGATCGATGAGGAGATTGAGGAGAGCGTGGGCACCGCGACGTGTAGAGCGCGCTGGGAGGGCAATAAGGGCCTGATTCGGCACTCTTCGTGGGCGACTCATGCCTGCGGAACCACCCTCACCAGAGGACAGCAATGAGCGACCAGCCGCCCGAGTGGGCGAGAAACCTAGAGAAAGCGGCGATCGAGGCGGCCAGGGCGGTCGAACGCGCCGGCCGGGCCCTCGGCAAGGCGGTGGAGCAGGCAGGGCGCACAGCCAAGGCCCAGGCGGCGATGGCGGCCGCCTACCAGGCGGATCTGGAAGCGCTGGAAAGGGTGCTGCGGGATCTTCCCGCGGAGCAGGTCAGGGACATCTCGGCGGCCGCGGCGGTGGTGACGGCGACCGCCGACCAGGTGCTCACCCAGACGCCGAAGGACGACCTTTGAGCCGGGGGCGGCGGACGCACTCGCCCCCTTGCCCGAAGCGACGCCCAGGAGCGACCCGCCGTTGTCCACAGGCTGTGGACAACCGCACGGCTTCTCTCGGCTCCTGTGCTTCTCCCCCCTCCTCTGCTTCTCCCGCCTCCCGCGCTTCCCACGTGCTGCGCCTCTCCCACTCCTTGTGGTTTTCCGCACCCCCGGGATGCGGCGCACCGGAAGGAGGCCGGCGGCGCCCCTCATGGTGACCGCGTCGCCCGGCTTCTAGCGTCGTCCGCATGGACATCACGGAAATCGGAGGGATCGCCGGGTGGGCGATGGAGCTCACCGAACGGCTGGGCGCGCCGGGCGCCGGCGTCGCGATCGCTCTGGAGAACCTGTTCCCCCCGCTGCCCAGCGAGGTCATCCTGCCGCTCGCCGGGTTCACCGCCGCGCGCGGGGACATGAGCCTGGTCGCCGCCCTCCTGTGGACGACCGCGGGCTCCGTCGTGGGGGCGCTCGCGCTGTACTGTGTGGGCGCACTGCTCGGCCGGGAGCGTACGGTGGCCATCGCGGCACGGCTGCCGCTGGTCAAGATCTCCGACATCGAGAAGGCGGAGGCGTGGTTCGCCCGGCATGGTGTGAAGACGGTGTTCTTCGGGCGCATGATCCCGATCTTTCGCAGCCTGATATCGGTCCCCGCCGGTGTGGAACGCATGCCGCTCGGCACCTTCCTGCTGTTCACCACGCTCGGCAGCCTGATCTGGAACACCGTGTTCGTGCTGGCGGGTTACCTGCTCGGCGAGAACTGGCACCTCGTCGAGGAATACATGGGGATCGTGTCCAAGGTGGTCGTGGCGGCCGTCGTGCTCGTCGTCGTCCGGTTCGCGGCCGTACGGGTGCGGGAACGGCGCGGCCAGGGACGCCATGCGCGTTGACCAGCCGCTTCCCGGGCGAGTGCGCCTGCCGTCCCGCGCGGCGCGAACCGCCGCGAAGGAGCCGATGAACGTCGCACGCGCCCTCAGGACCCTGGCGGCGCTGGTCATCGGCACGCTGACGGCGGTCGTCGAGCTGGCCTGCCTGCTGGTGGCCGCGCCGGTCGCCCTGCTCTGCCTGCCGCACGCCGCCGCGCGACGGGCCGGGGAACGGGCGCTGCGAGCCGCGGCCGTACGGCTGGCCCAGGTCGAGATCCGCAGGCTCGGTCTGCTCGGCGGGTTCGACCTCGACACCGGGACCGGGCGGCTGACCGGGTATCTCGCGGCCCGGTGGCCGATCGGCCTGCTCGGCGGCCTCGTGCTCTTCCTGCTGTGGCTGGGGGTGAGCGAGGGGGTGCGGCTGGTGTGGGGCTGGGCCCACGGGGAGAACCTCGACGGCATCCCGCCCACTCCCGGCGTGCTCGCCTACATCGGCGTGTCCGCGGTGGTGCTGCTCTTCCTCGACATCATGGGCATCCAGGGTGTCGCCGCCCTGGAGCTGCGGATCGCCCGCCGCTTCCTCGGGCCCAGCCCCACCGAGCTGCTGGAGCGCCGCATCGACGAGCTGGCCAGGACCCGCGCCGGCGTCGTGAGCGCGGTGGACCAGGAGCGGCGCAGGATCGAGCGCGACCTGCACGACGGCGTGCAGCAGCGGCTGGTGGCGCTCGCCGTGCTGATCGGGCGGGCCCGGCGGGGGCGCACCCCGCAACTGCGCGACGACCTGCTCCAGCAGGCCCACGAGGAGGCCCAGGAGGCCCTGCGCGAGCTGCGCGAGGTCGCCTGGCGGGTCTACCCGGCCGAGCTCGACACGCTGGGGCTGCGCGAGTCCCTGTCCGCCGTCGCCGAGCGGGCCGGGATACCCGTCACGGTCGCGTACGGCCTGAGCGCGCGCCCGCCCACCGAGGCGGAGACGGCGGTCTACTTCGTCGTACGGGAGGCCGTGACGAACGCCGCCAAGCACGCAGCGGCGGGGCAGGTCCGGGTGGAGATCCTGGAGGACGGGGACACGATCGTCGTGCGGGTGCGCGACGACGGGCGGGGCGGCGCCGACCCCGGCGGAGGCGGCCTGTCCGGGCTGGCCCGCAGGGTCGCCGCGCTGGACGGCCGGTTCCGGGTGGACAGCCCGCCCGGCGGCCCGACCACCGTGAGCGCGGAGCTGCCCCGCGCGTGACCCCGGGCAGAAGACCGGACCCTCCTGCGGGAGGGGCTCGTCCTGCAAGAGGGGCTCGTCCGGCCACCCGCCGAGCAGGGGCAACGATCGGCTGTCGTCGGCGTACGCGCGTCGCATGGCCGCCTTCATACCGGTGACTGCTCGCCGTACGGCGTTATCGTCAGCGGCATGACCGCTCGCTCGCTCGGGAGAACGTGGCCGTTCTAAGGAACCTTTAAAGGTGGCTGAAACCACGCCAGAGGCCGCGATGTTTGCGTTGTCCCCACGACGCCGGCACTCGTCCGGCGCGCTCAGCGGACGAAAGGCATCACGATGATGAAACGCACGCGGCTGGTCGTGGCCACGGTCACGCTCGCCACACTGGCCGCGACCGGTACGGCAGCGGCGGCCGGTCCGGCCCCGACACCCGGCGCTGCGAAATCCGACTCCGCGACGGTCAAGGTAGACGGGAAGTCCAGGGCGGGCGCGGATGCCGATTTCGCCGCGATCGCGGCGAAACTCGGAGTGACGACCGAGCGGCTCGACGCCGCGCTGGTCGCGGCCAAGACGTCTCTGGCCGACTCGGCCGACGTAACGCCGGAGGCCTTCGTCTCGGCGGTCGCGGCCAACCTGGGGCTGCCGGTCTCGCAGGTTCAGGAAGCTCTGGGGCCGATGGTCGCCGCGCCCGCGCCGCGTCGTGACGACCAGGGCAAGCGGGGCTGCATGGACGAAAAGGCCCTGGACGGCCCACAGGACTCGCCGTTCACCACCGACGCCGCAGCGGCGTCTGTGGCCGCGGCGCTCGGTGTCGATCAAGCCAAGGCCAAGGCCGCTCTGGCCGCGTTGGTGGCGTTGGGCAGAGTCCGTCCGACCTCCAAGGCCTTCGGTGACATCGCCGCCTCGCTCGGGGTCGGCTCCGACCAACTCGATGCCGCGCTGAGGGAGCTGAAGCGGTCGCTGAGCCAGAGCTGACAGCCACCGCGTCTCACACAACTTCAGCATCGAGGGTGAGGATGGGCGACCATGCGGATACTCGTGGTGGACGACGACCCGGCTGTGCGGCGGTCCTTGGAGCATGCGTTGCGCCGGGACGGCTACGACGTGTCATCCGCCGCCGATGGGGCGTCCGCCCTCGCCGAGCACGGCGTGTTCCGCCCGGACGCGGTGGTTCTCGACGTCCTCATGCCCGAACCGAACGGGCTGGAGGTGTGCCGGACGCTACGTGAGGGCGGGCACGACACGCCGATCCTGATGCTCACGGCCCGGGACCTGGTCATCGACCGGGTCGCCGGGCTCGACGCGGGGGCCGACGACTACCTGGCCAAGCCCTTCGCCTTGGAGGAGCTGCGGGCCCGGCTCAGAGCCCTGCTCCGGCGCAGCGGCGCCAGGGCCGAGGTGCTGCGCTTCGCCGACGTCGACCTGGACGTGAGCGGCTGCAGGGCCGAGCGCGCCGGCCGGCGCCTGGATCTGACCAAGACGGAGTTGTCCCTGCTGGAGCTGTTCCTGCGCAACCCCGGCCGGGTGCTGAGCCGGACCCAGATCTTCGAGTCCGTCTGGGGCTACGACTTCGGCCCCGAGTCGAACGCGCTGTGGGTGTACATCAGCTACCTGCGAAGCAAACTCGAAGCGGACGGCGGCGGCAGATTGATCCAGACGGTGCGCGGCCTGGGGTATGTCCTGCGCGAGGAGCCATGAACCTGCGCACCCGGCTGGCCATCGCCGGCGGTTCCGTGGTCGCGGGCGCCCTGGTGCTCGTGTCGGTGGTCCTGTATCCGGCCGTGAACGCCAACCTTCGCGGCCAGATGGACAGCGCCCTGGTCGCGGCCGCCGGCCGGGCGCCGGACGTGGCCGCGGCCATCAAGGCCAAGTTCAGGGACGCCAACGGGGAACCGGGCTTCCCGACTGCTCCGCTGGGGATCGGAAGCACCCAGCTGCAGATCGTGCCGGGCCCGGTCCAGGTCGGGCCGTCGACGGAGTTCGTCGACCTCACCGCCCGCGACGTCGCCGTCGCCGACGGCACCGCAGGCGCCTACTTCCGTGACGCGGTCTACGACGGAGTCGCCTACCGGGTCTACACCGCCCAACTGCCCGAATCATCGGGGACGCTCGTACGCACAGCCATCCCGGAATCCGATCCCGCACCCACGCTACGCGAACTCGCCTGGCTGCTCGCCGGCTCGACGGTGGCCGCCGGACTTCTGGCGGCGCTGGCCTCACGCCTGGCGGCACGCCGCGTCCTCCGCCCGGTGCACCAGCTCACCGAGACCGTCGAACTGATCCGCACGACCGGCGACCTGTCCATCCCGATCCCCGCCGACGGCCGGGACGAGATCGGCCGGCTCGGCTCGGCGTTCGCGGCGATGACCGCCGCCCTGGACGAATCGGTCGGCGCCCAGCGCCGTCTGGTGGCCGACGCCTCGCACGAACTGCGCACACCGCTGACGAGCCTGACGGTGAACCTCGAACTGCTGTCGGAGAACCCGGCCGACGCGCAGGCCCCACTGCTCGCCGCCGAAGCGGTCGGCCAGGCCGCCGAACTCACGACACTGGTCAACGACCTGGTCGACCTGGCCCGCTACGGCCAGGCCCCGTTCCACACCGAAGACGTCCGCCTCGACCTCGTCGCCGAGCGCGTCGCGGCCCGCGCGGCGCGCCGGGTGCCGCAGATCGAATTCGAGCTGGCCTGCGCGCCCACTCTTGTCCACGGAGACCCCGACGCCCTGGAACGCGCCGTCGCGAACCTCGTCGACAACGCCGTGAAATGGAGCCCGTCCGGCGGCCGGGTCAGGGTCAGCGTCAAGGCGGGCACCCTCGAGGTCGCAGACGCCGGCCCGGGGATCCCCGACAGCGACCTCGAATTCGTCTTCGACCGCTTCTACCGATCACCCGCGGCCCGCGCGCACCCTGGCTCCGGACTAGGCCTGGCCATCGTCCGGCAGGTCGCCGAGGCTCATGGCGGGACGGCCGAAGCCGTGCCGTGTCAGAGCGGCGCGTTACTGCGGCTGATACTGCCGACGTGCATCGAACACACGGAGCCCTAGGCACCCCCCGGTGATGTGCCTCGGGTTCCGTGAGTCGGCTTGGTGCTCGATGCGATCCGGCCGCCGTACAGGCTCTAACCGAGGTGCCGGGCGAAGAACCGCAGCGAGCTGCCGGTCTCGAACTCGGGGATCTCCCCGTGATCGCCGGGGTTTGCGTGCAGCGTCTTGTCGGCCGACCCCAAAGCGTCGAACAGCGCCAGGCCCTGGGCCCGCGGCACCTTGTCGTCGTCCCACTGGAGCAGGAACCGCACCGGGACGGTGACCCGGGCGGCGGCCTCGGCCAGCCCGTCCACGCCGAGCAGGCCCAGCACCGCCGCACGGACCCGGGGCTCGGCGGCGACGAAGGGCACACCGAGCCCGCAGCCCATCGACATGCCGAAGTAGCCCACAGGGCCGGCGCCGACGACGTCGAGTTCCTGTACAGCGGTCAGGACCGCCTGCCACTCCGGGACCGCGTGGCCGGCCAGGAACGTGTGCATGGTGGCGAGATGCGGGGCGACGTCCTCCCCCGCGGCCATGCCGGCCCGCAACCGGGCCACGACCTCGGCGAACTCCTCGGTCTTCGGCCGATCGCCGTGGTTGGGCGCATCGACCGCGACCACCGCGAAACCGCCCTCGGTGACGAAACGGCGCGCGCGGGCCACGATGCCGGGGGCCTTCTTGTGCTGCCCGCCGCCGTGGCCCATCAAAATCAGGGGACGAGCCCCGGCGGCGTCTTCCGGCGTCCACAACACACCGGGAATCTCGCCGAGGATGAACAGCTGTTCGGTGACGCCGTCCGACGACGTCCGAGAGATGAAGCGCAAAGCGTTACACGCCTTTCGGGATGCCTTCTGCGGGCGCTCCCTAGACCATGAAACGGAGGGAGCCCCGACCTGCCACAGCGTTGATCGGTCTCACCTCCTCGGGTCGCAGCGATGCACGGCGACGCCGAACGTATCACCGGACGGCGCAGAGCTCCCAGTGATTAATCACCAGGAGCTCTGCGCGGCCTCCCCGTCGGGCGGGTCAGCGTCGCCTGGGTCAACGTCGGCCAGGTCAGCGTCGCCCGGGTCAGCGTCGCCCGAGGTCCGCGCGCTTGGCGGCGGCGACCACCGAGACCCAGGCCATCGCGACGAGCACGCCGACGCACAGGGTGAGGGAGCCGGCCCGCCCGCCGGACATGGCCCATCCGTTGCCCAGCAGGAGAGCCAGGCCGCCGAGCCGGGAGGCGACCGCGTGCCGGGCCCGCCCCGCGCGGGCGAAGTGCCGGCCGAGGACGAAGCAGGCCGCGATGAGCGCGGTGAAGGCCACCGAGCCGGCCGCCATGTGCAGCATCGCGTGCCAGCTCATCCCGGCCGGGGCCCCCAGCGGGGTGCCGGCGGGGAAACCGTCCCCCGGGTCCATGCTGAAGACCCCGGCCGCCGCGAGTCCCTCGCCCTCGACGAGCAGCAGCCTGGGCGCCCACGTCCCTCCGGGCGTGCCGCGCATGACCCTGCGCAGTCCGATCGCCCCGGCGACCGTCAGGACGGCGGTGATCCAGAAGTTGCCGATCTGCAGCCACCCGAGGTCGCCGGTGCTGAGCATGCTGAGCGGGTGACGGAGCAGGTCGAACCCCTCGCGGGTGAACGCCTGCGTAAGCGAGACGATCCCGAAGACGGGCGTGGTGAGCACGGCGCAGGTGAGCAGCGCACGCGTCGATCCGGTGGAGACCGCCGTGCTCGTGGCGCCCGCCGAACCCGGCGCGGGACGCCGTGCGGCCGGCCGCACGGTGAGCCGAGGGGTGAGCTGGGAGGTGAGCCGGGTGGTGCGCTGGGAGGTGAGCTGGGTGGTGTCCTGCGTGGCGGTCATGGCCGTTCCCTTCTTCGGTGTCCCGGGCTTCCGTGTCCCGGTCTTTGGTGTCCCGGGCTCCGGTGGTCCGGGGCTTCGCGTCCCGGGCTCCGGTGTCCCGGGCTCCGGTGGTCCGGGGCTTCGCGTCCCGGGCTCCGGTGTCCCGGGCTCCGGTGGTCCGGGGCTTCGCGTCCCGGGCTCCGGTGTCCCGGTCTTCGGTGGTCCGGTCTTCGGTGGTCTGGGCCGATGTGGTGTCCGGCCTCGCTCACGCGTCGAACGGCGGCCGCGCGATTCGACCGTCCGTGCCCGTCCGTGCCCGCCCGTGCCGCCCGCCCGCCGCCTCCTCCGCCCACCAGCGGCGACAGTCGCGAGTGCGCATTCCCTGTCAGATGCGCATTCCCTGTCACATCGAGCCGAAGGCCCAGGTCATGACGTGTCAGGATCGGAGCCGGTCGATTCCGGCTCGTCCCGTACGACGTGGAGGTGACGGCGGGACCGGCGAACGGCCCGGCCAGACCAGAGGATCGGAAAGAAGGAGAACGACGATGCGGTTTCTGATGACCACCAAGGGCGGCTCCCGCACACCGGATGCGGCGATGATGGCCGAGATGGGCGCCTTCATCGAGGAGATGACCAGGACGGGCGTGCTGCTGGCCACCGGCGGGCTGGAGCCGGGCGGCCTGCGGATGATCTCCTCCGGCGGTGAGATCACCGTGACCGACGGCCCCTTCACCGAGGCGAAGGAGGCGATCGTCAGCTTCGCCCTGATCGAGGCGCGGTCCCGCGAGGAGGCCGTGGAACTGGCCCGCGGCTTCTGGAAGATCGTCGGCGACGGCGAGGGCTCGGTCCAGCGGGTGTTCGGCCCCGAAGACGCCCCCGGGCCCGGCCCCCGCTGACACCGGAGCACGCCGGGCAAGGCCGTGATCAGGCAGATGTCCGGCCCGCAGGCGCCCCCGGTGAGGTACGCACCGGGTTGCGCCGCGGGCGGGCCGGTGCTGTCATCGGTCGGGTGACGTCGCTGGACGCCCACCGCGTCGCGGACGCGGTCTGGAAGATGGAGTCCGCGAGGATCGTCGCCGGCCTCGTGCGAATGGTCGGAGACGTCGGCCTGGCGGAGGAGCTGGCGCAGGACGCCGTCCTCGCCGCGCTGGAGCAGTGGCCCGAGGCGGGCGTCCCGGACAACCCGGGCGCCTGGCTCATGGCCGTCGCCAAGCGCCGCGCCGTCGATCACCTACGCCGGGAGGAGCGGCGCGACCGCGGGCAGGAGCAGCTCGCCCACGATCTCGCCAGCCGCCCCGACGACGGCGAGCGTGACGTGGACGACGTGGTGAACGCGCTCGACGGCGAGGTCGGCGACGACGTCCTGCGGCTGATGTTCGTCTCCTGTCACCCGGTGCTGTCCACCGAGGCCCGGGTCGCGCTCACGCTGCGGCTGATCGGCGGCCTGCGCACCGACGAGATCGCGAGGGCCTTCCTCGTCTCCGAGAGCGCCGTCGCCCAGCGGATCGTACGGGCCAAGCGGGCGCTCGCCGACGCGCATGTCCCCTTCGAGGTCCCGTCGGGGCCGGATCGGGCGGCCCGGCTGTCGTCGGTGCTCGAAGTGATCTATCTCGTGTTCAACGAGGGATACGCGGCGACGGCGGGCGACGAGCTGATGCGCCCGTCCCTCTGCCTGGAGGCGCTGCGCCTGGGCCGCGTCCTGGCCGAGCTGACCCCGGACGAGGCCGAGGTGCACGGCCTGGTCGCGCTGATGGAGCTGCAGCAGTCGCGCTCGGCCGCGCGTACCGGCCCGTCGGGGGAGCCCGTCGTGCTGCACGAGCAGAACCGGGGCCGCTGGGACCCGCTGCTCATCCGGCGCGGCTTCGCGGCGCTGCTGCGGGCGCGGCAGGCCGGCGGTCCCCTCGGCCCGTACGTGCTGCAGGCGGCCATCGCGGCCTGCCACGCGGGGGCCGCCACACCGGAGGAGACCGACTGGCCGCAGATCGCGGCGCTCTACGAGGCCCTCGTCAGGGTGCTGCCCACGCCGGTCGCCCAGCTCAACCGCGCGGTGGCGCTCGCCATGGCCTACGGGCCGCGCGCCGGTCTCACGCTCGTGGACACGCTGACCGGCGAACCGGCGCTCAAGGGCTACCACCTGCTGCCCGCCGTACGCGGGGATCTGCTGGCCCGGCTGCACCGGCACGACGAGGCCCGGACGGAGTTCGAACGCGCCGCGTCCCTCACTCGCAACAGCTCGGAACGAGCAGTGCTGCTGCGGCGCGCCGCGACCTGCGCGGAGGAGGCCGGAAAAGCCGGGGAGACCGGGAAGGCCGCGGAGACCGGGAAGGCCAGGGGAGCCGGAGAGACCGGGGAAGCCGGAGAGACCCGGGGGAAGGCCAAGGAGACCGGGGAAGCCGCAGAGGCCGGGGGGAAGGCCGCGGAGGCCGGGGAGGCCGGCCTGGCGGATGCGCACGTCACGCTCGGCGGGGCGGCGGGGCTCTTCCTCGCCCGGCCCGATCTGAGCGCCGACACCATGCGGTCCTACAGACAGACTCTGACGCGGCTGTGCCGGCACCTCGGCGAGAATGCCCCGCTGCGGGACGTGACGTCCCACCGGGTCGCCGAGGTCTTCGCCGCGGCCTGGGGCACGGCGGCGGGCGCGACCTGGAACAGGCACCGTGCGGCGCTGCGGTCGTTCGCCACGTGGGCGGCCGAGCGCGGCTGGGCCGCCGCCGATCTCGCCGCCTCGCTCGACCGGCGGCCCGAGCCCCGCGCCCGCACCCGCTCCATCGACCGGTCGCGGCTGGAGAGCCTGTGGAAGCGGCCGGACATCCCGCTGCGCGAGCGCACGCTGTGGCTGCTGCTGTACGAGAGCGCGGCCCCGGCAGAGTGGGCGCTCTCGCTCAACGTGGAGGACCTCGACCTGCCCGGCATGCGCGGCGAGGTGAAGGCCAGAGGGCACTGGCTGCGGTGGCAGTCCGACACGGCCGCGCTCCTGCCCCTCCTCGTCGAGGGCCGCCGCCGGGGTCCGCTGTTCCTCGCCGACCGCAGGCCGGGGCCGGGCCGTATGCCGGTGGCGGCCGACCTGTGCCCGGACACGGGCCGGGGGCGCCTGTCGTACGAGCGGGCGGAGTACCTGTTCAAACGGGCCACCGCGGACGTCGACCCGGAGGGCAGCGGCTGCACCCTGCACCGGCTGCGCCACTCGCGCCTGGCCCACCTCGGCGAGGACGGCTGGTCCGCGCCGATGCTGATGTCCCTGTCCGGCCACGGCAGCGTACGGACCCTGCACGGATTCGTCAGGATTCCGCGCCCTGCGGATACCGTTGCCTGAGTGGGGAGGAAAGCGGCATACCTCAAGGACGTCCTGCTTTGGGCCGTCCTCGGTCTGCCGGCGCTGTGGGCGGGACTCACGCGCATCCTGGCCGACAGGTACACCTGGCCCGAGGTGATCGCCGGGCTGGCGGCGATCGGTGTGGCCGTCGCGTTCGCCCGGCCCCGGCCGCTGAGGGCGATGCTCGTGACGGCCGCGCTGTGGGCGGGTTCGGTGGCCGTACGGGGCGACCCCACCGTCTTCTTCCCGGCCCTGGCGGTGATGAGCTACCTGGCCGGGGTGCGCATGCCTCGGGCCCGGCCCGCCCTGCTCGGTCTGTCGGGAGCCTCGGTGGTCGCCGCCGTCGTCGTCCCGCTCGTACGGTGGCTTCTCGCGGCGCAGTGGGACCTCGGCGCGTGGTTCTTCGCCGTCACGGGCATCGCGCTGTTCGGACTCGTCCCGTGGCTGGCGGGCCACGCCCGGCACCAGAGCCTGGCCCTGACCAGGGCGGGCTGGGAACGCGCCGGACGTCTGGAGCGTGAGCACCGCATGCTCGCCGAGCAGGCGCGGCTGCGGGAGCGGGCGGCCATCGCGAGGGAGATGCACGACCTGCTCGGTCACGACCTCAGCCTGGTCGCGCTGCGGATCGGGGCCCTGGAGGTCGACGCCGGCCTTCCCGAGAGCCGGCGCCGGGCGGCGGGCGAGGCCCGCGAGGCGGTCACCGCCGCGGCCGAGCGCCTGCGCGACATCGTCGCCGTGCTCAGGGACGGCGACGGCCCCGGCCTCGGCCCCGAACGCGAAAACACAGCGCGCGAAAACACAGCGCGCGAAAACACAGCGCGCGAAGACGCGGAACACGAAAACACGGTGCGTGAAAACACGGCGCACGAGGACACGGCGGATCCGTCCGAGGAGAGCGTGGGCGAACTGGTCCGGCGCGCCGCGGCCGCCGGAATGCCGGTGACGCTGCACGGCACCCAGGAGGATGCGCGGATCCCCGCGCCCGCGCTGGCGACCGTGCGGCGGGTCGTCCGCGAGGGGCTGACCAACGCCGCCAAGCACGCGCCCGGCGCCCCGGTCACCGTACGGCTCGCGCACGCACCGGGCGAGACCGTGGTTGGCGTCGCCAACGCCGCGTCCCGCCTGCAAGGGCGCGGCGTGACGGGCGGACACGGACTGCGGGCACTTGCGGAGCGGGTCCGCCGGCAGGGCGGGTCCCTGGAGAGCGGCCCCGCCGACGGCGGATTCGCCCTGACCGTACGGCTCCCGCACACCGTCCCTCCGAATGGCCCCCCGAATGGCCCTCCGAATGGCCCACCGGGTATCCCCTCGCCCGTCCCCCTGCGTGTTCCCCCGAGTGTTCCCCCGCGGACGGCGTCGCGGCCCGTGGAGCCGGAGCGGAAGCCGGAGCGGAAGCCGGAGCGGAAGCCGGAGCGGAAGCCGGATCTGGAGTTGGAACTGGAGCTTGAGCCGGCGCTCGCGCTGGCCCGGCGGCGGGTGCGCCGTACGCGACTGGCCGCGGCGCTGGTCTGCCTGGCCGCGGCGGCCGGAGTGGCGGCGTTCGTGCTCGGGTTCACGGTCTACGAGGCGGCCACCTCGGTCCTGCCGCCGGCCGAGTTCGCGAAGCTGCGGGCCGGGCAGGCCGAGGCCGAGGTCGCGGCGGTGCTGCCGGCCAGGACCAGGATCGACGATCCGTCCTGGCCCGAGCCGCCGATCCCGCCGGGCGCCCGGTGCCGCTACTACAGCACCAGCCCCGAGCCGTTCGGCGACCTGACCCTCTACCGGCTGTGCTTCGCCGGGGGGCGGCTGGTCGCCAAGACCTTCCTGCCCTCCTGACCGGCGCCCGGAGACTTTCCACGCTTGCCTACCATCAAGGCATGCGCGCGATCCGGGTGGTCCTGGCCGACGACGAACCGGTGATCCGGGCCGGGGTGCGGGCGATCCTGGCGGCGGACCCGGACATCGACGTGGTCGCCGAGGCCGCCGACGGGCGCGAGCTGGTGGACGCCGTCCTGGCACACCGGCCCGACGTCGCGCTCGTCGACATCCGGATGCCCGGCCTGGACGGGCTGGCCGCCGCGGCCGAGGTGCGCAGGACCGCCCCCGGCGCCGCCGTACTGATCATGACGTCCTTCGGTGAGGACGCCTACGTCGCCCGCGCGCTGGGCGACGGCGCGGCGGGGTTCCTGCTGAAGACCGGGGATCCGCGCGAGTTCCCCCTCGGGGTGCGGGCGGCGGCCGAGGGCGGGGCGTACCTGTCGCCGCCGGTGGCCGCACGGGTCATCCGGGGGCTCGCCGGCGACCGGCTGTCGCGCTCGGCCGCGGCCCGGGACCAGGTCGCGGCGCTGACCGGCCGGGAGCGCGAGGTGCTCGCCCTGGTCGGCGAGGGCCTGTCGAACGCGGGCATCGCCGCCCGCCTGCACCTCGCCGAGGGCAGCGTCAAGACCTACGTGAGCACGATCCTGGGAAAGCTCGGCGTGCCCAACCGGGTGCGGGCCGCGGTCATCGCCCATGAGGCGGGACTGGCGGGCGGGCGGTAGTCAGCACCGCCGCCAGCGCGGGGCGCCGCCGCATCGCGGCGACCAGGGCGGTCGCGGAGCTCCGCGGGGCCAGTAAGACCAGCGGCGCGATCAGCGCGCCGAACAGCAGCCCCGCCGCCACGTCGTGGGGGTAGTGAACGCCGACGAAGACCCTGGAGAACGCCTCCAGCAGCGCGAGCACCGGCGCCACCACCGCCATGCCGCGCCACAGGACGGCCAGCGCGACGGCCGCCGCCGCGGCGAAGGTCGCGTGGTTGCTCGGCAGCGACCAGTCGCCGTACGGCGGGCAGTGCGTCACGGTGACCACGTCGGCCAGGTCCCAGCAGGGGCGGCGCAGCCGCAGGACGCTCTTGACACCCTCACTCGCGAGATAGGCCGTCACCACCGCGACCGGGGCGAGCAGGGCGAGCGCCATCCTGCGGTCGTCCTCCCGCCGCGCCCGCCACCACCCGAGGACGAGGAACGCGAACAGGATCGCGGGGACGGCGTCCGTCGCGATCCCCGCCGCGTCGCGCACCCACGCGGGGGTGTGCAGGGCGAAGGCGGTGACCTCCCGATACCACTCGGCGCTGATGTCCGGGACGTCCTCGATCTCGTTGCCCACCGGTTCCCCTCCGTGCCACGTCTCCGTGCCGCGTCTCTGTGCGCGTCTCGCCGGTCCGTCCGGCCCCTCGACCCTAGGGACCGGACGGACCGGCGGGCACTCGCGGAAAGTCGCCGGTGACCCTTCACTTTCGTCAACGTTCCGCCGGGACGGCCACCCCCCGGCGGGCGAATCGCGTGTACGCCAGGGCGGCGCCGCCGACCAGCAGCGGCCAGACGAGGTAGACCCCCGACGCCGCGACCAGCAGAGCGACCGCCACGAGCGCGAGCAGGGCGGCGGCCCTGGCCCGGCCGCGCGGCAGCAGCCGGATGGCGGCCGCCACGCCGATCGCGTAGACCACCACGAACGACCCGTTGGTCATCAGCACCAGCGGACGGATGCCCGTCCCCGCCGCGTACACGACGGCGAGCGACAGGAAGGACAGCACGGCGACGACGCCGAGGCTGCGCCGGGGCACCTCCCCGGCGACGCTGCCGCGCGACAGCCAGCCGGGCAGGGCGCCGTCGCGGCCGAGGGCCGCGCCGAGCTTGGCCGCCCCGGCCCAGTACGCGTTCATCGCGCCGAGCGTCAGCAGCAGCGCGGCGACGGCGGCGAGCAGCCGGGCGTTGCCGCCGAGACCCAGCGCCAGCAGGTCGCCGAGTGGCGCCCGCGCGCCTCCGGCGGCCGGGCCGAGGACGGCGACGGTGGCGAAGGCGACCGACAGGTACAGCACGCCGACGACCACGACGGCGGCCGCGGCGGCCCTGGGCAGGTCCCTGGCGGGCCTGCGGAAGTCGGCGGCGAGGTGCGTGATCGCCTCCCAGCCGGCGAAGCTCCACACCAGCAGGGCGGCCGCCGGGGCGACGGCCGTCCAGCCGTGCGGGGCGAACGGCCGCAGGTTGGCCATGTCGGCGTGCGGGAGCGACAGCGCGACGGCGACGACGAGCAGCGCGACGAGCAGCCCGGCCAGCCCGAGCTGGACCCGGCCGGTCACCCGCAGGCCGGAGGCGTTCGACAGGGTCACGATCACCATCAGCCCCGCCGCCGTCAGCGTCGCGGTGCCGGTCCCGCCGCCGACCGCCGCGGCGACGTACTCGCCGCCGAACAGCGCCGCGGCGGCGGCGCTGGGCGGGATCGCGAAGTAGAAGCACCAGCCGACGACGACCGCGGCCCGGTCCCCGAAGGCGAGGCGGGCGTAGGTCGACACGCCGCCGGAGTCGGGGTGGCGCGCGCCGAGCGCGGCGAACGCCGCGGCCAGCGGGGCCGACAGCACGACCAGGCCGAGCCAGGCCAGCAGCGACGCCGGCCCCGCCGCCTGGGCCGCGAGCGCGGGCAGGGCGATGACGCCCGTGCCGAGCACCGCGCCGACGTACATCGCTGCGCCCTGGGCCGCTGTGAGACGGCCCAGCGGTGTGGCGGCCGATGGAGCAGCGGCCGATGGAGCAGCAGCGGGGGCGGCGGCAGGGGTGACGCTCGTCTGAGTCATGCGCGTTCACCTTCCAGTCAGGGAAACGGCCGGCCGGGAAAGTCCGGCCGGCCCAGGGCGTGGGAGCTGTCTCAGGCGGAGGTGCTGAACTCGAGGCTGGCGGGCAGGTCGGAACGGCGGGTGACGTTGAGTTTCCGGTAGATGCGGGTCAGGTGCTGCTCGACCGTGCTGACCGTGATGTACAGCTTGTCGGCGATCTCGCGGTTGGTGTATCCGACCGCGGCGAGCGAGGCCACCCGGCGCTCGGCCTCGCTCAGCGTCCCGGGGCCGTTGTCCGTGCGGGGCGGCTCGGCCGGCTGCCCGGGACCGCCCTGGGTGAGCGCGTTGACCAGCGGAACGGCCTCGCACTCCTCCGCGATCCGCTGCGCCTGCCTGGCGACCGTACGGGCGCGGCGCAGCTCTCCCACCGCCTGGTAGGCGTCGGCCAGGTCGACCAGGGCCCGGGCCAGCTCGTACTGGTCGCCGCTCGCCTGGAGCATGTCGGCGGCGCGGCGCAGCAGCGGGGGACGCTGCCGGGGCTCGCTCGCGGCGGCCGTCAGCCGCAGGCCGGTCCCGCGGGCGCGGACCGGGCCGGGGGCGCAGCGCGCCACGTGCTCGTCCAGCAGCGGCCGGGCCTGCTCCGCGCGGCCCATGCCGATCAGCGCCTCGGCCGCGCCCGTCCGCCAGGAGACCAGCCCCGGCGAGTCGAGGCTCCAGGAGCCCATCAGCTCGCCACACGTCTGGAAGTCGCGCAACGCCATGCCGAGGTCGCCCGTCGCCAGTTGGTAGCGGCCCCGCGCGTTCAGGTAGTGCAGGCCGTACCGGGTCTGGAGCATGGCCTCGGGCACCGGCTGGTTCACCAGCTGCACGGCCTCGTCCAGCCGGCCCATCGCGGTCACCGCCGTCAGCAGCACCGACAGCGGGCCGCCGATCGCGACCCCCCAGCTCGTCGGCGGGATGAGCCGTACGGCCATCTGGGCGAGGCCCTCGGCGCCCTCCAGGTCGCCCTGCCGCAGGCTGATCTCGGCGCGCAGCGCCGCGAGGCGGGCCTGCCTGCTGGGGGCGCGCCGGCTGGCGGCCTCCTCGAAGAACAGGTCGCACCAGGGGGCCGCCAGGTCGGGCCGCTCACCGTAGATCAGCGCGAGCAGGGCGCACTCGACGGCGTCCATCGACATGTCGTCGAGGCGGGAGCCGCGCAGGATGCGCTCCACGTCGGCCAGCGTCTGCGGGTGCGGGCCCTTGGTGAGCACCGCCGCGAGCGCGGTGGCGGCCTCCAGCCGGCCGATGACCGGTGCGGACGGCGGCGCCTGCGTGCTCACGTCGGTGACCCTCGGGATGTGCGCCAGGAACGGCGTGTAGGAGCAGCGCAGCCACGGCCGGACGGCGCGGATCTCGGCCACGGTCTCCGCGTCCATGATCGTGCCGATCCTGCCCAGGTGGTCGAGCACGTCGCGGGCGTCGTCGAAGCGGCCGTGCCACAGCAGCGCCTTGGCCAGCACGACCGCGTCGGAGCCGCGCAGGTGGCCGCGGTGCATGGCGTCGGTGAGCTCGTCGAGGTGGGCCGCGGGGGCGCTCGGGTTGAGCCGCCACTCCGCCCGCACCAGCGTCGTCTTGATGGTGGCCCGGCGCTGGTCGTCGGTGCACGCGCCGTCGGCCAGCCGCAGGTAGTCGACGGCGGGCTCGACCCGTCCCTCGCTGAGCGCCTGCCGGGCCGCCTCCTCCAGGATCGGCACGGCCCAGGAGCCGCCGTTGTGCGAGGCGGCCAGCAGGTGCTCGGCGATCACGGCGGCCGGGGCGCCCTGGCCGTACGCCAGCTCGGCGGCCCTGCGGTGCAGGTCCGTCCGCTCGTGCCGGTCGAGGTCGGCGAGCACGGCGGCGCGCGCCTGGGGGTGGCGCAGGTGCAGGTCGGCGCCGACCAGCCCGGCGTTGTGCAGCGCGTTGAGCGTCTGGACGACGACGCCGGCGTCGAGGTCGAGCAGCCGGTCGAGGTGGCCGGGGTCGCCGGCGACCGCCAGGCCCCGGGCGACGCGGGCCGCGAGCGGGTGCCCGCGGCGCAGGCACGACTGCACCGCCTGGCGGTAGGCGTCGCCCGTGACGATCTCGTCCGGATCCGCCGCCTCGCTCTCGGCCGGGGCGCCTCCGGCGTCGGTCGCGGCGAGGTGGTCCTCGACGAGCGCGCCCACGAGCAGCGGGTTGCCGCCGCTGACCGCGTGCCAGTCCGCGGCGAACCGCCGGGCGACGTCGTCACCCACGATGTCGGCGGCCATGATCTCGACGCCCTCGCGGGACAGGGCCGACAGCGGGAGGCGGCGGCAGTGCGGCTGTCGCAGCAGCTCGGTCTGGAACAGCGACGGGGCGTTCCACGTCTCCTCCGACTGGCTGAAGATCGCCAGGATGTGGGCGAAGCGCAGCCTGCGGGCGAGGTAGGCCAGGCAGAGCTGGGAGGCGCGGTCGGCGTGCTGGATGTCGTCCACCACGATCATGAGGGGGTGCCGCTCGGCGAGTTCGAGCAGCACCATGCACAGGGCGTGCACGATGTGGGCGTCCACCTGGTCGACGTAGTCGGCCAGCGGGTCGGCCGACATGGCGCAGCGGGCGCCCTCGTGCAGCAGGTTGCGGGTGCGCTCCTCCTCCTCGGGGGTGAGCGGCGCGTTGTGCAGGATCTGCGACAGCACGGCCAGCGCCAGTCCCGTCTCGGACTGGGAGCAGGTCGCGGTCAGCGGCAGGGCGCCGTGCTCCAGAGCGTCCTCGACCAGAGTGTTGAGCAGTGCGGTCTTTCCTGTCGCGACGGGTCCGCCGACGATCGCGATCTTTCCTCTGCCGGTGACGGCGTCGGCCAGCATGTCCTCAAGGGAGGCCAACACCTCTTCCCGCTCCACCAGGGCCATAATGAGCCTCCCGAATTTCGTTCGATTTCTCGGCCGGGCCGGCCGGTTTCACAATTGCCGTGACTTACGTAAAGATCATCTGTTGAGAAGTGTTCAGCCGACCAGCGTCATTCGCGCCGAAACGCTCTCGCCGGCCCGCTCTCCCGCGCCTTCCGCGTCCGTTTCGCCGGCGCGGGCCAGGGCCGAGCGGACGGCCGCGAAGGACGCGGCGACCACGTCGCGGTCGAGGCCCACCCCCCAGACCTGCCGCCCGTCGATCACGCACTCGGCGTAGACCGCGACCTCCCGGTCCTCCGCGCTCCCCGCCGCGGCCTCCACGCCGGTGCGGTGGACCATCTGCACGTCCACGTTCCAGACCGCCAGCCGGGCGCCCAGGGTGCGGATGGCGTCGGCCCGCGGCCCGGTGACGTCGAAGCGCGCGCCGTCGACGTACAAGGTGGTCTGCAGCGGCCGGCCGCCGAGCCCGAGCGGGACGGTGATCTCGGTCCGCGACAGGTACTCCTCGTCGAACAGGTCGCGGACGACGGTCGGAGTGATCTCCCCGCCCGAGCCGTCCGCGTGGGCCTGCACGACGCGGGCGAACTCCACCTGCAGGTTCTTGGGCAGGTTGAGCCCGTGCCAGGCGCTCAGGATGTAGGCCACGCCGCCCTTGCCCGACTGGCTGTTGATGCGCACCACCGCCTCGTAGGTGCGGCCGACGTCCTTGGGGTCGATCGGCAGGTACGGCATGCTCCACGGCAGGTCGTCCACGCTGACGCCGGCCTCGCCGGCCTCCACGGTCAGCGCGTCGAAGCCCTTCTTGATGGCGTCCTGGTGGGAGCCGGAGAAGGCCGTGTAGACGAGGTCGCCGCCGTACGGGTGGCGGGGGCTGACCTGCATCTCGTTGCAGTACTCGACAGTGCGCCGGATCTCGGTGATGTCGGAGAAGTCGATGCCGGGGTCGACACCGTGGGTGTACATGTTCAGGCCGAGGGTGACCAGGCAGACGTTGCCGGCCCGCTCGCCGTTGCCGAACAGGCAGCCCTCGATCCGCTGGGCGCCGGCCAGCAGCGCCATCTCGGAGGCGGCCACGCCGGTGCCCCGGTCGTTGTGGGGGTGGATCGACAGGCAGACGTGCTCGCGGTGGGACAGATTGCGGTCGAGCCATTCGATCTGGTCGGCGAAGACGTGCGGGAGCGACCGCTCCACCGTGGTCGGGAAGTTGAGGATGATCTCCCGGCCCTCCTCCGGCTGCCACACGTCCATGACCGCCTCGCAGACCTCGAGCGCGAACTCGGGCTCGGTCTCGTTGAAGAGCTCGGGCGAATACTGGAATCCCAGGTCGCAGTCGCCCAGGGTCGCCTCGGCGTACTTCATCATCAGCCGGGTGCCCTCGACGGCGAGGTTCCTGCACTCGTCGCGGGTCATGCCGAAGACCACCCGGCGGAAGAGCGGGGCGGTCGCGTTGTAGAGGTGGATGTTGGCCCGGGGAGTACCGGCCAGGCTCTCCACGGTCCGCCGGATCAGCTCGTCCCGCGCCTGCACCAGAACCGAGATCCGCACGTCGTCGGGGATCCGGTCCTGCTCGATCAGCATGCGCACGAAGTCGTGGTCGTCCTGGCTCGCCACCGGGAAACCGACCTCGATCTCCTTGTAGCCCATCCGTACGAGAAGGTCGAACATCGCGAGCTTGCGCTCCGGGCTCATCGGGTTGACCAGCGACTGGTTGCCGTCGCGCAGGTCGGTGGACAGCCATCGCGGGGCGGCCTCGACCATCCGGTCCGGCCAGCGCCGGTCCGCCAGGCGGACGGGGGTGAAGGCCGAGTAACGGGAAGGAGAGCTGCTCATGAGGAATTCCTTTCTCATCGGCGACCTTGCCACCGAATTCGCGACCGACCGTTTCTCCGAAAAGCTGCCCGCGAATCGCGCCGACTTCCGTCCGGAAGGCCGTCCAAATTGCTGGTGATTCGCTGACCGGTACGTTGCCGAAGCTACAAGCGCCCTGGTCAAGGGGCAAGGGAGAAGCAACTAGAGTGCGCCCCGTATCACCCGTACGATCGGTAGGGGTATCGAAAGTTGTAGACCTGGTACAACCTCCCGGGCGGCCCTCTTAACGCCCCCCTGAATCGGACACATACTCCGAGTCATGTCGATCACCAGAGCAGCTTTCCCGGCCATTTCAATTTCGCCTTTCCGAATCCTCGGAATGTGCGTGACCGAGGCGCGCCCGTCCGTTCTGGCCATCTTCTTCCTGCGGTTCGCCTCCGGCGCGGCCCTGGACGCCGGACTCGCCCCCGCCGACCCGTTCCGCCTGGTGGCGGGGGCCGTGGTGTGGCAGTGCGCGATCTTCTTCGTCTACCTGTTCAACGGCGTGATGGACGTGCGGGAGGACCGCGTGAACGGCTCGCGCCGGCCGATCGCCCGCGGCGAGCTCGACCCCGCCCAGGCCCGGATCATCGCCTGGGCCTCCGCCGCGGCGGCCCTGCTCGGCGCGCTGCTGCTCGGCGGCCCGATGATCTGGCTGGTCACGGCGGTGCTCGTGCTGGGCTACCTCTACTCGGCGCCGCCCTTCCAGCTGAAGAAGTGGTCCAGCGCCACCGTGGTGGTCGGCGGCGTGTCCGGACTGCTCTCCTACTGCGCGGGCTACACCTCGTGCGGGACCGGCCCCGCCGGGCAGGCGGTGATCGCGCTGCCCGCGTTCGCCCTCGCGGCCTCGCTGTGGATGGGCCTGGTCGGCACTCCGGCGAAGGACCTGCCCGACATCGCGGGCGACCGCTCCGCCGGGCGCGTGACGTTCGCGGTGAGCCGCGGAGAATGGCCGGTCAGGCTGCTGCTGTCGGCGGTCGCCGCCTCCGTCGCGCTCGCTTTCTGCGCGGTCGCGGTCCTATTGCGGGCGCCCCTCGGCATGGCGCCGGCCGCGATGCTCACCGGCGCATCGCTGCTCGTCGTCGTCACCCTCACTCCGCTTTCCCGGGGGTCCCGGGTGCGCCGCCGCCTGCCCTACCGGGCGTTCATGACGACGCAATACGCTGTACATTTGGCCGTTCTTCTCCCGCTGGTGTCACAATTCTTATTGTCTGGGCGTGCGGCTTAGTCCAGGATGGAGACACTCGTCCGCTTCCCCTCGGAGGGTCCATTGGCGGGAGATCGAGAACTGGGACCGGCGGTCCCGGACTTCGAGGGTTTCCTCGAAGCCCATCGCTCCGAGATTCTGGAAGCGTACGCGCAGAACCTGGCGGCACTGAACAGCCCGATCAGCCGCGATCCGATCGCCCTGCGGCAGGCGCTGGCGAACGCGGAGCAGATCCTCGACGACGTCGCGGAGACGCTCCGGGCCGGCAGCATCAGGGTCGGCGACTCCCACAAGATCATCGCGTGGGAGGTGGGGGTGACCAGGGCGGCGAGCGGGGTCCATCCGGACGAATCGCTCCGTGCGGCGTCGGTGTGGTTCCAGGCGGTCGTGACCTGCCTGCTGGAGCGCATGCCCGGCGACGCCGAGTCCATGCAGCTGCTCACGCTGGTCGTGCTGGGGCTGGAGCGCAGCATCACGACACGGATCAGGGAGGCCTCGGCCAGCTACTCCAGCTTCCTGCTCGACAAGGTCCACGAGGCCCAGGTCGAGGAGCGCCGCCGGATCGCCCGCGAACTGCACGACCGGCTCGGGCACGGCCTCAGCGTCGCCCACCGGCAACTGGAGCTGTACGACCTGCACCGGGCGAACAAGCCGGCGACGGCGACCGCCAAGGTGGAGACGGCCCAGCAGGCCATCCTGGAGACGATGCAGAACCTCCGGGCGGTCACCAGCGAGCTGCACCCGCACGAGCCGCTCAACAGCCTGGAGAAGGCCCTTCTCTACTACCTCGAGACCGTGGACATGGACGAGGTGGACATCCGGCTGCGGGTCAGCGGGGACGAGACGTGGGCCTCTCCCACCGTGCGCGACGAGTCCTTCCTCATCCTGCGTGAGGCGACCAGGAACGCGCTCAACCACGGCAACCCCACCAAGGTGCTGATCCGGATCGACTTCGCCCCCCACGAGCTGCGGGCGTCGGTGGAGGACGACGGCCTGGGCTTCGCGCAAGGGGGAAGGCGGTCGGACGGGGTGGGCCTGCTGTCGATGCAGGAACGCGCTGCGATCATCGGAGGGACGACCACCATCACGAGCAGGCCGGGCAACGGCACGCACGTCGAACTTTACGTGCCGTTCTCGGGGCTTACCGCATGAGCGAGCGGATCAGGGAACACCGCGCGACTCGCTCACGCGGCCCCGAGCCGCCAGGCGAGGGGGCAAAATGAGCGCACCAGGCACCATGATCAGGATTGCCGTCGTGGACGACCACGCGCTGTTCCGGGAGGGCCTGCGCGAGATCCTGGAGGCCCAGGACGACTTCGAGGTCGTCGGCGAGGCGGGCGACTCCGACGGGGCGGTGGCCCTGGTCGAGCGGGAGCGGCCCGACGTGGTCCTCCTCGACGTCGAGATCCCCGGAGACGACGCCACACAGACCGTGGCCCGCATGCGCACGATCTCGCCCGAGTCGCAGATCATCATCCTCAGCATGTACGACGGCCCGCAGCTGCTGAGCCGCCTGCTGGCGGCGGGCATCCGCGGCTACCTGCTCAAGAGCGTGCACCGCCAGGAGCTGATCTCGGCCGTCAGGAGTGTCAGGGTCGAGCCCGACCGGCTCGTGCTCGCCGTCTCGCGCGACTCCTTCGCCCAGGTGCAGGGAGGCGGGTCGAAGGTGGTGCTGACCGACAGGGAGCGGGAGATCCTCGAACTCGCCGCCCAGGCCCTGAGCAACTACCAGATCGCCACCCGGCTCACGCTCACCGAGGCGACCATCAAGCGGCACCTGCACAACATCTTCACCAAGCTGGGTGCCGTCTCCCGGATCGACGCGGTCAACAAGGCGCTGGCCGCCTCGCTCATCTCGCCGCGCCGCGACCAGCCGGCGCCCCGCCCACGGCCGAACACCCCCGGCCTGCGGGGGCAGCGCTCGCTCCCCTGAGCATCAGCCCTCCTCCAGAGACGGGCAGCTAGTCCTCTTTCAGAGGGAAGGCCCTGGCGAGGCGGGCCTTGAGCGGCTCGGGCAGCAGGATGCCGGTCGCGGTGAGGTTCATCTCCAGGTGGACCAGGTCGCGCGTGCTCGGCACCGGCACGATGTCGCCGCCTCGCGCCAGCAGCCAGGCGATGGCCAGGCGCCCCATGCCGACGTCCATGTCCGCCGCCACCCCCTGTGCGTCGCGCAGCCGCAGCAGCTCGGCTTCCAGGCTCTCGGGGGAGAAACGCGGGTCCAGGCGGCGCACGTCCCCCGGGCCGAGCTGGACCTGCGAGGTGATCCGGCCGGCCAGAAAGCCCCGGCCGAGCGGCCTGCCGGCGACCACGCCCATGCCCAGCTCGCGCGCCAGCGGCAGCAGCTCCCGCTCCGCCCGGCGCTGCCACAGGGAGTACTCCACCGCGACGGCGGCGACGGGCCGCGCCGCGTGCGCGCGCCGCAGCCGGTTTCCGTCCAGCCCGCGAACCCCGATGTGCGCGATCTTCCCGGCGTCCTGGAGGAGGCCCGCCGCGCCCATCGTCTCCTCGATCGGCGCGCCGGCCGCGCCGGGGTCCACCACGAACAGGTCGATCCGCTCGATCCCCAGGCGGGCCAGCGACGCGTCGCAGGCGCGGCCGAGGTCCTCGGGGCGGAACACGCAGCCCCGCCCCTCCCAGCGGGCCGCACCGGGGGCGGCCGCGATCAGGGCCTCGTCGCGCCGGTGGGCGACGGCCTTGCCGACCAGACGCTCGGCCTCGCCGTCGGCGTCGATCAGGTCGATCAGCGACACGCCGCCGTCGAGTGCGCGCAGGACGACCCGCATCGCCTCATCGGGGTCGGCCGGGCCGTACGATCCGGTCAGCGCGGTGCAGCCGAGCCCGAGGCTCGTGGCGACCAGCCCCTGCCCGCCGAGGTTCACGCGCCGCATGACGCCACCCGCGACCCGCATGGCCGAGGCCGTTCGAACGATTTCGATATCGCTTCGTCATTCACGTGGACACCGCTGGAAGTAATGGAGGTACAAGAAACGCGAGGATGCATCCGAGACCACTCGGATTGAACGAGGCGGATTTTCCACCCTTATTTTTCCCCACCGCCACGGCCGTTCGCGCTACAAACCTGGCAAACCATCGGCCAGATATGACGGCGTTTCGGCCACGGAACCGCCGAACACGACGAAGCGGCTGGCGAGGTGGCCCGCGTGGGGGTTGCGGGCGCCGTGCCGGACGCCCGGCGGCGCGAAGACGCCGTCGCCCGGCCCCAGGTCCACCCACCGGTCGTGCAGGTAGACCTGGCCCTCGCCCTCGAAGACGAAGTACACCGCCTCGCTCTGCTCGCGCGGGCGGACGCCGAGCGTCTCCCCCGGCAGCATGATCCCGCAGCGCAGGCAGAGCCCAGCATGGCCGGCTTCCGGCCGGAACAGGACGTTCGCGACGGGCGGCGTCAGCCAGGTCTCGCCGTTCCACAGCGAGCGGAACCGGACCGGGCCGGCGCTGGGCCGGACGGCGCGGTCCGTGCCGCCCTCGGACGGCACGGCGCTCCAGATGTAGACGGTCATCTCCCGGTCGCCGGCCGACAGGGAGTACGTACTGCCCAGGGGTGAGTACAGCGCCGACGCGGCGCGCATCCGGCCGATCTCGTAGCCGACGGTGCCGACGCCCGCGCCGGCCAGCACGACCGCGATCTGCTCGGCCGCCGCCGCGCCCGGCGGCGCCCACTGGCGGCCCGCGGGGATGCGGACCGCGTCGACGGTGGAGTGCCGCGCGCCGATGTGCGGGCCGGCCACCGGGCTCACCCAGCAGTCGCCGTGCGGCCGATACTCCAGCCGCGCGCCCCGCAACACCGTGCCGGTCTCCTGCCGGATGCCGGTCTCCTGCCTGGCGCCGATCTCTTGCGTGGTCAGGTTCATCGGACTCTCCCTGGTCACGCCCGCGCGAGTTCGGCGCGGGCGGCGGAGGGGGTGAGGATCGCGTGGTACTGCCAGATGATCACAAGGCCGAAGACGCCGTACAGCGCGGCCATGCCCCACGGAGGCAGGACCGAGCCGATCGTGATGCACAGCGACGCGACGACCAGGGCCACCCGGATGTTGAGGTTGTAGACCGCCATGTAGCGGGTGCGGGACGCGGCCGGGACCATGTCGGCGAGCAGTGCCTGCCGCACCGGCACGTCCATCAGCTCGCCCACGGTGAGCACCAGCGCGGCCACGAGCAGGACCCAGCCGGTGTCGCTGACGGCCAGCACCATGTATCCGGCGGTGAACAGCCCCGCGCCGGCGTACATCCGGACCCGGTCGGGCACCCGGCGCAGCACCAGGTGGGCGACGAGCGCGAGCGCCACGACCAGCACGGTGTTCTCCGCGCGGAGGATGCCGAGCATCTCCACGCCGTCCACGCGGACCGACCACGAGCCGATCGACAGCAGGTTCTGCGCCGGAAGGTCCCTGGCCAGCCGTACGCCGATGTAGTTGATCAGTTGCAGCTCGATGGACATGAACAGCGTGGCGGCCACCAGCAGCCGGCCGAAGGCGCGGTCCTGGAGCACCAGCCGGTAGCCGTTGGCGAAGTCCCGCAGGATCGACCCGCGCGGCTCGGCCGCCCCGCCGGTCTCGCCCTGCCCCCGCTTGGTCTCCTCGGGCTTGGTCTCCGCGATGAGGAAGTACGTGGCCGCGGCGATCACGACCGTGCCCCCGGCGGCCAGGGTCAGCAGCAGCGTGAAGTGACCGTTGTAGAGGAAGCCGCCGAGCAGCGCGCCGAAGGCCAGTGCGAGATTGATCGACCAGTAGTTGATCGTGTAGACGAGCTTGCGGCTCTCGGGGGTCGTGACGTCGAGGATCATCGCGTCGTTCGCCGGCATCGCGAAGCTCGCGGCGAACTTGTTGACGAGGTAGCCGCAGTAGACGATGGCCGGGCTGTGCCAGGCGGGCGAGTCGGCGACCGCCATGAGCGCGAACGTCAGGCAGACGCCGGTCTCCCCGAGCAGCAGCGTGCGCCGCCGCCCGCGTGCGTCGGACATGTGCCCGCCCGCCAGCGTGCCCACGACGCCGAGCACCATGACGGTCACGACCAGCACGCCCGCGACCGCCACGCCGTACTCGAAGGCGAGGTAGATGGCCATGAACGACATGACCATCGAGTCGAGCAGGCGCTGCAGGAAGCCGACCGCGATGCGGACGCGCAAGTTCGGATGGAGGGCGGACAGGTTCATGACGCCACGCCCGCCCCGGCCGTGACCGGCTCGCCCACCTCGGCCCGTACGGACGAGTGGACGCGCCGCGCCCGCGCGACGGCCTGCTCGTCGGTCTCCCCGGTCACGACGACGAAGCCGTGCCGGGTACGCCAGTCCACCGTCTCGGGAATCCTGTCGCCCGGCCGGAACGGGAACTCCAGCATGTCCACGAAGTCGAGCGCCCTGGCCTCCTCCACACCGGAGACGGCGCGGACCTCGCCGGGCGTCAGGCTGAAGTACGAAATGTGCGCGACCGCCCGGCGCTCCACCGTGCCCGGCGACCGGCCGTCGAGGATCCGGAAGACGGCCCGCTCGATGTCGAGCCCGGTGGCGAGCTGCACCAGCCGCGGGATCTGGTCGCCGCCGAGCCGCGCCTGCGACTCGACGATCCGGGGACCGGCGGCGGTCCAGATGATCTCGGTGTGGGCCGGACCGGTCCGGTAACCGGTCAGCCGCAGCATCTCGATCGTCAGCTCGGCCATCGCCGCCGTGTCGGGCCCGGCCTGCGCGGGGTGCACGTGCCCGGCCTCGACGAACAGCGGCGGCGGGCCGAGCACCTTGCGGGTGACGCCGACCACCTGATGACGGCCGTGGTCGCTGATCGACTCCACGCTGTATTCGGGGCCGCGCAGGTACTCCTCCACGAGGACCGGGCCGCCGTAGCCGTACGAGTCGAGCAGCGCGCCCCATTCGGCGACCTGGCCCGGCTCGCTCAGCAGGTACACCCCCCGGCTGCCGGCCAGCTCGGTCGGCTTGACGACCACGGGGAGGTCGAAGCCGCCGAGCAGGGCCGGCACGTCCTGCCAGCGGGCCGCGTGGGCGAACCGCACCGGCGACAGATCGTGCTCGGCGAGCAGCCGCCGCAACTGGAGCTTGTCGTTGAGCAGTTCGATCGAGCGCGCGGGGTTGACCGCCTTGCCGAGGTCCTCCGCGATGCGGTAGGTCGCGAGCATGCTCTCCTCGGCCCCGATGTGGTAGACGAGGTCGGCGTCGAAGTCGCGCACGGCCTGCCGTACGGTCCGGTCGAACGCGACGGGGTCGGCGAAGTCGGTGAGCACGAAGGCGTCGGCCAGGTCGGCGATGCCGGCCAGGTAGTCCGGCGTCTGCAGGGTGGGATCCCAGACCGCGCAGATCCGGTGCCCCTCCTCTCGGGCCTTGATGACGAACGCCCGGTAGGGCATGACCATGACGAGATTGCTCACCGGGATCCTCCCCTCTTTCTGCTGGAAGTGGTTGTGCGCCTGATGCGGATCGGTCAGTAGGGCAGTGCGCGGCCCGACGGGGTGCGGAGGTCGGGCGAGTTCGGCTGGGGCTTTCCGGTCGGCTTGCTCACGCGGATGCGACGTGCCATCGAAATCCCTCCAAGTCCGTACGAGGTCCCGGTACGTGGTCCGGTACGAGGTTCCGTACGTGGTCCCGCACGAGCCGTTTCACGGGCCCTGTGACCAGCACGCTGGCACGCGTACACGGCCGCCACAACGGCCGCGCACCCTACCGACCGGACCGGATGACGGAAGGGGCAGACGGCCTACAACTTTGGTTACGCCTGAGTGCTACGAAAAACTCATACGCGGGCGTAGGCGAAGCTCGGCGCCCGGCTCGGCCCGCGCCGCAGGTAGGTCCACCAGGTGAGCCCGGCGAGCAGCACGTAGGCGCCGACGAAGATCCACAGGGCGGGCAGCGACCACCCCGCGTGCTCCTGGGCGACGCGGGCCGCGTCGACGCCGGTCACGCCCTTCATCGCACTCGCCGCGTCGAGGCTCGCCAGGCGGAACACCTGCTGGATCAGGAACCCGCCGAACGCGCCGAACGCCCCGGCGATGCCGATCACGGCCGCGGCCCTGCGCTTGTAGTCCGTCGCGGTCAGCGCTGGATCGAGGCCGGCCCTGGCCGCCTCCCTGCGCCCCAGCTCGCCGAAGATCACCGGAATCATCCGGTAGGTCGAGCCGTTGCCCACGCCGGAGCAGGCGAAGACCACCAGGTAGGCGCAGAAGAACAGGCCGAAGTCGTGGCGGATCACCCCGGCCGCCGCCACGACGGTCGCCACGACCATCCCGGCGAAGACGGCCAGCGTGACCCGGGCCCCGCCGTACCGGTCGGACAGCCTGCCGCCGAGCGGCCGGGCGACCGACCCGGCCAGCGCCCCCACGAAGCCGAGCCCGGCGAGGTAGTCGCGCACGAACGGGTGCTGGGCGAGGAACTCGGGGAACGTCGTCTTGATCACCAGCGGCAGCGCGAAGGAGAACCCGATGAACGAGCCGAACGTGCCGACGTAGAGCAGCGACACGATCCAGGTCTGCCCGTGCCGCAACGCCGCCGCGTACGACCGGGGGTCGGCCTTGGCCTCGGCGAGGCTGTCCATGAACAGCCAGGCGCCGAGCCCGGCCACCACGATGAACGGCATCCAGACCAGGCCGGCGTACGCGAGGTGGACCCGTGTGCCCGACGCCGCCGCGGGGACGCCGGCGACGACGACCAGCGGCACCAGGAGCTGGACGACCGCGACGCCGAGGTTGCCGCCGGCCGCGTTGAGGCCGAGCGCGAAGCCCTTGCGCCGCTCGGGATAGAAGAACGAGATGTTGGCCATGGAGGAGGAGAAGTTGCCGCCTCCGACGCCCGCCACGGCGGCGCAGGCGAGCAGGACCCAGAACCTCGTGTCGTGGTCCTGCGCGGCCAGCCAGCCGCTCGGCACGACGAACGCCAGCAGCGACGACGGGATCAGCAGCAGCGCCGCCGAGACCGTCGTCCACACCCGGCCGCCGAAACGCGGCACCGCGAACGTGTAGGGGATCCGGATCGCCGCGCCCACCAGATTGGGCGCGGAGACGAGCCAGAACGACTCCGACACGCTCATCGGCAGCCCGGCGGCGGGCAGGCTCAGCACCACCACCGACCACAGCACCCAGATCGCGAAGCCCAGATGCTCGGTGAAGACCGACAGGATCAGGTTGCGCCGGGCCACCCGCCGGCCGGTGGTCTCCCAGAACTCCTCGTCCTCCGGGTTCCAGTGCTCGATCCATCCGCGGCCGCGCCGGGCGGCCGCCCTCGTTTCGCTCATGGGCAACTCCTCGTCAGCATGGTCGGGGTCTCAGGAAGGGGCATGCGCCGTCCCCGCCGCCTGCGCCTTCTCCGATTGGGCGAGCCAGCGGGCGATGCCGCACACCGTGTCGGTGCAGGTGCCGCAGCCCGTGGTCGCGCGGGTCGCCGAGGCGAGGGCGGTCAGGTCACGGGCCCCGGAGCGCCACGCGGCGACCAGCGTGTCCTTGCTGACCGCGTTGCAGCGGCAGACCACGCTCGTTCCGGACAGCCCCGCCGGGTTTCCGCCGTCGGAGGCCGCGCCCTCGCCGTACGGCATGGCCCGGCCGAGCAGCAGCGCGAGCCGGTCGGGCGGCACGGGCAGGCCGCGGTCGTAGAACTGGGTGATCGCGGCGGCGGCGTCGGGCACGCCGAGCGCGATGGCCCCCGCCACCCGCTCGTCGCGGACGACGAGCTTGGCGTAGCGGCCACGGGACGGTTCGCTCAGCCACAGCACCTCGGCGCGCGGGTCGTCCGGCGCGGCGTGCACGTCGCCGAGCGCGGCCAGGTCCACCCCGCTCGCCTTGAGCCGGGTCACCACCTTCGTGCCGCGGTAGGGCGACCGGGAGCCGGTGAGCAGCGCGGCCAGCGCGGCGGCCTGCTCCCAGGCGGGCTGCACCAGCCCGGGCACCGTGCCGGGATGCCGGGCGCAGTCGCCGATCGCGTGGATGAACGGGTCGCTCGTGCGCAGGTCGTCGTCCACCAGCACGCCGCCCTCGACGTCGAGCCCGGCCACCCACGCCTGCGCGGTCTGCGGGCGCACCCCCGCCGCCACGACGACGAGGTCGGCCTCGACCAGCCGGCCGTCGTCCAGCTTCAGCCCGTCGCCGGGCAGGTAGCGGGCCGCCCGCGAGTTCAGCAGCACCCGCACGCCGAGGCCGCGCAGGACCTGGGCGAGCACCTGGCCCGCGCCGTCGTCGAGCTGGCGCTCCATCAGGTGGGCCCTCGGATGGACGACGGTGACCGCGTTGCCGCGCGCCGCCAGGCCCCTGGCCGCCTCCAGGCCGAGCAGGCCGCCGCCGAGCACGGCCACCCGCACGCCGCCGCGCGCTCCCGCCGCGATCGCGGCGCAGTCGTCCAGCGTGCGGAACGTCGCCACGCCGGGGGCGAGCTCGCCGTCGTCGCCGGTCAGCCCCTCCACGGGCGGCACCCACGCACGGGCGCCGGTGGCCAGCACGAGCACGTCGTAGCCGATCAGCGTGCCGTCGTCGAGCGTGACGCGGCGCCCGTCGCGGTCGATCGAGACGACCTCGCGGCCCCGCCGCACCTCCACGCCGTGCGCGACGGCCCAGCCCTCCTCCTGCAGCCGCACCGACTCGGCGGACATCGCGCCCGCCAGCACGTTGGACAGCAGGACCCGGTTGTACGGCGGGTGCGGCTCGTCCCCGATCGCGACGATCGCGACGCGCTCTCCCGCCGGGTCCCGGCGGCGGATCTCCTCCGCCAGCCGGGCGCCGGCCATGCCGTAGCCGGCGATCACGACCCTGGTTCTCACTGCGCCTCCCGTTCCCCCGCCGGCGACAGCCGTACGGCGCAGACCTTGAATTCGGGCATCCGGCTGACGGGATCGAGCGCCGGATTCGTCACGAGGTTGGCGCGCTGGGCGCCCGGGAAGTGGAACGGCAGGAAGACCACGTCGGGCCGCATCGACGGCACGCAGCGCACCGTCGCGAGGACCCGCCCGCGCCTGCCGACGACCGCCGCCGCCGCGCCGTCGCGCAGCCCCGCCCGCTCGGCGGTGTCCGGGTGCACCTCGACGTACGCCTCGGGCACGGCCGCGCGCAGTTCCTCCACCCGGCGGGTCTGCGCGCCCGACTGGTAGTGCTGGAGCACCCGCCCGGTGATCGCGTACAGGGGGAACTCCTCGTCCGGCGGCTCGGCCGGCCCTTTGTGGTCCACGGCGGCGAACCTGGCCCGCCCGTCGGGATGGGCGAACCGGTCCAGGAACAGCCGCGGTGTTCCCTGATGACCCGGCCGGCGGAACGCGGGCCCGGCCGGAACCGGCCAGTGGAGCCGCTCTCCGGCGCGCAGCCGGTCCCAGGTCACGCCCGAGTAGTCGGCGGGGCCGCCCTCCGACGCGGCCCTCAGCTCGGTGAAGACCGTCTCGGGGTCGGCGGGGAAGCGCTCGGGCGGCTGCCCGAGCCGTACGGCCAGGTCGTGCAGGACCTCCAGGTCGGTGCGCACCCCGGGCGGCGGGGCCAGCGCGCGGCGGCGCAGCAGCACACGTCCTTCGAGGTTGGTCAGCGTGCCGTCCTCCTCGGCCCACTGGGTGATCGGCAGCACCACGTCGGCGGCCCTGGCGGTCTCCGACAACACGATGTCGGCGACCACGAGGAGGTCGAGCGCGGCCAGCCGGTCGGCCACCCGGGCCGAGTGCGGCGCGGACACGACCGGGTTGCTGGCGAAGACCAGCAGCGCGGACGGGCCGTCCGGGGTGCCGAGCGCGTCGAGCAGTTCGAACGCCGACCGTCCCGGGCCGGGCAACGCGGACGGCTCGACCCCCCACACCCCCGCCACGTGCGCGCGGGCCGTCGGGTCGTCGATCCGCCGGTAGCCGGGCAGCTGGTCGGCCTTCTGCCCGTGCTCACGCCCGCCCTGCCCGTTGCCCTGGCCGGTCAGGCAGCCCCAGCCCGAGCCGCGGCGGCCGGGCAGGCCCAGCGCGAGCGCCAGGTTGATCCAGGCCCCGACCGTGTCCACTCCGGTGGAGTGCTGCTCGGTCCCCCGTGCGGTCAGCACGTAGGCGCTCGCGGCCTCGGCCAGGATCGCGGCGGCCCTGCGCTGGTCGGCGGCGGCGACGCCGGTCACCCGCTCCACCCGCTCGGGCCACCAGGCGGCGGCCACCCGCCAGGCCTCGTCGAACCCCGTCGTGCGGTCGCCGACGAAACCGTGGTCGAGGCGCCCGTCGGCCACGGCGGCGTGGAAGATGCCGAGCGCCAGCGCGAGGTCGGTGCCGGGAACCGGCGCGAGGTGCAGCGCCGCACGCTCGGCCGTGGGGGTGCGCCGGGGATCGACCACGATCAGCCCGCCGGCGTCCATGGCGCGGCGCAGGTGGGACAGGAACGGCGGCATGGTCTCGGCCGGGTTGGCCCCGGCGAGCAGCACCGCGTCCGCGCCCTCCAGGTCGGTCAGGGGGAACGGCAGCCCCCGGTCGAGGCCGAAGGCGCGGTGCGCCGCGGCCGCCGCCGACGACATGCAGAACCTGCCGTTGTAGTCCACCTGGGAGGTGCCGAGCGCCACCCGGGCGAACTTGCCCAGCAGATACGCCTTCTCGTTGGTGAGCCCGCCGCCGCCGAAGACCGCGACGGCGTCCGGCCCGCGATCGGCGGTGATCTCCTTGATCCTGCGGGCGACCAGGCCGACCGCCTCGTCCCAGCTCGCCGGGCGCAGGGCCCCGCCGTCGCGGACGAGCGGCGTGGTGAGCCGGGCCGGCGAGCCGAGCAGGGCCGCGGCGGCCCAGCCCTTCTGGCACAGTCCGCCCGCGGACGGGTCGCGGGGCCGCACCCGCACCGAGGCGCGGCCCGCCGGGCTGAGGGTCATGCCGCACTGCAACGCGCAGTAGGGGCAGTGAGTGTCGACGGCGCCGACAGTGGCGTCCGCCGGGCGCGTGCTCGTCGCCGCGCTCATCGCTCCACCTCCTCGACCGGCACTCGTACGCAGCCGGGCCGGTCTAGACGACGTCGGGAGTGAGGGCGTCGTGGATCTCTGAGTAGTCGGCGGCCGGGGCCGGGGCCATCCGGCGGCCGACGCCGAGCGCGAGCATCTCCAGCCGGCTCATCAGCCGGGCGAAGTCCTCGGGGAGCAGCGCCTGCTTGCCGTCGCACAGCGCCTGCTCGGGCTGGACGTGCACGTCGATCAGCAGGGCGTCCGCGCCCGCGGCCACGGCGGCCAGCGTGAGCGGCTCGATGAGCTCGGGGATGCCGAGAGAGTGGCTGGGGTCGACCATCACCGGCAGGTGGGTGCGCCGCTTGAGCAGCGCCACCGCCGACAGGTCGAGCGTGAAGCGGGTGGCCCCCTCGAACGTCCTGATCCCCCGCTCGCACAGCACGACCTGGTCGTTGCCCTCGGCGAGGAGGTACTCGGCCGCGGTGAGCAGCTCGTCGACCGTGCAGCCGAAGCCGCGCTTCAGCACGGCCGGCATGCCGCTGCGGCCCACCTCGGTCAGCAGCTCGAAGTTCTGCATGTTGCGGGTGCCGATCTGGAAGCCGTCGATGACCTCGGCCATCCGGTCGACGTGCCGGGGGTCGACCACCTCGGTGAGGATCGGCAGGCCGGTCTCCTCCCTGGCCTGCGCCAGCAGGTCCAGGCCCGCCCACTTGAGGCCCTGGAAGGAGTAGGGCGTGGTGCGCGGCTTGAACGCGCCGCCGCGCAGGCCGACCGAGCCGTGCCGGGCGACGGCCCTGGCCGTGGACATCATCTGCCCGGGGTTCTCGACCGCGCAGGGTCCGGCGAAGACGGCGATGTCCCCGTCCCCGATCACGGCGGAGCCGATGGACACGGCCGTGCCCGAGGGGAACAGCTCGCGCCGGCCGAGCCGGAAGCCGCCGCTCGCCTGTGCCGTCTGCCGGGGCCGGGGCAGGTCGGCGGGGAGGGGCAGCAGGGTGCCGGGCCCCTGCGCCACCATCACGTCCGCCCCGCCCAGCCGGTACGTCCTGGCCGTGGTGCCGGTGGAGTCGAAGTGCTGGGCCCACCCGTCGATGCCGGACGGATCGATCGTCGAGTCGAAAACCAGCAACAGCTCGGCGTCAGTCATGGGAATTCTCCACATCCGTGTGGTCGGGTCTTCGTGGTGTCGGGGCGGCGGCGGTGTCGGGGCCGGGGTCGGGGTGTGCGCCGCCGGGCCGGGTCTTGGGGGGACCTCCGGCCCGGCCCGGCGGCGCGGATCGGGTGCGGATCACCGTTGATCCGCGTGCGAATCGCCTTCGATCCGCGTGCGTGTCGCGGGAATCGGGGGCGTCGGCCGGGCGGGATCAGACGAAGACGTCCGTGAGGATCGTGCCGAGCGACTTGCCGCCGTTCTCGCGGATGTAGGTGGACAGCGAGCTGTACTTCTCCCGCAGCCGGCGCTTGAGGACCTTGCCGGTGACGCCGACCGGGAAGTCCTCGTCGCTGCGCGCGACCTCCAGCATGGTCAGTTCGGGGTGACCGGCCGCCTTCAGCTTCTCGTTCGCCTCGTTGAGCAGCTTCTGCGCGTCCGGCCTGAGCGCGCTGGACGTCACGACCGCCACCGGGACCGTGCGACCGCGGTGGATGCCCGCCACCACGGCGCAGTCGAGGACCTCGGGCAGGTCGTTGAGCAGCAGCTCCTCCATGAAGACCGAGTAGCCGGTGCCGGTCGGGGTCTCGATGGCGTCCACCGCCCGGTCGACCTGGAAGTAGTTGCCCGCCTCGTCGCGGTAGGCCATGTCGCCGGTCAGCCAGTAGCCCGACAGCTTGCTGCGGTAGGTGGTGTCGGAGTCGCTCCAGTATCCGGCGGTGATCGCCGGGCCCTTCGCGCCGAGCAGCCCGACCTCGTTGACGTCGGCGATCGTGCCGTCCCTGCGCAGCACGGCGACCTCGGCGACGCCGACCGGCTTGCCCACGCACCGGTCGTTGCGCTCGTCGGCCAGCGTGCGGACCTTCAGCAGCACGCCCCAGCCCAGCTCGGTGGTGCCGAGGCGGTCGAAGAACGCGGCCGGCGGCATCGAGGGGTCACGCTTGGCCAGGATTCCCTTGATGTGCTTCTCGTGGACCGCGTCGCCGATGGAGATCCAGACGTTGACGGAGTCGATCGCCCCGGCCGGCAGGTCCGCGCCCGCCAGCTCGGCGTACGCGTGGCCGAAGGCCATGACGGTCGTCGGGCGGTACTGCTCGACGGCCTTGGCCAGCTCGGGGCCGCTGGTGTCGAACCAGGGCACGATGGGCGTGCCGCCCAGCATGGCGTACGTCGTGTAGGCGATGCAGCCGAGGTGCGACTGGGGCAGCGCGGTCATCATCACGGCGCCCGGCTGCTCGTGGTGGTCCACGAGGCGGAAGCGCGGCCCGGCCACGCACGAGTGGTGGGTCTGGATGACCGGCTTGGGCCGCCCGGTGGTGCCGGAGGAGTGCAGGATCGAGACCGGGTCCTCGCCGACGTGGCGGAAGCGGGCCTCCTGCGGCAGCACGGCGGGCGGAGGCGCGGGCAGCTCCTCGGCCACCTGCGTCCATCTCAGGCCGGGCAGCAGGTGGAACTCCTCGCCGAGGATCTCCAGGTGGGCGAGGTCGGTGTACATGCCGACCGGGTTGGTCTGGCGGCACAGCTCGGTGGCGATGTACCGCGACGCCTTGCTGTTGACCAGCACCGCCACCGCGCCGATCTGGGACAGCGCGTAGAAGTGCAGGGAGTAGGCGAAGGAGTCCTCCAGGTAGATGGCCACGCGGTCGCGGGGCCGCACGCCCTGGCGCAGGTACCACACCGACCAGCTCTGGGCCAGCTCGTCGAGGTCCAGCAGGCTGAACTCGGTCTGCTGCTCACCCTTGGTGTTGGTGAGCGGCCGGCCCAGGTGGATGAACGGCAGCTCCGGGTGCGGGTTGGCCTCGATGGCCTTCGTCAGCAGGTTGCCGCCGCCGAGGTCCGGGTCCGCGGCGAACCTGGCGCGCTGCTCCGGCGTGAGGACGGTCTCGTGGGAGATGGTCATCGATCTCACCTTTCAGTCGTGACAGGAGATGACGTGCTCGTGGTGGGGCTGAGCTCGTACGGGGGAAGCGCGCCGAACATCTCGGCGCAGGTGTCGCGGTAGAAGTCGAGGCCGGGGCCGAGGAGGTCGCGCAGCCCGCCCAGGGCCGCCGCGAACTCCGCCTCCCCGTCCGCCCGGCCGTCGAGGAGGCCGGCGAGTGTGCGCAGGCCGTCCGCGAGGGCCTCGCGGGCGGCGGCGGCCTGCGGGTTGGCCGACTGGACGTCCCAGTAGACCTCCGGGGTGCCCGAGGCGATCCGGGCCAGCAGTGCGAGCATCGTGGCGTGCGGCGGCGGAGCGACCGCGGCCAGCTCGGCGACGCCGACGCCGAGGCGGGCCAGCGCGAGCCCGAACGACAGCACCGCCGCGTGGGTGAGCGCCTGGGTCGCCGCGGCCAGCCGGTCGTGCTCGTGCGCGCCGAGCCGTACGGCGCGGCCGCCCCAGCTTTCGACCAGCCGCAGCAGCGCCGTCGCGCGGGGACCGTCGTGGAGCACGACGGCGGCGACCGGCCGCCCCGCGAAGCCGAGCGACGGGGCGAACATCGGGTTGAGACCGGCCGCCTCGACGTCCCCGGCGTGCGCCAGGATCTCGCCGGCGACCGGGCCCTTGACCGAGAGCGTGTCGGCGAGCAGCGCGCCCGGCCGCATCGCCGCGGCCACCTGCTTCACCGCCGCCAGCGCCACCTGCTCGGGCACCGCGAGCAGGACGAGGTCGGCCCGCCCGATCTCCTCGCGGAGATCGGGTCCCATGTCCGTGATGTCGCCGCGCAGGAACCTCGCCTCGCCGGGCAGTGCCTCCCCGGGCAGTGCCTCCCCGGCGCCGGGGTCGACGACGAGCACCTCGGCGCCGGACCGCAGCAGGTGCTCGGCGAACAGGCCGCCCACGGCGCCGGCGCCGCCGACGACGACGCAGCGCCGCAGCAGGTCCGCCGCGTGGTCCGCCGTGTGGTCCGCCGTGTGGTCCGCCGTGTGGTCCCTGCGGGTCATCGTCAGGCCCCTACGGTCTGGGCCGCGGTGGCCAGCACCGCGGTGATCATGGCGCGGGACTTGACGACCGTCTCCTCGAACTCCTCCTCGGAGTCCGACAGGGCCACGATCGCGCCGCCGACTCCGAAGCTGACCCGGTTCTCGGTGGCGACCAGGGTGCGGATGATGATGCTGAGGTCGGTGGCCCCGCCCAGGGAGAACCAGCCGAGCGCGCCGGAGTAGGCGCCGCGCGGCCCCTCCTCCAGGCGGTCGATGATCTCCATCGTGCGGAGCTTGGGAGCGCCCGTCATCGACCCGCCGGGGAAGGCGGCCCGCACACAGCTCACCACCGACTCCTCCGGGCGCAGCGTGCCGCGGATCGTGGAGACGAGCTGGTGCACCGGCGCGTACGTCTCGACGTGGAAGAGCCGGGGCACGTGCACCGACCCGACCTCGCAGACCGTGTTCAGGTCGTTGCGGATCAAGTCGACGATCATGAGGTTCTCGGCGCGGTCCTTCTCCCGGCTGAGCAGGTCGTGGCGGAGCGCCTCGTCCTCCTCCGGGGTCGCGCCGCGTGGCCGGGTGCCCTTGATCGGCTTGGACTCGGCGACCCGATCGGGGCCGATCGTCAGGAACCGCTCGGGCGAGGCGCTGAGCACCGCGACGTCGGGGAAGTCGAGCAGCGCGCCGTACGGCACCGGGCTGATGCTCCGCAGGTGGCTGTAGGTCCGCAGCGGGTCGATCTCGGCCCGGACGGTGACGGCGTTGGTCAGGCAGATCTCGTAGGACTCGCCGTGGTAGATCTCCTCCAGGCACTCGCCGATCCGGCTGAGGTAACCCTGCTTGTCGTGGCGCATCTCCACCGCGTCGGCGATCGCCGGGTCGGTCATGCCGACTCCCGCGAACGCGACCGGCTCGGCCGGCCGGTGCCTCGGCAGGGAGAACAGCCGCGCCGCGGTCTCGTCCAGCCAGGCGAGCGCGCCGCCGTCGGTGTCCCCGTCCGCGTTCGTGGTCAGCGCGAGCAGGTAGCAGGCGCCCTCCACGTCGTCGAGCACGAGCATCCGGTCGGCGAACAGCAGCGCCGCGTCGGGCTCCTCGGCCTGGTGCGCGGCCTGGCCGCCCGCCTCGGCCTTGAGCTCGTAGCCCAGGTAGCCGACGTACCCGAGGTTGAAGTCGAACGGCAGGCCCTCGGGCGCCGGCACGGCGCGCTCGCGCAACTGCTCGTCCAGGTACTCGAAGAACGGCTGCTCGACCCGCTGCCGCGACCCGTCGGCCCGGCGTACGGTGACCGCGCCCTCCGCCACCCGGTAGGTGACGTACTCGGCCAGCGGACCGGAGCCGTCGCCCATGAACGAGAACCGCGACAGGCCCTCGATCACCGAGCTGCTGTCGAGCCAGAAGCCGTGCTCCTTGCCCGCGAACAGCTCACGGTAGGCGGTCTCCGCGTCCGGCAGCAGCGGCAGCCTGCGCACGTGCACCCGATAGGGCGAGCGAGTGGCGGCGGCGCGCTCCTCCCTGGCCTGGCGGTGGGCCAGCGCGAGGTCGCGGAAGTTGGCCAGCAGCTCGCGACCGTACTCGCTGCTGATCGACTCGGGGTGGAACTGGACGCCCCAGATCGGCTCGGTGCGGTGCCGGACCCCCATGACGACGCCGTCGTCGGTCCAGGCCACGGCCTCCAGCTCGTCCGGCAGGTCGGTGGCGGCCAGCGAGTGGTAGCGCACGACCGAGAACGGCGAGGGCAGGCCGGCGAAGATGTCGGCGCCGGTGTGGCGCACCTGCGAGACGCGGCCGTGCATCGGCTGCGGCGCGTGGGTGACGGTCCCGCCGAACAGGTGGCAGATGCCCTGGTGGCCTAGGCAGACGCCGAGCACGGGCAGCCCGCTCTCGCGGATGGCCCGCGCGCTCACGCCGAAGTCGCGGGCCCGCTCGGGCCGGCCGGGACCAGGGGAGATCACGACGCTGTCGAACTCGTGGATCGGCACCTGGGACCAGTCGGCGTCGTTGCGCACCACCACCGGCGGCTGCCCGTTCACCTCACCCAGGAGCTGGTAGAGGTTGTAGGTGAACGAGTCGTAATTGTCGATCAGGATCGTTCTCATTCCGGGGTTCCTCCAAGCCGTGTCGGAATAGCCGGGTGAGCCGCCGGCGCCGCGTTCACCGAGCGGCGACATCGCCGATCACCAGGTCCTCGACCCTGCAGGTCTCCGCGATGACGAGTTCGTAGAGGCGGCGCAGGAAGTCGGGGTCGATTCCGTGGTCCTGCGCGTATCGGGCGGCCCGCCGCTGCACGATGCCGATGCGGTGGGGCTGCATCATCGGGACGTTGTGCTCACGCTTGAAATGCGCGATTTCCACGCAGCACTCGATACGCCTGCGCAGCGTGTCGAGCAGCGACTCGTCGATGCGGTCCAGCGAGGCCCGCAGCGTCTCCAGACCGTCTTCTCCGGCGCCGTTGCCAGCCATGTGAACAGCCCTCCAATCGATGGTGCGCCGGTGTTCCGGCTAATTCAGGATTCGATCTGACGCACATTTCTCACAACCCCTAACACCCCCACAGCGCAGCCGGACAGTCCGGGACAACCTCGGACTTCTCGGCGGGCCGCGAGGCCACGCGGGCAAAGACGGCCCGCGACCCCGGTTGACCCCTATCGGGAAACGATGGATCCCGAATGATCGGGAAATTTGGTTGACCGTCCGAAAATGGTGGAACTAATCTCCGTTCGCGAAGTGCCTGTGAGCACGTGCGAGAAACGGCGGTGGCGAAAGTGAAACCTCGAGCATTCGTACTTACCGGATCATTCCTGGTGATCTGCCGGGCCCCTCTCTATCTGCGCGAACTGTCCCGCCGGGGGCTGCGGATCCTCGTGGTCACACCGGCCTCCTGGCGGGAGCAGGCCCTGGCCCAGATGCGCGACCCCGCGCACCCCGCCTCGGTCATCGAGGAGATCGCCTTCACCGACGGCGACGTCAACACGGACAACTCGTTCACCGCCGGCGTGATCTCCGGCGTACGGGCGTGGCGGGACCGCTACGACATCGCCGGCGTCTACGCGGTCGGCGAGACGCTGGTCGAGCCGACCGGCCTGCTCGCGGACGCCCTGGGGCTTCCCTCCCCCGGCCTGCGGGCCACCCGCGCCTGCCGCAGCAAATACCTCCAGCGGTGGTATCTGCCGGAGTTCAGCCCCGCCTCGGTGGTCGTCCCCCCGGGCGCGCGGGCGACGTTCACCGCCGCCGATGTGTCGTTCCCCGCCGTGGTCAAGCCCGCGAGCCGGCACTCCAGCTCGGGCGTGGAGACCGTGCGCGATCCGGCCGAGCTGCGCGCCCAGCTCGACGCCTACCTGCCGCACGAGACGGTGCTGGTGGAGGAGAAGGTGGCGGGCCAGGAGTTCTCCGTGGAGAGCCTGGTGCAGGACGGCCGGATCGTGTTCGCCTCGGTCACCCGCAAGGAGACGACCGAGTCGGGCGCCCGCACCTTCGTCGAGCTGTCCCACTCGGTCCCGAACGAGCTCGACGGCGTGAACGAGATCATCCTCGACGCCAACCGGCGCATGCTCGAACGGCTGGCCTTCGGATGCGGCATCGCCCACGCCGAGTGGCGCGTGGACGACACGGGCCGGGCCTACCTGATGGAGGTGGCCGCGCGCACCCCCGGCGACGGCCTGTCGATCCTCTACTCGCTCGCGACCGGCGCTCCGATGGAACCGGAGCTCATCCGCATCGCCCTCGGGGAGCCGGCGGCCTACCCCGCGCCGCGCCGGTACGCCCGGCAGGTCTACCTGGAGCACGAGCCCGGGCGGCTCGGCGACGTGACGGTGGACTGGCCGGGGATCTCACCGGTCTGGGTGGGCGAGGGCGGCCTGTGGCCCGAGGTCGCGCCCGCCGCTTCGGACGACCCGCCCACGCTGCGCGCCGTGCTCGTGCTCAAGGACCGCGGCGCCCAGCTCGGGCCGCTGTACAGCTCGGACGACCGCGCCGTGACGTTCCTCATCGACGCGCCCACCCCGGCCGAGCTGGACGAACTCGAAATGCGCGTACGGCACGCCGTGCGGATCCACACGCTCCAGCCCGCCGGCGCCCGGATGTAGGGAATGTCTGTGGACGTGCGAGGCGCGGCGGGAGGCGATGGGCCTCCCGCCGCGCCCGCCTTTCAGAGGGCGTTGACCGTCAGGGGTAGCTGACCACGTTGACGGGCACGGTGGCCGTGCCCTGGGCCGCGCCGCCCGTGTCGTTGATGACATGGGCGATCGTGCCGACGCCGCCCAGCGACACCGTGAGCAGGTCGTGGAACTTCACGCCCGACCTGTTGGGGGCCTCGAAGCCGCGCTCGGCGACGATCGAGGGGTCGGTGCTGAAGTTGCAGTAGCTGCCCATGCCCCAGGCCTCGTGGCTGGTCACGCTGTCGGCCACCTTGTAGGCGGCGTAGCCCCGGGTCGAGCCGTTCATCCAGGACGCCTGGTTGGGCGGGTCGTAGGGCAGCTCGTTCTGGAAGAAGATCGTCTTGCCGCCCTGGCCGTTCCAGATCACCTCGTACTTCCTGTAGTGCTCGACGAACAGGCCGTACGCCGTGACGTTGTCGCCGTTGACGATCAGGCCGGTGTCGGCAGGGTTGGAGTTCCAGCCCACCCCCGCGCCGTGGTCGGCCCGCCACGCCCAGATGTGGTCGATGATCGTGTTGTCGCTGTTCACCACCAGGCTGGTCGTGGCCGAGCCGGGCCCCGCGCCGCCGATCCGGAAGAACACGTCCTGGATCGAGATGGGGTTGCCGGCGTGGCTCGCCGAGGCGCCGTCCGGGCCGACCCGCAGCAGCACCGGCGAGTTGACCGTGCCGGCGTCGAGCAGCAGACCGGCGATCTTCACGCCGTCGACGTCCGCGACGTTCATCGCGACGACCCCGTTGTCCGGGATCAGCGTGGCGTAGCCGAGCCCGAGGACCACCGTGTCCGCCCGGGTCACGTTGAGCGTCTGGTTGAGGTGATAGATGCCGGGCGTGAACAGCAGGTTGAGTCCCTGGCTCAGCGCCTGGTTGAGCGTGGCGGCGCTGTCGGACGGCTTGGCGACGTAGAACTGCGTCAGCGGGATCGACGTGCCGGGGGTCGCGCCGTTCGCCCAGCTCACGCCGCTGGAGTTGGTCCGCAGCGAGGGGACGAAGACGCGGTAGGCGCCGCCCGAGTCCACGTACAGGTACGGCTTCTCCCGGGTGACCGGGCTGGTCGCGAGCGTCGTGTACGGCGGGTTCGGGAAGCTCTGCGCCGGGGCGCCGACGACGCCGGAGAACACCATGTTCCACACGGCGTTGGTCCAGCCGCCGATGGTGCTGTCGCGGGTGAACCACTGCTGCTGGGAGTACGGGCCGACCGTGCCGTCGATCTTGCTGTCGGCGATGTAGCCGCCGCTGGCCCAGCCGTACCCGTTGGGCGCGAGGTTCAGCCCGCCGCGGACGTGGATCCGCCGGAACGGCGCGGCCTGGGCCACCGCCCACCTGTCGGTGCCGTTGACGGGGACGACGGCCAGGTTCTCCGCCGACCGCCAGAAGTTCTGGGTGGCGTTGCCGTTGAACCACCCGGCGTCGACGGTGATGTCACCGTTGATCGTCACGTTGTCCGGCGACTGGCCGAGACCGGCGATCGAGGTGTAGAAGCCGATCTGGGCGTTGAGGCCGCTGTAGGTGCCCGGCTTGAACAGCAGCGCGTACCGCTGGCTGCCGAACTGGTTCGACTCCTGCTGGTTGAAGACGGTGTCGATCGTGCTCTGGATGCTCGCGCTCGACATCGAGGGGTCGAAGACCCTCACGTTGGGCCCGAGGTCGCCGCCGCCCGGGAGATCCGAGCCGCCGCCGTCGCCGCCTCCGGTGGTGTTGACGGCGAACTCCCACAGCGAGTAGCCGTACGCCGTGGCGCGGGTGAGCCCGTACATCCGGACGTACCGGCCGGTCGCCGACACGTCGAGCGACTGCGTCCCGCTCACGCCGTTCACCGTGGCGGTCGCGTCCGACCACGACGAACCGTCCGGCGACACCTGCATCTTGAACGTCTGCGCGCGGGCGGTCTCCCAGCTCAGGACCACCTTGCAGATCTGCTGGGAGCTGCCCAGATCCACCTGGATCCACTGCGGGTCACTGAACGCGCTCGACCACCGGGTGCCGGTGTTGCCGTCGAACGCGGCCGACGCCGGCGACGCGCCGTTCTCGGCCGAGGAGGCCGACGACGGCCTGCCCTGCGCGACGTTCGCGGTGCCACAGGTGGTCCCGCCGCCGGAGGCGACGTTGACGGCGAACTCCCACAGTGAGTAGCCGTACGCCGTGGCGCGGGTCAGGCCGTACATCCGGACGTACCGGCCGGTGGCCGACACGTCGAGCGACTGCGTCCCGCTCACGCCGTTCACCGTGGCGGTCGCGTCCGACCACGACGAACCGTCCGGCGACACCTGGATCTTGAACGTCTGCGCGCGGGCGGTCTCCCAGCTCAGGACCACCTTGCAGATCTGCTGGGAGCTGCCCAGATCCACCTGGATCCACTGCGGGTCACTGAACGCGCTCGACCACCGGGTGCCGGTGTTGCCGTCGAACGCGGCCGACGCCGGCGACGCGCCGTTCTCGGCCGAGGAGGCCGACGACGGCCTGCCCTGCGCGACGTTGGTCGTGCCGCAGGCCGCCGCCGCGGCGCTGTAGGTGGCGGGAACGACGCCGGTCACGGCCGCGAAGGTCGACAGTGCGACGAGCCCGGCGGCGACCAGGCCGGATCGGCTGCGCCGCCTGCGCGGTCGTCCGGGTGCGGGGTGAGGCGGGGAGGAGAAAGGCATGCATGTCTCCTTGGCGCGGAGCCCCTCGGGCGAGGGTTCGGGGGATGAGAGAGGTCCAGCGGCATGAGCGTCCGTCGCCGCTCCGCTTATGTCAAGACTTATTTCACCCTCAGAATTATGTGACCGTCGCGCCTCACCTCGTACGCGGCGCCGTCCCGGGCGCTTCGGCGTGCTTTCCGTGCGGCGGTGCCGCGTCAGCCGGCGGCGGTGATCCTGGCGACCTGGGGCGCGTTCAGGAACTCCTCCAGGACGAGCGTGGCCGCCCCCAGCGCCACCGCGTCGGGGCCGAGGCGGCCCAGGACGATCGACGTCGCGGCGTACGGCTCGGCCAGCGAGTTGGCCGCGGTGGCGCGGCGGATGCCGGGCAGCAGGCTCTCGCCGAGCCGCACCCCCACCCAGCCGCCGATCACGATCTTCTCGGGGTTGATCAGGTTGACCAGGTTGGCCAGGCCGACGCCCAGGTAGGTGACGGTCTCCTCGACCACGGGGGACTCCGACGCCAGCACGCCCGCGAGGTCCTCCTCCCAGTCGCCCTGCGAGGTGACGCCCGCCCGGTCGAGGATGGCCTCGATCCCGACGTACGCCTCCAGGCACCCGCGTCCGCCGCAGCGGCAGGGCCGCCCGTTCGCCACGATCTTCGTGTGGCCCCACTCGCCAGCGCTGCTGCTGACCCCGCGGAACGTGGTGCCGTCGGCCACGATGGTCGCGCCCACACCGACGCCGAGCAGCACGATGACCGCTTCCGAGGCGCCCCGGCCCGAGCCGAACCACAGCTCGGCCTGGCCCATCGTCTTGGCGCCGTTGTCCACGTACAGCGGGAGCGAGGTCCCGCGCCGCAGGAGCGCTCCAAGGGGCACGCCGTCCCAGCCGAAGGTCTTGGCGTGGATGACGCCGTCGGCGCCCGGCTCGACGATGCCGGGAACCCCCACGCCGATGCCGAGCACCTGCTCGGGAGCGACGCCCGCGTCCGACAGCACGACCTCGACGCCCGAAAGGATGTGCCGGGCGACCAGCTCGGGATCGTGGCGGGCCGGCCGCAGCATGTAGTCCACCTTGGCCCGCTCGGTCATCTCCAGGTCGAACAACCCGACCCGGACGTGCGTCTCGGCCACGTCGACGCCCACCGCGAAGCCGTACTCGGGGTTGACGCGCAGCAGCACGCGGGGCCGGCCGCCGTCGGACTCCACCTGGCCCGCCTCGACGACGATGTTCTCGCCCAGCAGGTCGGCGGTCATCGTGCTGACCGTGGCGGCGCTCAGGCCGGTGCGCGCGGTGAGGTCGTTGCGGCTGGTCGGGCCGGAGAAGTACAGCGCGCGCAGCAACACGGCCCGGTTTCCTCGGCGGATGTCCCGTACCGTCCTGCGCTGAGGCCTTGCCATGACCCACCCTCCCCGTCGCGACACGGTCATCTTAGTTCAGAGGCGAAAACAAGCACCCGCGCCCTCTGTCGGCCTCATCACCATGGCATCTCAGGGTTTCCCGCCCATGACGCCGCCGTGTCGTCCCCCCCTTCTTCCAGGCCCTGAACCAACGTCGGCTCGCCGCGTCCCCAGAGAGGGTCTGATAATCTGATTTCATGAAGGTGATGACCGCCACCGAGGCCTCGCGCAACTTCGCAGCCGTGCTGGACGAGGCCGAGCACGGGGAGACGATCGTCGTGACCCGCGGAGGCAGGCGGATCGCGGTCATCGGTCCCGCTCCCGTCGCGCCGGGGCGCATGGTGAAGGCGTTTCTGGCCAGAAGCGCCGGCACCCTCGACGCGGAGTTCGAGGCCGACGTCACCGCGGCCAGGGAAAGCGTCCGCGACGAGATGAGGACCACGTGGCCCGACGCCTGATTCTCGACACCGGCGTTCTTATTGCCGCGGAGCGGGGCAAAGCCGAGGTGGATTCCGTCATCGGCGACGCCGACGACGTGGCTGTCGCAGCCATCACCATCGCCGAGTTGCTCGTCGGCGTCGAACTGGCCGATCCGGTCCGGCGTCCGGCCCGGCAGGCGTTCGTGGACCAAGTCCTCGCGCTGATTCCCGTCGAGGAATACACGACCGACATCGCCAGAGTTCATGCGCGTCTGATGGCATACGTGCGGCGCGAGGGCAAGACGCGCGGCGCCTACGACCTGCTCATCGCGGCGACGGCGGCGGCGACCGCCCGGACCGTGGTGACGATGGACTCGTCCGCGGCCTTCGACGATCTGCCGGGCGTGCGGGCGCAGGTCGTTCCCCGCTGAGTGCGGGGGACGCCGGTCGCGGTCAGGCGCGGGCGGCCGCGAGCTCCTCCATGAGGACCTCGACGAGGGCGGCGGCGGGAAGGTCACGGCAGCGGCGGTATCCCCGGCCGCACCACAGGGCCATCGCCTCGGGGTCGCCGTGCTCCGCAGCCGCCCGGCGCAGTCCCTTCGTCAGGTGGTGCACCTGCGGGTAGCACGCGGGCGCCGACGCCTCGTGCTCGGCCATGAACCGATTGGCCAGGCCCCGCGCCGTACGTCCGGAGAAGGCCCGGGTGAACGCGGTGCGGGTGAACCGGGGATCGGCGAGGGCGGCCTTGTGCACGGGATGCGTCCCGCTCTCCGGGGTGCGCAGGAACGCGGTGCCGAGTTGCGCGGCGACCGCGCCCGCGGCGAGGACGGCGGCCACGTCCGCGCCGTCCATGATCCCCCCGGCGGCCACGAGCGGCACGTCGGTCGCCTCCCGCACGAGGGCCACCAGCTCCGGCAGATCGTCGGGAGCCTCCCATGTGGGCGGCCAGGAGGGCGGCGGGGGCAGGAAGGCCGCCTGGTGCCCGCCCGCTCCGGAGCTCTGGACGATCACGGCGTCGGCGCCGGACTCGGCCGCCGCGACCGCCTCCCACGGGGTGTTCACCATGACCATGATCACGCTCCCGGCGTCGTGGAGGCGGGCCGTCACCTCGGGCGGCGGGCAGCCGAAGGTGAAACCCGCCACCGGCACCCGTTCGTCCACCAGCAGGCCGATCTTGGCGTCCCACTCGTCGTCGTCCCAGGCGGGGGCCTCCGGCAGCGTCACGCCGTACCGCTCGGCCTCGGGGGCGAGCTCCTCGCGGTAGCGGGCCAGCGCCGCGTCGTCACCCGGCTCCCGCCGCGCGGCCGCGAAATCGGGGACGAAGACGTTCACACCGAACGGCCGGTCCGTCCGCTCGCGCACCGCCGCGATCTCCCGGCGCACGTCCTGCGCCGTGCGGTAGCCCGCCGCGAGGAACCCGAGGCCGCCCGCCCGGGACACCGCCGCCGCGAGGGCCGGGGTGGCTCCGCCGCCCGCCATGGGCGCCTGGATGATCGGGTTCGACGGCCCGAAGGGAAGGACGCGACCGGTCATGAGGACCTCCTCACTCGTCTGGACAGCAGCGTAGAACGCGGTCGACGAGCGCTCCGGCGGCCCCCGTGTACTCGGCGGGGTCGAACAACCGGACCAGGTCCAGCCCGTCCGGCATGGGCAGGAGTTCCTCCAGCACCTCGGCCACGGGACGCCCGGACGCGGCGGCGGCCGCGGACGCCTCCCCGAGCAGCCGCTTGGCGGCGGCCTTCCCCAGGACCGGCGCGAGCACGGCGGCCGCCCGTTCCGTCACAGTCAGGCTGCCGGTGAGCGCGAGGTTGGCCCGCATGCGCTCGGGGAACGCGACCAGCCCCTCGGCCAGTTCGGCCGTCACGGCGGCGGCCCCGCCGACCAGCCGCAGGCACTCGCGCAGCGGCTGCCACTCCGCGTGCCAGGCGCCCGCGGGCCGTTCGTCCTCGGCGAGCAGGCACTGGCCGAGGCTCGCGGCGAGCGCGGGCACCTGGATCGCCGCCGACCGGACGAGGGTGGCGAGGACCGGGTTGCGCTTGTGCGGCATCGCCGACGACACGCCCCGGCCGGGGGCGGCCGGCTCCACGACCTCGGCGACCTCGGTGCGCGACAGCGACTGCACGTCCACCGCGATCTTCCCGAGCACTCCCGAGGCGAGGGCCAGCGCCCCGGCGAGGTCGGCGATCGGAATCCGCAGGACGTGCCAGGGGACCACCGGCTCGGCCAGCCCCACCTCGGCGGCGAACGCCGCGATCAGCCGCTCCGGGTACGTCTCGGGGTCGGGCACCGCGGCCATCCGCGCGTACTCCACGTAGCCCGCCAGCGTGCCGGCCGCGCCGCCGAGCTCGGCCGGCAGGTCGGCGCGTACCCGGCGCAGCCGGACCGCGGCCTCGCGCACGGCGTGCAGCCAGCCGGCCGCCTTAAGTCCGAACGTGGTGGGCACCGCCTGCTGGGTCAGCGTGCGGCCCGGCATCAGCGTGTCGCGATGCCGCGCCGCGAGCCCCGCGAGCGCGGTCGCGGCCCGGTCCAGGTCGGCGGTGATCAGGTCGAGGGTCCGGGCGGCCACCAGCATGGCGGCCGTGTCCATGATGTCCTGGCTCGTGGAGCCGCGGTGCACGAATTCGGCCGCGGCCGGGTCCACCACCGCCACGGCAGCCGTCAGGTCCTCGACCAGCGCCACCACCGGGTTGGCCGCCTCGCGGGCGCGCAGGGCCAGGGCCGCCAGGGCGAGGCCGCCCGCCTCCGCCACCTTGCCGATCGTCTCCGCGGCCTCCATCGGGACGACCCCCAGCCGGGCCTGCGCGCGGACCAGGGCGGCCTCCGCGTCGAGCATCGCGCGCAGCCACGCGCCGTCGCCGGTCGCCCGTTCGGCCGCCGAACCCACCCGGACCGGGGACAGCAGGCCCAAATCGAGGTCACTGCCGAGGTCGCCGCCGAGGTCACTGCCGGGGGTCATCGGACGCCCGCCGGGGTCGGACCGCAGGCGAGAGCCGTACGCGGGCCGGCGGCCACGCGGGCGACGCGGCGACCCGGGAGGGCCCGCGCGGGCGTCAGCGCGAGCACGCTGCGGGCGATGGCGTCGGAGTCGCCCAGGATCACGGAGTTCACCCCCGGCCGCACGCCCGCGGCCGTCACCCAGTGGACCGACTCGGTGGGCACCCCGTACGCGAACCGCCGCTGGTGGGCCCGCCCGTCCGCGTCCAGGAGCCGGTACGGCCGGCGGGTGACCGCGAGGCCGCCCGTCTCGTGCCCGTCCTCCCCACGCCGCCCGCCGATCACGTACGCCCGGCACTGCCCGGTGCCGAGCAGGTGGCGCAGCAGGGGGTCGGCCGTGCGCCGCAGGTCGATCTCCGGCAGGCGGGCCTCGACGAGCACCCTGGCCCGTACGGCGGAGCCCGGCACGGCGGCCGACTCGGCCTCGAAGACGCCGTCGCGGGCGTGCACGCGCATGTCGGGACCGATGACGGTGAGCACGCCCGCCTCGATGAGCGCGATCATCTGCTCGACCCGCTCGGCCGGCGGCCCGATGGACAGGAACGCGTTGAGCGGCGTGTACCACCGGTCGAGGTCGTCGCGGTGCGAGCGCCCGGTGAGCCCGCCGTGGTCGACCACCTGCCTGACCTCGTTGCGCAGATCGCGCAGCACGTCGAGGGCGGCCTTCAGCGGCCCGCTGACGTTGCCCTCGCGGGCCTGCGCCAGGTCGGTGCGCAGGTAGGCGGTCAGCCATTCGCGCCAGTCGTCCGGGCCGCCGAAGCCGATCCCCCGGTACGGCTCGGCCACGCTCTCCCAGTCCCACCGCACCGCCGCGCCGATGCCGAAGGCGTCCAGCACCAGGGCCTCCCCGGCGTCGCCCCAGGCGTGGGCGAGGTAGGCGGCGCGGAAGCGGTCGGCGACGCACGCGCAGTCCCGCCGCGCCAGGAGGGTCGCGTAGTAGACGGTCTCCACCTCCTTCGCGATCAGCGGCCACAGGTCGGCGCGGAAGTCGAGCCCACCGCGGGCGGCCGAGCGCTCGGCCAGCGACGCGATCCTGCCCGGCGTGAGCAGCAGCGGTTCGTGCCTGCCCTCGACGCCCTTCTCGTTCTCCCCGCGCGACTGGTACGGGATGCCCCGGCGCGATCCGGCGTACAGGCGGGGCTCGCGGCCGGAGGGCCGGTAGACGAGGCGGCCCGCCTCGCCGCGCTCGAACCGGCCCCCGCGCCCGAGCGTCAGCAGGGCCATGTGGTCGAAGAAGTTGAGCCCGAGCCCGCGCAGCAGCACCGCCTCCCCCGGCCGTACGTCGCTCAGGTCGGCGTCGGCGGGGTTGGCGGGCGGCACGTGGACCAGCCCGTGGGCGGCGGCGTACGCGGCCGCCTCCCGCTCGGCGGCCGAGGGCGCGACCGGCAGGTGCCCCTGGGCCAGGACCACCGCGTCGAGCGAGCCGAGGACGGTGCCGTCCTCCAGCACCACCCGCTGCGCGCCGGTGCCGGGCACGTCGTCGAGCGCGGTCGCCCGCGTGGCATGCACCCGCACCTCCACCTGCCGGGGCGCCCGTGCGACCACTCGCTCGAACACCCAGCGCAGGTAGCGCCCGTAGAAGGCGCGGGTGGGGTAGGTGTCGGGCCCGAGCCGGCGCGCCTCGGCGAGCACGTCCGCCGAGACGCCGTCCACCGAGACGCCGTCCACCGACACGCCCTCCGCCGGAAGCCCGGTGTCGGCGAAGAGCACCAGGTGCCGCGCCCACTCGTGCAGGCTGGGGCCCGTCTCCAGCGGCCCCCGGATGCCGACGCTGGGATCGGTGAAGAGCGTGACCTGCGAGGCGACGGTGTTCATGAGCAGCTGGCCCGGCTGGTCGGTGCGCCACACCTGTCCCGCCCCCGGCGGGTACGGATCCACGACGTGCAGCAGGACGCGTGCCCGCGGCGGCAGCCGCCGCGCGTTGGCGCACAGCCGCTCGATCACCGACATCCCGCGTGGCCCCGCTCCGATCACGCACACCTCGAACGGCCGGGTCGATCGTGTTGTGGTCATCCGCTCCTCCAGTTCCCCTCGGGTCGTGAGTCGAGGATGCGGCAGCGAAGTCTTCGTGAGGTATGTCACATTTGGCGAGGCGGTGTTAAGCATTGCTTCATGCACGACGTGACGCGCCTCGGGGCGCTGGTGGCGGTCGCCGAGGCCGGTTCGATCACCCGGGCCGCCGCCCGCCTCGGTTACACACCGCCCGCGCTGTCGCAGCAGATCGCCAAGCTGGAGCGGGAGGCGGGAGCCACACTCGTGATCCGGCACCGCCGCGGCGCCACGCTCACGGCGGCGGGCGAGCTGCTGGTGGAGCACGCCCGGCGGGTGCTCGACGAGCTGGAACGGGCCCGGCACGGCCTGGCCGCGCTCGCCGGCCTGTCCGGCGGCCACATCACGATCGGCACGTTCACGACCGCCGGCATCCACCTGCTGCCGCCGGTCCTCGCCGCGTTCCGGCGGGCTCACCCCGCCGTGGAGGTGAATGTGAGGGAGTACGAACCGCCGTCAGGGCTGCCCGCGCTGGCCACCGGCGAGGCCGATCTCGTGCTCACGCACACCTACGAACATCAGCCCGCCCCCGCGCCGCCCTCCGGGGTCCTCGTCGAGGCACTGCTGGTGGAGGAGCTGGTGCTGGTGGCCGCCCCCGGGCACGCGCTCACCGATGCGGCCGAGCCGCTGCCGTGGCCCGAGCTCGCCGGCCGGCCGCTGATCAGCGGCTCGCGCGGGCTGGCCAACCGGGAGGCGCTTGAGGCGCTGTTCCGCCGCGAGGGGCTGGTGCCGCCCGTCGTGGCGTACGAGACGGGCAACTACGGCATGTCGTGCGCCCTCGCCAGCGGGGGCATGGGCCTGGCCCTCGTGCCGAGGACCGTCGCCGACCTGGCCGAAAACCCCCTCAGCGTACGACGGCTCGCCCCGCCCGGCCTGCACCGGACGATCAGCCTGGCCATGCGGTCCGACGACAGGTCTCCCGCGCTGGCGACCATGCGTTCGCTGTTCAGGAGCATGCGCAGGGCGGCGCCCCGGCGGCCCCAGGAGGAGCCGCCGAGGTGAGGGCGCCGGTCGGTCCGAACCGTGTCATCCGAACCGTGTCAGTCGAATTCGGGGTCGGTGTTGCGGCTGCGCTTCATCTCGTAGAAGTACGGGAACTTCGCCATGGCGACGGCGCCGTCGAAGATGCGGACCGCCTCATCGCCCCGCGGGATGCGGGTCATCACCGGGCCGAAGAACGCCACGCCGTCGATGTGGATCGTGGGCGTGCCCACCTCGTCGCCGACCGGGTCCATGCCCTCGTGGTGCATCCGACGCAGGGCCTCGTCGTACTCGTCGGTGCCGGCGGCGTCGGCCAGCTCGACCGGCAGCCCGACCTCGGCGAGCGCCTCCTTGACCACGACCCCGTAGTCCTTGTTGTCCTGGTTGTGAATGCGCGTGCCCATCGCGGTGTACAGGTCGCGCAGCACGCCCTCACCGTGGTGCTGCGCGGCGGCGATGCACACCCGGACCGGGCCCCGCCACCTGGGCACCGCCTCACGGTAGAAGTCAGACAGGTCCTCCTTGCCCTCGTTGAGCACGGAAAGACTCATCACCCGGAACCGCAGGTCGATGTCGCGCTGCTTCTCGACCTCCAGAATCCACCGCGACGTGACCCACGCGAACGGGCAGACGGGGTCGAAGTAGAAGTCCACTCGGGGACGGCTGCCCGCTCCGGCCTGGTCGACGGCGCTGTCGATGTCGCTCATGAAACTCTCCTGACGAATGGGCTCGGGGGGATCGGAGGGCCGGTTTCGCGAGCGTATCCAATGACCGGTGGGCCACGACACCGGACTCGACCCCTTGAACCACCAGCGGTTCCCCCTCATCGTCGGCCGGTGGTGTCGTTCTCACCTGCCGGGCTCTCTAGGCTGTCCTCATGGCTGAGATTCACGCGAAGCCGGAGATCGGCGAGAAGGCGGCGACCCTGCGCGCGCTCCACGTGCCCGGCGACCCCCTTGTGCTGCCCAACGCCTGGGACGCCGCGTCGGCGCGCGCCGTCGAGGCGGCGGGCTTCCCCGCCGTCGCCACCGGCAGCGCGTCCGTCGCCGCCGCCCTGGGCTACGAGGACGGGCAGGACACGCCGGCGGACGAGATGTTCGCGGCCGTGGCCCGCATCGCCCGGGCCGTCGCGGTCCCCGTGACCGCCGACGTCGAGCGCGGCTACGGCCTGAAGCCCGCCGAGCTCGTCGAGCGGCTCGCCGCCGCGGGCGCCGTGGGCTGCAACCTGGAGGACTCCGACCCGGCGACCGGAGCGATGATCGACCCCGCTGAGCAGGCGGACTTCGTGGCCGCCGTGCGGGCGGCGGCGGACGAGGCAGGGACCGGCCTCGTGATCAACGCCCGCGTGGACACCTTCATCCACGGTTCGGGGACCCCCGGCGAGAGGCTCGCGGAGGCGCTCGACCGGGGCGGCCGCTACCTCACGGCCGGCGCCGACTGCGTCTACCCGATCTTCGCGGGCGACCCCGAGGTGATCGCCACCCTCGCCCGGGAGCTCGGCGGCCCGATCAACGTGCTGTCCCGGCCCGGCGTGCCGGCCGTCCGCGATCTCGCGGCCCTCGGCGTGGCCAGGGTCAGCTTCGGTCCCGGCATCCACCGCGCGGCCCAGGCGTTCACGGCCCAGATGCTCGACACGATCGCCCGGGGAGACGACCCCTTCCCGCCCGCCTGACCACGTCGGCCGGCCTACATCTCGCCGTACGACCAGCCCGACCAGCGCTCGACGCGGACGAGGATCGCGGGCCCGGCCGGGGGACGCTCGCGATACGGGGCGTACTTGCGCACCAGCCACGCCACGGCCCGCTCGTGCTCCTCGCCGCCCTCCACGACGCGGGCGAGCCCGTCGGCGCGCACCCACCACAGCCGTTCCCAGTCGTCCTCGTAGTGGTCGGCCAGCAGGCAGACGCGGGGATCGTCGCGGATGTCGCGCAGCCGTCGCAGGTCGGTGGTGGCCTTCGGCTTGTGGTCCACCGCCGTCACCACGGTGCCCTTCTCCCCGTCCCGCAGCACGGCGAACGTGACCGGGACGAGCCGCGGCGCGCCCCCGGCTCCAGCGGTCGCGAGGCGGGCCACCGGGGCCGCCGCGAACAGCTCGCGCGCCCGCCCCTCGGGCATTCTCACCGGCCCAGCCTACGCACGGTGAGCCTCCGGTCGCGCCCCCGGGCGCGCTTGATCGTCTTTGTACGGCGGCCTATGGTGTCCGCCATGGAGGCATCTGAGTTACTCGAGCGGGCCCGCTCGCGCGCATCCGACCCCGCAGACCCCCTGGAAGTCCTGTCCGCCGCGATCGCCCTGTGCCGGGACCTGTCCGGCGAACCGGGCGGCGCGGTGGACTCCCTGCTCGATCTCGCCGTGTGCCGGGCCCGTGAGGCCGGCGCGTCCTGGACCGCCGTCGGTGAGCGGTTCGGGTACATCGTGCGGAGCCCGCGCAGGCGCTTCACGCCCGCCTTCGCCCACCGGCACCTGGTCAACCGCCGCATGAAGCGCGACGCCGCCTGCTCCTTCTGCCGCAGGCCGCCGGGCCCACGCGTCCACATGGTCCACGGCGAGGGCGGGCGCATCTGCGACCGCTGCGTGGCACTGGCCGGCGACATCGTCGCCGGGCTGGCCCGTCGCGGCCGCTGACGCGCGTCAGGTGACGGTGAGCCGCGCCGCGTAGCGCTCGTCCCGCCACAGCTCCTCGCCGAGCACCTCGGCCAGCGCCGTCGCCGCGTCGTACACGTCGACATGGCGCAGGTACAGCGGGGCGAAACCGAAACGGACGAAGTCCGGCTCGCGGTAGTCGCCCACCACCCCCCGGTCCGCGAGCGCGCGCACCACGGGGTAACCCTGCGGGTGACGGTAGCTGATTTGGCTTCCCCGCCGCTCCGGGTCGCGCGGGGTGGCCAGGGCGAGCCCGAGCCCGGGGTCGACGAGATCGTCGAGCAGGTCGATGAACAGCGAGGTCAGGGCCAGGCTCTTGGCCCTGACCTCGTCCAGGTCCACCCGCTCCCAGATGTCGAGGGACGCGTTGAGCGCGGCGTACGACAGGATCGGCGGGCTGCCCGTGGCGAAGCGGCGCACACCCGGGGCGGGGCGGTAGTGCGGTTCGAAGTCGAAGGGCGCGGCGTGGCCGTGCCAGCCCGACAGCACGTTGTGGACGGCGTCCTGGTGGCGCGGCGCGACATACAGATAGGCGGGGGCGCCGGGCCCGCCGTTCAGGTACTTGTAGGTGCAGCCGACGGCGAAGTCCGCCTCGCCCACCCGCACGGGCAGCGCCCCGGCGCTGTGGCACAGGTCCCAGACCATGAGCGCGCCGGCCGCCCGGACCAGCTCCGTCACCGCCGCCATGTCCCTGGCCTCGCCGGTCCGGTAGTCCACGTGTGACAAAAGCACGAGCGCGACGTCCTCGCCGAGGGCGTCCTCCAGCGAGCTGCCGGCCTCGCCGACGTCCCGGATCTCGTACGCGCCGAGCGCCCTGGCGGCGCCCTCCACGACGTACCGGTCGGTGGGGAAGTTGTCGAGGTCGGAGACGATCACACGGCGGCCGGGCCGCAGCGGGAGGGCGGCCGTGACCACCTTGAAGATGTTCACCGAGGTGGAGTCGCCCGCCAGCACGTCGCCGGGCCGCGCGCCGACGAGGGGCGCGATGCGGTCGCCGGTGCTCTGCGGCATGTCCCACCAGCCGGCCGTGTTCCAGCTCGCCCCGAGGTGCACCCCCCACTCGGTCTCGACCGCGTGGGCCACGCGTTCCGGCGTATGCCTCGGTAGCGCGCCGAGCGAGTTGCCCAGCAGGTAGACGACCCCGGGAGGCAGCGAGAACTCGTCCCGGAACGCCCCGAGCGGGTCCTTGGCGTCGAGGTCCTGGCATTCGGCACGGCTGAGAACCATCGGCAACTCCTTCGTCACAGCATTATGTACCGAAATATCCGATCTTGTCGTGGTCGTGATGACAGAGCGTTCCCGGTGCCGGTAATACCGGAAGGGACCGTTCCACGGATGCGGACGGCTATAACCCCCAGAGATCGCCACACCGGCACGATCAGCCAAAAGTAAGCACAAGACGCACCCAAGACTCTGTGCGATCGTGGACAAGACGGGGCAAGTTCTCTGGAGACGCCAAACCCCCGTTGGTGACAGAGGGTGATCAAACGTGACGGAATCCCCGTCGGTGCATCACGAGTCCCCGATCTATCGCCGTATCGCCGACCGGCTGCGCGATCAGATCCTGTCCGGAGCACTCGGTGACGGCGACCGCCTACCGGGCGAGAACGCGCTCATGAAGGAGCACGGCGTCGCGCGGGCCACGGCACGACAGGCGCTCGCCGTGCTGATCAACGAAGGGCTGGCCGTGCCGAAGCGGGGATCGGGCGTCTACGTGCGGCTGTTCCGCCCCATCCGCCGCCACGGGTCGCGCCGGCTCTCGCGGGAGCAGTGGGCCCAGGGCCTGGCCATCTGGGACTCCGACACCCGGGGCCGGTCGTACGTCGTGGACGAGGTGACCATCCTGCGTGAACCGGCGAGCGAGCAGGTCGCCCGCGTGCTCGGCGCCGGCGAGGTGTGGGTGCGCCGCCGCCGCTACTCGGTGGACGGCCGTCCGGTGCAGCTCGCGGCCTCCTGCTTTCCCGCCGATCTCGTGGAGGGCACGGCGGTCGTCCTGCCCGACACCGGCCCTGGCGGGGTGTACGCCCGGCTGGGCGAGCTCGGCCGGGCTCCCGTCCACTTCAGCGAGGAGGTGCGGGCACGGATGCCGCTGCCCGGGGAGGCCGGGTCGCTGGGCCTGCCGGCCGGCACGCCGGTGATCTCCGTCACGCGGGTGGCCTTCGCGGAAGGGGGCGTGCCGGTCGAGGTCAATGAGATGATCTTGGACGCGGCGTCGTATGTACTCCAGTACGACTTCGACGCCTAGGTCAAGAGGCAAGGTTGACCTGACCATACCGATCATTGATTTCTCTAGAGATGTCCCCCACCTTGAGGAGGAGACGTCAAGCACCCGGGCATATGGCGAGGAAAGGTGTACGGATGTCCTTGGACCGACGCCTCGCCGAGATCGCCCGGGAGTTTCCCAAGTGGACGATCTGGCGGAGTGACGCGGGCCGGTGGTGGGCGACCCGGCACCACCCGCTCACCTCGGCGCAGCGGGCGGCGGGATGCGCGATGACCATCGACGCCGACGAGCCCGACGGGCTGCGCGAGCTGTTGTGCGAGCAGGAGGCCCGCGTCGCCGATCCATGAGCGCGGAAGCCCCCGACCCGATCGGGGGCGGGGGCTTCCGCTACCACCACTCACACGACTCTCACCCGGCCACCCGCTGATACGGCCACGCGGTCACCCGGCGCGGGTGGGCTCACTTGCCGGCGGCCGGCTTCCCGTCCGGTGCGGCACGCCGCACCCGGCCGAGATTGACGTCGGTGTCCTCGGGCGACGGCGGCACGTCGTGACCGTTCTCGTGGCGTCCGTCGTCCACGATCAGGACCGCGTCGTCCTCGTCGCCGTCCATCCGCCCCTGACCCGTGGCGGCGTCGTCCGCCTCGTGCCCGGACGGCGCGGCCTCCAGGGCCTGCGGCGTGTCCTCGACCGGCTCGTGCGGCTGCTCGTAGGACTGCTCGTACGGCTGCTCGTGCCCCTGGGCGGGCGCGCCCGCGGCGATGGCGTGCACCTGCGGCCCGGGCGGCAGCACGGCGGCCTCGTCGATCAGCGGGCCGGCCGCGCTCTCGCGGTGCATCAGGTCGCCGAGCACCGCGCCGATCTCGTTGAGCCGCCGCACGACCTCCGTGTGGGTGTCGCTGAGGTAGGCCACCCGGCGGCCGGTGTGCTCGTCCAGCGCGTTCACCCGGTGCTGCGCCGCCGCCAGCATGGCCTCGGCCTGCCCGCGCGCCTCGATGAGCAGCCGCTCCGCCTCCATCCGGGCGGCGGTGAGCTGCCGCTCCCCCTCGGCGCGCGCGGAGCGCAGGGTCTCCTCCGCCTCCGCACGGGCCGAGCGCAGGGTCTCCTCCGCCTCCCCGCGGGCCGAGCCCAGCGTCCCCTCCGCCTCCGCGCCCGCCTGCGCCAGCAGCCGCTCCGACGTGGCGGTGGCGTCGGCGACGCGGCGCTCGGCCTCCTCCTGGGCGGCGCCCCTGATCGCGTCGGCCTGCTCACGCGCCGACGTCACGAGCCGTTCGGCCTCGGCCGCCGAGGTCTCGCGCAGCCTCCTGGCCTCCGACTCGGACGCCTCCTTGTTGGCCGTCGCCTCCTCCTGCGCCAGCTTGAGTATCTGGCTCAGCCGCTCCCCCAGCTCGTCGGGGTTCTGCGGCGACTCCGTCATCCTCCGCCGCGCGTCGGCCAGCTCCAGGCGGCTCTGCTCCGCCTGGTCGATCGTGCGGGCGAGCCGCTCCTCCAGGTCCCGGATCTGGTTGCGGGTCCGGATCATGTAGTCGTGGACCTGCCTGCGGCTGTAGCCACGCATCACGACTTCGAAGGAGTCGTCACTCATCAGGTCGGGGAAGTTGTCGGTCTGATTCGTCATGAGAAACCCTGGGGTTGGAGATAACGACGGTAACGCAGCCAGGACACGACTTTCCTGCTATCCGTCGCACATCGCAACCTGAACGCCTCGGTCGGCCGGCGAAACCGGACGCCGCGCCGGGCCCGGCGCGGGCGCTCGTGGGATCATGGCCCCATGCCGTACATCGCCGACCTGGACGACGACGCCACGCCGATCATCCATCCCGAGGCATGGGTGGCCCCCGGGGCGGTGGTCGTCGGGAGGGTGCGGCTCGGGCGCGGCGCGAACGTCTGGTACGGCTCTGTGCTGCGCGGCGACGACGAGCGCATCGAGGTCGGCGCCGAGGTCAACATCCAGGACCTGTGCTGCCTGCACGCCGATCCCCGTGAGCCCGCGATCCTGGAGGACCGGGTGAGTCTCGGCCACCGGGCGATGGTGCACGGCGCGCACATCGAGACCGGCGCCCTCGTGGGGATCGGGGCGGTCGTGCTCGGCGGCGCGGTCGTCGGGGCCGGGTCCCTGATCGCGGCGGGGGGCGTCGTGCCGCCCGGCCGCCGGATCCCGGCGGGCGTGCTGGTCGCGGGCGTGCCGGGGAAGGTCGTGCGCGAGCTCACCGACGACGACCGCGCCTCCTTCGCCCGTACGCCGGACAACTATCTCGCCAAGGCCCGCCGTCACGCCGCGGCCTCGGTTCGGTCCCGATGAGCGTGCCGGCCAGCGCCCGGTGGTCGGACAGCTCCGGGTCGGTCTCGATGACCTCGGCTCCGCCCGGACGGTAGTCGGCCTCGGTCGCGAAGATGTAGTCGATCTTCCGGCCGCCGCGCGTGGTGGGCTCGCCGCCCCGGCGCGCGACTCCGCGTGAATCCGCGTCGACCTCCGTGTAGCCGCCGTCGCCCAGGCCCATGCCGTACACCTCGGTCAGCTGGTCGTGGCCGGGCTCGCGGTTGAAGTCGCCGGTGAGGATCACCGGGTCGTTCCCGGCGTACTCCGACACCAGTCCGGTGACCTGCCGCGGGGTCTCGGTGTCGGAGATGTGGGTCACACAGCAGATCGAGCGGCGCGGGCCGACCCGGCCGGTGGCGCACAGCAGGCCGCGCGGGTGGATCGTCTCATCGGGTGAGGCCGGGGCGTGGTCGGCGCGCAGCAGCCGCCGCAGCGGCGGGCCCTCGGCGCCGTTCTTCAGTGCCAGCGCCATGCCGAAGGTCTTGCCGTCCGGCGGGGCCGTGTCCGGGGTGAGATCGCTCCACAGCGTGCGGCACCGGTCCTCGCGGCCCGGCCCGCCGCCCTTCGCGTAGCCGTACCAGACCAGACGGTAGCCGGGCAGCTCACCCCGGAGCAGGCCCACCTGGGCGTAGCACATCTCGGTGAACGACGCGACGTCCGCGTCCCGCGACCGGATCAGCGCGGAGACCTGACCGGCCCAGGTCCTGCGGCGCTCGGGGGTGAGGTCGCGTACGCAGGTGCCGGCGCTGTTGCCCGCCGCGCAGACGTTGTAGGTGAGAACGCTCACCCGATAGGTGTCGGCCACCGATGGAAGACCGGCCACCACAAGCGCAACAATCGCCACTCCTGCGACAAATACCCCCATACATGGAGAAGTTAGTCAGCGTTGGATCACCCGATCCAGGCGCCTGTGGTGAAATTACCGACATTGATTGCCCACACCGGCGCGGCGACCGCGAGGTAGGCCATCATGACCCAGGGCCTTCGGCTGCCGACGACGCCGACCGAGATGTAGAGCGGCCACCACAGCAGGGACGCCCGGCCCACCGACATGTAGAACGACGACATCGCCAGCAGCGCCACCGCCTGCGGCGCCAGGTAGGCGACGTCGGCCCAGTTGCGCCGGACCAGCCGCGCGATGATCAGCAGGACCAGCACGAGCGCCGCGATGATCTCCTCGCGGTACGACGTGGCCAGGATGGGCTCGTTGAGCGACCTGTGCCAGGTGTCGATGAACACGTTCCAGGGCAACTCGGGATAGCGGCCCCAATACTGCGCCTCCGCCGCCTTCCAGGCCATGAGGTCGCCGGTGCGGTTCCAGAGGTAGATCATGTACGCCAGCACCGGCACGCCCGGCAGCACCAGCCACGGCGCGTTCCGCCATCCCTTGGGAGCGCGCAGCCCGTCGCGCGAGACGAGGAACTGCACGACCAGGCCGAGGGCCAGGAAGAGCCCGGAGATGCGGATGGACGACGCGAATGCCGCGCAGACTGCGGCGGCCTCCCACCGGCCCCGTCGCGCCAGCAGCCACGCGGGGATGGCGAGCGCGAGGAACAGGCCCTCCGTGTAGCCGGCGAGCAGGAACACGGCGAACGGGCTGAGGAAGAACGCCAGCACGGCCCAGGGGCCGCTGCCCTCCCGGTACGACTCGCTCAGCCGCGACAGCGCCACCGCCACGACGGCGCTCGCGACGAGCGAGATCAGGACGAGGGCGAGCCTCAGGTCCGGGATGACCAGGTGCAGGACGCGCAGCAGCAGCGGCAGCCCCGGGAAGAACGCGACGAGCCGCGGCGAGTCCTGGTCCTCCGGCCGGCCGTCGTAGCCGTACCGCGCGATGTCCATGAAGTTGTAGGAGTCGTACCGGTTGAACCGGTCGAGAATCGCGTCCTCCGTACGGCCCGGCGCCGCGAGGATCAGGTAGATGTACGAGGCGACCTGCCAGAAGAACCAGATGAGCAGGGCCGTGCGATCGGGTGAGTGGCTGAGCCACCACATCGCCCAGCGTCTGCGGCCCGAGTGCGGCCCTGTCTGCTCGCCGGTCGCCGTCCCGGCAGAGGTGTCCACGGGCGCCATCTTCTCCGATGCCTCGTCCGCGCTCCGCTCACGGGCGGTCCCGGCCTGCTGGATCTCCGTCACGAGCACCTATGGAATACGCCACGGCAGTCCCTGCCAAGTGGCCGACACACCCCGAAATAGCCATTAAGCCGAAGAAATAAGCATATGTGCTGCTCAACGCCTCCCGGCGCGTGAAACTTTCACCGACGGTCTCCGCCGCGCCGACGCTCCCGCCGCCTCCGGGACCGGCGGGCTACCATCGAATGCAGCGAGGGGACCGCCGGAGTTCGTCGCGGCATCGTCTGCCCGGGAGGGGCATCGGCCAGGACCTGGCCGTCGCCCACTCCGGCTACGGCCGGAAGGCGAGAAGCCGTCCTCTCCGGAGGACGGAGGTCACTGCCGGGTGTACTGGGACGGGTTCACGACGATGGAGCACGACGTGCGCGCCGTCGTCGGCGACCCTCGGTGGACGCTGCTTCCCCCCGTCGCCCGGGCGCACACCCTGGCCCAGCGGGCCCTGGTCACTCCTGACGGCGTCCGGTGGCTGTTCGGCGCGCACGCCCGGTGGTATCGCCTCGACCGCGTCGACGGCCGCTGGCACCTGTCGGCTCCTCCGTCGCATCCGGCCGTCCGCTCCGGCGCACGGCCGAGCGCGCCGAGCGTGGCGATCCCGCCCGCGCTGATCCCCGCGGGCCCCGACTTCGCGTACGACCGCGGGTCCACGCAGGGGTTCGTCGGCCCGGACGTCCCGCACGAGATCACCGAACGGCTCCGCGCGCTGCTGCTCGCCCACCGCGGGCTGCGGCGGGAGGATTTCCCCCTCGGCGGCAGCGTCTACCAGCAGATCTTCGCCCGCGACGTGGCCGCGACGGTGGCCGCCGTCTGGGGCACGATCATGTGGTGCGCCTACGCGCCCGCCTTCGACGGCAACGAGGTCATGCTGTCGATGTTCGGCGAGTTCCTGGCCCGGCCGTTGCCCGGGGACGACTGGGTGCGCTGGCTGCCCATGGGCTCGCTCGACGCGCTCGTGGCCCTCTACGCCGAGCGGATGCGCTCCGGCGCGCGGGAGGCGGGGCTGCGCCTGGCCGGGCTGATGACCGAGACCGCCACCGTGCTGCGCGCCGACCCCCGGTTCCGCCCGCGCGCCGACGCGCTGATCGCGATGGCCGAGCCGTTGCTCGGCAGCCCCTGGCTGGACCAGCACGCCCTGCCCGGCGGCGCCGTACGGCAGGCCTGGCTGTCGCGCTGCCCGCCACACCTCGTCTCGGCCACGCTCCCCGAATGGGCGCCCGGCGAGCACTTCCGGCACACCCTGTACGACCTGGTCGAGGCCCTGGACTACACGGCCGCACGTGGGATGGATCCGCGCGCCATGGCGGCCGCGCTGCTGGCCGCCGACGTGGCGGGCGTGTGCGGCGTGTCCGAGCCCGCCTGGGCGGCGCCGGGCGGCTCGCGCACCGCGCAGGTGGTCGCCGCGCTCTATCCGTGGATGGACGACGAACTCCGGCAGGCCCTCTATCTGGCGCTCGCCGAGCCCGCCCACCCGCTTCGGGGCTGCTGGCCGGCCGGCGGCGAGCTGCCGCCGGGGCTGGTCCCGCCCGACCGGGAGACAGCCGCCGCACTGCTCGGCTCCGCGTACGCGACCGGCCTGGCCTGGTGCGCCCTGACCTCGACGCCCGCGCCGCCGGAGGGCTTCGCGGTATGCTCCGCGGTCGTGAAATGCTTGATCCACCAGCGGGACGATCCACGTCCGCAGGAGGCGGCGGAGCCGCGCAGGCCCGACCTGGACGAATCTGGTGGATGGCTGTTCGAAACATCCAATTCGGATATTCCGTCCTTACCTCCGCTTTAGCAATCCCTTCCCCTCATCACTGCCTTTTTCATCGAATTGTGATCTCGATAGCAGGGAAATGGTCCCGGAGGGACGAGGGCCGCGGGTCGGAATGGTCACGATGGGCCATGTCCCGGCAGGGTACCCAGACGTAACCTCGTGATGGGTGTGGGCTGCGGAAGGAAGGACGACGCGGTGGGGCACGACGACCTGGACTCTCGGGTCCACGACCGTGTCGCGTTGGACGAAATCGCGCTCTACGCCGAGGTGCTGGAGGCCGTGAACATCACGGAGAACCGACTGACCTTGGAAGAGCTCGACAACGCGCTCGGATTGCGGACTTCGGCGAGCCGCTGAAGGCATTGAGAGCATGGACCGTCCCGGGCATCTGGTGGGCCCGGGACGGTCGCTCGGCCGCGATGGTCCGTCCGGCCGCCCGGACGGGCGATCACGGACAGGTGATCACGAGCCGGCGATCACGCACAGGCCGATCACGCACAGGCCGGCGCGGACAGGTCGGCAGGAGCAGACGGTGACGGCCAGGCGGTGACGGACAGGCGTCACGACCTGACGAGACGGGCGATGGCCGCCGAGGCCTCCTTCATCTTCTCATCGGCCTCCGGGCCTCCGCTCTTGACGGCGTCGGCGACGCAGTGGGCGATGTGGTCCTCCAGCAGACCGAGCGCCACCGCCTGAAGGGCGCGGGTGGCCGCCGAGACCTGAGTGAGGATGTCGATGCAGTAGGTCTCCTCGTCCACCATCCGCTGCAGTCCCCGGATCTGTCCCTCGATCCGGCGCAGGCGGGTGAGGTAGGCCTGCTTGTCCCCGCTGTACCCGTGCATCCCTCCACGATACCCGTTACCGGTATCCAGCGTCGCCGTCCCGATACGGCGCGTAGGGCGGGCGGTTCCGGGAATGCATCCTTGACATCCTCCCCCTTCTAAAGGAGGGGGATTCCTCGGAGATATCCGATGAACCGGTCGTAGCGGCCCTGGAGTCGCGGATGGGAACCCAGGCTGTCCTTCGCACGCTGCCGTTCGCCGTCATGGCGACGGTGGTCGTGCTCGACCTGCTCGCCGGATCGTCCCTGGGCCTGCTGCCGTTGCTGACCCTCGGTCCCGCGTTCGCGGTGACGGGCGGCGTGCGCCATACCGCGCTGACCGGGCTGGTCGCGCTCGTCCTGTCCGTGCCGCTGGCCTACCACGACCGCCTGCTCGGCGGCCCGCGGACCACCGTCACGCTGGCCGCGATCGTCGGGGTCACCGCGGCCGCCATGCTGGCGTGCCGGCTCCGGGCCGAGGGCGAACGCAGGCTCGCGGACGTCCGCCTCGTCGCCGAGGCGGTTCAGCGCGCGCTGCTGCACCCGGTGCCCCGCCGCGCGGGCGACCTGCGCATCGCCCTGTCCTACACCTCCGCCGCCGTGGACGCCCGCATCGGCGGGGACCTGTACGACATCGCCAGGGGGCCGGGTGGCGTCCGGCTGATCATCGGCGACGTGCAGGGCAAGGGCCTCGACGCGGTGGAGACGGCGGCCTCGGTCGTCGGCGCCTTCCGCGAGGCCGCCTACGACGAGCCGGCGCTCGCCGATGTCGGCCGGCACCTGGAGGACCACCTCGCGCGGCAGCTGGGCGGGGAGAAGTTCGTCACCGCCGTGCTCGCGGAGGTGAGCGAGAACGAGATCCGGCTGCTCAACTACGGTCACCCGCCGCCTCTGCTGCTCACGTGCGACGGCCGTGTCCACCGGCTCGAACCGCGCGAGGAGGCGCCGCCGCTGGGCCTGGGCGCGCTCGCCCCCACCGGCCCCGAGCCGTACGGATCCGCGTTCCGCGAGGGCGACCAGATTCTCTTCTACACCGACGGCGTGTGCGAGGGACGCGACCGGGGTGGAGACTTCTATCCTCTGGAGGACCGGGCGCCCCACCTGCTGCGGGCCCGCGACCCGCAGGAGGCCCTCGACCTGCTGGAACGCGACCTGGTCGCGCACGTCGGCGGGCCCGTGCCGGACGACGCCGCCATGCTGCTCGTCCGCAGGGAACGGCCCTGACGGCCGGGCCCGGGCATCGTTTGCCATGTGCAATCATTGACGGACAGCAGCTCCGGCGGGCCGTGAGGCGACGGCCGGACGGCAGGGCAAGGTGAGCAGGGGCGAGCACGAGTGGAACCGGGAAGGCACGGACAGCCCGACACCTTCTCCATGCTCACCGTTCTGGACGAGGACGTCGTCGTCATCCGGATGTTCGGCGATCTGGACCTGGGCTCCGCCCACTCGCTGCGCGCCTGCCTGGCCGAGGCCGTCGGGCTGCGCACGCCGCCCCGGATCGTGCTCGACGCCGAAGGGCTCAAGTTCTGCGACTCGACCGGGCTGAGCGTCCTCATGGGAGCCGTGACCGCGGTCAGTGCGGCCGACGGGCGCCTCGCGCTCAGCGGCGCCCACGGGCGCTTCGCCCGAATGCTCAGGATCACCGGCCTCGACACGGAGCTGCCGATCCACGACTCCGTCATCGCCGCCGCCGCGTATCTCAGCGCGCCCGGCGGCTGAACCGGCTCGGCGGCCCACCACTCCACGGGCCACCACACCACGGGCCACCACTCGACGGGCCACCAGCCGCGCGGATGTGCCACCCGCCGCCGTGACGGGTCAGGGGCGCGAGCGCAGGCCGTACATGAGCTCCTCCCAACGGACCGCGACGGACGGCGCGGCGTGGGCGGACGCGGTCTCCAGCGCCCCGGCCGCCAGCTTCATGCGGCGGCGTTCGTCGTCCACGAGGGTGAGCAGCGCGCAGGCGAGCGGCTCGGCGTCGCCGCCCTCCCCCTCCTGGACCAGCACGCTGTCGCGGTCCGGGCGGAGGAACTCGGCGGGGCCGCGGGATCCGGCGAAGCCCACGACCGGCACCCCGCAGCTCAGCGCTTCGATGACGGTCATGCCCAGCAGCTCGTGCCGCGACGGCACCGCGACGATGGACGCCTTGGCGAACTCGCCGGGCAGGTCGGGCGTGGTGCCCATGAAGTACACATGGTTGTGCAGGTCGAGGTCGCGGACGAGGGCGCGCAGCCGCCGCTCCTCCGGGCCCCCGCCGTACAACCGCAGCCGCCAGTCGGGCCGCTTGTCGGCGACGATCGCGAAGGCCCGCACGAGCTGGTCGTAGGACTTGCCGGGCACCAGCCTGCCCCCGGCGCTGACGATCCGGTTGTCCATGCGGGAGCGCGGCCAGGGCGTCCCGGGCAGCGCGTCCGGGATGACGTGGACGGACAGGTCGTCATCGAGCAGCCGCACCCACTCGTCCCGCCGGGCGGCGGTGCTCGTCACCACGGCGTCGAGGCGGGGATAGAACCGGCGCACCGGGCCGGCCACCGACGGCCTGCCCCACTCCCGCGCGATGCGGACGACGTCTCGCGGGGCATGCCTGGCGGCCTGCACGCTCAGCGACGGCCGGGTGGTGACCAGGACGTCGGCGCGCAGACCGCGCAGCATCCGCCAGAGCGCCACCTCGGTGCGCACCTGTCCCCGGGGCAGCAGGTGATGGACACCGGGCCGGGCGTCCACGAGCCAGCGCAGCGTCACCTGGCGGTCGACCGGGAAGAACGGCGTCTCCCTGGCGCGCCGGACGCTCACCACCTCCACCTCGTGCCGTGAGGCCAGCCCTCCCGCGAGGTTCAGCATCGCCCGCACGTCACCACGCATGCCGTACGCCGAGGGGAGCAGGAACGCGATCTTCACGCTCCCACCTCCAGGAGCAGCTCGTCGCCCTGGGTGAAGCTGGGCCGGATCGGCACGCCGTCCACGAGCGCGTGGGGATAGTGGACGCGGCGGCGTTTGCCCTCGACGTCGTCGAGCCTGGCGCCCAGCGGCAGCGCGCGATCGACGCCGTCCACCTCCAGGTAGGGCTCCCAGGAGCCCTGCGAGTCGGGGGTGGCGGCCAGCACGTCGCACAGCGAGAGCGCGGCGTGGAACCGGACCCCCTTGACGGTGGCGGCGACCCGCACGGTCGCGCCCGCATCGTCGAAGCCCGCGTCCTGGGGGCCGGGATCGTGGGGGCCCACATCGCCGGCGCCCGCACCGTGATGGCCCGCACCGTGGTGGCCCGCACCGTGGTGGCCCGCACCGTGATGGCCCGCACCGTGGTGGCCCGCGTCGCTGCGGTCCAGGGTGCTGTGGTCCGGGGCGCCGCGGTCCTGGTTGTTGTGGTTCAGGTTGTTGTCGTTGTTGTTGTGGTTCAGGGTGTTGCGCTCCGGGGCGCCGCGGTCCGGGTCGCTGTGACGCAGCGCGAGCGTGGCGTGACGGTGCTGGTCGTCGTCGTCCAGGCCGGTGTAGGCCAGCAACCCGGTCACCTCGAACCGCCCCTCGCGGAACCACACCGCGCGGACGTCGGCGACCGGCTCCGCCGGATCTATCTTCAGGGCCAGAAATCCGTTTCGCGTGCGGTAGGCCCGGTAGGCCAGCGTCCGGCGGCCCAGGGCGTACGCGTCGAGACGGTCGAGCGAGAACCCGGGATCGGCGCTCTGGATGCGGGCGCGGACGCCGTCCTGTTCGAGGTAGGTGTCCCAGCGGCCGGGACCGAGGTCGAGGGCCGCGAGGGAGACCGCGACGCTGGCGTCCCTCGTACGCCCCCCGGATGCGCCGAGCGTCACCCGCCGTTCCTCACCCGTGCCCCGTCGCCGCAGGACCAGGCGGGTGCCGTCCGCCAGCGGCTCGGCGATGGACAGACGCAGGGAGAGGACGTCCGCCAGGGTGACCTCCGCGTCGATGACGACCACACCCACCGTCCAGCCCCCTCCCCGTCGATTGAGCCAACGTTGAGGTTACCGTGATTTTCCTGTTATGTGGAGAAAGCCTTTGTCACTCTTCCGTGAAACACGGTTCATTACATCGCCTTGACCGGCGATTTCCACAAAAAGTTCACGATCGTGGCAAAGTCTGCTTTACCCCTGCTTGATGGATTTGATCAGGAGCTGGGCGACGTCCACGACCTCCAGCGACTCCTTGGCCTGACCGGCGTTCTTCTTCTCGTTGATCGCGTCGCCGAGCATCACGAGGCAGAACGGGCAGGCGGTGGAGACGGTGTCGGGATCGGTGGTCAGCGCCTCGTCCACGCGCTCGGTGTTGATGCGCTTTCCGATGCGCTCTTCCATCCACATGCGTGCGCCGCCGGCGCCGCAGCAGAATCCGCGTTCCTTGCAGCGGTGCATCTCCTGGGCCTGGACGCCGGGCACCTTGGCCATGATGTCGCGCGGCTGGGCGTAGACCTTGTTGTGCCGCCCGAGGAAGCACGGGTCGTGGTAGGTGATCTTCTCCTCGATCGGGGTGATCGGGGTGAGTCTGCCCTCCTCGACCAGGTGCGCCAGGAGCTGGGTGTGGTGCACGACCTCGTAGGTGCCGCCGAGCTGCGGATACTCATTCGCCAGGGTGTTGAAGCAGTGGGGGCAGGTGGCCACGATCTTCTTGACCCCTGCCTCGTTGAGGGTCTCGATGTTCTGCTGGGCGAGCATGTTGAACAGGAACTCCATACCCAGGCGCCGGGCCGGGTCGCCGGTGCAGGCCTCCATCGGGCCGAGCACGCCGAACTTCACCCCGGCGATGTGCAGCAGCTCCGCCACCGCCTTGGTGGTCTTCTTGGCCCGGTCCTCCAGCGCGCCGGCGCAGCCGACCCAGAAGAGGTACTCGACGTCTTCGGGCATCGTTGAGTCGACGATCGGAACCTCGAAATCGAGCTCCTCGATCCACTCGGCGCGCTTCATCTCCGGCATCCCCCACGGGTTGCCCTTGTTCTCCAGGTTCTTGAGCATCACGCCCGCCTCGGACGGGAACGACGACTCGATCATCACCTGGTAGCGGCGCATGTCGAGGATGTGGTCGATGTGCTCGATGTCGACCGGGCACTGCTCGACGCAGGCGCCGCAGTTCGTGCACGACCACAACACGTCGGGGTGGATGACCCCGTCCTCGCCGACGAGCGGCTTGTCGAGCAGGGCCAGCACGTCCTCGGGGAAGCTCTCCTTCTCCTTCTCCCCGGCCAGCAGGTAGGGCGCGATCGCGAAGGCGTGGTCGCGCTGGTCGAGGATGAGCATCTTGGGCGACAGCGGCTTGTCGGTGTTCCAGGCCGGGCACTGGGACTGGCAGCGGCCGCACTCGGTGCAGGTGTAGAAGTCGAGGAAGCCCTTCCAGGACGTGTCGGTGATCTTGCCGCGGCCGAACACCTCGACCTCGGGGTCGGCCTCCTCGAAGTCGAGCACCTTGCCGTTGCTGCGCATCGGCTGGGCCGGGCCCATCCCGTCGGGGCGGCGGGAGAACAGCACGTTCAGCGGCGCGGTGAAGATGTGCAGGTGTTTGCTGTTCACCACGATGACCAGGAACACCAGCATGAGGCCGATGTGCAGCAGCAGGGCGATCTGCTCCAGCAGCTCGCTGTGCGGCAGGATCCTCCCGATGGCCAGGCTGGCGAAGGCGCCCGAGTCATAGGGGAAGGTGCCGTTGGCGGCCGCCGACCCCCGGGCGAGGAACAGCGTCCAGATGATGTTGAAGATCATGAACAGGACCAGCCAGGCCCCGCCCAGGTGGGATCCGGAGAAACGGGAGCCGCGCCCGAGCTTCTTCGGCGAGTTCTTGATCCGGATGGCGGTGAACGCGACCAGCCCGAGCAGACAGGCGACCGCGATGAAGTCCTGCAGGAAACCCAGCACCGGCCAGGTCCCGATCAACGGGATGTGGAAGTCCGAGTGCCCGGTGATCGCCCCCTGGATGACCGCGCCGTACGCCTCGATGTAGACGGTCAGCAGGATGAAGAACGCCCACATGACGAAGAAGTGGGCGGTGCCGGACGGGGTCCACTTCAGCAGCTTGCGCTGGCCGAAGACCTCGACCAGCTGGGCCTTGATCTCGGCGCCCGCGTGTTCCTTGGCGTACTCGATCCGCTCCGGGGCCGGCTGACCGCTGGTGGCGAGCCGGTAGAGGAACAGCACGCGACGGCCCGCCAGTGCGACCGCCACGGCGGTCGCGACGAGGCCCACAATCGCTACCCAGAGCACGAGTCCCTCCCAAATCGAAACGTCGGCGGCCAGCGTAGGGACGCGGCGCCCTCACGGGGGCGGTGGAATCCCGCCCTGTGGATAACGCCTACGCTTCCCGAATGGTACCGATGAGTAACTTATCCTGGGTCACGCTCGGCGAGTGGCGCTTGTCACTGCGTTTCCCGCCGACGGCACGATACTAGAACAAAGCTCTACAAGAGGGTACGAGAGGGGCGGCCGTAATCTATTCGGCCAGGTAACGCTGCACGGTGGGGCCCAGCAGCGCGACCATCTCCTCGATGTCGGCGGAGGCCAGCGGTTCGAACCTGAGGATGTACCGCGTCATCACCACGCCGAACAACTGCGCGAAGGCGGCCTGTATCCGCAGCGGCGGAACGTTCAGCGTCTCGGCCACCCGGCCGAGGATGGCTGTGGTGAAGAACTCCCGGATCATGCCGACGGCCTGCTCGTTCACCATCGCCGTCCGCACCAGGCCCAGCAGCGGCTCCCTGGCCGCCGGGTCCGCCGTCATCGTCAGGACGAAGCGGACGAGGCGCTCGCCGATCCCCTCACGTGGCCCCGACAGGATGAGGGGAAGCGCCGAGGAGGGGTCCACCGGGAGCCGCATGGCCGCGACGAACGTCCCCTCCTTGCTGTCGAAGTAGTGGTGGACGAGAGCCGGATCGACACCGGCCTCCCGGGCGATGCCGCGGATCGTCGCCTTGTCGAACCCCCTCTCCGCGAAGACCCTGCGCGCCGCGGCCAGGATCTCCCCACGGGTGTCCGCCGCGCCCGGACGCCGGCCGGGTCGTCGCCCCGGTCGCGGCCTGCCATCCGAGACCTCCGTCGTCACGTCGCTCCCCGCTCCAGCTCAGTCCCTGCGGCCCACCGCGAGATACACGCGCATGGGGACGGTCACTCGCCCGTCGGGAAAGACCCGGCCGAGCTCGGCGCGCTCCCGGGCGAGCAGCTCCGCCACCACGTCACCCTCCATCCTCGCCATGTAGGAGTGGGAGCGCAGATCGGTCAGGAAGTCCTCCAGTCGCACCGACCTGGTCCACTCGATCCAGGTCTTCGCCACGACGAGGCCGGCGTCGGACATGGCCGCGGCGATCGGCGGCATGCTCCACCCTGGCAGCACGGGCCCGATGTATCCGGGGCACGACTCGGCGAGCCGCACCTGGTTGGCCGCCAGCCAATCCGCCTTGCCGGGATCCACGCTGTTCCACCAGCCCGCGACCGCGCCGCCGTCCCCGGTCACGCGTACGGCCTCGGCCACCGACCGCACCGGGTCGAGCCAGTGCCACGACTGGGCGTACGTCACAAGGTCGGCCGCGCCCGTGCGGAAGGGCAGGTCGTTCCCGTCGGCCAGCAGGGCCGGGCAGGGCGTGCGGGCGCGCAGCCGGGCCAGCATCCCCTCGCCGCGGTCCACGGCGACCACCCGGGCGCCGCGGTCGAGCAGGCCCCGGGCCGAGATGCCCGTGCCCGCTCCGACGTCGATCACGGTCGCCCCGGCGAGCCGGACCCCCGACAGGCTCTCCAGCGCGACGTAGAGGGCCTCCGGGTAGTGCGGCCTCGCCGCGTCGTACTCCTGGGAGACGCGGTCGAAGACCCGATGGCTGTCCGCGATCCGCTCGTTCATGAGGCCGTGGACGAGGCGGCGTAGTGGAGCCTCGCGAAGGCGAGCGCTTCGGTCAGGTCCTCGATCCGTTCGCTGCGGCTCGTGGCCTTGCGCGTGTTGATCTCCAGGACGATCAGGCCCCGGTAGCCGTTCCCGGCCAGGCGTTCCAGGATCGGCCCGCAGGGCTGCGACCCCCGGCCGGGCACCAGGTGCTCGTCCTTGTTGGTGGTGCCCACCCCGTCCGCCAGATGCAGGTGGGCCAGCCGCTCGCCCAGTTTGGTCGCCATCTCCATCGCGTCGGACCCGGACACCGCCGTATGGGACAGGTCGAGCGTCACGTCGGGGAAGTCGAAGTCGAGGGGGTTCCAGTCCGGCGCGTACGGCACGACCTCGTTGCCTCTGGCCCGCAGCGGGAACATGTTCTCCACCGCGAAGACGACGTCGGTCTCCTCGCGCATCCGGGCCAGGCCCTTCTCGAACTCCTTGGCATAGTCGCGCTGCCAGCGGAAGGGCGGGTGGACGACGACGGTGTGCGCGCCCAGCCGCTCGGCCGCCTCGCGGGCCCTGCGCAGCTTCAGCCACGGGTCCCGGCCCCACACCCGCTGGGTCACCAGCAGGCAGGGCGCGTGCACGGCCATGATCGGGATCTGGTAGTGGTCCCGCAGCCGTTGGAGGACTTCGATGTCCTGGCTGACCGGGTCCTGTCCCACCATGATCTCTACGCCGTCGTACCCGAGCCTGGCGGCCAGTTCGAAGGCGTCCGGCGTACGCTCCGGGTACACCGACGCCGTCGACAGCGCCACCTTGCCGTGGGGCACGCGGATGTCACTCATGAGGCCAGCCTCCCCTGGCGGCCGGCGGGCACGTTCCAGTCCCGTGGCCGTGGCCGTCCGTTCGCTCCATGCGCCCGTTCACGGATCCAGCCTAAGCCGCAGCCGCGCCGTACGCCGCTTCGCCACAATCAACTACCCAAGGTCGCCAACTAATGTGGGGCGCATGGCACGGATCGTGAGCGGGGCCGTACCGAGTCCGAACATCTGGAACACTCCCCAGATCTACGAGCTGGAGAACCTCGCCGTGGGACCCGTGGGCGCGGCCGACTCGGCGATGCGGGCCGTCCGGCCCTGGGACGGCGCGACCGTGGTCGAGATCGGCTGCGGCAGCGGCTTCCACCTGTCCGCGCTCGCCGCGTCCGCCGGGCGGGTGGTGGGTGTCGAGCCGCACGGCGGCCTGGCCGCCCAGGCCGCCGCCCGCTGCGCGTCGCTGGCCAACGTCTCGGTGCGTACGGGCACCGCGCAGGCGCTGCCCCTCCCCGACGCGTCGGCCGACGTGGCGATCGCGCGGTGGGCGTACTTCTTCGGGCCCGGCTGCGAGCCCGGCCTGCGCGAGCTGGGGCGGGTGCTGCGCCGGGGCGGCGCGGCGTTCGTGGTGGACGTGGACGCCTCGCGCGGGGCGTTCGGCCGCTGGTTCCGCCGATCGCTGCCGTCGTACTCGCCCGAGGCCGTGGAGCTCTTCTGGTCCCGGCAGGGCTGGCGGCGCGAGGAGCTGGACCTGCGCATGACGTTCCGTTCCCGGGCCGACATGGAGGCGGTGCTGCGCATCGAGTTCACGCCTGAGGTGGCCGGCGAGGCACTGCGGGAAGCCGAGGGCCTGGAGATCGACTACCCGAACGTCCTGAGGTGGCGGGAATTCTGAATCCGGGCTTGACCTTGTCACCGGCGTCAAGCTTTACCGTCGTGCCCAGGACAGCCGAGGAGGAGCCGATGCGGATCGGCGAGCTGGCCCGGCGTGCCGGAGTGAGCACCCGGGCGGTGCGGTACTACGAGCAGCGGGGGCTCATCCGGTCGCGCCGCTCGGCGAACGGATATCGCGAGTACGACGAGTCGGACGTCCCGATCGTCAGCGAGATCCGCGAGCTGATGTCGGTCGGCTTCACGCTGGAGGACGCCCGCCCGTTCGTGGACTGCCTGCGGTCCGGACATTCGTCCGGGGGCTCCTGCCCTGAGTCGGTCGCCGTCTACCGGCGCAAGCTCGCCGAGATCGACCGGCAGATCCGCGACCTGCTGGCCCGCCGCTCGGAGGTGGCCGCCCAGTTCGCCGACGCCTGCCCCGGCTGCCTGCTGACACGACGAGGAGAGTCATGATCACGCTGACCGCGGAGAACTTCGACGAGCAGGTGCTGCACGGCGACAAGCCCGTGCTGGTGGACTTCTGGACCGACTGGTGCCCGCCGTGCAAGATGATCGCCCCGATCCTGGAGGAGATCGCCGCCGAGTACGGCGACCGCCTCATCGTGGCCAAGATCAATGCCGACGACCACCCCGAGATCGCCCAGCGCTACAACGTCCTGGGCTTCCCCACGCTGAACCTCTATCGGGACGGCGAGATCGTCCGGCAGATCAGGGGCGCCAAGCCCAAGCGCCTGCTGCTCGCCGACCTCGCCGGCCACTTCTAGTCACGTCCGTCTGCCGGGAGCCGCTTGAACGGCATATATAAGCGTTGACTTCTATAAGCGGCTCTCGGCATAGTGGGCGCGTGCACGCATTCGACGCGCTGGGGGATCCGGTGCGACGCCGGATCCTGGAGCTGCTCTCCCAAGGTGAGCAGACGTCGGGAGCGCTCACCTCTGTCATCCGCGCCGAGTTCGGGATCTCACAGCCGGCCATCTCCCAGCACCTTCGAGTGCTCCGCGAGTCAGGGCTGGCGTCCGTACGGGCCGAGGGCACGCGGCGGCTGTACGCCGTGGAGCCCGAGCCGCTGCGGGAGGTCGACACCTGGCTGGAGCGGTTCCGCGGCTTGGGAGAGCAGCGGCTCGACGCGCTCGGCACCGAACTGGCGAGGGGCAGACGGGAGCGGCGACTCGGCCGGCGGCACGACGGCGGCGATGCTCATCACACGACCCATCACGTTGCCCGTCACGCAGCCCACGACGGACGAACCGACGAGGAAGAGCGGCCATGAGCGACTTCATCGACCAGATCAACCGAGTACACCGCGCGGTCGGCACGCGCGCCCTGCAGGAAGGCGAGGCCCGTACGGTGCTGCTACGGCGCACCTACGACGCCGGGATCGAGGACGTGTGGGACGCCTGCACCGACTCCGAGCGGATCAGCCGCTGGTTCCTTCCGGTGAGCGGCGAGCTGAAGCTCGGCGGGCACTACCAGCTCCAGGGCAACGCGGGCGGGGAGATCCTGCGGTGCGAGCCGCCCCGGCTGCTCCGGGTGAGCTGGCTGTTCGGCGAGAACCCCGGCTTCAGCGAGGTCGAGGTGCGGCTGAGCGCGGAGGGCGACGGCCGCACCGTGTTCGAACTGGAGCACGTCGCCGTGGTGCCGCCGGAGTTCTGGGACCGGTTCGGGCCGGGGGCCACCGGCGTCGGCTGGGACCTGGCGGTGCTCGGGCTCGGGCTGCACCTGCGCGGCGAGATGCTCGACGACCCCGCGGCGTGGGAGCAGTCGGAGGAGGCACGCGAGCTCATGAGGCTCAGCAGCGACCTGTGGGGCGCGGCGTACCGGGCCTCCGGCGCGCCGGACGACGTGGTGACCGCCGCGGTCGCCGGCACCACCGCCTTCTACGTGCCGGACAGGCCGGAAGTCTAGTTCGCACCCCGCGCCGCTTTCCGGAGGGGATTGTCGGCGGCTGCCGGTAACCTCCCGCACGTGAGCAAGGCAGCGAAACCGGCGTACCGGTGCGGCGAGTGCGGCTGGACCACGGTCAAGTGGGTCGGCAGGTGCGGGGAGTGCCAGGCGTGGGGCACGGTCGAGGAGGCCGGGGCCCGGCAGGGCGTCCACGTGGTCAAGCCGGGCGCGGTCTCCGCCCCCGCCGTCCCGATCGGCCAGGTGAAGGCCGAGGCCGTCAGCTCGCGGACGACCGGGGTCCCCGAGCTCGACCGCGTGCTCGGCGGCGGCCTCGTCCCGGGCGCGGTCGTGCTCCTGGCAGGAGAGCCGGGCATCGGGAAGTCGACGCTGCTGCTGGAGGCCGCCGCCCGCACCGCGAGCGGCGAGACCGTCCTCTACGTCACCGGCGAGGAGTCGGCCGCCCAGGTGCGCATGCGGGCCGATCGCATCGGCGCGATCGAGGACAGGCTCTACCTTGCCGCCGAGACCGACCTGTCGGCCCTGGTGGCGCACGTGGACAAGGTGCAGCCGAGCCTGCTCATCGTCGACTCGGTCCAGACGATCGGCTCGGCCGACGCGACCGGAGTGCCCGGCGGCGTGACCCAGGTCAGGGAGGTCGCCGGCAACCTGGTCCGCCTCGCGAAGGAGCGGGCCCTGTCCACAGTGCTCGTCGGCCACGTCACCAAGGACGGCACGATCGCCGGACCTCGGGTGCTGGAGCACCTCGTGGACGTCGTGCTCCACTTCGAGGGCGACCGCAACTCGCGGCTGCGCCTGGTGCGCGCGATCAAGAACCGGTTCGGGCCGATCGACGAGGTGGGCTGCTTCGACCTGCACGAGCGCGGCATCAGCGGGATCACCGACCCCAGCGGGCTGTTCGTCTCCCGCCATCCCGAGCCGGTGCCGGGCACCTGCGTCACCGTGACCATCGAGGGCACCCGGCCGATCCCGGCCGAGTTGCAGGCCCTGGTCGGCCCGACCGAGGCCCCGCAGCCCCGCCGCACGTCGTCCGGTCTCGACTCCTACCGGGTGGCGATGGTGCTCGCCGTCATGGAGCGGCGGCTCAACGCCAAGATCAGCAAGTGCGACGTCTTCACGGCCACGGTGGGCGGCATCCGCCTGACCGACCCCGCCGTCGACCTCGCCCTGATGCTGTCGGTCGTCAGCGCGGCCGGCGACCAGGCCCTGCCCGCCGGGCTCGTCGCGCTGGGCGAGGTCGGCCTGGCCGGCGAACTGCGGCCGGTGCGGGAGGTCCGGCGGCGGCTGGCCGAGGCGGCCCGGCTCGGCTTCACCAGGGCACTGGTGCCCACCGGCTCGCTGGAGGAGGAAGGCCCACGCCTGGAGTCGTCGGAGAGCCGCGGCCGGCTCGTGGCGCTCCGCTCGCCGACCGGCCGTACGACGCCGTTCGCACCGGGCTTCGAGGTCACGGAGGTGGAGAACGTATGGGACGCGCTCAACCTCATGAGGTCGGCCAGGTGATCGGCCGTCACACCGGTGAGCACGGCGTCACGCCGGTAAACTCTGTTGCCTGCCCCGTCGGCCGTGGCCTCGCCCCCGCGCCCCCGAGGGGCTTCACAGGGCGTCCGCGGAGCGCCTCGCGGAATCTCGCCGCGACAAGGGATCGGTAGGAAGACGATCCGACGGATGACGACCGGGCGAGCCCACTGGGGTGCATGTGCTGGACAACGACAAGGCGATCGACGACCGAAGAAGGGCCGTGCTCGCCGCGCTCGCCCCGGGGACGGCGCTGCGTGACGGGCTGGAGCGCATCCTGCGCGGCCACACCGGCGGCCTGATCGTCCTGGGATACGACCGCACGGTCGAGGACATCTGCACCGGCGGGTTCACACTCGACGTCGAGTTCTCCGCGACCCGCCTGCGTGAGCTGGCCAAGATGGACGGCGCGATCGTGCTCGACACCGCCCACCTCAGGATCGTGCGGGCCGCCGTGCACCTCGTGCCCGACCCGGCCATCCCCACCGACGAGTCCGGCACCCGGCACCGCACCGCGCAGCGGGTGGCCAGGCAGACCTCGCTCCCGGTCATCGCGATCAGCAAGTCGATGCGGATCATCGCGCTCTACCTCGACGGCATCCGCTACGTCCTGGAGGAGTCGGCCGCGATCCTGTCCAAGGCCAACCAGGCCCTGGCCACGCTCGAACGCTACAAGAAGCGGCTCGACGAGGTCTCCGGCAACCTGTCGGCCCTGGAGATCGAGGACCTCGTGACGGTCCGCGACGTGGCCGTCGTCGTCCAGCGCCTGGAGATGGTCCGCCGCATCGCCCGCGAGATCGAGGGATACGTCGTCGAGCTCGGCACCGACGGGCGGTTGCTGTCCCTTCAGCTCGACGAGCTGTTCGCGGGTGTGGAGACCGACCGTGTGCAGATCATCCGCGACTACGCGCCCGGCTCGCTCGGCGCGCGGCCGTACGGGGACGCCGACGCCATGGGGGAGCTGGACGAGCTGTCCTCCGGCGACCTGCTCGACCTGCCGAAGGTGGCGCAGATCCTGGGTCACCACGGCGGCGACGCGCTCGACACGCCGGTCAGCCCACGCGGCTTCCGGCTGCTCACCAAGGTCCCCCGCCTGCCCGGGGCGATCGTCGACCGGCTCGTGAGCCACTTCGGCGGCCTGCAGAAGCTACTCGCGGCCAGCACCGACGATCTTCAGGCCGTCGGCGGCGTGGGCGAGACCCGGGCGCGCAGCGTCCGCGAGGGCCTGTCCCGGCTCGCCGAGTCGTCCATCCTGGAGCGCTACCTCTGATCGATGCGCGGCAGTTCGACTCGATGACCTGCCGGAGCGGCTGAGGAGCGCGCGGCCACGGCGGTGCGAGCACGAGGACGGAGAGGTCGCCGACGCTCATGATCTAGGGGGTGAACAGCTTCCAGTGCCCCTCGGAGACGACCTCGACATGGCCGTCGATCACCTTGATGGCGGTCTCATCGTCGATCGCGTACGCCCGATTCGGGATGCCGGCCGCCCACTTTTCCGCCTCGGCCATGGTGTTCTCCGGCAGGAGTTCGTGATCCAGGTGCGGGAAGATCGAGAAGTCGACGACACCCAGGGTGCTGTCGTCACCGGAGGGCGACTTCCACTCGACGAAGTCCTCCCCGATATGGGGAGTCATCACCATGCTCCCGGCGCTCAGTCCCGCCCAGACCGTCTCGCTCAGCGACGGCAATAGATCCGCCAGCCCGGACTGCCGCATCCAGTGACACAGGTACAGCGCATCGCCGCCGTTCACCAGCAGGACGTCTGCCTCCCGGACCCAGGGGACCCAGCGCTCTTCACCGATACTGGGCAGCGCGGTGAGCTCCAGCACTCCCACGGACTTCCACCCCAGCTCGCACATGGGTAGGGCGGACTGTCCACTGATGAAACGCCATGCGCCGACAGGAGTCCCCTGGGGGTGCCCGTATGCCGCGGTGGGGATGCAGAGGGCGTGGGACTCGGCGATCGGCTTGCCCAGGAGGTCGACCAGCGCGTCGTGGATGCTCGCGTTCGCGATGCCGGCGGATGTGAGAAGGAGCCGCATGATGCCCTTTCCTGGGCGCTCTGTCGCTGCCCTGCGTCAGAAGCGGTAGTCGGCCTGGCCGAACGGGCCGCCCTCGTCGTACTCCACCTCCGTGCTGCGGGTGTGGAAGTAGACCACCACGCCTCCGGAAACTGGTTGCAGAATGAAATCGGTTGGAATGACACTAACACGACCAGTTGCGAAGTGCCACCAGATTCGCCGGCTGACGTACGACGCCAGGCCGCGGGAGAGGAGGCGGGCCAGACCATCGATCATGCGGACCCGCACGCCTCTCGGCGTCCGCCTCTCAGCGCCCTCTCGCGACGCCCTCTCTCAGCGCAGATGGAAGACGATCTTCGGGCTCTTGAGCCGGCCCGAGTGGGCGGTCGCGACGTACGTGCCGGGGTCGGCGGCCGGCCGCTTGCCGGCGCACGTGCTGCCCGAGCGGTGACGGTCCCATTTGATCGAGCGGACGTAGGGGATGCCGCGCTCCAGCAACTGCCGGTCCACGCCGTCGCCCGCTACGCAGTCGGCCGTCGACCACACGCGCTCGCCACCCGACAGCACCCGCATCTCCAGCGTGCGCGGCCCGACGTCCACCGTGCATTCGACCTTGCTCGTGCTCACCACCGTCAGCAGGAAGGACGGCGTGTCATCCTTGCTGTACACGTCCTGACCGTTCTGCAGCGCCAGCACGAGGTCCTTCTCGTCGCAGGGATCGCCGGGACGCCGCGGCTTGCCGGGCGAGGGCGAGACGCCCGCGGAGGCGGACGGCGACGGCTGCCCGGGGACGCCGGCGCCGGAGACGGCGGGCGTCTTCGGGGCGAGCCCGGCGGGCAGCGAGACGACCAGCCGGTCGGAGGGCGTCGCCTTGACGGCGGCGGCGGTCTCGTCCGGCCGTCCGGAGGCGCTGCTGCACGCCCATGCCACGACCGCCACCACGACGAGCATCCCCGTGAGCACCGACACCCGGCGGCGCCAGTAGACGTCCGCCCCCTCGACGCCCACGTCACCACGGAAAGTGTCCGGATCCATACGGACAGTATGGGGAGCCCTGGGGGGCAGCCGGGAACGGCTCGCTGAACCTTGTCCTTCTCCACATCACAGCGTCGCCGGGTCTTTGCGCAATCGGGCGCCACACGCGCGCCGGCACGGCTCTCGGTACAGTCGGGGCGTGTCCGCCTCCCTGCGTGAGTCCATCCTCGACTGGTATGCCGAGCACAACCGCGATCTGCCCTGGCGGCGTCCCGACGCGACCCCCTGGGGCATCCTGGTGAGCGAGATCATGCTCCAGCAGACGCCCGTCGCCCGAGTGCTGCCCGTCTGGACCGAATGGATGGAGCGCTGGCCCACCCCCGAGGCGCTCGCGAAGGAGTCCCCCGGCGAGGCCGTACGCCACTGGGGCCGGCTCGGCTACCCGCGCAGGGCGCTCAACCTGCACGCGTGCGCCCGGGCCATCACGGCCGACCACGGCGGCCGCGTGCCGGCCACGTACGACGAACTGCTGGCCCTGCCCGGGATCGGCGACTACACGGCGGCGGCCGTGGCCAGCTTCGCGTACGGCGGCAGCCACGCGGTGCTCGACACCAATGTGCGGCGGGTGCTGGCCAGAACGGTGCGCGGCGAGGAGTACCCGCCGAAGGCGCCCACGGCGGCCGAACGGCGGCTCGCCGAGTCGCTGGTGCCCCCGGTGGGCGCGCCCCGCTGGGCCGTGGCCGTGATGGAGCTGGGCGCACTGGTGTGCACCGCCAGGGCGCCCCGCTGCGAGCGCTGCCCGGTCACCGCACAGTGCGCGTGGCGCCTGGCCGGACGTCCGGCCCACGACGGCCCGGCTCGGCAGGGCCAGACGTACGCGGGGACCGACCGGCAGTGCCGCGGCCGCCTGCTCGCCGTGCTCCGCGAGGCGCACGGGCCGGTCCCCAAGAAGGCGCTGGACGCCGTCTGGGCCGACCACGTGCAGCGCGAGCGCGCACTGGACGGCCTCCTGGACGACCGCCTGGCCGAGGTCCTCCCGGACGGCACCTACCAGTTGCCCTCCTGACCCCGGCCGCCCGGAAGGCGAAGCACGGTGTCCCGCTCGGCGCTCCGGAGGAGCCGGCGGGAATGAGGGTGGCCGGCCGGACAGTGCTTGTGTGTGGACATGTCACTGCGCGCCCGGATACGTGACGGGGATGCCGAGGCGTTCGAAGCGCTCTTCGAGGAGATGGAACGGCCGGTATTCAGCCACGCCTTCCGATTGACCGGGGACTGGTCGGCCGCCGAGGACGTGCTGTCGCTGACCTTTCTCGAGGCCTGGCGGCTGCGGTATCGGATCGACGCCGACGGCGGGTCCCTGCGGCCATGGGTGCTCGGGATCGCGACCAACGTGGCGCGGAATCTGCGCCGGGCGGCGAGGCGGTACGACGACGCGCTGGCCAGGATGCCCAGAGGCCACCCCGTCCCCGACTTCAGCGACGAGATCGTCGGCCGTATCGACGCCGCCGAGCAGTTGGCCGCGATCCGGCAGGCATTCGGCTCGCTGCGCCGCCAGGAGCAGGAGGTGTTCGCCCTCTGCGTGTGGTCGGGGCTCGACCACGCCGAGGCGGCCCAGGCGCTGGGCGTCGCGGTCGGGACCGTCAGATCCCGCCTGTCCAGGGCGCGCAAGAAGTTGGAGAAACTCGCCGCGGAACGGCAACGGGACTCCGGATGGCGACAGGTAAAGGGTGACCACGACAGCGTGGTCCGGTCTGTAGGGGAGGAGAGCCGATGAACAAGGGTGAGCGCGAGGCGCTGGCCGGGTTGCTGCCGTTCGAGGCGGAACCACATCTCCCGAACGACCGGCGTCGCCTGCTTAAGGAGTTCGTCATGTCGGAAATCCGCACGTCGGCCGGGCGCCCCCGGCGACGCCCGCTGCGACGCCCGCTGCGCCCCGCCCTCCTGGCCTCCGCGCTGGCCCTGGGGGTCGCGGCGGCCGTGGGCGTCCCAGCGTTTCTCAGCGGCGGGACACCCGCGTACGCCGTGTCGAGGAACGCCGACGGGACGCTCACGATCACCATCGATCAGGCGAAGGACCCCAAGCCGCTGGAGGCCACACTCCGCGGCATGGGGGTGAACGCGGTCGTCGACTACATCCCCATGGGGAAGCGATGCTCGCCTCAACCCCGCAGCACGAGCTTCCTGTCCCGGCAGGAGGCGCAGCACCCCGCCGACGGTAGGCCGTTCCTGATCTGGCCGTCCGACGAGCCGGGGTTCCGCATCGATCCGGCCGCGGTCAAGCCTGGGCAGACGGCGGTGCTGGAGTTCAACGTCTCCGCCGACGAAACGATCGCCGCGATCTGGGCGAACATCTCCCGTGGGCCCGTCGCGCCCTGCACGCTCGTGGACAGCGACGAGGCGCCGCTCGGCCCCCCATCCGGCTGGGACGACTGACCGCCTCGGCGGGCGCCGGGCGGCAGTCGAAGACGGCCTACCCGGCGCCCCGCCTCGGGCGCCCGTCAGGCGGCGAGCTTGAGGCCGAGCGCGGTGAGGTTACGGCGGGTCCAGTCGAGCTCGTCGGCGAGCTTCGCCACCAGAGCGGCGGGCCCCTTCGCCTTGGGGGAGGTCAGGTCGTGGGCCTCCACCTCGACGTGCGCGGTGCCGTTCACCGCTCCGGACAGGATCGCGGTGAGCGTGTCGGCGATCACCGGCTGGGTGCTGGGGATCTCCTGGCTGTGGTTGTGCACGTGGCTGAGCTTGACCACCGGGGCCCCGGCGAGAGCCAGTCCGCGCAGCGCCGCGTCGGGCTCCTCGGCGCCACAGGACAGATGGCAGGCGTCCAGGCAGACGCCGAGGTGATCGGAGTCGATGTCGCAGACCCGCTCAAGGGCCTGCTCGGTGGTCTCCAGCACGCAGCCCGGCCAGGGCTCGAAGCCGACCCTGACGATCTTGCCGGTGACGCTGTAGAGGCCGCGCAACTCACGCGACAGCCGTTCGAGCCGGCGGGAGGCGATGGCGTGCAGGTCGGCGGGCCAGTCGCGGCGCCAGCCGATGGGGATCGTGGAGATGCTGCCCGACTGCACGTCGTCGGGCAGCAGGAACGCGAGGATCTTCGCCAGCGACATCGTGTAGCGGTAGCGCTCGGGCTTGGCCCAGTCGGGTCCGGGGACCTCCTGGTTGCGCCCGCCGGTGCCGTTCAGGCTGACGCACTCCAGGCCGCGCTCCTCCAGCGACCGGCGCAGCCGTACGAGCTCGATGCGATCGGAGACGAGGTGGTCCGCCACGGCGGGAGCGAGCCACAGGCCGACGCCCAGCCGATCGACTCCCAGCTTCCTGCGCACCGGCACGGCGTAGCGCGTGAGGTGGGCGATCAGGTTCTCCAGATCCTCGGCGGGATGTACGCCCGCGTTGTAGGCCAGGTGAACCAGCGTCCCGTCGTCGTGCAACAGGCGCATCAGGTGCCTCCAAGGCTTGTGCACTTCCGGACCGCCATTTCGCCCACAGGGCGGGTCCCGACCCCGTGGGGACTCCGGTCCTCCTACCGCCGGGGTCTCTCCCGGGCAGACCGAGCTTCCTCCGTGCGCCCGGCCCTGCGCGTCCGCCCCGCAGCGGATTGTCCGGTACGCCGCAGGGATGACATGCCGCCCGCTCTCACTCATGGCATACCGCGAGCGGACTCTACAAAGTGTAGTACTACGCCCGGTGGTGGGATACCGGTTCTCGCCTTCTCGGCAGGAAGGTGACCGCACCGTGACCCGGGTACGGCGGAGACCCGGGTAAGGCGGAGACCCGGGTACGGCGAAAACGCCGAGGGGCGCCCCTCGCGGAGCGCCCCTCGGGTGGAACGGGTTATCGCAGGCGGATCAGCAGGCGGATCAGCGCTGGACCGCCTCGGCGATGGAGGCCGCCGAGTCCGGGACCGACGGGGCCTTCGCCTCACCGGTGAAGGTGAACGTCGCGGCGTCGCCTTCGCCCTCGATGTCGATCTTGACGACCTGGCCCGGCCGCAGCTCGCCGTACAGAATCTTCTCCGACAGCGTGTCCTCCAGCTCGCGCTGGATCGTGCGCCGCAGCGGACGGGCGCCCATCACCGGGTCGTACCCGCGGTCGGCCAGCACCTGCTTGGCCGCCGGGGTCAGCTCCAGGCCCATGTCGCGGTCCTTGAGCCGCTCGGCCACCTGGGCGAGCATCAGGTCGACGATCCGGATGATCTCCTTGGGCGTGAGCTGGTGGAAGACCACGATGTCGTCGACGCGGTTGAGGAACTCCGGCCGGAAGTGCTGCTTGAGCTCCTCCTGCACCTTGGACTTCATCCGGTCGTAGTTCGACTCGGCGTCGTTCGCGCGGGCGAACCCGACCCCGATGCCCTTGGAGATGTCCCGGGTGCCGAGGTTGGTCGTCATGATGATGACGGTGTTCTTGAAGTCCACCACCCGGCCCTGGGCGTCGGTCAGCCGACCGTCCTCCAGGATCTGCAGCAGCGAGTTGAAGAT
>NZ_VIRL01000018.1 GCF_006874465.1 Microbispora bryophytorum | reverse complement strand
TGCCGCTATGACGGGGTCATGCATGATTCATGCACTGGCTTTTAGCACACTGTTGAGTTCTCAAGAAACGGACGCGACCACCATCACCCGAAACCCTTTAACAGGTCCCGCACTCCGGGGCGTTTCACCGTTTTGTTTTTCTTTTGTCCTGCTGGTCTTAATTCTTCCCGACCGGCTCTTCCGTGTCAAATCCGCCCCACCGGGACCTAATTTGACCCGAAACCCGCCAACCGACAGGAATTCGACCACCCCGTTTCCGGGGCAACCCCTCTAACTTACCCGAACCCCCAGCCCGACGCAAAACCACCGAACCAGAAAGATCGAAAAGCACGAGAAGCCACCGGCAACAAGCCCGCACACGGCAAGACAACCACCGAAGTGATCGAAGAGAAGTGCGCCGAACCGCGCCGACACCAGAAGATTACCAGGGTCCGGCACCGCCATGACCCGACTCGAAACGAACGCCTGGAGCCCCGGATGTATTCCGCCACCTCGCGCCCGGGGCAGGTGGGCTCGCGAGTCGCCGGCCACGGCTCCCTTGTCCCCCAGCCCGGTTATCCACAGGCCTCGGTGAGGAGGCTGGGCGGGACCATGGCGAACATAGACTTTGGCGGGTGAGCGACATGCCGCCTGTGGCGAAGAAGGTTCCCCTGGAGCGCGCGCATCACGGTGACACCGTGGTCGACGAGTATGCGTGGCTGCTCAAGAAGGACGACCCCGACACGATCGCGTACCTGGAGGCGGAGAACGCCTACACCCAGGAGATGACCGGTCACCTGCAGGACCTCCAGGAGAGCATCTTCAAGGAGATCAAGGGCAGGACGCTGGAGACCGACCTGTCGGTGCCCACCCGCAAGGGCGCCTGGTGGTACTACTCGCGGACCGAAGAGGGCAAGCAGTACGGCATCCAGTGCCGCGTGGCCGCCGACGGCGACAGCCCGCCGCAACTGGAGCCGGGCACGTCTCTCCCGGGCGAGCAGGTGATTCTGGACGGCAACCAGCTCGCCGGCGACAGCCCCTTCTTCTCCATGGGCACCAGCTCGATCAGCCCCGACGGCACGAGGCTCGCCTACTCGACCGACTTCTCCGGAGACGAGCGCTTCACTCTCCGGTTCAAGGATCTGGAGACGGGCGAACTGCTCCCGGACGAGATTCCGGGGGTCTTCTACGGCGGCGCCTGGTCGGCCGACGGCTCCACGTTCTTCTACACGACGGTGGACGAGGCGTGGCGTCCGTACCGGATTCACCGGCACACGCTCGGCTCGACCGATGACGTCGTCGTTCACCAGGAGGACGACGAGCGCTTCTGGGTCGGCATCGGGTTGACTCGCAGCCAGCGCTATCTGGTGCTGACCTCGGGCAGCAAGATCACCAGCGAGGTCCGGGTTCTCGACGCGGGCACCCCTGAAGGCGAGTTCGCAGTCGTGCGGCCCCGGCAGAGCGGCGTGGAGTACGGGCTGGAGCACGCGGGCGACCGCTTCCTCATCCTCCACAACGACGGCGCGGTGAACTTCGAGCTCGCCACCGCCCCCATCGACGATCCGGGGAGCTGGACTCCGCTGATCGCGCACCGGGACGACACGCGCCTGCTCGACGTGGACGCGTTCAAGGACTACATCAGCGTCCACTTCCGCCGTGACGGTCTCACGGGTGTCCGGATCCTGCCGGGCGACGGCGGCGAGCCGTACGAGATCTCCTTCCCCGAGCCGCTGTACGACGTCGCGCCGACCGGCAACGCGGAGTTCGAGACCGGCCGGCTGCGTCTCAGCTACACGTCCATGGTCACTCCGCCGTCGGTGTACGACTACGACCTGCGCTCGCGTGAACTGATCCTGCTCAAGCAGAGGGCGGTCCTCGGCGGTTACGACCCGGCCGACTACGAGCAGTTCCGCGAGTGGGCCACCGCCCCGGACGGCACCAGGGTCCCGATCTCGATCGTGGTCCGGAAGGACACGAACCGGCCCGCTCCCACCCTGCTTTACGGCTACGGCAGCTACGAGTCGTCCATCGACCCCTACTTCTCGGTGGCCCGGCTCTCGCTGCTGGACCGGGGGTTCGTGTTCGCGATCGCCCACGTGCGCGGGGGCGGCGAGATGGGCCGCCGGTGGTACGAGGACGGCAAGCTGACCAGGAAGAAGAACAGCTTCACCGACTTCGTGGCGTCCGCGCGGCATCTGAAGGCCGGGGGATGGTCCGGCGAGATCATCGCCAGGGGCGGTTCGGCCGGTGGTCTGCTCGTGGGCGCGGTCGCCAACCTGGCGCCGGAGGAGTTCGCGGGGATCGTCGCCGAGGTCCCGTTCGTGGACGCGCTGAACACGATCCTCGACCCGTCGCTGCCGCTCACGGTGACCGAGTGGGACGAGTGGGGCGACCCGCTGCACGACCCCGAGGTCTACGCGTACATGAAGACCTACTCGCCCTACGAGAACGTCGACGGCCGGCCATACCCGCCGATCCTGGCGACCACCAGCCTCAACGACACGCGGGTGCTCTACCACGAGCCGGCCAAGTGGATGGCCCGGCTCCGCGCCGTCGCGCAGGGCGGCCCGTTCTTGTTGAAGACCGAGATGGGCGCCGGCCACGGAGGCCGCAGCGGCCGTTACGACGCCTGGCGTGAGGAGGCGTTCGCGCTCTCCTGGATCCTCGACCGAGTTGGAGTGACCGAGTGAGCTACGTGGCTGCCGAGGGCCGATACGGGCCCATGCCGTACAACCGGACCGGACGGAGCGGGCTGAGGCTGCCCGCGATGTCGCTCGGGTTGTGGCACAACTTCGGCGACGACAAGCCGATCGAAACGCAGCGGGCCATCCTCCGCCGAGCCTTCGACCGCGGGGTCACCCACTTCGACCTTGCCAACAACTACGGCCCGCCGTACGGGTCCGCGGAGATCAACTTCGGGCACCTCTACCAGCAGGACTTCGCCAGGTACCGTGACGAGCTGGTGATCTCCACCAAGGCGGGGTACGACATGTGGCCCGGTCCGTACGGCAACTGGGGATCGCGCAAGTATCTGCTCGCCAGCCTCGACCAGTCGCTGAAGCGGATGGGCCTGGACCACGTGGACATCTTCTACAGCCACCGCTTCGATCCGGAGACGCCCCTGGAGGAGACCATGGGCGCGCTCGCCCACGCGGTCCGCTCGGGCAAGGCGCTCTACGCGGGCATCTCGTCCTACTCCCCGGAGCGGACCCGGCAGGCCGCGGCGATCCTGCGGGACATGGGCACGCCGCTGCTCATCCACCAGCCCTCCTACTCGATGCTCAACCGGTGGATCGAAAGCGGGCTGCTCGACGTGCTGGAGGAGGAGGGCGCCGGCTGCATCGCGTTCTCCCCGCTGGCGCAGGGCATGCTGACCAACCGCTATCTGGCCGGCATTCCGAAGGACTCGCGGGCGGCCCAGGGCAAGTCGCTCGATCCGTCCCTGCTGAGGGAGGAGAGCCTGCGCCATGTCCGGCGGCTCGACGAGATCGCCGGGCAACGCGGGCAGTCGCTGGCGCAGATGGCCCTGGCCTGGGCGCTTCGCGATCCGCGGGTGACATCGGTCCTGATCGGCGCGAGCAGCGTCGAGCAACTCGACGACAGCCTCGACGCGATCAACCGGCTCGACTTCACGCAGGACGAGCTGAATGCGATCGACAAGGACGCGGTCGAGTGCGGGATCAATCTCTGGGCCGCTTCCAGCGCGGAATGAGCGTCCACACGTCCCGGCGCACCGGCCGGTGCGCCGGCGTCGCGGCGTGTGGCTCAGGCCAGTGACCCCGGAGCTCCCGCGCTCACGACCCTGAGCCCACGCTCGCAAGCTCAGGGTCGTGCGCCCCAGGCTCATGGCTCTGGTGCCTGTGCGCCGGAGCACAAGCACCAGGCACCAGGCACAGGGCACACAGGCACACGGCACACAGGCACACGGCGCCTGAGGCGCCGGCCCCACCGCACGCCGGTCCCACCACACGGCTCAGAGGGCGTTCTGACGCTGGAGGTAGGCGAAGGAGGCCCAGCCGGGCAGGACGGGAAGCCAGAACGTCATCAGCCGGAACAGCAGCACGGCCGAGGTGGCGATGGGACCCGGCACCCCGGCGACCTGGAGGCCGAGCGACAGGGCGTACTCCACCGCGCCGAGGCCGCCGGGCGTCGGAGCGGCCGAGCCGATGGCGTTGCCGGCCAGGAACACCACCGCGACGGCCGTGTAGCTGGCCTTGCCGCCGAACGCCTGGACGCACGCCTCAAGGCAGATCACGAAACTGAGAGTGAGCAGCAGCGTTCCGCCCACGGCCTCGACCATCTTCTTGGGTGACTGCACGACGTCGAGCAGCCGTGGGATCACCCCGGAGAACATGGCACGCAGGCGGGTGGTCAGCAAGCGGCGCAGCGGCCCCACGGCCAGCACGATCAGGAAGAGCACCGCGATGCCGAGTAACACGACGAGCAGGCCCCGAGACGGGGTGAGGGACGGAGCGGCCTGCGTTCCGGTGAGGTAGCCGAACAGCAGCAGCAGCATGATGTGCATGGCCAGGCCGATGAGCTGCGAAGCCCCCACACTGGTCACCGCCGCCGCCGGCGGGACGCCTCGTTTCTGCAGGTAGCGGGTGTTGAGGGCGACGCCGCCGACCGCGGCGGGCGCGACGAGCTTCACGAACGACGCGGCGAGCTGGGCCAGGACCGTGCGGCCGAGCGGCAGCGGCTCGGGCACGAACCCACGCAGCATGATCGCCGCCGCGACGTAGCTGAAGGCGCCGGCGACCAGCGCGACGCCGCTCCACGCCCAGTTCGCCGTGGTGATCACACTGATCAGGTTGACCCGGCTGAGCTGGGTGAGCAGCAGGTAGGCGCCGAGCGTGCTGACGAGGATCGTCACCAGCGTCCGGGGACGGAACCGTTCGAGCCGCACCTCTTCGACCTCGACCTGCGGCTTCAGCGCGGTGATCTGCTCGCGGATGGCGGGCAGGAGCTTCCTGTCCCGCCGCGCGGCCGTCCGGGTGTCCCGGCTCAGCGCGATGCGCTGGAGCAGCGGCATCGCCCCGGCCAGCGTGTTCTCCCCCAGGACCTTCGCCGCCGACCCGACGGAGCGCTCGGCTCCCACGCGGGTGCCGAGGTAGGCGAGGAGCTGGGCGATGTCGAGCCGCAGCAGCAGGTCGCCTGCCGCGATCTCCCCACTGCGGGCGTCCACGAGGTAGACGTTCCGATGGGCGTCGACGTGGATGCTCTCGCCGGTGAGGTGCCGGTGGGCCAGGCGCTGCGCGTGCAGCAGCCGGACCTGCTCCCACATCCGCTCCAGCAACTCGTCGTCGAAGTCCTCGTCGAGGAGGTCGCTCACCGGCCGGGTGTCCACGTGTTCGTAGGCGAGCAGCGCGGCCTCGGTGCCGACCTCACTCGTGCCGAGCAGGCGCGGCAGTCGCACCCCGGCGGCCTGCGCGGCGTACGCCATCAGGGCCTCGCGCTCCAGCTCGGCCCGCAGCGAGCGGATGGCCCTGCGCCGGGTCTCGTTGTTGAGCAGGAAACGCCGCCACAGCCGGTAGACGACGCCCGCCACCTGCCGGTCGCGATCGAGCACGGTCACGTCGATCCGCCGCTCGTCGGCGAGGCCGACCAGATAGCGGCGGCTGCCCGAGCTGTCGTCCTCCACTCGCCTGGCGCCGACCGGCGTGAAACCGAGCCTGCGCAGCGCCGCCAGCACGGCGCTGCCGGGCGGCCTGGTGTTCGCGCTGCCGATGCCGTAGAGCGTGCCGAACCCGACGGCGAGGCCGACGACGTACGTCATGATCACGCCGAGCGCGGTGACCTTGGTGGCGGTGAACAGCGCGAACACGTCGAGGGCCAGCGCGACCCACATGAGTGCCCGCCAGTGCGGGCGCCGGCTCATCCGCACGGCCGTGGCGTACGCGATGGCGGGGGTGAGGACGGTGTTGAGCGGCTCAACGTCCCTGCCGCCGGTGAGCAGCTGCACCAGGTCGGCGGGGCCTGCCTCGACCAGCCACTCGTCCAGCGCGTACGACACCAGCAGGGCGAGGATCGCGGCGATCAGCCCCTGGGTGACGCGCATGCCGTCGCGGTGGAAGACCCGCTCGACGGCGAACGCGACCGGGACGATCAGCACGGCGACGCCGCCCAGCAGCCCGGCGGCGGCCGACAGCACCTCGGGGGCGCGGCCGGTGCCCGCCTGGACGTCGGTCTCCAGGCCGTTCAGCGTGCGCTGCAGGGCCAGGGCCATCAGGGTGACGGCGACGAGGGCCAGCAGCGTGAGCAGGAACCGCAGCGCGTCGGAAGGACGGCGGATCCGCTGCGGCAGCAGAGGCTCGACGACGAGGACAGCTCCTTGGCCAGGAGTGTCCAGCGTTAGGTCCTGCTCCTTGATGCCTCTCACCACCAGCGATTCTGTGCGATCTTCGCACTCGGTGTCCACAATTGACGTCCACAATTGACGGCATGCGTATATCCCTGGCCTCGGACAGCCTCGACGGGATCGCGTCGATGCTTGTGACCGAGGTGGAACGGCGCGGCCATTCAGTCACACTCTATGGAGCACTGGCCCCCGGCGACCGTGCCGATTGGGCCTGGTGCTGCTCCGCCGCGGCGAGGGACGTCGCGGAGGGCCGCGCGGACCAGGCCGTGGTCTGTTGCTGGACCGGCACCGGCGCATCCATAGCGGCAAACAAGGTAGCGGGAGTGCGGGCGGCGCTGTGCACCGACGCCGCCACCGCCGCGGGCGCCCGCAAGTGGAACGACGCCAACGCGCTCGCGCTCAGTCTCCGCCTCACCTCCCCGCAGGTTCTGACGGAGATTCTGGACGCCTGGTTCTCGGAAACGCCCAGCACGGACCCCGAGGACGCCGCGAACGTCGCGTACGTGCGGGAAATCCGGTAGAGACCGCCCGTGGGACGGCGGGGAGCGGCGCGCTACCGTCGATGCCATGAGCACGTCGCTACCCGTCCTCGGTGCCTGCCCGCTCGACTGCCCCGACACCTGTTCCTGGGTGGTCACCGTACGCGACGGCGAGGCCGTCGGGTTGCGCGGCAATCACGACCATCCCTACACGCGCGGGGCCCTGTGCGTGAAGGTCAACCGCTACCTGGAGCAGGTGCGGTCGGCCGACCGCGTTCTCCACCCCTTGAAGAGGGTGGGGCCGAAGGGCTCCGGCCGCTTCGAGCGGATCAGCCTGGACCAGGCGCTGTCGGAGATCGCCGCCAAGCTGACGTCGATCGTCGAGGAGCACGGCGGCGAGTCGATCTGGCCCTACCAGGGCACCGGGACGCTCGGCTACGTCCAGGGCGAGTCGGGTCAGGCCGGTCGGCGGTTCTGGAACACCCTCGGCGCGTCCCGGCACGACCTCAACATCTGCGCGCGGGCCGGCAACGACGGGCTGCGGTACGTCAACGGGACTCCCGGCGGCATGGACCCGGAGACGTTCGCGTTGTCGCGGCTCATCCTGCTGTGGGGGACCAACACGCTGACCAGCGGCCACCACATGTGGAAGTTCGTCCAGGACGCCCGCGCCGCCGGGGCGTACGTCGTGGCGATCGACCCCATCCGCACGCGTACGGCCGACCAGGCGGACGAGCACCTGCCGATCCGGCCGGGCACCGACGCGGCGCTCGCCCTCGGCCTGCTGCACGTCGTGCTGGAGGAGGGCACGGAGGACCGCGCGTACATCGAGGAGCACACGACCGGCTGGGACGAGTTCGAGGCCGAGATCCGCAGGCACCCCCCGGCACTGGTGGCGGAGATCACCGGCCTGCCCGAGGAGCGGATCCGCGCCCTCGGCGTACGGCTCGCGCACACCCGGCCGACCGGCATCCGGGCCACGATGGGCATCCAGCGGCACGCGGGCGGCGGGGCCGCGATGCGCGTGATCGCCTGCATCCCGGGCGTCACCGGCGACTGGCGCCACCCGGGCGGCGGCGTGGCCTACTCCACCTCGGGATATGCCCCCACGGGCCCCGACCCGCGCGACGACCTGCTCCCCCACCCCGTGCGTACGCTCACGATGACGCGGCTGGCCGACGGACTGGACGAGTCGGTCAAGTGCCTGTGGGTCTACGCGGCCAACCCGCTCGGCTCGACCTCGGACCAGAACCGGATCAGGGCGGCGCTGGAGCGGGAGGACCTGTTCACGGTGGTGATGGAGCAGTTCCCGACCGACACCGCCGACTACGCCGATTATGTGCTGCCCGCGACCATGCAGATCGAGCACCTGGACGTGCACCACGGCTACGGGCACATGTACATGGTGTGGAACGAGCCCGCGGTCGAGCCGCCGGGCGAGTGCCTGTCCACGACCGAGACCTTCCGCCGGCTCGCCCGGCTGATGGGCCTGACCGAGCCGTCCCTCTACGACAGCGACCTCGAACTGGCCGGGCAGACGCTCGCCCAGGCGGGGATCCCGCTGGAGGAGTGCCGCAAGCAGGGGTGGGCCCGGCTTCCGGTGGCCGACCCGTTCGTGCCGTTCACCAAGGGCTTCCCGACGCCGAGCGGGCGGCTGGAGTTCGCCTCCGCGAAGGCCGAGGCCGACGGGCTGCCGCGGGTCGCGGGCTACGTCCCCTCGCTCACCGCCCGTACGGCTCCCGCCGACCGGCCGCACCCGCTCGTGATGATCACACCGGCCGCGCACACGTTCCTGAACACGCAGTTCGCCAACAACCCGGAGCTACGCAAGCGGTCGAAGGGCCCGCGGGTGCTGGTTAACCCGGCCGACGCCGCGTCCCGGGGTCTCGTGGACGGGCAGGCCGCCCGGGTCTTCAACGGCAACGGCGAGTTCAGGGCGTACGTGGAGGTCAGCGACCGGGTGGCGCAGGGGGTGGTGGCGGCGCCGAAGGGCCACTGGCCGAAGCTGTCGGACGGCGCCAACCCGAACGCGCTGGTGGACGAGAGGGACGCCGACATGGGCCGGGGAGCGGTCTACCACGACAACTTCGTCGACGTCGCCCCGCTGTCACAGAGCGAGCTTGAACCCCTCGTGTGAGGCGGTGAAGCCGAGCGAGCCGTAGAAGCGGTGGGCCTCAGTGCGGGCCTTGTCGGAGGTGAGCTGCACCAGCGCGCAGCCGCGCTCCCGGGCCCGCTCGACCGCCCACCGCATCATCTCCCGGCCGATTCCCCGGTTGCGGTGCGGCACGGCGACCCTGACCGCCTCGATCTGCGCGCGCTCGCCGCCCCGCCGCGACAGCCCGGGAATGTAGGTGAGCTGCATGGTCCCCACCACGTCGCCGTCCGACTCCACCACGATCAACTCGTTGCGCGGGTCGGCGTCCACCGCCTCGAAGGCGGCGTCGTAGTCCGGCCCCCCGGAGGACGAACGGGCGGCGGTGATCGGGTCCTCGTTGATCATCGCCACGAGGACGGGGACGTCCTCGCGCCGGGCCGTACGGTAGTGCAGATCCATACCGGGGAGCCTAACCGGGGGGTGTCAGGGGCGGCTCAGGGACTTCCCCGATACCGGGGAAACACCCGAAAAGGCACGCTGTAGTCATGAACGAACTGACCCGTATGGACGAGATGTCCTTGGCCGGCGCGGCCCTGCGCGGCGCGCCCTGGCGGGCCGCGGCGACGTCCGGTGGGGCGGTCGCGGCCACGAGCTTCCTGCTGGGCGTCATCCTGCCCGGCCCGGCCGACCTGACCTGGGCCCTGTGCGCGGGGATCACCGTGTTCGCCCTCGTCGCGGCGATCGGCGCGATCTCCAAGCCCGACACCGGCGACCGGGTGACCCGGCAGGCCCGTCTCTGGGCGCTGCGCCACCCCTGGCGCTTCTCGCTCTACCCGGGCCTCGGTGCGGCGGCCCTCATGTACCCGGTGCAGTTCGTGATCGACCACGAGGGCCTCTTCGGCTCGGCCTGGGACGCGCTGTGGGGCGGCGCGCTCGTGCTGCTGATCACCGCCGTGCTCACGTTCTCCATGCGCGGCCGAGCCAAGGGCGCCTGACCCTGGCTAGGCCGCTCGCTCCGCCGCGCTGCGGCAGACGCAGAACTCGTTGCCCTCGGGGTCGAGGAGGGTGACCCAGCCGGCGCCGTCCGGCGTCCGGTGGTCCTCGTACGACGTGGCCCCGAGGGCGAGCAGCCGCTCCACCTCCTGGTCACGGGTGCCGTCACCCGAGGGGACGACGTCGAAGTGCAGGCGGTTCTTGACCGTCTTGCCGTCGGGCACCCGGATGAAAAGCAGGTGCGGCGGGCCGCCCGGGCGGTCCAGCACGACCTCGTCGTCCTCCGGCTCGGAGTCGACGAGCGGCCAGCCCAGGGCCTCGCTCCACCACTGGGCCAGCTCGTACGGCTGGGCGCAGTCGATCGTCATCGTGCTGATCTCAATCATGCGCCCAGCCAAGCGCGACACCGGAAAATGTGTCAAGCCGGTTACGTCGCCGTCCGCCGCGGCCGCAGGGACTGGACGAGGCCCACCGCGGACACGACGGCCCAGACCCCCTCCAGCAGCAGGAATCCCCAGTCGTCGTCCGCGTACGCGAGCCACGCGAGCACCGCGGAGCCGACGAGGTTGAGCGTGAGATAGACCTTCGAGCGGTTGTCCAGGACGTTCATCTGGGAGAGCAGGAACGCGCCGAGGATGAGCACGGCGCCGACGATCTGCAGGGCTTGGTCCATGTCCTTCCGCCCACCGTCTTCGCTGGTCCGGGTACGGCGGGCACCTCGTCCGGGAAGACCGCGGATCGCGGCCTTCTCACAACGGGACCATACCTGTTGTGCGCCACCAAACCGCGCGATCTGTGGCGCAGACCATGGATACCGCCGGTTACTCGCGGGTAGCATACGTTTAGAGTTACCGACCAGTACGTTAACCCCGGGTTCGGTTCTAGGAGCGCACACAGATGGGTCACTACAAGAGCAACCTCCGCGACCTGGAGTTCAACCTCTTCGAGGTGTTCGGGCGCAAGGAGATCCTCGGCACCGGCCCGTTCGCCGAGGTGGACGAGGACACCGCGCGAAGCGTGCTGGAAGAGGTGAACCGGCTCGCCACCGGTCCCATCGCCGACTCGTTCGAGGACGCCGACCGCCACCCGCCCGTCTTCGACCCCGCCACCCACAGCGTGACCATGCCGGAGAGTTTCAAGCGCTCCTACCAGGCCTGGGTGGACGCCGAGTGGTGGCGCCTGGAGCTGCAGCCGGAGCTCGGCGGCACACTCGCCCCGCGCAGCCTGGTGTGGGCCATGGCCGAGATGGTGCTCGGCGCCAACCCCGCCGTGTGGATGTTCGCCTGCGGCCCGGCCTTCGCCCACCTGCTGTTCGAGCTCGGCACCCCGGAGCAGAAGCGGTTCGCCGAGATGGCCGTCGAGCGGCGCTGGGGCGCGACCATGGTGCTGACCGAGCCCGACGCCGGCTCCGACGTCGGCGCCGGCCGGACCAAGGCGATCCAGCAGCCCGACGGCACCTGGCACATCGAGGGCGTCAAGCGCTTCATCACCAGCGCCGAGCACGACATGGCCGAGAACATCTTCCACCTCGTGCTCGCCCGGCCCGAGGGGGCCAAGCCCGGCACCAAGGGCCTGTCGATGTTCCTCGTGCCGAAATACCTGGTGGACGTGGAGACCGGCGAGCTGGGCGAGCGCAACGGCGTGTACGTCACCAACGTCGAGAAGAAGATGGGCCTGAAGGTCTCCACGACCTGCGAGCTCACCCTCGGCGAGAAGCACCCGGCCATCGGTTACCTCGTCGGCGACGCGCACGACGGGATCCGGCAGATGTTCATGGTGATCGAGCACGCCCGCATGATGGTGGGCGCCAAGGCCATCGCCACGCTGTCCACCGGCTATCTCAACGCGCTGGACTACGCGAAGAACCGCCTCCAGGGCGCCGACCTCACCCGCTCGGGCGACAAGACCGCCCCGCGCGTGGCGATCACCCACCACCCCGACGTGCGCCGCGAGCTCATGCTGCAGAAGTCGTACACCGAGGCGATGCGGGCGCTGGTCATCTACACGGCGACGATCCAGGACCAGATCCAGATCGCGGAGTTCGAGGGCCGCCGCGACCAGGCCGCCGAGGCGCTCAACGACCTGCTGCTCCCGCTGGTCAAAGGCGTCGGCTCCGAGCGGTCGTACGAGCTGCTGGCCCGTTCGCTGCAGACGCTCGGCGGCTCGGGCTTCCTACAGGACTACCCGATCGAGCAGTACATCCGCGACTCGAAGATCGACTCGCTGTACGAGGGCACGACCGCGATCCAGGGCCAGGACCTGTTCTTCCGCAAGGTCCTGAGGAACCAGGGCGCCGCCCTGGGGTCGCTGCTCGGCGAGATCAGGACGTTCGCCGGCTCCGAGGCGGGCAACGGGCGGCTGAAGGTCGAGCGCGGCCTGCTCGACGAGGCGGCCAGCGAGGTCAAGGCCATGGCCGACACGATGGCCGGCTGGGCGATCGCCTCCATGGAGACGCCGCAGGAGGTCTACAAGGTCGGCCTCAACACCACCCGGTTCCTCATGGCTCTGGGCGACCTGGTGCTGGGCTGGCTGCTGCTGCGCCAAGCCGAGATCGCGCTGAACGCCCTTTCCGCCTCGGAGGAGGACAATGCGTTCTACACGGGCAAGGTCGCGGCGGCCTCGTTCTTCGCCCAGACCGTGCTGCCCCGCCTGGCCGCCGAGCGCCGCGTGCTCGCCGCCACCGGCCAGGACCTCATGGAGCTGCCCGAAAACTCCTTCTAACCCCGGCCGTGATCTTGGAGTTTGTCGCAGTGACCCGCTCCCACCTGGGCAAGTACCGTCGGTGATCATGCAGAGTTTCCGTCAGCACCACGCACCACCTGCGAGTTCCGTCTGCGTGATCTTTCAATCGCAAGATCACGAATGATGTACGAGCAGGTCGCGGGCGTGCAGCGGGGATTACTGCATGATCACAGACGGTATCGCCCGAGGCCGAAGGCTTATGTGCGACAAACTACAAGATCACGCGGGGAGGTTAGGCGGGGGCGGGCGCGGGCGCGGCGGAGCGGCGTTCGAGGGTGGCCGAGAGGACGGCGAGCACGAGCGCGGAGGCGGCGAGGAGGGCGCCCACCCAGTTGGGCGCGGTGTAGCCCAGGCCCGCCGCGATGACGAGGCCGCCGAGCCAGGAGCTCAGGGCGTTGCCGAGGTTGAAGGCGCCAATGTTGACCGCCGAGGCCAGCGTCGGCGCGCCGTGGGCGAGATCGAGCACGCGCTTCTGCAGCGGCGGCACGGTGGCGAAGCCGAGCGCCCCCACCAGGGCGACGGTCACCGGGGCGAGGATCTTGCTGTGCGCGGTCAGCGTGAAGGCGGCGAGGACGACCGCGAGGGCGCCCAGCGAGACGTACAGCATCGGCATCAGCGCGCGGTCGGCGAACCTTCCCCCGATGAGATTGCCGGCCACCATGCCGAGACCGAAGAGGACCAGCAGCCAGGTCACCGCCCCTTCCGGGTAGCCCGTGACCCGGACCATCATCGGCGCGATGTACGTGATGGCCGCGAAGACGCCGCCGAACCCGAGCACGGTCATGCCCATCGCGAGCAACACCTGGACGTCGCGGAGTGCGGCCACTTCGTGACGCAGGCGCACGCCCGCGGGCCGCGGCATCTCGGGCACGAGCACGACGATGCCGATCAGGCCGACGACGCCGAGCCCGGCGACGATGGCGAAGGTCGTCCGCCAGCCGGCGACCTGGCCGACCAGGGTGCCCAGGGGTACGCCGACGACGTTGGCCACGGTCAGACCGGTGAACATCAGGGCGATCGCGCCGGCCCTCCGGTGCGGGGCGACCAGTTCGGCCGCGACCACGGAGCCGATGCCGAAGAACGCGCCGTGCGCGAGCGAGGCGATCACCCGGCCGGCCAGCATCACCCCGAAGCCCGGCGCGAGGGCCGAGAGCAGGTTGCCGGCGACGAACAGCGCCATCAGCAGCATCAGCACGCGCTTGCGGGACATGACCGTCCCCAGCACGGTCATCGGCGGGGCCCCGACCACCACGCCCAGGGCGTACCCGGTGACGAGCAGACCGACGGTCGGGATGGAGACGCCGAGGTCGGACGCCACCTGCGGGAGCAACCCCGTGATCACGAATTCGGTGGTCCCGATCCCGAAGGCCCCGATGGCGAGGGCTACGAGTGCGAGCGGCATGAACGTCCCCCAGCGATTGCACGAGCGAGTAACACGCGCCGACAATAGTTGCAGACGCTTTATATTTGCAAGCGCGGGCAATTGCAGGGGTGGAGTATCCTCGACTGAATCACACGCGAACGGAGGGAGAGCCGATGACGGCCACGGATCCTGCCCTCACCGCTCTCGCACAGGGCTGGTGCGCCCTCTCCCTGTTGCACGAGAAGATCGAGGCGCACATCGAGCGCGCCCTGCAGAGCGAGCACGGCCTGAGCGTGCGGGAGTACTCCTTGCTGGAGACGCTCAGCCGGCAGCACGACGGCCCCGGCGGACACCTGCAGATGAAGCAGGTCGCCGACGCCGTCGTGCTCAGCCAGAGCGCGACGACGCGCCTGGTGACCCGGCTCGAAGAGCGGGGACTGCTCACCCGCTACCTGTGCCCCACCGACCGTCGCGGGATCTACACGGACGTCAGCCCCGCGGGCCTGGCGCTGCTCGCCGAGGCCCGGCCCACGAACGACGCCGCCCTGCGGGAAGCCCTCGACCAGGCAGCCCGGAACCCCCGGCTTGCCCCTCTGGTCGAAGCGGTCGAATCACTGCACGTGCAGGGGTGACCCCGGACGCCCGCCGAGGGCGAGCAGGCACGCCTGCGCGCCCCTAGAGGACGTACTGCACCGCCGCGCGGTCGGCGAGGATCGGCGCGATGCACTCCTCGATCACCGCCAGGTGGGCCGGGTGGTCGCGGTAGACGACGTAGTCCTCGGGGGAGTCGAATTCGGCGACCACGGCGAAGGAGTAGTTGTCCTCGTTGACGCCCGCGTCGTGACCGATCCGGTAGGAGCGCACCTCGGGGATGGCATCCGGCAGCCCGCTCAGCCGCCTTGCCACCTCGGCCCGCTGCTCCTCGGTGGCGTCCTCGGTCCACTGCAGCAGCACGACGTGGCGGAACATGCACTCCCCCTGGGATGAGACGCACGCGGCCGGGCGGCCGCGTTCTTCGCGGCGCCCATCCTCTCATCATCGATGACGGAGGCGTAGGCGCGGTGGGTGTTCAGGTGCCGGCCATCAGCCGGAGCCCGCGTCAATCACCGGGCGGGTGGACCGACCGGCGAGCACTCCGGCCCTGCCACTGCTCCACGACCTGCCGGAACGCCGCGCTCACGAGGGACAGAAGTTCGGCGGAGGACTCGAAGCGGGCGCCCGCCAGGGTCGCGGCCCCGAGGATGTCGGCTCCGCGCTGGGATGCGGCCGCCAGGGCCTCGTTCATCCGCAGGGACGCGAGGATCGACCGGAGCCAGATCTCGTCGTCGATGACGTAGCGTTCGCGCCGCGCCCCGGGAACCCGTTCCCGCCTGAGCATCCCCTGCTGTTCGAGGAAGGCGACGGCGTGCGAGATCGAGGCAGGGCTGACGTGAAGCCGCTGGACCAGGTCGGCGGCGGTGAGAGTGCCGGAGTCCGTGACGTACAGGCAGGCCAGCACCCTGGCCTCCATCCGGGGCAGCCCCTGCTGAACGAGGAGGGCGATGAAGGACTCCGTGAAGTCCTGCACCGCCTGGGGGTCACGCCCATGGCCGCCGTCCGGGATCGGCGGCGCCGGAGGCCGAGCCCGCTTGTGCCGTCGCGCGCGGTGCCGCGTGGCCTCGTGCGCCCGCTCCGCCCCGTAATCGTCGGGTCCGCCGTTGCGAGTGACCTCTCGCATGACGGTCGAGGCGGGCCGCCCCAGACGCCGGCCGATCTCTGCGTATCCGAGCCCCTCGGCCAGCCCCGCGGCGATGTGCTGACGGTCCTCGTCGGTGAGTCTGCCTCCGGGCATCGGTGCTCGTCTCCTGTCTGCCGACGTGCGCGGAGCTCGGCGCCCGCGTGCCGCACAGTATGCATTCACTCGGAGGCCATTGCAATGCGCGCCCGACCGCTCGTTGCGTTCAGCCTCATAGTCATTGCAATATGTACTCTAAGAGCGCATTACGACGGGACATCCTGACTCTCTTAATTATTGACCAAACAGTGAATGCAATGTAGCGTCGCAGACGTTCAGAGATTCCCGAACACTTGCGGGTGCCGGTGGCAGCGCAGAGGGAGCCTCGATGGCAGATCGACCACGTGTATGAGGAGATTCAGGATGGAAATCGGCGACAGCGGCTTCTCCGCGACCGGGCTGCGCAGGGTCCGCGAGGTGCTGACGCGGTATGTGGAGTCGGGGCGGATTCCCGGGCTGGTCGCCCTGGTCAGCCGGGGCGACCAGACGCACGCCGTAGCGATCGGGACGATGCGTCATGACGGTGGCGCGCCGATGCGCCGGGACACGATCTTCCGGATGGCCTCGACCTCCAAGCCGGTCTCGGTCGCAGCGGCGATGGTCCTGCTGGACGAGTGCAGGCTGCGACTGGACGACCCGGTGGATCCGTGGCTGCCTGAACTGGCCGGCCGCCGGGTGCTGAAGCGGATCGACGGCCCGCTGGACGACACCGTGCCGGCGCGGCGGCCGATCACCGTGCGGGACGTGCTGACCTCCACGTTCGGGCTCGGCATGGACATGACCTCACTCGGCACCCCGATCATGAACGCGGTCTTCGAGCAGGGGCTCACGCCCAACCTGCCGGTGCCGATGCCCGAGCAGGACGAGTGGATGCGCCGCCTCGGCGAGCTCCCGCTGATGTACCAGCCCGGAGAGCGCTGGCAGTACCACATCAGCAGCGACCTGCTCGGCGTGCTGGTGTCCAGGGTCACCGGCCAGTCGTTCGAGGAGTTCCTGCGCGAGCGCATCTTCGATCCGCTGGGGATGACCGACACCGGTTTCCACGTGCCCGCCGACAAGATCGACCGGCTGCCGGCCCTCTACGCCCCCGACCCGCGGACCGGCGAGTTCCTCGTGTGGGACGAGGCCAAGGGCGGACGGTGGAGCGAGCCTCCGGCGTTCCAGGGTGGGGGCGGCGGGCTGGTCTCCACCGTCGACGACTACCACGCCTACTTCCAGATGCTGCTCAACGGCGGGACGCACCAGGGGAAGCGCATCTTGTCCCGGCCCGCCGTCGAGCTGATGACCACCAACCGTCTCACGCCCGAGCAGAACGCCGCCCGCACCGCCATGGCCGTCGACAACGTCCACATTTCGCACGGCCAAGGACAGCACGGCGGCTGGGGCTTCGGGATGGCGGTGCGCACCTACCGCGGCGACTACGCCCCCGTCGGCCAGTTCGGCTGGGACGGCGGAAGCGGCACCGCGGCCTACGCCGACCCGGCCAACCAGCTCACCGGACTCCTGCTCACCCAGGTCGGCGCGTCCACCCCGGACTCGATGCAGCTCGTCCACGACTTCTGGACCACGCTCTACCAGGCGATCGACGACTGACACCGGGCCCGCGTCCCGGCAGACCCGCCCTCAGCCCCCCTCAGCCCCTCAGCCCCCTCATGCCCGCCCCAAGCCCTTTCCCGGGCATCGGCGGGCCCCTTCCCCCATCCGTGCATCAGATGTAAAGGACCACGCGACCATGTCCGTCACCCTCACCGACCAGGACAAGATCACCCTGCGGACCGCCGCCTACGGCGCCGTCTCGCTGCTGGCCGCCGCCGGCGCCACCGGCTCGCCCCACAAGGTCGCCACCCAGGGCTCCATCGCCCTGGCCTCCGCGACCGGCCTCGTCGGGCACGTGCTCGCCGACAAGTCGACGGGTATGGACCTGAGCGGCAAGTCCGTCGCCGAACTCGCCGACCGTGTGCTGCCGGCCCTGACGGCGTCCGTGCACCTGCTCAAGCGGCAGGGGCCGGCCGAGGCCGACAACTTCCGCAGCACCGTCCTCGTCGCCGTCGAAGCGGCCGCCCGGGCCCAGAAGGGCGAGCCCGGCCCCACCATGGCCGACATGGCCCGCAAGATCACCGAAGCTCTCGACGCCGCCTGACGGGAGGTCCCGGGGTCCTCCCCGGACCCGGGACGCGGCGACGGCCGGCCCGCCCGCCGATGCCCGGCGTCCGGCCGTCGCCCGCGCTCAGTCAGGTCCTCACAGCCAGTGCCACTCGATGGAGGCCCGTCTGCGCCGGTCGGCGAGCCACTCGCCGAAGGCGGTCTCCCCCGCCGCGGCCAGCGTCTCCGGGTCGTCCCGCCCCGCCCGGCGCTCCAGCACGATCCCGGTCAGATAGCCGTCGCCGAGGGGCTCGCCGTCCTCCAGCGTCTCGTTCATCAGCAGGCACTGCTCGACGATCTCGTCGTGGACGTCGCGATCGCCGTACGGCCGCCTGGGCAGCAGCATGAGCGCCTCGGCGACGCGCAGGCGCACGCGGTCGACCGTGAGGACCGCGGCGAACGCCGTCACCGGCACGGCGGTCATGCCGCCGCCCAGGCGGCGGCGTCTCTGACCAGCGGCCCGGCGCGCTTCTCCACCGGCGCCGGCGCGCCGTCCGGATCGACCTCCGGGAGGAGGTGCTCGCCTCCGAAGGTCGCGGTCACCCGTGACCTGGCGGCGGACTCACCAGTGCCGCACCAGGTCACAGGCACGCCCCGGCGCTCGATCTCCGGAAGGACACGGCGCACGGTGGTGTCCTCCCGGTCGCTCAGTATGAGGATCACACGCGAACGGTAGAAAGCCGAGCTTGCGCCTCACTGGTTCGGATCTTGCATCCGACTTGAGTGGTCCCCGCTCAGCTCCAGGCGAGCATGCGGAGAGGGTCTTCCAGCATGGCGCCCACGTCGCGCAGGACGTACGACCCCAGCTCGCCGTCGACCACGCGGTGGTCGAACGACAGCGCCAGGGTGGTGACCTTGCGGACCGCGAGCTGCCCGTCGACCACCCAGGGCATGTCCCTGATCTGGCCCACGGCGAGGATCGCCACCTCCCCGGGGTTGAGGATCGGCGTGCCGGCGTCGACGCCGAAGACGCCCACGTTGGTGATCGTGATCGTGCCGCCGCTCAGCTCGGCGGGCTGGCACTTGCCGGCCCGCGCCCGCTCGGTGAGCTCGCCCAGTGCCCTGGCGAGCTCGGGCAGCGACATCACGTCGGCGTCCTTGACGTTCGGCACGATCAAGCCGCGATCGGTGGCGGCGGCGATGCCGAGGTTCACGTAGTGCTTGACCACGATCTCCTCGCCGGTCCACGTGGCGTTGGCCATCGGGTGCCGTTTCACCGCGGTGATCAGGGCCTTCGCCACGAGAAGCAGCGGGGAGACCTTGACCTCGGCGAACTCGGGCAGCGTACGCAGCCGCCGGACCGCCTCCATCGTCTCGGTCACGTCGACCTGCAGCCACTCGGTCACGTGCGGGGCCGAGAACGCGCTGGTCACCATCGCCTGCGCGGTCGCCTTCCTGACCCCCTTGACCGGGATGCGCTCCTCCCGCGCCCCGGATTCCCGCCGCGCCGCGGCCGGAACAGGCGCGGGCGCCGCGACCGCGGTCTCCACGTCGGCCCGGGTGATCGATCCCTGGGGGCCGGTGCCGGTGAGGGTCGTCAGGTCGACGCCCAGGTCCTTGGCGAGCTTGCGGACCGGCGGCTTGGCCAGGGCGCGCGCCCGTGTGGACACGGCGGAGCCGTTGTCCTGCGTCGCAGGAACATCTTCCGCCGCACGAACACCTGCGTCGACACCCCGTGCCGCACCGGCCGGAACAGAAGCGGCCGGCGCGGAAACTACCGAAGCAGAAGCGGCCGGTTTGCGGGGACGGCGGCGGGTGGCGCTCGTCTTGACGCCGTAGCCGACCAGCACCGGCTGGCGCTGCTCCTTCGCCGGAGCGCCGTTGCGCGCGTCCGGCACCATGTCGTCCGCCAGCGCCTCCCGGCCCGCGACGGCGCCACCACCACCCGCGCCGTCACCGCCCGCGCCGTCCTCGACCGCGATGATCGGGGCGCCGACGTCGACGGTCTGACCCTCGCCGGCCATCAGGGCGGAGACGGTGCCCTCGTAGGGGCACGGCAGCTCGACGACGGCCTTGGCCGTCTCGATCTCGACGATCGTCTGGTTGATCTTCACCGAGTCGCCCGGGGCCACGTGCCACCTGACGATCTCGGCCTCGGTCAGCCCCTCGCCCACGTCGGGGAGTCTGAACTCACGGAGCATGAGAAGTCCCTCCCCCTCAGTACGCGAACGAGCGGTCCACGGCGTCGAGCACGCGGTCCAGGTCGGGCAGGTAGTGGTCCTCCAGCCGCGACGGCGGGTAGGGCGTGGAGAACCCGCCGACCCGCAGCACGGGCGCCTCCAGACTGTAGAAGCAGCGCTCGGTGATCCGCGCCGCCAGCTCGGCCCCGAAGCCGGTGAAGACGGGGGCCTCGTGGGCGACGACGCACCGCCCGGTCCGCGTCACGGACTCGGTCAGGACGTCCACGTCGAGAGGGTTAAGCGAGCGCAGGTCGATGACCTCGATGTCCCGCCCGTCCTCCTCCGCCGCCGCGGCGGCCTCCAGGCAGGTCTTCACCATCGGCCCGTACGCGATCAGCGTGATGTCGCGGCCCTGCCGTACGGTGCGGGCGCGGTCGAGCGCCAGGCCGGGGGCGGCGAGGTCGATGTCGGCCTTGTCCCAGTAACGGCGCTTGGGCTCGAAGAAGATGATCGGGTCGTCGCAGCGGACGGCGTCCTGGATCATCGTGTAGGCGTCCACCGGGTTGGAGCACGCCACCACCCGCAGGCCCGCCGTGTGGGTGAAGTACGCCTCGGGCGACTCCGAGTGGTGCTCGACCGCCCCGATGCCGCCGCCAAAGGGGATGCGTACGACGACCGGCAGCTTGAGCGTGCCGAGCGACCGCAGCGGCATCTTGGCCAGCTGGGTGATGATCTGGTCGGCGGCCGGGAACACGAACCCGTCGAACTGGATCTCGCAGACCGGCCGGTAGCCGCGCAGGGCCAGGCCGATCGCCGTCCCGATGATGCCCGACTCGGCGAGCGGCGTGTCGATCACGCGGTCCTCGCCGAAGTCCTTCTGCAGGCCGTCGGTGACACGGAAGACGCCGCCGAGCTTGCCGACGTCCTCTCCCATCACGAGCACCTTGGGGTCGTCCTCCATCGAGCGGCGGAGGCCCTCGTTCAATGCCTTGGCGAGAGTGAGTGTGGTCATCGTTCGAACCCCGCCAGGTAGGTCAGGTACTGCTCGCGTTCCTCGTCGAGGAGTGCATGGGCTCCGGCGTACACGTGATCAAAGATAGCCCGGGGTGGTGGGTCGGGCAGCGCCAGGCACCGGCTTCGCACGTCCTTGCCGAGCGCGTCGGCCTCGGCGTCGATCTTCTCGAAGAACTCCTGGTCGGCGAGCTGGTTCTTGAACAGGTACGCCTTGACCCGCTCGATGGGGTCCTTCAGCTTCCACGCCTCCAGCTCGTGGGCGAGCCGGTAGCGGGTGGGGTCGTCGGAGGTGGTGTGCGCGCCCATCCGGTAGGTGAACGCCTCGATCAGCGTCGGCCCCTGCCCGTCGCGGGCGTTCTGCAGCGCGCGACGGGTCGCGGCGAGGCAGGCGAACACGTCGTTGCCGTCCACGCGGATCCCGGGGAAGCCGAAGCCGGACGCCCTCTTGTAGAGCGGGATCTTCGACTGCTTCTCCAGCGGCTCGGAGATGGCCCACTGGTTGTTCTGGCAGAAGAACACGATGGGGGCGTTGAACACCGAGGCCCAGATGAAGGCCTCGTTCACGTCGCCCTGGGAGGTCGCGCCGTCGCCGAAGTAGACGATGGTGGCCGCCTCGGCGCCGTCGCGCTGGATGCCCATGGCGTAGCCGACCGCGTGCAGGGCCTGGGAGCCGATGACGATCGTGTAGAGGTGGAAGTTGTGCTCCGCCGGGTCCCACCCGCCGTTGCTCACGCCGCGGAACAGGCCGAGCAGCTTGACCGGGTCGACGTCGCGGCACCAGGCCACGCCGTGCTCTCGGTAGGTGGGGAAGGCCATGTCGGCGTCGGTGAGCGCCCGGCCTGAGCCGATCTGGGCCGCCTCCTGCCCGAGCAGGGACGCCCAGATGCCGAGCTCTCCCTGTCGCTGGAGCGCGACGGCCTCCAGGTCAACGCGGCGGACGAGGACCAGGTCACGGTAGAGGGAGCGGACCTCCTCGGCGGTCAGCTCGATGTCGTAGTCGGGATGCTCGACCCGCTCCCCTTCCGGGGTGAGCAGTTGGACGAGTTCCGGGGGTGCGTCTACACCACGAGGGGCGTCGGCTGTCACGTGCCACTCCTGTGCGTGTCGGGCCCCCGCGGGTGGGGTCACCCCCGCAGGACGGCCGGGTCGTCGGGCGTACGGCCGCTGGGGTGGGCGACCGGGCGCATATGTGGACATCGTGGCAGAAGTCACGCCCCTTGGCGCAAGGCCCCGCCCGCCCGTCCATACCTCTTCCGATTCCCGGACTGTGCGACGCCACACCCGGGCGCCGCGTCCCGGGAGCGGCGGGACACCCGCCCGGCGCGGCATCCCGGCCCGTCGGGGACGAGCCGGCGAGGCGGCACTAGGCTTGGCCCAAACGGACCCCCGAACGGGCGGACCTCCCCGAATCGGCGGGCCCTCATTCGAATTGGAGGAACATCGTGGCGCGCGTCATCGTCGACGTCATGCTCAAGCCGGAGATCCTCGACCCGCAGGGCCAGGCGATCGCCCGGGCGCTGCCGCGACTCGGCTTCGCCGGGGTCTCCGGGGTACGGCAGGGCAAGCGGTTCGAGCTGGAGTTGGACGGCCCGGCCGACGAGGCCGCACTTTCGGATGTCCGAAAGATGGCCGAAACCCTGCTCGCGAACACGGTCATCGAGGACTTCACGATCCGCGTCGAGGGGTGAAGTGGCGCATTTCACACCACTGTTTCCGCGGCTTGTCTACCCCTAATCAGGCATCGGTCCGTCTCGAACCCACCTATCCCGTGCGTCCTGAATAACGCGGACGTGATTTTGCGGTTAGCCCTGATTCATCGGGGAAGCCTACCTTGGTGACCTTCGACACCGGGGAGGGGTCCGGTGGATATTGAGTTTTCACTGGCGATGCCACGGGATGCCATCGGCATCCCGATGGTCCGTCGAGTGGTGGGCGACGCGCTGCGGTCTCTCGGGGTGACCGAAGAGTGCGTGTCCGACATACTCCTGGCGACTTCCGAGGCGTGCGCCAACGCGGTGCGCCACGGTGGTCCAGCCAACCGCTACGAGGTCATGGCGACCATAGGCAACGGCCGCTGCGAGCTGCGCGTCGCCGACGAAGGCGAGGGGCTGCACATGATTCCCCGCCAGTACCCGCCGGCGGAGACCGAGAACGGCCGGGGCATTCTGATAATGCGCGCCGTCGTGGACGATCTGTCGTTCGACATCACGCCCGGGCGCGGCACGACCGTGCGCCTGAGCAAGGAACTCGACTGGGACGAGGACTCCATCGCCCGTCACCTCACTCTCGACCGTCATCTCGCCGGGGTCTGAGCACCCCGGCTCCGCACCACGCCGGGCTCGGGGAGCCCGGCGTGACGTGTGATCGGAAGTGAGCCTCCGCAGGGGATCCGGTTTGGCGGCTCCGATACCCTGTGGTGTACCGCCACAGACCGCCGTCCGGCCAGATGACGGTGGCGTACGGCTTGGCGGGGACCCTTGGAGGGAAAACTGTCATGAGCGCTGCCCGGGTGGGCGTCGTCACCTTCCCCGGAACACTCGACGACCAGGACGCCGCGCGAGCCGTACGGCTGGCCGGAGCGGAGGCGGTGCCCCTGTGGCACGCCGACCACGACCTCAAGGGAGTCGACGCCGTCTTCCTTCCCGGTGGGTTCTCCTACGGCGACTATCTTCGCTGCGGGGCGATCTCCCGGTTCTCCCCTCTCATGACCGAGCTGATCCCGGCCGCCCGGTCCGGGCTGCCCGTGCTCGGCACCTGCAACGGCTTCCAGATCCTCTGCGAGGCGCACCTGCTGCCGGGCGCGCTGACCCGCAACGAGGGCCTCCACTACATCTGCCGCGACCAGCGCATCCGCGTGGAGAGCACGCGTACGGCGTGGACGGCGGACTTCGCGGACGGCCAGGAGATCGTGCTGCCGATCAAGCACGGCGAGGGCCGTTACGTGGCCGACGCGGAAACACTCGCGGCGCTGGAGAGCGAGGGCCGGGTGGTCTTCCGCTACGCGGGCGGCAACCCCAACGGCTCGCTCAACGACATCGCGGGGATCACCAACGAGGCCGGGAACGTCGTCGGCCTCATGCCCCACCCCGAGCACGCGGTCGAGGACCTGACCGGCGCGCCGAGCGTGGACGGCCGGCACTTCTTCACCTCTATCTTGAAGCGGCTGGTGAACGCGTGATGGGGAGCGGTGAGCGACCTATGAACACCGACAGTGTGAGCCGTGCGCTGGAGACGCCGGACGAGCGCCAGCCGTACGCCGAGCTGGGCATGAAGGACGACGAGTACCAGCGCGTACGCGACATCCTCGGCCGCCGCCCGACCGGCTCCGAGCTGGCGATCTACTCGGTCATGTGGAGCGAGCACTGCTCCTACAAGTCGTCGAAGGTGCACCTGCGGCAGTTCGGGACCAAGGCGCCCGAGTCGGAGGCCCTGCTCGTCGGCATGGGTGAGAACGCCGGCGTGGTCGACATCGGCGACGGCTGGGCCGCCACCTTCAAGATCGAGTCGCACAACCACCCGTCGTACGTCGAGCCGCACCAGGGCGCCGCGACCGGCGTCGGCGGCATCGTGCGCGACATCATGTCGATGGGCGCCCGGCCGGTCGCGGTCATGGACGCGCTGCGCTTCGGCGGGGCCGACCAGCCCGACACGCGCCGGGTGCTGCCCGGGGTGGTCGAGGGCATCAGCCACTACGGCAACTGCCTCGGCCTGCCGAACATCGGCGGGGAGGTCGTCTTCGACCCCTGCTACATCGGCAACCCGCTGGTCAACGCCCTGTGCGTCGGCCTGTTGCGCAAGGACCAGATCAAGCTCGCCACCGCGCCCGGCCCCGGCAACAAGGTCGTGCTCTTCGGCGCCAGGACCGGCGCGGACGGCATCGGCGGCGCCTCGGTGCTGGCCTCGGCCACCTTCGAGGACGAGTCGCAGGCCAAGCGGCCCGCCGTGCAGGTCGGCGACCCGTTCATGGAGAAGCTGCTGATCGAGTGCTGCCTGGAGCTCTACCAGGCGGACGTGGTCGTCGGCATCCAGGACCTCGGCGCGGCCGGGGTGTCCTGCGCCACGACCGAGCTGGCCGCCAAGGGCACCGGCGGCATGGAGGTGAACCTCAACCTCGTCCCGCTGCGCGATCCCACGCTGCGGCCCGAGGAGATCCTCATGAGCGAGTCGCAGGAGCGCATGATGGCGGTCGTCACCCCCGACGACATCCCCGCCTTCATGGCCGTCTGCGACAAGTGGGACGTGCCGGCGACCGTGATCGGCGAGGTCACCGACACCGGCAGGCTCGTCATGACGTGGGACGGCGAGGTCATCGTCGACATCCCGCCGGGCACGGCCGCCGACGAGGGCCCGGTCTACGAGCGCCCGTTCCACGAGCCCGCCGGGCAGGCGGCGCTCAACGCCGACGGTCCCGAGCGCCTGCCGAGGCCCGAGGACCTGCGGGAGACCCTGCTCACCCTGCTCGGCTCGCCCAACCTCGGGTCCAAGGAGTGGGTGACCTCCCAGTACGACCGGTATGTACGGGGCAACACGGTCCTGGCCCAGCCCGCCGACGCCGGCATGCTGCGCATCTCCGAGGTCATGCCGGGCGCGCAGGAGACCACCCGGGGCATCGCGCTCGCCACCGACGGCAACGGCCGCTACGCGAAGCTCGACCCGTACACGGGGGCCCAGCTCGCGCTGGCGGAGGCGTACCGCAACGTGGCGGTGACCGGCGCGACGCCGCTCGCCGTCACCAACTGCCTCAACTTCGGCTCGCCCGAGGACCCCGAGGTCATGTGGCAGTTCTCCGAGGCCGTACGCGGGCTCGCCGACGCCTGCCGGACCCTGGGGGTGCCGGTGACCGGCGGCAACGTGTCCTTCTACAACCAGACGGGCTCGACCGCGATCAACCCGACGCCGGTGATCGGCGTGCTCGGCGTGATCGACGACGTGGCGCAGCGGGTCAGGTCCGGCTTCACGGCCGCGGGCCTGCGGGTCCTCCTGCTGGGCGAGACCCGCGAGGAGTTCGGCGGCTCGGAGTGGGCGCACGTCGTCCACGGCCACCTGGGCGGCCTGCCGCCGCAGGCGGACCTGGAGGCCGAGCGCGGCCTGGCCGCGGTGCTGACCGAGGCGGCGGCTCGCGGGCTGCTGGAGGGCTCCCACGACCTGTCCGACGGCGGCCTCGCGGTCGCCCTGGCGGAGTCGTGCCTGGCTCAGGGCGTCGGCTGCACGGTGACCCTGCCCGGCGAGGACGCCTTCGTCGAGTTGTTCAGCGAGTCGGCCGCGCGGGCGCTGGTGTGCGTGCGGCCCGAGGCGTTCGACGCCTTCGCCGACCTGTGCGTCCGCCACGAGGTGCCCTGCTCCGGGCTCGGCCTCACCGGCGGCTCCGCGCTCACGGTCGAGGGCGTCCTCGACGTCCCGGTGGAGGAGCTTCGCGAGGTGCACACCTCCGCGCTTCCGCGCGTCTTCGGCTGATTCCGATCGAGTGCAGGCCCTTCCGGACGGATCGTCCGGAAGGGCCTTCCTCGTGCGGGACGTCAGACGGCGTTGACGTGGCAGGTGGCGGTCGTCGTCTTGGTCGGGTCGCTCTCGGAGGTGGCCGTGAGCTTCACCGTGGCGTGCCGGCTGCCGCCCGCGGACTGCTGGGCGAAGACGGTGACGGTCTTCTTGCCGCCGAAGTCGACGGCCGCGAGGGCGTTGGGCGTGATCGTGGTCCAGCCGTTCCCTTCGGCCTCGGCCTTCAGCCGGTAGACGTCACCGTTAAGGTACGTCCTGACGTCCTCGGGGTGCTGCCCCTGAACGGAGGCGGCCTTGCCGGTGTTGGACAGCGGGAAGCTGCACATCGACACGCCCTTCTGCGCGGCGGGGACGCCCGCGCCCGGGAGCAGCTTCACGCCCCGCTTCTGCGGGCCCGCGCCGTCGAGGGACTTGATCGCCACCGTGTACGACAGGATCCCCTTGGCGTCGCGCTGCACGTCGGTAACGTAGAAGTGCAGGCGGTTGGCCTGGTCCACGTACTCGTACTCGCTGCCCGAGTCGGTGCCCGCGTGGAAGAGGGCGTCGGCGAGCTGCCGGTAGTCGCCGATCGTGATCGGGACCTCGGTGCTGTCGGGCAGCACGTAGTCGGTCATGTCGATGTCCTGCGGGTTGGCGTCGATCACCCACTCGAACGGCGCCCGGTCCTGGTCCTTGGTCTTGGCCAGGAGCACGCCGGAGTCGGGAGTGAAGGAGTCGCTGCCGATCCGGTCGACGACCTCCACGGTGTAGTTGTCGTAGCCGCCGCCGTCGCAGAGCGGGTCGGTCCGCTGGTTGCACGACCCGGTGGACTTGTCTCCGGTGTCGAAGGAGACGTTGACGCCCGTCAGGCCGTTCTTGCCCGGCTGGATCTCGCGCGCGGTCACCTTGGCGACGACCATGCCGGAGTCGCGCAGCGCCTCACGCGACAGGCGCAGGATGTTCTGCTCGTCCACCATGTTCAGCTTGATCTTGTTGCGCAGCATGTGCTGGGCGCCCATCGAGGCTCCCGCCGTCGGCGGAATCAGCCAGCGGCTGTGCGGGCCGCCGGGACCGTTGAAGCTGCCGCGGCTGAGCATCTCCCAGATGCCGGTGTAGGACCGGACCGGCGGGTTGCCGTACGGGTTGTTGTAGTTGTCCAGGACGCCCAGGATGTGGCTGAACTCGTGGGCGAAGACCCCCTGGCCGGAGCTCTCGGCCTGGACGGAGTCGACGCCGATGTTCGCGTTGGGCCAGAACGTCGAGCCGGCGGCCCAGGACGTCCAGTCCACGTAGCGGGTCTTGGACCAGTTGGGCAGGCCCGGGTCCGGCGGGCCGAAGTCGTCGGTGACGTCCTCCTTGGTGGGGAACTTCATCATGCCGAACTCCTGCCAGGTCGACGACTCGTCCTGGCCGGCGCTCAGGTAGAAGACGAAGTCGAACTGGGAGGCGACGTCCTGGCCGACGTCGGCGAGCCAGGCGGCCTTGCCGTCCGTGCGCAGGTTCCTGTTGCAGTTGTCCCCCGCCGGGCAGGCGTCGCGCTGGTACTCCATCGCGTACTCGTGCGACTTGCCCGGCATGGTGTAGGGGCCGAACGCGGTGAGGTCGACGCCGTACCGGCCGCCGGAGTCCTCCATCCAGTACTCGTGCAGGGTGTGGCCCTGGTTGAGCTGGCCGGGGGTGTTGAGGAAGTCCTGGTAGAACTTGGCGACCTGGTCACGGGGGATGTCGTGGGCCTGGGAGCTGGGGTTGCCGAAGACGGTCGAGTTCTGCGGCTGGGTGACCACGAACGGCTGGTTGGGGTAGTCCACCAGCACGAGCGCGCCCTTGAAGGTGCGCGCCGAGCCCTTCACGGCGGGGTTCGCCCAGTCGGTGCCCGGGATCTTCTTGTAGTCCGTCCACGTCATGTGGTCGGGGTTCTTCCAGTTCTGCGGGTCGATCGGCGCGACGACCCGCGACGCGCGGCCACGCAGGGCCTGCGCCTCGTCCGGCTGGTCGCGCTGCCAGGGCTGGACCTGGGGCCAGTGGTCACGACGCCAGGGCAGATCGGGGTCTCCGCCGGGGGCCGCGGAGGCGGGGGCCGCCGTCAGCGCGAGCGGGACGAGCGCGATGGCCGCCACCATGCCCGGGAACAGCGTTTTTGAGAGTTTCACGAATTATGACGCTATAGAGACTATTGAGGGAGATCATCGGTCACTTGTAGGGAAGACTGACGGGCCCGTCTCCTACAGGTGTCGAAGCGTCCAGGTGGAGGGCGAGTGGTGGATTTGCAGCGCATCGTGGACGACCTCGCCCTTCGTCTCGAAAGACCCCTCCTGCTTGAGGACGGCCGCCAGCGCGTCGTCGCCTACAGCGAGCAGGACGGGCCGATGGACGACGTCCGCCGCCACTCGATCCTGCGCCGCCACACCACCCCCGACGTGCGCGACTTCCTGCGCGCCGCGGGCATCCACGAGGCGACCGAGCCGCTGCGCACGCCCGGCGCCCCGGAGCTGGGGCTGCTGCCGCGGATCTGCGTCCCCGTACGGCACGACGGCCTGCCGCTCGGCTTCCTGTGGTTCATCGACACGGCTCCGGCCATGACCGAGCCGGAGATCGCGGCCGCGGCGGAGGCCGCGCCCACCCTCGCCCTGACCCTGTTCCACGAGAGCCTGGCCTCCGAACTCGCCTCGCGCCGCGAGCTGGAGGCCGTCACCGGACTGCTGCTCCGCGAGCCCGACGCCGACAGGACCCTGATCGAGGCGGGCGCGTTCCCTGACGGCGCGCCCGTGACCGTGGCGGTCGCCAGGCCGGTCGGCGGCGGGTCCGACGAGACCCTGCGGCTGACGATGGAGCGCGGGCTGCTGGCCCTGCGGCGGCGCCTGGCCAGGCACCATCCCCTGCACCTGGTGCGCTACGACCACGCCGTGCTGCTCACCGCGGGCACCCGCGCCTTCGCCGAGGAGATGCACGCGGCCCTCGGGACGCCGGTCCTGGTCGGGATCGGCTCGCCGCGCCCCTCGCTCTCCCGCACGGCCGAGTCGTACGAGGAGGCGCTGCACGCCGCCGAGGTCATCGCGAAGGTGCCGGAGTTCGGGCGCTCGGCGGAGTGGAGCCGCCTCGGCGCCTATCGCATGCTGTCCGGAGTGCCGCACGGCAACCTCCATCCGGGGCTGGCACGGCTGCTGGACGAGGCCCAGCACCAGCCGCTGCTGGAGACCCTGGAGATCTACCTCGACCTCGCCGGCAACGCCCAGGCCGTCTCCCGCCGCCTGCGCCTGCACCGTACGTCGCTCTACTATCGCCTCCGCCGGGTCGAGGAGCTGGCGGAGACCGACCTCAGGGACGGCGAGGAGCGGCTGAGCCTGCATCTCAGTCTCAAGCTCGCCCGCCTCTCCGGCCGCTACAGCCCCTCCCCCCTCCCCGCCGAGACCGAAAGCACGTGAAGTGGCCCGGCACCAAGGTCACCAAGGTCCGCATTCGGAGGGTCGATCCTGACCGGGAACCGCCGGAACGAAGGCCCTTCCGGTAACCCCTCCGGAAGGGCCTTCGCCATGCCGTACGCCAACGCCTCATCGCGTACGGCAAGCAAGGGAGGGCGCGTCTGGTGGAGCCCCCACGGACTCCACCACGCTCCCAAACTCCAACAGGCTCCGGCAGACTTACGAGATCTTCGCGCAGACGGCGTAGACGATGCCGTTGCTGCCGTTCCCGCCGCCGTTGCCCGTCAGCTCGACGGTCCAGCCGTTGCCGCTCATGTAGCTGCCCGTGACGGTCCTGCTCGAGCTGGTCTTGAAGCCGCCGCCGGTGACCCTCTCGTCGGCCGCGCAGGAGGCGGTCGCGCTGTTTCCGGAGATGGTCTGGCTCGACGTCCGCGTGCTCAGGGCGAGCGCGTCGCCTCCGCTGCCGCCCTGGCCCTTGAGCCACTTGAGGAAGTCGGCCTCGTCCTTGGAACTGCAGGCGTGCCCCTTCCAGATGTCGCAGGCGCTCTTGCCGTCGTCGCCGTTGAGGCCACGGTCGCCCTTCGCGCCCGCCGGGCCGGCGGGGCCGCGGTCGCCCTCGGGGCCGGTGAGACCGCGGTCGCCCTTCGCGCCCTGGGGACCCGCGGGGCCGCGCTCGCCCTGCGGACCGGCGGGGCCGCGGTCACCGTCCTTGCCATCCTTGCCGGGGGCGCCGTCCTTGCCCGGGGCGCCGGGCTCGCCCTTGAGGCCCTGCGGACCGGCCGGGCCGCGCAGGCCCTGCGGACCCCGCAGGCCCTGAGGACCGCGCAGACCGCGCGGGCCCTGCTCCCCGGTGTCACCCTTCGCGCCAGTGCCGCCGATACCCACCGGACCCTGCGGACCGGTCTTGTTCCACGACACCTTCGTCTCGGTCGCCTTACACCTCGTCGTGGCGTTGACCAGGCGCATATACCGCGTGCTCTTGTTCACACACGCGTAGAAGGCGGCGTCACTCGCCGACGAAGCGGTGGCCGCGCCACCCAGAACCAGGACCGATCCAGCCAGAGCACCAGCCGTCATCAGGCCGATGGTGCGTCCGCCCGGCAACTTGATAGCCACGGGACTTCCCTTGTCTCAGGCACACAGAGTGCGCGGAATACCGAAGTTACGCACGTGATTCACGCTTCAAGGGATACGTAGGTTGTCATGCCGCACATCACGTATGAGCATCTCCGCTATCGGTAAGCCCGGGCGGTCAAGAACGTTCCAATGGGTTGCCGGTCGATTCGGCAGCCGGCGGGGGCGCGCTCGTCGCTGATCCTGCTCGCCGGGCTCTACTTCCTCTTCGCGGCCGTGGCCTCGACGCCGGACATCAGGAGATCCAGGCCGAACGCGTAGTAGGCGTCGAGGTCGGGCTCATCCTCCATCGTCTTGGCGTACTCGACGATGCGGGGGAACTCGTCGGCGGGGAGCCGTTCCAGGGCCAGCCGCTTCTGCCGGCGCAACTCGGTCGCCTCCGCGGCGGTGAACGCGCCGGGGCAGCCGGGCTCGTTGTCGACCAGGGCCATCGCGCCGTGCAGCAGGTAGGTGGAGACGGCGTAGCCCTCGCGCAGCGTGAAACCCGCCTGGGAGAGCAGGTCGAGCGCGGTGTCGGTCGCGCGGCTGAAGCTCGGGAGCTCCTGCTTCTCGACCATCGCGACCAGCCCCGGCATGTACCGGTGCCGCCGCATCACCCCGATCAGCGCCTCCACCATCACCCGCAGCCGTGCGTTCCACGGCGCGGCCGGATCAAACTCGGCGGTGACCTCCGCCAGCAGGTGGTCGGCGACGCACACGAGCAACTGGTCCTTGCTCTTGACGTGCCAGTAGAGAGCCATCGGCGTCACCCCGAGCTCCTGGGCGAGCCGTCGCACCGTGACCGACTCCAGGCTCTCGGCGTCGGCCAGCTCGACGGCCTTCTCGACCAGACTCAGGCGGCTCAGCCGCTCCGCGTTCGCCATGGTGCGCAGCCTCCCTACCTCCTCGGCACTTGACAACTATACGCCGTACAAGGTCTCCTATGCACCGTACATGTACGCCGTACATGTACCTCGTACAAGAGGAGGACACATGTCCGGACGGTGGTGGGCGCTCGTCGCGGTGTCCCTCGCGACCTTCATGACCTATTTGGACAACAACGTGGTCAACGTGGCCCTGCCGACGATCCAGCGGGACCTGGCGCTGACGATCTCCGGCCTGGAGTGGATCGTGAGCGCGTACATCCTGGTGTTCGCGGGCCTGCTGCTCGCCGGCGGACGCCTGGCGGACGTCTTCGGCCCCAGGACGGCCTTCTTCGGCGGCCTGGCGGTCTTCACGCTCGCGTCGGTCGCGGCGGGCCTCGCCGGGAGCCAGGAGACGCTGATCGCGGCGCGGGCGGTGCAGGGGCTCGGCGCAGCGATGGTGACGCCGTCGACGCTGGCCCTGCTGCCGCGGATCTTCCCCAATCCGCGCGAGCGGGCGACGGCCGTCGGCATCTGGAGCGCGGTCGGCGCCCTGGCCCTCGCGATCGGCCCGCTCACCGGCGGGTTTCTCAGCGAGAACGCCGACTGGGGCTGGATCTTCCTGATCAACCTGCCGATCGGCGTGGTCGCGGCCGTGATCGGCCTGCGTTCGATCAGAGTCGAGCGGGCCTCGTCCGGGCGTGCGACCCTCGACCTGCCGGGCCTGGCCGCCTCCGCCGTGGCGCTGTTCGCCCTCACCTACGCGCTCATCGAGGGCGAGTCGCGTGGGTGGACCTCGGCGCCGATCCTCGGGGCGTTCGCGGTCTTCGCCCTGGCCGCCGTCACGTTCCTGGTCGTCGAGTCCCGTACGGCGCAGCCGATGATCGACCTCAGCCTGTTCCGCGAGCGGGTCTTCAGCGGCGGCCTGCTGTCGATGGGCCTGTGGTCGTTCGGCGTGTTCGGCATCTACTTCTTCACCGCGCTCTATCTGCAGAGCGCGCTCGGGTTCTCCCCCACGGCGGCGGGCGCGGGCTTCGTGCCCATGGCGCTGCTCATGGCGGTGCTCGCGAGCGTCTCGCCGCGGATCGCCGAGCGCTTCGGCAGCGCGGGCACGGTCGCCGTCGGGCTCGGCCTGATGGCGGTGGCCATCGGCGGGCTGTCGAGCGCGGGTGAGGGCTCGCACTACGGCGACCTGCTCCCCTGGTTCCTGCTATACGGCGCGGGCGCCGGCCTGCTCGTCCCGCTGACCAACGTGGTGCTGAACGCGATGCCCCCCGCGAGGGCGGGCGTGGCCTCGGGCGTGCTCAACGTCTCCCGCGAGGTCTTCGGCCTGCTCGGCATCACGATCCTCGGCGCGATCCTCAGCGCCCGGCAGAGCGCGATCGGCGGCGCTCCGCTGCACGCGTTCCTGGAGGCGTACCGGTTCACGCTGCTGATCGCGGCCGCGATCGTGCTGGTCGGCGTTCCGGTCAGCGTCTACTCCCTGCGCCGCACCCGGGCCGCCTCCACCTCCGCCTCGGCCGAGCCCAGCGAACCCGCCGTGGCCGAGCCGGTCGCCTGACTCCGGAGTGCGGGCGCCCGCCAGAGCGAAAACGATCGACTCCGGCTCCGGCGCGGGATCGGGGACAATGAGCCGGTGCCGGCACGCAGACTCGACCCAGGGAAGATCAGAGAGGCGCTCGACGCCCAGCTCGCCGATCTCGGGCAGCCACCGTTCGACGGTCCCGAGAGCGCAGCCGGCAACGCGTGCGTGCTGGCCGTGCTCGACGCCTACGAGGCCGGGCTCACACCGGTGAGAACCGCCGCCCGCGCCGCCGTACGGCACCTGCTGGAGGACCTGGCCGCGCGGGCGCCGGGACGGTCGGTGGAGGTGCGGGTCCCCCCGCACGCCGCGGTGCAGTGCGTGGAGGGGCCCCGGCACACGCGGGGCACCCCGCCCAACGTCATCGAGACCGACCCCCGCACCTGGCTCGAATTGGCCACCGGCCGGCTGTCGTGGGCCGACGCCACCGCCGCCGGGAAGATCGCGGCCAGCGGCGCCCGGGCCGACCTGTCCGCGCTGCTCCCCCTCTGGTGAACCCCGCCAAGGGTCACTGGAACTCGGAGATCTTGTCCTGCACGCAGCGCTGCGCATCCTCCTGGGTGGGGTAGACCCGGCGGTCGAAGCACTCGCCGACGTTACTGGTCGTGAACCAGTTGTAGAGCGCCACACCCACGATCAGGCCGATCAGCAGGGTCAGCGCGCTCAGCACCACCCCTCCGACCGCCCGGCCCCGGTTGGAGTTCCTGGCGATCGCCACGATGCCGAGGACGAGCCCGACGATCGCCACGAGCGTGCCGACGCCGCAGACCAGCAGCAGGACGATCGAGCAGATCCCGAGCACCAGCGCGGCCGTCCCGAGCCCGCCACCCGGCTGCGGCCCCCAGGGGCCACCGGGAGGTCCGCCGGGCCCCGGGGGCGGTGGCAGCGGCCCTCCATAGGACGGCTGCCCGTAAGGAGGCTGTCCGTAGGGGGGCGGCTGGCCGTAGGGCGAGGGCGGGCCGCCGTAGGACGGCTGGCCGGAGGGCGGGCCTGCGGGTCCTCCCGCCGACGGCTCCCGCTCCTCCGGAGTCCCCGGCCCGTACGGCTCCCGCGGGCGCCCGGGGTCGTCGGGTGTCGCCACGATCATCCCTCCCCGTACCGGTTGTGGGCCATATCCGATTCTCAGGGCCTGCCCGAAAGCCCAGGCTGCCCCGAAATCCGCGTGTGAGCAGGGCCGACACGGCAAAGGGCGGGTGATGCTTACGGCGCCGGACGGGCATGCCCGGGTTTGAGCAGCGCCAACGCCCAAATAGACTCGACTACGTGTTGAAGGGCGACGGCCGGCTGGGCCATGACCTCGACCCCCAGGACCGTGCTCCGAAGGACGCCTGTGGCGTCTTCGGTGTATGGGCCCCCGGGGAGGACGTGTCCAAACTCACCTACTACGGCCTCTACGCGCTGCAGCACCGCGGGCAGGAGTCTGCGGGCATCGCGGTCAGCGAAGGCAACCGCATACTCGTCTACAAGGACATGGGCCTGGTGGCCCAGGTCTTCGACGAGTCGATCCTGGGCACCCTTCGGGGACATCTGTCCATCGGACACTGCCGTTACTCGACTACCGGATCGAGCGTCTGGGAGAACGCGCAGCCCACGCTGAACTCCAGCGATGGCAAGGGGCTGGCGCTCGTCCACAACGGCAACCTGATCAACACCGCCTACCTCTCCGAACGGCTCCCGCCGGGCTCCACCCGGGCGACGACCGACACCGAGGTCCTCACCGCTCTCCTGGCGCAGGACTCCTCGCGCCCGGTCGAGGATGTGGCGGCCGAGCTGCTCCCGGAGGTCAAGGGCGCCTACTCGCTCGTCTGGATGAACGAGACGACGCTGTTCGCCGCCCGCGACCCGCAGGGCATCCGCCCGCTCGTGCTGGGCCGGTTGGAGCGCGGCTGGGTGGTCGCGTCCGAGACCGCCGCCCTCGACATCGTCGGCGCGTCGTTCATCCGCGAGATCGAACCCGGCGAACTGCTGACCATCGACGAGCGCGGGGTCCGCTCGCGGCGCTTCGCGTCGGCCGAGCCCAAGGGCTGCCTGTTCGAGTACGTCTACCTCGCCCGCCCCGACACCACGATCGCCGGGCGCGGCGTGCAGTCCACCCGGGTCGAGGTCGGCCGCGTGCTGGCCCGCGAACACCCGGTGAACGCCGACCTCGTGATCCCCACGCCCGAGTCCGGCACCCCCGCCGCCATCGGCTACGCCGAGCAGAGCGGCATCCCGTACGGCCAGGGCCTGGTGAAGAACTCCTACGTCGGCCGGACGTTCATCCAGCCGTCGCAGACCATCCGCCAGCTCGGCATCCGCCTCAAGCTCAACCCGCTGCGCGAGGTCATCGAGGGCAAGCGCCTGGTGGTCGTGGACGACTCGATCGTCCGCGGCAACACCCAGCGGGCCATCGTGAAGATGCTGCGCGAGGCCGGGGCCAGCGAGGTCCACGTGCGGATCTCCTCGCCCCCGGTCTCCTGGCCGTGCTTCTACGGCATCGACTTCGCCACCCGCGCGGAGCTGATCGCCGGGTCGCTGTCGGTCGAGGAGATCCGCTCCTCGCTGGGCGCCGACTCCCTCGGGTACATCTCCCTGGAGGGGCTCACCCGGGCGACGACGCTGCCGGCCGACCGGCTCTGCCGCGCGTGCTTCACCGGTGAGTACCCCATCCCGATCGAGGACGACCGGGTGGGCAAGTTCGTGCTGGAGGCTCAGCGATGACCAGCTACGCCGCCGCCGGCGTCGACATCGAGGCCGGCGACCGCGCGGTCGAGCTGATGAAGTCGCGGGTGGCGCGCTCCCGGCGTCCGGAGGTCGTGGACGACGCCAGCGGCTTCGCCGGCCTCTTCGACGCCTCGGCGTTCCTGCGCTACCGCAGGCCGCTGCTGGCCACGTCCACCGACGGCGTGGGCACCAAGGTCATGCTGGCCCAGCGGCTCGGCAAGCACGACACGATCGGCATCGACCTCGTCGGCATGGTCGTGGACGACCTCGTGGTCTGCGGGGCCGAGCCGCTGTTCATGACCGACTACATCGCGTGCGGCAAGGTCGTCCCCGAGCGGATCGCCGACATCGTGGGCGGCGTGGCCGAGGGATGCCGGCTCGCGGGCTGCGCGCTGGTCGGCGGGGAGACCGCCGAGCACCCCGGCGCGATGGGCCCCGACGAGTACGACCTGGCCGGCGCCGGCACCGGGGTCGTCGAGGCGGACGAGATGCTCGGGCCCGACCGGGTCGTGCCGGGTGACGTCGTGCTCGGGCTGGCCTCCAGCGGCGTCCACTCCAACGGCTACTCGCTGGTCAGGCACGTGATCAGGACCGCCGGGCTGGGCCTGGAGCAGGACCTGCCCGAGCTGGGCCGTACGCTCGGTGAGGAGCTGCTGGAGCCCACCCGCATCTATTCGCTCGACTGCCTGGCGCTCATCCGGGAGACCGAGGTGCACGCCCTGTCCCACATCACCGGCGGCGGGCTGGCGGCGAACCTGTCCAGGTCACTGCCCGGCACGGTGGACGCCCTTCTCGACCGGAACTCCTGGACCCCGCCCGCGATCTTCGACGTGCTGGCCGGGCGCGGCGGCGTGCCCCAGGAGGAGATGGACAAGACGTTCAACCTCGGCGTGGGCATGTGCGCGATCGTCCCGGCGGCGGAGGCCGACAAGGCGCTCGCTCTGCTGACCGGACGGGGTCTGCCCGCCTGGGTGCTGGGTGAGGTCGTCGCGGGCGAGGGACGGGCCCGTTTCCGTCAGTGACATCCGGGCCGTCCGGCCGGTGACAGCCGGCCCGGGCGGCCACGGCGGACTCTCCCGTGTTCGCCGCCGCGAAGCAGAGCACGACGGCCCGGCGGCGACTCGGCCCAGTGGCGAATCGGCACTGAGGAGATACGCCGAGGAGATACGCCGATCACACCGACCGGCCGTGACCGTGTCCGGCCACATATGGGGCCGACCGCAACGCCCTGGCATCACAACACCGCGTCACCAGAACGCGTCATCAGAAATTCGCCCCGCACCCGTCCCCGTAGCTGGGGTGGGGGGCTGACGGGAGAGCGGCTCGCGGACAGTGAGAGAACCCGGCGGGAAGGTCCCCGCCGGGTCACTCAACTGGCGATCAGAACCGGGTCAACGCCGCCCACGGCGATCGTCGTCGCCGTCGTCGTCGTCGACGGCCGCGTAATCGGCGTAGCGATCAGCCAACTCGTCGTAAGGGTCATGCTCGTCACTGTGGCCGGAATCGTCGGCGTCCACGACTCCGAGCTCCGCGCGCAGGCGCTCAAGATCCGTACCGCCGCTGTTGTACTTCAGCTGACGGGCGACCTTGACCTGCTTGGCCTTGGCTCGGCCGCGCCCCATTGGCTCGACCCCCTCATGCGGGGCCGTGCCCGACCCCTCGTCACTAACGCACCGCGCACCGACGCCACCTGACTTCAGGCGTCAGTCTCTCGTTCGCCTATTACCGTACCTGGTTTGTGCGCCGCTCGGTACGTCGTACGAGCGGCGGCGGTCAGCGCCGGAGCCAAATACCCCTTAGCCGACCGATTTCTGACATTCTCCGCTCTGCCAGCCTATCCGCTGCGACGGCGGGAGGGACGCCTTCCTCCTCGGCCGAGCGGAAGATTCTCAAGGTCGTGTCGAAGATCTTCGCCGCCCGGGCGCGGGCCCGGCCCATGTCGAAGCCCTCGATCTCGTCGGCCACCTGGATCACTCCCCCGGAGTTCACCACGTAGTCCGGGGCGTACAGCACACCCCGCTCGGCGAGTTGCTTCTCGACACCGGGATGGGCGAGCTGGTTGTTGGCCCCGCCACAGACGATTTTCGCCTTGAGCCGGGGGACGGTCTCGTCGTCCAGCGCGCCGCCGAGGGCGCAGGGCGCGTACACGTCGATGTCGGAGGCCGCGAGCGCGGCGGCGTCGGACACGGTCTCGACGGCGGGGTGGCGCTGCCGCACTCGTGCGACGGCCTGCTCGTCGACGTCGCAGACCACGACCTCGGCCCCGTCCTCGATCAGGTGGTCGACCAAGCGGTGGCCGACCTTGCCGACCCCCTCGACGCCGACCCGCTTGCCGCGCAGGGAGGACGCGCCGTACGCGTGGTCGGCGGCGGCCCGCATGCCCTGGAACACGCCGAAGGCGGTGAGGATGGAGGAGTCACCGGCGCCGCCGTGCGCCTGGGTGCGGCCGGTGACGTAGGAACACTCCCGCGCCACGACGTCCATGTCCTCGCTGTAGGTGCCCACGTCGCAGGCCGTGTAGTAGCGGCCGCCGAGCGACTGGACGAACCTGCCGTAGGCCCGCAGCAGGGCCTCGCTCTTGTCGGCCGAGGGGTCGCCGATGATGACGGCCTTGGCGCCGCCGAGGTCGAGGCCGGCCAGCGCGTTCTTGTACGCCATGGCCCGGGAGAGGTTGAGCACGTCGGCGAGCGCGGCCTGCTCGCTCTCGTAGGGATAGAACCGGGTGCCGCCGAGCCCCGGTCCGAGGGCGGTGCTGTAAATCGCGATGATCGCGTACAGGCCGCTGCGCTCGTCGGAGCAGAAGACGACCTCTTCGTGTCGCACCGGCTGGGCGGGGTTCGTGTCGCCGCCGGAGCTGGGGTCCTTGTGGGACAGCCCGAAAACGTCGGTCACGGTAGTGACTCCTGATCGTGTACGCCGCCTCGTTGCGGCGATCGGCCTTCAGCTTATCCGACACCCCCAACAAAACGATCATGAAAGCCCGAGACGGTGCTGCACAGACGCTCGGCCACGTGGCACGATTCTGGTGTGCTCCCCTACGCCGCCTATCTCCGTGTGTACGAGCCGCTGACCGCTTTCGCCCCGCGGGATCAGGCTCGGTGGGCCCGGTACGCCGAGTCGCGCGACCGGCCTCGCCGGGCCGGTGCGCTGGAGGTCGAACACGGCGAGGCGGTCCGCCGCCTGCTGCCGGTCCCGCCGCTCCCGGCGCCCGAGCGGGAGAGCCCCAACGCGTATCTGCGCCGGGTGGAGGAGACGCTGTACGTCTGCCCCTGGCAGAGCAGGCTGCGGTCGTGGCTGGCGTTCGCGTCGTTCCGGGGAAGCGTCCCTGTCAAGCTCGCCTCCCGCTTCGTGCCCCAGGCCATCGCGGAGCAGACCGCCGACGACTTCGACCGGTTCAAGCGGGGAGAGCAGTCCCTGCGTACGCACATCCGCGCCAGCACGTGGCATGTGCCGATCGCGTGGTTCGTGCCGTTCGACTCGGCCGAGCGCTGGCTCGTGCTGGGCTCGGAGCAGCCGGCCGAGGCGGGCGCGCAGACCACCGCCGCGCCGCCCAGGAACATGCTGTACGTCACCTCGATGGCGCAGGCCCGGCGCCGGGTGGCCCGGGCGCTGGTGGTGATCCGCAGGCACGTCGGGCAGGTGGCGGCCCTCACCGAGGTCGAGGAGGTGGGCCGCTGGCTGGAGGAGTTCCATCCCCACTCGCTGGTGGAGCTCGACTACGGCGGCCTCGTCCACCTGATGGACGACCGGACCCTTCAGGGCGACCAGTCCGTCGCCGAGGTGGCGACCGCCCTCGCGGGTTTGGACAACGGTCAGGAAGAACTTGCCTTCGCGATGTATCAGCGGGTGATCCTCCGCTGGAGGTCGATCCGAGCTTTGGAATCGGCAAACTGATAGTCATCAACGTGTTCTGACCTGCCGATTCTGGTCATGGCATAGTCGATCTCACATCTACGACCTGAGTAGTTTGCCGTTTTCACTGCGATACCACGAAACGTGTCGCTAGAATCACCGAGCGTGACATCAACCCGTGGTCGAGACGTTGTGCCCAGAGGGCTCGCCAATCGCACTACGTGGCTGTATGGTCACATCGGGTGATGCCGTAAATGGTCTTAGAAACCGCACGTTTTTGGATCATTGAAGGACATCCGTGACAGTGCCGCGACCGACAAGATTTGCCCGAACGCAGCGGTGTCCAGTGTGGTGCATCGCAAGGCGGAGGAGGAGCCGACACAGTGCTGCCGGCGACGACTCCGGGCCCGCGGAAGGTCCGCGCCTGCGAGAAGTTCTCGCGGGCGAGGCGGACGACGCCGCTCCGGCCGACGCGACGGGTCAGGGATTGGCGGAAGGGGCACTTGCGCCAGACAAGTCGCAGGATCGCTGCCGGCGGTCCACACGGAGGAGAGGCCGCACAAATGTCAGCTCGTACACCCGAGGCCGAGCCACTGCTCACCCCGGCGGAGGTCGCCACGATGTTCCGCGTCGACCCCAAGACCGTCACCCGGTGGGCGAAGGCGGGCAAGTTGACGTCCATCCGCACCCTCGGCGGTCACCGGCGGTATCGGGAGACCGAGGTCCGGGCACTGCTCGCGGGGATTCCGCAGCAGCGGTCCGAGTAGGACGTGGCCGTCACGCCACGGGGGAACGACGGCGCGCTCGCGTCGGGGATGTGAGCGCGTCCACCACACTCCCGTGACCACTACGGGTCATGGGAGGGGATCTGGGGTCGGCGCCGCCCGCCCGGCGCCTCCCCGCGTACACGGTCCGTTCACCCCCGGTGGTTCCCCCGCTCTCCCACGCGTACGCGCGGTGAGGGGTTCAGGGAACGGCCTCACAGTTCGCAGGTGCCGCGTGCACGGGCAGCAGGGTCTCCAGCAGCACCCGCATGCCGGGATCGTGCCCGCTCGCCGCCCGCAGGAGCGCGACCATCTGGTCCACCAGGAGGCGCTCCAGTTCGGCCCGCTCCATGTCGCGGTGCTCCAGCCAGTCGAGGCCGGCCGTCTCCACCGAGGCGATCCACGACCTCAGCGTGACGCGCAACGCCGGACCGGGCGCGTCGACCCCCATCTGATGGACGACCATGCGCAGCATGCGCTGCCGCACCTCGTCGACGATCTCGCCGATCTCTCCGGCGCGGTTGGCCGGCCCTCCCCTCAGCAACGCCGCGTAGCCGGCCGCGTGCTCCTCGACGAAGTCGAAGTAACGCGTCAGGCCCGAACTGAGCTGCTCCAGCGGCCCGCCCTCGCCCTGCGGCTGTAACCGCGCCCGTAGTTCGGCGGCCGCGCTGCGCAGAGCCGCCACGTAGAGCTCCTGCTTACCGCCGAAGTAGTGGTACACGAGCGCCCTCGACGCGCCCGCGGAGGCCGCCACGTCGTCGATCGAGACGTCTTCGGCGTCGTGCCTGCCGAACAGTTCGAGCGCGGCGGCGATGAGCTCTTCACGCCGCCGGTCCACGCTGAGCCTGCGGCGCGCCGGACGTGCCCCGTCTTCCGCCTGGCGTGTGGCACTCACACCCCGCACCCTAGCGAATCGGCCCCCGGAGAGGGGGATCGGCCAGATCAAGGGTTCCCCTTGGAACCCCCTCCCGGCTCCGCCGTCCTACCCGTGCTGCGGCTAACCTTCCCAACGCCCGATTAGAGGAAGGATCCTGTCTAACCGCGATCAACCCGTACCCTCAGGGCAACTCGATCGTTTGGTGTGTCAGGTGCACGTCCACGCATCGTGGGGAGAACCATGTCAGGACCGTCCATGCAGACCACTGCCCGGAAAGACGTCGGGGTCGCGATCCCCACCGGCGGACTGTCCGATGGGTTCAGCCCGCGGCCACGCCCGACGATCCGCAACGTGGCCGAGCGGGCAGGAGTCTCCAAGTCGCTGGTGTCTCTCGTGCTGCGAGGCTCTCCGCACGTGAGCGAGCACCGCAGAGAGGCGGTCCTCCAGGCCGCCCGTGAGCTCGGCTACCGCCCGAACGCGGTCGCCCGAAGCCTGGTCGAGGGGCGCACCCACCTGGTGGGCGCGCTCGTGGCCGACCTGCACAACCCCTTCTACGCCGAGTTCCTCGACGGCCTGCAGGAGAGCCTGCACGGCGACGGGCTGCGACTGCTGATCGGCAGCGGCCGCTGGGACCCGGCGTTCGAGGACGAGGCCGTCGAGGCGTTCCTCGAACTGCGGGTGGACGGCCTGGTCCTGCTCGGGGTCGCGCCGTCCAGCGACACGCTGGCCGAGGCCTCGGCCTACACGCCCACCGTGGTGGTCGGCGAGCGCGACGTCGAACTCGAGGGCGTGGACATCGTCGTCGACGACGACCAGCTCGGCGCCCGCTTCGCCGTGGACCACCTCGTGGAGCTGGGCCACCGGCGCATCGCCCACATCGAGGGCGCTCCGTCGTCCGCCGCCCGCTGCCGATGCGAGGGCTACCTGGTGGCCATGCGCCGCCACGCGCTGGCGCCGTACATCATGGTCGAGCACGGCGACTTCAGCGAGGAGGGCGGCCGGCGCGCGGCGCTGGCGCTGCTGAAGCGCGACCCCCGGCCGACGGCGATCTTCGCGGCGAACGACATCGTGGCCATGGGCGCGCTGACCGCGGCGAGCGAGCTGGGACTGCGGGTGCCCGAGGACCTGTCCGTCGTCGGATATGACAACACCCACCTCGCGGCCGTCACCCACATCTCGCTGACCAGCGTGGACCAGCCCCGGCGGGCCATGGGCCGCTCGGCGGCGGCGCTGCTGAGCGACCGCATCACCGAGCCGGGCAAGACCGCCCGGCTGCGGCAGGTCAGCCCGCAGCTCGTCGTACGGCGCAGCACCGGGCCCGCTCCAAGCGCCGGCCAAAGCTAGGTCAATCACCGACGTGTCCCCTCGCGGCCGGTGTTGACTTCAGCCGTGGCGCCGGCCCCCGGCGGGTCGCGGAAGGGCTGCCCGCGGGCCGGCGACCGGGAATCGGGGGGATTCATGCGTGATCCTGAGTTGGTCTCCTGCGCTCAGCGGGCCGCCGGCGAGCTGGAGCGGGCCTGGGCGCACTGGAGGGAGAGCCGGGGGCTGGGCAGCGAGGACGTCGCCGAGTCGGTGGCGAGCTACGTCGCCCACTCGATCGACCACCCCTGGGGACGGCCCCGCGTGGTGCTGGGCCTCGACGCCGAGGACGCCCGTGAGCTGGCCGCTCTCCTGCATCAGCAGGAGGTCCCCGAGCCGGCGTGGGTGGGCAGGTTTCCGGCATAACGGTCTGATCACGAGTCCGTTCCGGTTAGGTTGGGGAGACCACACCCCCGGGAAGGGATTTCGATCGTGATCAGACGACCACTCGCCGCCGCAGCCCTGGCCCTGTGCGGGGTCGGAGCCGTCGCCTGCGGCGGCGCTGAGGTCTCCGATTCGAAGGCCGCGGCCTCCGGCACCGCGCCCCGGCTCGGCCGGCCGGCCGCGACCCAGGACGGGGCCGCGGGCACGGCCCCCTCGGAGACGGCCGTCCCGACCACGCGTACGGCGGCCGCCTCCGAGACGGAGGCCCTGCCGCTGGCCGGGAAGGTCGTGGTGATCGACCCGGGCCACAACGGCGGCAACTTCCGCCACACCAAGGAGATCAACCAGCTGGTCGGCATCTCCAACCAGAAGAAGGCCTGCGACACGACCGGCACGTCGACGAACGACGGCTACACCGAGGCGGCCTTCACCTGGGACGTGTCCAACAGGCTCGCGAAGCTCCTGAAAGCCGAAGGGGCCACGGTCAAACTCACCCGGACGCGCAGCACCGAGTGGGGGCCCTGCATCAACCAGCGGGCCGCCGTCGGGAACAAGGCCAAGGCGGACGCGGCGATCTCCGTTCACGGCGACGGCGCGGCGGCCAACCTCCGCGGGTTCCACATCATCATGCCGAAGAAGATCGGAGGGCCGGTCGATCCGGTCGTGAAGGACTCGGCGCGGCTCGGTGCGAACGTGCGGGACGCCTTCCACAGCGGCACCGGCCTCCCGTACTCGAACTACATCGGCAAGCAGGCGCTGAACTACCGCAGCGACCTCGGCGGGCTCAATCTGTCGACGGTGCCGAAGATCTTCATCGAGTGCGGCAACATGCGCAACGCCAAGGACGCCGCCAGGTTCAAGGACTCCGCGTTCCGGGCGAAGATGGCGCGGTCGCTGGCGAAGGGCCTGGAGAACTACCTCACCTCGGCCCGCTGACCGCGCCTCGGCGGCCCTCAGGGGCCCTCAGGGGGCTGTGGACGGGGTGGCGGAACGCCGGTGGGGTTTGGTGGGGTTTGGCATCATCGGCGGCATGAAGCATCTCCTCCCCGCACCGAGGCACGCCGCGACGGGCTCGGGGTCGGCCGAGATCTCGCCCGGGTCCGCCGTGTCGGGCCCGGCCCCGCTCGCCGACGCCGTACGGCTCGCGCTTCCCGTGCTCGACCTCGGTCCTGGTGACGCCGCCGTGGCGGCCGTGCGGGTGGAGGAGGATCCCCGGCTCGGGCCGGAGGCGTACGCGATGACGATCGCGGGCGACGGCGTGAACATCACGGCCGGGGACCGGGCGGGCGCCTTCTACGCCGGGCAGACGCTGCGGCAGCTCCTGCCGGCCGAGGCGTTCCGGTCGGCCCTCGCGCCCGGGACGTCCTGGACGCTCCCCTGCGGGCGGGTGGAGGACGCGCCCGGGTTCTCCTGGCGCGGCGCGCACGTCGACGTGGCCCGCAACTTCCTGCCGAAGCGGGAGGTGCTGCGGATGATCGACCTGATGGCGCTGCACAAGCTGAACCGGCTGCATCTCCACCTGGCCGACGACCAGGGCTGGCGGGTGGAGAGCAGGGCGTTCCCGCTGCTGCACGAGGTGGGCTCGCACCGCCCGCGGACGATCACCAGTCGCAAGGGGGAGGAACTCGCCTTCGACGGCGTCCCCCACGGCGGCTACTACACGCTCGCCGACCTGACGGAGATCGCGGCGTACGCCCGGGCCCGGGCGGTCACCGTCGTGCCGGAGATCGACGTGCCGGGGCACGCCTGCGCCGTGCTGGCCGCCTATCCCGCGCTGGCGTCCCGGCCGCAGGAGCGCTACAAGGTGCTGGACCGGTGGGGCATCTCGCCGGCGATCCTGTCCCCGCTCCCGGCGACCGTCGACTTCCTGACCACCGTGTTCGGCGAGATCGCCGACGCCCTGGGCGACGTGCCCTACTTCCACATCGGCGGCGACGAGTGCGTGCTCGACGACTGGGCGGCGTCGGCCGAGATCTCGGCGTACCAGGCCTCGCTGGGCCTGGAGAGCACGGGTGACCTGCACGCGTGGTTCCTGCGGCGGCTCGCCGACGCGCTGGCCGAACGCGGCAGCCGCACGGTGGTGTGGGACGAGGCGTTCGTCAGCGGCAGGCTGAGGCCGGACACGATCGTGATGCCCTGGCGCGGCGAGCACGTCGCCCGGCGGGCCGCGGCGGCGGGACACGACGTGGTCGCGACGCCGGTCTTCCCGATGTACTTCGACTACGCCGAGGCGGCCTCGCCCGAGGAACCGGCCGGCCTCGGAGACGCGATCACCGTGGCCGACGTGGCGGCCTTCGCGCCCGCGCCGTCCGAGTGGCCGGAGCAGGAGCGTGCCCGGGTGACCGGCGTCCAGTTCCAGCTGTGGAGCGAGCGCATCCCGGACGGCCGTACGCTCGACTACCGCGCCTGGCCCCGGGGCTGCGCGGCGGCCGAGATCGCGTGGACCGGCGGGCCGGCCGGCCCCGAGGACTTCTTCCGCCGCCTCGACGCCCACCTCGCCCGGCTGGACGCGTTCGGCGTGGACTACCGCCCGCTGTCCGGGCCGCGGCCCTGGCAGCGGGGCGGCACCGGGTGGCGCCGCCACCGCCCGGGCGCCGTCGCCGTGCACGACGTGATGCGCCACCTGCACGAGCTCAGCCTTTCGGCCGACTCCACCCGGCCCAGCCTCTGACCCCGCACCGCTAACCCCGCACCGCTAACCCCGCACCGCCCCGGCGACGCGCCGCACGCGGGAACGCTCGTACAGCGCGTCGGTGCTGTCGACGTACTGGTCCACCGCGCCGGTCAGGGGCAGCCGCCGCACCTCCGGATCGGCGATGGTCTCCAGCAGCGCCTCGGTGAAGCGCTCGGCGTGCAGCACCCGGAAGGGGCGGCTGTGGTACGGCCGGGTGCGCGGATCGACGGGCGCGGTGAGGCCGAGGTCGTTGTGCAGGGCCGCGAGAGCCTCGTAGGCGGTGGCGAGGTGGCGCTCGCGCTCCCGCCAGCCGGTGGCCGACACGGCCGCCCTGAGCACGGGCGCCAGAGCCGGGCCGCACGGCAGGGCGGCGAAGGCGCTGCCCAGCCACTTGCCGTACGGCGGGTAGCGGCGGTGCATGAGCAGGGCGAGCCGGATGAGGTCCCGCACCAGACGGGCGCAGGTGACGGCCGAGCCCAGTTCGTCACCGGCTTCGCCGGCGCGGCCCACGAACGCCTCCTCCTGGCATATCCGCCGCCATTGGCAGGCCACGACGTAGCGCCAGACGTCGCCGGGATACCAGGCGAGGCGCCGCCGGACCGGCAGGAGCACGCCCAGGCCGTCGTGGAAGACCTCCCCCGCCGTGATCTCCGCGAGCGTCTGGGTGGGCGTCGCCAGCCAGTCGGACAGGCCGACGCCCGCGGTCGGGTCGAAGCCGAGGTGCCCGGTGAGCCATGCGGTCGGCTCAGCCACCACCACCTCGTGCCGGACCGGCCCGTCCGCCGGCTCCATGTGCCGGGTGCCGTTCCCCCCGGCCGGGCCGAAGTTCGTGGGATAGCCGAGGAACCACGGCGGCAGGCTCCCCGCGAGCATCGCGTCCACGGCCTCGCCGTCGGCGGCGACGTCCTCGGGGCTCAGGAACAGCTGCAGCCGTGGGCCCCAGTCGTGGTCGGTGGACCGCTCGGTGTCGTACCCGAGCACCTCCGAGCCCGGGCCGAGAAGGGCCGCCGTGTGCGTGAGACCGCCGAAGCGCCGCGCCAGCAGCGGCGCCACCGCCTCCAGGTAGAACCGCCGCGACAGCTCAAGCCCGCGCACGTGCCCGTCTCCCATGGCCGACATCCTCCGCGGGCTCCGTCGCCCGGGGCAACGGCTTTTCCCCGCGTCGCCGCTTTTCCCTGGGCGGGGTGTCAGGCTCCGTCGAGGACCTCGGCGACGATGGCGGCCGCGAGCTTCTCCGGGTCGAGGCCCTGGTAGGTGTCGATCACTTCGCGGATCCTCGCGGTCAGGCGCAGGTCTGCCTGTTCCGCGTCGCCGATGTGGCGCCCGGCCACCGCGACCGCGGCGGCGAACTCGTAGGCCTCGGCGGGCCCGAGACCCTGCGGATCGACCTCGACGAGGACGCGTGCGCCGTTCTTCGGCGAGACGCGGACCTTCCACCGTCCGGACGGGCCGGAGACCGACAGCGTGTCCTTCCGCAGGGCCGGTGGGAACAGGACGACGGCCATCCGGCCCGCCGCGGCGAGGACCCGCTCGGCGAGCCTGCGCACGTCCTTCTTCGCGACGACGATCCTCCCGGAGCGGTTGATGATGCTCACGGAATCACCGCTGTCGGCCACGGCGATCCGCTCGCCGTCGGCCTGGTCGTAGATGGCGCTCATGAGGGGTCGCTCGCTTAGCTTTGTCGGGGCGGGCTGCGAGACTCCGCCCATGCATGATCTCGTACTTTCGGAGCGCATGATCGTGATTCGCCTGTCCGCAGGCGACGGCGGCGGCGGGCGGGCCGCGTGAGCAGGTCCGAGCGGTTCAGCCTGCGGCCGAGCCCGGAGGAGTGGCGGCGAGACCGGATCGCCCGCGGTGAGCTGCGCGACCAGCGGTTCGAACTGCCGCCCGACCTCCGCGAGGAGCTGTTCGAGGCGCTCAGGGGCACATCCAGCAGTACATTCCCTGGTTGAGCCGTACGGCCGCGCGGGCCAGGTCCCGCAGGGCCGTGACGCGAATCATGACAAGGGCCCGGCCGACGTTCAGACGAGGGTGTAGCCGGCCTCCTCGACGGCCTTGCGCACGGCGTCGTCCGCGACGTCGCCGGAGACGTCGAGGCGGCCGCTGTCGAGGTCTACCTCGACGCCGGTGACGCCGGCGATCTCGCCGACCTCCTCCTTGACCGAGCTCACGCAGTGGCCGCAGGTCATGCCCTGCACGGTGTAGGTCTTGACGCTCATGGCGCTCTCCATTCTCGGGAGAAGGGGATTCATGCGGTGCGGCCGACGATCTCGCGGACCGAGCCGTAGCCGTGCCGCCGCAGCCGGCGGGCGAGCTGGCGGTTGATCCGGGACGGCCAGAAGGGGCCTTCGTAGATCAGGCCGGTGTATCCCTGCACGAGGGTGGCGCCGGCCAGCAGCCGCTCCCAGACGTCGTCGACGTCCTCCACGCCGCCGACGGAGACGAGCGTGAGCCGGTCGCCGGCCTTCTGACGCAGCCGGCGCAGCACCTCCAGCGAGCGGGCCTTCAGCGGCTGTCCGGACAGGCCTCCCGCCTCGGTGCTCGCGACGCCCTCGCGGCTGATCGTGGTGTTGGTCGCGATGACGCCCGCCAGCCCGAGCTCGGCGGCGAGCTCGGCCACGGCGTCCACGTCCTCGTCCGCCAGGTCCGGCGCGATCTTCACGAGCAGCGGGGTGCGCCCGGCCGCCTCCTTCACCGCCGACAGCAGCGGACGCAGGCGGTCCACCGCCTGCAGATCGCGCAGGCCCGGAGTGTTGGGCGAGCTCACGTTGACCACGAGGTAGTCGGCGAGCGGCGCGAGCCTGCGGGCGCTGTCCACGTAGTCGCGCACGGCCTCGGACTCGGGCACGACCTTGGTCTTGCCGATGTTGACGCCGACCACGGCCGGGATGTGGCGCACCCTGCGCAGCCGCTTGGCGGCGGCCGCCGCCCCGGCGTTGTTGAAGCCCATCCGGTTGATGATCGCCCGGCTCTCGAGCAGGCGGAACAGCCGCGGCCGGGGGTTGCCGGGCTGGGCGTGCGCGGTGATCGTGCCGACCTCGACGTACCCGAATCCGAGCGCCGCCAGCGGCTCGGCGCATCCGGCGTCCTTGTCGAACCCGGCGGCGAGCCCGAACGGCGAGGCGAAGTGGACGCCGAACGCCTGGACGCGCAGCGACTCCGCCCGCGGCGCGAGCAGCCGATGCAGCAGCCGCACGAGGAACGGGAACATCCCGAGCAGGCGGAGCAGCCTGATCGTGAGGTGGTGGACGGCCTCCGCGTCGAGGCGGCTCAGGACCTGCGTGAACACGAGTCGATACATCACGGCAAAGACTATCGCCCGGTCACGGCCCACCTCGGTCCACCTCTCGTCCCGCCGGGCGTACGTCCGGTCAGTTGGGCCGGGGGCGGGCCTCGGCCGTGGGCTGGGGCAGCGGCACGCGCGACGCCGTACGGATGGACAGCGCGGAGTCGAAGCCCAGCAGCCGCAGCAGCCGCAGCACCTGCGGGGCGGGGCGGACGAAGGTCACGCCGCCGCCCCACTCCCGCACGCGCGCGTCGGCCCACAGGAGGCTCCGCGCGCCCGCGCAGTCGAGGAAGCCGACCCCGGCGAGGCCGACCTCGACGTTTCCGGGCCGGTAGGTCCCCAGCACCTGTCGCAGGCAGGCATGGAACTCCGGCACCCCCGACACGTCGAGGTCGCCGTTCACTGCCATCCGGATGCCGGCCTCAGACGACGTGGTCTGGATTCGCAACATTCCTCTGGCCCTGCTCGCCCAGTAGTTCCGCCGCGAGCTCGGACACCTTCCGTCTACTGTCCCTGGCCTGCTTGCGCAGCCCGGTGAACGCCTGCGAGGCCGTCAGATCGTGCTTGCCCATGAGATAACCGATGGCCCGCTCGATCACGACCCGGTAGTCCAGGGCGTACTGGAGCTGGTCGGCGAGCACCGCCTTCTCGTCCGCCTCCATCGACGCCACGAGGACCTGCTCGATCACGTGGGCGTACGCGTGGAGGGCCTGGGCGTCGCTCTCCTGCCACTCGTGCGGCGCGTCCTGGTAGACGTTGAGAGTGCCCACGGGCACGCCGCCGAGCCGGATCGGCACTCCCGCCACCCCGCGCACCTCGGGGTGCAGCAGCTCACGCAGGGCCGGCCACCGCCGGTCGGCCCGCACGTCGGCCGTCGTCACCGCGGTGTCGCCCGCGTACGCCGCCACACAGGGGCCCTGGCCCGTCACCGCCTGAGCGCGCTCGAGGCTGCGGCCACGCTCGTCGGTAGCGAAGAGGTAGCGAAGTGTGCGGTCCTCCTCGGCGAACATCAGACCGGCGCCGGAGTATCCGAAAAGCCGGTCGACCACTTGGACGATGCGCTCAAGGTGGTGCACGATCCCGGTCGCCGCCCTGTCCTTCTGCAGACGTCGCAGGCTGGCGACAAGAGCCTCAGGATCGATATGGGTCATTCCGTATCCTCTCGTGAACCTCACCTCGCACCGCCGTGGCCTGGGGGAGAGGTGCCGATTCGGCCATCACAACTGCCCGGAGGGGGCCCGATCAGTCCTGATCTCTGCCAGGACCTGGAGAACGATGACCATCAGCTCGCCGAGGCGTGCTCCGGCCTCCGCCTCCGTTCGGTCCCAGACGCGCCCGTCACGGGCGTAGAAGTCGAGGACGCCGATGAGCTCGCGATCCTCGATGAGCGGTACGGAGAGGACGGCCCGGACCGGCGGGGCGTGGACGGCCACGTTCGGGAACCCCACGGGCCTCGCGGCGTGCAGATCGGGAATCGCGACGAGGCCGCCGCTGGCGGCGCTCTCGATGGCGGGCCCGTCGCCCACGGACTCCTGGGCGGACTCCAGCAGTACGCCGTCGTCGTCGGTCGCCCCGATCGCGCGGAGGCGGTCCTGGCCGTCGAGCAGCATCAACGCGGCGCCGTCGACCCCGGCGAGGTCGGCCATGCCGGTGAGGATGTTCTCGAGAACAGACGGCGCGTCCGATGCCATCGCGAGCCCACTTTCAATGATGAAGCGGCCGCGGACACAGGGCGGAGTGCCCCTAAGCCTAGTGGGCTCCGAGCAGTGGTAGCCAGGTGATCCCCAGGGTTGCCGGAAGGGTTGGCCGGCAGAGCCGGAGAGGACATGAGAAATCCGCCCTCCTGCGGGGAAGGCGGATCGGAAACGGAACGCCGGACGAGCGCGAGCAGTTGTCGGCTCTGCTCGCCCGGCTGCCGCGCAGCATGGCCGTGCTCCGGACTAGCGCTTGGCCTTCTTGCCCTCGGGAGTGACGGCGTACCACTCGGCGCCGAAGTCCTTCAGGTCCTGGCCGAGCACGTCGCCCGCCTTCTGGTCCTTGATGTAGTAGTAGAGCGGGTGCTTGTTGTAGGTCACCTGCGTGGTGCCGTCCTCCCGGTGGAGCGTCCCGAGCAGGTTCGGGCGCACGCCCGTACCCGCCTGGGGTGCGCCGACGGTCAGCACGGGCGGCCACGCGGCGGCGCACGCCTGGGTGCAGGCGGACGCGCCGCCCTTGTCCTTGGTGAACAGATACACCGTGCGGCCCTCCACGCCGACCAGCACGCTGCCGAGCGAGGTGGGCGCCGCGTCGATGCGCGCGGGCCCCGTGGGGGACGCCTGGACGGGAGATGTCGGCGACGCGGATCCGGTGGCGGACGGCGTCGTCCCCGAGGGGTACTCGGAGGGCTCGGGCGTCTGCGACTCGTTGAGCTGGTCGTTGGCGACGCGGCTGGCGTCGTCGCCGGCACCGCCGCATCCGGCGGCCAGCAGGCTGATCGCGACCGCGCCGGCATACAGCAGTTTCCTCATGTTCGGCCTCCTGGGAAGTGAGCGAGTCGGCTCCCAGGAGACACGCGGCGACGGCGGCCCCGCCGCCCGGACGGGAAGATCCAGGACAGGCCTTTGCGGTTTCGTGGGTTGCGCCTCATGGATCTCTCGCCGCCCTCGGGGTGAATCAGCGATCGATGCGGATGAACCGCTGAATTCGGGGAAATCGGGGTAAGCCGTACGGGCACGGCGGTGCGCCCCGACACGTGAAGCGATCGCAGGGAGGTGCCGAGGTCACCGGCGCGTGCGATGCGATGCTGATGCTGCGACGCCCGCACGACGCGGCCGTCCGGCCCCGCGGGGCGGCCTCCCTGGCGGACCGCCCCTACCGCCCGATCTCGCGTGACAGACCGTGACAGACCGTGACAGACAAGGAGCGTCCGGATGGCCGAGCGCACGCAACCGCCCACCGCGGAACCGTCCCAGCTGAGGCGTGGCCTCGGCCGTACCGGAGTGTGGCTGTCCTCTCTGGCGGCGACCCCGGCGGCAGAGGCCAGGAAGGCCGCGGCGGAGATCGAGGCGCTCGGATACCCGGCGCTGTGGATCGGTGAGATCCCGACCGGACGCGAGGCGTTCACGCACGCCGCGCTGCTGCTGTCGGCCACCAGGCGGCTGCACGTGGCCACGGGCATCGCCAACGCCTACGGCCGCGACCCCGTCGCCGCCGCCAACGGCGCCGCGACCCTCGCCGAGGCGTGGGACCAGCGGTTCGTGCTCGGCCTCGGCGTCAGCCACAAGCCCCTGGTCGTCCCTCGCGGCCACGACTACTCCGCACCGCTCGCCTACATGCGCGACTATCTCGACGCGATGGACCAGGCGTCGATCGAGCTGCCGCAGGCGCAGACGCCGCCCCGGATGCTCGCGGCGCTCCGGCGCCGGATGCTCGAACTCGCCGCGCGGCGCACCCAGGGCGCCCACACCTACTTCGTGCCGCCCGAGCACACCGCGAAGGCCCGCGAGATCCTCGGACCGGACCCGGTCCTCGCCCCCGAGCAGGCCGTGGTGGTCGAGACGGACGCGGACCGCGCACGCGAGATCGCCCGCGAGTACGCCGCCCTGTACCTCTCCCTGCCGAACTACACCAACAACCTGCGCGAGCTCGGCTTCTCCGACGACGACCTCGCGGGCGGCGGCAGCGACCGGCTCATCGACGCGATCGTGGTCTGGGGCGAGCCGGAGACGATCGCCGAGCGGGTACGCGCCCACCACGACGCCGGGGCCGACCACGTGTGCGTCCAGCCTCTGGCCGACTCCGTCGGCACGCAGATCGAGCACCTGCGGCTGCTGGCCCCCGCCCTTCTGCGGTGACGGCGTGACCGCGGCGGCTCCCGGGCGGGGGCGCGGAGAGCAGGGCGGGCAGGGCGGGCAGAGCGGGCAGGACCGACTGACCCCGCCGGACCCGACGGGCCTGGAGGCGTGGATACGTCAGGTGCTCGGCCTGGCGGGCGCACGGGCCTCCGCGTTCGCCCCGCCCCTGCCGACCACACCGCTCCTGCCGACCGCACCGCCCCTGCCGACCGCCCCATCCGCCGGCCCGGACCCCGACGGGCAGGCCGAGTAGCCGAGTAGCCGAGTAGCGCGGGCAGCCGATCAGGCCGCCTGACGCACCTGCTCGGCCAGCCGTTCGAGGCTGTCGTTCAGCGCCTGCTCCACCGCCTCGGCCGGGGGCGCGTGCCGCTCGTCGAAGAAGGACAGGTGGACCGTCACATCGCTGCTGTCGTCGTCGATGCCGGCGACCTGCAGCCATCCGGCGTACCGGTCCACATCGCGCGTGCCCCACTCCATCCGCAGCTGGTCCTGCTCGGCCCGCAGCAGCGCGCGTTCGTCCTGTCCCGTCTCGTCCTCGTGGACGGTGACCGCGGGCGGCTCCTCCGCGTGTACGTGCAGCTCACGGGGCATCCATAGGTCGAGTTTGCCGACGTCGCACGCCTGGCGGAACACCTGGTCGGCCGGCGCGGGCATCCTGCGGGACCGTTCGAACTCGGTCATGATCCGTCACTCCTCCCTCTGACGACGTAGGCAGCCCCTACCCGCCGCGGTCCGGTCCATCCTCCGCACCCCCTCCCCGGAGACGGATGCGCGCGACGGCGTAGGGTCCGTCCATGACCGATCATTACGATGTCGTGGTCCTCGGCGCCGGGCCCGGCGGCTACACCGCCGCGGTCCGTTCGGCCCAGCTCGGGCTCAGCACAGCGGTCGTCGAGGAGCGTTACTGGGGCGGTGTCTGCCTCAACGTCGGCTGCATTCCCTCCAAGGCGCTGCTGCGCAACGCCGAACTCGCCCACATCCTGACGAACGAGACCAAGACGTTCGGCATCCAGGCGGACGGCCCCATCACGCTCGACTACGGCGCGGCCTTCCGCCGCAGCCGCCAGGTGGCGGACGGGCGCGTCAAGGGCGTCCACTACCTGATGAAGAAGAACGGCATCGCGGAGTACGACGGCCGCGGCACCTTCACCGGCCCGGACTCCCTGGAGGTGCGCGGCGCCGACGGCTCGGTGCGCACGGTGACGTTCGACCACTGCATCATCGCCGCCGGGGCGACGACCCGCCTGCTGCCGGGGACGTCCCTGTCCGAGCGCGTGGTGACGTACGAGGAGCAGATCCTCAGCGAGGCGCTGCCGGACAGCGTGATCATCGCCGGTGCCGGGGCGATCGGCGTCGAGTTCGCGTACGTCCTGCACAACTACGGCGTGAAGGTCACGATCGTCGAGTTCCTCGACCGGATGGTCCCGCTGGAGGACCAGGAGGTCTCGGCGGAGCTGGCGCGGCGCTACCGGCGGCTGGGCATCGAGGTGCTGACCTCCACCCGGGTCGAGTCGATCGACGACAGCGGCGACAAGGTGCGGGTCACGGTCTCCAGGAACGGCGAGACCTCCGTGCTGGAGGCCGGCAAGGTGCTGCAGGCCATCGGCTTCCAGCCGCGTGTCGAGGGATACGGCCTGGAGCGCACCGGCGTACGGCTGACCGAGCGCGGCGCGATCGCCGTGGACGGCCGCTGCCGCACGAACGTGCCGCACATCTTCGCCATCGGGGACGTCACCGCGAAGCTCATGCTGGCGCACGCCGCCGAGTCGATGGGCATCATCGCCGCCGAGACGATCGCGGACGCGGAGACGATGGAGCTCGACTACGTGATGATCCCCCGGGCCACCTACTGCCAGCCGCAGATCGCGAGCTTCGGCTACACCGAGGCCCAGGCGCGTGAGCAGGGCTTCGACGTGAAGGTGGTCAAGTTCCCCTTCACGGCCAACGGCAAGGCGCACGGCCTGGGCGACCCGAACGGGTTCGTCAAGGTCCTCAGCGACGCGAAGCACGGCGAGATCCTCGGCGCCCACCTCATCGGGCCCGAGGTGACCGAGTTGCTGCCCGAGCTGACCCTGGCCCAGCAGTGGGACCTCACCGTGCACGAGGTGGCGCGCAACGTCCACGCCCACCCGACCCTGGGCGAGGCGGTGAAGGAGGCGATCCACGGCCTGGCCGGACACATGATCAACATGTGATCAGGTCAGGGGGTCGTAAGGTCCGGTCAGCCGCCGGTGGGCGGCCCGTCAGCGCCGGGGGTGACGCTCCTCCCATGGCCGCGCACCAGCGCGGCCTCGGATCACAGGAGCGCGACATGACGACCCGATCGGTTCTGATCTCCGGCGCGAGCATCGCCGGCCCCGCCCTCGCCTACTGGCTGCGCCGGCACGGCTTCGCCCCCACCGTGGTCGAGCGGGCCCCCGCCCTGCGCGAGGGCGGCCAGGCGGTCGACTTCCGGGGGGCGGTGCACATGAGCGTGCTGCGGCAGATGGGCGTCCTGGACGAGATCCGCCGCCTGCGCACCGACCCCGGCCCGTGGCGGGTGGTCGACGCGCGCGGCGACCAGGTCGTCGGGCTGCCCGTGGAGTTCGCCGGCGGCGAGGTGGAGATCCTGCGCGGCGACCTCGCCCGGGTGCTGTACGACCGGACCAGGGACGACGTGGAGTACGTCTTCGGCGACTCCATCGCGTCCATGACCGAGACCCCGGATGGCGTGGAGGTGACCTTCGAGCGCGGAGCGCCCCGGACGTTCGACCTCGTGGTCGGCGCGGACGGCCTGCACTCGAACGTGCGGCGGCTGGCCTTCGGCCCCGAGTCGCGGTTCGTGCGGCCGTCCGGCCACCACGTCGCGATCTACAGCGCCCCCGACCACCTGGGGCTCGGCCGCGACACGGTGCTCTACAACGAGCCCGGCCGCGGGGTGGGGGTCTCGGGCGCCAGGGACGGGGCGACCGCCGGGGTGATGTGCGTCTTCCACGCCCCAGGGCTGGAGTTCGACCACCGCGACGTGGCGCGGCAGAAGAGGATCGTCATGGATGCGTACGCGGGGGCGGGCTGGGAGGTCCCCCGGCTGATCGAGGCCGTCCCGGACGCGTCCGACTTCTACTTCGACTCGATCAGCATCGTCCGCATGGACCACTACACGACCGGGCGGATCGCGCTGCTCGGCGACGCCGGCTATGGCGCCACCTGCGGCGGCATGGGGGCCGGCATGGCCGTCGTGGCCGCGTACGTGCTGGCGGGCGAGCTCGCCGCCGCCCGGGGCGACCACCGCGTCGCGTTCGCCGAGTACGAGCGACTGATCAAAGGGTTCGCCAAGGCGTGCCAGCGGGTCGCGGGCAACGCGGGCTCCTTCCTCGCCCCGGTGACGCGGGGCGCGATCCGGCGGCGCGATCTGACTTACCGGGTGCTCACGGCCGGGCCGCTGATGCGCGTGCTCGACAAGCTGAGCACCAAGGCGGCCACCTCGATAACACTCAGGGACTATGCGGCCTGAAATGCGGAAATGCCGATTACCGAACAGGTATTCGCCTTCCGCCGCCATTCACACGGGAAACACTTCTCACGGCGCCGATGAATGGTCGGCTACGCTGGGAATCAGGCCGTGCGCGAAACGCCGTGGCCGCGTACGGGCGAAATGCGAGGGCGGCCCGATGGCGAGGGACGACGCGGAAAACACCGGCTCCCCGGTCGGCGCGAACACTTTGCTGACCCTCATGCGCGAACTGGTCTTCCCGCCGTGCGCGATCGAACGGTCCTCGGTGGTGCCGCAGGACGTCACCCGGCGCGAGAACGACGCGGAGCACTCCTTCGCCCTGGGCCTGGTCGCGGTATGCCTCGCCCCGCTGATCGACCCGGCCCTGGACCCGGGCAGGATCGCCAGGTACGCGCTGGTCCACGACCTGCCGGAGGTCCACGCGGGGGACGTCTCGGTCTACGCCGACCCGGCGGAACGGGAGAAGAAGGCCGTACGTGAGGAGGAGGCACGGGAGATCATCACCCGTGACTTCGGCGGGACGTTCCCCTGGCTGGTGGAGGACCTGTACGGCTACAAGGCGCAGCACGACGCGGAGAGCAGGTTCGTCTACGCCCTGGACAAGCTGCTCCCCCACGTCAACGTGCTGCTGGCCGGCCATCACCCGCTGCGGCCGACCTGGGCGGCGTACAAGCACACCGAGATCACGGCCAGGCGGAAGATACGCCTGAGCTGCCCGGCACTGCTGCCGTTGTTCGACGAGCTGTGCCGGGAGTTCGCGCGGCGCCCGCACCTGTTCTCCGGTGGGGTGTCACCTGGCGTGGGAGATGACGATGTTCGCGACGGCGAGCAGGGTCGCCCCGCAGACGGCGCACAGCACCCTCACGGGCAGGTCGGCTCCCGGCCCGAGCACGGCGGGCAGGGCGACGAGGACGGCTCCGGCCGCGCCGGCCGACACCCGCGTGAACAGGCGCGACCGCGAGCGGCGCACGACCACGGGAAACCCGGCGCTCGTCGTCAGTGAGTCGCCTCCCGGCAGCGGGTCCGCCCGGGTGTCGGCCGCCAGCGTGATCCCGACCCGCGCGAGCGCGTCGAAGCCCAGCATCTCGGGCCGCAGCCAGAACTCCACGGTGTCATATCGCGACGCCACGTCGTAGGAGTCGTCGGACGCGATCTTGAGGAAGGTGCCGTCGGTCGTGCAGACGAGCCGCTTCGCGGTGGGCGTGTAACCGTCGGAGTAGAAGCTGACCCGCATCCTCACCGAGTCGCCGTCGCTCAGGTGCAGCCGGCCCTCGTCGTCGAGCCCGCCCGTCCTGTCCCCGCCCAGCAGCGGTTCCTCGGTGCGGACGAAGTAGGAGGACCTGTAGGTGGGATGCCGGGCGAGCCGGCGGGCCACCCCGAGCCACGCGACGGGGTCGTCACCCGGCCGCTCGTGCAGGTGGAGGTCGGGGAAGCGGGTGGTGGCCGGATACCACCGCCCGCCGTTGGCCTCCGCGAGCCTGTCCACGAACCAGCCGCCCCTGGCCCTGATGTCCGCCTCGGCCAGCGGGAAGTCCTCCAGGTTCGCGTAGTCGTCCACCCTGAGCCGGAACACGGCCATGTCGGCCACGCAGGCGGTCGCCACCACCGTGGCGAAGCGCACGGGCACGACGAACGGCTCGGTCTCGGGCGACTCCCGGTCCGCGAGGAAGGCCACGAGGCACCGCCTGCCGACGGCGGAGCCGTTCGCGATCGCCTGTTGCAGGGCGCCCGCCACGTAGTCGGTCTCGTACCGGAACTGGATGATCGCCCCTCTGGGCAGGGCCAGCGCCCTCAGGACGTCCTCCGCGTACCGCCGCCTGCTGTCGGACGACAGCAGCAGCACCGAGGGCCGGACCCCGGTCATACCCGTGCTCATGCCCGTGCTCATGCCCGCGCTCATGCCCGTGCTCATGGCTGCCTCCGGGGCTCTTCCAGGTCGCGCAGGCGGTCGTCGAGCGCGAGGAAGCGCGGCCACACCCGGTCCTTCGGCAGTTCGTCGAGGCGCAGGCTGGCCGCGGTCTCGTATCGCAGCCCCCGGTCCGCCAGCGCCCGGTGCTCGCCCAGGATGATCGGCTCGCGGACGGCGTCCGACTGGTCGCCGGTCAGGTCGATGACGAACCGCCGCGGATCGTCGGCCGGGCCGATCTCGACCCAGCAGTGGTGGCTCACGTCCTCGGCGTCGTCGCGGCCGACCCGCAGCCGCCCGTAGCAGTAGACGGGTTCGAGCAGCAGGTCGGCGCGGAGCCTGCGGGCGAGCCAGACGGAGGTGACCCCGCACTGGCCCCGGGGGTCGCCCGCGGCGACCGGCGGCTCCTGATAGCGCGGATGGACCGTGCGGTCCGACCAACAGGACTCCAGCAGGCGGCGGTAGCCGAGCAGGCGCTCGGTCCACTGCGGCGAGGTGAAGTCGGCCGGGACGGGCCTCACGTGGCCGCCGCCCGAGTGGGTGCGGCGCGGCACCCTGATCAGGCTCTCGATCCCGGCGACGCTCCGCTTCGCGGCCGAGGTGGCCCCGAGGACCATGAGCACGTTGTCCGGCGTGTCCAGGAGTTGCGGCACCGACGCCCCGGCTATCCGGCGGGTCTGGAAAAGGCCTTTGTCGTCGTAGCGGTACGCCACGGGTGACAGGGCGATCGGCCGGAATCCCGACGCGAGAAACGAGGTGCCGCCGAAACCGAGCATGGGATTGTATGCCGTGATGACATAATCCCCGGCGTTTACCGCCCTGATCTCCCGGACCGCACGGGCGATCGTCAGGCTCATGAGATTCGCCGGAATTCCCGCCAGCCCGTGCATTCTTGTCAGGACCATTATCCGGTCCGGATTCACATCCAGCCCGTGCCCGGTGAGCGCGTCCATGACGTACTGACGGTCGCATCGGGAGAAGGCGGCGTACGTGATCGGCATCGTCGCGCCCGGCAGGAAGAGCCCGAACTGGAGGACGGTGTCGGCCCTCTCACTGTGCAGGTAGTGCAGCCTCGACTGGACCAGATGGCCGATGCTCGGCCTGACCTCGGCGAAGCGCAGGCGGGTGCGGTAGCCGTCGCCGAACGACAGGCTCAGATCCCGGTGCGCCTTGTTCACGTTGAGGAGGACGGAGGCGTGGGCTTGGTGGGCGGCGTCCTCCGCGGACTGGCGCACCTGGGCCGCCCGGACGACGGCCTGCAGCCGTATCTCCTCGTACACCTTGTCCGGAGACCAGCCGGCGACGGCCGGCCTGCTCAACCGGGGCAGGTGCAGTCTTACCTGGATCTCCAGGGTCCGGAGGCCGACTCCGACCGTCTCGGCGTCCGCGCGCATGCGCGTCCCCATCGCGCCGACGAAGGTCTCGACATCCGGATCACGAAGCCCGTCCACTCGCGCGCCCTCGCTTCGCGCTTTCTCCCTTAGCGGCGTACGCGTGGTCTTGGGCACTTCTTCTCCCGCAATCGCGAGAATCTTGTCAGTGACGCCGTCAAGGATAGAACTCGGACCGCACGCTGTCAGGGCGCTCGCCGAGTTGGTATCGGCTTCTGTCTGTTTGCGCAATTGCAGACGCCTTTCATTCGACCCTCGGCGGTCGGGCCACCCCTCTCCCACCGTGTTCCGCCTGAACGGCACGGTCGGCTGACGCTGTGACCGGCGATTCTTGGAGCGGTCATGGAACCGCCTTGCACCCGGCCGTGCGGGCCGGATGAAAGACTCCTGAGCAAGCGCCTGCCGCGTCAGGCGCGAACCCCGCGGCTCATCGCCAGAAAAAGCCGCCCGGTGTGGTAACGGCGAATCCGCTGGAAGCCCGCCCTCCTCGCCGCGAAGGCCGAGGAGGGCGGAGCCCACATCGAGGGAGCGCGTCAGGAGTGGCCGCCCTCCGGGGGCCCGTATCCCCCGCCGCCGGGCGTCTCGATCTCCAGCACGTCGCCCGGCTCGACCTCGACCGAGTCGCATCCCGCCAGGTGGACGACGCTTCCGTCCGCGCGCCGCACCCGGTTGACGCCCAGCGCGCCGGGGGCGCCGCCGGCCATGCCGTACGGCGGCACCCGGCGGTGGCCGGACAGCACGCTGACCGTCATCGGCGCACGGAACCGGATGCGGCGCACGGCCCCGTCCCCGCCGCGCCATCGTCCGGCTCCTCCGCTGCCGCGCCGGACGGCGAACTCCTCAAGCAGCACGGGGAACCGCCATTCCAGCACCTCGGGGTCGGTCAGCCGGGAGTTCGTCATGTGGGTCTGCACCGCCGCCGCCCCGTCGAAGCCGTCTCCCGCGCCGGACCCCGAGGCGACGGTCTCGTAGTACTGCCGCCGTTCGTCGCCGAAGCTGACGTTGTTCATCGTCCCCGACCCCTCGGCCTGCACGCCCAGCGCGGCGTAGATCGCGCCGGTGATCGCCTGCGAGGTCTCGACGTTGCCGGCCACCACGGCCGCGGGGTACGCCGGGGCCAGCATCGACCCCTCCGGCACGACGATGCGCAGGGGCCGCAGGCAGCCGTCGTTAAGCGGGATCTCGTCGGCCACCAGCGTGCGGAAGACGTACAGCACGGCGGCGGTGACCACGGCGGACGGCGCGTTGAGGTTGGTGCCGAGCTGGGGCGAGGTGCCGGTGAAGTCGATCGTCGCGGTGCGGCGGGCGCGGTCCGCCGAGACGCCCACCGAGATCACGGCGCCGGAGTCCATCTCGTAGCGGTAGCGGCCCTCGCCGAGTGTGTCGATCACCGCGCGGACCGCGCTCTCGGCGTTGTCCTGCACGTGCCGCATGTAGGCCCGCACGACGTCGAGGCCGAAGTGACCGATCATCGCGCCGGCCTCCTCGACGCCCTTGACGTTCGCGGCGATCTGCGCGCGCAGGTCGGCCAGGTTGGTCGCGGGGTCCCTGGACGGGTACGGCCCCTCGGTGAGCAGCCGCAGCGTCTCCTTCTCGCGCAGGCCGTCACGGTCCGCCAGCAGCCGGCAGTCGAACAGCACGCCCTCCTCCCGTACGCTCCGGCTCCCCGCGGGCATCGAACCGGGCGTCAGCCCGCCGATCTCCGCGTGGTGCCCGCGCGAGGCCACGAAGAACAGGATCTCCCGGCCCGTGCCGTCGAAGACGGGCGTGACGACCGTGATGTCCGGCAGGTGGGTGCCGCCGTGGTAGGGGTCGTTGATCGCGTACACGTCGCCGGGCCGCATCCCGTCGCCCCGGCGGCGGATCACCTCCTTGACGCTCGCGCCCATCGACCCGAGGTGCACCGGGATGTGCGGCGCGTTGGCGACGAGATCGCCGCCGGAGTCGAACAGCGCGCAGGAGAAGTCGAGCCGCTCCCGGATGTTCACCGACTGCGCGGTGGCCTCCAGCCGGGCGCCCATCTGTTCGGCGACGGACATGAAGAGGTTGTTGAAGACCTCCAGCAGCACGGGATCGGCCTCGGTGATCACGCCGGCGGCCCGGGGACGTTCCCGCACCCGTTCCAGGAGCAGGTGCCCGTACGCGGTCACCCCGGCCCGCCAGCCGTCGTCGACGACGGTGGTCGCGTCGGCCTCGGCCACGATCGCCGGGCCGCCGAGCGTGTCGCCGGGACGCAGCCGTTCCCGCCGGTAGAGCGGCACCTCGCGCCACGCGCCGCCGGTGTACATCCGCACGGTGTTCATTTGCACGGTGTGCATCCGCACGCCGGTCGCCGTCCGCGCCTCGCCGGCGGATCCGGAGGCGAGGCCGGAGAGGTCGGGCTGCTCGGTCAGGCCCACCGCCTCGACGGAGACCGCCTCCGCGACCAGCGGCCGGTCCATGAGGAAGGAGTACGTCCGCAGGTGGGCGGCCTCGAACGCCGTCACCATCGCGTCCGTCGCGGCCAGGTCCACCTGCAGCGACGTGTCGGTGCCGTCGTAACGCAGCCGCACCCGCCGGGTCACCCGGATTCGCCTGTCTGCTACCCCCTCGTCCAGCAGGGCGCGGCGGGCCGCCGCCTCCAGGGAGTCGGCGAGGCCGGTCAGGCGCCGCGTCGTGGCGGGCTCCAGCCGGGCCTCGACCGACTGCTCCCGCAGCACGGTCGTGTCGGCCAGCCCGATGCCCAGCGCGGACAGCACGCCCGCCATCGGCGGCACCAGCACGGTGCGGACGCCGAGCGCGTCGGCCACCGCGCAGGCGTGCTGCCCTCCGGCCCCGCCGAACGTGGTGAGGGCGTATTCGGTGACGTCACGGCCCTTCCGCACGGAGATCTGCTTGATCGCGTTCGCGATGTTCTCGACCGCGACCCGCAGGTAGCCCTCGGCGACCTGCTCGGGACCGCGCTGGTCGCCGGTGCGCCCGCGGATGTCCGCGGCCGTCTCCGCGAACCGCCGCCGCACCTCGTCCGCGTCCAGCGGCAGGTCGCCGTCCGGGCCGAAGACCTCGGGAAAGTGGCCGGGCTGGATGCGGCCGAGCATCACGTTGGCGTCCGTGAGGCACAGCGGGCCGCCGTTGCGGTAACAGGCCGGGCCGGGGTCGGCGCCCGCGGAGTCCGGGCCGACCCGGTATCGCCCGCCGTCGAAACGCAGGACGGACCCGCCGCCCGCCGCCACCGTGTGGACGGCGATCATCGGCGCGGACAGCCGTACGCCGGCCACCTGGGTCTGGACCACCCGCTCGTACGCGCCCGCGTAGTGGGACACGTCGGTCGAGGTGCCGCCCATGTCGAAGCCGATCACCTTGTCGAGACCGGCCAGCCGGGACATGCGCGCCATGCCGACGATGCCGCCGGCCGGGCCGGACAGGACCGCGTCCTTGCCGCGGAAGCGCCCGGCCTCCGCCAGCCCGCCGTTCGACTGCATGAACATCAGCCGTACGCCGGGCAGTTGCCCGGCCACCGCCTCGACGTACCGGCGCAGGACGGGAGAGAGGTAGGCGTCGGCCACGGTGGTGTCCGCGCGCGGCACCAGCTTCATCAGCGGGCTGACCTCGCTGGAGCAGGACACCTGCGTGAAGCCCGTGCGCCTGGCCAGGCTCCCGATCGCCCGTTCGTGCGCCGGGTGCAGGTGGCTGTGCAGGCAGACCACCGCGACCGCCCGGACGCCGTCCTCGCGCAGCCGCCGCAGCCGCGGCGCGAGCCCTTCGAGGTCGGGCGGCCGGAGCACCGTGCCGTCGGCGGCGATCCGCTCGTCCACCTCGGCCACACGCTCGTACAGCATCTCCGGCAGCACGATCCGCCGGTCGAAGATGCGCGGGCGGTTCTGGTAGCCGATGCGCAGCGCGTCGCCGAACCCCTTGGTGATCACCAGCGCTGTGCGCTCGCCCCGGCGCTCCAGCAGTGCGTTGGTGGCGACCGTGGTGCCCATCCGCACCGACTCGATCCGCTCGACCGGGATCGGCTCGCCCGCGGGGACCTCCAGCAGGGCGCGGATGCCCGCCACCGCCGCGTCGGGGTAGCGGGCCGGGTTCTCCGACAGGAGCTTGCGCGTCACCAGCCGCCCGTCCGGGCGCCGGGCGACGACGTCGGTGAACGTCCCGCCGCGGTCCACCCAGAACTGCCACCGGTCACCAGGCATCGGACCCCCTCCGCGCGCCCGTATCTCCCTTGTATCAGGGCCGCACGCCCCGGCTTCAAATAGGGAGACGCAGCACCTGACGCCGGACATATCATCAGGTGTCGTTTTCCGGATCACTCCGGACCGGGCGTGACGCGAAGGTGGTTGCGGCTGTGCTGTCCGAGCGGAGTGCGAAGCGCGGTGGGATCGTCGGCGCCCTCGTCGTCAGCAACCTGCTCGGCGGCGTCGCGGTCGCCTCCGGCATCGCGGTGGGCGGGCTGCTCCTGGAGCGGTTCGGCGGCACGTCCCTCGCGGGGCTCGGACAGGCCGCGAGCGTGCTCGGCGCGGCGGTCGCCGCGGTGCCGCTGGCCGGCGTCGCGGCCCGGCACGGACGGCGCCGTTCACTCGCCCTCGGGTACGCGATCGCCGTGCTCGGCGGCGCGTTGATCGTCGGGGCCGCCGTCGTCGCACAGCTCGTCGTGCTGCTGGCCGGGCTGGCCTTGTTCGGCGTCGGGCAGGCGGTGAACCTGCAGTCACGGTACGCCGCCGCGGACGGCGCGGCTCCCGGCGCCCGGGCCAGGGCGATGTCCATCGTCATCTGGGCCACCACGATCGGGTCCGTGGCCGGGCCCAACCTCAGCGAGGTGGCCGACCGGTTCGGCCGGTGGCTCGGGCTGCCCGGCCTCACCGGTCCCTACGTGCTGTCGGTCGTGTCCTTCGCCCTGGCGGGTGTGGTGGTGGCGGTGTTCCTCCGGCCCGGCGCACGGTCGTCCGCGCCGGTCGCCAACCAGGCGGACACCGGCGAGGCGGACAAGACCACCAGGACGGTGGGAGCGGTGGCGGCGCTGCGCTGGGCGGCGGCCGACCCGGCGGCGCGGTTCGCGGTCGTGCTCGTCGCGGTGGCGCACGCGATGATGGTCATGGTCATGGTGATGACGCCGCTGCACATGCAGCACCACGGCATGTCACTGCAGCTGGTGGGCGTGGTGATCAGCGTGCACGTGCTCGGCATGTACGCCCTCAGCCCGGTCTTCGGCTGGCTGACCGACCGGCTCGGCGCGGTCCGCATGGCGTGTGCCGGGATGCTGATGCTCGCGACGGCCGTCGCGCTCGGGTTCGTGGCCGCCTCCGCCGCGGAGGGCAGCGCCCTCACCGCGCTCGCGCTGACCGTCCTCGGCCTGGGCTGGTCGGCGTCGGTGATCTCCGCGTCCGCGCTGCTCGCGGGCACCGCCGCCGACCATGTCCGGGTGCCGCTGCAGGGCGCCACCGATGCCGGCATGAACTACGCGGGCGCCGCCGCGGCCGCGCTGGCCGGGCCGATCCTCGCCGCCGGCGGCTTCCACGCGGTCAACGTCGCGGCGGCGGTCATCCTGGTGCCCGCCGTCGCGGCGGCGACCGCCGCCGTGCGCCGGAATCCGGGGATCCCGGCGCACGCGGGTGACTACTCGGCCGGGTAGTCCGTGACGAACTGCGGCGCGCCGACCTTGGTCGTGTCGGCCGCGTCGCCGACGCCGTTGACGACGTGGTCGATCGTCCCGGCGTCGAGGTTGACCGTCATGATGTGGTGCAGCCGCACGCCCGGGGCCTGCGGCACCTCGAAGCCGTTCTCGGTGTGGATCTGCGGGTTGTTCCGGTTGAAGACGTAGACGCCCGCGCCGTAGAGGTTGTGCCTCTTCACGCGGTCGCCGACCTTGTAGCCGGCGTAGCCCTCCACGGATCCGTTCATCCAGTCGGCCTGCGTCGGCGGGTCGTACGGCAGCTCGTTCTGGTAGAGGATCGTCGTGCCGTCCTCGCCGTTCCAGACCGTGTTGTAGCGCTGGAAGTGCTCGACGAACAGGCCGGTCGCCGTCACGTGGTCGCCGTTGACGATGACGCCGTAGCGACCGACGTTGGTGTTCCAGCGCTGCGTGTCGGTGAAGCCCTCGACGCCGTGGTCGGCGCGCCACACCCAGGTGTGGTCGATGAGCACGTTGTCGCTGTTGACCTCGAGAGCGGTCTCGGTCTTGCCGACGTGCGGGCCGCCGACCCGGAAGTACACGTCGGACAGGGTCGTCGGGTTGTCCGCCGGGGTCCGGTGACCGTGCTCGCCGTGCTCCTTGCCCACCCGCAGCAGGACGGGGGACGTCTGGAGACCCGCGTCCACGCTGACCCCCGCGACGACCACGCCGGGGACGTCGGCGACGTCGAGCGGGATCGCGCCGCCTACGGCGGTGAGCGTGGCGTGCCCGAGACCGAGCACCACCGTGTCCGGCCGCTTGACCTCGATGCTCCGCGCGATGTCGTACACGCCGGGCGTGAGCAGCAGATTCCTGCCCCGCGCGAGCTGGCTGTTGATGGCCTGCACCGAGTCGGACGGCTTCGCGACGTAGAAGTCCGACAGCGGCACCGTGCGGCCCGGCGTCATGCCGTCCGCCCAGGAGACGCCGCGCGTGTTCTTCCTCGCGGCGGGCACGCGGACGTTGAGCCTGCCCTGCGCGTCGGCGTACAGGTAGGGCTTCTCCCGGCTGACGGGGGTGTTCTCCACCGTGGTGTAGGGCGGGTTCGGGAACCCGGACTCGTCCGGCGCGCCGACGACGCCCGAGAAGACCTGGTTCCACACGGCGTTGGACCACCCGGCGACCTCGGTGTTGCGGGTCAGCCACTGCTGCTGCGAACCGTTGGTGACGGACGGCAGGCGGGAGTCGGCGATGAAGCCCCCGCTCGCGTACTGCGGGCCGGCGGTGCAGTAGTCCATCAGCGACAGGGTGCCGCCGGTGACGTTGAGGCGGCGCATGGAGACCGCCTGGGAGACGGCCCAGAAGTTCGCCGTCTGGCGGCAGCCGTCCTGGCCCGCGGCGTCGATGTCGATCGACAGGTTCGACAGCGTGCGCCAGAAGTTGACGAGCGCCAGGCAGTTGCCGGTGCCGTCGTTCTCCAGGCAGCGGTTGTAGACCTCGACCTTGCCGTTGATGACGACGTCGGTGGGCGAGGCGCCGAGACCGGCGATCTCGGTGTAGTAGCCGACCTTGATCTGCAGCGGGTGCTCGGCGGTGCCGTACGTGCCGGGCTTGAAGAGGTAGGAGTGCCGCTCGGCGCCCATCTCGTTGTCGACCTGCGCCGTGTGCGCCGCGTCGAGGGTGGCCTGGATCTGGTCGACCGGCATGCCGGGGTCGAAGACGGTGACGCCGGGCCCGAGGTCGGGGTTTCCGGGATTTCCGGGGTTCCCGGGATTTCCGGGGTTCCCATGGGCGGGGGGCGGTGCGGCCGTGGCGGCTGTCGTTCCCGCCGTCATGACGGCGGTCGTCAGCACGAGACCGAACGTGAACGCCCGGCCGATCAACCGGCGGCCGGAGCGCCGCCTCGGGGGACTCCCAGAGCCAGGAGCCTGGATCGTCATACGGTTCGTCCTTTCCGCTGCGTACCCGGCCGAGAGAGCGCTCTCACGCGGTGGCTTGTTTGTACCGCGCGAACCCGCGCCGGCGCTATCCCTTGATTTTTCGGGATTCTGGGATAAGGCTTCCCCGGAACGCCGAACCGCCCCGGAGCGGACGGGCTCCGGGGCGGTGCAGCGCTCGGATCAGGCGGTCTCCCTGACATACCGCGCATAGGCGGCGGCCAGACGCCCCCCGACCTCCGCCGTGCTGACGAGCACGGACATGTTCGCCCTGGACGAGCGGCCCTCGGTGGCCGCGTCCACGGCGCGCATCAGATACTTGGTGATCGCGTTGCCGCGAACGCCGTCCCGCTCGGCGGCGGCCATCGCGCCGGTGATGGCCGCGTCCACCTCGGACGCGTCGATCGCGTCCTCCTCCCGCACCGGCGTGGTGATCAGGAACGAGCTGTTGTTGCCGAGCGCCCAGTGGTTGTCCACCGCCCGCGCGATCACCTGCTCGTCGTCCAGCCGCTGCGGGCTGCGGATGCCGCTGGAGACGCAGTAGAACGCGGGGAAGTCGTCCGACCGGTACGACACCACCGGCACGCAGTGGGTCTCCAGGTACTCCATCGTCAGGTTCAGGTCGAGGATGCTCTTGGCCCCGGCGCAGACGACGGCCACCTTCGACCGGGTGAACTGGATCAGGTCGGAGGAGACGTCCATCGTCTTCTCCGCGCCCCGGTGGACGCCGCCGATGCCGGCCGACGAGAAGAACGGGATGCCGGCCAGCTCGGCCGCCACCACCGAGCTGGCCACCGTCAGCGCGCCGAGCCCGCCCTGGGCCAGGACCACCGGCAGGTCCCGGCTGCTCACCTTGGGGATGCCGGACGTCGAGGCGAACCGCTCGACGTCCTCGTCCGTCATCCCGACCTTGATCTGACCGCCCTCGACGCAGATCGTGGCCGGGATCGCGCCGCCCGCCCGGACCGCGTCCTCGACCTTCCGCGCGGTCGCGGCGTTGTCCGGATAGGGCAGGCCGTGGGTGATGACGTTCGACTCCAGCGCCACCACCGGCCGCCCCTCGGCGAGTGCGTCCGCGACCTCCTCGCTGTAAACCAGCGGGACGCGCCCATGCTCCCGGGTCATCGTCGCCCCTCAGTTCGCAGCCGGGCCGTAGTTCGGCAGCTTGTTCAGCTTGTGCTTCTGGTTGAGGATCTCCGGGATGTAGACCTTCTCGTCCCACTGCTCCTTCGCGACCGGCTCCAGGATGATCGACACCGAGCCCTCCTCGCAGCCGAAGGCGCTCGTCATCGCCTTGGTCACCGCGGCGACCAGGTCGGAGTGCTGCTGCTCGGTGAGGGGGACCGGGAAGTGCTTGATGCTGACGTGCGGCATGATGATCTCCTTACTGTGCGTCCCGAGACGATCCCTGATGGCTGCGACCAGCTCGTCGATCTCCGGTTCCCTGAGCAGGCCGTAGTGATCGGCTTCCAGGTCGGCGACGACGGGGGCCGTCGCCGAGTAGCCGCCGCTGTTCTCCAGGAACGAGTAGTCGTCGCCCCTGGCCTTGAAGATGGTGATCGGCGCCTGGATCCGCCGCCGGGCCAGCTCGCGGAAGGTGTAGCTGAACTCGAAGGTCTCCCCCACCACCCGCATGATCCGGCGTACGAGGTCGATGTCCAGGTCGGGGAAGTTGCGGTGGATGAAGGCGGCGAAGCTCTCCTCGTCCACGGCCTCGGCCAGGCACCGTTCGAGCAGCGGCCCGGTGATCGTGCCGGCGAAGACCGAGAAGAGGATCGTCACGTACGCCCTGTTGCCGAAACCGGCCTCGCGCTCGTGCTCGGACGTGCCCTCCTGATGGACCTTCGGCGAGCCCGGTGCGATCAGGAAGAGGTGCTCCACCCGCTCACCGGCCCGCTCCAGCTGGTAGGCGGCTTCGAACGCGACGCGCGCGCCGAACGAGTATCCCCACAGCGTGTAGGGGCCGGACGGCTGCAGCCGCCGGATCGCCTTCACGTCCTCGGCCGCCATCTCGCCGATGGTCGCGTACGGCACCTCCTCGGGGTTGATCCCGTACGCCTGGACCCCGTAGAAGGGCTGGGTGGTGCCCATCCTGGCGGCCAGCGTGCGCAGGTTCATCGTGTAGCCGCCGAGGCCGGGCCAGCAGTAGACGGGCCGGCCCGCGCCCTCCCGCTGCAGCGGCACGAGCCGGGAGCACGCCTCGGACTCGGTTCCGTCGACCCGCCGGGCGAGCTTGTCGATCGTGGGGCATTCGAACAGCACCTGGAGGGGCAGCGAGGCGCAGAACTCCCGGTTGATCTTGTTGATCAGCCCGACGGCGATGAGCGAGTTGCCGCCGGAGGCGAAGAAGTCGTCCTCCACCGAGACGGTCTCCCGCTTCATCGCCTTCTTCCACAGCTCGGCGATCCGGCGCTCGGTCGTCGTCCGCGGCGCGATGTACGGCCGGTCGGCGTTGTCCACGTTCGTCGCGTCGGACTCGGCCAGCCCTCTGACGTCGATCTTCCCGTTCGCCGTGAACGGGAGCCGGTCCAGCACGACGACCTTGTTCGGGATCATGTAGTCCGGCAGGAAGTTGATCAGGTCGTCCCTGATCATCTCCGCCGGTCCCTTCATGTGGACCGAGTCCTCCTTCATCCCCTCGCTCAGCCGCTGCTCGTCGCTCACGCGGCCGCCGATGAAGAAGTAGGACGGGCCGGTGGGCCGGCCGTTGGAGCGGAGGATGCCGTCGATCCGGCGGGCCGAGGGCAGGTCGTCGCCGGACTTGGAGCTGTATCCGGACGACATGAACCCGATGTTGACGTCGTTCATCGACAGGTGCTGCAGCGTGCGGCCCAGGTCGATGTAGTGCAGCCAGTCCTCGGTGTTCCTGCTGACCACCGAGATCCCGAGGCTTGACCGGTCGTAGACCTGCTGGTTGATCGCGATGACATGTTTCTTGAGGATGAGCTCGTCGGAGATCAGCCGCAGGCGCCCGTTCTCGTAGGCGTACTGGCCGGCCCGCAGGTCGGCGATCTTTCCGGGATGCGACTGGACGTAGAGGTCGACCTCGTCCTGGCGCGGCCCCGCGTACGGGATCAGCTCGAAGGTGCCGAGGTAGTAGTCCTCGGCGGCGCAGTCCAGGTGGTCCTTCGTGGCCGGCGCGTACTCCACCGGCCTGATGTCCAGGCCGTAGTCGGGCAGCACCTCCTCGAACAGGCCGACCATGTGACCGGTCTCGATTTCCAGGACCTCGCGGATGTTGTTCTTGTAGACCGGTTCGATCGCCCGCTTCTTGCCGACGAAGTGCAGCCTCACCCGAGGCTCCGCTCCCCCGGCGGCCGGCCCGACCAGCACGAGCCGGTGATGCACGGGGTGGTGGTAGTAGAAACCCGGCCGGAGGTCGCCGATCCCGTCGATCTCCAGGTAGAGCTGCGTCGCGTACAGCGCCCCCGGCGAGGCGTAGGCGTACTTCGGCAGCAGGCGTTCCTCGCTGAGGTGCGGACCGAGGTAGCGCAGGATCTCGCCGAGATCCTCCAGGCCGACGGCGTCGAGACCGCGGGAGTGCGCGCCCTCGGCCTTCCTGGCCAGCAGCTTCAGGATGTCGCCCCGGCCGACCTCCCCGCCCTCGTAGAACCGGTAGGTCTTGCGGGCGAACGCCAGCCCGCGCTGCCGCGCGGTCGCCTGCGTGCCGGGCAGGTCGATCACCGGCCTGCCGTCGAGCTCCGCGGCGTCGCGGACCCCGGCGTTGGACAGCTGCGCCCTGACCTGGAGCCGGCTCGTCTTGGACTGGTGGTGGGCGCCGTGGTTGCCCTGGTCCATCAGCGCCGCTTCCTTGGGATTCAGCTCCACGCAGGCGATCAGGTTCTGGAACCCTGTGCGCGGGTCGTCCTTGACGATGACCGCCGCGTGCTTGACCCACTCGTGGGTCTCGATGGCCAGCTTGATCTCGTCCAGCTCGACCCGGAACCCCCGCAGCTTGACCTGGTTGTCCGCGCGGCCCACGAACTGGACGGTGCCGTCGGCGTTCCAGTACGCGAGGTCGCCGGTCTTGAACAGCCTGCCCTCGCCGAGCGGACTGCCGACGAACCGCTCGGCGGTCAGCTCGGGCCTGTGCAGGTAGCCGCGGGCGACCTGGACGCCTCCGATGAACAGCTCGCCGATCTCGCCGACGGCAACCGGCGTCCCGGCCAGGTCGAGGATGTGGTAGTCGGTGTGGTCGACCGGCGCCCCGATCGAGATCGCGTTCGGGCCCTCGTCGACGGTCGCCGGGTCCACGGTGTACGCCGACGAGTTGATCGTGCACTCGGTGGGGCCGTACAGGTTGATCAGCGCGCACCCGGGCATGCTGTCGAAGAAGCTCGTCGCCAGCACCTTGGACAGGACCTCGCCGCCGGTGAAGACCTGCGTGAGCGAGGCGCAGCTCTGCAGTTCCTCGGTGTCCAGCAGCGCCGTCAGCAGCGTCGGAACGCACTGCAGCGTGGTGACCCCGTGGGTCCTGATGACGTCGATCAGCCGCTCGGCGTCCCGGTAGACCCCGGGCGGGCCCACGACGACCACGGAGCCGCAGACCGGCGCGAGGATCTCCCACTGCGCCGCGTCGAAGCTCATCGGCGTCTTCTGCACGATGACCTTGTCCTGGTCGATCCCGTAGCCGGCGTGCAGCCACCGCATCTGGCTGACGATGCTGCGGTGCTCGATCATCACTCCCTTCGGCTTGCCGGTGCTGCCGGAGGTGTAGATGACGTACGCGAGGTTGCCGGGGCGCAGGCCCGGGTGGCGATCGGAGTGGCGGTCGCCTCCGGGTGACCCCGCGAACCCTTCCGCGTCCTTCAGGGTGACGATCCGCGTCCCGGCGGGCGCCAGCCCGGTCAGCCTGTCCACGAGCTCGTCCTGGGTGACGACGACGCGCACGCCGGCGTCCTCGATCATGTAGCGGAGGCGCTCTTCCGGGTATTCGGGGGACAGCGGCAGGTAGGCGCCGCCGGCCCGCAGGATTCCCCACACGCCGACCATGAGGTCGATCGACGGCTCCACGAAGAGCCCCACACATTCGTCGAGGTCCACGCCGAGCTCCCGCAGGTGCCCGCCGAGGGCCGCGCCGCCCTCCGCGAGCTCGCGGAAGGTCAGCCGCCGCTCTCCGCAGACGACCGCCGTGTCGTCGGGGCGCGACCGGGCCTGTGCGTCGAGCAGATCGGGAAGACAGGTGTCCTCGGGTGATTCCCGCCTCGCTTCAGCGACTGGAGTGGTGATCATTTCCTCCCCCTGCGATGGACGGACAAGGGTTACTGGGAAGCCACGGCTCTCGGACGCCGTCATCCGTTTCCCGCGCTCACCCGCGGGGTGACCGGCCTGGGCTGAGCCGCAGGCCGGTCGGGCCCGCCGGGCCGACGGGACGTGAAGCCTGTCGTCCCGGGGCTGTCGCCGGTGGAACAGGAAAGAGAGATCTGGCCGGCGACGGTTGGAGTCCCCTCCCCGCAGGGAGGGGAGGCGTCAACGCGGGACGTCCGTGCCGAAGTAGCGGTCGCCGAAGTCGCCGATTCCGGGGATCATGTAGGCGTTCTCGTTCAGCCGTTCCTCGATTGCCGAGGTCACGATCCGCAGGTTCGGGTGACGCGCGTGGACCGCGTCGATGCCCTCCGGCGCCGACAGCAGGGTGACGAAGACGATGTCGTCCTCCGCGACCCCGTGGGCGAGCAGCACCTCGATGGCGGCCAGCGCGGTCCCGCCGGTGGCCAGCATCGGGTCCAGCAGCAGCACGCTGTGCCGGTCGATGTCCGCGGGCAGCGCGGAGTAGTACAGCCGCGGCAGTTTCGTGACCTTGTCCCGCTGGATGAGGATCTTGCCGATCCGCACTCCCGGCGACATCGCCCGCAGCTCGTGCTCCATGCTCTCTCCGGCGCGCACGACGGGCACCCCGCAGATCGGCTTGGCCGGCCGCAGGCCGTGGTAGGTCTGCCCCACCGGGGTCTGCACGCCGGACGGCTCGAAGGGCAGGAGGTCCAGGGCCGTTTCGACGAGCTGGCGGATGATCCGGCCCGACGTGGTGACGAAGCGCTCCAGGTCGCAGTTCCGATCGCGGATGATCGTGTGCAGCGCCCGCAGCTGCCGGGTCTGCGGCAGCAGATGCACGGTGTCGTTCCTGGTGTCGTTCCTGGTGTCGTTCGTGATGCCGGCTGCCTCCGTCGCCATGATGGTCATGCCTTCGCACCCCGCTCCAGCTCGGCGAAGGCCCTTCGGGCCTCCTGGACGAACTTGCGCACCTTCGTCCGGTCCTTGCGGCGGGTGACGGGGTCCTCAAGGCCGGTGTGCGCGTCGACCGCGGCCGGACGGACCTCGGTGATGGCGGCGGCGACGTTGTCCGGGTTCAGCCCGCCGGCGAGCATCAGCGGCTTGGGCGAGATCCGGACCAGCTCCGCGCTGATCGACCAGTCGTGCAGCAGTCCGGTGGCGCCCTTGGCACCGGTGGCCGGGTTGAAGGTGTCGGTGATGAACATGTCGACCCACTCGGCCGCCTCGTCCACGATCGTGGTCAGCTCGTCGAGGTTGTCCTGCTTGACCACGAGGCTCTTGAGCACGTACAGGTCGGGGGCGATCCGCCGCAGCTTCCGCAGCTCCTCGCCCGTCACGTCGCCGTGCAGCTGGATCGCGGTGACGCCCAGCTCCTCGCAGAAGGTCTTGATCTCCTCGGCGTCGGTCAGGTAGGTGATCACGACGCCCCTGTGCTCCGGCTGGATCTCCTTGACGATCGCCGCGGCGTCCGCCTCGGACAGGTCCTCGTTCTTCGCCGGCAACCGCAGGGCGAAGCCCAGCCAGTCAGCGCCCTCCTCGCGGATCAGATCCGCCTCGGCCTGGTCGATGACCCCTGCCACCTGAATCAGTCCCTGCATGTTGACCCGCCTTTCGAACCGGCCTGAGCGGCCTCGGTCGGAAACGAATTGCAATCGGCCACGAACATGGCATTGAGCAGCCTGCGACAGTGCGGCCTTTAGAGATGGAATTCGCAACGGCGCGAATACTTCGGCCTGCGCGGCTCATTCAGAATTCGCGGCGGCGGGCTTCTCCCACAACCCCTAGCGGCCCCACAGCATGTCGGGACGATCCGTGACACCTTTGGACTTTTCGGGTGGCCCTGGGCGGGACGCGGAAGAGACGGCCGGCAACCCCTTACGACCCCTATCGAGAAACGGCCCGTCCCGAGTAGCGTCCGGTTCTCGTTGACCCGGCGGGAAACGCGGAACTAGCCTCCGTTTCGGAGTGCCCCGACGAGCATGCGCGAGAAACGGCGGTGGTGAGAATGCACCACAGGCAAGCGCTTTCCCCGGATCATTCGCCGGCGCGGCTCCCGGGCACCGGGCGCCGCCATCGGCCCGCGCACCTCGAACCCGGACGGCCACCCGTCTGGCCAATCTCTTAGCACTAAGGTAATGTCTCTTAGTGCTAAGCGAACTCGCCTGCCGCTGATCCACGGCCGCCGGGGCCGATCGGCACGACAGCTCGACCCAACCGACGCACGACGCTCGATCTCGCCTGCCCGGACCGGGCCCACGCGCACAGGAGGAACCAGATGACAGTCATCGAGTCCGTCTCCGCCGGAACCGACAGGCCAGATCGCGTCCCCCTGAAGAACTGGATCGCGGTGATCGCCGTCGCGCTGGGGACCTTCCTGGTGGTGACCGTCGAGAACCTGCCCATGGGCCTGCTCACGGCCATCGGCGACGGCCTGCACGTCTCCGACGGCGAGGTCGGCCTGATGGTGACCGTGTCCGGCCTGGTCGCCGCCGTCACCGCGCCGCTGCTCCCCGTGGCGATCCGCGGGCTGGACCGGCGGGTGGTCCTGCTCGGCCTGATCCTGCTGGCCCTGGTGGCCAACGTCGTGTCCGCGCTGACCCCCACGTACGCCGTGCTGATGGTGGCCCGGCTGTTCGTGGGCGTCAGCATCGGCGGGTTTTGGTCGCTCGCCGCGGGTCTCGGCGTCCGGCTGGTCCCCGAGACGCACGTCGCCAGGGCCACCTCGTTGATCTTCTTCGGCGCCATGGCCGCCAACGTCCTCGGCGTCCCCGCCGGCACGCTCGTCGGCGAGCTCACCGGCTGGCGCATCGCGTTCGGCGCCGTCGCCGCGGTCGCGCTCCTGCTGGTGATCGCGCTGTCCGTACTGCTGCCGAAGATGCCGGCGACCGAACCCGTCCGGCTGCGCACACTGGGCGAGCAGCTGCGCACGCCCGCCGTCCGGGTCGGTGTCGTCGCCACCTTCCTGCTGGTGTCCGGGCACTACGGCGCCTTCACCTTCGTCAGCCCGATCCTGCAGGACGTCTCCGGGATCGGCGCGGCCTTCATCGGCCCGCTGCTGCTGGCGTACGGCGTGGCGGGGATGGCCGGCAACCTCATCGCCGGCTCGTGGGCGGGCCGCAACGTCCGCGGCACGATCGTCGTGGTGAGCGTCGCGCTCGCGATCATCCTTGCGGCGTTCCCGTTCCTCGGCGGCAACGCGGTCACCGGGTCGATCCTGTTGATCGCGTGGGGTTTCGCGTTCGGCGGCCTGCCGGTGAGCGTGCAGACCTGGATCATCAAGGCGGCGCCGCAGGGCATCGAGGCCGCCACCGGGCTCAACACCTGCATGTTCAACCTGGCGATCGCGCTGGGAGCGCTGTTCGCCAGCCTCATCGTCGGGGCGGTCGCGGTGACCGGTGTGCTGTGGGTCGCGGCGGGGCTCGTGGTCCTGACGTCGCTGGTGGTGTCGGGCGTCAAGCGGGTCTAGGGTCCGGCTAGTCGTCCAGCGACATCAGCAGTTGCCTGAGGGTCTCGGCCAGGATCTCCCGCTGGTCGGGGGTGAGCCCGGCGAGCAGGCGCCGTTCGGTGTCCACGTGGTCAGGCAGCGCCCGGTCGATGAGCTCGCGACCGGCGCCGGTCAGATCGACGTGGACACCACGGCCGTCGATGTCGCTGGGCGTCCGCGTCACCAGGCCCCGCGCCTCCAGCCGGTCGAGGCGCTGGGTGACCGCCCCCGAGGTGATCATCGCGGAGCGCATCAGCTCGGCCGGGGCCTGCCGGCCGCCGCGGCGGAGGGTGGCCAGGACGTCGAACGACGAGGGGTCCAGGTCGTGTTCGGCGAACGTGCGGCGCAGCTCGTTGTTGACGAGCTGCGTCAGCCTCGACAGCCGGCCGAAGACCGCCATCGGAGTCACGTCCAGGTCAGGGCGGGCGTCGGCCCACTGCTGCAGGACACGGTCCACATGATCCGGCACACGGCAAGGGTACCGCCCGCGGCACCCCCCAAATCGAGAGGAAGTAGCAGCATGCGCATCGCAGTGTTCGGGGCGACCGGGAACGTGGGCAGACGCGTCGTCGCCGAGGCCGTGTCCCGCGGACACGAGGTGACCGGCGTGGCCCGCAATCCGGTGCGGCTCGCCGGACTGCCCGGCGAAGCACGTGCCCGGGTCGGCGACGCGACCGACGTGAACGACGTCATCGCGCTGTCCGCCGGACAGGACTTGGTGATCACCGCGACCTGCCCGGCGCCCGGCGACGAGAGCCAGCTGGTCACGGTCGCCACCACACTGCTCGCCGCGTGCGCCAAGACCGGCACACGTCTGCTGCTCGTCGGCGGCGCGGGCAGCCTGACCGTCGAGGACGGCGGCCGCCTGATGGACCGGGCGGGCTACCCGTCCTTCCTGCAGCCGATCGCGACGGCGTGCGTCGAGCAGCTGGCGGCCTGCCGGGCCAACACCATCGTGGACTGGGCCTACCTGAGCCCGGCCGACCTGCTCGTCCCCGGCGAGCGGACCGGCCGCTACCGGGTGGGCGGTGACGAGCTGGTGGTAGACGCCGAGGGCGAGTCCCGGATCTCGATGGAGGACCTCGCGGTGGCGTTGCTGGACGAGGCCGAACGGCCGCGCCACCACCGGACCCGTTTCACCGTCGCCTACTGACCTCTCCGGAGTCTGGCACCGGGCGACCATGGCCCCGGAGCCTCGTCACGTGACACCATGTGCGGAGTCTTCCGTTCCGAAGGGGCGTTCGATGCGGGCTATCACGAATGCCGACGTACGCCGGGTTTTCGACCGGCTGGCGGACCGGTACGACAGCCAGATGCTGGCCTGGGAGCGCCGCCTGTTCCCCGGCAGCCGGGAGTGGGCCGTCGAGCAGGCGCGCGGCCACGTGGTGGAGCTGGCGGTCGGCACGGGGCTCAACCTCCCGCTGTACGACGCCGGCACCACGGTCGTCGGGATCGAGCTGTCCGAGCCCATGCTGGAACTGGCGCGGCGGCGGGTGGCGCAGGCCGGCCTCGGCGAGCGGGTCGACTTGCGGCAGGGCGACGTGCAGCGCCTGGACGTTCCCGACGGCGTCGCCGACACGGTGCTGTCCACGTTCACGATGTGCACCATCCCGGATCCGCTGGCCGCGGCACGCGAGGCCTACCGCGTGCTCAAGCCGGGCGGGCGGTTCGTGCTGGCCGAGCACGGGCCGTCGAGCAACCCGGTCATCCGGGCCGGAATGCGGCTGCTCGAACCGCTGTCGGTGCGGTTCGAAGCCGACTACCTCACCCGCGATCCCCGGCCCTACCTGGAGCAGGCCGGTTTCGCGATCGAGTCGGTGACGCGGACGACCCGCGGGATCAGCTTCCGGGTGCTGGCCGTCCGGCCCTGACCCAACCGGCCCACGAAACCGCCGTGGCCGTCACCGCCGTGGCCGTCGTCAGTCCGCGCCCGGATCCTGCCGCTGTGGGGGGCCTTGCTCTGCCTGGTGCCGCGTCCGCCGAGATTTGCCCGGACGGGTCGGCTGGTAGGTGAAGGTCCAGCGGTCGGTGCCGGTCTTGTGGCGGGTGTAGCGGTCGGGGTGCTGGTAGCGGTCGCGGTTGTGGAACTGGCAGGCCGGGCCGAGGAGTTTCAGGTTGGTCAGGCCGCCGGTGCTCCAGTTGTCGGCGTGGTCGATCTGGCACATGGTGGCGGGCAGCGGACAGCCGTCGATCCAGCAGGTGGCGTAGCGGGCGTAGACGGCTCGTCGCTGGGCGGGGGTGGCCAGGCGGACCTTGCGGCCCATGTCCAGCACCTGCCCTTCGGCGTCCATCACCAACCGCACCAGCGCGCTTGTGCGGGCCAGGCGATGCACACTGGAAACCGGCAGCATCTGCCCGGTCGCCAGCAACAACCCCGGCGCGGTTCCCAGCAAAGCTCCCGGCACCGCTCCCGGCACCGCCGGCAGCCCCGGCTCGCCTGACGCTGTTCCCGATGGCCTCCCCGCTGGCCTCCCCGGCGCTGCTCCCAGTGGCTTGCCCGGCGGAGTTCTCGGCCCCGGCTCGCTCGACGGTGTCCCAGGCTCTGGCTCCGATGGCCTCCCCAACCCCGGTCTCGGCGCTCCCGGTGCCGCGCCTCGCGCCGTCCCTGCTCCCGACTGCTCATGATGCACGTCGCCGTGGCCTTCGGGCGCGCCCTGCGCATGCCGGCAGTCCCCCGCAGGCTGATGCCCGGCGTGAGTGTGATCCGCAACGGCGTCCTCAGGAGGAGGATCCGGCCATTGCGCCGCGCAGGAATGCGCTCCGCTGGGAGGCACCACGTGTGGAGGCGCACTACCGCCATAGGCAGGCCATGCTGGTGCACACTCGGGGTCTGTTTCAGCTTGGGCCGCGGCATGGTCGCGGTCTGCGCCCCTGGGCGGTGCGGTGTCATCGCCCTCGGCAGACGCAAGGTCAAGGTTGGTGCTCCCGGCGGCGGCGTCCGCGGCTGCCCCGGCATCGGCATCGGCTGCCGGACCGGCTGCCGCCTCGGCATCGGCTGCCGGAGCGGCTGCCGCCTCGGCTTCGGCGGTGCCCGGGTCATCTGGCCGGTGGGGGCCCTCACCCTGAGCAGGTGCGGCAGCGTCGGTTATGCCCACGTCGCCGGGGTCCGCGTCGCCGAGGCTGTCGGCCTCATCGTCGCCGAGGTTGCCGGGGGCCTCGTCGGTGGGGATGGCGTCTTCGACGTCACCGTCGTCTTCCACAGGGCAAGGCCCGTCAGCGCTTCTGGTGCCGCCGAACGCGCCGGTGTCCTCACTGTCGCCATCCTCGGCACTGTCCGCACCCTCGGCATCCTGAGCGTCCTGGCCGTCGCCGGCACCCTCGCCACCCTGCGCGCCCTCGATGCCCTCACCGTTCTCGGCGTTCTCGCCGTCCTGGCCGTCCGCGCCCTGGGCGTTCCGGCCGTCCTCGGTGTCCTCGGCACCCTGCTGGTCCTCAGCGTCCCCGGCGTCCCCGGCGTCCTCGGCGCTCTGGGCGTCCTGGGCGTCTTCGGGGTGGTCGGGGCCGGGGGCGGGGTCTTCGGGGTGGTCGGGTTCGGGGTCGGTGGGGAGGGATTCGGCGTTGACCAGTACCAGAAGCTCAGCGACGATCTTCTGCTCCATCAACGCGATGAACGCATCCGCCTGGCGGACCCGCAGCGGCCGATCATCGCCCTCCGCACGCGGCTTGGCATAAGCATCCAACAGCGCCCGCAACCGCGCCGCCGCCTCACGCGGCAGATAGAACTCCCCCTCCAAGCCCCCACCCGCAGTGGGGCGGACCCGCAAAAACCGCCGCCCGTAATCGGCCCGCTCGTCCCGCTCCTCACCATCAGGGTCCAACACCGCCCGCAGATACCGCCCGGCCTTGGCCACCTCCGCCGGCCCCGCCTTACCCGCCAACTCCAGCAGGATCGGCTCGGCCAGCCCCGCGTGCTCATCACTCAACCGCGCGGTGGCCGTGCAGATCGCCTCCACCACCCCCGCCGACAACACCCCGGCGGCGAACTTCTCCCGCACCCTCGGCAGACGCGCCAACTCCACCGCCAAGGTCAGCAGACGGCCCGCCCCGGCCACGCTCATTCCCGCGGCGGTGCGCAACCAACTGCGGGTGGAGGCATGCCCATGCTGCTTGGCCTGCCCCGCCCCATGCACCCGCCCCACCCGATCCGCCAACGCGCACGTGATCCGATCCCGCGCGAACAGCAAATCCTCAGCCTCAGCCACACAGATGCCCGCATCGCCCGGCAACGCCGCCAACGCCAACGCCTGCGCCGACTCACGCAACGAACCCACGAGCACCCACGACGACCGGCCCTTGCCCTGACCGGGACCGGCCTGACCACCACCGGCGCTCCCGGCATCGGCACCGGCACCACCAGCACTCCCGCCACCGCCCGCACCACGGGCGCTCCCGGCACCGGCACGGGCACCACCAGCGCTGTCGGCGCTGTCGCCGCTCGCGGCACTGGTCGCGGCACCGGGCGCGTCGTCGCCGGCGTGCTCACCGTCGGTGAGCCCGCTGCCGGTGCTGCTGCCGGTGCTGCTGTCAGCCTTGGTGTGGCTCGCGTGCCGCGCCGACTGGGGGTCGGCGATCGGAAAGTGCTCACGAGCGAGCGAACCTTCCGACGACCACAGAGGGGAATCGGCGGTCAGCCGATCCCACCAGTCCCTGTCGGCATCGTTCGAACGACGATGACGGCCGGAATCCAGATCTAACAGATCCACTGCACCCTCCTCGCTCGATTCGAACTCTTGTGTGAATTCTTTCATCTGCTCGTCACTCTGAGCAACCGACAGAAGCGAATAGTTGGAGCATCAGGTTGAGTCGCCGGTTGTTCTCGTGTGCTTGAGGCCCGGAAGGGGTCGGCTGTCCGGGGTGCTCCTCTCGCAGCCGCGTTCAACGGTCTCCGGGTTACGGGCGCAGATACCGAGCTGGACGGGCGAGCTCGCAGGAAAGGAGCGGAGGCGAGGGCGAGGGTGAGGTAAGGACCAAGGTCCTGGCGGCTACGGCGAAGACATCCGGGTCGCTCGCCACGGGAAGGACACAGACCAGCTGACCGCCGGGCACACACAGCACCGACACCCCCGCCAACGCCTGGCGCAACCCGCAACACCGACACCCCCGCCTACGACGCGTCGTCAAGAGGGCGAACGTGGCCTGACGCGGCATCTAGTGCCGTGACCGCCGCGGTTGCCTGGACGGAGCGGTGTCCAGAGTGGTGAGAGTGGCGCATCGAAGGCGGAGGAGGAACTCGTAGCGGAGCTACGAGCGACGGCGACTCCGGGCCCCGCGGCTTTCCGAGCTTGCGAGGAATCCGCGGGCGGGGGGAGCGACACCGAAGCGAAGTCCGCTTCTGGGCGACGCGACGGGGCAAAGATCCGCGATCTCAGGACACTAGCCGAGCCCGAGCATGATGCCGGACATGGGGCAAAGATCGGCGGTCTCAGGACACTAGCCGAGCCCGAGCATGATGCCGGTCATGGGGCGAAGATCGGCGGTCTCAGGACACTAATCGAGCCAGAGCACGATGCCGGTCATGCCGTTGAGCACGGCCGCGGCACCCGCCCGGACCGCACGGGCGGCGCGCTCGGGGGTGAAGCTGCCGGGATCGTACGCCGAGGACATGCCGAGGCCCTCGCCGCGAAACGACGCACCGGTCCAGTCGGCGGCGGTGACGTTCTCCGTGGGCTCGGCCAGCTCCGCACCGACCACGAGGAACTGCTGGTCCAGGTGGTTGGGGGTGACCAGGGCCAGGGGGTCGACGAGGGCGTCGCCGGCGCTGACGATGAGGTCGGGCCTCATGCCGAGCGCCCTGCCGATGGTCGGCACGAACTGGTCGGACCGCGTGGCCGTGAGGGTCCTGAGGCTGACGCGCTCCTCCTCGGCCCACGCCGTCACCGCGCTCACCAGCGTCGTCGTCTGGGGGTCGTCCCCCGCGGTGAGCAGCACCACGCGGTAGCCCTCCGGCGGGCGGACCCCGTTCCAGGAGCCGGACCGGGGCGTGATCGTCGCCTCCGGGGCCGGTGACACGGCCGGGAAGAATCCCGGACCGAGGGTGCCGACGGCGGTGGGCTTCGCGTGCGGCCGGGACCAGTCGTCGCCGGAGCCGCATCCGCCGGCCAGCAGGGCGGTCGCGACTGCCCCGGCCAGTGTGCAGGCAGGCAGAAGCCGAGAGCGCATGGGGATCGTCCTTCGAGGTGCCGGGAAGTGCGCCTACTTCCTACCGCATGATCTGCGGCCTCCGGCGCCCCAGGCCGTCGCCGCCGGACGTGGTTCCTCGACGGTTCTCGTACGAGACACCGCTCGTTCATCCCAGTCGAGCAGATTTCGTACGCCATAGCCAAAAGGAGTCATATGTCCCCCGCCGCTCGGCGTCGTATCCGTGCTGTCATCGCCGCCGCAGCCGTGGCCGTCCTGTTCAGCGCCCTGTCCACCCTCCTGGGGGCCCTGCCCGCCCTCGCTCACGGGTTCACCTCGACGGTCTACGCCAGCCTCGTCTCGCCGCAGGCCGGGCACGTCCGCACCGAGCTCCAGCTGGAGTACGACCTGCTCGTCGTCTCCGCGGCCGACTACGAGAAGGACGACCCGCTCTTCAAAGCGGGCACCGCGGCGTTCGAGGCCGGTGACGCGGCACAGCAGGCCGCCGCGCTGGACGCCCACGCCGACTCGGTCGTCGCGTACGTCACCGAACGCTTCCGCGTCACCGCCGGGGGCCAGGCGTGCACCCCGGTCAGGGACGGCGGCTTCACGATCGGGCCACGCGAGGGCGTCCCGTACGCGCGGCTGACCCTCGACTACCGGTGCCCGGGGGCTGCCGAAGCCCACGAGGTGCGCAGCGCGCTGTTCGCCGGCTCCGAGGGGTACGTGCGCGACAGCAAGACGATCGTCACCTACGACCTCGACCTGAAGACCGGAAGCACCGCCCTCGACGCTCAGCATCGGTCGTTCTCCACGCACCAGTCCTGGTTCGAGCGGTTCTGGGAGTTCTTCCGGCTCGGAGCCGAGCACCTGCTCGGCGGGCTCGACCACATCCTGTTCCTGCTGGCGCTCATCGCGGGGTCGCGCCGCCTGCGTGAGATCGTGCTGGCGGCGTCGACCTTCACGCTGGCCCACTCGGTGACGTTCGTCCTCGCCGCCCTCGGCCTCGTCGAGGTGCCCGCGTCGTTCGTCGAGCCCGTCATCGCCCTGTCGATCGCGGTCGTCGCGGGCTGGCATCTGTGGCGCATCTGGCGACGTCGCTCGCACGCCACAGATCTCGAAACGGCCGGTCACGGTCACCTGAGCCTGGACCGCGCCGGCTGGACGCGGCTCGCGGTGGTCTTCTGCTTCGGCCTCGTGCACGGACTCGGCTTCGCCTCGGCGCTGGGGATCGACCAGGCCTGGTCGTGGACGCTCCTGTGGTCGCTGCTCGTCTTCAACGTGGGCATCGAGGTCGTCCAGTTGACGATCATCGTCGCGGTCTTCCCGCTGCTCGCCCTGCTGCGTCACCGCCGGTCGATCGCGGGGCTGTGGACGACCGGGGCGATCGCGGCGGGTGTGTCCGCGATGGGCCTGGTGTGGTTCGTGCAGAGAGTGCTCGGGCTCTGAGATCACCTCACACTTCCGGCAAGCGCAACGGTCCGCCTGCCTCGCGTTCATCTCCCTGACACCGAATGCCGAAAGCGTGCAGAACGCTCCAATAACCCCCAAATGGATGGAAAGCCATGAAGCTCGACAAGGGGACTCAGGGCCCCGGGCTCGTCCTGCGCCGGGTGGCCATGAGCGCCACCGCGGCGGCCCTCAGCGCCGGCGCCGTGTTCGGCGGCGGCCTGGCGACCGCGGCCCACGCCGACAGCGCGACGCTCACCGGCGTCGTCCTCGGTGTGGGCGCCGACGAGACGCAGCGTGTCCTGTCGTGGTACTCCTCGGCGGGCACCGCGCAGGTGGTGCAGGTCGCGCCGGCCAAGAAGCTCGTGCACGGCGACTTCCCGAAGGACTCCGTCACCTTCCCCGCCACCGTGACGGCGAACACCGTCAACGGCGGCTACAACGCGCACGCCACGATCGACGGCCTGAAGCAGAACACCGAGTACTCCTACCGCGTCGGCGCCGAGGGCGACTGGTCCCCGACGTACTCCTTCACGACCCAGAACTTCAAGGGCAACGACCTCGACTTCCTGTTCTTCGGCGACCCGCAGATCGGCTCGTCCGGCGACGTGGCGAAGGACGGCGCCGGGTGGGCGGACACCCTGAACGTCGCCCTCGCCGCCAACCCGAAGGCCGAGCTGCTGGTGTCCGGCGGCGACCAGATCGAGAGCGCCAACAACGAGACGCAGTGGAACGCGTTCCTCGCGTCCGACAAGCTGCGCCAGTACCCGTGGGCCGCCACCATCGGCAACCACGACGTCGGCGGCAAGGCGTACGAGCAGCACTTCTGGACGCCGAACACCGACCGCTCCACGCCGTACTACAACGGCGACGCGGCCACCCGGTCGGGCGGCGACTACTGGTTCACGTACAAGAACATCCTGTTCATCGACCTCAACAGCAACGCGTACGCCAACGGGTCCGACGCCGCGCACATCAACTACGTCACCGACGTCGTCAACAAGCACGGCCGCGACGCCAAGCACACCGTGCTGATCTACCACCACTCGATCTACTCGCCGGCCAGCCACGCGAACGACGGCGACAACCAGGTGCGCCGCCAGGACTTCCCGACGGCCTTCTCGAATCTCGGCGTCGACCTGGTCCTTCAGGGTCACGACCACAGCTACTCCCGCAGCTACGTGATCAAGAACGGCCAGAAGGCGAACAAGGACGAGCAGCCCGGCGCCACCGAGGTGTTCAAGGGCCCGGGCGGCGTCATCTACGTGACGGCCAACTCCGCGTCGGGTTCGAAGTACTACAACCTCACCGCTCCCAACACGACCAAGGACCCGAACTACGGTCCCGACCCGCTGAACCCCAAGAACCACTGGGCCAACTCGGTCGAGAACCAGGAGCACGTCCGCACGTACGTGCGCGTCCAGGTGCGCGGCGACAAGCTCGTCGTCCAGAACATCCGCAGCGGCACCTGCGCCGCCCCCAACGCCGCGGTGGAGCTGGGCCAGGAGGACTGGTGCGGCCCGGACAGCGGGGCGAGCGCCGCTCAGCCGGTCGGCTCCCTCGTCGACCAGGTCGTGATCCACACGAACGAAGGCGGGCCCGGCAAGCCCGGCGAGCCCGGTGGACCCGGTAAGCCCGGCGGACCTGGCAAGCCTGGCGAGCCCGGCAAGCCCGGCGGACCCGGCAAGCCCGAGTCCGACTGGCTCCAGTAGACGACCGAGGGCGAGTGGGGCCGTCGCGATCAGCCGATCCGGCCCCACTCTCCCCCGAAACCACCCGAGGATCATGCAGATGCACCCGCCGAGACCCCGTACGGCAGCCGCAGCCGGCTCCCTCACCCGCGCCGTCGTCGTGGCGCTGCTCGCCGCGTTCGGCCTGTGCGGAGCGGCGACGGCCCCCGCCGCCGCGGCGGACGGCGAGGTCTCCTGGACGGTCGCGACGGCGCCCGGCGACTTCGGGTCCGACCGGCCGAACTACAGCTACACGCTGGACCCGGGCGGGCGGATCGAGGACGGTCTCGTGGTCGCCAACCACGGCACGACGCCGCTCCGCCTGAGCGTCTACGCCGCGGACGCGTTCACCACCGAGCAGGGCCGGCTCGACCTGCGCGGCCAGGAGGCGAAGCCGGCCGCGGTGGGCGCCTGGGTCCACCCGGACCGGTCCGACGTGACGGTCCAGCCCGGCGAGTCGGCCGAGGTGCCGTTCACGGTCGCGCTTCCCGGCGACGCCGCGCCCGGCGAGTACATGGGCGGCATCGTCACCTCGCCGGCCCCGTCCGGCGCGCCGGACGACGGACGGCGTCTCGGCATCCGGATCCGCCTGCGCGTGGGCGGAGAGCTGAAGCCGAGCCTGTCGGTGGAGGACCTGCGGGTGCGCTATTCCGGCACGCCCAATCCTCTCGGAACGGGCGAGGCCACCGTCACCTACACGGTCCGCAACGACGGCGACAGCATTCTCAGCGCTCGTCAGGCTGTGGCCCTGTCCGGACCGTTCGGACACTGGGACGCCCGCGCGGGACACATCGACGACTCGCCCCCGCTGCTGCCGGGCGACACCTGGAAGGTCTCCGTACCGGTGCGCGGAGTGACTCCCGCGCTGAGACTGACGGGAACGGTCACGCTCGTCCCGCTGCTCACCGACGCGGCGGGCTCGGTCGCCCCGCTCGCCGCCGTCGACGGCACTGCGCACGCGTGGATCCTCCCCTGGGCGCCGCTGCTTGTCCTCGTCGTCCTCTGCGGGCTCCTCGTCGCGGCTCTGGCCTCCCGGCGCCGCCGGTGATGTCACGCGCTCCCGGAACCGCACGTCGTCTTCGACGCCAGGCCGGTGTGTTCGGCGGCGAAGGCCAGGATGTCCGCGGTCAGGGCCCGTTCCTTGCTCGCGGGCGAGGCGGCGTGGGCGGTGCCGGGTTCCCGGCGCATGAGGATCGGACGGTCACCGGCGGTGGCGTGCTGGAGTGCCGCGCACATCTTGGTGACATGGGCCTGTCCGGTCTGCAGGTCGGTCACCGCGCCGGTGAACAGGAAGGCGGGATAGGGGGTCCCGGGCGTGACGTTGTGGTACGGGGAGTACGTCAGCAGCCACCGGAGTTGTTCGGGCCGGCAGGCGCTGCCGAATTCGTCGGTCCACGTGCATCCCAGGCCGAATCGTTCGTAACGCACCATGTCGCACAGCGGGCCTTCGGCGACGACCGCGGCGTACAGGTCCGGTCGCCGTACGGCGGCGGCGACGACCAGGAGCCCGCCGGCTGACTGGCCGTAAATCGCGAGTTGGTCGCGGGTGGTCGTGCCGGTCTCGACGAGCCAGGCCGCGGCGTCGTTGAAGTCGCTGATCGCGCGGTGTTTGTTCGGCCCGCGGCCGGCGTCGTGCCAGTGCTGCCCTTCCTCGCCGCCTCCGCGTACGCAGGCGACCGCGTAGGTGCCGCCGGCGCCGACCCACGCGGCCGCCAGGGGGAAGAACCAGGGGCGCATCGGCATGCCGAAACTGCCGTAGCCGTACAGGAGGGTGGGGCGCGGCCCCCGGTGCTCCTCGTCCGGAGTGAACAGGAACAGCGTGATCTCGGTGCCGTCACCGGCGCGACAGCGGACGGCGCGGCTGCGGATCCGCGGAGCGTGCCCCGCTGTGGCGGCGCCGGCTTCCCGCTCCATCGTGCCGAGCGCCGCGTCGTAGCGGTAGACGGTGGGAGGGGTGGTCGCGTCGCAGTAGCTGAACCAGGCCTGGTGCCCGTGCGGGACGCTCGCGCGCAGGCAGGACACGACGCCCGCGCCGGGAAGGGGCAGCGCGGTGAGCAGGCGGCCGTCGGCCAGGTCGTGCAGCGTCAGGGCGGAGGTGCCGTGGCGGGCGCGTGCCACCAGCAGGAGGGGCCGCGCAAGCGCCGGGCCGTCCAGGACCAGGCACTCGTCCAGAGGAGCCTGAGGATCTTCGGCGATCAGCGTGCGCCAGGCGGCCGGGCCGGCATCGTGCCGGTCCGCCACGCAGACGCGGCCGCACGGGGCCTCGTGGTCGGTGACGAGCAGCAGGGCGCCGTCCGCGAGGAAGCGCGGCAGGACGCGGGCGCCGACTGCCGCCCCGTCCACGACCTTGACGAAGCGCGGGGCTTCCGGATCGACGAGCTCTGCCACGTACACGTCGTTCTGCGCGGTGGGCCCGGCCACGGCGGTGACGGCGAGACGACGGCCGTCCGCGCCGACGGTGAGCCCGTAGTAGTGGTCCGGGGCGTCCTCGCCGCCGAACACCACGGTGTCGTCCTGCCAGGGCGTGCCGATCCGGTGCAACCGCACCCGCCGGTGCAGCCGCATGTCGTCCGGGGCCAGTTCCTCGCCGGGGACCCGGCTGACGTAGTAGAACGCGTCTCCTCCGGGCAGCCAGGCGACCGAGGTGTTGCGGGCGCGCGGCAGCGGCCCGTCCACCACCTCGCCGGTACGCGCGTCGAGCACCACGATGTCGCTGCCGGGCTGCTCGGCGACCTCCATCTGGACGGCCACGCGTCCGCCCTCGCGCGACGGCCACCAGGCGTAGAGCCCCGTGTGCCCGGACGGATCGATCTCCATCGGATCGACCAGCACCCGCCTGTCGCCCTCGGCGTTGACGACGATCAGGCGCCGCTGCTCGTCCCCGCGGAGTTGCTCGGCGAGGAACATGAGCGAGCCCCGCACCGTCGGCGGCTCCGGCACACCGAAGGAGGACACCTGGTCGACCGAAGACGCCCAGAATTCCTTCTCACGCCATTGTTCGCGGCAGGCGAGGAAGAGGCGATCCTGGGCCGCGGCCCAGTCCCGCACGCGCGCGTCATCGCTGTCTTCCAACCATCGATAAGGATCGGAAACCGGGAATCCGAACAGATCCTCCACCACATCGCCGCGCCAGGCGGCAGGGTAGAACAATCGCGGCATGAAGGTCCCCCGCCTCCGATAGGTGCGCCGTAACGGGTCGAGGCACTGCGGCCCGCATGCGCCGCAGCACCTCGATTCACTCGGCTACGACTCGCCGCGGAGAATGTCCGCCTGCCAGCCGCGTACGCCGCCGACGCGGGCAGCGGGAGTGGAATCGCGATACGGCAGGTATCCAGTCATATCAGCCTCCTGGATCCGTTCGGCTCACCCATTATGGGCGATTACGAGGCGAACCGTCCCCGCGCCCGGGATCGATAAACTCGGGCGCCGCCTCCGGCTCCTCGACCGACCGTGCGGCGAAAAGCCGTCAATCACACTCCCGTTAAATTCACCGAAAGAAACGACGGCGTACGGGAATGCCACTGGAGATCAATCTCCTACGACGGCAGTTCGGAGTCTTCCGCGGTAGATCCCGGGCTGACGGGCGTGGGACGCGGCCGGATCGGCAGCACCGGCGCCGCGAACCGCGGTCCCCGGCCGGAGCCCCGGGCGGGCGGGTGAAAGGCTGGACGGGTCCATCGCCGGCGGAACGGGGCCATCACCATGGGGGACATCGGCGCGAGGAGCCAGCACAGCGGGACCGAGGACCTCGACCAGGCGGCTGCCACGTTCGAGAGCGTGCGGCCGCGCCTGTTCGGAATCGCGTACCGGATCCTGAGCAGTTCCACCGAAGCGGAAGACCTGTTACAGGACGTCTGGCTGCGCTGGCAGGCATACGACCGCGGCATCGTGGCCGACCCGGGGGCGTTCCTGGCGACGGTGACCACGCGCCTGGCCATCAACGCCCTCCAGTCCGCGCGGGTCCGCCGCGAGACGTACGTCGGCCCGTGGCTTCCCGAACCCGTCGACACCGGTAACGACCCTCACCTCGGCGCCGAGCGAGGCGAGGCCCTCAGCTTCGCGGTCCTGCTCCTGCTGGAGAAGCTCTCGCCCACCGAACGCGCGGCCTACGTGCTGCGGGAAGCGTTCGACTATCCCTACCGGGAGATCGCCGAGATCATCGAGGCGAGCGAGGTCGCGGTGCGGCAGCTCGTCAGCAGGGCACGCAGGCACATCGCCTCCGAGCGCCGGGCACCGGTGAACCGGGCCCACCAGCGCAGACTGCTCACCGCCTTCGTCGCCGCCGCCCGCTCGGGCGACCTTGCCGCGCTGGAAGAGCTCCTCGCCGCGGACGTCATCAGTTACTCCGACGGCGGCGGCGCCGTACGAGCCTCGCGCATCCCCGTGTTCGGCGCGTTCCGGGTCGCGAAATACGTCAGAGCGTTCGCGGACCGGTTCTGGGCCGGGGTCGAGGTGGACTGGGCCGACGTGAACGGGCAGGCGGCCGCTCTGCTGCGCCACGACGGCGAGCTGTTCGCGGTCCTCACCGTCAACGCCTCCGACGACGGCATCGACCAGGTGCTGTGGATGATGAACCCCGCCAAGATCGCCGCACTGTCCGCCGCGGGCTGACGCCGTCGCGCGCCGGGTGGCGGCCGGCCCGCATGAAGCCGGCTCCCTCCCTCAGACGGGGAACTCGACCTGGGCGAGCCGCTCGGAGACGGTCCACAGCCGGGCCGCGTCGCGCTCGGGCCGGACGGATTTGTAGAGGGACAACTCCGTCGGCCCACCGGTGAACTGGCCGATGCCGTCGGGGCCGTAGAAACGGCCGCCCTGCGCCTGTGGGCTGGTGGCCGCGTACAGGGCCGGCCGCAGCCCGGCGTCGACCGTCTGCACGAACAGACCCCACCGGAGGAGCAGCTTCATGATCCGCTCGTAGGGTGCGGAGCGGGTGCGCCCCATGTTCGGGCCGGACGCGTAGAGATTGGTCAGGGTCGTGCCGGGATGTGCGACGGTGCTGACGACGCCCCATCCGCCGGCCTTGCTGCGCCGGTCCAGTTCGAGCCCGAAGAGCAGGTTGGCCAGCTTCGACTGACCGTACGAGCGGACCGGCGAATACTTCCGTTCGCTCTGCAGGTCGTCCCAGTCGATCGCGGCGGAGCGGGCGGCGCTGCTGGACATCGTGGTGACTCGCGCCCCTCTGAGGCGCAGCAGCGGCAGGAGTCGTGCCACCAGCGCCACGTGGCCGATGTGGTTGGTGCCGAACTGCAGCTCCAGGCCGTCCGTGGTGGTCTGCCGGGTGGCGGGGGCCATCACGCCCGCGTTGTTGATCAGGATGTCGATCGGGCGGGCCTCGTGTCGAAGGGTGGCGGCGAGCGCCGCGATCGATTCCAGCGAGGCCAGGTCGAGCTCACGGGTGGAGACGGCGGCCTCCGGCACCGCCGCAAGGATCTTCTGGACGGCGGCGGCTCCCTTGGCGGGATTGCGGACCGGCAGCACGACCTCGGCCCCGGCCCCGGCCAGGCGGATCGCCAAGCCGAGACCGAGCCCGTCACTGCCGCCCGTCACCACGGCCAGCTTGCCGGTCAGATCGGGCACGTTTTCGGCATCCACAGCAAACCTCCTGGTCAACAGAGAGTTTCGGTCTGCCGACAAGACAGGACAGGGTCCCCGTCTGTGACACGCACGGGCCGCCGATCATCGACTGGAGGTCACGGAGCGCTCCGGTTGCCGCCCGCTTTCACTGCCGTCGCACCAGGCACCGCTTTCCCATACTTCGCATAACATCACCCTCTTGGGCAAATACAGACAGTATCTAGGCATTTACCCAGAGTTGTGATGACATGGTGGCCGACCGCCCGGCCCTGCGCCGGGCGCGCCAGGTGGACCCCGGCCGGGACAGCAAGCCGACGGCGAAATGCCGAGACGTAGTGGACCTGAGCAGGAAGGGCGACATGAGCGCGGACGACCCGACAGCGGACCCGACAGCGGAACAGGCATGGCCGGAGCACGCGGCGGCGGTGGTGGGCGTGGGATGCCGACTGCCTGGTGGGATCGTGAATCTGGACGGGCTGTGGCAGGCGTTGCGGCAGGGCGCCGATCTGGTCGGCCGGATCCCGCCGAGCAGGTTCGACGCCGATCGGTTCGTCGACGACACCATGCCGAGGCCGAACAGGAGCTACACCCGGGCCGGAGGCTTCCTCGACGAGGACGTCACCGCGTTCGACGCCGCCTACTTCGGCATCTCCCCCAAAGAGGCCGCCTCGATGGACCCGCAGCAGCGGTTGCTCCTGGAGATGGCGGTCGAGGCCCTGGACGACGCGGGCATCGATCCGGCGGTGCTGGCGGGCACGGACACCGGGGTGTTCATCGGCATCTCCGATCCGGCCTACGGCACGATGCAGGCGTTGGAGCCTGGGGCCCTGGGGCCGTACTCGATGTCGGGGGGAACCCTGTCCATCGCGGCCAACCGGCTGTCGCACTTCTTCGACCTGCGCGGGCCGAGCATGAGCATCGACACGGCGTGCTCCTCCGCGTTGACGGCCGTGGAGCGGGCCTGGCGGTCCCTCGCGGAGGGATCCAGCCGGGTGGCGCTGGCCGGCGGCGTCAACCTGCTGCTCAGCCCCGGCCCCTTCATCGGTTTCAGCCAGGCGTCGATGCTGTCGCCGACCGGCCGGTGCCGGGCGTTCTCCGCCGACGCCGACGGGTTCGTACGCGCGGAGGGCGGCGGTGTGGTGGTGCTCAAGCGCCTGGCCGACGCGATCGCGGACGGCGACCGTGTTCACGGCGTCATCGTCGGCGCCGCCACCAACAACGACGGCCACACCATGGGGCTGGCGTTGCCGAACGCCGAAGCGCAGGAAGCCCTGTTACGGCAGGTGTACGCCACGGCGGGCATCAGCCCCGACGAGATCGTGTACGTGGAGGCGCACGGCACCGGCACCCAGGCTGGGGATCCGGCCGAATGCCAGGCGCTGGGGCGGGCGCTGGGCAGCCGGCGTACACGCGGAGTCCTGCCCATCGGCTCGGTGAAGTCCAACCTGGGGCACCTGGAGCCCGCCTCCGGCATGCCGGGACTGTTCAAGGCCCTGCTGGTGCTCCGGCACCGGATGATCCCGCCCTCGTTGCACGCCGCCACGCTCAACCCTCGCATCGACTTCGACGCCCTGGGGCTGAGCGTCACCGTCGAGCCGCGACCGCTGGACGAGGCAGGCGAGCGGCCCGTGGCCGGAGTCAACTCCTTCGGCTTCGGCGGCGCCAACGCTCACGTGGCGTTGGCCGCACCACCCCTCCCCCAGGCGATGACGCCCCCGCCCGCCCGGACAGTGCCCGTCGTCGTGTCCGCGCGCAGCCGGACCGCGCTCCAGCAGGCCGTGGAACGAACGGCCGCGCACCTGGCGTCCCTCGACGAACGGGATTTCTACGACGTGGCCTACACCGCGGCCCGCCGGCGTGGCGTCCACCGGCACCGCGCCGTGGTCCTCGCCGATTCCGCCGCCGCGGCGGCTCGGGCGCTGACGAACCCGGCGGACGCGACGGTGGCGGAAACAGTGGCGGAGGCGGAGGCGGTGGAGCACGGACGGATGGCGTTCGTGTTCTCCGGCAACGGTTCGCAGTGGGCCGGGATGGGCGCCGACCTGCTGTCCGACCAGACCTTCCGCTCGGCCGTGGAAGCGGTCGACGCCGAATTGTCCGCTCGGCTCGGCTGGTCGGTGCTCGAGGAGCTGTCCCTGCCCGCCGACCAGTCACGGCTGTCGGCGACCGAAGTGGCGCAGCCGTTGCTGTTCGCCGTCCAGGTCGGCCTGGTCGAGATGCTCAAGGCCGCGGGCGTACGGCCGGGAGTGGTGCTCGGCCACAGCGTGGGCGAGGTCGCCGCCGCCTACACCGCCGGCGCCCTGTCACTGGCCCAGGCGGCGCGGGTGATCGCCGAGCGCGGCATGGCGCAGTCGGCCACCCGGGGGCAGGGCCGGATGGCCGCGCTCGGGCTGCCCGAGGCCGCGGCCAGGCAGATCCTGGCCGGCTATCCGCAACTGGAGATCGCGGCGGTCAACTCCGACCGCGACGTCACGATCGCCGGACCGGACGGATCGCTGAAGTCACTGTGCGAGGACCTCTCCTCGCGCGAGACCTTCTTCCGGGAGCTGGACCTGGACTACGCCTTCCACAGCGGCGCCATGGATCCGGTGCGGCAGCCCCTGGCGGAGGGACTCGCCGGGCTGCGGCCCTGCCCGGCGCACATCCCTCTGGTGTCCACGGTGACAGGCGACCTGATCCGGGGTTCGGAGCTGGACGCGGCGTACTGGTGGCGGAACGTCCGGGAACCGGTCCGGTTCGCGGCGGCGGTCGAGCGGGTGCTCGGCGACGGCTTCGACGTGCTGCTGGAGATCGGCCCGCATCCGGTGCTGCGCTCGTACCTGCGTCGCATCAGCGGCACGGCGCGGGTACGCACGGCCGTCGTGACCACCCTGCGCCGCGACGAGCCGGGCCCGGCGCTCGTCCGCCGCGCGGTCGCCGAACTCGTCGCGGCCGGTGCGCGGCTCGACTGGGACCGGTACTTTCCCCGCCCCGGCGCGGTGCGGTCGCTGCCGGCCTATCCCTGGCAGCGCGAGCGGCACTGGATCGGCGGCCCGCACACCTGGGTGCAGACCAACATCGACACGACGATCCGGCACCCGCTGCTGGGACAGCGGATGCCGGTGCTGGACCCCACCTGGCAGGGGGAGATCGACCGGGTGCGGGTGCCCTGGGTGGCCGACCACCGGGCCGGCGGCGCCGCCGTCATGCCGGCCACCGGATACGTGGAGATGGCCATCGCCGCCGCCCGGCTGACCATGCCGGACGCCGCCGAGGCGGTGGAGGTGGACAGGGTCGACATCAGCCGGGCCATGGTGGTGCCCTCACAGGCCGCCGCCGCTCCGGTGTACGCGCAGACGTCGCTCCACGCCGAGACCGGGGTGGTCACCGTGGCCAGCGCCGACCGGCAGGCGGAGCAGCCCCGCGAGCACTTCCGGGCCCGGGTGCGGCCCCTGCTGCGCCGGATCCCGCCGCCGCTGGACGTGGCCGCGCTGCGCGCTCGCATCCGCACGCCTGTGGACGTGCCCGGCTACTACGCGCGGGCCGCCGAAGGGCACATGGTGTGGGGGCCGGAGTTCCAGGTCCTGACCGAGCTGTGGGCGGGCGAGGGAGAGGTGCTGGGCGCCTACTCGTGCCCGGAGCAGGGGCAGGGGCGCTACCAGATGCATCCGGTGGTGCTGGACAGCGCGCTGCAGGCCGGCGTGCTGTGGCTGGTGGAGTCGCTGCGATCGGGCCGCGGCTACATGCCCGCCGCCATCGGCTCCGTCCGCCTGTGGGGAACGCCCCCGGCGCAGGGGCTGGTGCACGTGCGGGAACGTTCCAGCAGTGCCGAGGAGGTCTGCTGGGACATCGTGGTCGCCGGCCACGACGGCCGGATCGCCGCCGAAGTGGAGGGCTGCCGGCTACGCCGGATGCCCGGCGTCCACATCACCCCGGTCACCCGTTACGAGGTGGCGCTGCGGGCCGCACCCCGGGCCGGCGCGCCCGCCGCGCCGTGGCCGGCCCCCCGCCCCGGGCAGATCCTGTCCGGCGCGGCCGAGCGGATCGACCGACTGCGTTCGACGTGGCACGAGCTGGACTACCCGCGGTACGCGGCACGGCTCGAAGAGGTCTTCGCTCACACGCTGGCCGGCGCGCTCGGCGAGCTGACCGCCGAGCGGCCAAGCGACATCGAGGAACTGATCGAAGCGTGCCCGGGGGCGCACCACCGGCGGATGCTCCGCGCGGCCCTGCCCCTGCTGGAACAGCACGGGCTGCTGGAGCGCCTGAAGCCGCCAAGTCCAGACTCGCGCGAGCTACACAGTGATCCCCACCGTGATCCCCACCGGGACCTCCTCGCCCGGGGAGCCGCCTTCGCCGCGCAGAGCGCCCTGTCCGTACGGGTCGGCCGGTGCCTGCCCGAACTGCTCTCAGGCCGGCGGGCCGGCTCCGACGTCCTGGATTCCGGCGGCGGTCATGAGCTGATGGAGCAGTTCCACGACGTCGGGCCGGTCAACCTGTTCACCAACCGGATCGCCCGGGCACTCGTCGAGCAGATCGTGAGGAGATGGCCGGCCGACCGGCCGCTGCGTGTCCTGGAAGCCGGTGCGGGGACGGGCGGCACCACCGCCATGCTGCTGCCCGTCCTGCCCGCCGACCGCACCCGATACCTGGTCACCGACCTCGCCGAGGCGGCGCTGACCCGGCTGCGGCAGCGCTTCGCCGGCTTCGACTTCGTCGACTACGCCGTCCTCGACCTGGACGCGAATCCGGTCGGGCAGGGACTGACCGCGGGCGGATTCGATCTCGTGATCGCGGCGAACAGCCTGCACCTGGCCCGTGACCTGCCCGCTGCGCTGCGCCATCTGTCCACCCTTCTGGTTCCCGGCGGCCACCTGCTCATCGCCGAGCCTCACCGGGTGGGGACCCTGCTGCCGTTCCTCGGCATGCAGGAGGAGTTCTGGAACTTCACCGACCGGCACCTGCGCCCGGCCTCGCCGCTGCTGTCGCGGGAGCAATGGCCGGAGGTGCTGGCGGAGGCCGGCTACACGGAGGTCGTCCAGGTCGGCGACGACGACGCACTCGCAGCCGGCGACTTCTCGGTGCTGCTGGCCGCCGCTCCCGCCACCGCTCCGGCTCCGGCCCCCGCGCACCCCTTGCCGGACGCCGACGGCACGTGGATCCTCGCCGGTGAGGACGGCACCGACGCGCTGACCACCGAGCTGGGGGCTCTGCTGGGAACCCGCGGCGGCGACGTGCTCCACTCGCCGCTCAGCGACGATCCCGACCACTGGATCGATCACTTCCCGCCCACCGCCCAGACGATCACCATCGCGATCGTCCTGGGCGGAGCGGACGACACGGATCCGGAGGCGGCCGTCGAGCGGATCACCCGGCGGGCCGCGGCGCTGCGGGCCGTCGCGCTGGCCTGCGAGCAACTGCCCGAGCACGTCGCGACCACGTTGTGGCTGGTGGCCCGCCCCTGCGCCGCGCTGCCGGAACCCCACGTCGCCGACGTCCGGCTCCACCCCGAGGACGCGGCGACCTGGGGGACGACGCGTTCGCTGGGCAACGAGCAGCCACGGCCGGTGATACGCAGGCTCTGCCTGCACCCCACCGGTGACACCGCGCAGGACGCCGGCCGCCTGGCGGCGGAACTGCTCGACCCGGGCGAGGAGGACGAGATCCTGCTCACCCGTGGGGGACGTTTCGTGCCGCGGCTGATCGAGCCGGGCGAGCACACCCGCGACCTGCCCGTCGGTTCGGGCGACGCCTACCGGCTCAGGGTGTGCGATCCCGGGCTGTCGTACACGCTGGCGTGGGAGGAGATCCCGATGCCGCAGCCCGATCCTGACGAGATCGTGGTCGAGGTGCGGGCGATCGGGCTGAACTACCGCGACGTCATGCGCGCGGTGAACCTGCTGCCCGCCGAGGCCGTCGAAGCGGTCTTCGGCGGGCACGAGCTGGGCCTGGAATGCGCCGGGATCGTCACCGCCGTCGGCGCCGCCGTCACCGGGACGAAGCCCGGTGACCGGGTCATGGCCGCGGGACCCGTCGGATTCGCCAGTCACGCCAGGGTCAAGGCGTGGGCGGCCGTCGCCGTCCCCGAGGGGATGACCTTCACCGAGGCCGCCACCATGCCGATGGCGTTCTCCACCGTGCACCATTCGCTGGGGCACTGCGCACGGATCAAAGCCGGTGAGACGATCCTGGTCCACGGTGGCGCCGGTGGGGTCGGCCTGGCCGCGCTGCAGTACGCCCGGTTCCACGGAGCCCGCGTGATCGCGACCGCCGGCACCGCCGCCAAACGCGACCTGCTGCTCGCCATGGGCGCCGACCACGCCTTGGACTCGCGCAGCCTGCACTTCGCCGATCAGGTCAAGGAACTGACCGGGGGCCGGGGCGTGGACATCGTGCTCAACTCGCTGGCCGGGGAGGCCATCACCCGGGGCGTGGAATGTCTGCGGCACGGCGGCCGGTTCATCGAGCTCGGCAAGCGGGACATCTACCAGAACGGGTCCCTGCTGCTGCGGCCGTTCTCCGACAACATCGCGTTCTACGGCGTGGACGTCGGCACCCTCATGTGGAAGGCGCCCGAGCTGATGGCGGACAGCACGGCGGAGGCGGCGCCCCTCTACCGGTCCGGGGAGTTCCGGCCGCTGCCGCACACGGTGTATCCGGCCGCACGCGTCGCGGACGCCTTCGCCATGATGCGCCATTCCCGGCACATCGGAAAGGTCGTGGTGTCCTTCGATCCACGCGACGAACCCGTCGCCGTCCGGCCCCGGCCGACGGCGCCACGCCTGGATCCCGAGGGGGCCTACCTGGTCACCGGCGGCCTGGGCGGGTTCGGTGCGGCGACCGCTCGCCGCCTCGCCCGGCGGGGCGCCCGCCACCTGGCCCTGGTCGGCCGCCGGGGCGCCGAGTCGCCCGAAGCCCCCGACCTGCTTGCGGAACTGCAGAGCTCGGGGGTGGAGGTCCGCGCGTACGCGGCCGACGTGGCCGACCGCGACGCCATGTGGCGGATCCTGCAGGACCTGGACGCCGGGGGCCGCCCGCTGCGTGGCGTCGTGCACGCGGCCATGCACCTTGACGACGGGCCGCTCACCGACCTCGGCGATGACCGGATCCGGGCCGTGCTCCACCCCAAGGTCGCCGGCGCGGTGGTGCTGGACGAGCTGACCCGGGATCGGCCCCTCGACCTGTTCGTCATGTACTCCTCCCTCACCACCGTCGGCAACATCGGTCAGACGTCGTACGTCGCCGCGAACCTGTTCCTGGAGGCGCTGGCCCGGCGGCGGCGCCGGCAGGGCCTGCCGGCACTCGCGGCCTGCCTGGGCGCGCTCGCGGACACCGGGGTGCTGACCCGGGGCACACAAGGCGAGGTGCTGGCCAAGGCCGGGATCCCGCCGATGCCTGCCGGCCGGGCGCTGGACGCCGTGGAGCACATGCTCGGCGAGCAGGCCGACGTGGCCGTGGTGGGCCGCTGCGACTGGGGCCGGTTGCGGCAGGTCCTGCCCAGCCTGCAGCGTCCGTGGCTGTCCCTGGTGCTGCCGCCCGGTGCGGAACAGCAGGCGCCCGACCTGCAGGCGCTGCTGGCCGGGGCGACCTACGAGCAGGCGTACGCGTACCTCACCGAGCAGATCACCGGCTTGCTGTCCGCCGTCCTGCTCGTCCCCGCCGACCAGATCGCCGACGACCGGCGGCTGGACGAGTACGGACTGGACTCCCTCATGGCCGCCGAACTGCTGACCTCGATCCGGAACCGGTTCGGCATCGACATCCCGCCCATGGAGCTGATGCGCAGCGGCGGGACCGTCGCCGACATCGCCCGGAGCCTGCTCATCCGTCTCGGGCTGCGCGACGACCGGCAGCCCGCCGGCACGGCACAGAAGAGAGGCCTGCGTTGACCCTGCACACCCGGCTGGCCGGGGTGGCCGCCCACCTGCCCGAGACCACACTGAGCACAGCCGAGCTGGAAGACCGGCTCGCCGACCGCAATCCGGCACTGGACCTGCCCCGGGGGCTGATCCACGACCACAGCGGCGTCCGGCGCCGGCACATCGCCCCTCCCCACGAGAAGCCGTCCGACCTGGCGGCGCACGCCGCCCGCCGGGTCCTGGAGGAGTGCGACCTTCAGGCCGCCGACCTCGACCTGCTCATCTACGCGGGGGTGTCGTCCGACGCCGTCGAGCCGGCCACCGGGCACATGGTCGCCGCCAAGATCGGGGCCTGCTGCCCGGTCTTCGACGTACGCAACGCCTGCAACAGCGTGCTGAACGCCATCCAGGTGGCCGACGCGCTGATCTCCGGCGGCCGTCATCGGCGGGTCCTCATCTGCTGCGGAGAGCTGCCCACCGCCGGCACACCGTGGACCCTGTCCAGCGCCGAGGAGTACGTCACCGTCGCCGCGTCCTACACCGTCTCCGACGCCGGCGCCGCGGTGCTGCTGGAGGCCGGCGCCGAACCGGGAGTGCTCGCCCACCGGTTCTCCGCGTACTCCGCCGGGTGGCCGGCGGCGGTCTCCGCCGTGGACAACCTCACCAGCGACCCGTGGGCGGACCGGCCCACCATCGGGCCGCTCATCGTCGACGCGGCCCGGCTGGCGCGCGGCTTCGAGGAGATCGACTACGCCGTCTTCCACAAACCCCTCGCCGATCTCGGGCTGACCTGGGACGACTTCGCGGCCATCTGCGTGCACCAGGCGTCGCTGGCGACGCTGTGGTGGTTCTGCGACCAGGTGCGTATTCCGCAGGGCAAGGTCGTCGTCACCATCGCCCAGCACGGCAACCTCGTGGCGTCGACCCTGCTCGTGCAACTGGCACGGGTGGTCGGCTCGGGACGGGTGCGGCGCGGCGACCTGGTCGCCCTGGTCGGCCTGGCCAGCGGGGCCAGTGCCGGAATCGTCGTCGTGCGGTGGTGATCCCGTGACCACACAGGCGACCCCTCCCGGCTCCGGCCCCGCCGAGCCGCCCGCGCCGATCAGTGAGCTGATCGTCCGCGCCGAGCGCTGGTTCCGCGAGCAGCCCGACGTCATCGCCTGCCAACTCGGTGGCCGCACCCCGGCGGCCACCACCTACGGGCAGCTGTCGCGGTCGGTGGACCATGCCCTCGCCGCCCTCGCCGAGGCCGGGATCCGCCCGGGCATGCGTACCGGCCTGCTGGTGCCGCCGGGCCCAGAGCTGGGCGCGCTGGTCGTCGCCCTGGTACGGCTCCGCGCGGTGCCGGTGCTGGTCGATCCCGGGCTGCCGCTCGACGCGATCAGGCGCTGTCTGCGTCAGGCGGCGCCCGAGGCGTTCATCGCGATTCCCGCCGTTCAGCTGGCCAGGAGGCTGCTGGGCTGGACCCCCGACGTCCGCGTTTCCATCACGGTCCCCACGCGGCGGCGGCGCGGCTCGGCATGGACGTCACGCGGACCGGTACGGTGGCCCCCCGCCGGCCCCGACGACCTGGCGCTGATCGCCTATACCTCCGGATCCACCGGCCCGCCCAAGGGCGTACCGCTGCGTCACCGGCACCTGACCGCGCAACTCGACCTGCTGGGCGCGCTGGGCACGGTGCGACCGGGCACGCCGGTGTTGTCGACGTTCGCGCCGTTCGCTTTGGGAGCGGCGGCGTTCGGGGCGACCGTGGTGATCCCGGACATGGACCCGCGGCATCCGGTGCGGGCCGACCCGGCCGCTCTGGTCGCCGACATCCAGCGGTATCGCGTGGCCGGGATGTTCGCCCCTCCCGCGCTGCTGGACCGGCTCGCACGGCACTGCGCCGCCCGCGGCCTGGTGCTGGACACGCTCGGCGACGTGGTGTCCGCCGGGGCGCCGCTGCCGATGCCGGTGATGGAGCGCCTGCGCGGCTGCCTGCGTGACGAGGCGCGGGTGCTGTCGGTGTACGGCGCCACCGAGTGCATGCCGGTGGCCGCGATCGAGAGCCGGCTGCTCGCCGAGCACGCCGCGGCCACCGCCGCCGGGGCGGGCACCTGCCTGGGTCCTCCGCTTCCGGGCGCCGAGGTGCGCGTCATCGCCGTCACCGACGACCCCATCGAACGGTGGAGTGAGGATCTGGTCGTGCCGTCCGGCACGGTCGGGGAGATCACCGTGGCCGCCCCCACCGTCAGCGATCCCTACCTGGACGATCCGGGGGCCACCGCGCTGGCCCGGATCCGCGATGGAGACCGCGTCTGGCACCGGATGGGCGACGTCGGCCGGTTCGACGGGCACGGACGGCTCTGGTTCGCCGGACGCAAGTCGGAGCGGGTCCGCACGGTCGGCGGCGACCTGCACACTGACCAGGTCGAACCCGTCTTCGCCGCCGTGCCGGGGGTCCGCCGCACCGCACTGGTCGGCGTCGGTCCCGCCGGCGCGCAGCGAGCGGTCCTGATCGTGGAGCGCGAACCGGGGTCCCGGGACAACGGCCGGATGAAGGAGGACATCCTCGATATGGCGGCCCGTCATCCGCACACCGCGGAGCTTCGGGAGGTGCTGTTCCACCCCGGATTCCCGGTCGACGCCCGGCACAACAGCAAGATCCGCCGGCACGAGCTCGCCCGGTGGGCCTCGCGACGCGTCCGGGCGGGCCGATGACGACAGTCCTGGTGACCGGGGGCGGCGGCTTCCTGGGAGAGGCCGTCTGCCGGCGGCTGGCCGCCCGCGGTGACACCGTTCACGCTCTCCAGCGTCACCGCAGCCCCGCGCTGGCGGCTCTCGGGGTCACCCAGCACCTGGCCGACGTCCGCGACCGCGCGGCGGTGCTGGCCGCCGTCGAGGCATGCGAGGCGGTCGTGCACTGCGCCGCGAAGGCCGGCGTACACGGTCGGGACCGGGACTACGAGGAGATCAACGTGTCGGGGACGCGGAACGTGCTGGACGCCTGCGCGCGCCACGGGGCACGCCTGGTCCACACGTCCTCGCCGAGCGTCGTCCACGACGGGCGGGACCTGGAGGGAGTGGACGAGTCCGTGCCCTACGCCCGCCGTTTTCCCGCCGCCTATCCGCGGACCAAGGCCGAGGCCGAGCGGCTCGTCCTCGCCGCTGCCGCCGCCGGACAGGTCACGGCGGTCGCGTTGCGTCCGCATCTCATCTGGGGGCCGGGAGATCCGCACTTCCTGCCCAGGCTGGTGGCGCACCACCGCCTGCTGTGGCTGCCGGGCACGACCGACAAGAGCATCGACACCGTCTACATCGACAACGCCGCCGACGCCCACCTGCTCGCGCTCGAACGGTTACGTCCCGGATCACCGCAGGCGGGCCGGGCCTACTTCGTCACGCAGGGCGAGCCCTGCGGCTTCGGGGAGTGGCTCAACCTGCTGCTGCGCGCCGCCGGGTTGCCCCCAGTGACCCGCCGGGCACCGCTCGGACCGGTCCTGCGGGCGGCCCGGCTGCTGGAGCGGGCTCGCCGGCTCCCGTGGACGCCGCACCTGCCACCGCTGTTGTTCCTGGTGGAGCAGGCATCGACGGCGCACTGGTTCGACATCTCCGCGGCCCGCCGCGATCTCGGCTACCGGCCCCGGGTGAGCATGGCGGAAGGACTGGCCCGGCTCACCGCCCACCTGTCCGCGGGGAACACCCGGTGACCGGGTTCCCGGACTACCCGTTCGCCTCCCGGTGGTTCGCCCACCCGCGCCGTGACGGCCTGCGCCAGCAATACCTGGACGAAGGGGCGGGACAGCCGGTGCTGTTCCTGCACGGCAACCCTTCCTGGAGTTACCTGTGGCGGCGGCCGATACTCGCCCTGCGCGAGGAGTTCCGCTGCATCGCCCCCGACCACATCGGCATGGGACTGTCGGACAAGCCCGGAGCCGACCGTTACCCCTACGACCTGGCCGCCCGCGTGGACGACCTGGACGCCTTGATCGAACACCTCGTCACCGCCGGAGGCGCCCCCGAGCACGGGTGGACACTCGTGCTGCACGACTGGGGCGGGCCGATCGGCATGACCTGGGCCTGCCGCCACCCCGGCCGGGTCGCCCGCCTGGTCCTGCTCAACACCGCGGCCTTCCCCAACCCGCACGGCGAACGCGTGCGTCCCCTGCTGCGGCTGCCGTTCCGGGTGTTGCGCGACACCCGGCTGGGAACGCGCCTGTTCCTGCGCCACAACCTCTTCGCCCGCGGCGCCACCTGGCGGCCGCTGGGCGTCCGGCGCCGGATGCCTGCCGCGGTGCGCTCGGCGTTCCTGGCCCCCTACGACCGGCCCGAGCACCGCGTGGCCATCCAGCGCTTCGTCCAGGACATCCCGTTGCGCCCCGGCGACCCTTCATGGCCGGTGCTGCACGGCACCGGCACGTCGCTGGCGCAGTTCGCCGACCGGCCCATGCTGATCGCCTGGGGACTGGGCGACCCGGTCTTCGACCGCGCCGTGCTGGGTGAATGGCAGCGGCGCTTTCCCGCCGCCCGGACTCGCCTTTATCACGGCGCGGGCCACTACCTGCTGGAAGACGCTCACGCCGATCTCGTCCCGGTCATCCGCTCGTTCCTGCGCACCCCGCCTGGCGCGTGACGCCGCCTCTGGGTCATTCCACCAGCGCGCCGAACACGTAGCTCCCGGGAGCGCTCGGGTTGTCGCCCGCCCAGAACTCCGTCCAGTGGGTGCGGAACTCGTCGCGGGTGAGGTGGCCGTCGCCGTCCAGGTCCAGGCGCGGGAAGATCTCGTCGGTCGCCGCCGGCGTCCCGTTCCACGTCTCGACGAGCACGCCGTACTCGGAGCGGGAGATGAAGCCGTCCCCGTCGAGGTCGACGGCCTCGAACATCGCGTCGGCGGTGGCGGAGACGGCGTCCGCCCTGTCGCCGAGTCCTTCCACGACGAGGAGCACCTCGTCGAGGGTGACGGCGTCGTCGCCGTCGGGGCCGGAGGCGGTCTGGAGCACCGGCCACCAGCCGGTCATGACGGCTGCGAGTCGCTCCGGGTCGACGGATCCGGCGACGGCCGTCCATCGGCGGGCGAGCGCCTGGAAGTCGGCCTCGGTCAGCCGGCCGTCTCCGTCCACATCCATCGCCCGGAAAACTCCGCCGACCTTCTTCCGCTGGAACTCACTGGCCACATCTGCCTCCACTCTTCGGGAAGACTCCATGTTGCCAATGAGTCACTTTGGGTGATCATATACAGTAGGTGACTAATCCGTTACGGTCATGACGCCGGGGAGGCCGGTGACTGCTCGTGGGGCAGCAGGAACCGCCAGGAGAGCACATAGGTCGTCCCCGAGCCGGTCCTGAAGAGCGGCCGGTCGGACTGCTGCCCGGCGGGAACCGCCTTGGTGAGCGCACTCGCCGCCGCCCCCTCGACGTCCTCCTGCCAGACCGGGTCCACCACGCCAGAAGGCTCAGGAACGCCCTCGGGCCACGGCGACGGCTTGCCCTCCGCCGACTCGGCCCCTTCGGCGACCATCCGGACACGGGTGGCGACATAGTCGGCGCCCTCCGCGGCGGCCCGGGTCGCCAGGCCCTCCATCAGCTTCTTGGCGTCCACCAGCTGCTTCGGATAGAAGTCCGCAAGCTGTTCCAGGGCCGGGACCCGCACCTCCAGCGACTTCCCGTCCTTGCCTCGTACGCCGAGGACGGTGTCGGGCAGGTCCGTCACCGACGGTGCACCCGGCTTCGGCGCCGCGGTCGGCGGCTGCCCGGTCAGGTATTTCTCCATCCGCGCGACCACCTCGCCGGCCTCGGCATCGGTGAGCGTCATCTGCTTGCTCGCATCGACGATCACCAGTCCGTCGCCGTACAGCACCACCCTGGGCGGACGCAGCACGTTCGTGGTCGCGGTCACGAACCCGCCTTCCGCGCCCCACAAGGCGACCGGCTCCGCCGGCACGTCGGCGACCGCGGCCGCCGATGTGTCCGATTCCACTCCTCCACAGGCCGCGGTCAGCGCCGTCACCGCCACGAGCAGGATCATTCGTAGTCTCATGCCTCCACCACGTAAGCACTCTCACCTTGGTTCATCCGACTCCGCAACTACACAGGACCGCCCGTGGGGAGGAGTCGCCGGCCGGCTTCTCGTGCGGTCGGCGGGCAGGGCTCTTCGGGGGCGCGGGCGGGGTTTTGCGAGACAGTGGCGCGGGAACGACGTCGCGCCGTGTAGTGTTCGGAGAAACAGGTTGTGTCGAAGTCCCAGTTTGCGTAACAGCGCCTGCGGAGCTATGACAGCGGGCGTTACCGTACGGAGCCGAGGCTTTCCCAAGGCGGTCGGTCGCAGCAGCCCGGGGATCACACCCGTGGTCCTCGAGATCGTCTTATCAAGGAGAAAGCAACATGGCTCAGGGAACCGTCAAGTGGTTCAACGCCGAAAAGGGCTTCGGCTTCATCGCTCCCGACGACGGCACTCCGGACGTCTTCGTCCACTTCTCGGCCATCGACGCCGGCGGCTACCGCTCGCTGGAGGAGAACCAGCGGGTCGAGTACACCGCGGGCCAGGGCGCCAAGGGCCCGCAGGCCGAGCAGGTCCGTCCGCTCTAAGCGACGCTTCACCGCCGATGCCGGGCACATAGTGGCCCGTCATCCGACGACATCCAGCCCCGGGCTCCTCACGGAGTCCGGGGCTTTGTCATGCGGGTTGCGCCGGTCGTTCGGGGCGGCAGACCTCCACTGACGCCTCGCCCCTTCAAGGCCCGGCGGAGCGGGTCAGCGGATGAGGGCGCGGGTGAGGAGCTGCTGCAGGACGTCCTGCTCCTCGGGGGCCAGAGGGGCCAGGGGGGAGTTTTCGGAGAGCAACTCGAGGAGGCGTCGGCGGAGCTCGGTGCCCTTGGGGGTCAGGACGAGCTGCTTGGCGCGACGGTCGTCGGGGTGCGGATGCCGTTCGAGGTAGCCCTGCTCTTCGAGGCGATCGGCGACGAAGGTGACGTTGGAGGGCTCGCAGCCCATCCGTTCGGCGAGTTCGCGCAGGGTCATGGGGCGGGTCAGCTCGCACAGCGCGGTGCCCTGTGAGGCGGTCAGACCGAGAGTGGCCGCCCGGCCCCGGATGTTGGCTTCGATCTGATTGGACAGGACCTTGACCAGCCCGCACAGCTCGCGGTCGGTCGGGGCTTGGGTCTCGCGCTCGGTGGCCACCGCACGAGTCTACTACAGTTCGAATAGTTGCAGTTAGAGCTATTCTAGTTGTAACTTCTGGCTCGTAGCGCCGCTCCGGCGACACCTCTTCACGCACGAGGTAGGACCACATGGCCACGACAACCGATTTCGACCGCGCACGGCTGACCAGCGCACCGCGGGTTCGTTCGCTCCACATGGGCGAACTGAAGATCACCTATGTTCCGGACGGGCTGTGCCTGTGCAAACCGCGCGGCTGGCTGACCGGCGCCACCGACGCGGACTGGGCGGCCAACCGCGATCATCTCGACCACGACGGCTTCCTGCCCGCGGCCATCGGCGGGCTGCTGGTCGAGCGGGGCGACCGGGCCCTGCTCATCGACACCGGGTTCGGACCCGAGTCCCACCCCGACGACCCGGCCAACCCGGTCATCGGAAGCATCTACGGCGGTGAGATGCCGGACGGGCTGCGGCGGCTGGGCCGCGAGCCGCGCCAGATCGAGGCCGTCGCCATCACCCACCTGCACCTCGACCACCTGGGCTGGGCCTGGAGCGCCGAGCCTGGCACCGACGCGCCGCCGTTCGCGCACGCCACCCACTTCGTCGCGGCACCCGAGTGGGAGCGGCGCGACCTGGCCGCCGAGGGCGGGGCGACCGAGGAACGTCTGGCCGCCTTCGCGCCCCGCGTCCGTACGGCCGAGGACGGCGAGGAGATCTTCCCAGGCGTGCGGGTCTCATACTCTGCCGGACACACCTTCGGCCACACCACGTACACCATCACCGGCGGCGACCGCCGGCTCATCGCGTTCGGCGACGCGATGCACGCGCCGATCCAGGTCACCCACCCCGAATGGGGCTGCGTGCTCGATCACGACCCCGCCGAAGCCACCGAGCAGCGCCGCCGCCTGGTCGAAGAGCTGAGCCGCCCCGACACCATCGGCTACGGCAACCACTTCGCCGACGTGGTCTTCGGACGCGCCGAGCGCCGCTCCGACGGCCGGTTCACCTGGGTACCCGTCGCCTGACCGTCCGCCATCCAGTGGTGCGCTCCCTGGAACGGGCCGCGCCACCACGCGCTAGAGAAACAGAGAACTGGTATGAAGCACATCAAGCTGGGGGACCTGGACGTCTCCCGTATCGGTCTGGGCTTGGTATCGATGTCCTACGCCTACACAGGAGCCGGCACGGACGACGCCGAGTCGATCCGCACCATCCACCGGGCCCTGGAGCTGGGTGTCACCTTCCTCGACACCGCCGAGGTCTACGGCCCGTACGTCAACGAGGAACTTCTCGGCAAGGCGCTCAAGGGCCGCCGCGACCAGGCCGTGGTGGCGACGAAGTTCGGCATGATCTCCCATGCGCACGGCGGGCCAGGACATCTCGACAGCAGCCCGGCCAACATCCGCACCGCCGTCGAGGGCTCGCTCAAGCGGCTGGGCACCGACTACATCGACCTGTACTACCAGCACCGGGTCGACCCGAACACGCCCATCGAGGACACCGTCGGGACGCTGGCCGAACTGGTCACCGAGGGCAAGGTCCGCCACATCGGCCTGTCCGAGGCTGGGCCGGAGACGATCCGCCGTGCCCACGCTGTGCACCCCATCGCTGCCGTCCAGTCGGAGTATTCCCTGTGGACTCGGGAACCGGAGGCACGGGTGCTGCCGCTGCTGCGCGAGCTGAACATCGGCTTCGTGCCCTACTCGCCGCTGGGCCGCGGCTTCCTGACCGGGCAGATCCGTTCCACCGTCCACTTCGACGACACCGACTTGCGCAAGAACAACCCACGCTTCACCGGCGAGAACTTCCAGCACAACCTGCGCATCGCCGACGAGGTCCAGGCCATCGCGGCCGACGCGGGTGCCACTTCGGCGCAGATCGCCCTGGCCTGGCTGCTGACCCGGGGCGACGACATCGCCCCCATCCCCGGCACCAAGCGCGTGGCACGCGTCGAGGAGAACTCCGCCGCCGACGCCGTGGAACTGACCGCCGAACAGATCAAGAAGCTCGACGACCTTCCCCCGGCCATCGGCGACACCCACGACGAAGCCGGCATGCGTACGCTGGAGCGTTGACCGGGCCCAAGTTGTGACCACACGAACGCGCCCTTGCCGTTCGCGCGCGGACGGCATCACCCCCCACGAACTCCGACCGACACCGTTCCTCCCCGAGCTGAGGATTTCGTCATGCCAACTGATTTCCGCTGCGCCGTGCTGGACGACTACCAGAGGGTGGCACTCGGGCTGGCCGACTGGTCGCGGGTCCGGGCCACCAGCTTCCACGAGCACTTCACGAGCAGCGACGAGCTCGTGGCGGCCATCCACGACTGCGAGATCGTGGTCGCCATGCGGGAGCGCACGCCGTTCCCCGCCGAGGTGTTCGACCGCCTGCCCCACCTGCGGCTACTCGTCACCACCGGCATGCGCAACGCCGCCATCGACCTGGAGGCGGCGCGGGCGCACGGCGTCACCGTGTGCGGCACGGGCGGCGGCTCGACCTCGACGGTCGAGCTGACATGGGCCCTGATCCTCGGCCTGGCCCGCCACCTGCTGCCCGAGGCGACCGCGCTGCGCGCCGGCGGCCCCTGGCAGCACACCATCGGCACCGACCTGCACCGACGCACCCTCGGGCTGCTCGGCCTCGGCCGGATCGGGTCGCAGGTGGCGGCGATCGGGCGGGCGTTCGGCATGGACGTGCTGGCCTGGAGCCAGAACCTGACGCGCGAGCGGGCCGAGGAGTGCGGCGCGCGGCCGGCCCCCGGCCTGGACGCCCTGCTCGCCGACTCCGACGTCTTCTCCATCCATCTCGTGCTCGGCGACCGGACGCGCGGACTCGTCGGCGCGCGGGAACTGGCGCTGATGAAACCCACCGCCTACCTGATCAACACCTCGCGGGCGGCGATCGTCGACCAGACCGCCCTGGCGTCCGCGCTGCGCGAGGGGCGCATCGCAGGAGCCGGTCTCGACGTGTTCGAGGAGGAGCCGCTGCCCACGGGACACGAGTTCCGTACGCTGCCGAACGTGCTGGCCACGCCGCACCTCGGCTACGTCAGCGAGCTGAACTACGCGACGTTCTTCCGTGAGGCCGCGGAAGACATCGGCGCCTACCTCGACGGAGCCCCGATCCGGGTGCTGACCTGACTCACCCGGCTGCCGCGCTGGTTCAGCCCTGTATGTGGCCGACGGCGTCGAAGACGGCTGCGGCCACCGCGTCGGGCTGGGACGCCCCGACGGCGTGGGAGGCGCCCGCGATCTCACGGGTTCCGCGCGATCCGGCGCGTTCGGCCATGAACCTCAGCGCCGTAGCCGGAATACTGAGGTCGCGGTCGCCGTGGACGAACCAGGACGGCTTGGTACGCCAGCCCGGCTCGCTCACTGTCAGCCCGTCGGTCAGCGCCTGTTCGGTGACCGGGCGCTGGGTCGCCGCCATCAGAGCGGCCTCATCGGCGTCGAGGTCGGCGCAGAACTGGTGGTGGAAGGTATCCTCGGCGATCCGGAACTCGTTGCCGCCGGAGGAGACCGGGTAGGCGACCAGCGCACCGCCCAGGCTGCTGCCCTCGAACTTGCCGGACAGCGCCAGCGCGCTCTCTCCGGGCTCGGGTGCGAAGGCGGCGACGTACACGAGGGCCTGCACGGCGTCGTCGCCGGCCGCCGCCTGGGTGATCACCATGCCGCCATAGGAGTGGCCGACCAGGACGACCGGCCGTCCGATGCCGGCGATGACGTCGCGCACGTAGGCGGCGTCGCCCTCCACGCTCCGCAGCGGGTTGGCCGCCGCGACGGCGGTCAGCCCGCGGTCGTGCAGACGCTGAATGACGCGGTTCCAGCTCGCCGACTCGGCGAAGGCGCCGTGGACGAGGACGACAACGGGCTGTTCTGCGGTGGTCATGAGTTCGCCTTTCCGTACTTCGACGGCCTGGGTGACGGCGGCGCCGGCCGCCGTCGAGCGGGCGGGGTTGAGCATCATGAAGTCGTGCGGGGTGCGGGTGTGACGGACGCCGGCGATGGGCACTCCCGCCGCCGTCCGCCCAGGTCACAAGGTACCGATCAGGCCGCCGTCGATGACGAAGTCCGCGCCGGTGACGTTGCCGGCGCGCTCGCCGGCGAGCAGGACGACGAGGTCGGCGACCTCGTCCGGGCGGGTGAACCGGCCGGTGACCGAGTCGGCGGCGGCCTGCTTCGCGACCGCCTGCGACTCGCCGCCGTCGCGGCGGGCGAGCGTGGCGGCGACGCCGTCCGGGCCGAGCCACAGGTCGGTGGAGACCGGCCCGGGGCTGACGGTATTGACCCGGATCCCGTGCGGGCCCAGCTCCTTCGACAGAGACTTGCTGAAACTCGCCAGGGCCGCCTTCGCGGCGCTGTAGTCGATCACCAACGGGTCCGGCAGCGACGCGTTGACCGAGCTGACGGACACGATCGCGCCGGAGCCCCGGCCGAGCATGAGCGGCAGCGCCTCGCGGGTGGCGCGCACCGCGGACAGGAAGTTGACGGTCAGGGTGGCGAGCCAGTCCGCGTCGGTGACGGACGCGAAGCCGCCGGTGCGCGGGCGTACCGCGCCGACGTTGTTGACCAGGATGTCCAGGCCGCCGAAGGCCGCGCCGGCGGCCTCGACCAGTTCGGCCGGGCCGTCCGGGGTGGCGAGGTCCACCGCGACCGGGCGTACGCGGCCCTCCGCCGCCAGCGCGGACAGCTCGGCGCTGATGTGCCGCGCTCCGGCGGTGACGCTGACGCCCTCCGCGGCGAGCGCCCGGGTGATCGCCAGCCCGATGCCCTTGCTCGCGCCGGTGACCACGGCGGTCTTGCCTGTCAGATGCAGCTCCACGACGGGCCTTTCTGCGGGACGCGGCCCCGCCCCCTGGGGGCCGCGTGCGGGTTCAGCGGACGGACTTGGCGGCGGCGACGATGACGTCCACCACGGCCTGCGGCCGGGACAGCATCGACAGGTGCGACGCGGCGACCTTGGTGACGTGGCTGTGCGCCCGGTTCGCCATGGTGGCCTGCAGAGACGGCGGCAGGATGCCGTCCTTCGTGCCTATCAGGTACCAACTCGGCAGCTTCTTCCAGGCGGGCGGCCCGGACGGCTCCTGCAGCGCGCTCAGCGCGATCGGGCGTTGCTCGGCGGCCAGCCGGACGGCCGTGGCGGCCGGCAGATCCCCCGCGAACGCCTGCGGGAACACCGCCGGCTTGATGTAGAGGTCGACGTCTCCGACCGGCGCCCCGGGGTAGGCCACGACGTCGAACAGCGCGCTGGGGTCGCCGCCGCCCTGCAGCCCGAGGACCGTCTCGCCCTCGTCGGGCGCGAACGCGTCGACGTAGACGAGCGCCTTCACGTCGGGGTCCGTGCCGGCCGCGTTGGTCACGACCGCGCCGCCGTAGGAGTGGCCGACCAGGACGACCGGGCCGCCGGTCCGCTGGGCGAGGAACGCCGACAGGTAGGCGGCGTCGGCGCCGAGCCCGCGCAGCGGGTTGGGCGCGGCGAGCACGGTGTACCCGAGCCGTTGCAGCCGGCCGGTCACGTCCGACCAGCTCGACGCGTCGGCCCAGGCGCCGTGCACGAGAACGATGGTCGGCTTGGGGTGGTCGGAGCGGCCGGCGGCCGACGCCGGGGCGGCGAGTGTGAACAGGGCGAGGGCGGCCAGCGCGATCATCGCACCGCGCCGGCGGAGGGGTCGGTTCGTCATCGTTGAATACCGCTCTCAGTCGAGGAAGCCGAGCAGGTGGCGTGTTGACCGGTCGTCCTCATGGAACCGTGCCGGGGCGGGTCGCCGAATCAGGGAAAAACCCCAGTGTGTCCACGGGGGGGTTCAGGCTGGTCTGGACGCGCCTTGGAGGAGCGGGGCGAGTTTGCGGCGGGAGGTGATGTCGAGCTTCCGGAAGATCTTGTTGAGGTGGTATTCGATGGTCGAGGTGCTGAGGAACAGGCGGGCGGCGATTTCGCTGTTGGTGGCTCCGGAAGCGGCGAAGGTCGCGATCTGCTTTTCGCGGGGGGTCAGGGCATCGGCGTCGGGGGCGGTTCGCTTGCGGGGGTGCTCGCCGGTCGCCGACAGTTCGGCTCGGGCTCGTTCGGCGAACCCCGCGGCGCCCATTCCCGTGAACATCTCGTAGGCCGTTCGGAGCTCGAAGCGCGCGTCGCTGCGGCGCTTGTGCCGCAGGAGCCATTCGCCGAACAGGAGGTGGCTTCGCGCGACTTCGGTCGTGATCCGCGTGTGGCCGAGCAGCTCGATCGACTCCTGGTAGAGCCGCTCGGCGTGCTCGCCGTCGACCATCAGCGCCCTGCAGCGGGTGAGCAGGCCGAGACCCCAGGCGGTGTCGGCGGCCAGGGCGCGCTCCTCCAGACGGGTGAGGGCCGCCTTCGCGGCCACATGGTCGCCGCTCCGCAGTCCCGCCTCGACGATCTCGTGCAACGATCTGGTGCCCGTGCCCGGCCTGTCGGCGTCAAACGACGGAAGGACGCAGGCCAGTGCTTCGGCGTAGCGGCCGAGGCTCAGCTCCAGCACCGCCAGGCTGTTCCCGGCGAAGTCGACGAGACCGGCGGTCGAGCCGGCCCGCGCGGCGGCCGCCAGCGCCCGCGTCTCGGCCTCTCTGCCGCTCCATGCCAGGAGCTCGATCCGCGGGATGTCTCCGGAGGACGGTTGCCCGATCATGCTGGACAGATCGGCGAGCTCGTCCTGGAGCGCACCCGCCGCCGAGAACCGGCCCGCGCGCAGCTCCCACATGGACCCGACCATGAGTGTGGTCCGCAGCGCGCCCAGCGCTCCGTTCTCGCGGTCGAAGGCTTCGAGCCGCTTCCACGCCCGCCATCCTCCCTCGTCGTCCCACACGTCTTCGGACGCGAACATGCTGACGACCGCCAGCGGCAGACCGTCCTCGGCTAGGCCTCCGTCCGTGTGCAGGGCCTCCAGCGCGCCGCGCAGCAACGGCACGGCGGGCCGGTGGCCGACGGCGATGCGTGTGGCATAGGCGTTGAGCAGCAGGTCGGAGAAGGTCGATTCCGCCGACCCCATCGCAGGTGAGGCCAGCACCGCGCGAGCGAGGCCCTGCGGGGTGACTCCGACGGAGTGGTCGTAGGTGATCAGAGCCACCTGGAGTGCTTCGAACATCATTTTCCGCGACAGGCGGGGATCCTGGTCGGCGATCGACTCAGCGGCCTCCAGGAGAATCGCGGGGGTGGCGGCGACCTGGCCGAGGTACAGCTCGGCCGTCGCCCTTATCTGCCGCGCACGGGCGCGCAGCACGGGACGGTCCAGGCCGAGCTCGGCACGTCCGAGCATCTTCCGCGCCGCGGCCGAGTCCCCGACCATGACGTAGGCCTGTGCCGCCGCGACGAGCCGTGCGGCCTCGTCGCGGACGTCGGGAGTGAGCTCCGCCGCGCGGGACAGGAAGGCGGCCTGCTCCGCGTGGCCGCCGCGGGAACGTGCGTGCTCCGAGGCTCTTTCGAGCTCCGCCGCAACCTCTTCGTCGAGGCCGATGGTGGCATGCGCGCGATGCCACGCGCGGCGGTCCCGGTCGCGATCCGGATCGCTCACGGCGGCGAGGGCGGCGTGGACGCTGCGCCGCTCCACCGCGTCGGCGCCCCGGTAGACGGCGGAGCGGATCAACGGATGCCGGAAGTCCAGCGAGCCATGGTGGGTGAGAACGCCCGCGGACAGCGCGGTGTCCGCCGCGCTCGCGGCGATCCCCAGATGACCGGCGGCCCGCCAGAGCAGCGACTGGTCTCCGGGCGGCGCGGCGGCGACGACGAGGAGCAGCGTCCGGGTGTCCGCGGGGAGGGCCTGGATCTGCTGCAGGAAGTGCGTTTCGAGGAGCCGGCCGACCGGGAGGGGGCTGGGCAGGGGGGCGCGGCCCGACAGCTGCTCAGCGGTGAGCGTGCGGGCGAGCTCGATCAACGCCAGCGGGTTGCCGCCGGTGCCGGTGACGATCTTCGCGGCCACGGCGTCGTCGAGACGTCCGGCAGCGCTCGCCGACAGCAGCCTGCGGGCATCGCGTACGGGCAGCCCGGACACCGTCATGACGGGCAGCCCGTCGAAGAGGGCCAAACCGTCAGAGCGCGGGCGGATGGCGAACAGGAGCCCCACGGCTTCGGCATGGAGGCGGCGGGCGACGAACGCCAGGGCTTCCGCCGACTCCCGGTCCAGCCATTGCACGTCTTCCACCACGCACAACAGGGGCTGGACGGAGGCGGCGTCGGCGAGAAGCGTGAGAGCCGCCATGCCGACGAGGTACCGGTCGGCCGCGACCGCGGCCACCTGGCCGAACGCCGAGCGCAACGCGTCGCGCTGCGGGGTGGGAAGGCTCTCGATACGAGACGACCACGGGCGCAGCAGGCGGTGCAGCGCGGCGAAGCCGAGATGTGCCTCGGACTCCACACCGACGATCCTGGCGACGCGCACGTCCGGGCATCCCGTCGCGGCCTCGTCAAGGAGCCGGGTCTTGCCGGTCCCGGGCTCGCCGACCAGCACCAGCACGCCGCTCAGCCCTTCCTGGACGCCGGCCACAAGACCGGCCAGGACGCGTTGTTCCTCGATGCGGCCGATGAGCGGCCGGTCGGCGGCACGGTCGGCGGCACGGTCGGCGGCGCGGCCGGCCAGGCCCTCAGGGAGAAGCGCGAGCACGTCGCGCGTGACTGCCGTCATCGGACGGCGGACTGGCGGATGAGCTGGGCGACCGCGGCGGGCTGGGAGACGTGGACGGCGTGGCTGCCGATCGCCTCGACGACGAACGATCCGGCGCGTTCGGCCATGGCGCGCTGGGCCGGTGGCGGGATCATCCGGTCCTCGGTGGCGACGAGATACCAGCTGGGCCTGTGCCGCCAGGCCGGCTCGGTGACCGCCCCGGCGAGGGCTCCCACACCCCAGGGGACCTGCGCGTCGGCCATGAACGCGGCCGACCGCGCGGACATGTCGGCGGCGAACGCGGCGTGGAACCTGTCACGGTCGAGACAGAGGAATCCCTCGCGCGCGGGCAGGATCGGCGGCGCCGGCGCCCCGGGCGGCGGGTCGGCGATGAGCGTGCCGGCCGACTCGCCTCTGTCGGGGGCGAAAGCGGCGACATATACCAGTGCCGCCACGTTGGGGTGCGTACCGATCTCACTGATGACGACCCCGCCATAGGAGTGGCCGACCAGGACGGCCGGACCGTCGAGCGCGTCCAGGACCCGGCGGGTCGCGGCGACGTCGTCGTCCAGCGACACCGTCGGGTTCTGCACGATCCGGACGCGGAAACCGTCTCTCACGAGGTCGTCGTAGACGCCGTGCCAGCCGGATCCGTCCACGAAGGCGCCGTGCACGAGCACGACGTTCTCGGTTGTCGTCATGGTCGCTCCTGACCTGGATGAACGGACAGGCTCAACGCCTGTCCTGTACGTCCAATCCAAGTCGCGCGGAAGGAACCGGACCACGCACAACAGCACGAAGAAGTTCCGCGCTCAAACGGCTTGCGCGACTAAGGAGAAGCGGCCGCGAGGTCGCGGCAGCGGTCGCCCTCCGCGGTGTCGCCGACGTCCTCGTACACCTCGGCCGCCCGCGCGTAGGCATGGCGGCTCTCCCCGGTCCGGCCCTCCTCGGCCAGCAGGGCCGCCAGTGTCTCCAGGGAGCGGGCCTGCAGAACGGGCAACTGGACCTGCTCCATGAGACCGGTCGCCTCGGTGAGCGTGATGATCGCTTCGGCCCGGCGGCCGAGCAGTCCCAGACACTCGCCGACGCGGGCAAGCGCGATCGGCCGGGTGAACACCGCGACGCTCGGCGTCACCCCCGACCGGTCGTCGTTCAGCAGGGCCAGCAGATCGAGGTACTGCTCCAGCGCCTCGGTGTGGCGTCCGGCGTCGCGAAGGCAGGTGCCGAGGGCGCCGAGACACTGGCAGTACCGATCCATGTCCCCGTTGGCCTTGTGGATCCCCGCCGCCTGGGTTTCCGCCGCGATGGCCTCATCGAGCCGCCCGAGCCGCCGGAGGGCGCCTCCCGCGTGGTGGTGGGCCAGGGCGATCTGCACCGTGGCGCCACTGCGGGTCGCCAGGTCGATCGCCTGCGCGGTGTAGCGCAGTGTGGTCTCCAGGTCGTCCCGCGGCACCAGATGGACCCAGGCCAGCATGTTCAGCTGTTTGGCCTGCCGGGCGGGATCCCCCAGTACAGCGGCGGCCTCGGCGCCGAGGGTGAACACCTCGTACCAGTGCGGCGCGTGCATCCATCGGTCGGAGAACCAGTTCATCGACTCGGCGCAGTCGAGGATGGCGGAGTGCAGGCCACTGCTCGCCGCGTGGCGCAGCGCGCCCAGCCAGTTGTCCACGTTCACCCGCAGCCAGCGGTCGGCCTGTTCCGGGGAGGACAGTTCGGTGAGATCGGCGTCGGGCCCGGCGGGGCACCTGTAGGCAGGTTCGAACCACCGCCCCGCGGTGGTGGTGGCCATCCGCAACAGCCACGACGCCACCGTCTCGATCAGAGCGTCGCGCTCGGCCGCGGCGTCCTCCGCCTGAAGCCTGTCGCGGGCGAACAGCCGGACCAGGTCGTGGAAGCGATACCGGCCCGACGCGCCGTCCTGCAGCAGGCCGAGGTCCACCAGCTCGTCGAGGGCGTCCCAGGCGTCCTCGGCCGAAATCCCGCCGGCGACCGCGGCCAGAGCGGCGTCGAAGTCCCGGCCCGGCACCAGGGCGAGCCGGCGGAAGAGCTGCCGCGCGGACCCCGCGAGCTGCTCGTACGACATCCCGAACGCATTGGCGATCTTGAGGTCACCGGCACTGAGCTGCTCAAGCCGGCGTTCCTCGTTCGCCAGCCGGGCGACGAGCTCGGCGGCGCTCCAGCCGGGACGGCTGACCAGCCGGTTCCCGATGATCCGCAGCGCGAGAGGCAGGCCGCCGGACACCTGCGCGAGCTGCGTCAGCGCCCGCTCGCCGTCCGATGCGGAGCGGTCGCCCACGATCCCGGTCAGCAGTTCGGTGGCCTCCGCCAGGGGCAGGGGTCCCAGGCTGAGCCGGCGTACCCCCTCCAGGCCCGCCAGCAGCCGGCGGCTGGTGATCAGGACCCGGCCGTGGCTGCCGCCCGGCAGCAGTGGCCGGATCTGCTCCTCGGAGGCGGCGTTGTCGAGCACGACCAGAACGCGCTTCCCCTCAAGCAGCGACCGATACAAGGAGGCGCGATCGGGGACGTCACCGGGCATATCTCGGTCCTCGACGCCGAGCGCACGAAGCAGCAGCGCCAGAGCCTCTCCGGCGGCGACGGGGTGCGGGGACATGCCGAACAGATCGAGGAAGAACACCCCGTCCGGAAAATCGGGTCGCAGGGCATGGGCGGCGCGAACGGCGAACGTGGTCTTCCCCAGACCGGCAGGGCCGGTGATCAGCCCGACGCCGGCCACCCCCGGCGAGGCGTCGGCGTGCACCAGATCGTTCGTCCAGGCCAGCTCCGGGGCCCGGCCGGTGAAGTCGCCGACGGATCGCGGGAGCGCGCACAGACCGGTCGGGCGGGTCCAGTGATCCCGCAGGCGGCCGTCCCGCGCCAGTTCGACGAGCTGCCTGCGGGCGCTCTCATCGAGAGCGAGTGCGTCCGCGAGAGCGGTGACGGTCCGGTGCTGAGGTCCTCTGCTGCGTCCCCGCTCCATGTTGGACAGGCTTCGGGCGCTCACCCCTGAGGCCTCGGCGAGCTGTTCCAGCGTGAGACGCGCCGCGTGCCGATGGCGGCGCAGCACCTCCGCGAAGCTGAGTGGATCGGCGATGGGGACCACTCCTTCTCAGCGGTGGGTCCATGACCCCCGAAGGCCCTCACGGAGGCGTCGATCAACCCGCGCCTGAGCGGGCACCACTAGAAGAGGGAAGCACTCAGTGCCCGGCCGGGACACTAGGGACGCCCCCTAGTCGTCGATCCCAGGGTCGGGCCGGGCGAGGCTCACGCGGAGCGAAGGGCCTCGGCGAGCTGGCGGCGGGAGGAAATGCCGAGCTTGGCGTAGATGCGGGACAGGTGGTATTCGACGGTCTTCTGGCTGACGTAGAGCTCCGCCGCGGCCGCCTGGTTCGTCCGTCCGCTCGCGATGAGGTGTGCCACGGACAGCTCGCGTTCCGTCAGCGCCGACAGCCGGCCGGGATCCTTCTCGAACGCCGTGAGCCCGCTCGCGGACAGATCGGCCTCGCACCGCCGGGCGAACGGCACGGCGCGCAACGTGCTGAAACGGCCGTGAGCCTTGTGGAGCCACGCTGCCGCCTCCCGGCGCGACGTGGAACCGGTGGCCAGGAGAAGCCTTCCGTAGGCCTGTTCCACAATGGCCCGGTGAAGGGGCCCGGTGTCGCCGTCCGCGTCGGCGGCGACGGCCTGCTCATAGATCGCGAGGGCGTCGTGCGGACGGCCCTGGGCTTCGGCGAGCCGACCGCCGAGTCCGGCGATGACGACCCCGAGATAGCCGTCGCCGTCGTAGGCCGCCCGCAGTTCACGCAGTGCCACCGCTGCGGCGTCCACCCGTCCGGTGCCGGTCAGCGCCTCGACGAGCAGCGACTGCTGCCACAGCCAGAAGGGCTTGTACCGCAGGCGGAACCGGCCGTCTTCGGCCGTCCCGTCGAGCAGCGGCCGGAGCGAGCGCAGCATGGCCCTGTGGTCGCCCCTGGCCTGGGCCACGGTCGCGGCCGCCAGGGCCGAGTAGACGATCTCGCCTGCCGAGTCGAGGGACTGCGCGATCCGCGCCAGGTCGTCGAGGTGCCGCTGCGCGATGTCCCACTCGCCCCGGCCGGCCTTGACGCAGACGGCCGCGAAACCGGCCGGGGCCTCACCCACCAGCTGGTCCTGGGACGACGCGACGGCCAGGGCCCGCTCCGCGGTGGACTCGCTCTCGTCCCAGTCACCGGCGACGTAGTGGACGACGGACAGAAGGGAGATCGTCAGGGGGCCGAACTTGGATCCGGCCCCCTGCTGGTCGCGTTGCGCCACGATCTGAAGATCGGCGCGCGCCGCGGAGAGCTCGCCCAGGAACAGACGCAGGACGCCGCGCGTGGCCAGCGTGTCGAGACTGTGGTTGCCCACCGTGGTGCCCTGGACCGGCAGATGCGCGAGGTCCCGCAGTGCCGCGCGCGGACCTTCGTGCCAGAGCCGGCCGGTCGCCAGGGCCGCGCGGGTGAAGTCGGTCGTCGCAGGGTCGAGATCGCCTGTCGCCAGGGTGCGGCGGGCGATCTCCACCGTCTCGGCGCCCCGCCCGCGCCAGAGCATGATGTTGGTCAGGAAGGTGCCGGCCAGTACGGCCACCCAGCCGGGCTTCGGGAGCGACAGAGCCTCCTGCCATGCCTGGGTGAGGTGCGCCTCGGCGGTGGCGAACCGGCCCGCCATCATGTCCAGGGTCCCCAGGACGCAGCTGCGCAGCGGCCCCGGCGAGCAGTCCTCCACCTGCTGCCGCAGGTTCGCGGCCCAGCCGGGCTGCATGGTGAGCAGCGACTGGGCACAGGCGGTGAGGAGCCGTCGTTCGCGGTCCGCGCGGTCGGCCGACAGAGACGATGCCCACAGGAGGCGGGTGGCGGCCACGGCGTTGCGCCCGCTCGCCGCCTCTTCCATTCCGGACCGGTCGAGCTCGTCGGAGAGCCGGGCGTCGGTGGTCGTGGCAGCCGCGACCCGATGGGCCCAACTGGCGGCCGTGCCCACGAGCGCAGCCGCGCCGGCGTGCAGAAGGCGACGCCGTTCGGGGGCGAGCGAGTCGTAGATCGTGTCGCGCTGGAGCGCGTGCACCAGGGCGACGGGGCTCTGGGGTTCCTTGGGCCACCACAGCGCGAGCCCGGCAGCCAGGGCAGGCCCGAGTGCGCGCGCCGGGTCCGGGAGGCCGGCGAGCCGGCCGGCCGCCGACAGCGGAACCTGCGCGTCCAGCACCGCCATCGCCTCCAGGAGGTCGCGGGACTCCTGTGGGAGACGGTCCAGTTGCGCCCTGATCCCGACCTGAAGCGATCGCGGGACGGGCCAGCGCTCCAACATGCCGTCTCGCAGCACCTCGGCGGGGATCTCCGCCAGCACGGTCCGGACGTACAGCGGGTGCCCCCGGGTGTAGGCGTGCAGCCGGTCGGCCAGGCCCGGCGCCAACCGGCCTTCGATCAGGGCCTGCGCCAGCTCCGCGATCTCGTCGCGGCCGAGCCCGCCCAGGTCGACCTTCACCGTCCGCTCCGACGAGCGCAGCAGCCTCTCCAGGATTTCGCCGGACGCTTCGGCTTCCGGCCGGGTGGCCAGAATCGTCAGGACCCGGTCCGCCCAGAGACGGCGCAGAACGAAGCCCAGCATCTGGACCGACAACCGGTCCGCCCACTGGACGTCGTCCACGATCACGGCGACGGGATTCCCGGACTCCTGCAACGCGCCCAGCAGGAGCAGCAACTGCCCGCCGACCACGTGCGGATTCGTCCCCGCGGGCGGGCTCTCGGCCAGCAGGGGGAACTGTTGCAGCACCGCTCGGTCCACATGCCGGGCCAGCTGTCCGATCACGCCGTACGGCAGGTCGGCCTCCGACGGGTCCCCGATCGCCCGGAGGACGGTGAAGTCGTCCAGCGCCGCGGCGAACCTGCGTACGAGGGCACTCTTGCCGATCCCGGCCTCACCCTCGATGACGGCCAGCCAGGAGTCACCTGCCCTGACCTTGTCCGCACAGTACCGAAGCCGGTCGGACTCACGCGCACGGCCGACGAACGACTCGTCCGCCACATCAGGGTCCACGTGCCCGAACCCTCCCAGTGCCAGTCGTGGCGGAGCGCCGTTTGTCACCTCCGACATGAACATTCTCGCCGGAAAACGAGCGGAAGGTCTCATGCGCTACGAAGTCAGAAAATCACACCGCCTGTGGCATGCGACGCGGGGGGACTGTGGACTTTCCCTGTTACGAAGCCTCCGGCGCCGGTGTTCTCCTGCTGCGACAGACAAGAACACATGTGGAGGCACCATGACGACACCGATCCCCGTCATCTTCATTCACGGCCTGTGGCTGCACGCCACGTCGTGGACCCCCTGGATCGAGATGTTCGGCGACGCGGGCTACGCGCCGTCCGCCCCCGGCTGGCCCGGCGACCCCGACACCGTGGCCGAGGCGCGCGAGAACCCCGAAAGCATCGCCGACCATGGCATCGACGACGTCGTGGAGCACTTCGCCGGGATCATCCGCACCCTGGACACCCCGCCGATCCTCGTCGGCCACTCCTTCGGCGGAATGATCGCGCAGAAGCTGCTCGGACAGGACCTGGCCCGCGCCGCCGTCGCGATCGACGCCGCGCAGATCAAGGGCGTCCTGCCGCTCCCGCTGTCCGCGCTGCGCGCCACGCTGCCGGTGTTCAAGAACCCCGCCAACAAGCACCGTGCGGTCTCGCTGACCGCCGAGCAGTTCCGGTTCGCGTTCGGCAACGCCATCTCCGAGGCCGAGTCGGACGCGCTGTATGAGCGATGGACGATCCCCGCGCCCGGCAAGCCGCTGTTCGAGGCGGCCGCCGCCAACTTCAACCCGCACTCACCGGCCAAGGTCGACACCGCCAACCAGGCACGCGGCCCGCTGCTGCTGATGACCGGCGGCAAGGACCACACCGTCCCGGAGACGGTCGTCCGCGCGACGCTCAAGCAGTACCGGCACTCTGACGCCGTCACCGACATCACCGCGTTCCCCGACCGGGGTCACTCGCTGACCATCGACGCGGGCTGGCGAGAGGTCGCCGACACCGCGCTGACCTGGCTGCGCCGGCAGTCCCTGTAGGACCGTTCCTCTTCCCCCTGGAGCCATCGATGAGACCTTCCCTCAGCTTGTTCAAACTGCGCAGTCTGGGACTGCTCGCCATGGCCGCGGCGGTCGGACTGACGTCCGTCGTCGTCACCGGACCGGTGAGCGCCGCTTCGCCGACGACCGCCCACTCCGTGAAAGAGGAGATGCCCGCCGGATTCTCCGAACACAAGGTGCAGGCCGGCTCGCTCGGCATCAACTACGTGATCGGCGGCCACGGACCGACTCTGGTCCTGATCCACGGATACCCGCAGACCTGGTACGAGTGGCGGCACATCATGCCGGCGCTGGCCGAGCATTACACGGTCATCGCCCCCGACCTGCCCGGCGCCGGACGCAGCGACGCCCCGGCGGCCGGCTACGACAAGAAGACGATGGCCGCGGAACTGCACGCGCTGCTGGTGCGACTCGGACGCGACAAGGATCTCCGCATCGTCGGGCACGACATCGGCACCATGGTCGCGTACTCGTATGCCGCCGCGCATCCGGCGGACGTGCGGAAACTGGTGCTCAGCGAGGCGCCGATCCCCGACCCCGGCATCTACTCCTACCCGTCACTGACCGCGGACGGTCCCGGCTTGTGGCACTTCGGCTTCTTCGCGCTCACCAACGGCCTGCCCGAAGACCTCATCACCGGCCGCGAGACGTCGTGGACCGGCAAATTCATCGAGAACCTCGAGGTCAAGCGGGGCGCCGTCACTCCGGACGAAATTTCGGTCTTCGCCGGCTACCTGCGGGACAAGGCGCACCTCGAAGCGAGCTTCGCGTGGTTCCGCACACTGCCGCAGGACATTAAGGACAACGCCGTCTACCGCAAGCACAAGCTCACCATGCCCGTCCTCGCGATCGGCGCTTCCGCGAGCCTCGGCTCCGCCGTGGCGGACCAGGTGAAGCGGTACGCGAAGAACGTCACCGGCGTCGTCGTCCCCGATTCCGGCCACTGGATCTACGAGGAACATCCCGACGAGATGACCCAGCGCCTGCTCACCTTCTTGAAGTAACCAGAAAGGCCACTTCCCCGTGAGTACGCGATTGTCCATTGGCGACCTTCGAGCGAACGTGACCGGCACCGTTCTCCTACCGGAGGACGAGGGCTACGCGGAGGAGCTTCGCACCTACAACCTGACAACGGTGCACGCGCCGTCCGTCGTGGTCGGCGCCGAGAACGCGGCCGACGTACAGGCCGCGGTGAAGTTCGCCGCGGCTCATCACCTGCCGGTCGCGGTGCTGGGCGCGGGTCACGGCAGCTCGGTGCCGTCGACGGGCTCGGTCCTGATCACGACGCGGCGCCTGAGCGGGCTGGCGATCGACGCGGGCGCTCGCACGGCCCGGGTCGAGGCGGGCGTCCGGTGGGGCGAGTTCATCGAGCAGGCAGCCAAGGTGGGTCTGGCGGGTCTGAACGGCTCGTCGCCGACGGTGACGGTCGTCTCCTACACCCTGGGCGGAGGTCTGGGGCCGTTCGGCCGCAAACACGGTTACGCCGCCGACCACGTCACCGCCCTGGAGGTCGTGACCGCGGACGGCCGGTTGCGCCGTGTCACCGCGGAATCCGAGCCCGACCTGTTCTGGGCGCTGCGCGGCGGGAAGGGCAACTTCGGGGTCGTGGTGGCGATCGAGTTCGACCTGTTCCCGATCCGCGGCTTCTACGGCGGCGGCATCTTCTTTCCCGGCGAGTTGTCGGGGAAGGTGCTGCACCTGTTCCGGGAGTGGACGGCCGACGTGCCGGAGGAGATGTCAGGCTCGGTCGGGTTGCTGCACCTCCCCGCGTTGCCGTTCGTGCCGGAACCGCTGCGCGACCGGCTGGTGGCCCATCTGCGGATCACGTACCTCGGAGACCCGGCGGAAGGCGAACGGCTGGTCGCGCCGTTCCGGGCACTGGGCGAGCCGATCATCGACGCGGTCGGCGAGATGCCGTACTCGGCGGTCGCGGCGGTGCACAACGACCCGATCGACCCGCTGCCGTTGTTCGAGCATGGCGCCCTCCTGAGCGAGTTGCCGGCCAAGGCGGTGGACGAGTTCCTCCGGCTGGCCGGCCCGGACGCGGCCTCGCCGTTGGTTCTGGCGGAGATCCGTCACATGGGCGGGGCGCTGGCCCGGCCGCCGGCGGTGCCGAACGCGGTCGGAAACCGCGACGCGACGCTCTACAACGTCTTCCTCGTGGCGGCGGGCGGCCCGCCCGACGCCACGGCTCTGCACGGCTACGAGCAGACGCTGATCGACGCCCTGGCACCGTGGTCGACCGGCCGCCGGTATCTGAACTTCATGTTCGGGGGCGACGCGGATCCGCGGACCGCGGCGCTGGCCTGGTCGGAGGAGGCATATCCGCGGCTACGCGAGATCAAGGGGCGGTACGACCCAGCGAACCTGTTCCGGATCAACCACAACATCCCGCCCCTCCGCTGACAAGGCGTCTACGCGCCTTCGGCGCCGCCGTCACCCGGTGTGGCGGCGGGCGCCCCGTGCGCTCTGAGGCGGGCGGCGAGCGCCGCCGCGGCTTCGGAGAGCCCGGACCAGCGCCGGCCGCACAACAGCAGGTTGCGCTTCGCCCAGGGATTCGTCAGGTCCACGATCCGCAGGTCGTAGGTACGCCGCCAACGGACGACCGCGCGCGCGGGAACCACGGCGATGCCGACGCCGGCCGCTACCGCGCCGCAGATCGCCTCCGTGGTCGGCAGATGCGCCCGGTAGCGAGGCCGGAGCCCGAGCGGCTGGGTCTGCCCGTTCAGATGCTCCTGCAACGGGTTTCCCTCGGTGTAGCCGACGAACGGGTGGCCGAGGCACTCGCTGAACGCGACATGAGCACGCGCGGCCAGAGCATGGCCTGGCCGTGTGATGACGACCAGCGGGTCGGGACGCAGCACCGCCCGTTCCAGCCGGCCCGAGTCCACGGTATCGGCGATGATCCCCAGTTCCGCCCGGCCGTCGGTGACGGCGGCGACGATCTCATGGCTCGGCCGCTCCTCCAGTTCCAGGTCGATGTCGGGATTGTCGGCCAGGAAGTCGACTATCACCGACGACACGAGCGTTTCGGTCGCCGAAGTGTTCGCCGAGATCACCAATGTGGACCGCAGGCCGTCAGAATAGCGGGACAATTCAGAACGCATTCGAGCAATCTGCCCAACGACCTCACGGGCATGGGCCACCAGGAGCCACCCTGCCGGTGACGGCACAACGCCACGGCGATGCCGGATCAGAAGCGGCGCCCCCAGAGCCTTCTCCATCGCGTTGATCCTCGCGCTGGCCGAAGCCAGCGACAGGTGCGACCGGTCCGCACCCCCGGTGATGCTGCCATGGTCCACCACCTGCAGGAACAGCTGGAGATCGGTCAGGTCGTACGCCATGGCCGAGACGCTACTCCCATCAGTCCCATCCCGAGGAGCCTCCGGCTCAGCCGAAGGGTCACTCCAAAAAAGACTCATTGTGAACTCGGGCCCAAACGCCCAGACTCTGAACGGCGGATATCCATCACTCCCCTCTTCGGAGGTATTGATGTCATCTCAGGTCGAGCCGGCCGAAGTTGCTGAAAGCCGCATCGCCACGGACTGGAGCCTGGACCAGTGGGCGGACCGGCTAATCGATCAGGCTGGATTCGGAGTCACCGTCCTCGACCGCCACGGAACGGTGATGTATTACAACAAGTGGGCTTCGGAGCACCTCGACCGGAAGCCCGAATACATCGGAAACGACGTCCGGAAGCGACATCGCCGAGCGGTGACCAATCCCCGTTTCGACGCCATGCTCCGGCTTTTCGAGGAAGGCCGCGTCGAGCCGGTAAGTTACGTCGCCAGGCCCTACGGAAGAACCACGATCCTGGTCACGGTCTCACCGATCCGGGTCGATGGCGAACTGGTCGGTTTCTCTCAGGTCGTGCTTCTCAAGGACGAAATACAGGAGCTCTGCGCGCGGTTCGACGAGTCGGGACGCGAATCCTTCGAAAGGGAAATGCTGCCTGATACTCCAGCTGTAGCTCGGGATCCCGCTGCCGGCCAGTGCTCCAGCCGTAGAGCCTGATAGACGTGTCGTCGCCGGCGGACCAGCACAGCAGGTCGGTCGTGCTACGGGCGGTGCGGACAAGCACCCGCCCCACCGTGGGTTTGGGCTTGGCTCCCGTTCGGGGATGCGCCTGCGCCTCGGACGTTCCCAGCAGGGCGCCCGTCGCGACCGCGCGTTCCCGGCGTCCGGGCCCCGAACCTCCCGCACTGGCAGACGTGGCGAGCTCTACTCACGGGGCTCGTGCGGTAAGCCTTCCCGCTGGATCCCCTACATGCTGCCGCGACGTGCTTAGTGGTCGGCTCCGGAAGTCCTTCGGGCGTCGACTTCGCATCCAGCGGTGTGCGTGTCACCACGTCAGCTGTCAGGGGTGACGATGAGCCCACCCGCGAGCAGCGTCAACGGCACCAAGAGAACGCGAAGAGCCGCCTCGCGGCGCGATCACCAGGCCGCGGCCACGGTCATCGGCCCACGGCGGTCACCGCGGCTGCTGTTCCGCGATGACCGCCCAGTCGTCCGCCCCGCGACCGTCGGCGATGGCCTGATCGAAGACCGTCCGCAGGAGTTCACCGATCGGGAGCGGAATGTCGTGGTCGTTCGCTGCGTCGAGCGCGAGGTGGAGGTCCTTGCGGCCCAGGACTGTGGTGAATCCGGGCGGCTGGTAGCGCCGTTCGGCAATCATCGACCCGTAGCCGGCGTAGACGGCTCCCGGGAAGAGTGTCGAGGTCAGCAGTTCGACGAACTGCCCCGAGTCGACACCGGCGCCTTCCGCGAGGCTGACAGCCTCGCCCAGCGACTGGATCGCACAGGCGATCAGGTAGTTACCGAGGATCTTCACGATGTTGGCCTGCTCGGGACGATCGCCGAGTCGCCAGGTCCGCGAGCCGATCACGTCGAAGAGCGGCTGCACGCGGTCGATCAGCCCCTGCTCGCCCGCCGCGAGGATGTTGAGTGCTCCGGCTTCGGCGACCGGAACACGGCCGAAGACTGGTGCCGCGACGTACCCGACTCCATGCTCAGCGTGCGCTGCGCCGGCCCGGCGAGCCAGGCCGGCGCTCACCGTCGCGAGGTTGACGTGAACGGTCCCGCCCGGGGCCTGAGCGAGAACACCGGAGTCGATGAACGTCTCGGCGACGGCCCGGTCATCGGCCAGGACCGAGAGGACCACCGACGAGTGCATGGCCTCTGCGACCGAGGCGGCTCGACGGGCACCCGCCGCGACAAGCTCGTCCGCGGGCCTGTCGGAGCGGTTCCACACCACGACGTCGTACCCGGCCCTCAGGAGGTTGCGTGCGATGGGCCGCCCCATTGCTCCCAGACCGATGACCGCGATGTCACTCCTGGAGAACCCTCTCTGTGAACCGCCTCAGGCAGTTCCACGATGTCATGGAGGTACGATTGCGTCGAACCGGCTGAGACGGTTCGAAAGGTGCTGTCGCTCACTGCGGAGGCTGGAATGACCGAGGACGTACGTCGTGTGTTCCGAATGGACAACGAGGTCCTGGCGTTCCGGTTCACTGCCACCGTCAGCGATCGAGCCGGCATGGCGCCGCGAGAGCGGCTGACTGACCCCGCACGACTGAAGATGTGGCTGCAGGCCACAGGGCTTGACGCCGCGGACGTGTCGCTGACCGATCTGAAGGACGCCGTCGAGCTGCGCGAGGCGATCTACCGCATCGGGTCGGCGATCGCCGCAGGTGAACAGCCCGATTCGAAGGATGTCCGCACTCTCAACACGGTCGCGGCCGCTGGGCACGCGAAGGCCGCGCTCAAAGGCGATCTCGCAGGATGGCACCTGACCGAGACGACGCCTGTCGGTGACGCCCTCGGGGTCCTGGCCACGGATGCCATCCACATCCTCGGGGGCCCCCACCGCAGCCGCATCAAGAACTGCGAGGGCCCCGGATGCGCGGGGCTCTTCCTTGACACCAGCCGCGGAGCCAACCGCCGTTGGTGTTCCATGAACACCTGCGGCAACAAGGTCAAGAAGGCACGACTCGCCGAGAGCTGACCCAGCAGCCGCGATCAGGCCCGGCAAGCCCGACCACCCGCGCATTAACGGACAGGACACCGTCCGACCACCGGCTACCTCTCGATCGGCCCTCGTCTCATGCCCGTTGCCCTGGCCCGCCCGACAGCGCCGACCGCCGCCGAGCGCAAGCGGCTGAAGAAGATGGCCTACAGGCACAAGACCGAGTATCGGTTGCGCTTGCGCGCGCAGGGCGTCCTGCACGCGGCGCGCGGCGCTCCAACGCTCGCGTCGCCCGTGAGACGGGCACCATGGAGCGGGGCATCGCCACGTTCGTGTCAGCCTCCACTGTGCGTCGCCGGCTGGCCCAGGATTCGATCAAGCCCTGGCAGCACCGCTCCTGGATCTTCATCGCGGACCCCGACTTCCGCGCCAAGGCCGAATGCGTGACAAAGCAGATCACCCCTTCGCCTTCATCCCCCGGAGGGGGCTTCCAGCCATCCATGATTGCGGCGTCTCGATAGAAGGAGCAGGCGGGGCCGCGTCGGTGGGTGCGGGCGGGACTGCGTCGGCGGGCCAGGGGCGGGCGTTCAGGGCCTCGAGGGCCTGGCGGGCCATGGCTAGCTTCTCGTAGACGAACAGGACCGGGTGGCCGGCGGCCATCGTGACCGCGATGCGCAGGGCGGCCTGCGGTCCTTCGGCGGTGGCGAGGCCAATGCCGGGCCGGGCCCGGCGCATGGCCGCGGTGATCAGGCCGGTCATCTCACCGGGCCGGCGGCCGCGCTTGTCGGCGTCCTCGTAGACGACGACCCGGCCGAACCACGCGGCGACGGCCTCGGCCGAGCGGGCCACCAGGTCGTCGCGGCGGTCGCCGGGCAGCGTGATCGCGGCAACGGGCTCGCCGCCCCACACATCGTTGATCATGCGGCCGGTCGCGTCGAGCGCTGCGGCGTTGTGGCCGTAGTCCAGGATCACCGGGCCGCCGCCGGCCATGTAGACGTTGCCGCGCCCCGGGTTCGACTCGCCCGGCGTGAACGTGCCCAGTGCGCGCCGGATGTCCTTGACGCTGACCCCGAGCCCACGGCAGGCCGCCACCGCGGCCAGCGCGTTCGCGATCACGTGCGGGGCGAGCCCGCCGAACGCGCCGGGCAGCTCGGCCACGGCGAGCAGCGCCCGCTCCCGGTCCGTATCGAACTCGACCAGCTCGCCGTTGCGAAGCTCGTAGGCCAGGCCGCCCGCCTGCCGGTGCCGTTCGATGACCGGGTTGCCGTTCACCAGGCTGAAATACCTGATCACGGACGCGTGCCTGTGCACCCGCGGCCGGTCGGCGAGCGCGGCGACCACCGGGTCGTCGGCGTTCAGCACCACGGTCCCGCCCTCGCGAACCTCCTCGGCGACCAGCGCCTTTACCTCGACCAGCTCATCGAGATCTTCCACGCCGTCCGCGCCCAGGTGGTCGGCGGTGATGTTGGTGACCACGGCCACGTCGGCCTGGTCGTAGCCGAGCCCACCGCGGATGATCCCGCCGCGCGCCGTCTCCAGCACCGCGGCATCGATGCTGGTGTCGTCGAGCACCATGTCCGCGGACCGCGGGCCCGAGGCGTCGGCGTCGTAGACCAGCCGGCCGCCGGAGTAGACCCCGTCCGTGGTGGACATCCCCACCCGCATCCCGGCCTTGCTCAGGATGTGGCCGATCATGCGGACCGTCGTGGTCTTCCCGTTGGTCCCGGTGACCGCGACGACCGGGACCCGAGATGGAGCGCCGGGTGGGTACAGGCTGTCGATCACCGCGCCGGCCACGTCCCGCGGCGCCCCCTCGGCCGGGAACAGGTGCATCCGCAGCCCCGGGCACGCGTTGATCTCGATCACAGCCCCGGGCTCAGCCCCGCCGTGACCTGCCGCGCCGCACGGCATCGGTGCCGCGATGTCGGCCAGCCGCATGTCGATGCCACAGATGTCTAGGCCGACCACGGCCGCGGCCCGGCGGCACACGTCGGCCACGTCCTCGTGCACCAGGTCGGTCACGTCGCGGCTGGTTCCGCCGGTGGACAGGTTCGCGTTCCGGCGCAGGGTCACGAGCCGGCCGCGGGCCGGGACCGACGCCGGGCCCAGGCCCTGGGTCTCCAGGTGCGCGAGCGCGCGCTCGTCCAATTTGATCTTGGTCAGCTCTCGGGAGTGGCCCTCGCCCCGGCGGGGGTCGGCATTCACCACGTCGACGAGTTGGGCGATGTCCGAAACACCATCCCCGGTCACCGACGCCGGCCGCAGCTCGGCCGCGGCCACCACCTGGCCGTCGACCACCAGCACCCGGTAGTCGGTGCCGGGCACGAACTTCTCCACGATCGCGCCCTCGCCGTCGGCCGCCGCCTGGGCGTATGCGGCGACCGCGGCCGCGGCGGTGGTCACGCCGACGGTCACGTTGGCACCGTGGTTGCCGCGGAGCGGCTTGATCACGACCGGCCCACCGAGCCGGCCCAGCGCTCCGGCGGCGTCGGCCGCGCTCCAGGCCACCACCCCATCGGGCACCGGGATGCCCGCGCCGGCCAGCAGCTGCTTGGCCAGCATCTTGTCGGCCGCGATGTCCACACCGATCACCGACGTCTGCTCGGTCGCCGCGGCCCACACCAGCCGGCGATAGCGCCCGTAGCCGAGCCGCAGCATGCTCAGCTGACCGACCCGGCGGACCGGTATTCCCCGGCTACGGGCCGCGCCCGCGAGCGCGGCCGTACTCACGCCGAGGCGCTCCCGCTCCACGACCCGAGCGATCCTGGCCAGTTCGAGCGGCAGGTCGGGCATGCGTTCAAGAAGAATGCGCTTGACCGTGGTGATGGCCAGTTCCAGCAGCTCGGCAGGCACCGAGGACTGCGCGGGCTCGTCCTGCGGGCACTCGGTCATCACGTCGTAGCGGCCGTCGGCGCCGGCCCACATGGTCCGGCCCAGATACACGTCGCGGCCCACCAGGCTGGACAGCTCCAGCGCCACGTGCTCGGTGACGTGGCCGAAGTAGGTGCCCCTGGCCATCGCCTCCAGGAACCCGCCCGGACGCCCGGCCGCGCAGTGGTGCTCGGCCAGCCCGGGTAGGGTCGCGGTCAGCCGGCCGGCGAAGCCCGGGTACTCGGTGGTCTTCCGGTCGGTCAGCTCCTCGAGCTCGAGCCGCGCGACGATGACCGGCCGGGTGCTGAATGAGTTAGGTCCGCTCAGGTGACGCAGGTCGTCGAGACGCACGTGACACTCCCCAAGGGTTGGGCGGATGGGCGGGCCGGCGGTGGTCAGTACCGGTCGTGCGCGGGCCCGATGGTGGCCTCGCGGGTCGCGATGTCGAAGACGCACCCGGCGGGCAGCAGGTGCAGCCGGACACCGGACAGGGTGATCGGGTCTTCGTCCCCGGCGGCGTGGATGACCGTGGCGTTCCGCCCGTCAGCCACCGTGGCCACGCCGGTGCCGAGCACCTCGAAGCGGGTGCCGTCGACCAGGATCCCGGTGTTCTCGCCGATGCCGACGCCCAGGTACTCCAGGTCGAGCGCCATGGCGCTGAGCAGCCGGGGAAGCCGGGCGCGCTCGCTGAAGTGCGTGTCGATGATGAGCGCCTTCGGGAGCAGGCCGAGCCCGGGGCCGGTGCGGACCGTGGCGGCGGACACGCCGGGGCCTTCGCCGCCGAGGATCATCGTGCGGCCCATGGCGGTGGCGCCGGCGCTGGTCCCGGCGATGACCGCGCCGCCTGCGCGCAGCCGGCCGCGCAAGATCTCGTTGGCCCGCGTGCCGACCAGGGCGCGCAGCCGCGACTGGTCGCCGCCGGAGAAGAACACGCCCGTGGCGTCGTCGAGGAGCTTGGCCGCGGCTTCGCCGTCGGCGTCGGAGCGCCCGCGCAGCCGAAGTTCCCTGGTGCCCACGCCGAGCTTGCGGAACACCCGCTCGTAGTCGGCGTGCACCTCCTCGGGCGCCCCGGTGGCCGTAGTGACCAGCACGATCCGGGCCGCCTCGCCGCCAGACAGCTCTACGAACCGCTCGAGCAGGCCGGAACCGCGGCACTCGGCGCCCCCGATGATAAGCAGGTGGCCCAGATAGCCGGGCTTATCCCCTTCGTCCGCGTCCATGCTCCCTCCTCGACCAGAGGTTACCCTTAGTTATCAAATATCAACCGAGAGCAACTAGTGTGGCCCCGTATGGTCCGGTTTGAGAGCGCGGATGCTCGCGTTACTCGGAGCACAGGGCGCCGCGGACGTGCCGGCCGCGCCCCGGGGCCCGGAGTGCTGCCTGGACAGCTCCTCGGGCAGCTACAGCCCAACCTGCCCGCACCACACCTCCATACGCGCCCTGGTTGACTGTTGCGGCACTTCTACGCGGTTCGGAAGCGTGCCCGGGCTGGAGACGTCCCGATTTCACGACATCCGGTACACCGCCGTCTCGCTCCTCCTCGATCTGGGCGTGCCTCCGCACGTGATCCGCGAGATCGTCGGAGACAGCGCCATAGAGGTCACAAATGGACGTGTATGAAGGCACCCCAGAAGTTCGATCGTCACGGACTCGTCCTCGTCGGTCACCTCGACATAGAGGTCTTCGGCATCAAGACACTGCCCGAGGATCCGATTGTCCTCGTGGATCAGGAGATACTTCGGCCGGAGACATTCCACAGTCATCGCACTGTCCCAATAGTCCGCGACGTTGCTGTCAGCGTTGCTGTCACTGGAAATCAAAAACGCCCCGGAGCATAATCGCTCGGGGCGTTTGGGCTGTTCGATGATGGTGGTCAGGGGCAGGGTCGAACTGCCGACCTTCCGCTTTTCAGGCGGACGCTCGTACCAACTGAGCTACCTGACCTCGGCGGCTGCCGCCGTACGCGGTCCTGACGGGACTTGAACCCGCGACCTCCACCTTGACAGGGTGGCGAGCACTCCAAACTGCTCTACAGGACCTTTATGTCCGGGGGGCTTTCGCTCCCCGTGTTGTTCGGCTTGCCTAGCTTACCAGCTTCCGGGAGGTCTTCGACCTTCCGTCATCCGGTGCGCTCGACGCGCTCCACGTGCCCCCAACGGGATTCGAACCCGTGCCGCCGCCTTGAAAGGGCGGTGTCCTAGGCCGCTAGACGATGGGGGCTCAAGGCTTTCGCCCTGTTCCGTGACGCCTTCCGTCGGAGACCTCTGAAGCATAGGGGACGTTTGCCCCTGATGCCAAAGCGACCGGCGACGGCGAGCCGCTGCCGGTTGCCGTCGGCGACGGCGCCAGCGGCGACTCGGGAAAAATTGTACGGCCAGGGTCCGGCTCGATATGACGCTCACACTGGATCCACTGCTCGCCGAGGCCGCCGACGGTGATGTCGTCCCAGGCCTCCAGGCGGTGGCTGCTCTTGCCGAAGTAGAGCACCGAGGCGGTCAGCGGGGTCGGCTCGTCGTGTTCCAGGCCGCGCAGGCCGGCGCCGCCGGTGGATCCCTGGATCATCAGGCGGGTGCCCGAGGGCAGCAGCTCGGTGGACCGCGCGTGGACGTGCCCGCTCAGCACCAGCGGCGCATACCCGGACAGGCCCCGGCCGACGGTCGGGTCGTGGACGGCCACGATGTCAGCAGCGATCTTGTCCGGGGCCGAGGTGGAGGCGGACCTGGGCCACTCCCGCGGCGTCAGCTTGGCCGCGTTGGCCCGGCCGAGGTCGAGGAGGCTCTTGCTCTCGTCGCCCTCCGCCTGCACGGATTTGTCGGGCGTGAACCTCGGGTCGCCGATGCCGTAGATGCTCAGCCCCTTGACCGTGGCGGCGGCGCCGTCCAGCACGACCGCGTTCTTCTGCTTCCCGACCGCTCGCTGGGTCGTCAGGGAGTCGTGGTTGCCGCGCACGTAGACGTACGGCACGTCGAGCGAGCCGATCTCCTTGACGAACTCGTTCTCGGCCTTCGTCCCATGGTCGCTGATGTCGCCGGTGTCGATAATGAAGTCGACCTTGAACTGATCCTTCAGCGACTTGATCACGTTCCAGCCCAGCGGGTTGATGTGCAGGTCGGAGACGTGCAGCACGCGGATGGTGCCCGGATCCGGGTCGAAGATCGGCAGGCTGGACCCCGCCTCGTACAGCTGCGACACGTTGGTCACCAGCTTGGCGAGCTGACCGCGATATTCGGAGAACTTGGTCACGATCGACTGCGCGCTGCCGACCAGGGACGGCACGCCCGTGAGCAGCCCGGTGTACCGGGGCTCGGCGATCGAACGGGGGTTGAACGTCAGCGCGGAGACGCCACCGAGGACGACGACCATCGCCAGCGAGCCCGCCGCTGTCCAGGCCGCCCGTGACAGCCGCCGGAAGGCGACCAGGCCGGTGAGGAACCCGGCGACGACGGCGAACAGCGCCGCGCGCAGGGCGAGATTCCGCAGCCCGGAGATGACGTCGGCCTCGATGGTCGTCGGCAGCCGGTCGGCCCACCGGGGGTTCTTGAGTATCTCCTCGGCGACCTCCGGATGGACCGCCTCGATCGTCATGTCGAGCCGCAGCGGGCCGTGGTGGCTGTCGAAGCTGAGCGTCCCGAGGGGCCGTACGTCGATGACGGTCTCCCCGCTCCAGGACGGGGCCAGGGACATCCCGATGTCGGCGGGCCCGACCGGCGTCTCCACCTGGGCGCCGAATGCCAGCCCGAGCCATCCGCCGACCCCCGCCGCCAGCACGACCGCGAGCACGCGAGCGGACAGACGGGCGGGCCGACTGCCGACCGTCCTGTGGGCGAACATCCTCAACCGCGAGTTATCCATCCCTTCCTGACTACCCGAAGATGCGACCTCTGTGGTTACCGGACCACGGTGTTCCGGTTACCGACCGTCGGGCTGGGCCTCCAGACGTGCCCGCATTCCAGACAAAATCAGCGCTAAACCGTGCTCGAAGGACGCGTCCGTCTGCGGGCCTTTGGTCTCGGCCATGACCGCGCGCACGTTCGGGTACGGCGCGAGGCTCTCCAGTGCCTCCTCGAACAGGGCCGGGTCGCTCGTTCCCCGCTCCTGGTCGGACTGCTCCTCAAGGACGAATCCGCCGAGGAAGCTCGCGAGCGTGCCGAGACCCCACATCGCGTCCGTACGGGTGAATCCGGCCCGCAGCAGCGATTCCAGGATGGTCTCGACGGTCTGCAGCGTGGCCGTGCCGGGGTGGGTGCCGGCGGCGAGGCGCGCGGTGTCGCGGTGCGACTTGAACGCGCGGCGCTGGCCCCTGCACCACTCCGCCAGCCACTCCTCCCACGACTCCCCCTCGGCGAGCGGCCGCAACGGCTCCTGTACGGAGATCGCCTCGGCCATCTCGTCCAGCAGTTCCTGCTTGTTCTTGAAGTGCCAATAGAGGGCGGGGGCCTGCACGCCCAGCTCGGTCGCGAGTCTGCGCAGGGTCAGCTTCTCCAGCCCCACCTCGTCCAGGAGCCGGATGGCGGTCCTGACGATCGTGTCCCGTTCCAGTGCCACGGTTGACAGCTTAACGCCGTTCAATGCATCCTTAACGTTGTTAAATTTAACCGCGTTAAGGAGATGCCGTGATCCATGCGGAAGGAGTACGCAAGCGGTTCGGCACGACCGAGGCGCTGCGGGGCGTCGACCTCGACGTGCCGCGCGGCTCGGTGTGCGGCCTGCTTGGGCCCAACGGCGCGGGCAAGACGACGATGGTGCGCGTCCTGACGACGCTGCTGCGCCCCGACGGCGGCTCGGCCCGGGTGGCCGGCTGCGACGTGGCCGGGGACGCAGAACGGCTCCGTTACCGCATCGGCCTCGCCGGCCAGCACGCGGCACTGGACGAGCTGCTGACCGGACGCCGCAACCTGGAGCTGTTCGGCCGGCTCTACCACCTGCCCCGTCGTACGGCCCGCCGCAGGGCCGAGGAGCTGCTGGACCGGTTCGGCCTGACCGAGGCGGCGAACCGTCCGGTGCGGACGTATTCCGGCGGCATGCGGCGCAGGCTCGACCTGGCCGCCAGCCTGATCGTCTCCCCGCCGGTGCTGTTCATGGACGAGCCGACCACCGGCCTCGACCCCCGCAGCCGTCTCGCGCTGTGGGACGAGCTGCGCGCGCTCGTCGCCGAGGGAACGACCCTGCTGCTCACCACGCAGTACCTCGACGAGGCCGACCACCTGGCCGACCGCATCGCCGTCATGGACGCCGGGCGGGTGGTCGCGGCCGGGTCGCCGTCCGCGCTCAAGGCGAAGGTGGGGGGCGACCGGGTGAGCATCGCCTTCCGCGACGCCGCGGATCTGGCTCCCGGCGTCGAGGCCGTGCGCGGAGTGCTCCCGGGCGAGCCCGAGATCGACGCCGCCGAGCGGCGGCTCGTCGTGCCCGTCTCGGACGGCGCCGCCTCTCTGGTCAGGGTTGCCGCGGCCCTCGGCGCCGCCGGGGTCGGCGTGGAGGACCTGGGGCTGCGCCGGCCGACGCTGGACGAGGTGTTCCTGGCGCTCACGGACGCGCCCGCCAAAGAGCCCACCAAGGAGAAGGAGGCCGCATGATCACCCTGGAACCCCCCGCGACGAGGGCGCAACGGCTGCGCTGGGCCCTGAGCGACACGTTCGTCATCGCGGGCCGCAGCTACTCCCAGCTGCGCACCCAGCCCGGCCAGATCGCCGCCGAGCTGGTCGCTCCGGTCATCATGACCATCCTGTTCGGATACGTCTTCGGCAGCGCGATCCGCCTGCCCGGCGGGGGCGACTACCGGAACTACCTGATGCCCGGAATCTTCATGCAGGTCATGGCACTGTCCGCGGTCGCCGCCGCCACGTCGGTCGCCGAGGACATGGCGCGCGGCATCATCGACCGCTTCCGCGCCCAGCCCATCGCGCGCGCCGCCGTACTGGCCGGGCGGAGCTTGGCGGACCTGTCCAAGGACTGGCTGTCGCTCGCCACCATGAGCGTGTGCGGCCTGCTGATCGCGGGATGGCGTCCGCACGGCACCCCTCTGGGGACACTCGCCGGCTTCGCGCTGCTCGCCCTGTTCGGGTACGCGATGATCTGGCTGGGCACGTACATCGGGCTGTTCGTGAAGAACGGCGCGCAGGCGGACGCCGCGACGTTCGGCTGGCTGTTCCCGATGACCTTCCTGGCCAACGCGTTCGTGCCACTGGAGGGCCTGCCCGGGTGGCTGCGGGCGATCGCGGACTGGAACCCGATGAGCGCCGTCGTCTCGGCCGCCCGGGAGCTGTTCGGCAACCCCGGCTCGGCCGCCGCCTCCTGGCCTCTCCAGCACCCTGTGACGGCGGCGCTGTGCTGGTCGCTGCTGATCATCGCGGTGTTCGCACCGCTCGCCGTACGGCGCTACCGCACGGCCGCCTCGCGATGACACGATGAGACGGTGATCGACGTCCCGCTGAAGAGGTTCGAAGAGCTCGTGGCCGAGGCGCTCGACACGATCCCCCCGGATCTGGCCAAGGTCATGGACAACGTCGTGCTCGTGGTGGTGGACGACCCGCCCGAGCCCGGTCTGCTGGGGCTCTACACCGGCATTCCGCTGACCGAGCGGGGCGACTGGTATGCAGGGGTTCTCCCGGATCGCATCGAGATCTACCGGAACCCGACGCTGGAGATCTGCGAAACCGAGGACGACGTGGTCGAGGAGGTCCGCGTCACCGTCGTCCACGAGATCGCGCACCACTTCGGCATCGACGACGAACGACTGCACGAGCTCGGCTGGTGACGGCCGTGTCTCCTGGCGCCTCCACTCGTCGGCGTCTCCCCTCGTCGGCGTCTCCCCTCGTCGACGTTTCCCTCGTCCGCGTTTTCCCCTCGTCGGTGTTTCCCCTCGTCAGGACGGCGATACGCGTTCGCGGGCCGCGAAATGGGACCGTCAGCGGGTTGCAAAACTCGCATCCGGCGGGCACTGTAAGTGACATGTTGACCACGGATTGTCAGATCCAGTCGCCGCGGCGTACACCGGCGGACATGGCCGGCGGAGCGACCACTGCGGAGTGAGATGGCGGCCACCAAGCCCGGCAGGCTGTCCGGCCGGCACCGCCGTTCCCCTGAGGTGCGGACCACCTATCGGGAGGTCGCCGCGATCCCCGAGTTCCGGGCCCTGTGGCTCGGACAGGGCATGTCACTGCTCGGCGACCAGCTCGCCCAGGTGGCGCTCGCGGTGCTGGTCTACAGCCGGACCGCCTCGCCGCTGGCGACGGCCGCCGTCTACGCGCTGACCTACCTGCCGCCCATCCTCGGCGGGCCCCTGCTGGCCGGGCTCGCCGACCGGTACCCGCGCAGGCGGGTCATGCTCTGGTGTGACGTGCTGCGCGCCCTGATGCTCGCCGCGATGGCCCTGCCCGCCACACCGTTCCCCGTGCTGTGCGCGCTGGTCTTCTGCGTGGTGCTGCTCGGCGCGCCGTTCTCGGCCGCCCGCGCGGCGCTGCTGCCGGAGGTCCTTGAACGCGATCGGTACGTCGTGGGGTCGGCCCTGCAGAACGTGACCAACCAGGCCGTGCAGATGCTCGGGTTCGCCGCCGGGGGCGCGGCGATCGCGGTGCTCGGGCCCTACCGGGCGCTGGCGCTGGACTGCGCGACGTTCCTCGGATCGGCCCTGGTGATCGTCGCGGGGGTGCGGCACCGCCCCGCGCCATTGCGGGAGGACGGCGAGCGTCCGTCCATCTGGCGGATGACGCTGTCCGGCACGCGCCTGGTGTTCGGCGAGCGGCGGCTGCGCACGCTCGTGCTGTTCGCCTGGCTGTGCGGGTTCTACGTGATCCCCGAGGGCCTCGCGGTTCCGTACGCCGCGGCGCTCGCCGACGGGAGGCTGGCCGTCCCGGTGATCACGGGCCTGCTGATGGCGGCGATGCCGATGGGCATGGTTATCGGCGCGTTCTTCTTCGGGCGGTTCGTCACACCGTCCGGACGGCTGCGGAGCATGGGCTGGCTGGCCATGCTGACCTGCGCGCCGCTCGTTCTGTGCGTGATGCGGCCACCGCTGGAGGGTGTGCTCGCCCTGTGGGTGCTGTCCGGCGTCGGCGCGGCCTACCAGCTCGCGGCCAACGCGGCCTTCGTCCAGTGCGTTCCGGCGTCGGGGCGGGCCGCGGCGTTCGGGCTGGTGCAGTCGGGCCTGCTGGCCGTCCAGGGCGTCGGCATCCTCGTCGGAGGCGCCGCCGCCCAGCGGCTCGGCCCAGAGGCTGTCGTCACACTGGCGGGAGTGGCCGGGCTGTGCGCCGCGGCCGTGCTCGCCATGCTCTGGACCGAGTCGCGCAGGGAGATCATCGCCAAGGTCCGGGCCGCCACGACCTGAGTCAGGCCTGCGGACCCTGGTTCTGGGAGTCGCCGTCGGAGGGCCGGCCGTACGGGTGCTGCTCGTAGCCGGAGGCCTGCGGGGCCTGAGGGGCCTGCGGCGGGTAGGGGGTGCCGGTGGGGCGGCCGCCCTGGTTCCAGCCCTGCTGGACGTTGTCCCACTTGGCCTTGGCGTCCTGCCAGACGTGGCCGTCCTTGTTCTTGTCGATGAGGTCCTGGACGATGGAGGTGTTCTTGCCCTCCTCGGGGAGGAGAAGCCAGGCGACGGCGTAGACGCCGACGCCGAGGCCGCCGAAGAAGCTCGCGACGGCGAGCCCGAGGCGCAGGATGTTGGCGTCGATGCCGGTGTACTCGGAGACGCCCGAGCACACCCCGGCGACGATCCTGCCGTTCCGAGTGCGGCGGAGCTGCTTGACCGAACCGTTGGTGTTCATCTCGTTCATACCTCCACAGTGCCTCTCCGGGGGATGGGCGCACATCGGGATTCCCCCTGGCCCTACCCCGAGAGCGCCCGGATACCCTGACGCCATGGACGACCTCCTCGCGCTCGACGACCAGCTCGACCCTGAGCACCGCATGGTCAGGGACTCCGTAAGGGAACTCGTCTCCGGCAAGGTCCTTCCCCATGTCGGCGAGTGGTTCGAGCAGGGCACGTTCCCCGCCCGCGAACTCGCCCCGGCCCTGGGATCGCTCGGCCTCCTCGGCATGCACCTCCAGGGGTACGGCTGCGCCGGGCTCGACGCCGTCTCGTACGGCGTGGCCTGCCGCGAGCTCGAGGCGGGCGACTCCGGCCTGCGGTCGTTCGTGTCCGTGCAGGGGTCTCTGGCGATGTTCCCCATCTGGAAGTACGGCTCGGACGCGCAGAAGGAGGAGTGGCTGCCCCGGCTGGCGTCAGGGGAGGCCATCGGCTGCTTCGGCCTGACCGAGCCCGACCACGGGTCCGACCCCGCCGGCATGCGCACCACCGCCAAGCAGGACCCGTCCGGCGACTGGATCCTGAACGGCGCCAAGATGTGGATCACCAACGGCTCGATCGCCGACGTGGCCGTCGTGTGGGCGCGCACCGACGAGGGCATCCGTGGCTTCGTCGTCCCCACCTCGGCCCCCGGCTTCTCGTCCGCCGAGATCCACCGCAAGCTGTCGCTGCGGGCCTCGGTCACGGCCTCCCTGTACTTCGACGACGTACGGCTGCCCGCCTCCGCGGTGCTGCCTGGCGTCTCGGGGCTGAAGGGCCCGCTGTCGTGCCTCACGGAGGCGCGGTACGGCATCCTGTGGGGCGTGGTCGGGGCCGGCCGGGCCTGCCTGGAGGCGGCCGTGGACTACGCCACCACGCGGGTGCAGTTCGGCAAGCCGATCGGCGCGTTCCAGCTCACCCAGGAGAAGCTGGCCTGGATGGCGGTCTCACTCGGCCAGGCCGGGCTCACCGCCCTTCACCTCGGCCGGCTCAAGGACGCTGGGAAGCTGAAGCCGACCCAGGTCAGCTTCGGCAAGCTGGCCAACGTCCGGGCCGCGCTCGACATCGCCCGCGAGGCGCGTACGGTGCTCGGCGCCAACGGGGTCACGTTGGAGTATCCGGTCATCAGGCACATGAACAACCTGGAGTCCGTGCTCACGTACGAGGGCACCCAGGAAGTGCATCTACTCACTCTGGGCAAGGCGCTCACGGGCCTCGACGCCTTCCGCTGACGCCGCTGTTCACCGCGATCAGGGACAATCGCGTCGCCGAAGACGCGGTACTCTCTGTACCCTGCATCATGGGGAGTGTTCCACGGATCACAGCGCGACACGGGCCGGGTCCGCGGGGCACGACCAAGGGGTGCTAGCTCAATGGCAGAGCTGCGGACTTTTAATCCGTCGGTTCAGGGTTCGAGTCCCTGGCGCCCCACCACCTCTGACCTGGGCGTTCTCCTCAACGGGAGATCACTCGATCATGACCTGGGACACGGCGCCGGTGCCCGGGGAGGTACAGGTCGTCACGCCGCCGGGGGCGACCGTCCAGCCGTTGGCCGTGAGCAGCTCGGTGGCGTGCTTCGGGTCGCCGGCTGCGTCTTCTCCGCCGGGTCGATGGCCTGGTGCGGCGCCCTGTCGCACGACGGCTACCGCAACGACATCTCGACGATCACCCGCAACGTCATCGACCGGTTCCACGACCCCGAGGCGTTCGCGGGGGTGGCCGCAAATGGCTAGGAATGAGTCCGCCCGCGCGGAGGAGCAGAGCGAGACCCGGCACCGGATCCTCCGTGAGGCCGCCAATCTGTTCGCCGAAAAGGGTACGCCGCCACGACGACGCGGGAGATCGCCGCGGCCGTGGGCGTGCAGCAGCCGTCCTTGTTCCACCATTTCGGTTCCAAACAGGAGATCCTCGACAACGAGGTCTCCGCGCGGCGGCCGATCGCACGGGGCATGCTGCGCAAGCCGCCGGGCGCGCCGCGGGAGTCGAACATGTTCACGCCGCCGCCCTTCTGGGAGCCGCGGTACGAGGCGTACGAGTGGACGAGGTACAACGGGTACTCCCGCCATCACGCCGACGCGTTCTGGGCGACCTATGAGCGCCGTTCGTGGTGTGGGCCGAGGAGGCCGGCTATGAGCTGGACTATCTCACCCAGCACGACCTCGACGCCGATCCCGGCGTGCTCGCCGGGCACGCCTGCGCGATCGTCGTCGGCCATGACGAGTACTGGTCGTGGCGGATGCGGGACGCCGTGGACCGGTTCGTCGACGGCGGCGGCAACATCGCGCGATTCGGCGGCAACTTCTTCTGGCAGGTGCGCATCACCGACGACGGCGGCACGCAGATCTGCTACCGCGATCCCGCCGCCGACCCGGTGACGGGCACCGACGACGCGCACCTGGTCACCACCGCCTGGGACTACCCGCCGATCGGCCGCCCGGCCGCGGAGTCGATGGGGCTGACCGGTTCGTCCGGCGTATACGTTCGCTACGGCTGCGCGGCGCCGCGCGCCTCCGGCGGGTACACCGTCTACCGTCCCGGCCACTGGCTGTTCGAGGGGACCGACCTGTACTACGGCGACGTCATCGGCGCCGCGCCGATCGGCATCGCCGCATTCGAGCTCGACTCCGTGGAGTACACCTTCCGGCGCGGGCAGCCCTATCCGACCTTCGAGGACGGCGCGCCGGAGAACCTGGAGATCCTTGCCATGTGCCCGGCCGTGGCGTCCGAGGAGGACCGCTGGGCGGGCACGGTGCCGCTGGGCAGCGGCGGCCCGGGAGAGAGCCAGGGCCTGCGCGAGCTCACCGGCCGGGCCACCGGCGACGACGCCCCCGACTGGCAGTACGGCTCCGGCATGATGGCCGTGTTCACCCGCAACGGGGGCACGGTCGTCAACACCGGCACCACCGAGTGGGTCAACGGCCTCGTCGCCCGCGACTTCTTCACCGAGAAGATCACTCGCAACGCACTCGACCGGCTGGGCGGATAGGGGATGCGACATCCGATGCCGCCGTCCCAGCCCCGCCCGATCGAAGGAAATCCGTGACGATGCCCAAGCAACCTGAACGCGCGCCGATCGGCCCGGTCGACGCGTCGGTGGTACCGCGTTACGGCGGCGAGGCGACCTTCGCCCGGCTGCCGCGCCTCGACCAGGTGCCGCACGCCGACGTCGCGCTTCTCGGCGTGCCGTTCGACAGCGGGGTCAGCTACCGCCCCGGCGCGCGTTTCGGGCCGGGGCACATCCGGCAGTCGTCGCGGCTGCTGCGCCCGTTCAACCCCGCGCTGGGCGTGGAGCCGTTCGCCGAGCAGCAGGTCGTGGACGCGGGCGACGTGGTGTGCAATCCCTTCGATATCGGGGCGGCGGTCGAGTCCGTCGACTCGGCGGTGAGCGAGCTGCTGGACCGCGGCACCAAGGTGGTGACGCTGGGCGGCGACCACACGATCACGCTGCCGGTCCTCCGCGCCCTGTCGCGGCGGCACGGGGCCATCGCGGTCCTGCACTTCGACGCCCATCTGGACACGTGGGAGACCTACTTCGGGGAGCCGTACACGCACGGCACCCCGTTCCGCCGCGCCGCCGAGGAAGGACTGCTCGACGAGACGCGCTGCGCGCACGTGGGAATCCGCGGCCCGCTGTACAGCCCGCTCGATCTGGTCCGGGACGCCAAGCTCGGCTTCCGGGTCTTCACGAGCGACGACATCGAGGCGCGGGGCGCCGCGGCGGTGTCACAGGACGTCCGCGCGCGCCTCGACGGCGGGCCCGTCTACGTGTCGGTCGACATCGACGTGCTGGATCCGGCGCACGCCCCCGGCACCGGCACGCCGGAGATCGGCGGCCTGAGCTCCCGCGAACTGCTCGTAATGCTGCGCGGGCTGGCCGGCCTGGAAATCGTGGGCGCCGACGTCGTCGAGGTCTCACCGTCCTACGACCACGCCGAGATCACCGGCCTCGCGGCCGCGAACGTCGCCTACGAGCTGGTGTCGCTGCTGGCACTGGGCGCCCGCCCTCTCTCATCCCGCTGACTTCGATCTGGAGGACAAGATGGACATCTCCGCGGTAACGGTGCTCGGCGCGGCCGGCCGTGCCCCTTACGTGCCACCGCTGAGCGACTACGCCGCATCGTCGCCGTCGTGGACCGAGGCGGAGTTCACCGGCCTCGAGACCACTGCGGCATCGGTGCGGGCAGGCTACTGGACCGGTGAGCCGGGCAGCGTGCGGCTGGATCCGTGGCCCTACACGGAGATCTGTTCCATCCTCACCGGCCGGGTCGCGGTGGTAGACCAGGCGGGCGGGCGGCTGGAGTTCGGCGCCGGCGACGGCTTCGTCGTGCCGAAGGGCTTCGTGGGCGACTGGCTGACGCTCGAAGCCGCGTCGAAGTACTTCATCGCGGTGGAGTGATCGGCGGCCCGCCTCCGCCCTAGGTCGTGTCTGGACGGCGACGACTTCGATGCCGCGACCTGCACCTACCTGTCCAGGCCAGGCAGCCGCACCACAAGTGACCTCTCGTGTGATCGGAGGGCTCTCGCGCACCGGCGAACACCTGTTTCCAGCTGAGCCACGACGGCCACTTCGGGCTCTCGATAGAGTTGAGTCTCCGCTCGCCCCACCACGAAAGGCCAGAGATCACCAGTGGCTGATTCGTTCGTTCACCTGCATGTTCACACCGAATACTCCATGCTGGACGGAGCGGCGAAGATCGGCAAACTGGCCGAGCGGGCAGCCGCGCTGGGCATGCCCGCGATCGCCATGAGCGACCACGGCAACATGTTCGGCGCCTACGAGTTCCAGTCGAGGATGAAGGCCGCCGGGGTCAAGCCCATCATCGGCATCGAAGGTTACGTCAGTCCGGAATCCCGCCACTACAAGCAGCCGGTGTTCTGGGGAGAGCCCCACCAGCGTAAGTCCGACGAGCGCACCGGTCTGGGCGGTGACGTGTCGGCCAGCGGCACCTACCTTCACAAGACCATGTGGGCGGTCAACGCGCAGGGCCTGCGGAACCTGTTCAGGATCTCGTCGCTGGCCTCCCTTCAAGGCCACATGAAGAAGTACCCGCGCATGGACGACGAGCTGTTCGCGGAGTACCACGAAGGGATCGTCGCCACCACCGGCTGCCCGTCCGGAGCAGTACAGACCCGCCTCCGGCTCGGGCAGTACGACAAGGCGCTGGAACACGCCGCCAAATACCAGGAAATCTTCGGGCGGGACAATTACTTCCTGGAGATCATGGACCACGGCGGGATCCCCATCGAGACGGGGGTCCGCGAGGACCTGCTGCGGATCGGCAAGGCCCTCGGCATCCCGCCCCTGGTCACCAACGACTCCCACTACGTGACCGAAGACCAGGCCACCGCCCATGACGCGTTGCTCTGCGTCGGCACCAACTCCCTGCTCAGCGACCCCAGCCGGTTCCGCTTCTCCGGCAACGGCTACTACGTACGCACCGCCGAGGAGATGTGGGCTCTCAACCCCAGCTCCGACATGTGGGCCGAGGGCTGCAAGAACACCTTGCTGATCGCTGAGCGGGTCGAGCCGTACGACGAGGTGTTCGCTCATCGTGACCTCGCCGCCAAGTTCCCGGTCCCCGAGGGGGAGACCGAGATGAGCTGGCTCCGCAAGGAGGCCCAGCGTGGCGCGGAACGACGTTACGGCGCTCCCGTACCGGCCGAGGTCGTGGAGCGGATCGAGTACGAGCTCGGCGTCATCGAGGGCATGGGTTTCCCCGGCTACTTCCTCGTCGTCGCCGACATCTGCCGCTACGCGCGGGAGAACGGCATCTGGCTGGGGCCGGGCCGAGGATCCGCTACCGGCTCCATGGTCGCCTACGTCACCGGCATCACCGAACTCGATCCCATCGAGCATTCACTGCTGTTCGAGCGGTTCCTGAACCCGGAACGCATCTCCATGCCCGATGTCGACCTCGACTTCGACGAGCGTCGGCGCGGCGACATGATCCGTTACGTCACGGAGAAGTATGGCGAGGACAACGTCTCGCTGATCATCACCTATATGACGATCAAGTCGAAGGCGGCGGTGAAGGACGCGGCCCGCGTCCTCGGCTACCCCTTCCCCGTCGGGGAGAAGATCACCAAGGCCTTCCCACCGGCCGTCATGGGTAAGGAAATCCCGCTCACCGGCATCTTCGACGAGAAGCACCCCCGGTTCGCCGAGGCGACCGAACTGCGGAAGCTCTACGCAGAAGACCAAGACGTCAAGCAGGTCATCGACACCGCGCTCGGCCTTGAAGGGCTGACCCGGGGCACCGGCGTTCACGCCGCGGGTGTCATCCTTTCCTCTCAGCCGTTGATCGACGTCATGCCGATCTTCATGCGCCCTGACGACGGTGCCCGCATCACCGGCTTCGACGGACCCAGTTCCGAGTCCATGGGCGCCCTGAAGATGGACTTCCTGGGCCTGCGCAACCTCACCGTCATCGGTGACGCGGTGCAGAACGTGAAGGACAACCGCGGCGTCGACCTGGACATGCTCAGCCTTCCGCTGGATGACAAGAAGACCTATGAGCTGCTGGCCCGCGGCGAGACGCTCGGCGTGTTCCAGCTCGACAGCTCGATGATGCGGGACCTCACCAAGCTGATCGCCCCGGCCCGATTCGAAGACATCTCGTCCATCCTGGCCTTGGGCCGTCCCGGCCCCATGGGGGCGAACGCCCACGTCAACTATGCGCTGCGCAAGGCCGGCCAGCAGGAGATCACCCCGATCCATCCTTCGCTCAAGGAAGCCCTTGAGCCGATCCTCGGCACCACCTACCACCTGGTTGTCTACCAGGAGCAGGTCATGGCCATCGCCCAGCAGCTGGCTGGCTACACCCTCGGTGGCGCCGACATCCTGCGCCGGGCCATGGGCAAGAAGAAGAAAGAGGAGATGGACAAGCAGTGGGCCACCTTCTCCTCCGGCATGGTCAGCAAGGGCTACACGGAGGAAGCAGCGAAGGCTGTCTGGGACGTACTGGAACCGTTCAGTTCCTACGGCTTCAACAAGTCCCACACCGCCGGGTACGGTCTTGTCTCCTACTGGACCGCCTACCTCAAGGCCAACTACCCGGCCGAGTACATGGCCGCACTGCTCACCTCTGTCGGTACCAACAAAGACCGCATGGCGCTCTACCTCGCCGAGTGCCGACGCATGAAGCTCAAGGTCCTACCGCCTGACGTCAACGAATCCGGACTGCGGTTCTCAGCCGTCGGGGAAGACGTTCGCTTCGGATTGGGCGCGATCCAGAACGTCGGGGAAAACGCCATCAAGGGCATCATCTCGGCACGTCGCAAGAAGGGCGCCTACACCGACTTCAACGACTTCCTGACCAAGGTTCCTCAGGTTGTCTGCAACAAGCGCACAATCGAATCTTTGATCAAAGCCGGAGCGTTCGACGGACTTGACCATGCCCGGCATGGGCTGATCCAGATTCACGAGCAGGCCGTTGATGCGGTGATCGATGTCAAGCGCAAGGAAGCACTGGGCCAGGACTCACTCTTCGGTGCGCTCGACGAGGGCGGCGATGCAGGGAATGTCTTCCATATCTCCGTCCCGGACGGCGAGTGGGACAAGAAGACCAAACTGGCCTTCGAGCGGGAAATGCTTGGTCTTTACGTTTCCGACCACCCGCTCCACGGCGCCGAACGCATTCTGGAACGCAACCGGGATCTGACCATCGCTCAAGTTCTTGATGGACAGGCCGGGGCAGGAAACGTCCGCATCGCCGGCATCATCTCAGGCGTCGACAAGAAGGTCACCAAAAAGGGCGACGTCTGGGCCATTCTCAAGATTGAAGACCACGACGCGTCGATTGAGGTTCCCTGCTTCCCCCAGACCTACCAGCTATACGGCACCAACCTCGCTCCCGACCTGGTCGTCTCCGTCACCGGCCGGATCCGTTCGCGCGGCGACGGTGACGAAGCCACCATCTCTTTCAACGCCACCGACATCACGTTCCTCGACATCTCCGGCATCCAAGACGACGGCCGCGAGCCGATCGTGATCGCCCTCCGCGAGGAACGCATAAACAGGGAACTCGTCCACGAACTCAAGCGGATTTTAACCGTACACCCAGGGGAAACCCCCGTCCGCTTGCGAGTGGAGCGACTCAACCGGAAGATCAACGTTGTGGAGCTCCCCGACTACGCGGTGAACATCAACAACGGCGCATTCGCCGGAGACATCAAAGTTCTCCTGGGCGCGAACGCACTCGTTGTGTCATAAAAAGTAACTCCACCCGAGACCCGAGCCGAGTCGAAGTCATCCTGACAGCAGAGCCGCCCGAGTGCGGACGATGCGGCCAGGCAGGCATCCTCTCGGCCCGGGTTCCGCACCACCTCGTCAATGCTCGAAACGAGACCCTTCGGGGTACCGGCATCGTGGTTCTGTGCCCCCGCTGCGACATGGGCCAACCAGAAGCCGGGCCCTTGATCGCGTGGTTCACCGATTTGAAAAGGTGATCGTGGTGGATGTCGAACCGACCAACGGCTCACGGGCGTCGGGCTAGAGGTTCTCCGGCTCGATGGCGGTCCCGATGTGCGTGGTGAGGACCAAGCCGTACGGGTTGTTCCAGGCCGATCCGGCCGCCAGGCGCTCCGCGGCCTGCTCGGCCCTGTGCTCCTTGAGGACCTGCTCGGCCCTGTGCTCCTTGAGGACCTGCTCGGCCCTGTGCTCCTTGAGGACCTGCTCGGCCCTGTGCTGCTTGAGGGCCTTCACCAGGTTCTCCGGGAGCCGGATCGCACACAGTTTCCGCGTGGGGGCGAACCTCAACCTTTGACGGCCTCTGCGATCTGCCGTGCGACCTGGGCGGGTGTCAGGTGCGTGGTGTCGATGACCTCGGCCTCGCCATGTAGCCACGTGCGGGCCGCCTCGGCGTAGGGCTCAAGGTATTTGAGACGGAAGGGGGAGGGGCCAAGAAGAGTGTCCCCCTCGATGCGCCTGCGGAGAGTGTCCTGGTCAGCGTGGAGGACGAAGTGCCGTACCGGGATGGCATGCCGGGTGAGGCCGGTGCTGATCTCGCGCCAGTACTGCTCGACCAGGACAGTCATGGGCATCACCAGAATGCCGCCGGCGTAGTCGAGTACGAGGCGGGCGGTCTCGACGACGAGTGGCCGCCACGGCGGCCAGTGCTGGAAGTTGTCCGTCGCCGGCAGCCCCGGCGTGATGTCCATGAGCGTCTCGCCTACCTTCTCGGCGTCGAACACCCGTGAGTCCGGGATCAGTTGCTGCACGAGTGCAGCGGCCGTCGTCTTGCCTGCGCCATGGGTTCCGTTGATCCATACGATCACGAGACCCGATGCTACGTACTTCCGCTCCGACCCCGAACCGGTAGGTCGGCCGCGCCCGCTCCTACGTCACTCGACTGCTCCGCCAGAACACGAGCTATGGGAACTGCCGGTGGGAAGGGAGCTCCGGCCGACGAGGCCGATCCCGGCAAGCCTCGTCATCGGCTGTGATCGTCGGCCGGAGGTTGATCGATGTCGTGTTCGCTGTGGACGATGGCATGCGCCGCCTCCGACAGGCGCAGGCCGCGGGTGCGCGCGTAGACGCACAAGGAGTCGAAGGCGTCGTCCATGTCGCTGTGATGGCGCTCGGCCAGCATCCCCGTGGCCTGCTCGGTGAGCGTGCGACTGTTGAGCGCGGTCTGTAGCTGCTCTGTGGCTGCCTCGTATCGCTCCAGCCCGCGCTGGTGCAGGATGCTGATGGTGGCGACATTGGCCAGTGCCTGCCCGATGTGCAGCTCATCCGTGGTCAATCGGCCGGCTGCCGTCCGTAGCAGGGTGAGTGCGCCGATGACCCTGTCGCGGTGGCGCATCGGCAGTGCCTGGACCGCGACGAAGCCGGCGAGCTGCGCCGCTGCGGCGAAACGGGGCCAGCGCCCTCCCCCGGCGATCAGATCGGCACTGGTCACCGGCTCGCCGGTGCGGTAACAATCCAGGCCGGGGCCGTCCACATCCTGGAGCTGGAGGAGTTTCAGCATGCGGGCCTGCTCAGTGGAGGCCGCCATCGGACGCAGCCGCCCTTGCCGGTCGACCAGCAGCAGCCCCGCCGCATCGACGTCCAGCAGTCGCACGCAGCGCAGGGTGAGCTGGTGTAACAAATCGACGACGTCGAAGTCTCCGACAAGGGTGTCCGTCAACTCGGCGAACGCGTCGGTCAGTTGGCGTTCCCGCGTCACGGCTGCCTCCCAGAAGGGACCTGCAGAAACGTTGTCCTCCTGGACGTTCATGCTTACCTAACTACACTCAGGTCATGCCGCACCAGCCCGTGAATCCGGGCTCAGCGAGCGCGGGGCTGCGAGCCAGTCGAGCCGGCGGGCAACTTGCCGGGCGGTGTCGATGACGGCGTTGACGTATGGAGACGGGTCGCCTGAGCGCCACAGGAGCGACCAAGGGTAGTGGGGGTTTGGTTCGGTCAGTGGCCGCCAGACGGTGCCTGGACGGTTGGATGTGCGGGCGGAGGAGGGGACGCAGAGCACGCAGCGGTGCTGGAAGACGAGATCTTCAGCTGCGTGGTTGCTCTCGACGGTTCCCTTGTAGACGGTGGGCTCGAAGCCGGCTGAGCGGCACAGTTCGCGGACGAACTGGTTGGACTCCGGCGTCTGGGCCTCCTCGCCGAGCAGGAGGAGTTCCTCAGCCAAGGATGCGACGGGCACCCCGTCCAGCGCAGCGAAGCGGTGGGTATCAGGAACCAGCACGCCCAGCGGATCGAGCCGGATGAGCTCGGAGGCCATGTCGGGGGGGAGCTGGGAGGAGAGACCGATCCCGATCTCCAGGCGCCCGTCGGCCAGTTTGCGGTACTGCGCGGGAGTGCTCGCCTCGACCTGGTGGATCGTCAGCTCCGGATGGCGTCGCTGTACGGCTTGCAGGATCCGGGGCATGGAGTCGTAGCCCGCGTCGACGATGCCCACCCGGAGTGTGGGCGGAGAACCGACGGCGTTCCGGGCCGCGTGCGCCGCCCTACCCGTATGGTCGAGGATCTGCCGGGCCTCGATGAGGAAGGCGGTGCCGGCCGGGGTCAGTTCGACGTGGTGGGTGCTGCGATTCAGCAAGCGCACACCTAGTTCGCGTTCGAGACGTTGCACCTGTTGGCTCAGCGCGGACTGCACGATGTGCTCACGAAGCGCCGCCCGGCCGAAGTGCAGCTCCTCGGCCAGGGTCACGAAGTAACGGAGCTGACGTAGCTCCATGGGCCATCCCCTCCGGCCTGCGGCGTCGACGCGGACCCGCGTTTTCCCACCTTAAGTCCTCGCGCAGGAGGCCGCCGCGACGTGAACCGGACGATCGACTGGAGGACGATCACCATGCCCACCGCTGACCGGGGATTCCGTGCCGATAGGCCGCTGCCCTCAGGGCCCGGCGGATGTGCGGGCTCCCTCGGACAGGCCCGTGCGCCGACGGCGCTCGACACGGCCGGGATCGGGCCAGCGCACGCCGGTGGCCCAGCCCAGACGCTCGAAGAGCCGGATCAGCCCGGCGGCAGGGTCGATCTGGTGCCGGTCCAGGCCGTGCACGGCGCAGGTGGGTTCACTGTGGTGACCGTTGTGCCAGCTCTCCCCGAACGACAGAACCGCCAGCGGCCACAGGTTGGTCGAGCGGTCATGACGGCGAGTGGCGAAAGGCCTGCTGCCGACCACGTGGCAAAGAGAGTTGACGCTCCAGGTGACGTGCTGCAGGAGGGCGATGCGAACCAGCCCGGCCCACAGGAACGCGGTCAGCCCGCCGTACAGGCTGCCGCTGATCGCCCAGCCGGCCAGGAACGGCAGCCCCAGCGACAAGGCGCACAGTGCGGGGAAGGCACGCGCCACTCTCACCATCGCCGGATCGGCGGGCAGGTCGGGCGCGTAGCGGGAGGCCGGCGTCAGATCGTCGGTGAACAGCCAGCCCAGATGGGCGTGCGCAAGGCCGCGAAGCTGGCCGTACAGGCTGGTGCCGTACCGGTAAGGAGAGTGCGGATCGCCGGGGCGGTCGGTGAAGGCGTGATGGCGTCGATGGACGGCCACCCAGTCGATGACGTTGCCCTGGAAGCTCATCGACCCGGCGACCGCCAGCGCGATCCGAAGCCACGGGCGGGCGGTGAAGGACCCGTGAGTGAGCAGCCGGTGGAATCCGACGGTCACCCCGAATCCGGTCACCATGTAGAGCGCCCCGGCCAGCAGCAGATCGGTGAGCACGACTCCGTGCCCCCATGCCAGCAAGAGCCCGGTTCCGAGCGCGACGAACGGCAGCACGACGATCGTCGCGGTCAGTCCTGTCTGCGCTCTGCCGGCCGAAACCTGCTCTGCGGCCGTGGGGAACGGTGACGTGCCGTCGTAGTCCTCCCGGCGTTTCAGGATATGTTCGGAGGTGATCATGAGCCTCTTCCCTCTCGTCCTATAGGGCGGCACGTCCGTGCACGTAACACCATCGCCGGGGTGTTTCCGAATCCAGTGCGGCAACCACCGGATGGTCGGTCTCCTCGTAGTGCGCCCGCGCGTGACCGCCGGGCGAATCATCGGAGCAGGCGACCCACCCGCAGGTCAGGCACACCAGCAGGTGAGACCAGGGCAGCCCCAGGGCCAGGCACGGCCGGCATTCGGGAGCCTCGTGCCGGACGTCCGGGAGCATGTCGAGGTGCTCACAGCGGCGCTCCTGCCCGTTCGGCCCGCTGTCGGCGCGGACCTTCATGCACTCCACGTTCAGGGTCATCGCGCCCCCTTACGGCGGTCGCAGCGACGCGAGGTGCGCCGGCTGATCTGCCTCAAGTCAACGCGGCCGAGGGTGCGGGGGAAACGTCGATTCCGAGTCAGGCTCATCTCCGGCTGAGATGGCCCGTCGAGGCACCACCCGAATTCGCCCTCCACCCGCACCCGACGGGCACCTCACCGCGATCCTGCCGCCTCCCGTTCGCCGACGATCAGCAGGTGGCAGGCGGCTGGAGAGGACGCGGCAGGAGGCCGGAAGCCGGCGAGGTAGGCTGAAGGCGCCGAGGACATTTCGTGCGTTGGCAGTCAGGTCGGCGTCGCCCCCGGCGAACCATCGCTTCGGCCCCTGCAAGGAGCCGGACAGGCTAGGCAGTCATGGTGCCAGCGCTTCTTTCTCGTCCCAAGCCGCTGAGCGCCGCCGCGCCCGAGGGTCCCGTGATCGACTCGGCGGTCCGGCTCTCCTTGAATCCCGTGCTGGACCGGCGCGCCACCGTAGACGGGGCGTGGTGGCCCTACTCCCGCGACGCCACCGCCGAGCTGCCCGGCCTCATCGCCGCCGTCGATCAGCGGGTCGGCCGGACCACGCTGCGGGTCGGCGTGTACCGGGACGCGTGGGACCACATCCCGCGCCGTGTCCCGGCACACAGGCGCCAGGTGAAAGTCGGCTGGTTCCGCTACATCGACCCCCACGTGATCACCTTGATCCTCTCGGGCGCCGAGCCGGTCGTCCTGCTGGTCGTCCCGCCGGGCACCGCAAGCGGGCCCGCCGAGGCGGTCCTCACGCTCGTCACCGGGAAGACGACGGGCCTCGCTCCGGCCGACATCCTCGCCGCCGCGCACCTTCCCACCGCACCGGGCGCCGGCCGGGCGGACCAGGAGTGCATGCTCCGCTGGGAGAACGAAGGCGGGTCCGTCACCGAGCACCAGACCGTTGCCGCTGCCGGTCGGTGACCTGCGTCGCAGTGAGCCACGCGCCGCCACCGGCCGGACCTGGCGATCCCGGCAACGACCTTTCCGGCGGCGGATCGATCTGCGGCCGGCAGGCCCTGTCTCAGCCGCCAAGGGTGAGACCGGGCGCGGAGCACCAGCCGGTGAGGTCGAGCAGGCGTCGCGTCTGCGGGGGCGCCGACCGCAAGATCAGTGAGTGATCACCCTCCAGCCGCGCAGCAGCCGTGACGAGGGCACGCAGGCCACCGACATCGATGAATACCAGGCCGCTGAGATCGACGTGGATGTCGGCGCTGTTCGACATCGAGGCCAGTGCCAGGGTCAGAGCGGGCAGGCTGATGCGGTCGAGGTCGCCTTCGATGCAAAATCCCTGAGGATCGGCACACGCGGTGATTCGCCGGCGCCGGACGGTGGCCCTCATGGCAGAGTCGGCGTTTGGATCATCGACGCGTGAGGAGGGCTCGAAGTCGGTCCTTGGGACCGCGGCTCGCTGGAAGACGCCCGTCCCCTACGGTCTGCCCGATAGGCGGCTCGTATAGCGGCTTGTGGTGCTTGGAGGCGTCGCCGACCGACGTGGATACCATCCGGCGACGGGCGAGCCGACGGAGCTGGATGATCCGCCCGACTCCGGGGAGTGCGACGGCGAGAATGCCGCCGGTCATGGCCAGCAGGAGCGCGACGCCCAGAGGCAGGTCTCCGTCGGCGCCGAAGAAGGAAACCCTGATCACTTGGCCGTTCTGCAGCACGAAGATCAGCAGCAGGAGCAGGATGAACGCCGCCGTGATGGTCGCCACCCACATCGCGCTCGCACGCGTACGCGCGAGGACGAACCGGCGGGATGGCCCGACCGTGGGCACTTCGACTGGCTGGGACTCGCGTGGCTTCGACAGGTCGGGCATGGCTGCTCTCCTTCTTTCCGTCAGGCCGGCCGCGGTCTCCTCGGCGGATCCGCCGAAGGGGGCAGGAGGGTTCGGGGGATGGACCTGAAGGAACTCCAACGTATGCCCGATGCATCGACGCGGTGAGTGCGGGGAACAGGGCGATCCGAGCTCAGCTCATCACATCCGGTGATGACTCCCGTCCCCGCTCTCGGGTGGAGGAGCCGCTCTTGGGTGAGACGAGACGGTCCACATCGGAACCGCCCGGCCGGGAAGGGGTGGCGGGCATGAAGCTACGCCAACTCCGCTTGGTTGCGACGCTGTGCCGAGGTCGGTACCCCCCGAGCAGTACCGGCAACTGACCGGCGGAACCACAAGGTTTCCCCGGCCCCTACTCGCTTCCGGCGCCCTGCCCGAAGCCGGCCCCCACGTCAGTGCAGCCGTTGGTCAGGCCTCTTGACGCCATCGGCGTCCCGAAGGGCGGCGAGGGGAAGCCGCAGCGTGAAGCGTGCACCGCCAATGGGAGAGTCTCCGGCATGGAGGGTCCCGTCATGCGCCTGAGCGATTTCACGGGCGATCGACAACCCGAGGCCCGTGCCGCTGCGGTCGCGGCGGCGGCCTGCGTCCAGCCTGGTGAATCGTTCGAAGATCCGCTCGATGTCGGCCTCGGCGATCCCTTCGCCGTCGTCGGAGACCGCCAGTTCCGCGATGCGCCCGTTATGGCTGACCTCGACCCGTACGACCCGTTCGGCGTGCCGTTGGGCATTGTCCAGCAGATTTGTGAGTGCCCGGCCGATCTGGATGCCGACGATCTTGACGTACACCCCGGGGACGAGCCACAACTGGACCGGAATCCGGTCCGCCCGGCGGGAGACTTCCGCCTTGACCAGTTGTGCCAGGTCGACCGGCGCCCGCCCGTTCGGCACAACGCTCTCGACACGGGACAGCAGAAGCAGATCGCCGATGATCGCCTCGAGCCGGTCGACGGCGCTCAGCGCACGTTGGAGGGTCTCGTGCAGATGAACATCATCTGGATGCAACTGAGCCTGCTCAAGCTCTGCGCGCAGCCCAGCGAGGGGGTTACGCAACTCATGCGACGTGTCGGAGGCGAACCGCCGCTGTTGCTGCAGTGCCTTGTTGAGCCGTTTCAACGTGCAGATCACGGCCCTGGTGGTCCGGGCGATCTCGTCTTCACCGAGGGGATTGGAAACCTCCGCGTCAAGGTCTGTGACAGATGCGGGGATGTCAATACCGTCGATACAGCCGGACAGAGCCTCAACGTGTCTCATGTCCATGTCAGTTCTTCCTTCCCGCGACCGAGTGGTCGGGGTGTGTGGGTATCGCCCGCGTGCCTGCCGCATCCCCGTGAGTCACGAAGAGTGTTGTGCATTCCGAAGCCGGCCGGGAATTCCTTCCCGGCCTTTGACCGGGGGGCTCGACGACGGGATGTCTCGGGGGCGACGACGAGGGCCTCATGGCATCCATGCCGGCGTGCCCTCTGAAGCAAAGCGGCGCCTTCCTCTGCCGGGGTACCGGCACTGGGCGCTCTTGAGCCCAACCCCGCCAAGGCGGTAGTTCGGGGAAGATCCGCGGTGACCCGCGGTGGGACGCATGTTCACCAATCTAGGAAGACGCCAGACGCCACGCCACCCGCATATGGTGCATCTGACACCCCCCAGATGGGCCGAATCGCGGGCTCAACCAGGTTTTCGCAGTCCTGGCAGAAGCCCCGTCCGAGTCGCCACGACAACCGCTTCGAGCTGGCTGTGCGCGCCCAGCTTCATCATGACGTTCTTGACATGGCCTCGAGCGGTGTGAAGGCTCACGACGAGTCGCCCAGCGATCGCACGGGGATCGAGCCCTTCGCCCATCAGATTCAGGACTTCCAGCTCGCGCGCGGTGAGCCCCGCCCAGCTCTCGCGCCCACCGTGCGGCGGTGCGCTGGGGTCCTGGAGGAGCGCTTTGAGTGGTTCGCCCTCCACCATAAGGATGTTCTTGTCGACCGGGGCACGGATCACTTTGAGAATGTCCGGAAACTTACTGTCTTTTGCGAGAAATCCGGAAGCCCCTGCCGCCGCTGCGGCCGCGAACAGGTCTGGGCTGGCATCACCGGTCAAGATGAGGACGCGGACATCCGGGTGAGACGCTTTGATCCGCCTCGTACCCTCGATTCCGTCGACGTCCGGAAGATGAATGTCCATGAGCACGACGTCGGGACTCCGCATCGTGGTGAGCGAGACGGCGTTCTCGACCGTTCCCACGGCGCCCACACAAATCAGGTCGGGCTGGGCGTCGATCGCGATCTCAAGAGCGCCAGCGAGCGCCCGCTGATCCTCGACCACGAGAACTCGGATCACAGGATGCTCCTGCCCGCCGTGGCCTTGTCCACTGCTCGGCTCATGGCTGCTCACTTCATGAGCGGTTTCGCCGCCGTACGCCGGTCGGCCGGGGCCCGCTCTGCCCGTCTCCCGGGTTGGGCACAGCTTGACCAGAAAGGTTTGCTTCGGAGCCGGCCGATGGGGGCGCGCCCCCCTGGCGAAAGCGGGCCGAAGACCCTGTGGCCTGCCCTTATGGACTGTGGCCTGCCCCTGTGAACTCATCATGACGCTACCCCGCGTGCACGGTGATACACAAACAGATCGACCTGCATCGGCGCCATGCGAGGGGCGGCAATGCCTGATGCGTACGCAAAGCGGTGGGGAGGACACCTCCATCCGCCACGCGCGCCGTCTTCTCCTCCGATGCTCGTCCCTGCCCGTCTTCGGGGTACGAAGAGCAGTAGACCGCAAGGCCCCAGCTCGGGGCCCTGCGAACGTTGGAGACGGTTCCTGACGTGACCACTTACTCATTCAGGCTGTACGTGGCTGGGAACTCGGAGCGGTCCCACGCCGCGGAGGTGAACCTGCGGTTCCTGTGTGACGCTCACCTCTCCGGCATGTACGAGGTCGAGGTCGTCGACACCGTCGCGCGGCCAGAACTGGCCGAGGAGGGACGGATCCTGGCCACCCCCACCGTCGTCAGGCTCACGCCGCCACCACAGCGGCGGGTGATCGGGGATCTGTCCGATCACGGCCGCGCCGCCATCGCTCTGGGCCTCCCAGCCGCGGACGCATCGCCCATGGAAGGGCAGTGACGATGACTGGCAGCAACACCATCGAGCGGATCCCCACAGGGATCAGCGGCTTCGAGCACGTAACCCTGGGCGGATTGCCCGCGGGCCGATCCACACTGGTGAGCGGCACGACCGGCAGCGGTAAGACCTTGTTCGCCGTTGAGTTCCTCTCCCGCGGAATCATGCGCTTCAACGAGTCTGGGGTGTTTGTCACCTTCGAGGAGACATCCACCGACATCCGCCGTAACGCAGCCTCGCTGGGCTTCCCCGTACAGCTGTGGGAGGACGAAGGAAAGTGGGCCTTCGTCGAAGCCTCGGCGAGTATCGGCGAGGACACGCCCGCCGTCGGCGCCTACGACTTCGGCGCCCTGGTGGCGCGCATCGAGCACGCGGTCCGCCAGACCGGGGCTCGCCGTGTCGCGCTCGACTCGCTCAACGCGATCTTCACCCAGTTCACCGACAGCGGCATCGTCCGCCATGAGCTGTTCCGGATCGCCTCCGCCCTCAACGCGCTCGGAGTCACCTCGGTGCTCACCGCGGAGCGTCCCGAAGAGTACGACGGTGTGACCCGCTACGGGGTCGAGCCTTTCGTCCTCGACAATGTCATCATCCTGCGCAACGTGCTCCGGCAGGGTCGGCGAACCCGGACGGTTGAGATCGTCAAGTTCCGCGGCGCCCAGCACCGTACGGGAGAATGGCTGTTCACGATCGATCCACGGGACGGCATCGTGGTGGTCCCCCTCGCGTTCCTCACGCCGTCCGACCACGCGTCACTCGCCCGCGTCTCGTCCGGCATTCCCGAGTTGGACGAAATGTGCGGCGGCGGCTTCTACCGGGACGCGATCGTCCTGATCACCGGGCCCACCGGCGCGGGCAAGACAATGGCGAGTCTGCGTTTCGCGGCCGCCGCCGTCGAGGCGGGTGAGCGCTGCCTGCTGTGCACCTTCGACGGGACCCCCGGGCAACTCTTCCGCAGCGCCGCGAGCTGGGGTCTGGATCTCAAGGCGATGCAGGCAGCGGGTCTGCTCCGAGTCATGTGCGGCTACGCGGAGGTGATGTCTCCAGAAGACCACTTTCTGCAGCTCAGGAACGCCATTGAGGAGTTCGCGCCTGGCCGGCTCGTCATCGACACGTTGTCCGCGCTCGAACGCGTGGCCGCGCCGCGGACTCTACTCGATTTCATCATCGCGCTGACGGCGGTTCTCCGACAGCGCGAGATAACCACTCTTCTCACGGGGACACCTGCCGGACGGTTCAATTCGGCGAACGCGCCGCTGATCACCTCCGACGTCGCCGCCCTTGCCGACGTCTGGATCCAGCTCCGGTATGTCACAGGGCCCGTCGAGATCCAGCGCGCCATCGCCGTGCTCCAGGCGCGCGGCTCCGCCCATGACCACAGCATTCGCCAGTTCAGGATCGACCGCACCGGAATGCACATCGGTGAGCCCCTGACAAGCGCCCCCCACGGCTTCACTGAGGCGATCAGTCCCGGCGGCGCGTGGGAATCGCCCGAGTCCGAAGTGACAGAGGGTCCGTCGGGGTGAGTGCCGGCGGCGGGTCCTCGCCTGGCGGAAACCCCATAGGAGGCTCCGAGTCAGGCCGGCCCAACGACGTCGAATTCCGGGACGATATCAGCCAGGTCATCGTTTCGGCTTCGGCGGACGGGATCGTCGCCGTCGACAAGGAAGGAATCATCAGGCTCTGCAACCCCGCTGCCGCGGAGCTCTTCGCCCGCTCGGCCGAGGAGCTGATCGGCACACCGTTCGGCTTCCCCATCGCCGCGGGCGCGGCGACCGAGATCGACTTGATGCTGCCCGCCGGAGGCAGACGGGTCGTCGAGATGCGGGTCACCGCCACGACCCTGGAAGGTGAGCCCCTGTACGTCGCCGCGCTCCGCGACGTCACACGGAGCAGGCACGTCGAACAAGAGCTGGAGGCGGCCCTGGAACGCCAGAACGTCGCGGTCGCCGTCGCAGCCCATGAGCTCCACAATCCTCTGGCCACCATCAGCGTGCTGGTGGACGTGCTACGTGACCGCCTGATCGCGCTCGCCGAGGAGCGAAGAACCGAGATCATCGAGCGCATCGCCGATCGGACGGCCCGGCTCCAAGGGCTCGTCCGCAAGCTCCTCACCGCGTCGACCATCGAAGCGAAAGGCGCGTCCGCCCGCGTGGAACGCGTCCCCGTGCTCGAAGTGCTCCTTGAACGACTCGGCGAGCTGGACGCACGATCGCAGCAGGTGCACGTGTCCTGCAGCCCTCATCTGGAGGCCCTGGTCGATCGCAGGGAGTTCTCTGCGATGGTGGACAACTACCTGGAGAACGCGTTCGCCTATGGGCGTCCGCCCGTCGAGGTGTCCGCGACCGGGCAGCCGGAATGGATCCTTCTCCGGGTGTGCGACCGTGGGCCAGGTGTGCCGGAGGCTTTCGTGCCCCGGTTGTTCGAGCGCTTCAGCCGTGCGCGGGAGGTTGACCGCGAGACAGAGGGGACGGGCTTGGGGCTGTGGATCGTCCGAAGCTTCGCCCTGGGCAACGGCGGCGACGCCTGGTATGAGCCCCGCGAGGGCGAGGGGGCCTGTTTCTGCCTCCGCCTGCGACGACCGCCTTCACCCGGCGCGCCGGACCGGACCTAGGAATAGCCGCCGAGGCGCCGGGCGGAGGCGCCGGTCGCGACGTCTGGCCCTATGTATCGGCCGACGCGGTTCGCCCGGGGACCTCGGACACGAGCACTCGGTCAATGTGATCTCCGGAGGTCATTGGGACCTGGACAGGAACGAGGTCGGGTGCCGGCGGCGTTCCCGCTCGTCGACGGCGCCGCCGGAAGCCTGTCGCGCCCGACCACGAAAACCTGTGTTCGCCGCAGTAGACATTCGTGCCCGATGGGGCTAGTGTTTCTCGCATCGCAAGGAACGGTTCGGCAGGGCAGCAGAAGTACCGGCACCACGATGGACTGCCCTGAACAAGATGAAGTTCGAAGTCTGAAGTCGATGGCAGAAGGTCGGACGTGGTGGGCCAGTGCAGTGGTTGGGGCCCTGATCGTGGACGCGCTGCCGCAGGTGAAGCCGGACAGGGTCCGGAAAGAATTGAAGGGAGTGTTGACGCCATCAGGATCGCCCGTTGCCGGCTGAGTCTCGCCGCTCGGGTACCGCAGTTCCACAGATAGGAAGGTGGTCTACGGTCACGTATCCGCGATCCCCGCACCACCGCCGCTCAGTACGGCGGACGCGGAAAACAGTACGCCGGCCAGATAGCCGGTAGATGGTGTTGAACTCTTTGGGGCCCCGGCACAACAGGTGCCGGGGCCCCCTGTGCGCGTGATGGAAGGAACGTATGGATCAACCTCACTCGGCTGGCAAGGGTGACGCGCTCACTCACGGCAGGACCGCGGACACGGCCGGCTCCAGGCCTGGGCCGAGGGCCGAAGATCGGCCAGAAGATCAGTTCGAAGATCGGTTCGACGACGAGGACTACCCCGCCTACAGCATGGGCGCGGCCGCGGAGATGCTCGGTGTCAGCCCCGCGTTCCTGCGGGCTCTGGGCGCCGCGAAACTGATCGAGCCGAAACGCTCCAGCGGCGGCCATCGCCGCTACTCCCGCTACCAGCTGCGGCTGGCCGCGCGCGCCCGGGAACTCGTCGATCAGGGCACTCCTGTGGAAGCCGCCTGCCGGATCATCATCTTGGAAGACCAGCTCGCCGAGGCGCTGCGCATCAACAACGCGCGCGAGCGCCCGGCCGGACACTAGCCGGCACCGGCGGCGAGAAGACCCGGCGGCGTGAGGCCGACCAGGTCCAGCCTGTGCGGCTTGGCGACGTGGTTGCTCTCTGCCGCCGGCCTCGCATCTCCGGGGCTTCATGCCTCCTACCTGGCCTGATGACGTTTCACCCGCTGTCGATCACCGGTGTCGAGGAGTCGCGCGACTGTGGCCGACATCCGCTGCCGCCGATTCTCACGCAGCAGCGATACAGCAGCAGAAAACGAATCAGGGCCCGCACCTGTGAAGGTGCGAGCCCTGAAACGTGGCGCTGTTCGTCAGGCGGGAACGATGTTCTCGGCCTGCGGGCCCTTCTGACCCTGAGTGACGTCGAAGGCCACCTTCTGGCCCTCACGCAGCTCGCGGTAGCCGCCCTGAGAAATGATGTTCGAGTAGTGCGCGAAGACGTCGGCGCCGCCGCCGTCCTGCTCGATGAAGCCGAAGCCCTTTTCCGCGTTGAACCACTTCACGGTGCCAGAAGCCATTTTAATCTCCTCTTGATAGGCGTAGCCGAAATCCGCACTGTCACGAATTCCGCGTTGCCGCGATAGGCCCACACCCGGAGAAGACCGGCAAACAAAAAAATGCACCTGAGGCTACATCCGTCAGGTGCACACAAGTTTATTATGGGTACCACAACTGCAACTGCCTTCAACCTAGCACACATGAGGCGTGATACGCACACCCCGCCGCTATCCGCCGGGATGAGCCGCATTCCGCGCGGCGCCGCACACCCGTCTCCGTACACGCGTAGCTGCAGGTCAGCACATGATGGCGGATCCGCACCAAGGCCGGAGGACGCTCGTCGTCTCCCCCAGGGCCACGGGTCAAGGTGGAGCGGGACGCGCCCGGTCGGCACCACCAACGCGAGACATTCTGGACCAAGAGCGCCAGTTCGCCTCCGACATCGCCCACGAGATCCGGTGCGGGATACGCGTCGTGGCGGCAGAGGCGACTACCTGTTCCGGCGAGGCAGGCCCGCCCCCGCGTGCTGGAGGCGGTCCTCCGTGGAGTTGATCGGCATGGAGTTGACCGGCATGGAGTTGACCGGCATGGAGTTGACCGGCATGGAGTTGACCGGCATGGAGTTGATCGGCTGGAGGCGCCGGCCACCGCACTGCGGAACTCGAACCTGCATCTTGGGAAATCGAACCTGCATCTTGCTTCCGGAACAGCGCCGTTCCAGATGACACGAGGTAATGTTCAAACACCGAGGACTTTTCGTGCGTTGGCAATCAGGTCGGCGTCGCCCACGGCGAGATATCAGGACGCGGTCCTTTTCGAGGGCCAAGACAGGCCAGGCGATCATGACACCGACGCTGCTCACTTGTTCCACACCGCCCACCGCCCCTGCCGAAGCGGCCCCCGTCGTCGGCTCTGACGTCCGGCCACGGTCGGCTCCCGTCCTCGGCCCGGCATACGCCGCGAACGGCCCTGCCGGAACCGCGCTCATGCGCGCCGGTCAGGGCACGCTCGGCCTGCTCCCCGTCGGCCTCCTCACCACTGCGACCCGCAAAGAAGGCGGCGCCACGCGGGACGTGGACGGCGAGAACGACGGCGGGCACATCAGCACGCTGCCGGCGGACCTGCCGGACGGGTGCCGACACCGCCGGTCGCACTCCCACCTGCCAAGCCTGCCGCGAAAGACCCCGTCTCGTCGCCGGCCGGCGCGTTCCATCGCCGTCCGTGACACCACGCCACCCGGCCGAGCCTGCCCTTCGGTCCCGACGACCATCCGGTTGTCCGGTGAGATCGATATCTTCACCAGTCCCGGCCTGCGTGAGGATCTGCTGGACGTCCTGCGCTACAGCAGTGGCGTGCTCGTCATCGATCTGTCGGGTGTGGCGGCATGCGACACCTGCGGGCTGGGAGTTCTGGTCGGCATCCAGCGCCGCGCCAAGGCGATGGGGATCACCCTCTCCCTGACCGCAGCCCGCCCGTACCTGTCCCGGCTACTTCATGTAACCGGCCTGGACCGCATCATCCCGATGCCGGCGTAGCCGGAGGGCCCGGAGCCGCGACGAAGGCGGAAGCCCTCGCCGCGCAGGAGGCGGGCCCGCGAACGAGCCCGTGGCCCACAAGACGAGGGCGGCCGCACCCCACAGCACCGGACAACCGCACCGCACAGCACCGGGCAACCGCGCAGCACTAGACAACCGCACCGGACAACCGCTCCGGACCGCACCGGGCAACGCCACCGCACAACAGCACAGCACCGCATCGCGCCCTATACGACGGCTCAGAAGCTGCTGATCCGTGTCGACCCGTAGGGAGCGAAGCGGGCTGCCACCACGTGCCTGAAGTTGACCACGTAGGTGAAGGTGCCCGGCTCGCCCTCGTGGGAGATCTGAAGGGACACCACAGTGCCCTGCTCCATCCAGTCGACGAGTCTGTCGACTGCGGGCGTCGCGCCGTGCACGCGGAGAATCAGTTCCTTTTCCTTGCCAACGCTCAGCAAGTAGAGCAGCCCGGTGGGAGCGTCCATGGTCATGCGCTGCTCCTCATCGTGAGGATGGGACCGGGTCCACGTGGGTATCCCCGCAAAACCCCCGGCGTAGCGTCCACATCGCCCTTTCTGCGGGCGCCGCGAACCTCCTCCTGTAGCCGAGCCGCCAACGGGCCTTACCGGTCCTGAACCGCTTCCTGCTCCCTTCATGGCCCTGGCCCACAGGTGCCGGACGCGGACGGCGGGTATGTCTCAGCACGGACGGCCCTTTCGTGGCCTGGGTCCTCGACCGCCTCGGGAAGGCTCTGTGATCCTTACACGCGCATCCGTGTCCCCTGCGGCTCTCCTGCACCGGCTGTCGGGAGCCGCGCACTGGCTGACGTCACCGCTGCTTCCCGAGGACTACCTCAGGTTGATCAATCCGCTCTGGGCGGTGGAGGAGTTGTACGGCCGGGTCGAGGCGGTGCACGCGGAAACCTGCGACGCGGCGACTCTGGTGATCCGCCCGGGTCTGGGCTGGACGGTGCACCGTCCCGGTCAGTCGGTCCGGATCGGCGTCGACATCGACGGGCGGCGGCACTGGCGGACCTTCTCACTGTCGTCGGCCCCGGACCGGTCCGATGGTCGCATCACCGTCACGGTGAAGGCCGTGCGCGGCGGGCTCGTCTCCGACCACCTGGTACGGAGCACCATGCCCGGGGCGGTGCTCACGCTGGGACGGCCCGAGGGGGCGTTCGTCCTTCCGGAGCCACCACCACCGCGACTGCTGTTCGTGACCGCCGGGAGCGGCATCACACCGGTGATGGCGATGCTGGACGGCCTGCGTCTGGACAGTGCGGACGGACCGGACATCGTGCTGGTCCACTCGGCGCGGACACCCGACGACGTCATCTTCGGCCGGCGACTCCGGAGCCTGGCTGCGCGATACCCCCGGCTGCGGCTGCACGAGCGGCACACCCGCACCGAAGGACGGCTGCGGCCCGCGGATCTGGCCCGGCTCTGCCCGGACTGGGCCGAGCGGTCCCTATGGGCGTGCGGACCGCCGGCGATGCTCGACGACATCGCGGCGCGCTGGATCGGGCCCGCGGACGGGATCCATGTCGAGCGCTTCAGTCTGGCGCCGGCGGCGGCAGCGGGCTCGGGGGGACACGTCCGCTTCACCAGGAGCGGGCGAGAAGCCGAGGCCGACGGCGGCACACCGTTGCTGGCCGTCGGCGAGAGCGCGGGGGTGCTCATGCCGAGCGGCTGCCGTATGGGCATCTGCTACGGATGCGTCGCGCGCCTGCGCTCGGGCCGGGTACGTGACGTACGGACCGGCCAGGTGCACGGAGACGCAGGAGACATGATCCAGACCTGCGTGTCGGTGGCGATCGGCAAAGTCGAGATCGAACTGTGAAAGGGACACGCATGCCTGCCAAACAACCGGCCTCTGTCGACACCGAGGGGTTCGGCCGCGAGCTGGACAAGATCCGCGACGAGGTGCTCGCGAGCCTCGGCGAGCGGGACGCGGCCTATATCCGGGGTGTCATCGCGGCCCAGCGCAAGCTAGAGCTGACGGGGAGGGCGCTGTTGTTCGCCTCCTGGTTGCCTCCCGCCTGGGCCGCCGGGACGGCGGCGCTGGCCGTCGCGAAGATCCTGGAGAACATGGAGATCGGCCACAACGTCCTGCACGGGCAGTGGGACTGGATGCGGGACCCGAAGATCCACTCCACCACCTGGGAGTGGGACATGGCCTCCCCCGCCGACCAGTGGAAACACTCCCACAACTTCGTCCACCACACCTGGACGAACGTGCTCGGCAAGGACCGCGACATCGGCTATTCGGCGATGCGGATCAGCCCGGAGCAGCCATGGCATCCGATCTATCTCGCCCAGCCGTTCTACAACGCGCTGCTGGCGCTCTTCTTCGAGTACGGCATAGCCATCTACGACCTCGAACTGGAGCGCATCCCGTCGGGGAGAAGGGATCCGAAGGAGGCCCTCGCGCAGGCTCGCGCCGTGGCGGCCAAGATACGCCGCCAGATCGTCAAGGACTACGTCGCGTTCCCGCTGCTCGCCGGTCCGGCCTTCCTGCCCGTCCTGCTCGGCAACCTGACCGCGAACATGGCGCGCAACGTGTGGGCGCACACAATCATCTTCTGCGGTCACTTTCCCGAGGGCGCGCACATCTTCACCGAGGACCGGCTCGAGAACGAGACCCGTGGCGAGTGGTACCTCCGCCAACTGCTCGGCTCGTGCAACATCGACGGCGGACGCCTCCTCCACATCATGAGCGGCAACCTCAGCCACCAGATCGAGCACCACCTGTTCCCCGACCTGCCCAGCAACCGGTACGCGGAGATCGCACCCCGGGTCCGCGCCCTGTGCGAGCGGTTCGGCCTTCCGTACACGTCCGGGTCGCTGGCCCGGCAGGCGGGGTCGGTATGGAAACGCGTCCTGCGGATGGCACTGCCGGGGCCCGGCCGGCCATCGGCGGCCGACTCCTCCGCTCAGGCGCTCAAAGCCGCGGCGTGAGCCCGAGCGGATCCACCGGCGCATGACAAAGCCCCGGACTCCGTGAGGAGCCCGGGGCCGGATGTCGTCGGATGACGGGCCACGTTCAGGTGCCCGGCATCGGCGGCGAAGCGTCGCTTAGAGCGGGCGAACCTGCTCGGCCTGCGGGCCCTTGGCGCCCTGGCCCGCGGTGTACTCGACCCGCTGGTTCTCCTCCAGCGAGCGGTAGCCGCCAGCGTCGATGGCAGAGTAGTGGACGAAGACGTCCGGAGTGCCGTCGTCGGGAGCGATGAAGCCGAAGCCCTTTTCGGCGTTGAACCACTTGACGGTTCCCTGAGCCATGTTGCTTTCTCCTTGATAAGACGATCTCGAGGACCACGGGTGTGATCCCCGGGCTGCTGCGACCGACCGCCTTGGGAAAGCCTCGGCTCCGTACGGTAACGCCCGCTGTCATAGCTCCACAGGCGCTGTTACGCAAACTGGGACTTCGACACAACCTGTTTCTTAGAAACAGTACCCGATAGGCGCGCCCGTGTGGCCCCCTTTACGAAACCGCCGTACATCCCGGCTGCGGGCATGACCCCGTACGCGGTCAAGCACTCGACGACGCCTGTTGACCGGTGGCTGGTTCAGCGGGGACGGCGGCCCTTCCTGCCCCGGCCGGTTTGCGCGCCCCGCCGGCCCGACCCGCCCGGAGCGGGACCGCGCGGCTGCTTCCGCGCCTTTTCCTGCGCAGACGCGGGTTCCTGGGCAGGTGCGGGGGTGCGGCCCCGCGAACTGTTCGCCGTACGCCCTCGGACGATGCCGATGAAGTCCTCAACCAGTTCGGTCGTCGCCTTTTCGGGCCAGGCCAGCGCGATCTGCGACTGCGGCGTCTCCACGACCGGCCGGTAGGTCAGATCCTTGCGGTGATGCAGGCGTGCCAGCGACTGCGGGACCAGCAGCAGCCCGGCCCCGGCCGCCACGAGCTGGATCGCCTCCGCCGTCGTGTCCGGGCGCGTGAAAGCCGGCCGTCCCGGCAGGGCCGTCCACTCAAGGGTGTCGTCCATCGGATGGAACACCTCGTCGTCGGCGAGATCGGCAACGGTCACCTCGTCGGCGGCGGCCACCGCGTGATCCTTCGGCACCACGACCACGGTGGTCTCGGCGTAGAGAGGGATCACGCTGAGCCCTGCACGGTCCACGGGCAACCGCACGAACCCGGCGTCGGCGCCGCCCTCGTGCAGGAGCCGCACCACGTCGGCGGGGGCGACGGAGACCAGGCTGAGTGGCACGTCGGGCACACGCTCGGCCCAGACGTCGACCCATTTGGCGGGCGTCACCCCAGGCACGTAAGCCAGCCGGAACTCCCTGTCGGTCACCTGCCCAGGGTACCGATGTCCGGGGAGGCGGCTTCCCGCCATACCCTTGACATCATGACCAAGCTCAAAACCACCCAGACGATGAAGCCCGCGACCGCGGCCAAGAAGCTGGGTGTGCTCCTCTCGGCCACTCCCGCCGAGTTCCAGGAGGGAGTCGTCTCCAGGGATGAGCTGAACAGGCTGCAGGCCGATCCGCCGGCGTGGCTGGCCGATCTGCGGCGCAACGGTCCGCATCCCAGGCAGGTCGTCGCCGTGAAGCTGGGCATCTCCAACTCGGGCCTGGCCAGGGCCGGCATCACCGGACCGCTCACCACGGCCGAGATCGAGGCCATCAAGGCGGAGGACCCCGAGTGGCTGAAGCACGAGCGGTCGGTCCAGGCCGAGGTGCGCAAGGAAGCACAGCGCCTCAAGCAGCGCTAGCAGCGCTGGGGAGTGGCGATCTGGACCGGTTCGGTCCGCCGCCATCCGGGCGAGCCGCTGAGTCTTTCCAGCGCGACCCGGCGCATGAGCAGCTCTACCGCGCCTTGGCCGACCGGGACGTGCCAGGCAGGCCACCGGTCCGGGGCCGCCCTGCGTTCGGACAGCCGACCATCGGCTGAAACTTTCCCACTTTTTCATCCGAGGTTTTCCGCCTCCGGCGGAGCCATCGGCACCGTCAATCACAGCGCGACCTGGGGATCCAACTGCGGGTTCTGCTGTCCCCGCGGCGGCGGTCGCAGGGCCCACACCGGTGCACCGATCGGGTCTATTGACGGAGACGGATGCGCTGAATAGCTTCCCGATCAGGAAACGATCTGCCTCGATTTCGGTGACACTCCGGAACGCGGGTGGGCGGCCCGAGACGGGGGCTCACCCCGGAGCTCCGATGTTAGCGCTCACAGTCTTCGAGGCGACGACGCTGCTCGGCCGCCCCCACGGTCAGGCCTGCACCCCAGGAGGATCGTTGCACTCCCCCCCACCCGTACGCAGAAAGACAGGGATCGCCGCGATGGCCGCCGCGATGGTGACGGTGGTCGCGGCGGCGCTGACATGGGCGGCGCCGGCGGCGGCGGCCGCGTCCTCGTTGGTCAGCACCGCCTCGGGCCGGTGTCTGGATGGGGCGGGAAACGCCGACGCGCCGGGCACCGCCCTGCAGATCTGGGACTGCAACGGGCAGGCCAACCAGGCGTTCGAGTTCACCTCGGCCGGTGAGCTGCGGACGTTCAACGGCACGCGGTGCGTGGACGCCTACGGCGGGGGGACCTCGCCGGGCACGAAGGTGGTCATCTGGTCGTGCAACGGGCAGAACAACCAGAAGTGGCGGCAGAACGCCGACGGGTCGATCACCGGCGGGCAGTCGGGTCTGTGCCTGGACGTGAACGGCAACGGCACGGCCAACGGGACCGCGGTCATCCTGTGGACCTGCAGCGGACAGGCCAACCAGAGGTGGAGCACCGCCGGAGGCAGCCCCAGCCCGACACCCAGCCCCACGCCCAGCCCCACGCCCAGCCCGACACCGAGCCCGACGCCGTCCGCCTCCCCCACCCCGTCACCGTCGCCGTCGCCGTCGCCGTCGAGCAGCCCGCCGACCGGATCGAGCTCACGGCAGAAGGTCAACTTCGACCGGGGGTGGAGGTTCGTCCGTTCGGATGTGACGGGCGCCCAGAACGCCGGCTTCGACGACTCGAGATGGGTCCCCGTGGCGTTGCCCCACGACTTCGACGCGCCGTACAACGTGGGCGGCTCCACCGGCGGGCAGAACTTTCACGTGGGTGCGGGCTGGTATCGCAAGCACTTCACCGTTCCCTCGTCCTGGGACGGCAAGCGCGTCGAGCTCGAGTTCGAGGGCGCGTTCTCGATCACCGATGTGTGGGTCAACGGAACCAAGGCAGGCACGCATCGGGGCGGCTATACGGGATTCGCCTTCGACATCACCAGCGCGATCCGGACCGGCGACAACGTGATAGCGGTGCGCGTGAACAACCGCTGGCAACCGGACCTCGCCCCCCGGACGGGCGACCACCAGTTCAGCGGCGGCCTCTACCGTGACGTCTACCTGAACGTCACCGACAACGTCCACGTCACCTGGTACGGCACCTTCGTCACCACCCCCGCGCTCACCAACCCGGCCTGGAACACGAGCAACTCGGCGTACTACAGGAACATCGATCTGTCGCAGTATCCGAGCGAGACCGACCTGCGCGCGAACATCACCGCCCGCCGCTCCAACGTCAGAGCGCAGACGGAGGTCCGCAACGACGGTTCCGCCGCGGTCGACGTCTACGCGCGCCAGGAGGTGCGCAAGCAGGGATCGGCCGGCGTGCTGGCGACGTTCACCTCGCCCGTACGGACACTCGGCGCCGCGGCCACGACGACGCTCGACGCGCTGAGCGGATCTCTCTCGAACACCTCCGCCATGCTGCAGGGTCTCGACCTCTGGGCGCCGAACAACCCGGCGCTCTACACCGTGACCACCTCTCTGGTGATCGACCGCACTCCGGACGGGGCGGTCGACAACGGTGTCATCGTCGACAGCTATGACACCACGTTCGGCTTCCGCAGCGCGCAGTGGAAGGTGGACGGCTTCTATCTCAACGGTGTCAAGACGCTGCTCGTCGGGGCGGACGCGCACCAGGACCACGGCGGCTGGAGCAACGCCGTCACCAACTCGGGCTTCGACCGCGACGTCCGCTACATCCGTGAGGCCGGGATGAACTTCATCCGGGGCTCGCACTATCCCCACGACCCGTCCTTCGCGGACTCCACAGACAGGCTCGGCGTCATGCTCTGGTCGGAGGCCACCTTCTGGGCGACCGCGACCGCCGGCAGGGAGCCCACGCCGACCGGCACCGTCAACGACTACCAGGCGGACGGCTATCCGCAGAAGACGGCCGACCAGGCGGCCTTCGAGCAGAGCGCCTTGGACGGCCTGCGCGACATGATCCGGGTCAACCGCAACCATCCCTCGATCATCAACTGGTCGATGGGCAACGAGGTGTTCTTCACCTCCTCATCCACCCTGAACAACGCCAGGGCGCTGGTGAGCAGGATGCGCGACTACTCCCACCAGCTCGATCCGACGCGCAAGGCAGGGCTGGGCGGCGTGCAACGCAGCTCGCTCGACCAGCTCTCGGTCAGTGACGTCGCCGGTTACAACGGCGACGGCGGGAAGATCACCAACACGTGGATGCCGAACGTCGTCTCGGAGTACGGGTCGTACACCTCCGACCGGCCCGGTACATACAACCCGACGTACGGCGACGTCGCGGATCCGTCCGACGGCACCAGGTTCACGCTCACGACCGGAAGCGCCGGACTGGCCATCTGGGCGGGCTTCGACCACGGCACGATCATGAGTGCCGCCTTCGCCCGCATGGGCATGATCGACTACTACCGGCTGCCGAAGGACCAGTGGTACTGGTACCGGGCCAACAAGTCGAGGTGGACAGGCCTCACCAATGTCGCCGACCCCACGCCCGTGGCCCGCGAACGATCCACGAGCGGAACAGCGACCCGGATGACGCTGGAAGCCGGGAAGTACTCCCCGACGACGATCACTGACGACGGCGCCACGGACACCCAGCTCGTGGTGACGATGCGGAACTCGTCCGGCGCCTGGGTCAACGACACCCGCGCCGTCACACTAACCGTCACCAGCGGCCCGGGAATCCTGCCCGGCGGCAAGTCGTACACCTTCACGCCGAACGTCTCGGCCTTCGACGGGAAGATGGCGATCGAGTTCCGTTCCTACTACGCCGGCACCACCACCATCACGGCGAAGTCCTCGGGCCTGCCCGACGCCACCATCACGATCACGACCACCGACACGGCCGGGGCAGCGGGCGAGACCGAACCCGCCAACTTCGGCAACTCAGCCCTCTGGGGCTGAACCGCCGCTCACCCGGTCGATTCCTGGCGGGAAGCCGCCAGGAATCGACCGGCTCCCGCTGCCGACTGATGTCGTGGAACGGCCTCACGACGGCTCCTGCGAGGCAGCCCGAATCCTGTCGCCTTTGCCGAATGATCGGCCTAATCTGCCCGCATGGCCCATGGGAAGACCTCCTTCGTCTGCTTGCCCTGCCGAGCCTCGTACAAGCAGCCGTTTCCAGGCCTGGGCCTCGACGATCGGCTCTGCCCTCGATGCGCGCAGCCGCTTGTCCATGTCGGCTCCGCCTTCGCGGCACCGCGCCGTACCGACAGGGCAGGCTGGCGGACGCTCTCGGTGCTGCTGCACGCGGGCGTCCGCTTTCACAAGAGTTGCTGCGGGGGCCCTGGTTACCGCCCGCGCTCGCTCAGCGAGGTGCGCGCGCGAATGACGTACGCCCGGAGAACCGGAGGGCCCTTCTCCGAAGCTCTGGCGCGCCGCGAACTGCCCTAGGCGTGACCTCCTGCCGTCTTGGCTGGTCACGCATCCGGTGAGCCGCAGAGGCAAGCTGCGATTGCGATCACGATCCCGTCGCACTTCGGCACGCCGCTCGCCTTCGTCGGACAGCCCTACCTGCCGACCGCCCACGGAGCCGTTCATCCCCGCGGCGCTTGCCATCGCCTCACAGTGTCCTGGCCACGGTTGGCGGCGACGTCGGTCAGTCGTTGGCGGCCACGTAGCCGCCCGTACATCGAGACGCCCGGCAGACGGGGCAGATTCACATGCTCACTTCAGCGACACCCGAACCCCACCCGAGAACAGCGAGTCATGCAGCTCGATCGCCACCGGGTTCAATCCCTTCGGCACGTCGAAGACCACCGTCCCATCCACCGACAGGCCTGGATTGATCTGCTCATACATGCTCTTGGAGTCTTTCAGCCAGAGTGCCGCCCCGGTGTCGGCCTCATACTCACGGCCGTCGGCGTCGATCAGCTTCTGCACGGACCCGGCGAACGACTGGGCTTCGTCGCCGATGTTCTCCACGGTGATGACGATCAGGATGAACTCGCCCTTGGGCTTCTGCTCGGTGAACCCAGACCCGACACTGTCGGCGCGGGACACCTTCTTCACGGTGAACTGGAACTTGCCGTCCCTGACGGGGGTGCCGACCTTCCCCGCGGTCTTGTCCTCCGACTCGTCCGCGGGCTGCTCTGTCTCCTGGTCGTCGCCGACGGCCGGGGCCGTCTCGTCTTGTCGTACGGTCGCCACCGTGGGGGAGTTCGTGTTATCGCCGGTGAGGGCGACCAGGACGCCGCACCCGGCGAACAGCACCAGGCAGATCCCGCCGATCACCGCAAGGACGATCAGCCCTGTGTTCGACTTCTTGGGCGGCCGCGGCGGAGGCGGGTAGCCGTAGCCGGGTGGAGGACCGTAGGCAGGTGGGCCGTACTGCTGAGGCTGCGGACCCCCAGGCCCCTGGTACGGGTACGGCTGCTGCGGGAACTGGCGAGGGTCCGGCTGATAGCCGCCGGGAGGCTGCTCGGTCATCGGTGAATCTCCGGGAGGTCATGTGAAACTGGACGATCACGGGACGAGTGATCCACCGAGACGGGTTACCTCTCCCTGCCGACTGATCAGATCGTTAGCCTTCGGGAGGCCAAGGGAGCCGGTGAGCGGGCCGTCGGCGTGGTCCGCGCCCGGCGCTCGTTGAGCCCGATAAGCGTCGCCATCCCGTCCAGCGGGCACTTCAGGTCGAGCTCGAACAGCGTGTCCAGGTCGAGCGCGTGGTAAATCCGCCCGCGACGTCACACTTCGCTCCCCGCCGGTCCTCTTAGGAGGCGTGACCGTTCCCGTGCGCGCCCAGCGGGCGGGACGGCGTGACCCACGGCGACAAGGAGCACTCGGCATGACCATTCTCGTCACCGGAGCCACCGGGACCGTCGGCCGACAGGTGGTCCACCATCTTCTCGAACGCGGCCGGAAGGTGCGGGCGCTGACCCGGGACCCCGGCTGCGCCGTCCTGCCGTACGGCGTCGAGGCTGTGGGCGGTGACCTCACCGACGCCGCCGGCCTGGAGGGAGCCTTCGACGGCGTCACCGCCGTCCACCTGATCAATTTCGGCGTCGGCTACCGGCCTCTCGCCAACGGACGCGACATCGTCGCGCTCGCGGAGCGGGCCGGAGTCGCCAAGGCCACCGTGCTGGGCGGCTGGCAGGAGGGCACGCTGGAGCCGGCCGTCAGGGCGAGCGGCCTGGAGTGGACCCTCCTGCGGCCGACCCAGTTCATGGCCAACTTCCTCAACGACTGGGGCGAGTCGCTGCGGACCACCGGGCGGGTGCGTGAGCCGTACGGAGATCGGCAGAGCCCGCCGGTCGACGAGTACGACATCGGCGCCGTCGCGGCGGCCGTGCTGACGCAGGACGGTCACGGCGGCAGGTCCTACCACCTCACCGGCCCCGAGGTGCTGACCGCACGGCGGATGGTCGCGATCATCGCCGAGGCGACCGGCCGCGATCTGCGGTTCGAGGAGCTCACCCCCGACGAGGTGCGCCGCGAGTGGAGCGTGCCGGACCGGCGTCCGCAGCTTGCCCTCTTCCGTGCGTTCGCGGAGATCGAGAGAGCCGACGAGACGGACCTGGTGGAGAGCCTGCTGCGGGTCTACGGCACGCCCAGCGACTTCGCCACCAGGCTCATCGGCGATGTCGAGCAGGTCGTCGGCCGGCCGCCGCGCACGTTCGCCCAATGGGCCGCCGACAACGCCCGTCACTTCCTGCCCACCGGCCCGCGCTGACCTCACGAAGGCGAAACCCATGATCCTCATCACCCTGGACTCACGCATCTTCGGCGACTCGGCCGACCGGCTCCTCGCCTTGGCCGCCGAGCGGGGCGTGAGCAGGGTGGTGGTCCCGTCGGCGATCATCGACGATCCGTTCGACCTGCAGCCGTCCCGATGGCGGGGGGACCGGAACAGGGAGGCCGGGGAAGCGGCCGTCCGGCACGGACGTACGCCGGCTGGGTGGCCGGCCACATCGCCGCCTTCCGGAACGGATGAGCTTCGATGCCGGCACGATCCCGCCCTGGTGCTGTGCGCGACGCGCTGATCCGGTATCCCTAGCGGCAAGGAGCCCCATGATGCGTGAAACCCCCGCGGCCGACGCTTCCGAGGTGTTCGCCGGCCACCGTGAGTTGTTGTTCTCCATCGTCTACAACATGCTCGGCACGGTCGGCGACGCCGAGGACGTGCTTCAGGAGACCTGGCTGGCGTGGGCGGCACGGGATGTGGCCGGCGTCGACAACCCCCGCGCCTACCTGGTGCGTGTCGCGGTCAACCAGGCCCTCGGTCACCAGAGCGCGCTGCGCAGGCGCAAGGAGACCTACCTGGGCCCGTGGCTGCCGGAACCGCTGATCACCGGTCCCGACGCCGCCGAACCCGCGGTACGCGCGGAGTCGGTGTCGATCGCCCTGCTGGTGATCCTGGAGACGCTCACCCCGCTGGAGCGGGCCGTGTTCGTCCTGCACGAGGTGTTCGCCTACCAGCACAACGAGATCGCCGCCATGCTGGACCGCAGCCCGCCCGCGATCCGGCAGATCGCCCACCGGGCCCGCGAACACGTCCAGGCGCGGCGTCCACGCGCCCGGGTCGACCGGCGTACGCACCGGGAGGTGACCGAGCGCTTCGTCGAGGCGGCGTTCGGCGGTGACCTGCCCGCTCTGATGGAGATGCTCGCGCCGGACGTCGTCCTGTGGCCCGACGGCGGAGGCAAGTCGGCGGTGGGCGGGCCGCGTCCGATCCGCGGCCGCGACAAGGTCGCCCGGGTGGTCGTGGCCAACGCGCGCGGCGGCGTGGACGTCCGGCACCGCCAGGTCAACGGTGACCCCTCTGTGGTCGTCTTCGCGGAGGACGCGCCCCTCGCGGTGATGGTGCTCGACCTCGACGCGGACGGGGAGCAGGTGCGCGACATCTACGTGGTCAGCAACCCCGACAAGCTGGGATCCGTCTCCGGCCACACCGCCGGGAAAGGTCAGGAAATATCCCGAAACGATTAGCCGCACCTCGGGTCGAAGGGCCGGACGCCCGAAAGGCCGGGCGCCCCGGAGGACGCCCGGCCCGGTGACATCGGCCGGCTTTATCCGACGCGCTTCCAGGGACCGTTCGGGTCGCCCGGCTTCTGGTTGCGGGTCCACCATTGCGCCTGGTAGACGACGCCCTGGTAGTCCGCCCGGTCGCCGGAGTCGAAGATCCGTGACGGGGTCCAGACAGCGGTGCCGTCCGCCGTGGTCACGAACTCCTGCCACGGGCCGTACGGATCGCCGGGGGTCTGGTTCTTCGTCCACCACGAGGCGTGCCAGACCGATCCGTGGTAGGACACCTGGTCACCCGTGTCGTAGACCGTGGTGGCGGCCCAGGCCGGCGGGTTGCCGATGACGAAGGAGACGGTCTGCTCGGTGGTCAGCCCGTTCGTGCCGACCGCGTCGATCTTGAGCTGGTAGGTGCCGTTCGGGTAGGCGGTGGTGTCGACGACGAGGTTGGGGTGAAGCCCGTCGTTGTGGCTGCCGGATGCCTTGGTGTTGTCGGTCAGCCAGACGCCGTCGCGGTTGAGCTCGATGTAGGTGTAGGACACGTCGGACGCCGCGCCGCCGAGATCGACGGTGAAGGTCGGCGTGCCGGAGACGGTGGCGCCGTCGGCCACCGAGACGCCCTTGATCGCCAGGTAGGGCGCGAGGGTCCAGAAATGGTCGGGGACGGTGCCGTCGCCCGTCGCGGGCGCCGGGCTGGCGACGAGGGTCGCGTTGCGTCCGTTGCCCGACGAGTCCGCGACGGCCGTTCCCGTGCTCTCGTCGAACGTGTAGCGCAGGACGTCGCCCGCGCCGGCCTGCCCGGTCGCGAGGGCGGACACCTCGGACGCGGTCAGCGCGCGGCTGTAGACGTTGAAGTCGTCGACCGCGGCGGCCAGGTAGGGGTCTCCCGAGTACTGCGAGCGGCCGATCCAGTTCTGGGTGGTGTTCCCCAGGCTGGAGGGGTGCAGGGTGAGGTTGGCGTTGGTGCCCGCGACCTTGTCGTTGACGTAGAGGGTGCCGGTGGTGCCGGAGACGGTCACCGTCACCAGCGACCAGGTGTTGAGCGGGAGCGACGTGGTGGAGCTGATCAGCTGCTCCCCGCCGGCGCCGCCGGTCGTGATGGCGAACCGGAGCCCGGCGCCATTGGTGAGCGTCAGGAACATGTAGTTCGACGCGCCGGTACCGAAGTCGAACACGCGCGACCACGTCGTGTTCTTGGCCGGGTTGACCCACGTCGAGACCGTGAAGTCGCCCGTGACGCCGCTCACCGCGCCGCGCGGCACGTTGACGTACTGGCTGGCTCCGGACAGCGCGACGGCCTTGCCGAGCTTGCCGGTCACCCGGGTGCCGCCGATGCCGGAGGACGTGACGGTGGTGTCACTCCACTGCACGACCTGGGCGCCCGAGTCCTTGCTCATGCCGTCGACGGCGAGCACCAGGCCCGTGTCGTAGTTCACGAGCTGGTTGTGGCCCTTCCCGTCGGGGACGACCTGCCAGAGCCGGGTGTTGCCGCCGGTGTCGGTCTCCACGACAGCGGACGCACCGTTGCCGGACGAGGCGTCCTTCACCCCGAGCACCAGGCCGCTGGCCGCGTTGACGACCTTGACCAGGCCGGAGCCGGTGGAGACCAGCTTCCATCGCTGCGTGGCGCCGCCCGCGACGGTGGCCTGGTTCACGAGGGTCCCGGCCGACGTCCCCGCATCGTGGGTGTCGAGCGCGAGCCCGCTGTTGAGGTTGGTGATCCGGTAGGTGTTCTCCAGGTCGGTCGCCGTGCCGGCGCCGCTGACCACCAGGTGGTAGGCGTCGGCGGAGCTCATCGCCACGGGCACGGTGATGGAGCCGTCGGTCACCTTGTAGACGGTGTCGGAGATGGTGATCGGGCCGGCGACGGGGTTGGTGCGCCCGTACGACGGGGTGTACTCGAGCGTGGCGTGGACGGTGTCGCCCAGGTCGAGCTTGTCCAGCCCGTCGACCTTGACGGCGGTGGCGCCGCCGGCGCCGCCGAAGACCACGCTGACCTGCTTCTTGTCGGTGGGCACGGCGGCGGCGCCGTCGAGGCCGGTGGTGGCGTTGGGCGGGGTGGTGGTGACCATGTCCCCGCTCATGTCGGCGTACCACTTGTAGAGCCAGTAGGCGCCGTTCGGCTTCCCGCCCGTGCCGGTCAGCAGGTCGCCGAGCGCGCCGTAGCCGTTCCAGAACGCGAGCTCGGCGTCGTGGATGCCGTATCGCTCGAACTTCGCGATGTATCCCACCAGCGAGCCGGGGATGCCGACCTCGGAGGGCGCCGCGTACTCCTCGATGGAGATCGGCCGGGGGCTGATGCCGAGGTCCTTCATGATCGCGTTGACCTTGGCGAGGTCACCCACGATCTTGCCCGAGTTGATCAGTTCGTGCCAGGAGATGATGTCGGGAACCGTGTCGGTCTCGACCGCGTTCCTCAGGAAGTTCTCCATGTCGTTGATGTTGTCGGAGAAGCTCGGGCCCTGGATCGGCGTGGTCGGGTCGAGCGATCGCACCTGGCGGAAGGTCTTCGTCCAGAAGTCCTCGTAGGTGCCGTTGGACGAGAGCCAGGTGTTGTCCGACTCGTTCCACAGCTCCCAGGCCACCATGTTCGTCGCTCCGGACGCCTGGACGGCCTTGACCTGCTGCTCCACCACGCCCGGCCAGGAGTCCCAGCTGAACTTGTACGGCCAGCCCGCGTAGTAGTCCGACAGGCGGTTCACGACCTTCGCACCCGCTCGGGCCGCCTTGTCGGCGACCACGAGCACGTCGCCCTTCGCCTGCTGCTTGCCGCCCACGGCCATCTGGACGAAGGTGTTCGGCTTGATGGCCTTGACCAGGGCGTCGGAGGGCGTCGCGTCGTCGGCGAGGCCGTACAGGGACCCCGTCGCGACATGCGTGACCGGGCGGAAGGGCTGGTCGGCCTTCACCACGAGCGTGGACGCCGGGACCGGCGCCGCGTCCGCGGCGGCGGACGCGGGCACGGCGGAGAGGGCGGCTCCCGCGGCCGCGCTCGTGAGCGCGGCCACCAGGGCCGCGGCGTGGCGGGATACGCGCCGGAGCCGGTTGCGGCCAGGGCGCGGGGCTGAAGCACCTCCCGGGGGAAATGCCGTTCGAGACATGGGTGCTACTCCTTCACATTGTGTGAACGACAGGACGTTCACCTTTCTTGGGGCGTCCCGCAGGGCCCCGGCGATGCCGCCGAGACCCAGTGTTAGCGCTAACATCAGCGGCGAGCCCGGATGTGGCGTTCTTCCGGGATGCGGGACGCTTCCTCTAGTCCTTCACCGCTAGTCCTTCACCGCGCCGGCGGTGACGCCCGCCGCGACGTACCGCTGGGCGATGACGAGCAGGACGGTTGCCGGGATGGAGGCGACCACGGCGGTGGCCATGATGGCGTTCCACTCCTGGTTGTTGTTGCCGATGTAGTGGTAGATGCCCAGCGTGATCGGCTGACGGCCGCCGCCCTGGTCGAGGGTGGAGGCGAAGACGAAGTCGGACCAGGCCCACAGGAACGCGAACAGCGACACCGTGATGACCGAGTTGCGGGAGACCGGCAGCACGACCGACCAGAACGTGCGTAGCGGGCCCGCGCCGTCCACCCGGGCCGCCTGCATCAGCTCCTCGGGGATGCCGGACATGAACGCGGTGAAGATCAGCACCGCGAACGGCACCGCCAGCGTGGAGTCGGCCACGATCAGCCCCGGCACGGTGTTGAGCACGCCGGTGCTCAGGTAGATCGCGTAGAACCCCATCGCCATGATCACGCCGGGGATCATCTGCGCGATCAGCAGCACGAAGCTCAGCACCCCGCCGCCGCGCGGGCGCAGCTTGGCCAGCGAGTACGCCGCCGGCGCCGCGATCACCACCGTCAGGGCCACGGTGCCCAGCCCCACCACGAGGCTGGTGGCGAGGTAGGGCCCCTGCTGCTCCAGCACCGCGCGATACCCCTCCAGCGTCCCGTGGACGGGGAACCAGTACGGCGGCGACTTGCGCATGTCCTGGTCGCGGGTGAACGAGACGTTGATCATCCAGTAGACCGGGAACAGCATGAGCGCGGTGAACACCACGCCGAGGCCGGTCCGCCACCAGGTACGCCGGGTTGTCATGCCGCCCCCTGCCGTCGCTGCACGCGGATGTAGACGAGGCCGAAGACCAGCGCGATCACGATCAGGAGGTTGCCCACCGCCGCGCCGGGGCCGAAGGAGGGCAGCATGTTGCCGAATCCCAGCCGATAGGACCAGGTGGCCAGCGTCGTGGACGCGTCGCTCGGCCCGCCCTTGGTCATGATCCAGATGATGTCGAACACCTTGAGCGTGTAGACCAGCCCGAGCAGCAGCGTGATCGCCGAGACCGGCCGCAGCAGCGGGAAGGTCACCCGCCAGAACCGCTGCCAGGCACTGGCCCCGTCCAGGGCCGCCGCCTCGTAGATGTGGGAGGGGATCGCCTGCAGCCCGCTGTAGAGCACGACCAGGTTGAACGGGATGCCGATCCAGATGTTGGCGATGGTCACCGACCACAGCGACCAGTCGGGGGACGTCAGCCAGTTGACCGGGTCGATCCCCACCGCCGCGAGCACCGCGTTGACCACGCCCGACTCGCTGTTGAGCATCCACGACCAGGTCGAGGACGACACGATCAGCGGCAGCAGCCACGGCACCAGGAACAGCGCGCGCAGGGTCGCCGACAGCCGGAAGTTCCGGGTGAAGAACACGGCCAGGGCGAGCCCGATGGTGAACTGGAAGGCCAGCGACACCACGGTGAACACCACCGTGTGCCACAGCGCCGGCCCGAACGTGGCGTCGCGGACGGCCTTCCCGTAGTTGGCCAGCCCGGTGAACGGCGCGTCGCCCTGCACGAACGACCGCACCGTGTAGTTCCGCAGGCTCAGGTCGACGTTGCGGTACAGCGGATAGACGTAGAACGCGAGCAGGTAGACCACCACCGGGGCGAGGAACGCCCACGCCGCCCACTGACCCGATCGCCGTACGGGTGCACCGCGATCGCCTCCGGACTGTGGCCCCGGGGCCCGCTCCCGCCGGCCCGCCGCGGTCGGCGGGGCCGGCGTCTGTGTTGCGTGTTTCATGCTTTCCTTCATCTGGACGGCCAGAGGCGGGCCCGGCGACCGACGCCCGGGCCCGGACGCTACTGGACGGCGCTTTCCGCCGTGCCCTGAGCCGCCGTCAGCGCCTCCTGCGCCGACTGCGACCCGCTCAGCGCGGCCTGCATCGCCTTCCACATGGGCTCGGAGATCTTCGGGTACTTGGTGCCCAGGTTGTCGCTGGTGCGGCCCTTCGCGGCCTTGACCGCCTCCACCCACACCTTGAGCTCGGCGTTCTGCTCGACCTGCTTGGCCTGCACCTCCTCGGTCGGTGCGATGTACGACAGCGTGGTGTCGGTGGTGTAGGAGTTGCCGGTGCTGGCCAGGCACGTCACCAGCTTCTGGGAGGCGACGTAGCGGGCGGTGTCCTTCTGCACGGGAAGGGTGACGAACTCACCGCCGGTCGGGGCGGGGGCGGTGCCGCCGTCCTTGGCGGGGATCGGGATGATGCCGTAGTCGAAGCCGGTCTTCTTGGCGTTGGCGAGCTGCCAGGTGCCGTTCTCGCCGAAGGCGAAGTCCCCGGTCGCGAACTCCTGCCAGCTCGTGGTCTGGGTGTTGTTGATGACCGAGGTGGGGGCGTAGCCCTTCTTCACCCAGTCGGCCCACAGCGACAGCGCCGCGACGCCCTCGGGTGAGTCGAGCTTCGTGAGCTGCGCGCCCGAACCCCAGAACCAGGGCAGGAACTGGAAGCTGCCCTCCTCGGTGCCGATGCCCGAGAACGTGATGCCCTTCTTGCCCGCCGCCTTGACCTTCTCCAGCGCCGCGGTCAGCGACGCCCAGTCCTTCACCGCGTCCGCGTCCACCCCGGCCTTCTTCAGCACCTCCTTGTTGTAGTAGAG
>NZ_VIRL01000017.1 GCF_006874465.1 Microbispora bryophytorum | reverse complement strand
ACATGGTTCCGGAGAAGTCCTCGATGGGACTGATCTCCTCGAAGATCTCTTCAAGACCCGACTGGGCCGGGACGTCCTTGCGCCCGGCCTGGCGAGCCGCCTCAACCCGGCCCTTCCATTTCTCGTTTCCGAGCAGCCAATCAAAGGACTCGGTCTGCAGGGCGAGAAGGTCGGGTACTTCGAGCGGCTCCTCGATGCGTGCAAACGACACGGTTCGGGGACCGGCGGGTACGGCGGAGGCGTTGCGCGAGGCTGCCAACAGATGTCCTTCCGAGGGCTCGCGGACTGACTACACGCACGCCAGACGACCAGGACTAAGAGTTACTCAGAGAGACGGTCGTCAAAGGGCAGCGCAAAGGGGCAGTGTAGCCGATCGGCATACACCTGTCCACTCCGCTATCGCTCTGCGCTCCACGTTGGTGGCAGCATCACCCGTCAGCGCCGAAACGTCAAGCCCGGGAGCCGACATTTCGCCTAACCGACAGGCGTCACGCTGGGTTTTCCCGCCCTCGGGACCGAGCGACCGCCGGAGATCCAGTCCCTACCCGGGACCGGAGACGGGTAACGCTCAGTCACGCGAACGACCCAACGCTGACCGTCGATCGACGCCACCGTGCCGTGAATACCCATCCACCGGCGCGGTCTAAACGTCGTCTTTACTAACAATTTAGCTACGTGCTCAGGGAACGGGCGTGTCACCCAGGAGCGTGGACAGCCGGGAGGCCCGCCAGCCGTCGCCCTGCGTCACCATGACAAGGCGCGCCCTTCCCTGGCTGACCTGCTGCTTCGGCTCCTCCTGACCCGGGCCCGACCGCGTCGTGACCATGTTCACGAACAGCAGCACCCGGACCTCGTCCGGCGTCGCCGACTCCACTCCGGCGGCGGCCACCACCGCGTGTTGCACCGTCCGCCGCTCCCGCGCCTGCGGCCCGAGCGTCTTCGCGAGCGTCCGGTAATGCTCCGCCAGTTGCCCTGTGGCGTGTGCGCCCGCCCTCAGCATGTCCCGCTCGATCGTACGGTAGTCGTACGACAACATGTCCGGAGCGTAGGACCGGGCGGCCGAGAGGGCCTCCCGGGACGCTCTCTCGGCGGCCTGGACGCGGCGCAGATCGAGCAGCAGCCACACGGCGGCGACGGCCAGCCCGGCCGCCACGAGGGCCGCCGACGCCCGTAGCAGACGCCTCACTGCACCAGCTCCGCCCGCGAGACCAGCCACAGGCCCGAGGCCTTCGTGACGTCCATGCGCCAGCGGAAGAAGCGCTCCTCAGGAGGGGCCTTCCTGCCGTCCTCCCAATGGATCACCGCGTCGCCGACGATCAGCACCTGTGCCGTGCGCCGGCCGCCGTCGATGGAGGCGAGCGCGGACGCCCGCAGGACTCCCGTCTGGACGGCCTTGTTCTTCAGCGTGGCGGCCCTGAGGGCCGCCTGCCCGGCGGCGTACTGCGCCCGCTGTGGGCCCGTGGAGGTCGCCAGGGCGCGTTTGAGATCGTCGTCGATGCGGCGGTGGTCGATCGACATGAGGCTCACGGCGTGCGCCGCGGCGGCCTGCACGGCCATCTCGCGGTCCTGCGCCGCCGCGAGGGCATCCGTGCGCGCCCGGGCGAGCCAGTAGACCGCCAGGGACAAGGCGGCCACGAGGAGGACGAGCCCGCCGGTCAGCGCGCGCCGCATTCCCGCACCTCCTGAGCACCCGGTCGTCTCGGCCCGTTCACGTCGCGCGGATCCGCGGTCGTGCCCGACGAACCATGTCCTGCTGCGCGTGGCGGCGCCCCGCCGCGCTGCCGTCGCCTGCAGCCTCCCGCGGCCACGAGCTCCTCCGCCGCCTTTCGACGCATCCACCTGGTTCCACGCTCGCGGCGGACAGCCTCTGTCGGACACTCCCCATTCCGCACGATAGATCAACGGGCCCGCCCTGCCCATAGGGTCTGGAGTCCGTACGGCGTCCGGGCATGCGAAAGGGGCGGTCCCATCCGGCACCTGGATGGACCCGCCCCTTCGGTGAAGCGTGTTACGAGGCCGTCTTACTTGACGGAGACCGTGGCGCCGGCGCCCTCGAGGGCAGCCTTCGCCTTCTCGGCCTGCTCCTTGTTGACCTTGCCGTCGAAGACCGGCTTCGGAGCGCCGTCCACGAGGTCCTTGGCCTCCTTGAGGCCCAGGCTCGTCAGGGCGCGGATCTCCTTGATGACCTGGATCTTCTTGTCGCCGGCGGCCTCGAGGATGACGTCGAACTCGTCCTGCTCCTCGGCCTCCTCGGCGGCGCCACCAGCGCCACCGGCGGCCGGGGCGGCGGCGACGGCGACCGGGGCGGCGGCCTTGACGTCGAAGGTCTCCTCGAAGACCTTCACGAAGTCGGACAGCTCAAGGAGGGTCATCTCCTTGAAGGTCTCGAGCAGCTCGTCGGTGCTGAGCTTCGCCATGATGTGTTCCTCCAGTGGATCGAGCAAAAAACGTTAAAGGGACCGCGGTGCGCGCTTCCCCCGTCCGCTGCGCGGACCTACTCGCCGGCCTCTTCGCGCTTGGCGCGCAGAGCCTCGGCCAGTCGAGCCATCGTGGTGGGCAGCGCGGCGAAGGTGGCGGCAGCCTGGGACTGCTTGGCCTTCAGTGCGCCGGCCAGCTTCGCGAGGAGCACCTCGCGGGACTCAAGGTCGGCAAGCTTCGTGATCTCGTCGGGCGTCATCGACTTGCCGTCGACGACACCACCCTTGATCACCAGGAGGGGGTTGGCCTTGGCGAAGTCACGCAGACCCTTGGCCGCCTCCACGACGTCGCCCTTGACGAACGCGATGGCGGTCGGGCCCTGGAACAGGTCGTCCAGGGCAGAGATCCCGGCGTTGTTGGCCGCGATCTTGGTAAGCGTGTTCTTCGCCACGGCGAACTTCGCATTCCCACCGAGAGAGACGCGCAGCTGCTTGAGCTGCGCGACGGTGAGACCGCGGTATTCGGTCAGAACGGCGGCGCTGGATCCCTCGAACTCACTCTTGAGCTCGGCGATCGCGACGCTCTTCTCCGCCTTCGCCATGGGCCTCCTTCCAGATGTGCCGCCGGCGAAGGGCCTCCGAAAAACAGACAAGCCCCGGCGCAGGCGCACGGGGCTTGGATGGACGTCGAACGTCCTCAAGCATCTCCACACCTACGCGGGCCGTCCACTCACGTGGATCCTTCGGTCACCAGGCTGTACAGCCCGATGACGACCGGCGGTCTTTGGCAGGAGACACACTACGTTGTCAACCGGCAGGACGCCAAATCAGCTTCCCGCGCCGGACGGCTGCTGCGTCATGTGCGGCAGCGTCTGCGGCAGGTCACCGACCTGGTCGGCGGCCGGCGCGTTGATCGAAACGGGCTCGTTGAACGACTTGAACATCGCCGTGGCCTTGAACGTACCGGCGTCCGGCTTGCCGCCGTTCAGCTCGACCTTGCGCGGCAGGCCCTGAGTGTCGATCCAGGCGTCGAACTTGACGTCCTTGGCGTTCGCGAGCTCGCCCTGCATGCGGCCGCGCCGGTCCTCGGGAAGCTGCTTGACGGCCTCGTCCACCGGGAACGAGCCCGAGTAGTGGGTCGTGTCCACCCCGCCGACCTGCTCACTGCCCACCGACTTGACGTCCTTGGACGCGGTGAGCATGGCGACGCTCGTCTTCAGGTCGAACTGCTGGGCCTGGGCGAGGTACTGGTCGACGTTCACGCCGGCCTGCGAGCCGAGCTGCTTCAGGTCGAGCCTGATCCACGGCTTGGTGGCGCCCACCAGGGTCTTGAGCATGTCGACCTTCACGAACGCCACGTCGCCCTGAAGGATCACCCGTACGCCGCCGGGCACGCTCTGCCCGTTGAACGCCACCTGGCTGAGGTTGATGTCGGAGGCGATCTGCGGGGTCTTCTGGTAGAGCATCGTGCCCTGAACGACCCCTCCCTGACCCCCCTTGGCGTCGGTCACGTTCACCACGAGGTCCGCGGCATAGGTGTTGACGTCGTCGGCCTTCTGCGCGGTCTGCTGGATGACCTCGGCCGCCGAGAGCTGCGCGTTCTGGAGAGACGGAGCCGCGGTCGTCCCGCATCCCGCGACCGTGAGCGCGGCCATCGCCCCGGTGGCCACCAGTAGTCGTCGCATTGTTTCCATCCCTTCGGTGTCCCCCTTTACCTGCCCTTGACCCTATGCGCCTAACGCCACCAGTGCGCTGCTACGGGGCGAACCCTCATGAGCTGTGCACAAAACCTCTACATCGCCCTTGTCGGTCTCCTGAGAGTCGGCCTCCGCGCGGCTGTCCCGCGTCACGCGATCGGGGGCGGATCGCGCCGGCTGGTCATGCCGGCACGCGACATCATCACCATGTCCGACGGCTCGGACGGGATCAGCGCGCAGGGCGGGCCGGAACGACGCAGTGCGGCCGGCACATCGAAGTCCCCGGAGCGCAGGCCGACCTGGACCTGTCGGCGGGGGCTGGTTTGCCGGTAGACGCGCGGAAGCCCCCGCCCGGAAAGGGCGGGGGCTTCCGTCGTCGTTATCGGCCTGGGTGACGGCTCAGGCGTCGATCTCGGCGGTCAACGCCCGCGTCACGTTCGGGTCGACCGGGATGCCGGGGCCCATGGACGTGGTGAAGGTGACCTTCTTGAGGTAACGGCCCTTGGCCGCCGACGGCTTGAGACGCAGCACCTCGTCCAGCGCCGCGGCGTAGTTCTCCACGAGCTGACGCTCGTCGAAGGACGCCTTGCCGATGATGAAGTGCAGGTTCGCGTGCCGGTCGACCCGGAACTCGATCTTTCCGCCCTTGATGTCGCTGACGGCCTTGGCCACGGCGGGCGTGACGGTGCCGGTCTTCGGGTTCGGCATGAGGCCGCGGGGGCCGAGCACGCGGCCCAGACGACCGACCTTGCCCATCATGTCCGGGGTGGCGACGACCGCGTCGAAGTCGAGACGGCCCTTGGACACCTCGTCGATCAGCTCGTCGGAGCCGACGATGTCGGCGCCGGCCGCGCGGGCCTCCTCGGCACGGTCACCGGTCGCGAAGACCAGGACCCGGGCGGTCTTGCCGGTGCCGTGCGGGAGGTTGACGGTGCCGCGGACCATCTGGTCGGCCTTGCGCGGGTCGACGCCCAGCCGCAGGGCGACCTCGACGGTCGCGTCGAACTTCGTGGTCGCGGTCTTCTTGGCCAGCCGTACGCCGTCGAGCGGGTTGTACAGGGCCGCGCGGTCGACCTCGGCCGCCGCGTTCTTCCAGTTCTTGCTGCGCTTCACTTCATGCTCCTCGTGGAGATCGTGGTCCGGGCCCGCGCGTCGGCCCTCCCACTGCGTTTGATTGCGGCTGAGAGTCAGTCGGCGATGGTGATGCCCATGGAACGGGCGGTGCCGGCGATGATCTTCTCGGCGGCCTCGACGTCGTTCGCGTTGAGGTCCTGCATCTTGGTCTCGGCGATCTGGCGAAGCTGCTCGCGGGTCAGCTTGCCCACCTTGTCCTTGTGCGGGTTCGAGCTGCCCTTCTGCAGACCGGCGGCCTTCTTGATCAGCTCGGGCGCCGGCGGCGTCTTCGTGATGAAGGTGAAGGAGCGGTCTTCGAAGATGGTGATCTCGACGGGGATGATGTTGCCCCGCTGGGCCTCCGTCGCCGCGTTGTACTGCTTGACGAAGTCCATGATGTTGACGCCGTGCGGACCGAGCGCGGTACCGACCGGCGGCGCGGGGGTGGCCTGTCCAGCGGGAAGCTGGACCTTCACCAGTGCCGCGACTTTCTTCTTTGGAGGCATTCGTCCTTCTCCGGGTCCTTTTGTCCTACAAAAGCCTCACAGGCACGCCGAAGCAGGGCGTGCGTGAGGACGGCTATCGAGTCTACGCGAGGCGGTCAGATCTTCGAGACCTGGTTGAACGACAGCTCAACCGGGGTCTCACGACCGAAGATCGAAACAAGGACCTTGAGCTTCTGCGACTCGGCGCTGATCTCGCTGACCGTGGCCGGCAGCGTGGCGAACGGCCCGTCCATGACCGTGACGGACTCGCCGACCTCGAAGTCGACGGTCGCGGTGGTCGCCTTGGCCGTGGCCTTCTTGACTTCCTCGGAAGGCTCCGGAGCGAGCAGCTTGGCGACCTCGTCGAGGTTCAGGGGGCTCGGCTTGTTGGACAGGCCGACGAAGCCGGTCACACCGGGCGTGTTACGCACCGCGGCCCAGGACTCGTCGGTCAGGTCCATCCGGACCAGAACGTAACCGGGAAGCACTCGCTCCTTGATCGGAGTCTTCTTGCCGCCCTTGAACTCCGTGATCGTGTGGGTCGGCACCTCGACCTGGAAGATGAAGTCCTCCATGTTGAGGGACCCGATACGGCTCTCGATGTTCTGCTTCACGCGGTTCTCGTAACCGGCGTACGAGTGGATGACGTACCACTCGCCGAACTGGCCGCGAAGCTGACGCTTGAACTCCTCGACCGGGTCGACGTCCGGAAGGACGTCACCGTCCTCGTCGACCTGCGCGGCGGCCTCGGCCGATTCTTCGCCGCCGTCGCCGGTGTCAGCGGCGTCATCGGTGTCAGCGGCGTCGCCGGCGTCATCGGTGTCAGCGGCGTCATCGCCGTCTGAGTCGGCGACCGTGGTCTCCTCGGCCTCTGCTACGGCCTCGTCCTGCTCGGTGCCCCACTCGTCATGCTCGTCATGGGAGCGGTCGGTCGGCATCGGGGACTCGGACACGGGACTCTTCCTTACTTCGCTTGGTGTCTTGACGTGCTATGACGTCTCGCGGGGGATCAGGATCCGCCGAAGAGCCAGAGCACTGCCTTACCCAGCAGCGTATCGATCCCGAACACGAGCCCAACCATGATCACAACGAAGACCAGGACAACTACCGTGTACGAAATAAGGTCATTGCGCCGGGGCCAGATGACCTTGCGCAGCTCGGCGACAACCTGCCGGTAGAACAGAGCGGGCGAGGTGCGCTTTGCCTTCTTCTCACTGGTCGGCTTGCCTGGCTTGCCAGCGGTTTCACCGCGGGTGTCGATCGCCACAGTCCTCACCTGATCCGTCGTGTCCGTCGCAGTTGCGGCGCGCTTTCACGCCATTGTTGCGCGGACCGCACTCCGCAGGGCACGAGGGACTCGAACCCCCAACCGCCGGTTTTGGAGACCGGTGCGCTACCAATTGCGCTAGTGCCCTAAGCCGTGCACCACGATACCCGAGAAACGCGTAGAAGCGTCCGTCGTGGCGTTCATGTGGCCCACTAGTCGGTGAAGTGTACGCGGGATTCACCACTCCGTCGAACCACACGGTCGCCGCACCGCCCGGAGGCGGCCCGGGTGCCGTTCCTGTGCGGTCTAAAGCTACCGTGCGAACCCGTCCGCATCCTGGATATGGATACGAAACCGCGCGGCGCGTCTGGAACGATGGAGGCATGACCCGACCTCGCATCTCCGCGCGCATATCCGCGATCTCCGAGTCCGCGACTCTGGCCGTGGACGCCAAGGCCAAGGCGATGAAGGCGGCCGGTCGCCCGGTCATCGGCTTCGGCGCCGGCGAGCCCGACTTTCCCACGCCCGACTACATCGTCGAGGCGGCCGTCGAGGCGTGCCGGAACCCCAGGTTCCACAAGTACACCCCGGCCGGGGGCCTGCCCGAGCTCAAGCAGGCGATCGCCGACAAGACGCTGCGCGACAGCGGGTTCCGGGTCGAGGCCGCCCAGATCCTGGTGACGAACGGCGGCAAGCAGGCGGTCTACGAGGCGTTCGCCACGCTGCTCGACCCCGGTGACGAGGTCCTGGTCGTGGCGCCCTACTGGACGACGTACCCGGAGGCGATCAAGCTCGCGGGCGGCGTCCAGGTCGACGTGGTCACCGACGAGACGACCGGCTACCTGGCCTCGGTCGAGCAGCTCGAGGAGAAGCTGACCGACCGCACCAAGGTCCTGCTGTTCGTCTCGCCGTCCAACCCGACGGGGGCCGTCTACTCCCCCGCCCAGGTCGAGGAGATCGGCCGCTGGGCGCTGGACAAGGGCCTGTGGGTCGTGACCGACGAGATCTACGAGCACCTGGTCTACGGCGAGGCGGAGTTCTCCAGCATCGCGACCGCCGTGCCCGAGCTGCGCGACCGGGTCGTCGTGCTGAACGGCGTGGCCAAGACGTACGCGATGACCGGCTGGCGGGTGGGCTGGCTGATCGGCCCGTCCGATGTGGTCAAGGCGGCGACGAACCTGCAGTCCCACGCCACCTCGAACGTTTCCAACGTCGCCCAGGCCGCCGCGCTCGCGGCCGTCTCCGGCGACCTGTCGGCCGTCGCCGAGATGCGCGCGGCGTTCGACCGGCGCCGCCAGACCATGGTCCGGATGCTCAACGAGATCCCCGGTGTGCTCTGCCCCGAGCCGTTCGGCGCGTTCTACGCCTACCCGTCGGTCAAGGCGCTGCTGGGCAAGGAGATCCGCGGCAGGCGCCCGCAGACCTCGGCCGAGCTGGCCGAGCTCATCCTGGAAGAGGCCGAGGTCGCGCTGGTGCCCGGCGAGGCGTTCGGCACCCCGGGCTACTTCCGCCTGTCGTACGCGCTGGGCGACGACGACCTCGTCGAGGGCGTCAGCCGGGTGGCCAAGCTCCTGGCCGAGTCGCACTGAGAACCGAGGCCGACCGAGCATCAGGGGCCGTCGGGCAAGGGCCTGTCGAACAGAAGCCAGTCGGGCAGGGGCCCGTCGAGCATCGAGGCCACCAGGACGTCGCGAATCTGCCACGAAGGCCCGGTCCCCACCATGTGGGACCGGGCCTTCGTCATGCGCGGAGGCGGATGCGCCCCGTCTCCCAGAGGCAGGTGACGGGCACCGGCGTCAAAGACGAATCCCTGCGGCGATCAGGCCGGGCCGGTACGGCCGGCGCCTCCGGGCCCGGCCGGAGGCACCGATGCACGGAGCCACAGAGGCGCTGAGGTGTGAAGAGGCACGGAGGCGCGGAACGGGGCAGGGTCACTTGTCGAGGGTGGCCCCGGCGGCGATCTTGTTGAGCTCCTTGTCGGCCACCGCCTTGCCGAGCTTGGCCGCGTAGTCAGGGCTCATCATGACCTCGACCCCGACTCCGGGAGCGATGGTCCACGCGATCGTCGGGGTGCCCCCGTCGTTGAGCCGCTCGCCCCCATCCGACAGGCTGACCAGGTAGGCCTTCCTGCCGCCGATTTCGACCGGCTTCGCGCCCTGCGCGGCGAAGCTCTGAAGCCGCTTCGCGAACTGTTCTGCGGCCTCCTTCCGATAGACGACCATCTGGACGCTGTACATGCCGGGTTCGAGCCCGGGCTCCACCCAGCTCGTGGTGTAGCTCCGCTTGCCGAACCCGTCCTTGCCTGACCACTTGCCCCATTCGAGCCCCTTGGGCAGGTAGCCGACGTGCACGCCGCCGAGCGTCCGGCCGTCCCCCAGATCGCCGAGGTCCTGGGGCATCGACGGGTCCTGCGCGCCCTCCGTGCCCGCCGTGGCGGACGGGGCCGGGCCGGCCGCCGTGGCGATGATGATCGTGACCGCCGCCCCGGCGGGAGCGGTCGTCCCGGGGGCCGGCGTCTGGCCGACGACCGTCCCCGCCGGGGCCCCGTCGCTGACGACCTTCGTGACCCGCACCGTGTAGCCGGCCTCCTTCAGGACGGCGTCGCTCTGCGCGGCGCTCTTGCCGACCATGTCGGGAACAACGTTCCCGGGCACGGCGACCGTGTCGCCGGAGCCGGTCGCGGTCGCGGACGCGGACGCGGCCGGAGTTCCCGAGCCGGTGGCGCCGGCCCCGGCGAGAACGCCGGCGTCCGGGACGGCGCCGGGCCCGGCGGTCAACGCCACGGGCACGGCCACCGCGGCCGCCGCGGCGAGCACGGCGACTCCCGCCACGCGAAATCGCACCACGTGCCGCCGGTTGCGCCGCCGGACGGCCTGGCCCAGTGACGGCGGCGCCTGCACGCCGACGACCTCGGCGGCCATGGCGTCTCTCAGCGCCTCTTCGACGTTCATGCGGACGCTCCTTCCAAGTTCTCCATATGTGCGCGCACGCGTGCCAGACCGCGGGCGGCCTGGCTCTTGACGGTGCCGACGGAGCAGCCGAGCAGCGCCGCGGTCTCGGCCTCCGACAGGTCCTCCCAGTAGCGCAGGACCAGTACGGCCCGCATCCGGGCCGGCAGCTTCCTGAGTTCGGTGATGAGCACGTCCCGCAGGCCGAGGTCGGGCGACTCCACGGGTGTCTCCGGCGGCTGGGCGAAGGTGATCTCCCGGAGCACCTTGCGCCGCCTGGCCTTGCTGATCGCGCCGTTCACCACGACCCGGCGCGCGTACGCCTCGGGGTTGTCGTGCCGGATGCGCGGCCAGTGCCGGTAGACCTTCTCCAACGCGTTCTGGACCATGTCCTCGGCGTCGGACTCGGAGGCGCCGCAGACAAGGATCGCGGTGCGCAGGAGGGCGGTGCTGCGCGCGGCCAGGAACTCGTCGAAAGCCGCCTCGTCTTCTTCGGTCATGGGCTCCCCTTTCGTCCCTCCCCAACGCGCCAACCCGGCGACAGGTTGAGAGCGACATGCGGCAACATATGGAGATGGCACGTCCACTAAACACGCTCCCCAAGGCACACCTGCACTTGCACTTCACCGGCTCGATGCGGCATTCGACGCTGATCGAGCTCGCCCGGGAGCAGGGCGTCCACCTCCCCGACGCGCTGGTGGAGGACTGGCCGCCGAAACTGCGGGCGACCGACGAGCGCGGCTGGTTCCGGTTCCAGCGGTTGTACGACATCGCGCGGTCGGTGCTGCGCCGCCCCGAGGACGTCTACCGGCTGCTGCGCGAGGCCGCCGAGGACGAGGCCCGGGAAGGCTCGCGCTGGCTGGAGATCCAGGTCGATCCCTCCGGGTACGCCCAGCGTTTCGGCGGGCTGACCGAGACACTCGAACTCGTCCTCGACGCGACGGACAAGGCGGCCAGGCAGGCCGGGATCGGCATGGCGGTGATCGTGGCCGCCAACCGCATCCGGCACACGCTCGACGCCAGGACGCTGGCCCGCCTGGCGGCCCGCTACCAGGGCAGGGGCGTGGTGGGCTTCGGCCTGTCCAACGACGAGCGGCGCGGCCGGGCGAGGGACTTCGAGCACGCCTTCCGGATCGCCAGGGGCGCGGGGCTGCTCGCCGTGCCGCACGGCGGCGAGTTGCTGGGCGCGGCGAGCGTCGCCGAATGCCTCGACGACCTGGACGCCGATCGGATCGGCCATGGCGTGCGCGCGGCCGAGTCGCCCCGCCTGATGGAGCGGCTGGCCGACCGGCAGGTCACCTGCGAGGTGTGCCCGCTGTCCAACGTGGGCCTCGGGGTGGCGGAACGCCCCGAGGACGTGCCGCTGCGGCGGCTGTTCGAGGCCGGGGTGCCGATCGCTCTCGGCGCCGACGACCCGCTGCTGTTCGGCGCCCGGCTGCTGCCGCAGTATGAGCTCGCGCGGGACGTCTACGGCTTCGGCGACGCGGAGATCGCCGAGCTCGCCCGGCAGTCGATCCGGTCGTCGACGGCGCCCGAAGCGGTCAAGAAGGAGTTGCTGAGCGAGGCCGACGCCTGGCTCGCCTCCCCCGAGTGAGTCCCCGGCTCACCGGACCGAGGAGGCGATCCGCATGGCCTCGACGCGGTCCGGCCCCTCCAGTCGCAGCCCGACCAGCTTGTGCTGCCAAATGAGCGTCGGCCCGGCCACCCGCTCCTCCCGAGGCGCGCCGCCGTCCCCCGGCACGTACGACACGCCGTGAGAGCGCGGAATCCACCATCCGCCGACGACGCCCACCTGCTCCGGGAACGGTTCTCCGAGTTCCTTGTGCCAGACGACGCCCAGCGTGCCGTCGAACTCGTCGAGCCGGACGCCCGGCCACAGCAGTGTCACCACCCGGCCGCCGTCGGCGAGGCGGACGTCGGACGGCTCGCCGAGCGCGGACGGCACGGCCACGGGGAAGCGGGCGCCGCGCCGCGCCTCCTCCAGCGTCACCCGGCGCTCGCCGGGCAACGGACTCGGCACTCCCGTGGGCAGCGGCCCGGCGCCGCCCACGTGGATCTCGACGCCCGCGATGCGCAGCACCGACACGACAGCGGCCCGGCCCTGCGGTGTGGCCCCGAGCAGCACGGCCGTCAGCACCGCCACCGCCGCTGCCGCGACGCGCGGCGACGGCCGCCACGCGGCCCGCGGCCGTACCCTGTCGCCGGCCCCGCCGTCCTCGATGCGGGCGCGTACGGCACGCGCCACGTCGGCGGGAGGCGGCACGGGGGCCATGGCCAGTTCCTCGCCGAGGTCCCGCAGCCGCGTCTCGAGGTCCTCCGGCGCGATCGGATCTCTGTCATCCGAAGTGCTCACGGCCCACCTCCTCCCGCAGACGCCGCAGGGCCCGGAACGTCCGTGACTTGACCGTGCCGAGCCGCACGCCGAGGACTTCGGCCGTCTCCGCCTCGGACAACTGCAGGAAATACCGGCAGACCACGGCTTCGCGTTCCCCGTCGGACAGCGCGCGTACCGCCTCCAGCAGGCGGGCCCGGCCGTCGGCGTCCACCGCCGCGCTCTCCGGGTCCCCGGGGTCCCCGGGTCCGTACGGCTCCCGCTCGCGGCCCAGCCGTACGGCGAGGTCGGAGCGGCGGCCACGCGACCGGGTGAGGTCGTGGGTCTCGTTGGCCACGATACGCAGCAGCCAGGGGCGGAAGGACGAGCCCCGGCGGAAGCCCTTGAGGTGGCGGAACGCCTTGACGAACGCCTCCTGAACGACGTCCTGCGCCTCGTCGGCCGCGCCGAGCAGGCTCGCCGTACGGTGGGCGACCGCGCTGTAACGGGTGACCAGCACCTCGTAGGCGTCGAGGTCACCGGCCAGAGCGCGGGTCACTGCTTCGTCGTCGTCCATAAAGGGCAATCGGGGGATCGGGGCGGAGGTGAAGCCTACGATCAGGCGGGCATTCCGTCCACAGGGGTGTCGACGGATTCCCCATGCTGTCCGAAGAACCGTGCTGTCCGAAGAACGGAGCCGCCAGAAGAACAGAGCCGCGCGAAGCTCCCATCCGCGGCCCCTCCGGCGAAGCGGACGCCCGCCGATGGGTCGGGCACTACACTTTCCACGACCGTCAGCGTGCAGATCGAGGATCCTATGTCTGGGTATGACCGAGTAGTCCAGCCGGCGGCCGGGGACGAGGCTCTGGAGAACCACCTCGGCGGCGACGAGGCCAAGAACTACCGGCAGTACGAGTTCGACATGGTCGCGCCGCACGTCGGGCGGTCGCTCCTGGAGATCGGGTCGGGTCTCGGGCATTTCGCCGAGCAGTTTCTGCCGCGCCTGGACAGGCTCGTGGTGAGCGACTTCGATCCCTACTGCGTGGAGCAACTGCGCCAGAGGTTCGCCGACCGCGACGACGTGTCGGTGCTCCAGTTCGGCCTGCCGACCGAGATCCCCCTTTCCGACCCGGTCGACACCGTCGTGATGATGAACGTCCTCGAGCACATCGAGGAGGACGCCGAGGCGCTGCGGTCGCTGGCCAAGGTGACCGCTCCCGGCGGGCGCATCGTCATCTGGGTGCCCGGCTACATGCAGCTCTACGGGGACTTCGACCGCAAGGTGGGGCACGTCACCCGCTACACCCCCGCTACCCTGCGCAAGACGGTCACCGACGCCGGCCTCGACGTGCAGGTGCTCAAGCCGATCAACTTCCTCGGCGGCATCGCCTGGTGGGCGGCCGTGCGGCGGGGTGGCGTGGGCTACCCCGACCCCCGGCTCGTCAAGATCTACGACCGCACCGTCGTGCCGCTGACCCGGCTCATCGAGCGGTTCGTCCGTCCCCCGTTCGGCCAGACCGTGTTCTGCGTGGCCCGCGTCCCGCGCTGACCCACGAATGCCGCGCGGAGCGGCCCCCGGAGACCCGCATTGTGCAACAAATGCCTTCTACCTGCACAATGGGTCCCCCATGAGTGAAACCAGGATCCTCGTCGTCGAGGACGAGCCGAACATCCGGGACATCGTGGAAGTCGCCCTCAGGTTCCACGGCTTCCGGGTGACGGCCGTGGGCACGGGAGCCGCGGCGCTCGGCGAGGTGCTGACGAACCAGCCCGACCTGGTCGTCCTCGACGTCATGCTGCCCGACATCGACGGCTTCGAGGTCTGCCGGCGAATCCGGGCCGACGGCGTGCACCCTCCCGTGATCTTTCTGACCGCCCGCGACGCGGTCGCCGACACCGTGCGCGGGCTGACCCTCGGCGGCGACGACTACGTCACCAAACCGTTCTCGGTCGAGGCACTGGTAGCGCGGATCCGCGCCGTGCTGCGCCGTACGACCGTGCCGGAGGCGGCCGAGCGGGCGCACGGGCCGATCCTCCAGGTCGGCGACCTGGAGCTCGACGAGGCACGCTGGGAGGTGCGGCGCGGCGGCGTCCCGGTGGAGCTGTCGCCGACCGAGTTCCGCCTGCTGGCCTTCCTGATGGCCAACGCCGGCCTGGTGCTCACCAAGCGGCGCCTGCTGGAGGAGGTCTGGGGCTACGGCGGGAGTTCGCAGGTGCTGGAGACCTACATCTCCTACCTGCGCCGCAAACTCGACCCGCTCGGCCCGCCGCTGATCCACACCCAGCGCGGCATCGGATACTCCCTGCGCCCGCCCCAGGACATGTGACGGACCGGTGATGTCGCTCAGGACACGCCTGCTCGCCGGGCTCCTCGGCGTGAGCGCGGTCCTGCTCGTCGTCTTCTCCCTCGTCAGCGTCGTCGTCCTGCGCGGCCACCTGCGCACGCGGCTGGAGGGGCAGGTGGTGGCCGCGACCGTCACGGCGGCGCGCCGGGTGGTCGAGGGAGACCCGCTCGACCAGGCGCTGACCGGCTCCACCTACGCCGTCGCGGTCTACAACCTCACCGAGCAGCACGCGCACCTGGTCGGCGGTGACGCCGACGAGGCCGAGGCCGTACCCGGCCTGACCGAGGCGCTGGGCAAGGACAGACTGCTGGCGTACGCGGCGCAGGGCCGCACCTTCGACCTCGACCCGAGCGGCGGCCACCAACTGATCGCGGCCGCGGCGATGTCGCCGAGCGGCCTTCGGCTGATGGTCATCGCGGTGCCCCTGGACGCGGTGGACGACCCGGTTCGCCACCTCCTGATCAGCGAACTGGCCACCGGCGGGGTGCTGATCCTGCTGCTCGCCGCGGGTGGCCGGCTGCTGATCGCCGGCGGCCTGGCGCCGCTCGGCAAGATGGCGCGCACCGCCCATCTCGTGGCCGAGCGAGTCGACCTGTCGGCCCGGATGCCCGAGGGTTCGTCGGAGGTCGGCAGGCTCGGCGCCGCGGTCAACCTCATGCTCGACCGGATCGCCGACGCCTTCCGCGACCGCCAGGCGTCGGAGGACCGCGTGCGCCGCTTCGCCACCGACGCCTCCCACGAACTGCGCACCCCGCTGTCGACCATCTCCGGGTATGCGGAGCTGTACCGGGCCGGGGCGATCCCGCCCGCGGATCTGCCCAAGATCATGGGACGGATCGAGGCCGAGGCCGACCGCATGGGCCGCCTGGTGGGCGAGATGCTGGAACTCGCGCGGCTCGACCGGGGCACCGCCCTCGCGCTCGACGCGACCGACCTGGCCGAGATGGCCCGCGAGGTGGCCGCCGACTCGGCCGCCCTCGATCCTGCCTACCCCGTCACGGTGGAGGCGCCGCCGTCCCTGGTGGCGACGGTGGACGAGGCCAGGGTCCGCCAGGTGCTCGTCAACCTGCTCGGCAACGTGCGGGCGCACACGCCCGAGGGTACCCGGGCCACCGTACGGCTGCAGCGCGTCCCGGAGTCGGTGGCGATCGAGGTGCGCGACACCGGTCCGGGGATGAGCCCGGAGCAGGCCGCACGCGCCTTCGACCGCTTCCAGCGCGGAGAGGACCACCTGTCCGGCGGATCGGGGCTCGGCCTGTCGATCGTGAAGGCCATCGTTGAGGCGCACGGCGGCCGGTGCCGCATCGTCTCCTCCCTGGGCGGAGGGACGGCCATACACATCGCGCTTCCCGCGATGCGAGAGGCTACTGGCGGGTAGTTAACGAGGAGAGCTCGTTTCACCGCCGAGGAGGTCGATGATGACGACCGAGTACGCCAAGGCCAGGGAGGTGGCCGAGCAGGCGCGCGAGACGGAGTGGACCCGCCCGAGCTTCGGCAAGCAGCTCTTCCTCGGGGACTTCCAGCTGGATCTCGTGTATCCCGCCCGCCGCCTCTCCGAGGAGGAGATCAAGAAGGGAGACGACTTTTTGCGCGCGCTGCGCGCGTTCCTGCAGGAGAAGGTCGATCCCTCCCTCATCGAGCGCACCGCTGTGATCCCGGACGAGGTGGTCAAGGGCCTGGCGGCGATCGGCGCGTTCGGCATGACCACCGAGGAGGAGTACGGCGGGCTGGGGCTGAGCCATCTGTACTACTGCCGCGCGCTGGCACTCGTGACGTCGTGCTCCCCCGCGCTCAGCGCGCTGCTGTCGGCCCACCAGTCCATCGGGGTTCCGCAGCCGCTGCGGCTGTTCGGCACCCCCGAGCAGAAGCGCCGCTTCCTGCCCCGCTGCGCCCGGGGCGAGATCTCCGCCTTCCTGCTGACCGAGCCGGACGTGGGGTCCGACCCCGCCCGGCTGTCGACGACCGCCGTCCGGGACGGCGACGCGTACGTGATCAACGGCGTGAAGCTGTGGACGACCAACGGCGTCGTGGCCGACCTGCTGGTCGTGATGGCACGGACCGGGGCCAAGATCTCGGCCTTCGTGGTCGAGGCGGACTCCCCCGGCATCACCGTGGAGCACCGCAACCAGTTCATGGGCCTGCGGGGCATCGAGAACGGCGTCACCCGCTTCCACCAGGTGCGCGTGCCGGTGGAGAACCTGATCGGCCGCGAGGGCCAGGGCCTCAAGATCGCGTTGACCACGCTCAACACCGGGCGCCTCTCCCTGCCGGCGACCTGCGTCGGCGCGGCGAAGTGGGCGACGAAGATCGCCCGCGAGTGGGGGTGCGAGCGGGTCCAGTGGGGCCGGCCGGTCGGCCGGCACGAGGCCATCGCCCGCAAGGTCGCCTTCATCGCCGCCACCGCGTACGCACTGGAGTCGGTGGTGGACCTGGCCAGCCGGATGGCCGACGACGAGCGCAACGACATCCGCATCGAGGCCGCGCTCGCCAAGCTGTACAGCACGGAGATGGCCTGGCGGCTCATGGACGAGCTGGTGCAGATGAGGGGCGGGCGCGGCTACGAGACCGCCGAGTCGCTGCACGCCCGCGGCGAGCGCGGCGTACCCGCCGAGCAGATGCTGCGCGACCTGCGGATCAACCGCATCTTCGAGGGCTCGACCGAGATCATGCACCTGCTCATCGCCCGCGAGGCGGTGGACGCCCACCTGTCGGTGGCGGGCGAGCTCGTCGATCCGAAGGCCGGCCTGCGGGCCAAGGGACGGGCGGCCACCCGGGCCGGCGCCTTCTACGCCCGGTGGCTGCCGAGCCTGGTGACCGGGCCCGGTCAGGTGCCCACGTCGTACGCCGAGTTCGGCCCGCTGGCCCAGCACCTGCGGTTCGTCGAGCGGACCAGCCGCAAGCTCGCCCGATCGACCTTCTACGGCATGTCGCGCTGGCAGGCGCGGCTGGAGCACAAGCAGGGATTCCTGTCGCGGATCGTGGACATCGGCGCCGAGCTGTTCGCCATCACCGCGGTCTGCGTGCGCGCCCAGGAGGACTCGGCCGAGCACGGGCGCAAGCCGTACGAGCTGGCCGACACCTTCTGCCACCAGGCCAGGCAGCGGGCCGAGGCGCTGTTCGACCGGCTGTGGGACAACACCGACGACGAGGACGTGCGGCTGGCCCGGCGGGTGCTCGACGGGCGGTACACGTTCATGGAGAACGGGATCGTCGACCCGTCGCTGGAGGGCCCGTGGATCGCCTCTCAGCGCACCGGCCCGTCCATGTTCGAGGACGTCCACCGGCGCATCGGCTGACGGGAACGGCACGGCCCCGCCCCCGGTGGGTGCGGGGGGCGGGGCCGTGGTCCGTGGTGGTGGGGATCAGACGTCGTAGCACCACATGTAGCCGTAGTCGGGGATCCAGCAGCGGTACCACCCGTCGCCGGGCTTCATGGCGTGCGCCGGGGCGGACAGGACGCCGAAGGTGGTGACCGCGACGGCGGTGGTGGCGAGAACGGCGGCGACGCGCTTGATTGACTTCACTGGTATCTCCTGTGCAGGGAACGTCTGTTTGACGTGTTCGAGTACACAACGCCCCACTTGTCGACGTCTGGTGATCCACTTGGAGACGGCTTGGTCGCCTTGGACGGAGCGAAAACCCTTTGTCCGGCGATACGGCGACTTGTTACTGTCACCCGCATGTGGATTCTGTACGGCGACCGCTGATCAGCCCTCTGAGTGGCTGATCCGCTCAGCTTTCCGGCCCTGTCCATTCGACGCGGCAGCTGAGTGACGGCACCTCGGTGCCGCGTTCCCGACGTACAAGGAGATCCCGTATGCGTACTCGCGCGTCCAGCAAGGGCGGCAAGCGGCAGAACCCGCGCACGCCGCAGCCCCAGCGTTCCTTCCCTCCGCCGCCGCGCCAGATCCCGGCGCCGCCCATGCGGCCGGTGCGGCAGCCGCGGCGGCTGCCGAGAGCCAAGTAAGCCGCTTCGTGACCGGAAAGGGCACCCCGGGTAAGCCCGGGGTGCCCTTTCCGCGTGAACGGTCGGATCCTCGCGCGAACGGTCAGAGACGCTCGATGATCGTGACGTTGGCCTGGCCGCCGCCCTCGCACATCGTCTGCAGGCCGTACCGCCCGCCGGTGCGCTCAAGCTCATGGAGGAGCTTGGTCATGAGGATCGCGCCGGTGCCGCCCAGCGGGTGCCCCAGCGCGATCGCGCCGCCGTTGGGGTTGGTCCGCGCCGGGTCGGCCCCGATCTCCTTGAGCCAGGCCAGCGGCACCGGGGCGAACGCCTCGTTGATCTCGATGACGTCGATGTCCCCGATCGTGAGCCCCGCCTTTGCCAGCGCCCTGCGGGTGGCCGGGATCGGCGCCGTGAGCATGTAGACCGGGTCGTCACCGGTCAGCGCGAGCGTGACGATCCGCGCGCGCGGGACCAGCCCGTGCTCGCGCACCGCCTGCTCCGAGGCGATGAGCAGCGCCCCGGAGCCGTCGGAGATCTGCGAGGAGGTGGCCGCGGTGATCCGGCCGCCCTCGCGCAGGGTCTTCAGCCCGGCCATCTTCTCCAGCGTGGTGTCCGGCCGCGGGCCCTCGTCGTCGGCCACGCCGTTCACCGGGGCGATCTCGTCCCTGAAGTGGCCGTTGGCGATCGCCTTGGCGGCCCGCTGGTGGCTCTCGTAGGCGTAACGCTCCAGCTCGTCACGCTCCAGGCCCCACTTCTCGCACATCAGCTCCGCGCCGCGGAATTGGGAGATCTCCTGCTTGCCGTACCGCTCGACCCACTTGTCGCCGAACGGGAACGGCATGCCCTTCTCCAGCGCCGCCGAGATGCTCGACCCCATCGGGACGATGGACATCGACTCGACGCCGGCCGCCACGACCAGGTCCTGCGTGCCCGACAGCACGCCCTGCGCGGCGAAGTGGATGGCCTGCTGCGACGAGCCGCACTGCCGGTCGATCGTGACTCCTGCCACGGTCTCCGGGAGGCCCGCGCTGAGCCACGCGTTGCGCGCGATGTCCATGGACTGCGGGCCGAACTGCATGACGCAGCCCATGATCACGTCATCGACGGCGGCGGGATCGACGCCGGTGCGCTCGACGAGCGCTTGAAGAGTGTGGGCGGCCAGGTCGACCGGGTGGACCGCGGAGAGCCCGCCCTTCTTCTTGCCGACCGGCGTGCGGACCGCCCCGACGATGTACGCCTCTGCCACAGTGCCTCCATAGGAAACCGAGCAATGTTCGGTTAGTGAGAGGTTACCTCAGAACTTTCGTCGGGGGAGGCGGCGGTAGCCCTGGTCGATCGGCACGCCGAAGGGCGTGTTGGCGGGTTACGGTCGATGACCGTGGTCGATCGGCACGCTGGTGGGCCCAATGGCGGGCGCGTTGGCGTCATGGTTCAGGCGTGACCCCCCGGAAGCACGTCGGCGACCTCGGCGATCTGGAAACCCCGGCTGTCGGCCGCGATCCCCCGGAGCCCGTCCGCGAGCGCGAGCGCCACGGCCGCCCGCGCGAGCAGCGCCCCCCGCGCCTCATCCGTGTCCTCGCTGTCCTCGCTGTCCTGGCTGTCCTCGCTGTCCGTCGTGTCTTCCGTGCCCTCCGCGTCGTTCCGGCTCGTCGCGGCCTGCGCGCCCTCCGCGTCGGAGCCGGCGCCCGTGCTCGCGCCCGTGCCGGCGTCTTCGCTGTCCGAGCCGGCATCCAGCGGACCCGGGGCCGCCTCCGCACTCGTCACGTCTTCCGTCCGGTCGTCGGCCGCAGCTCCGGAGGCCGCACCGGCAGGCTCGGCGTCCTCGCCCGCCTCCTCCTCCGTACGCGCGACCGGGGAGACCCGGGCGATCGCGACTTCCGTCAGGTACGGCCAGCGGGTCTGGGCGGCAGGCGGCAGGCGATGCCCCTCCTCCACCGTGACCAGCACGTCGGCGCCCGCGTAGACGTCGGCCACCCTGCCACGGCGGACGGGGACGTGGACGACGCCCTCGATCAGCTCGCCCTCCGGCCACCGTGCGGTGTCCACGGCGTCGGCGTGCCGCAGTGACTCGGCCAGGATCGGCAGGATCTCCTCGGGCTCCGGCACGGCCGGCAGATAGACCAGCGGGTCTCCGCCGTCCTCCGCCGGATCGAGCGGCTCACCCTGGCAGAGCGACCAGCCGCCCAGACGGTAGGCGATGCCCTCGGCGAGGCTCTTGTCGAAGAAGTCCACCGGCAGCGGGCCCTCGGCGGCGATCCGGCACGCCCAGAGCCTGTCCTCGTCGGGCACGCCGAGCTTGGCGAGGACGTCTCCGGTCAGTTCGACGGGCGACTCGATGCGCGACCCGCCCGCGAGGATGTCGTCGCCGTCGGTCCTCGCCTCGGGATCGGCGAGTTGCGCGACCGCCAGCAGTGTCTTCGGATCCGGCCGGGCGGGCAGCAGCGCCGTAGGCCCCGTGCGCAGCCGGCCGGGCAACAGGAGTTTCGACAACCAGCCCATAGGCCCTCCTCATGATCGGTCGAAGAGACCATAGCCCTCGACGGCCGCTCACCACGAGCCCTCTCGGCGAGGTGCCTCGGCTCAGGACTTCGACTTCGCCAGACGCGTGCCGGTCATCGTGGCGTAGACGATGACGTTGTCGATGTAGTGGCCGGTCATGTGGTTGTATGTGCCGCCGCAGGTGATCAGCCTGAGCTCGGCGTTGTCGGCGTGCCCGTACACCCGGTTGGTGGGGAACGTCTGCTTGTCCGCCTGCTCGATCCCGCCCACGGTGAAGATGGCCACGGTCCCGTCGAGGCGGTACACCTCGATCTTGTCGCCGTACGACAGTTCGTGCAGGCGGCTGAAGACGGCGCTGCGCGAGGTTGTGTCCTTGTGCCCCAGCATGACGGCCGGGCCCGCCTCACCCGCCGTCGGGCCACCGCGGTACCAGCCGACCAGATTGTGGTTGCTGATCGGGGGCGTCTGGATCGCGCCGCTGCGGTCGAGGCCGACCGAATTGATCGGGGCGTTCACGCCGATCTTGGGGATGACCAGGCGCTTGGGCGTCGAGGGCTGCATCGCCGGAGCCGCCGGGATCTTCGGCACCGGCGGAGGCGCGGTGGCGACCGCCTGCGTCAGCGGCTGACCGGCGCCGCCCGGGCCCACGGAGGGGGCGAGCCCGTTCTGCGGCGCCGCGAGCTTCACCGTCTCACGGGTCGACGCGGCGTACTCGTCGGGGTTGTTCACCATGATCACTACGCCCACGATCACGACGACCAGACCCAGGATGGCCGCCGTGATCAGCACGCGCCGGATGGTCTCCGCGCCGCCGCCCGGCGGCTTCTCCTCCGGCGGCTGTGGCGGCGGCTGCATGTGCTGCATGTGAGGCAGCATGACCGGCTGGAAGACCGGTTGGCCGTAAACCGGCTGGGGGTAGCCCTGCCCGCCCGGCCCGAGAGGCACGCCGTACGGCTGGCCCGGCGGGTACTGTCCAGGTGGCGGGGTGGTCATGGCTCGTCCTACCGCCTCACCGGGCGGCGACGGGTCCGGAGCACGAGTCCGCCGGCCCCCGCCGCCAGCATGAGCGCGGTGCCGGTGAGCACGAAGAGGCGAGCGTCGGGGCCCGCCTCGCCTCCGCCGCCGGTGGCCGCGCCACCTCCGGGCGTGCTCTCGACCTGGGCGGACTTCGTGGTCTTCGTCTTGGACGGCGTGGGCGACGCGAAGACCGTCTCGAACACCGTCCGGGTGTTACGCGGCGAGGGCGAGGCGCTCGCGGAGGGACTGGGGCTGGCGCTGGCACTCGCGCTCGGGGACGCCGAGGGGCTCGCCACCGCGATCGTCGCGACCGCGGGAATCGTGTTGGCGCCTGTCGTCGCGACCGCGCAGTTGTAGAGCGCGGTGGGCGTGGTGGTGGTCGTGCCCGTGCCGGCCGGCGCGATCATGCTGATCTTGAAGTCCTTCGCCGTCAGCACGACGGAGGTGGCCCCGGCCGACGGCGTCACGGTCAGCGTCGCGGTGGGAAGCGCCGGCATAGGCCCCTGGGCCGCGACGACCGCGGTCAACGCCGTGCCGGTCGGCGAGGGCGTGGACACTCCCGCGGTCATGCCGACCGGCAGCACCGACGCCGACACGGTGGGCTGCAACTCGATCGTCGCGCCGCTCGCGATCTGCACCGGCACGGGGAACGGCGAAGTCGTGAGCGGCTGGATGCTCAGGGTCGCGGTGTACTGAGTGCCGGTCACCGCCGAGGTGCTCGCGTTGAGCGTCACGGTGAAATCGTGTGTGACGGCGGTGCCACCGGAGGTCCCCGGGCTGCACGTGTATGTCACGGTCTTCGTGTCGGCTCGCGCGCCGAGCGCGCTCAGGCCCAGGAGAAGGCCCGCGCTGACCACTCCGGCCGCGGCGGCCCTTCCGGCGACTCGGCCCCGCGCCTTTGACTTCAGCACTGACTTCTCTCCACTTCGATGCTCGCAGTCAACAGGCGTACCAGCATTCCAGCATACGGTCACGGTCAGGTAGAGATCTTACGGACAAAAACCCCAAGACCGCCTCCAGTTGCTCAAACTTTCTTGCTTCTTCGGCATGTCCGCGTCCAGCCGGACGCTAGTGCCCGCCGTACGAGCCGGAGTTCGGGCCGAAGCGCCGCAGCAGCAGCCCTCCCACCGCCGCCGCGGCCATCAGCGCCAGGCCGGTGAGCACGACGAGCCGGGCGTCCGGGCCCGCGTCGCCCCCGGCCCCGGTCTGCGCACCGCCGAGCGGCGTCGTCTTGATCTGCTTGGTGGCCGTATGGGAGGCCGTCGCGGTCGCCGTGACCGTGGTGGTCGTCGTGGTCCTCGGGCTCGGGCTCGGGCTCGGGGTCGTCGAGGCTCCGGCGCTGGGACTGGGCGAGGTGTTCGTGTTACCGGCCGGGCTCGGCGAAGGGGACGGCGTGGCGGACGGCGAGGGAGACGAGGAGGCGACGACGGTGAGCGCGAGCGACGCCCGCGTCGCGGACTCCGGCAGCGTGCACGTGTAGAGCGCCTCGCCCGTGCCGGCGGTGTCCCCGGCCGGTCGCAGCTTGAGCGTGAAGTCCCCTGCCGCGACTCCGATCGTGCCCACCGCCGTCGGAGTCAGCGTGACGAGCAGTTCGGGGATCGGCGTCAGCGTGGCCGACGGGGAGACGGTCGACGCAAGCACCGTTGAGGCGGACGGGCTCAGCGTGATGGCCGAGGGACTTTCCTCCTGCGTGCCGGTCTCGGTGTCGTCCGTGGCCGAGCCGGTGTCCTCGTCGGAGGGAGTCGCACTGGCTGAGGGCGACGCGCTCGGGGAGGGTGACGCGCTCGGGGAGGGGCTCGCACTCGGGGAGGGAGCGGCCGATGCGGACGGCGACGCCGACGGAGAGGGCGTGGGAGTCGGCGATGGGCTGGGAGTGGCGGACCCGCTCACGACGGGAGCGCCGGTCACCTCCATCAGGCCCTCGGCGACCATGACGTCGTTCGGTGCGATGCCCGTCGCCGGCGCCACCATCGCGCTCTGGCCGCTCGGCGGCGACGCGGGAGCGATCCGCCAGGTCACGGTCGCCGCACTGCTCACCACCGGGTCGTCGGGCGCGACCAGGGTCACGTCCACCGGGTAGGTCGCGGCGACGCCGCCCGCCGGAGTGCAGGAATACGGCACGGTCGTGGTTTTGGTCGCCGCGAGCACGGGCCACGTCATCAGGGCCAGTGCGGCCGTCGCTCCCGCCGCCGACCGGGCCGCGATGCGACGCCTGGCACTCCTGCGCCGGGCACTGGGGTCGGGCACGACGTCTCTCCTGCCACCACAGTCACGTACGAAGTAACGAACAGTCTCCCAGCAGTCGACCACCGCCATAACCGGCGGGCCCCCTATGTCAGGAAATTCTCAGGGAACCTTCATCGCCCTCCCACGGTAGTGAGGGTGGAGGTATCGAGATGAGACGACTACTCGTGGCCCTCGCGGCGATGGCCGCGATCCTCGCGCCGGCCCTGCCCGCTCACGCGCGGGCCGGCTTCTGGGCCGTGACCGAACTCGACCCGTTTCCCGCCGAGGTGCGGCCCGACGTCCCCTACACGGTGGGTTTCTGGGTGCTCCAGCACGGCACCCATCCGTACGAGGGGCCCGGCGGCCTCGATCCGATCGGCCTGCGCCTGACCGGGGAGGACGGCACGACGCTGACGTTCGGCGGAACGCCGCTGCCGGAACCCGCCCACTACGCCACGTCCGTCAAGGTGCCGGCCGGACGGTGGCGGGTGCAGGGCCTGCAGGGCATGTTCGCGCCGTACGAGATCGGCACGCTCACGGTGCCGGGCGGGCTGAAGGCGGCTCCGCCGCAGTTCCCGGTGCCCGCCGGCTCCGAGGTCATGGATTATTGGGGGCCCGTGAAGCCGCCCGGATTCCCCTGGAAGGCGGCGTCCGTCATCCCCAACCGTCTTCCCGCCGCGACGCCCGTGGCGTCCGTGGCGTCCGTGGCGTCAGTGGCGTCCGCGCAGCCGGCCGGGGCCACGCAACCGGCCCAGGTCTCCGCGGCCGTCGGTGATTCCTCGCCGTGGCGTCAGCCGTACGCGTTGGTGATCGTCGCGGTGGCGGCGGTGGCGGGCACGCTGCTGGTCCAGCGCACGGCTCGGGCGGCCGTACGGCGCAGGCCGCACGATCCGCCCGAGCGCGAGACGCGGGACGGCGAAGAGGTGATCAGCACGGGCTGATCAGCCCGCGATCACTTGCCCTTGGTCTCGGTCAGCGTCGCGTAGACGATGATGTTGTCGGTGTAGTGGTGCTGCTTGGCGTTGTAGACCCCGCCGCAGGTGATCAGCCGCAGCGACGATGTGATCGTGTTGCTGTAGACACGCTTGGTCGGGAACGTCGACTTGCTGACCTGCTCGATCCCGTCCACCGTGAAGATCGCCATCTTGCCGTCCGCGCGGAGAACGGCGATCTTGTTGCCGCGCTTGAGCTCGCGCAGGCGGCTGAAGACGGCGGCGCCCTTGCGGGTGTTCACGTGCCCGAGAATGATCGACGGCCCCTGGTCGCCGGGGGCCGGTCCGTAGCGGTACCAGCCGGTGAGGCTGGGCTTGCTCAGCGGCGGCGTCTGGATGACGCCGGACTTGTCCACGCCCACCGAGCCCACCGCGGCCTTCACGCCGATCGCCGGAATGCTGATCTTCAGCGGCCTGCCGGTGACCTGCTTGGTCGTCGTCTTCTTCGCGCCGGACGACAGCGGCTTCGTCGACGACGAGGCCGCGCTCGTGAGGGTCAGCGGGGCGATCGGCTGCATCACGGGAGACGGCGGCGGGGCGGCCGGGTCCGCCGCCGTGAGCGGGACACCGGGCCCGCCCGGGCCGACTGTCGGCGGCAGGAGGGCCACGTTGCCCGCGTCCTGAACGTTCACCGTACCCGCGACCGGTCCGCTCTCCGGAGAGTCCGAGGGGCTCAGCACGACGAGCATCCCGGCCATCACCGCCGCGATGCCGCCGAACGACCCGGCCACGAGCAGGGTCGCGAGGACCGGCTGGGGCAGCGGCTTGCGCGTCTTCTTGGCCTCGGTGCCCGCGTCACCCTGCTCGGGGACGCCACCGTCAGGAGCGTCGTTCATCGTCATCCTCCTCAGCCCCGCTCGCCCGAGTGCGCCGCCCTGCGCCGGAGCATGGCCACACCACTGAGCATGCCGATCATCAACAGTGCGCCGCCCGAGCCGATCAGCAGCATGGCCGAGGACGACACGCGCTCGGGAGCCTCACCGGTCTGCGCGCCGCCCTGCGGCGTGATCGCCACCTGCGCCACGCTCGGTGTCGCGGTCAGCGTCACCGTCCGCGTCGCCGTCGGCGACGGACTGCCCTGCGTCACCACCGCCGTCACGATGTAGTTCTGCGTCTGCGCCGCAGCCGGCGACGGGCTGGCCGACGGAGAAGGCGAAGGCGAAGGAGAGGTCGACGGGGAAGGCGACGGCGACTCGCCGCCGCCGCCCGGGTTCTCATCCGTGGGACTGGCGGAAGCACTGGGCGATGCGCTCGGCGAAGCGGACGTGTCAGGCGACGGGCTGGCGGGGTTGTCACCACCGCCGCCGATCTTGACCTGAACGGCGACCGGCGCGCTGACGATCTCGCACGTGGCGCGGTACTCCTGAGGCGGGTTGGCCACCTCCCGCGTGACCACGCGGAAGGCGTCAAGCTGGCCCCACTTGCCGTCCTCGACGTTCTTGATGCTGATCGTGTGCTCGCCGAACTTCAGGCCCCGGAACTTCCACAGGGTCTGTCCGCCCTTGTTGGCGTCGTTGACCACCGTGCCGTCGTCGTTCCTGGAGGGGTCGACACGCGGAGGGGTGCCCGGCTCGTTGTCGACGTAGATGTCGACCGGTCCGGCGCGCTGGTCCCTCTGCGCGATGTAGTCGATCCCGGTGCCCGTGAAGGTGAACGACGCCCACGCGTCCTTGGCCGTGGTCCTGTGCAGGTCCAGATGATTGTCGTTGTTCTGGCTCGGCTGGTCGTTGAGGTCTTCCCACCCGGGTCCGTAGGAAATCCGCGGATCGTCGTCGTTGACCACGACCTCCGAGGCGGGCGGGCGGAAGTCGATGAACAGCTTGCCGGGCTTGACCGTGAGGGTGCCCTCCCGATCCGTGTAGGCGAAGTCCGCGATGCCTTCGGGAAGCTTGAGCGGGGTGCCCTTGACCATCGCCCCCGGCTGGTCCACGAATCCCTTCGGCTGAAGCTGCCCGATCCAGCTGCCGCTGAGGTTGACCCGTCCGGTCACCTCGACGCGGCCGCCGTTGGGCAGGAGCGCGGGCGCTCCCAAGCGCGTCGCGTCCTTGTAGCCGAGCTTCCAGGAGACGTTGAGCGGGTCGCCGACGTTCAGCGTCGTGGGGACAGTGAGCTTCGTCCGGAGATTCACGGTCCCGGAGCCCGTTCCGGCGATGCCGCCGTTGCAGGCGTAGTCGACGACGAGATCGGCGGTATTGGCCTGCGCCGTCACCGCCGGTACGACAATCGCCGCCGTACCAGCGAGGCCGAGGGCCAAGGCAGCCACGGTCCTAGGAAGACCAGCTTTCCACCGAATCACCGCATACTCCGATCACAGGACCGCCCTGGCGGGCCTATAGCAAACCGAAGGTAGATCTTAGGGGCAACCGAAGCGGTCAAAGTGGCCATTATCACGAAGGTTTCGTAGTTGTGACCGTCCGTACGATGCGAAGCCGATCGACCGGCGGACGACCAGAATCGTATTCTGGTGCGGCCAACAGATTCTGAGCCGGAAGGCGTACCCGATGCGGCGAGACCTCTTCGACGAGGAGCACGACCTCTTCCGTGAGACCGTCCGTGAGTTCATGGCCCGTGAGGTCGTCCCCCACCACGCGCAGTGGGAGAAGGACGGCATCGTCCCCCGCGAGGTGTGGAAGAAGGCGGGCGAGCTGGGGATGTTCGGCTTCTCCGTGCCGGAGGAGTACGGCGGCTCGGGGATCACCGACTTCCGCTACAACATGGTGATCGTCGAGGAGGTCATCCGCGTCGGCGCCAGCGGCCTGGGATTCGGCCTGCACAACGACATCATGGCGCCGTACATGGTCGATCTGACCGACGACGAGCAGAAGCAGCGCTGGCTGCCCGGCTTCGCGTCCGGCGAGCTGATCACGGCGATCGGGATGACCGAGCCGGGGGCCGGCAGCGACCTGCAGGGCATCCGGACCACCGCCGTCCGCGAGGGCGACCACTACGTGGTGAACGGGCAGAAGACCTTCATCACCAACGGCATCAACTCCGACCTCGTCGTGGTCGTGACCAAGACCGACCCCTCGGCGGGCGCGCGCGGCACCTCGCTGCTGGTGGTGGAGCGCGGCATGGAGGGCTTCACCCGCGGCCGCAACCTGGAGAAGGTCGGCATGCACGCGCAGGACACCGCCGAACTGTTCTTCGACAACGTCCGGGTGCCGGTGGCCAATCTCCTGGGCGGCGAGGAGGGCCAGGGCTTCTTCCAGCTCATGCACAACCTGCCGCAGGAGCGGCTGTCGATCGCGGTGGCGGCCGTGGCCGCGGCGGAGACGGTGCTGGAGGAGACGATCGAGTACTGCCGCAACCGCACGGCCTTCGGCCGCAGCATCGGCAAGTTCCAGAACACCCGGTTCCTCCTGGCCGAGCTGGCGACGGAGGTGGAGATCGCCCGCCACTACGTGGACAAGTGCGTGCGGGCGCTCAACGCCAAGGAGCTCACGGCGGTGGACGCCGCGAAGGCCAAGTGGTGGACGACCGAGCTGCAGAACAAGGTCATCGACAGGTGCGTCCAGCTACACGGCGGCTACGGCTACATGCTGGAGTATCCGGTGGCCAAGGCCTGGCTGGACAGCCGCGTGCAGACGATCTACGGCGGCACCACGGAGATCATGAAGGAGATCATCGGCCGGTCCTTCGGCTTCTGAGCCGCGCTCCCGACGCCCCACACCCGACGCCCCGCGCCTGGCGGCCCGCTTCGGGCGGCTGCTTCTGGCGGCCCGCTTCTGACTCCCGAGAATCAGCAGCCGATCAGCTGTGCTGCTGTCCCCAGATCAGCAGCATGGCCACCACGAACACGACCATCACGCCTCCATAGGCCACCGGGCTCAGCCGGAAGAACCGGCGCACCTTGTTCAGCAGCCACGCGAACAGGAGCGCCAGGAAGACCAGAAGGATGAGTCCGGTGTCCACACTGATCAGTATGCGCGGGTTTCCCCGTCCCCGCGTGCCCCTCGGCACAAGCCGGCGCGCAGAGACTCAGCGGGGATCTTCGCCGCCTTCGAGGATGCTGCCTCCGAGAATCACCCGCGCGACCAGCTCCGGGTCGTCGCTCATCGGCACGTGGCCGCAGCCCCGCAGCAGCAGCGTCCGCTGCCCCGCCCACCGCGCCGCCCGTACGGCCTGGCGGCGCGGCAGCAGCCGGTCGCGGTCGCCCCAGGCGATGGTGACCGGCACCTGAGGCGGCGCGGGCGGCGCTGCCCAGGCCAGCGAGTCCAGCGTCTCCTCGAACCCCACGCACTCGCGCAGCGCCGTGGCCGCCGCCAGCACGGCCTCACGCGGCAGCCGCTCCGGACGGGCCACCAACAGGCCCAAGGCGAGCGCCTTCCCCCCGTCCGTGCCGGCCGCGAACGCGGGCAGTCCGTCCGCCTGCGCCGCCAGCCGCAGCAGGCGCAGCACGGCCCGCGAGTACGCGTGCTCGGCCCGGGACCAGAACCCTGCGGGAGACAACGCGACAGCCGTGCGGACGTCGCCGCTGGACGCCAGGTCGAGCGCGATGTAGCCGCCCAGCGAGTTTCCGGCGACGTGCGGCCGGTTCAGGCCGAGCCCGATCCAGAAGTCCCGCACCGCCCGCCCCAGCGTCTCCACGTTGTACGGCGTGCCGTACGGCAGCGGCGGGGAGTCGCCGAAGCCGGGCAGGTCCACCGCGATGACGTCGTGCCGCTCCGCGAGCAGATCGAGGACCGGCAGCCAGCCGCGCCGGTGGTGACCGATGCCGTGGAGAAGGATCAGCGGCGGGCCGCTGCCGCGACGGTCGTGGGCGAGCTCCATACGTCCGAGTCAAGCACCCGGGACGGCAGGAAAAAAGCGCGCAGCGCAGCGCGTCGCGTCCGCCGCCGTCCGTTGCGGCGGAGCCGCTGCATGATCGTTTATGCGGGCTGCAATCATGTTCCGTCGCAATAGTTGAATACGAAAAGAAACTGATCAATGACCTTGACTAAGCCGGAGGAACACACCGGCCTCGCCGACCTGCCGGAGCCGGACGTGAAAGCCGGCGTCATCGACTTGCTGGAACGCGGCGGATCGGTCGTGGTGCCCGTCGGCATCGCCCTCTACGCCCTGCTATATCTCGGCATCCAGCAGGTGTACGGCATCTTCAACATCAGCCCGGAGCAGGCGGGCATCGACCAGGCCACCATGTTCGGCCGCCTGGTGGGGACACTGATCCTGCTCGTCATCGCCGGCGCGCTGCTCGCGGGCGTCTTCGTGGCGGCCGTCTGGCTGCTCGACAAGGCCACCCTCGGCCATATGTCCCGCCTGACCCGGGCCGTACGCGTGCGCCCGTGGGCCGCCGCGACCGCCGGCGCGCTGTGGTGCGGAGTGAGCTACTGGGGCTTCCTCGGATACCTCGGGCTGGGCGAGGGCGTGTCGATGGCCGGCGTCGTGATCACCGCAGCGGTGATCGGCGCCCTGGCCTTCCTCGTGCCGTTCCGGTTGCTGCGGCGGCGCCCGGCCGGCCGCGCGGGCATGAAGATCGTGGTGGCCGCGTTCACCGGCATCGGGCTGGGCTTCGCGCTGATGGGGCAGATGGAGAGCGACGCGATCGCCGTCGCCGAGAAGGGCCGGCCTGCCAGCCTGCTCCTGTCGATGGTGGGCTTCCAGGACCAGTGGGTGGTGCTCAACGACCGCGAAAGCGGCAAGGTGCTGCGCGGCGGGGCGGAGGTGCTGCTGCTCGGCGAGCGCGAAGGCACGTACGCGTTGTACGACTGCGCGCACCAGGAGACCTTCCGCATCTCCATGGAGGCCACCGTGCTGCGGCAGGTGACGCTCGAACCCGAGCGGCCGAGCGGCTACAGCTGCTTGAAGCAGGAGAACTGACCGTGACGCGCCCCCGCTGCGGGGGCGCGGCCACGGCCTAACGACCGCCTATGGGGATCTCGAACCAGACCGCCTTGCCCTCGTGGGTGGGGCGGGAGCCCCAGCGTCGCGCCAACTGGTCGACGAGGTAGAGGCCACGGCCGCCCTCGTCGTTCTCCCCCGCGCTGCGGATGCGGGGCAGGCGCAGATCCTGGTCGAAGACCTCGACCCAGACGGACTCCCCGCCCCTGCGCAGCCGCAGGGTGAACTCCTTGTCGCCCGCGATCTCCTCCTCGAAGCCCGGCACGTCCCACGACTCGTCGAACGGCAGCGGGGGCCCGTCGAAGACCAGCTCGCGGCGCGGCACGCTGGCGCTGGCGGCGTGCAGGACCACGTTGGTCACGACCTCGGAGACGAGCAGGCAGGCCAGCTCCGCGCGTTCCTCGGGCACCTGCCATCCCGCGAAGGCCTCCGACGCCATCCGCCGCGCCTCGCTCACCATGATCGGCTGGGCCGGGAACGTGCGCTCCTGGGACTGCAGCTCCGCGCCAGCGGAACGGACGACGAGGATGGCCATGTCGTCGTCGATCTCGCCGGGGACGGCCACCGTGGCCAGGTCGGCGATGCGCTCGATGGTCTCCCCCGACGCCTTGGCGAGCTTCTCCCGCAGGATGTCGAGCGCCTCGTCGTCGCCGGGGACGCCCGTGGCGGAGTCGCGCGGCGGCCTGCGATCGACCAGGCCGTCGGTGTAGAGAAGCAGGGTCGCGCCGGGCGGCAGAACCCTCGTCTCCTCCTTGTAGACCAGGTCGGCGTGCATGCCCTTGGCCCGCACCCCGAGCGGCTGGCCGACCTCGGTGATGTCCAGGTCTCTGACCTCGCCCTCCACGATCAGCAGTGGGGGCGCGTGCCCGGCGTTGGCGAACGACAGCTGCCTCGACCACGCGTCGTACACCATGTACTGGCAGGTGACGATCGGCGGGTTGGTGATGTCGGCGCCGAAGTCGTCGTGCTCCGGCGCGGCGACGATCCTGGTCCACTCGTCCAGGCGGGCGAGGATGTCGGCGGGCGGTTTGTCGTCCTGGGCGAAGGCCCGCAACGCGGCCCTGAGCTGGCCCATGACCGCCGCCGCCTTGGCTCCCCGGCCCTCGACGTCTCCGATCACTATGCCGACGCGGCCGGCCGACAACGGAATCACGTCGTACCAGTCGCCGCCCACCTGGGTCTGGATGCCCTGACCGTGCGAGGCGAGCGGGGCGGCCGGGTAGTAGCGGACCGCGATCTCCAGGCCGTCGAGCGACGGCAGCGGCTGGCGCGGGAGCAGGTGCTTCTGGAACGACTCGGCGGTGTGCCGCTCCTCCTCGAACAGCAACGCGTTGTCGACGGCGAGCGCGACGCGGGTGGCGATGGCGCCGACGAAGTCGCGGTCGAAGGTGTCGTAGTGGGGCGAGCGCCGGTTCGTGAGGTTCGACAGGCCGAGATACATCAGGCCGAGTGTCTCGCCGCGCACACACAGCGGGGCGACGATGGCCGAGGTCATCCCGATCTCGCCGCACAGCCGGGCCGCGCCCTCGCTCGGCGCCGGGTAGCTGACCTGGGAGAGATCCTCGACGAGGATCGTCTCCTGGCGGCGCACGGCGCTCTCGGCGTAGTGCCCGAGGGGGTATCTGATCTCCGCGCCCACCGGCCGCCAGGTGTCCGGCGGCGGGGTCCAGCCGTTCACGTGGGTGGAGACCTTGCGCACCAGGCGGTCGCCCTCGACCAGTTCGATGAAGCAGTGGTCGGCGAACTGCGGGACGAGCATCTCCGCGACCCGGTTGAGCGTCTCCTCGACGTACAGGGAGCCGGCGAGCCGCTCGCCGATCCGCTCAAGCAGGCCGAAGCGGTCCTTCTCACGCTCGTTGCTGCGCATCGCCTCGCGGGCGGTGATCACGATGCCGCTCACGGAGCCGGAGGGGTGTCGCAGCGGCACGGCCTGCGCGCGCACGTAGATCGTGGAGCCGTCGCCGCGGGCCACGTCGAACGTGCCCTCCCACACGCCGCCGCGCAGCACGTGCTTGGCCAGCTCGGCCGCGAGCGGGTGGTCCTTCTCCGAAATCCCCAGGGTGTGCAGCGACTCCTTGCCCGCAGGCGCGCCCACACGGCCGAACAACTGCTCGGCGAAGGGGTTCCAGTACAGGACATTGCTGAACCGGTCGGTCACGACCACGGCCATCTCCGCGTGGTCGAGAACGGAACCCGCCGAAAGGTGGTCGTCGGCGTCCTGTGACAGATCTCCCCATCGCCTCATGCCACGACCGTCCCTTGACGAGGTGGGTTCGCTATGCCGGGCACGGGCGCTCCTGCGAAGGCTGGGTCGCGAGAAATGAAAGGACTCCCTAGGGGATTCAACCAGGCACAACTCATTCCGTCATCGTCTGGTGACAAAAACGTGTGAGGCGACGTCCCTCGGAAGATCGGCGGTCGTCGTCCCCACCTCACCATCACCAGTCACCGTTACACCGTTGTCACTCGCCGCGAGCGTGACCTCGCGTCCGGGTTGTATCCCAACTTGCTTGAGTTTAAGCATCACGGCCGGGTCGCTTTGCACTTGTTCGCTGATTCGGCGCACTACAACGGGCACAGGAGCCTGACCTGCGAGGGTCACCATAGGAGACACCATCTCATCTGCGGCCGAACCGGACTGCGGCACTCCCAGCTCGTCCAGGCCCGGAATCGGGTTGCCGTGCGGGCACACCCGGGGGTTCTTGAGAAGGTTCACGAGCCGCGTCTCCACCGACTCCGACATCACGTGCTCCCAGCGGCACGCCTCGATGTGGACCTCTTCCCAGGGCATGCCGATCACCTGGGTCAGCAGGCACTCGGCCAGGCGGTGCTTGCGCATCACGCGGATGGCCAGCGTGCGGCCCAGCGCGGTCATGCTGAGGTGCCTGTCCCCCTCGACCTTGACCAGGCCGTCGCGCTCCATGCGCGCCACCGTCTGGCTGACGGTCGGACCGCTCTGCTGCAGGCGCTCGGCGATCCGAGCGCGGAGCGGGACGATGCCCTCCTCTTCGAGCTCGAATATCGTCCGGAGATACATCTCCGTCGTGTCGATCAGGCCGTGTGCGGTCAAGGCTCCTCCAGTCCTTGTCAATCGATGCTACGACCTCCCCGCGTGTTCGCAGCCGACCTTATTGGGGAAGCGACCCAGGGTGGGAAACATCGGAGCCCAGCGATTCCTTCCAGAGGAGATCAGCCTGCCCGCGCTCAGGGAGGCCGCACGACACTGCGAAGGCTGCGACCTCCACCGCGCCGCCACGCAGACGGTCTTCGGCGAGGGTGTTCCCGACGCGCGGTTCATGCTGGTCGGCGAGCAGCCGGGCGACCAGGAGGACCGCGAGGGCGCGCCGTTCGTCGGACCCGCGGGGCGCATGCTCGACAAGGCGCTCGAAGAGGCGGGCATCGAGCGCGAGGCGGTGTACGTTACCAACGCGGTCAAGCACTTCAAGTACGAGCCCCGCGGCAAACGCAGAATTCACCAGAAACCCACCGTTGGAGAGATCGACGCCTGCCGGCCCTGGCTCGATGCCGAGATGCGCCTGGTGGACCCGGAGGTGACGGTGGTGCTGGGGGCCACGGCCGCCCGGGCCCTGCTGGGGCCGGACTTCCGCGTCACCCGGCATCGGGGACAGCCGGTCCCCCGGCGTGAGGGGGCCTACTACGTGGCGACGATTCACCCCTCGGCGATCCTGCGCGCGCCCGACAGGGACGAGGCGTACTCCGGCTTCCTCGCCGATCTCACGGTCGCGGCCGGGCTGCCCTGATCAGATCACGGCCCGGGACCTCAGGACGCGGGACCTCAGGGGGCGAGGCCTCAGGGGGCGAGGCGCTCCAGCGTCCAGGTTCCGCCGGTCCGCCGGTAGCGGAGCCGGTCGTGCATGCGGTCGGTCTGGCCCTGCCAGAACTCGACCTCCGCCGGCACCACGCGGAACCCGCCCCAGAAGTCCGGCAGCGGCGGATCCTGCGGCCAGCGCTCGGCCAGCTCCCGGAACCTCACGTCGAGCTGCTCCCTCGACTCCACGACCGCCGACTGACGGGAGGCCCACGCGCCGATGCGGGAGCCGTACGGGCGAGAGTGGAAGTAGGCGGAGCTGTCCTCGCGCGGGAGCCGTACGACGGAGCCCTCCACGCGGACCTGCCGCCTGATGGGATGCCACGGGAACAGCAGACACGCCCGTGGGTTCTCACCGAGGTCGCGGCCCTTGCGGGACTCGTAGTTGGTGAAGAAGACGAACCCGCGCTCGTCGAAGCCCTTGAGGAGGACGGTGCGGGCGGAGGGACGGCCACCGGCGGAGCTGGTGGCGACGACCATGGCGTTCGGCTCGGGCAGGCCCGCGCCGACCGCGTCCGCGAACCACAGCGCGAACTGCGTCACCGGGTCGGCGGCCATGCCGGATTCGAGCAGGGGCTCACCTTCGTAGCTGTGCCGGAGCCCGGGGAGGTGCGAAGCGCTGTCCACGGAAAGATATTCTCCCGTGCTCTATGTATGTCTCGCTCGCTGGCCCCTACCTGGGGGAACCCCGTTGGGTAGGGCCGGGGGCGCGGCAGTCGGGCGCTGCGGGTTAAATTGACCCGCCGGTATCTCGACATCAAGGCTCTGGACTTCACAAGAGAGGGAGGCGGCCGAGAATGTCCGACTTCAAACCCGGGCTCGAAGGCGTGGTGGCGTTCGAGACCGAGATCGCGGAACCGGACAAAGAAGGGGGCGCCCTGCGATACCGGGGCGTCGACATCGAAGAGCTCGTGGGCAACGTCTCCTATGGACACGTCTGGGGCCTGCTCGTCGACAACACGTTCCAGCCGGGGCTGCCCCCGGCGGAGCCGTACCCACTTCCCGTCCATTCCGGCGACATCCGAGTAGACGTACAGAGCGCGCTGGCCATGCTCGCGCCCTCGTACGGCTTCCGCCCGCTGCTCGACATCGACGACGACCAGGCCCGCGACGATCTCGCACGCGCCTCGGTGACCGCTCTGTCGTTCGTCGCGCAGTCGGCTCGTGGCCTGGGCCTGCCCATGGTCCCGCAGAAGCGCGTCGACGAGGCCGAGAGCATCGTCGAGCGCTTCATGGTCCGCTGGCGCGGTGAGCCCGATCCCAAGCACGTGAAGGCCATCGACGCCTACTGGACCTCGGCCGCGGAGCACGGCATGAACGCCTCGACGTTCACCGCCCGTGTGATCGCGTCCACGGGCGCCGACGTGGCGGCCGCCCTGTCGGGTGCGGTCGGCGCGATGTCCGGCCCGCTGCACGGCGGCGCGCCCGCTCGGGTGCTGCACATGATCGAGGGCGTCGAGAAGATGGGTGACGCCCGTAAGTACGTCCAGAGCGAGCTGGACAAGGGCCAGCGGCTCATGGGCTTCGGCCACCGGGTCTACCGGGCCGAGGACCCGCGTGCCCGCGTGCTGCGTCGTACGGCCAAGGAGCTGGGCGCGCCCCGCTACGAGGTCGCGGCCGCGTTGGAGACCGCCGCGCTCGAGGAGCTGCACGCCCGCAAGCCGGACCGGGTCCTCGCGACCAACGTGGAGTACTGGGCCGCGGTGATCCTCGACTTCGCCGAGGTGCCGTCGAACATGTTCACCTCGATGTTCACCTGCGCCCGGACCGCCGGCTGGGCCGCTCACGTCCTGGAGCAGAAGCGCACGGGCAGGCTTGTCCGCCCCAGCGCCGACTACGTGGGCCCGAAGCAGCGCTCCATCAGCGACGTGCCCGGCGCCTCCGAGGTCATCGGCAAGGTCTGAGCGTCAGCGCGGGTCGTGGCCCTGCGGCGTGCCACAAACTCCGAGAGGCCGCCGGGCCCGCCCGCGCACCGTCAGCACCCGTGGCGGCCCGCCCTTTCCCCGAGGGGCGGGCCGTTTCCGTGTCCGGAGGACGCGTCACCGGCCGGAGTCCGCGGCGGCGTCGCGCGGGCTCGCGGATGGGCGAACGGACGGGTGGACGGACGGGCGAGCCGACGGGGGAACGGACGGGACCGCCGCCGGGGCGTTCGCGGCCTCCCGATCCTCGGCGTCCCCGTCGAGGTTGCGGCAGATCTCCTTGGTGTCCTCGGGCTCGGTGGCCGCCAGGCGCCCGCAGCGCTCCGCGACCTCGGACCTGCCGGAGCTGTTCACCTTCAGGATCGCGATGGCCTTGTTCTCGGGCTCGTGGGTGGTGGCGCCGAAGGAGATCACCCCGCCCGAGCCGTTCCATCTGCCCCGCGGGGAGACGAGGGAGATCTGGTAGAGCACGTCTCCCCTGCTGGGCAGGCCGCCCCGATAGGCCGCGTTGACGCGTTCGTAAAAGAGCCTCACGGCGTCGTAGCTGAGGATGAGGTTGTCGTCGGACTCCTTCGGATGCCGGCCGTTCAGCAGGCTCTGCACGAAGCCCGTCGCCTTCAAGGAGCGGTCGCGCCACAGCTCGCGGCTCGCCAGCGCCGCGTAGTAGACCTGGACGCGCCGGTAGCCGCCGATCGCGGCGCCGCTGTTGGCCACCGCCTTGATGACGTCGTCGCCCGCGAGGACCTTGATCGGCTCCTTGCCGCAGTCCTTGGCCTCGACGTACTGCAGGAAGCCGAGGAAGTCGGCCGCGCGGCCCGCGTAGAAGATCAGGTCGGGCTCGCGCCCGCAGGCCTGGCTCACCGCCAGATCCATGCCCGTCCCCCGGTCCTTGTACCCGACGGCACCGCTGACCGCGATCCCCACCGCGCCCGCCTCGTCCGCGTAGTCGTCGGCGAGATTGTTCGTGTAGTTGTCGTCGTCCGTCTGGTCCTTGACGACCACCGCCGACGGCTTGTCCACCCCGCCGAGAAGCCGCGTGCGGGCGAACCGGGCGGCCAGCCGCGCCTGCCGCTGGTTCGACGACCCGAGGCGGAACACGTACGGCGAGGGGTAGCTCGACCCGGAGTCGGCGGGGCCGTCCGGCACGTAGGCGAGCCGGTCGGCGGTCGCCGTGGTCACCAGCATCGGGAGCTTCGCCGCGTCGAGCGTCCGGATGGCGTCCTCGACGCCGCCGACGCTGCGCTGGAAGCCGATCACCCCGAGCACCCGGGGGTCCTCGGCCGCCATCTCGCTGACGAGCTGCGCCGTACGCTCCCCCTGCTGGAAGTTCGTGCCCGCGTTGGCCACCAGCACCTCAAGACGGGGCGTGCCATTGGCGTCATCCTGGTACTCCTCCACCGCCGTGAGCTCCGCCCGTGCCCCGACGAACGCGCTGTCGTTCTGGTCCTGCGCGATCGAGTACTCGCCGAACAGCACCACACTCACGTACGTCCCGGCGTTCCTGGCATCGGCGTTGTGCTTATCGATCTTGCCGACGAGATTCCTTATCTCGTCCGAGGGGAAGAGATCGCCCGGGGCCGGCCCATCGGCGTTCACGACGCCGATGCACTCCTTGCCGACGCGCTCCCCCCAGGACAGGCCGCCGCAGTGCGCGTCACGGTCCTGCTGGATGCGCCCGAGCAGGACGACAGGACCGATGAGCAGGAGCGCCATCACGCACCAGTAGCCGATCGCCCGCATCCGGCTGCCCAGCAGGCGCGGCCGGTAGTCGTCGTCCAGCGGGATCTCGGGCGTGCTGACCATCAGCCGCAACGGCGGCACCCGCCGCCGGGCCGCCGTCCGCCACGACTCCACCAGCGTGGACAGGTCCGACATCCGGCCCGCGGTGACCGGCCGGATGCCCGGCGTGAACGAATCGGGCACCGCGGCCAGCACCAGGAGCGGCGGCAGCAGCCCCGTCTCCTCGACCGACTCCTCCAGCGTTCGCAGGAACCGCTCGTTGACGTCGCCGGACCATCGCGCGTCGAGGACCATCATCGCGTAGAGGCCGCGCCCCCAGCTCGGCCACGGGATCAGCCACTTCTGGTAGGCCTGGCGCAGGTCCTGGCACAGGGCGTGGACGAGCAGCCCCTCGACCTCCGCCTCGCTCGCGTTGGCGATGCGCAGCGCGTACTTCGGCAGGCGCTCGAAGGGCTTCCTGGCCAGGTAGGGCTGCTTCCTGAACCAGCCGTTGAAGAAGGACCCCCTGATCGACAGCATGGCCTGGATCAACGTGCCGACGACGGCGACGAGCACGCCGAGCGCCCACGGGATCAGGCCGACCAGGTCGGAGGCGCCGCCGAGCGACCAGGCGGCGAGCGTGCCGACCGGCACCCAGGTGGTGGCCGCGCGGCCGAGGAAGTCCGCCGCGGTCCTGCGCCCCCGGTCCCCGCCGTACCTGCCCCTGCGCCAGTCCTTGAGCCGGTCCTTGAACTCCTCCTGGCCCGTACGCGACTGCGGGTCGGGCGGCCAGGTGCGGCCGGGCACGTCGACCGGCTCCCCGGGAGGCGGCTCCTCGCGCTGGCGGCGCGCCCACAGCACGAACTGGACGAGCGGGAACCGCGGCGGGGGCAGGAACGAGCCGCCGACGGGCTTGCCGAGCTGCCCGTGCTCCCCCGCCAGCGCCGTGACGAGTTCACGCAGCGTGTCGTACTCCCCCGCTCGGACGGTGGCCTGCGGAAGGGAGTCCTCGAAGGGCTCGGCGAGCCGCCGGGCCGCGTCGAAGGCGCCGCCGTCGCGGCCGACCACGAGGACGAGGGGCAGGGGGCGGTCGGCGCGCCAGAAGAACGGCCTGCGAACCAGTGCCTCGATGACAGCGTGCGGATCGGTCACGCGGATTTCTCCCGGGGGGTGGAGTCCATGCTGGGATGGTGCGTGATCTTAAAACGAGACCATGATGTCTCACCATCCGGACCATGGTCTAGAGCATCCGCAGGTCTCACTAGGCTTGAACCGTGGCTGACATCGTGATTCCCGCTGACATCAAGCCCGCCGACGGCCGCTTCGGCTGCGGGCCCTCGAAGGTACGCCCCGAGCAGCTCGCCGCTCTCGCCGATGCCGGAGCGAAGGTGATGGGCACCTCCCACCGGCAGAAGCCGGTGAAGAACCTCGTCGCCCGCGTCCGCGCCGGGCTCACCGACCTGTTCTCCCTCCCCGAGGGGTACGAGGTCGTGCTGGGCAACGGCGGCACCACGGCGTTCTGGGACATCGCGTCCTTCGGGCTCATCCGGGAGAAGTCGCAGCACCTAAACTTCGGGGAGTTCTCCTCGAAGTTCGCGACGGTCGCGAAGAAGGCCCCCTGGCTCGCCGACCCGTCAGTGATCAAGTCGGAGCCGGGCAGCCACCCGCTGCCGGTCGCCGAGGAGGGCGTGGACGTCTACGCGCTCACCCACAACGAGACCTCCACCGGCGTCGCCATGCCCATCAAGCGGCCGACCAGCGGCGACGAGTCGCTCGTCCTCGTGGACGCCACCAGCGGCGCCGGCGGCCTGCCGGTCTCCGCCGAGGAGTTCGACGTCTACTACTTCGCCCCGCAGAAGAGCTTCGCCTCCGACGGCGGCCTGTGGATCGCGCTGTTCTCGCCGAAGGCGCTGGCCCGGGTGACGGAGATCGCCGAGAGCGGCCGGTTCGTGCCCGAGTTCTTCAGCCTGCCGACCGCGATCGACAACTCGGTCAAGGACCAGACGTACAACACCCCGGCGGTCGCCACGCTGTTCCTGCTGGCCGACCAGATCGACTGGATGAACGCCCAGGGCGGCCTCGCCTGGACCACCGCCCGGTCGGCCGACTCCGCCTCGCGGCTATACACCTGGGCCGACAAGACGTCGTACACCACGCCGTTCGTGGCCGACCCGGCGCAGCGCTCCAACGTCGTCGGGACCATCGACTTCGACGACGCCGTGGACGCCGCGGCGGTCGCGAAGGTGCTGCGGGCCAACGGCATCGTGGACACCGAGCCCTACCGCAAGCTCGGCCGCAACCAGCTGCGGGTCGCGATGTTCCCGGCGGTCGACCCCGCCGACATCGAGGCGCTGACCTCCTGCGTCGACTACGTGGTCGAGCGTCTCTGACGATTCTCACGGCGGCCGCCCCTCCGGCGGCCGCCGATGTCGCCGACGGTCTCCGGGCCGTCGGCTTTTTCTTTTTCCTCCGGCCCGGTATCGGTATGCGGCAGCCGTCCGCGCGTCAGGTCCTGCGGCGGCGTAGCAGCCAGGCGGCGATCACTCCGCCGATGAGGCCGAACAGGTGGCCCTGCCAGGAGACACCCGGCTGGGTGGGCAGGGCCCCCCACAGGATCGAGTAGTAGAGCACGGCCACCACGACGCCGAGCACGATGTCGAGGGCACGGCGGTCGAACAACCCCCGTGCCACCACATAACCGAAATATCCGAAGACGAGGCCGCTCGCGCCGATCGTCAGCGTGTCCGGCGCGCTGGTGAACCACACGCCCAGCCCGCTGACCAGGATGATGACCAGGCTCGCCGCGAGGAACCTGCCGATCCCCCTGATCGCGGCCACGAACCCCAGGATCAGCAGCGGCACCGAGTTCGCCATCAGATGGGCGAACCCCGCGTGCAGGAACGGCGCGAACAGGATCCCGGGCAGACCGTCAGGCTCGTGGGCGACGATGCCATACCTGTCGAGCCGCCCGTCCTCCATGTAGTCGACGATCTCGATCGCCCACATCACCGCCACGAGCACGATCATCAGGATCGCGCTGCCGAGGGCGCCGGTGAGCAGCGTGGACGTCCGCTCCCGCATCGACCGGCCCGGCCGGGGAAGCCCGGGCCCGGAATCACTCATGGTTTCACCGTACGCAGTCCTGCTCACAAACGAGCGGACTGCCCGGATCCACCCGGATCATGCCGGTCGACTTGCGACAACAGGCGGAGCGGCTGTATTAATAAATGAAAAGTCATTTATAAACAGGAGGAACCGGTGGCGGGACGACCCCGCGGAGTGGACGATTCGGTGATCCTGCGTGCGGCGGCCGAGGTGATCGGCCGGGTGGGGCCCACCGGGCTGACCCTCGCCGCGGTCGCCGACGAGGTGGGGCTCGTGCCCGGCACTCTCGTGCAGCGTTTCGGGTCCAAGCGCGGCCTGCTGGTGGCGCTGGCGCGGCAGTCCGCGCACGAGGCGCAGGCCCACCACGAGCGGCTGCGACAGGGACGTCCCTCCCCGTTGGCGGCGCTGGTGGCGCTGGCCGAGGAGTCGATGGCCCTCATGGACACCCCGGAGCGCTTCGCCAATCACCTGGCGTTCCTGTGCATGGATCTCACCGATCCCCAGCTGCACGAGTACGCCCTGGTCATCCACGAGACGCAGCGAAGGGCGATCCTGGCCCTGCTCGACGAGGCGGTGACCGAGGGAGAACTGCGGATCGGCACCGACACCGCCGCACTGGCCGGATCCGTCCAGGCGCTGATCGCCGGCACCGGCCTGACGTGGGCGCTCGACCGGCAGGACACGCTGCCGGAGCGGCTACGGCGGGCGGTCACCGCCCTCCTCTCGCCTCATGCCCGTTCGAAGGAGATGTCGTGAACGAGACACAGCCGCTCGCCGGGAAGGTCGCCCTGGTCGCGGGAGGCACGCGGGGCGGCGGGCGTGGCATCGCCGTCCAACTCGGGGCCGCGGGCGCCACGGTCTACGTCACCGGCCGCAGCAGCACGGCCGGCCGCTCCGACCTGGACCGCCCGGAGACCGTCGAGGAGACCGCCGCACGGGTCACCGCGGCCGGCGGCACCGGCATCGCCGTACGCACCGACCACAGCGACCCGGAGGAGGTGCGCGCCCTGGTCGACCGGATCGCCGCCGAGCAGGACGGGCGGCTCGACGTCCTGGTCAACTCGGTGTGGGGCGGCGACGGGCTGACCGACTGGGAGCACCCGCTGTGGGAGCAGGACCTCGACACCGGCCTGCGGCTGCTGCACCGGGCGGTGGAGACCCACATCGTCACGAGCCGGTTCGCGCTGCCTCTGATGGTGGCCCGCCGGAGCGGCCTGGTCGTGGAGGTCACCGACGGCAACACCGCCCGCTATCGCGGCTCGTTCTTCTACGACATCGCCAAGTCCACGGTGATCCGCCTCGCCGTCGCCCAGGCGGCGGAGCTCAAGCCGTACGGCGTCGCGGCCGTGGCCGTCACCCCGGGGTTCCTTCGCTCGGAGGCCGTGCTCGACCACTTCGGCGTGACCGAGGCCGACTGGCGTAACGCGGTGGCGGAGGATCCGCACTTCGCCCACTCGGAGACCCCCGCCTACCTGGGACGGGCCGTCGCCGCCCTGGCCGCCGACCCCGGCGTCATGGCCAAGACCGGACGCGCCCTGGCCACCTGGGGGCTGTACCGGGAGTACGGCTTCACCGACGCGGACGGCACCCAGCCGGACTGGGCCGCCCACTGGGCCGACGTCCTGGAGGAGGAGCACGGCCCCCTCGGCGACCCGCTCTGACCCCCGGCTGGAAGGCGACCGCCATCGCCCTGCGCGGGGCGCCGCCGGTCGCCTATGAGGCGAGGGTTACTCGCCCTTCCAGACGGGGGCGCGCTTCTCGGCGAAGGCGGCGGCGCCCTCCATCGCGTCCTTCGAGGTGAAGACCGGGCCCACGATCTCACCCTGCCTGCGGAACATCTCGTCGAGCGGCCAGTCGGCCGACTCGACGATGACCCGCTTGGTCGCGGCGAGCGCCAGCGGCGCGTTCGCGGCGATCGTGCGGGCCAGTTCGAGCGCGCCGTTGAGCGCCTCGCCCGGGTACGTGATCCGGTTGACCAACCCCAGCTCGTACAGCCGGGCGGCCGGGTAGTGATCGCCGGTGAGGGCGATCTCCATGGCGACGTGGTACGGGATCCGGCGCGGCAGCCGCATGACCCCGCCCGCGCCGGCGACCAGGCCGCGTTTGGGCTCCGGCAGGCCGAACTTGGCCTCCTCGGAGGCGACGATGATGTCGCACGACAGCGCCAGCTCGAACCCGCCGGCCAGCGCGTACCCCTCGACCGCGGCGAGGATCGGCTTCTTCGGCGGCGCCTCGGTGACACCGCCGAAGCCCCGGCCCTCGACCACCGGCATGTCCCCGGTGAGAAAGCCCTTCAGGTCCATGCCTGCCGAGAACGTGCCGCCGGCCCCGGTGAGGACGATCGCGGACACGTCGGGGCTTTCGTCCAGCTCGTCCAGGGCGGCCGCGATCCCGCGCGCGACCGCGCCGTTCACGGCGTTCCTGGCCCTGGGCCGGTTGATGGTGACGACGGCCACGCCGCCGTCGACGATCTCTACGAGCACCTCGTCCGGCTCAGCGGCCGTCCCGGAGTTCACCTCGGACACCTGACCTCACTCGGCTTACTTGGGCTGGAAGCGGATGCCGCCGTCGAAACGGATGACCTCGCCGTTCATGTAGTCGTTCTCGATCAGCGTGCGCACCAGGTGGCCGAACTCGGAGGCCTTGCCGAGCCGCTTGGGGAACGCCACCGGCCCGATGAGCTTGGCCTTGAACTCCTCGGCGTTCTTGTCGCCGATCTTCCCGTAGATCGGGGTGTCGATGATGCCCGGGGCGATGGTCAGCACGCGGACGCCGATGGCCGCGAGGTCGCGGGCGGCGGGAAGGGTCATGCCGATGATGCCGCCCTTGGACGCGGAGTACGCCACCTGGCCCGTCTGGCCCTCGATCCCGGCGACCGACGCGGTGTTGATGACGACGCCGCGGGCGCCGTCCTCGTCCACCGGCTCGGTCTTGGCCATGGCCGCCGCGCCGATGCGCATGAGGTTGAAGGTGCCGATCAGGTTGACGTCGATCACCTTGCGGTAGGACGCCAGGTCGTGCGGCGAGCCGTCCCGTCCGACGGTGCGCTGGGCCCAGCCGATGCCGGCGCTGCTGATCACGGCGCGCAGCGGCTTGCCGGTGGCCACCGCGGCCTCCACCGCGGCCTGCACCGACGCCTCGTCGGACACGTCGGTGTGGGCGAACACGCCGCCGATCTCGTCGGCCAGCGCCTTGCCGCGCTCCACGTTCAGGTCGGCCACGACCACGGTCGCACCGACACGGGCCAGCTCGCGGGCCGATGCCTCACCGAGGCCGCTGGCACCGCCCGAGATGATTGCTGCTGCTCCGTTCAGATCCATAGCCGGACCTTAACGCGCGAACCGAATGAAGTTCTACTCGGGATGCTGCAAAATCGCGGTATCGACGTCGGGGTAGACCTTGATCCGCCGGTCCAGGCCGGTCGTGCGCAGGATGCGGGCCACCGGAGGCTGCGGTGAGGCGAGGCACACCCCGCCGCCCTCGCTCGTGGCGAGCCGCCAGGCCTCGATGAGCACGCTGAGCCCACTGGAGTCCATGAACGACAGCTCGGCGAGGTCCAGCACAAGCTTCGGGCCGTCGTCGCGTATGGCGTCCCGTATCTCGTCTCGCAGGAACGGGGCGGTGAACAGGTCGAGCTCCCCCTCCACGGCCACCACCACCACGGCGTTGGAAAGCGATTGGCGCGCGAGCCGCAGCTTCATCGTCGGGACCTCCTCAGCTCCGGCCCACTTTACTTATTCATCACCCCGGCTGAGCAGGGACGGCAAAGCCGTAGGGGAGTTCCAGCCGGTGTGCGGCGAGCAACCGCTCGTCTGCGAGCAGCGCGTGCGTCGTCCCGTCGGCGGCGATCACCCCCTCGGACATGATGAGCGAACGCTCGCACAACTCCAGCGCGTACGGCAGGTCGTGGGTGACCATCAGCACCGTCACGTCCAGGCTTTTGAGGATTTCGGCCAGCTCGCGGCGGGACGCCGGGTCGAGATTGGACGACGGCTCGTCGAGGACGAGGATCTCCGGCTCCATCGCCAGCACCGTGGCCACGGCCACCCGCCGGCGCTGGCCGAAGGACAGGTGGTGCGGCGGCCGGTCGATCGCGTCCAGCATGCCGACCCGTTCCAGCGCGTCGCGCACGCGGCGGTCGAGTTCCGCGCCGCGCAGCCCGAGGTTGGCCGGGCCGAAGGCGACGTCCTCGCGTACGGTCGGCATGAAGAGCTGGTCGTCCGGATCCTGGAACACCAGCCCGACCCGGCGGCGGATCTCCCGCAGGGTGTCCGCGCGCACGGGGAGCCCGGCCACCTCCACCGTCCCGTGCCCGGCCGTGAGGATGCCGTTGAGGTGCATGACGAGCGTGGTCTTGCCCGCGCCGTTCGGGCCGAGCAGGGCGACCCGCTCCCCCCGCTCGATCGTCAGGTCCACTCCGTACAACGCCTGCGTCCCGTCGGGGTAGGCGTACGCGAGCCTGCTCACCGTGAGCGAGGGGCTGCCGGAGGTCATGTCGTGCTCCACGCCAGTAGGGCCGTCACCGCGGCGAGGCAAGGCAGCACGCCCGCCATCGCCCAGTCTCGCCCAGTCGCTGATATATCCCTAATCGTCGGCATCTCACCGATGTAGCCGCGGCTCAGCATGGCGAGGTGGACCCGCTCCCCCCGCTCGTACGAGCGGATGAACAGGGCTCCCGCCGACTTCGCCAGCACAGGGGCCTGCCTGAGGTCACGGGCGACGAAGCCCCGTGACTCCCTGGCGATCCGCATGCGCCGCATCTGATCGAGGATCACGTCCAGATAGCGCAGCATGAACGTCGCGATCTGCACGAGCAGCCGGGGCAACCGCAGCCGTTCGGCGCCGAGCAGCATCATGCGCGGCTCGGTCGTGGCCGCCAGCAGGATCGAGGCGACCACACCCAGTGAGGCCTTGGCCAGGATGTTCCAGGCCGCCCACAGACCCGGGGCGCTCAACGACAGGCCGAGCACCTGGACCCGCTCACCCGTGCCGATCAGCGGAATCGCCAGCGCGAACAGCACGAACGGCACCTCGATCGCCATACGCCGCACGATCATGCCCGCCGGCACCCGGGCGGCGGCCGCGACGGCGGCCAGCAGCAGCGCGTCGACGGCGAACGCCCACAGGCGCTCGCGCGGTGTGGCGACCACGAACACCGCGAACGTGACGACCGCCGCCAGCTTGCACTGGGGCGGCAGCCGGTGGACGGGCGTGTCGGCGGGCCGGTAGATCGGATGATGGTGCCCGCCGCTCACTTCACACTCACCGTCTCATCATGGCCGACCCGCCCCGCCCCGCACGCGGACAGGGCGATCACGGCCTCATCGGCGCGGGGCTCATCGCCGCGGTGCCCATCGGCGCGATGCCCGTCATCGCGGGGTTCATCGGCGCACTCACCGGGCGCTCGCGGGCGCCATCGCGTCGGTCGCCCGCCGGCGCCGGCGGATGAGGTAGAACACACCGCCTCCGGCCACGACCGTCAGCGCGACGCCCGCCACACCGGCCAGGCCGCCGGACAGCCGCTGGTTCTCCACGCCCTTGATGCTGTATCCGGACAGCGGGCCGTGCTCCGCCGTGTGCGGCTTCTCCTGCGCGCTCAGGCCCTTGTCGGCCGCCACCTTCTCCAGACCGTCGGGGGCGCTGGAGGCGTAGAACGAGACGACGCCGGCCAGCAGCACGGCCACGAGCGCGCCGCCCACCAGGACCGGACGCAGACCCCGCAGGCCGGTCCCGGCCGAGGGAGCCTCCGGAGCCGCCGGCCCGACCTGGACATCCCCATCGGCGGTGCGCAGCGTCAGCGTCCTGGTCATCCCGCGCGCGCCGTACACGAGATCGGGACGCACGGCCAGCACGCTGCTCACGGTGAGCGCGGTGATGAAGCCCTCGCCGAGCCCGATGAGCAGGTGCACACCGCCCATCGCGGCGGCCACGGAGCCCACCTCGATCGGCGCGGTGCCGCCGAGCCAGAACAGGCCCGTGAACACGAGCGCCGCCGTCGGAACGGAGACCAGCGCCGCCACGAACGATGCGGCCACCAGCGCCGTCCGCCCGCGTGGCGCGCCCCGGGTGATCAGCCGGAACACCGCCCAGCCGACGACCGATGTCACGATCGCCATCAGCGTGATGTTGACGCCCAGCGCGGTCAGCCCGCCGTCGGCGAAGAAGAACCCCTGGACGAGCAGCACGACCGCGACGCACAACACGGCGGTGTACGGCCCGACGAGTATCGCCGCAAGGGCCCCGCCGAGCAGGTGACCGCTGGTGCCGGCCGCCACGGGGAAGTTGAGCATCTGCGCCGCGAAGATGAACGCGGCCACCAGGCCCGCCATGGGGGCGGTCCGGTCGTCGAGCTCCCGTTTGGCGCCCCGAAGGCAGACGGCCACTCCGGCGGCCGCGAAGACCCCGGCACCGACGGACACGGGGACGTCGAAGAACCCATCGGGCACGTGCACGGCTATAACCCCTTCGAAACGGGCGAATCTCCCCTCACTTTAGAGCACCAGGTTGTAGTTGCAAATGATTCGCAATTAGTGCCGGCGCAGGAGCCTGACCATCCGCCTGACCACGGTCAACGGGGTCGCCACCCGCACCGACACGCTGAGCCGCCGGTTGACCGCCGTGGCGTACGGCCGGACGGTCCACTGCGCCCCTCCCCATCTCAGCGCGCCGCACCACCACCGCAGCGGCCGGCCCAGCGCGTCCGCGTCGGCGACCTTGACCGGGAAGCGCACCGGAGGACCACCGAGGGCGAGTTCGAGGTAGGCGTCCCAGGTGCCGGGCCGCAGGCCGGCCGTCTCGGCCGCGAACTCCCGTGGCCCGACAGCCACCGCCCGTTCGCGGTGTTCCCGCCCCGACGCCCGCTCGCGCCAGATCAGGTGCCGTACGGCCGCGGCGGCGTCCTCCTCGCCCATCAGCGCCTGTCCCTCGACCCGCAGCCGTCTGCCCCGCCACCACGCCCGCGACAGCCGTACGACGGCGGGGACCCGGACGACGTGCCCCCCGACGTCGAGGCCCAGGTGGCCGTGCGACCGGGTGAGGAAGGGCACCGCGACGACCCCGCCCACCAGATGAGCGGACGGAACGCCGGCTCCGGGGTCGCGGCGGGAGCCCAGCCGGGCGAGCCTCCGCGCGCCCTCGCACTCGACGACCACGTGGACGTCCCACACTCCGGGCGACAGCGCGGCCACGTCGAGCACGGCGGTGAAGGATCCGGCCGCGCCGCGGGTCACGAAGGGCACCCGCTCCTCACGCGACATGCGTTCGCGCACCACCAGGCCGACAGCGCCGGTCAGCGCCGCGCCGTCCAGCCCTGCGCCGTTCGTACCTGCGCCGTTCGTACCTGCGCAGGCCAGCGCCGCGCCGCTCGCACCTGCGTCGTCCGATTCGCCGTCCGCGCCGGCGTCCGCGCCGACGAGGGCGGCCCACCCCTCGATCACCAGGCGGTCGTCCCGCCACTCGACGCGATTCAGCCGGTGCCGCAGCGGGGCCGCCTCGACGAGCGCGAGCCGTACGAGCCGGTCGGGGTCGTCGAGCGCGGCGACACGAGCGGCGTCCACGCCGTCGAGACCCGCGCGCACGCCCGGCGTCACCCATTGGCCGCAGATGTCGGCCACCTCTACGGCGATCTTCTCGCGCTCGGCCTCGCAGGCCGCCAGGAACGGCGTCCCGAGCTGGGCCAGCACGTCGCGGCGTATGTGCCGTAGGAGCAGGCGGTCGCGCAGCGCGCCGGGCGGCACGTGCCGCGTCATGACCTCGATGGGCGTGCGGACCACGCGCAGCCAGCCGAGCGGATCCCGCGTGGACGCCTCGCCCCCGCCCTCCGCGTGGTAGCAGTCCCCGTCCGCGACCACCGAGATCACCCGCGCGTGGCAGTACGCGTGGACGGTGAAGGTCATGTCCGCGCCGCGCCGCTGCGTCTCGTCGAAGTGGATGGCGTGCCGTGCCAGGAAATCCCGGCGGAAGAGCTTGAAGCAGGACAGATCGTCGTAGGCGGCCGCTAAGGAGGCCCTGTCGGCGCTGTCCCGCAATCCCCGGCGCGCCCCGGAGACCTTCCCCACAACGACGTCGGCGCCGTTCACGTCGGCCGCGGCGACTAGGCGGGCCAGCGCGTCGGGGGCGAGGTGGTCCCCCGCGTCGCAGAAGAAGACGTATCTGCCGGCGGCTCGTTCCAGTCCGCGGTTGCGGGCGCCGCCGGGCGTGCCGGGCTGGGCGTCCCGGATCACGGTGATCAGCCGGGGGTGGTGCGCGGCGTAGAGGCGGAGCAGCGCGCGGGTTCCGTCCCGCGAGCCGCCGTCGACCACAATGATCTCCTTGGCGACTCGCTGCACGAGCAGCGAGGTGAGGCAACGGTCGAGTGACGCCCGGCGGTTGTACGCCGGGACGACGACGCTGACGTCGATCCCCCGATCGGCGCGCTGGTCACTGTCCGTATCCATCGCCCTTCATTATGTGCCGACGACCCGCCCCGACCCCGCCTTCGCCGCGCCTCGGGCGCGTCTCACCACGTTCACCGCCGTTCACCGCCGTTCAGCGCCGTTCAGCGCCGTTCACCGCCGTTCACCCCTGCTCGCCACGTTCGCCCCCGTACGGCTCTCGCACCCGGGCGACCGCCTCGTCCGCCGTGCCGCACACCTCGAACCGCCCCAGCAGGCCGGCGACATGCAGGTGGCGGGCCAGCCGCGGCGCGACCCCGGCCAGGATGAGCCACCCGCCGGTCCAGCCGCAGGCCGCCGCCCGGCTGCTGGAGGCCGAAGACCGCCAGGCGCTCACCACCCGCAGGCTGGCCGCCGAGGTCGGGGTGTCGACCATGGCGGTCTACACGCATTTCGGCGGCATGGACGAGCTGGTCACAGAGGTCGTACGGGAGAGCTACGCCAGGCTCGGCCGGGCCCTGGCCGGCGTGCAGGAGACCGCCGATCCGGTGACGGACCTCATGGCGCTGTGCCGCGCCTACCGGCGCAACGCGCTCGCGAACACCAGCCTGTACGCCACGATGCTCGGCTTCACTCCCACATCCGACGATCAGCGGTGGGGGGCTCAGGCGTTGCAGGCGCCGCTTTCGGCGATCCGGCGGTGCCTCGCGAGCGGGCGGTTCCGTCCCGCCGAGCCGCTGCTGCTCGCGCACCAGGCGTGGTGCGGTGTGCACGGTCTCGTCACGCTCGAACTCGGGGGGTATTTCTTTCCTTCCTCGCTCGCCGAGCAGTGCTTCGAGGGCCTGCTCCGGGACTTCGCCGTGGGCGCGGGCGACACGGTGGAGGCCGCGGCCCGCTCACTGGAGGCTTCGCGCTCCTCCCGGCCGGGACCGGCGGCGGCCGACTGAGTGGCGGCCGTCTGAGTGGCGGGTCCGGCACGCGACGCGGCAGACTGAGCGCTCACCGAGTCACCGGGGGTTTCGCGTAGATGCGCACCGCGTTGTTCCCAGAGGGTTTCGTCTGGGGAGTGTCCACGTCCGCGTTCCAGATCGAGGGCGCCACCGACCGCGACGGCCGGGGCCCCTCCATCTGGGACGCCTTCGCGGGTGGGGAGTACGGCGACCCGGCCTGCGACCACTACGCGCGCCATCCGGAGGACGTCCGGCTGATGCAGGACCTGGGCATCGCCGCCTACCGGTTCTCGGTCAGCTGGCCGCGGGTGCTGCCGGAGGGGCACGGCCGCGTCAACGGCCCGGGGCTCGACTTCTACGACAGGCTCGTGGACGAGTTGCTGGAGGCGGGCATCGCGCCGTACGCGACGCTGTATCACTGGGACCTGCCGCAGGCGCTGCAGGACGGCGGCGGGTGGACCTCGCGAGATACGGCCCGCCACTTCGCCGACTACGCCCGCGTCGTGTACGACAGGATCGGCGACCGCGTGGACACCTGGTTCACGTTCAACGAGCCGTGGGTCGCCGCCTTCCTCGGCTACGGCTCGGGGGTGCACGCCCCCGGCCTACGGTCGGCGGCCGACGCGTTCGTCAGCGCTCACCACATGCTGCTCGCGCACGGGCTCGGCCTGGAGGCGCTGCGCGCGCAGGGCGCCGCGAGGGCCGGCGTCGTGCTGAACCTCTCCCCTGTCCTCACCCCCGCGCAGCTCGGGGACATGTCCGCCGGCATCCCCGACGAGGACGCCGCGGCGGTGGCGAGGATCGACGCCCTGCACAACCGGCAGTTCCTGGAGCCGCTGCTGCGTGGCCGCTACCCCGCCGAGCTGCTGCCCCTGATCGAGAGGACCGCCGGGCTCGGCCACATCCGCGACGGGGACCTCGACGTCATCGGGCGGCCCGTCGACCTGCTCGGGGTCAACTACTACACGCCCATCGCGGTGCAGGCCCAGCCCAGCGCCCCGGCCGACCCGGCCTTCCCGGGCAGCGAGGGCGTCCTGTTCTGCAGTGTGCCGACGGCCGTCACCGCGATGGGCTGGCCCATCATGCCGAGCGGCCTGTCCCTGCTCCTGCGGCGCCTGTCCGAGGAGTATCCCGAGACCGAGCTGATGATCACCGAGAACGGCGCCGACTTCGAGGACGTCGTGACCGGCGACGGCATCCACGACGTCGACCGGATCAGCTTCGTCGAGGAGCACCTGCGGGCCCTGCGCACCTCGATCGACGAGGGCGCCCGGGTCCGCGGCTACCTGCTGTGGTCGCTGCTCGACTGCGTCGAATGGGCGGACGGCTACCGGCGCAAGTTCGGCATCGTCCACGTCGACTTCACCACCCAGCGGCGGCTGCTCAAGGACAGCGCGCTGTGGTATCGCGACGTCGTCAAGCGCAACGGACTCGGCGCGGAGCGGCCGAAGCGGCCCACTCTCGAGACCGTCGCCGCCCGCGCGCGCGTCTCCCGGGCCACGGTCTCGCGGGTGGTGAACGGCGAGGCGCGGGTCAGCCCCGATGTGCGCGCCACGGTGCTGCGCGCCGTGCAGGAGCTGGGCTACGTGCCCAACGCCGCCGCCAGGAGCCTCGTCACCCGGCGGACCGACTCGGTCGCGCTCGTCCTGTCGGTCCCCCGGCACGGCGGTGAGGCGCTGACCTCCGCGGTCGTGCAGTACGTCACCAGCGTCCTGGAAGGAGCCGGCAAGCAGATCACCCTCATGCTCGCCGACACGCCCGAAAGCCATCGGCGCATCATCCGGCATGTGGAGGCGCGGCAGGTCGACGGGGTCGTGCTCGTTCCCCCGGACGGCCCGGACACGCTCACCGAGCGGCTCGCCCGCACCGGGGTGCCGGTGGTGCTGCTCGGCAAGCCCGCGATCGCCTCCCTCGTGCCGCATGTGGACGTGGACAACGGGGGCGGTGCGAGGGAGGCCGCCCGGCACCTTCTCGACCGGGGCCGCCGCCGCATCGGGGTGATCTGCGGCCCCCTTGACCTCGTCGCCGTACAGGACCGCCTCGCCGGGCACCTGGCCACGCTCCACGAGGACGGGCTGCGACCGGTGATCGCGCCCGCCGGTCTGGACAGCGGATCGGGCGCCGCCGCGGCCCGCGAGCTGCTGTCTGGCGGCCAGGACCTGGATGCCCTGTTCGCCACCTCGGACGAGCTGGCGATCGGCGCGATGCGAGCGGCGCGTGAAGAAGGACTGCGGGTGCCGGAAGACCTGGCGGTCGTCGGCTTCGGCGACATCCACGCCGCCTCCTGCACGACCCCGGCGCTCACCACCGTCCGGGTGCCCGTCGCGGACCAGGCCCTGGCCCTGGCGCGACTGCTCCTGTCCCGCCTCGACGGCCGCCACACCAGCTCCGTCGTCCTCCCCACGCGCCTGGTGGTCCGCGCCACGACCTGACCCTCGCGGGCGGGATGACTGCCAGGGAACCACAGGATGCCCGGCCCGGCCGGCTCCGTCCGTGTCAGGGCTGGGTGGCGAGCCATTCCTGGAAGGTGGGGCCGGCGAGCCTGGCGTGCGGGCCGGGCAGGAGGCCGCCGCCGGCGGCGTATTCGGCATCGGGCAGGCCGGGGTCGTCGACGCCGACGACCTTGATGCCCCGGCGGGCGCCGAGAAGCCCGGCCGCCTCGGAAATGATCTCCTTGCGCGGCCCGGCGATCTCGGGGATCGGCGTTCCGGAAGCGGGCTGGGCGGGCGCGCCGGGGTCGGTGGCCAGGTCGACCAGCGCCTCGGCCACCGTACGGCAGGCCACGAGCTGGCTGGGCCACTTCGGGACGTAGGCGACCTCGCCCTGCTGCCAGTCCAGGAGCTGACCGACGAATTCGTGGAACTGCGCGGCCCGCAGGATGCGAGCGGGCAGCGGGCCGGACAGGTTGAGCTCCTCGTGCACCTGCTTGGCGACGCCGAAACCGGCGGTGGCCTTGTCCACGCCAATGATGGAGGCGATGACGATCCGGCCGGCTCCCGCCTTCCGGCCGGTCTCGTGCAGGTTGCGGGTCGAGGTGCGGAAGAACTCCGTCGCCGCCTCCTGCTCGGAGGCATGCCACGACGCGACGTCGACGATGACGTCGACCCCCGTGATCGCCTCGGCGAGGCCTTCACCGGTGACGACGTCCACGCCGGTGGCTCGGGACATCGGAACGACCTGGTAGCCCCGTTCAGCGAGGACGTCGACGACGTGGCGTCCCAGCCGCCCGGTCGCTCCCGCCACTGCGAATTTGCCGATGCTCGTCGTGGGTGCGGGCATGGCGATGCCTTCCCTTCTCTCGATCACCATTCGTGGTGTCGCGTGCCGCCCGATCGTTCGCGCGGCGTCCTGACGAACACGAGACGCCGGCGCTCCGGCCCCTGTGACAACGCGCTCGTGTGACGTGAACCACCGATCATGGGTGTCACAAACCGGCGGACACCGGCGTCCTGTGCGTGTGGCAGGGATGGAAGCGGACAGGAGAAGCCACGGCATGAGCGAGCGAGGCGATCGATCCGCATACACAGCCGCGCCACGCGATCGCGCCGACCCCGCCGACCCCGCCGACACCGCGGACACCTTCGACACCCAGGACGCCTTGGACGCCGTGGAGTCGGCCACGGAGGCGTTCGTCGCCCACCGCAACCTGCTGTTCACCGTCGCCTACGAGATGCTCGGTTCGGCCGCCGACGCCGAGGACGTGTTGCAGGAGACCTGGCTCCGATGGGCGAGCGTCGACCTGGACACCGTGCGGGACAAGCGCGCCTTTCTGGTGCGGATCGTCACTCGGCAGGCGCTTGACCGGCTGCGTGCGCTCGGGCGGCGCAGGGAGTCCTACGTCGGCCCGTGGCTGCCCGAGCCGCTGCTGACCGCGCCCGACGTGGCCGAGGACGTCGAGCTGGCCGACAGTGTCTCGATGGCGATGCTGCTGGTGCTGGAGACGCTGTCACCGACCGAGCGAGCGGTGTTCGTGCTGCGTGAGGTGTTCGACCTGGACTACGACGAGATCGCCGAGGCCGTCGGCAAGAGCCAGGCCGCGGTCCGCCAGATCGCCCACCGGGCACGCGCACACGTCGCCGTGCGCCGGCCACGCGGCATGGCCTCACCGGCCGAGACCCAAGCCGCACTCCACGCCTTCCAGCGAGCGGTGGAGACCGGCGACCTGCAGAGCCTGCTCGACATCCTCGCCCCGGACGTCGTCGCCCTGAGCGACGGCGGCGGCATCAGACACGCCCTGCTTCAGCCCATCGTGGGGGTCCGCCAGGTGGCTCGCCTGCTGGCCGTCCGCTGGTGGCGGCGCGACGCCGTAAGGTCGGTCGAAGTGGTGCAGATCAACGGCGGCCCTGGGCTGCTCGTCCGAGTCGACGGGGAGATCGACGGCGTGCTGGCGATGCGGATCGAGAACGGCTACGTCACCGGCGTCTACCACGTGCGCAATCCCGAGAAGCTGTCGCACGTGGAGCGGGAGATCGCCGTGAGCCGCTGAGGCCGCTGGTGGCGAACCTGGCCCGCCATCGAACTTTTGCGCCGTACGGCATAGGTTGTCTGGTGTCGTCCCCCGGTGCGAAGGCAGGTCGTTGTGACTCACGAACTCAGCCACGAGCGGTTCGAGACCCTCAAGCGTGAATTCGACGCGATCGACGGCGACGGCGACGGCTTCATCACCGAGGCGGAGCTGCGGTCACACTTTCCCGCCCTGCCGCCGGAGGCGATCGGCGCGCTCGACCGGGACGCCGACGTGGACGCCGACGGCCGGTTCTCCCTGGAGGAGTTCATCCGCCTGACCGGCGCCCGCGACTGAAGCATCCCTCGGCACAAAGTGCGGCTCGCGCAAATTTACGTCTCACGCATCTTTGCGTTGTACGCAAGTAGTTGTATGGTGGTCCTGTGAGCAGGGAAGGCGAGCGTCCGGGGCTGCGCGAGCGCAAGAAACAGGAGACGCGCATCGCGTTGAGCTGGGCGGCGATCCGGCTCGCCGTGGAGCGCGGACTGGAGAACGTACGCGTGGAGGACATCGCCGCGGAGGCCCGCGTGGCTCCGCGGACCTTCAACAACTACTTCTCCAGCAAGGGCGAGGCGATTGCCGCCAGGCACCTCGACCGCGCCCGCCTGATCGCACAGGAGCTGCGCCGCCGTCCGGCGTCGGAGTCCCTGTGGGAGGCCATCAAGATCGCCGTAGTCACCCAGCTCGCGATGGGTGCGGAGTACGACGCCAGGCAGCCGGACCAGCAGTGGCAGACCGGCATCCGGCTCATGATCAGCGAGCCCTCGCTGCAGGGCGAGATGCTCAAGGCCGACGCCATCGCCGAGGACGAGCTGGCGGCGGCCATCGCCGAGCGGACCGGCACCGACGTCGCCCGCGACCTCTACCCGCGCCTGGTGGCGGGCGCGGCCGGGGCCGCGATCAGGGTGGCGATGGACCATTGGTTGCGGAGCGACCCGCCCGTGCCCGTCAAACCACTCATCGAGGACGCGCTCGACCGGCTGTCCGCCGGGCTGCCCGAGCCCTGACAGAAGCGCGGCCCTGACAGAAGGACGCCCCCGCGGGGGCTTTCCCCCACTCGCGAAGTGACGTGCCACGCCGGCCCGCCGCTCGGCCTTTCACGCCCTGACTGACGCGGGGCGCCGTAGGCGACCACGCCGTCCCGTCGTTCGCCATGCCGCGAATTCGCCCTGCCTTCCACCCGCCCTGCCTTCCACCCGCCACGCCTTCCACCCGCCACGCCTTCCCTTCGCCACGCCTTCATTCGCCATGCCCGCCGAATCCCCAAGGAGGACCGCCATGACCGCCGACGTCGTGATCGCCGGAGCCGGACCGAACGGGCTGATGCTCGCCTGCGAGCTGAGCCTGGCCGGAGTGCGGCCGATCGTGCTGGAACGCCTGAACGGGCAGACCAAGGAGAACCGGGCCAACGGACTCGTCGGCCAGGTCGTACGCGCACTCGACCGCCGTGGGCTCTACGAACGCCTCAGCGGCGGCGCCGAGCCGCCCCGGCCGAGCCCGGCCTTCGTGTTCGGTGCGATGCCCCTCGACCTGAGCAGGCTCGACGACAACCCGATGTACGGCCTGCCGGTGCCGCAGCACCGGATCGAGCAGGTGCTTGCGGAGCGCGCCCTCGAACTCGGCGTGGAGATCCGCCGGGGACACGAGCTGACCGGCCTCTCCCAGGACGAGGACGGCGTCGACGCGGAGATCGCCGGTCCCGAGGGCTCCTATCGGCTGCGCACCCGCCACTTCGTCGGCGCGGACGGCGGGCGCAGCATCACCCGCAAGCTGTGCGACATCGGCTTCCCCGGAGTGACCAGGGACGGCTCGGTCTCCCGCGGCGCGCACGTCACCGTCCCCGCCGAGCTGATCGACCCGGTCACCGGCGGGCTGAACGTGCCCGGCTACGGGCCGATCCCCCCGTTCATGCACCACCGCACCGACCACGGGCTGTTCGTGTACGCGCCGTTCCCCACCGGAACGCTCGTGCACGCCACCGAGTGGAACCAGGACGGCGGCGACCAGCCGATGAGCCTGGACGAGCTGAGAGACAGCGTGCGCCGCGTGCTCGGCGTCGACCTGCCGTTCGGCCCGCCCGAGGGCCCCGGCCCGCACCAGTTGCGCCGCGTGAGCGGCGGCAACACCCGCCTGGCCGAGCGCTTCCGCGACGGCCGGGTGCTGCTGCTGGGCGACGCCGCGCACGTGCACAGCGCGATCGGCGGCCCCGGCCTCAACCTGGGCCTCCAGGACGCGATCAACCTGGGCTGGAAGCTGGCGGCGGAGATCCACGGCTGGGCCCCGCCCGGACTGCTCGACACGTACGAGACCGAGCGGCGCCCCGCCGCGGAGCGCGTGGTCATGCACACGCAAGCGCAGTCGGCGCTCATCGCCCCCGGGCCTGAGGTCACGGCGCTGCGCGCGCTGTTCACCGAGCTGCTGGGCGACGAGCGGACCACCAAGCACATCGCGGACATGATGTCCGGGGCGGACATCAGATATGACCTCGAAGGGACCCACCCCCTCACCGGGCGCCCCGCCCCCGACCTGGTGCTGGAGACAGCGACCGGCTCCGTGCGGCTGGCCGAGCTGACCAGAACCGCCCGGCCGCTCCTCATCGACCTCACGCCGGACGCCGCGCTCGCCGGGGCTCTCGACGGCCGGCGCGACCGCGTGGACCTCGTCACCGCCAAGACGAGCCAGGACGGCCCCCCCACCGAGCTGCGCAGTGCCCCCACCGCTGTGCTCCTGCGCCCCGACTGCTACGTGGCCTGGGCGTCGGACTCCCTCCGGCCCGACGCGAAGGAGCACGACACCCTGCGTACGGCCCTGGCCTCCGCCTTCGGCGCCGCTCGCTGAAGGGTCAGGCCGCTGAGGCTGTTCAGGCGAAGGCGGCCAGGATCGACTCGGTCGTGTCGATCTGCGCGATCCTCGGCAGGATCACCCCGAGAGCGTTCTCGTGGGCCGAGACGACCAGGTCGGTGACCGCGTCGGAGGCCACCGCGATCTCGTAGCCCCGCTCCCGGGCGCCGCGCGCGGTGGACTCCACGCCGATGCTGGTGGAGATCCCCGCCAGCACGATCCCCGTGATCTTCCGGCGGCGCAGTTGCAGGTCGAGTTCGGTGCCGTGGAAGGCGTCCCAGCCGCGCTTGGTGATCGCGATGTCGGTCGGCCCGTCCGGCACGCGCTCGTCGTACTCGGCGAAGTCCGGGGCGGGCGCGATCGCGGGCCCGGGCGCGTCCGTCCGGGCCCGCAGCACGTCACCGCCGTCGGGGGAGAACGCCACCCGCACCCGTACGACCGGAAGGCCGCGCTCGCGGGCGGCCCCCGCGAGCCGGGCGGCGTTGGCGACGACCTCGGCCGCCGGATGCGCGGTGGGCAGGGCGGTGATCCCCTTCTGCAGGTCGATCAGGACGACGGCCGTGCGGTCGTCGAGCAGCGTGACGGGCATGTGAGCTCCTTCAGGGATAGTCAGCCGGCCAGAGATAGACAGCTGAACTGTACAGTCATGCTGAATATATTGCCAGCAAGGCTGTACAGTTCGGTTACGCTGAGCCCCATGAGGGACGCGTCCGAGGTCGCCGCCGAGCTGCGGCTCGTGGTCGGGCAACTGGTGAGGCGGGTGCGCGAGGACGACCCGATGCCTCCGGGGATCATCGCGGTGATCGGTCTACTCGGCCGGCAGGGCCCGATGACCACCAGTGACCTCGCCGCCGCCCGGGGGGTGCGCCCGCAGTCGATGGCGCGCACCGTCGGCCAGCTGATCGACCAGGGGCTCGCCGAACGCGGCACCCATCCCGTCGACGGCCGAAAGGCCCCCGTCTCGCTGACCACCGCCGGGCTCGACGCCCTGGAACAGGTGCGCACCCGGCGGGCCGACTGGCTCGCCGAGGCGATCGAGGACACGCTGTCCCCCTCCGAGCGGGAGACGCTCGCGAGCGCGGTGGACCTGGTTCGCCGCCTGGTCGACCGGGAGCCGTCCGGGCCGGGCCGCTGAGGGGCGGGGTCAGGCCGGGCCGCGGGACGTGAGCCGTCAGCCGGTGGCGCCGGACAGCTCCGGGTTCTGCTGGCGGATGGGCGTGAAGAACGCGGCGAACGCGATCAGCAGGCAGGCCGCCCCCGCCAGCAGGCAGACCACCTCGACGCCGTGACTCTGCGCGCCCCAGGTCAGCACGGCCGCCCCCGCCGGGCCCAGCGAGAAGTGGATCGTCCAGAAGGCCGAGGTGACCCTGCCCAGCAGGTGGTCGGGGGTGACCTGCTGGCGCAGCGACATCGAGCAGATCCCGGCCACGCTGACGCAGGCGAGGTAGGCGGCGGCCGCCGCCCCGGCCACGGGGACACCGGTGGACACGCCGAGCCCCACGATGGCGAGCCCGGCGACCGCGATCGCCCCGATCCAGGACGCGCCGAACCCCAGCCGGCGGCGTACGGGACCGACGAGGAGCGAGCCGGCGACGGTGCCCAGCGCGGCGGCCGCGAGCACCACCCCCACGGCGCCGTCGGACTGGCCGAGGTCGTGCTTGAGGTGATAGATCAGCACGTCGGTCAGCCCGAGGGTCAGGAAGATGAAGAACGACAGCAGGACGGTCAGGGCACGCAGCACCGGCTGCCGCCACAGGAAACGGGCTCCGGCGAGCAGCTCGTGCCAGGGCCCCCGTGCCTCCTTCGCCGAGGGCGGGGGCGCCGGCTGCCGCCTGAGCCGGATCAGCAGGACGCCCAGCGCGGAGACCCCGAAGCTGGCCGCGTTGATCGCGACGGCGGCCGTGGGCCCGAACCAGCCCGCCACCACCCCGGCCAGCAGCGGCCCGCCGATTCCCGCCGCGGCGGCGGTGGCGTACAGCCGCCCGTTGGCCTCGGTGATCCGGTCCGCGTCGACCAGGCCCCGCACCGCCGTGACGTACGCGACCTGGAAGACCATGCCGATCGCCTCGCTGAGCGGCAGGACCACGTAGAGCAGCCAGATCTTCGGGCCGAAGGCCCAGGCGACCGGGACGACGCCGTACAACGCCATCCTCGCCACGTCACACCAGATCAGCAGGCGCCTGCGGTCGAGCCGGTCGACCAGGACCCCGGCGAAGACCCCCGCCGCGACCGACGCGGCGCTCGCCAGGCCGGTCAGCAGGCCCATCTGCGCGACCGACCCGGTCACGTGCAGCACGAGCAGCGGGACGGCGATGAGGGCGAAGGAGTCACCGGCGACCGACAGCGTCTGGGACGCCCAGAACACGGTGAAATCCCGGTCGCGCCACAGCGGTGATCCCTTCGCCATCCCACCATGCTGCCGCATGGTCGATCAGGTGCGGGGGCGGCGGACGACGGGCACGGGCTGGCCCCGGCGCCCGGCCTCGGCGCGCAGGCGCTTGCTGAGCACCCTGCCCTGGCCGAGGAACGACCGGAACCGCTCGCGGCCGCTCCCGGCGAGGCTCCAGTCGTTCAGGGCCCGCTCGACCCGTACGGCCAGCCGGTCGCCCTCCCCCGTCGCGGTCCCGACGAGCACCACGTTCTCCTGCCACTCCATCTTCGGGCCGTGCCGATGGAAGGTGAGGCACACCGGCCCCGCGACGGCCTCGACGCCCGCGGGCAGCAGCAGGTCGAAGCCCGCCTCGGTGCGTACGGCCGAGCGGGTGCGCACGGCCAGCGGCATGCCGCCGGCGTCGACCATGGTGACGACGGGATCGCCCAGACGGGCCGCGCGGCCGGCGAAGGGCCGCCAGTCCGCCGGCGCGACGGACCGGCTCGGCAGCCGGGGGCCGTTCGGAGCGGGGTCGGAGACGGGCGCGACCGCCTCACCGGGCCGGGTCCACACCTTCGGTGTCCCGGACAGGTCGCCCTCGGGCCACCAGACGATCCGCTCGGGGGTCACCTCCACATAGATGCGGGCGAAGTACCACCCCAGCCGCTTCGTCAGGAACCACGGCATCCCGGCGAACCCGGAGCCCGTCCTGGCCAGGGACTCCCGTACGTACCTGTCGGTGTTGGCCTGCAGATCGGCGTCGCGTACGGCGGCCCGGCCCTGCACGAGGACGACGGGCGGCCGGTCGAGGCCGGTGCCTTCGGCGGAGGAGTACAGCAGCGCGACGCGCGGGTCGCGGCGGGCCCGCTCCGCCTTGTCGGGATAGGTGAGGCCGGTGCTCACGTCGAGCGTGCCGCCCCGGCCGGCGTACGGCGTGACCGGCCAGGTGACGGGCCGTCCGTCGCGGGTGAGCGAGGCGTACTCGCAGACGACGGCGCGGTCGAACAGCTCGGCCGCCTCGCACGGCCAGGCGGCCGGGGTGGTCAGGGTGGTCAGGGCGGTCGGGGTGGCCGGGGTGGTCGCGTTGATCAGGGTGGTCATCATGACTCCAGGGGTGCGGGCAGCGAGACGGAGGCGCCGTACAGCCGGGCGAACCGCCGCTGGTAGGCGGGCCACCAGAACAGGCGGAACATCAGCCGGGCCACGACCGGCAGGTCCGCGAACGCGGCCGTGAGCAGGGCGGGGCCGGCGCTGGAGGCGAGCCAGCCGAAGATGACGGGGATCCTGCGGCGGCCGAAGTCGGCCGTCGCCTTGCGCCTGTCCGCCTCGATGTCGTCGGGTGTGAGGTGCCGGAGCATCAGCGGCACGGCCGTGCGCTCCTCGTGGTCGAGGTGCTCGTTGACCAGCTCGTGCAGCCGCCGCAGCGCGGGAGCGCGCTCCGGCAGGGGCACCGCGCGGTCGGCGGCGGCCGCCACGAGCGGGTCGAGCACCGCGTGCTCGGACTCCAGCTCGGCCAGCACGTCCGCCGCCTCCGGGGCGTGGGCGACGAGCGTGGGCCACAGCGTGGCGTCCTCGTGGGTGTGGTGGGCGTGGAGCATCTCCAGCACGAGCGCGAGCTGCTCCTCCAGGAGTTCCTCGTGCTCGCCGTCCCTGGGGCCGCGGCACGCCTCGGCCAGGCGGCCGAACTCCGCCCGGAAGCCGGCGTGCATCAGCAGGAAGCCGGCGAGGTGTTCTTGTGTGATCATCTGCTCCCTCACGTGTGTGGGGAACAGCGTGTGTTTCCTGCCCTTATGAGCACTTGTCGAGGGCTTGTCGGGCCCTTGTCAGCCAGTAGCCGGCGCCCGCCTCCTCCAGGAGGCGCACCGCCTCCCGCAGATGGGCCCGCGCTCCCGCGTGGTCTCCCAGCGCCAGCAGCGCCTCGCCCAGGTGGCCGTCGTACGCCCCGTCGACGGTGGTGCAGGTGCCGTTGACGTGCAGCAGGCCGGCGAAGGGACGGAACGCGTCGTAGACCTCCCGCACGACGTCCAGCTCACCCAGCCGGATCGCCGCGTGCAGCCGACACATGGTGGCCATCGCCCAGTGGTAGTCGCGCGGCGGGAGAGGGGTCTCACGCAGCAGCCGCAGCGCGCGCTCACGCTCGCCCAGGTCCGCCAGCGCGTACGCCAGGACGTAGGCGAGCCCCGCCAGGCCCGTACGCCGGAACATCTCCTCGATCTGTTCCACCTCCGCGCTGAGACGGTCCTCCTGGAGGAGCGTCTCGGCCCGTACGGCGAGCATGCCCACCTCGAAGTACGCGAGGTCGGAGAAGGACGACGTCGCCCCGGCCCGCTCGACGTGGCGGGTCGGCTCCGGCACGCCCTGGAACAGGTCGAGCCCCACGTGCGCGATCGCCGCCTGCAGCGCCAGCGTCGGGTTGTGCAGGTCGCGCAGCAGGGCGTCGGTCTCCGTCAGCAACTCGCGCGCCTCCGCCACCCGGCCGTACTCGACGAGATGAGCGACGAGGTGGAGCTGCGCGACCGCGGTGAGCTGGGACGACAGATCCGGCTGCGCCAGCAGGCGCTGCGCGGTCTCGGCCAGTTGGTCGATGAAGTCCTGCCCCTGCATGGCGAGTAGCCGCAGATGGAGCACGCGCCGCAGCAGCGCGGGGTCGCCCAGCCGCTCGGCCGCCGCAACGGCCTGCGACGAGACCCGCTCGACCTGGTCCTCACCGCCGGTCTGGGCCAGCACGACGGCCCGCACGGCCTGCGCGGACGCCCAGGCGGAGGCGTCTCGCGGCAGCTCGCGCACGGCGCGGTCCATCGACTGCCGCAGGACGCGCACGTCGAGGCTGTGCCGGAAGGGGACCCAGATGCCATGCCCCATCGCGATGTCGGCGGCCCTGACGGCCCGCTCCAGGTCGTCTCCGGCGAGGGCCAGCGCCTGTTCGATCGCCTCATAACCCTCGTCGTACCGCCCGGCGGCGTAGCGGCTGTCCGCCAGGCCGACCGCGAGCTCGAACCGCTCGGCCGCCTCCGCCCCGGCGAGCTCGGCCGCCGCCAGCGCCTCCTGCCATGAGGTGGCCGCGTCGTCGAGCGCGTGCCTGCGCATGGCCGCCCGCGCGGCCCGGGCGGCGTAGTCCATCGCCATGCGGGCCGGCTCCGGGCCCAGCTCGGCCGCCGCCAGCCAGTGCCGCGCGATGGCCGCCGCCTGGTCGTCCCGGTCTCCGTACTCATGGGTGAGCACGCCGGCCAGCCGCGCGTGCACGCCCGCCCGCCACAGCCGGGAGCGGCGCGACAGCAACGCGTCGGTCACCAGGGCGTGCGCGAACGCGTACCCGCCCAGCCTGGCGCCCGACTCGCGGATCAGACCGGCCGCCAGCGCCGCCTCCAGCGACGGCACCAGGTCACCCAGGTCGCGCCCGGAGACCTCGGCCACGACCCGCGCCTCGAACTCGTCGCCCGCGACCGCGGCCAGCTCCAGCAGGGCGGCCGTCTCCTCCCCCAGCCCGGCCACCCGGTGCAGCACGACGTCGAGCACGCCCTGCGGCAGCTCCTCACCCGCCCGGGCCAGCTCGGCGAGGAAGAACGGGTTTCCCCCGGTGCGGCCGCGCAGCTCCTCGGCCTTCCGGCTGCCGGGGTCGCGGCCGGACAGCTCCCGCACCAGCGCGCGTACCTCCTCGACCGCGAGCCCGTCGAGCCCCAGCCGGCGCGCGCCGAGCCGGGACAGCGCCGACAGGGTGGCGGTCAGCGCCGACGCCTCGTGCCGCCGGAAGCTGGCCACCACCAGCAGGCCCGGCCGCGCGGTGGACGCGACGTGGACCAGCAGGCGCAGCGTCGCGTCGTCGGCCGCGTGGACGTCCTCCAGCACGACGGCCACCGGGCCGAGATCGGCCAGGAACGTCCCCACCGCCTCGAAGAACCGCAGTCGCGCCCCCTGCGCGTCGTACGCCGGGATCGCCGCCGCGCCGCCCGACAGGAACGTGCGGACCTCCTCGGGCAGGACGGCGCCGGGCGCCGCGTCCGCGAGGTCGCGCAGCACCTGCTCCCACGGCCACAGGGCGGGCGCCGTCTCGTGGTCGGGGCTCGACCCCCATCCCACCGGGACGCCGGCCGTCGCGCGGAACCTCCTGAGCAGGCGGGTCTTGCCGACCCCCGGCTCACCGTCCACGAGCACGACCTGCCGGGCCGTGGACGCCGCCGTCACGGCGCCGGCCAGGAACTCCAGCGCGCTCTCGCGTCCCACGAACGGCCCGTCGTCCGCGCGTCGCCCCGGGTCGCGTCGTCCCGGGTCACGTCGTCCGGAGTCGGACCGTCCGGAGTCGGACCGTCCCGGCGGCGGCGCGGCGGGTCTCGCCGCCGCGGTCAGCGAGGTCACCGCGGTCAGCGCGGCGTCCTGGCGCAGCACGGCGGTCTCCAGCTCGCGCAGCCGGGGCCCCGGATCGATGCCCAGCTCGCCCGCCAGCACCTCGCGCACCCTGCGCAGGCACGCCAGCGCCGCCGCCTGGCGGCCCGACCGATAGTGCGCCAGCGCGAGCAGCTCCCAGGCCCGCTCCCGCAGCGGGTGGTCGTGCACGAACGGTTCGAGCCGCGCGACCACGTCCGTGTGGCGCCCCAGCCCCAGCAGCGCCTCCGCCAGCCCTTCGACCGCGTCGAGGCGGAGCTGCTCCAGGCGGGCGATCTCCGGCCGCGCCCACTCCTCGGACCGCGCGTCCGCGTACGCGTCGCCCCGCCACAGGGCGAGCGCCTCGGTGAGCACGGCCGCCGCCTGCTCGTGCCGTCCCTTACCGAGGTGTCCCGACCCCGTGGACACGAGCACGTCGAAGTCCCGCGTGTCGAGGCCGATCCCGCCGGTCATCAGGCCGTATCCGTCCGCCGCGCTTACCAGGACCGTGGCCGGCGCCCCGGCCTTCCTGCCGGGCTCCAGGCGGCGGCGCAGATTCGAGACGTACACCTGAAGGCTGCCCTGCGCGCTCGCGGGCGGGCTGCCGCCCCAGAGCCGGTCGGTCAGCACGTCCGCGGGGAGCACTCGATCGGCGTTCATCACGAGGAGGGCCAGGAGCGCCCGCTGCTTGGGCGGTCCGGCCGGCACGGCCTGCCCGGCCACGACGAGTTCCATGGGACCGAGGACGTTCAGCCGCACGGGCCAATGCTAGGGAGACGGCGTGAACCGGTCCAGCCGTCACTTTCCCGGCCTGCCGCACGGCGCCGGCGGGGTTACGATCGCCCGGCAGTGCGGACGGTACAGAAGCGGAGGAACGGCCACATGGCGGACGAGGAGACCACGATCCGGCTCATCCGGGTGGACGACGCCGGGGTGATCGCGGCGCACCGCGCCCGCGACAGGCAGGCGAACGCCACCCGGGAACCGGCCCAGCCGGACGAGTTCTACACCGAGGCCGGGCAGCGCCGGCGCATCGAGACGCTGCTCGGTGAGCACGACCGGGGCGAGCGCTGGCCGGCGGTCATCCTCGCGGACGGCGAGGTCGTCGGTCAGGTGACCGTGAGCACGATCCTGCGCGCCCCCTTCCGGAAGGGCTTCCTGGGCTACTGGGTCGCCTCGGCCTCCAGCGGCCGGGGGCACGCGACCCGGGCGGTGAGCCGGATACTCACCGTGATGACCGAGGAGCTCGGGCTGCACCGCGCGGAGGCGCACACCCGGATGGACAACCTGGCCTCGCAGCGGGTGCTGCGCGCCAACGGCTTCCAACCCTGGGGGGTCGCCCACGCCCACATCTTCCTCGACGGCGCATGGCATGACGAGGTGTTCTGGGAGCGGACACTGGACGACGCCCCCTCGTCTTGACCATTGCCTGGGACACCAGTTGCCCGCCCCCGGCGCGTCGCGTGCGGTCGCGTGACCATGACCCCGACACTCACTGTCCGTAGTCGACTCGCGGAGGAGGAGTTCGTGGTCTCAATCGACCGTCGGGGATTCGCCAGGCTGGCCGGGCTGGGCGCGGTGGGATCGGTCATGAGTCCGTCCCTGGGCACGCCCCCCGCCTCGGCGGCGCGCGCGCCGTACGCGGGACAGCGCTGGCAGACCTGTCTTCAGGTGGCGCGCGACCATCTGCTCGTCGACAAGGACGGCAACGACCTCAAGCACCGTTACCTGCGGGTGCTCATCGACAACGGCCTGCCGAAGACCCGCACGCCCAAGAAGGTCCTGATCGTCGGGGCCGGGATCTCCGGCCTGGTGGCCGCGACGCTGCTGAAGCGGGCGGGGCACCACGTCACCGTCATCGAGGCCAACGGCAACCGGATCGGCGGCCGGATCAAGACCTTCCAGACGGGCTTCCAGGACAGGCGGCAGTACGCCGAGGCGGGGGCCATGCGCATCCCGGACTTCCACCCGCTGACGCTGGCGCTCATCGACAAGCTGGGAATCACCCGCCGGCCCTTCTACAACGTCGACGTGCCGCCCGGCGCCGTCCCCCGCGGGCCGGTGCCGCCGGTCCTCTACACCTCCTACACCGGACAGGAGTGGCGGTCCGGCCCGTCCAAGGGCGCCTTCACGGCGCCCCCGCGCGCGAACCACACGTTCCTCCACGTCAACGGCATCACCCAGCGGCGCGACGAGTACGCGAAGGATCCACGCAGAATCAACGCGTCGTTCGGCCTCAAGGACGACCGGACCGCGGCCGAGATCCTCGACACCGCCCTGGACCCGGCGAGGGACTACTTCTCCGTACGCAGGGGCGGCAAGCGGATCGACAAGCCGCTGCCCGAGCAGATCGAGGGCTGGGCCCGCCTGCTGTACGACTTCGACGGCTACTCGATGTACGCCTACCTCAAGGAGCACGCGAAGCTCGGCGACGAGGCGATCGACGCCATCGGCACGCTGGAGAACCTCACCTCCCGGCTGCCGCTGTCGTTCATGCACACGTTCCTCACCCGCAGCCTCGTCAACCCGGCCGTGACCTACTGGGAGATGGCCGGCGGCAGCAGGGAGCTGCCGTACGCGCTGGAGCCGGGCCTGCGCGACGAGATCCGCATGGACCGCAGGGCCGTACGGATCGAGACGTCCGGACGCCGCGTGCGCATCTCGACGGTCAGCGAGGCGGGCAGCACGGAGTCGGAGTTCACCCGGCAGACGCGGCGGGAGACCTTCGAGGGAGACGTGGCGATCATCACGGTCCCGTTCTCCGCACTGCGCCACGTCGAGATCGCGCCGGCCCTGTCCTATCGCAAGCGCCGCTCGATCATGGAACTGCACTACGACTCCGCCACCAAGGTGCTGCTGGAGTTCCGCAGGCGCTGGTGGGAGTTCACCGAGCAGGACTGGAAGCGCGAGCTCGGCGGACGCTACCGCCCCGGGCCGGTGACGCACACGATGGGCGGCGGGTCGGTCTGCGACAACGCCAACCGGTTCATCTACTTCCCCTCGCACCCGGTGCCGGGCAGCGAGGGCGGCGTCGTGCTGGCCAGCTACTCGTGGGCCGACGACGCGACCCGCTGGGACTCGATGGACGACGAGGAACGGTACGGCTACGCGCTGCGCGGGCTCCAGGAGGTGCACGGCGACCGCATCGCGGAGTTCTACACCGGCCGCGGCCAGACCCAGAGCTGGATGCGCAACCGCTACGCCTTCGGCGAGGCGGCGGTCTTCACACCGGGCCAGATGACCGAGATCCACCCCGCCATCGCCGTCGCCGAGGGCCCGCTGCACTTCGCCGGCGAGCACACCTCGCTCAAGCACTCCTGGATCGAGGGCGCGCTGGAGTCGGCCGTACGCGTGGCTCTGGAGATCAACGGCTGACCCGTACTCCCGCGGGGCCCTTCGTGCCCGGGGCCCCGCGGGTTCACACGAACAGGCCGGGGGTCGACCCCGGTCACGATCGACGCCGACGCCCGGCCGACCGGGGTGATCACGGCGAGGAATGCGGGCAGGCCGGCGGCCCCACCACTGTCAGCAGAGTGGGGCTTCGTCGCAGGCGGCCACCTCGGCGCATGCCTCCGCACTGCCGGTGGCGACCTGCCGGAGCAGGCCGTAGAGACTCTCGCGCTGGTCGTAGTCGAGCGCGCCGAGCACCTCGTCCTCGACCGCCGCCAGCGCGAACTCGGCCTTCGCGAGTAGCTTCGCGCCGGCCTCGGTGAGTTCGACGAGATGCCTGCGGCGATCCTCCGGCGACCGCCGCCGCTCGATCAGTTTCTCGGCTTCCAGGTCGTTGAGCAGCCCGACGACGTTCGTCCCGTCCATCTCCAGCGTGCTCGCGAGCGCCTGCTGGGTGCTGCCGCCGCGTTCCCGCAGCACCGTGAGGGCGACGAGGTGGCGGGGACGCAGACCGAGCGGCGCGAGCACCGACTCGGAACGAAGGCGCAGACGGCGCGCGAGGTGTTCGAGCAGCGCGCCGCACCGGTGCACCGGCTGGTTGACGACGGGCAGTGACGTCATGGCCCAACTCTAGCCGACTTGACCTGCGATGCGCGGAAGACTAATGATTGGTGCAGCACAAACCATCTGTGAAAGGTCATCAGATGTCTCATTTGCTGCACATCGACGCGAGCATCCAGGGCGAGCGTTCCGTCAGCCGCAAGCTCACCGCGCGGGCCGTCGCCGCCTGGCGCGCCGCGCATCCCGCTGGCACCGTCACCTACCGCGACCTGGGCAGGACCCCGCTCCCGCACTTCGACCAGGAGGGCGGCCTGGCCCGGATAGTCCCGCGAGAGCAGCACACCCCCGCCCAGGAGGCCTCGTGGAGGTTGACGGAACAGTTGATCGGCGAGGTGAGGCAGGCCGACACGATCGTTCTCGGGCTCCCGCTCTACAACTACGGCGCGCCCAGCACCGTCAAGTCCTGGGTCGACCACCTCATCGCCCCCGGGCTGTCGTACGACCCCGCGACGGGCGAGGGCCTGCTGGGAGGGCGTGACTTCCTGGTCCTCGCGAGTCGCGGCGGCGGCTACGGCGCGGGGACCCCACGCGAGGGATGGGACCACGCGGAGCCGTGGCTGCCGCACGGCCTGTCCATGACGGGCCTGCAGCCCCGCTTCATCACGGCCGAGCTCACCCTCTCCTACGTCACACCGGCGATGGCCGAGCTGATTCCGCTGGCCGACAAGAGCCTCGCGACGGCGCAGCAGGAGATCGACGGTCTCTGGACTCCCGCCGCCGTCGCGTAAAGGGAGCCCGGCGGGGGCGGGCATCCGGCCGGCGAAGGCCCCTTCCCGGGCGAGGGAAGGGGCCTTCGCCGTCGAGATCGCCCTCGACGGCACCCGGCTCTTCGTCGACCGGCTACAAGAACATTTCGAAGCGCGACGAACTCCCTGCCGGGTCGATTGAGAACTATCGTGACCAGCATGGAAAATCCCCCTCAGCGCCGGGACTCCCCCACGTCGCATCTACGCGCCTCGGACAGCAACAGGGACCAGGCCGCCGCCCTGCTCGGGGAAGCCCTGAGCACGGGCCAGCTGAGCCACGACGAGTACTCCGAGCGGCTGGACAGCCTCTATCAGGCCAAGACCGTGGGAGAGCTCGACGTCCTCACCCAGGACCTCCAGGTCGAGCAGCACCGTCCGGCCGCGAGCCCGGCCTACTACACGCCGCAGAGCGAGAGCACCGAGACCGACACCATCGTCGCCATCTTCGGCGGGGCCGAGCGCAAGGGCCGCTGGCGCGTGCGGCGCAACACCAGGGCGCTGGCCGTCTTCGGCGGCATGCGGTTCGACCTGACCGAAGCCCTGTTCGAGGCGAAAGAGGTCGAGATCACGATCAACGCCATCTTCGGCGGGGCAGAGATCATCCTGCCGGAGGGGGTCGAGGTGCGCTGCCAGGGCGCCGGCATCTTCGGTGGCTACGACGTGCACAACAGCCCGAACGTCGACCCGTCGGCGCCGGTGGTCGTGATCAAAGGCATGGCGCTGTTCGGCGGAGTCAGCGGCAGGTTCCGGCGCCGCGCCAATCCTTGAGCACGGTTGTTGACTGATCGGTTCCTTATTGGTACGGTCGTGGCATGGGCAGGCCGAGGACGTTCGACATCGACGCGGCAGTCGACCGCGCGATGGAGTTGTTCTGGCGTCAGGGGTTCGAGGGGACCTCGACGGAGGATCTCGTCGAGGGCCTCGGGATCGCCCGGGGCAGCCTGTACAAGGCGTTCGGATCCAAGGAGCAGCTCTACGCGATGGCGCTTCGCCGTTACTGCGAGCGCCACGCGACCGGGCTGATCGAGATGCTGGACCGGGCGGAGCAGGTGCGTCCGGCCATCCGGGCGGCGCTGTTGGAGCTGGCGGAGGCCGACCTGGCCGATCCGGAGCTGGGGTGCCTGCTGGTCAATGCGGCCACGGAGCGCTCGGCACACCAGGACACGGTGCGGCAGGTCTCCCGCACCATGAGCCAGATCGAGTCGGCCCTGGCCGGGGCGTTGGAGCGGGCCCAGGCCCGCGGGGACATCGCGGCGGACAAGAAACCGCGGGAGCTGGCCCAGTTCCTGACCACGTTCCTGCAGGGTCTGCGGGTCATGGGCAAGGCCCGCGCGGATCGCGCGTTCCTCAACAACGCCGTGGAGGTCGCCCTGGGCGCGCTCGACTGACTTTTTGTTACCCAAATTAGGAACCGATCAGTCAACAAAGGGGAATTTCATGAATCTCGAACTGCAGGGCAAGGTCGCCGTCGTCACCGGCGGGAGCAAAGGCATCGGTCTGGCCGTCGCGGCGGCGTTGCTCGACGAGGGCGCGCACGTGGTGACGAGCAGCCGCACGAGCACCCCCGAGCTCGACGCCCTGGCCGCGCGTGGCGCCACCGTGGTGCTGGCCGACATCACCGAGGCGGGCACCCCGCAGCGGCTCGTCGATGCCGCGCTGTCGGCATACGGACGGCTGGACGTGCTGGTCAACAACGTCGGCGCCGGCAGCGCCCGGTCGAGCTTCCTCGATGTGGACGACGCCGAGTGGGCGCGGATATTCGACGTGACCTTCTTCAGCGTCGTGCGCACCAGCAGGGCGGCCCTGCCCGCTCTGCTGGAAAACGGCGGGACGATCGTCAACATCAGCAGCATCAACGCCCGGCTGCCGTTCCCGACGGTGGTCGACTACTCCGCGGCGAAGGCCGCGGTGACCAACCTGACCAAGGCGCTGTCGGAGGAGTTCGCACCACGCGGCGTGCGGGTCAACGCCGTCTCACCCGGGCCGGTGCGGACCCCGTTCTGGACCGGACAGGACGGCATGGCGCACAGCGTGGCCGCCGGCGCCGGAGTCACCGCCCAGCAGGCGCTCGACGAGGTCGTGCCACAGAGCATGGGGATCAGCACCGGCCGGGTCACCGAGGCCCGCGAGGTCGCCGACCTGGTGCTCTTCCTCGCCTCCGCCCGCTCCGCCAACACCACCGGCGCCGAGTTCATCCTCGACGGCGGGCAGATCAAGACCATCTGACCGCCGCCGCCCCGCATCCATGACGCGGGCTTCCGCAAACAGGACGTATTAGGCGCCTACTTGCTGTGGTCCGCCGGGCGGCGGTAGACGCCGTACCACCAGGTCAGTGCCAGCTCGCGGGCGAACGCGGCGTCGCTGCCGGAATCCTCGGCGGTGACGTGGGCGACGAGGGCCCGTTCGCCGCCCATGACGATCACCCGGGTAGCGCTCACCGGGTCCAGGTCGGCGGGAGCGCGGCCCGCCTCCTGCTCAGCGCGGAGCAATGCGATCGTCCAGTCCGTGAACTGGTCGAGCTCCGCACTCCAGAAGTCACGCACGGTCGCGTCGTAGGTGGCGACCTCGGCGAGCGCCCGCCGTACGGCGGCGTGTTCCCGATAGACCTTCACCACGTGCAGGAAGGTGTCCGCGAGGCGTTCGACGCCATCCGATGGGGCCCATGCCGAGGCGAAGTCGAAGGATGAGGCCGTGAACGCGGCGGCCAGGCGCACGAGCAGGTCGACCTTGTCGCGGAAGTGGCTGTAGAAGGTCGAGCGGGCGACTCCGGCCTCGGTGCAGATCTGTTGCACGCCGAGCTCGGTGAAGTTCGCGCCGTTGATCAGCAGACGCTGCGTCGCGGCCAGGATGTCCGCCTCGGCCGAGGTGGGGCGGCCGACATTCGCGGTGCGTCGCCGGGTGATCGAAGGCATGTCCAGGATCCTAGAGTCGTCGCCTTGCGGCCAACGTCACACTACACCTCGTCCGGACACGGTGTAGCGTAATTTTCGGACACGATGTCCGGACTCGGCGACCGGTGAGCGCGAAACGCCTGGTCGCCGGCCGGTAGACCGCACGTACGGCACGAAGGAGTAGCTGTGAAATATCGTCTGCTGGGACACACCGGGGTCTGGGTCTCCGAGATCTCCCTGGGCACGATGACGTTCGGGGGCAAGGAGCACCCGGTTTACAGCACCATCGGAGCACTCGGGCAGGAGGAAGTGGATCGGGTCGTCGGCACGGCACTCGACGCCGGGATCAACTTCTTCGACACCGCCGACGTCTACGCCGACGGCGAGAGCGAGGAGTTGCTCGGCCGGGCGATCGGGCGGCGCCGGCGGGACGTGGTGCTCGCCACCAAGCTGCTCGCTCCGGTCGGGCCCGGGCCCAACGACCAGGGGCTCTCCCGTCTTCACGTGATGCGGGCCCTGGACGACAGCCTGCGTCGGCTGAAGACCGATTACATCGATCTCTATCAGCTCCACAACTACGACCACGTGACGCCGATCGAGGAGACGCTGAGCGCGCTCGACGACGCCGTACGACAGGGCAAGATCCGCTACATCGGCTGTTCCAACTTTGCCGCCTGGCAGATCAGCAAGGCGCTGGGCGTCTCCGCGCTGCACAACCAGGCGAAGTTCGCCGCCAATCAGACGCTCTACTCGCTGGTGTCGCGCGACGCCGAGCGTGACCTGGTGCCCTTGGCCGAGGACGCCGGGCTGAGCCTGACGGTGTGGCAGCCGCTTGCCGGCGGATTCCTCACGGGCAAGTTCGACCGCGGCGGGGTGACCACCGAACAGGACTCCCGCCGGGCCCGGAGCGGCTACGACTTCGTGCCCTTCGACGAGGAGAAGGGCTTCAGGGTGCTCGACGTGCTGCGGACCGTCGCCGCGCGACACGAGGTGAGCCCCGCTCAGGTCGCCATCGCCTGGCTGCTCGCCCAGCGCGCCGTCACCAGTGTCATCGTCGGCGCTCGCAAGGTGGAACAGCTCACGGACAACATCGCCGCCGGCGACCTGGCTCTCACCGAGCAGGATCTCGCCGAACTCGACGAGGTCAGCCGGCCGCCGATCGCCTACCCGAACTGGATTCAGGAGCAGTTCGCTCCGGCACGGATCCCGGCCGGCAACCTGGCCTGATCACGACGTCCGGCATCCTCTTCCGGCCCTGGGCGCGTGGCCTCCGCGGGCTCCCCAGCCCGCGGCCGTCCAGGACCGTCCAGGACCCTCCATGACCGTCCACGGCCGTTGACGGATCCGCGCCGGGCGAGATCACCGGCCCGGCCGAGGGTCTCCCTCGCCTGGAGCGCCTCGACGACAACCCGGTCGGCCTGGCGCTCATGGTGGGGCCATGTTCCCGGGAGCATCCGAAATCGGATGTCGGGCATGGAGGACCCGCAGGAAAGTTTCAGCCCCTGCCCGGTATAGCCGCAGGTCGCCCCCGTCGGGGAACGGCGGCGGGTAACGTGATCTGTACTCATATTGTCCGCGCTGCAATGCTCCGCAGTGGAAGTTCGGCACGACCTACACTGCGAGGAGAGTCAGTGGGGAAAATCAGAGCTTTAGCCGTCGCCAGCGCTTTGGTCGGTGGGCTGGCAGTCATCGCAAACGCCGCCCCCGCGCAGGCCGACACGCTTCGTAACGTCTACTACTCCTCGTCCGACTGCTATCGGTACGGGGACTACGGCGTCCAGAACCACCTGTGGACCTGGTATCACTGCGATTACCAGTACAACTTCTGGTTCCTTTACAGCGTCCCGTAAACAATTCCCCCACGGCCTTCACTGGTCGCCGGACGGAACGGATTCCACCCGGCGACCAGCTCGTTCACGTGATGCTCATCGGACGGCGACCGGTCGCCGCGTCTCGGTGCTGCATCGGCGCCCCGTCTCCGAAGTCGGCCGTGCGCGCCGACAGAGGTTCGTACTTGCCTGCCGTGGCTGGTTGCCCATCCGGTTTCGGCGAGAACCACCCCTCCCGTGGCCTCGTACCGGTCCGCGTCCTTCTCGGCCTTCGCGACCAACTCGACGAGGTCAGCCAGGATCTTCGGGGTAGCGGTGATGGGAAGCGGGCGGCTCAGGGCGACGCCGAACAGACCGGATGACCCGCGAAGGCACAAGGCCCCCGACCGAGAATCATCACGAAGTGGGTCCAACTGAGGGTCATAGCAGTTCAAGCCGAGGCGGGACGCGACCTCAACCGCATACTCGGACGCTTCCTCTGTACGACTCCACGACATCGGAAAGTAGATGTACGGCCCGCTCGCCACCCGGATCAGCGGCGCGGCTGACCATGGAGTGTTATCGCCCGCATCAACTTCCGGACCGCGGGGTCCGTACGCCCGAACAGGGCGCGGCGATCGCGATCCGGCTCGCGACCCTGCCCGACGACGGCCCGACCGGCGGATTCTTCGACGACGCCGGGCCGGTGCCCTGGTGACGCGCGGCGTCACACGCGTCCGGCCTGGATGGCGACGGCCTCATGTCGGCCGGGGAACCGGTCATGATCGTGCGTACGTGCTCGGTGACCAGTTCGACCGGCCAGTCCCACCACGCCGAGCCGCGCGCACCAGTCTTTCGACGTCGGCGTCCTCGTAGCGGCGGCGGATGGTGCGTGCGGGTCGCAGGCATGTGAGCTGAGACCGATTGGGGTCGCGCCATATCGGCCCCTCGATATGGCGCGACCACACGCCGCGGACGGAGTCACCGTCCCACAGCGGGTTCCACAGCCGGGTTCACAGCAGACTCGGGCCGCAGGAAGCGGGTGCCGACCGAGCCATAGGCCAGCACAAGCAGGACGCCCCCCACCGCTTCGGTGATCGGTACGAGGAACGAAACCAGTGTCGCCAGGAGCAGCGCCGGCACGGCCCATGGGACCGTACGAGCCCGGAATAGGGCGACCGCCAGCAGGACGAAGCCGAGCAGGCCAATCAGCACCATGAACTGGATGACCATGAAGACGGGTTCGCCGGCGACCGCGTCCGCGATCGCCACCTTCTGGTCGGTGACGCCGCCAGCGGCCATCGCGGACAGGACCGAGCCGCTCGCCGCGTCGCCCAGATTCCCGAGCATGTTGAGCCAGAGCAGCGCGATCCCGAGGTGGCCGAGCACCGCGCCGCGTCCGGGGAAGAGCCGCGGCAGCCCGGCCAGCCCCGCCACCATGAGCAGTGCCGCAACTAGTTGGAGCAGGATCGACAGCCGGAATCGGCTCGGGTCGGCGGCGACCTCGGTGAGGATGGCGCTGGAATCGCCGCCTGACACCGTCTTGAGCGCCATCGCCGCGGCCATCGCGACCGGCCCGGCGATCAGGCAGACGCCGGCGAAGCGGCGACGGAAGTCCTCAAGGGATGTGGGCATGTGAGCCTCCTTGACGTGTGAGGCCGCCAACGTAGGTCGCGGGCACATCTCTGGTCGTCCGGCATAACGATGATTCCGGCGTCGTCCACGCGGACGATTCGGCGGCCCCGCCTGCGGCGTTATCGTGAGCGCCATGCGCTGGATCCCGCCTCGGCCTCCCTGGACCGATATCGCGGTCGCCGGGGTGCTCGGCACCGCCGCCGTGCTGGAGGCGCTGACGAGCACCGATCTCCCTTTTACCGCCATGGAGATGCTCGTGGCCGGCGCCACGGTCGCGCCCATCGCGTGGCGCCGGGTCTGGCCACTCGGCGTGGTCGCCGTCGTCATGGTCGTCGTGGCCGCCTCCTCGCCGGTGACGCACAGCTTCGAGAGCGGCTACGCCTTCTTCGCCATGATCGTGTGCTGCTACTCCGTCGCCGCTCACGCCAAGTTCAGGGACTCCGCCGTCGGCGCGGCCATGGTGACCACGTTCGTGCTGGTCGGCTTCGCCATCGACCCCCACCGCGGCGGCGTGGGGGACTACCTGTTCACCGGCGTGCTGTTCGGCGGGGCGTGGACGCTGGGGTACCTGATCCGCAGGCGCGGCCAGGAGGCGACGCTCCTCAAGGAGCAGACCGCCGAGCTCAAACGGCGGCGTGCCGAGGACGCGGAGCGCGCCGTACAGGCCGAGCGGACCAGGATCGCCCGCGAGCTGCACGACGTGATCGCCCACAGTCTCAGCGTTATGGTCGTGCAGACCGGGGTCGTACGGCGGCGCCTGCGGCACGACCGGCCCGGAGACAGCGAACTCCTCGACGAGGTCGAGCAGGCAGGGCGGGGCGCGATCGGGGAGCTGCGGCGGCTGCTCGGAATCCTCCGCGCGGACGGCGAGGCGCTCTCGCTCGCCCCACAGCCCGGGCTCGACGGGCTGCCGCCGCTGCTGGACCAGATGCGCGAGACCGGGCTCATGGTTGAGATGACGGTCGAGGGCGTGCCATCCCCATTGCCACCCGGCATAGACCTTGCCGCCTACCGGATCGTGCAGGAGGCGCTCACCAACACCCTCCGGCACGCCGGGCAGGGCGCGCGGGCCGAGGTCGCGATCCGGTGGAACGGCACGGCCGTCGAACTGGAGGTTCACGACGATGGCAATGGCGCGGCGCCGCTCGGCCTGGGTACCGGGCACGGGCTGATCGGAATGCGCGAGCGGGCGGCGCTTTACGACGGGGTCCTGGAGGCCGGGCCGTACGAAAGCGGCGGTTTCCGGGTGTGCGCCGTGCTGCCGTTGAACGGGAGCCAGCGGTGAGCATCCGCGTAGTGGTCGCCGACGACCAGGCCATGGTACGGCGGGGTTTCAGGCTGATGCTCGACGACGAGCCCGATATGGAGGTGGTGGCGGAGGCGGGTGACGGCGAGCAGGCCGTACGGGTGGTCCGCGCGCTCACCCCCGACGTCGCGCTCATGGACATCCGGATGCCCGGCGTCAACGGCCTGGAGGCGACTCGGCGGCTGGCCGGGCTGCCCACCCGGATCATCGTGTTGACCACATTCGACCTCGACGAGTACGTCTACGAGGCGCTTCGAGCCGGAGCCGCCGGGTTCCTCACCAAGGAGGCCCCCGCTGAGCGGCTCATCGAGGCGGTCCGGGTGGTCGCTGCGGGGGACGGCATGCTCACGCCAGGAGTAACCCGCCGCGTCATCGAGGCCTTCGCCAGAGCCCCCGTCCCGCGCCGATCACCCGCCCTCGACAGGCTCACCGCCCGGGAGTTGGAAGTGCTGCGGCTCATGGCACGGGGCCTGTCCAACCCCGAGATCGCCGCAGAGCTCTTCATCTCCGACACCACTGCCAAAACCCACGTCAGCCGGATCCTTACCAAGCTCGACCTGCGCGATCGCATCCAAGCGGCGATCTTCGCCTACGAGTCCGGCCTCATCGTGCCCGGCTGAAGCACGTCGGACAGGTCGAGTTCCTCAGTCCAAGGTGCATGGTGCCCTCCGTGTGGTCTCGGTGACCGACCGCACGACCGGATGGAAGCCTCCCCGGGGCTGGGAACGGACCATGACCCGACATGCCCTTCGAGGGGTTCGATACCGTACGGGTGGCGATCATCGGGCTGGGCAACCGCGGATCAGGGCAGCTCCCGCTGTTCTTCCCGATCCCCGGGGCACGGATCACCGCGCTCTGCGACATCCGTCCTGAGAAGGTAGATCACACTGACGGGATGCAACATCGTGATCCCCAGTAGTCCCATGTAGGCCCGTGCAGGACTGAGGCGAACTCATCGGTCCGGCCTGCCGCTTGCGGTATTGACTGATCGCCGTAGCGCCGCTACGGACCGCAGGCCTCTGACCGGGCCGGTCAGCGGCGCTAACGGCTGGTGCAGACGCCGTTCTCCCAGGCCCAGGCGGCGATCTCGACGCGATTGCGGGCGGCGAGTTTGCGCTGCACGTTGGCGAGGTGGGTCTTCACGGTGGACAGCGTGACGTGCAACTCCGTGGCGAGCTCCTCGTTGGTCCGTCCGCGGGCGGCGAGGCGGACGACGTCGAGCTCCCGCTCGGTGAGCGGTTCGATCAACCCGCCCTGGCCGGCGCTCGCGGATGCCGCCGGTGTGTGCCCGGCCCGGCCGGTCGTGACGCGTGCGGGCGGGTTCATGTGCTGCAGGAGGCGGACCGTGATCGACGGAGAGATCAGGGAGTTTCCCGCCGCCGCCGCGCGTACGGCCTCGGCGAGCAGGACCGGAGAGCCGTCCTTGAGGAGGAAGCCGCAGGCGCCGTTGCGCAGGGCGCGGTAAACGTACTCGTCGAGGTCGAAGGTGGTGGCGATGAGGACGTGCAGGGGGTCGAGGACGTCGGGGCCAGCCAGCAGCCGGGTTGCCTCAAGCCCGTCGAGTACGGGCATGCGGATATCGAGCAGACAGACGTCGGGGCGCAGGGCGCGTGCCGTGCCGACGGCGGCGCCGCCGTCGGCCGCCTCGGCGATGACCTGGATGTCGGGTTGCGAGTCGAGGATCATACGGAACGCCGAGCGGATCATCTCCTGGTCATCGGCGATGAGCACCCGGATGGTCATATGTCCATGATGCCAGGCGGTGATTTGGGCGGATCCGCCCGGCGGGGAAGGGGAAGGTCGGCGACGACCTGCCAACCGGTCAGCTCATGTGGCCCGGCGGTGAGTCGGCCGCCGGCCGCTTCGATGCGCTCGGTGAGACCGGCCAGGCCGTAGCCGCTGGTCGTGGTCCTGCGGCGGCCGCGTCCGTCGTCGGTCACCGTGACTCGGAGCGTGTTCTGATCGCCGGTCTGGACGTCGACGGTGACGTACCGGACGGCGGTGGCGTGTTTGCGGATGTTGGTGAGGGACTCCTGGACCACCCGGTGCACCGTGGTGGTGATCTCGGGCGGCAGGCGGCGACCGGTGAGCCGAGGGTCGAGTGTCAGCTCGGCAGGCGGACCGGTGCGGGAGAACGTCGCGACCAGGTCGTGCAGCCGGGTGAGGTCCGCGCAGGGACTGGTGGCCGCCGGTGCGGCGGGATTGCGCAGGACGGAGACCATGGCCCGCATGGAGTCCATCGCCTGGGCTCCGACTTCCTCGATCCGGGCGAGCATCTGGTCCAGCTCCGCGGGGCTGGGCGGGTGCCCCGCGGAGGTGGCGAAGCGGATGGCCTTGGTCTGCGCGATCATCGCGGTGACGTGGTGCGCCACGAAGTCGTGGAGCTCCCGGGCGTACTCCATGCGCTGAGCCTGCCGATCGCCTTGAAGCCGGCGATCGCGGGCGTCGTCGAGCAGACGCAGGTACAGGCCGAGAACGACCGCGGGCACCACTGCCAGCAGGACGGCCGGCTCGGCGTACGTGATCACGTTCGGCCATTGGGACGGCTCGATCCGCAGGGGCAGCACGACGGCTGAGACGGCGGCCGCGGTCCCCAACGCCGCCGCCGTGATGAGCGGCTGGGTGCGGACGGCGCGTGCGATGAGCAGCAGGAGGGCGATCAGTTCTGTGACCCCGAACGTGTTCTCCGGCCGATGCGTCAGGTTCACGCTGACCGTGGTGAAGACACAGGAGGCGGCGATGGCGACGGCCGCCGCCAGGACGTATCGCCTCCTCGGCACGACGAGGGCGGTAACGCACAGCCCTCCGGTCAGGAAGGTGGCCACCGCGGTCGGCGGGTAGCCAGTGGCCTCGCCTTCGAGGACGAGCGCGGCGATCACCACGACGGCGGCCAGGACGAACAGCGTCTGATGGGCGAGGGGCCGGGCCCGGAACGCGGATAACACGTCGTCCCACGTTACGGCGTCGCCGCGGCCCACCACCTCAGCCTTTCGGCCGATGCGGGCAGTGGCGGGCCGGCGCCGTTTCGGCCGTCCGGTGGATCCGCCGCACCCGCCCTCACGTGGAGGATCGACCCTGCCCTCTGGCATCCGCTTTCCTGGAGTGATCCGCGATGAACCCCAGCCGTACGACGGCCTCCCACGCCTCTTCCGTGACGATGACGACCCGGCCAGCGGCCGTGGCCGACAAATTGACCAAGGTCTACGGGCAGGGCGAGACCCGGGTGGTCGCCCTGGACGGCGTCAGCGTCGAGTTCCGGCGCGGCGAGTTCACCGCCATCATGGGGCCCTCCGGCTCCGGCAAGTCCACCCTCATGCACTGCATGGCCGGCCTGGACGCGATCTCCGGTGGCTCGGCGCGGATCGGTGACCTCGAGCTGACCGGGCTGAGCGACAAGCAGCTCACCCGGCTGCGCCGGGACAGGATCGGGTTCGTCTTTCAGGCGTTCAATTTGCTGCCCACGCTGACCGCGGCCGAGAACATCACCCTCCCCCTGACCATCGCCGGCCGCAGGCCCGACAAGGCCTGGCTGGACGAGGTGATCGCCGCCGTCGGCCTCGCGGACCGTCTCGAGCACCGGCCCGCGCAGCTGTCCGGCGGGCAGCAGCAGCGGGTCGCGGTCGCCCGCGCGCTGGCCGGACGGCCGGAGATCATCTTCGCCGACGAGCCCACCGGCAACCTCGACTCCCGATCCGGCGCAGAGGTGCTGGGCTTCCTGCGCGATTCGGTGCGCGAGCTCGGCCAGACGGTCGCCATGGTCACCCACGACCCGGTCGCCGCCTCCTACGCGGATCGGGTCGTCTTCCTGGCCGACGGCCACGTCGTCGACGAGCTGCGCGAGCCGACCGCCGCGACCGTGCTCGACCGGATGAAGCGCCTCGACACCGGCGACCGCGCCGGCTGAACCGCGTCCCGAACCCGCCCCCGATCACTTCTCTCCAGGACCGATCTCGCATGTTCCGCACGACGCTGCGCAATGTCACCGCCCACAAGGGCCGGCTGCTGATGACCATGCTCGCCGTACTGCTCGGCGTGGCCTTCCTCTCCGCGACCCTCGTCTTCACCGACACCTTCGCCGAGGCGTACCGCAAGAGCTCCGAGCAGAGCTTCGCGTACGTCGACGTGGCAATCAGGCCCGGCCGGGCGCCCGAGGGCGGCCCTCCGGGAGCCCGGCCCGCCCTCACTCAGGATCTTCTTCACGACGTGGCCCGCCTGCCCGAGGCCCGCACGGTGATCGGTTCGGTCACCGGCTTCACCGCCATCGCCGGCAAGGACGGCGCCCTGGCGGGGCAAGGCTGGTCGACGCGCGGCGCCAACTACTACCCGGGCCCGGGCGGCGCGGACCCCCGCTACGCCGTGGCGCGGGGACGGGCGCCCCAGAACGCGGGCGAGATCATGCTCGACGCCAGGTCGGCGGAACGTACGGGTTACCAGGTGGGCGACACGGTGCGCCTCTCCGTCGACGGGCCGGTTCTGAAGGAGAAGCTGGTCGGCGTCTTCACCACCGACGACGGGGAGGTCGCCGCCGGCGGCACGCTCACCCTTTTCGACACCGCCACCGCGCAGCGGCTGTTCGCCGAGCCGGGCATATTCAGCGAGATCACCGCCAAGGCCTCACCCGGCGCGTCCCAGGTGGCGCTGCGGGCGGCCGTCGAGAAGGTCCTGCCCGAAGGCGCCGTCACCTTCACCGGCGACTCCCTCGCCCGCGACCAGGCCGTGCGGGTGGAGGGCACGATCAACGACCTGCGCTCCACTCTCCTGGTCTTCGCCGGCATCGCGCTGTTCGTCGGCGTCTTCCTGATCGCCAACACCTTCACGATGCTCACCGCCCAGCGCACCAGGGAGCTCGCGCTGCTGCGTGCCATCGGCGCGTCGCGCCGCCAGATCACCCGCTCCGTTCTCGTCGAGGCCCTCCTCATCGGGGCCGTCGCGGGCTGCGCCGGCATGGTGGCCGGGATCGGCGTCGCCGCCTGCCTACGCGGCCTGATCGGCTCGTTCGGCTCCGGCGGCCAGGTCCTCCCCGACGGACCGCTGGTGGTATCCCCGGCCGCCGTCGTGGTGTCCCTGGCCGTCGGCGTCCTGGTGACGATGGCCGCCGCCTGGCCGCCCGCGCGCCGTGCGGGGAGGATCCCGCCCGTCGCCGCGATGAGCGCCGTGCACGCGCCGGCCACCAGCAGGTCCCTGGTCGTGCGCAACACCGTCGGCGCCATCCTGGCCGCCGCCGGCGCCGCCACCGTGCTCGCCGGCACCGGCATGGACTTCGACGAGGGCCAGTACGTCATTGGGCTGGGCGCGAGCACGCTGCTCACCGGGGTGTTCGTCCTCACCCCGCTGCTGTCCCGCCCGTTCATCGCCGCCGTCACGCCGCTGCTGCGCCGCATGGGCGCCCCCGGGAAACTGGCGCGCGAGAACGCCCTGCGCAACCCCCGCCGTACAGCCGCCACGGCGTCCGCCCTGACCATCGGCCTGGCCGTCATCACCGGCCTCACCGTCATCGCCACCAGCAGCCGGGAGGCCACCGACGCCCGGGCGACCGCGACCCTGAGCGCCGACTACGTCGTCAGGATGGGCAACTACGACGACCTGTCCGTACAGGTCGAGGACGCGATCAAAGCGACCGACAGGGTCACCGGCGGGGTCACCGCCGTGAGCCCGCTGCGTGAGGTCCCGGCGCGCGTCGCCGGCTCCAACATGTTCCTGACCGGCGTGGACGCCGGCGTCATCGGTGACCTGCTCCGGCCTGAGTTCACCCGCGGATCGCTCTCCGGCCTCGGCACGGGCGGCGCCCTCGTCGACGCGGGCACGGCCGCCGAGCACGGCTGGACCACCGGCACCGCCCTCCCGGTCACCTTCCCCGACGGCGGCCACGGCCGGGTGACGATCAGCGGCGTCTACCAGGACACCGACCTGCTCCACGGCCTCGTGATCGACACTCACCTCCTCGACCCGCACCTGCGCACCCGCACCGCCGGGTCCGTCCTGGTCAAGACCGCGCACGGCCCGAGCCGGGCGGCCAAGGACGCGATCATCGATGCCCTCGGTGACAGCCCCGCGATCCTCGTGCAGAGCAAGCAGGACGTCTCCACCTCCATCGCCCACAGCATCACCGTGATGCTGAATCTGCTGTACGGGCTGCTCGCCATGGCCGTGATCGTCGCCGTCCTCGGCGTCGTCAACACCCTCGTCATGTCCGTCGTCGAACGCTCGGCCGAGATCGGCATGCTCCGCGCCATCGGCCTGGACCGTGGCGGCGTCAGGCGGATGGTGCGCCTGGAGTCGCTGGTCATCTCGTTGTTCGGCGCGACGCTGGGCGCCGGTCTCGGCGTCTTCTTCGGCTGGGCGGGCGTCCGCCTCCTGGCCGCCGACACGCCCGCCTACCGGCTCATCCTGCCCTGGGGTCAGATCGCGCTCGTCCTCGCCCTGGCCACGGTCATCGGCGTCGTGGCCGCCGTGTGGCCCGCCCGCAACGCGGCACGGCTCGACATGCTCACCGCGATCCAGTCCGGTTGACCTTCGCCGGTCAGCGGGCGCGGGAGAAGAATCCAGCGGCCTTCAAGGGGGGCTCGACCAGGCCGCCGGCTTCGCCGAGCCGACCGCCGCCGTCTGGTCCTGAGGCGACACGGTCATGAGAGGCGTCCGGCGCGGGAACGCCTCCCGCACCGGCCGCCCGATCCGCTCACGCCATCAAGCATGGCGCTCTGTCGACCACGTCCCGAAACGGCGTCGTGTCAACGTCGGGGCAGCACGGACGGCTCAGTCAGTTTCCGTAGCCGCCGACCGTTGTGGCGAGGACAGGGCCGCTGTGCGCTTCTGCCGAAGACAGTGCCTTCTCATCGGCGGCGGTTTTGGGCTGTAGGCGTGGTTTTCACCCTTGTGGCAGGCGACGTGCGCCCGGGCCTTCGCGGCCCAGCACATCGCGTGGATTGGTCAGATGACAGGACCGCAGCGACAGGCAGCCGCATCCGATGCACTCAGTGAGGTCGTCGCGGAGTGCCTGCAAGTGCGCGATGCGTGCGTCGAGCTCGGTTCGCCAGCTCGCGGACAGGCGAGCCCAGTCATCCGGGGTTGGGGTGCGCTCACTCGGTAGTTGATCCAAGGCCTCCCGGATCGCCGCGAGCGAGATGCCGACGTGTTGGGATGCCCGGATGAAGGCGACCCGGCGCAGCGTGTCGCGGCTGTATCGCCGCTGGTTGCTCAACGTCCGGGTACTGCGGATGAGGCCCTGGCGTTCGTAGAAGTGCAGCGCGGAGATCGCGACGCCGCTGCGGTGGGCGACCTGTCCGACGGTGAGTTCATGGAACGTGGTGCGAGCCCGAGGCATGGGCCGACTTTAGCAGTTGACCTCAACAGAGGTTGAGGTCAAAGGATAGGCGCGTCCGCGAGTCGCGATAAAGGAGCCCTTTCATGGCCACTGTTCTCGTCATCGGCGCCACCGGGAAGCAGGGCGGTGCCGTCGCCGAACTGCTGCTCGACCACGGCCACGACGTCACCGCCTACGTCCGATCACCCGAGGCGCCGTCCGCGCGGGCATTGTCCGCTGCTGGAGCCCGGCTCCTCCCCGGCGACCTGGCCGACCTGGAGGCCCTCGCCAGCGCCGCCCGGGGCGTCGATGCGATTTTCGGCCTCTCGATACCGTTCGGATCGGGCGGGAAGGACGAGGAGGTGGCCCAGGGCCGCCTCCTTATCGATGTCGCGATGCGCGCCGGCGCGCACCTGGTGTACTCCTCGCTCCGGGGCGCCGACCGGCTCTCGGCAACCGACATCGACCATGCCGACAGCAAGCAGCTTGTCGAAGCGTATCTGCGAGAGCAGGAGATCCGGGCGACCGTCCTGGGGCCCGTGTACTTCATGGAGAACGTCCTCAACGTCGGCTTCAGCCGCCTTGGCGATGGCGTCCTGGCCAACCCGCTGTCCGCCGCCAAGCCGCTGGACCAAGTGACCGTCCGAGACATCGCTGGCCTCGCCGTACACGCCATCGAGCACCCGGACCGGTTCGTCGGCGAGCGGATCGACGTCGCTTCCGACCGGGTGACCGGCGAGGAGGCGGCCCGGATCCTCAGTGACATCCTCGGCCGCGAGATCCCGTACTACCAACTGCCATTGGACCAGGTCCGCCAGTGGGCCGGCGACGAGATCGCGGACATGTTCCAACGGTTCGAGGAGAACACCGACTTCCTCGACGTCGATGGGCTACACGCCACGTACCCGGACGTGGCCTGGCACAGCTATGCCGATTGGGCCCGGACAGTCGACTGGGACGCCGTCCTACCAAGCCGGACGATGGCGAGATAACCCGCGATGACCAGACGACGCTCGCTCGAGCGCGGCATGACCCGAGCGGCGTCGTCTGTAAGTCGCCCAGCGTGGGTGTGCTGTTCAACGCCACCGCGCCGGAGCTGTGGCGGCGGTTCACCCTGGCGCTTCGCCGGCACCTGGCCAAGCTCGCCGGGCTTACCCAAGGTGAACATCACCGCCGCCCAGGTGAACACCTGGCCGACACCGGGGCCTTTTCTGATCGCAAGCTCTCAGCCAGACGCTCCCGTACGATCAGCTGATGTTCGAGAAGGCAGGGCGAGAGGGGGCCGGTCGCCGAGTGTGGGCGTAGATGGTCCTGGCGGTGCTTGCCTCGGCGGTGCCGTTCAAGTTGATGATCACGACCGTGAGTATCGGCATGGACCACCTGCCGATCGTCTCCTGGCGCTTCATCGGAGTCGACGCGCGATTCGGGCTCGATTTCCTCGTGGCGGGTGGTCTGCCGCTGCTCGCCCTTGCCGCAGCCGGCGCCTCCTCGCAATGGTGGCCTGCGGGGATGGCGGGCGCCACGCTCCTCGGCGCCCTGGCGACGGTCAACCTGGTGGTCTTCCTCGGAGAGTCCTTGCGGCCATCGACGCCTGCCGACATCAGCGCGGGTAGCCAGCCGGATTTCGCTACGGGCTTCGACGGTTCAAATGTGCCACCGCTGCTCGCGGCTGTCGCGTGCGCAGTCGGCGCCGCAGCCCTGTCCAGGCTCCCGGCGCCTGCGGGCGAACCGTCACCGATGAGGAACGGATGACCCCAGCGCCTGTGGCCTCCTGGCGTCGGCGGCATCAAGATGTCTACGAGGTGCGGAAACGGCGCCACGACTGGTTTGCCTATCGTTCGCGATCAATGGCCTAGAAGTGCATATCGCTGCTCTCGGCTTCCTCTGGCCTGCCGCCTGCTCCCGTCGATGAGGTTCCGCAACGATCGAAGTCAATGGGTGATATCGGTAGATAACGGGCACATGCGCCTTGGGCGCCGTTTCCAGATCAACTGACCCCGGCCGGTGGCTTGGCCGGGTGAGCAGAGAGTGAACCGACATGACCAGGTACACGGTGGGTTACATCGTCGGTAGCCTTGCGACCGCCTCCATCAACCGCACCCTGGCCAAGGCATTGGTCCGCATTGCCCCGCCGGACCTGGACTTCGTGGAGATCCCGATCAAGGACCTCCCGCTGTACAGCTACGACTACGACGTCGACTACCCGGCCGAGGGCAGGGCGCTCAAGGACGCCATCGCCGCCGTGGACGCAGTGTTGTTCGTGACCCCGGAGTACAACCGCTCCATTCCCGGCGCACTGAAGAACGCCATCGACTGGGCCAGTCGCCCTTGGGGGGACAACTCATTCGCGCACAAGCCCGCTGCCGTCATCGGCGCATCCCCGGGCGCTATCGGAACCGCCGTCGCTCAGCAGAACCTGCGCAGCGTTCTCAGCTACTGCAACTCCCCGCAGATGAACGCCCCGGAGGCGTACATCCAGTTCAAACCGGGCCTGATCACCGACGCCGGCGAAGTGACCGACGCCGGCACGGCGCGTTTCCTGCATAACTTCATGGAGGAATTCCGGGCGTTCATCGTCCGCGTGCTCACGGTGCTGCCACGGTCGGCAACGGTCGAAACGGAGCCGTCCCCGTCTGGAGCGGTCAAGCCGGACGCACTGGTCGTCGGTGCCGGGCCGGTCGGATTGATGGCCGCCCACGAGCTGCTGCGCCGAGGGGTCTCGGTGAGGCTGATCGACGCCGCGACCGGTCCGGCGACGACGAGTCGGGCCGCCGTCATCCATCCTCGAACGATGGAGACCCTCGACCAGGCAGGGCTCTACGAGGAGGTCAACGCTCGCGCGGTGCAAGGCAGGGGAACCGCCTTCCACGCCGACGGGAAGCAACTGGCTTCGATGGACTCCTACTTCACCGCCTACCCGACTCGATTCAACAAGCTGCTGCTGCTCGACCAGGTGATCACGGAGCAGTTGCTGCGCACGGCGGTCGAACGGCTCGGTGGCCGGGTGGAGTGGGGTGTGCGGCTTACCGCCGTCGAGCAGGACGCCGGGACGGTGCGTGCGACCCTGGATCGAAATGGCACTACGGAGATTGTCTCGATGCCGTGGCTGGTCGGCTGCGACGGCGGCCACAGCACCGTGCGCCACCAGATCGGGTTGGAGATGAAGGGGGAATCCACGGAAACGTGGTTGATCGCCGACGCCGACATCACCTTCGCCCAGCTGGTCGAGCACGACCGGATCCGGTGGATTCGGGCCGACGGCACGTCCATGATGCTTTTTCCGCTGGTCGGCGACCGGCGGTGGCGGCTGCTGGACACCGTGGACGTCGACTACGCCGGCGATGACGCCGCCGTCGCCGAGCGTTTCGGGCGCAAGCTCAGCCGCGGCCTGGGGATCCGATCGCATGTCGAACGCCCCACCTGGGTGTCGGTGTTCAACATCCAGCAGCGTGCGGCGCCCGTCATGCAGTCCGGGCACTGCTTCCTGGCCGGCGACGCCGCCCACGTGCACAGCCCGGCCAGCGGGCAGGGCCTGAACACCGGTGTCCAGGACGCCTTCAATCTGGCCTGGAAACTTGCCGCGGTGATCAACGGCCAGGCCTCCGCCGAGCTGCTCGACACCTACAGCGTCGAGCGGGAACCGGTCGCGAAGGCCCTGCTGAAGTCGACCCGGATGGCCACACAGCTTGTCGAGCTGCGCAGCGCGGTCGTCGACGAGTACCTCCCTGCCGTGTTCGAGATAGTCAACGCCTGGCCCCCGATCTTCGAGGCCCTCAACCAGGCTCTGTTCGGCTCGATGTCCGGCCTCGGCATCGCCTATCCGACCAGCCCGCTCACGGTCCCAGACACCGACACCCTGCGACCCGGACCCGCTCCCGGGCAGCGCCTGGTACAGGTCCGCCACCCCGAAGCCGACACCGCCGGCTGGAAGAAGCTGTTCGACGCATTGCGCGATCCCACCTGGCTGGTGATCACCTCGACCACAGGCCCGGCAACCGGCGGCTCGACACCATCCCTGCCGAGCCTGGCCCGCGGCTGCCAGGTCGAAAAACCTGCCGCTGACACCCTCGGATTGGACAACGACGGGTGGGTACTCGTGCGACCCGACGGCTACCTGGCCGCCCGCGGGTACGGCCAGGACCAACTCGACCACGCCTACCATCGCCTGCCGCTGTGAACACGATCTGCCGGAGGCCGAGACTCTCGGGAATTAACTGACATCGCGCAGGGCATCGGCGGCATTGCCCATGGGCAGGACGGGGTGGAGGAAGCGGAAAAAGCCAGGGAGCAGGTCGACGGGGACGCTGCAGCCACTGGAAGACACGCCGAGCAGGATGAACAGCGTGACGGCGGCCCCTGGGAAGAACGGGCCGAGAAAGGGCACGAACCCGTACGAGGTCGGTGCCACAGCCTGCGTCAGTAGGAACAGGTACAGCAGAGCGAGCGGATGCGGCGGGATCGCGTCCATCCCGTAAGCACTCGTGAAGTAACAGGCGAGGGCGGCGCCTCCGACCATTGTGGCCATATGTGCCCGACGGCTGAAGCCCACCGCGCGCTGCATGGCGATCACCAGGAAATAGACGGGGAGGGTGCAGCCCATCAGGAGGTACAGCGGGCTGATGCCCAGGCTGTCTCCCGGCCTGGTCGAGACCCGCTCGTTGAAGGCGACGGTGGCGCCGGGTTTCTGGGCCGCGGAGGTGAAGGCCTGGCGGATGATCGTCTCCATGGCGGCGCCGTCGGCCTTGGCGCCGTACAGCTGCGGATGGTGCGGGGACGGCACGAAGGCCGCCACCGCGTCCTGGTTCAGGACGGTCGAGCGCGCCTTCGGCCGGTCGACCGATCAGTCAGGCATCCTAAGGTTCACTTACTGACCGGCCCCAACTCGCAAGTTGGGGCCGAGCCATTCGACGTACCTTCATCGGAAGGAGGTACGGACTCCGCCCTGCGCTGCTTGAACTCCTCGTACTGCCTCGTGAACACGTACATGTAGTTCAGGACCGCCTCCGCGAGGGTCAGAGCGTCTTCGGCATCCTGGCGTGTGATCGGTTTGCCTCCGAAGTGGGCGCCGTCATTACCGAGAGCCCGCAATCCGTGTGCCCACTCCAGTAGTCGCTTGTCGATCAAGCCTCGCTCATAAAGATCATCAAGTGCCTTGAAGGGCGTCCCCGTCGCGTTATGGCTTCGGCATACTCCCTCTATCACTCGCCTGACCATCACCGCAGTAGCGGTGTACTGACCAGCCTTGAAGCACTGCGTCGCTTCAGACAATTCCTTCCGGATCTTAAAGGGGATCGCCTGGTTAAGAGCTTTGGTGGCGCTCGGCCACATCAGTTCCGGCTGTCCCCAGTGCTGTCCAGCGTAGAGTTCTTGTAGGACCACGAAGGCCTGCGGGCATGCGCTACAGCACATGAGCTTGAAGCGACAAGGCAGCCCCTCCCCGTCGTAGTACGACACCGAGCGATCTTCCATCGCGGCTACCGGCCGCTGACAGGTCGGACAGACGGCCATGAGGAACGGGAGGCTCACCGTGTTTCCTCTCCTGGATACGGCAAAGCCTTCCAGGGTAGATCCTCTCCAAGAGGGCCTACCACCGACTCCTCGACATCGTGGAGAGGTGACCGCTGTTAGCAGGACCGTTAGCAAGAGAGGCCCTCTCCGAAGCGGAGAGGGCCTCTGAGCTGGAGCCGCCTTGGGGAATCGAACCCCAGACCTTCTGTTTACAAGACAGATGCTCTGCCGATTGAGCTAAGGCGGCCTGCCACCCAGACGAGTTTAGTGGGCCGAGGGCCGTACCGTCACGGTGAAATCACCGGCGACGGTGCCGGGCGACCTCGTAGAGGGCGATCCCGGCGGCCACACCCGCGTTCAGCGACTCGGCGGCGGCGTTCATGGGGATGCGGGCGATCTGGTCGCACGCCTCCCTGACCAGGCGCGACAGGCCCCTGCCCTCCGAACCGACGACCACGACGAGCGGTTCTGACGCGAGTCCGACGTCGGCGATGTCCACCGTGGCGGCGCCGTCGAGGCCGACCACGAACAGGCCTTCCTCCCGGTACGCCTGGAGGGTCTGGGTGAGGTTCGACGCACGGGCGACGGGGAGGGTCGCGAGAGTGCCGGCCGAGGTCTTCCAGGCGCCGGCGGTGACGCCCGCCGAGCGGCGGGACGGGACGAGCAGCCCGTGCGCGCCGAAGGCCGCCGCCGAACGCGCGATGGCACCGAGGTTGCGCGGGTCGGTCACGCCGTCCAGGGCGACGATCAACGGCACCTCGGCGGTGTCCCTGGCCAGCTCCACGAGCTGCTCGGGATGCGCGTAGTCGTACGGCGGGACCTGCAGGCCGATGCCCTGGTGGACGGTGCTCTCGGTCAGCCGGTCGAGCTTGTCCCTGCTGACCTCCAGCAGCGCGATGCCACGATCAGCAGCGATCTTGATGGCCTCGCGGACGCGGTCGTCGTTCTCGACCCGCTGCGCCACGTACAGCGCGGTGGCGGGCACGTGGGCACGCAGCGCCTCGATCACGGGATTGCGGCCACCGATGACCTCCGGTGCGTCCTCCCGGCGCGTACGGCTCGGCGTACGCGAGGATGAACCCGCGCCGCCCCGGCCCTCGCGCTCGATCCGCTCGGCGCGGGCCTTGTCCTTGTACCAGTGCCGCATGTGCGCGGGTGGCGTCGCTCCCTTGCCCTCCAGGGAACGCCTGACCTTGCCACCCGAGCCCTTCGCCGGCCCCTGCCTCTTCGACGGCTTCCCTGAAGCCTTACCCGCCATGGTCTCTAGCGTAGGGCCACGCCTACTGTGCCAGCTCCCACCGCGGGCCCTGCGGGGTGTCCTCCACGACGATCCCGGCCGCAGCGAGCTGGTCGCGGATCGCATCGGCCGCCGCGTAGTCCTTGCGGGCGCGCGCGGCCTGCCGCTGCTCCAGCGCCACGGCCACGAGCGCGTCCACGACCTCGCGGAGCCCCGAGTCGCCGGTCGTACGCCACTGCGGCGACCTGGGGTCGAGGCCGAGCACGTCGAGCATGTTCTGCGTCTCGGCGAGCAGCCGGGCGACCTGCTCCTTGTTGCCCTGCGCCAGCGCGACGTTGCCCTCGCGGACCACCTCGTGGACCACGGCGAGCGCCTGTGAGACGTTCAGGTCGTCTTCCATCGCGTCGACGAACGCCTGGGGCAGCGGCGCGGCGGCGTCCACGTCGTGGATCACCTCGGCGGCCCGCGTGACGAACCCCTCGATCCGGCGGTATCCGGCCGCCGCCTCCTGGAGCGCCTCGTCGGAGTAGTCGATCGCCGAACGGTAGTGCGCCGCGACCAGGTAGTAGCGCAGCTCGACCGCGCGCACCTTGCGCAGCATGTCGGGGATCAGCAGCGAGTTGCCGAGCGACTTGCTCATCTTCTCGCCGCCGAGCTTGAGCATGCCGTTGTGCAGCCAGTAACGCGCGAAGCCGTCGCCCGCCGCCTGCGACTGGGCGATCTCGTTCTCGTGGTGCGGGAAGATCAGGTCGACGCCGCCGCCGTGGATGTCGAAGGTTCCGCCGAGATACTTGGTCGCCATGGCCGAGCACTCCAGGTGCCAGCCGGGGCGGCCTCGGCCCCACGGCGTCGGCCAGGTGGGCTCACCCGGCTTGGCGCCCTTCCACATCGCGAAGTCGCGCGGGTCGTGCTTGAGCGAGTCGGTGTCCGTGTCGGCGGCCGCCCGCATGTTCTCCAGCTTCTGGTTGGAGAGCTTGCCGTAACGATCCGCGTAGGACACCACGTCGAAGTAGACGTCGCCGCCCGACGCGTACGCGTGCCCCTTGTCGATCAGCCGCCGCATCAGCTCGACCATCTCGGGCACGTGCCCCATCGCACGCGGCTCGACGGTCGGCGGCAGGCAGCCGAGCTGGTCGTAAGCCCAGGTGAAGGCGCGCTGGTTGCGCTCGGACACGACGAACCAGGGAACGTCCTCCTGGGCGGCGACCCTGATGATCTTGTCGTCGAGATCGGTGACGTTGCGGCAGAAGGTGACGTCGTAGCCCTGTCGCATCAGCCACCGGCGGAGAACGTCGAAGTTCACCCCGGACCTGATGTGCCCGATATGCGGCGGAGCCTGAACGGTCGCACCACACAGATACATCGAAACCCGGCCGGGCTCGACCGGTACGAATTCACGGACCGTACGCGTGCTGGTGTCGTAGAGGTGCAGGCTCACGAAGGCAAGGCTAACGCCTGACGGCATGGCACAGGGCTACTTGGGCGCCTGTGAACGGCATAGTGTGGCCGATCATGGAAACTTTTGACACATAAGTCCCGATACAACCTGAAACAAAACCCGTAACGATCCGTACGGCAAACCGTGCGGGCTGCACCATGCCTCGCCAGGCGTGGGCGGACACGCAGCGTCGCCGGCCACCGTGGGCGCCGCGACTCACCGGGCCGGCCCGGACGGGGCCGGAGATTCCCGGCGGACTCCCCGGTTCCGACACGAAACAGGTGATCACGCGGGTAGTGATCGACCGTCACTCCGATTCTGTAGGCTCGAAACGCCATGGACGTGACTCCCCCCGGCGCGGCAGGCACGGCCTCCCGCCCGTCCCGAAACACCCCCTCCGGAATCCCGCTGGTGCTGCGCCGCCTGGCCATCGGCCTCGCGGGCGCCGCCCTCGCAGTGCTCGCGGGGGTCGCCTGCGCGCTGTCCTTCGACGACCTGCGGGCTCTGGCCGTCTTCGGGCGCGCCGAGCCGCGGCTCGACTACCTGTATCCCGCGGCGTTCGACATTCTGCTGGTCGTCGCCCTGGTCAGCGTGCCGTTGCTGCGGGCCGCGCGATTCCTGGTCCGGTTACAGGCGGGCTTCGTCCTGCTCCTGCTCCTGGCGTCGGCCGCCGCCGCGAACGCCGCGACCGCCGTCGGCCTCTCCTTCGACCCCGACGCCTCCGCTCTCGTCGTCGCGTTGTCGCCCTGGGTGATGCTCACCATGGGGCTGTGGTTGCTGCTGCTCCTGTTGAAGCACGTGCGCACCAATCGGGCCGACCTGGACGACGACTCCGATGATGGCTCCGGCGACGACCTGGTGCCCTTCGACGGCTCGCGCGAACCCCGGACCAGCGTCACCGCCCCCTATCCGGTGGCCGTGCGGGAGCGCCCCACGCCCGCGCACACCGTCATCGAGGAGCACGGCGCGCCGCCCCTGCAGCCGGTTCCCGAAGCCGTGGCACCCCCCGGCTACGTCCCCCCGCTGCCGGTCAGCCCGGTCTCCGAGACCGTCGCGCCACCCGAGTACGCCCCGCCGCTGCCCGTCACCCCTCTGCAGGCCGAGGGCGAGGCCGGACCGCGCGCCGTCACCCCCGACACCGACGAGGACGGCGTACGGCTATCGCCCGAGGCGATCCCGGAAATCGTCCCCGGGCCCGAGACCGAACCCGAGACCGAATCCGGGGCGAATCCGGACCAGGCGCCGGACGAGCCCGAGGCCCTGCCCGTCGTGACTCCCACGGCGGCGCCCGGCACCCCGCCCCTCGCGGAGCAGGCCGATCCGGTCGTGACGGAACCGGTCGTGACGGAACCGGCCGCTGAGACGGCCACGGACGAGCGCGCCCCCGACGCGGAGCCCGTCGCCGCCGCGACGCCCGCCGAGCCCGCTCCGCAGGCGCCTTCTCCCGCCGAAACGGGTGACCGCCCGCCGCAGCCCCGCCGCAACCGTCCCGTGCGCTGGGGCGACCTGGTACGGCCGCACACCGGTGACGTCCTCGTGCACCCCCGCCCCCAACCGGACGAACCCGCCGCGGCAGAGCCGGAGCGGCCCGATGACGAGGCGGGCATCGACACCCAGCCCCTCCGTCAGATCAGGGATGTGCCGGACCCCGCCCACACGCCGGACCCCGTCCACACGCCGGACCCCGTCCACGTGCCGGACCCCGCCCACGTGCCGGACCCCGCCCACCCTTCGGACTGCGCCGACCCGGTCGAGCAGGACGGAAGGCACGGGCCGCACGCCGCGGAAGACGGCCGTCACGGCGCGCCGGAAGCCGGTGCCACCGACGAGGGCACCGGGGAGGGCACCCGGGAGGCCGGCGGGGAGGGAACGGTGCCGATGGCGCCTCCGTCGGGCCGGATGCGCAGCACACCGCGCCCGCCCGCCTGAGCCGGGCCGTCCGTACACGCGCAAGCCCGCCCGGCTGGGAAGCCGGACGGGCCTGCGCGCTATTGGGGGGTGAGAGCGGGGGGCCGCCCCACCGAGCGAGTGCCTTACACCCGCGACCCTCGCCTGAGGCCGGCAACGATGCCGACACCCACGACGGCCAGTACGACCTGCATGACCAGTTCGATCCAGTCGATGCCATCCGTCGTGGACACGCCCATGACCTGGGCGATCGCGGTACCGATGAGCGCCGCCACGATACCGACGACGATCGTCAGGATCCAGCCGATCGGCTGCCGACCGGGCAGGAACAGACGGCCCAGAGCGCCGATGACCGCACCGATGACGATGGCGCCGAGAATGGACTCGATTGTCATATCGACCTCCCGATGAGGGTGACCCTTTCATCCTCGGACTGTGGGATACCCCACGGAAGGGAAATATGCGCCCCATGAAAGAAAAAAGAGGGCGGCGGCTCGATTCCGCGCCTTGGTTCGAGCCGCCGCCCACGTGCTAGTGAGACGCTCCGGGCCTCATCCAGGTTGGCATGTCCGATTGGAACGGAACATTCATGCCGGAAGGATCACGGCGGTCGCGATGGCCGCCACGCCCTCGCCCCGGCCGGTGAGCCCGAGACCGTCGGTCGTGGTGGCGCTGACGCTCACCGGCGCCCCAGCGGCGGCCCCGAGGGCCTTCTCCGCCTCCGCGCGGCGAGGTGCGACCTTCGGACGGTTCCCGATGATCTGGACGGCCAGGTTGCCAATCTCGAATCCGGCCGCCCGCACCTGGCGGGCCGCCTCCTCCAGGAGAGTGACGCCCGCGGCGCCCGCCCAGCGGGGATCGGAGGTGCCGAAGAGGGCGCCCACGTCACCGAGCCCGGCGGCCGACAGCAGCGCGTCACAGCACGCGTGCGCCGCCGCGTCGCCGTCGGAGTGACCGGCCAGCCCGGTCTCGTCCGGCCAGAACAGTCCGGCGAGGTGGAGCTCCCTACCGGACGCGAAAGGGTGGACATCGACCCCGATGCCCACCCTTGGCGATGTGATGTTCAGGAGTTCAGCACCTCGTCGAGCAAGGCCTCCGCCTTGTCCTCATTGGTCTTCTCGGCCAGCGCGAGCTCGCTGACGAGGATCTGGCGCGCCTTGGCGAGCATGCGCTTCTCACCGGCGGACAGGCCGCGCTCCTTGTCGCGCCGCCACAGGTCGCGCACCACCTCGGCCACCTTGTTGACGTCCCCCGACGCCAGCTTCTCAAGGTTGGCCTTGTAGCGGCGGGACCAGTTGGTGGGCTCCTCCGTGTGCGGCATGCGCAGAACGTCGAACACCCGCTCGAGTCCCTCTTGGCCGACGACGTCGCGCACCCCGACGAGCTCGGCATTTTCCGCTGGTACCTGTACGGTCAGGTCGCCCTTGTCGACCTTCAGCACCAGGTAGGTCTTTTCCTCACCCTTGATGGTTCGGGTCGTGATGGCCTCGATCCGAGCAGCCCCATGGTGGGGGTAGACGACAGTGTCGCCGACCTGGAAAGTCATGTGACGAGTACCCCTTCCGCTGTACTCCAGGGTACCACGCGGTTACCGCCTCCCGGAACAGTGAAAGAAACATAACTGCAGGTCAAAGCCCCGTTTTGGGGCTTGACAAGCCACTCACTCTGTGAATCGGCAGAGGAGACATGCGGGATGACCTGCGCTGCTGCGGCGCGTGGACCGGGAGCCGACGCCGGACCGGTGACCGGCGCGGATAAGGTGATTGCTGCCCATACACGTGCGTACCAAGGAGACCTCGAACCGTGACCAGCAGCAGCCGTCGCAGGGCGATCGCCGTTGCCGCGCTCCTCGCCGCCGCCATCCCTGCGCTGGCCGCGTGTGGCGCCGGTTTCGACGCCAACACCAATGTGCCGTACGCCCCGAACGAAGCGGGCGTCCTCTACGACGGCGACGGCCCCGGCAAGGCCTACGGCAAGAACGGCATCATGATCCCGCAGGCGTTCGTCCTCGGGCCGGACTCCGGCCAGCAGCTCGCCACCGGCGGGTCGGCGCCGGTCTACCTGACTCTCCTGAACAGCACGGGGACCGCCGACCAGCTCATCAGCATCGTCCCCGAGGAGCAGCTGGCCACGTCGGTCAAGGTGCAGAGCCCCATCAACCTTCAGCCGGGCACGCTCGCCGGCACCCCCGGTGTCACGATCGACGGTCTGAAGACGGCGCTGCGCGGCGGCGAGAGCATCAAGCTCACGCTCCAGTTCCAGAACGCCGGCGACGTCGCGCTCACCGTGCCGGTCGTCGCCCGCAGCCGCGAGTTCGCGACGCTGCCGCCCGCGCCGACGGCCCTTCCCGTGGCCTCGCCGCTCGCCACCGGCAGCCCGGCTCCGTCGGATGCCGCCAGCCCGGAGACCACCGAGGCCACTCCCTCCGAGTCGCCCGCCACGAACGCCGGTTGACGGCCGTGTAGACGCGTAGAAGCCCCTGTCCTGCCGGACAGGGGCTTCCTCGTTCGGGACGGGGCCCGCGGGCCGTACGGGCCCGTACGGGCTCACTCGTCGGCGGGGTCGAACTTGTAGCCGAGGCCGCGCACCGTGAGGATGCAGCGGGGGTTGGAGGGGTCGGCCTCGACCTTGGCCCGCAGCCGCTTCACGTGCACGTCGAGCGTCTTGGTGTCGCCCACATAGTCGGCGCCCCAGACCCGGTCGATGAGCTGGCCTCGGGTGAGCACCCGTCCGGCGTTTCGCAGCAGCACCTCGAGCAGCTCGAACTCCTTCAACGGGAGCTGCACCTGCTGGCCGCGTACGGCCACGATGTGCCGGTCGACGTCCATGCGGACCGGTCCCCCGGCCAGGACGGCCGACTCCATCTCCTCGATGTCGCCCTGCCTGCGCAGCACCGCGCGGATGCGCGCCACCAGCTCGCGGGACGAGAACGGCTTGGTCACATAGTCGTCGGCGCCCAGCTCCAGGCCGACGACCTTGTCGATCTCGCTGTCCTTCGCGGTCAGCATGATCACAGGCACCTTGGAACGCTGCCGCAGCGAGCGGCACACCTCGGTTCCGGGCAGGCCCGGGAGCATCAGGTCGAGCAGGACGAGGTCGGCGCCGTTGCGGTCGAACGCGTCCAGCGCGTCGGGGCCGGTGGTCGCCACCGCGACCTCATACCCCTCTTTCCTGAGCATGTACGACAAGGCATCCGAGAACGACTCCTCGTCCTCGACGACGAGTACCCGAGTCACTTAGCGGCCTCCTGGGGAATGGTCGTGCTTGGTACGGGGACCGCCTGACCGCCGAACGCGGGAAGGCGAAGAGTGAAGGTCGAACCGGAGCCCTCTTTGCTCCACACCGCGACCTCTCCGCCATGGGCGACGGCCACGTGTTTGACTATCGCGAGGCCGAGCCCGGTGCCGCCGGTGGCCCGGGACCTGGCCGGGTCGACGCGGAAGAACCGCTCGAAGATGCGCTCCTGGGCGCCTTCCGGGATGCCGATGCCCTGGTCGCTGACGCTCAGCTCGACGGCGTCCCCGGCCGGTCTGGCGCTGATCACGACGCGGGTGTGCTCGGGGCTGTAGGCCACGGCGTTGTCGATGAGGTTGCGCAACGCGGTGACGAGAAGCTCCTCGTCGCCCCAGACCTTCAGGCCCTCCGCGCCGCCCGCGACGAGCGTGATGTCCTTCGCCGACGCCTTCGTGTTGCACCGGTCGATCGCCTCGTGGACGGTCTCGTCCACGGGCACCTGCTCGGGCGCCGGGATGGGCTCACCACCCTGGATCCGCGACAGCGTGATCAGGTCCTGCACCAGGTAGGTCAGGCGCGCGGCCTCGTGCTGCATCCGGCCGGAGAACCGCTTCACGGCCTCGGGGTCGTCGGCCGCGTCCTGGACGGTCTCGGCGAGCAGGCTCAGCGCGCCGACCGGCGTCTTGAGCTCGTGGCTCACGTTGGCGACGAAGTCCCTGCGCACGGCCTCGACCCGCTGCCGCTCGGTCTGGTCCTCGGCGAGCACGAGCACCTGTCCGTGGGAGCCGAGCGGAGCGACCCGCACCGCGAACGACGTGGACTCCTGCCCGAACTTGCGGCCGGCGGTCTCGATCTCGCTCTCGCGGATCTCGCCGTCCCTGCGGACCTTCCTGGCCAGCGCGAGCAGTTCGGCGGCCATGAGGCTCTCCCCGCGTACGAGACCGAAGGCGCGTGCGGCCGAACTGGCACGCAGCACCCGGTCCTCGCGGTCGAGGACGACCGCCGAGGAGGGCAGCACGGCGAGCACCGACGCCACCCCCGGGGGAAGGCCGTCGTCCACCGATTCCTGTGCACGGGGCTTGTCCGCCTGCCGTCGGATCGCGAGCATGACGAAGGAGCCGAGGACGAATCCGCCCATCGCCGCCAGGCTCGCCAGCAACTCGTTCACGTTCAGCAGCCTAGGCGGCATTTCCGGTTCTTCCACCTGCCCGACCTGGCACGACGCCCTGTTTCCGGAAAAGTTCATCCGGCGGTCGGGATTCGTTCACGGACGCGCGCGTAGCGTGGCGGCCATGCGCGACGCCTATCACGAAGAGCTTGCGGCCCTGACCGACCGCCTGGTGGAGATGACCCGCCTGGTGCGGTCGGCCATGTCGAGGGGCACGACCGCCCTGCTCGACGCCGACCTGCAGCTGGCGGAGAGCGTCATCTCGCAGGACAACGAGGTCGACCGGCTGCACCAGGAGCTCGAGGCCTCGATCTTCGAGCTGATGGCCCTGCAGCAGCCGGTGGCGGTCGACCTGCGTGCCGTCATCACCGCCCTGCGGATGGCCGCCGACCTGGAGCGGATGGGCGACCTGGCCGAGCACATCGCCAAGCTCGCCCGGATGCGCCACCCCGAGTCCGCCATCCCGGCAGCGCTGCGGGACACGTTCGTCGAGATGGGCGCCATCGCCGAGAACCTGATCACCAAGGCGGGCAGCTGCATCGCCTCCCGCGACATCGAGCTCGCCAAGGAGCTTGAGGAGGACGACGACGCGATGGACCGCCGTCACCGCCGGCTGTTCCGCATCCTGCTCTCCAAGGACTGGGAACACGGCATCGAGGCCGCCATCGACATCACGCTGGCCGGCCGCTACTACGAGCGGTACGCCGACCACGCCGTACGCGTCGCCCGCGACGTCGTGTACCTCGTCACGGGTACGCGCGACGTGGACGCCATCCCCGGCTGACGCGGCGGCGTACAGGGGCGCGAAAGCCCCGGTCCTCGGGGGGCCGGGGCTTTCGTTTGCCCCTCGAGTCGCCGGACTGTGAGTTGTTTGTCGCACGTGCCGAATAGTCTTCGCTCCCGTGCCGAGACGATCATGGATGCTCTGGGTGGCGGCGACGCTGACCGCCGCGGCTCCTTCCCTCTTCTTCTGGGTCATATGGACCCTGACCGGCGACTACGGCAGCCGGAGCTACCTGTCGATGTCCTCGGGCTCCTGCCTCGGGTGGGACATCTACGTTCAGGTCTCCCCCTGGGCCTATCCCGTCAAGGCCTTTCCCCTCTTCTCGTACGGCGGTGCACCGCTGATCGTCCTGGGCTTCGCGGGCTGGTGTCTGAGCCTGCGAAGCGGGCGGACGGGACTGGGCAGGATGATCGGCCGTTGCGTGGCCGTCGTCCTGCTCGTCCTCAACCTCCCCGACCTCCTGCTTCCCACGCTGGACGCGGCGCTCGGCCCCGCGTGCACGCAGATCTGGGGGCCGCCCGAGCTGTTGTCCCAGCAGTTCGCGTGGGGGCTCTACGACTGCGTTCCGCCGATCCTCGTCCTGCTCGCCGTACGCGCTCCCCGGCGCGCGTTCGTGCGCCGGGGACCGGTCGTCCGTACGGCGGCGGGCGTCCTGGCGGTGACCGCGGTCGTCCTGCTCCCGGCGGCGTCGGCCCCGCCCGGGAAGGTGAGCGCGCAGTGGGAACTCGGTTGTCCCGGATTCGGCGACGACTCGGCCACGAGGTTGAACGCGGCGGAGAAGCGTTTCCTCTGCACGGTCCGCGGCTACGACCGCCCGTACGACTCGGGCGTGGAGGGGTGGGACGAGGTCTCCGACCAGGACGTCCTGGCCCAGGGACGCCACCTGTGCGCGCTGGCGACCCGGCATGGAGGCGATATCGCCGCACGCGCCGTCAGCGAGGCGCCACAGGCGTCCCTGGCGGGTGCGCTGCCGAGCCTGTGCCCGGCCGTGGCCCGCGCGCAGCAGGCGGAGGCCGACCGGCGGCAGGCGGAGTCGGAGGCGTACGTCGCCCAGAAGGAGCGGGCCTGCGCGGCGCATCCCCGGCACCGCCCGAAGATCGAGCCCGTACGGCAGCGCCGGGCCACGCTGTGGACGGAGTTCTGGACCATCGACGGGTGGGAGGACGGCTACGAGGGCAATCCTCCGGACCTGGTGGAAGAGCTGGTGGGAAGCGGCCGGGGCACGCTGGCGATCTGGGCCGCCGACGAGATCGGACACGCGTGTGTGACCGTCGAGTCCTACACGCGGCGCCCGCCACAGGAGACGAGAGGCTGGGAGGAGGTGGTCGAGGTGGGCTACGAGAGCCCGACCGGGTCCCTGGAACTGGTGGACGGCGAAGGCACGAGCCTGAAGGGGCTCACCACGCGCGGCCCGGGTTCCTACCGGGTCCGGGTCCACCTGCGCGGGCGCAAGCTCGTGACCCAGACGGTCGACGCTCCGGACGGCGCCGTCGAACTCCTGGTCCAGGTGTTCCCCGGCACCGCGAAGAAGCCGGTCGTCTACAAATGACCGAAGGCCGCGCCCCCGCAGCGGGACGCGGCCTTCGTGAGAAACGTGAGAAGTTACTTCTTGCCCTGGTTGGCGACGGCCTCGATGGCGGCCTTGGCGGCCTCCGGGTCGAGGTACTCGCCCTTGCCGACCGGGCGGAAGTCGGCGTCCAGCTCGTAGCGCAGCGGGATGCCGGTCGGGATGTTCAGGCCCGCGATGTCCGCGTCGCTGATGCCCTCCAGGTGCTTGACCAGCGCGCGCAGGGAGTTGCCGTGCGCCACCACCAGCACGTCGCGACCGGCCGCCAGGTCGGGGACGATCTCGTCGTACCAGTACGGCAGCATGCGCCCGACGACGTCCTTGAGGCACTCGGTGCGCGGCACCAGCTCCGAGGGCAGCAGGGAGTAGCGGCCGTCGCCGACCTGGGAGTACTCGTCGTCGTCGGCGATCGGCGGCGGCGGCACGTCGTAGGACCGGCGCCACAGCATGAACTGCTCGTCGCCGAACTCCGCGCGGGTCTGGGCCTTGTCCTTGCCCTGGAGCGCGCCGTAGTGGCGCTCGTTCAGCCGCCAGGAGCGCTTGACCGGGAGCCACAGCAGGCCGGCCGCCTCAAGCGCGATGTTGGCGGTCCTGATGGCCCGGGTGAGCACCGAGGTGTGCACCACGCCGGGCCGGATGCCGGCCTCCAGGAGCAGCTCACCGCCGCGCCGCGCCTCCTCCTCGCCGGTCGGCGAGAGGGTGACGTCCACCCAGCCGGTGAACAGGCCTTTGACATTCCATTCGCTCTCGCCGTGCCGCAGCAGCACCAAAGTCGCCATGCGGCCAATCCTATCGGCGTGCGGCAGACGTCCCGTTGGTCAGGACTCGACCACCCGCGCGAAGGCCTGGAGGTTGGCCAACGACTCGCCGCGCTTGACCCGCCACTCCCACTCGCGCCTGATGGACGTCGCGAAGCCCAGCTCGAGGGCGCGGTCGAACGACTCGTCCGAGTAGGTGAGGACGCAGCCGAGGACACGGTCGATCTCCTCCTCGGTCACCGCGTCCAGCGGCAGCCGGCCGACCAGGTGCACGTCGCCCGTGTCGTCGACGGCGAAGTGGACGCCGTACATGGAGCCGTTCTTGTGGAGCAGCCAGCGGTAGAACTCGGCGTGGTTCTCGTCGGGCTGCCGGCAGAAGAACGCCTCGACATTGAGCGCCTGGTCGCCGATGACGAGCCAGGTCAGCGTGGCGAGCTTGTGCTGGCCCGGCAGCCTGACCAGGAACGCGCCCGGCTTCGGCCGTTCGTAGGACAGCTCGGCGGACTCCAGCGCCGACGCGATGACGGCTTCCAGATCCGGTCTCATACCGCCCACCCTACGAGTTGACCGCGATGGGGGTCTGGTGGAGCTGGGCCATGGCGCCGGCGTACACGTCGGCCAGCCGGGCGGCGGTCGCCGACCAGCCGAACGCGGTGGCGTGCTGCACGGCGTTGGCGGCCAGCTCGGCGAGCCGGTCCGGGCGCCGGGCCAGCACGGCGAGCTCGCGCGCCCAGTCGTGCGGGTCGTGCCCCGCCACCAGCACGCCGGACACGCCGTCCTTGACGGCCGTGCGCAGACCGCCGACCGCCGCCGCGACGACGGGCGTGCCGCACGCCTGCGACTCCAGCGCGACCAGCCCGAACGACTCGTTGTAGGAGGGCACAACGGTCACGTCGGCGGCGCGATACCAGTCGGCCAGCTCCGGCTGCGGCGCGGGCGGCGCGAGCCGTACGACGTCGGCGATGCCCAGCTCGGCCGCGAGGTCGCTGAGCAGGGAGGGACGGGCGAGACCGTTGCCGCTGGGCCCGCCCACGCAGGCCACGACGAGCCGCGACCGCAGCGAGGGGTCCTCCACGAGCATCCGGGCGGCGGCCCTGAGCAGGACGTCGGGGGCCTTGAGCGGCTGGATGCGGCCCACGAACAGCAGCACGTGGGCGTCCTGCGGCAGGCCGAGGCGGCGGCGCGCGGCGCCCTTGGACCCGGGCTGGAAGACGGCGAGGTTCACGCCGGGGTTGACGACCGCCACCCGCTCGCGCGGCGCGCCGTACAGGCTGATCAGCTCCTCGGCCTCGGCGGCGGTGTTGGCGACCAGGCGGTCGGCGACCTCCACGACCTGCTCCTCGCCGAGCACGCGCATCGCCGGCTCGGGCTTGTCGCCCTCGGCGAGCAGCGCGTTCTTCACCTTGGCCATGGTGTGCATGGTGTGCACGAGTGGCACGCCCCAGCGTTCCTTGGCCAGCCAGCCCACCTGGCCCGACAGCCAGTAGTGCGAGTGGATGACGTCGTACCGGCCGGGGTCGTACATCGCCTCCGTGCGCAGCACACCGGACAGGAAGCCGCACAGCTGCCCCGGGAGATCGGCCCGGTCGAGCTCCTCGTACGGCCCCGCGGTCACGTGGCGCACGAGCACGCCCGGACTCAGCTCGGCGACCGGAGGCAGGTCGCGGGCGGTACGACGGGTGAAGATCTCCACCTCGATGCCCAGCGCCGCGAGACGTTTGGCCACCTCGAGGATGTAGACGTTCATGCCGCCCGCGTCCCCGGTGCCCGGTTGGTCCATCGGGGACGTGTGCACGCTGATGGTCGCGACGCGGTTGACCCGACGCCGTAACACCGACACCCGAACCACCTCCGAGAGGGTTATAACTACGGAAATCATCACTGGATTCCCCGACATAGGTGAGACCGGGGGCCCCTGAGAGGATGTCGCCTGCCGATCGAGGCGATGTGGAAGGACGATGGCGGTGACGATGACCAATCCCGCGGCGACCAATCCCGCGGCGACCAGCCCCGCGGTCAGGATCGCGGTGGTGACCGGCGCGAGCAGCGGCATCGGCGAGGCGACGGCCCGCCGGCTCGCCGCGGAGGGATACCGGGTCGTGGCGGCGGCGCGACGGCGGGACCGGCTCGACAAGCTCGCGGCCGAGGTGCCCGGCGTGCGCCCGGTGACGCTGGACGTGACCGACCAGGCGTCGGTGGACGCCCTGGCCGCCTCGCTGGAACGCTGCGACGTCCTGGTGAACAACGCGGGCGGCGCGTTCGGGCTCGAGTCGGTGGCCGAGGGCCGGGTGGACGACTGGCAGCGGATGTACGACGTGAACGTGCTCGGCTCCCTGCGCATGACCCGGGCCCTGCTGCCGAAGCTCATCGAGTCGGGAGACGGCGTGCTGGTGATGCTCACCTCGACGGCCGGGCTCGTGTCGTACGAGGGAGGCGGCGGCTACTGCGCGGCCAAGCACGCCCAGACCTCGATGACCGAGACCCTCCGCCTGGAGCTGTGCGGCGACCCGGTGAGGGTCGTCGAGATCGCGCCGGGCATGGTGCGGACCGAGGAGTTCGCCATCACCCGCTTCCGCGGCGACGCCGAGCGTGCCGCCAAGGTCTACGAGGGCGTCCCCGACCCGCTGAGCGCCGACGACGTCGCCGACGTGATCGCCTTCGCCGTGACCCGCCCCTCGCACGTGAACATCGACAGGCTGGTCGTCCGGCCGCGCGCGCAGGCCGCCCAGCACAAGGTGCACCGGGTCGCTCCGGCCACATGAGCGCCGGCCACATGAGCGCCGCGTGCGAGAACGCCGTGTGCATGAACGCGGGGACATGAGACCGGTCCGGCCCGGCCGTCCCGTGGGGACGGTCACGCGCGGCACCACCGGGCACAACCGGCTGCGCCGCTGCGACCGCTGGATCGCCGCCGTGCACGGCCCGCTGCTGCGCTCGGCCCCGGCGGGCGCGGCGCCGCTGGTGGTGGACCTCGGCTACGGCGCGTCCCACACCACGACGACCGAGCTGTTCACGCGGCTGCGCCGGGTCTGCCCCACGGTCGAGGTGGTGGGCCTGGAGATCGCCCCCGAGCGGGTCGCGGCGGCCAAGCCGTACGAGCGGGAGGGCCTGTCGTTCGTCAGGGGCGGCTTCGAGCTGCCGATCCCCCGCCCGCCGATGATCGTGCGGGCCTTCAACGTGCTGCGGCAGTACGGCGAGGCCGAGGCGTGGGAGCACTGGGACCGGCTACGGGCCGGTCTGCACCCCTCGGGCGTGCTCGTCGAGGGCACCTGCTCAGAGGTCGGCCACCGGGCGACCTGGGTGGCGCTCGGCGCCGAAGGGCCGCGCACGCTCACCTTCGCGGCCCGGTTCACCGGCTTCGAACGCCCTTCCGATCTGGCCGAGCGCCTGCCCAAGACGCTGATCCACCGCAACGTCCCGGGCGAGCGCGTCCACGCGTTGCTGGCGGACTGGGACCGCGCCTGGGCGACCTGCGCCTCCTTCGGCGCGTACGGCACGCGGCAGCGTTGGATCAGGGCGGCGGAGCTGCTGGCGCGCGACTGGCCGGTGGTGGTGACGCCGCCGACCGGCGGCCACGGCCGCTGGCGGCTCGGCGAGCTGACCCTGCCCTGGAGCAGCGTCTCCCCCCGCGATTGACGGCGGGGGCGGTTGATAGCGTCCCGGCATGCGCTTCGTCCTCGACCCGCAGATGACCCCCGAGCTCTTCGAGGAGCTCCTGAGCTGCTGGGCGGAGGTGACCAACGCGAACGGAGCGGTGGGTTTCGTGCCGCCCGTGACGCCGGACGACGTCAGGCCGACGGCCGACAGGGCGTTCGCCCGCACCCGCTCCGCCGCGGGGCCGCAGGCCCCCGACAGTCTCCTCGCCGGGTTCGGTGACGACGGCACCGTGGGCGCCTGGCTCATCCTGGGCGACAACGGCTCGGGCCTGCGGGCGCACTGGCGATGGCTGCTGCGGGTCATGGTCCACCCCAAGCACCAGGGCAAGGGGCTCGGCAGGGCGCTGCTGCTCGCCGCCGACGACGCCGCCAGGTCGCTCGGCCTGGAGGCGTTGCAGCTCACGTGCCGCGGCGGCACCGGGGTCGACCGCTTCTACGCGAGCGTGGGCTACCGGGAGGTCGGCCGGGTGCCCCGCTCGATCCGGGTGGCCCCCGGTGACGACCGCGACGAGATCTACATGCTCAAGTGGCTGTGAAAGTTTTGGCCTAATGCTTATCCGATGTCCTGTAGGGCCGATTCGAACACCGCATAGGCTGCGGTACTGAACAGCACGAAGCGCACCTCTTCCACCACGGTCGGGGCGGCCTGCCGTATCGCGCCGATCGCGATGCGGGCGGCGTCCTCGACCGGCCACCGGTAGATCCCCGTGGAGATCGCGGGGAACGCCACCGTGCCGGCGCCCAGCGTGTCGGCGACGACGAGCGACTCCCGATAGCAGGAGGCGAGCAGATGGGATCGGTCCTCGCTCCGCGAGTACACGGGCCCGACCGTATGGATCACCCATCGCGCGGGCAGGCGCCCCGCGGTGGTGGCGACGGCCTGACCGGTCGGCAGTCCCCTGCCGTACCGGGACGCGCGCAGCGCCCGGCACTCCTCAAGGATCTCCGGGCCGCCGCGCCGGTGGATGGCGCCGTCCACCCCTCCGCCGCCCATCAGGGACGAGTTGGCCGCGTTGACGATCGCGTCCACCCGCTGCTCGGTGATGTCGCCCTCGACCAGAACGATTTTCATGTCTCCTACCTCTCTACAGGACGTAGTACTACCCCGGGTAGGCTTAAAGACGTGAAGGGACTGGGAGAGCTCGAACGTAGCATCATGGACATCCTCTGGGCGGAGAACACCCCGCTGACGGCCCGCGAGGTGGGACGCCTCATCGAGGATCGCGACCTCGCGCCGACGACCGTGATGACCGTGCTCGACCGCCTGGCCCGCAAGGGCTTCCTCAACCGCACCCGCGACGGCCGCGCCTGGCGCTACCAGCCCGCCGCGAGCCGCGACGCGTACGTCGCCGAGCTCATGCTCGAAGCCCTGGACCTCACCGGCGACCGCGACGCGGCGCTGACCCGCTTCGCCCGCGCCGTCTCCGGGTCGGAGGCCGAGATCCTGCTGAAAGCCCTCACGGAGCTGGAGGAAGAGTGATCGCGGCGGCGGTCTTAGCGGCGCTCGCCATGATCTGCGCGGTGGCCGCGTGGCGGCTGACGTTCGCGCGCTGGACCTGGCGCGCCCCGCGCACGGCGATCCTGCTGTGGCAGTCGCTCGGGCTGACCTGGGGGCTCGCCTCCATCGGCGCCCTGCTCGCCTTCGCGCTCGACCCCTACCGTAAGGGCGTCGTGCACGGGCTCGCGGAGTTCCTGCTGAGCGTGGAGTTCGGCGCGCGCCAGCCGTACGACTACCTCCGGCTGGGCGCGCTGGTCGCGGGTCTGTCGCTGCTCGCGGTGCTGGTGGCCCTGCCCCTCGCGGCCGGGGCGCAGACGCTGCGTGCCCGCCGCCGGCACCGGCTCCTGCTCGCGCTGGTCGCCAGGGACGAGCCGGCCGTGCCGGGCGTGCGGGTGGTCGACTTCCCCGGGGCCGCCGCCTACTGCCTGCCGGGGCTCAAGTCGCAGGTCGTCATCAGCGATGGGACGCTGCACCTGCTGTCGTCCGCCGAGCTGGATGCCGTGCTGGCGCACGAGGCCGCCCACGTACGGGAGCGCCACGACCTGGTGCTGCTGCCGTTCGCCGCGCTGCGCCGCGCGCTGCCGTGGTCGAAGCTGGTCCGCGACGCGCAGGCGTCGGTCGAGCTGCTGGTCGAGATGGCCGCCGACGACCGTGCCCGGCAGCAGTGCTGCCCGCGCAGGCTGGCCACCGCTCTGCTGCGCTTCGGCACCTCGGCCGCGCTGCCCACGCCACAGGGCGCGCTCGGCGTGTCCGCGCCGTCCAGCGTGATGGCCCGGGTCGACCGGCTCGTACGGCCCGAGGTCGCGCTTCCCGCCACCCACCGCTTCCTCATCCTGGCCGGATCGGTGGCGCTCGCCATCAGCGCCCCGCTGCTTTGGCTGCTTCCTGGATAAGCCTTGGGTGCTAGCTGGAATTAACCACCGAGTTTGCAATTGCAAGCAGCGCGATGCAGACTGGGGACATGGAACTGCCCAAGGTCGCCTCGCTCGGTGAGTACATCCGCCAGCAGCGGCAGCAGGCGAAGATCTCGCTTCGTCAGCTCGCCGCGCAGGCCGGTGTGTCCAACCCTTACCTGAGCCAGGTGGAACGGGGCCTGCGCAAGCCGAGCGCGGAGATCCTGAACCAGATCGCGAAGGGTCTGCACATCTCCGCCCAGGCGCTCTACGTCCAGGCCGGTCTCATCGAGGACCGCGAGCCGCACAGTGACGTGCTGGCCGCCATCCGGGCCGACGTCACACTCACCGGTCGGCAACGTCAGGTGCTGATCGACATCTACGAGTCGTTCTGTAAGGAGAACCGGGCCGACACCGCCCAGCCGCCGCAATCGGCTGAGCATCTCGGGGACGGCCCGGTTAACCCACTGAACGGCATCACACCGGATTCGAGGGAAGGATAGCCCATGACCATCACGACCCAGGCCAAGAAGATCACGGAGTCCAAGCCGTTCTACGCGCTCACGGGCGCCGGCGACTTCGCCGTGGAGAAGGCCCGCTCCTACGCCTCCACCGTGCAGGACAAGGCGGAGGTCGTCGCGCGCGAGCTGCCGGAGAAGGCGAAGGGCTACGCCGACGCCGCGGCCACCCGGTTCAACCGGCTCTACGACGACCTGGCCAGCCGCGGCCGCAAGGTCGTCAGCCGGGTGAGCGGCGAGGCCGCGCTGGAGCTGACCGAGGTCTCGGAGACCGCCGAGCCGGCGATCGCCGCCGAGACCACGTCCAGGCGGACCGGTCGCGCCCGCGCCACCACGAGCCAGAGCTGATCGCGGCCCACGCGAGCGACACGGCGGCCCGCCTTCCCTCGGGGGAGGCGGGCCGCCGCCGTTCACGAGCTCCCGGGGTGATCCGAGGCGCGGCGCCCCGGGAAGTTCGCGGAGACCGGCCTTCCCGCCCGCGCCATCTGTCGGCGCCGCCCACTAGTGTGGGGGCGTCAGTGACTGTGACCGTGTGGGAGAGTCCATGTTCGGGCTGTACGGCATCCTCGACATCATCTTCTGGCTGCTTTCCGTCGGGGCCTTCGTTTTGTCCGGCTGGGCGCTGGTGCACGCCCTGCGGATCCCCGCACACGCCTTCCCGGCGGCCGGCAAGCAGACCAAGCGGCTCTGGCTGATCATCCTCGGCCTGGCGACGCTGTTCACCTTCGCCGCCGCGATCAACTACCTGGGCATGGGCATGGGGCTGCCCAACATCTTCACGATCGCCGCCGTCATCGGGGCGGGCATCTACCTCGCCGACGTGAAGCCCGCGGTCAACGGCTACCGGGGCGGCGGCAACCAGGGGCCGTACGGGCCATGGTGACCTGCCGTCAGAGCCAGTCGCGGGCCCGGAACACCCGGTAGAGCGCGGCCGAGGCGACGACGATCAGCACACTGGACGCCCAGAAGCCCCACGAGTGCCCGAAGCCGGGAAACGGGATGTTCTGGCCGTAGAAGCCGGTGATCAGCGTGGGCACCGCGATGATCGCGGCCCAGCTCGTCACCCGCTTCATGATGAGGTTCATCCGGTTGCTCTGCATGGTCAGGTGCGTCTCGCGGATGTTGCTGACCAGCTCGCGCAGCGACTCCGTCCACTCCGTGGCCCGCAGCACCTGGTCGTACACGTCCTGGAAGTACGGCGTCATCTCACCGTCGTCGCTCAGGCCGTTGCGGCGCAGCAGCGTGTTCACGGCCTCCCGCATGGGCATCACGATCCGGCGCAGCGTCACCAGGCTCTTGCGCAACTCGAACGTGCGCCGCTGGTCAGCAGGGCTGACCGGCCGGTCGCCGAACACCGTCCCCTCCAGGTCCTCGACCTGCTCGTCCATCCCCTCGACGGTCTCGAAGTGGCTGTCCACCACGTAGTCGAGCAGGCCGTGCAGCAGGAACGCGACGCCGTGCCGCGCCAGGGCCGCCCCCTCGTCCCAGCGCCGGACCACCTCCTCGATGGAGAAGTCGTCCGACTGGCGCACGGTGACCAGCGCGTTCTTCGTGATGAAGGCGGTGGCGGGGGCGGTCCGCACCTGCCCGGACGCGCTGTCGAAGGCCGCCGCGTAGACGCTGAGGAACATGTGGCTGTCGTAGACGTCGAGCTTGGGCCGCTGCCGGTGCTGCAGCGCGTCCTCCACCGCCAGGACGTGCAGCCCCAGCTCGTCGCTGATGGCGCGGAGGTCCTCCTCGGTGGGGGCGCACATGTCGAACCACACCACCGCTGACGGGTCCTTGACGTGCTCGGAGACGTCGGCGACGGGAAAGCCCTCGGCCTCCAGGGTTCCGTTCCGGTACAACCGGGTGAGTCCCATGGACGGTTACCCTACCCACCCGGCAGACCCGGCCACAGGGGGCGCTCTCCCGGAGTCACGCGGGAGGACGCCCCCGTCTCGCCCGGCGCCGACGCGTCAGCCCTTGCCGAGCTGCTGGAAGCGGATCATGTTGCCCGCCGGGTCGCGGAAGGCGCAGTCCCGGACGCCGTACGGCTGGTCGATCGGCTCCTGCAGGACCTCGGCGCCGGACTCGCGGATCTTCTCGAAGGTCGCGTCGCAGTCCGGGGTGGCGAAGACGACGGCGCGCAGCCTGCCCTTCGCGAGCAGGTCGCCGAGCGCGGCGCGGTCCTCCGGGGAGGCGGTCGGGTCGGCGTTGACGGTCTCCAGGACGATGTTGACGTCCGGCTGCGACGACGGGCCCATGGTCAGCCAGCGGGCTCCCTCGTAGCCGACGTCGTTGCGCAGTTCGAGGCCGAGCACGTCCCGGTAGAAGGCGAGCGCCGCGTCGCCGTCGTCGACCGTGATGTAGCAGTAGTGAAGAGTGAGTTCCATACCGATGACGCTACGGCCGGTGGTGTTCCCCATGCTTCTCGATTCCTGACCGGTCCGGCTGACCGCATTCGATCCCCAGTTGGAGCACCGGGACCGATAGGGTTGCGGCTCATGGTGGATCTCGCGCGCCGGCTCGGACTGGCGGCACTGCTCGCCGTCCTCGCCGCCTCCCCCGCGCATGCCGTCACCGCGTACGCCGACACCGCGTACGCCGACACCGCGGCTTCCGCGCCTCCGGCGAAGGACGAGGTGACGATGGAGCTGCGCGCGAACGGCGTGCTCCATGTGAAGGAGACGGTCACCCCGGCCGGCGAGACGGTCAGGCGCACGCCGCTCACCCGGACCCGCTTCGACGACGGCCACGACCGCGTCTACCGCATCTCAGGCGTCAAGGGCGGCTCGTACGACGGGGAGACCCTGACGTTCAAGGGCACGGTGGAATACGACGTGACCGGCGCCGTGACGCCCACGGCGTCGGGCGAGGAACTGCGGTGGTTCGCGGTCTCCGGCCCCGTGAAGGACGCGGTCGTCACCGTGACCGGCCCGGGCCGGGTGCAGAACCTGTCCTGCTTCGCCGGCGAGCTGAGCGCGGCCATCGCCTGCACCAGTGCCTCCGTCGAGGAGACCGGCACCACCTCCACCTTCGAACAGCAGGGCCTCGGGGAGGGCCAGACGCTCACGGTCGTGGTCGGCTACCCCAAGGGCGCGACGGGGGCCCGGCCGATCCTGGAGCGCAGGTTCGAGCTGTCCACCGCGTTCACTCTGAACACGGTGACCGGTGGCTCGCTGGCGGCGCTGCTGGTGCTGCTGCTGGGCGGCGTCGGGCTGCTCTACTGGACGCGGGGCCGCGACGCCCGCGTGGTCTGCAGCGAGTCCGGCCCGGTCAGCGGCCATCTCAACGGGCACTTCAGCCCGCCGGACGGCGTGCGCCCCGGGCAGATCGGCACGCTGTTCGACGAGCAGGCCGATGTGGTCGACGTGACCGCGACCATCGTGGACCTCGCCGTGCGCAACTACCTGCGGATCGACGAGCGGCCGCGCCAGACCTACGACACCCCCGACTGGTGCCTGGTCAAGCTGCCCGGCGCCCCGGTCGGCCAGCTGCTGCCGTACGAGCGCGCCCTCTACGACGCGATCTTCGACGGTCGCGACAGGGTGCTGCTGTCGGAGCTGCACGGGTCGTTCGCCGCACGCCTGTCCTCGGTGCGCGACGCGCTGTATCAGGACGTCGTGGCGCAGGGCTGGTTCGCACGGCGGCCCGACTCCATCCGGTCGCGCTGGACCACCATCGGCCTCGTCGTGGTCGCGCTCGGGGTGGTCGCCACCGTCCTGCTCGCGTGGTTCACGTCTTACGGCCTGCTGGGACTGGCCCTGATCATCGCCGGAGCCGCGCTGGCCTTCGGCGCCCAGTACATGCCGGCCAAGACGGCCCAGGGCGCCGCGGCCCTGGCGCACACGCTCGGGTTCCGGGAGTACCTCGCGGGGGCGAGCGTCGACGACGTCCCCACCGGCCGGCGCGTGGAACTGTTCTCCCGCTACCTGCCGTACGCGGTGATCTTCGACAGTGTGGACCGGTGGGCGCGGGTGGTCAGCGCGTTCGACGGCGACGGGCGGCAGACCGACCACCTGTACTGGTACCAGGGCCCGGCGGAGTGGGACCTGTCCAGGTTCGCCGACTCGATGCGGACGTTCGTCATGACCACCTCCGGGGCGATCTCGACCTCACGCCAGTTCCGCTCCCTATAAGCCGGATAAGCCGGAGCCGGCGGCGCGGTGACGCCGGTAGCGCCGGGCGACGCGAGCCCGGTTGCCGCACCGCGCCGCCTGTGACCCGCGACCGGTCAGGCGGGACGGACGCGGACCTCGCCGACCGGGACCCCGCCGCCGAACAGGGGGGCGGTGGCCAGCCCGGCCAGCTCCGGGGCGTCGATCCCGGCGGCGCGCAGGGCGGCGACGGTGACCGGCACGCGGGCCCGGCCGCCGCCGTCCACGATCTTCACCGTGCCGGCCCGGCCCTCGGCGTCGGCGAAGGCGTCGAACGCCTCCGCGCCCGACTTCACCAGCAGCCCGGGAACGGCCCGCATCAGCAGGTTCTCCGCCCGGGTCGTGCCGCTCGTCCACTCGGGATGCGCGCGCATCGCGTCGGCGACGCGCCGCTCCGGCGTGCCGGCCGGGGCGAGCGTGAGGGCGCGGAAGGCACGCGTCACCCCCGCCATCGAGACGAAGAACAGCGGCGCGCCGCAGCCGTCCACGCCGGTCGCCGCGACCCGCTCGCCGGTGAGCTCCTCCACCGTCGCGCGGATGGCCCGCTGCAGCGGGTGGCCGGGATGGCGGTAGTCGTCGACCGGCCAGCCGTTGACCGCGCAGGTCGCGAGCATCGCGGCGTGCTTGCCCGAGCAGTTCATCAGGATCCGGCGGGCGTCGCCGTGCTCCCGCAGGACCCGGCGGCGCTCCTCCTCGTCGAGGGGCAGGTCCTCCGGGCAGCGCAGCGACGTCTCGTCCAGCCCCGCGCCCGCGAGGATCTTCCGTACGCCGTCGATGTGGAAGGGCTCGCCGCTGTGGCTCGCGGCGGCGAGCGCGAGCAGTTCGTCTTCGAGCGGCAGGCCCGCCCGCACCATCGCGAGCGCCTGCAGCGGCTTCACAGCCGAACGCGGCGACGCCAGGCTCGACGTGTCCCCGCACACCAGGACCGGCGCGCCGTCCGCCCCGATCACGTGCACACGCGCACGGTGCACCGACTCGACGAACCCCGACCGGACCACCTCGACGACCATCTCCGACATGACGGGCAGTCTACGAAGCCCCAGGACGTGGCAGAATTCGGGGCCATGCGTGCGGTCGTACAGCGGGTCAGCTCCGCGTCCGTTGTGGTGGAGGGTCAGGTCGTCGGCGCCGTCGACGAACCCGGCCTGCTCGTGCTCGTGGGCGTCACCCACACCGACGGGCGCGCCGAGGCGGCCCGGCTCGCCGCCAAGCTGTGGGGACTGCGCATCCTGCACGGCGAGAAGTCCTGCTCCGACATCGGCGCGCCGCTGCTGGTGATCAGCCAGTTCACGCTGTACGGCGACGCCCGCAGGGGCCGCAGGCCCACCTGGCAGGCCGCCGCGCCCGGCCCGGTGGCCGAGCCTCTCGTGGAGGCCGTGGTGGCCGAGCTCCGGGCACTCGGCGCGCAGGTGGAGACGGGCGTCTTCGGCGCCGACATGAAGGTCACCCTCACCAACGACGGCCCGATCACCCTCGTCCTGGACGTCTGACCGTCCCGGTCTCCCCCGGCCTGCCATCATGATCGGATGCGGGAGGCGTGGAGCACCTGGTTATATGTCATCGTCACGACCGTCTGCGCCGTTCCCGTGGCCGCTCTCGCCGTCGTGCTCCTCACCCCCCACCGCGCCCGCCGTGGACATCCCGCTCCCCTCCGCACCGCCGTCGCCGACGTGGTCATGGTGACCGGGACCGCACCCTGGATCTGGATGATCCTCACGCCGGGAACGGAGGAGGGCGTGCACGTCGTTCCCCTGGTGGACCTGGCGGGCCAGGTCGCACGGTTGTCAACGGGAGCGGCGGTCGTGCAGATCGGCGGCAACCTCCTGGTCTTCGCCGCGCTCGGCGCGATGCTCCCGGTCCGCTCCGCGCGCTTCGCCTCGCCCGCGGCGGTGGCCGCCGTCGCGGCCACCGCCTCGCTCGCCGTCGAAATTCTCCAGTACGGCCTGCGGCTCGGGCGGGTGAGCTCCGTGGACGACGTGATCCTCAACACGGCGGGCGCCGTGCTCGCGGCCCTGTGCACCCGTAGGTGGTGGGCGAGCCCACCACCTGTGCACCCGTAGGTGGCGGGCCCGCCGCTGACAGATCCCTAGCGGATGCGGCGGCGGAGGGCGGGGTCGATCTTCACGTTGCGCCCGGCGTCCGGCGGCACCACGATCTCCTGGGTCGCCGCCACACCGCCGGCCAGCAGATCGATGTCCACCGGCACCGTACGCTTCACGATCGCGAGGGCGATCGGGCCCAGCTCGTAGTGACGGGCCGACGAGCCCACGAAGCCGATCTGCCCGGGCTGGGCGGAGCCCTCCACGGCGGCCTCCGGCTCGGCCTCGACCGGCGTGCCGACACCGAGGGTCACCGGCGCGCCGTGCGGGGGCAGCTCGTCCACGCTGCCGTCGAGGTGCAGGAAGACCAGGCGGCGGGGTGGGTGGCCGAGGTTGTGCACCCGGGCGACCGTCTCCTGGCCCCGGTAGCATCCCTTGGTCATGTGCACGGCCACGTCGATCCAGCCGATCTCGTGAGGGATCGCCTTGTGGTCGGTCTCGAACCCGAGCCTGGGCACGTGCGCGGCGATGCGCAGCGCCTCGTAGGCCCACAGACCGGCGGGGCGCAGGCCCAGCGCGTCCGGAAGGCCGCCCAGCCGCTCGCGCGGCACGAGCAGGTCGCCGCCGACCGCGACGGCTCCTTCCACGGTCGCGCCGAGCGCCTCGGCGCCCCCGTCCGGAGAAGGAGGGGCGAGGGAGACCACCGCGTAGTCCGAGGTGACGTCGGCGACCTCGACACGCAGCATGAACCGCATCTTCTCCAGGAAGGCGACCAGCTCGGCCGAGGTGCCCGGCTCCACGTGGGCCCACACGGCCTCGCCGTCGTCCACGAGCGCGAGGTGGTGCTCGACGCGGCCCTGCGGGTCGAGCAGCAGGGTCTGGGTGGGCGTGCCCGGCTGGAGCGTGTCGAGCTTCTGCGAGCTGAGGTCGTTGAGCCAGCTCAGCCGGTCGGGCCCGGTGATCCGCACGACCTCGCGGTTGCTCCGGTCGACCAGCGCCCGCCCGCCGGCCAGCGCACGCTGCTCGGCATAGGGATCGCCGTAGTGGGCCGCGACCGTCTCGTCCGGCGCCTGCGCGGCTACCGCGCCGGATGTGTCAAGCAAAGGGCTCCGCATGCCGTCAAGGCTATTCGGTCCCGCACGGCCGGCGTGGCGGCGGCAGGCGTACCTAAACAACGCCCGGCCTGTGGACAACGCCGGCCTGTGGACGATGCCCGGCCTGTGGACGACCTCAGAACGGCACGCGACGGACGGCGACCACCGCCACGTCGTCCTCGCGGGCGCCGAAGGTGGCGATCAGCCGGTCGCAGAAGCCCTCCAGGTCGTCGGTCACGTCCTCGGCCTGCTGCCGGGCGATCTCCAGACTCTCGTCGAGCAGTTTGTCGCGGTCCTCGATCAACCCGTCGGTGAACATCAGCACGGTGGCGTCCTCGGGCAGCCGGACCCGGTCCACCCGATAGACCTCGTGGGCCACCCCGAGCAGCAGGTTGCCGAACCGGTGGTAGGCCGCCCCCTTCCCGGCCAGCAGCGGCGGGATGTGCCCGGCGTTGACGATCTCGCTCTCCCCCGTCGCGGGATTTATCAGCATCAGGCAGACGGTCGCCGTCATGCCGGGGTGGTAGCGCCGCAGGACGGCGTTGAGCAGGCTCATCGAGCCGGCGGGGTCGACGACGTCGATCACCGACGCCCGCAGCGCGTAGCGCAGCTCCGCCATCACGGTGGCGGCGTAGAGCGAGTGGCCCTGCACGTCGCCGAGCGCGACCAGGACCCGATCGCCGAGGGGCAGGACCTCGTAGAAGTCGCCGCCCACCTCCACGTTGTCCACCGCCGGCTGGTAGCGCACACTGATCAGCAGGCCGGGAATCCGGGGAATCTCGGCGGGCAGCAGGCTGCGCTGCAACGTGAGCGCGATCGTGTGCTCCTCGGCGTAGGCGCGGGCCGCGTCGACCGCCAGCGCCAGCGCCTGGCCGAGCTGCCGCAGCAGGCTCACCTCCGCGCCGTCGAGCGGCGAGCCCGTCTCCACCCCGAGGAACACCGGCGGCCGGCCCGCCTTCGTACGGCACAGCATGCCGGACACGTGCGCGACGACGTCGCTGTCGGGGACCACACGGGCCCAGGTCGCGTTGTCGATCTCGAACGTCCTCACTCCGGGGGACTCCCCGATGGAGATGGTGCTCAGCCGCTCCAGGGTGTCGGGATGGACCGGCCGTGCCACCGCGTGCTCCCCCGGCCGGGCGGAGAACCTGCGCAGCCGTCCGTCCGGCGGGATCGCCAGCACCCGCGAGTAGCGCTCCAGCAGGCGGGAGCAGCCCTCGGCGGCCGCCGACAGGAGCCGTTCGAAGTCCTCCGCCTGGTTCATCTCCAGCGTGATCTCGGCCAGCTCGCTCAGCCTGGCCGCCATCCGCTCGGCACGCTGCCGCGCCCGGTAGTACCGCAGGGTCGCCCGCACCGTCGCGGCGAACTCGTCGGGCTGGATCGGCTCCGACAGGTATGCGTCGGCTCCGCGTTCCAGCCCCTCGGCGCGGTCGGCCGGGGTGACGGCGTTTCCGGACACCTGGATCACCGGAATCGAGGCGGTCTCCGGATTCGCCTTGATCTTCTCGCACACCTCGATGCCGCCCACGTCGGGCATCCGTACGTCGAGGATGACGAGGTCGGGTTTGAGCACGCCGACGACGGCCAGCGCCTCCTCGCCTCCTCCGGCCTCGACGACCCGATGCCCGCTACGGCGCAACCAGCTCGCCAGGACGTAGCGCTTGGTGGGGATGTCGTCCACGACCAGGACCGTCGCCGCGTCGTCAATCATGAGCCCCACCCCTGTCACCCTCCACGCTCCGTGCACACCGTACGGCCTTGTCGCGTCCGGCCCTGTCGCGTACGGCCTCCCTGAGCGCCTCCAGAAGCTGGTCCCTGCGCAGCCCGTGCTTCGGCAGCACCGGATGAGGCTCTCCCGGCTGCTCGGACACCACCGACACGACGACCGCCGGGATCCCGCACAGGACGTCGTCCTCGGCCATCCGGTGCAGCAGCGCCGTGCCGTCCAGGCGCGGCATGAGGAGGTCGACCAGGACCACCTCCGGCGGTCGCTCGCGCATCAGGTTGAGGGCCTCGACTCCGTCGGCCGCCTCGTCCACCGCGGCCGCGAACCCGAAGAGCATCCGCCGGGCCACCGCACGGAAGCCCGCGTCGTCGTCGGCCACGAGCACCCGGCCCACCTCTGGACTGACCATCCGGTGCGGCACCCGCAGCGTCGCCGTGGTGCCCTCGCCCGGCCTGCTCGCCAGTTCCAGCGTGCCGCCGATCGCCTCCGTCAGCCTCCGGGCGTACGGCAGGCCGAGGCCGGTGCCCTTCGTCTTGAGCTGGAGCGGCCCGGGCACCTGGAAGAACTCCTCGAAGACGCGCTCCAGGTGCTCGGGGGGAATGCCCACGCCGGTGTCGGCGACGGTGAAGACGACCTCGGCCATCGCGGGGTCCACGGCGGCCGTCAGGCGCACCTCCCCCTGCTCGGTGAACTTCAGCGCGTTCGACAGCAGGTTGCGCAGGATGGTGGTCAGCATGGTCTCGTCGACGAACATCTCGCCGATCTCGTCCGACACGTCGGCCGACACGTGGGCCGACAGCGTGACCCCGTCGGCCCGGCCGGCGGGCTGGAGCGTCATGCGCAGCCCCTCGGCCAGGGCGACCACGTCCACCATCGACGGCTGCGGGTCCAGCCGCCCGGACTCGGCCTTGGCCAGGTCGAGCAGCTCTCCCACGAGCGCCAGCAGGGTCTCCGCGGAAGCGCCGATGAGGGTGACCTGGTGGTGCTGCTCCCCGGTGAGCGGTTCCGCGCCCGAGCCGAGCAGCAGCCGGACCAGGCCGATGATCGAGTTCAGCGGCAGCCGCAGCTCGTGGCTCACGTTGGCCCAGAACCGCTGCCTGGCCTCGGCGGCCTGCCGGAGCTGGGACGACTTCTCGTCCAGCTCGGCGTAGAGCGCCACGACACCGCGGTTGGTCTCCTCCAGCTCGGCCGACAGCTGGTTGTACAGCGCCAGCACGCCCTGGTTGGTCTCGGTCAACTCCGCGTTGAGCCGGAGCACCTCCTCCAGGGTGCCGGCCAGCTCCCTGTTCTGCTCACGCAGCACGTCCAGGGCCGCCGTGGGAGGCGAGAGATGGGCCAGCTCCGCGCGGATGCCGTCGAGCGACCGCCGCCTGCGGTGCTCGGGCACCCGCTTCACCAGCGTGACGCGTCTGTCCCCGGCCGACAGCGCGATCTCGTCGACCAGACGACCGGCCAGCTTCACGCCCTCGCTCTCCCGCAGGTCGGCGCCGTCGAGACAGTCCACCGTGATGACCAGCCGATCCTCACGCAGGTCGAAGACGACGGTGCTCCCGGCGCCCCGCCCCAGCGCCTCACGGCCGATCTCGCTCAGCGCCGTCGCCACCCGGATCTGATCCTGGGATTCAAGCCCGACGATTTCGGCGATCCGGCGGCCCAGTTGCCGTACGGCGAAGACGTCCTGGTCGCTGCAGATCTCCGCGCGGGTGAGCACCTCGCCCATCACTGCCCCTGTTTGACGGTTACGACGCAGGCATCGTCCCTGCGGCTGCCCACGTCGCGCAGCAGGGTCGCGCCCACCACGGCCGGGGAATGGGCGAACAGCCCGGGGAAGGAGGCGGGGTGCCAGCGGTCGGTGAGACCGTCGGAGTGGAGCACCACCGTGGCATGCGGCGGCAGCGCGTACTCGTACTGCCGGGGACGCCTGCCCTTGTGCCCGGCGATGCCGGGCAGCGAGATCATTCCCTGGCGGCCTTCGGCGTGCGCGATCCAGCCCGAGATGTTGCCCAGCCCGGCGAACGTGACGCTCTCACGGCCGACCCGCACCACCGCGACCGCCCCGCCCCGCGTGTGGCCCAGCCCCCGGTGCACGCGTTCGAGAGCGGAGGCCGGAAGGGCGTGCGGATCCTCCATGAAGATCCGCACGGCCTCGCGGGAGGCGTGCGCGGCGAGGTCGCCGTGGCCGAGCCCGTCGCAGACCAGGACGCTGACCGCGTCGCCGTCGTCGGAGAAGGCGAAGGCGTCGCCGCACACGCTCTCCTCGCCGATGGGACGGCGCAGCCCGCTCACCCGCAGCGGCGGGCCGGGCAGGCCGTCCGCGGTGAAGTGCAGGACCAGCACGGTTCCCCTGCCGGGCACCGAGTAGACGTCCCAGCCCGTGGCCATGCGGGCGATCGCGCCGAGGCCGATGCCGAGCGTGCCCGAGGTGGAGTAGCCGTCCCGCAGGGCGCGGCCGAGGTCGGCGATTCCGGGGCCCCTGTCGACGGCCACGAGTTCGACCGTGCCCGGGCGCTCCAGGTGGTGGCGTACGAGCACGGCACCCCCCACCGCGTGCTTGACCAGGTTCGAGACCGCCTCGGTCACCGCCACCGCGACCTGACCGGTGCGGTTCTGGTCGAACCCGGAGGCCGTGGCCAGCGCGACCGCCGCCCTGCGCAGCGCGCCGATCACGCTCGGGTCGGCGGTGGAAACCCACACGTCCTCGTACCGGTGCGTCATCGTCATGTCACCGCGCCCACTCGATCACAGCTCTCACTCGATCACCGGGCCCATTTGGTCACCGTCACGCGGGTGCCCTCGCCGGGCGCGGAGACGAGGTCGAACTCGTCCACGAGCCGCCGCGATCCCGTCAGCCCGAGTCCCAGCCCTCCGGCGGTGCTCCAGCCCTCGGTCAGCGCCTGCTCGACGTCCGGGATGCCCGGCCCCTCGTCCGTGAAGACGAGCCGCAGGCCCGGCCGCCGCCCGCCCTCCAGCACCTCGATCAGCACCCGGCCTCCACCGGCGTGCACGAGGGCGTTCCTGGCGAGTTCGCTGGCGGCGGTCACGATCTTCGTCTGGTCGACCAGAGAGAGCCCCATCTCGGCCGCGAGCCCTCTGACCTGCTGACGTACGACCACGACGTCGCCGTTGGTGGCGATGGGCAGCTCCCGGGGCGCGCTCACCCCGCGGTGCCCCTGACGTGCTGCAGCATCGCGACGCCCTTCTCCAGGTTGAGGGCCGTGCGCACGCCGCCGAGCGACAGTCCCAGCTCGACCAGCGTGATCGCCACCGCGGGGCGCATGCCGACCACCACGGTCTCGGCGTCGAGCATGCGGGTCATCGCGGCGATCGTGGAGAACATGCGGCCGATGAACGAGTCGACGATCTCGACGGCCGTGATGTCGATGATGACGCCTCGCGCACCCGAGGAGACCACCGTGTCCGCCAGGTCCTCCTGCAGGGCCAGCACGCTCTGGTCGTCCAGGTCGACCTGGATCGAGACGATCAGGATGTCGCCGAGCTTGAGAATCGGCACACGTTCCATCAGGCGCGCTCCGCCCTGACCGCGACCCGCGTCGGCGCGCCGCGCGTGATCTCCACACCGCTCCGTCCGAGGGCGTACGCGAGGGCGTCGGCCAGCGATGCCTTGGTGACGATGTCGCCGAATTCGATGCCCAGCGTGACGATCGTGTGCGCGATCTGCGGGCGGATGCCGGAGATGACGCATTCCGCACCCATCAGGCGGGCCGCCACGACGGTCTTGAGCAGATGCTGGGCGACCTGCGTGTCCACGGCCGGCACACCGGTGATGTCGATGACCGCCTGCTCCGAGCCCGTGTCCACCAGGGTCTGGAGCAGCTTCTCCATGACGACCTGGGCGCGGGCCGAGTCGAGCGTGCCGACGAGCGGCACGGCGACGATGCCCTCCCACAGCTTCACCACCGGCGTCGACAACTCGAGCAGCTGCTCGGTTTGGTCGAAGATGATCCGCTCGCGGGCGGAGGTGTAGGTCTCGAAGGTGTACAGGCCGAGGTCGTCGACGAGCCGGGAGAACCATACGAACCCGCGCAACGCGTCCGGGCCGCCGTCGGCCTCGACCACCTCGTACAACGCCTCCTTGAGCGAGAACACGAGCCGTGCGGTGTCGGACGGCGTGTGCCCCTGCCGGACGCGGCCGCGGGAAAGCTCGGCGAGCAGCCCGCGTGCGTCGGCGAAGTCCGCTTCCTCGCCGCTGAGCGCGGCGTGCAACGCCTGATAGAGATCACGTAGTTCGTCGGAAGACGCTCCGGACAATTGCGTCCACCGCTGGAGCAGCCGCTCCTCGCTGGACAGAAAAAGGTCAACTATGCGCCGCCTGGCGGCCTCCGCGGGAACGGTCACCCTCATCTCCTGACGAATCGGCGTGGTGCGCCACTCGTCACGCTACCGGCCCCGAAGCACAAAACGAGCAATGATACTCAAACTCTGCATTTGTGACAATGCCCGAAGACGGTTAGATGGCGGACATCGGTGGCGAAACCCAGTTCCGCGTCGAGGGCCGAGACGAGGCCGTCCACCATTTGGGGGGCCACCTCGGTGACCTCGCCGCACCCCCGGCAGACGAGATGGACGTGGTCGGCCTCGGAGGCGAGGTGATAGGTGGGAGCGCCGTGGCCGAGATGGGTGTGCGTGACCAGCCCAAGCTCCTCCAGGAGCTCAAGGGTCCGGTAGACGGTCGAGATGTTGACTCCCCTGGCCGTCCGCTGCACGCGGGAGCAGATGTCCTCGGGCGTGGCATGCCCCAGCTCGGTGACCGCTTCCAGCACGAGCTGCCGCTGGGGAGTGATCCGGTAGCCGCGGGCCCGCAGCTCCTCGTGCCAAGTCTCGGCCATGCCCCCGAGTGTAAGTCGTGCCCGCCGGAACACGCCCTTAGTCGGCCCTTCCCCGTCGCCGCCGGGAGGCTCCCCGGCTGTCGCGGGAGGGGCGCGAAGTTCATCGCATTAATCGTTTGCCCGCGCGCGGGGTGCTCGCATAGCGTGAAGGCACGCAGAAGGGAGGTGGTCCAGACAATGGTTGATCATTCTTGGACTAGCGAGGTGGCTGTCCGCTAGGACTCGTCCATCTGGACCTTCCGTCTGGATGTCGTACGACGTCCCGGCGAATCCTCGACAGACACCGGAACCCCGGGCAGCCGGCGGCCGCGACTTGCGTCACGGCCATGGTCCAGCCGGCCCACCTCACAGGAGGCGGAGCGAGCCCGGGGTTCTTTCTTTTCTCCTACTCGTCGAAGTCGCCGGCCCGCTTGAGCTCCGCCGAGGCGTGCGACTGCAGCGGGTGCCCCATCGCCGCCATGTCGTAGGCGTACATGAGGTTGCCGTTGACCAGGCCGTAGAGCCGGTGACCCGCGTTGTAGTCCTTGGCCGTCGTGGTCCGCGCGACCACGTCCGTACGCAGCTCGATCTTGTGGAAGACGACCTCTCCCACGTAGATCTCCACGATGCCGGTCGGATGCGCGAGGCACACCTCGATCTGGCGCTCGGGCTGAATCCGCCAGAACCCCGTCTCCGTGGACAGAGGCCGGACCTTGGCGCCCTCGGCGTCGAGCAGCCACGTGCGGCTCTGATAGGTCAGGAACGGCTTCCCGTTGTGCCCGAAGACGATCTCCTGGCCGAAGTTGGCGCTCTCCATGGTCGGATAGCCGATCACCCCGGCCCCCTCCCAGCGGCCCAGGAGGAAGGCGATCGGCTCGAGGTCGGGATGTACGTCCATGGAGACGAGCTTAGAGGCGCGCGAGCGGCCCCTCGCACCATGCGCGGCATGCCCCGATTGTCCAACTTGTACGGCATGCGGCGGCACACCGGCGACCCCGGCGGACTAGGCTCGCAGCATGGCACGATCACTGGTCATCAAGGTCACGGCCGGGGCGGACGCCCCGGAGCGTTGCAACCAGGCCTTCACGGTCGCGGCGTCCGCACTGGCGAGCGGTGTCCCGGTCTCCCTGTGGCTGACCGGCGAATCCTCGTGGTTCGCGCTGCCGGGACGGGCCAAGGAGTTCGCCTTGGCCGAGGCCGCCCCGCTGGAGGACCTGCTCGACGCCGTGCTCGTCGCGGGCAGGGTCACGCTGTGCACCCAGTGCGCCGCCCGCCGGGGCATCACCGTGGACGACGTGATCGACGGCGTGCGCATCGCCGGGGCCCCCACGTTCGTCGAGGAGGCCCTGGGCGAGGGCGTGCAGGCGTTGATCTACTGACCGGCCGGGACCTACCGCCTGGTCAGCTCGGCAGCACCGCCCGCAGGCGCTCGTCGCGCAGCGCCTGATACCAGCCGTCGTCGATCGGGGGCAGCGGTCCGGTCACCCAGCTCAGCAGCAGGTCGGCCAGCGCGGGGTTGCGGGCGAGCGCCGGCCCGTGCAGGTAGGTGCCGATGACACGGCCCGCGTAGCAGCCCTCCGTGCCGTCGCCGTTGCCGATGCCGGTCAGGGTCCGCGACAGCGGGCGCACGCCGGGGCCGAGCCTGGTCACGCCCATGTGGTTCTCGAAGCCCGTCAGCGTGGGCAGCCCCAGCGCGGGGTCCACGTCGGCGGCCAGCTCGCCGACCGCGCGCCGCTCGCCCCGCCCCGAGCTGATGTCCAGCAGCCCGATGCCGGGCACCGGCTGCCCTTCCTCGCCGCCGAACACCGTGCCCATGATCTGGTAGCCGGCGCAGACCGCCAGAAGGGCCGCACCGCGCTGGATCGCGGCCTGCAGGCCGCCGTCCCGGCGCAGCCGCTCGGCCCCGAGGATCTGCGGCCGGTCCTCGCCGCCGCCGATCAGGTAGACGTCGCCCTGCTGCGGCACGGGGTCGGACGACCGTACGTGGACGGTCCTGGTCTGGATGCCCCGGGCCTGGGCCCGCTGCTCCAGCACCAGGACGTTGCCCTGGTCCCCGTACGTGCTGAGGAGGTCGGGATAGATCCAGACGATGGACAATTCAGACTGCACGGCCGAACTCCGCTCGGATCTGCTGGAACGCGGTGTAGTTGGCGATCACGTCGATCTTGCCGGGCGCGAGGAGGCCCACCGCCTGCTCGAACGAGTCGCAGAGCTGGAAGGGGACCCCGGCCACGGTCAGCCGCAGCGCGAGGTCGAGGCGGCGCTCGCCGGTGACGAGCACGGGCCTGCCCCGCAGGATGCGGTAGTCGACGTCCCACAGCCAGGAGGTGTCGCGGCCGTCCGGCCCCTGCGCGTTCACCGACAGGATGATCGGCAGCGCCGGGTCGGCGACGTCGAACGCCTCCAGCCAGCCGGCCGGGTTCTTGGCCAGCAGCAGCCGCAGCGACCGGCCGTCCCGCTCGACGGTCGTGTAGCGCCCGGCGACGGAGGTGACCGTACGCAGTCTGGGCAGCGCCCGGGCGGGGTCGAGGCCGAGGGTCTCGGCGACCGCCAGCGCCATGGCGGCGTTCGCCCGGTTGGCCTGGCCGGGAAGCTGGATGTCCAGGCGCCAGTGCTGGCCCCGGGGATCGGTCACGTACTCGCCGTCGAGCACCCAGTTGGGCTCGGGCCGGCGGAAGGTGCACTCGCGGCACGCCCAGTTGGTGTCGGCCATCTGGGCCGCGGTGAGGCCCTGACCGCCGTTGCCGAACCCGGAGCGGTCGAGCGGGCCGCCGCACTCGGGGCAGCACCAGGAGTCCTCGCGCCAGCGCTGGCCCGCCGCCACCCAGGTGACCCGGGCGGCGGTGGACGCGCCCCAGGTGACCAGCGGGTCGTCGCAGTTGGCGATCACGTGCACGGGCCGGCCGGCGAGGGCGCGGCGCCACTTCTGGGCTAGCAGCCAGATCTCGGCCGCCCGGTCCATCTGGTCGCGGCTCAGGTTCATGAGGCAGAGGATGCCGGCGTCGGTCGTGTCGAGGACCTCGGGGAGGTACTTCTCGTCGACCTCCAGCACGCCGTACGGCGCGTCCTTGTTGGAGGCGAGCGCCGACACGTGCCCGGCGGGCATGTTGGCGCCGAAGGCGTTCGTCGCCACGTCGCCGAACTCCTGCAGCGCCGAGGTGATCAGACGCGTCGTCGTGGTCTTGCCGTTCGTGGCGCTGACCAGGACGAGCTTGCGGTCGGCCGCGAGCTTGCGCAGCAGGTCGGGCTCCAACATGAGGCCGACCCTGCCGCCGATCACCGAGCCGTCGCCACGCCCGGTGGCCCTGGACAGCGTCGCGGCCGTGCGGCCCAGGGCGCTGGCGAGCTGCGCCCGCAACGGAAGCTGACTCATGCCGAGATCCTAACCGCGCCCGGAGCCTGCGCCGACGTAGCGGTGCCCGCCGTGGCCCCGCGCCGGTCGTCTCGCCGGCGACTTCCGGCCGCCCTATGCCGTTGCGTGAGAACCGGGCCGCTGGGCGCGGTAGAGGTCGCGGAGCAGCGCGACCTCGGCCCCGTGGTGGATGATTTCCCGGTTCACATGCAAGATCACGTCGGCGAAGGGGAAGCGGCCGTCGAGCGTCCCCGGTGGACCGTCGCTGCGCCGCCCCAGCATGCTGTCGTCCGCCGCGGCGAGGCCGTCCGTCCAGTCGGCGTACGCGCTGTCCAACCAGGCCAGCCCCTCGGCCGCGGTCGGCCCCGGCCACCGGATCCGATCCATCGTCAGCGTGCCGTCTCCGAAGTGGAAGTCGGCCCGCTGCGCCAGCGTCTGGCCGACGTGCGCCAGCCGCCAGGCGATGGTGGTCAGCGGCGCCGGGTCGGGCGCCGGAAACGCCCAGTCCAGTGCGAAGGCGCCGTCGGGCCGCGCGCGAATCGACCAGCATCCCTCCGCCGGCTCCCACAGGTATTCGGCGTCGGTGAGGCCGGACAGGCGTGGCCGTAGCTGGTGCTCCCAGTGCCAGGTGAGTTGGGAAGTGAGTCGCCGCAGACGGCTGTTCGGCATCGGCTCTCGGGCTCCCTTCCGGGGGGTGAGGGGGTGGGATCACGATCCGAAGGACAGCTCCGCGGGAGTGTCGCCGTCGAACGGCAGGACGAACCGGCGCGGCCAGGACAGCACGGTCTCCAGCCAGCCCGCGCTCATCGTCTGGGCCACGTATTTGACCCGTTCGCGCGGCTCGACCCCGATGGCGACCGTCGTCACGTCGCGCTGGATGCCCTCGTGCTCGTCGTCGCCCAGGATGACCCGCCAGGCCAGGGCCCGGTTGCGGTCCACCTCCATCGACAGCGGATGGTGGCGCAGCGCCTTGGCGCGGTGGCCGAGCAGCTCGGTGCGCACGCCGACCGCGACCCCGCCCTCGGCCGGCTCGGCGCCGTTGACCCCCTGATGCGGGTACGGCCGGCCGGCCGGGTCGGTGCCGAACAGCGGATACTCCATCGCCGGGGCCGGGCTGCGCAGGTTGGGCGCGGGATGGCCGAACGGGAACAGCCGGTCCACCTCGTGCAGCCAGCGGACCTGCGGGATCACCCAGGCCGCGCCCGGCCGCTCGCCCGCCCGCATCGGCGGCTCAGTCTCCCCGCCGTCCGCCTGGCCCGCCGCGAGCAGCCCGGCGGCGACCTCGGCGGCCTTCTCGGTGAGCAGCGCGGGGTCGAACCACGTCCGCAGCGACCAGGCGCGGCGCGCGACCGACCGCTCGGCCAGCGTGGCCAGCAGGCACTCGCGCCGCTTGGCCGGCAGCTCCGCCCAGATGTCGGCGAGCACGCGCGGCACGCCCGGCAGCGACCGGTTCGTCACGAACGCCAGGACGACCGTGTCGGTCCAGATCCGCAGCCACGCCCACTCCGGGGCCACCGCGAGCAGGTCGGCCTCGCGCAGCTCGACCAGCGTGCACGCCTTCCCCGTACGGCACTCGCGCCCGCAGGCGGCCGAACGGCGCCCGCAGATCGGCGGCACCGGGCCGAGCGTCTCGCGTTCGCGGTCCTCGCCCAGCGGCACCTGGACGCGCAACGGGCGGTCCATGCCGTCGGCGAACACCGCGGCGAAGCCCGGCTGGAGGGACACCACCTGGCGCGACTGGTCCTCGCTCAGGTTCATCGCCGCGCCGACGAGCGCGCGGTCGTCCTCGGCCGGAAGCCGGTGCACGACCTTCAGCGCGGTGTTCTTCACCACGTCGGAGACGAGCTTGGTGGGGATCTGCTCGGCCACGATGATGCCCTCGCCGTACGCCCTGATCTCGGCGAGCATCCCGGCCAGCAGCTCGACGGCGTGCGTGGAGGCCCGCTGGGAGCCCCTGTCGCGCAGCAGCCGGTGGGCCTCCTCGATGACGATGACGTGCCGCAGGCCGCCCGCGCCGTCCTCGCCCCGCGGTTCCGAGCGGGCGCGCATCCGCAGGTGCTCCACGATGCGGATGATGAGCGTGCCCATGAGGAACGCCTTGTCCTCGTCGTTGGCCACGTCCTCGATCGCGAGCACGACGTTGCGCTGGAGCAGGCCGCCGATGTCGGCCGGGTGGCCGCCCTCGAAGAACCGGCCCGCGCTGCCGACGCGCAGGCTGCGCAGGCGCAGGCTGATGAAGCCCTCGACGTCGGCCTGGACCTCGTTGCCGTACCCGATCTCCTGGATGACCTCCAGCGCGTGCTGCTGGAGCTGCTCCAGGGTCGGCACGGCCGGCTGCACGGCGGCCCCCGGGATGCCGCCCCCGGTGACCACGTCCCAGCCGTTGGCCTCGTAGACGCGCTGCAACGCCAGCGACATGATCTGCGGGAACGGTTCCTCGGCGTCGAACGCCGCCATGAACAGCGCCCTGACCATGTCGATGTGGGCCTGCACGGGGTAGCCGGGCTCGGGCGCGAGCGGGTTGATGCTGATCGGCACGTTGTCGGGCGCCGAGGGGTTGATGACGGTCAGCGGCGCCAGGTGCTCGACCCGGCCGGCCATCGCGGCGTACTCCGACTTGGCCGGCTCGATCGCCAGCCACGGGATGCCCGCCTTGGTGAGCTGCTCAAGCAGGTGACGCACGGTCTGCGACTTGCCCGAGCCGGTGGCGCCGGTGACGAAGGCGTGGCGGTTCAGCGTGGCCAGCGGCACCCGGAACATTCCGACGGCGCGGTCCTGCCCGTCTACGATCGCGCCGAGGTCGACGGTCTCCGCCGAGCCCTCGACCTCGGTCTCGCTCGTCACGTCGAAGAAGCCCGCGTCGAGCACCCGGACACCCGGCACCTCACGGCGCGGCAGCCCGGCGAGCGCGGCGAGCGCCCCGGCCGTCGCCGCGAACGGCGCCGCCGCGCCGTCAGCCGAATCCTGCAGGTTGACGGCCAGCGCCTCGTTGAAGCCGTACACCGACTCGCAGGTGCCGTCGCCGGTCAGGGCGGGCAGCGACATCGCGCTGCGCAGCCGGTAGGGGTGGTGGCTCATCTCCACCGAGCCGACCAGCACCGGAGCGATCTGGCGCAGCTCGTCGGGGCCGGCCGCGCCGGCGAGCACCCGGACGTTCCACAGGCCGGCCTCGCGGAAGGCGTCCAGCTCCTGCATCCTGCGCTCGGCCCGCTCGGCGTCGAAGCGCGAGCGCTCCGAGGCGTCGCCATACTGGCGCAGCACGTTGAGCTGGGTGCGCAGGTGGGCCACCTCGGCGTCGAGCAGGTCGGTCGGCTCGGCGACCACCACCCACGCGAACGGCCGGGACATGAGCGTGACCAGCGTCGACTCGAACAGCGTGGGCCGTTTGGTCTCGTCGGGCTCCGGCTCGCGCCTGCCGTAGAGCGGCGGGGCCTGCCGGCCGGGGCACGGCGTCCAGACGAGGTCGGCGAGGTCGGCCAGCCACTCGTCGCCGATCTCCACGCCGCGCGCGCCGCCGGGGAACAGCAGCGGCTGCGGGCCGGTGACCGGCGGCTCCGGCGTGGTGGCCGCGCGCTTCGGCGGCTTGGGCGGCGTGAGCGGTCCCGCGTTGGTGATGAGCTCCAGCGGCGCACCCGAACCCCGCGACAGCCAGCCGATGACGAACGGCCGGTTGCGCTGGGCGGCGGACAGGACCGCGGGCAGCACCGTGACGAAGTCCCACTCCGCGGACGAACTACGCGATGGGGCGGTGATCGCCTGGATCCGGTACCACGGCCCGCTCAGGGGAAACGGCTGCATCAGACCCCTCAGGTGACGACGAACAGGGGAGAGACTCCTTGAACGATCACGCTCGCACACCCCGGTTGACGATGCTCTTACCGACAGCGGACCGTGTCATGGTCGCATGTGACGTTTCGTGAGTGGTCATGACCGCTTGCGCCAGTCGAGCCGAGGCGGCGGCGGGCCCAGATTGGGGGGCAGGTTCGGCGGCACATCGGGCAGCACGGGCTCCTCCGGCTCCGGCTCCGGCTCGGGCTCCGGGGGCGCGAGGGCGGCCCTCCGGATCTCCTCGAACTCCCCCAGCGTCGTCTTGGGGAAGGTGAGTATCGCCGGATTCGCATCCGCGAGGCGCACCTGGCGTCCCTCCGCGGTCGAGTAGGTGACGATCACGGAGGTCGTGGGGAGCTGCTGGAGCTGGTGCGGCTCGACCAGGAACTCCCGCGACCGCTGCAGGACCCCGTCGGCGACCGTGGGGGCGCGCCGTCCCCACTCGGTCGACTCGGTGATGTCCTCCCGCAGGTCGCCGTCGCCCTTCTCCTCCCCCTCCGTACGGCTCTCGCCGACGGTGGAGGTGTAGAAGCCGCTCGGGCCGTTGACCGCCGAGCTGAACGTCTCGGTGAGCTGGGCGAGCTCCAGGCGGTGCTCGGTGCCGACGTGCTCGCTGGCCACCCGGGCGTCCTCGGCGTTGCCCAGGCGCATGAACGCGACCGCCGCGTGTCCGCGGCCGAGCCGCTCCCGCACGGTCGGGGTGAGGCTGCGGTAGGTCAGCACGAGCCCGGTGCGCGAGGTCTCGCAGGCGTCCATGAGCCGGTCGAGCACGTCGCCGCGCAGCTTGTCCGCGCCCGCCACGATGATCGTGTGATACCAGGGCCGCTCGCTGGCCGGCGACTGGCGCAGGATGTGCGTGAGCGCGGTCGCGACGTAGGTCCCGAGGACCCGGTTGCCGAAGACCCCCGCCTGCCGGTCCATGCTGACGACCCGCAGCCGCGCGGGCGGCAGCCGTACGGCCTGGGAGCCCAGCGTCTCCAGCTTGCGCAGCTGCGATTCCAGCGCCCAGGCACGCTCGATGACCACCCGGTCGGCCACGCCCCGGCCGAACAGCATGCCGATGCGTTCGAGCTGCGACGCCGTGAGCAGGCCGCCCTTCATGTCGTCGCGCGGGTCGCCCACCTGTGCGAGCGCCCGCAGGGCGGCGGTGACCTGGCTGATCGTCGCGTTCTCGCCCAGGACCTCGAGCACGCGCTCCAGGATCGCGTTGTCGAAGCCGATGTCCCTGCTGGTCTCCTCGCTGACGCTCACCACGTGGGCGAGCACGTCGGCGAACGCCTCGGGCTTGAGGGTCGCGCCGAGGTCGAGCCGGGGCAGGTCCACCGGGAGCACCCAGACGAGCGGGTCGTCCCCGCCCCTGCGCGCCAGCTCGATCAGGTCCTTGGCGATCGCGCCCTCCGACAGGTCGAGCACGGTCAGGTGGCCGCCGCTGTAGAGCCGGGTCGCGCCGATCAGCGTGAGCAGCGCCGACCAGCCGGTCAGCGTGCCCCCGGCCACGTCGACCCGGTCGATGTCGTCGGGCACCGCCACGGCGTACCAGTTGATCTGCTGGTCGAAGCGGTTCTTCTTCTCGGCCCAGTCGCGGTATTTCGCGGCGTGCTCCTCCTGGGCCGTGACGATCTCCTGCCGGCGGCGCTCCTGCTCCCGCAGCGCCTTACGGCGGCGCGCGTCGAGCCGCTCGTTGACCGTACGGTCGCCCTGTCTGATGGCGTAGGTGCAGATGGCGGCCACGCCGCCCGCGGCGACCAGGCCCAGCATCACGAACGACCAGTTCAGCAGGCCGGTCACGCCGAGGACGAGGATCCCCGCGGCCACCACGGCCATGAACGTACGGAAGATCTTGACCGGGCGGTTGAGCAGGTCCTTCTGGAGCCGCTCCCGGTGGATCCACTCGGTGTCGGCGTCCGCCGGAGGCTCGGTGACATCCTCCCTGGCCGGTCGCTTCGGCGGCGGCCCGGGATCCGGGTACAGCAGCGCATACTGCCAGCCCAGGTAGATCCGATCCGCCTGCAACTGGGCATGCTCGGGGTGCGGGTCGCCCACGGGCCCTCCATGTCCGCCTCGGTCACAGCGTAGGAGCTGGAAGCCCTGTCAGGGCGCGCTTCTCGCCATTCGGACGTATTTCCGCGCGGGGGGTCGAACCATTGCGGCCAATGGGGCAACTGTGGTCGTACTACCATCGCTTGCCATGACGTCATCCCCCAATGGCGCCCGCCGACGACGCCCGGTCATCGTCCCGGTCGCCCTCGCGCTGGCCGTGGTGGGCGTCGGCGTCACCGCCGCCTTCGGCGGCTTCAAGGACGCCCCGGACAAGCCCCCGGCGACGGTCTCGCCCGGAGACATGATCGACCAGGGGCTGTTCCACACCCAGTTCATCAAGGCGATCGACATCACCGAAAAGGGCGACTTCGGTACCGACAAGCGCTACCTGGAGCTCGTCCTCAAGGTCACCAACGTGGGCGACAGGACCGCCTCGGTCGGGGTCATGCCCGAGGCCGGGAGGTACTCGCCGTTCGGCTCCTTCGCCGGTTCCCTCCTGCGGACCCGTCCGGAGATCAAGACCGAGTACGGCCCCGAGGTCTCCGTGCTCAGTCTCGGCGTCGAGAGCCACCAACTGCATCCCGGCATCACCACCACAGTCGTGGTGAAGTACGAACTCGAGCCCACCGCGACCGCGCCCCCGGAGATCAGCCTCGACGTGGGCTCGTTCGCCTACGAGCAACTCGGACTGCTGAACCAGGGTTATGACTGGATGCTCGCAGGCGCGTACACGGACGAGAAGGGCACCTTCGAACCCGAGGTGGCCACGCGGATCACCCTTCCCGTACGGAAGGAGACCAGCTGATGGCGGCCACGCAGACGGACAACCGTGTCTCCCGCCGCGCGGTCCGCGCCAAGCCGCCGAGGCGCGGTGCGGGGCGGCGGATCGCCGCGGGAGTGGCCGGGATCGTGCTCGCGGCGGCCGCGGTCTACGCACAGCAGCACTTCTCGATGTCCTTCGAACAGCGCACCTCCTATCTGACCTACAACGGCCGGATCGGCGAGACGGTGGAGACCAAGCGCTTCACCGTCAAGGTCCTGTCGGTCACGGCCGCCCGCGCCGTGGACACCACGGACTACTCGAACAAGGTGACCAAGGTGGCCACGAGCAATCTGTTCCTCCTGGTCGACATCTCGGCGACGAGCGCGCGTGAGCCCTTCAGGCTGAGCAGACTCGGTCCCCCCGTCCTGCTGACCGCGGACGGCCGGCGCTACCAGCCGACGGACAAGGTCAACGACACGCTGACACTGTTCAACAAGTACATCCAGCCCGGGTTCTGGACCAGCGGGCTGCTCGTCTTCGAGGTGCCGGAAGACGCGGTGCCGGGCGCCGACCTCGTCTTCGTCCCTCCCGTCAGCCCGTTGGTGAGCGACAACTACGCGCCAGAGGCGCAGATCGATCTGAAGCTGTCCGGCGCCGCCGCCGCCCGGCTGATCTCCCAGGCGGAGGACAACCACTCTCTCGTGAGCGAGAGCCGATGACCGAGACGCCCATGGACGGAACCCCACCGAGGAACGGCCCGGACGCCCGCGACTGGTTCGCGCCCCCGGCCGAGCAGACCTCCGACATCACCTACAGCGGCGCGCTTCCCGCGCCGCGGCCGACGGCGCCGCTCTCCGTGCCCATCCCCGGCACGCTGAAGCCGCCGACGGACCTGCGGGTGTGGCCGCCTCTGGAGCCCGAAGCGGAGGACAGCTCCACACAGCCTTTTCCCGCGCTGCGGACGAACCGGCAGCCGCCGCCCATGGCGCTCGCTCCCGCTCTCCCGTCCGCGGAGGCGCCCGGGGAGACGCTCGGGGAGGCGCCCACGGGGCCGCCCGCCGAAGTGTCCGCACAGGAGCCCTCAGCCCCCGCACGGCGTACGGGCCTGCTCGTGGGGGGAGCCGTGCTGTCCGTCGTGCTCGCCGTCGGCGGCCCCACGGTGTTCGGCTACCAGACGTACAAGTACGCCCGCCCCGACTACACCGTCCATGTCGTGCCACCCGGCCAGGCGGGAGTCTGGCAGCACGTGTCGTGGCGGGTGACCGTGGAGAAGGTCAAGGACCCCACCGGCAAGCCGGAGCGGTCCGACCGCCAGTGGATGAAGGTCCTGGTGACCAGGACCGCGCTCGACGCCGAGGGCGCCATTCGCCACGGGGAGCCGGCGGAGATCACGTTCACCGACCGAGCCGGGCGCACGTGGCAGGTGGAGATGGTGAACAACGAGACGCCACCCGACACCAAGGACAACGTGATCGGCACGCCGTACCGGCTGGAGATGATGGCGGTGGTCCCGCCGCCCGTGGCCGACGAAGTCGAGGTCGCGCTGCGGCCGAGCACCTACCGTAGTGTGCCCGGTCAGTCCGCCGAGGATTTCGTGAAGGACGCCTTCAGTGCGACGGAGAAGGACGATCAGGTTCTGCGGTTCCGCCGGTGACGGACGCCGCGCCCTCCGCCCGCGCCCGTGTCGCGGCCAGGTCGAAGGTGGCGGCGATCAGGCACATCGACACCAGGGTGACGACCAGGTCCACGACATAGGAGAGCGGCTCGCCGGTCGCCATCCACTGGTACGGCTCCCCGCTCGCGGTGAGATAGCGGCCCGCTCTGAGGAGATAGTCGCCGCCGATGTGCAGGCCGACGTAGCAGAGGGCGAACAGCCCGAACAGCGCAGGGCCCCCGCGCGCCGTCAGGCGCAGGGAGTTGAGCAGCGGGATCCACCGCGAGGTCCAGCCGTCGCTCAGCTTCGCCAGGGCCAGACGCGTCCAGTCGTGCGTGCGCTCCAGGTGCACCGCCGCCTGCTCCAGGCGGGTCCCCCTGATCGTGGTCCGGGTGTCCTCCGCGTAGGCGCCGTAGACGAGGATGCCGACCGTCAGCCACGTGAGCGGGATGGCAAGGGCGTCGACGGCGTACGGCCAGACGCCGCCCAGCCACTCCGAGACCGACTTCCACCCCGGGACGCTCTCCTCGGCCCTGGCCGCGAGATCGTGCCAGGCCGCGACGGCGGACCGCTGGCCGATCCAGTCGGAGCGCGCCCCCACGGCTGCGGCGACCGCGTTGAGCCCGTAGAAGGCGAACGCGAGCTCCCCGAAGGTGGCGAGCATGCCGGAGATACGGCCCTCGCCCGCCTCGTGGCGGCGGCCGAAATACCACTTGACCGCGTAGGCGACGACCATCGTGGCCAGGGAGATCCTCGGGTCGAGGCTGATGAGCCCGCCCATCACTCCGCTGTCGTCGCCGCTGCCGGCATCGAGCACATACCGGTCCGGCTGCCGCATCACGTCGATGCTTGAGAACTCGCGGGCGTCGTCGGCGACGAACCCCCAGGTCGTGTAGAGGCCGGCGAAGACGAGCGCGGTCCGGTTGAGCGCGTTGAGCAGGCTCTCCTTGGCCTCGCCGGCCACACGCCGGGCCTGGGTCTCGAGCAGCGCCTCGCGGACGACGTACAGCATGCCGACGGTCGTGGCGAGCGACGTCATCACGACGAGCGTGAACAGGAACATCACCAGCACCAGCCGGGCCTGATACCACGAGCCGTGCGAGACGGTCGCGGCCAGAAGGAGCAGCGCCCAGCGCACGAGCCGTCCGGCCGAGAACCAGAAGATCAGCGGGAGGGCGCATTTCGCGATGATCCGCAGGGCGTTCAGCGGCAACGCGTACGGTGACAGCGTCCAGGAGGCCCGGCGCGGCGCGGCATCCTGGAGGGGGGCGGCAAGTGCGGACGTTCCGGACACCTGCCGCATGCTATCGGCTCTCGCTCCTCCCTACGGAGCGATGAGCTCGACTGTGGGGAAGTAGGTCCGATATCGGGTGGTGTCGCGGGTGAGTAACCGGTATTTCCGCACCGCAGCGTGCGCGCCGATGAAGAAGTCGGGCAGTGGTGACCTCTTCTCACCCCCACGCCTGCGATAGGCGAGGAATGCCTTGCCGGCGAGGAAAGCCGCCTCGAAGGGCACGTCCTCACGCTCGTAGTCCTCGGGCGGCAACGCCTCGTCGAGGCTCTCGATGCTCGAGAAGCCGACCGACACCTCGGAGTAGACGACCGGATTGAGGATCAGCCGTCCCTCGTCCAGCGTCCGGGCCAGGGCGTCGGCGGACCAGGCCCCCCATTTGGGGTCGTCGGTGGCGACGTCGAGCAGAACGCAGGAATCCACAAGGGTGACCTGCTCGCGGACGACGCGCAGAGTACTACTCGTCACGCAGCAGTCCCATGATCTCGTCAGTGGTCATGGACGTCGTCGCACTGCCACGGAGTCGCTGCGCGGCCCGCCGGCCCCGCGTGCTGCTGCTCTCCCGGCGCATGATCCGCAGGGTGTTGCCCACTTCGACGACGTCGACCTCGTCGCCGGGGTGCAGGCCGTACTTCTCGCGGATCTCGGCGGGAATGGTCACCTGTCCCTTGCTGTTCAGTCGCATCGCGCTCGTCCCCATTACGTATTACAAGTAGCACGTAATACTAGCCGTCCACAGGAAAACGCAGAAGGCCGGTGCGTTCGCGGGAACGCACCGGCCTTCTCGTCGAGCAGTGGATCAGACGGTGACCGCGAGCTGGGCGACCTCGCCGAGCTTGGCCTCGACGGGGACGTCCTTGGTGACGCCGCCGCCGGCGATGATGCGGACGGTCCACTGGCCGGGCGCGGCGAAGAACCGGAAGATGCCCTCGTCGGAGACGACGACCTCGCCGGTGAACTCGCCGCTGTGGTCCAGCAGACGGGCGTACGCCGTGCCGGCGCCGGTGACGACGCCCTGGATCACGGCCTGGTTGGACAGGTCGATGCCGGCCGGCAGCGCGACGGTCTGCTCAGGAGCAGCGCAACCCTGGATGGTCATCAGCGGGCCTCCCCCAGCTCGATCGGCACGCCCACGAGCGAGCCGTACTCGGTCCACGAACCGTCGTAGTTCTTGACGTTGGGCTGGTCGAGCAGCTCGTGCAGCACGAACCAGGTGTGCGCGGAGCGCTCGCCGATGCGGCAGTAGGCGATGGTGTCCTTGGAGAGGTCCACGCCGGCGCCCGAGTAGAGCTCGCGGAGCTCGTCGTCGGAGCGGAAGGTGCCGTCGTCGTTGGCCGCCTTCGACCACGGGATGTTGCGGGCGGTGGGCACGTGGCCGCCGCGCTGCGCCTGCTCCTGCGGCAGGTGGGCCGGGGCGAGCAGCTTGCCGGTGAACTCGTCGGGCGAGCGGACGTCGACCAGGTTCTGCTTGCCGATCGCGGAGACGACGTCGTCGCGGAAGGCGCGGATGTCGTTGTCGGGCTCCGAGGCCGCGTACTGCGTGGCCGGCCGCTCGACGACGTCCTTGACCAGCTCGCGGGACTCCAGCTCCCACTTCTTGCGCCCGCCGTCGAGCAGCTTGACGTTCCCGTGGCCGTAGACCTTGAAGTACCAGTAGGCGTAGGAGGCGAACCAGTTGTTGTTGCCGCCGTACAGGACGACGGTGTCGTCGTTGGCGATGCCGCGCGACGACAGCAGCGCCTCGAAGCCGGCCTTGTCGACGAAGTCGCGGCGGACCGGGTCCTGCAGGTCCGTCCTCCAGTCGATCTTCACGGCACCGCGGATGTGACCCTTGTCGTAGGCGCTGGTGTCCTCGTCGACCTCGACGAGCACGACACCGGGCGTGTCGAGGTTGGCCTCGACCCAGTCGGCGTCCACCAGAACGGCGGAGCGGCTCATTGGATTCTCCCAGGTTGTAGACGGCGAATGAGCAGGTACGTTTCGCAGCCCAGGCAGAAGCCGAACGCTGCGTTGAGGATGGCGGCCAGCAGTGCCGCTGCTGTCGCACCCAAGGCCAGTGGGGTGATCCCCGCCGCGAATCCGATCAGTCCCACCAGCGCGAACCCCAGCCCGACGGCCTGCGCGAACCGCGGCGGCGCCGCGTCCTCCATCTCGGCCGGCGGCCCCAGCCTCGGCCGTACGAACCGGCGGAAAACCAGCCCGTACGGCGACGCGCCGACGGCGCCGAGCGCGAAGACGACCGCCTGTGCGGCGAGCAGCCAGGGATTCTGCGCGACCAGTACGACCGCGAGTACCACGCTGGTTACGGCCGCTCCGAAACGCGGGCCACGAGGGTCGATCTGCATCGTGGGGATGCTCCTGAAGGATTCATGGAAAGCGACACGAAGTCGCAGGAATCACCCTCAGGCCATGCGACAGAGCGAGGTCGCGACGCGGCAGAAGTCCACCGCGCGGCGCTTCGTGAGCAGCTCTGTCGTGGGAGTCATGACCACGACAGTACCTTCCGTCTCGGCATCTGTCACACCTTGTCCGATGCTTGAGACGGTCCGTGAGACGTGCCGTCCACGGCCGCGCCGAGCGCGCCGATGACATCGGCCTTACGCGGCAGGCCGGACGCCCTCTTCACCACGTTGCCCGCCCCGTCGAGGACGAGCACGGTCGGGGTGCGCAGGACGCCGAATCGCCTGACCAGATCGAGGCGCGACTCCGCGTCGATCTCCACGTGGCGGACCCCGGGCACCATGGCGGCCACCTCGTCCAGGATCCGGCGCGTCGCCCGGCAGGGCTGGCAGAACGCGGTCGAGAACTGCACCAGCGTGGCACGCTCGCCGAGGTCGGCGGCGAGATCCGCGCTCGTCACCGGGGCGTGTTCCACGACCCGCATCCTTCCGTCGCGCCGTTTCAGGACCAGCCCGATGACCACGCCCAGCACGAGCGTGGTCACGACGGTCGCGATCCCTGCCATCACCGTCTGCAACCGTACGCCGGGTGCGGCTGATTCCCGCGCCGGATCACGGTGAAGTCACAGTGAGAGGTCACGGCTAGGGTCACGGCCTGGCGGCCACCAGGACGCGGCCACCCGTGTCGACGAGCTCGATCCGGTCGATCTGGCCGGGCCGCAACGCCGTCGAGCCTTCGAGGACCATCTTCTGACCGCGATATTCGCCTCTGCCCACGGTCCAGCTGCCGAGGGTCGAGACCGTGCCGTCCTTGGCGACCGCGCGCCACGTACCGACCGTGCCCGCGGGGACTCCGGCGACCCTGGCGACGACCTGCGTCCCGCCGTCGTGCGGCGCAAACCGCACGACGATGCGCGCGTCGCCGCTGCTTCCGCGCGCCTCGGACGGTGTGGCCGGCGCGGTGGCGGTCGCCTCAGCGCGCGACGGATCGGCCTTCCTCGCCATGACTCCGTCGGATGGCGCGGCCGAGGGCGCGGAGGAGGACACGGGCCCGGACGATGACAAGGGCGCGGGCGACTCCTGGGCGGCGAAGGGCTCTCCGAATGCCTCCGCCGACTTGTCGGCCCGGCCCGCCAGGTCCTGCGCCGTCTGGTCCTGGGCCGCACGGTCCTGGGCTGCCCGGTCCTGCGCTGCCTGATCCGGTGCAGCCTGGCCTTTCGCCGCACGGCTCGCCTGGTCCGGGGCCGCGGCGACCGACCCCGCTGCAGTGCCCTCCGAGCCCCTCTGCGCCGCCGACACCCACGCCGTGCCTCCCACGGCCGCGACGACGACGGACGCGGCGAGCGCCAGCAGCACGCGGGACCGGCGCCCGCGCCGGGCGGACGCCGCGACCGCCGGCGCCGTGCCGGGACCTGCGCCCGCACGCGGATTGGAACCCGCATCCGCGAGAGCATTTGCCAGAACATCAGCGAAGACACCGTCGAGCACGCTGCGCGGCGGCGCGGCGGCGCGCTCGATGTCCTCGGCCGACACGCGGGCGAGCAACGGCGGCAGCCCGGACAGCTCGGCCAGCTCCGCCCGGCAGGCCGCGCAGGTGTCCAGGTGGGCCTCGACCTCGGCGGTCTCCTCGGCGTCGAGCGCCCCCAGCACGTACGCGCCGAGCGAGATCCGCACCTCCTCGCAGGTCATGGTGCCAGCCCCCGTTCCTCCAGGGCGAGCTTCAGCGCCCGGAGGGCGTAGTAGGTCCGCGACTTCACCGTTCCCGGTGGGATGCCGAGGACCTCCGACGCCTCCTTCACCGATCTCCCCCGGTAGTACGTCTCCAGGAGCACCTCGCGGTGCTCCGCTCTGAGAGAGGCCAGCGCCTCCGCCACTCCCCACGACTCGACGGCCCGTTCCAGCTCGTCGGCGGCGGGCAGCACGGCGAGCGCCTCGTCCCCCGTCTCCTGCGGCCTGGACTTGCGGGCCCGGTGCTGGTCGACGACGAGATTGCGGGCGACGGTGAACAGCCACGCGCGAACCGGGCGTCCCTGGAGCCCGGAGGGATGCCGCCAGGCCCGAAGCAGCGTCTCCTGCACCACGTCCTCCGCCCTGCCCCGATCACCGGTCAACCGCAGCACGTAGCCGTACAGCGGCCCTCCGTGATCTTCCCAAAGTGCGCGTATGAGCTCCTCGTCGGCCGTTCCGGCTGGACTCACACCCTCATCACGTACGCCGGGGCGCGATGGTTCGGCGGTGTGACGACCGTCACGCGAGCCTTCATCGGAGGGGGACATCGGACGCGGTGCCCTGCACCGCGAGCCCTTCGCTGGTCGACTTCACGCGGGTGATCCTGAGGTTGAGCGGCAGATTCTTCACGGGCACGGTGAACGAGATGTACCGCTCGGGGTTCGGCACGGGGATACCGCCGGCGATCTTCACGTTCGTGGGCGTGAGCCGTATCCCGCCCTGGACCACCTGGATCTTCATGTCGGCGGTGACCGGCACCTGGTTCCCGAACGCGGTCACGTTGCCGGAGACGCGGAGCTCGTCACCGTCGGTGCCCTCGACCTTCATGCCGCGCGGCGCGCGGGCCGAGAGGGTCTGCCGGGAGATGACCACGGTCCCCGTCACGCGGTCGGCCCTGATCTCGGCGGCCGAGGCGTTCTGGATCAGGTCGGAGAGCGGGGCGGTGACGCCGTAGAGCGTGGCGTCGATGCGTTCGAGCTGCACGCCCTCCCGCTCCGTCTTCCCGATGCCGATGCTGATCTCCTCGTACCGGCCCGATATGGCCTGGGTGAGGAACGGTATGCCCTTGACCTGCACCGACGGGGTCTCCGTCAGGTCGTACTTCGCCTCGATCTGGCGGGCGATCTCACGCTGCACCCCGACCACGGCGACCCGGTCGAGCACGACGAGCACGATGGCCAGCAGGGCCACGGCAACGACCAACTTGCGCATCCGACCCCTCCGAAGGCGCCATTGTGATCAGAGTAGTCGCTCATCCCCCGGCGAAGGGGGGTAAAACCTCGACCACGGCACCGTCGGGAAGGTCGATCGTCGCCGGATCGCGCGTGCCCGCGGGTGCGCCGTCGACGAGGAAGGAGCACCGGCGCAGCACGCGCTCGACGGCCGGATCGCGGGAGATCCCCGCGAGCAGGTCTCCCAGCGTCTCGGCGTCGAACGGCTCCTCCGGCACGCCTGCGGCCTCCTTGGCCGCCGCCCAGTAGCGGATCGTTCCCCTGGCCATAGCGTGCCGCTCCCCTCACTCTCACGTCACCTCGTGGAAGCTCACCGTCACCGTCACGTTACGGCGCTAAACCACGTGACGTGTTGTTCACACGGGTGACGCACATTGGACCCAAACTTCGTGTGAGCTACCCTACGAATTAATGGACTCGGGCGATGTGGCCCCCGGGTCCTTACGTGTTTGTACGGCTGTCGCGGTTTCCAGTGCTGCAAACGGCGCCGAGCCGACATGGTGCGAGGAGGCTCATGTGAGCAATCTGCTCCTGCTGACCAACGCTCTGGAGCCATCGGCGGAGACACTCCCGGCACTCGGACTACTGCTGCACTCGGTGCGGGTCGCACCCGCCGAGGCCTCCGCACTGATCGACACGCCCCCGGCGGACGCCATCCTGGTGGACGCGCGCCGCGAGCTCGTGCAGGCCAAAAGCCTGTGCCGGCTGCTGCGCACGACCGGCGTCACCTGCCCGCTGATGGCGATCGTGACCGAGGGCGGCCTCGCGGCGATGACGGCGGAGTGGGGCGTGGACGACGTGATCCTCGACACCGCGGGCCCGGCGGAGGTCGAGGCCCGGCTGCGGATGGCGGTCGGGCGGCTGTCGCTGGCATCCGCCGACGAGGTCCCCGACGAGATCCGCAGCGGTGACCTGTCGATCGACGAGGCCACCTACACGGCCCGGCTGCGCGGGCGCGCGCTGGACCTCACCTTCAAGGAGTTCGAGCTGCTGAAGTACCTCGCCCAGCACCCGGGCCGGGTCTTCACCCGCGCCCAGCTGCTGCAGGAGGTCTGGGGCTACGACTACTTCGGCGGCACCCGCACCGTGGACGTGCACGTACGGCGCCTGCGCGCCAAGCTGGGCGCCGAATACGAGGCGCTCATCGGAACCGTCCGCAACGTGGGCTACCGCTTCGTCCCCGATCGCGGCGAACAGAACGAGGCCGAACCCGCCAGACGCTGATGGCCCACCCCTGACGGGGGCGGGCCATCGCTTTTCAACCGATCATTACTTTTCGGCGATCATCGCCTTTCGGCCGATCACCGGATGAGGTTGATCCGGCCGGTGGCCGGCGGGGCGATCGGCGAGTGCGCGCCCATGTAGGCGACGAACGCGTCGATGTCCAGCGGGCCGCTCCACAGGTTCGTGCCCTGGGTGAAGACGCCGAAGCCGTCGCCGCCGCCGACGAGGAAGTTGTTGGCGGCCACCCGGATCTGCTGGGTGTCGGTCACCGCAGTGCCGTTGATCTTGATGTCGGAGACCCGCGAGCCCACAGGCTTCGTCGTGTCGAAGGTGTAGGTCAGCGACGAGGACGGCTGGAGGATCCGCTGGGTGATCCCGCCCGTCGCGGGGTCGACCGTCCAGATCTGCTGCTCCAGCAGCGCCTTGAGCTGGGCCCCGGTGAGCGTGACGACCTGCATGAGGTTGTTGAACGGCTGCACCTGGAAGGCCTCGCCGTACGTCACGACGCCGTCGCCCTCGGAGCCGCTCTGGGCGTAGGTCAGGTCGGTGCGGACGCCGCCCGGGTTCATCAGCGCGATCTCCGCGTCGCCGCCGTCCTTGGTCGCCTCAAGCTGCGCGTCGGCGATGAGGTCGCCGAGCGGTGTCTCGCCCACGTTGCTGCCGCGCCCGATGTTGGCCGTGATCTTGCCGATCGGCTTGTCTGCGACGGTCGAGACCCGCTCCTGCCAGGTCTTGATGTACGCCTCGGTGTCGGCGTCCGGGGTGACGGTGCGGGTCACCACGTTGTTCTTGGCGACGACGCTGGAGCGGATGACGTCCTTGGTCTTGTGGTCGACGCGGAAGTCGATCTGCGTGATCGCGCGGCCGAACGACGAGCCCTGGGTGTAGACGCGGTCCTGACCGGCCGGGTCCTTCACCTTGCAGACGTACGCCTGGTGGCTGTGGCCGCTGATGACCATGTCGATCTGCGGGTCGAGGCCCGTGGCGATCCGCGAGCCGTTGCCGGGGACGACCGGACACGAGCTGGGGTCCTGGTTCGGGTTGATGTTGTCACCCTCGTGGACCAGCACGACCTGCGCCTTGACCCCGTGCTGGGCGAGGTACTTCGACGCCTTGTTGGCCGCCGCGACCTCCTCGGTGAACTGCAGGCCCTTGATGCCGGCGGCGGTGACGATGTTCGGAGTGGTCTGGGTCACCAGGCCGATGAAGCCGATGTCCACCCCCTTGATCTTCTTGACGTAGAAGGGCGGCAGGGCGTAGTCGCCGTTGCCCTCCTTGAGCACGTTCGCCCCGAGATAGTCGAACTTCGTGCCCTTCCACTCACCCGCCGGGGAGCAGCCGTCGACCGGGTGGCAGCCGCCGTTCGTGATGCGGTTGAGCTCGTCGATGCCCTCGTCGAACTCGTGGTTGCCGGCCGAGGAGGTGACCAGGCCGAGCTTGTCGAGCAGGGCGACGGTCGGCTCGTCGTGGTAGGCGGCCGACAGCAGCGGCGACGCGCCGATGAGGTCGCCCGCGGCCACCAGGAGGGTGTTGGGGTCGCGTAGCTGCTTGAGGTGGGCGGCCAGGTAGGACGCGCCGCCCGCGATCGAGTATTTCGCACCGGCGATGCCGGTGAGCGAGCCGTCGGTGTCGGTGTTCGCGCCGTTCGGGTCGAGGATCCGGGAGCTGGACCCGGTCGGGGGCTCCAGGTTGCCGTGGAGGTCGTTGATGGTCAGCAACCGGATGGGAACGGAGGGGCCGGGCTTGTCAGGCTTGGGGGGCTTGGGACCGGGAGATGCGGCTGCCGTGCCCATCGTGAGGGCCGCGACGCCGACCATAGCGGCGCCGGCGATGGCCAGTCGCGTCAGGGATGCTCGGGTCATGACCTCCGACAGTAGGGCCGGGATCTAAGCAGGAAATGGCGCAAAGATAACGATTCAGGGGGTAAACCCATGGCGTCTATTGCCGAAGCCCGGTAGGGAGATCGCCGGGCCTTCACTTATCGTGCCAGACATGGACGTACGCGTGGAGATCACGGAACGGCTCGATGACGAGCAGGTGGCGGCGGTGCTCGCCCTGGTGGAGGCGGCCGCCGAGGCCGATGGTGTCGGTCCGCTCAACGAGCACGTGATGCTCCAGGTGCGCCACGGCGCCGAGCCGGGCGCGAGAGCCGTGCTGCTGTACGAGGACGGAAAGGTCGCGGGCTTCGCCCACCTGGATCCGGCGGACCCGGCGGAGGGGCCGAGCGGCGAACTCGTGGTGCATCCCGCCTTCCGCGGGCGCGGTCTGGGCCGGCGACTGCTGGGCGACGCGCTGGAGGCGAGCGGGGGCAGGCTGCGCCTGTGGGCGCACGGCGACCTGCCCGGCGCCGCCCGTCTCGCCGCGAGCGCGGGCCTGGCCCGGGCGCGCTCCCTGTGGCAGATGCGCCGCCCGCTGTCCGAACCCCTGCCCGCCGCCGCCCTCCCCGAGGGCGTACGGCTGCGCACGTTCGAGCCGGGACGCGACGAGAAGGCATGGCTGACGCTCAACGCGCTGGCCTTCGCCACCCACCCCGAGCAGGGCTCCTGGACGCCTGCCGACCTCGAACTACGGGAGCGGGAGTCGTGGTTCGACCCCGCCGGCTTCTTTCTCGCCGTACGGGGGGAGGCATTGGCGGGCTTCCACTGGACCAAGGTGCACGGCGGCGACGAGCCGATCGGGGAGGTCTACGTGGTGGGGGTCGCGCCCGGCGAGCGCGGCACGGGTCTCGGCCGGGCGCTGACGCTCGCCGGGCTCGCGCACCTGCGCGCGCTCGGCCTCGCCCAGGTCATGCTCTACGTGGACGAGGAGAACGCCGCGGCGGTCCGGTTGTACGAGTCGCTCGGGTTCACGCGGTGGAATACCGATGTGATGTACCGGCGCTGAACGCGGACGGGCCGGTCCCCTTCGGGGGCCGGCCCGTTTCCTGTGCGATCTATCCGAGGATGAGGTTGAGGAGGAAGTAGCCGAGCGCCGCGACGACGGCCGCGGCGGGGATCGTCAGGATCCACCCGGTCACGATGTTGCCGGCTATGCCCCACCGTACGGCCGACAGCCGCCGTGTGGCGCCCACACCCATGATCGCGGAGGTCATGGTGTGCGTGGTCGAGATCGGGGCGCCGAACCCGATGGCGGCGGTGTAGAGGACCGACGACGCCGCCGTCTCGGCCGCGAAACCGCTCGGCGGGTCCAGGTGGATGATCCGCCTGCCCATCGTCCGCATGATGCGCCAGCCACCGGAGTACGTGCCGAGAGAGATCGCCGTGGCCGAGGCCGTGATGACCCACTCGGGAATGCCGCTCTGCGGGGAGGCGTATCCGCCGACGACGAGCGCCAGGAAGATCACGCCCATCGTCTTCTGCGCGTCCTGCAGTCCGTGGCCGAGCGCGATGGCGGCCGCCGACACGGGCTGCACGTACCGGAATCCCCGGCTGGTGCGGTGGGGGTTGGACTTGCGGAAGATCCAGAGAAGAATGGTCATGATGATGCCGCCCAGGACGAACCCGATGACAGGCGACAAGATCATGGGGATGACGACCTTCTCCAGCACCCCGGACCAGTGCACGGTCGCGCTGGCGGCGATGGCGGAGCCGCACAGTCCGCCGATCAGGGCGTGGCTGCTCGACGAGGGCAGGCCGAAGTACCAGGTGATGAGGTTCCAGACGATCGCCCCGATGAGTGCGCCGCCCACGATGAGCAGCCCATGGGTGCCGTCCGGAGCATCGATGATCCCCTTGCCCACGGTCTGGGCCACCTCGGTGCCGAGATGGGCGCCGATGAAGTTCATGACCGCGGCGAGGAGGAGTGCGATGCGCGGCGTCAGCGCGCGGGTGGAGACAGAGGTGGCGATGGCGTTCGCCGCGTCATGGAAACCGTTCGTGTAGTCGAACGCCAGCGCGATGACGATCACGCCGATGACAAGCGCAAGCTCCACTTAGCTTTCCTTGACTGCGATCGTCTCGATCGTGTTCGCGACGTGCTCGAAGGCGTCCGCGGCGAGCTCAAGCTGCTCGATGACCTCACGCATCTTCATGACGGTGAGGGCGTCGTACTCGCCGCTGAACAACTTCGCCAGCAGCCTGCGGTAGACCTGGTCGGCCTGGTTCTCGAGCCGGTTGATCTCGATCCAGTATTCGTTGAGGTGCTGCATCGACCGCAGACGCGGCATCGCGTCCGCCGTCAGCTCGGCGGCCCGTTCGAGGACCTCCACCTGGCGTACGACCTCCTTGGGCAGGTGGTCGATCTGGTAGAGGACGATCAGGTCGGCCGCAGCCTCCATGTAGTCCATCACGTCGTCGAGATTCGACGCGAGGCGGTAGATGTCCTCGCGGTCGAAGGGCGTGATGAAGCTCTCGTTGAGCCGGTTCATGATCGCGTGAGTGCGCTCGTCGCCTGCGTGTTCGCAGGCGCGCATCTTCTCGGCCAGACCCTCCCGGTCCGAACCGTCGCTGATGATCTCGACCAGCAGACGCGATGCGGTGACGAGGTTGTTCGCCGAGTCGGCGAACAAGTCGTAGTAGCTGTCCTCACGGGGCGTGAGACGCAGGCGCACGTCGTTTCTCCAGATGTGCGGGGACGGTCCGCAGAGAAGAGTACGGGTTACCAGTGGAAATGCGAAGTTCAGGCCATACAAGCCCGCTTGTAACCTACTCTTCCCCTTCCCGCTGCCCAGAACGTCCCCCGTAACACACTTGTTGCCTGAGCCACTTCAGATCTTGGTGCGGTGGAAGTTCAGGAACGACCTGCTCGGGGTCGGGCCCCGCTGCCCCTGGTAGCGCGAGCCGTACCGGTCCGAGCCGTAGGGGAACTCCGCGGGCGAGCTGAGCCGGAACATGCAGAGCTGACCGATCTTCATACCCGGCCACAGCTTGATCGGCAGCGTGGCGACGTTGGACAGTTCGAGCGTGACATGCCCGTCGAAGCCGGGGTCGATGAAGCCGGCCGTCGAGTGCGTCAGCAGGCCCAGCCGGCCCAGGCTCGACTTGCCCTCCAGCCGTGAGGCGACGTCGTCGGGCAGACTGATCACTTCGTACGTACTGGCCAGCACGAACTCCCCCGGGTGCAGGATGAACGGCTCGTCGCCGTCCGGCTCCACCCGCCGGGTGAGGTCCGGCTGCTCCATCGCGGGGTCGATATGCGGATAGCGATGGTTCTCGAACACCCGGAAGTAGCGGTCCAACCGCACATCGATACTGGACGGCTGAATCATCGCCGGGTCGTACGGGTCGAGCTTCACCCTGCCCGACTCGATCTCGGCGCGGAGGTCACGATCGGAAAGCAGCACGGGTGCAAGGCTAGTGGGCCCCCTGACCGGGGGGTATCGGGGATCTTCGCGTCGGGACTGCAGGAGCACGCCCCGAATCCGCTACAGTAGGGGCAGCGGCGGGCTTAGCAGCCGGTCACGCGGGTGTAGTTCAATGGCAGAACATCAGCTTCCCAAGCTGACAGCGCGGGTTCGATTCCCGTCACCCGCTCCACGAGCGAAGGCCCAGGTCAGGACAGGAACCCAGACCCGGGCCTTGATTGTTTCTGAGGTCATCTCGATCTTCCGTGCAATTAGCGTGCAATTAGCCCACGGGGACCGGGACGCCTGCCGAGCCATCCCCGCCCTCGTCACCGGCCCCGCCGATGTGCTTGTCGATCGCGTCCGTGATCGTTCTGTCGGCACCTCGTACAGCGTGCTGATGGATCATGGCCGCCCGGACGTTGTCGTGCCCCATCCGGGCCATCAGGTCCTTGAGGCCGGGTGATCGCCAAGGGCATGCTCACCGTCACTCGGCCGTAGGTGGTTGAGGTAGGGCCTGATCACCCCGCCCGCCATCGACCCGGGACGAGCCGAGCAGACCAAGACCGCCGGGTCCAGGTCGTTCGTCCGCGGGGCGCTCCACCTGGACCCGGCGGTCTTGGCCCGCTTCCCCTTCGGGCGGGTCGACGGCATACGGGGTGATCAGGGTGGCGAGGCGTGCGCGCCACGCAGGAGACGTCACGAGCTGATCGTTGTCTAATGAGGCTGCGCTGCCAGTCTTCCGCCACTCCGTTCCTGCTTCTCCAGCGGTTGGTCAGTGGTGGATCTGGATCTCAACACGGTGGCGGATGTACTCGTCGGGATGCGATCGGGCGATCGCCACCGCGGTGTCGATGAGGGTGTGAAGTTCCGGCGGGTACGCCTTTGGAAAGAGCGGCAGACCAGGAAGGATGCAACGCCGGACGTCCACGTGCTCATTGCGGATGAACTCGCGCAGCGCGGACTCGTGCCAGATGGCCTCGGCCGTCTCTTCGGCGTTGGCCGGCATCTCTGCGCTCAAGTGCAGAAGCCGAAGAGGGAGGGCCGACCAGTACCACGCCCGTGCCGAGCCCGCGCGCTCCTGGTCGGTGCCTGTTCGCAGATAGTCGAGCAGCGCCAACTGGACACGGCGACGCCCGAAGGCATTCAGAGCCGACTCGACGAACACGCGGTTGAAACTCGGGTTCGGGTCGTAGACCGCCGCCTCGATCAGCGCGTCGAAGCACTCCCCCGGCAGTCCCGATCGCGTGGCGAATCCTTGCGAATCGCTACTCGCGCCTGCGATACCCACGTGCGCGCACCCGGCACGGGAGTGACCTCGATCCCGAACAGCCGGATCAATTCGGCCACGCACCTGTGGAAGGGCTCCGATCCGTCCTCCGTCTGCTTCGGCAGCGCAGAGAAGGTCCGCGTTTCACTCGCAGAGTCCTTGCCCGCAGCCGTTCCGTTCTCAGGCATATGGCCTCCCCTTGCTCGTGTTCCCTGCAATTCCCAAGCTGACCGCATGGGCCTGATTCCCGTCACGCGCTCACTCGGGGATCAGGCGAGCCAGGTCCTGTTCCTAGAGGGCAGCGATGGCCACCTCCATGTGATCACGCGTTACCTTCTCGATCACGATGAGGTTGGGTTCCCGGAAGTAGGAGCCGCCGGCGAGCTCATCCGAGATCTCTTGGTTCAGCCGTACCGGATCGTAGAACACAGGTCGGATACGCGCCCCGTTCCACTCCACCGTGACGCCTTCGAACCAGCCCTTGGCCTCAACCTCCCAGGCATAGTCACCGAAGTCATCGGGCCACTGCACGGTCAACACGACAGGAGCGTACTGGCTGCACCACAGCAAGATCACCGTGCAACTAGCGTGCAATTAGACAGGGTGACGAAGGGTCAACCACGGTCACTCACGACCGGCCCGAATCCCAGCTCAGCGGCCCTACGAGCCCTGATCCATACACTTCCCAAGCTGACAGCGCAGGTTCGATTCCATCGCCAGATTCCGGCTGCTCATGAGGTCATGCCCACCTCGTGCATGCTACTGACCGTGATTCCACTCCGATCGGCGTAAGCGGACACTACGCTCAAGCGTATGGGTCGCATCCCTTATGAAGTTACAGGCGTGAGCCTGCCGGGCTTCGGCATTCAATGGCAGAAGACAAGCACAGACCGAAAGATCGCTAACGAGGTGATCGTCTTCCTGGAAGACCGTAGGCTCCTCTTCGGCGATCGGCATGTTGACGACGAAGGCGACTGCGTTCACTCGGCCCTCCAGATCAGGACCTTCCTCACGGAACAGCTCAGACGGGACGGAGTAGGTCGAGAACTCCGCCACATCCTCAAGGCCATGCGGGCCACATGCCGCAACTTTGTTGATGCCGCTGGACCGGGAGGCAGGAACTTCGGATTCCAGATGGGTCCGACTGGAGCCAACCGGTTCGGCCTTGCACTGGGTGATCTGCGGTCTCGCATGGGCTTTTACATTGCCGCGATAGCTACGCAATACAAGATCGAAATAGATGAGGATCTGTCTACGATCCTCCCACCGCCCCCTGAGGAGAGGGATGATGATGTTTCCTGGTTTCCCGGCTTCGAGGAGCAGGCGGGCTCTTGATTAGGGACCTTCCACGGCACTCCTGTCGACCGCCCGTGCCCGTTGCGTGCCCGTTCGGCTGGCGACCAGCGGGAACTATCGGGAACTCACGGTGACTCGACCGCCGTAGGCGCAGGTCAGCGTTTACCCAGCTCAGGGCGCGTGATCTCGGAAGGCTTCCCAAGCTGACAGCGCGGGTTCGATTCCCGTCACCCGCTCCAACCTCAAAGGCCCAGCTCAAGAATGCGGTCTAGAGCTGAGCCTTCCTCGCTTCCCTGATGCTGACCGCTCCCGAGTAAGCCTGTCGCGGCTGAAGACCGCTACCGCGGAAGGCGCAGCGGAAGCCTACGAACGCAGCCTCGAAGTGGTCATCTGCAACTTATGCGGTCGCGAGCTGCCGGTGATGCAACCTCAGAGGCTCGACTTCGGTGGTGTCGTCATCGACGACGAGCTCGACGCGGAACCGAACCCCCATTGCCGCACCGAGGCGCAGCAGTGTCGCTATATCCGGAATGCCGCCACCGCCCTCGATGCGAGACAGGGCGGGTTGAGACATGCCAGAGCGCTCCGCTACGACCTTCTGAGACAAGCCTCGGCGCTTACGGATCTCACGCAACTGGTCTCCGAGCTCCAAGTCACGGCCCGCCTGCTCGTATTCGGAGTGGGGCTGCGCATCCGCTTCCATCGCGCGCAGACGCTTCGCCTTGTAGGTCTCCCAACGGCTGTGACTCATCATGCGCTCCTCTCGAACACGTGCGTGGTGGTTAGGTCGTGCTCTGCCTCACACCGCTTCTTAGCAGTGATCGCTCGGTCGATGTCGGCGGTCTGCGTCCCATCCTGTGTCTTGCGAAAGACGGTCAGGATCACGATCACCTTGTTGGACGGCTTCCAGAAGGTCAACCGCCAGGTCGTGCGGTCGAGAGCAACACGCAGCTCGTGCACACCTTCGGCATCCTTCAGCTTCTTTACGTGATCCCCATCAGGGATGCCACCAGTGACGAGGTAGTCGTCTACGTTCCGCATGACCCGCTGGTAGAGCGGAAAGGAAAGTCCGTCCAGCCAAGACTCCACCTCCGGCTCTAGGTCAATCTCCCACTGCGGCATACCGTCAATGGTATATGCACTCCATGGTAACCCGCGGCGGGAACGGATGCCAGTCCTACCCCCGCGCCCACTTCTCGATCGTGCTTGCTCGCCAAGATCGCCCCGGCGACGTTAATCACGTGCCAGATGCGTGCCAGAACGGACGGCGATCAGCAGTCAACCACGGGGACTCGCGGTGACTCGACCGCCATAGGCCCAGGTCAACGGTTTCCCAGCTGGGACGGCTTGATCTTGAAAGACTTCCCAAGCTGACAGCGCGGGTTCGATTCCCGCCATTCGGCCAGAGCTGAGATGCGGTGGTGGACACCTCCGGGGAGCAGCCGAGCGACGTACTGCTCTCCGCCGGGCTCCTACGCGAGCGCGCCGGCCACTACACGTTCGTCTCCTCCATCCACGCGTTCTCGGACTGGGGTGAGCGCCCCATGAACGAGGACTCCCTCACGTGCCCCTGTCCTGCCGACACCCCGCCCGGCCAGCCCGCAGGCAACCACTTGAAGGCCGGGTGCGAACGCGCGGTGCTGGAGCGGTTCGGCGCGGACCGCTCGCTGATCCTCAACTGCGGCCTGCTCGTCGGCCCGTACGAGAACGTGGGCCGCCTGCTGTGGTGGCTGGACCGGATGGCGCGGGGCGGCAAAGTGCTGGCCCCCGGCGACCCGGACCGCGCCCTCCAGATGATCGACGCGCGCGACTTCGCCGCCGGCCGCACCCCCCGCGCACATGCAGGTGATCAGGAAGGCCCTGCGGAAGATCGTGCGCGCTCTCGGAGCCGTCCCCTGTTTCGCATACGACAGGAGACGTAGTCGCGGGACCGCCGACGAGACGACGCGGAACAACCCGGAAGCCGAAAGTCTGGCCGCATGCGTAGAAAGCCGCTGTTGCTTGTCCTCGCCGCCGTCCTGATGGTTCCGCTGGGCGGAGGCGTGGCCCACGCACGGGTGGCAGGCGATCACGATCCGGCCCTCGTGCGAACCGCCCAGGGCGCCGTGCACGGTCTTCCCGGCTCCGACCACCGGACGTTCTCTGGGATCCCGTACGCGGCGCCGCCGACCGGCGATCGGCGGTGGCGGGCGCCGGGCCCCGCGCCGACGTGGGCAGGCGTGCGTGACGCCACCAAACCCGGCAGTCCCTGCCCCCAGCTTGACGGAGGCGGCCCCGATCGGCCACCGCAGCCGCTCGGCGATGAGGACTGCCTGTTCCTCAACGTCACCACGCCTGCCTCCCGGCCGGCCGAGCGGCTTCCCGTCATGGTCTGGATCCACGGCGGCGGGTTCGTGGCGGGCGCGGGCAGCGAGTACGACCTGAGCCGGATGGCCACCCAGGGGAAGGTCGTCACGGTGACACTCAACTACCGGCTGGGAGCCCTGGGCTACCTGGACCATCCGGCCATGAGCGACCCGTACGAGGGCAACTACGCGCTCGCCGACCAGCAGGCGGCACTGCGCTGGGTGCGGCGCAACATCGCGGCCTTCGGGGGCGATCCCGCCAACGTGACGATCTTCGGCCAATCGGCGGGCGGTTTCAGCGTGTGCGCCCATCTGGCAGCGCCTGGATCGCGCGGCCTGTTCCAGAAGGCGATCGTGGAGAGCGGCCCCTGCGGCGACGCCTTCGTCACCCGGGCGGCGGCGCGGGCGCGGGCCACGAAGATCGCCGCCGACCTCGGGTGCGCCACCCGGACTGCGGCGTGCCTGCGGGCCAAGCCCGTGGCCGAACTGCTCCCCATCGGCTCCGATCAGGTCTTCACCGCGACCGCCCGCATCGGTGACATGCCCTGGATCTTCACGGCGGGCACGCCTGCGCTGCCGACGCAGCCGCTGGAGGCGTTGCGCCGCGGCCTGGCCGCGCCGGTCCCCCTCCTCCAAGGGGCTACCCATGACGAGATGCGGCCTTTCGTGGCAGTGCAGTTCGACGCGCAGGGCCGACCCGTGACGGCACAGCAGTATCCGGAGATACTCGCCGACCTCTTCGGGGACGACGCCGACGCCGTGCTCGATCGTTATCCGGTCGCCGGCTTCCCCACACCGAGCCTCGCACTGGCCACCGTGCTGACCGACTGGGGCGCGAAACTGGGCGCCTGCTCGCAACTTCCGGCGGACGACGCGGCGGCCTGGCGTGCCCCCGTCTATGCCTTCGAGTTCGCCGAGAGCTCGGGGCAGGAAATCGTCGGCCTCCCGCTCGGAGCCGGGCACGCGGCCGAGCTGCCGTACCTCATGGAGGGCCCTAACCCGCCTCTGGCGCTCTCTCCCGCACAGGAGAGGCTGTCGCGCGACATGATCGCTTACTGGACGCGTTTCGCCGCGACCGGCGATCCCAACCTGCCGGGGCTACCCCACTGGGCGGCCTACCACTCCGGCGGTACGGTCCTCTCGCTCGCGTCCGGTCCGCAAGGTGTGCATCCGGTGAACTTCGTGAGCAGTCACCAGTGCGCCTTCTGGCGCCACCCGCAGCACGCGTCGTAACCGACCAGGAAGGGACCTCCAGTGAACAGCACCGCCGACCCCCGGTTCCCAGAGCGGGCGGGAGGACGGCCGGCAGGCAGGCGTGAGCCCCACGGCCGGCCCAGGATGCGGTTGTCACCGCCTTGGCGCAAGGCACTGCGGATCGTGCATGTGGTCGCCTCGCTGGGACTGCTGGGTGCCGACGCCGCCGTACTCGCTCTGGCCGTCGCGGGGTGGCAGGGGTCGAACCCGCTGACCGTCTATCCGGCCGGATACATGCTCGGCGAGTTCCTCGTCCTGCCCCTGGCGCTGCTCGCCCTCTCCACCGGCGTCGCCTTGGGGTTGCTCACCCCGTGGGGGCTGCTGCGCTACTGGTGGGTGCTCATCTCGCTGGTCCTCACCGCGGGCGGCACGCTGCTGGCCGTGTTCGTTCTCGTGCCCACGCTCTCCGCGGCCGCCGGTGTGGCACTGGCCGGAGGAGTTCCCTCAGACACGTACGGGCTGGTCAAGGACTCCGGGGGAGCTTCCGGGGTGCTGCTCGTGACCATCCTGCTCAGCTACTACAAGCCCCTCGGCCGGACGGTGCCATCGTCCTGGCGCCGCGGCGGGCCGGAGCGGTGAGAACCTACCGTGGTTGCTTTTTGACAAGTCGACCGACAGACCTCAGGCACCGGGACCGCTGACGAGGGGTCGGCCACGATTACTCACGACCGGCCCCACCCAGGTCAGCGCACGTAGATCCTGCGCGCGGCCCCCCGCGTCTCCACGATGGCCAGGATCGGGGGCGCTGACGGTCAACAGTTCAGCGAGCAGGCCCGAACTGGACCTCAGTTCCGTCTCTGTTCCGGCGGTGAATCGCGGGGACTCACGGTCGCTCGGCCGGCCTTGACCTGCACCGCCGTAGCCCGGCGGCTTAATCGACCAGGCGGTGTTCCCACGCCCAGGCCGCGATCTCCACCCGGTTGCGGGCGCCCAGCTTCATATGCACGCTGCCCAGATGCGTCTTGACGGTGCCGACGGCGATGAACAGGTGCTCGGCGATTTCCGCGTTGGTCAGGCCTCGGGCGATCAACTTCACCACGTCGAGTTCCCGCGGCGACAGGCCCGCGTCGTCGTGCGCCCGGGCCGGGGGACTGAGGTGCTTCAGCAGCCGCACCGTGATCGAAGGGCTGATCATGGCATCGCCCGACACCGCCGCCCGGACCGCCTCCACCAGCAGTGCCGGCCCCGAGTCCTTGAGCAGGAACCCGCACGCGCCGGTGCTCAGCGCCGTGTGCACGTATTCGTCGAGATCGAAGGTGGTCACCACGACCACTTTGATCGGGTCGGCGACACCCTTGCCCGCCAGCAGCCGGAGCGCCTCCAGGCCGTCCATCCGGGGCATCCGGATGTCCAGCAACACCACATCGGGCCGGAGCCGCCGGGCCAGGTCGACCGCGGCCACGCCGTCCGCCGCCTCGCCCACCACTTCCATGTCCGGCTGGCTGTCGATGATCATGCTGAAGCCGGTCCGGACCATGGCCTGGTCGTCGGCGATCACCACTCGAATCACCGCGCCGCCTCGTGATCGAGCGGCAGCGCCGCGTCGACCACCCAGCCACCGACGGCACCCGGCCCGGCGGAGAACCGTCCGCCGAGGGCATGGACCCGCTCGGTGAGGCCCATGAGACCGTACCGGTGCTGTCGCCGGGGCCCGGCGGCGCGCGGGGTGGCGCCATCGTCTGTCACCCGGACGAAGAGCGACTCCGGGTCGCGGAAGATCTGCACGTCGACCGATCGGGCGCCGGCCGCGTGTCTGCGGATGTTCGTCAACGCCTCCATCACCACCCGGTAGGCCGTGGTGGAGACCTCGACGGGGATCCCGTCCAGATCTCCGTCAACGTGCAGGTGGGCCACCGGCGCACCTGAACCGTTGAAGCCCGCCAGCAACGGGTTGAGCTCCGTCAGCCCGGCCAGCGGCGTCAACGGCGCGTCCGGTGCGGCGTGCGGGTCGCGCAGCACGCCCACCATCCGCCGCATCGAGTTCATCGTCTCCGCGCCGGCCTGCTCGATCTGTTCCAGGGCGAGGATCACCCGCTGCGGATCCTGTTCGGCGATGAACCGCGCGCCCTGCGCCTGAACCACGATTCCCGTGACGTGGTGGGCGATGAAGTCATGCAGTTCCCGGGCGAACTCGGCGCGCTGCTCGGCCCGCATCGTGACGAGAACCTGCTCCCGCCCACGGTCCAGGAACCGCAGGTAGGCCCCACCCGCGGTCGCGCCGGCCACGCCGAGGGCGACGAGGAGCGCGGCTATGACGTACGTGTCGTCGGCGGCACCGCGCAACGGCAGCAGGATGCCGGCCAGCCCGAGGGCCAGAACCGCGGCGACCGACGACCTGGGCGCCCCCCGGCGCGCCACCACGTAAATGCTCGCGAGCAGGCCGCACGTCTCGGCGAGACCCCACACGCCCGTCAGGCCGAACCCGGCGGTCAGCGTGGCGACGGTGACGGCGATCGACGCGGCGGCGAGCAGCAGAGCCAGCGACGGCAGGCGCCGGGAGTTCTGCGGGTGTTCGGGAAGCCAGACCCTCACGGTGGCCACGGCCAGCCCCACCCGTACCAGGGACAGCACAAGGCCATCTAGGGAGAGCTGGAGCATGCCGTAGCGGACGTCGATGATCCCGAGGATCGCCATCACGGTCAGCCCGGCCACCTGGCCCAGGCGTAACCACAAGCGTCGGATCTGCGGCGTCGTCATCGTGACCAGCGTAGTCAGAGTGCGGGATGCCGATATCGGCCGAAAGGCAGAGCCGGTGCCGGGCAGATCCCTGCCCAGGGGCCGATGCGCCGTCCCGGGCCCGGCAGCGAAGCTTCTCCAGAGCCGACAGCCGCCTTCGGGAGGCCCCCCGGTCCGCTCAGCGGAACCTCCCACCCCCGCGCGCCCTGGCCCTGACAGGCCGCTGCCCCCTGAAACAGGAAACCCGGCCGGAAACCGAATCAGCCGCCCGGGGGCTCCGGCGCGCCCTTCCTCACGCTGACCAAGGAGAATCGTGACGACCGTTCGGATTCACGCCGGGAACGCCCCGACCGCGCCCGGCGCCGATGCGTCCCGGCAACGGGCACAGTGGGCGGACGTCGCCAAGGGCGCATGCATCATCCTCGTGGTGTTGTGGCACGTCATCGTCAAGGACTATCTGCAGATCAGCTGGCACGCCGGCTCTCCCGTCCCCAGTGCCTGGGGAACCCTGGGCGAGCAGTTCCTGCCGCTCCGGATGCCGCTGTTCTTCACCATCTCAGGGGTTTTCGCAGCAAACGCCGTAAATCGCCCGTGGCGCGTGCTGGGCAGATCCCGGGTCGCCAAATTCCTGTACTTGTACGCCGTCTGGCTGCTCATCCACACCGCGATCCTGGCCGCGGTCCCGGATTTCCCCACCGCCCACGCCGATTCCGTGCTCGGGCTGGTGGAACAGCTCACCATCACCCCCTCCAACCTCTGGTACCTGTACGCCCTCGCGCTCTATTTCGCGTTCGCGAAAGCCGTACGACGGGCGCCGCGGCCGGTGATCCTCGCAGCCGCCGCGGCCCTGTCCGTCATCACGGCCGCCGGCGTGCTCGCCACCCCGGGCGACCGCGGCGGCGTCTACCAGAACCTGGTGTTCTTCCTCGGCGGTCTGTACTTCAAGCCGTACGTCGAACGGTGGGCGGCGACCGCCACGAACCGCCGCCTGGCCCTGACCTTCGCCGTGTACGCCGCGGCGCTGACGGTCATGGCCGTGGCCGGCAGTCAGCGCTGGGTGGGGGTGTGGCCGGCGGTGTCCGTCGCGGCGGTGGCCTTCGGCGTCACCGCAGCTGAGCGAGTGAGCAGGTGGCGGCCGGTGGGTGACGCGCTCGCCGCCCTTGGACGACGAACGCTGCCGATCTACGTCATCCACATGCCCCTGCTCGCCCTGCTGCACGGGTTCCTCGTCGGTCCGATGTCCGGGCTGGGCGGCGGCGGACAGGCGCTTACGGTGGCGGAGTATCCGATTCTGCTGACCGCCGTGGTGATCGGCCTGAGCCTGGCGATCCACCGCGGGCTGCTCGCAGTGCGCGCGACGTGGCTGTTCGAAGTTCCCCGACGGTGGCGACCGGCCGCACCACGGCGGACATGAGCGCGCGTCCACGCCCGCGCGCCGACCGGCCCCAAGGGCTCGACCGGCCTTGACCTGCACCCTTGTTTCCCAGCTCAGCACAGTAAGATCAGTAGCCTGTTCCCAAGCTGACAGCGCGGGTTCGATTCCCGTCACCCGCTCCAACACTCACGGTCCAGGCCCGGCACCGTGTGTACGTCCGGAACTCAAACGCAGGCAGCGACAGTGCCGCGAGGATTTTCTATTCCGTGGAGGTCACTCGGGTCACGTACTTGCCGTTGCCGCGGCCGTCGGCGAGCAGCTGGTGCACGGCGGGCACGTCGGCGAGTGAGTCGACCTTGGTGACGGCAACGTCGAGCCGACCGGTCGCGATCATGTCCAGGACGCGGCGCAGGGCTGCGGCGACACGCTCGGGAGCGGAAGCGCCCAGACTGCTGATGCTGAACCCGCCGATCGCGACGTTGCCACCAATGAGTTTGCCCGCGGGCGGAAGCGGAGCGGGCTGCCCTCCGCCGGCATTGCCGAACAGCACGATCCGTCCGCCGGGCGCCGTGACCGCCAGATCGACATCGAGCATGCTGGTGCCCAGCGGGTCCAGGACGACATCGACGCCGCCCCCTCCGGTGGCCGCACGTACCGCCTCGATCAGACCATCGCCACGAGCAATCACGACGTCGTAGCCGCTCTTCTGCGCCGAGGCGACCTTGTCAGGGCGACCGACGGTGCCGATGAGCAGTCCCCCGCCTATCGCGGGCACCAACTGCGCGAGAGCACTGCCCACACCACCGCTGGCCGAATGCACCAGCACATTGTCACCGGGGCCGAGCCTGGCGGAGTCGGTCAGCAGTAGCAAGGCGGTTGAGAACATCATCGGGGTGCCTGCTGCCGTGAGCAACGAGATCTGGTCTGGTATCGGTACGGTGAGCACCGCACGCGTGAGTGCGACCTCGGACAGGCCACCTCCTGGAGTGAACGCGGCCACCCGCTGTCCAGCGGTGAGATCGCTGACGCCCGCGCCAACCTCGCGTACAGTGCCGGCTACCTCAAGTCCCGGAACATACGGCCAGGCAGGCACGTATCCAACGTCGCCGCGGCGCGCCATCACGTCGAGGAAGTTCACCCCTGCGTAGGCGACATCGATGGTCACTTCTCCTGGGCCCGGACGGGGTGTGTCGATCTCTTGGATCTGTGTGCGGTCCGATCCCTGTGACGGTGCTGTCATCACCAAAGCGCGCATCCCGAACTCCTATTTCGACGTTCGTAGTACTACGAAAGTCTTATCACCCTGTACGATGTTTGTCGAAAGAGAGGTGCGAGATGCCCCGATCACACAGCCGTCGCGCGACGCTGATCCACCCGGACGTCGACGAGTTCGACGTGCTAGACGTGCTGCACGCCCTCGCCGACCCCACCCGCATGACCATCGTGCGGACCCTGCGCGCCGATCCCGAACGAGCCTGCGGCACCTTCCCGGTCGACGTCGCGCCTTCCACACTCACTCACCACTTCCGGGTGCTCCGAGAGGCCGGCATCATCCGCCAGCGCGAGGACGGCAACCGTCGCTGGACCGCACTTCGCTTTGAAGATCTCGAGGACCGCTTCCCAGGTCTCCTGGACACCATCGTCAGCGCGTACGGCCAGCAGACCGACTCAGTCACCACCTGACGCAAGAATCTGAGCCAGCCCAGGAGCTCACGAACAAAAGTGAAGCGCCCGGCTTCGATGGAGAGCTCAGGGGTTGATGCCGACGATCTCACCATTCCGTCTGCCTAGCTCCGCACCAGCGGGCCAGGTCGCCGGTGTCGGCTCCCCCTCGAGCGTGCCTGCTGCCGGTGCCTGCCAAGGACTCCAGTCTCAACTCCGCCCTCCGCGTACTGGCAACGTCGAGCTCCATCCCGCTCTCCATCCTTCGGTGGTGCCGCTCCACCCCACCCTCTCCCTACCTTCCAGGCATGGACAAACGCTTCGGACGGTCGGGCATCTGGCTCGACCTGTTGCACCGGCTCCTGGACGCCAACGGGGGAAAGATGAACGGCAAGCTCCTGCTCGCGATCGTGGTCGTGGCCCTGCTGGTGATCGCCGGCTTCGTGGCCTTCCGGGTTATCTTGGTGGACATGATTCTGACCTTGAAGGACTCGCGCTAGGCGATGCGGGAGGTGCGGGAGCGGGTCGTGCGGCTACTGGCGGCCGACGACCCCGAAACCGGCCGCCTGGTCAGGCTGCTGATGAGCCTGGTCTTCGCCTGGTCGCTCGCGACCGCCTCGCCCGATCGCGCTCCCGCGCTGGTGTGGTCGGCGCTCGGCGCATCTATGGCGTGCTGGCTGACTTTCGTCCTGCTCGACGGCCGATTTCCGCGCGTAGCCATGGCCTTGCTCGCGGCCGGTTCGGCGATCGCCGCGTCGGTCTCAGGATCGGCCGAGGCGGCGCCCACGGTCCTGCTGTTCGCGACACTGCTGCTGTTCGTGGCGCACGTGACGCCGAGCATGGGAGCGATCGTCGCGGTTACCGCGGGCGACCTGGCTCTCATGGTCGGCAGCATGCTGTGGTGGGAGCAGCCGCGATCGGCGATCGTGGTTCGCGGGGCGGTCATGATGTGCGCCGTGCTCTTCGCGTTGCATCGGCGCCACTACCGCCGTGCCCAGCAGGACCGGGTCAGGGCCATGGCGCTCGACGAGCGGGCTCGCATCGCCAGGGAGCTCCACGACGTGCTCGCGCACTCCCTCGGCGCCTTGGGGGTGCAGCTGGAGGTCGCCGAGGCCCTGCTCTCCGAGCGAGGCGATGTGGAAGGAGCGCTGACGCGCATCCACAGGGCACGGGCTCTGGCTAGGGAGGGGCTGGTCGAGGCACGCTCGGCGGTGGCGGCCCTGCGCGAGGACGTACCGCCGCTGCCCGACGCGCTCAATCTGCTGGTCGCCGAGCACCGCAGGGACCATGACGTGCCCGCCGAGCTGCGCACGACGGGCACGCGGCGGCCGATCCCCCCGGCGGCGGAGGTCTGCCTACTGCGTACGGCACGCGAGGCGCTGACCAACGCCGCCAAGCATGCCCCGGGCGAGCCGATCACGATCAAGCTCGGCTACGGCGAGGACGCCGTTCGGCTGGTGGTGCGCAACCCGTGCGCGGCCGGACGCGCGGCGGCCTCATCCGGGCACGGCCTGCAAGGCATGGGTGAGCGGCTGGCGCTCGCGGGCGGGACCTTGATCGCTGGACCGGCGGGTGGCCTGTGGGAAGTGCGAGCGGAGGTGCCAGAGTGAGGGTTGTGGTCGTAGACGACCAGCAGCTCATGCGCGAGGGCCTGGTGGCGTTGCTGGACCTGGTTGACGACGTGGAGGTGGTGGGCGACGCCAGGGACGGCGAAAAGGCCCTGAGGCTGGTGGCCGAGCTGCGTCCCGACATCGTGCTCATGGACCTGCGCATGCCCGTGATGGACGGCGTCGAGGCCACACGGCGGATCACCCGCGAGTACCCAGAGGTGGTCGTCGTGGTGTTGACCACCTACGACGATGACCAGTCCGTGGACTCCGCCCTGCTGGCCGGGGCCTGCGGCTATCTCACCAAGGATGCCGGACGCGTTGAAATCGCCGCCGCCCTCCGCTCCGCCGCCACTGGGCAGTCGACGTTCTCGGCCGCGGTGTCCCGCCGGCTGGTCGACGCGCTGTCTCGCGCCACACCACCGCCGGTCACGGCCTGTCCCGACGGGCTGACGGTGCGGGAGGTCGAGGTGCTGAGGCTCGTCGCCAGGGGCCTGAGCAACGCGGAGATCGGTTCGGCCCTCTTCATCGCGGAGACGACCGTCAAGACGCACATCAACAACGCCTTCGCCAAGATCGGCGTTCGCAACCGCACGGAAGCCGCCGCCTACGCGCGCGACAAACTACTTTAGGTGTCGGGGGGTTCACGGACGTGCCCCGGCTTGATCTCGCTCATGGGGCAGTCGCCGAAAGCCGGAACAGCCCGATGACCAGTTCACCCGTGGAGCGCTCGCCGAAGGCCGCCCGAGTCCGGAAGACCTCGAAGTGCGTACGCGTCTCCCCGTGCCGCTGGAAACGGAGCCGGTACGCCCCGTTCTTGAGCGTGCGGACCTTGCCGACACGACGACGGCCCACGAGGTCGGCCGGCTCGAAGATCAGAGCCACGGTGAGGACCGGCCATTCCTACACGTGCTCGTCGCCGGCCCTGCGGATCCGGCATGGGTTGCGCGGAATATGTGGTCCTCTTCGACCGCCGTCATCAGCACCGCCCGCAGCAGCCCGTACGCCGCTGCCCGTACGCCGCTGCCCGTCCGGCCCCAGCCATCGACCCGGGACAAGCCGAGCAGACCAAGGCCGCCGGGTCCGCTCCCTTTTCGGGCGGGCGACGGCATACGGGGTGGCTGGCGCCCAGGGCTGAGTCCGCAACTCACACTCCCTATCCCGACCAAAGATCGGGTGGACCGCGGTAGGAGCCCGGGCGGTCTACCGGGTGGTCGGCGAGGCTGCGACGTCTTGATATGTCAGGATGCCGACATGCAGCTTGATCAAAACCTTGTCGACGCGGCCATCGCACAGATGGATCGGCGATGGCCCCCTGGTGAGCAGGGCGGTGCCGCGGCCCTTTACTTGAACGACGGGCAGATCCTCACCAGCGTCGGCCTGGACAACCTCAACGGCGGAGTGTCCCTATGCCACGAGACCGGCGCCATCTGCCAGGCCTACACACTCGATAAGAAGATCACCGCCTCCGTGTGCGTATATCGGGACCCCGAACGTGAACGCGTCCTCGTCCTGCCTCCGTGTGGCATCTGCCAGGAGCGCCTGGCCCTGTGGGGACCTGACGTCCAGGTCGGCGTGCCCGACGACTCCAGCGCGACGGGATGGAGGGCTCGCACTCTTCGCGAGGTGAACCCGTTTTACTGGGGATCGCAGTTCACCGAAGACGGGACCTGGCCGGCCCCTGAAGTCCACTTCTCCTGACCGACGCAAGTACGCGCAACTCGGGCCTCGACCGTTTCCACGGCCCTTTGCTCGTCACGGACAACCAGCCTTCGGCCATGGTTCTGTCCGGCGGCGCTTACTGGCCGACGCGGCCGTCGATGCGCTCGCGAAGGACCACATCGTGTAGCACTCGGCCTCCGGACGCCACCGAATATTCAGCGGCGGTCATCCGAAGAAGTGCACGGTGGATGATGCTGAAACACGTGCCTGACGCGTGCCAGAACGAACGGTAATCAGCGGTGTTTCACGAGAACTCACGGTCACTCGGCCACCGCTGAGCCAAATCCTCGTTTCCGATCACAAGGGGCAGTTCCCCAACCGATCGCCAGGCTGACAGCGCGGATTGATTCCCGTCACCGCGCTCCGCGCCGCCTCGCAGCACTCGCCCGCTCGACGGCCGGGCATGCGGTCTGGGGCCGGTCCCGGCCACCGGCGGCTCGGGCCGCAAGACCGAGCACTGGCACCGCCTTGTCTAAAGGAACCCGCCGGTGGATCACGAGCACTACGCGCTGAGCCTCTGGCGCGCATACCGCCGATCAGGGTCTTTGAACTCCATGCCGTTCTCATCGAGAGCGTTGTAAATCGTCACTCTGCCGTGCGGGAAGAGGAATCCGACAGCCACCATTCCTTGGGCCATGTCCTCCCCCATCCACGTCAGAAGCTCCACTGCCTGCAGCCTCTGCCCCTGCAATCGCGCCAGATCGTCAGGCACGCCCCCTCGCCACGCCAGGCGGAATCCCTCCCCCGCCCAATCCAGCGGCCGAGCCGGATCGACCATGTTCCACGTGATCGAGATCTCATCGAACTTCTGATGGACGATCTCGACCTGCTCGCCCTCGAAGTCCAACAGGACCAGGCCATCGGAGAACCAAACGTCCTCGTCGGGATCCCACACCAGCAGAGCGCGCGTCAGCCTCCGCCCCTCCAGCATGGCCAGCCTCCGACCATGCGCGGCAGCGATCGCCGAACTCCCGCTCAACCATGCGGGCCTGTATCCACTGATCCCGAAGTCGAACATCTGATGATCATGGCGGGAGTGGACGTGAGGACGTCAAGTCCATTACGAGCACGCTGTGACACCGACAGCGCGGGTTCGATTCCCGTCACCCGCTTCACTGCTAAGGCCCGGGTCGGGAAAGTGGCCCCGACTCGGGCCTTGATCTTTTTCTGAGCCTGCTGCAAGGGCTCAGCGGAGAGTAGCCGCGGACGCGCGTACCCGTGAGGTCAGTCCGGCCAGGTCTCCTCGGAGCAGAGCACCCGGGCGGCCTCATGAGGTTCGGCGTCGCGGACGAGGCAACGCCCGTCGTCCATACCGAGCATCGTCACGATGCCCGAGGCGAAGACCCGGCGGCTGAGGGAGTCACGGACGTGCACGATCCTGCCTGTCAGAAGGTTGCCGTCCTCCGGATTACCGTCCGCGGTCTGCCTCTCCCAGCGCCACATCCGGTAGGTGCCGCCCGGCTCCTTGGTGCGGAGGTCAGGCACATGCTGCTCCTGATAGGGGATCAGGAAGGTGGGCGCATTATCGGGGTTCAACGCGTCGGCGACCGGATCCGCCCAGGGAAGTCCCGGCGGCATGGCCACCCACCGCACGCCGCCTTCCGAACGTCGGAACTTGTCCGGCCGCATGGCCGCCCACTGTCCGGCTGTCGTGACGGGGACGGGAACCGGGCGGGGTTCCAGCGGTGAAGTGGATCCGATCGGCTCCCTCGGCTTCATATGGACGAGCGGGTCGAAGACATCGCGGATCGGCCAGAATCGGAACAACCACCGGCCATCGTCCGGGACGTCTACGTGCACGGTCAGGCCGTACTCGAAGAGAGGAGGGCCGATCAGGAATTCACGGCCGCTGTCCTCCACCACGCCAATCTGGATCACCCCCGTCTCGGCCGTGAAGTTTCGCTGCTCGATCAGCCTCCAGGAGGTCCCCGGGGCCGGCGGTTCGGCGTCCCATGCCTGCAGGTGGAGGGCGGCGGTGTAGTGGAGAGCCTCTGACTCCTCGTCACGTAATTCTGGGACGTCGGGAGTGCCGTAGATGCAGAGCGCGCCGTATTGCACGTAGAGCTCGTCGTCGAGGTGGCGGAGCAGGCGGGCCAACGGTGTCCTTCGCGTCGTCGGGGTACCAGGGGCAGCATGCCCTACGGCACCGACAGAACTCCGTCCACGCAGGGTCTGCAGCCGCTCCGTCGCAGAGGACCGCCGATGGCGCGGCGTCCATGTACTTCACAAGAAACTTCGGCAGGTCGGTCCTTCCGGGCACGGGACGCGCTCATCCCCGAGAAGACCCACTTGTCATCACAAATAGTTATCCCCGGCCGACGGGAACGATGTCCTTGCCCAGCGGCATCAGCGAGATCGGGATCATTTTGAGGTTCGCGATCCCCAGCGGAATGCCAATGATCGAGATGAACAGCGGGATCGCGGTGACGACGTGCCCGATCGCCAGCCAGATCCCGGCGACGAGCAGCCAGATGACGTTGCCGAGCACCGACCACACGCCGGCGGACGGCTTGTCGGCGACGGTACGGCCGAACGGCCACAGCGCGTACCCCGCGATCCGGAACGACGCGATACCGAACGGGATGGTGACGATGAGGACGCAGCAGATGATCCCCGCCGCGACGTAACCTAATGCGAGCCACAGGCCGGCGAAGATCAGCCAGATGACATTAAGGACGGTGTTCATAGTGCTCACTGTCCCACCCGGCCGAGTGGGCCGCGATCAACGTCGTCGCCGCCAGGCACACACGGAGGTGTCCCGGACGGTGACGACCGGTCCGATGTGACCGTCGCACCACCCGGGACAGCTCCCCCAGTGGTCAGTGTGAGTGGCGGGGCGGGGGGCTGCCGCTGCCGCCGACGAGGAAGTCCAGATCCGCGCCCTCGTCGGCCTGCAGGACGTGCTCGCTGTACAGCCGTGCCCAGCCCCGGGTGGCGGCCGGCTGCGGGGGCTTCCAGGCGGCGCGGCGGCGCTCGAGCTCCGCGTCGTCGACCAGCAGGTCCAAAGACCGCGCCGGAACGTCGACCCGGACCAGATCGCCGGTACGCACGAATGCGAGGGGGCCGCCCACCGACGCCTCCGGCGCCACGTGCAGGACGCAGGTGCCGTACCCCGTGCCGCTCATGCGGGCGTCGGAGATCCGGACCATGTCGGTAACCCCCTCGGTGAGCAGCCGCCGCGGCATGGGCATGTTGCCCACCTCCGGGAAGCCCGGGTAGCCGCGTGGTCCGGCGTTCTGCACCACGATGACCGTGTCGGCGGTGACGTCCATGTCCGGGTCGTCGGCCGCGGCGACGTAGTCCTCGATCCGGTCGAACACGAGCGCCGGTCCGGTGTGCTGGAGCAGATGGGGCGAAGCGGCGGAGACCTTCAGCACGGCCCCGGACGGCGCGAGCGACCCCCGCAGCACGACGGTTCCCGAGCCGGCGGCCTGGAACGGCTTCTCCATGGTGCCGATGACCTCGCGGTTCCAGCACTGGACGCCGCTGATGTTGTCGGCCACGCTCTTTCCGCTGACGGTGACATGGTCCATGTGCAGCAGGGAGGCGATCTCCTGCATCACCGCCGGGAGTCCGCCCGCGTACGCGAAGTCCTCCATCAGGTACGTGCCTGAGGGCATCAGGTTGACCAGCATGGGCACCTCGGCGGTGAGCGTGTCGAAGTCCTCCAGCGACAGGGGAACGCCGAGGCGCCCGGCGATGGCGAGCAGGTGCACGACGGCGTTGGTGGAGCCGCCGATCGCGGCGTTGACCCGGATGGCGTTCTCGAAGGCGTCGCGGGTGAGCACGGTGGACAGCCGCTGGTCCTCCTCGACCATGGCCACGATCCGGCGCCCGGCGGCCTGCGCGAGCGCGTACCGCCGGGAGTCGACGGCCGGTATGGCGGCGGCCCCGGGCAGCTGCACGCCCAGCGCCTCCGCCACGCAGGCCATCGTGGAGGCGGTCCCCATGGTCATACAGTGCCCCCGGCTGCGGGACATGCAGACTTCCGCCTCGGCGCAGTCGGCCGCCGTCATCCGGCCGGCCCGCATTTCCTCGGTGAAACGCCACACGTCGGTGCCCGACCCGATGTCCCGGCCGCGGAACTTGCCGTTGAGCATCGGACCACCGGTGACCATGAGACTCGGCAGGTCGACGCTGGCCGCGCCCATCAGCAGGCCGGGTGTGGTCTTGTCGCAACCCGACAGCAGCACCACCCCGTCGAGCGGGTTGGCCCGGATCAGTTCCTCCGCCTCCATCGCCAGCAGATTCCGGTAGAGCATGGTCGTCGGCCGCATCAGCGGCTCCCCCAGGCTCATCGCCGGAAACTCCAGCGGCAGGCCGCCGCTCTCCCACACGCCACGCTTCACCGACTCGGCCAGGTCGCGCAGGTGGGCGTTGCACGGCGTCAGCTCCGACCATGTCGTGGCGATGCCGATCACGGGCCGGCCGTCGAAGACGTCGTCCGCGAACCCCTGGTTGCGCATCCACGACCGATGGATGAACCCGTTACGGCCCTCCGCCCCGAACCACTCCTGGCTGCGCAGGGGGCGATCACTCATCGACATCGGCACACCTCTTCCTGTCATTTCTATCGACTGCTGAACGACCGGCCGCGACTATCTCAGACCTCCGACGGACAGTCCGCCGCGCCAGTGCCGCTGGAGGGTGAAGAAGGCGATGACGAGCGGGATCACCGACACGAGCGCGCCCAGGATGATGAGGCTCCAGAGGGAGGTACTACCCGAGTTGTTCGCCGAGGCGATGCCCTGCCAGAGGCCGAGCCCGACGGTGACGGGGAAAAGGCGGTTGTCGGAGAGCATGGCGAGCGGCAGGAAGTAGTTGTTCCAGGACGCCACGGCGGACAGGAGCAGCACCGTGACCACCGCCGGCCGCATCAGCGGGAAGGCGACCTGGAGGAACGTCCGCAGTTCACCCGCGCCGTCGACCCGCGCCGCGTCCAGGATCTCGTCGGGAACCGCGTCGCGCGCGTACACGTGCATCAGATAGACGCCGAACGGGTTGAGCAGCGACGGGAGGATCACCGCCCAGATCGTGTTCGTCAGGCCGAGCCCGGAGAACATCATGAAGGTGGGGATCACCAGGGCGGTCGCGGGCACCATCAACGCGCCGAGCAGGATCGAGAAACTGAAGCGCCTGCCGGCGAACCGGTATTTGGCGAATCCGTAGCCGGCCATCACGGCCAGGATCGTGGCGCCGATCCCGCCCGCGAACGCGTACAGCGTGGAGTTGAGGATCCACCTGCCGTAGATGCCGCCGTCGTAGGTGAACAGTCGCTGGATGTTGCCGAAGTAGTCGACCTGGTCGGCGAACCACAGGGTGTTGCTGCCGCCGAACAGGCCGGGGGCGTCCTTGGAGCTGTTGACGATGACCCACCAGAACGGCACCAGGAAATACACGACCAGGAAGCCGAGGAAGATCTGCAAAGGGAGGTGGCGCTGGGGACGGCGGCGTGCGCCGGCGCTGGAGCTGCCGGTCATCAGAAGAAGCTCCTCCGCTTACGGGTGAAGAACAGGAAGGCGTAGACGCAGACGAACACGATCCCGCCGAGGGCGAAGGAGATCGCCGACCCGTAGTTGAAGTTCGCGAGCCCGAACGCCTGCTGGTACGCGTACATGTTGGGAGTGAATCCCGGTGCGATCGTGCCGGCCGCCAGGTAACGCAGAATCTGTGGTTCGTTGAAGAACTGCAGGGTGCCGATGAGCGAGAAGACCAGGATCAGGAGCAGCGCGGGGGCGATCAGCGGGATTTTGATCCGAAGCGCGATCTGCCATTTCCCGGCGCCGTCCATGCGGGCGGCCTCGTAGAGCGACGGGTCGATGCCCTGGAGCGCCGCGTACAGAATGATCATGTAGTAACCGGCCCACTGCCAGGTGACCACGTTGATCAGGCCGTAGAAGATCAGGTTCTTGCTGAAGAAGTCGGGCGCGGGGGCGCCGAACAGTCCGAAGATGTCGGTGAGCGGCCCGAAGCTCTTGCTGTACAGGAATCCCCACATGACCGCCCCGATGACCGTGGGAATGGCATAGGGGAGGAAGACCATGAGGCGGGAGAACCGGGTGAACAGCGAGGTCACGGCGTCCACGATGAGGGCCATCGCGAGCGCGATGAGGATCTGCAGCGGGATGGCGACCAGGGAGAAGCGGACGACGAACCACACCCCCGAGAGGAAGGTCGGGTCGGTGAACGCCTTCACGTAGTTGCCGAGGAAGACGAAACTGGTGCCGCCGATCAGCTTCTTCTGCCAGAGGCTGAGATACAGCGCGTACCCGAGCGGCGCGATGAGCATCGCCAGGAAGACGATCCCGAATGGCCCGACGAAGAGCCACCCCATCAGGTGCTCACGGAGGCGCACCTTTCCGCGGGCCTTGTGCGCTTTCTCTTGAGTGCTCGATGCACTCTCCTCGATCAGCAGGGTCATTGTGGGCTCCGAGGGGTCGATGCTGGGGAGGGGCGGGTGGGCCGGCCGGTCGAGGACGGCGTGGCCCACCCGTGATGCCTACTGGACGGTGAAGCCTTGCTCCTTGGCGTAGTTCGCCACGTCCTCCTGGACGCGGTCGGCCGCCTGCGCACCGGTGACGGAGCCGTCGATGACCGCACTGATCTGCTTCGTCATGGAGTCGAAGTAGTACTGGCCGAACGGGCTGTAGGTCATGCCCGTGTAGGCGTTCGCCGCGGGGACGTAGACCTCCTTGTTCGCCTGCTGACCGTCGAAGAAGTTCACCTTCAGGTCCACGAACTCGGGACTGTTGAGCGCCTTGAGGTTCAGCGGGAAGATGATCTGGTTGGTCCAGCCGTCCTTGAGCGACTCGTCGTCGGCGTAGAGGCCGTACGCCGCCTTCGCCGCCAGTTCGGGGTTCTTCGCCTGGCTCGTCACCGAGAAGGCCGACCCGCCCCAGTTCACCTGCACCGGATTGCCGGCATCCCACTGCGGGAGCGGCGCCACCGCCCACTTGCCGGTGTCCTTGCCCTTGCCGACGCCCGCGCCGGTGAGGTATCCGGGCGCCCACGCCGCCGAGATGTACGTCGCGTACTTACCGTTGACGACACCGGAGATGTACTCCGGCGTGAACTGGTCCTGCGTCCCGACCAGGCCCTTCTTGGCGAGGCTCCCCCAGTAGTCCAGCACGTCCTTGGACGCCTGGTCGTTCAGCGCGATGCCGATCGACTCGGGCTGCGCCGGGTCGTAGGTGTACGGAGTGGCGCCCTTCTGGATCTGCAGCGCCATCATGACGGCCGGCACGTTCGCGCCCAGGTCGCCGAACAGCGGGCCCCCGGCGTCCTTCACCTTCTGCGCCGCCTGCTCGTACTCGGCCCACGTCTTCGGCGGCGTGATCTTGTACTTGTCGAAGACGTCCTTGCGGTAGATCATCGCCATCGGGCCGCCGTCGACCGGCACGCCGTAGACCGCACCGCCGATCGAGACGTCCTTCCACGCGCCGTCGCTGTAGTTCGCCTTCACCGCGTCGAAGCCGTAGTTCTTGATGTCGACGAGCGCCTTCTGGATCTGGAAGGTCGGGATCCGGTCCGCCTCGATCATGATGACGTCTGGCGCGCCGGTGCCCGCCGAGATCGCGGTCTGGAACTTGTCGTACTCGTCACCGCCCTGGCCGACATTGGTCCAGCAGACCTGTACCTCGTTGTTCTGCTTGTTGAAGTTGTCGACGACGAGTTGCATGTTGGGGTACCAGCCCCAGAACGTCACAACCGGCAGGTCCTTCTTGGTGATCGTGTTCGTGCAGTTGCTCGCCTTGTTTCCGGTCGTGTCGTTTCCGCCGTTGCTCGCACTCGCGTTGCTTTGGCTACCCGCATCGGGGGAGCAGGCGGCAAGCACGCCCGCGGCGGCGAGCATGGCTGCGGTGGCAAACAGTCTTTTCGTCTTCATTGACATAATTTCCCCTCCGGGATCACTGCGCACAAGGGTCATGCGCCGCCGCTGTGGCCGAATGTCTCGGCCGGGACGGGGCGCGGAGAGCTGATCCGCGCCCTGTCCTTCGTGCCGGCCCCGATATGGTGCGGCCACCGCCGGGGCAGGAACGCCCTTGCCCCGGCGGTGTCGCATCGACGGGCTTACCTAGCGCTTGAACAGGCGCGGCGCCAGGTCGATGAGGTTCTTCTGCCACACGTCCCAGCCGTGCGGCCCAGGGGTGACCCCGTCGAACTCGTAGTGGACTCCGAGGTCGTTCATCGTGGTCAGTCCCGCCATGAACGACGGGTACACGAAGTCGGTCACGTCGCCGACGTACACACGGAACAGCTTGGTCCCGCTGTTGATCGCCGCCACGTCGACACCGGTGCCGCCGCCGAACCCTGCCGAGAACGCCGCGATGTAGGCGAACCGGCCCGGGTAGGCCTTGAGCACCCCGATCGTCTGTCCACCGCCCATCGAAAGACCCGCGAGGGCCTGCTGCGACGGGTCGCTGGAGACGTTGTAGTGAGCGCGGGCCGCCGGAACGATGTTGTCCAGCAACTCCTTGTTGAAGTTGGACACGTTGCCGTTGCCCATCACGACCACCATCGGCACCAGGTCGCCGTCGAGGAACTGGTGGTCGAGGATCTGCTTGGCACGGCCCATCTCCACCCAGTCCGTGTAGCTCTGACCGCTGCCGTGCTGGAGGTAGAAGACGGGATACGGCTCCGCGCGATCGGGGTCGTAACCGGGCGGGGTCCACACCAGCGCGGTCCGGTCCTGGTTGGCCACATCGCTGTGGTAGGTCAGGCTCTCGACCTTTCCGCCCTTGCCCTCGGGAACGTCCGAGAGCAGACGCGACCTCTCACCGGGGACGAGGAAGGTGCTCCAGGTCGGCTCGGAGGTCACCTTCGTCGGGTTCGAGGCATCCTTGACCGCGACCCGATCGACGATCACCCGGTAGTAGTAGAACCACGGGTCCAGCGGACCCACGGTCACCCGCCACCGGTCGCCGTCACGGGACATCGGAAGGCGCAGCCAGCTTCCGCCGGGAGCCACGTTGGCCCACACGGTGACGTGCTTGGCGTCCTTGAAGTCGGTCGTGGTCTCGAAGGTGACGAAGCCGCCCTCGGACACGAACGGCGTCGGAGTCGTGCCCGCCGGCGGCGGGGTGAACTCGCCCTTCAGCGGCCCGTGACCGGCACTCGGACCGTGATCCGACACGTTGCGGAACAGCCGCGGCACGAAATCGATCAGGTTCTCCTGCCAGGCGTTCCAGTTCGCCCCGCCGTCGGGGTTGACCCCGTCGAACTCGTACCTGATACCGGCCTGCTTGAGCGCCTTGGTCAGGCGGTTGGTCGCGTTGTACGCCGGGTCGGTCACGTTCCCGGTGTACAGACGCACCAGCTTGAGATCGCGGTTGATCGCCTTCGCGTCCACCCGGCCGGCGCTCTCCTCCAGAAGCCCGGAGAACGAGCCGGCGTAGGCGAACTGCCCCGGCGTGGTCAGCGCGGCACGCAGCGCCTGCGACCCGCCCTCGGACACCCCGGCGATCGCCTGGTGCGCCGGATCGCGCAGGACGTTGTAGGTGTCCCCGACCGCCTTGCGCAGGTCCTTCAGATCCTTGTCGCCGGCCGGCCCGTCACCATCGCTGATCACGACCACCATCGGCTCCACGGAGCCCTGGATCGACAGGTTGTCGAGGATCTGCTTGGCACGACCGAGGTCGAGCCAGTCGGTGGCGCTCCTGTCGTCGCCGGACTGCAGGAACAGCACCGGATAACCCTTCGGCCCCGGGCCCTCGGAACCCGGGCCCTGGGGACCCGGACCCTTGGGACCGGGAGCCTTGGCCTGGTAGCCCGGCGGCGTCCACACCAGCGCCGACCGCTCCTGCTTCTTCACCTCATAGGTCAGGGTCTCGACCTTGCCGCCCTGTCCCTCCGGCGCGTCCGCCAGCAGACGCGCCGAATCGCCCGCGACGAGGAATGTGCTCCGCAGGGGCGTGGACGCCACGCCGGCGGCATTCGTCGGATCCTTGAGACTCTTGGTGTCGTCGCCCGTGACCTGGTAGGAGTACAGCCCCGGTTTGAGCGGGCCGAGGACTCCGGACCAGACGTCGCCCCGGCGGGTCAACCCGAACTCCGCCCAACCGAAGGAGGGACCGAAGTTCCCCTCGATGACCACCTGCGACACCTGGCCCGCGTTGGCCTGAACGTAGGCCGCCGGCACGCTGAACGACGCGTAGCCGTCCTCGGAGACGTCCAGCCACGGGGTGTCCGCCGCCGCCGGACGCGGTGCGAGCGACACCGCCGCGATCGCCATGGCCCCGGCGACGACAACCGCCGAGAGCCGGCGCACGCCCATGGGGCGCACGCTGCCGTGATACGATAAACTCATACTGAGCACTCCTAAGATGACTGGCAGCGGATGGGGTCCGCTAGCCAGTCTGAATCGTCTTGTGGATGTGCAGTGGTTTAAGTAGTGGTGTGTGTTTCTCTACCTCCGTTCATGGGGGTGCCTTTTCATCTGCCACGTCAGCTGCAACTGGCGTCGCAGATGAGGGTCTGTGTCATGCTCTCGCCGTCATGATCTTGTCGTCACGATCCCGTCGTCATGATCTCGTCGTGACGCTCACCGGCGCGGTGGAGTCGCGGACCAGCAGGCGGGTCGGGAGCATTATCTGACGACGGCCCTCCCAATCACCGGTCACCAGCGACTTGAGCATGTGCGCCGCCTCGTGTCCGAGCCGGTACATCGACTGGTCCACAGTGGTCAGCCTCGGCTCCGCCAACGCCGACTCCGGGATGTTGTCGAATCCGACCACCGACAGGTCGCCGGGAACGTCGAGCCCCATCTCCTTCGCGACCTCCAGAACCTTCAGCGCCATCCCGTCGCTGGCCGCGAAGATCGCCGTCGGCCGGTCCGGCCTTTCCAGCAAGGCGCGCGCCAGCGGGACCGCGGACTCGGGGTTGAAGTCGCCTCTTCCGATCAACGCCGGATCGACCGGAACGCCGGCCTCGGCAAGCGCCTTGCGGTAGCCCTCCTCACGCGACCACGCCGCCGCCAGGCTGGAACGGCCCGCGATGAACCCGATACGCCGATGGCCCAGGCCAAGCAGGTGCTCGACCACCGTGGTGGCGCCCGTGAGGTTGTCCGCCGTCACCGACGGCACGGCCGAGTCCCTCACCGGATCGATGACCACGACGGGAGTGCTGCTCCGCACCTCGCCCCAGGGCGTGACCACGATGCAGCCATCCGTGAGGGTGCCCGACAGGCGACTCAGATGCCGCCGCTCCCAGCCCTCCGAGTAGGTGCCGTAGAGATCGCTGTTGGCATAGACGATCAGGTCGAAGCCCGACTGGGTCAGCGCGTCCATCACGCCCTTGAGCACCTCAGCCGTGTAGGACTGGAAGCTGTGGGTCACCAATCCCAGAACGTTGGTGCGGGTGCGCCGCAGGCTCGCCGCCACGAGGCTCGACTCGTAGCCCAGTCGCTCGATGGCCGAACGGACCTGCGCGGTGGTGCTGGCGCTGACGCCGTAACGTCCGTTGACCACCCGCGACACGGTCGCAGTGGAGACGCCCGCCAGGCGCGCGACATCACTCATCGTCACCGGCGCACCGCCCTCGACCATGCCGCTCTCTCCGCATTGCAATCGTTATCGGTTACGTTTCCGGCCTTTAACGTAAGCGACACCGATAGCAAACACAAGGCCTTTCGGCTTCTCGTTACGACGACCGTACTCCCTTTAGGGCGTGCCCCAAATAGGCATGACAGTGGGGCAGCCGCGGAGCCGCGGCTGCCCGTCTCGCCTCACGCCGTCGTCTCACTCGGCCGGTGACGTGACCGCGCCCGTGTAGGCCTTGCGGACCTCCGACCGGTCCGCGTCGCCCGTGATGGTGAACGTGCCCGCGTGGGTGTGGGCGTCAGCGGAGAATCCGACATACACCTCGATATTGCCGGTTTCTACCGCATAGTTCATGTTCCGGTCGTAGAAGCCGAGCTGGCCCGTGGGCAGGTGGAAGCGGATGACCGTTCGCTCCCCGGCGCCGGCGGACACGCGGGCGAAGCTCTTCAGTTCGAGCACCGGCCGGGTGACCGTCGCCTGCGGGTCCCGTATGTAGAGCTGGACGACCTCCTCGCCGGCCCGGTCGCCGGTGTTGGCCACCGCGACCTCCACCGCGACGCCGTCCCCGGCGATCACCTCGGTGCGGTCCAGCGTGGCCCGTTCGATGACGAACGGGGCGTATCCGAGTCCGTGACCGAAGCGGTAGCGCGGGCTGACGGGCGAGTCGACGTAGTCACCGTGCCAGTGCGAGCGCCCCCCGGACACCTTGTGCCCGTAGAAGACGGGTATCTGGCCCACGGTGCGCGGATAGGAGATGGGCAGCTTCCCGCTGGGGTTCACCTCGCCGAGCAGAACCTCGGCGATCGCCCTCGCCCCGGTCTGCCCCGGCAACCAGGCCATCAGCACCGCGGCGCAACTGTCGTGCAGGAAGTCGCCGCCGACGGGCCGGCCGGCGACGAGCACCGCCACCACCGGGGTGCCGGTGGCGACGACGGCGCGAACCAGATCCTCCTGGACACCGGGCAGTTCCAAGCTGGACCGATCACGCGACTCCCCCGTGGTCGCCCTGGTGGTCAACCCCGAACGATCTCCCAGGACCAGCACCGCGACGTCGGCCGCCGCGGCCGCCGCGACCGCCTCGTCGAAACCGTCCCTCGACGTGTCGATCACATCGCACCCACGCGCGTAGCGCAGCCGGTCGCCCAGGCGGGCCGCGAGCTCGTCGCGCACCGTCGGCATCCCGTCCGTGCTCTCCTCGATCTCGAGGTCGTCCGGGATCGTCATCATCTGGCCGAGCAGGCCCTGCCGCTCGCGCGCCTGCATCAACGACTCGACATGCGCCGCGAAGGAGTAGTCGCCGAGCAGGTGGCGGGCGTCGTCGGCGTTCGGCCCGATGAGCGCCACCGTTCCCGCGTCCGGCCGCAACGGCAGCATGCCGTCGTTCTTGAGCAGGACGAGGCTGTGGCGAGCGATCTCGAGCGCCACCTCGCGGTGCCCCTCGGCGTTCACCGCCACCCCGACCGCGGCCTCGTCGACGTAGGGGTTCTCGAACAGGCCCAGCTCGAACTTGTGCCGCAGAACCCGTGCGACCGCCTCGTCCAGTTCCGCTTCGCCGACCTCGCCGGCGTCCAGGGCCTGTGCCAGCGCGCCCGCGTACGCGTCCGTCGCCGGAAGCTCGACGTCGGTGCCCGCGGTGAGCGCCAGAGCCGCCGCCTGCGGCTTGTCCCCGGCGAAGTGGTGATACGAGTGGAGATCGTCCACGGCGAAGTAGTCCGACACGACGGTCCCCTCGAAGCCCCACTCCTCGCGGAGGACGTCGCCGAGGAGCTCACGGTTGGCGTGGCAGGGAATGCCGTCCAGCTCGTGGTAACCGGCCATCACCGACTGGAGGCCCGCCTCACGGACCGCCGCCTCGAACGGGTACAGATACACCTCCCGCAGCAGACGAGGCGGCAGGTGCGCCGGCGCCCAGTTCAACCCGCCCTCGGACGCCCCGTAACCGACGAAGTGCTTGGCCGTCGCGATGACGCCCTCCGTCAGCGAGGCGCCCTGGAGGCCCCGGATGAAGGCCACGCCCATGCGGGCCACCAGGTATGGATCCTCCCCGTAGGTCTCCTCGGTCCGGCCCCACCGCGGGTCCCGCACCACGTCCAGCACCGGTGAGAGCCCCTGGTGGCTTCCCGTCGCGCGCATCTGCGCGCGGACGGCGTCCGCCAGCCGCCGGTTGAGCTCCGGTTCCCAGGTGCTCGCGACACCGATCGCCTGGGGGAAGACGGTCGCCTCCCGCGCCATCAATCCGGAGCACACCTCCTCGTGCACGATCGCCGGGATCCCCAGCCGGGTCTCCGTCGCCAGAAATCGCTGGATCTCGTTGGCGACCCGCGCGACCTGCGCCGCCTTGAGATTGGTGGCTCCCGCGACCCGGGTCACGTGCCCCAGCCCGTGCCGGAGGACCGCACGCGCCCGCTCCGGTGAGTATCGGCCCGCCTCGATCAGGGAGAACGCCCAGACGCTCCCCAGTTGCGCGAGCTTCTCCGCCCGGGTCATCCGGCCCATCAGATCCGCCACGCGCTCGCCCACCGGCACGCCCGGATCGGTGTACGCCGCTCCCGATTCCCGCCTCACAGTGGTCACCCGGTCACTCCAATCACTGCTCGATCCCATTCCCTCGCAAACGTAATCGATAACGTTTACAATGCCACCGTTACCGATCTTGTGCGTTTTGTCCAGATCTCGAACCGCGGATTCCGCCATCCGCCGGCCCTGACGTCAGCCATTCACGGCAGAAGGGAAAGACCCGAATGCACATCGTTCGATACAGGAGTGACAGCGACCCCCGCCCACGCATCGCCGTAATCGATGAGGGCGTGCTGTCCACCCTCCCGGTCGCCGGCATGTTCGAGCTTCTGAACCACCGGATCGAGGACATCGAGCGGATGTGCGCCGACGCCGTCCCCGACCGCGTGCTCGGCGAGGTACGTCTGCTCGCCCCCGTGGACGGCGCCACGGAGGTGTGGGCCGCGGGCGTGACCTACCTGCGCTCCCGGGACGCGCGGGTGGAGGAAAGCGACCTCAAATCGGTCTACGAGCTGGTCTATGACGCCGAGCGTCCCGAACTGTTCTTCAAGTCGCCCGCCTGGCGCGTGGTCGTCGACGGCGAACCCGTCGGCATCCGCTCCGACTCCGAGCTCAACGTTCCCGAGCCCGAGCTGGCTCTCGTGGTGAACCGCTTCGAGGAGATCGTCGGCTACCTCGTCTGCAACGACATGAGCTCGCGATCGGTGGAGGGCGAAAACCCGCTCTACCTACCGCAGGCCAAGATGTACGCCGGAGCATGCGCCCTGTCCTCCGGCATCAGACCCGCGTGGGAGGTCGACCCCTCCGACCTCGCCATCCGCCTGACGGTCACTCGCGAGGGCGCTGTCATCTGGGACGGCACGACCTCCACAAGGCAGATCCGGCGCCCGCTCACCGAGCTGACCGCCTATCTCTTCCACTCCGAGAACCATCCCCACGGGGCCGTTCTCTCCACGGGGACCGGCATCGTGCCCGAGCTCGACTTCCTGTTGCATGTGGGCGACCTGATCACCGTGTCGATCGACGAGGTCGGCGAACTCCGTAATCCGGTTGTCGCGGGCAAGGATCATTTCCGCTTTCTGTCGACCCCGTGACGCCAGCCTAGACTTGCGCCATGCCGATCGATCTGACCCTGCTCGACCGTGTGCGGTGGCGGGGGCAGCCGGTGGTCGGCGAGAGGGCCCAGGCACTGCTCGCGGCCCTCGCGCTCGCCTGCCGGACCGTGAACGCGGACCAGCTCGTCGCGGAGGTGTGGGGGGACAGCGAACCGGCCAATCCGGCGAAGGCGCTGCAGGTCCTGGTGTCCCGGACCAGGTCGGTCGTGGGGGCGGAGACGCTGGTCACGGAGGGGGGCGGCTACCGGCTCGAGGTCCCGCCCGAGCGGGTCGACGCCGGCCGGCTGCACCGTCTGTCGGACCGCGCGCGGGCGCTGCTCGCCGAGGATCCGGCCGCGGCGGTCACGGCGGCGCAGGAGGCGCTCGCGCTGGGCGTCGGAGCGCTGCCGCCCGAGGGCGGCGGCCCGCTGGCCGAGGCGCGCCAGCGCGCGGAACGCGATCTGGCGGCCGCGCGGGTCGTGCTCGCCCGGGCCCGCAGCCGCAGCGGCGACCACGACCTCGCCCTGCCCGAGATCGAGGAGGCGGTGCGGCTCCACCCCGAGGACGAGGGACTGCTCGCCGACCTCCTGCACAGCGAGGCGGCGGTGCGCGGAACGGGCGCCGCGCTGGACCGCTTCGAGCGTTACCGGTCCGGCCTGCGCGACCGGATCGGCGCCGACGTCGGCCCTGAGCTGCGACGCATCCATCGTGAGCTGCTGGCACTCGACAGCCCCGTACGCGCCGGCGTGCGGTTCGAGACCACCCCGCTGCTCGGCCGCGACGACGACCTCCGGCAGGTGCGGGCGCTACTCGCCACCTCACGGGTGGTCTCGATCCTCGGTCCTGGCGGGCTCGGCAAGACCCGGCTCGCCCATGCCGTCGCCCGCGAGGCCTCGCAGCCGGTGGTGCACTTCGTCGAGCTGGTCGGCGTGACCGCACCCGAGGACCTGGTCGGCGAGGTCGGGTCCGCGCTCGGCGTCCGCGACTCGGTGACAGGGCGCCGCACGCTCACCCCGCAGCAGCGCGCCGACATCAGGGCCCGGATCGCCCAGCAGCTCGATCTGGCCCCCACGCTGCTGGTCCTCGACAACTGCGAGCATCTGGTGGAGGCGGTCGCCGACCTGGTCGCCTATCTGACCGCGACCACCCGGGAGCTGCGCGTCCTCACCACGACCCGCTCGCCGCTGGCGATCGCCGCCGAACGTGCCTATCCGCTGCCCCAGTTGGGAACCGCCGACGCCGTCGAGCTGTTCGGCGACCGCGCGACCGCGGCCCGGCCCGGTGTGCACCTCGACGAGGACGACGTACGCGCCGTCGTGTCCCGCTTGGACGGCCTGCCGCTCGCGATCGAACTGGCCGCCGCCAAGGTGAGGGTGATGTCACCGGCCGAGATCGCCCGGCGGCTGGCGGACCGGTTCGCGCTGCTGCGCGGCGGCGATCGGAGCGCCCCCTTCCGGCACCAGACGCTGCTGGCGGTGATCGACTGGTCCTGGAACCTTCTCGGCGAGCGGGAGCGCCGGGCCCTGCGCCGCCTCTCGGCCTTCCCGGACGGCTTCACCCTGGACGCGGCGGAGGAGGTGCTCGGCGACGACGCTCTCGGCGACGTCGAGGAGCTCGTGGAGCAGTCCCTCCTCACCGTCGTGGAGACAGCCGACGGGGTCCGATATCGCATGCTGGAGACGGTGCGCGAGTTCGGCCGTATGCGGCTGGACTCGGCCGGCGAGACCGCCGACGCACGGGCCGCCGTACGCGCCTGGGCCGTCGGTTACGCCGACCGGCACGGCGCACGGCTGTACTCGCCGGAGCAGGTCGACGCGATGGACCGGCTGCGTGCCGAGGAGACGAACCTCGCCGACGTCCTGCGCGAGGCCCTCGCCGATCCCGCTCCGGAGACGGTCGTGGTGCTGTTCTCCGCTCTGGGCGCCTACTGGACGATCTGCGGGAACCATACGCGCACCGTCGTCCTCACCCCGGCCATCGCCGCCGCCCTGAGCGACTGGACGCCTCCGCCCCGGCTCCTCGACCGGACCCGGCTGGCCCTGAGCATCGCGCTGTTCACCACCAGCGTCATCTCCCTCGAAGAGACCGGGACACTGACGCGGCTGCTGTCCGAGCTGGGCGCCGACTCGGCGAACCCGGCCGTGCGGGCGCTGGTGACCGCACTGCTCACCATGCTGTCGGACCAGGAGCGCGGCCTGGAAAAGCTGGCCGCCGACCCCGACCCGCTGACTCGCCGGATCGCGCTGCACTGGCTGAGCCACGGCCGGGAGAACACCGGCGACCCGGTCGGCGCCGTCGAAGCGGCCCAGGCCGCCCTCGCACTCGTCGGCGACGACGACGGTCCCTGGCACCGGGCGGTGCTGCGCATCCACCTCGCCGCTCTGTACGCGCACCTCGGTGACTCCGCGTCGGCCTCCCTGCATGCCACCGAGGCAATCCCCGTGCTCGAACGCCTCGGGGCGGTGGAGGACGCCGTACAGATCCGCGCCACCCTCGCCATGTCGGCGCTCGCCGAGGGCCGCCGAGACGACGCCGCGAGGATGCTCGACGAACTGGAGACGGTCGCCTCCCAGGGCACCTACGGCGAGGTCCTGGCGGTCGCCTCCGGCATAGCCCAGTTGGCCCTCGTCGACGGCGACATCGCCGAGGGACTGCGGCAGCACCGCGAGACCGCCGAGGCGCTCCGGAACCTGCGTATGCCGGGCGTGCCGGAGGGTTCGACGATGTGGGCCATCGTCGGCGAGGTCGTCGCGGTCTCGGCGTTCGCGGAGTACGGCGGGGGCGACGACGGCGCGGACCTCTTCGCGTCGCTGCGGGCCAAGGTCCTGATCGCGTTCGACTCCGACCACGCCTTCAGGGACTACCCGCTGGTGGGGATGGTGCTCGCCGGGCTGGGCATCTGGGGCCTGCGAAGGGGGGCGCTGCCGGTCGAGGAGGCGGTGCGGCTGCTCGTGCTCGCCGACCGGTTCGCCTACAACCGGTTCGTCCCGACGATGCAGTGGTCGGTGCTGTCCGCGCACGCCGAACGGATCGCCCCCGGCGCCATCTCCCGGATCGAGACCGAATACGGCGAACGGCGCGGCCCGGCCCTGCTGGCCGAGGCTCGCGCCGTTTTGGAGCGGGTGGTCTGACACCGGCTACATCTTGCGGGAGTACGACCGGACCGCCAGCGGAGCGAAGATCGCCACGACGACCGCGCAGCCGAAGACCGCCCAGCCGACCTCGCCCGTCACGGCCCCGTCGTTGAGCAGGTCCCGCACCGCGGAGACGACGTGCGACACCGGGTTGACCTTCACGAACGCCTCCAGCCAGTCGGGCAGCGTGTCGGCGGGGACGAAGGCGTTGGACAGGAAGGTGAGCGGGAACATGATCATCATTGAGATGCCCTGGACGCTCTGCGCCGAGCGCGCGATCGTGCCCAGCCAGGTGAAGATCCACGCCAGCGACCAGCCCGCGACCACGGTGAGTGCGACGCCGCCGACGCAGCCGAGCACACCACCGCCGGGACGGTAGCCGATGGCCAGGCCGGTGGCGACCGTCAGCACCGACGCGATGCCGTAACGGATCAGGTCGGCGATCATCGGGCCGGCCAGGGGGGCGATCCTCGCGATCGGCAGGGACTTGAAGCGGTCGAACACCCCCTTGTCCATGTCTTCGCGCAGTTGCACGCCCGTCGCCATGCAGACGGTCATGGCCGTCTGGGCGAGGATGCCGGGGATCAGCACCGGAAGGTAGTCCGACACACTGCCGGAGATCGCGCCGCCGAAGATGAACGCGAACATCGCCGTGAACAGCAAGGGCTGGATGAGAACGTCGAAGAACTGCTCGGGCTTGCGGCGCATCTTCTTCAGGCCCCGCCACGCCATCGCCAGGGTCTGGACCCAGGTTTCCTGGAACGAGGGGTGGGACGTGGTGCGGGCCACCGCGGCGGACGGGTCGACGCGCCGGGAGCCGAGCGGGGTCGCGGTGGTCGTGGTGGTCATCGAGTCGCCTCCATCTGGGATTCGCGGGCCTGGGATTCGTGGGCGCCGTGGCCGGTCAGCGCCAGGAAGACCTCGTCCAGCGTCGGCTTGGCGACGCTCACCGAGGAGATGCCGAGGCCTGCTTCGCGCAGGCCGATCAGGACGTCCGCGGCCCGATCGGGGTCGGGGAGGGGGATGTTCATGCGTCCCGACTCCGGGGTCAGGACCGGCTCCTCGCCCAGCAACCGGCGTACGACGTCGGCGGCCAGGGCGGTGTCGGAGGCGTCCGCGAGCCTGAGCTGCAGGGTCGAGTCGCCGACCTGGGTCTTCAGGGCGTCGGGGATGTCCTCGGCGACCTTCCGGCCTCGGTCGATCACGGCGATGCGATCGGCCAGCTGGTCGGCCTCGTCCAGGTATTGGGTGGTCAGGAGGATCGTGGAGCCATCGGTGACCAGCTCGCGGATGGTGCCCCACATCTGGCCTCGGGTTCTCGGGTCGAGGCCGGTCGTGGGTTCGTCCAGGAAGATCAGGGGTGGGCGGGTGATGAGGCTCGACGCCAGGTCCAGGCGACGGCGCATGCCGCCGCTGAACTGGGACAGGGGACGGTCGGCCGCCTCCTGGAGGTCGAAGCGTTCGAGCAGGTCACCGGCGATGCTCTTGGCTCGGGTGCTCGCCAGGCCCTGCAGGCGGGCGAACAGCCAGAGGTTCTCCCGGGCGGTCAGGTCCTCGTCCACCGAGGCGTACTGGCCGGTGACGCCCACCAGCTGCCGGATGCGGTGGGGTTCCCGCCGCACGTCGACGCCGAAGATCTCCGCGTGGCCGCCGTCGATGGGAAGCAGGGTCGCGAGCATCCGGAGCATCGTGGTCTTACCCGCTCCGTTCGGGCCCAGGACCCCGAAGATCTCGCCTTGCCGTACGTCGAGGTCGATGCCGTCCACGGCCCGGAAGTCCCCGAAGTTCTTGACCAGGCCTTCGGCCCGGACGGCACTGAGGTCCGCCATGACGCGTCTCCTCTCTCCGCCGGGTACCTCCCGGCGTCCGAGATGAGCTTCCGCGTTGCCGGCTTCATCGCGGCTTCATGCCGGTTTCACCTCTGACCTGGCGGTTTCGTCGGCTCCGGCGGCAGTATCTGCCGGTACGGTCGAACCGGCCCGACGAACAATGGAGCAGGCGAATTGCGCTATGTGATGGGTTTCGAGCACATCGACTCGACGAATGTCGCGGACGTCGGCGGAAAGGGGGCGCACCTTGGCGAGCTCTCGCGAATCGACGGCATCCGCGTGCCGGACGGCTTCTGCGTCACGACGGACGCCTTCCGGCGGGTCGTGGCCGATGTCCCGTCGATCGACGCTCAGCTTGACCTGCTGTCGCGGGTGGAACCGGACGACCGCGCGGCGATCCGCGCCCTGAGCGCGGACATCCGCCGGGCCGTCGAGGGCGTCGTGTTGCCCGACGACCTCGTGGCGGCGATCGGCGAATCACTCACCCGGCTCGGGGAGCAGGACTCCTACGCGGTGCGTTCCAGCGCGACGGCCGAGGACCTGCCGACCGCGTCCTTCGCCGGCCAGCAGGACTCCTACCTGAACGTCGTGGGCCTGACGGAGATCCTTCGGCACGTCCGGCGGTGCTGGGCCTCGCTGTTCACCGAGCGGGCGGTGACCTACCGGCGCCGTAACGGCTTCGACGACCGGAAGGTGCGGATGGCCGTGGTCGTGCAGCGGATGGTGTTCCCCGACGCGGCCGGGATCCTGTTCACCGCCGACCCCGTGACCTCGAATCGGAAGATCGCCACCGTGGAGGCCGGTTGGGGGCTCGGCGACGCGCTTGTCTCCGGTCTGGTCTCCGGAGACGCCTACGCGGTGCGCGACGACCAGGTCGTCTCCAGGAGGGCCGCCACAGCCGTCGCCACCAAGCCGGGGCCGGCTCTGACGGATGCGCAGGTCGTGCGCCTGGTGCGGCTGGGCCGGCGGATCGAGGCGCACTTCGGCCGGCCCCAGGACATCGAATGGTGCCTGGCCGGCGACGACTTCCACTTCGTCCAGAGCCGGGCGATCACCACCCTGTTTCCCATCCCCACGACCGACGACCAGGACCATCACGTCTACGTCTCCGTCGGTCACCAGCAGATGATGACCGACGCGATGAAGCCGCTGGGACTGTCCCTGTGGCAGCTCACGACCCCGCGGCCCATGCATGAGGCGGGCGGACGGTTGTTCGTCGACGTGGCCCCCGTCCTGGCGACACCCGCGGGCCGCGCGCGCCTCCTCGGGACCTTCGGGAGTTCCGACCCGCTGGTCCGGGACGCGCTGCAGGCCGTACTCGACCGCGGTTTTGTCCGCTCACTCCCGGACGAGGCGTCCGGCCCCACATCCGCCGGCCCCGCGCCCGCCGGTGCCGCGCCCGCCCCGATCGAGACCGATCCGGCCGTCGTCACCCGGCTGATCCGACACAGCGAGGCGTCCGTCGCCACCCTGCGGCGCGAGATCCAGGGTCTGTCCGGGCCGGCGCTGCTCGACTTCATCCTGACCGACATCGCGGAGCTGAAGCGCGTCCTGTTCGATCCGCTGAGCTCTCGGGTGATCATGGCGGGGATGGAGGCGACCTGGTGGCTCAACGACCACCTCGACGAGTGGCTGGGCGAGAAGAACGCGGCGGACGCGCTCACGCAATCCGTGCCCCACAACGTCACGTCGGAGATGGGGCTGGCGCTCCTCGACGTCGCGGACACGATCCGGCCGTACGCGGACGTCGTGGCGTTCCTGCAGCGCGTCGTGGACGAAGGCCGCGAGGGCGACGGCTTCCTCGACGAGCTGGCCGGGCTGCCCGGCGGACGGGAGGCGCGTGACGCCGTCCGGGGCTACCTCGACCAGTACGGCATGCGCTGCGCGGGCGAGATCGACATCACCAGAACGCGCTGGAGCGAGCGACCCGCCATGCTCGTGCCCGCCATCCTCGGCAACGTCAAGAACTTCGAGCCGGGCGCGGGCAAGCGACGCTTCGAACAAGGACGCCGGGAGTCGCGGCGCAAAGAGCAGGAGTTGCTCACGCGCTTGCGCGCCCTGCCCGGCGGGGAGCAGAAGGCCGAGGAGGCCAAGCGGATGATCGACCGCGTCCGCACCTTCGCCGGATACCGGGAGTACCCCAAATACGGCATGGTCAGCCGCTACTTCGCCTACAAGCAGGCGTTGCTGGGAGAAGCCGATCGCCTTGTCCGGTCCGGCGTCCTGCGCGAGAAGGACGACATCTTCTTCCTCCGTTTCGAGGAGTTGCGGGAGGTCGTGCGCACCGGCGACGTGGACGCCCAGCTCATCGGGGAAAGGCGGGAGGCGTTCCGGTCGTACGAGGCGCTCACACCGCCCCGGGTCCTCACCTCGGACGGCGAGGCCGTCACCGGCGGGTATCGGCGCGACGACGCCCCACCCGGCGCGCTTGCCGGGCTCCCGGTCTCGGCCGGGACCGTCGAGGGCCGCGCCCGTGTGATCCTGGACATGGCTCAGGCCGACCTTGAGGCGGGCGACATCCTGGTCACCGCCTACACCGACCCCAGCTGGACTCCCCTGTTCGTCTCCGTCGCCGGACTGGTGACGGAGGTGGGCGGCCTCATGACGCACGGCGCGGTCATCGCGCGGGAGTACGGCCTGCCGGCCGTCGTGGGGGTGGAGCAGGCCACCCGGCTGATCCGGGACGGGCAGCGGATCCGCGTTCACGGAACCGGCGGGTACGTCGAGATCCTCGCCTGAGCCGTCGGCAGCGGCAGCTATCTCACGAACTCCCGCGCGCCGCGCAGCCGCTGCCGCCCACGATGAGGATCCTCATGGGCTGTGACCGTAGTTCAACGAGGTCACGTCGCTCCGGAAACGCGTCATCCCGCGGAGGAACACGGTGGCCAGCGGCACGGCGAATCCGGCCACCGCGCCGATCGCCAGAAGCGCCGGGCGGCCGATCGCAGCGACGGCCGGACCGGTGAGCGTCAGGCCGAGGGGCGTCATGACCGAGGCGGCCAGCCAGTCGACGGAGGTGACCCGGGCGAGCCGCTCCGGAGGGATCTCCCGCTGGAGGTTCACCACCCACTGCACGGCGAAGATCTCCAGCCCCAGGCCCGCGGTGATGTAGCACGCGTACACGAGTCCCGGTGACACCGGCCACACGAGCGCGAGCGGCACGACGCCGTAAACGGCGAGCCCGGCGATGGCGGCCAGCCCCGGCCGGCCGGGCTTCCACCTCATGCTGACGAGCCCTCCCACCAGGCCGCCGACCGACAGAAGAGCGAGGGCTGTTCCGTACACGGCGTCGCCGCCGAAGGTCTCGCGAGAGACGAGAGGCAGCAGGACCTGCGCCGGCGCGATCGTGAGCATCTGCTGGAACGCGACGGCGACGATGATCCCCAGGACCCACCGCCGCCGGACGACCTCGAAGACGCCGTCGGCGATCTCCCGCACGGCGGACGCCCGCCGCCCCGGTGTGACGACGGGTTCGCGCAACGGCAGGAGAAGGACGAGGCCGAGCAGATAGGCCGTCAGCACAGCGAGGAATCCGATCCTGGGGGACCACACCGTCACGACGTACGCACCGAGACCGGGCCCGATCATGGCGCCGAGCCGCCAGGAGACAGCGGTCAGCGCAGCGCCGGCCGGACGCTGTTCGGGGGTGAGGACCGAGGACAAGCAGGCCTGGTACGCGGGCCGGTGGAAGGCCTCCGCCCCTCCGACGAGGAAGACCAGGAGCGCGAGAAGCCACGGTGAGGCGGCGCCGCATAACCCGACGGCGGCCACGCAGCATTGGAAACCCATCGAGGCGACCATCACCGCACGGCGGGGCAGCCGGTCCGCCCACAGCCCGCCGAGCAACGCGAACACGATCAACGCGATCCACCGGCAGGTGAAGATCGCGCCGACGGTCGACGCGGTGCCGCCCGCGTTGAGGGCCGCGATGGTGACCGTGACCGGGAATATCTGGTCGGCCGCCACCGACATCGTGAAGCTGAGCCACAGCAGGCGGAATTCGCGATTGCGCGCCAGAGATCCACCCGCCGAACCAGTCAGACCTCTGAGCTTCCCCAAGCGACTGCGCATGCTACGAAATGCCTCGCCCGGTCCCTCACCTCATCGGTCGTGCCATGACCGCTTTCAACCGGGTGAGGTCGGCCTGGACGAGGCCCGCGTCGCGGGCGAAGTCCTCGTCGCTCACCCCCGGAAGGCGGCGCAGGGTGAAGACCACCTCGCAGACGTCGCCGTCGGGGATGACCCGCATCGGGTTGTAGACGACCTGCCCGGAGGGCAGCGTGACGTCGTGGTCGAGAATGCCGTAGTCGTTGCGCTCGGCGAAGGCCAGGCCGACCCGGCCCGACGGGGTCTCCACGTACCACCGTCCTTCGACGTTCTCCACCGAGCTGCCCAGCCCCGGGGCCCATTGCGGGAGGTTGGCCGGGTTCGACGCGTATTCGTAGACGTCGGCCGCGTGCCGGTCGATCCACACGCTGATGTGCCGGGATTCCGAAGCCATGCATGCCATCATGCCGGAGAGCGCCGGGGTGCACACCGGTGTGCCTGGCGACAGGGGGAATACTCGCAGGATAAACCGGTTTTACGAAAACTTTCGTGGGCGGCATCAGGATGAACTCGCCGACCGACTGAAACAATTCGGCTAATCGCCGAAACATTCAGGGTTTTCCCCGTGTCCCGACGTTAGACTGCGCCTTGTGACCGTTGTCGACGAGCCGCCCGCATCCGACTCCGAACCGCTGACTCTCGCGCAGCTCGCCGAACTCGCGGGAGTGTCGAAGGCGACGGTCTCCAAAGTGGTGAACGGCAGGTCCGCGGTGGCGCCGGAGACCCGCGCCCTCATCGAGGGCCTCATCCGCGAGCACGGCTTCCGCAGGCAGCGGCGGCGCTCCAGTCCCGCCGCCGTGCTGGAGCTGGTCTTCCACGAACTGGCGGGCGACTACCCGACGGAGATCGCCCGGGGGGTGGGGCAGGTCGCGCGCGACCATCACATGGCCGTGGCGATCTCCGAGTTACAGGGCAACCACGTCCCCGGTGCCGACTGGCTCGAAGACGTGCTCGGCCGCCGCCCCGCCGGCGTCATCGCGGTCTTCTCCAGCCTGACCGACGTCCAGCGTGAGCGGCTCGCCACTCACAAGATCCCCCTCGTCCTCCTCGACCCGACCGGCGATCCGGGACACCGCGTCCCCTCCGTGGGCGCGGGCAACTGGAACGGCGGGCTCACCGCCACACGCCACCTGCTGGAGCTGGGCCACCAGCGGATCGCCATCATCACCGGGCCGCCGCACGCGTTGTCCAGCCGGGCCCGTCTCGACGGCTACCGCGCCGCGCTCGACACGGCCGGAGCGCCCGTCGACCCGGATCTGATCTGCCAGGGCGACTACCAGATCGAGGACGGCCTGACGCACACCCACAGGCTGCTGCGCCTGTCCGACCCTCCCACGGCCGTCTTCGCCTCCAACGACGGCCAGGCCATCGGGGTCTACCACGCGGCCCACCAGCTGGGGCTGCGCATCCCCGAGGACCTCAGCGTCGTCGGCTTCGACGACATGCCCCCGACGCGGTGGGCCATTCCGCCGCTGACCACGGTCCATCAGCCGCTGACCGAGATGGCGGGGGCGGCGGCCTCCATGCTGGTGACGCTCTCCAGGGGAGAGCCCCTCCCCCATCACCGCAAGGAGTTCGCCACGACCCTCGTCGTACGCGAGAGCACCGCTCCTCCGAAGCACTGAAGGCGGATCTCCGGTGCGACGGGGGTCCGCCGCACCGGAGATCCGCTTCCCCCGGATGTCGTCAGGGGCTGGTGCAGGTGAGGGTGGGAGTGGCCGCACTGCCGTTGGCGGTGAAGCCGAAGGTGGTGGACGAGCCGGCCGCGATCGAGCCGTTGTAGGCGGCGTTGCCGACGGTCACCGAGGAGCCGGACACGCTCTGCGTGCCGTTCCACAGGCTGCTGATGGTCTGCCCGCCCGGCCAGGTCCACTTCACGGTCCAGCCGTCGACCGCCGAGCCGCCCGCCCGTACGGTGACCTCCGACTGGAACCCGCCCGGCCAGCTGTTGACCGTCGTCAGGGTCGCCGAGCACGCACCCGTCACCGGAGACGGTGTCGAGGACGGGCTGGTACGCGGGGACGGGCTGGTGTTCGGGCTGGTGTTCGGGCTGGGCGTCGGACTGGGTGTCGGACTGATCGTCGGCGACGGGCTGGTGTTCGGCGTCGCCGCGTTGAGGGCGTCGAGGACGGCCGTGTACGCCTGCTTCTTGTTGAAGTTGCCGTCGAACAGCAGCGGGTTGTCGCCGCTGCGCCAGGAGTACTTGTCGGTGATGCCCCACACGGTCATGCCGGTGCAGCGGGGCACTGCCGTGCACGCCTGGGTGACCCGGCGGTAGGCGTCGGCCTGCGCGGAGCCCGAGCCGCCGATGTCGAGCTCGGTGATCTGGACGTCGACGCCGAGCGCGGCGAACTGGGCGATGTTCTGCTGGTAGTTGGACGGCACCGATCCCTGGGACAGGTGCGACTGCAGTCCGACGCAGTCGATCGGCACGCCGCGGGCCTTGAAGTCCTTGACCATGTTGTAGACGCCGCGGGTCTTGTTCGCGTTGGCGTCGTCGATGTTGTAGTCGTTGTAGCAGAGCTTGGCGTTGGGGTCGGCCGCGCGCGCGGCGCGGAAGGCCTCTTCGATGAAGCCGTTGCCGAGTTTCTGGGTGAAGATCGAGCTGCGCAGGGAGCCGACCGAGCCGCCGTCGGCGAAGGCCTCGTTGACCACGTCCCAGGCGTAGATCTTGCCCTTGTAGTGGCCCATCACGTTGTTGATGTGGTTGACCATGGCCGAGCGCAGGTCGTTGGTGGACAGGCCGCCGACCCAGCTGGGCAGCTGGCCGTGCCAGACGAGCGTGTGGCCGCGGATCTTCATGCCCTTGCTCTGGGCGTGGCTGACGATCTGGTCGGCGGAGGTGAAGCGGAACGAGCCGCGTGAGGGCTCGGTGGCGTCCCACTTCATCTCGTTTTCGGGGGTGACGGCGTTGTACTCCCGGTCCCAGGTGGCCACGTAGGTCGAGTCGTTCATGTGCCCGGCCGCGATCGCGGCGCCGTAGTAGCGGCCGCTCTGGGCGGCGGCCGCGCCCAGTGTGCCTGCGGCGGCGCCGGCGGGAACGGACGCCGCGAGTGCGGTGACCGTGCCGAGTACGCCGAGGGCGCCGGCGACCAGCAGCCGGCGGGTGCCGGCGCGTGGCCGCCGTCCTCCGCCGGCGGATAAGGGGTTTTCGCCCATGCCTGAGCCTCCACTGCGAAATCAATGAGGGAACGCGGACAGACGGCCGCGGAAACGGCACGCGCTCGTCGTCGCGTCGGAACTGCGGCTCCTGCCGCTCACCACCGACCCCGGCAGGAGGAGCCGCCTCGGGGGTCAGTCTGGGAATCAGACTCGAAACGTGTCAAGGGTGTCACCAGAACGTTTCGCTGCCCAAAGGGGCCCGAAGCGGTCCGAGAGGCCATCATGCTGCATCGATGTCACTGACATGCCGATGTAATTTTCCTGTCGCTCCCGAGACCGGCCGTCGCGATGCCGGTCGTGATGAACGTTTCACCCCCGCGACCGTCCCGGCGGAGCGTTCGCGTCCCATCCCGCCAGTTGAAACGCGCGGGCCGGACGGAGGGGCGGAACAGGGCGCGGGCGCGCACTTGACGGGCACTCCTCACGTCGTATTTGCTCCGGCGCACCACCACCCCGGCCATCCGAGGAGAGGAGCGAACGACTCGCAGCACCGATGTTAACGCTAACAAGACTGCCGCCGAGCGCTACCGGAGCCCGGCCCCCGGCGGCGTGCGGGTCGGCCACGGCGGGGACCCGCCCACCCACCTCACCGTCACGGAAGGGTTGACCAACCAGCGATGTTAACGCTCACAAACCAGCGCGGACAGAGCCGGTGGAGACGCCGGCTGACCACCGCGCTTCTGACCGTGACCGTCCTGGCGATCGCGCCCGCCGTAGCCCGCGCCGAGTCCAACGGCGGGGTGCGGGTGATGCCGCTGGGCGACTCGATCACCGAGGGCACGCAGGTGCCCGGCGGCTACCGGATCGGGCTGTGGCAGCGCCTGGCCGCGGGCCGCTACACGACCGACTTCGTCGGAT
>NZ_VIRL01000016.1 GCF_006874465.1 Microbispora bryophytorum | reverse complement strand
ACATGGTTCCGGAGAAGTCCTCGATGGGACTGATCTCCTCGAAGATCTCTTCAAGACCCGACTGGGCCGGGACGTCCTTGCGCCCGGCCTGGCGAGCCGCCTCAACCCGGCCCTTCCATTTCTCGTTGCCCACCAACCAGTCGAAGGACTCGGTCTGCAGGGCGAGAAGGTCGGGCACTTCGAGCGGCTCCTCGATGCGCGCGAAAGACACGCGACGAGGACCGGGTGGTATGGCCAAAGGGTGGGGCGAGGCTGCCAACAGATGTCCTTCCGAAGGCTCGCGGATCGACTACGCGCACGCCGGACGACAGCTCTACCGATCTGGAGCGGAAGGGGATGCCAAAGAGCGAGCGCAGAAGGCATCATAGAGCAACGCGCAAACGAATGTCCACACGTATCTGTAGTGTCAACCTCAGTCCCGTAATCAGGATGGCACGCGCCCCGGGACATCGTCAAGCGACACTCCCACGAGCCGGACGATCAGCCGAGGACGAGGGGGAGTCTCGCGGCCAGCTCGCCCAGCTCGGCCTCCTGCGCGTCGGCCGGGGCGCGGCGGCCCGTGCCGACCAGCAGTGCGTCCTTGTCGGAGAACGACGCGGGGAAGGCGGTCCCGGCGATCTTCTCCAGCATGTCCCGGGACCGGGCGAGCCCCTCGGCGGGCGGCTCCGCCGCGCCCGGCAGATGCGCGACCAGGTCGAGGTGGTGCAGCGTCCACTCCAGGACGTACGCCGAAAGGTAGTCGCCCGCGGTGAGGACCTCGCCGCGGGTGACTACCCGCAGGTCCGGGTCGGCGAGCCTCGCGGCGCGGCCGGCGGCGGAGCCGACGTCGTCGAGGTGGAACTTGAGCAGCCGAGGCTCCTCGTAGGCGGCGGCCAGCCGGACGATCAGCGCGTCGAGCGGATCGTCGCCCGTCGGCGGCGTCGCGGAGACCTCCCAATAGGTCACCGCGTCACGGGTCGGTTCCGTTTCCGCCGGGGTCACGAGGGTGATCAGGACGTCCTGAGCGTCGATCACCAGATGACACGCCAGATCCCGCACAAGCCAGCCGGCACAGCCGGACGGCTGTGCGAAGTCCTCGTCCGGCAGTTTGGCGACCGCCCTGCGCAATGCCGTCCACGAGCGTGTGAAGAGATCCACACTGGCACGGTAGTGCGGTGCCTCGATGCCGGACAAACGCATTCGGCAGCCGGCAGCATGCGGGTATGCGGCGGCGGTCAGGTGCCCGGCGCGGCCCACAGGCGGACCGCCAGGCCGAGGCCGATCACGGCGACCAGCCAGCGCAGCAGCCCGGCCGGCAGGCGCCGGGTGACCCGGGGACCGAGCGTGGACCCGGCGAACAGGCCCGCGGCGAGCGGGGCGACGGCGGCCCAGTCGACGGGCCCGAAGACGGCGAATCCGGCGGCGGAGACCAGGGCTCCCGCGCCGAGAAGCATGTTCTTCAGGGCGTTGGCGGCGGGCAGCCGCGGCTCGGCCGTCACCAGGAGGAGAGCGAGGATCATCACCCCCGACCCCGCGCCGAAATACCCGTTGTAGACCGACAGGGCGGTCAGCCCGAGCGGAAGAGCGGCGTCAGGTGAACCGCGCCGCTCGTGCCGTACGGCGAGGCGGGGCTGTGCCAGCAGCGCCAGCGAACCCGCGGCCACGAGGAACGGCACGACGCGGGCGAAGACGCCGGGCGGGGTGGACAGCAGCAACGCCGACCCGGCCGCCCCGCCCAGCGCCGACAGCGGCACCCAGCGACGCAGCCACGGCGCCTTCCCGCGCAGCTCGGGCTGCGAGGCCAGTGCCGAGCCGGGCCAGCAGGCGACGAGCGCGACGATGTTGGCCACGTTCGCCGCGAGGGCGGGCAGGCCCGCCGCGAGCAGGGCCGGGTAGGAGATGAGCGACGTGATGCCGCCCGCGGTGCCGACCAGCCCGGCGAGCGTCCCGGCGGCGGCCAGCAGCGCGACCTCCCCGAGGCCGGTCACGCCCCGGCGTCCGGCGGGGGCGTCTCGACCGGGAACAGGATCGGGCTGAGCAGATGCCGCCCGCGGTGCGGCGCCGGCTCGTTCCTCATCCGCGCGACGATCGTCGCGCGCAGCTCCTCGATCATCTCGGCACGCTCCTCCCGGCTCAGCCACAGCACGTGCTGCCGGTAACCCACCTCGTCGGTCACCGGATCGGCGCCGTTCAGACCGAGATAGGCGTCGAACTCGGACATCAGCGCGGCCATGGCCGTGGCGAAGGTGCGCCGGTGGTCCTCCGGCGACATCGCCGCCACGGTGTCGGCGTCGATCACCACTCGCTCGCGCAGCCGGTAGCGCCGTTCCACCGCGCCGCGCACGCGGTGCTCGCCGTCCACCTCCACTACGCCGGCGTCGGCGAGCGCGCGGACGTGGCGGTAGACGGTCGCCTTGTGCACGTCCGATATGCGCTCGCACAACTGCGATGTCGTGAGAACCCGCCCACCGGCGAGCGCCTGCACGACGCGCAGCCGCACCGGATGCCCGAGCACCTCCATCACATCCATGGTCCGAATGATCGCATGTGTGCTACCTTTCGCAGAAATGCGAACGATCAGTGTGAGAGAGGGCGGCATGGGACGACCGTCATCGGAGACAACGGCCCCGCCCCTGGGGCGCCTGTACGACGTCGGCGAACGGCGGCTGATGCTGCACCGCTCGGGCTCGGGCGGGCCGAGCGTGGTGTTCCTGCCCGGCGCGGGCCTGGTGGGTCTCGACTTCCTGAACGTGCAGGACGGCGCCGCCGCGTTCACCACGAGCGTGCTGTACGACCGCGCCGGCACGGGCTGGAGCACGTCCGCGCCCCTCCCCCGCGGCGCGGCCGAGGTCGCCGTCGAACTGCGCGACCTCCTGCGAGCCGCGGCGGTTCCGGGCCCGTTCCTCCTGGTCGGCCACTCCCTCGGCGCCTTCTACGCTCGCCGGTACGCCCAGCTCTTCCCGGGCGAGGTCGCCGGTCTCCTCCTGCTCGATCCCGGCCACGAGGACATCCTCGACCACATGCCGGCACAGGCCGCCGAGCTGGCCGAGCGGATGCGGCCCGACCCGGCGCGGCTGCCGGAGCTGACCGACGAGCAGCGCCGCGCCGCCCGCGAGGCGTACGCCCGCCTGTACGCCGAGTGGCCCGCGCCGGTCCGCGAGGCGCTGATCGACCACCACCTGGCGTCGTGGCGGACGAGCCTGCGGGAGACGGAGAACTTCGAGACCGAGGTCTACGACGAGCTGCGCGACGGCGGACCGCTGCCCGACGTCCCGCTGATCGTGCTGACCGCCGGCGGCGTGAACCCCTACTGGGCGAAGTTCATGCCGGAGGAGGTGATGCGTGCGGCGCACGACGGGGTGCGCGCCCTGCACGCGGCGATCGCCCGCTCGGTGCCCCGAGGGCGGCAGCGCGTGATCGACGGCGCCTCCCACCAGCACCTGCACGTCGAGCGGGCCGGGGAGGTGCTGCGGGCGATCCGCGACCTGACCGCCGCCTGAGCGTCACGCGGCGGCGCGGATCTCCTCCAGCAGGACCGCGAGGTCGGCCTCGGCCGTGTCCGGGTGGAGCACACAGGCGCGCAGGGCCTGCTGGCCGCGCAGCCGGGTGCCGGTGAGGAAGGCGCGTCCGCGCCGCTGCACCGCGGCGGGGATCACCTCGTTCAGCGTCTCCACGGCGGCGGCGTCGAGACCCGCGGGCCGATATCGGAACGCGACGACCGAGGTGACGACCGGGGCGAGCAGGTCGAAGTCGGCGGACCCCTCGATCATCGCGCCCAGGACGCGCGCCAGCCGGGTGGTGTGCCGCACCAGTCCGGCGACGCCGTCGTGACCCAGGTGCGCGATCGTGGCCCACACGCGCAGCGCGCGGAACGGCCGGGTCTGCTCCGGCCCGTACTCGGAGAACCACCCCAGCTCCCCGGCGTCATCGTCCCGCAGGTAGGGCGGGACGAGGCTGAACGCCGCACGCGGACCCGACGGGTCGCGGAACAGGACGCATCCGCAGCCGACCGGGACGCCGAGCCACTTGTGCGGGTCCAGAGCAAGGGAGTCCGCCAGCTCCAGCCCGGCGTACGCGGGCCGGCACTCGTCCGCGAGCACGCCGAGCGCACCGTAGGCGCCGTCGACGTGGAACCACAGCCCGTGCCCGCGCGCGACCTCGGCGACGTCCTCCAGAGGATCGACGGCCCCGGTGTTGACCGTCCCCGCGCTTGCCGCCACGAAGAACGGGCGCACGCCCGCCTCACGGTCCGCCGCGACGAGGCGGCGCAGCGCGGCGGTGTCCATGCGGAACGCGTCGTCGACGGGGACGGTGCGGATGTGCCCGCTGCCCAGGCCGAGCAGTTCGACCGCCTTGCGCAGGCAGCTGTGGCCCTCCTCCGACAGGTAGACGGCCAGCGGAGGGCGCCCGTACAGGCCCGTCTCCCGTACGTCCGGGACGGCGCGCTGCCGGGCCGCGGCGAGCGCGACGACGGTGGCCATGGACGCTCCGCTGGTCAGCAGCCCGGCGCCCGGCGGGTGGGGGAAGCCTGCCAGCTCGGCCAGCCACCGCACGGCGGTGCGCTCCAGCAGGACGCCCGCGTGCTCGCCCCCTGCGCAGCTCGGGTTCATCGCCGCGGCCAGCGGGGCGACCACGACGCCGGCCGCCGAGGGCGGGGAGTTGACCCAGCCGAAGAACCGGGGGTGCCCGTTGCCCATCGGGTAGGGCAGCACGTGCCGGTCGGCGTCGCCGAGCAGTTCCGCGAGCGGGCGCCCCGCGGCGGGCAGCGGCTGCCGGGTCAGCCAGTCGAGGTCCGGGCCGGCCACCGGCCGCCACACCGGGCCGCGGGGAACCGCGGCCAGGTGGTCGGCCGCCGTGTCCGCGGCCCGTCGCGCCGCCTCGCGCAGGTCGTCCGTCATCGCGTCACGACGCCGGTCGCCGCCAGGCATCGATCACGGCCTGCTCCTCGGCGGGGTCCACTCCGGGCGGGAAGTCGGGGATGTCGCCGGGCCCGGTCAGCCACGCCCAGGTGTCGGCGACGGTCGCCGCCACCGGGCGGCACCGCAGCCCGGTGGCCAGGGCCCGGCCGACGTCGGTCCGGATGAGCCCGGCCTGCGCGGGACCTGGCGGGATCCATCCCGGCAGCGCCGCCCACCGGTCGATCCCGGAGGCCTCGATCGCCTCGGGCTCGACCCAGACCGGCTCCGCGAGCCCGCCGGTGACCTCGGCCGCGGCCTCCAGCAGGTCGCGGGTCGTGCAGTGCCCCTCCGGGTTGACCAGGTTGACCGGGCCCGGCACGCCGCCCTCGGCCGCGTCGAGAAGCCAGGCGGCGAGGTCCCGCACGTCCACGTAGCGGAACGGCTGGTCGGCCGGGCCGGGGGCGAGCATCTCCCCGCCCCGCGCGGCCCGCAGCAGCCAGTGCGGCAGCCGTCCCTGGTCCTCGTACGGCCCGAGGATCAGCCCGGCCCTGGCCAGCACGGCGCGGTCGCCGAAGGCCTCCTCCACGGCGATCTCGCCACCCCGCTTGTTCGGCGCGTAGTCGGTGTCCTCGGCGTCCGCGGACGCCTCGACCGTGGGCCAGTCCTCATTCAGGCCGGCCGGCGTCGGGGGCGCGTACACCGCCCTGCTGGAGACGTACGCATACCTGCCCGCGCACCCGGCCAGCGCGCGGGCGCTGTCGCGCACGACCCGCGGCGCGCCGGCCCAGGTGTCCACCACGGCGTCCCACCGGGTCTCGGCGAGCGGGGCCAGGCCGGCCGGGCGCAGCCGGTCGCCGATCACGGCCTCGGCCCCGGGGTGGGCCCAGCCGGCCAGCCCGCGGGTGAACGTGGTGACGTGCCAGCCGCGCTCCACGGCCGCCGTGACCACCCACCGGCCGACGAACGTCGTGCCGCCCAGCACCAGCAACCGCATGCCGCTCACTTCCGCCTCCGGATCCGATACAGAACGTGGCGGCGCAGCGAGTGACCCTGGGAGAGCACCGGGTGGTCGAAGTCCTCGGCGGGATCGTGGGTCATCCCCAGCCGCCGCATGACCGCCTGCGAGCGGACGTTCGGCACCGCCGTGAACGAGACGACCTCGGTCAGACCGACCCGGCCGAACCCGTCCTCCAGCGACGCCCGCGCCGCCTCCGTGGCATATCCCCGCCCCCAGGCGGACCGGGCGAGCCGCCAGCCGATCTCCACACACGGGGTGAAGTGGGCGGTGAACCTCGGAACCGACAGCCCGGTGAAGCCGATGAACTCCCCGTCCGCCTCGACCGCCCACAAGCCGAACCCGCGCTCGTCGAACGCGACCTCGACGCGCTCGGCCAGAGCGTCGCTCTCCTCCCGGGAGAGCGTGGCCGGGAAGTGCTCCATGACGACTGGATCGGCGTTCAGGACGGCGAAAGGCTCCTTGTCCTCCTCGCGCCAGCGCCGCAGCACGAGCCGCTCAGTTCTGATCAGATGCGCCACCCGGCGACGATAGTGCACGCGGGCTTTGGCCGCTGATGACGGACACCGATACGGGGGGCGGGAGAAAGCAGAGGCGAAAGTCGGCTAGAGTCATCCATGGCCGATGTGGTTTGTGTCCCCCGGGCCGCAATCACCGCCTTCACGGAATACCGTTCGGCTGGAGCCGTGTTGTGCATCTCGCCGAGGAGGCGACCGCCACATCGGCCCTCGACGTGGGCGCCCCGCGAGACTCGTTCTCGCGGGGCGCCGTGTCTTTTCCCCAGGCTCGGCCCCGCACCGCCGGCGGGTTCCGACCTCGCCTGGGCGCAAAGAAGTGTTGGTGAAGCCGTACAAAACATCAGGCGGTGTGTTGCAGGGGGCCTACACCTGAACAGGGGTCCGCGCGGCCTAGGGTATGTCCGTCGGACCGGAGAAGGAGAGGCCGTGCTCTACCCCGCCCTGAAGCTCGTCAGCGTTCCCGTCATGCACGCGCTGTGGCGGCCGCGGATGGAGGGACGCGAGCACGTCCCCACGCACGGGCCCGCGATCATCGCCTCCAACCACCTGTCCGTGCTCGACTCGTTCTTCATGCCGGCCCTGGTGCCGCGCATGGTGCGGTTCGTGGCCAAGAAGGAGTACTTCACCGGCAACCCCGTCGCTGCGGCCTGGATGCGCGCGATGGGAGCGATGGAGATCGACCGGGAGAACGTCTCCGCCGCCCAGGACATGCTCGACGCCGCGGTGGAGGTCCTGAAGGCGGGCGAGTTGTTCGGCATCTATCCCGAGGGCACCCGCTCCCCCGACGGCCGGCTGTACCGGGGGAAGGTCGGCGTGGCCTGGCTCACACTCACCACCGGCGCCCCGGTCGTGCCCGTCGCCATGCTCGGCACCCAGAAAGTGCTGCCGCCCGGCACCTCGGTGCCGCGCCTGCACAGCATCGGCGTGCGGTTCGGCGAGCCGATGACCTTCACCGGCGACGCGGGCAGCGCCAGGGACCGGCGGAGGGTGACCGACGAGGTCATGGTCGCGATCCAGCGCCTGTCCGGCCAGGAGTACGTTCCCCGGTACGCCGCCAGCGTCAAGGGCGCCGGCGAAGCCGGAGTGTAAATGCCAGTCGGCCCCGCTAGGCTCTGAACCCGACCACAGGGCCGTCATTGGGGGTGCGCGTGCCGCGAGGACGTACCGTCGCGATCTCGGCCGCCGTGGCCGTCGTGCTGGCCGGGACGGCCGCCGGCGGCGCCTACTACGTGCTGCACACGCGCGGCACGCCGCAGGAGACGGCGGCGCGGTTCACCGCGGCCTGGTCGAGAGGCGACCTCGCGGCGATGAAGGCCGAGCTCGCCTCACCCGCCGCCGGCTTCGACGCGGCGTACGCCGAGCTCACCAAGAACCTCGCGGTGACGAAGGTCGCCGTCCGCGACGTACGGGCCGGCGCGGAGAAGGACGACCGGGCGACCGCCTCCTACACCGCCACCGCCACGGTGAAGAACGTCGGCGACTGGACCTACACGGGCTCGCTCGCGCTCGTGGTCAAGGACCACTACTGGAAGGTCGACTGGTCGCCGTCCTCGGTTCACCCCGCGCTCGACGGGACCAACCACCTGGCGCTGAGGACGTCGTGGCCGCAGCGGGCGGCCGTCACCGACGCCAACGGCGACCGCATCGACGGCGGCGACGTGGGCGGCTCGGTGCAGCAGCTCGTCGGCTTCCTGGACAAGGCGACGGACAAGGACGTCGAGAAGCTGGGCACCGCCTACAAGAAGGGCGACGCCGTGGGCCGCGGCGGCCTGCAGGAGACGTTCCAGAAGCAGCTCGCCGGCACCCCCACCACGGAGATCCAGGTGGTCGGCGAGAGCCGCAAGACCCTGCACACCGTCAAGGGCTCCCCCGGCAAGGACCTCCGCACCAGCCTCGACCTGAAGGTGCAGAAGGCCGCCGCCGACGCGGTGCGCGACCTGGACAAGCCCACCTCGCTCGTCGCCGTCAAACCCTCGACGGGCGAGATCCTCGCCGTCGTGAACAACAAGGGCGGCTTCAACCGCGCGCTGGACGGCAAGTACGCCCCGGGATCCACGTTCAAAACGATCACGGCCGCCGGACTGCTGGCCGAGGGGCTGACCCCGGCGAGCCGGGTGACCTGCCCCGAGGAGGCGGTCGTCGGCGGGCTCAAGATCCGCAACTCCGACCACGAGGCGTTCGGGTCGCTGTCGTTCCTCGACTCCTACGCCCACTCGTGCAACACGACGTTCGCCCCGCTCGCCGCCCAGAAGCTGGGCGCGCGCAAGCTGTACGACCTGGCGACGGACCTGGGTTTCAACCAGCCGCTGCGCATCGGCGTCCCGGCGACCCCCGGCAGCATGCCGAAGGCCACCAGCGACGCCGAACTGGCCGCGGAGTCGTTCGGGCAGGCCAGGATCACCGCGAGCCCGCTGGTGATCGCGAACGTGGCCGCGGCGGTGGCCGACGGCTCCTGGCGGCCACCCACGCTGGTGCCCTCGCTGGAGCAGAAGGCCGGCCCCAAGAAGCTGCCGGGTGAGGTCGTCACGAGCCTGCGGTCGATGATGCGGGCCGTCGTCACCAAGGGCACCGCCCACGCCGCAGGACTGCCCGCGGGCACGGCGGGCAAGACCGGGACCGCCGAGTTCGGCACCGGGCCGAAACTCGACTCGCACGCCTGGTTCATGGGCTTCCGCGGCGACCTGGCCTTCGCCGTCGTCGTGGAGGCCGGCGGCATGGGCGGCGGGGTGGCCGCCCCGGTCGCCGCGCACTTCCTCAAGTCCCTGTCCTGAGGCCGGTCGCTACACCGGGAGAGCGGCGGCGTCGTGCCGCAGGGCCATGACGAGCAGGGTCGCGATCAACGTGGCGATGAGCAGCCAGCTGACCGCGATGATCACGGTGGAGCGGCCCGGCAGGCGGCGGCCCGCCCCCTTTCCCTGCCGCCCGCGCTCCGCACGGTGGTTGAACGACTCGAGCCTGGCCGCGAGCTTCGGATCCTCGTCGGTGAGGTGCCGCTCGATCATCGCCAGCATCCGCTCTTCGTCCTGCGACCAGGCCATCGCGCAACTCTCCCAGAACGCAAGGTATGTGCCGACGTTCTCCCCAACGATGAAGATCGTTAGCCGTTTCCAGGGCCGCGATTTACGACGCGTTGCATGTTGCGATCTCCATCGAACCTCTGTTCTAATCGGAGGGTGCGGTGGGACGGGCTGCGGCTCGAAACGGGGGAAGGCGGGCAGGGAGAGACGACTCCCCTGTTCGCCCGATCGGCCGTGGCCCGCACCTTCGACACCCCGGAGTTCCGGGGCGTCACCTTCTACGAGATCCACGCACGGTCGATCATCAACCGGGTCCCCTCGGCCAGCCGGGTTCCGTTCGAGTGGACGATCAACCCCTACCGCGGCTGCACCCACGCGTGCACCTACTGCTTCGCCCGCAGGACGCACGAATACCTCGACCTGGACTCCGGGCGGGACTTCGACTCGAAGATCGTCGTGAAGGTCAACGCCCCCGACCTCGTACGCAGGGAACTGGCGGCGCCCCGGTGGGGCGGACACCCCGTCGCGATGGGGACCAACGTCGACTGCTACCAGCGGGCCGAGGGCCGCTATCGGCTGATGCCGGGCATCCTCACGGCCCTGCGGGACGCCCGCAACCCGTTCTCGATCCTCACCAAGGGCTCACTGATCCTGCGCGACCTCGCGCTGCTCGCCGAGGCGGCGGAGGTGACCGACGTCAGCACGGCCGTCTCGATCGGGTTCACCGACGAGTCACTGTGGCGGACCGTCGAGCCGGGCACCCCCTCGCCACGCAAACGGCTGGAGGTGTGCGCCACCCTGAACGAGCACGGCATCCCGTGCGGCGTGCTCATGGCGCCGATCCTCCCGTATCTCGGCGACTCCCCGCGGGCGCTGGAGACCACGGTGCGCCGTATCGCCGAGACCGGCGCGACGCACGTCACACCGATCGTGCTGCACCTGCGGCCGGGCGCGCGTGAGTGGTTCATGGCCTGGCTGTCGCGCGAGCACCCCCGGCTCGTCCCCCGCTATCTGGAGCTGTACGGCCGGGGCGCCTACGCCCCCAAGGCGTACCAGGAACGGATCGGCCAGGCCGTGCGCGCGCTCGCCCGCGAGCACGGCATCGGCCGGTCGGCCCCGCGCGGCACTCGTGCCGGGCAACGGCCCGGTGAGCGGCCGGCTCCCCCGCCCGCACCGGCCGCGGCGCCCGAACAGCTCACGCTCCTCTAGGCGGCCGTAGGGGATAGGCGGCCGTAGGGAAAAGTGGTAGGTGCGGTCGCTCCTGCTCGGCCCCGGAGCGGACCGGGCCGGACCGGGCCGCGCCGGGCCGGTCAGGTATCACCGGCCGGTGGCGGCACGGCGAAGGCGCCGGCGGATGCGGCGAGAGCGGCGGTTCTGGCCGCCTGGCCGGGCAGGTCCGGGCCGGGCGGCGTGCGGAGAAGCACCAACTGGTGATACACGGGCGCGGTGGCGGCGATGAGCAGTCGCCGGGCGTCCGTGCCCAGCGGGAGTTCGGCGCGCTCGACGGCCCGGCGGACGATGACCTCGCACCGGGCGTACCGGTCCTCCCAGAGCCGCCGTTGGGCGTGGTCGGCCTGCTCGGAGCGGAACGAGGCGGCGATCAGGGCCGCCACGATCGGCGGCTGTGCGGTGAGCGCGTCATGGATCTCGCGGTTCAGTGCCGCCAGGTCGCCCTCCAGGGAACCGGTGTCCGGGGGTTGCCAGGCGTCGTCGCCCGCCGCGTCCAGGACGTCGGCGAGCAGGCCGCCAACGTCTCCCCAGCGCCGGTACACCGTCGCGCGGTGCACACCCGAGCGGGCGGCGACGGAGTCCATGGTGAGCCCGTCATAACCGCGCTCCCCAAGCTCGGCGAGCACCGCGTCGAGCACCTGCCTGCGGATTCGGGCGGTACGGCCGCCGGGGCGGCGCCGAGGCGGCGGCACGGGCCTGGCGCCCTCCGGTGGTGGTGCTGAAGGAGTCATCGCTGGTGGTCCGGTTGCTCCTGGGAACGGCGTCGTGGCAGTATCTTAACGCACCATTTGTCGCAGTAGTGGCGCCATCGACTCTCGTTCGAAGCGTTGGCCAGGAAGGAAACGACGCGTGATGCCGGCTGTGCCCCCCGACCCGACCGTGCTGCATCCGATGCCCGGGCAACCGCGGGTGGTGCTGCTGAAGCCGCTGATCGCCTCGCCGCTGATAGAGGTCGGCGAGTTCTCGTACTATGACGACCCGGACGATCCGACCGCGTTCGAGACCCGCAACGTGCTGTACCACTACGGGCCGGAGAAGCTGGTCATCGGGAAGTTCTGTGCCCTGGGCGAGGGCGTGCGGTTCATCATGAACGGCGCCAACCATCGCATGGACGGGCCTTCGACGTTCCCGTTCCCGATCATGGGCGGGTCCTGGGCGGAGCACTTCGACCTCATCACGGGCCTGCCCGGACGGGGCGACACGGTGGTGGGCAACGACGTCTGGCTCGGATACCGGTCGATGGTGATGCCGGGCGTACGCATCGGCCACGGAGCGATCATCGCCTCCGGCTCGGTCGTCGTGGACGACGTCCCCGACTACGGCATCGCCGGCGGCAACCCCGCCAGGCTCATCCGCCGCCGCTACGAAGACGCGGACATCGAGCGCCTTCTCGCGCTGGCCTGGTGGGACTGGCCGCTCCAGCACATCACCGACCACATCCGCACGATCATGTCCGGAAGCATCGACGCCCTGGAGAACGCGGCGCCGGCGCTCCCCCACGGATGATCCGGTGCTTCTGCCGGCGACATCAAGAACTCCGGCCGCTCCGGACGGTTGTCCGTGCGGATACGATCGGCGGCCGTGGAGCACGACGCCGAGGACTTCGTCCGCGCGCACACCAGGCTCGCGGCCGTGCCGTACGTGCCGGAGATACGGCTGCGCCTGGTCATGCCCGGCGCCGTGCCGGACGCGGGCGGGGACGACCGGGTGTACGAGCTGTGGGAGCGCGCCGGACGGCTGCCCTTCTGGGCCTGCCCCTGGGCGGGCGGGCAGGCGCTGGCCCGCCACGTGCTCGACCACCCCGAGATTGTGCGGGGCCGCACCGTCCTCGACCTCGCCACCGGATCGGGGCTGGTCGCGGTCGCCGCGGCGCTGGCCGGAGCCGCCCTGGTGGTCGCCAACGACGTCGACCCGTACGCGCTGGCGGCCGTCGCCGTGAACGCCCGCGCCAACGGCGTCGCGGTGCGGATCGCCGGTGGCGACCTGCTCGACGGGACGCCGTCCCCGCAGGTCGTGCTGGCCGGGGACGTCTACTACGAGGAACCGCTGGCCCGGCGGGTCACCCCGTTCCTGTCCCGGGCCGGCGGCGATGTCCTTATCGGCGTGCCCGACCGCGCCTGCTCCTATCTCCCTGAAGGCGTGTTCGAGCAGGTCGCAGTGCATCACGTGCCCGCCTATCTGGAGGACGTCCCCAGCAAACGGACGACCATATATCAGCTTTCCAAGCATGCTGTGACCTAGGTCACAACAACGAAGCAACTGCCGGTTACGTCACAGGGAAGGGGATCTTCATCTGACACGGAACGGGGCGTGGCTGTGCCTTCTCTTCACCGCAGGGCGGCAAGGAAAGCGGCCAGGGCGGTCGTACGGGCGCTGGAGGCCCGCGACCGGCAGCGTGCCCGGTCGGCGCCGCCGCCCGACGGTCACGAGATCCGCATCCTGCTGCTGCACGCCAACGGCATGGGCGGCACGATCCGCACGGTCTTCAACCTCGCCGGACAACTGGCGCGCACTCATGATGTCGAGATCGTCAGCGTCGTACGGGAACGCGAGGAGCCCTTCTTCCAGGTTCCTCCCGGAGTGCGCGTTCGCTACCTCGACGACCGGCTGCCCCGGCGCAAGGGCCTGCTGTCGCGGTTCCCGAGCAGGCTGGTGCCGAAGGGCGAGGCCGCCTATCACTGGTTCACCCTGCGCACCGACCTCAAACTCGTCCGCTACATTCGCTCCCGCCGCGGGGGCGTCCTCATCGGGACCCGGCCCGGCCTGAACCTGATCGCCGCCCGCTTCGCACCACCGGAGATCATCACGGTCGCCCAGGAGCACGGGAACCTGTCCTCCCACCAGCCGGCGGTGCGCAGGCAGATCATCCGCAGGTACGGCAGGCACGACGCGGTCGTCACCCTCACACAGGCCGACCTGCGCGCCTACGAGCGGTCCTTCGAGAAGGCGCGCGTGGACCGGCCGGCCGTGCTGGCGCAGGTGCCCAACGCGACGCCCCGCCTGAACGGCGGCCTTTCGCCGCTCACCGCGAAGACCGTCGTCACCGTGGGCCGCCTGACCTGGGGCAAGGGCTACGACCTGCTCATCCGCGCGTGGGCGCACGTGGCGGCCCGCTACCCGGACTGGACGCTGCGGATCTACGGCGGCGGCCCCCGGCAGGAGAAGCTCCAGGCGTCGATCGACAAGCGCGGGCTCTGCGAGCGGGTCTTCCTCGAAGGCCCCGCCGAGGACGTCGGCGCCGTCCTCGCGGACGCCTCGATGTTCGTGCTGAGCTCCCGCCACGAGGGCATGCCGATGGCCATCCTCGAGGCGATGAGCAAGGGCGTCCCCGTCGTCAGCTACGACTGCCCGACCGGCCCCAAGGAGATGATCAGCCACGGCCACGACGGGCTGCTGGTGAAGCCGGAGAAGATCCACGCGATGGCCGACGCCATCTGCACGCTCATCGAGGACGAGGACCTGCGCCGCCGGATGGGCGCCAACGCGCTGAAGACGGCCGCGCGCCACGACCTCGACGTCGTCGGCGCGCTGTGGGAGGACCTGCTGTCCGGCCTGGTGGCCCGGCGCCGCGCTCTCCCGCCCGGCGCCCCGCTCGCGTACAGGCCGGACGGGGCGAGCGAGGACGACTTGCAACGCCACGGTCACATGAAGATGCCGCCGGAGACCTCGACGCGCTGACCGGTGATCCAGCCGCTGCCGTCGGCGAGCAGGGCGCCGATCGCGCCCCCGACATCGGCGGGTTCCCCTACCCGTCCCAGCGCGGTCTGCGACGCGAGCATGGCGCGGAACCCCTCGTCGTCCCGTGTGACGCCGCCCGCGAAGTCGGTGGCGACCGGGCCGGGGGCGACGGTGTTGACCGTGATGCCTCGCGGCCCGAGCTCCTTGGCGAGGTATCGCGTCAGCACCTCCACCGCGCCCTTCACCGACGCGTACGCCGCCTGCCCCGCGATCGTGAACCTGGTCAGCCCGGTCGAGAGGTTGACGATCCGGCCGCCGTCCGCGATGAGGGGCAGCAGCTTCTGCGTGAGGAAGAACACGCCCTTGAGATGCACGTCGATCAGTGCGTCGAACTCGCTCTCGGTCGTGTCGGCGAACGCCGCGGTGACCGCGATGCCGGCGTTGTTGACAAGGTAGTCGAAATCGTCCCGGTGCCACCGCTCGCGCAGGGTGCGGCGCAACTCGTCCGTGAAGTCGTCGAACCCCGCCACCACCGCGGTGTCCAGCGACAGCGCCACCGCGGTACGTCCGAGCCCGGTCACGGACTCGACGACGTCCTCGGCCTGGTCCTTGCCGGCCCGATAGGTGACGACGACGTCGACGCCGCGCTCGGCGAGGGCGAGTGCCGTGGCACGTCCGAGGCCCCGGTTGCCGCCGGTGATGAGGGCGACTCGCTGAGAGGTCATGATGGAAGCTCCTGGTCATAGGGGACACGGCCCCCTGGCGGGGGCTGTCACGCCCAGTTGACCGCGTCGCGCGCCGGGCTGCCACGGCCCACATGTCCACGGTTCACGCAGCCACGGCCCACGCAATCGGGGCTCGCGCAGCCGGGGCCTCCTTATCCGGGGATCGGCAGGCCGTGGATACGCCGTGACCGGCGCGACAGGATGAGCGGGGACGGGAGAAGGCGAGGAGGCCGAGGGTGGACCGCGAGGGACTGGCGGATTTCCTGCGCAGGCGCAGGGAGGCCCTGCAGCCCGAGGACGTCGGGATGGTCCGCGGGCCGCGCCGGCGCACCAGCGGACTCCGCCGCGAGGAGGTGGCCGCCCTCTGCGGCATGTCCAGCGACTACTACAGCCGTCTGGAACGCCAGAGAGGACCGCAGCCGTCGGACCAGATGCTCTCCGCGATCGCCCGTGGCCTGCGCCTCACCCTCGCCGAGCGTGACCACCTCTTCCTTCTCGCCGGCCACAGCGCACCGCAACGCGCGCTGCGGAGCGACCACGTGAACCCGGGGATCATGCGCGTGCTCGACCGGCTCTGCGACACACCCGCCCTGGTCACCACGGCACTCGGCGAGACGCTCCGGCAGACCCCGGCCGCCGTCGCCCTGTTCGGCGACCAGACCGGCTTCAGCGGCATGGAGCGCAGCGTCTTCTACCGGTGGTTCACCGACCCGGCCGAGCGACGCCTCTACCTGGAGGACGACCATCCGCTGTACGGACGGGTGTTCACCTCCCTGCTGCGCGAGGCCGCCACGCGCGAGGGGCCCCGGTCGCGCGCCGCCGCCCTCACCCGCGACCTCCTCGGCCGCAGCCCCGAGTTCGCCGCGCTCTGGGACAGGCACGAGGTCGGCCTGGGGCACCCGGCCGACAAGCGCCTCGTGCACTCCCAACTCGGCGTGCTGGAACTGCAGTGCCAGACGCTGCTCGATCCCGACCAGTCGCAGGCGCTGCTCGTCTACACGGCCACGCCGGGCACCGAGAGCCACGACAAGCTGCGCCTGCTCGCCGTCATCGGCAGTCAGCACCTCGGGGCCTGACCGGTCCACTCCTCCAGACGACGGGCGAGCGCCCGGACCTCCTCGCGCAGTTCGGGCGGGCCGACCACGGTGAACGGCACGCCGAGGCCCGCCAGCACCTGCGCCATGCCGTCCAGCCGTTCCGCGCGGCCGGTCATCCGTACGCCGCCGTCAACCGCGCCGCCGTTCACCGCGCTCCCGTCAACCGGGGCGAGCGCGGCCACCGTCGGCGGGATCCGCCGCCGGGCCTCCTCCATCGTCGTGGCCAGCACCACCTCGACCTCGTACCGGTACGGTACGGAGGCCAGCGACTCCATGACGTGGGCGACCGCGTCGAACTCCCCCGGGGCGGGAAACTCCTCCTCCGTCGTCTCCGCCCGGCCGATCCGGTCGAGCCGGAACGTCCGCACCTCGCCCCTGCGGTGGTCATGGCCGGTCAGATACCAGCGGCCCGAGTGGAACACCAGCCCGTAGGGATCGACCGTCCGCTCGCTGTCCTGTCCCCGGTAGGACCGATAGGCCAGCCGTACGCGGAGACGACGCCGGGCCGCGTCGGCCAGCGTCAGCAACGTGGCGCCGCTCGGCCGGGAGGTCGCGGCGGAGCGGGTGGTCAGCCCGACCATGTCCTCGACGGCGCCGATCCGGTCGCGCAGGGTGCCGGGCAGCACCCGTTGGATCTTCGCGAGCGCGCTCTCCGCCGCCCCCTCGCCCACCGTCAGGCCCGCGCGGCGGCCCGCGAGCAGCCCGAGCACCACGGCGGTGGCCTCGTCGCCGGTGAGCATGAGCGGCGGCAGCCGGTAACCCGGCATCAGCCGGTAGCCGCCGTAGCGTCCCCGCTCGGCCTGCACCGGAATGCCGAGGTCCTCCAGCCTGCGCACGTAGCGGCGCACGCTCCGCACGTCCACCTCCAGGCGCTCGGCCAGCTCCGGACCGGTGAGCCCGGGCCTGGCCTGCAGCAGCTCCAGGAAGGCGAGAACGCGATTGGTCGACATATCAGGACCGATTCTGCCCTGATTCGGCTCTAGCGTCGAAACATGACGACATACGTACTCGTTCCGGGTTTCTGGCTGGGCGCATGGGCATGGCGGGACGTGACCGCCGCCCTTCGCGGCATGGGGCACGAGGTCCACCCCCTGACCCTCACCGGCCTCGCGGACCGCGCCCACCTCGCCTCCCCCGATCTCGACCTCGACACCCACATCCGCGACATCACCGGCCTCGTCGAGGCCGAGGACCTGAACGACGTGGTGCTCGTCGGCCACAGCGGGAGCGCCGCCGCGGTCACCGGAGCCGCCGCCCGCGCGGCCGGCCGTGTGAGCCGGGTCGTGTACGTCGAGAGCGGCCCGGTGCCGGACGGCATGGCCCAGATCGACCTCACCGGGCGCGAGTTCGTCGACAAGCGCGTCGTGGACGGCTGGCGCTACCCCATGCCCTCGTGGGACGAACTGCAGGAGTCGGGTTCGAGCCTGGAGGGGCTGGGCGAGCCCGAGCGTGCGCTGATGGCCTCCCGGGCCACCGGCCAGCCGCTCGGCACGATCACGCAGCCCCTCGCCCTGGGAGACGCCGCCGCCGCGTTCGCCGCGTTGCCGAAGACCCTGGTTAGCTGCTCGTTCCCTTTGACGCAGGTCAAGGAGCTGATCGCGACCGGACACCCGGCGTTCGCACCGCTGGCCGGGCCGGAGTGGGAATTGCGTGAGCTGCCCACCGGTCACTGGCCGATGTTCTCCCGTCCCGGCGACCTGGCCGTACTCCTTTCCGAAATGGTGTAACAAGCCGACGCCTTTACATTGTAGATTCTCTGGGCGGGACATTTGTCCCGCCCAGGGCCGTATCGATCTCTCTACCTGGGCCGGCGTCGCCTGCCTACCGTCGTCCCCATGACCACGAAAACCGCCGACGCCGTCTCCCTGACCTCGGCGACCAAACGCTTCGGCCCCGTACGGGCCGTGGACGGGCTCACGCTCGCCATCCCCCGCGGTCAGACGGTCGCTCTCCTCGGCCCCAACGGCGCGGGCAAGTCGACCACCATCGCGCTGCTGCTCGGACTGCTGCCGCCCGACTCCGGGCGGGCCGCGCTGTTCGGCCTCGACCCGGAGCAGGCCGTACGGCAGGGCCTGGCGGGCGCGATGCCGCAGGAGGGCGGCCTGATCCCCCGCGTCACGGTCCGCGAGTTGCTGACCTTCGTGTCCGGGACGTACGCCGCTCCCCTCCCCCTCGACCGGGTGCTCGCGCTCGCCCGGATCGAAGACCTGCGCGACCGCCGGGTGGACCGGTTGTCCGGCGGGCAGGCGCAGCGCGTGCGGTTCGCGATGGCGGTGTGCGGCGACCCCGACCTGATCGTCCTCGACGAGCCCACCGCCGCGCTCGACGTGACGGCCCGGCGCGAGTTCTGGAGCGGCATGCGCGGGCTGGCCGGCCAGGGCATGACCATCCTGTTCAGCACCCACTATCTGGACGAGGCCGACGAGCACGCCGACCGCGTCGTCGTGCTCGGCCACGGCCGGGTGATCGCCGACGGCACCAGCGCGGAGGTCAAGCGGGCGGCGGCGCTGACCACGGTGAGCGTGACCGCCGACGGCGAGTCCGCCTGGCTCGCGACCCTGCCGGGCGTGCGCCACATGGAGATCAGGGGCGGCCGGGTCCACTTGCGCAGCGGCGACTCCGACGCCACCGTCATGGCCCTCGCCCGCGCGGGCGCCGTCCGCGACCTGGAGGTCGTCCCGGCCGGCCTGGAGGACGCCTTCGTGGCCCTCACGGCGAAGGAGAACGCGTGATGTGGGGATACGTACGGCTCGAACTGACCAGGTCCATGCGTGACGGCGGCTATGTGATCTTCGCGATCGTGATGCCGGTCGTCATGTACCTCGTCTTCACCAACCTCGGCCTGGCCCCCGGCGACCGGCACGACGCCGCGATCTACACGATGGTGAGCATGGCGGCGTACGGCGCGCTCGGCGGCGCGTTCAACAACGGCAGCGGCATCGCCGAGGACCGCGCGGCGGGATGGCTGCGCCAGTTGCGGCTCACCCCGCTGACCCCCGCCCAGGTCGTGGCCGGGAAGGTCGTCACCGGAGCGGTCGCCGTAGTGCCGAGCATCGCGGCGGTGCTGCTGGCCGGCGTGCTGGTCAACCACGTCACGCTCCCCCCGCAGCGGTGGCTGGCGATCGTCGCGCTCCTGTGGGCGGGCACCGTGCCCTTCTCCCTGCTCGGTCTCGGCAACGGCTACCGCCTGTCGGGTCAGTCGGCGGCGATGGCCAACATCGCGACCATGCTGACGCTGTCGATCCTCGGCGGCCTGTGGGTGCCGGTCGAGAACTTCCCGTCCTGGCTGCGGGCGATCGCCGAGTGGACCCCGTCGAACAGCTACGCGGGCCTGTCCTGGCGGATCGCCTTCGGCGACGTCCCCAGCCTCCGTCAGGTCGTCCTCCTGTCGGCCTGGCTGCTCGTCTTCGGCGTCTACGCGGTGTACGGCTACCGCCGCGCCGGTCGCCGGGCCTGACCGCTAATGTGACGTTGCCGATGACGACAGAACGCGACACCTGGCTCGACCCGCTGCGCGAGGGCGAGCGCGGCCCCGACGCCAAGGGCATGTACATGTGGGTGGCCGTGACGGCGGCACCCGTGTGGGACATCGCACACGGCCGGTCCCATCCCCTCTGGCTGGCATGGCCGGCCGCGCTGGCCGCCGCCGGGCTGTACGTGGCCGCCACGCACTTCGCCTTCACGGACCGGCGGCGTGCGCTGCCGCTGCTGGGGCTGCTCGCGGTGGTGGTCCTGGCGTCCGCCGCCGGGTTCGAGGGCAACTGGCTCTACCTGATCATGATGCTGGCCGTCGCCACCGGGACCACCGTGCGCGGCAAGATCCTGCCGGTGGTGCTGCTCACCGAGTGCGCCGCCGCTCTGGTCGTGGCCGTACGGGCCGACGCCGACCTCACCGGTGTGCTCTCCATGATCTGGGGCACGTTCACCGCGGGCCTGATCCCAGCGATCATCATCCGGCTGTGGGAGGCCATCCACGAGCTCAAGGCCACCCGCGAGGAGCTGGCCCGCGCCGCGGTGGCCGAGGAGCGGCTGCGCTTCTCCCGCGACCTGCACGACCTGCTCGGACACACCCTTTCGATCATGGTCGTCAAGGCCGAGGCCGTGCGCCGGCTGGCCCGGGTGGACGCGGACGCGTCGGCCGGACAGGCGGCCGACATCGAGCAGATCGGGCGGCAGGCGCTGACCGAGGTGCGGGCCGCCGTCACCGGTTACCGGGGCAGGGGCCTGGCCGCCGAACTCGACTCCGCCCGCGCCGTGCTCGCGGACGCCGGTATCGAGGCGACCGTCCGCATCTCCTCCGTACGGCCCGGTCCCGAGGCCGACGCCCTGCTCGGCTGGGCCGTGCGCGAGGGCGTGACCAACGTCGTACGGCACAGCCGCGCGTCGGCGTGCGAGATCGGCCTGCGCGACGACGGCGGGGTCCTGGTGCTGGAGATCCGCGACGACGGCCCGCCGCAGAAGGCCCACGGGCACGGCAACGGGCTGATCGGCCTGCGTGAGCGGGTGAAGGCCGTCGCCGGCACCGTCGAGACCACGGCGCCGGCCGACGGCGGCTTCCTGCTCCGGGTGGCCGTGCCGTACGCGGAGGAGGACGGTCAGTGATCAAGGTGCTGCTGGCCGAGGACCAGGGCATGATGCGCGGCGCGCTGGCCCTGCTCCTCGGCCTGGAGGAGGACATCGAGGTCGTCGCCCAGGTCGGCCACGGCGACGAGGTGGTGGACACCGCCCTGCGCACCCGGCCCGACGTGGCCCTGCTCGACATCGAGATGCCGGGCCGCGGCGGGCTGGACAGCGCCGCCGACCTGCGTGAGCGCCTGCCCGGCTGCGCCGTGCTCATCCTCACGACGTTCGGGCGGCCCGGCTACCTGCGCCGGGCCATGGAAGCCGGGGCGCGCGGGTTCCTGGTCAAGGACGGCCCGGTGGAGGATCTCGCCGACGCCGTCCGCCGCGTGCTGCGCGGCGAGCGGGTCATCGACCCCGCGCTCGCGGCGGCCGCGCTCAGCACCGGCCCGAGCCCGCTGACCGACCGGGAGCGGGACGTCCTCGCCGCGGCGGTCGACGGCTCCACGATCTCCGACATCTCGGCCCGTCTCCACCTGTCGGAGAGCACCGTGCGCAACTACCTGTCGTCGGCCATCGGCAAGACCGGCACCAGGAACCGGATCGAGGCCGCCCGCCTGGCTCGCCACAACGGCTGGCTGTAGGGGCTCACTGCACGTCGAACTCGTTGCCCTCGGGGTCGGCCATGGTCACGTGGTGGCTCCCAGGCTCCCTGACGACCTGCAGTACGGTGGCGCCGAGCGCCGTGAGCCGGTCCACCTCGGCGTCCCTGCGCTCGGGGCCCGCGTGCAGGTCGATGTGCAGGCGGTTCTTGCCCGCCTTCGGCTCGGGGACCGCCTGGAAGAGGATCCGGCGGCCGAGCCCGGTGCCGCTGTCCGGATCGACCGGGTCGTCCGGGTGCCGTACCGCCCGCAGCGTCCGGAAGGCCGCGTGGTCGGGGGTCACCGCCTCCTCTCCCACGACGCCGGCGGCCAGGAGCCGGCCGACCAGCGCGCTGTTGTCCTCCACCTCGTATCCGAGGGCCTGCGCCCAGAACGCGGCCTGCGCGTGCGGGTCGGCGCAGTCGACGACGAGCTTCCATTCGAGAGTCATGTAACCCTTTATAGTGGTTACATGAGCCTGACGCTACACCCGCGTGACGGGGTCTCCTTCCGGTTCGATCCGGGCACCCTCTGCCTGGAGTTCCTCGTGAGCGGCGGCGTGGGGGTCTACGCCCACTACGAGACGCTGCACGAGCCGGCCGACCTCGCCCGGTGGGCCGCCGTGTCCCGGCTCGGCCTGGAGGAAGTGGACACGACGGCCGACGAGCTCACCCGCGCCAAAGCCCTGCGCACCGCCCTGTGGGGGCTGGCCGGCGACCGCGTCCATGGCCGCACGCCGAGACCGGCGGATGTGGACGCGGTCAACCACGCGGCGGCGGCGCCACCGCTGACGCCCGTGATGACGGCGGACGGGCTGCGATCCCGGGTCGCCCCCGCGACCGGGAGCCAGGTGATCGCGACCGTCGCGAGAGACGCGATCGAGCTGTTCACCGGCCCGTACGCGGACCGCGTGCGGGAGTGCGCGGGGGACAACTGCGCGCTCATCTTCGTCGACACCTCACGCCCGGGCAGCAGGCGCTGGTGCTCGATGGAGCGGTGCGGCAACCGCCACAAGGTCCGCGCCCACCGTTCCCGGGAACGCTAGCGTTCGTCTGCGCGCCAGCCACTGTCGAGGACGCGTTTGAGCAGGTCGACGACCATTTCTGATTCCGAAGGGGAGAGGGCGTGCAGTAGTTCGTCCTGGGCGCCGGCGATGAGGGCGCTGAGCCTCTCCAGATGATCTTTCCCCTCGGGGGTGAGCGTGACGATGTTGCGCCGGCCGTCGGCCGGGTCGGGACGCTGCTGCAGGAATCCTTGCTTGACCATCGCGTTCACCCCCGCCACCACATCGCTGCGATCGATTCCGGTGCATCTGCCCAGATCGGCTTGGCTGGATGGGCCGAACTCGTCGAGGGCCGCCAGCATCGCGAACTGGCGCCGGGAACTCGTGCCCGCCAACGCTCGGTCGGTCAGCCGGTTGGCCGCGATCGCGGCCTGATTGATCACCCAACTCGGCAGGGCGAGCAGCCGGGCGGGTGTCGGGTGCGTAGTGCCGTCCACCCCCTCAGGCTAATCGATCGTTGGTGACGCCATCAATTCATGTATGGTGGGTGACACCAACATTGGTGGCACCAATAACTGGCCACCACGCAACAAGGAGACTCGGATGACCGTGAACCCCGATTCACGTCCCAGCCTCGGCCGCGCGTTCGGCGAGACCGCACGCCTGATCGGCAAGCTGCACCGCCGCGCCCTCGCGGACTTCGACTCGGACTTCCCCACCTGGATGCTCCTGACCCTGCTCTGGGAGGCGGGCGCTCCACTGCCCCTTGACGAGGTGGCGAAGGAACTCGACCGCGGACTGGACCTGGCCGAGCCGGACACCATGCGGGTGCTCGAGCGCGCCGTTGCTGCGGGCCACATCGCGTACCGACCCGAAAGCGCCTCCGTCGAAGCGGAACTCACCGAAGCCGGCACGGACCACTTCACGGCCCTGTACGCGCATGCGCGCCAGGTCACAGATGCCGTCTTCGGGGGCATCGATCCAGCCGAGCTCGACACCGCTCTCACGGTGGTGCTGGCGGCCAGAGAACGCGCCGCCGCCGCACTCGGGCGGCTCGCCGGCGCGTAGCGGCCATCCGAGGGCGCGGGCGGTTCCGGCCCTCTAGGGATGGAGCACGATTTTGCCGTGCGTGTGCCCCCGTTCCAGCTCGCGGAACGCGTCCCGCACCCGCTCCAGCGGGTAGACGCGGGCGATCGGCACCTCGAGCTCCCCGCGCGCGGCGAGCCTGGCCAGCTCGCCGAGCACGACCGCGCACGCCGCCGCGCCCTCTCCGCAGGTCCGCGCGCCGACCCTGGCCGCGGCCCGCCAGTCGCGGATCGTGTCGATCCGCTCGGGCCGTACGCCCAGCTCCACCGCCAGATCCACGTAGCCGTCGCCGAACGTGTCGATGAAGGCGTCGACGTTCCCGCCGGAGGCCTGCCGGATCCGCTCGGCCACGCCCTGTCCGTACGCGACCGGGACGACGCCGCGATCCTTCAACCAGGCGTGATTCGGCTCGCTCGCCAGCCCGATGACCGTGGCGCCGCGCCGCCGCGCGAGCTGCACGGCAAGGGACCCGACGCCGCCCGCCGCACCGGACACGACGACCGTGTCGGCCGGACCGGGGTCGACCGCGAACACGGTGGCGTACGCGGTCGTGCCGGCCACGTACAACGACCCGGCCACGTCCCAGGGCAGCCCCTTCGGACGCGGGGTCAGATTCACGTCGTCGGCCACGACGAACTCCGCGTGGCTCGCCCTGTTGTGTGTGAAGCCGAGGACCTCGTCGCCCACCGCGACGCCACGCACCTGCGGACCGGCCTCCACCACGACACCGGCCAGATCGCTGCCCTGCCCGGAGGGGAACGTCGCCGGCCAGCGCTCGTGCCGTGCGCCCTTCCGGATCATCACCTCGCCGGGCTGGATCCCGGCCGCGCGCATCTCGACCAGCACCTGCCCGGGGCCGGGCACCGGACGCGCCACCTCCTCCACCCGCAGCACATCGATGCCGCCGTACTCGTGGAACCGCACCGCCTTCATCGCGTTGATCACCGTTCTTCCTCGTCGGGGCAGGCCTTGGGACGGCCACGTCTCGACTATGCACTCGCCGGCGAAGGCCCAGGAACGGAGCGGTCTACCTAGGATCGACGGTCCCAGGATGTGCTGAACGAACGGTGATATCACTAGCGATATGGGGATTCACCGCGACGACCTCGCCGATTTCCTGCGCCGGTCCCGGGAGCGGCTGACTCCACGGGACGTCGGACTGGTCGAGGGGCCGAGGCGGCGTACGCCTGGACTGCGCCGCGAGGAGGTCGCGGCACTCGCCGGGATGTCGGCCGACTATTACATGCGGCTCGAACAGGCCAGGAGCCCACAACCCTCGGTTCAGGTGCTGTCCGCGCTGACGCACGCGCTGCGGCTGACCGCCGACGAGCGCGACCACCTCTACCTGCTCGCCGGGCACCGCCCGCCGGAGGGGGCGCGGGCCGGGGAGTACCTGCGGCCGGGCATGCTGTACCTCCTCGACCGGCTGGACGGCGTTCCGGTCCAGATCCTGAGCGATCTGGGCGACGTGCTGGCGCAGAACGACATGGCGCAGGCGTTGTTCGGGTGCGTGTGCACGGTGGCCCAGGAGGACCGCAACATCGTGCTGCGCTGGTTCACCGAGCCGGACGTGCGCGACCACTTCGCCGCCGAGGAGCACGAGGAGCACTCCCGGCAGCTGGTCGCCGACCTGCGCGCCGCGGTCGCCCGCCGCGGGGACGACGCGGCGGCCCGCACGCTTGTCACGCGGCTCCGCGCGGCCAGCGCCGAGTTCGCGACGCTCTGGGACCGGCACGAGGTCGCGGTGCGCAGGTCACACCCGTACCGGCTCATGCATCCCGAGCTGGGCAGGATCGAGTTCGACTGCGAGGTGCTGGCGACACCTGCCGCGGACCAGCGGCTGCGGGTCTTCACCCCGCCGCCCGGCGGCACCGAGGCGCTCGACATGCTGCGCGTGCTCGGCCCGCAGCACCGGCACGGCACCGCCGCGACGCGTACCTGATCAAGGCATGACGTCGCCCGGCCACCCCTGCGAGCGGTCACCCCGCTGCCCGGCCAGGGCGCGGTTGACGGCGGCGAGCACCGCCCTGGCGGACGCCGACGCGGCGTCGGTGTCCTCGCCCGCCCCCCAGACGGACGTGTCGCCGACGCGGCACCGGGCGTAGGCGACGGCGCCGCCCTCCGCCGGATGCCCGCCCTGCCAGAGCACCTCCACCGCGATTCCGGACGCCTCCAGCGCGGCGGCGAGGGCCGCCGCCGGTCCGGCGCCCTCGCCCTCGCCCTCGCCCAGCGTGACCGGCCCGTCCTGCGCCATGTAAGCGGCGCGGAACAACCGGAGCAGGTCCTCAGGCGTGGCCTCCCGCCCGCTGCGGTCCGTCGCGTCCTGCACGACGCGGGAGAACTCCGCGCGCAGCGCCTTCGGCAGGTCGAGCCCGTGGTGCGCCTGGAGGAGGTGGGCGATGCCGCCCTTGCCCGACTGGCTGTTGACCCGGATGACCGCCTCGTACGTGCGGCCGACGTCGGCCGGGTCGATCGGCAGGTAGGGCACCGACCAGGGCGCCTCCCCCACCGGCACGCCCCGCTCGGCCGCCGCGCGCTCGTGGTGGGCGAGGCCCTTGCTGATCGCGTCCTGGTGGGTCCCGGAGAAGGCCGTGTAGACCAGGTCTCCGCCGTACGGATGCCGTACGTGGACCGGCAGGCGGTTGCACTCCTCGACGGTCCGCCGGATGACGTCGATGTCGGAGAAGTCCACCATCGGGTCGACGCCCTGCGCGTACAGGTTGAGCGCGAGAGTGACGAGGTCGACGTTCCCGGTGCGCTCGCCGTTGCCGAACAGGCAGCCCTCGACGCGCTGCGCCCCGGCCAGTACGGCGAGCTCCGCGCAGGCCACCCCCGTGCCCCTGTCGTTGTGAGGGTGGACCGAGAGGATGACCGCGTCACGCCGTTCGAGGTGGCGGTGCATGTACTCGATCTGGTCGGCGTACAGGTTCGGCGTGGCGATCTCGACGGTGGCGGGCAGATTGTGGATCACCGGCCGGTCGGGCGAGGCGTCCCACAACCGGGTGAGGCCGTTGCAGACCTCCAGGATGAAGTCGGGCTCGGTGCAGTTGAACACCTCAGGGGAGAACTCGAACCGCAGCGCCGTTGCCGGCATGGCGTCGGCGAGCCGCGCGATGTGCCCGGCGGCCTCCCGGATGAGCGCGTGCAGCCCGGCCCGGTCCTGTCCGAGCACGACGTCGCGCCAGACCGGCGCGGTCGCGGTGTACAGGTGCACCACCGCGCGCGGCATGCCCTGGATTGAGGCGAAGGTCTGCTCGATGAGGTCGCGGCGGGCCGCCGTGAACACCACGGGGGTCACGTCGTCCGGCACCGCGCCGCCTGTGGCCAGGTGACGGACGAAGTCGAAGTCGGTCCGGCTCGACGACGGGTAGCCGACCTCGATCTCCTTGAACCCCATCGCGACGAGGAGGTCGAACATGCGGCGCTTGCGCGGCGTGTCCATCGGCTCGGCCAGCGCCTGGTTGCCGTCGCGCAGGTCCACGGGCACCCACAGGGGGGCCTGCTCGATCCTGCGCCCGGGCCAGGCGCGCCGGATCTCGGGAATCTCGACCCGCTCGTGGGCGGGCCGGTAGCGGTGAGACGGCATCTCGCTGCCCCGCTGGGGATTCCAGGCGGGAGCATCGGCGGGCACCGCGCCACGCGGGGTGCGAATCGTGGGGAAGACGGTGGTCACGGAGATGGTCCTTTGGTCGGACTGCCGGCGACCGGCGGAACGGCACTCCGCGGCGGGGCGCCGGTCTCGGGTCAAACCCCGCCGCGGCGACTGAGAAGCAGGCCGGAGATACGGCCGAAGGACCAGCGCGGCGACATGGCGGTTAGACTAACCACAGAACAACTCCTCAGACAACCTGAGATCCGACAACCTGAGAGGTGAAAGTCGATGGCGCTCGGCGCACTCCGTCGCAGCCCTCTGGTCGACCAGGCCGTCGAGAGCCTGCGCGAGCAGATCGCGGAGGGCCGCTGGCCGGTCGGCACCCGACTGCCCGGCGAGACGACCCTGGCCACGACCCTGGGCGTGGGCCGTTCCACCGTCCGCGAGGCCCTGCGCGCACTGGCCGGAGCCGGGCTGGTGCAGGCGCGGCAGGGCGCCGGGGTCTTCGTCATCGCCACCAGTCCTGCTGAGGACTGGACGGCCCGCCTGCGCCGTGCCGCCGTGGCCGACGTCTACGAGGTGCGGATGCTGGTCGAGGTGCAGGCCGCCCGGCTGGCGGCGCGGCGCCGTACGCCGGACGACGTGACGGCGCTGCACGCGGCGCTGGAGGCGCGGCGGGCCGCCGCGCGGGAAAGTGACGCCGCCTTCGTCGACGCCGACATCGCTCTGCACGCGGCCGTCGTCGCGGCCGCGCACAACCCGGTGCTGACCGACCTGTTCGCCGAGTTCGTCCCCCGGCTGCGCGAGGGTCTGGTCGCCCTGGTGGACCTGCTCGACCTGCGGGCGGGCGACCCGAACCCGGGAGACCACACCCACGCGGCGTTCGTCGGCGCCGTCGAGGGCGGTGACGCCGACGGCGCGGGCCGCGTGCTGCAGGAGGAACTGGAGCAGACCCTCGGCCGCCTCCGCCGCGCGGGCTGAGTGAACGCGATCAGGGCTCCACGTCGGCGAAGAAGCCCGCGTCGAAGGTTATCTTGGCGAGGGCCTTCTGCCCGTCGGCGTTGGGGTGGAAGTAGTCCCACCCGCTCACCTGCTTGAGGGTGAACGGGTAGGAGAAGACCGCGCCCCCGTCGTAGTGGCAGGCCGGGCCGTAGCTCTCGCATGCCTGCCCGAGCTGCTCGTTGTAGTCCATCACCCGCTCGCGCACCCGGTCGCGCCTGGCCTCGTCCTTCTTCGCGGTGGACTTCGGGTTGGCCAGCATCGACTGGCAGATGTGGCCGATCCCCCAGAAGACGGGCGCCCATCCGTTGGCCTTGCCGACCCGCCACAGGCGCTTGATATCCGGGATGCTCGCGACGTAGACTCGCGCGCCGGTGGGCCGCAGCACGTCGAAGGCGGCGTCGATGTTGCGCCGGAACGCGGTCACGGGGGTCATCTCCTTCTCGGAGCCCACGCAGGCGTCCTGCGCGCCGATCAGGACGGTGACGTAGCCGGCCCCGGCCTGGACGGCCTTGCGCGCCTGCCCGGCCAGGTCGGCGCTGGTCGCCCCCGGGACGGCGAAGTTCAGGTTGTGCCCTTTGATCGCGCTCCCCATCGTGAGCAGGCGCAGATAGTGGCTGTTCACCGACGGCGAGTCGCCCGCGGACCAGGAGCGGGACGTGCAGGCGACGTACCAGCCGCAGGCGTTGAACCCTGCGCTGATCGAGTCGCCCAGCGCCGCCATGACGGCGGGCATCGTACGGGCGTGGGCGCCGGTCGGCACGAGCAGGACGGCCGTGGCCAGGACTGGCGTGATCTTCTTGATCATGGGCACCTCCGGGAGATCAAAGGTAGGGATCGCGTGGAGGTGCGCTCTATCGCCACCAGGGAAGGCGACCCTTCCATGACCAAGTTCCTATCGCGGCTTGACAGGTGGGGCCCGCGAACGCAAGGGGGGCCTGTTGTCGAACACGTTCAGATCCTGCGTAGAGTGAGTCGAGTGAGTGTCGCTCTTATCCGGCCCCTCGTGGTTCGCACGGTCGCGGTGAGCGACCCTGACGATCTGCTGGCGCGTCTGCCCGACGCCGCGCCGTACGCCTGGATCAGACACGGTGAGGGACTCGTGGGCTGGGGGGAGGCGGCACGGGCCGCGGTGCCGGCAGGCCCCGGCCGGTTCGACTGGGCACGCGGCTGGCTCTCCTCGCTGTTCGCGGGGGCGCTCATCGAGGACGAGGTCGGCGTGCCGGGCTCGGGACCGGTCGCCTTCGGCTCCTTCACCTTCGACGGCCACGCCCCGGGGACCGTGCTGGTCGTCCCCCGCGTGGTGCTCGCCCGGCGGGACGGCCGCGCCTGGCTCACCACGATCGGCGACAGCGCCTTCGACCTGTTCTCCCCGCCGAGGGAGCCCGGCCGCATCCGGTACGCCGACGGCTCGCTGACGGCGGCCCAGTGGGAGCACCGGGTCGCGCGAGCCGTACGGCGGATCAAGGACGGCATGCTGGACAAGGTCGTGCTCGCCCGCGACCTGACGGCCGTCGCCGAGCGGGACATCGACCCCCGCGTGCTGCTGGACCGGCTGGCCGAGCGTTACCCCGAGTGCTACACGTTCTCCGTGGACGGGCTGGTCGGCGCGACACCGGAGCTGCTGGTGCGGCACACCGGCCAGGCGGTGGAGTCGCTGGTGCTCGCGGGCACGACGGCGCGGGGCGGCGGCCCGGCCGACGACGCCGCCCGCGGCGCCGCGCTGTACGCCTCGGAGAAGGACCGTCACGAGCACGCCTACGCGGTCGCCTCGGTCCGGGAGGCTCTCGCCCCCCTGTGCTCGACGCTGAACGTCCCCGACGAGCCCGAGCTCCTCGTGCTGCCCAACGTGCAGCATCTGGCCAGCCGGGTCACCGGGCGGCTGTCCGACGGCGCGTCGGTGCTCGACGTGGTGGCGGCCATGCACCCCACGGCCGCCGTCGGCGGGACGCCGACCGGCGCCGCGATCGGCGTCATCCGCGAGCTGGAGGGCATGGACCGCGGGGGCTACGCCGGGCCGGTCGGCTGGATCGACTCGCGCGGCGACGGCGAGTGGGGCATCGCGCTGCGCTGCGCGTACGTCTCGGGCAGGCGCGCCCGGCTGTTCGCCGGCTGCGGCATCATGGCCGAATCGGACCCCGCCGCCGAGCTCGCCGAGGCGCAGGCCAAGCTCCGCGTGATGCGGTACGCCCTGGAAGGGTGACGCGCGTCGCCCTGTCGGAACGGGCGAGGTGGGACTCGCGTCAGCGAGCGAGGTGAACGGTGCCGTCGAGCGCGGTCACGGCCCGCCCGGCGGTGACCGCCGCGATCCACTCCTCGAAGACGGGCAGCCGGTCCTCGGCCACCGCCACCTCGAAGGCGACCCGCGCGCCGTAGTCCACCCCGCGTAACGCGTACGGCGAGGCGCGCAGGTCGCTTTCCAGCCTCCCGGCCTGGGCGTGGCCGACCGACACGGTCACGACCGCCGCGGGGACCATCTCGACCACCTTCGCCCGGTCGAGCGTCTCCCCCACCGCGCCGCCGTACGCCCGCGCGAGGCCGCCCGCGCCCAGCAGCACCCCGCCGAAGTAGCGGGTGACCACCGCAGCCACATCGGCGAAGCCGCGCCGGGTGAGCATCTCCAGCATCGGCGTGCCGGCCGTGCCGCCGGGCTCCCCGTCGTCGTCCGCCCTGCGCACGCTCTCCCCGACGACGTACGCCGAGCAGTTGTGGGTCGCGTCGGCGTAGAGCCGCCTGCGCTCGGCGACGAACTCCCGCGCGGCCTCCTCCGTGGCCGCAGGGGCGAGCGCGCAGATGAAACGCGAACGGCGGATCTCGATCTCGTGCTCGACAATGTCCCTGATGGTCCGGTACGGCGCTGCCACGGGATCAGCTTATTCACCACACCGCCTTTACAAAGTAATGTCGGTTCTTCGTGCACGCGGACGAACATCACACCGTTCTTTGGTGAGACCCGATGAACTATCCCGTTCCCTCCCTGCCGTACCCTCTGCGAGGTGTCAGGCGAACTCCACCAGCACCCCCATCGGTCGAACTGCTGCCCACCCTGCACCGGCTCGGCGTGCGGGTCGCCTCGATCGCCCACTGGGGGCGCACGCCGCTGGCGGACGGCAGCGGCGAGGACGCCACCGGTGGCCGGCTGACCCACGCCGGGGTGGCGGCCGTACGCGAGATGGAGCGGCTCGGCATGATCTTCGACGTCTCCCACCTGGGCGCACGCGGGGTCGAGCACGTGCTGGAGCTGGCCACCCGCCCGGTGATGGCGACGCACTCGTCCGCCCGCGCCCTGCGCGACCACCACCGCAACCTCACCGACGACCAGATCCGCGGCGTCGCCGCCACCGGCGGGGTCGTCTGCGTCAACTTCTTCCCGGTCTTCCTCGCCGAGGATCCGGCCGACCACACCGTGGACCGGCTGGTGGACCACATCGAGCACGTCGCGGGGTCGCCGGGATCGACCACGTGGGGCTGGGACCCGACTTCGTACGCGAGGTGCTGCACGACATCACTCCCCCGTGCTGTGAGGGCTTCGACGGAATCGACCCCTACGCCGCCCTGCCCGGGCTGGACGGGCCACGCGGGCTGCCCCCTGGTCACCGAGGCCCTGCTGCGGCGCGGCCGGTCCGGCGACGAGATCCTGAAGATCCTCGGCGGCAACGTGCGGCGGCTGTTCCTGGCCGAGCTGGGCAGGCCGTTGTGAACCTCTCCGCCATGCTGGCCGACCTGGAGGAGCTCGTCTGCTGCGAGTCGTTCTCCGCCGACCACGAGGCGGTGGCCCGCAGCGCCGCCGTGGTCGCCGGCCTGGGGCGCCGCCTGCGGGGCGTCTCCCGAGTCGATCGTGGTCGACGGGGTGACGCACCTGCGGTGGAGCTTCGGCGAGCCGCGCGTGCTGCTGCTCGGTCACCACGACACGGTCTGGCCGAACGGGTCCCTGCGCACGCGGCCGTGGTCGGTCGGCGGCGAGCGCCGAGGGCGGGGCGCTGAAGACCGCGCGCAAGGGCATCTCGGCGTACGAGATCGTGGTGCACGGCCGGGCCGCCCACGCGGGCCTCGACCCCGGCAAGGGGGCCAACGCCGGAGTCGAGCTCGCCCACCAGATCCTCGCGGTCGCCGCGATGGCGGCCGCGGATGCCCCGCACCCGCCTGGAGGTGCTCGGCGGCCCGAACCGCCCGCCGCTCGAACCGGCCGCGTCGGCCGACCTGTTCGCGCTCGCCCGGCGGGTCGCCGCCGACCTCGGGCTCGCTCCGCTCGCGGGCGCGGCCGTCGGAGGCGCGTCGGACGGCAACCTCACCGCCGGGGCCGGCTGCCCCACCCTGGACGGGCTGGGCGCGGTCGGCGGCGGCGCGCACGCCGACGACGAGCATGTGGTCGTGGCCGAGTTGCCGGGCCGTGCGAGGCTGCTGGCGGGCCTGGTCGAGGCGGTGCGCGGATGAGCGGCCCTGACGAACCGGACCTGCGGGAGCCACGTCCGCGCGAGTTGCACGACATCGAGGAGTTCGAGGAGGTCTGCCGCCTGTTCTGCGGCATCTGACGGCCGGATCCCGGCGGTGCGCCGGTCACGGTGGAGATGCTGCGTGCGCTGTCGCACGCCGGAAACTATGCGGCGGGGGCCTACCTGGACGACCGGCCGGTCGGCGCGTCGGTCGGGTTCGTCGCGGCCCCGCCGCGGCGGACGCTGCACTCCCACATCACCGGGACCCTCACCGGGCGAGGCGTCGGCTTCGCACTGAAGCTGCACCAGCGGCAGTGGGCGCTCGACCGCGGCCTGGAGACGATCACCTGGACGTACGATCCGCTGGTGCGCCGCAACGCCCACTTCGACCTCGTCAAGCTCGGGGCCCGACCCGAGGAGTACCTGTCGGCCTTCTACGGCAGCATGGGCGACGCGATCAACGCCGGGGACGAGTCCGACCGGGTGCTCGCCGTCTGGTGCCTGACCGCATCGGGGTCGAGCCGATCCCGTCGCTGCTGGACGAGGTCACCGTCACGAGCGAGTGGATCACGCTCTGACCTCCGCCGGCGGCCGGCCGGCCCGCCTGCGACGGCTCAGTGCCAGTCGCTGATCTGCACGTCCCGGGGGGCCGGCGCGCCCTCGCCGATCTCCACCAGGGACTTCAGGCTCATCAGGAACGTGGCCCACTTGGTGCTGCAGTGGTGCATGAACTCCACGGGCTCCTTCCAGCCCTGGTGCTTGAACAGCACGATCGTGTAGTCGCCGTCCTGGCGGAGATCCCAGTCGATCGTCGTCCCGATCCACTCCTCGGGGCCGTCGGCCACCCGCCACGCCACCCGTTCGGACGGACGCAGCTCGACGACCTCCATGTCGAAGCCGCCGGGCGGGAACCGGAACTCGAGCACGCCGCCGACGTCGCCGCTCCCCTTCGTGTCGTCGGTCCACCAGCCGGCGAGGCCCTCGACGGTCGTCAGCGCGTCGTACACCTTCTCCGGCGACCGGGTCTTGACCCCGATCCTGTGCAGAATGTCTGCCATCCTCGGCTCTCCTCGGTCTAGTCAGTCCTGTTGGGTGCGCTGGATCGCCTCGGCGATGCGCTTGATCCGCTGCAGCCGGGCGTCCCACGCCGCCCCTACGGACGACAGCTGGGCCACCGCGCGGGCGAGCTGGGCGTCGTCCACCCGATAGCGCTTCTCCCTGCCCGCCGGCGTCCCCCGGACCAGGCCGGCCCGGTCGAGGACGCCGAGGTGCTTGGCCACCGCCTGACGGGTGACCGGGAGCCGCTGGGCCAGCGAGGTCGCGGTGCCGTCGCCCTCGATGAGCAGCAGGTCGAGCATCCGTCGCCGGGTCGGGTCTCCGATCGCCGACCAGAGGTCGTCGTCGACGTTCTCGGCCGTTGTGGCGCTCACGGCCGCACCCGCAACGTCGCGACGTACGGCGCCAGCCGCGGCAGGTAGAAGTCCCAGCCGGTGACGTGCTCCCGGTACTGCTGCTCCAGGACGGCGACCTCCCAGCCCATCTCGCGGAAGCCGGACTCGGTCATCCTGAGCAGCGTCCCGCCGCCCGAGGGGGTCAGGTCGAAGGTGACCAGCAGTGAGTTGCCCCCGGCCGCCACCTCGCCGGCCGGGTGCGTCCAGCGGAAGGAGAACGTCCGCGGCGGCCGCACGTCGACGACAGTGAACGCCACCACCGCCCCGCCGGCGTCGCGGTCGCCGAAGACGATCTCCCCCGCCGACCCGGGCGCCGGCTCGTACCGGGCGTCGTCAGGCCACCACTCCTTGAGGTGGTCGGGACTGCTCACCACCTCGAAGACGATCTCCGGCGCCGACTCGATGTAGATCTCGCGCTCGATGGTGCCGAACTCCATGTCAGCCTCCTGCAACGTTTGGTTGCACATGAGGCTATCCCGGAGGCCGGCATTTGCGCAACCAACGGTTGCACATCGCCGGCCCGGCCGGTCGAGAATCCCCGTTGAGTGCGTCGTTGTGAGGAACAGGTCGCCGTCGATGCCCGAGGTGTGCGCCGCCGGAACGTGACCGTCGTGGACACCTCCGGGTCCGCGACCCGGAACTCCGGCAGGATCTCCCACACCGGCGTGTCGACGGTGACCCGCCCCTGCTCGCCAGCAGCATGATCTGCGTCGCCGTCCACAGCTTCGTTATCGAGCCGATCTGGAAGAGCGAGTCGGAGGTCGCCTCGACGCCGGTGGCGACGTTGAGCACCCCGGCGGCGAACTCGTGGACCTCTCCCTCGTGGTTGCCCGAACGCTAGGCGTCCTTTCCCGCCGCCACCAAGTCCAACTCACCGAACCGGCGCATCGCTCGTAGTGGGACTCTCCAGCACAGCGCGCCGCACCTCGAACAGAAAACAGCCGAACTCCACGGCCCGCACGTGGACCAGCGCCGTCTCCGGGTCCTCCAGCAGGGTGTCCAGCAGGATCGACGCCGCGACGGGGTCGGCCGACTGGTGCCCCTCCACGAGGTGCCCGTTCAGAATGGAGCCGTCGGCGCGGTAGGTGCGGAAGACCCGGCGCGGGCCGCCCATCGCGGCCGGATAGCCGGGTCCTGTTTCCGGCTGAGGCCCCTCACACGGCTCCTCGTGGACGAACACCGGCCCGACCTCCTCGTACGCCCCGGGGTCGGCGCCGGTCTCCAGCGCCCAGCGGCGCAGCGGCGCGTAGGCCGCGAGCAGGATCGCCTCTCCAGGCCGGGAGCGGCGCAGGCAGCAGCGCAGCGGGTTGCCGCCCTCCTCCTCGACGATCCGGCGCGGCCGCCGCCCGGCGTCGTCGGTCTTCCTGAGCTGGTCAAGCACGTCGGGCGCGATGGCCCTGATGTCGAACGTCATGCCCTCATCGTGGCCGTACGGCCGTCCGGAGGGCTGGCGGAAAACGGACGACGCGTCAGGAGGCGCTGACGGTCTCCGGCACCGTGTCCTCCTCGTCCGCGGCCTTGGCGGCCTTGCGCTTGAGCCACACGGTGGTGCCCAGGCCGCCCAGGACGGCGACCGCCAGCCCCACCCAGGAGAAGTTCTTCAGCCACTTGTCGGCCACCACGCCCAGGTAGTAGATCGCGGCCGTGGTCCCGCCGGCCCACACGACGCCACCGAGGACGTTGGCGACCAGAAAGCGCCAGTACGGCATGTGCAGGGCACCGGCCAGCGGACCGGCGAGGATCCGCAGCAGGGCGACGAAGCGGCCGAAGAACACCGCCCACATGCCGTGGCGGTTGAACACCTGCTCCGCCTTGGCGATGTGCGCGGGGCCGAAGTGCTTGGGGAAGCGCCGTCCCAGCCGGTCGAACAGCGGCCGTCCGCCCTTGCGGCCGATCAGATAGCCGATGGAGTCCCCCACGATTGCGCCGCCGCTCGCGCAGAGCCCGACGACCACGGGGTCCACGACCCCTTTGGCCGACAGCAGCGCGGCGCTCACCAGCACGATCTCACCCGGGAGCGGGATGCCCAGACTCTCCAGCCCGATGACGGCGCCCACGAGCACGTAGACCCAGACGGACGGGATGGTCTGCAGCCACTCGTCGACGTGCATCTCACTCCCTCAACGCGGTAACAGCACCCATTCTGCCGTCGCCCCGGGGGTGAGCCATCCGCCGGAAGGACCAGAGCGGGTCACCCGGGAGAACGACGGGCGTGCCCCGCCCCCGTCCGGGAGGCGGTCAGTCGCGCATCGCCGCGCGCACGGCTTCGCGCATCGCGGCGTGGACGGCCGCGTTGCTCACCCGGTCGGTGCGCGCCTCCACGATGCGCAGGCCGTCCCCCTTGATCGCCCTGGACAGCTCCTCCGGGTCCTCGACCAGTGTGTACGGCAGGCCGCTCGCGGCGGCCAGGTAGCCGATGTCCACCCCGTGGGGCGTGCCGAAGACCCGCTCGAACGGGTCCTCCAGCGCGGCCTGCGGCAGCAGGGAGAAGATCCCCCCGCCGTCGTTGTTCACCACCATCAGGCACAGGTCGGGCCGGGGCTCGCGCGGCCCGAGAATCAGTCCGTTCTGGTCGTGCAGCAGCGTGAGGTCGCCGATCAGCGCGTACGCCGGGCCGTTGTGGGCGAGCGCCGCCCCGACGGCGGCGGAGACCAGGCCGTCGATGCCGGACGCGCCCCGGTTGGCCATCAGCCGCAGCCCCCGCCGGGGGCGCATGGCCTGGTCGAGGTCGCGGATCGGCATGGAGGACCCGCAGAACAGCAGCGAGCCGTTGGGCACCACCTCGGCGAGGTCCCTGGCCAGCCGCGGCTCGGTCAGCCCGGAGGAGTCGAGAACGTCGTCGATCGCCTCGCGGGCCACGTGGTCGGCGTGCCGCCAGGCGCGCAGCCAGGCGTCCCCGCCGGCCGCGATCGGGATCTCCACGGCCTGGGCCACCTGCGTCGCCGAGCGGGTCGGGTCGGGCCAACGGGTCAGGTCGGGGGCGACCACGATGTGCTCGTCGGCCCGGCGCAGCCACGACAGCAGGGGGCGCGACAGTCCGGGGCGGCCGAGGGTGACCACGACGTCGGGCCGGTGGGCGTCGGCCCACTCCTGGTCGCCGAGGAGGAAGTGGTAGGTCGAGACGGCGTGGTCGCCGTACCGGCCGCCGCCGTTGGGCTCCGACAGCACGGGCCAGCCCGCCATGCCGGCGGCCGCGACGTATCGCCGCACGTTGGCGGCGCCGTCGCCGACGACCAGCACTCCGCGCCGGGTCGGCGGGATGTGCAGGGCGGCGGAGGGCGGCGCAACCCGTGCCCGGAACCACGCGCCGGAGGCGCCGCCGTCCAGCGGCTCGCACCAGCTCGCGTCGCCGTCGGGGATCAGCGGCTCGCGGAAGGCCACGTTGAGGTGGACGGGCCCGGGGTCCGGCGGCCCGGCGGCGCGCTGGCAGGCCCGGCACACCAGCGACCGCCAGTAGGCCACCTGGCCCGGCCGCTCCTCGGGCACCCCGACCTCGGCGAACCAGCGCACGGCCGAGCCGTACAGCTTGACCTGGTCGATCGTCTGGTTGGCGCCGGTGCCGCGCAGCTCGGGCGGCCGGTCGGCGGTCAGCAGGAGCAGCGGAACACCCGACTCGGACGCCTCGATCACGGCGGGGTGGAAGTTGGCCGCCGCCGTGCCCGAGGTGCAGATCAGGGCCACCGGCCGCTCGGACCGCTTGGCCAGGCCGAGCGCGAGGTACGAGGCCGAACGCTCGTCGAAGCGCACGTGCAGCCGCACCCGCGACTCGGCGTGCGCGGCGAGCGCCAGCGGCGCGGACCGGGAGCCCGGGGCGAGCACCACGTCGGTGACCCCGCAGCGCACCAGTTCGTCGATCAGGACGGTCGAAAGAGCGGTCGCCGGGTTCACTGCCGCGCCCCCAGAACGCCCCGGCCGGCCCGGTTCCTGTCCACCCGCCCGTCTCCTCCCGTTCTCGGAGCCGCAAGCGTACGGCAAAACGGAGAGGCCGCCGTCATCGCGCGGCCCTCTACGGGCGGCGGGGGAACTTCGAGAAGTCCGGCTTGCGCTTCTCCTTGAACGCGTCGCGGCCCTCCTGGGCCTCCTCGCTCATGTAGTAGATGAGCGTCGCGTCGCCGGCGAACTGCTGCATGCCGGCCGCGCCGTCGGTCACCGCGTTGAGCGCGCCCTTGAGCATGCGCAGCGCGAGAGGCGACTTCTCCAGCAGCTCGCGGGCCCACTGGACGGTCTCCTCCTCCAGGCGCTCCAACGGCACCACCGCGTTGACCAGGCCCCACTGGAGCGCGGTCTGGGCGTCGTACTGACGGCACAGGTACCAGATCTCGCGGGCCCGCTTGAGGCCGACGGTCTCGGCGAGCAGCCAGGAGCCGTATCCCCCGTCGAACGAGCCCACCTTGGGGCCGGTCTGGCCGAACTTCGCGTTGTCGGCGGCGATCGTCAGGTCGCAGCAGACGTGCAGCACGTGGCCGCCGCCGATGGCGTAGCCCGCCACCATGGCGATGACCGGCTTGGGGCAGCGGCGGATCTGCACCTGCAGGTCCAGGACGTTGAGCCGGCCGATGCCGTGGGTCTTGTCGTCCACGTAGCCGTCGTCGCCGCGGATCTTCTGGTCGCCGCCGGAGCAGAACGCCTTCTCCCCGGCCCCGGTGAAGATGATCACACCGACCTCGGTGTCCTCCTGAGCCCGGTTGAAGGCCTCGCGGAGCTCGAACAAGGTCGTGGGCCGGAAGGCGTTGTGCCGCTCGGGGCGGTTGATGGTGATCTTCGCCATCCCCTCCGCGGTCTCGTAGATGATGTCCTCGTACTCGCCCGACCGCTTCCAGTCGACCCCGCTCGTCACACCCGCTCCTATCGTCATCAACCAGGCGTCGTCACCAACCAGGCGTCGTCCTCAATCAGGCGCCGGGACTAACCTTACGACCGTGCTCAGCCGTCCAGGACACCGCCCAAGACAGCGACCCGTGCACGCCCTCGTCCTGCCTCCGGGGCCCGCTCTGTCCGAGGCCGTACGGCAGGCCCTGACCGGCGACGGCCCCGCCGTGCTGCCGCTGTCGCCCGACCTGCCGCGACCCGCGCTCGAGGCGACGCTTGAGGCGCTGCGCCCCACCCACGTCGTCACCGCCGACGGCGTGCGGCGCGAGCCGGACGGTGAGCCGTCCGACGCCGCGCTGATCATCGCGACCTCCGGCTCCACCGGCGCCCCGAAGGGGGTCGAACTGACGGCCGAGGCGCTGCTCGCCTCGGCCCGCGCCTCGCTGGCCAGGCTCGGCGCCCGCGAGGGCGACCGCTGGCTGTGCTGCCTGCCGCCGTCGCACATCTCGGGCGCGCAGGTGCTCGTCCGGTCGCTGCTGTGCGGCACCGAGCCGATCGTCCACGCGCGTTTCTCCCCCGGCGAGGTCGCCGCGAGCGGGGCGGACCACGTTTCGCTGGTCCCCACCCAGCTGCGGCGGATGCTGGACGCGGGAGCCGATGTGGCGGCCTTCGGCACGATCCTGCTCGGCGGGGCCGCCGCCCCCCAGGGCCTGCTGGCCGAGGCCCGCGCGGCGGGGGCCAGGATCGTCACCACGTACGGCTCCAGCGAGACGAGCGGCGGCTGCGTGTACGACGGCCTGCCGCTCGACGGAGTCGAGGTCAAGATCGGCGGCGACGGACGGGTGCGGATCGCGGGCCCGGTGCTGTTCTCGGGTTACCGCCTGCGCGAGGAGCGGCCCTTCGAGGGCGGCTGGTTCGTCACCTCCGACCTGGGCTCGATCGAGGACGGACGGCTCACCGTGCTGGGCCGGGCCGACGACGTGATCAACACCGGCGGCCGCAAGGTCGTGGCCGGCTCGGTCGCCGACGTCCTGGCCGGGCACCCGGCCGTACGCGACGTCGTTGTGGTGGGCCGGCACGACCCCGAGTGGGGCGAGATCGTGGTCGCCGTCGTGGTCCCCCGCGATGGCGGCGAGGTCACGCTCGGCGAGCTGAGGGCGTTCGCCAAGGAGCGGCTGCCCGCCTACGCCGCGCCGCGCGCCGTCGAGTTGGTGTCCCGGATACCGCTCCTGCCGAACGGCAAACCCGATATGGTCGAACTCAAGAACCGGAACCGCGGATGACCTTCGTGCGTCTGTAAGAGCAGGGGGAAGGGGACGCCGCATGCAACCGATCCGCCTCACGCCGGCCCACAAGATGATGGCCTCCGCCGTGCTCGTCGGCGTCGTCATCGTGGGCGGGGCGTCGGTCACGGCCGCCGCCTTCGCCGGCCGCCTGGACGACGTCGCGAAGGTGGGCGACGCCCCCGCCGCCAAGCTCGGCCCGGCGGCGGGCGGCCACGGGAGCTCGGTCGAGGTCTCCCCCGGCGATCCCGGCCACGACGACCCCACCGGGCCGCGGTCCGGATCCGAGGTCGACCCCGACGTGGTGCTGAAGGAGCTCACGGACGACCCGGACGGGGTCGCCGACTACTGGACGGACGAGCGCATCCAGGGGGCGAATCCCCTGCCGGTGCCCCAGGTCAGCGTCAGCATCATCCCCAATTGAACGGCCCATCCGGGCGAACCTGACAACCTCCCCCGCGAGGTGAGGGAACAAACCGGGCGCGAGAGCGTTATTGATACTGGTGCGCTGAGCCGCCGGACGCCGCGCCCCGATCGCAAGCATCAGACCGCGAACCAACCATGAACTCCGCAAGGAGGAGGTGTCCTCATGCCCCGGACCGCCGTGGCGGCCTCGCCCGAGCGCGAGGCGACCCCGACGACGCTCGACCTGCTCTTGGAGCGAGGCCGCGCACAGGGTCGCCTTTCCCTGCCGGAGCTGCGCGAGGCCTTCGCCAAGGCCGGCGTCAGCCCTGTCGAGGGCCGCTCGATTCTGCGCGAGCTCACGGAGGCGGGCGTGAACCTGGCCGCCGACAGCGGCCCGGACAGCGAGCCGGTCGCGCAGACCGAGGCGGCAGCCGAGACGGGCGCGGGGGCTCCCCCCGCGACGCCGGCCAGGAAGTCCCGCCGGGCCGCCCAGGCCGCGGCGCAGGCCGCGAAGAACGGGCCGGCCGCCAGGAGCGCGGCGAAGAAGACGGCCAAGGCCGCCGCCGAGGAGCCACACGACGAGGAGCCGCAGGCCGACGAGGCCGAGGTGGAGGACGGCGGGACGCTCGACCTCGACGACACCTCCTCGGTCATGGGCGACTCGGTCCACACCTACCTGAAGTCCATCGGCCGCCGCACCCTGCTCACCGCCGCCCAGGAGGTGGAGCTGGCCAAGCGGATCGAGGCCGGGCTGTACGCCGAGTACAAGCTGGAGACCGGGCTCGATAACGGCGAGCACCTGCCCCCGCACGTGCGCGAGGACCTGGAGTGGGTCATCGAGGACGGCAGGCGGGCCAAGGACCACATGCTGGAGGCCAACCTCCGCCTGGTCGTCTCGGTGGCCAAGAAGTACACCGACCGGGGCATGGCCCTGCTCGACGTCGTGCAGGAGGGCAACCTCGGCCTGATCCGCGCCGTCGAGAAGTTCGACTACACCAAGGGCTACAAGTTCTCGACGTACGCCATGTGGTGGATCAGGCAGGCCATCCAGCGCGGCTTCGCCGACTCGGCTCGGACGATCCGGCTGCCCGTCCACGTGCTGGAGATGCTGTCGAAGCTGTCGCGCGTCGAGCGTGACATGCACCAGCGGCTCGGCCGGGAGCCCACGCCGGAGGAGCTGGCCGCCGAGCTGGACAAGACTCCGGACCAGATCGAGGAGCTGCTGCGCACCAGCCGGCAGCCGATCAGCCTCGACTCGACCATCGGCGAGGACGGCGAGACGCGTATCGGCGACCTCATCGAGGACGTCGACTCCCCCGAGGCGTCCGAGGTCGTGGACCGCCAGCTGCTGGCCGAGCAGCTCAAGGGCGTGCTGAGCAACCTGTCGCCGCGCGAGGCCAAGATCATGAGCCTGCGCTTCGGCCTGGCCGACGGCAAGCCGCACACGCTGGACGAGATCGGCAAGCACCTGGGCCTGACCCGTGAGCGGATCCGCCAGCTTGAGAAGGAGTCGCTGTCCAAGCTGCGCCACCCGAGCAACACCCGCCCGCTGCTCGACTGGGCTAGCTGAGATTCTGGCCAGCTGAGATTCGGGCCGGCTGATCCGGATATTCGTACGGCCCGCACCCTCTGGGGGTGCGGGCCGTACTGCTGCGTGCGCTCAGCGGCCGGCGGCGGCCAGGCCCTTGCGCACGTCGCGCGGGGTCAGGCGGGCGGGGTCGCCCGTCTTGGAGGCGCGGGGCACCCGCGGGATGCCGCTGAGGCGGTGCGCCTCGCGCAGCGTGCGCAGACGGTTCACCTCGTCGGTCCACAGCGCGCCGTCGGGGGTGGCCTTCGCCTTGCGCCGGGCGATCCTGCTGTCGTAGGACTTCACGCCGAAAGTGGCGCGCTGGCCCGCCTCCGCCGCGCGCAGCCCCTCGGTCAGGGCGGCGTCGAAGCCCAGGGCCGCCTCACGCAGCTCGGGGAGCGGCGCGCCCGCCGCCTTCGCCTCCTGGAACCGCCGCTGCGCCACCCGGACCTTCTCCAGCACGTGGTCGAAGTCCTTCCGGATCTCCAGATCCGCGTGGTAGCGGACCTCCGCCTCCCGGCTCACCCGCGGACGGAAAAACGCCATCGTCAGCCCCTTCGGTATCGAACTCGCGCGATCGGACGCGCGCAATCGAACTCGCGTCGCAGTCCGTAGCGTACGCGCTCCGCGCGGGCACCCGCACCGCAGGGTGCGCCCCCCTTTACATAGTAAGGATCGGTATGGCAGCATGATCGTGTGCCTGCCAAGCGACCACCCGTCCCCCTGTCCCGCGAGCGGATCATCGACGCCGCCCTGCACATCGCCGACGGCCAGGGCCTGCGCCGGCTGACCATGCGCCGGCTCGGCGACGCCCTCCAGGTGGAGGCCATGGCGATCTACCACCACCTGCCGCGGGGCAAGGAGGCGCTGATGGATGCCCTCGCCGAGCACGTCACGACCGTGCAGGTCGATCCGGCCGCCGCCGCCACCTGGCAGGACAGGGCGCGCGCCTGGGCCCGCGCGAGCCGTGCCGCGCTGCTCGAACACCCCGGCGTGCTGTCGCTGGCCCTGACCAAGCCGCCGAAGGGGTCGGCCCTCATCGCGATCACGGAGCAGATCGAGCAGTTGCGCGAGTCGGGGGCGGGCGACCCGGCCGGAGCGGTCCGCGCGTTGCGCGCCTACGTCTTCGGCAGCGTGGCGGTGGAGGTTCAGCAGTCGGGGTGGGCGGATCCGGACGCCGAGGTGCGCGACGCGCGCACCGCCGAGGGCGAGCGCGACTTCGAGCACGGCCTCGACGCGCTGGTCGCGGGCCTCGGCGGCTGAGCCCCTGGAATTTCCGGTCGGTCCGCATCGGTCGTGTCTGCCGACCGGAATCTGTGACATCTCGGTTACCCGACTGTCGGCGTGTCGAGGCCCGACCGGTGCCGCCAATGGGGCATTCTTGTGTACTAGGTCACATCAGTGTGCGCGAGCCTGCTCGGGGTGCGGTCGGGTCCCCTGCCCGACCGGCGGAAATGCTCCGAACGGACTATGTCGTACGGATGCGGCCGAGCCGCAAACTGGTGGAGTCCAGTGTGGTGTGCGTCATACCCCACGGGCACCCGGAAGACAAACAAGAGCGAACGATAAAGACACGGAGCCCCGGCGATGTGCCCTCATGAACCGGCCTGTCCCAGCGCGGATGCAAAGGACCGAGAAGCCGCCCGCACGATAGCCTGTCACCCAGAGCAGGGCTGGAGCCTGCTCTGCAACGGCGTCGTGCTGTTCGAGGACACCGGCGAGCTGCTGCCCGACGGCGGCGTCATCGCCCCGCACCGCCCCACCGACATGGCCATCAGCGCCGCTTAGGCGAAAGCAGCCACCGGGCCACCACCTCGCCCACCCGGGCGGGGTCCTTTTTGAACTCGTGCCCCTCCCCGGGGAGGACCACGAGACGTGCGGTGTCCTTCTCGTCCGGCACGCCGAACGGATCCCGATCTCCGTTGACCACGAGCACGGGGATCCCCGCCTGCCGTAGTTCTTCCGCCCGTGAGCGTTCCGGCTTGCCCGGCGGGTGGAGCGGGAACGCGAGCGCCACCACCGCCTCGGCTCCGGCGGCGCGCGCGGTGCGGCAGGCGACCCGCGCGCCGTTGCTGCGCCCGCCCTGGACGAGCGGCAGGTCCGGGTGGCGCTCACGAAGCGCGGCGACGATCGACAGCCACGCCTCGTCCTGCTTGACCGCCGACCCCGGCGCCCGCGCGCCGCGCAGCCGGAAGGGCTGGGTCACCCGTGCGACGGTCCCCCCGATCGCCAGCACCGCGTCCCGTACGGCGAGCAGGTCGGGGGCGTCCACACCTCCCCCGGACCCGTGGGTCAGGACCAGCAGCAGCCGGGGATCGGCCGCCTCGTCCACCTCGGCCAGAGCACGGCCGTGCGGGGTCTCGATCTCCATGCGGGCGACGGTAGCGGGTCCGACCGGAGCAGGAGGACACGACCCTCCGATCGGAGGATGGCACGCCCCCGCGGAAGGGGCCAGAATGTCACAGTGACGGACATCACATCGCAGCAGCCGCCGCCCGCGACCGGGCGCCCCGTTTCTCCGCCGCTTCCTCCGCCGTCGGCGGCCTCCTCGACCCGCGAGGACTTGCGCGCCGTCATGGCGGCCCGTCGTGACCTCGGCCCCGAGTACGAGGACGCGCTGGTCGACTCGTTCCTCGACAAGCTCGACGTCGAGATCGCCGCACGAATACGCAACGAGGTGGCGGCCCAGCTGCGTCACCAGCCGCCCGGCCCCGTGGTCAAGCAGAGGGACGGCGCCGTGGGCGTGGCCATGGGGTCGCTGGCCCTGGGCATCCCCCTGACCGGGATCGCGGTGGGAAACGCGAACCTCCCGGGCCTGCTCCTGTCCTGGGGCGGGATCATCGCGGTCAACTTCGCCTACGCCATCAGCCGCCGCTCCCAGCGCTGACGTCCGGCCCGTCGGTTCACCGCCGCCGGCTGAGCGTCCTCAGCCGGCCGCGCCGGCCTCCATCCCGGGACGGACGTCCCGGCCCAGGCGCAGCAGCACCTGCTCGGCGAGCGCGGGATCGGGATGGTCGAGGCCGTAGCGCCACACGGTCTCCGCGTCGGCGTCGCGGCCCCGCAGCGGCAGCGTGCGGGCCAGCAGTTCGATCGCGAGCGCGCCGGTACCGGCGTCGGCCCCCTCCTGACGGCTGTCCTCCACGGCTCCGGCGAACTGCGCGCACGCCATCTCCAGGTGCGCCATGCCGAGCAGCACCCGCAGGCGCGCCGGGTCGGCCACCGCGCTGACCGACAGCGCCTCAAGCAGGACGTCGGCGGCCCGCTCGGGCTCGCCGTCCTCCAGCAGCCGCTCGGCCATCCGCTCGACCACGACGGACAGACCCTCGCCGGCCTCGCCGCGGTCCGGCGCGTCCTCGTCCGCGGCGAGTTCCGCGAAGATCGCGGCCGCGCCGTCGAGGTCGCCGCCTTCGGCGAGCCGGCGCGCGTGGTCGAGCCGGTCGGACCGCCGCCCGGAATCGATGGCCGTCATACAGGGGCCTCGCATGGTCGCAGGTGATGAGAAACGATCACCGCGATCTTAACGAGACCGGCCGCCGGGCGGGGCCGACATACCCAACCGATCAGTCCTCGTAGGCCTCCAGGGGCGGGCAGGAGCAGACGAGGTTGCGGTCGCCGTACGCCTGGTCGATGCGGCGCACCGGCGACCAGTACTTGTCGTCGCGCAGGCCGGGAACCGGGTAGGCGGCCACCGCCCGCGAGTACGGGTGGGTCCACTCGCCGACGGTGAGGCACTCGGCCGTGTGCGGAGCGTTGCGGAGCGGGTTGTCGGTCGCGTCGTACTCTCCCGACGCCACCTTCGCGATCTCGTCCCGGATGGCGATCATCGCGTCGGCGAAGCGGTCGAGCTCGGCCAGATCCTCGCTCTCGGTCGGCTCGATCATGAGCGTCCCGGCGACGGGGAACGACATCGTGGGCGCGTGGAAGCCGTAGTCGATCAGCCGCTTGGCCACGTCGTCCACCGTGACGCCGGTCTCCTTGGTGATCTGGCGAAGGTCGACGATGCACTCGTGGGCGACGAGGCCGTCCTTGCCGGTGTAGAGCACCGGGTAGTGCGGCGACAGCCGCCGGGCCAGGTAGTTGGCCGACAGGATCGCCTGCTCGGTGGCCTGCCGCAGCCCGTCGGCGCCCATCATCCTGACGTACGCCCACGAGATCGGCAGGATGCCCGCCGAGCCGTACGGCGCGGCCGAGACGTGCGCCGGCAGGTGCTCGGCGAGGTGGGCCTTGACCGCGACCGGGCCGACGCCGGGGCCGCCGCCGCCGTGCGGGATGCAGAAGGTCTTGTGCAGGTTCAGGTGGGAGACGTCCGCGCCGAACTCGCCCAGCTTGGCCAGGCCCACCAGCGCGTTGAGGTTGGCCCCGTCGACGTAGACCTGCCCACCGGCCTCGTGCACCCGCTCGCAGATCTCGACGATCGTCTCCTCGTACACCCCGTGGGTGGACGGGTAGGTCACCATGATCGCGGCGAGCGCGTCGCGGTGCTTGCCGATCTTGACGGCGAGATCGGCCAGGTCGACGTTGCCGCTTTCGTCGCAGGCCACCACGACGACCCGCATGCCCGCCATGACGGCGCTGGCGGCGTTGGTGCCGTGCGCGGAGGACGGGATGAGGCACACGTCGCGGCTACCCTCGCCCCTGGAGCGGTGGTAGGACCTGATGGCCAGCAGCCCGGCGAACTCGCCCTGGGAGCCCGCGTTCGGCTGGATCGACACCCGGTCGTAGCCAGTGACCTCGGCCAGCCAGCCCTCCAGCGTCGCGATCAGCTCGGCGTACCCCTCGGCCTGCTCCGCCGGCGCGAACGGGTGGATGGACGCGAACTCCGGCCAGGTGATGGGCTCCATCTCGGTGGTCGCGTTGAGCTTCATCGTGCAGGAGCCCAGCGGGATCATCGAGCGGTCGAGCGCGATGTCCTTGTCCTGCAGCCGCCGCAGGTAGCGCAGCATCGCCGTCTCGGACCGGTGGGAGTGGAACACCGGGTGGGTGAGGAAGTCCGAGGTCCGGTGGAGGTCGGCCGGAAACGCGTCGGAGGTCACCCGGTCGAGGTCCTCGACCACGAGGTCAGGCGCGCCGAACGCCGCCCAGACCGCCCGCAGGTGGTCCGTGGTGGTCTTCTCGTCGCAGGCGACGCCGACATGGTCGTCGCCGGCCAGGCGCAGGTTCACGCCCCGCTCCGCGGCGGCGGCCACGACCTCGGCGGCCCGGCCGGGCACGCGGGCGAGCACGGTGTCGAAGAACTCGTCGTGGACGACCTCCACGCCGCCCTCGCGCAGCCCGGCGGCCAGGACGGCCGCGTGCCGGTGCGCCCGCTGGGCGATCCTCCTGAGACCGTCCGGGCCGTGGTAGACGGCGTACATCGAGGCCATGACGGCGAGCAGGACCTGCGCGGTGCAGATGTTGCTGGTGGCCTTCTCCCGCCGGATGTGCTGCTCGCGGGTCTGCAGGGCCAGCCGGTAGGCCGTGCGGCCGTCGGCGTCCACCGAGACGCCGACCAGGCGGCCCGGCATCTGCCGCTGCAGGCCCTCACGGACGGCCATGTACGCGGCGTGGGGGCCGCCGTAGCCCAGCGGGACACCGAAGCGCTGGGAGGAGCCGACGGCGATGTCGGCGCCCTGCTCGCCCGGAGGCTCCAGCAGGGTCAGCGCCAGCAGGTCGGCCGCGGCCACCAGCAGCGCCCCCTGGGCGTGCGCCCGCTCGGCGACCGCGCGGAAGGACGCCACCCGGCCGCTCACGCCCGGATACTGGACGAGGACCCCGAAGCACTCGGGCAGCTCACCGGCGAGGTCGGACTCCACCAGCGTGATGCCGAGCGGCTCGGCGCGGGTCGCCAGCACGGCCTTGGTCTGCGGCAGCGCGTCGGCGTCCACCACGAACACGTCGGTCTTCGCCTTGCTCGCCCGCCGCGCCAGCGTCATCGCCTCGGCCGCGGCCGTCGCCTCGTCGAGCAGGGACGCACCGGCGACGTCGAGGCCGGTGAGGTCCGACACGACCGTCTGGAAGTTCAGCAGCGCCTCCAGCCGCCCCTGTGAGATCTCCGGCTGGTAGGGCGTGTACGCCGTGTACCACCCGGGGTTCTCCAGCACGTTGCGGAGGACGACACCCGGGGTGATCGTGTCGTGGTACCCGAGGCCGATCATCGGAGTCAGCACCCGGTTGCGGCCGGCGAGGGCGCGCAGCTCGGCCAGGGCCTCGGCCTCCCCCACCGCCGCGGGCAGGTTCAGCGGGCCGCGCGTGCGGATGGCCTCGGGCACGGCCACGGCGAGCAGGTCGGCCACCGACTCGTAGCCGACGGCCTCCAGCATCCGGGCGCGGCCGGCCTCGGAGGGGCCGATATGACGGGTGGCGAAGGGCGGAGCGGAAAGATCGCGAAGTGTGGACCGATCGGTCATGACAGGGGCCTCCTGGGCGGGTCGAGACCTGCGGCGACCGTCCGGCGCCCTGGGTGGCGCGGCCGGTCGTGAAGCGGTCTCCCCCTCTGTCATCGGACCTGAGAGCTTCACCGGGCCGTCGAGCCCGGCTTTCCCCTTCGGTGAGGCGCCGCCTGGCCGGCGGGCCTGCTTTTCAGAGTCGCCTCGTCCGTGCGGTACGGATGCCTGAGAGATTCCGGGGAGGTTTGCTCCTTCGGCGCCCCTGAAATGCCAGGGGTCTCTCCCGCACGAGGTCGTCGGCCGTTCCCACTCTACCGGCTACCCCGGATCGGCCCGACTCGCACCCTGCTCGAGATCGGCGCCGAGACCGGCCTGGCGGGCGCGGACGATGGCCTCGGCCCGGTCGGCGACCGCCAGCTTGGCGAAGATGGTGGTGATGTGGTTGCTCACCGTCTTGCCGCTGATGGCCAGATGCCGGGCGATCGCGGGGTTGGACCGTCCCGCCGCGATGAGGTCGAGGACCTCCCGTTCACGCGCGGTGAGCTCGGGAAAGGGCTCCGGGGCCGGCGCGCGGGAGGCCCCGACGGCGAAGAAGTCGATGATCCGGCGGGCCACGCTCGGGCCGAAGACGGCGTGTCCGGCCGCGACCGAGCGGACCGCCCGGACGATCTCCTCCTGCTTCGCGCCCTTGACCAGGTATCCGAAGGCTCCGGCGCGCATCGCCGCGAACACCGACTCGTCGTCCTCGAACATCGTGAGCACGAGCACCCGGGTGGCGGGCACGGCGCGCACGATGGCCTTGGTGGCCTCCACCCCGTTGACGCCCGGCATGTGCAGGTCCATGACCACGACGTCGGGGCGCGTGAGCTGCACCTCACGGCGGGCGGCGTCGCCGTCGCCGGCCTCGCCCACCACCTCGATGTCCGGTAGCGACGTCACCAGGGCACGCAGGCCTTCCCGCATCAGCGGGTGGTCGTCGACGACGACGATCCTGATCGGTTCCCCGTCGCTCATGTCTGCTCCAGTGGAAGGCGGGCGTGGACGCGGCCGCCGCGGTCGGTGGGGCCGGCGGTGAGCGTACCGCCCAGTTCTCCGGCCCGCTCGTGCATGGATCGCAGGCCGACGCCGTGCGGCCACGCTCCGGCGCCCCCGGAGCCGCTGTCGCTCACCTCAACGTGCAGGGCGTGATCGGCGCGCAGGGAGACCCGGCACGCCGTCGCCCCGCCGTGGCGCAGCGCGTTGGTGACCGCCTCGGTGGCGATGCGATAGGCGGCCACCTCCACCGCGGCGGGCAGCGGCGGCAGGTCGTCCGGGGCGTCGACCGTGACCACGCACCCGGCGTGCTCGCGGCGCCAGGATTGCTGGGCGCGCTGGCGCAGCGCGCCCAGCAGTCCGAGCTCGTCGAGGTCGGGCGGGCGCAGATCGTAGACGAGCCGGCGGATGTCGGCGATCGCGGCAGTCAGGTCGGCGCGCAGGTCGAGCAGGAGCCGCCCGCTCCGCTCGGGGTCGGTGTGACGCAGATTGTGGGCCGCGTCGGCCTTGAGCGTCACCGCGGTGAGCACGGTGCCGAGGCCGTCGTGCAGATCGCGGCGCAGCCGCCGGCGTTCCTCCTCCCGCGCGGCCACGATGCGCGTGCGGGACTCGCCCAGTTGCTCCGACAGACGCACCGCCTGCAGGGCCAGGCCGACCGGGGCGGCCAGCAGTCCCAGGGCCCGCCGGTCCGCGCCGGACAGCCGGCTCTCCCCCGCCCGCAGCCCGACGAGCAGGTCCGCGGGCGGCCCGCCGGCCACCTCCAGCGGCACGGTGTGCCGCAGCCGCGGCGCCCGGCCGTACGTCGCGACCAGCCGCCCGTCGGAGCTGACCGCGGCGTACGGCAGCCGCAGCGCCTCGCACACGGCACGCAAGACCCCGTCCAGGCCGGTGCCGAGCCGCAGGCCGACCCGGGCGGCGGCCGCCGCAGGATCGCGGCGCTGGCCGTACATGACCCGGTCCACCGCGGACTGCACGGCCGAGCGGGCGGGCGCGAAGGCGAGCGCGACGACCGCGGTCGCGATCAGCGGGGTGGCCGACAGCCGGTCCCGCGCCAGCGCGGACAGCCCCGCGACGATGCCCAGGTAGGCCAGCACGACGCCGAGCGTGAGCACCCCGTACACCAGCGACCGGTTGACGATCAGCTCGATGTCGTACAACCCGTGGCGCAGGATCGCCACCGTGGCCGCGGCCGGGATCAGCGGCAGGGTCAGCAGGAACAACACCGGCCCGTCGGTCGTCACGATCCGCTGCGCGTTGAGCGCGGCGAACAGTCCCACCGCCCACAGCAGCCACATCAGCTGCAGCCGTGGCACCCCGCGGGACCGGCGGACGCGCAGGACGAGCGCGCAGAGAGAGGCCAGCAGCACCAGCGCGTCGGCGGCGGCGAACACCGGAATCAGCCGCTGGGAGACCTCACCCGCGACGACGGGCAGCATCGGCTCCCCCGTGGCCGGCCCGTCCCCCGCCAGCCCGGCCACCACGGGCAGGGTCAGGGTGGGCGTGAGCGGCAGGACGGCGAGGGTCGCGACGGCCAGCGGCCGCCAGCGCCGCGACAGCGTCCTGCCGTCGGGAAACAACTGGACGATCAGCGGAAGACAGACGGCCGGCGCCGGGATCCACACGGTGATGCCGAACAGCTCGACCGCCCGCGCCCACCCCTCCGGCAGCCCGACCGCGTCGGTGATCAGCCCGAGGCAGGCCACGCTCAGCGTGTAACAGGCGCCGTACGCCACGAACAGCAGCCCGATGCGGTGCCCGGGGCGGTGGGCGAGCACCAGCGCGCCGAACGCGGTGAAGGTCAGCGCCTGGACGCTGTTGGTCAGCAGGTAGGAGTCGTCGGCCGCGTCGGCGAAGGTGAACCCGCCGAGGAACCACGACACCCACGCCGCCGCCACCACGACGGCCGTGAGGATGAGCACCGCGACCGGACCGGCCCGCCTGACTGCCATGCGCTCATCATCGGACCCCGGCGCTCCCATCGGCCATAGGAGCGTGCTCCCGGATCACGGGGAGCATGGGACCGGAATCGGGACCATGCCCCCACGACGAAGGGAGCGGTCCGGGCCCATCCTCGGACTCGATCGGACAGCTCCCGGACTCTCGGAGGATCATCATGCAGCCGACCATCGACGCCCGCGCCGCCACCCCGCAGAAACCACCGCGGGACGTGCGCGGCTTCTGGCGGGTGCTGCTCGCCGTCGTCGCCCCGCTCCCCATGCTCGGCATGGGTCTCCACTACCTGTTCAGCCCCGTGGACGGCGGCGAGTCGTTCGAGGCCACGGTCGCGGCGTACGCGGCCCACGAGCAGGCCGCGGGCGTGATCCGATGGTTCGCCCTGCCGTTCCTGGTCGGGCTGATCCCGGCCACCTTCGCCGTGGCCTGGGTGGCCCGTCGCGGCGCTCCCAGGCTCACCACGGCGGGCGTCCTCCTCGCGCTGCTCGGCGACCTGGCCGGCTTCCCCTTGATCCGCGGCGGCGACGACCTCGCGTACCTGACAGTGACCAGGCACTTCGACGTGGCGACCATGGCGAGGATTCAGAACGCGCTCGAGGACGACCCCGTACAGCTGGTGGCGAGCCTGCTGTTCATCGTGGGCATCGTCGTCGGCCTGCTACTGCTCGGCCTCGCGCTGTGGCGCGGCGGCGCGGCGCCGGCCTGGATGGGCCTTCTGCTCGCAGCCGGCGGGTTCACCCATCCGTTCATGCCCGGTCACACCGCGTCGGGCGTCGGCCTGCTGATCACGGCCGTGGGCTTCGCCGGCGCGTCCGTCGCCCTGCTGCGCATGCGTAACGACGAGTTCGACCTGCCCCCGGCCAGGCCCGGCGCGCGTGCCTGACCGTTCGAGCCCGGTGATCGCCGCGGCATCCGCTCAGCCGGTCCTGCGGGCCTTTCTCCGGCGGGCCAGCTCGTCCGACGGATGGTCCCCCTCCGCATCCGGAGCGGCCTCCGCGCGCTCACCCGGAAGCTCGGCCAGCGATCCCTCGACCTCCCGCCACACCCGCCCGAGCGCGATGCCGAACACGCCCTGGCCGCCCTGCAGCAGATCGATCACCTCGTCGGCGCTCGTGCACTCGTAGACGCTCACGCCGTCGCTCATCAAGGTGATCTGGGCCAGGTCGTTGACGCCGCGGTCGCGCAGATGCTGTACGGCGGTGCGTATCTGCTGGAGGGAGACCCCCGTGTCCAGAAGACGTTTGACGACCTTCAGGACGAGGATGTCGCGGAAGCTGTACAGTCGCTGGGACCCGGATCCCTGGGCGGCCCTTATCGTCGGGAGCACCAGCTCGGTCCGGGCCCAGTAGTCGAGCTGCCGGTAGGTGATCCCGGCCGCGGCACACGCCGTGGGCCCGCGGTATCCGATGCCCTGAGGCAGCGCCGTCGGCTGCTCGTCGAACAGCAGGCCCTGTTCGCCGGCGCGCTCGCGCGCCGCCTGCCGAACCGGGTCGTGCTGGCCGGCCGACTTACCCTCGCCGCTGCTGACCGCCACTGCGGACCTCCGGCTTTCTCTCATCCCACGGTCTGATCTGGGGGTTCGTGAATTACAACCGTGGTTTCCCTTGCACCGTAGGACCGGGGCCATCGTCAGTCAACGACCCCGTCCGGCGCGTCGTGAAGCGTAATCTCCCGAAATCGTCCGGCACGTCAGCCCGCCCGGCCGAAGTCTTCCGGTGTGATTTTGTCCAGGAACTCGCGAAACTTCTCCACTTCGTCTTCCTGGTCGTCGGGCATGCTCACGCCCGCCTCCTGGATCACGTCCTCACTCGCGTAAATCGTCGCACCCGTACGCAACGCCAGCGCGATCGAGTCCGAAGGACGGGCGCTGACCTCCACACCGTTGGAGAAGACCAGATCGGCGAAGAAGATGCCATCGCGGAGCGCGACGATGTTGACGGTGCGCAACCGCACCCCCAGGGCCTCAAGAACGTCACGGAACAAGTCGTGGGTGAGCGGCCGGGGCGGGGGCTCCTCCGCCTGGGCCAGCGCGATGGCGGTCGCCTCGGTCATCCCGATCCAGATCGGCAGGTACCGATCACCGCTCGTCTCCTTCAGGAGAACGATCGGCTGGTTGGTGGGCATCTCAACGCGAACCCCCACGACCTCCATCTGCAACACGGGCGGCTCCGTCTCAAGCGTCGCGGCATATCACCAGGCATTCAACGTAACACCCACGGAGGTGCGGATGTGCCGGTCACCGCCCCAGAACGCCGCGAACACTCCCACGCAGTAATGCATTGTGCAGTTCCTGGAGAAGTCCGGAGATCTCCCGGGCGGTCTCGTCCGCCTCCGCGATCGCCCCCGGCGCCTTGCGCCGAAGCAGCGGGGCCACCGCCTGCTCGATGAGACCGGTCTCCCGCTCCACCACGGCGCGGACCGCCCTCAGGTGCCGCGCCCGCAGGCCGAACCGCGCCAGCGCCCCCACGCTGCGCGCGATCTCCAGCGCCTCCCCGTCGTAGCGGCGTGCCACGGCCGCGACCAGACCGAAGCTCTCCATCTCGGTCAGGGTCTCCTCGTCGATGCCGGCGGCCTCGATGAGCTCCTCCCGGCTGAGACGTACGGGCGGGGCGCCGGCGGACACCGCGTGCGGACGGGCCGCCTGCTCGTCCAGCTGATCCTTGATCACACGGAGCGGCAGGTACTGGTCACGCTGCGCACGCAGGATGTACCGCAGGCGCTCGACGTCGTTGTAGGTGAACTTGCGGTAGCCCGACGGGCTCCGCTGGGGCTCGATCAGCCCCTCACCCTCCAGAAACCGGATCTTGGAGACGGTCACGTCCGGGAACTCGACCTGCAGCAGGGCGAGCACCTCCCCGATGCTCATGAACGCCCGTACGGCCTGCGCGCTCATGACTCCTCCTCCTCACCGATCACAGCCCTCCGGGACCACGCGTGAGGAACACCAGCCGGAACTTGCCGATCTGCACCTCGTCGCCGCCCTGCAAGGGGGACTCCTCGATGCGCTCCCGGTTGACGTAGCTGCCGTTGAGGCTGCCCACGTCACGCACGGTGAACTGGCCGCCGCGCCGGTAGAACTCCACGTGCCTCCTGGACACGGTCACATCGTCCAGGAAAATGTCGCTTTCCGGGTGGCGACCCGCCGTAGTGAGGTCGCTGTCGAGCAGAAATCGGCTCCCCGCGTTCGGACCCCGCATGACCACCAGAAGAGCCGTGCCGGGCGGCAACTGCTCGACCGAGGCCCTGTCCGGCAGAAGCGTCTGGCCCGTCTCCGCCTCAAGCGCCTCAAGTGAGATCGTCGAGGTGGTGTCGGCTGCGACGGGCGCCGGAGCGCTCAGCGGCGAACCGCATCGTGAGCAGAAACGGGCATCCTCGGGGTTGGCATGACCGCACTGCGTGCAGTAGACGCTGGGCATCGAACGGCTCGGCCTCTCTCACGACTTGCTCTAGGACTAGCTCAAACTGCGAATGCCGCAACTTACGCTGATCAGGCACAAAGGTCAAGACCGCGGCTGGGCGCGGACTGACCAACGCTACAGCCAGCGGAGGTTCAATGTCATCTAGCACCCGCTGCTTGTTCGACGACGCGGGCCCAGCGCTCCAGGAGTGCCTGGGCGGTGTCCATGTCGTGGCCCTCCGCCCACAGGTGGGTGACGGCCTCGGCGGGGTCGGGCAGGACGAGGGCCCAGCTCCCGTCGTCCTCCACGACGCGGACGCCGTCGGTGGTGTCCAGGCGGTGGCCCTCGGCCGCCTCGACGACCGAGCGCATCACGGCCCCCTTGTGCGCCCAGGGCGTGGGAACGGTCCGCTTGAGCAGCTTGGCCTCCGGGATGCGGGCGTCGATCTGGCTGAGCGACAGCCGGGTGCGCGCGACCAGGCCGAGCAGACGCAGGAACACCGCCAGGCCGTCCACGGTGGGCGCGAACTCCGGGACGATGAAGCCGCCCTTCCCGTCGCCCGCGAAGATCGTGTCGGGATGCCGGGCCGACCGCGTAAGCGTGTCGAGGCTGGTGGCCGTCCAGTCGACCTGCACGCCGTGGAAGCGGCACACCATCTCCGCCACCCGGGTCGTCGTGACCGGCAGGGCCACCCGGCCGCCCCGGCGCTCGGCCGCCACCAGGTCGAGCACGACGAGCAGGGCCCGCTCCTCGCTGATCAGCTGGCCCATCTCGTCCACGAGGGACACGCGCTCCCCCACCGGGTCGAACCGTACGCCGAAGGCGGCCCGCGCCGAGGCCACCAGCTCCGCCAGGCGCTGCAGGTCGCGGCGGCGCTCGGCGAGCGTCTCGGTCGGCGAGGCGTCGTCGAGGCGGTTGTTCACGGTGAGCACGTCGACCCCGGCCCGGCCCAGCAGGCTCGGCAGCACGAGCGAGGAGGTGCCGCCCGCGCAGTCGACCACGACCTTCATCTCGGCGTCCTTCACCCCGGACATGTCGATGCAGGCCAGCAGCTCCCGCGCGTACGTGTCGACGGCGCGGGCCGGGAAGGTCAGCTCGGCGATCTCGCCGGGGAAGGCCCGGCGGTACTCCTGCCGGGAGAAGACCCGCTCCAGCTTGCGCTGGGCCGCCTGGGACAGGTCGGCCCCCGTCTCGTCCATGAACACGATGTCGACGCTCTGGGGGTCGCCCGCCGTGGTGCGCACGGCGATGCCGCCCCGGACGTTCTCCCGTGAGGTGTTGAACCTGGCGACCGGCAGGGCGGCGGCCTCCAGATCGACCACGTTGATCGCGCTGGAGTTCAGCGCGCTGATCACCGCTCGCTTGAGCGCCCGGGCCGCGCGCGAGGCGTCGCGGGAGGTGACGACGGTGTCGCCCTTGCGCAGCGTCGTGGCGTACGCGCTGGCCAGCCGTACGCACAGCTCCGGGGTGATCTCGACGTTGACCAGCCCGGACACCCCGCGGGGGCCGAACAGACTGCGCTGGCCGCGCGACTCCCAGATGACGCTGGTGTTGACGACCGTGCCCGCCTCGATCGTCTTGAACGGGTAGATCTTCACGCCGGAGGAGACGTACGCCTCGGCCTCGATGACGCACTCGTCGCCGACGACGGCGTTCTCCTCGATCCTCGCGCCGGTCATCACGTCGGTGTTCTTGCCGATCACGCAGCCGCGCAGGTGGGCGGCGGGGCCGACGTACACGTTGTCGCTGACCACGGCGCGGTGGAGGAAGGCGCCCTCCTTGACGACGGCGTTGCTGCCGAGCACCGTGTACTCCCGCAGTTCGGCGCCGGCCTCGACCTTGGCGTAGTCGCCGATGTAGAGGGGGCCCTTGAGCACGGCCTCGGGGTCCACCGAGGCGCCCTCGGCGGCCCACACGCCCGGAGCCAGCTCGAACGCGTCGAAGTCGACCTTGACCTTGCCCTCCAGCACGTCGGCCTGGGCCTTGAGGTAGCTCTCGTGCGTGCCGACGTCCTCCCAGTAGCCCTCGGCCACGTAGCCGAACAGCCGGCAGCCCCGTTCGAGCATGTCGGGGAAGACGTCGGACGACCAGTCGACCGACTGGCCGGGGGCGATCTCGTCGAGGACCGACGGCTCCATGATGTAGATGCCGGTGTTGACCGTGTCGGAGAACACCTGGCCCCAGGTGGGCTTCTCCAGGAAGCGCTGGATGCGGCCGTTGTCGTCCACGATGATGATCCCGAACTCCAGCGGGTTGGGCACGCGCTTGAGCCCGATGGTGACCAGCGCCCGGTTCTCGCGGTGGAAGCGGAGCATGTCGGTCAGGTCGATGTCGGTGAGCGCGTCCCCGGAGATGACCAGGAAGCGGTCGTCGCGGAGCTTGTCGGCGGCGTTCTTCACGCTGCCGGCCGTGCCGAGGGGGATCTCCTCGGTGGCGTAGTGGAGGGTCATGCCCAGCTCGTCGCCGTCGCCGAAGTAGTTGCGGATCAGCGCGGCCAGGAACTGCACGGTCACCACGGTCTCGGTGAACCCGTGCCGCTTGAGCAGCCGGAGCACATGCTCCATGATCGGCCGATTGATGATGGGGAGCAGGGGCTTGGGCTGGTTCGCGGTCATCGGCCGCAGCCGTGTCCCCTCCCCGCCCGCCATGACGACGGCCTTCACGGGTCACCCCTTCGTTAGCTGGCGCACCTGTACGACATACAACACCCCCGCCCACCAATACAGACCAGTTCCCCAGATGGCGAAGGCCCATCCGAAGATCGCGGCAATCTCGGCGTACCATCCCTCGTGCGAGGCGAGGAACAGCAGCGGGAAGGCGTACATCAGGGCGGCGGTGCCGGCCTTGCCGAGGAAGTGGACGGGCAGCGCCGGGCCGTACCCGTGCCGCCGCAGCACGGGCGGCATCCACAGCAGCAGCACGTCGCGCAGCGGCACCGCGAGCGCCAGCCACCAGGGGACGGCGCCCCGCAGCACCAGGCCGAGCAGGGTGGCGAGGATGTAGAGCCGGTCGGCGAGCGGGTCGATGAGCCGGCCCAGCCTGCTGATCTGGTTCCAGGCGCGGGCGAGCTTGCCGTCGAGCCAGTCGCTGAAGCCGGCCAGCGCCAGCAGCGCGATGGCCCACCCGTCGGCGTGAGGGCCGAGCACCAGCCAGAGGAAGACGGGGACGCCGAGCAGCCGCAGGGCGCTCAGCAGGTTGGGCACCGTCCAGATCCGGTCCTCGGCAGCGTTCACGCCCCAGACCCTACATGCCGCCCTCCCGGTCGCTCCGGGCAGGAGCCACGGGCTTGAACCCGGTGTCGACCAAGCCGAACCGGTGCGCCATGACCGCCGCCTGAGTGCGGTTGCGCAGCTCCAGCTTGTCGATGAGCGCGGCGACATGGCTCTTGACCGTCGTGACCCCCACGTGCAGCCGGTCGGCGATCTCGGCGTTGGACAGGCCGACCCCGACCAGGGTGAGCACCTGCGCCTCGCGCTCGGTGAGGCCCGGCGGAAGCGGCGCCGCCTGCCGCTCGGCCGCGAGGGCCCGTTCGACGACGCGCCGCAGCACCGACGGCGCGAGCGGAGGGTCTCCCGTCGCGGCCCGCCGCACCGACTCGACCATCCGGGCGGGCGGGTCGTCCTTGACCAGGAACCCGAGCGCGCCCGCGCCCAGCGCGGCGTAGAGGTTCTCGTCCTCGGAGAAGGTGGTGAGCACGACGATCCGGGCGGACGGCTGGGCGGCGAGGATCCTGCGGGTGGCCTCCAGTCCGTCGACGCGCGGCATCCGCAGGTCCATCAGCACCACGTCGGGACGGTGCCGCTCGGCCAGCCGTACGGCCTCGGCCCCGTCGGCGGCCTCCCCGCACACCTCAATGCCGCCGGCCGCCTCCAGCATCATCCGGACGCCCGCCCGCACCAGCGCCTGGTCGTCGGCGACCACGACGCGGATCACGCGAACCTCCCCGTCATGCGGCACTCCGACCGGCTCTCACGCGGCACCGGCAGTGAGGCGGCCAGCCGCCAGCCGCCGCCCTCGGCCGGGCCCGCGGTAACGTGCCCGCCGAGGCGCGGGCCCGCTCCCGCATGCCCGCGATGCCCTGGCCGTGGGAGGGCAGGACGTCCGGGGGACGGGACGTGCCGGGGCCGTTGCGCACCTCGACCGTGAGCGCGTCCGGGCGTATCCCCACGTCGACCTCCGCCCGGGCCCCCGGCCCGGCGTGCTTGAGCACGTTCGTCAGCCCCTCCTGGACGATCCTCGCCGCCGAGGCCCGCACCACCAGCGGGGCCCGTTCCACCTCGGGCGCGAGACGCAGGTCCACGCGCAGGCCGGCCGCCGACATCCGGGACACGGCGTCGCGCAGCACGTCGCCGGGGTCGGCCAGCATGTTCGCGAGCGTGAGGTCGGAGCCCAGCGCCTCGTCCGGGTCGCGCAGCACGGCCAGCAGGCCGCGCAGGTCCTCAAGCACGCGGTGGCCGGTGTCCCTGATGTCGGACAGCGCCTCGGCGGCCGGGCCGCCGGCCCCCGCGTACTGCGCCGCGCTCGCCCGCAGCACCATCGCCCCCACATGGTGGGCCACGATGTCGTGGACCTCGCGGGCGATCCGCTCCCGCTCGGCGAGCCGGCCGGCCCTGTCCCGCTCCGCGGCCAGCTCGGCGGCGTGCCTGGCCTGGGCCTGCCGCACGCCGACGTACCGGCCGATCGCCACGGGCGCGGTCACCATCGTCATCAGCGCCACCACCCGGAACAGGGTGATGTCGCCGGGGTCGTCCACGACCACGATCGCGGCGACCGAGCAGGTCAGGGCGTACGCCGCGGCGACCCAGGGCCAGGCGGCGCGGGTCGCGAACACGCCGAGGGCCACCAGGGCGAGCAGTTGCAGGCTGTTGCCGGCCCTCGGGACGTAGTGGTCGGCCACGACCAGCGCGAGGCTCTCCAGCAGCAGCACAGCGCCGGGCAGGTGCCGCACGACGCCCAGCGCGAGCCCCGCGAGCATCACCCCGAGCGCGACCGCCCACACGGGCGGCTCGCCGCCGTGCCAGTACGGCCAGGTGGTCAGCACCGACAGCGCCACCCCGCCGCCGGCGAGCAGCAGGTCGAGCAGCGGCGCGGGATCCTCCTTGCGGCGCCCCTCCTGACCGCGCAGGTAGCGGCCGATCAGCACCGGGGCCGCGATCAGTCCGACGGAGTAGAACCAGGTGTTGCTCGTGAGGGCGATGCCGGGATCGGCGAGGTTCACGGCGGTCGCGGCGGAGGCGAGCACGGCGACCGGCGCCGTCCAGCCCCAGCCGCGCGACCTGGCCAGCACGCCCACCGAGATCGGCAGCAGGACCTGGAGGGTGTTGACGGTGAACGCGCCGATCTGGTCGCACACCACCAGCAGCACGGACAGGTAGACGGCCACGGGGCCGGGCCATCGGCGCACCAGGCCCATCGGCAGCCCGGCCAGCAGGGCGAAGCCCGTTCCCACCCACGCCGGGGCCGGGCCGCTCCCGCCGCTCCAGGAACCGGCGCTGACGAGCACGTCGAGCCCGGTCCCGCCCACCGCCAGGCCGATGTCGAGGGCCGTGCCGCGCGAGAGCGCGAAAGGCCCGCCAGTGAGGGGACGCTGGGGAACGAGCCGGCGCGTCGATGGCCACCGCATACGGGAACGCTACCGCCCGCCCGCGTGAGAGCCGATCCTCCGCCGGGAGGACGCCTTCCCCTCCTTCTGGCCGCTTCCGTACGCCAAGTGGCCGTACGCGCTGAACCATCCGGCCACCAGGTCGGTCCGGACGGCGGGCGAACCGAGCGGTGGCGTGGCCCTAGCCTCGGCCCCATGACAGGAGAGACAACGATCTTCTTCGGGCAGTTCCTGCGCTCCCCCGCCGTCACCGGAGCGGTCGCGCCCAGCTCACGGCGGTTGTCGGAGGCGGTGTGCGTGCCGGTGCCGGAGCGCGGCGACCCCGTCGTGGTCGAGCTGGGTCCGGGCACGGGCCCCTTCACCGCCGAGATCCAGCGCCGCATCGGCGGGCGGGGGCGGCACCTGGCTGTGGAGATCAATCCGCGGCTGGCCGGCCACCTTGGCGCCCGCTATCCGGGGGTGGAGCTCGTGGTCGACAACGCGGCGCGGCTGCCCGAGCTCCTCGCCGGCCGGGGCGTGGCCGCCGCCGACGTGATCGTGAGCGGGCTGCCCTGGGCGGCGTTTCCCCCCGCCCACCAGGCGGACCTGCTGCGGGCCGTGGTCGCCTCACTCGCCCCGGAGGGCGCGTTCACGACGTTCTCCTACGTCCACGCCCGCGCCCTGCCCGCGGCCCTGCGGTTCCGCCGCAGGCTGGGCGAGGCGTTCGAGGAGGTGGTGGCCGGGCGCACGGTGTGGCGGAACCTGCCGCCCGCCTTCGTCTACCACGCGCGCCGCCCCCGCCGGTGATCTCGCAGCCCGCCGAACGGCGTTCTAGAGTGGCGGGCATGGACTTCACGCTGCCGGAGAGCGCGCAGGCGGTGCGCCGGGGCATCGCGGCCATCTGCTCGCGGTACGACATCGACTACTGGCAGCGCTGCGAATCGGACAAACGCTGGCCCGAGGAGGTGTGGGCCGAACTCGCCAAGGGCGGCTGGCTCGGCCTGGCCGTGCCCGAGGAGCACGGCGGAGCCGGACAGGGCCTGCTGGAGCTGGCCGTGGCCACCGAGACCCTGTCGGCCTCCGGCTCCGCCGGCGGTTCGGCGTTCATGTACGTGCTGACGCCGGGGTTCGGGGCGCTCACGCTGGCCAGGCACGGCTCGGCCGAGCAGAGGGCCGCGCTGCTGCCGAAGCTGGCGACCGGACAGATCGAGACCTGCTTCGCGCTGACCGAGCCCGACGCCGGGTCCAACTCCCTGGCGATCTCGACCTTCGCCCGCAGGGACGGCGACGACTTCGTCGTCAACGGCCAGAAGATCTGGATCACCGGAGTCCAGCGGGCCACCTGGATGCTGCTCGTCACCCGGACGATCCCGGCGGCGCAGGCCAGGCCGCGCAGTGACGGGCTGACGGTGTTCCTGGTGAACGTGCCGGAGGCGGTGGCGGCGGGGCGGCTGTCCTACCGGCCGATCCCCAAGATGGGCGCCAACACCACGCCGTCCAACATGGTCTTCATCGACGACCTGCGGCTGCCCGCCTCCAGCGTCCTCGGCGAGGTGGACCGGGGGGCGGCCGTGCTGTGGGACGTGCTGAATCCCGAGCGGATCCTGCTGGCGGCCAGCGCGCTCGGCGGAGCCGAGGTGGCGCTGCGGGTGGGCGTGGACTACGCGAAGCAGCGAGAGGTCTTCGGCCGGCCCATCGGGGCCAACCAGGCCATCGCGTTCCCGCTGGCGCAGGTCAAGGCCAAGATCGAGCTGGCCAGGCTGATGCTGTACAAGGCGGCCTGGTCGTTCGACAACCGCCTACCCTGCGGCACTGAGGCGAACATCGCCAAGCTGACGGCCTCGCAGGCCGCGTGGGAGGCCGCCGACGCCGCGTTCCAGACCCACGGGGGCATGGCGTACTCGCTGGAATACCCCGTCGCACGCCTGCTGGCCGACGCCAGGATCGGCCGGATCGCGCCGGTCACCGAGGAACTGCTGCTCAACCACCTGGCCACCCAGGTGCTCGGCCTGCCCAGGAGCTTCTGACCGCCAGCCCCCGCCGAATTTCGGCGTCGCGTATTCCCTTACGGCGCCGCGGCCAGGGATTCCCTGATCCTGGCGGCGAGGAAGTCGCGGCCCTCCAGCGCCTGGTCGAAGAACCCGGGCAGGCCGAGGAAGCCGTGGAGCGCCCCCTCGAAGCAGCGCTGCTCCACGGGGACGCCCGCCTCGGCCAGCGCCCGCGCGTAGGCCACCCCCTCGTCGCACAGCGGGTCGCACTCCGCCGTGATCACCGTCGCGGGCGCCAGGCCCGACTTGTCCGGCAGGTGGATCGGCGCGAGACGGGGGTCGCGGGGGTCGGCGCCGCCCGCGTACTGCTCGATGAACCACCTCATCTCCGCCGCGTCGAGCCCGAACCCCTTCCCGTACGTCCGGTAGCTGGGGGTGTCGGCCGCGACGTCGATGACGGGACAGATCAGCGCCTGGTGGGCGAGGCGGAGCCCGGCGTCTCTCGCCAGCCAGGCCGTCACCGCCGCGAGGTTGCCCCCGGCGCTGTCGCCGACGACCGCCACCCTGCGCGCGTCCGCGCCGTAGAAGGCGGGGCGGGCGTGGACGTCGCGGACCACTGCGAAGGCGTCCTCGGCGGCCGCGGGGAACGGGTGCTCGGGCGCGAGGCGGTAGTCCACCGAGACGACGACCGCTCCGGTCCTGCGGGCGAAGTCGCGGCCGAGGGCGTCGTTGCGCTCGACGCTGCCGAAGACCCAGCCGCCGCCGTGGAAGTAGACGAGCACCGGCAGCGGATGCTCGCCCGGCTCCGGGCGGTAGATCCGGACCGGCACCCCGGCCGCCGTCTCGTCCCTGACCACCGGCAGGTCGATCCGCGACCCGCGCTGCTCCATCACCCCGTCGAGGGACCGCAGCCGGGCGATCTGCTCACGGGTGAGGGAGGCGAGGTCCATGCCGAGATCTGAGGGGAAGAGCTTGAGATAGGCCTCCGCCTGGGGATGCAACGCCATGCCCGGCACAGTAACAGCGCCCGCCGACACAACCGCCGAAGCGGCCGCGGCGCGCTCTCCCCGCCGGTACGGCTCAGGGACGGGCCGCGTCCACCAGGGCCTCGACCAGGCGGTTGTCCGCGCCGCGCTCGGGGTGCCACTGGACGCCGACCGCGAACCGGTGCCCCTGGAGCTCGACGGCCTCGACGATCTGGTCGTCGGCCCACGCCACCGCGATCAGGCCGCTGCCGAGCCGCCGGACGGCCCGGCGGTGCGCGCCGGTCACCTCCGCGCGGTCGCCCACGGCCTTGCCGACCTTGCTCGACACGCTGACGGTGACCACGTGCGCGGCCGTCTCGTGACGGTCGTGGCCGACGGCCTCCCGCAACGATGTGATCAGCGTGCCTCCCTGGGCGACGTTGAGCACGTGCATGCCGCGCGAGATCGCCAGCAGAGGCACCTCCGCCTCCACCGCCGCCTGCGCCAGCGCGGTCTCGAACCGGTCGCGCTGGGGCTGCGGCCCGCCAAGCCCGTCGTCGTCCGGCTCCCCCGCCGCGACCTCGCCGTACAGCACCGGATCGACCTCCACGCCCCCGGCGAGGATGACCGCGTCCAGGCGCCGCACGTAGTCGCCGGCGGACACGGGGCTCAGCGGCGGCAGCAGGACGGGCGCGCCGCCCGCCTTCTCCACCGCCCGCGCGTACGCCTGGGGCGAGAGCGCCGCCTCACGGACCCATGTGCCCCAGCGCGCAGCCTCGAGATAGGTGGTGATGCCGACGATGGGACGCGCCATTGCCATCTCCTGGGGGTGTGCGAGCAGGCAGGCCCATCATGGCGCAGATCTATTTCCTTTTTGTCAGTTTTCACATCAGTCACACCAGTCACAGAGATGGGGGTCACGAAAAATAACGAAGTGTTCGCAGTCGGTTGCCTTGTGGGGAATCGGTTGTGACGCCCGAGAGCGAGTGGAACACTCCCGGTTGAGCGATCGGTCGAGCCGGGGCCGCCGGCGCTCGTCACCCGGAGCCGTCAGGGAGGTGGATCGACAGACCGGAGCACGTTTCCGGTCCCTAGGGTGGGACACAACTGATGCCGCTGAATCCACGCCTCGTCAAGGAGAGCTTCTCGGCCGTCGAGCCCGTCGCGGCGAAGGCCGCCGGGTACTTCTATGGGCGACTGTTCACGCACTGCCCGCACCTGCGGGGCATGTTCCCGCCGGGCATGGAGGTGCAGCGCGACCGGCTCTTCACCGCGCTCACGAGGGTCGTCTGGATGCTCGACAGCCCTGAGGGGCTGGAGTCCTATCTCGCCCAGCTCGGGCGGGACCATCGCAAGTACGGCGTGTCCCCCGACCACTACAGAGCCGTGGGGAGCGCTCTTCTCGCCACGATCCGGCATTTCGCCGCCGAGATCTGGACCGACGAGATCGAGGCCGCCTGGACCGAGGCGTACGCCATGGCGGCGCAGATAATGATCGACGCCGCCGCCGGGGAGACCACGCCCGCCTGGTGGCTGGCGGAGGTGATCGACCACGAGCCGCGCACCCGGGACATCTCGGTGCTCACGCTGCGGCCCTCGGAGCGCATGGACTTCGTCCCCGGGCAGTACGTCACGGTCCAGACGGCCAGGTGGCCACGGGTGTGGCGACGGTTCTCCATCGCCAATGCGCCCCGCCTGGACGGCACGCTCCGCCTGCACGTGCGCGCCGTGCCGGGCGGCTGGGTGAGCACGGCGCTGGTCCGCCACACCCGCATCGGCGACCAGCTCCTGCTCGGCCCGCCGGTGGGGACGATGACGCCGCCCGAGTCGGACCGCGACCTCCTCTGCGTCGCCGGCGGCACCGGCCTCGCGCCGCTCAAGGCCGTCATCGAGCACGTCATCGCCTCCGGCGACCGCCCGAACATCCACCTGCTGTTCGGCGTCCGGCGCGCGTCCGATCTGTACGACATGCCGGACCTGGTGAGGATGGAGGCCGCCTTCCCCTGGCTGCGGGTCGTGCCGGTGGTGTCCGACGACCCGGGCTACGACGGGATGCGCGGCCGGCTCCCCGACGTGGTCGAGAGGTTCCACTCCTGGGCCGACCACGAGGCGTACGTCTGCGGACCGCCCGCGATGGTCGACGAGACGGTACGGCGCCTGCAGTTGTCGGGGGTGCCGCTCGCGCGCATCCACCGTGACCCGATGCAGAGCGACCCGACAGCAGAACCACACGGTGAGGAGCGAGGCTTGACCGGAACGGCGCGCGACGTGGATGGTTTCCTGGCAGGATTCGAATCGAAAACATAATCGAAATCAGCACAGGGAGGACATATGACCGCACTGCTCGCGATCGGCACTCGCAAAGGATTGTTCCTCGCGCGCTCCTCGGACGGCGGCTCGTTCGAGGTCGAGCCCGTGCGATTCTCCTCGATCGGGATCCACTCGGTCGCGATCGACACGCGGGGGAGCACGCCCCGCCTGCTCGCCGGCATCGAGTACGGCCACTTCGGCCCGTCGGTGATGTGGTCCGACGACCTCGGCGAGACCTGGGAGGAGGCGACGACCCCGCCGGTCGCCTTCCCCGAGCGCACCGCGACCGCGCTGGCCCGGGTCTGGCAACTGCAGCCGTCGCCGTCCGAGCCCGACGTGGTCTGGGCGGGCGCCGAGCCCGCCGCGCTGTTCCGGTCGGAGGACCGCGGAGCCACCTACACCATGGTCGACGGCCTGTGGGACCACCCCACCCGGCCCCAGTGGCAGCCGGGCGGCGGCGGCCTGTGCCTCCACACCGTGATCCCGCACCCCTCCGACCCGCGGCGCATCGGGGTCGCCGCCTCCGCCGTGGGGTTCTTCCGCAGCGACGACGCGGGAGCCACCTGGCGGCCGTCCAACAAGAACATTCGCGCGCCCTTCCTGCCCGAGGGCGCGCAGTATCCCGAGTTCGGCCAGTGCGTGCACAAGGTGGCGCAGCATCCCGCGACGCCCGAGCGGCTCTATCTGCAGCACCACTTCGGGGTCTACCGGTCCGACGACTTCGGCGACTCCTGGACCGATATCGGGTCCGGCCTGCCCTCCGACTTCGGGTTCCCGATCACGGTCGACCTGGACGATCCGGACAGGCTGTTCGTCCTGCCGCTGCACGGTGACGTCGACCGGACGCCGCTCGGTTACCGATACCAGGTGTTCCGCAGCGACGACGCCGGGGGCACGTGGCACGGACACTCCGCCGGGCTGCCCGAGGGCCCGGTGCACGCCTCGGTGCTCAGGGACGCGATGTCCGCCGGGCCCGCCGGCGTGTTCTTCGGCACCCGGGACGGCGAGGTGTACGGCTCGGCCGACGCGGGCGAGACCTGGTCGCTGATCGCCCGTCACCTGCCCGACGTGCTGTGTGTGCGGGCGGCCGTCCTCTGAGCAGCCGCCGCGAGGGGTCCCGCGGCGCCCTTCCGGGCGACCGCGGGGCCGCGGTTCACGGCGGCTCAGACCTTGCGATAACCGGGAACCCAGGCGCCGTCCTCGACGACGTAGTCGCCGAACAGGGCCGGGGCCTCCTCCTGCATGATCGTCCCGATGCGGTCGAAGACGAGGCGGATCTCCTCCTCGGCTCCCGCGGCCGTACGGGCCTCGATCGTGTGCCGCAGGGTGCGCACGTTGGCCGTCCAGACCAGGCCGGTCCCGACGCCCTCGGGCGCGAAGCGGCGCATGAACGAGGTGCGGTGCTTCTTCTCCGCGAACGGCACACCGTCCTCGTCCAGCCCGAAGTGGACCGCCATCCAGTTCTGGAACTCCTCCATCCGGTCGAGCATCTCGGTCGCCCGCTTCATCAGCTCGGCGTCCTCGCGCGCCCACTCCGGGAACCAGAACGGGATGTCGTTCAGCCGGACGAACCGCAGCGACTCCTGCGAGATCGCCACTCCGGGCCGGTGCCGCACCAGCTCGTGGGTGAGCACCCGCGAGACGTTGTGCAGCACGAAGCTGAAGCTGAGGTGCTCCAGGACGCTGCCGTGCGCGCTGGCCAGGATGTTGCGCAGGTACGCCTCCTGGTCGGTGCGCACCCTCGTGACGTTCGGATTCAGGCCCGGCTCGAACGACCGGTAGCACAGCCGACCGGCGAACTCGGCGAGGTTCTGGGCGTCGAACTCGCCCCGCTCCAGCCGCTCAAGCCAGCTCTCCCCGCCGATCTCGTGGAGGTAGCGGGCCAGCTCGTCGTAGTCGACGGACGGTTTGGCGACGAGGAAGACCTCGGGCTCGACGCTGCGCATTCACATTCCCCGTGAAGTGGTGCCGATGGATGACCGTCCAAGCAAACCAGCTCGGCCTCACGATCGCGACCCGGCCCCCCTGACATGACCCACCGCAGGCGACGGCGGCCGGCACTCACCGTACGCGCTCCCCCAACTCCACCGCTTCAGAGGCGGTAAACGCGGCGGGCGTTGCCCGAGCCGATCATGTGGGCGATCCGGGCGGCGTCGGCGGGGCTCCACTCGCCCTCGTCGATCCGGTCGGCCAGCACGCGGGCCAGGCCGCGGCGATGGTTGAGCGCGGCCAGGAAACACAGCTCGGCGGCGCCGTGGCAGCCGGAGCCGTACATCTGCTTGTGGAACGGGACGAGTTCGAGCAACTCGCGCAGGACGTGGCCGGAGCCGGCGGCGGCGTGGGCGACGGCGGGCCCGGCGTCCACGTACACGTGCGGGAAGACGCCCGCGAGGTGGGCCGCCTGACGGTGGTAGGGGTAGCAGTTCAGCAGGACGACCGGCACCCCGAGCGGGGCGAGGGCGCGGACGAACCCGGTCAGCAGTGCGGGATCGGTCAGGTGGCCGGCCGCGGCGCCGGACACGCCCCATCCGGACACGCCCCATCCGGTCACGCCCCATCCGGAAAGACCACAGTGGAACTGCAGCGGCAGACCCCGCTCTCTGGCGACGTCGACCGCCGCCCAGAGCAGGTGCCGTACGAGGACGGGGTCGTCCAGGCGCGACTTGGGGTCGGCGAGCCTGCGCCCGGCCGCCGCGATCACGCTGCCGCGCGAGGGCCGGGAGGGGTCGAAGCCGAGGCCGCAGTGGTGCGCCGCGACCGACTTGAGCGCGGCGGCGCGGGCCGCGCGGACCGCCAGCTCGTCCCGCAGCATCCCGGCGTAGTCGGCGGCGGGCAGCCCGGCCTCGGCGACGTCCTGCTCGGCCTGCTCCAGCCGGACGATCTCGTCGGCGGCGGCCGAGCCGAGACGTCCCATCTCGGCGGGCGAGAGCAGCGCGGGGACGTCGAGCCCGCTGTCGACCAGGAAGGCCGACACCCCGGCGCCGCGCAGCAGCCGCCGGTTGACCTCGCCCGCGCCGAGTTCGGCGCGGCGCGACAGGTAGACGGTGGGCGAGGCGTGCGGCTCCAGGCCGAGAACCGGCGCGCACCAACGGCGGATGGCGGCGCCGGCCGGGGTGTCGAAGTGCGTGGTCCCGGGCGGCGCCGGCGTGCCGCCCTCGCCGATGAGCTGCTCGAATCCCGACCTGGTGGTGTCGTCACGGCGCACACCGCAGCAGTGCTGGTCGACCATGGGCGCGAGCAGGGCGGCCCGCACCGCGTCGGGAAGGGTCGCGGGCAGCATGTCATGGGATCTCGGCTCCGGCACGGCAGTGGACTCTACGGCTCCCCCGCCGCGCCGGCACCGCCCTAAACGGCCCCTTTACTCAGCCATGGCGTGTGCAGAGCCGCAGGACGTTGGCGATGATCCGCGCCCCGGCCCCGCCCTGCGTGGTCAGGATCGACTCGGGGTGGAACTGCACGCCGAAGCGCAGGTTCTCGGCGTCCTCGATCGCCATGGCCGCGCCGTCCGGCGTGTACGCGGTGACCCGGAAGCCCTTGACTCCCGGCTCCTTGGCGTGCACGGAGTGGTAGCGGGCCGCGACAAACTCGCCGGGCAGGCCGTCGAGCAGCGCGCTGTCGCCCTCGCGGCGGACCCGGCCGCGCTTGCCGTGCTCCGGGTAGGGCAGCAGTTCGAGCGTGCCGCCCGCCTGCTCGACCATGGCCTGCAGGCCCAGGCACACCCCGAACACGGGGAGCCTGCGGGCATACAGCGCCTCGATCAGCGCCGAGCAGCCGAAGTCGGACGGCCAGCCGGGTCCGGGCGACAGCACGACGAGCGTGGGCGCGATCTCGTCCAGCTTCTCCAGCGGGAACCCGTGCCGCAGCGTGACCACCGACGCGCCCTGCTGGCGGAAGTAGTCGGCGAGCGTGTTGACGAAGGAGTCCTCGTGGTCCACCAGCAGCACGCGGTGGCCCTCGCCCGGCAGGTCGGCGCGGGGCTCCGCCCGCGCCTCCTCCCGGGGACGGGCGGACGCGGCGAGCGCGCCGAGGAGGGCGCTGGCCTTGAGCTCGGTCTCCCGCTCCTCGGCCTCGGGGTCGGAGTCGTACAGCAGCGTGGCCCCGGCACGCACGGTGGCGACGCCGTCGCGGATCTGGGCGGTGCGCAGGGTCAGGCCGGTGTTCATCGAGCCGTCGAAGCCGATGAAGCCGACCGCGCCGCCGTACCAGCGCCGGGTGGTCTCCTCGTGGTCCTCGACGAACTGCATGGCCCACGTCTTGGGAGCGCCGGTGACGGTGACGGCCCACATGTGGGTGAGGAACGCGTCGAGGGCGTCGAACTCGGGGCGCAGCCGGCCCTCGATGTGGTCGACGGTGTGGATCAGCCGGGAGTACATCTCGATCTGACGGCGGCCGATCACCCGGACGCTGCCCGGCACGCAGATCCGCGACTTGTCGTTGCGGTCCACGTCCGTGCACATGGTCAGCTCCGACTCCTCCTTCACGCTGGACAGGAGCGTGCGGATCGCCTCGGCGTCCTCGACGGGGTTGGCCCCGCGGGCGATGGTGCCGGAGATCGGGCAGGTCTCGACCCGATCGCCGCTCACCCGGACGTACATCTCGGGCGAGGCGCCGACCAGGTGCTCGCCGTCGCCGAGGTTGAGCAGGAACTCGTACGGCGCCGGGTTCTCCGTGCGCAGCGAGCGGTAGAAGGCGGACGGGTCGGTGCAGGCACCGTGGAAGACCTGGCCGGGGACGACCTCGAACAGGTCGCCGCGCTGGAACTTCTCCTTGGCCTTGGCGACGACCTCGGCGTAGGTCCCCCGCACCGGGTTCGGCGGGATCTCGCGGGGCTCGACCGGGGGGATCGTCTCGCCGGTGCGCGCCAGGCCGCTGGTGGAGACGCCGTCCACGGTGAACTCGTAGCAGTGCTCGACGCTGGTCTCGCGGACCCGGTCGATCACGACGAGCCGGTCGGGCAGGTGCAGCACCAGGTCGCGCTGGTCGCCGGGGCGGGTCAGGCGGTAACGGATCGGCTCGAACTGGAAGGCTAGGTCGTAGCCGAAGGCGCCGTACAGGCCGAGGTGCGGGTCGTCGGACCGGAAGGCCGCGATGATCTCGCGGATGGCGGTGAAGACCGTGGGCCTGCGGCTGCGCATCTCCTCGGGCAGCAGGTCCTCGGACTCGGGGACGTGCACCTCGATGTAGCCGTGAGCCGGCTCGGCCACCGGCTTGCCGGCCGCCAGCAGGCAGGAGGCGACCACGGGCAGCACGACCTGTCCCCGCTCGTTGAGCGCGCGGGCGGAGATGGTCCGCCCCCGCGCCACGATCTCAAGGCAGGGATCGACGTAGCCGAACGCCCACCTGCTGTACCGGCCCGGGTAGTCCATGCCGGACGAGAAGGCCCCGCCGCGCCGCTCCCCCAGCGACGTGACGATCTCCTCCAGCGCCTCCTCGGCCACCTCGCGCACCCGGCGCTCGACCGCGATGCCGCCGGCCGTGGTAAATCCGCTGATCTCCACTGTCCACGCCCCTTTATTCGTATGCCCCGGGGCGGACACACAGAAGGCCGCCACTCATGGGGCGGCCGGTCTCTTCGACGCGAATGCGAAAACGCCGCCTGTCAGCGGCGCCACCACTGGGAAGGTGCATGAGTTCGCATGAGCCAAGGGTAGCGGCGACAAGCGCGATCATGCAACGCGGCATGACTGGAAGGGCGAACAGCGGATAGATATTCTGTTACTGGTCGGGAAACCTCACTCTCGCGCGGGGCGATCAGCCCGAAGCCGGGAAAGGAGGGGGCATGGTCCGCGTGCCGGCCCACTTGCCCGTGCACCGCCACGGCCCGCAAGGGCTGGGCGGGCCGAGGGGTGCGGTCGGGCATCCGGGCGGGCCGCAGGGCCGCCGGGTCCGGGTCCGCCGTGACGTGCCCGTGCCGATGCCGGACGGCGTGACGCTCCTGGCCGATCACTACGCTCCCGTCGGCGCCGACCGGCCCCCGACGATCCTGATCCGCACGCCGTACGGCAGGGGCGGAGTGGTCGGCTGGATGTACGGCTGGACCTTCGCCCGGCACGGGTTCCAGGTGCTGCTGCAGAGCTGCCGGGGCGGCTTCGGCTCCGGCGGACGGCTCGATCCGCTGGTCCACGAGCAGGCGGACGGCCTCGCGACGGTGGAGTGGATGCGGGCGCAGTCGTGGTACGGCGGCAGCTTCGCCATGCACGGGCCCTCCTACCTCGGCTACACCCAGTGGGCGATCGCGGCGGAGACTCCCGACCTGCGGGCGATGGCCGTCCAGGTGACCGCCTCGTGCTTCCGTGACGCGGCGTACGTCGGAGGGTCGTTCGCGCTGGAGTCGACGCTGATCTGGACGACGCTCACCGCGCATCTGGAGGGCCGGCTGGGCGGCGTGGCCGCGTTCATCGCCCCCCGGCGCACACGGCGGGCCGTGCTGTCGGGCCGCCCGCTGCCCGAGCTCGACCTGCTGTCGGCGGGCAGGCCGCTGCCGTTCTTCCGCGAACTGCTGGCCCATCACGGCGAGACTCTCTGCACGTACTGGGACAAGGCAGACTTTTCCGCGTCGGTGGGGCAGGTCGGCGCGGAGATCACGATGACCGGCGGCTGGTACGACGTGTTCCTGCCCTGGCAGCTCAAGGACTACGCGGCGCTGCGGGCCGCCGGGCGGCAGCCGCACCTGACCATCGGGCCGTGGTATCACGCCGACATCCGCCACGGGCGCGCCGCCAACGCCGACGCCCTGGCCTGGTTCCGCGCCCACCTGCTCGGCGACCCGTCGGGGCTGCGCCCCTCCCCCGTCCGGCTGTACGTCACCGGCGCGGGCGAGTGGCGGGACGAACCCGACTGGCCGCCGCCCCGCATGCGGCGCGAGCGCTGGCACCTGCAGCCGGGCTTCGCCCTGTCGCCGGACAACCCGGCGGACGGAGAGCCGGACCGCTACCGCTACGACCCCGAGCACCCGACCCCGGTGATCGGCGGCCCGGTGCTCATCGGCAACTCCGAACCGAGGGACAACCGGCGTCTCGAGGCCCGGCGCGACGTGCTCGTCTACAGCTCCGAGGTGCTCGACCGGGACACCGACATGATCGGCCCGGTGAGCACCGAACTGTTCGTGCGCACCGGCAGGGAGCACACCGACTTCGTCGTACGGGTGTGCGACGTGCACCCCGACGGCACGTCGATGAACGTCTGCGAGGGCGTGCGCCGCCTGACCCCGGCGGACCGCGGCGACGAGGACGGCGTGCGCCGGGTGGAGGTCGACCTGTGGCCGATGGGCCACCGGTTCCGCCGCGGACACCGCATCCGGGTTCAGGTGGCCAGCGGGGCCTACCCGCGCATCGCGCGCAACCCGGGCACCGGCGCGCCGCTGACGGCGGGCACCCCGATGGTCGCCTCCGACCAGGAGATCCTGCACGACCCCCGCCACCCCTCGGCCGTGATCCTCCCCACGCTCCCCTGAGCCGGCTCAGGAGTCGTTGTGCGCGTGAAGGTGGGCGAGACGGTCCTGCAGCTTCTCGTGCCGGAACCGGTACACCGGCCCCACCTGGCGGAGCAGCCCGACGCGATGGGCGTCCTCCAGAAGGCTCATCAGCCGTAACGGGATCCGTCCGCGGGCGCGGAGCATGGCGACGGCGACGAGGTAGATGGAGCTGGCTCCCGTGAACCCGAACGTGAGCGTGAACACGACACCGCCCGCGAGCCCGAAGGCGATCCCGGCCTCGGCGCCGCGCAGCAGCCCGGAGAAACCGTTCACGAGCGTCCCGGCGAAGCCGAACGCGAGGCCCAGCGCCAGCCCGAAGGTGAGGGAGCGCCCGTACACGAGCCGCAGGTCCCGCCGCAGCGTGATCAGCGGGCCCTGCGGCCGGTCGTTCGTGAGCGGGGTCGTCACCCACCTGTTGAATCCGAGGGTGACACCGCCGATGGCGCCGATGACGAGCGCGTACAGGATCAGGCCGTCGGCCCGCGAGGATATCCCCGCGACCCGCCACAGCGCGTACGCCGCGATCATCCCGACCGGGAGCACCGTGACCAGCCCGAGCGTGAGCTGCATGACGAACCGGCGCACGCTGCCGCGCCAGCGCAGGTTGGCATACGCCGGCTCCAGCGTGTAGCCCTTCAAACGCTCCAGGATGAGCCCGCCGGTGAGCCCGCCGACGAGCCCGCCCACCGGTCCACCGGCGAGCCCGAAAAGGAGCGCGTCCCGGAGGCTGCCTTCGTGCGGGCTGCGCAGCGCCACCACGGCGTCGCTGGTCAGCCCCACCGTGACGCCGACGGACAGCCCGACGGTCACGCCTCCGACAAGAATGCTCCAGCGTCGCGAGATCGCCCGATGAAGGCGCCACCAGCGGAAGTCCCTGGCGCCGATCGCCGACATGTGATGAGCGACGAACGACAGCCACCGGCGGGCCTCGTCCGGATCCCACGACCGCTGTGAACGGAACGGGTGGTCGTGCTCGTGCCGTTCGCTCGGATCGTCGTCGGGCGGCGTGGCCGCGAAGCTCGCCTGCACGAGGTTGTCGAGCAGGTGGTCGGTGACGGCGGCCGCCGTCGGGAAGCGATCGGTGTCGAACAGCGGCGCGGGGTTCGCGCGGGTCTCGACGTACACCTTGTGCAGCAGCCACACGACGAGCGGCGTGGAGAGGGCCTCTGACAGCGGGCCGTCCGGGTCGGCCTTCAACGCCGACAGCAGACCGGCCCAATCGGCTCGCTGCCCGGGAGTGAGCCGGTAGCGGAGATACGCGATGACGTCCGAGCTCTTCACGGGCCTGGGCTCGATGACGGCCGCGCCGGCGAGCGCCGCGCCGTCGCGGAGGTTGACGGCCGTCACGTACTCGGCTGTGCGGCAGGTGAGGATGAGCGACTCGACGGCCGAGGCGGCGTTCAGCGCGTTGATCACCCTCGGCCGCACGGTGTCGGGCAGCTCGTCCAGGCCGTCCAGGACCGGCAGGATCCGCCGATAGGTGACCAGGCCGCGAGCCGCGTCCGGACCGAGCTCGGGGGCGCGCAGCGCCGGATAGTTCTCCCGTAACCGCCTGCCCAGCCACCGATGGACGGGCTCGGCCGCCGGATCCCATCCGGACATCGACAGCAGCACGGGCACCGGATCACCGGGCTGGGGCTCCATCAGCAGTTCCCTCAGCAGGAGCACGGCCAGCGTCGTCTTGCCCATGCCGGCCTCGCCGAGGATCACCAGCCGGCGCCGGGCGAGCTTACGAAACCGATCGGCGATCTCCGGCATCCGGTCGGTGCGCCCGTCGAAGCGCACCCGCCCGAAGCCGAACCACGAGCGCACCAGCCGCAACCCGTCGACGCGCTCGTCCTGGTCCATCACGTCGAGACCGGAGATCTTCCAGCGGACCGGCAACCGCGCCGGCTCGTCGAGATCGCGCATCACGATCTCCTCGCGCCACTGCTCGTGCACGAGCGCCCGCAGCGCCCGCTCCGCGCGATCGATCTGCTCGACTGTGCTCGTGCCGCCCGTCTGCCGCCGCCGCCAGATGCCGACCAGGGGAGGGACGAGTGCGAAAACGCCGAGGGCCACGCTGGCGAGCTGTGCCCAGTTGACCGCCGCGTCCGACTCGGAGAGCGTGGTGAGCCCGTAGCCGATCCCGGCGACCGCGACCACCCCTGCGGCGGGGAGCACGACGCGACGCCAACCGGCCCAGCCTCTCATCCCCACATGGTGACATCGCGCGATCTATCTGACGAGAGCGCGATATGCCGTACGCGACGGGGCCTTCAGGCTTCGTGGATCCGGCCGGCCTCGACGACGACGCGGCGTGTCGTCTGGACGGCCTTCAGCATGCGGCGGTCGTGGGTGACGAGCAGCAGGGTCCCCGTGTACGAGTCGAGCGCGGACTCCAGCTGTTCGATCGCCGGGAGGTCGAGATGGTTGGTGGGCTCGTCCAGGACGAGCAGGTTGACCCCACGGGCCTGCAGGAGGGCGAGGGCCGCCCGCGTGCGCTCGCCGGGCGACAGCGTGGCCGCCGGGCGGAGCACGTGGCCGGCGCGCAGGCCGAACTTGGCCAGCACCGTGCGGACCTCGGCGGGCGGCAGGTCGACGAGCGCGCCGAACGCGTCGAGCAGCGGCTCGTCGCCCTCGAAGAGGGCGCGGGCCTGGTCGACCTCGCCCACGACCACACCGGGGCCGAGCGCCGCCGTCCCCTCGTCGAGGGGCACCCGGCCGAGCAGCACGCCGAGCAGGGTGCTCTTGCCCGAGCCGTTCGCGCCGGTGATCGCGACCCGGTCCGCCCAGTCGATCTGCAGGTCGACGGGTCCGAGCGTGAAGGCGCCACGTCGCGCGAGCGCGCCGCGCAGCGTCGCGACCACGGCCCCGGAGCGGGGCGCGGCGGCGATCTCCATGCGCAGCTCCCACTCCTTGCGCGGCTCCTCGACGACCTCCAGCCGCTCGATCGTCTTCTCGGTCTGCCGGGCCTTGGCCGCCTGCTTCTCCGTCGCCTCGGTGCGGAACTTGCGCCCGAGCTTGTCGCCGTCCGGGGCCTTGCGGCGCGCGTTCTTGACGCCCTTCTCCATCCAGGCGCGCTGTGCCCGGGCGCGGGCCTCCAGGGACGCCCTGGTGTCGGCGTACTCCTCGTACTGCTCGCGTGCGTGCCTGCGGGCGACCTCGCGCTCCTCCAGGTAGGCGTCGTAACCGCCGCCGTACGCGCGGACCTGCCCCTGGGCCAGGTCGAGCTCGACCACCCTGGTGACCGTACGGGCGAGGAACTCGCGGTCGTGGCTGACTACCACGGTCCCGGCGCGCAGCCCCGTCACGAAGCGTTCGAGCCGGTCCAGGCCGTCGAGGTCGAGGTCGTTGGTGGGCTCGTCGAGCAGGAACACGTCATAACGGCTGAGCAGCAGCGAGGCCAGCCCCACCCGGGCCGCCTGACCGCCGGAAAGCGACGTCATCTCCTGGTCGAGGCCGACCGTGAGCCCGAGGTCGGCGGCCACCTCCGCGGCCCGCTCCTCCAGGTCGGCGCCGCCGAGGGCGAGCCAGCGGTCGAGCGCCTCGGCGTACGCGTCGCCGGGATCGCCGCTCACGAGCGCCTCGGTGGCCGCGTCGAGGGCCTGCTGCGCGGCGGCGACCCCGGTGCGGCGCGCGAGGAAGGCGGCGACGGTCTCGCCGGGCCGCCGCTCGGGCTCCTGCGGCAGGTGGCCGACGTTGGCGGTGGGCGGGCTGAGCCGTACGCCGCCGTGCTCGGGGGCGTCGAGGCCGGCCAGCAGGCGCAGCAGCGTCGACTTGCCCGCGCCGTTCGCCCCCACCAACCCCACGACGTCTCCGGGCGCGACGACCAGATCGAGATCCGCGAACAGGACGCGCTCGCCGTGCCCGGCGGCGAGCTCCTTCGCGACAAGAGTGGCGCTCATCAGGACACCGACCCTACTGGGTCCCGGGCCGCCACGTATTCCTAGAGGTCCTCGGCGAGCGAGAGCAGGCGGGTGACGGTGTTCCAGTTGCGCATGGTCGCGGGGCCGGCCGAATGCCTGTCCAGCAGAGGCGGCAGCTTGGGACGTCGCAGCCCGTCGGGGAAGTAGACGTAGAGCTCCCGCTCGCCTGCCCGCATCTCCTCCGGGGCGTACGCCGCCGGATCGATGCTCGCCAGCCCCTCCCGGTCGGGGGGACGGGACAGGAAGACCACGGCGAACCGGGCGGGGTCCCGGACCTCCAGGGGGTTGTGCTCCACCACGCCGCGAAGCTGCTCAGCCGTACGGACGATCACCGCGACGGACAGGCCGAGCTCCTCCCGGAGCCCGCGCTCGATCGCGGCGGCGACCGAGCCGGCGTCGCCGTCCGCGGTGAACAGGGCGTTACCGCTGCGCAGGTGCGTGCGCACGTTTCCGTATCCGAGCCGTTCCAGCAGTGCCCTGAGATCGGCCATCGCCAGCGCGGTGGCGGGGTTGACGTTGATGCCGCGCAGCAGCGCCACGTATCGCATCGCATCGCCTCCTTCCCGCCGGAGGCTACCGCCCGTTCCTGTCAGCCCGCGTCAGGTATCGGCGGTCGTCTGACCGGCGGCCACCGATCGTCGCTGGGCGCGCCAACACGACCGTTCGGCGATTGGTGATCTCCCTGTGACTCGTGAGTCCTTACGCTGCCGCCGAGTAACCGTCCCGCCGGCCCGCGCGACGGCTCCGTCACGCGGATCGGCCGGGCACGCCTGGTCCGTGTCCGATTGGAGAACGTGTGACGACCCCCCGCGCCGACCGCGGCCGAAACCCCGACCGAAGCCCGCTGAACTGGCTGCTCCTGCTGCCGATCGCGATCCCGCTCATCCCGCCCCTGTTCAACTCCGACGAACCGCGGCTGTTCGGCATCCCGATGTTCTACTGGCTGCAACTCGCCTTCATCATCCTCGGCGTCACCTCCACCACCCTCGTCTACCGCGCGACGAGGAGGAGCCGGTGAAGACCACCGAGATCGTCATCTTCACGCTCCTGTTCCTGGTCGTCAGCGGCATGGGCTTCGTGGCCGCCCGCTGGCGCCGTCCCAAGGACCTCGCCACGCTGGACGAGTGGGGTCTCGGCGGGCGCAGCTTCGGCAGCTGGATCACCTGGTTCCTGATCGGCGGCGACCTCTACACGGCCTACACGTTCGTGGCCGTGCCCGCCCTGATCTTCGGCGCGGGCGCCATGGGCTTCTACGCCGTGCCGTACACGGTGGTCGTCTACCCGATGGTGATGCTGGTGCTGGTCCGGCTGTGGTCGGTCTCGCACGTGCACAACCTCGTCACGCCGGCCGACTTCGTCCGCGTGCGCTTCGGCTCTCCCACGCTGGCGCTGCTCGTGGCGATCACCGGCATCGTCGCGACCATGCCGTACATCGCGTTGCAGCTCGTCGGCATCGAGGCGGTGCTGAAGACGATGGGCCTGACCGGCGACCTGCCGCTGATCATCGCGTTCGCGATCCTCGCGGCCTACACCTACCAGTCCGGGCTGCGCGCCCCCGCGCTGATCGCGTTCGTCAAGGACTCGCTGATCTACCTGGTGATCCTGGTCGCGATCATCTACATCCCGGCCAAGCTCGGCGGCATGGGCTCGGTCTTCGACGCCGCGAAGGCGAAGTTCGACGCGACCCCGGCTCCGGGCGACGGCACCCTGCTCAACGCGAACAACCAGCTCCAGTACGTCACGCTCGCGTTCGGCTCGGCGCTGGCGCTGTTCCTGTATCCGCACAGCGTCACCGGCATCCTCGCCTCGCGCAACCGGAACGTGATCAAGCGGAACATGTCGGCCCTGCCGGCCTACAGCCTGCTGCTCGGCCTGATCGCGCTGCTCGGCTACATGGCGATCGCGGCCGGGGTCACGCCGATCGGCAAGGACAACAACACGATCGTGCCGCAGCTGTTCGACAAGATGTTCCCCGACTGGTTCGCCGGAGTGGCGTTCGCGGCCGTCGGCATCGGCGCGCTCGTGCCCGCCGCGATCATGTCGATCGCCGCGGCCAACCTGTTCGCCCGCAACATCTACCGGGAGTACTTCAACCGGAACGCCAGTGCCTCCCAGGAGGCCACGGCCAGCAAGATCGCTTCGCTGGTCGTGAAGGTCGGCGCGGTGCTGTGCATCCTGCTCATCGATCCGCAGTTCTCGATCGACCTGCAGCTCATCGGCGGCGTGATCATCCTGCAGACGCTCCCCTCGGTGGGCCTCGGCCTCTACACCCGGTGGTTCCACCGGGGCGGCCTGATCGCGGGCTGGGCCACCGGCATGGCGGCCGGGATGCTGCTGCTGTACAACATCGCCAACCCGGCCACCAACCACGACCACTTCGGCAGCTCGGCCTTCCCCCTGTCGCAGCTCGGGTTCGACACCAAGATCACGGTGTACGCCGGGTTCCTCGCGCTGATCGTCAACCTGGTCGTCGCCGTGCTCGGGACCGTCGTGGCCCGCGCGCTCAAGAGCGCCGACGGCCCGGACGGCACCCGGCCGGAGGACTACTTCGCCGACAAGGGCGACCCGCGCGTCCACGAACTGGAGACCACGGCGCCCGCCGCCTGATCGGGATCCACGCCGACTTGTGGCCGGCTTGACGCGGCGGGACGTTCCGCGTGGAGCCGGCCACAAGTGCGCGGTGGGACAAAGAGGCATCACCTCGAACGACGAAGGAGCCAAGGATGCCTCTCAGCAACGATCTGATCATCACCGGCGGCCACGTGATCGGCATGGACCCGGCGGTGCCGGACGGCCCCGCCGACGTGGTGGTCCGCGACGGCGTCATCGTGTCGGTCGGCCCCGCCGCCGGAGTGTCCCCGGAGGCGGACGTCGTGGACGCCTCGGGTTGCGTGGTGATGCCGGGCCTGGTCGACACCCACCGCCACACCTGGCAGTCGGCGCTGCGTCACATCGGGCTGGACTGGAGCCTGATGGACTACCTCGGGGCCGCGTTCCTCCAGCTCGGGCCGAACTTCCGGCCGCAGGACGTCTACGCCGGCACCCTGCTCGGCGCGCTCGGCGCGCTGGAATCCGGGATCACCACGCTCGTCGACTGGTCCCACATCCAGAACACCCCCGAGCACAGCGACGCCGCCGTGGCCGCGCTGCGCGACAGCGGGATCCGGGGGGTCTTCGCCTACGGCTGGCCCCAGGTCGACCCGCTCCGCTGGGTGGGCGACCACAGCGACGCGGAGCTTCCGGCCGACGTCCGCCGGGTCAGGGACGTGCTCCGCGACGACACCGCCCGCGTGACGATGGCCCTGGCGGCGCGCGGCCCCGAGATTTCCGCCCCCGCCGCGGCCCGGCGCGACCTGCTGCTCGCGCGGGAGCTCGGCCTGCGCGCCACCATGCACGTCGGCTCCGCCGACAAGGCCGGCAGCGTCGGATGGCTGCACGACGAGGGCCTGCTCGACGAGACGATCACGCTGGTGCACGCGAGCGCGACCGGCGACGACGAGCTGAAGGCCGCAGCCGGCGCCGGCGCCACCGCGAGCGTGTCGCCGTTCATCGAGATGACCATGCCCGGGCTCGGCACGCCCGCGACCGGCCGTCTCCTGCGAGCGGGCCTCGTCACCGGCCTCAGCACCGACACCGAGGTCGCCACCTCGGGAGACATGTTCACGCAGATGCGCGCCGCCCTGGCACACCACCGGTTCACGCAGGACCCGGCGCCGCTGACCGCCGCCGGCCTGCTGCGGATGGTCACCGCCGACGGCGCCGCGGTCGCCGGGCTGTCCGCCGTCACCGGCAGCCTCACGCCCGGAAAGCGGGCCGACCTGATCGTGGTCGACGCCGGCACCCCCGCCATGGCGCCGATGCTCGACCCGCGCGCCGCCGTCGTCCTCGCCGGCCACCCCGGGCTGGTCCGCACGGTCGTCTGCGACGGCGTGGTCGTGAAGCGGGACGGCGTGCTCACCGGGCCGGTCGGGCGGGCCATGGACGCCGCAGCGGCGAGCCTCGCCCACCTGCGCGAGGCCGTGCCCGCCGTGCTCTGTGCCTAGGACCGCGTCGCTCTGTGCCTAAGACCGCGTCGCTGTGGGCCTGAGACCGCGTCGCTGTGGGCCTGAGACCGCGTCGCTGTGGGCCTGAGAGCTCTGTCTCGGCCGATGATCGTGGCACAATCCCGGCATGGCGGTCATGTTCCGGGTGCTCGGCCCGGTCGAGGCGTACGTCGACGGCGTTCCCGTCGACCTCGGCGGGCCGCGGCCCCGGTTGCTGGTCGCCCGTCTGCTGATCGCCAGGGGCGCGACCGTGTCGGTGGACGCGATCCTCGACGACCTGTACGACGGCACGCCGCCGCCGCGCGCCCAGAGCACGCTGCACAGCTACATCTCCAACCTGCGCCGGGTGCTCGAACCCGGCCGCGCTCCGCGCACGCCCTCGTCCGTGCTCCTCAGCCGCCCTCCGGGCTATGCGCTCGGGGCGCACGAGGTGGACGCCGACGACTTCGTCCGCCTGGCCCAGGCCGGCGAGCCGGAACGCGCCCTGGCCCTGTGGCGCGGCACGCCGTACGAGGAGTTCGGCGACGTGCCCTGGCTGCGGCCGGAGATCGAACGGCTCGCCGAGGCGCATCTGGTGACGCGGGAACGGCTCCTGGCCGGGCGGGTGGGCGACCCGCACGTGGTGGGCGAGCTGGAGGCACTGGTGGCCGCCCATCCCCTGCGCGAGGGGCTGTGGGAGCTGCTCGCCCGCACGCTCTACGCCCTGGGCCGGCAGGCGGACGCCCTGGAGGCGCTGCGCACGGCCCGGGGCCACCTGGCCGAGGAGCTCGGCCTCGACCCCGGACCTGCGCTGCGACGCCTGGAGCAGGCGATCCTCGCCCAGGACCCGGCCCTCGACGGTCCCGCCCCCGTACGGCAGGGCCGGGCGGCGCCAATCGAAACGGCACGGGCCGAAGCGGCGCGGGCGGGAGCGGTGCGGGCCGAGGCGGCGCGGGCGGACCGGCCGGAGCGGCGCGCCGTCGGCCGGGGGACGCAGTGCGACCGGCTCGACGAGCTGGCGCGGGACGTGATCCAGGCGGCCCGGGGCGTGGCACAGCGCGGGCCGGGCATCGCGGTGATCTCCGGTGAGCCGGGGATCGGCAAGACATGGCTGGCGGAGGCGTTCGCGGAGCGGCGGGCCGCCGAGGGCTGGCTGGTCGCCTGGGGCAGGTGTCACGAGACCTCCGGCGCGCCCGCGCTGTGGCCGTGGCAGCAGGTCGTGCGGGATCTCGCCGGCCGGGTCCCCCCTTCCCCCGCGCAGGCCGCCGCCCTGCGGGTGCTGCTCGGCGACGCCGCCGCGGGGGACGACCCCGCTCCGGGTGCCGGACGGCCCGCCGAGGCGAGCGAGGCCCGGTTCCGGCTGCACCAGGCGACCGCGGCGTACCTGATGGCGGTCGCGGCCGACCGGCCGCTGCTCGTGGCGATCGACGATCTCCAGTGGGCCGACACGGCGTCGCTGGGCCTGCTGTCCGACCTCGCGTTGCTGCTGCGCGGCGCGGTCGCCATCGTGATCACCGTGCGGTCCGGCGAGGGCGCGGCCGCGGTGCACGACACGCTCGGCCTGCTGGGGCGGCACGACGCCCTCCGCCTGCCGCTGGCCGGGCTCGACCCCGCCGCGGTCGCCGAGCTGTCGGGGCTGCGCGACGCGGCGAGCGTGGCGGCGCTCGCCGAGCGCACCCGGGGCAATCCGCTGTTCATCCGCGAGACCCTCCGGCTGGCCGAGGACCAGGGCATCGACAGGGCGCTCACCGGGGTGCCCGAGGGGCTGGCCGACGTCCTGCGCCGCCGCCTGCTCGACCTGCCCGCCCGGCACCGTCCCGCCATCGACGCGGCGGCCGTGCTCGGCACCGGCGCGGACCGGCGGCTGCTTGCCGAGGTCGTCGCGGACGCCTCGGGCGCGGACGTGGACGAGGCGCTCGACGCCGCGACCGCCCTCCGCGTTCTGGACGAGGACCTGCGCTTCACCCACGATCTGGTCCGGGAGACGGTCTACGCCGACATCCCGCCGCGCCGCCGGGCCGGGCTGCACCTGGCCGCGCTCCGGGCGCTCGAACTGCGGCCGGGGGCCGATCTCGCGGTCCTCGCCAGGCACGCGCTGGCCGCCGGTTCGGCCGCCGCGGCGGAGGCGGTGCGCTGGGCGTCGGCCACGGCGGGGCAGGCGGCCGGGCGGCACGCGTACGAGGACGCCGCGCAGTGGTGGCGCCGGGCGGTGGAGGCGCACGGAACGCTGCCCGGCGCCGACCCCCGCGAGCACGTCGAGCTCCTGCTCCAGCTGGTCCGCGCGCAGCTCGCGGCCGGTCACGGCTTCTCGGCCAGGCAGACCCGGGCGGAGGCGGTGCTCGCGGCCGACAGGTCCGGCGACCCGCTGCTCGCCGCGCGGGCGCTGACCAGCCTGGACGCCCCGGGATTGTGGAAGTTCTACACCTACGGCGACGTCGAGCTGCACACCGTGCGGCGAATCGAGGACGCCCTCACCGCGCTGCCGGAGGGAGACTCCGAACTGCGCTGCAGGCTGCTCGGCTGCCTGGGAATGGAACGTTACGACGGCTCGGCCGACCCCCGCTGCGACACCGCCACGGCCGAGGCGCTGGCGATGGCCCGCCGTCTGACGGCCTCGGGGGAGGCCGGTCCGGAACTGCTGGCGATCACCCTGAACGCGCGGTATCTGGGCGTGCAGCTCCCCGAGCACATGGCGGAGCTCGACGCGATCGGCGAGGAGCTCACCCGGCTCGGGCTGCCCGGGTTCGAGCTGCTCGGCCACATGATCAGAGAGCGGACCCGGATCGACCTGTTCGACATGGCGGGCGCCGACCGCGCCGCCGAACGGGCGGGGGTGCTGGTCGAGCGGCTCGACCTGCCCTGGCCACGGTTCCAGCACCTCATCTGGACCGGGACCCGGCGCCTGCTCGACGGGGACTTCGACGGCGCGGGCAACGCGTACGCCGCGGCGGCCGAGGCCGGTGAGCGGCTCAACCTGTGGCACACGAGCAACACGCTCTCCTCGGCGCTGCTCACCCGGCACTTCGCGATGGGGGACTACGACGGCGCCGAGGAGCTGATGGCGCACTACTCCCCCTTCCCCGCCCACCGGCAGGTGATAGGCGTGCTCATCGGCGACTGGCGGGGCGACCGCACGGCGGCCGAGGCGGCGCGCGAGCAGGGCTGGCATCCGCTGCCGCGCGACTTCGGCGAGCTGCCGGGGCTGTGCCTGCAGGGCGAGGCCCAGATCATCGCGGGCGACCACGAGGCGTGCGCCCTGACCTATCGCCGGCTCCTGCCGTACGAGGACAGGATCGCCTTCGGGGCGGGGACGTTCTGCGCCGGGCCGGTCGGCTACTACCTGGGCCGGATGGCCCACCTGGGCCGGGCGGCCGGGCCGGAGACGGCGCGGGCGCATCTGGACACGGCCGCGAAGCGCTGCGCGGCGAACGGGCTGACCTGGTGGGCCGCCCGGATCGCCCGCGAGCGGGACCGGATCGCGCCCTGACCCGTCGCCCTTCCGGCGCGTCCGGCCTGCCCTTCATGACACGCGGACGCCTCCGGGAGTGGGCCGCAAGTGGACGTTGAGTGGCGGTGAAGGCGGCGGGGCCATCGTGGGGCCATGACAACACCGACGCAGACCCGGCGCCGACCGGGCGACCCCGTCCCCGACCTCGTCACGTTCCTCGTCTTCCACACCGGCCTGCGGCGCGAGTTCGGCAGGCTGGCCGAGGTCCTCGACCGCTGCGACCCCCGCGACGAGCGGCGCCGCGCGGTCGTCGACGAGCACCTCGCACTGCTGCTGCGCGCGCTGCACCACCACCACACCGAGGAGGACGAGGCGATCTGGCCGCTGCTGCGCGGTCTCGTCCCGGAGGCCGCCGCGACGCTGGACCGGCTGGAGGCCGACCATCAGGAGATGGACACCGTCATCGGCAGACTCTCCGGCGGCGGCCGGCCGGCCCGCGAGGTCGCGGCCGACCTGCGCTCGCTCGACCGGCTGCTGAACACCCACCTCGACCTGGAGGAGTCCGAGGTCGTCCCGCTGATCAGGGAGCACGTCAGCGCGGCCTGGTGGGAGGAGTCGGGCAAGAAGGTCACCAAGAGCCACGCCCGCGACCTGCCGATGCTGGCCGCCTGGCTGCTCGACGTGGCCGCCCCCGCCGACCGCGACCACATCTTCGGCTCCGCTCCGGCCGTCATGCGGGTCCTCTACCGGCTCTCCTGGCGCCGCGCCTACGAGCGCCGGGTCTCCCAGGTATACGGGTGACCGGTGCACGGGTGACCCCGCCGGCTGTTCCCGGCCCGGCCCGCCGCGCCCCCGCCCCGTGAGGACGAGGTGGAGGACGCGGCGGGGGCTCGCCGGGCGTGCGGCGGGGCCGTCAGGGCTTCGTCGCGTCCGGCGCGGGGCGCCGGGCGTCGAACTCCTCGTCCGGGATGACCAGCTCGTTGCCGGCCAGGCCGGCCTCGCCGGAGACCGCCGCGAGCTCGGAGCCGAGCGACTCGTGGGCGGCGGCGCGGTGACCGCGGCCGACGCGGTCGGTCAGCAGCGACGCCAGGGCGGCCACCACGCACGCGGCCACGGCGAACCAGAAGGCGATGACCAGGCCCTGGTGGAAGGGGCCCGCGATGAGGTGCGGGAAGAACTCCTTGCTCGTCAGGTGGGCTCCCCCGTCGGGCAGCCGGTCCAGGATGCCGCCGAGGAGCTGCCGGAACGGGTTGTAACCGAGGAACGCCGCGAACAGCACGGCGATCGGCGGCAACTGGGCGATGCCCTCGGCCTGCGCGGCGGGCACGCCCTGGGCCACCAGCTCGTCGTGCATGGTGTGCGGCAGCGACTGCGACAGGCCCGCGATCATCAGGCTGAAGAACACGCCGATGGACAGGACCATCGAGGAGTTCTGGAAGGTGGCGGTCATGCCCGCGCCGACGCCGCGCGATTCCGCCGGGACCGAGTTCATGATCTCCGCCCGGTTGGGCGAGGAGAACAGGCCGGACCCGACGCCGTTGATCAGGATGAGCAGCGCGAAGACGCCGTAGCCGAAGTCCGTGGGCAGGGTCATCAGGGCGTAGAAGCTGGCCGCGGTGACGAGGGCGCCGCCGACCGTGAACATCCGCGGCCCGAAACGGTCCGACAGCCAGCCGGAGACCGGCGCCGACAGCAGGAAGCCCACGGTCAGCGGGATCATGTAGATGCCCGCCCACAGGGGCGTCTCCTCGAAGCTGTAGCCGTGCAGCGGCAGCCAGATGCCCTGCAGCCAGATGATCAGCATGAACTGCAGGCCGCCGCGTCCGAGGGCGGTCAGCAGGCTGGCGACGTTGCCCGCGAGGAACGCGCGGCTGCGGAACAGCGAGAGCCGGAACAGCGGCTCGTTCACCCTGGTCTCGATCCAGGCGAACAACGCGAGCAGCAGCACGCCCCCGCCGAGCGCGGCGATCACCCAGGGGTTGCCCCAGCCCATCACGCCGGTCCCGTACGGCTGGATGCCGTAGGTGATGCCGACCAGCAGCGTGATGAGGCCGACGGCGAAGGTGGCGTTGCCCCACCAGTCCATCCGTGCCCGGCGCCGCACGCCGTTGTCCTTGAGCTTGACGTACGCCCAGATGGTGCCGAAGACGCCGAACGGCACGGAGACCAGGAAGATCGCCTTCCAGTCGACGGGGGCCAGGACGCCGCCGATGACCAGGCCGAGGAAGGAGCCCGCGATGGCGGCGATCGAGTTGATGCCGAGCGCGGTGCCACGCTGGCGGACGGGGAAGGCGTCGGTCAGGATCGCGGTGGAGTTGGCGAACAGCAGCGCGCCGCCGATGCCCTGCACGATCCGCCATCCGATCAGCCACATCGCCCCGGCGTCGCCGTCCATCCAGGTCAGCGACAGCATGACCGAACAGATGCTGAAGACCGCGAACCCGAGGTTGTACATGCGGACCCGGCCGAACATGTCGCCCAGGCGGCCGAACATCACCACCAGCACGGCCGTGACGACCATGAAGCCCATCATCATCCACAGCAGGTAGCCCGTGTTGCCGGGGTCGAGCGGGTTGAGGTGGATGCCGCGAAAGACGTCCGGAAGGGCGATCAGCACGATGGACTGGTTGATCGTCACCATCAGAACGCCGAGGGTGGTGTTGGACAGCGCGATCCATTTGTACCGCGAGGGCGGCGCCGACTGCGGTGACGCCCCCGCCAGGGACTGGTTCGCTACGGCCACGGAGTGGTTCCCCTCCTCTTGGTCCGTACAGCGCACGGCCTGTTTCCGCGCAGCGCGTGACGGACGGACAGTTAGTTAGCGCAACTAAGTTACCCCGACCGGATGGCATCGATGTTTCAGGGGCATGCCCTACGAAGACCACCATGGGGCCCTTAAACGGATTTGGGCGCTATCTGACCTGATTCCGGACGGCGGAAGGAGGCCGCGTCAGGACGTGAGCGCCCCGGCGATCACGTCGGCAAGGCTGTCCACCACCGTGTCGCGATCGAGCCCGGGGTTCCCCAGCCACCAGTCGCCGATGGCCTGCACCATGCCGACGAACGCGTGGCCGAGCACCCGGGCGCGTACCGGATCGGCGACGCCCTCCTCGGCGAGCAACGCGCCCAGTTCCTCGCCGACGCCGCGCACGATGGCGGCCATCCGCGTGCGGGTGCGGCTGTCCTCGGCGCTGGCCCGGTGGAACAGGAAGCGGTAGAGGTTGGGGTTGGCGGAGATGGTCTCCAGGTAGGCCTCGATGGCGCCCCGGGCGCGGACCCGGGGGTCGGCCACGGGCCTGGCGATCTCCAGGCGCAGCAGGTCGACCACGACCCGCGTGTGGCGCTCCGCGAGCGCCTGGTAGAGGCCGCTCTTGTCGCCGAAATGGCGGTAGAGGATCGGCTTGGTGATCCCCGCCTCCGCCGCGATCGCGGCCATCGACGCCTGCGGGCCCTGTCTGCGGATCACCCGGTCGGCCGCGTCGAGCAGGTCCCTGCGCCGCTCCGGGCTCCGGCCGCCCGCCGTACCTCCCGCCGTACCTCCCGCCGCGCCGCCCGTCGTGAGCCCCGTCATGAGCACAGCATAGGTGCCGATTCCGCGTCTCCTGGATCAAGACCGGGCTCTATGGGCGATCACTCCGGTAATGTGCCGGACGCAGGTTTCTGGTCTGAGTTGTTGTGGTGTCACGGCTCCGCCGGGTCCTTCGGAGGTGTGGGGTGGGCGAGGCGGGCGGACCGCTGGTGCCGGGCTACGAGGCGCTCGGGATCCTCGGCCAGGGAGGCTTCGGGGTCGTCTACCGGGCCAGGCAGCTCGCGGTGGGCCGCGAGGTCGCGCTCAAGGTCGACAACCGTGTGCTCGTCTCCGACCGCGACCGGCGCAGGTTCATGCGCGAGGTGACGTCAGCCGGCGCCCTGTCCGGCCACCCGCACGTGGCCGACGTCTACGACGCGGGCGTGCTGCCCGACGGCCGGCCGTACATGGTGCTGGAGCTGTGCCCGAACGGGTCGCTGGCCGACCGGCTGCGCGAGGCCGGGCCCCTCGCCCCCCGCGAGGTGCGCGACATCGGCGTCAAGATCGCCGACGCGCTGGCCGCCGCCCATGCCGTGGGCGTCCTCCACCGCGACGTCAAGCCCGCCAACATCCTGGTCAACTCGTACGGCATGGTCGCCCTGTCGGACTTCGGGCTGGCCACGATGCCGGGGCAGGGCGGCGCGGCGCCGGGCGAGGTGTCGGTCACGCGCGAGTCGCTCACGCCCGCCTACGCGCCGCCGGAGGCGTTCGACCTCACCGAACCCACGGCCGCCGGAGACGTGTACGCGCTCTCGGCCACGTTGTACGCCCTGCTCCAGGGCAGGCCGCCGCGGTTCCCGGACAGCGGCGTGGTGAACGTCGCGGCCATCATGGCGCTGCACCGGCTGCCGATTCCCGACATCCCCGGTGTGCCCGCCGCGCTCACCGCCGTCCTGCGCCACGGCATGGAGACCGATCCGGCGCAGCGGATCCCGACGGCCGCCCGGCTGCGGGACGCGCTCGCCGCCGTGACGCCCGACGGCCCCGCCCCTGCGGATCACCGGCCTCCCGCCACGCCGGGGCACTCGCTCACCGGTCCGGCCGGAGGCGTCCCCGCGAGCGGTCAGGACCTGCGCCGCGCGGCGACCGCGCCGAACGCGGCGCCGGGCCACTGGCCAGGCGGGCCTCGGCCGCGGAGCCCCCGGCAAGGGTCCGCTCCCCCGTCCCCGCCGCGCACCGGCATGTCCCGGCAGTCGATCGTGTTCGCCGTGATCGCCGCCGTCTTCGCCCTGCTGCTCACGGCCGGGATCGCGGCGCTGGCACTGGGGGACGGCGACCGGGGGGCGCGGCTCCCCGGCTCCACGTCCGGCCTCGGCGCGGACCACACCGGACCCGGCCCCACGGACGCACTCTTCTGATCGCCGTCTCCCGGGTGCCCGGCACGGGCGAGGAGGCGGACGCGTTACATGGGCGGCGACTCCGGGGGCTTGCGCGTTCGCCTCGGTTTCGGCGCCGCGCCCTGCTCCCGCCGCGGCCCGTCGGCCACCGGCGTGCCGCGCGCCGCGCGTGTCTTCCCCGTGCTCGGCGGCTTCGCGGTCTTCCCGGTCTTCGCGGTGTTCGCGGTCTTCCCGGGCCTTTCCGGCTCCGCGGGCTCTCCCGGCTCCGCCGTGCCCGGCGCGGGCGGGGCCACCAGGGAGCCGTACTCGGTCAGTGAGTCGCGCAGGTAGTCGATGAGGTCCCACACGTCGGGCACCATGTCGCGGTCGGTCACGATCCCGAAGCCGAGCCTGCCGTCGTAGGAGAACACCGTGATGTTGATCCCCCCACTGACGTCCGTGATCACCGACATCGGGTAGAGCGCGGTGACCCGCGCCCCGCACACGTAGAGCGGCGTCTGGGGCCCCGGCACGTTGGAGATCATGAGGTTCATCGCGGAACCCGTACGCGAGGCGATCCGGAAGGCGGACCTGGCCGCCAGCGCGCTCAGCGCGGCCGGCATCGCCTGACTGAACTCCAGGAGCCAGGCCGCCGGCGCCGCGGCGAGGCGTTCCTTCAGCAGCCGCGTCGAGCGGTTCACCGTCATGAGCCGGTCGCGCGGATCGGCCACGTCCGTCGGCAGGGAGGTCATGGTCAGCATGACCTCGTTGGCGGCCGAGCCGTTCGCGGCCTGTCCCCGGGTGGAGACCGGGATCCCGGCGACGAGCGGCTGACGGGGCAGCTCGTCGCGCTTGGCCAGCCAGCGCCGCAGCGCCGTGGCGCACATCGCCATGACGACGTCGTTCACCGTGACGCCGGAGGCGTTCTTGATCCGCTTGACCTCGTCCAGGGGCAGCTGGCCGAACGCGAAGCGGCGGTGCCGCGAGATCGGCCCGGAGAACGGCGTGCGCGGCACCGCCATGCGGGGCAGCTCGGGCAGCGGCTCGGCGTCCCCGCCGATGCGGCGGACGAACCGCGAGACCAGCCCCGCCCCCGGGAGCTGCGCCACGAACGGCACCTCGTCCAGCCGCGGCACCGCCTCGGCGATGAAACGCAGCAGGGCGAGCGGGTTGTCCAGCACCCGGGCGACGCCCCTGATCACCATCTCCACCATGTCGGGGGCCGGCTGCGGCTCGGCCGCGGCCTCCGGGGGCACGGCGGCCGGCTCGGCCTCGAAGTCCATCACGGCGGCCAGCACCTCGGCCCCGGTGACGCCGTCGACGGCGGCGTGGTGGACCTTCGTGTAGATCGCCACCCGGCCCCCGGCCAGGCCGTGGATCAGGTAGATCTCCCACAACGGCCGCCCCCGGTCGAGCCGTGCCCCGTGCAGCCGGGCGACCTGCTCGGCGAGCTTGTGGTCGTCTCCGGGAGGCGGCAACGCCAGCTCCCGTACGTGGTAGTCGAAGTCGACCTCGCGGTCCTCCGCCCAGTAGGGGTGGTCGAGCCCGAAGGGCACCTCGACCAGCCGCCTGCGCAGCGGCGGCGCGAGATGGAGCCGCCGCTTGAGCAGCGCGATCAGGTCCTCGCGGGTCAGCGCGCCGCCGGGCCTGCCGGAGGGGTCGAGAATCGTGAGCGCCGCGATGTGCGCGAGGTTGGTGCCCGTCTCGAAGTTGAGAAACTGCGCGTCGAAGGCGCTGACTTGCTGTGCCATGCCTACTCACGTGCCCCGAAACGCCGGGATCGGACCGCCGGGGAAGCGGGTGTTTCGCATGCTCAGTGCCGGTGGCCGGCCCCTGTGGCCAGCCCCGGTGCTCAGTGCCGGTGCTCAGTGCCGGTGCTCAGTGCCGGTGCTCAGTGCCGGTGCTCAGTGCCGGTGGTCGGCGTCGGGCTGGGCCGGGTCGGCCGGATGCTCGTGCCCCGGCGTGAGCACGACCGAGTCGGCGTGCCGTGCGTCGAGCCACCGGGCGAAGGCCCGCTCCCCGTTCTCCTTCGCCAGCTCCGCGCGGAGCCGCTCCCGCACGTCCGCGTACGGCTCTCGCCGCGCCGCCTCGATCCGCTCGACCACCAGGGTCCAGGGGCCGCCGGGGCCCTCCACGGGCCCGACCGTCTCACCCTCGCGGGCGGCGAAGACCGCGTCCTCGATCGACCCGGCGATCTGCCCCCGCCGGACCGGCCCGAACGGAACGACCCAGCGCGTCTCGGGCGTCGTGAAACGGTCGAGGTTGCGCCGGTAGTAGTCACGCACCTCGTCCTCGGACGGCTCGCGGCCCGCGGAAAGCGCCCGGCACACCGCTCGCGCCGCCGGTGACGCCGCCAGCACCGCCGCCGCGACTCCTCCGGTGCGCAGCGCGCCCGCCAGGGTGAGCACGGCCCCGGGCGCGACGGCGTGCTCGGGCGCCAGCCCGAGGCGGGCCGCCTCCTGCCCGGCCAGCGCCTCGGCCACCATCACCTGCACCAGCCAGCGGCGCAGGTTGCGGCCCTCGGCGGTCTCCGGGCGCGGCAGCCGCGCCGCGAGCGGGCCGCCGCGCAGCAGGCGTAGCCGCCGGTCCACCTCCGCGACCGTGACCACCTGCTCCCCCACCACCGCCGCGATCGCGCCGTCGCCCGCGAGGACGCCCTCCGGCGGGAAGACGCCCCCGGTCACGCGCGCCGCTCCCGGCGCCCCCGCGAGGAGGTGTCCATCGGCGAAGCGTCGCGCGGAACCGGCCGGCGCGCCGCCGGTCGGGGGAACGTCCGGGCCGTTCACCGCTCGACCTCGACCTCGATCGTGTCGGTGTAGTGCAGCCACCCGGCGCAGGCGATCTTCACCAGCGCCCACCAGCGGCCCGGGCGAGCGCCCGGCGGCACGCGTACCGGAAAGCGCACCTCCGCCTCACCCTCGGGCGGCACGACCGCCCCGCTGTTCCACTCGGGGAACATCTCGAACGTCTGCCACGAGCTGACGAGCTGCGCCTGCGCGCTGACCGGCGACCGCGCCTCCGAGTGCAGCCGGACCACGACCTCCGCCCGGCCGCCGGGCGTCAGCCGCAGGTGTGGCGGGTGGCCGAGCCCCTCCAGCGTCACCTCCAGCCCCGGTGACCGCCGCCCGCTCTCCCCCGGCCGGAACACGTGCAGCCGGGTCACGTCCTCGTACGCCTGGCCGCCGGACTCGATGCGCGCGGTGAGCAGGTGGAGGCCGGTCTCGGCGTCGGCGGGCGGCGTGAGCCGAACCGGCACGGTGGCGTGGCCTCCGGGACGCAGCACGTACGGCCGGACGGCGGGCGCCACCGACCAGCCGTCGGGGGCGGTGAGCGTGACCACGCCCTGCGCCAGATCCTCCGTGAGGCCGGAGGCGACGGTCAGGGTGAGGTCCACCGGCCCCGCGACGTCCAGGTCGGACGGGGACAGGTGCACGGCGACCGGCAGGTCGCCCATCGGCGCGGGCCCGGTGTTGTTCAGCCAGTAGCGCGTGTGGACCGGCTGGTGCGGCTCGGTCTCCGGCACCTCCGGCACGGTCCCGCCGGCCGCCGGCCTGCCACCGGTCGCCGCGCCACCGGTCACCGGATCGGCCGCCCGCTCCCCCACCACATCTGGGGGCGGCCCGGGACGGAGCGGAGCGACCAGAGTGACGATCTCCATGCCGTCGAGGGTGCCGGGGGCGTCCCCTGTGACGTTCTCCAGGAGGCCGGCCCGCCGCCACGGCGCCGTTCCCTCGGAGCCGGTGCTCAGGGGCAGCGTCGTGGTGATCGACAACGGGACGGTCCGGCCGCCGGCCTCGTACACGCGGGCGGTCAGCGCGGTCACCGGACCGGGCACCCGGCCCGAGGCGATCGGATTGCCCGCCGCCTTGAGCGCGGTGAGGACCAGGCCGGGCCCGGTCTCCAGGAACGACCGCGACTCGCCCGCCTGCCCGTCCCGCCCGCCCTGCCCGTCCCGCCCGACCCGCCCGACCTGCCCGACCCCGCCCACGGTCGCCGCCAGCGGGTGGTTGACGTCGTGGCCGAGCCGTACGAGATCGGCCGCGCGCCAGTCGCCCGAGGCGGCGACCAGCGAGCACTCGAACGAGTGGGTCCAGTGCTGGAGCTGGAAGCCGGAGCCGTCGGGCGCGGTGCGGCGCGGCGGGTCGATCCACACGCCGGACGGCCAGCCGGTGCACGACCGCATCAGCGACACGTGCAGCGCCCCCGACGGATCGACCGCGAAGCCCGGGGTGCCCCGGTTCACCAGCCCGATCGTGTAGTCGTCGAGGACCGCGTCCGCGGGCTCGGCGTCCGTCACCACCTCCACCACCGCGTCGGCGAGGTCCTCGATCAGCTCCCCGACCGCGCCCTCCCCGCAGACCACGAGCACCGGCAGGTCGCGCAGGCCGGTGAGATCCGCGCCCGGCACCCAGACCTTCTCCAGCGGCTCGTCCGCGGGCACCCACAGGCGGGCCCGGCCCTCGGCGTCGAGACGCGCGCGCAGCTCCGCGGCCTCCGCGTCGTCCAGCAGCGCCGCGACGAACGGGTTCTCCTCAGGCGTGCCGACCGCGATGCGCACGTCGGGGAGGTTGGAGTCCACGGCGAGGTCGCCGTATCGGGGCCCGGACCCGGTGGAGCACGTCGAGGTCACCCCCTGCCGTACGAGCGCCACCGCGAGGTCCCTCAGGTCGCCGGCGGCCTCGTCCCCGGGCGCGATGATCTCGGCGACGCCGACGGCCCGCGCGCCGAGGGGCCGTCCGGCGGGCGAGCACAGCGCGACGCGGGCGGTGGACGACAGCGCGAACCAGTGGTGCGCGGGGTTGTCCAGCGTCCACGGGTGCTCCGCGGCGTCCACGTCGATCAGGCCGAACCCCCGGCCGACGACGGCGCCGGCGACCTCGCTGACCGGCAGCGCCCCCGGCACCCGCACCGGCCAGCGCAGCCGGATCAGCACGTCGGAGCCGTGGAACTCGTCCACGTGGGTGGTGAGGTCCACCCGCGGCAGCCCGTCCCAGAGCGTGATCTCCTGGGTGTAGACGACCGGTCCGACCCGGCCGCCGACGATGATCCGCCGGCCCGCCGGGCACTCGGCGACGGCGACCTCCGCGGGGGCCCCGGCCGAGCCGCTCACCCCGCCGCTCGGCACCAGGTGCCAGGGGCCCTCGCCGAAGCGGGGGTGCGCCGGGTGCTCGTCGTAGACGAGCAGTTCGTTGCCCACCCGGTCCTGCTGCAGCAGCTCGCGGCCCTCGACGGTGAGGCTCGACACCGTTCCGCCGCGCTCGGGGTCGACCTCCACCGTGTGCGTGGCGTTCTCGATCCTGCTCCCCTCGCGTACGGCCCAGCCGATCGGGGCGGGCTCGGCGGTGGGCACCACCCGGAACGTGCGGTATCCGAGCGCGGGCACGTCGTCGGCGACGAAGACCGCGTCCACGGCCGCGAGGCTGCCGTCGGGGTGCCGCTCGGGATGTTCGAGCAGCAGACCGCGCGCGGGCGGGTCGAGCGCGACGCCGTACGCCCCCGGCTCGGGCAGCGTCAGCCGCACGCGGACGAGGTCGGTCCTGGGCCAGGAGGAGGGATTCCAGACGGCGACGCCGGTCAGGCCCGCGCCGAGGCGGCGCAGCGACGCGTCGAGGACCCGCCCGCCCAGGTCGTACGCCTCCCGCCAGCCCGTCATCAGGTCGAGGTAGACCTGGTCGGACTCCGACCCGGTGATGCCGTCGTGGTGCGCGCCGTACGCGATCTGCCGCCAGGCCTTGTCGAGGGCGGCGTGCGGGTAGGGCGCGCCGAGGGTCGCGGTGGCGACGGCGGCGAACTTCTCGGCGTCGGCGAGCCGCGTCTCGGCGTGCCGTTGCGCCTGTTTGGTGTCGATGTACGACACGTCCTTGCCGGTGTAGATCGGGTTCATGTCCCGCGTCTGCGGCGTCAGGCGGACGCCCTCGTCCCGCACGGCGGCGAAGAAGTCCCTCGGCAGCCCGCAGACGAACCGGGGCGAGACGTAGCGCCGGTTCCAGTCGCGCTGGATCTCCATGACCCACGTGTTGGGCGGGGTGTAGTCGGTGCCGACGGGCAGCAGCACGTTGCGGGTCGCGGCGACCTTCTTGAGCAGCGTGAACAGTTCGTAGACGGCGGCCTCGGCCCGCTCCAGAGTGGGCGCGGAGTCCATCCACCATCCGGCGCTGTAGTGCGCCGGCATGTAGTGCGTCGTGACCCCGCGCCCCGACGGCGACACCCACTCGAACTCGGAGGGGAACTGCATCACCGAGGGGTCGCCCCAGCCGCCGCCGGCGAGCATCGGGCCCCACTGGTGGTAGGGCCCGCGCGCCCACGAGCTGGAGGTCAGCCCCGCCTCGGCGGCCAGCCCGGGGAACTGGGGGTCGTGCCCGAACGCGTCGAGCTGCCAGGCCGTCGCCGGGTCGCCGCCGAGCACGTCGCGCTGGAAGCCGATCCCGTGGACGATGTTGCGGATCGTCGCCTCGGGCCCGGTCAGGTTGGTGTTCGGCTCGTTGTACGTGCCGCCCATGAGCTCCAAACGGCCCTCGGCGAGCAGGCGGCGCAGGTAGGCCCGGTCCTCGGGGTGGGCGTTCCAGTACGGCTTGAGGTAGTCGGCCTCCGCGAGCACGAACGTGTATTCGGGCTCCCTCCTGGCGGTGTCGAGGTGGAGCCGGACGAGGTCGAATCCCGCGTGCTGGAACTCCTGCCGGTTCGCCTGCGCCAGCCCGCCCGCGTGGTCCCAGGTGGCGGTGTAGGCGGCCTGGGTGTTCCACCAGACCGGGTCGTAGTGGAAGTGGGGGATCATCCAGACCGTCCACCCCGGCTCGGCCACCAGCAGCTCGTCCTCGGCCAAGCACCGCTCCCGGCCCGCGGCGGCCCGCACGGTGATCGGGACGCGCGCGCCTGGGACCGCGGCGGGCGCGGCCGCCCCCACGGGCGCCTCGACGTCCACCGGCGTCTCGACATCCACCGCCGCCGCGACGACCACGGGCACCTCGACCACCACCGGCACCGTGCCGGAGGGCTGCCCGTCGGCCGTGTGCTCGCCCCGCACCCCGGGGCCGGTGACCTTGACCACCGGGGATGCGTCGTCCGGCACCTCGTCGAGGACGACGCGGACCACCTGGCGCGGGCCCTCGCCGGTGGCCGTGCGGACGAACAGCTCGGTGGATTCGACGGCGGTGATGCGCATGCGCACCCCTAACTGCGGCTCCCCACGGCGGCCGCTGGGGGGACAGGTGACGGTCGAGACATCCCCCCTGCGCGCCGGCCTCACCCCTGCGATCTCGGCGGGCCGTCCCGCTCCGGCGCCGCCGCGCGCGAGGCCCGCTTCGCGGCGCCGTACGTCTCGGGTTCGTGGCCCGGTTCGGACGGCCGCCCGTCGCCGAGCCCCAGGCCGAGGTCGGAGGAGCCGGTCGGCTTCACCCGGCGAAGCGGGCCGCGGCGTCCCTGATGAGGCCGCGGGCGCCTTCGGTGACGGGCTCGCCGTGGCCGAAGCAGGCGATCTCGACGTCGAGCGCCGCCTGCCGTGCCAGCGAGGCGACCGCACCGGCCGGGTCGGCGTTGAACACGCCGAGGATGACCTGCCCGTCGGGGGCGCGGGCGACGGTGTCACCGGTGAACAGCACGCCCGGCCCGGGCAGGTGCACCGCGAGGCTGCCGGGAGTGTGACCGGGCACGGCCAGCACCTGCGCCCCGCCGCCGAAGTCCAGAGTGTCGCCGTCGCCCAGTTCGCGGTCCACGCGCACGGGCGGCGCGGGCACGTGCGGCATGCCCACGTGGACCGCGTCCCACAGCTCCTGCTCCCATCCCGACAGGACCGGCGGAGGTCCGGCCGCCTCGCCACGGACGAAGGGCGCGTCGTCGCGGTGGGCGTAGACGGTGACGTCGCCCCAGAGGGCGATGTCGGCGGCCGAGCCGGTGTGGTCCTCGTGGAAGTGCGTCAGCACCAGGCGCCGCACGTCGGACGGCGTGTGCCCGAGCGAACGGACGGCGTCCGCGATGAGCGGCGCGGAGCCGGGAACCCCGGAGTCGATCAGGGTCAGCCCGTCGCGGTCGCGCCACAGATAGACGTGCCCCACGGGAAACCGCAGGAAATACAGGCTGGGGAGCAGTTCGACCAGATCCATGTGGCGAGGTTAGGGTCGCCCGGCCGGCCACCGGCACGACCTTCGCCGGCAGCGGATCCGCCCTGGGCGGAAGCCGGGCTGCGTGCGTGAAACTTTCCTCGCCCCCGGCTGGTGGCGAGTGTCCGGGAGTCACGTCGTTTGACCCGAATTCCCGGCGATTCCTACGGTCGGCGGGACCCCCTAGGAGGACGTGATGACATCCCGGCTGAGACCCGTCTGGATACCGGCGCTCGTGGCGCTGCTCGCGGTGGCGCTGGGCGCCGTCTCCATCGCCGGCCGCGGGGTCGCGCGGGCGGCGGACGCCCCCTACAAGGATCCGAGCCTTCCGGTCGCGACGCGGGTGAACGACCTGCTGTCCAGGATGTCGCTCGACGACAAGGTCGGGCAGATGACCCAGGCCGACCGGTCGGCCCTGACGACGATCTCCGACGTGGCGGCGTACCGGCTGGGCTCGATCCTGTCCGGCGGCGGTTCGGCGCCCTCATCGAACACTCCGTCGTCCTGGGCCGACATGTACGACAACTTCCAGCGGCAGGCGCTGTCCACCTCGCTCGGCATTCCGATGATCTACGGGATCGACGCGGTGCACGGGCACAACAACGTCGTCGGCGCCACGATCTTCCCGCACAACATCGGGCTCGGCGCGACCCGCGACCCCGACCTGGTGGAGCGCGTCGGCCGGGCGACGGCCGAGGAGGTGGCGGGCACCGGGATCGACTGGACCTTCGCGCCCTGCCTGTGCGTGGCCCGCAACGACCGCTGGGGCCGCACCTACGAGTCCTTCGGCGAGGACCCGCAGCTCGTCTCCCAGATGACGACGATCGTGGACGGCTTCCAGAAGGCCGGCAACGCCTCCATCCTCGCCACCGCCAAGCACTACGTGGGCGACGGCGGCACCACGGGCGGCAGGGACCAGGGCAACACCGAGCTGAGCGAGGCCGACCTGCGCGCGATCCACCTCGCGCCGTTCAGGGCCGCCGTGCAGCGCGGCGTGGGCTCCGTCATGGTGTCCTACAGCTCCTGGAACGGCGTGAAGATGCACGGCAACAAATACCTGATCACCGACGTGCTGAAGGGCGAGCTGGGCTTCACCGGCTTCGTGGTCACCGACTGGGCGGGCATCGACCAGCTCGACGGCCAGAGCGGCTTCACCGCGAGCGAGATCACCACGGCGATCAACGCGGGCGTCGACATGGTGATGGTGCCGACCGACTACAAGCGGTTCATCTCACTGCTGAAGTCGGAGGTCCAGGCGGGCCGGATCGCGACGTCGCGCATCGACGACGCCAACCGGCGCATCCTGACCAAGAAGTTCGAGCTGGGACTGTTCGAGAGGCCGCTGACCGACCGGTCCTACACCTCCACCGTGGGCAGCACGGCGCACCGCGCCATCGCCCGCGAGGCCGTACGCAAGTCGCTGGTGCTGCTGAAGAACGCCGGCAACGTGCTCCCGCTCGGCAAGAGCGGCGGCAAGATCTTCGTGGCGGGCAAGAGCGCCGACGACATCGGCAACCAGAGCGGCGGCTGGACGATCAGCTGGCAGGGCTCGTCGGGCAACATCACCACCGGCACCACGATCCTGCAGGGCATCCGCGACGCCGTCGGCTCGGGTGCCCAGGTCACCTACAACCGCGACGGCAGCGGCATCGACTCCTCCTACCGCGCCGCGATCGCCGTCGTGGGCGAGACGCCGTACGCGGAGGGCCAGGGCGACCGGACCGGGTCGATGGGCCTGGACTCGACCGACCTGGCCACGCTGCAGCGGCTCAAGGCGTCCGGCGTGCCGCTGGTCGTGGTGCTCGTCTCCGGCCGGCCGCTCGACATCGCCGGCCAGATCGACCAGTGGAACGCGCTGGTGGCGGCCTGGCTGCCGGGCACCGAGGGGCGCGGCGTGGCCGACGTGCTGTTCGGCGACCACGCCCCGACCGGGAAGCTGCCGATGACGTGGCCGCGCAGCGCCGACCAGGAGCCGATCAACGCCGGAGACGGCAAGCAGGCGCTGTTCGAGTACGGGTTCGGGCTGACCTACACGGGCTCCAGCCCGTCCCCGTCGCCTTCCCCCTCGCACTCTCCGTCCCCGTCGCCCTCTCCGTCCCCGTCCCCGTCACCTTCTCCGTCACCTTCCCGGTCGCCTTCTCCGTCCCCCAGCCCCTCGCCCAGTGCCAGCCCGTCGCCATCGCCTTCGCCGTCGCCGACGGCCGGAGGGTGTGCGGTGACGTACAAGGTGAACGACTGGGGCGGCGGGTTCACCGCCGACGTGACGATCACCAACAGGTCGTCGAGCCCGGTCAACGGCTGGCGGCTCCAGTGGACCTACGCCGGCGACCAGAAGGTCACCGGCTACTGGAACTCGGCGATCACGCAGTCGGGCCGGGAGGTCAGCGCGTCCAACGCCGCCTGGAACGCGACCATCGGCGCGGGCGGCGGCACGGCGAGCTTCGGCTTCCAGGGGTCCTACAGCGGCGCCAACGCCGCGCCCACCGCGTTCACCCTGAACGGAACGGCCTGCGCGACCGGATGACCGCGCGCCCGAGGGGGCGGGGACGGAACGTCTGGGCTCAGAACGTCTGGACCAGCACCACCCCCGCCCCCGCGGTGAACAGGGCGACGCCGACCGCCAGGAAGATGCCGCCGAGAAGCGCGCCGCTCCCGGCCGCGCTGTCGAGGCGGATACGCGTCGGCCTGGCCGGGTCGTACAGCACCGCGACCTCCTCACCCGGCCGCGCGGGCGGCGGATTGCTCCCGTAGGTGGTCTCGGCCTCGACCTGCTGGCCGTACACGGTCGTGAAACGAATGGTCGGGTAGTACGAGGTCCCGTCGTCGGACCGGCTCGCCCGCAGCCCGACGACCAGGCCGCGGGTGCGCTGCGCCCTGCGCCGGAACTCCCGGGCGTTCATGGTGATGCCGCCGCCGATGAGGCCGAAGACCAGCCCGAGACCCGAGAGGATCAGTGTGATGAGAGCGGTTTGTGACACGATCGGACCCTAGGGCCCCGCGCTTGCGATCGGCTTGCATCGTTCCCGAACCGCGACGCGCACGGATCAGGGGCGCATCCGCATGAGCATCTCGGCCACGTCGACGACCGGCTCGCCGAGGTCGAAACGGCTGAACAGGTGGATCTGCTCGCCGGCGTCGATCTCCAGCAGCTCGGTCGTCAGGCCGTAGCGGCGATGCGAGTCCACCCGGATGCGGTCCACGTCGTTCCAGGAGATGCGTTCCCGGCCGGAGAACCCGGTGACGACGAGCCCGTCCTGCCCCGCCGCGAGCCGCACCGGCGCGACCAGGTCGCGGCCGGTCAGCAGGCCGAAGCCCACGGTGGCCACGCCGGCGAGGAAGAGCTGTGGGCCGTCGCCGGCGATCGCCAGCACACCGCACAGCATCGTGCCGGCGGCCTTCAGCGCAACGATCCTGCGCGGCACCCGCCATTCGTGCCGCGACTCCTCAACTCCCGCCATCGAGGCAGCGTAACGAATGCGAGGTCTTCTCGCGGCTTCTTCCCGGCCCCGCAGGCCATGCGGCGGCGGCCAGGTGGCCCGGCCGCCGCCGTCTCCCCCCGTGACGTCTCGTCGGGCGTCGTCGTGTGTCGTCCCGGGTTGCGGCGTCTCGTGCTACGGCGCCTCGTCCTCAATGCGCATCGCCTGCTCCTCCGCCGTGTAGCCGCCGAAATCCGGCCCCACGTCCTCGGCGATCATGTCCTTCTCGGTGTCCACGCCCATGCCGCCGTCCGGATCGACGAGGCGGCCGGCCCGGTCGGCCTCCGTGCCGGACCGGACGTCCTCCTCGGGGACCTCGCGGGACAGGCGACGGCCGAGGGACTCGCCCTCGCGCATCTCGTTGGGCGTGGTGCCGTACTCGTCGAGGCCCAGGGGCCGGTCGCCGGGCAGCGGCATCTCCTGCGGGTCCTCGGCCCACTGCTGCTCGGGCGTGCCCTCCTGCAGGTCCGGAATGCCCTCGTCCTCGAACCGCGAACGCGGGTCGGGCTGTGGTCTGTTCTGTCGCATACCGGTCCCATGCCCCGCCGTACGGCCCTTAGGCAGGCCGGGTGACGGGGACGATCTCGGCTCGCCGCAGCACGCCGCGCTCGACGTCGAGTATTCCGATGGTGCCGTACGGCTGGCGGCGGCGGTCGGTGGGCGAGCCGGGGTTGAACACCCGCACCCCGTCGCCGGTCAGATCCATGGGAATATGCGAGTGGCCGAAGACGACCAGGCCGGCCTCGGGAAAGCGGCGCCGCATCCGCGCGGTCCGTCCGGCGGCCTGTCCGCTGTCGTGGATCATCGCCACCCGGAGCCCGCCGAGGTCGAGTTCGAGCGTCTCGGGGGCGCCCCAGGCGGCGACGTCCGGGCCGTCGTTGTTGCCGAGCACCGCGTGGACCGGAGCGTACGCGGACAGCTCCACCAGCACGTCGGCGGTGCAGACGTCGCCGGCGTGCAGGATCAGGTCCGCCCCCCGCAGGTGCTCGGCGACCGCGGGCGGGCAGGACTTCCAGCGCCGGGGGGCGTGGGTGTCCGCGAGCACGACGACCTTCACCGTCCCATCTTCCCCGCGAAAGACAGGTGCCAAATCACATATTCGGGGAATAGGGATTCAGGGCCCGCACCACCCCCATGCCCTGCACCCCTAAACCGGCCTCCCCCGGCCGGTCCCGCTCGGGAGGAACGATGAGCAGGCAGATCGCCGACGGCTACCAGGCCCTCACCCTGTCCCAGCTCGAGGCACGCGTACGCGGGCTGGAGACTCAGGTCGCCCACCTGACCGAGCTGGTCAAGACGCTGTCCGGCCAGAGCAGGGAGAGCCGCTGACGGCGGCCCGGCCGGGGGCGACGCGCCCCGGACCGACGGTGTCCCCGCCAGGAAGGACCTGACGGGGACGCTGACGGCGGCGTGGGCCTCGCTACGCGCGACGCGCGGAGGCGGTGATGGTCCGGACCTGCCGGTCCACGCCCCGGCCCGCGGTGCGCCCGCTCACGTTTCCGTTGCCGGACGCGTTGACGGACGGTCTCCCGGAACCGCTGACGGGCGCTCTGCCGGACGCACTGACGGGTTCTTTCCCGGAAGCGTCCGCGCCCGCCGGGACGGGTGTCACCCGCCCGTAGGACTCGCGCCCGGTGCCCACCGCCATCGCACCCAGCCAGATGAGGGTGGCGATCGCGATGACCACCACGGCTCCGAGCACCAGCGCCGCCACCGCCGCCAGGGAGACCACGGCTCCCAGCAGCTCAACCATTGAGATTCCTCCAGAGGTCGACCCCGATTACGGCACTCCGGTGGCCGGCGGAAGATCACCTGCCACGTAGAGGAACGAAAATTGCCGGTTGTTGGTGCCTTGCCCCGTTTGGATGACCTTCATACCTTACTGATTGGCCAGCGGGACCGACCCATGGGCAGGCCGTCGAGCCTGCGCAGGATCACGCCCTCCCGCAGCGCCCACGGGCAGATCTCCAGCACCGGCAGCTCGAACAGGTCCATCGCGGCGTCCGCGACGACCGCGCCGGCGAGAAGCTGCGCGGCCCGCCCCGCGGACACGCCGGGAAGCTCCGCCCGGCGGGCCGCCGGCATCGTGGCCAGCCGGGCCGTCCACTCGACCACGTCCTCGTGCGTCAGCACCCGCCTGACGTACGGGCCCTCGTCGGACGACGCCGCCCCCGCGATGCGCGCGAGCTGGCGGAAGGTCTTGGACGTGGCGACCGCGTGGTCCGGCCTGCCGTACCTGGCGATCGTCCCGACCGTCCGCGCGATCTCGGTGCGTACGTGCCTCCGCAGCGCGCGGACCTCTTCGGGACCGGGTGGGTCGGCGGTGAACCAGTCGCGGGTGAGCCGTCCGGCGCCGAGCGGGAGGGAGACGGCGACGTCGGGCTCCTCGTCGATGCCGGAGGCGATCTCCAGCGACCCGCCCCCGATGTCGGCCACCAGGAGCCGCCCCGAGGACCAGCCGAACCAGCGGCGGACGGCCAGGAACGTCAGCCTGGCCTCGTCGTCCCCCGACAGCACCTGGATGTCCACCCGGGTGTCGGCCTTGATCTGGGCCAGCACGTCCTCTCCGTTGACCGCGTCGCGGACCGCCGAGGTGGCGAAGGCGATCAGGTCCTCCACGCCCTTGTCCTCGGCGATGCGGGCCGCTTCGCGCACGAAGGCGCCGAGCCGGGCCGCGCCCTCCTCGCCGAGCCTGTCGCCGTCGACGAGATGCTCGGCCAGCCGCAGCTCCTCCTTGTGGGAGTAGGCGGGCAGAGGCCGGGCACCCTGATGCGCGTCCATCACCAGCAGGTGCACCGTGTTGGAACCGACGTCCAGGACTCCGAGTCGCATGCCCCCGACGCTACCGCCCGCGGGGAAAGGTTCCATCGTCTCTCGACCCCCGGACTCACAGGGGGCTCACTCGGGTGCGACGTCCACGAGCACCTTGCCGACCGCACCCGACTCGACCGCGTCGTGGGCGTCCGCCGTACGCTCCAGCGGGAAGTGGTGGAGGGGCAGCCCGGCCTCCTCCCCCACCCGCAGCGCCCCCGCCGCGACCGCCGCGCGCACGTCGGTGACCGCGGCGTCCTTCACGGCCTCGGGAACCGTGTAGACGAGCACGAATTGGTAGCGGATGTTGCGGGTGAACAGCTCCCGCACCGACAGCGCGACGTCGTCTCCCCCGTTGTTCGCGTACACCGCGACGACTCCCTGCGGCGCGGTGACCGCCCTGTCCAGGACGGCGTTGGGCCCCGGCGCGACCTCCACCACGATGTCGGCGCCCTCCGGGGCCACGGCGCGGATCTGCGCAGCCGGATCCCCGGTGCGGTAGTTCACCACGTGGTGCGCCCCCGCGGCCCGGGCCAGCGCCGCCTTCTCCGGCCCGCTGACCGTGGCCACCACGGCCGCCCCGGCCCAGCGGGCGAGCTGGATCGCGGCGTTGCCCACGGCCCCGGCGCCGCCCGCGACCAGGACGGTCCTGCCGTCGAGGGCCCCGGGGGCGAGCCGGTCCGGCCCGCCCTCGGCCACGGTCAGGCAGCGATGCGCGGTCAGCGCGGGGATGCCGAGGCTCGCGCCGAGGTCGAGGGAGGCTCCGTGCGGCAGCGGCACGACCTGCCGCTCGGGCAGGACGACATACTCCTGGGCGGTGCCGTCCGGCCGCCCCCAGGCGGCCTCCCACAGCCACACCCGGTCTCCCGCGGCCACTCCTGTCACGCCGGGCCCGGCGGCGTCCACGATTCCGGCGCCGTCCTGGTTGGGCACGGCCTCCGGATGGCTCAACGCGCCGCGCCGCGACTTCCAGTCGGTCGGGTTGACGCCCGAGCGCACCACCCGCACGCGTACCTCTCCGGACCCCGGCTCGGGCACCGGCCGGTCGGTCAGGCGCAGGACGCCGCTGTCACCGGTCTCGGAATACACGATCGCTCTCATACCGGCTGCAAGCCGCCGGGCCCGTGACACTATTCCGGTTCGGCTCTTTTCGCTCGGGTAGTTGCAGGCCGATCGGGCGAGGGGGTGCGGTGGAATGAGCGTCAGGCAGAGGTACGGAGGCCTGTCCGGCGGAAGGGCCGGTGACAGGCTCGGCGGCACGGGAGGCGGCTGGTCGAGGGACTGGTCGGGAAGCTGGGCCAGTGGCTGGGCGGGAGGCCGTTTCGGCCGGCGTTTCGGACGCAGAGGCAGGCGCCTGCGGGCCACGGCCAGGGAGGCCTTCGGCTGGCAGCAGCTGCGCCCGGGCCAGCAGGAGGCGATGGAGCTCCTGCTCGCGGGGCGCGACGTGCTGCTGGTGATGCCGACCGGCGGCGGCAAGTCGGCCGTCTACCAGGTGCCCGGGTTGCTGCTGGAGGGCCCGACGGTCGTCGTCTCGCCGCTCATCGCCCTGCAGCGCGACCAGGTCATGGGCCTGCTGAAGGCGGGGGCCGCAGGCGCGGTGGCGGTCAACTCGGCCGGCTCGGTCGAGGCGGGGCTCGACCAGGTCACGGCGGGCGACGCCGAATACGTGTTCCTGTCACCGGAGCAGCTCGCCAAGCCCGAGGTGGTCGAGCGGCTGGCCCAGGCCCGGCCCTCCCTGATCGCCGTGGACGAGGCGCACTGCGTGTCCGCCTGGGGTCACGACTTCCGGCCGGAGTACCTGCGGCTCGGCAAGGTCATCGAGCGTCTGGGCCATCCCCCGGTGATCGCGATGACGGCCACGGCCGCGCCGACCGTGCGCGAGGAGATCGTCGAGTCGCTCGGCCTGATCGGGGCCCAGCAGATCGTGCGGGGATTCGACCGGCCCAACCTCCATCTCGAGGTCCACCGGTTCACGAGCGACGACGACAAGCGCAGGGCCCTGGCCGACCACGCCGCAGCGCTGGACGGCGTCGGGCTGATCTACGTGGCGACGCGGCGCCAGGCCGAGGAGTACGCCGGCCTGCTGAAGGAGCGCGGCCGCCGGGCCGAGGCGTACCACGCGGGGATGAAGGCGAAGGAACGCCGCCACATCCACGAGCGGTTCCAGGACGACGACCTCGACACCGTCGTGGCGACCTCGGCCTTCGGGATGGGCATCGACAAGCACGACGTGCGCTACGTGCTGCACGCCACGCCCCCCGAGTCGCTCGACGCGTACTACCAGGAGATCGGCCGGGCGGGCCGGGACGGCAACCCTGCCGACACCGTGCTGTTCTACCGGCCCGAGGATCTGGGGCTGCGCAGGTTCTTCGCCGCGGGCCGCGCGGACGAGGCCCTGATGCGGCGCGTCGCGACGCTGGTCCACGAGCACGGCGGGGAGGTGGCCGCCGCCGACCTGCGCGAGCTCCTCGACATCGGCGCCACCAGGCTGACCTCGCATGTCAACCTGCTCGAACGGGCGGGCGCGGTCGAGGTCACCCACGGCGGCGCCCTGCGTTACGCGCCGGACGGCCCGCCGCCGGACGAGGCCGCCGCCCGCGCCGTGGAGATCGACGATCTCCGGCACCGGATAGAGGACTCCCGGCTGGAGATGATGCGCGGCTACGCGGAGACGACCGGCTGCCGGCGCCGCTTCCTGCTGGAGTATTTCGGCGAGCCGTACGAGCGGTCGTGCGGCGACTGCGACACCTGCCGCTCGGGTACGGCGACCCCGCCGGAGACCGGCGACGAGCGGTTCCCCATGCACGCGGACGTACGGCACACCGAGTGGGGGCACGGGATCGTGATGAGCCGCGAGCAGGACCGCATCACGGTGCTGTTCGACTCCGTGGGCTACAAGACGCTGGCGCTCGGCGTGGTCGACGAGCTGCTCGAAGTGGTCTGACGGAGCATGAGAAGCACCCGACCCGCTGGGCAATAATTACCGATCGTGTCCTTAGCACCACTTGCAGTAGTTTCATCCCGCGTTGAGACTCATAGGCGGAGGTCGTGAGTTCGGGGGTGATACCGGTGCGGGAGGCAATCAGCAGGGAGGCGTGGCCGTTCGAGTGCCTGCACTGCCTGCGCGTCTGGGAGGAGGAGTACGTCGTCCACCGTGCGCGCGACGAGCAGGGCGTCGACGTCGTGGTGTGGACCCGGGACGACGTGGCCGTCCAGCCACCCTGGTCCGGGATGACCTGCCCGGCATGCGGCTGCGGCACCGTGACCACGTTCTCCACCGGCTACCTGGCCCACCGTCCGAAGATCACGCTGGGCCGGCCCCCGCTCGACACACCGCTCGACGCCCCGCTCGACGCCCCGCTGAACGCCCCGCTCGACGCCCCGCTCGACGCCCCGGCCGGCGAGGCGCCCGCACGGGGCGCGCCGTTCGCGTCGCCCGCGCTGCTCACCCTCGCGCTCCTGCTGCTGGCCGGCGCCGGCCTGTACGAGCAGCTCCACGTCCGCTGAGATGGCGGTGGCGGCCGGCCTCGGGCCCGCACACCGGTTGTCCACAGGCCGAGTGAGGGGGCCCGGCGGATCCGGCAGAATGAGAGCCCCCGGAGAGGGCGGCCCCCGGAGAGGCCGGACTCGGAAGAAGGCGGATCAGGATCGTGACGACGTCCATTCAGCAGCGGATCGCCGAAGAACTCGGCGTGCGCGAGAGTCAGGTCACCGCGGCCGTCGACCTGCTCGACGGCGGGTCGACGGTGCCGTTCATCGCCCGCTACCGCAAGGAGGCCACGGGCGCGCTCGACGACGCCCAGTTGCGCACGCTGGAGGAGCGGCTGCGCTACCTGCGCGAGCTGGAGGAGCGGCGGGCCGCCATCCTCGACTCGATCCGCTCGCAGGGCAAGCTCGACGAGGCCCTCGAAGCGCGGATCATGGAGGCCGACTCGAAGGCCCGGCTGGAGGACATCTACCTGCCCTTCAAGCCCAAGCGCCGCACGAAGGCGCAGATCGCCAGGGAGCTGGGGCTGGAGCCGCTGGCGGACGCGCTGCTCGCCGACCCGTCGCTGAACCCCCAGGCGACCGCCGAGGGGTACGTGCGCGAGGGCGTGGCCGACGCCGCCGCCGCGCTGGAGGGCGCCAGGGCCATTCTCGTCGAGCGTTTCGCCGAGGACGCCGACCTCATCGGCGACCTGCGGGAGCGGATGTGGTCCCGCGGGCGGCTGATCTCCCAGGTGCGGGAGGACAAGCAGGAGTCCGGGGCCAAGTTCTCCGACTACTTCGACTTCTCCGAGCCCTTCCCCCGCCTGCCCTCGCATCGCATCCTCGCGATGTTCCGGGGCGAGAAGGAGGAGGTGCTCACGCTCACCCTCGACCCGGAGGCCGAGGAGCCGAACGACTACGAGGCGCGGATCGCGCGGCGCTTCGGCGTCGCCGACCTCGGCCGTCCGGCCGACAGGTGGCTGCTCGACACCGTCCGCTGGGCCTGGCGGACGCGCGTTCTCGTGCATCTGGGCATCGACCTGCGCACCCGGTTGTGGCAGGCGGCCGAGGAGGAGGCCGTGCGCGTCTTCGCGACCAACCTGCGCGACCTGCTGCTGGCCGCCCCCGCCGGGACGCGGCCGACCATGGGTCTCGACCCGGGGCTGCGCACCGGCGTCAAGGTCGCGGTCGTGGACGGCACCGGCAAGGTCGTGGCGACCGAGACGATCTATCCGCACGAGCCCAGGCGGCAGTGGGACCAGTCGCTCGCGGTGCTGGCCCGGCTGGCGACCGCGCACGACGTGGAGCTGATCGCCATCGGCAACGGCACCGCGTCGCGGGAGACCGACAAGCTCGCCGGTGAGCTGGTCAAGCACATGCCGCACCTCACCAAGATCGTGGTCTCGGAGGCCGGGGCCTCGGTGTACTCCGCGTCGGCCTACGCCTCGCAGGAGCTGCCCGGCCTGGACGTCTCGCTGCGCGGCGCGGTGTCGATCGCGCGGCGCCTGCAGGACCCGCTGGCCGAACTGGTCAAGATCGACCCGAAGTCCATCGGCGTCGGCCAGTACCAGCACGACATGTCCGAGGTGAAGCTGTCGCGCTCGCTCGACGCGGTGGTGGAGGACTGCGTGAACGCGGTGGGTGTGGACGTCAACACCGCCTCCCCTCCGCTGCTGACCCGGGTCTCCGGCATCAGCGCCGGGCTGGCGGAGAACATCGTCGCGCACCGCGACGCCAACGGCCCGTTCCGCTCACGCACGGGGCTGAAAGATGTGCCGCGGCTCGGCCCGAAGGCGTTCGAGCAGTGCGCGGGCTTCCTGCGGATCCCGGGCGGCGACGACCCCCTCGACGCCTCCAGCGTGCACCCGGAGGCCTACCCGGTGGTGCGCCGCATCCTCGACTTCACCAAGGGCGACCTGCGCACGCTGATCGGCAACACCTCGGCGCTCCGCTCGCTGAAGCCGTCGCAGTTCGTCGACGACACCTTCGGCCTGCCGACCGTCACCGACATCCTCGGGGAACTGGAGAAGCCGGGCCGCGACCCCCGCCCGGCGTTCAAGACCGCCACCTTCAAGGAGGGCGTCGAGAAGCCGTCCGACCTGTCGCCCGGAATGATCCTTGAGGGCGTCGTCACCAACGTCGCCGCGTTCGGGGCGTTCGTCGACGTCGGCGTGCACCAGGACGGCCTGGTCCACGTTTCCGCGATGTCCAACTCCTTCGTGAAGGACCCCCGCGAGGTGGTCAAGTCCGGCGACGTCGTCCGGGTCAAGGTGCTCGACGTGGACCTCCAGCGCAAGCGCATCTCGCTCACGCTACGTCTGGACACCGAGACGGCGGGCAACGGCGGCCGCAAGGGCGGGCCGGACGACGCGGCCCGTGACGACCGGCAGGGCGGACGGCGCGGCCAGCCGCGGCAGAACCAGTCCCGCCAGAACCAGTCCCGTCAGAATCAGGGCGGCCAAACCCAGGGCGGTCAGAACCAGGGCGGCCAGAGCCAGGATGGCAGGGGCGGGTCAGGCCGCGGCAACGGACGGGGCTCGGGCGGCGGGGCCATGGCCGAGGCCCTGCGCCGGGCCGGTCTGACCGACCCCGGCTCCGGCGACCGCCGCTCCCGCTGACGGTCCCGCCGTTCCGGCCTCTGTAGCCCGGCGCCCGCCCTCGGTGCGCCGGGCCCGCGTCCGCCGGACCCTCGCTGCGCTGGACCCTCGATGCGCTGGACCCTCGATGCGCTGGACCCGCGCCCGCCGGACCCTGGGTGCACCGGACCCCTCGCTGCGCCGGGCGCGTCCGCCGGCGACGGAAAATGCCCCGCGAAGCGATACGCGGGGCACAGGGTTGATCAGGAACGATGGACGGTCATTGGGTCACTGCTGCTGTTGCTGCTGCTGCTGTTGCTGCTGCTGCTGACCCCCACGGCCCTGCTGTTGCTGCTGTTGCTGCTGCTGCTGCTGCGGTGAATACTCCCGGTGATGACGGTGGTGGCGGTGGTGACGGTAGTGGTGCCTACTGCGGCATCTGCCTCCCGGGCAGTCCCCCGTGGTCGACGGCCGGATGACCTGCTCGGTCGTGCCGGCCGCGTTGGCGGCCTGCGTCTGCATCGCGACAGGGACGACGAGGGCCGAAGCCGTCATGACGGCAGCAGCCAATGCTTCTTTGAACATGGGTATCCCTTCGTCGGCTCCGTGATGAGAAAGCGGATGAAATCCGAATTCACGGAGCTCGAATCGATCCATCGAACCTTGGATCTGGACCCTGATTCTCACGCTAGATGCAGCAAACGCCTCCAGTCACCCATCAGGGGGCAAACAAGCATTGTTAGCCTTAAAAAGCATATAGGCCCGAAAATACGGGGATTTCTGTCTTTGCTCGAACAGATCGGCGATTACGGCTTTGCCAAGACCCGGAGCGAATCCCCCGTGATTTTTGGATTCCGGTTGCTGCTTCCATGACCTCGAATGTCCTGACGACCACCTCCGCGTGACCCGTGGCGAGGCCGTCCGCGCGCTCAGGGAGCCGCGCCGAGACCGTCGCCGGCCGACGTGAGCAGGTCCTCCAGGACGGCGGCGAGGGCGGCGACCCCGGCGAGGCAGTCGGCCTCCTCGGCGTGCTCGTACGGCGAGTGCGAGACGCCCGTGGGATTGCGCACGAACAGCATGGCCGCCGGGATCGCCCCGGCGAGGATGCCCGCGTCGTGCCCCGCCCCTGTGGGCAGCACGGGCGCGCCGCCGAGGACGCGCGCGACGCGGTCGCGCAGAGGCAGGTCGAAGTTCACGGTCGCCGTGTAGGACTCACGGATCACCTCGGCCCCCTCGGCCGCCCGCGCCGTCTCCTCGACGAGCCTGTCCAGCAGGGCGGCCTCCGGCGCTCGGCAGTCGAGCCAGGCGCTGACCAGCGACGCGATCGCGTTGGTGCCGTTGGGCTCGACCCTGATCCTGCCGAAGGTGGCCAGGGCGCCCAGACGCTCGGCGTTGGCCCGGGCGGCCAGCACCGCCGCCGCGTACGCCGGCATGGGATCGCGCCGGTCCTCCAGCCGGGTGGTCCCGGCGTGGTTGGCCTCCCCGCGGAAGTCGAAACGCCAGCGGCCGTGCGGCCAGATCGCGGAGGCGACGCCGACCGGGTGCGGCGTGGCGGCGAGGTGGCGGCCCTGCTCCACGTGCAGTTCCACGAACGCGCCGATCCGCGCGAGGCGCTCGTCGTCACGCCCGGCGAGCGCCGGGTCGTGTCCCGTCCGCTCCATCGCCGTCGTCAGGGTGACGCCGTCCGCGTCGCGTAGCGCCCCCGCCGTCTCGGGACGGACGGCGCCGGTCATCAGCCGCGATCCCAGGCAGGCGAGGCCGAATCTGGCGCCCTCCTCCTCGGTGAAGTTCACCACCGCCAGCGGCCGCTCCGGCCGCACGCCGCGCGCCCGCAGGGCGTCGAGCGCGGCGAACGCTCCCACCACGCCCAGCGGGCCGTCGTACGCCCCGCCGTCGGGCACCGAGTCCAGGTGGGAGCCGGTCACCACGGCGTCACCCGCCGTGGGGTCGCCCAGCCAGGCCCACTGGTTGCCGTTGCGGTCGGTCTCGTATGCCAGGCCGCGCTCCGCAGCCTGTTCGGCGAACCAGGCCCGGCACTGCGCGTCAGCCGCCGTCCAGGCGTGCCGGCGGTATCCGCCCGTCGCGTCGCACCGGCCCACGGGGAGCAGGCCGCGCCACATCCGGCGGAAGCCGTCCGCCACCTCCTCCGGCAGGACCGGCGCGGCCCCCTCAGACATCGGCGCCGGGGCCGGCCGGCTCCGCCTCCGCCATCGGAACGCGTACCCCCCGCTCATGGGCGACCTCGGCGGCGCGGTCGTATCCGGCGTCCACGTGCCGGATCACGCCCATGCCGGGGTCGTTGGTCAGCACCCGGCGGATCTTCTCACCCGCCAGCGGCGTGCCGTCGGCGACGGTGACCTGTCCGGCGTGGATGGAACGGCCGATGCCCACCCCGCCGCCGTGGTGGATCGACACCCAGGACGCGCCGGAGGCCACGTTGACCATGGCGTTGAGCAGCGGCCAGTCGGCGATCGCGTCGGAGCCGTCGAGCATGCCCTCCGTCTCGCGGTAGGGCGAGGCGACCGAGCCGCAGTCGAGGTGGTCCCTGCCGATCACGATGGGCGCGGAGATGTCCCCGGAGGCGACGAGGTCGTTGAACCGCTCCCCGGCCCGGTCGCGCTCGCCGTACCCCAGCCAGCAGATCCGCGCGGGCAGGCCCTGGAAGCGCACCCGCTCCCCCGCCATCCTGATCCACCGGGCCAGCGGCTCGTTGTCGGGGAAGAGATCGAGGATCGCGCGGTCGGTCGTCGCGATGTCGGCCGGGTCGCCGGACAGCGCCGCCCACCGGAACGGGCCCTTCCCCTCGCAGAACAGCGGCCGGATGTAGGCCGGCACGAATCCCGGGAAGTCGAACGCCCGGGCATACCCGGCGAGGCTCGCCTCGCCTCTGATCGAGTTGCCGTAGTCGAACACCTCCGCGCCCGCGTCCTGGAAGCCGACCATCGCCTCGACGTGCCGGGCCATCGACTCGCGGGCCCGGCGGGTGAAGCCCTCGGGGTCCTTGCGCGCCAGCGCGGCCATGTCCTCGAACGCGACGCCCAGCGGCAGGTAGGCCAGCGGGTCGTGCGCGCTCGTCTGGTCGGTCACGACGTCGATCTCCGCACCCCCCGCCAGCAGGGCGGGCAGGGCCTCGGCCGCGTTGGCCACGACCCCGATCGACAGGGGGCGGCGCGCGTCCCTGGCCTCGTACGCCAGGCGCAACGCCTCGTCGAGGCTGTCGGCCCGGACGTCGAGGTAGCGGTGGCCGATGCGGCGCTCGACGCTGCGCGGGTCGCAGTCGACGCAGATCGCCACGCCGCCGTTCATCGTGACCGCGAGCGGCTGCGCGCCGCCCATGCCGCCGAGCCCGGCGGTGAGCGTGATCGTGCCGGCGAGACTGCCGCCGAACCGCTTGGCCCCGACCGCCGAGAACGTCTCGTACGTCCCCTGCAGGATGCCCTGGGTGCCGATGTAGATCCACGAACCGGCCGTCATCTGCCCGTACATCGTGAGCCCGAGCTGCTCCAGCCGCCGGAACTCCGGCCACGTCGCCCAGTCGCCGACGAGGTTGGAGTTGGCGATGAGCACCCGGGGGGCCCACTCGTGGGTGGTCATCACGCCGACCGGCCGGCCCGACTGCACCAGCAGCGTCTCGTCGGCCCGCAGGGTGGTGAGCTCGCGCACGATCGCGTCGTACGAGGGCCAGTCGCGGGCCGCCTTGCCGCTGCCGCCGTAGACGACGAGCCGCTCCGGATGCTCGGCGACCTCGGGATCGAGGTTGTTCATGAGCATGCGAAGGGCGGCCTCCTGCTGCCAGCCCCGCGTGTTCAGCGTGCCACCGCGCGGAGCTCGGATGGGAGCTCGAATGGGAGCCCGGTCGCCGGAAGCCCGGTCGTGTGGAGCCCCGTCGTTATGAGCGCCGTCGTTGTGAGCGCCGTCGTCGGCCACGAGCCCTCCTTCCACCCGCGCCCGCGGCGCATGGTCCTATTCAGTGAGTCTCATCCATCCTGAGTGAATGAATAGATTCAGTCAATGAGGAACACTCCACGGGCGGCGGCCGATGCCTCGAACGCCTCCAGACGGGCCTGCGCACCGGGCAGTGCGTCGCACATCGCCTCGATCAGCACCCGGCCGAGCATCATGGGTGCGCACGCCGTGTCGAACACCAGGTGCGTGCCCACCTCGGCGGTGAGCAGAACGTGCGACAGACTGGCGAGGGACGGCACCCGCCGGTCTGCGACCGTGACGACGGTCAGCCCGGCCGTGCGGGCGGCGCGGAGGGCGTCCACCAGTTCGGCCGGGTAGCGCGGCAGGGCGAAGCACAGCAAAGCCGTCGCCCCGGCCGCCGCCGCCTGCTCGACACGGTCGACCAGGAGCGACCCCGCCTCGTGCAGGGGCCGTACGTCGGGGTGGACCTTCGCGGCGAAGTAGGCGAACCCGGCGGCCTGGGCCGCGGCGGCCCGCAGGCCCAGCACCGGCAGCGGCCGCGAGGCGGCGAGCAGGCGGGCGGCCTCGGCGACGGGTCCGGGGTCGTCGAGCGACCGGGCGAGGGCGCGCAGGTTCTCGATCTCCGCGAGCACGGCCCGCCGGTAATCGCCGCCCGGACCCGTCGCCTGATCCAGGCCGGGATCGGCCTCCTCCCGCCGGCCCCCGCCTCGCACGGCGGCACCGCCGCCGGAGAGCCGGGGGGCAACCGCCTGCGCGGAGGCGCCGGCATCCGGTCCGGCGTCCTCCCCGTCCCGGCCGGCTACGGCCCGTCCCCCGCCGGGCCGAACGTCCAGCTCGCGGAACCTGCGCCGGAGGCCGGGGTATCCGCTGTAGCCCAGCGCCATCGCGAAGCGGGTCACCGACGGCTGGCTGACCCCGGCCAGCTCGGCCACTTCGATGCTCGACAGGAACGGCGCCTCGGCGGCGTGCTGCGCGAGGCAATGAGCGATCCTGCGCTGCACGGGCGTCAGCCGCTGCCCCTCGAACAGCCGCAGCAGGCGCGATGCGGCGGCGCCGTCAGGGCCGCCAACGCCGTCGAGCCCACCAACGCCGTCGAGGTCACCGAGGACGTCACGGTCGTCGCCCGCAGCGCGACCGTCACCCTCGGCGTCCTCAGCACGGCCGTCACGGCCGTCACGGCCGTCACCCTCGTCGTGCTCGTCGTGCTCGTCGTGCTCGTCGCGGTGGCGGGCCAGGCCGTCGTCCGCGTTGTGGCCGGTGTTCATCGTCCCCCCGCCTCGCCCGGCCGCGCCGGGCTGGGCGGACCGTTCGGTCTGCATACTTTCATTCACGATGCAGTCTCCAGGGAGCGTTGTCCACAGGCAAGGCACCGCCAGCGCGACCGGTGCGGAGATTGCCTAGTCTGATCGGCAGAACCCAGCAAGGAGATTGCCGTTGAAGACCGGTGGTTTGAAAAGTGGCGACCTGGGCCGTCGCGTGGGGCTCGTGGCGGGGGCGGCAGCCCTGGCGGCGGCGGTGTGGGCAGTGCGGAACGTTCCCGCCGCGCTGGGAGCGCGGCCGTCGGGAGAGCGGGCCAGCCGGGTGCGGCGCTCGAAACAGTTCCGTGACGGCGCGTTCCGCAACACGACGCCCAGTCCCGTCCTCCCGCCGGGGACCAGGCAGCAGGTCGCCCGCGAGTTCCTCCGACGGACGCAGCGCAAACCCCGCCTGCCCGTTCCCCTGATGGCTCCCGGCCCGTCCCAGGGTGGCGACCTCGACGCCGTCTGGTACGGCCACTCCTCGGCGCTGATCGAGATCGAGGGGCGGCGGGTGCTGCTCGATCCGGTGTGGAGTGAGCGTTGCTCCCCGGCGTCGTTCACCGGGCCGCGCCGTCTGCACCCTCCGCCGGTGCCGCTGTACCAGTTGCCCGAGCTCGACGCGATCGTCATCTCACACGACCACTACGACCACCTCGACATGGACACGGTGCGCGTGCTGGCCCGCACGCAGTCCGCGCCGTTCCTGGTGCCGCTCGGAGTCGGCGCCCATCTCGAACGGTGGCGGGTGCCCACGTCCCGGATCATCGAACTCGACTGGAACGAGGAGGCCACGGTGTCCGGCCTCCGGTTCGTGGCCACTCCCGGCCGTCACTTCTCCGGCCGTGGACTGCGCCGGGACCAGACCCTCTGGGCCTCGTGGGTGATCGCGGGCGAGCGTCGGCGGGTCTTCTACACCGGCGACTCCGGCTATTTCGACGGATACGCCGCGATCGGCGAGACGTACGGGCCGTTCGATCTGTCGGTGGTCCAGATCGGCGCCTACAGCAAGGGCTGGCCGGACATCCACATGACGCCCGAGGAGGCGATCCTCACTCACCTCGACGTACGGGCCGGGGTGCTGCTGCCGGTGCACTGGGGCACGTTCTCGCTGGCCCCGCACGCCTGGAACGACCCGATCGACAACCTGTGGCGGGAGGCCAAGGCGCGCGACGTGCGTCTCGTGGTGCCGCGGCCGGGCGAGCGCGTCACGGTCGACGACCCGCCGCCGGTGGACGGCTGGTGGCAGACGATCCTGTGAGGAGCCGGTTCCGCGCCGGCCGGTCAGTTCATCCGGGCCGTGCCAGCGTGGGCCGCGTCATACCGCCGTGCCAGCGTGGGCCGCGTCATACCGCCGTGTCCGTGTGCGCCGTGTCGGTGTGGGCCGTGTCGGAGGGCACGGCCACCGGATGGCTGAACGCGTCGGCGCGCGTGGGATACACGGTGAACCGCGACGTCAGGCCGAGCAGCGAGAACAGGTGACGCATCTGCGGGCTCATCCCGCAGAGGGCGCCGTCGCCGTCCTTCGGCGGCGTGCGGACACAGGCGTCGATGAGCACCCTCATGCCGGCGCTGTCGATGAACCGCAGCTTCTCCACGTCGAACAGGATGCGCGTCGCGGGACGGGCCAGGAGAGGGGCCACCCTCTCACGCAGCTCGGGAACCGTGATCACATCGAGTTCGCCACTGAGAGTGACGAGAGTGAAGGGAGGCGACTGCGCCACCGACACTTCGAAGTCGTGCAAGGGGTCCACCTCCGCTGGAGAGACGACCCTATCCGGACCGCTTCCGGCTTCGCCCATATTACGCATAGCGGGCGATCAATCCCACAACGTCAACGAAAACTCTGCTCAGGTTTCACTTGCGCCGCCCGGGTAGTCACGGTCCATGGGCATACGAGCGACGGCGGTCGCCTGCCTCGCGCTGGTCACCATGGGGTGCGCCTCGGCTGAGCGCACCCCTGTCACCTCGACGGCGGAGCGGTTCCTGTCCGCGGCCGGAGAGGGCCGGGGAGGGCAGGCGTGCCTTCTTCTGGCCCCGGAGGCCGCACGATCGCTGGACGACTGCGAGAAACAGATCGTGTCGGTCGGGCTGCGGGCCGGTGCGGTGCGCGGTGTCGACGTCTGGGGCGACGAGGCGCGCGTGCGAGTGGACGGCGACACGCTCTTCCTGCACCGGTTCCCCGACGGCTGGCGAGTGCGGGCTGCGGGCTGCGAGCCCCGCGCGGAGCAGCCGTACGAATGCGAGGTGAAGACGTGAACGGTGCGCGCACGCTCTACGCGGTGCTGCTGATCACGATCGCGCTGGTCCTCGCGTACGTGATCGTCGTCGGCCTGGCGGGGAGGTAGCGGCGGTGAAGCGTCTGGTCAGGGACAACGCGCTCGCGTTGTGCTTCCTGCTGCTGTTCTTGGCCAGCCTGGCCGGGCAGTCGGTCGCGGGCGCGGCCGCCTTCAACAAGGAGCAGGTGACCGACGGCGGCTCTCCCGTCACGTGGGCCGAATACGTCACCTCGTCGAGCTTCGCCGTCGACGTCGCCGAGAACTGGCAGTCGGAGTACCTGCAGTTCTTCCTCTACATCCTCATCACCGTCTGGCTGATCCAGCGCGGCTCGCCGGAGTCGAAGGACAGACATGAGGAGGGCCTGGAGTCCGACGCCGAGCAGAAGGTCGGCCCGCACGCCGTCCCCGGCTCCCCCGCCTGGGCCGTGGCGGGCGGCTGGCGGAGGACGGTCTTCAGCCACTCCCTGGGCATCGCGATGGGCCTGCTCTTCCTGCTGTCCTGGCTGGCCCAGTCGGTCGCCGGCCTCGCCGCGTACAACACCGAGCAGCTCGCCCAGTTGGAGGACCCGGTCGGCTGGGGCGGCTACGTGACCTCCCCCGACTTCTGGAACCGCACCCTGCAGAACTGGCAGTCGGAGTTCCTGGCGGTCGCCTCCATGGTCCTGCTGGCGATCTTCCTGCGCGAGCGGGGCTCGCCGCAGTCGAAGAAGGTCGGCGACCCGCACTCCGAGACCGCGTCCAGCGGCTGAAGACCCCCACGCCACCGGATGACAATCCCGGTCAAAGCCTCCGACTGTCCACGTTTGTCGCATTCCGTGCTTTGGGTACGCCCTGCGCCAATCGTGGGGAGGAGCACCGAGATGACGTTCAATCCGCTGCAGGAGCGGGGGATCCCGCTGGACCGGCAGCTACGCAACTGGCGCGAGCTGAATGTCGCACCGATCGATCCCGACCGCGCCGATCCCTACACCCGCTGCCGGATCATCACGATGAACGGCATCGAGATCGAATCGATCATGTTCAGCCATCATTTCGCCAGGCGCTGCCCCGACCTGGAGGTGCGGCAGCGCCTGGCGGAGGTGCGCTACATCGAGGCCCAGCAGCAGAAGGCGGTCAACTGGCTGCTGCCGGGGCTGGCCTCGGTGCTGGAGACGACCCTCGCCTACGAGCAGGTTGCGGTGGACCTGACCGCCTGGGTGGCCCGGATGGAGCCCGATCCCTATCTCAAGCAGGCTTATCAGTTCGGCGTGCTGGAGGACTTCGACCACCTGTACCGGTACGCCAACCTGTACGAGATGATCGAACACCGCAAGGCCGAGAAGATCGTCGACCAGCTGACCGAGGTGATGCCGGGCCGGCCGACGAAGATGCACCACCGCCACCCGGTCGACAACGTCCGGGAGCACTACGACCGGGAGACCGCGCAGGCGATCTCCAAGCTGCACGCGTTGACCGTCATGTCCGCCGAGCAGCAGACGATGAACTTCTACATGAACGTCGGCCCGATGTACATGGAGCCGATCGCGCGGCAGCTCTACCAGGAGATCGGGCTCATCGAGGAAGAGCACGTCACGCACTACGAGTCGCTGCTCGATCCGGGCGAGTCGTGGTGGGAGCAGTGGCTGAACCACGAGTACAACGAGTGCTACCTGTACCACTCGTTCATGGAGACCGAGTCCGACCCGAGGATCAGGGCGATCTGGGAGCTGCATCTGAACATGGAGCTGGAGCACCTGCGGATCGCCGCGGACATGTTCCGCCAGCACGACGGGCGCGACCCGGAGCAGTCGGTGCCCCGGGAGTTGCCCAAGCCGGTGACGTTCGAGCCGAACAAGGAGTATCTGCGCGAGCTGCTCGCCACGCAGATCGACTACACGACCCTGGGCACCGGATATGTCCAGGAGGCCCACGAGCGGTTCCAGCGCTGGCAGGAGCAGCTCATGGGCGGGGAGGAACCGCCCAGCGAGCGCGTCATCGCCGAGAACCGCGCCAAGTCGGGCGAGGAGTACCGTCTGGAGACCGAGGGCACCCACCCCCTCTACAGCCTGCGCACGCACTGAGGACGGCCGGGCCCCGGCCCGGCTCCGCGCGCGTACGCGTGCGGACCCGGGCCGGGGATCAGACTTCTACCTGCGCAGCGTCTGCCGGATCAGGTCGCGCGCCCGATCCATGATCGCCGCGGGCGGGCCCAGCAGCAGGTTCCTCGTCATCGACTCCACTCCGGGGTGCGGACGGGTCGGGGCCATCGCCAGGGCGGCCCGGACGCCGAGCGCCATCGCCCGCCGCTCGGCCGCCGTCGTCTCGGCCCGGAGCCTGGTGAACTCGTAGCGTTCCTCGGCCCGCGCGTGCGTGAGCACGGCCATCCGCAGCTTGTCCAGTTCGGCCATGAAGCCGGGGTGTTCCGGGCCCATCGCGTTCAGCGTGCGGAGCATCTTCTTGGCCTCGCGCTCCTCCTTGAGCCGGTCGGCCACCACGCCCGCTCCCCCGTCCACCCGCAGCCGGGTGTAGGGGTGGACGATCTCCTCCTCGGCCGTCTCGTGGACGGCCAGCATGCGCACCAGCTGCCGGAACGGCTCGTGGCGCGTGCCCGGCGCGGCGTGCTCCACCTCGTCGAACATGTCCCTGATCAGCGAGTGCTGGTGGATGAGCAGGTCGACGACGTCGCCTTCCTTCATCAGTTCGGGCACCGGGTGCTGCACGTCGGTCATGTCCCTCTCCCCTCGGATACGGCGCCCGGCCTCCTCTAGGAGGCCGGGCGCCGGACGAAACGGGACCTCGGTCGAGCCTGACCGCACTTGGCGGACACCCGGCTACTTACCCCTGGGGCGCGCTGATCAGCAGCCGATCGGGCTCGACCCCAGTGCCACGTCGTCGTACCAGATGGTGTCCGAGTCGCTGCCGTAGCTCTCCCAGCCGAGGCGGAACGTCGTGGGCCGCGGCGCGGTGGAGCGGCGCAGCCACTGGGAGTCCACGTCGGTGGTCGGCGTGCCGTCCACCCGCAGGCCGGCGACCTCCTGGTCGTCCAGGTACGTACGCATGGCCTGCTGCGTGGTGTCGATCTGGAAGCGCACGCAGACCCAGCGGTTGACGGGGAGCGGGGTGCTCAGCGCGACGCCGGAGGGGCTCTGCTCGGGCAGCGTGGCGTCGTCGGACTCCCGGTTCCACTGCAGCGCGCCGTTCTGGCCGCCGATGCGCAGGTCCTTGCCGCCGTCCCTGGAGTCCGACATCGTGATCATCGCGACGTGGCCCGTCGGGAGCGCGGTCGTGTGCCGCATCCACATGCGTCCGTAGACCACGGGCGAGACGCCGGACACGTTCTTGGTGCTCGCGGCGAAGATGTGGTTGCAGTAGTTGCCGCCGCCGTTGATCCGCAGCGACCTGCCGCCGCTGTGCACGGTGGCGGTGTCGATCGTGGCGGTGCCGGTGCCCGAGCAGTTCGGGGTGGTCACCTGCCACTCACCCGAAGGCGTACCCGACTGGTCCTCGAAGCCGGAGCAGACGACCAGGCCGCTCCCGGAGCAGCCGGAGGGCGAGGGCGTCACCGAAGGACTGGGCGAGGGAGACGGGGACGGAGACGGCGAGGGGGACGGAGACGGGGACGGGGACGGGGACGGCGAGTGGTCCACGGTCGGCGAGGGAGACGGGGACGGTGAACGAGACGGGGACGGCGAGGGGGACGGAGACGGAGACGGCGAGGGCGAGGGGGAGGAGGTGCCGCCGCACGGCACGCCGTTCAGCGACCAGTCCGACGGCGTCGTGAGGCTGCCCGACCAGGTGCCCTGGAACCCGAAGTCGGCGGCGCCGCCCGTGGCCAGCGAGCCGTTCCAGCTGACGTTGGTCGCGGTCACGCTCGTGCCCGACTGGCTGACCTGGGCGCTCCAGGCGTTGGTGATCTGCTGGCCGTTGTCCGCCGTCCAGCGCAGCGTCCATGCGCTGACCGCCGAGCCGAGGTTGGTGAGCCGCACCGAAGCGGTGAAGCCGCCCGGCCACTGGTTGATCGTGTAGTCCACCTTGCAGACGGGAGCCGCGCTTGCGGGGCCGGGCACCAGCACGACCACGAGGCCGGCGACCAGCGCGGCCAGGGCCGCGACCAGGCGCGCCACCGGAGAGCGCGGAAAACCGCGGGCGGCGAGGCGCTGCCCTCGGACGGGACGGAACTGCTTCATGCGTACCTCGATTTCTGCGCATCTGCTCGTTCGGCACGCCACCCGGCTCGCGCGTCCCGCCCTCCTCCCGAAACGATCACGGACAGGCGAGGTCAGGCGCTCCCGCTCGGGGCCGCGGCCACTGGGACAGATGGGTCGCGACGCTGCGGCCCCCGGACGCAGATGTTTTCTCCGGGTCGCGGAACCGGTCAACGGACGCCGTCGCTCCCGGGCCGGCGCCGCCCGAGCGGTGACGACGCCCGCGCAGCTCACGGGCACCACATGGGCCGCGGACGGCCGGGCGCGGGCGACGGGGCGAACTGAATCTTTCACCGTGGGCGGCCGGGCGTGCCCTCACGCCAGGGCGCCTACGCCCCCGGGCACGGCACGCGCCCTGCCCGTGAAGTCCCGGCCGGTGCCCCCAAGCGCCCGGCTCTCGTAGTCTTCGCACTGACACGCGCGAACGCAAAGGACAAACCCCCAATGGCAGATGCAGGGTCCTGGGTCGTCGTCGGGCTCGACAACGGCGGCACAAGCAACAACGCGACCGTTCTCGACGCCTCAGGGCGATTCCTCGTGGACCGGCTGGTCGAGACCCCCAGCCTCGTACGGGAAGGTCCCGAGGTCGCGGTCGAGCAGCTTCTGCTCGCCCTCGACAACGTGCTGGAGCTGACCGGCACACCGCGATCCACCGTACGCGCGGTGGGCCTGGACACCCCCGGCCCGGCCAGCGCCGACGGTGTGATCTCCTCGAAGGGCGCGACCAACTTCGTCGATCCCGGCTGGTTCGGCTTCGATTTCCGCGGCGCCCTGGAGTCCCGGCTGGGGCTGCCGGTCGTCTACAACAACGACGGCAACGCCGCGGCGCTCTACTCCCACCACGTACGCTTCGGGCCGGACGCCTGGCAGCACTCGTCCGTCTCGGCGATCGTCGGCACCGGCCTCGGCGGCGGCGTCATCCAGTCGGGGCACGTGGTGAAGGGCGCCGCCGGGATGGCCGGCGAGCTCGGGCACGTCCACATCCCCCTGCAGGGCCTGCTGGAGGACGGCCAGCCGCTGCCCGAGTGCAACTGCGGCTTCCTCGGTGACGCCGAGAGCGTCGCCTCGCTGACCGGCATCGAGAAGAACCTGCTGCCCTACTGGCTGACCCGCTTTCCCGGCCACGAGCTCCACGGGGTCGAGCAGGTCGGGAAGGCCGCCAAGCTGCTGCGCGGCTACGGCGAGAACGGCGACCCGCTCGCGCTCAAGGTCTTCGAGCAGCAGGCCATGGCCATCGGCAGGCTGTTCACCATCGCGGCCAACTTCAGCGACCCGGACGCGTATTTCCTGGGCGGCGGGGTGGTCGAGGCGGCCCCGCACTTCCGCGAGTGGTTCCTGGAGAAGGTCCGCGAGCACACCCTGCTGCGCGAGGAGCAGCGGCGGGTGGCCACGGTGACGCTGGTCGAGGACCTCGACATGGCGGGCGCCCGCGGGGCGGCGCTCGCGGCCCTCACCGAGATCGTCGGCCGCTGACACCTGTTCAGGATCGGGCCCGGCCACGGCGGGTGATCTGGACGGATCACACGCCCGGCCGGGGTCCGGTGAGCGGAACGTCCAGAGCGGGTTGCGAATCTCGTTCGGTTCGGCACGATGCGGACTCGTGAACGACACAGACCTGCTCAACGGCCGCCGCTTCGTCATGATCAGCTCCACCGCCAGCGCGGTGGACGCCGACGCTCCTACCGAGTTCGCGTACGAGGAGTCGGGCGGCGTCATCTGGGGGCACTACACGGGCGACACCGTCATCCACGGGCGGTTCGTCGGCACCCGGGACGCCGACCGCATCGAGCTGTCCTACGTCCACCTGCTGAAGACCGGCGAGCGCGCGAGCGGCCGCAGCACCAGCCGCATCGAGACGGCCGAGGACGGCCGGCTGCGCCTGGTGGAGGAGTTCCAGTTCGAGGGCGACGACGCCACCCACATCAGCGTCTGCGCCGAAGTGCCCTCCTGAGCGGTGCCTTCTAGGTCGCATCGCGCAGCGCGGCGCGGCCCTCGGCCGCGCCGACGAAACGCATCTTGCCGAGCGGCAGCCCCTGCCCCTGCTCTGGCTCCGGCGTGGACGAGGACGCAGACACGGACGCGGACGCCCCCGACGAGGAGGCGGGACGCCGCGGGGCGCCGCGGCCCCGGTCCCGGTCGCTCGGCAGCACGTACGGCCGCCTGAGCACCTCGTCGAGGATGAAGACGGTCTCGGTGGCCTTGACGGCCGGGATGTTGGCCAGGCGTTCGGTCACCATCGCGTGCACCTCGGCCACGTCGGCCATCCTCACCTGGATCATGGCATCGTGCTGCCCGGTGGTGATGGCGCAGTACTCCACCTCCGGCATCTGCGCGAGCTGGGCGCGGAACTGCCGCCACATCTGCTGGCGCACGGTCACGAAGATCAGGGCGACGATGCCGAGGCCGGTCCGCTGGTGGTCGATCTCGGCGGTGAAGCGCCTGATCACGCCGTCGGCGCGCAGCGCCTCGAAGCGCGTGTAGGCGTTGGCCCGGGAGATCCCCACCCGCTCGGCGAGGGCGGACACCGACACGCGCCCGTTGTCCCTGAGCACCTCAAGGATCTTCAGATGGGTGGCGTCCATCTCCAGGCCGATGCCGATCCGTCCAGTGGCGCCGCCCCCGGACCCCGAGTTGCTTGACGTTTCGGTCACTGCTTATTCCCCCATGAGAGATTCGTCTCGGCTTGGCCGCACGAGCTGGACTTTCTGCCGGACAATCCTGGACGATCGGCGACCAAACGTCCATACGGCCAGGAGTTGGCCTGCTTTCGGAGGACACATAATGACGACCCGTTCGTGGCCGGTGAGGGCCGGCCTGCTCCCGGTTGTGCTCACCGGCGCCCTCGCCCTCGCGGCCTGCTCCGGCGGCGGCTCGTCCAGCAGCACCCCGAGCGGCGCCGCGGGCAAGACGCTCGTGATCGACACCTCGTTCGATCTGAAGACGGCGGATCCGGGGCGGACCTACGAGCCGACCGGCCTGATCGTCGACAAGGCGACCTACGACACCCTTCTCACGTTCGAGGGCTCCGACGTCACCAAGCCGGTGCCGTCGCTCGCCGAGTCGTACGAACTGTCGTCCGACGGCAAGAAGCTCACGCTCAAGCTGCGGCAGGGCGCCACGTTCGCCGACGGCTCACCGGTGACGGCCGACGACGTCGTGTTCTCCCTCACCCGCGTGCGCGACATGAAGGGCACGCCGTCGTTCCTGCTCGACGGCGTGGAGATCGCCAAGACCGACGAATCGACCATCACGCTGACGTCGAAGACCCCGAACCCGGCGCTGCCGTACATCCTGCCGAACCCGGCCCTGGGCATCCTCAACTCGAAGGTCGCCAAGGAGAACGGCGCGACGAACGACCCGAACGACAAGGCCGAGCAGTACCTGAACTCCGCCTCGGCGGGCTCCGGGCCGTACACGATCGAGTCCTTCAACGTCAGCAGCCAGGTCGTTCTGAAGGCGAACGCGCAGTACTGGGGCGCGAAGAAGCCGTACTACGACAAGGTGGTCATTCGCAACGTCGAGTCGGCCACGCAGAAGCTCAACGTGCAGCGTGGCGACAGCCAGGTGGCGCTGAACCTGTCCGGCGACCAGGTGGCCGGCATCTCCGGTGGCCTGCAGGTCAAGCGGACCGCCTCGGCGTACGTGTTCTTCCTGCTGGCCAACCAGGACTCGGGCGTCAGCAAGGTCACCTCCAACCCCAAGTTCGTCGAGGCCGTGCGCAAGGGCATCGACTACCCGGGCCTGCTGGAGCTGGCCGGCGAGGGCTCGACGCAGGCGTCGGGCATCATCCCGTCGATGTTCCTCGGCGCGCTCCCGCCGGACCAGGCGGCCAAGCGTGACGTCGAGGGCGCCAAGGCGGCGCTGGCGGAAAGCGGCGTGAGCGACCCCACGGTCAAGCTGGAGTTCCCCAGCGAGCTGACCGTGAACGGCCTGTCCTTCCAGCCGCTGGCCGAGCGCATCCAGGCCAACCTCAAGGAGGTCGGCATCACGGTCGAACTGACCCCCGCTCCGGTCACCACCGCGCTGGACAACTACCGCAACGGCAAGGAGGAGCTGGGCCTGTGGTACTGGGGCCCCGACTTCCCCGACCCCAGCAACTACCTGTCGTTCGCCCCGGGCAAGCTGGTCGGCCTGCGGTCCGGATGGAAGGCGGGCGCGGACAAGGACGTCGAGGCCGCGGCCGACAAGGCCGGCGCCACGGTGACCGACGACGACCGCAAGCAGGCGTACACCGACTTCCAGCAGAAGCTCAACGCGACCGGTCCGTTCATGCCGCTGATCCAGCCGGGCCAGAACATCGTGACGGCGGCGTCCGTCACCGGCGTGGAGTACCACCCCGTGTGGACGATCGATGTCGCCGGCCTCGGCGCCAAGTAGACGCCGTACGGGGAACCGGGCGGTGCGCAGCCCGCTCGCCCGGTTCCTGGTGCGGCGGATCGTCACGGCGCTGCTGCTGACGGTCGGGATCACGCTGATCACGTTCGTGCTGACCAACCTGGTGCCGGGTGACCCGGTGGCGGCCAACCTCGGCCAGCGGGCGGTCGGCGACCCGGCGATCGTGGCCCAGTGGCGCGCCGACCACGGCCTCGACCGGCCGCTGCCGCAGCAGTACCTGATGCACCTCGAAGGGCTGCTGCACGGCGATCTCGGGACGAGCCAGCAGAGCCACCGCCCGGTGCTGGACGACCTCGCCGAGTCCGTGCCGGCCACTCTGGAGCTGGCCGGGGCCGCCATCCTCGTCTCGCTGGTCCTCGGCGTCGGATTCGGGGTGGTCGCGGCGCTGCGCCGGGACCGGCTCTCCGACCACGTGCTGCGGGTGCTGAGCCTCGTCGGCATCTCGGTGCCGACCTTCTGGCTCGCGCTGGTGGCGTTCTACGTGTTCTTCTTCCGGCTGCAGATCACCCCGGGCAGCGGCCGCATCGATCCCGGCATGACCCCGCCGCCGCAGGTCACGGGCCTCTACACGGTCGACGCCCTGCTGTCGGGACGCTGGGACGTGCTCTCCTCGGCCGTCGGCCACCTGGCCGCGCCGGCGCTCGTGCTGGCCCTCTACACGATCGGCCTGCTGACGCGGTTCACCCGCTCGGCGGTGCTGGAGGTGCTCGGGCAGGACTACGTGCGCGCCGCCCGGGCCAAGGGCCTGCCCGGCCGCGTGGTGCTGTTCCGGTATGTCCTGCGCCCGGCGCTGGTGCCCGTCATCACCGTCGCCGGCCTGGCGTTCGGCAGCCTGCTGTCCGGCACCGTGCTGGTGGAGGCGGTATTCGCCTGGCCGGGCGTCGGCCAGTACGCCTACAAGAGCGCCACCACCCTCGACCTGCCCGCCGTCATGGGCGTCGGTCTCGTGGTGGGCGTGGTCTACCTCGTCATCAACCTGGTCGTCGACGTCCTGTACGGCGTCATCGACCCGAGGGTGAGGGTCTCGTGAAGCGCGCCCGCCTGTTCGGGCGCGGCCGCGTACGCCGGCTCCCGCAGGCGTGGCGGCGGCCGCTGGCGGTCGTCGGCACCGTCGTCGCGCTGGCCTGGATCGTGGTCGCGCTGGCCGCGCCGCTGCTCGCGCCGCACGACCCGCTGGCGCAGGAGCTGCCCCGGCTCGCGCCGCCCGGCCCGGGCCACTGGCTCGGCACCGACCAGCTCGGCCGCGACATCCTCAGCCGGATCATGTACGGCGCGCGGGTGTCCATCCCGCTCACGCTGCTGCTCGTGGCGCTGTCGGTGGTGGTCGGCGGCCTGCTCGGCGCCTGCGCCGGGTATTTCGGCCGGTGGGTGGGCGAGACGATCATGCGTCTGGCCGACCTCGTGTTCGCCTTCCCCACCGTCATCCTCGCGATGGTCGTCGCCGCCGCCCTCGGCGCGAGCCTCGGCAACGCGGTGCTCGCCGTGCTCGTCGTCGCCTGGCCGGCGTACGCCCGGGTGACCCGCGGCCTCGTGCTCGGCGTACGGGAACGGGAGTTCGTGCTGAGCGGCCGGCTGCTGGGCTTCTCCGCCTGGCGGTCGCTGCGGGTGGACGTGCTGCCGAACGTCACCGGGCCCATCCTGGTGCTCGCCACCCTCGACATCGGGACCGCGCTGCTGCTGCTGTCGGGCCTGTCGTTCCTCGGGCTCGGCGCCAAACCGCCGTCGCCCGAGTGGGGCGCGATGGTCGCCGCCGGAGTGGACGTCTTCGACAGCTGGTGGGTCGCGACGTTCCCCGGGCTCGCGATCCTGACGGTCGTCCTCGCGTTCAACTTCCTCGGCGACACGCTGCGCGACGCGCTCGACCCGCGTACCGCCGGGGCGATCAAGGAGCGTGCGCTGTGAGGACCGAATCACGACCGGCGGCGTTGTCGATCGAGGGGCTGCGGGTGTCGATCGGCGGCCACGACGTCCTGCACGGTGTCGACCTGGCCATTGAGGCGGGGCGCGTGCACGGCCTCGCCGGCGAGAGCGGCTCGGGAAAGACCATGACCGGTCTGGCCGTGCTCGGCCTGCTCCCGCACGGCTCCCGCGCGTCGGGACGGATCGCCTTCGGCGGTCGTGACCTGCTGGAGATGCCCGTCCGCGAGCTCAACGAGGTGCGCGGCGCCAAGATCGCCATGGTGTTCCAGGATCCGGCCACCAGCCTGCACCCGATGCTGACGGTGGAACGGCAGCTCACCGAGCACATGCGCCACCACCTGGGCGTCGGCAGGAAGGAAGCGCGCGAGCGGGCCGCCGGGCTGCTGGCCAAGGTGCGCATCCCGGGCCCCGAGGAGGCGCTGAGGCGCTACCCGCACCAGTTCTCGGGCGGCATGCGGCAGCGGATCGCCATCGCCGTCGCGCTGGCCTGCGAGCCCGAGGTGCTCATCGCCGACGAGCCGACGACCGCGCTCGACGTGACCGTGCAGGCCGGGATCCTCCGCCTGCTGCGCGGCCTGTGCGACGACCTCGGCCTCGCCGTCCTCCTCGTCACCCACGACCTCGGCGTGATGTCGGCGGTCGCCGACGAGGTGAGCGTGATGAAGGACGGGCTGGTCGTGGAGACCGGCCCGCGCGGCCAGGTGCTGCGCGAGCCGCGCCACCCCTACACCCGCTCGCTGCTCGACGCCCTGCCCGTGCCTCCTGGGGAGAACTCGCCATGACCATGCCTCTGACAGGGCCCCTGTTGTCCGTGGAGGACCTGGTCGTGGAGCACCGCACGCCGGGCCGCCCGGTCGTGCGGGCCGTGGCCGGGGCCAGCCTGCACGTCGCGGCCGGCGAGGTCGTCGGCCTGGTCGGCGAGTCGGGATGCGGCAAGTCCACCCTGGCCCGGGCGGTGTGCGGGCTGCACGGCGCGGCCTCCGGCCGGATCCTCGTCGGCGGCCATCCGGTGACGCCTCTCGGGCTGCGCCGCAGGGACCCCGCCCTGACCGGCGTGCAGATGGTGTTCCAGGATCCGTACTCCTCGCTGAACCCGCGCCGCCGCGTGGGCGCGCAGATCGCCGACGGGCTGCGCGCGGCGGGCGACACCGCGGCCAGCCCCGCCGACCTGCTCGAACGGGTCGGGCTGCCGCGCGCGTTCGCCGGCCGATACCCGCACGAGTTCTCCGGAGGGCAACGGCAGCGCGTCGCCATCGCGCGGGCGCTCGCCGCCCGGCCGTCACTGCTGATCGGCGACGAGCCCATCTCCGCTCTGGACGCCTCCGCCCAGGCGCAGGTGGCCCGGCTGATGCGCGACCTCGCCGTGGAGTCCGGCGCCGGCCTGCTGTTCATCAGCCACGACCTGTCCGTCGTGCGGCTGATCGCCGACCGGATCGCGGTCATGTACCTCGGCAAGGTCGTGGAGACCGGGCCCACCGCGGAGGTGTGGGCCGACCCCGGGCACCCGTACACGCGGGCGCTGCTCGCCGCGATCCCCTCCCCCGACGGCGCGGGGGTGCTGCCCGCCGAGCTGCCCGGGGACGTGCCCGACCCCGCCGATCCCCCGTCGGGCTGCCGGTTCCACCCCCGCTGCCCGCTCGTCATGGACGTGTGCCGGGAGAAGGAACCGGGCTTCGGGCCGGTGGCCTGCTGGCTGCACGAGCCGGAGCCGTCCTCCCCGTCATGATCGACCCCCTCATGCTGGAGGACGTACGCGCCGGGATGGCCGGGGCGGGCATCGACGCCCTCGTGCTGCGGCCCTCCCCGGACTTCCGGTACCTGCGAGCGGCCCCGCTGCCGGGCGCGGACGGCGAGAGCTACCTCGTGGTGGCGCTCGACGGGCCGCCCACCCCGGCCGGCGACCCCGCGCAGGCGGCGGCCCTCGTGCCGCCCACGGCCCGCCGCGTGGCGGTGGACCCGCAGATGCACGCCGCCGAGCTGTTCGCGCTGCGCCTGGACGCGGAGCTCGTGCTGGCCTCGGCCGTGCTGGCCCCGCTCCGCCTGCGCAAGCGGTCCGACGAGGTAGCCGCGATGCGGCACGCCGCCGAGGCGGCCGACGCCGTGCTGCTCGCCGCCCGCGAGCTGGCGTGGTTCGGCGCCACGGAGCTGGCGATGGCCCGCAGACTGCGGGCGATGCTCGCCGAGACGGGCTGCGAAGGAGCCGCCTTCGTGCTCGTCGCCGCGGGCGAGCACTCCGCCGACGCGCGGCACCGGCCGTGCGAGCGGGTGATCAACCCGGGCGACGCGCTGCTCGTCTCGGTCGCCGGGCGCTGGAACGGCTACTGCGCCGAGGTCGCCCGGGTCTTCGCGGTCGCCGAGCCGCCGGAGGACTTCGACGCCATGTACTCGGTCGTCCTCGCCGCGCAGCGGGCCGCCGTCGACCGCGTACGCCCCGGAGTGGACTGCGCCGAGGTCGCGACGATCGCCCGCGAGGTCATCGACGGCAGCGGCTACGGTGACTACGCCGCCGCCCGAACCGGCCGGGGCATCGGACTGAGCCCGGTGGAGGGGCCCTGGCTGGCGGCCGGGGAGAGGTTCGAGGCCGGGATGACCGTCTGCCTGGAGCCCGCCATCTACCTGCCCGACCTCTTCGGCGCCCGGGTGGCCGACGTGGTCGTGTGCGGCGAGGAGGGGCCGGAACTGCTCAGCACCGGCTCCCGCGCACTGCACGTTCTCGAGTGTTAGTCACGACCTTCCTGCGTGTGATCATCGTGTCTGCCCGGCTCACACGGGCGGCTCCGGGTCGTACTGCATGTGCCGGCGCACCTCGCGGGCCCGCTCGACTCCAGCGAGCCGTGCCACCAGGTGGAGCGCCATGTCGATGCCCGCCGACACCCCGGACGAGGTGACGACGTCGCCGTCGTCGACGAAGCGCTCCTCGCGCCGGACGTCGACGGTCGGGTCCAGCTCGGCGAGCAGGTCGAGGGCGCCCCAATGCGTGGTCGCCGGGCGGCCCGTCAGCAGCCCGGCCGCGGCGAAGACGAGCGACCCGGTGCAGACGCTGGTCATCAGGGGCACGCGTTCGCGCAGGTCCCGCACCCGGGCGAGGTGGTCCGGGTCCTTGAGCTGGGGGCGGGTCCCGGCGCCGCCCGGATGCAGGAAGACGTCCAGGTGGCCGACGTCGGCCATCGACCTGTCGGCATGGAGCGTCAGCCCCTTGGCGGCCCGTACGGCTCCCGCCCGCGGCGCGAACGCGACGACCTCCGCCTCGTCCGGGTGCAGTTTCGCCCACACGCCGAAGACCTCCCAGGGGCCCACCGCGTCCAGCTCCTCCACCTGATCGAACAGCAAGATCCCTACCCGTGTCATGCCCGTCATCCTCGCGCAGGGGCGCACGGAGACGAAAGCACCGGCAAAAATGGGCAAATAGTCGCTATCAGCACCAGCAACCACAGGAGGCTCGATAGAGGATGGAAAGGTCATTTTCCCGAAGCTCTCGCGGGGTAGAGATCCGCATCGGGGACACATCATCGGGGGAGGATCCATGACCACGACCGAGGCGACGCCGGGCACGACCGCCGGCACGGCCACTGGTACGACCACCGGCACGGCCACGACCGGCACGACGACCGCCCGGGGCCGGACGACCCGTACCCGGCCACCCACGCCCACGCCCACTCCGCCCACCGGCGCGGGCATGGAGATGAAGGAGGAGCACCGGCCCGAGCTGAACCTGAACCTGCCGTTCCTGAGAGTTCAACTGCGGGCGCCCGAAATGCACCTGCCGCATGTCGGCATGCCGCACATCAGCGGCCGGGACGTCGGGCACGCCGTGGACGTCGCCCGCACGTTCCTTCCGCCGCCCGAGCGGATCATGTACTACGGCGGTCTCGGCGCCCTCGCCGCTCTCGGCATTCTGGAGTGGCCGGTGGCGGCGGCGATCGGCGCGGGAACGATGATCGCCCAGCGCACCAGGGGCCGCGAGCAGCGCTGGTCCCCGCTCGGCGGCCCGCAGAAGGAGACCCGCGGGACGCGCACGCCGGGGACGGCCGACACCGGAGCCGGAGCCATGCAGGAGCCGGCGACAGCGCGGGCGGCCGGGAGGAGAGCCGGCACCGCCAAGGGGGAGGCGAAGACCGCCACCCCCACCGGCACCACCGCCCGGCGCACGAGGGCCGGCGCCAAGTAACGCGGGACGCCTCGCGCGGGTCCGCGAACCGGCGGCACCGCGCGATCGGCGCTTGATCAGAGCATGATCGGCGGAATCCCGCGGCCGGCGGCGGAACGCGGGATCCGCCCGGGGCACGTCCCACCGGCCGCACCGGCCGCACAAGGCGCGAACGACGATCGGGCCTCGCGGTACAAGACATGGCACAGGGAACGCATGATCAGGACGCGTCTCCGCAACGGTCACCGGCCGTTCACCGAACGGTAACCTTAACTACGCCGTTTTGGGAGGTTGATGCGTCACTCTTCCCTAGAAGCCGATTTGTCATACCGAGGTGTCAAGTGTCTGAGTTCCTCGCCGCCGTACTCTCCCGGGCGGCCATCATGGTCCTGGAGGCGCTGCTTGTGCGTCTCATCCAGTCTCTTGTGACGTCGACCTTCCGCGTCCCGGTGCCGCACGCGGCCTGACCGGCAGGCGTCTTTCGTCGTCGCGGGGCCGAGTCGTCGCGGGGCCGAGTCGTCGTGGGGCCGAGTCGTCACGGGGGCCGGTGCCGCCGCCCCGGAACCGACGGGTCCCACCGATACGACCGTTGCACGCGGCGACCAGCCGGTGAACAAGCGGTGAGCAGCCCCGTAAATGCGGAAGCCGGCTCCTCGCAGAGCCGGCCGCTCTCCACACCATCAACGGGGACGGGAGCGCCGGGCTGTCCTGCCCGGCTCGGCGGCCCCTCGTCACCCGGCGACGGTCGCCGGCCCGTTCGTCCGGGCCCATTTGCGACCTGTCGCCTTTCGCGCGATCGGCGCTCCCGCGCGGATCAGTCCTTGAAGGCGTCCTTCACCTTGCCGGCGGCGTCCTTGACCTTCTCACCGGCCTGCTTCATGTGGCTCTCGGACTGGTCGGCCCGGCCCTCGGCCTCCAGACTCTCGTCGTCTGTGACCTTGCCGAGCCCCTCCTTGGCCTTGCCGGCGACCTCTTCCGACTTGTTGCGGAACTTGTCTTCCGTGCTCATCAGGGCGCTCCTCTCGGTTCCAGAAGCTGACGAACTCCCTCTTTCCGCTGGTGAAGGGGCTAAACGCCGCTCGGTGTGTCGCCGCTCACATCCCGCAAACACAAATCCCACTGAAACGGGAAAAAGTGACGAAACGGGCGTACGCTATGAATAAGGACTAAAGCACACACCTCTGAAGGGTGGTGTGACGTATGACACACGGCGCCGACATCGGGACGCATCCCGACATCATGCAGATGCGAGCCCGCTACGAGGCCGCCGCGGCGAATCCCGCCGCGCAGCTCGCCGACGGTCTCACACTCCTGAGCGGCCTGTATCTAGCGCTCTCGCCGTGGATCGTCGGATTCAGCGGCACGCGCACTCCGCTCACCGTGAACAACCTGATCACGGGCCTCGCCGTAGCGCTCCTGGCGATGGGGTACAGCTCGGCGTTCGGGCGCACCTACGGAATCTCCTGGGTCGCCCCGCTGCTCGGTATCTGGACCATCATCGCCCCCTGGGTGATCCGCGGAGGCATGGCGACCACCTCGACGATCATCAGCAACGTGGTCGTCGGCGCGCTCATCCTGCTCTTCGGCCTGGCGACCATGCGGTTCGGCATGATGGAGCGCGGGCGGTCCGGCGGCTTCCACACGACGGGACCGGCCCACATGGGACCGACCCACTGACGGGACGCGGCGCGGCACCGTCGCGCTCCGGACACCGTCCGGGCGCGGCCGGCGCCCCGCCGTTGCGGTCATGTCACCGGCTCCCGTTACGCTCGTCTCGTCGGAGACGAGAGGACGGTGGCGGCGTGACGACAACGGCCCCCGTCGCGAGTCCGGTGGACTTCGCGGCCTACGGCGACTACACGATCAAGGCGGCCACCCGGCCGGACGGGTCGTTCGAGCGGCCCCTGTACCGCTTCCGCGACCGCGTGACGGCCGACGGGAGCGGCGGATCGCCCGCCGAGCCCGGCCGGTATCACCTGTACGTGTCGATGGCCTGCCCGTGGGCCCACCGCTCGGTCATCGTCCGGGCGCTCCTCGGGCTGGAGGACGTCGTGTCGATGTCGGTCGTCGATCCCGTGCGCGACGGGCGCGGGTGGGCGTTCCGCGAGGGCCCCGGCCACGGCCCCGACGAGCTCAACGGCTTCACCCTGCTGAGGGAGGCCTACGAGGCGACCGAGCCCGGCTACGACGGCCACGTGTCGGTGCCCGTCCTGTGGGACCGGCACAACCGCCGGATCGTCAGCAACAACTTTCCCGACATCAGCATCGACCTCGGCCAGGCGTTCGTGCGGTGGGCCAGACCGGGGATCGACCTCTATCCGGAGGACCTGCGGGGCGACATCGACGCGCTCAACGATCGCGTGTACGCCGATGTGAACAACGGCGTGTACAAGTGCGGCTTCGCCGAGAGCCAGGGGGCCTACGACGCGGCCGTGACGACGTTGTTCGCGGCGCTCGACGAGCTCGAGGAGCGCCTGGCCGGCAGCCGCTACCTGTTCGGCGACAGGCTCACCGAGGCCGACGTCCGCCTGTGGGTCACACTGGCCCGGTTCGACACGGTCTACGTGACCCACTTCAAGGCGAACCTCCGCCGCCTGGCCGACTACCCCAACCTCTGGCGCTACACACGGGACCTCTACGCGGACCCGGCCTTCGGCGGCACGACGCACTTCGACCACATCAAACGGCACTATTACGGCACCCACCCGAAGATCAACCCGATGCGCATCGTGCCCGCGGGGCCGATCATCGACTGGAATTTGTAGCCCACGACGCCGCATGCCGCGCGCCCCGGTCGTGCACGGTCACTCCGGGGACCACGGGCCAGCCGCCCGCGCGGCGCCTCGGCGAGGCCGTTGGCGCGCGAGGTGAGGATGCCGCGCGCGGCTCGTGCTTCTGTCGCCCGCGACCCGGGCGGGCACGGCGACGGGGTGACCGACCCCCGCTGCCGCGACTCCGCCATCGCATAATGAGGTATGAGTACCTCCTCCCCCGCGGGCGGCTGGACGTTCCTCACCAACCACGCGCACGTCCTGCTCGCGCTGTCCCGCGATCCCGACAGCCGGCTACGGGACGTCGCCCAGTCGGTCGGGATCACCGAGCGGGCGGCCCAGACGATCGTCTCCGACCTGGAGGCGGCGGGCTACCTGCACCGTGAGCGTGTGGGGCGGCGCAACCACTACACGATCAACCCGCTGGCCCCGTTCCGCCACCCGATAGAGCGGCACCGGCACATCGGCGAGCTCCTCGAACTGCTCGGGGCGGCGGTTGACGTACGAAGCTGATTGCATGAATACTCTGGTGAAAGATCGAGGGGGAGTACCCGGCTTCCTCTGCGTCGTCATCACGGCCGCCGCGTAAGGCGTCCCGGCGCGAGGGTCACCGCTGGCGGTGGCACGGGGAGACCGTCGGCCTTCCGAGCCCGCCCATGGGGCGGTGAGGAGGTAGACGATGTCTGTGCCCCTATGGATCTGGGCCGCGGTTCTGGCGGTCATCCTGGCCATGCTCGCCGTGGACCTGTTCGCCCATCGCCGGGCCCACGTGGTGGGCATCCGCGAGGCGCTGGGCTGGTCGGGCGTGTGGATCGCCCTGGGTCTCGGCTTCGGGGTCGTGGTCTGGCTCGTCTGGGGGCCGGAGGCGGGCGGGGAATACCTGGCCGGTTATCTCATCGAGAAGTCCCTGGCCGTCGACAACGTCTTCGTGATCGCGCTGCTGTTCTCGTTCTTCGCGGTCCCACGCGAGCTGCAGCATCGCGTGCTGTTCTTCGGCGTGCTCGGCGCGCTGGTCTTCCGCGCGGCGTTCATCGGCGCGGGCGCCGTCCTGATCGACCGCTTCCACTGGATCCTGTACATCTTCGGGGCGTTCCTGCTCTACACCGGCGTGAAGATGGCCAGGCATTCGGCGATCGAGGTGCACCCCGACCGCAACCCGGTGCTGCGCGCGATGCGCCGGCTCATCCCCGTCACCGGCTCCTACCAGGGCCAGCGGTTCCTCGTACGGCAGGACATGGACGGGCAGGACGGGCGGCCGGGGCGCCGATGGGCCGCGACGCCGCTGCTGGCGGTCCTGGTCGCGGTGGAGACCAGCGACATCGTCTTCGCCGTCGACTCGATTCCGGCGATCTTCGCCGTCACCTCCGAGCCGTTCCTCGTCTTCACCTCCAACGCGTTCGCGATCCTGGGGCTGCGCGCGATGTACTTCCTGCTGGCCGGGGCCATGCACCGCTTCGGCTATCTGCGGTACGGCCTGGCGGCGATCCTCGTGTTCGTCGGCGCGAAGATGCTCCTGGCGGACGTGTACAAGATCCCCGTATGGCTGTCGCTCGCGGTCATCTGCGCCTGCCTCGTGGTCTCCGTGGGCGCGAGCGAGTACCGGAACCGCCGCGAGGAGGGGAAGGACCTGACCGTCCGGGATCGCCGCTAGCGAGGGTCCTCCGCGCGATGGGCCCCGCCCGTACGGCCGCCTGAATCGATCTTCCGCTGCGGCGCGGAGATCTGTACTCTCCACACATGTCCGCGTCGGTGGAGGGGATGTTCGCGGCGCCGGGAACCGCCGCGTGATCGACGAGATCCTGCCTCCGTGGGTGGCGTCGGCCGAGAAGTTCGGCGACGTGCCGGAGGAGACGCTGTTCCCGGAGGAGAGGCCGCTCATCGCGCGGGCGGTCGACCGGCGGCGGCGCGAGTTCGTCACCGGACGCCACTGCGCCAGGCTCGCGCTGGCCCGGATCGGCGTCACGCCGGTGCCTATTCCGCGCGGCGAGCGAGGCGCGCCCGTCTGGCCCGCCGGCACGGTCGGCAGCATCACGCACTGCTCGGGCTATCGCGCGGCGGCCGTCGCCTCCGCGGACGTCGCGCGCGCGGTCGGCATCGACGCGGAACCGCACGAACCCCTGCCCGATGAGGTCCTGTCCACCATCGCCTCCCCTCAGGAGATCGCGGCCCTGCGGGCGATGGGCGACGCGGACGGCGAGGTCTGCTGGGACAGGATCCTGTTCAGCGCCAAGGAGTCGGTCTACAAGGTGTGGTTCCCGCTGACCGGCCGCTGGCTCGACTTCACCGGGGCGATCGTGGACATCGAGCCCTCGGGCACGTTCCGCGCACGGCTCCTGGAAGCCGACCCGGCCATCGCGACGAACACCCTGCCGGGCCGGTGGGTGGTGAGCGACGGGCACATCGCGACCTCCATCGCCCTCCCCCGCCCCTGACGATCCCGCACCGGCACGCCGAGCGGTCGCCGGTCACCCGGCGCGGAAGTAGTGGCCCTTGTCCAGATCGTCGATCAGCCCCGGCTGAACCGGCTGCCATCCCAGCAGTTCACGGGTCAGCGCGCTCGACGCCGGGGCGTCGGCTCCGATCATGGCGCCCAGCCAGGAGAAGTGCTCGCCCGCCTCCTCGCTGGGGATCGAGACCACCGGCAGTCCAAGGTGGCGGCCGATCACCTCGGCGACGGCGCGGATCGGCACGCCCTCGTCGGTGACCGCGTGCAGCACCGAACCCGCCGGAGCCTTCTCCAGCGCGAGGCGGAACAGGTGCGCGGCGTCGAGCCGGTGCACCCCCGGCCAGCGGTTGGACCCGTCGCCGACGTGACCGGAGACGCCCCTGTCGCGGGCGATGCCGACCAGTGCCGCCATGAAGCCGTGGTCTCCCTCGCCGTACACGGTCGGGGGCAGGCGCAGCACCGACGAGCGGACGCCGTCGGAGGCGAGGTCCAGCGTCCTCAGCGCGGTGGCCTGCCGGACCCGCGGGCCGTCGTCGTGCGCCCCGGCGGAGCCGGAATCCCGCCCGTCCCGCTCGGTCGCCACCCGCCCCGGCGCGAGCCCGAGGATGCCGGAGGCGAGGACGAGCGGCCGGTCGGAGCCCGCCAGCACCTCGCCGAACGTCTCGACGGCGCGGCGATCCGCGGCGGCGGCGCCCTGGAAGTCGCCGGTGAAGGCGATGTCGTGCTTGAACGCGAGGTGGATCACACCGTCCGACTCCGCGGCCGCGCTCCGCAGGGTGTCGAGATCGTCGATGGTGCCGCGGCGCACCTGCGCCCCGGCCCTGGTGAGCGCGGCGGCCGACGCGTCGGACCGCGCCAGGCCCACGACCTCGTGCCCCGCTCCGATCAGCTCGGGGACGACGGCGGAGCCGATCCAGCCGGAGGCGCCGGTGACGAACACACGCATGAGGTAACTCCAAGCGGTCGATTGCCCTCCGCGCCGGGTTGGAGCGGACGGCCATGTCAGTGACTGTCATCAACGTAGCACCGATGTCAGTCACTGTCATCCGGCTAGGATCCGAGGCATGGGTCGATGGGAGCCGAACGCGCGCGGCCGCCTCGAGAAGGCGGCGATCGAGCTCTATATCGAACGCGGGTACGAGCAGACCACGGTGGCGGAGATCGCCAAGCGGGCGGGACTGACGGAGCGCACGTTCTTCCGGCACTTCGCCGACAAGCGCGAGGTGCTGTTCTGGGGCTCGGGAACACTGCGCGACCACCTCGTGAACGCCGTCGCCGCCGTGCCGGACTCGGCCGCGCCGATCGACGTGATCGCCGGAGCCGTCGAGAGCATCGGCGCCATCTTCCGGGAGCGCCATGAGAGCGCCCGGCGGCGGCACACCGTCATCGCCGCCAACGCCGAACTGCGGGAACGGGAGCTGATCAAGCTCGCATCGCTGTCCGCGGCGCTCGCCGACGCGCTGCGGCGGCGCGGCGTCACGGACCCGGCCGCGAGCCTGGCCGCCGAGGCGGGGATCGCCGTCTTCAAGATCGCGTTCGAACGGTGGATCGGCGACCCCGGCGAGCCGGACATGTCGCAGATCGTCCGGGAGTCGTTCGACGAGCTGAAAGCCGTGGCGGCGGGCAGGTGACCCGCCTCCGCGAGCTCGCTACGCGGGACGCACACGACCCGCGCGACGGGGGTCCTACCGCCGGATCACGGTGACGTCGAACTCCAGCAGCACCTTCGGGCTGACGGCGACCGCGGTCACGGCGTTCCAGTTCACCCCCCAACTGGTGCGGTCGATCATGAGGCTTCCCTTGAACCCGACTCGGGCAGCGCCCCCCGGGCCGTTCTCGACGCCGGTCAGCTCGACGTCCACCGTCACGGGCCTGGTCACGCCGCGGATGGTCAGGTCACCGGTGACCTTGAAGCCGGCGCCGGCGGTCCGCTCCACCTCGGTCGAGGTGAAGGTGAGGGCCGGGTGGGCGTCCACCTTCAGAAACCTGGCGCGCAGATGGTCGTCGCGCTGGGAGTTGCGGGTCTGGACGCTGCCGGCCTGAACGGTGAGCCGGACGCTGGACCTCGACGGGTCGTCGCCGTCGAGGGAGGCGCCGCCCTCGAATTCGGTGAAGCGCCCGCGCACCCTGCTGGCCATCGTGTGCCGGGCGACGAACCCGATCGTCGTGCGGGCGGGGTCGAGGACGTAATCACCGGTCAGCTCGCTGAGCGTGGTCGTGGTCGACATGTTTTCGCCACTCCTTCCTGTCGTCAGCAGTACGACGACGCAACACCCGGGAATGTGAGGAGACGCCGGCGTCGCATTCCTCCGGGCCGCCTCGTCGATCTGGTGAGCGCCGCCGCGCAGAGAAGGAACCGGGGGCACCGGCGAACCTCGTTCGGGTGCGTGCCGCACGGGGTCAGGTCCCAGATCGCGGTGAGACCTTTCCTCCCGCCCGAAATCGGCCTTAGTATCCGGAACATGATCTCGCCTCCGCCCGCTCGAAGGCGGGTGGTTCCCGACGACCTGCCGTCCATCCGTGCGCTCGCCGCCGGTCAGGAGGTCCGATGACGATCAGGCGGTTCACCGCCGCCCAGGCCTCCGCCGAGGTGTGCTCCCTCGGCGAGGGCCCCGTGTGGGATCCCGGCAGGCAGCGCCTGCTGTGGGTGGACATCGACGCGGGGGCGGTGCACGAGGGACGGCTCGACCCCGCGACCGGCGCCGTCGCCGCCACCGCGGTCCACACCTTCGGAGGCGCGGCGGGCACCACGGTGGGCGCGGTCGCCGTCTCCGCCGGCGGGGAGCTCGTCGTCGCCGAGCGCGAGGTCCTCACCCGGGTCGACACCGCCGGCCGCCGCACCGAAATCGCCCGGGTGCTGCCTCGCGGCGTGCCGAGCAGACTCAACGACGGCGCCGTCGACCCGGCCGGGCGCTTCCTGATCGGCAGCATGGCGCTGGACGACCGGGAGGGCCAGGATGTGCTGGTCCGCCTCGACGGCACGACCTGCGTCCGCCTCGACGACGACCTGACCCTGTCGAACGGCCTGGCCTGGAGCCCCGCGGGCGACCGCCTCTACAACATCGACAGCACCCCGCACGTGGTGTGGGAGCGTGACTACGACGCGGCCACCGGCCGGACCGGGCCGCGGCGGGAGCTGTTCACGCTCACCGAAGGAATGCCCGACGGGATGTGCGTCGACGCCGAGGGCAACCTGTGGATCGCGGTCTTCGGCGGCGGCCGGGTGGAGTGCCGCGATCCCGGCGGGCGCCTGCTCGCCACGGTCGAGGTCGGGGCGCCCAACGTCACCTGCCCCGCCTTCGCCGGACCGGATCTCGACGTCCTCGTCATCACCACGTCCGCCGGTGGGGTCGATCCGGCCGAGCACCCGGGGGCCGGGCGCCTGTTCACCGCCGAAGTCGGCGTACGCGGCCTGGCGACGCCCTACTGGGTGCCGCCTCGGACATGAGCCCCGATCCCCGTCGAGGAGACAGAACCTTGCCCCTCTCCCACATCGGCGCCGTCGCGCCCCTCCCCTCCTCTCCGTAGTGCGGGCACTGGTCATCACCGGCCCCGGCAGGGCCGAGGTCGTGGACGTGGGGCCGCCGGTCGCGGCGGCGGGGCAGGTGGTCGTCGACGTCGAGCGGGTCGGCGTCTGCGGCACCGACGTGGAGCTGTTCACCGGCGAGATGAGCTATCTGCACTCCGGCCACGCCTGGTATCCGATGCGCCCCGGCCACGAGTGGTGCGGCGTCGTCACCGCGCTCGGGGAGGGCGTCGACCCCCGCTGGCTGGGCCGCCGCGTCACCGCCGACACCCAGCTCGGCTGCGGGCGCTGCCGCCTCTGCGGCGACGGACTGCACCACATCTGCCCCGACCGGGCCGAGATCGGCATTCGCAAGGGCTTCCCCGGGGCGCTCGCCGAGCGGCTCGCCGTACCGGCGCGGGCCCTGCACGCGCTACCCGAGACGATCGACGCGACGATGGGCGCGCTGGTCGAACCCGGCGGCAGCGCCCTGCGCGCGGTGCGCGGCGCCGCCCTGCACACCGGCGATCGGCTGCTGGTGCTGGGCACGGGCACGATCGGCCTGCTCGTCGCGCTGCTCGCGCGGGCCCGGGGCGCGCAGGTGCATCTGATGGGCCGCGACGAGTCCACGCTCCGGCCGGCCCGCGACCTCGGTTTCGCGGGCGCGTGGACCCGATCGTCACTGCCGTCCCTGCCGTGGGACGCCGTGGTCGACGCGTCCAACGCGGCGGACCTGCCGGCGCTCGCGCTCGACCTGGTCAGGCCCGCGGGCCGGGTAGTCTATGTCGGTCTCGCGGGGTCTCCCAGCCGCATCGACACCCGCGACATCGTGTTCGGGGACGTCACCGCCGTCGGCGTGCTCAGCGGATCGGCCGGTCTGGCCGGGACCATCGAGGCGTACGCGGACGGATCGGTCGACGCCCGACCGCTCGTGGCCGCCACCGTCGGCCTGGACGACGCCGCCGGCGTGCTGGCGGGACACCGCCCGGCCGGCGCGGGTCCGGGCCCGAAGATCCATATCGACCCTCGGCGATAAAGGGGGCGCATGGGCGCCTCCGGACGGAAACCTTGAGATCATGAGCCTCACCGATGCCGGAACCCCCGCAGGACCGCGACGACCGGCGCCGTCCGACCCCGCCGTGCTGGCGGCGGTGGAGGCCGCCGTCCCGGGGATCACCCGGGCGCGGGCGAGCGACCGCCTGGGCATGGCGCACGACGCCTCGCACTATCTGCTGACCCCGCAGGCCGTCGTGGTGCCGGAAAGCGCCGCGCAGGTGGCGGCGCTGATGCGGACCGGGCTGCCGCTGACCTTCCGGTCCGGCGGCACCAGCCTGTCCGGGCAGGGCGTCACCGGCCATCTGCTGGTCGACACCCGCCGCCACTTCAGGGGCATCGAGGTCCTCGGCGACGGCGAGCGGGTGCGGGTGCGGCCGGGGGCCGTGCTGCGGCAGGTCAACGCCCGCCTGGCCGCCTACGGCCGCCGGCTGGGCCCCGACCCGGCCAGTGAGTCGGCGTGCACGATCGGCGGGGTGGTGGCCAACAACTCCAGCGGGATGACCTGCGGCACCCACGCCAACACCTACCGGACGTTGGAGTCGATGGTCCTGGTGCTGCCCGGCGGCACCGTGATCGACACCGGCGCGCCCGACGCCGACGCTCGGCTACGCGCCCTCGAACCCGCCCTGGCCGAGGGCCTGGAACGGCTGCGCGACCGCATCCGCGGCAACCCGGACTCGGTACGCCGGATCACGGCGCAGTTCGCCATCAAGAACACGATGGGCTACGGCGTCAACAGCTTCCTCGACCACGACTCGCCGGCCCAGATCCTCGCTCATCTCGTCGTGGGCAGCGAGGGCACGCTGGGCTTCGTCGCGGAGGCCGTGCTGCGCACCGTGCCGGCGCACCGGCACGCCGCGACCGGCCTGCTGATCTTCTCCTCGCTGCGGGAGGCGATGGCCGCCACGCCCGAGCTGGTCGCGGCCGGCCCCGCGGCCGTCGAGCTGCTCGACGCCGAGTCGCTGCGGGTGGCCCGGCTCGACCCGAAGGCCGACGAGCCGCTGCGCGCCCTGGATGTGCGGTCGCACGCGGCGCTGCTGGTGGAGTGGCAGGAGCCCGACCCCGAAGCCCTCACCGCGCATGAGCGTGAGGCCGGGCGGGTCTTCGCCCGGCTGGACCTCGCCGCCCCCGTGCGGCTCAGCCGGGACAGCGCCGGCCGGGCGGCCCTGTGGCGCATCCGCAAGAACCTGTACGCCGCGGTCGCCGGGGCCCGGCCCAGCGGCACGACGGCGTTGCTGGAGGATGTCGCCGTCCCGGTGCCCGCACTGGCGGATCTCTGCGGCGACCTGGCCGAGCTGTTCGCCAGGCACAAGTACGAGCGCAGCGTGATCTTCGGGCACGCCAAGGACGGCAACCTGCACTTCATGCTCAACGAGCGCTTCGGCACCGACCTCGACCGCTACGCCGAGTTCACCGAGGAGATGGTCGCCGCCGTGCTCGGCCGTGGCGGCACGCTCAAGGCCGAGCACGGCACCGGCCGGGTCATGGCCCCTTTCGTCCGCCGCCAGTACGGCGACGAGCTGTACGAGGTCATGCGGGAGATCAAGCGGCTGTGCGACCCGGCCGGCACGCTCAACCCCGGCGTCGTGCTCACCGACGACCCGAAGGCGCACCTGCGCGACCTCAAGACCGTCGTCAGCGTCGAGCCCGAGGTCGACCGGTGCGTGGAGTGCGGCTACTGCGAGCCGGTCTGCCCCAGCCGCGACCTCACCACCACGCCGCGCCAGCGCATCGTGCTGCGCCGCGAGATCGCCGCGGCCCGCGCGGCCGGGGACCACGCGCTCGCCCGGCAACTGGAGGAGGAGTACGGCTACGACGCCGTCGACACCTGCGCCGTGGACGGCATGTGCGCCACGGCCTGTCCCGTACTGATCAACACCGGCGACCTCACCAAGCGCCTGCGCGGCGAACGTCACGGGCGAGCGGCGCGGGCGGGCTGGAAGACCGCCGCGAAGCACTGGAGCGCGGTGACCCGCGCCATGGACCTCGCGATGGACGCGGCCGCCGCGGCCCCGGCGGGGCTCGCCGAGGGAGCGAGCCGGACGGCCCGCGCCGTCGGCGACCCCGACACCGTCCCCCAGTGGAGCCGTGACCTGCCGCGCGGCGGCACGCCCCGCCGCCCCGCGCCGCGTCACGAGGCCGACGCGGTATATGTGCCGTCGTGCCTGAACACGCTGTTCGCCCCCGCCGACGGCGGTCCCGGTGTCATGGCCGCGGTACGGCGGCTCGCCGAGCGGGCCGGTCTGCGGCTGCGCGTTCCGGACGGCGTCGGGAGAATGTGCTGCGGCACGCCGTGGTCTTCCAAGGGCTTCGGCGAGGGCTACGAGGTGATGGGCCGCCGGGTGCGGGAGACACTTCTGACGGCGACCGACGGCGGCCGGCTTCCGGTCGTCAGCGACGCCGCCTCCTGCACTGAAGGGTTCGAACGGCTCGTGGCCGCCGCCTCCCCCGCCGTACGGGTGCTCGACGCGGTGACCTTCGTGGCCGAACACGTCCTCCCTCGCCTGCCGCAGCCGCCGGAGGATCGCAGGCTGGCCTCGCTCGCCCTGCACCCGACCTGCTCGTCCGTCCGGCTCGGCCTCGACGCCGCCATCGCCAAGGTGGCCGAGGCGGTGGCGAAGGAGATCGTCGTCCCCGACGGCTGGCAGTGCTGCGCCTTCGCCGGCGACCGGGGGCTGCTGCACCCGGAACTGACCGCCTCCGCCACCCGGGCCGAGGCCGCCTCGGTGGCCGGGGGCGGCTTCGCCGCCCACGCGTCGGTCAACCGCACGTGCGAGATCGGCATGACCCGCGCCACCGGGAAGACCTACCACCACCTGCTCGAACTGCTCGACCAGGTCACCACCTGAGCGCCTGGCAGGCGCCTCAGCGCCGCCTCAGCGCCCGCCACAGGCGCCTTCCCGGGGTGAGGTGATCGTCCTCCTCCGGCGCGGCGTCGTCGTCCGGCAGGTCGTACCAGTGGATGTCCCCGGGGAACGGGTCCGGCCCCGTGCCACCGGGCTCGCCCTCGGCTGCGACGTCGGCGTCCGGGGCCGCGAACGGCGGGAACTGCTCGGAAACGGCCACGCGTGCGGTCCTCACGGTGAAGCGGGCGCGTCCCGCCCCCGGGGACGCCTGCGAGAACTGTACGCGTAGCTTCTGGGCGACCGCCCTGGTTCGTCCCCGCTCAGGAGAGATCCGCCGGCCGGACGCGGAGGATCCGGGCCAGCAAGGCGGTCATCTGCTCGCGCTCGGCGGGGCCGAGGCAGGCGAACCACTCCCGCTCTCTGCGGGTCTGCTCGGCGAAGGCCTCACGCACGGCCGCCTCGCCCGCCGCGGTCAGCGTGACGACCACCGCGCGGCCGTCCTCCGGCACCGGCCGGCGTTCGACCAGGCCGCCGCGTTCGAGGGTGTTGACGGCATTGGTCACCGCGGACCGCGACATGGCGGAGATCTCGGCGAGCCGTACGGGCTGGGTGGGGCCGAGCAGCCAGAGCTTGAACATCAGCCGGAACCCGGGCAGCGTCAGGCCGCGCGGGCGATGGATGCGGGTCTCCAGGTCGGTGACCAGCAGGTAGGCGAGCTGGAGCAGGTGGTAGGCCAGCGTGAACGCCTCGGGGTCGGCCGCGGGCGACATGCCTGCCAGCCGCTCGCGCGCGTAGGCCGCGTAGCGCAGGTCCGGCGGGAGATCCGGCGGCAGATCCGGCGGCAGATCCACGCCGAGGTCCGGCCGGGTGTCGGGCTCGCTGTTCACCGCTCAAGTCTTGCGTAGCCGTAAAGGTGTCGTGGATATTGTTACGGCCATAACAACATCTTTCCGGAGGCGCCTGTGCGCATCGTCATCGCCGGAGCGGGCATCGGCGGACTGACCGCCGCGCTCAGCCTGCACGCCGCGGGGTTCGAGGACGTGACCGTGCACGAGGCCGCCTCCGAGATCCGTCCGCTGGGCGTCGGGATCAACATCCTCCCTCATGCCGTACGGGAGCTGACCGAGCTGGGACTGGCCGGCCGCCTGGCGGAGATCGGCGTGGCCACCGCCGAGCTGGCCTACTTCAACCGCTACGGCACGCCGATCTGGTCCGAACCCCGGGGACTGGCCGCGGGCTACGCCTGGCCGCAGTATTCCGTCCACCGCGGGACGCTGCAGATGCTCCTGCTGGAGGCGGTGGTCGAGCGGCTGGGCCCGGACGCTGTGCGGACCGGCAGCCGGATCACCGGCCCCGGCGACGAGGACCTGCTGATCGGCGCGGACGGGATCCACTCGGCCGTGCGGGCCCACCTGTACCCCGGCGAGGGCCCGCCGCCGTGGAACGGCCTGGTCCTGTGGCGGGGGGTCACCTACGGCGAGCCGTTCCTGACCGGCCGATCCATGATCATGGCCGGCGACGGCACGCAGAAGTTCGTCGCCTATCCGATCGAGACCGGCGAGCGCACACTGATCAACTGGATCGCGGAGCGGCCGCTGGACGGCGAGGCCGCCGACCGGGGGGACTGGAACCGCCCCGCCGACCTGGCCGAGATCGGCAGGCACTTCGCCGGCTGGCGCTTCGACTGGCTCGACGTGCCGGGCATCATCGCCGGGGCCGAGACCGCGTACGAGTACCCGATGGTGGACCGCGACCCACTCCCCCGCTGGACCTTCGGCGACGTCACGCTCCTCGGCGACGCGGCGCACGCCATGTACCCGATCGGCTCCAACGGGGCCTCCCAGGCGATCATCGACGCCCGGGTGCTGGCGTGGGCCCTCGCCCGGGGAGACCTGGCGGACTACGAGGAGACGCGCCGCCCGGCCACGACGGCGCTGCAGTTGTCCAACCGCGAGATGGGCCCGGAGGTCGTCATGAAGCTGGCTCACGAACGCGCGCCCGGCGGGTTCGACGACGTCGAGCAGGTCATCCCCCACGGGGAACGGGCGGAGATCGCCGCGTCCTACAAGCGCACGGCCGGGTTCGACCCCGCCTCACTCAGCGAACGCCCCTCCTGGAGCGTCGATCGGAGTGCCGCATCGTGAACCCGCGACCCGTGGACCTGCCACCCGTGAACCTGCGACCCGTGGATTTGCCACCCGTGAATCTGGAACCGCTCGCCACGTTCCGCGTGGATCTCGACCCCATGCTCGACCTCGGCGACTCGCAGTGGGGCCACCGCCGTGTGGTCAACATCGTGGGCGGCACGTTCGACGGTCCCCGCCTGTCGGGCACCGTGCTGCCCGGCGGGGCCGACTGGCAGGTCGTGCACGCCGACGGCATGATCAGCATCGACACGCGCTACACGCTGCGCACCCACGACGGCGCGCACGTCTACATCACCACCAGCGGAGTCCGGCACGGCTCCCCCGAGGTGCTCGGCCGCCTCGCGCGGGGCGAGGACGTGGACCCGGCGGAGTACTACTTCCGGCTGTTCTGCCGCTTCGAGACGGGCGACGATCGGTATCTCTGGCTCAACCGCACCCTCGCGGTGGCCACGGCCGCCCGCGTGGCCACCGCCGTACGCTACGACGCCTATGCCCTGACCTGAGGAGCCCTCATGCCGAAGCTCGACCGCCCCCCGCTTCCGGTCGCCGTCGAGCACGATGTTCCGATGCCGATGCGGGACGGCACCATCCTGCGGGGCACCGTCCACCGGCCGGCCGGCGGCGGCCGGTTCCCGGCCCTGCTCATGCGCACGCCGTACGGCGAGGACTCGTTCCGGACGGCGCCGGTGACACCCGCGCTGCGGGCCGGGTTCGCGGTGGTGCTGCAGCACTGCCGGGGGCGCGGAAGCAGCGACGGCGAGTTCCGGCCCTGGGTGGACGAGGGCGCGGACGGCCACGACACGATCGCCTGGATCACCGCGCAGCCCTGGTCGAACGGCGAGGTCGTGATGAGCGGCACGTCCTACCTCGCCGGATGCGCGCTGCAGGCGGCGGTGACGCGCCCGCCCGGGCTCAAGGCCGTCGTCGCCTCGATGACGCCGCACGACTTCCACGACGGCCTCAAGTATCACGGCGGCGCGTTCGCGCTGGGCTCGGCCCTGAACTGGGGCGCCTTTCAGACCATGCTCGGCCTGCTGCACGCCGCCGAGGCGGGCGAGGCTACCGGCGCGGGGCTCGCCGCGGTTCTTCCCGTGCTGGGCGACCAGGACGCCGCGGCACGCACCCTGCCGGTCGGCGACATCCCGGGCATTCCCTGGTGGCGCGACTGGACCTCGCACGTGGAACGCGACGCCTACTGGGAGGACCTGGCCGAGATCCTGCGCCACGACCGCGTCGCGGTGCCCGTCATGCACGTGGCGGGCTGGTTCGACCTGTTCCTCGGCGGAACGCTGGAGAACCACCGCCGCTTGGGCGGCCCCCTGGTCGTCGGCCCCTGGTCCCACCTCGCGCCGGGCGCCGCGGGCACCGGACGGCTGTTCTTCGGCGGCGCCGCCTCCGCCCAGGCGATCGGGCTGGAGCAGAGGGAACTCGCGTTCCTGAAGGGCGAGGACACCGGCCCCGCCGTGAAGATCTTCGTGATGGGCGACGACGTCTGGCGGGACGAGGACGCCTGGCCGCTGGAGCGCGCCGTCGGCACCCCTTACTTCCTGCACACCGGCGGCCTGCTCTCCCCCGAGCCTTCCTCGGCGTCCGAGCCGGCGACCTTCACCTTCGACCCGCGCGACCCGGTCCCGACCGTCGGCGGCCCGACCCTGCTGCCCGACCCCACCAACGTCGGACCGCAGGACCAGCGGGACGTGGAACGGCGGCCCGACGTGCTCTGCTACTCGACCGAGGTGCTCACTTCCGACGTCGAGGTGACGGGCCCGGTGTCGGTGGCCCTGCACGCCGAGACCTCGGCCGCCTCGACGGACTGGACGGCTAAGCTCGTGGACGTCTATCCGGACGGCCGGGCGATGAGCGTGATCGACGGCATCGTCCGCGTCACCGAGTCGTCCGGGATTTTCACCATCGACCTGGTCGCCACCAGCCAGGTCTTCAAAGCCGGCCACCGGATCCGGGTGGAGGTCTCCAGCTCCAACTTCCCCCGATTCGACCGCAACACCGGCACCGGCCAGATCGGCGCGACCGAGGCAGACCTCGTCGTCCAGCGTCAGAAGGTCTTCCCCGACTCGTACGTCACGCTGCCGATCGTCCCCCGCTGACCCGGTCCGCCGCTCGTCCCCGACGCGGCCTCCCGGCCGTCCACCCAGTGGTAGCGGACGGTCCCGTCCTCCGTCTCTACGGGCTTGCCCCGGAGATCCGATACCGTGCCGATCGTGACCGCGTACCTGTTGATCCTCGGGGAGCGGGAGGCCGTCGCCTGGGTGCTGCGCGAGTCCCGGATGGCCTTCCCGCCGACCAGTCGCAGCGAGGTGAACCGGCTCAAGGTGGGGGACGATCTCTTCGTCCTGACCACCCGTGGCTGCTGGCACAACCCGACCCGCGACCGGACGAGGATCATCGGCATGGCCGAGGTCACCTCGCAGGTGATCGCCTACGAGAAGGCGGTAACGATAGCGGGCCGGGATTTCACCCGTGGGTGCGACATCGGCCTGCGGTCGCTTGCGCCATACCTCACCGGGGTCGAGCTGGGGCCCCTCGTTCCAGGGCTGGATGCCTTCCCCGACGCCAAGTCCTGGTCCATCCGTCTTCGGCGTCCCCTGCTCGAGCTGAGCGCATCCGACGCCGCCCGGCTCGAACGCGAACTCGGCGGCGTCGCCCGCGAACCCGCCTTGGTCATCCCGGCATACCTGTCCTCGATTCGGCCTGTGCGGCAAACGCCTGCTCGCGCCTGACTCCGCTACGCCGCGGCACCCTGGCGGAGTCGATCATGTATGGGCACAATGGCCGTTGTGAAGGCGTACGTCGGGGTGACTGACACGAGCTGGTACCGCTTTCTGGCCGGACGTCCGGACTTGAGCGAGGTCAACTTCTGGCGGCCGTCCAGCGGGCGGGAGTTCCGTGCGATCGACCACGGCGAGCCGTTCTTCTTCAAGACCCACTACCCGCACAACCGCGTGGTCGGCGGGGGTTTCTTCAGCGGGTTCGCACCCCTCCGAGTCTCCGAGGCCTGGGAGTTCTTCGGTGAGGGCAACGGCGCCGCGAGCCTGGTCGAGCTCCATCGGCAGGTCGGCCGGTACCGCAGCCAGCCGATGAAACCGGGCGAGGACCCGGTCATCGGCTGCGTCATCATCCGCGACGTCTTCTTCTATCCGGACGACCGTGTCGCCGGCCCGCCGCCCGAATTCGCGTCGAACATCGTCCAGGGCAAGAGCTACGACCTGGCCGCCCACCTGGCCGCGGGCTACTTCTACGACCTGTTGAACCGCGCGGGGATCGCTGAACACGTCGACCTGTCCGAGCCGTGGCACCGCCATGGGCCCGTCTTCGGCGACCCTCGGCTGGCGCCCCGCAGGCTGGGCCAGCGGGCCTTCCAGGCTGTGGTCCTGCACGCGTACGAACGGCGTTGTGCGATCACCGGTGACCGGATCAGGCCGGTCTTGCAGGCGGCGCACATCCGCCCGGTCACCGCGGGAGGCGAGCACCGGCTGGACAACGGGCTCCTGCTCCGCTCGGACGTGCACACGCTCTTCGACCGCGGCTATCTGGCGGTCGACCCCAGGCACCGATTACTGGTCAGCCCTCGCCTGCGCGAGGAGTTCGGCAACGGCGAGGAGTTCTACCGGCGGGCCGGACAAGAGATAACCGTCCCCGACCGCCCTCGCGACCGGCCGAACCGCGAGGCCCTCGAGTGGCATCTCGACGAAGTCTTCCTCCGCACGTAGGTCAGGAAGGCACGGCGCACAGGTGAAGGCCGTGGATGCGAACCGCCGTGGGACGACGTACATCGCAGAGCCTTCCGGCAGCCATATCACCGGTGGTCAGCGTCAGAGCTCCTCGTCGAGGAGTGCGTCCGAGGACTCGATCGTGGCGGCCGCCGCGATCCAGGCGTTCAGCCGATCGAAGTCACGGCACACGAGGATCTTGTCCTTCAACTCGTCGGGCACCTGTATGTCCCGGGCGTCCAGGACTATCACGACGGCCTCTGCCATGGCCTCGGCCTTGCCTTCTGCCTGTGCCTCGGCTCTGCCCTCGGTTCTGCCCTTGGCGAAGTTCTCGCGGGCACAGTCGCTGAGGTACTCGTAGGTCTTGGTGTTCACATGCTTCTCCAAGTGGTCGAGATCTTTCCGGGCAGCGCCGCACGCACCATGTCCTTCGGGCAAGGCGACCACGCCGGCCGGCCCCGGTACTGCGCGTACGAGCGGAAGTGCGCGATCATGGGCTTCCTCCGCGCGCATGCAATGAAGGCAGGCTCACTCGAGGGCCGTGGGTGCGAACCGCCAGGGGACGACATCCATAGCGGAGCCTTTCGCCTGCGGACTCGAGGAGCAGCCCGGCGGCATTCTGTGACGCCCCCGCAGTGGGGGCCACGTCACGGGACGGCGTCAGGAGATGTCATCGAGCAACGCGTCAGAGGAGTCGACCGTGGCGGCTGCTCGAAGCCAGGCGGCCAACCTGTCCAGGTCATGGCATTTTCGGATTTTTTCGGAAATGTCCTCGGACACCTCGATGCCTCGGGCCGACAGCACCGTCAAGATCGCCTCGGCCTGTCCCTCCGCCTTGCCTTCTGCCTTGCCTTCCGCTTTGCCCTTGGCGATGTTCTCGCGGGCCCAGTCGCTGAGGTACTCGTAGGTCTCGCTCTTCAAGTGCTCCTCCAAGTGATCCCAGACCCCTCGAGGCAGCGCCGCACGAACCATGTCAGCGTACATACCCCCCAGGTCTCGGTCGAGATTGTGCAGCGCGGCGAACAGAGCGTTGAGGATCTCGGGGCCCTCCGGCGTGGCGGCGTGGTGAATCGCCGAGAGCACCGCGAGCTCGATGTCCTCGGCCGCCTGCCCGGGGTCGGTGATGACGGGTACCTCGTTCGGGCCGGCGACCAGCGGTTTCAGCACCAGGCCAGGATGACCCAGTTCGATCGGGCGGGCGCACCAGCGGGCGACCGACGCTTCAGGGCACACGACCAGCAGAATGACCGGGCATTCAAGGCGGGTGCGCAGGCTGACGAGGTACATCGGCCAGGACCACATCTTGCCGGGGTCCTGGCGACGTTGGACCTCGACGATGACAGCGAGAACGGGCTGGGGGTCGGCCTCCGGCCGTTTACGGCGGAACACGATGACCGAGTCGGCACGACGTTCGGTGGGTGTGACCTCGGTGAGATCGGCCGATTCGAGACCCGCGTAGTCGTAGTCGGGCAGCTGAACTCTGAGAGACCGAGTCAGCAGGTCGGCGGCGAGGTCGGGTCGTTCGCAGAACAGGCGGACGAGGGCTTCGTGTTCGGCTAGTGCCACTGCGTGACCGTATCCACACCGAGATCGACAAGGGGGTCGCTATAACAATCTGTGATTATCTCGTTACTCTCCGCCATTTTAGACTGCGAGACGGGAGCGGGTCTGTCGCTTGTCTCCTGTAGGGACCGTTCGCCGGCCGGACGGGCGAGGAAGGCTCGGAAGCTGATTTCGCCAGCAGGCCCTTACAGACCTACCTGGAATTGAACCAGGTGAGAAGGAAGCCCCGAATGGCCTCACCCGCCGGAGCGCAAGGAAAGCGGGAGAGCTAGAACCAGCCCGGCGCCCGTACGGGCAGACCGGATCCAAAGAGGTGAGAAGGAAGCCCTCCCATGGCCTTGCGGTCAGCACGATATCAGGCCGGGATCAACTCGTGCAGCGTGGCGGGCGTGTAGACCCGCGCCCCTTCCGGGAGGTCGGCAGGCGCCTCAAGCCCGATGTACGTGAGGTGCCCGCCCGTTGAGGACGCGGAGGACTTGGCCCGGAGCAGGCCGGCCAGGTAGCCGACCCGGAGGTAGTCCCGCTCCACGATCGAGCGCACGAGCAGCGACGCGGTGACCCGGTTGCCCTCCACCTGGTTGAACGCTGGACGGCCCGACAGGTAGAGGTGCAGCCACTTCACCCGCCACACGCCGTCGTCCCCGCGAAGGAAGACGAGCGGGAGCGCGACGCGGCCGGATCCGCGCAGGTCGGACTTCATCCGGACCGTACGCGGTTCGAACGGCCTGCCCTCCTGGGCGGCGTCCCTGGTCATATAGCCGAAGAACGCCTCGGCGGCCTCCTCGAACGGCTCCCCCGCGTAGATGTGGACCTGGGGGATGATGATCGGCTTGGTGGCGTGGGACAGACGCACGTCGATGAACTCCGAGGCGCCGTCGGGGGCCTCGGTGAGGTCACCCGAGTAGGTCGCGAACTCGTTGGCGTAGGACGTCCACGAGATGTTGGTCGGGTTGTCATAGCCAGCGTCGAGCATGAGCGCGGACAGGTCGTAGTCGGTGCGCCGCTCGGCCTGTTGCCAGTGCACGAAGAATCGGAGCAGCTCACCGTCCACGGGCGACAACGAGCCGCGGGGCAGCATCCCGAGCCCCGGCGCGACCGCCTTACCCGACAGGGGCAGCGCCACGTCGAGGACGGCGGGGTCGACGATCAACTCGCCGAGGTCGGGCAGACGGCGGCCGATCTCCTCGTCCAGGATCGCGAGCGTCCGGCTGAGGGTCTCCTCATCAAGCGGGGCACGGGTGTCAGGTGTGGTCCACGCTCTGCCGGACCGGTTGGTGAAGACCCGGTTCACGGGAGCGAACCGGTTCTGCAGGTGCTCCCGCAAAGACAGCAGCACGCGGCCGGAGGCACGGGCGACCGACCTCTCCGCCGCCTCCAGCACGGCAGAGCCGTCACCCGCCCGCAGCAGATGATCGAGGCGGCGCAGCAGTGCGCCGGGTGTGTGCTCCAGCAGCGAGACGGCCTCGTCGGTACGTCCCGCGGCCAGCGCGGCCTCGACCCGGCCGCCGAAGCTCGCCGCCTCGCGCACGCCCCTGGCCACGTCGAAGACCTGAGCCGCCCGAGGAAACTGCGGGTACTCGTGGGGGTGCAGCCGCTCGCCGAGCCGCTTCCACTGCTCCCGGTGGCGAAGCACGTCCCCGTGCTTGGCGGCCGGGACGGCGTCCAGGGCGGCCAGCAGGATGCGGCGTTCGGCGCGGCGGAAGGAGCGCAGGCGGGTGGGGGTGGACAGGGTCACATCGCCATCGGAGCAGAGCGCGGCCAGCCGGAGCACGTCCGTCACGGTGTCGACGAGCAGGGGCTGCCGGGTGGCCAGCCGCACCTCGTTGACGACGGCCCGGTTCTCGCGTACGGGGACGTGCTCGGGCTGGTCGTCGGCACTGTAGTCGGCCCCGAAGTCGGCGCAGAAGGCGGCCAGCGCGCGCAGAGCGGCCAGGTCCTCGGCGGCGAGCGGGATCTCGGAGCCGGCCAGCGAGAGGTAGAGCTCCCGCGCTTCGTCTCGCAGGCTTCCACCCAGCTCAAGCACGGTCACCCGGTCTTTGACCAGGGGGATCAGCTCGGCGTGCGCGGCCAGCAGATCGGCGTAGGTGTGCTGGTAGCCGCCGTATCGCGGCAGGTCCAGCAGGTTGAGGGTGCCCGGCTGGAGGCGGGTGGCGGCGACCGGGTCGAGCACGGCCTCGCGCAGCAGCCCCGCCCAGAACTCCAGGGTGTCCGGCACGTTCTTCGGGAAGTCGACGAAGTAGGCGTTGTGTTCGACGTGGTCACCGACCAGGCGGCGCACCGCGGCCAGGACGCGTACGCCGAGGTCGATCACCTGCTCGCCGGGCAGCCGGGTCAGGCGGCCGAGCAGCGCCGGTGAGCACGTGAAGCCGACGCTGAGCAGCGCCGCGTCGAGCTGCCGGGCAGCCACCCCACCCCAACCCGGCGTGTCGTCCCCAGCGTCGTCGACCGGAACACGCAGACGCCGGGCAATGATGAGATCTTCCACGCAGGAACGATATAGGGCGGATATCCGCAAGTCGCCACTGAAATACGCGGCCTGCCTATGCCCCCTCCAATGGCGATTCCCGCCCAGAACGGCCGTCTCTCAGTCGCTGCTCCACCCGATGAAGTGCGGCGGGACGTGATCCACCAGCCAGACGCCGTTGGCGCTCACCCGGAAGTGATGTCCGGCGGCGTGCATCGCAGCCGCGTCCACCACGAGCACGACCGGCTCACCCCTGCGCGCGCCGACGCGGGTGGCGGTCTCCCGGTCCGGCGACAGGTGGACGTGATGGCGTGCCATCGGCCGCAGCCCCTCCGCGCGGATCGCCTCCACATTCCGGGCGACCGTGCCGTGATAGAGGATCGGGGGCGGCTCGACCACCGGCAGGTCGAGGTCGACGGGCACCGAGTGCCCCTGACTGGCCCGGATCCGATCGTCCTCGATCACGTACCGCCGCTTGTCGTTGCCGGCGACCGCCTGCTCCAGTTCGGCACGCGAGATCGGGAACCCGTGCGAGGCCGCCGCCGTCAGCAGCGCGTCGATGTCCACCCAGCCGTGCGCGTCGAGTTCGATGCCGATGCGCTCGGGCTGGTGCCGCAGGTGCTTGGCCAGGTATTTCGAGACCCGCACCAACCGCCGCTCGTCCATGTTCCTCCAGCGCCCGCTGCCCTGCCGTTGAGCCGGCTCGGTCCGTAAGTGAGCCCCATAAGCGTCAAGATCATCATATGGTCTTCCGCACCCCGGCCCGTCAGGGACAGCCGATAGGCTTCGGACCCTATGGACAGCTCGATCTTGGAAAAGGTCCGCGAGCTCCGCGGACAGGGCCACTCTCCCAAGCAGATCGCCCGCGCCCTGGGCATGGCGCCGGCGGCGGTCGCACCGTACGTCAGGGCGGTGGCCGAGCAGACGGGCGGGCAGGCCGCCGAGCCCGAACTCGCGGGGTGCTGGATCAACGTCGGCTGGGGCGAGGGACTCGGCGTGCCGGGCACGACCGGCTGGGCGGACGACGCCCCGGCCGGCCAGGAGACCGCGGGCACGGTGAGCGTGGTGGTGGCGCGCAAGCACGGCTGGGACAAGCTGTCGGTCTGCGCCTACCTCGTCGACGTCTACTGCCTGGGCGTCAAGCACGCCCTCGGCCCCGACGTGATGAGCGAGGTGGAGCTGCACCGCTTCCTCCCCAAGTGGTTCAGGATCTATTCGCACGGCTGGCGTGAGGCGCCGCTCGACCTGGTGCGGCACCTCGTCTTCGGCGCGGTGAATTACGCCCGTGATCTCGGCTTCGAGCCGACGGCGGACTTCGCCGGGGCGGCCGGACACCTCGGCGCGTGGGAGGCGAAGTCGGCGGTCACCTTCGGCAAGGACGGCAAGCCCTTCTACATCGCAGGCCCGCACGACGACGTCAGGCACGTGGTGAAGACCCTGGAGCGCAGGGTCGGGCCGCCGCCCAACTTCGACTTCGTCGCGCACGTACCCGACTCGCCGATCTCGCTGGGCGGTCACCGGCTCACCCCCTGACGCCGGGGTACGGCATCGGCGGGTCAGACGAGGCGTCGTTCACGGAGACTTCCGATGAGTCGGGCGAGACAGCACGCCCGCTCATGGGCGGCCCGGGGGGGTCGCTCACCTGTGCGCGAACAGACGGTCCGCCGGAGGTCCGGACGTGCCAGACTGCCAGGCATGGCAGTCTCGGGCCGATCAGTGGTCATCGACATCCGGACGCGCCGGGCCGGCAAGGAGCGCGACCCGGCGATCCCCGACGGCCCGGACCCGTTGCTGCGCACGGTGTACGGGGAGATCCTCCGCGACGAGCGGCTGGACCAGGACCGCACGCTCGACGACGTGGCGCGTGCGGTGGGCATGTCGAAGCAGTATCTGTCGGAGGTCGAGCGCGGCCGCAAGGAGCCGTCGTCGGAGATGCTGCATTCGGTGTGCGACGCCCTCGGGTTGCCGATCGAGCACCTGCTCACCCGTGCCGTCCGGCGGATCACGGCCTCCAGGCGGATCGCGACGCGCGGATCGGCCGGTACGCCACGGGTGCAGCTGCTGGCGGCGTGAGGGCTACGGCTACTAGCGGGTCATGATCAGCTCGTCGGCCAGGCCGTACTCGACGGCCTCGCGAGCGCCGAAGATGCGGTCCCGGTCGGTGTCCTCGCGCAGCCGGGCGACGTCCACCCCGGTGTGAAGGCTGAGGATCTCCTCGGTCTGCGCGCGCACGCGCATCACCTCGGCCGCCTGCAGGGTCAGGTCGGAGATCGTGCCCTGCCCCTGCGTGGACGGCTGGTGCAGCAGCACGCGGGAGTGGCCGAGCATGAACCGCCGTCCGGGGGCGCCGGCGGCGAACAGCACCGCGGCGGCGGAGGCCGCCTGGCCCATGCAGTACGTCGCGACCTTCGCCCGGATGAACTGCATGGTGTCGTAGATCGCGAGCATCGCGGTCGAGGAGCCGCCCGGGGAGTTGATGTACAGGTTGATCTCCTGGTCCGGGCTCTCCGCCTCCAGGTGCAGCAACTGTGCCATCACCACGTTGGCGACGCCGTCGTCGATCTCCGTGCCGAGGAAGACGATGCGCTCGTTGAGCAGCCGGCTGAAGATGTCGAACGACCGCTCCCCCACCGGGGTCTTCTCGACCACGTACGGGATCGTGTACTGGCTCATGACGAGAACCCCATCCGGTTGGGAACGGCGTACGGCGCGATGTTGTGGAAGGAGTCGACGATCGTGTCGATCATCCCGTAGTCGCGGGCCTCCTCCGGGGTGAACCAGCGGTCCCGGTCGCTGTCGGCGGCGATCTCCTCGATCGTGCGTCCCGTCTCCGCGGCGAGGATCTCCTCGGACTGCCGCTTCATGTACTTGAGGTTCTCGGCCTGGATCGAGATGTCGATCGCCGTGCCGCCGATGCCCGCCGACGGCTGGTGCATCATGATCCGGCTGTGCGCGAGGCTGATCCGCTTGCCGTGGGTGCCGGACGCCAGCAGCACCTGGCCCATGCTCGCCGCCATCCCCAGCGCGACGGTGACCACGTCGTTCGGCACCAGCTTCATCGTGTCGTAGATCGCCAAGCCGGCCAGCACCGACCCTCCCGGCGAATTGATGTAGAGGATGATGTCGCGTTCGGGATCCGCCGAGGCCAGCAGCACCAATTCGGCGCACGCCCGCTCGGCCATCTCGTCGTCGACCTCTCCGGTCAGCAACAGGGTCCGCTGCTGGAACAGCTTCTCGTTCAGCCGATCCCGGTAACTCGTACTCGGTGAAACACTCATGGCGCAGTTGTATCCGCGATAACCCCGTGACCTGTCGATATGTCTGCTGAGGGCAGACCGGTGCCGTGTCGTGACGAGAAGAGTCGCCGCTCGGCGGCAGGCGCCCGGCGACCGTAGTGGCGCGTCATCGGCCGGTCCCCCGCGCCGGGTTGGAGACGCGATGAGCGGGCGCCCGCCGTTCGATGTGCCCGGCGCCGCCTGACGACCGCGCCGCCGCCGATCGCGGCTAGCCCACGTTTGTGGGGTTGTCTCACCCATCTCCTACCAGCACATACTCGTCATACACCGCATTCCCGTCAGACAGAGAGGTGAAGGCATGGCCTTCGATCCGAGGGAAGCTCTGCGTGAAGCCGGCATCCTGAACAGCCCGCTGGCCGCCGAAGTCGAGGAGGCGTTCGCCACCTTGACCCGGGAGGAAGTCGACCTGCTCATCTCGCTCAAGGACAAGCTCCCCGACGCACTGCCCGGTGTGCTGGCGCACGCCGGTGCCGGCGGCGAGTGGTCCCGGCCCGAGGTCGAGGCCCACACCTATGTGGCTCCCGTCGAGGGCAAGTGCCTGTGCGGGGCCTGGTCGGGCTCCGGGTCCGGAGCAGAGTAGTCAGAACGGTTCGCGGGTGCGGCTCCTGCCGCGCGTCACCCACAGAATTTGGGGCCGCACCTGCGGCTGGGAGCGTAAAGGGGAATGATGCCTGGGAAACTCGCCCGGAACCGCTCGTTGATCGACGTACCGGCAGACCTGACCTACTTCGTGCACGACGGGAAGTACCTGGTCGTCAACCCGCAGGTGGGCGGCCGGTACGTCCTCGACGCACGCGAGTTCGCCATCCTGGCGGCCCTGGCCCGTCCCCGGGCGGGCGGGGAGCCGCCCCCCCTCGACGAGACCGACGAGACCGATCGGACCCTCGCCAAGCTCATCCTGAACTGCATCGTCTACTACAACGGGAACCGTCCGAAGCTCAGCATCAGGGAGCCGGCGCTCCGCCAGGTGTATTACGCGATCACCGACGGCTGCAACCTCCGCTGTCCGTACTGCTACGCCTCCTCCGAGAAATGCCTCCCCGGGGAGCTCACCACCGAAGAATCGCTCGACCTGGTCTCCCAGGTCGCCGCCTTCGGGGCCAAGACCATGATCTTCACCGGCGGCGAGCCCATGCTCCGCAAGGACCTGTTCCGGATCGTGGAGCACGCCAACGACAGCGGGCTGACGTCGAACATCATCACCAACGCCACGATGATCAGGAAGCCCGCCCAGGCCAAGCGGTTCGCCGAGCTGTTCGGCATGGTCACGGTGAGCGTCGACGGCGGCACGGCCGAGACCCACGACCGCACCCGCGGCGCCGGCTCCTTCGCCCGGACCTACCACGCCCTGCGGCTGCTCAACGACGCCGGCGTGGTGCCGCGGATCAACCACATCGTCACCTCCGAGAACGTCGAGGAGCTGGAGGACTTCGCCAAGTTCGCCGAGGGACTCGAGGTCCACAGCATCCGGCTGATGTACCACAACGACCTGGGCCGGGGCGAGACCGACGAGTACGACTTCGGCTGGGACGACCACATGCGGATCCAGCAGATCACCTGGACGTCTCCAGCCGCCGGCAAGCTGTTGCCGGACGGCCCGAGGCCGTTGACGCCCTGCTCGGTGAAGGCCAACTGCGGGATGGGCGGCAACGAGATCTACATCAACTCGCTGGGCGACGTCTACCCGTGCAAGCTCGTCACCGGACGGTCGCACCACGCGGGCAACATACGGCGGCAGCAGCTGTCGGAGATCTTCGGTGGGCCGCTCCTGCGTGGGATGCGCACCAGCACCGTGCTCGACGGCGACTACCACGCCGACTGCGCGAAGTGCTACATCAAGGCGTCCTGCGGCGGCGGATGCCGGGCCGCGCACATGGCGGAGTCCGGGGACCTGCGGCGCAACAGCCGCCACCAGTGCCGGATCCTGCGGCACGGCATCGCCACCCAGCTGTGGCTGGAGGCCGGTATCGCCCCGTCGGAGCTCGCCGCCGACGACCGCGCGATGACGACGCCCCGCCTGGTCGCCAACGGCGACGTCCATCCCGTCTTCGACGACTGGAAGACCTATGTTCGCCCCTCGCGCGACACCGTCAGGGTCGGCGAGTTGCTTCCCATCACGCCGGTATAGAGGAGGTCGATGTGTCACTGCGGATCAGCGAGGCCGTGATCTGGCAGGAGACCGGGGAGGGCATCTCGCTCTACCACACCGAGACGGGCGACTTTCACAGCCTGAACGACACCGGCTCCAGGATTTGGAGGCTGGTGGCGAGCGACGGCGAACGGGAGCCGGTCATGTTCAAGCTGTCCCGCGACTTCGCGGGCAGCAACTCCGCGATGAGCAGGCGCATCGTGACCGACGTCGAGGAGTTCATCGGCGCGATGATCGAGCAGGGCCTCATCGAGGAGGTCCCTGCCGAGGAGCCCGCGGTCAAGGAAGAGTCGCTGTCGTGACGCGTCCGCCGGCAGCGTGTCAGCCGGCACCCCGTTCACCGGCACCGTGTCGACCGGCACTCTGTCGACCGGCACCTCTTCCGCCCGGCCTCACCCGATGAGCAGGGCGGTCGTCCTCGGCGGCGGCCTCGCGGGAGTGCTCGCCGCCGCGGTGCTCGCCGGGCACGCGGACGAGGTGGTCCTGGTCGAAGGCGACCGCTACCCGTCCGGTCCGCGTCCGCGGCGGGGGTTGCCCCAGTCGCACCACAGTCACGTGCTCGTGGCCGGAGGCGCGCGGGCGCTGGACGCGTTGCTGCCCGGGACGGTCGACGCCCTCCTCGCGAACGGCGCGCACCTGCGCGGCCTGCCCGGCGACGCCCTCATCTTCTCCGCCGACGGCTGGTTCCGCCGTCTGCGCACCGACGCCCACCTGATCTCCTGCACCCGCGGGCTGCTGGACCAGGTGGTGCGGCGGCGCGCGCTCGGCGGCGGCGACGTCGAGGTCTGGGAGGACACGCGGGCGCTCGGGCTCACCGGAGACGAGGCCCGCATCACCGGAGTCTCGGTCAGCCGGCGGGGCGCCCCGCCCGAGACCGTACGCGCGGACCTCGTCGTCGATGCGACGGGACGCCGGTCGCACGCGCCCCGGTGGCTCGCCGGGGTCGGCGCTGGGGACATCGAGGAGGTGTCGGTCGCCACCGGACTGGCCTACGCGACGCGCCTCTACCAGGCGCCCGGCGACCTGGCCGCCGCGATCCCGGCGATCATGCTGCACCCGGGGACGGCGAAGGGACAGCCGGCTCGGGGGGCGACGTTGTTCCCCGTCGAGGACGGCCGATGGATCGTCACGCTGACCGGCACCCGGGGCGGCGAGCCGCCGACGGACGAGCAGGGCTTCACGGCCTTCGCGCGCTCGCTGCGCCACCCGATCGTGGCGGACCTCATGGCGGAGGCCACCCCCCTCGGTGCCGTCTGGCCGTACCGCGACACCGTCAACAGGAGGCGGTTCTTCGAGCGGGCGCGCCTGCCCGCCGGTTTCGCCGTCGTCGGCGACGCCGCCGTCGCGGTGAATCCCATCCACTCGCACGGGATGTCGGTCGCCGCGCTGGGCGCGCTCAGGCTGCGCGACGAACTCGCGCGGCACGGAATCGGGCCGTCCCTGTTCGCCGGGCTTCAGGCCGCCCTCGCGGCGGAGGCGGAGCGGTCCTGGCGGATGGCAATCGAGCAGGACGGGCAGCGCGTCACAGCGCGGGCCACAGCGCGAATCGGGGAGCGGGCCGGGGAGCAGGTCACAGAAGGGGTCGCTGAGCGGGCCGGCGGCGACGATGCGCCGCGACGGGAGCCCAACGCGTTCGAACGCGAGATCCGCACGCGCCTGGCCCAGGCGAAGCTGAGCAGCCCGCGCCTCGCCGCCGCGTTCTTCGGCGTCCAGACGTTGATCTGCGACGACACCGCGACGGACAGGTCGGAGATCGCCCGGGTGCTGACCGGGCGGCCGGAGCCACTGCTCACCGGCGAGGAGGCGATCGGGCAGCACCCGGCCCTGGCCGCGTGGCTGCGCTTACGGTTCGCCGCCGCGACCGGCTGAAACCCCCTGGATCTCACACGCACGCCGGGACCCCGCGAACGCGGCCACGGCCAGACGTTGATCGCCGGGTGCGCGGGCGGCTCCGACTCACCCTGCGGAGCCGTACGCCCGGAGGAACGCCCGCACTCCGGCTGCGGTCAGCCGGTCCGCCTCCTCCTGCGGGAGCGGGCTGAGGCCCCAGTAGGACCGTTGCGTGATCTCGGTCGAGATCAACGCCATGAAATGGACGGTGGCCTGGGCCGGGTCGCCGTGGACGTCGATCAGGCGGCGGTCGGCCAACGCGCTCATGGCGGCGGTCACCTCGCGGCCCACGGCGCGCGGTCCGGCCTCCTGCCAGGCTTCCAGGACCTCGGGCGGGATGTGCCCGGCTTCGGCGTAGATGTGCCGCACCAGTGAGAAGTGGTCGCGGAAGTCGGCCATCAGGCCGACCCAGGCGCGGGCCAGCACGAGCAGGTCGCGTTCGAGGTCGTCGGGATGCGGCGGGCGCTCCGGATCCAGGTATCTGCGCAGCTGAGCGAGCTGTTCGTCCCTGACGCGCTCCGAGCTCCACTGCATGACGGAGCGGAACAGCTCCTCCTTCCCGCCCGGAAAGTGGTTGTAGATGGTTCGAGTCGAGGCGCCGGCCTCGGTGGCGATCGTGTCGATGCTGGCCCGGGAGTAGCCGTCCCGTCCGAAGACCTCGCACGCGGCCTGCACGATCGCTGTCGCCTTATCCGCCCGGCTCCGCCGCGGCCGGGTGGTCGTTGTCTCGCCCTTGGCGCCCGTGCTTGTCATCGCCTTGTCCCTCACATGCCGATCGAGGTCTATTACAACCATCGTTTTACTTTTTACAATGCTCGTTGTACGTTACCCGATGTGCTGCGAATCGTGGCAACGCAACGAGAGAACCAGGAGACCACGATGCCTGGCCACACACCTCCGAACGACTCCGCGCTCCGGGTCGCCGTCATCATCGGAAGCGCCCGCGGCGGCCGCACCGGCCTGTCGGTCACCGAATGGTTCACCAACCATGTGGGCCACCGCACCGACATCGAGCTTGACGTCGTCGACATCGCCGACCTGGACCTTCCCGTGTCGATGCCCGGGTGGGACGGCCTTCCCGCCCCCGCCCCGGAAACTCAGGCCGCTCTCGCCGACGTCAGCCCCCGCCTGGCTGCCGCCGAGGCGTTCGTCGTCGTCACGCCCGAGTACAACCACAGCTTTCCGGCCTCCTTGAAAAACCTCATCGACTGGCACTACACGCAATGGCAGGCCAAGCCGATCGGCTTCGTCTCCTACGGCGGGCTGGGGGGCGGGCTGCGTGCCGTCGAGCAGCTTCGCCAGGTCTTCGCCGAGCTGCACGCCATGACTGTGCGTGACACCGTCAGCCTGCACGGGCCCTGGTCACGGCTCGGCGATGACGGGAGGCCGCTGGATGCGGCGGTGTGCGAGAGTGCCGCGAAGAACATGGTCGACCAGCTGTTGTGGTGGGGCCGCGCGCTGCGCACCGCTCGCGCCGAGCATCCGTACGGCAAGTGACGGGCGATGAGCACCGTCACCGGACCGGCACGAACCGCCGGACCCCCGGCCGCTCTCGCCCGTACCCTCGTGGTCGTAGTCATCGGCTCGATCATGGCCGTGCTCGACGTGACCATCGTCAACGTCGCTCTCCACCCGCTGGCGACGGTGTTCGACGCGCCACTCGCCACCGTGCAGTGGGTGGCGACCGGCTACACGCTCGCTCTTTGCGCCGTGATCCCGGTGGCCGCCTGGGCTATGGGCCGTTTCGGCGCCAAGCGCACCTACCTCACCGCCTTGGCCCTGTTCACCGGCGGCTCCGCGGTGGCCGCGCTGTCGTCCGGCATCGAGACACTGGTGCTGTTCCGGGTGGTGCAGGGGCTCGGCGGCGGCCTGCTGGTGCCGGTCGGCATGGCGATGGTCATCCGCGCCGCGGACCGGGAGCACATGGGCAGGGCGATGGCCGTGCTGGGTGTTCCGGTCCTGATCGGTCCGGTGAGCGGGCCGATACTGGGCGGCTGGTTGATCGACACCGCTTCCTGGCACTGGATCTTCCTGGTCAACCTGCCTGTCGGCGCGGTGGCGCTCGTACTCGCGGCGCGGCTGCTGCCAAGCGACGAGACGCGGCCGGCGCGCCGGCTGGATGTGCCGGGCCTGCTGATGCTGTCGCCGGGCCTGGCCCTGCTGATCTACGGCCTGACCGCCGGCGGCGCGCACGGCGACTTCACGCTGCAGGGCGCGCTGCCGCCCATCGTCGCGGGACTGCTGTTGATCGCCGGATTCGTCGCGCGCGGCCTGACCACCCGTCACCCGCTCCTGCAGTTGCGCCTGTTCCGCGACCGTACCTTCGCCGCCGGCATCGCGACGATGGTGCTGTTCCCCGCCGGCTACTTCGGCTCGATGCTGCTGACGCCGATGTACTACCAGACGACACGAGGACTCACCGCGACCGAGTCCGGCCTGCTGGGCGTTCCGCTGGCCGTCGCCGTAGGCACCTCGATGCAGATCGCCACGCGGCGGATCGACCGGGTGTCTCCCCGGCTGATGGTCGTCTCCGGCATCGTGGTCGCCGCACTCGGGCTGTCCCTGTTCGGCCTTCAACTCGGACCCGGCACGCCCTACTGGCGGTTGTGCGCGGCGATGCTGGTGATGGGCGCCGGTGTCGGCATGGTGATGATGCCGGTCAACACGACGGCGACCCGCACGCTGGCCCCCGATGACGTTCCCTCCGGAAGCACCACGATCAACATCGTCTCTCAGATCGGCACATCCATCGGAACCGCGCTGATGTCGGTGGTCCTCGCCTCGCACATGGCCGACGCCGCGAGCCAGCGGCAGCAGGCCGCCGCGTTCCAGCACACCTACTGGTGGGCGGTGACGTTGCTGGCCCTGGCGAGCGTACCCGCGCTGTTCCTGCCGCGCCGACGGCGTTCCCCTGGCCCGTCGACCGCGGCGCCGGTGACCGCGACCGCGGTCCGCACCCGTTGATCCCGGGCAGGCACGGCGCCGGTTGCAGGCCGGTCACCGGACAGCACGCTCCGGGACCCGCACGCGTACGGCGAATCCGGCGTGGCCGGCCGCTCTTTCGAGAAAGGCGCATCATCCGTGTACGCAGTCAGGCTCCACGAGTTCGGGCCCGCCGAGAACCTTCGATACGAGCAGGTCGCTGCACCGGTGCCCGGCAGGGGGCAGGTCCGCATCGACGTGCAGGCCAGCGGCGTGCACTTCATCGAGACGACGCTGCGGGCCGGTCGCGGCGTGGGCCCGCACAGTGCTCCCGAACTACCTGTCGTTCTGGGGGGTGAGGTCGCGGGTGTCGTGAGCGCGCTGGGCCCGGACGTCGACGGGAGCTGGTTGGGCCGCCGGGTCGTCGGCACGCTCGAGTCGTACGGCGGCTACGCCGAACAGGCGGTGACGACGATCGACGCCCTTCACCACATCCCCGACCATCTGACCGCGGAAACCGCGGTGGCGGTGATCACCACGGGCACGACGACGCTCGGGATCCTCGACAGCTCAAACGCCAAGCCCGGCGACGTCGCGCTGGTCACCTCGGCGGCCGGCGGCATCGGCGCTCTGCTCGTGCAGGCCCTACGCCACCAGGGCGTGATCGTCGTCGGCGTGGCCGGCGGGCCGGAAAAGGTTCGGCTGGCCAGGTCCCTGGGCGCCGGCATCGCGGTCGACTACCGCGACCCGCACTGGCCGGAGGCGGTGCGCGACGCCCTCAAGGGCAGAGGAGTCGGCATCGTGTTCGACGGCGTCGGAGGAACCGCGGGCCGGCAGGCGTTCGACCTGCTCGCCCCCGGCGGAAGATTTCTCCTGCACGGCTGGTCCTCCGGGGCCGCCACCCGCATCACCACCGACGACATCATCGAGCACGCCTGCACCGTCACCTGGGCGATCGGCCCGCAGATGCTGGAACGCGCCGGCACCATCAACGCGCTGCAGGACCGCGCGATCCGCGCAGCCGCCGACGGCGTACTCCACCCACTGATCACCCGCTATCCCCTCGGCCGCGCCGGTGACGCGCACGCCGACCTGGAAAACCGCCGCACGACGGGCAAGATCGTCCTTGTCCCTTAGCCCGATCGACGTCCCGCCCCGCGGCCGACCGCGGCACCGCCGGTGGGCAGCCCGGTACGCGGGATCTGTCCGGGACGCCACGGCCCTTCGACACTCAGGCCGGCTCAGACACTCAGGCCGGTTTCGACACTCAGACCGACTCCGACACTCAGACCGGCTTCGACACGAGGACCCGGATCTCCGAGCCTCCCAGCGGCGGCGTGACCTCGGCCAGCTCGAAGCCCGCCGCGGCGAACAGGTCCCGGAACTCGGTCATGCCGCGCTCCCGGCCACCGGTGTAGACGAGCATGGCGATGTCGCTCATGACGGCCCCTGCCGCCTCCGGCGTCCCGAGACCGGACGGCATCACCGGCTCCAGCACGAGCAGGCGGCCGTCCGCCGCGATCGACCTGCGGCAACCGCGCAGAAGAGCGATGCAGCGCCGGTCGTCCCAGTCGTGCAGGACACCCTTCACCAGCATGACGTCGCCCTCGGGCACCGCCTCGAAGAAGTCGCCTGCCTCGATGGAGCACCGGTCGGACAGTCCCGCCCGCCGCAGCTCCTCAGCGGCGCCCGCGATCCCCTCGGCGGTGTCGAACAGGATTCCCTTGATGCCCGGGGTGGCGGCCAGCACCGCGGCCAGCAGCGAGCCGTTCCCGCCGCCGACGTCGACCACGGTGTGGGCGCCGCTGAAGTCGTACGCCCTGGGGAGCGCGGGCGCGATCCGTTCGGTGCCCTCGCGCATCGCTGTGTTGAACACCGCCGACAGCTCAGGGTGGCGGGCGAGGTGGTCGAACAGCGGTCTGCCGTGCACGTGGTCCCACGCCACCTCACCGGTCCTAACGCTGTGGGTCAGCGCCCCCCACGCCCGCCAGGTGTCGGGGTCGCCGAGCAGCAGGAGGCTGGAGCGCATCGACCACGGGTGGTCGGCGCGCAGCGGCTGCCCCTGCTCGGTCAGCGTGAAGCACCCGGGCTCCCCCTCTTCGGCCACGCCCAGCACCACCAGCGCGCGCAGCAGCCGGCCCAGCGCGTGCGGGTCCGACCCGGTCGACTCCGCGAGCCGCGTCACCGGTACGTCCCCCTGCGCCAGCAGCTCCGGCACGCCGAGCCGGACGGCCGCGTAGAGGATCTGCGAGGACGCGTAGCCGAAGGCCATCCGGGACAGGTTCGCGTATCCCGCGAGGCCTCGCGGTCGGTCACTCATGGGCCGGCTCCTTTCGGCGGCTGACAGGTGTCCGGTGAGCGCGTAACCGCAGGGGCAGGCGGCGTACGCCGTGCAGGAACAGGTCGGGCGTCCACTCGAGGTCGGCGGGGTCGACCGCCAGGGCGATCTCGGGGAAGCCGTGCAGCAGCGCGCCGATCGCGGCCGCGGCCTGCATCCGCGCCAGCGCCGCGCCGAGGCAGAAGTGGGCGCCGTGGCCGAAGCCCAGATGGCGGTTCGGGCTGCGGCCGATGTCGAAGACGTCCGGCCGGGGAAAGACCGCCGGATCGCGGTTGGCAGCCAGCAGCACCGGGACCACGATGTCCCCACGAGGGATCGCTCTGCCGCCGATCTCCACGTCGGCGAGGGCGTACAGCGGCCGGGAGTGCCCGACGGGGCCGTTGTACCGCAGCGCCTCCTCGACCATCGAGCCGATCAGCTCGGGGCGCGCACGCAGCCGCTCCAGCTCGCGGGGGTGCCGCAGCAGCTCCAGCACGCCGTTCCCGATCAGGTTGACCGTCGTCTCGTCCCCGGCGAGCAGCAGCTGGAACACGCTGGAGATCAGTTCCATGCGGCCGATCGCGCCCGCCCGCTCCGCCTCGGCGAGCCGGGACAGCAGGTCCTCCCCCGGATGCGCCCGCCGCTCGTCGATCCTCTCGCCGGCGTACGCCATGAACTCCATGCCGGCGCGGCGCACCCGGAACGCGTCCCCGCTGCCCACGATCTCGTCGCTCCACCCGCGCAGCCGGGCGCGGTCCTCGGAGGGCAGGCCGAGCAGCTCGGCGACGACCAGGATCGGCAGCGGCAGCGCCAGGTCCCGGATCAGGTCGGCCTCGCCTCCGGCGGCCGCCATGCCGTCCACCAGCTCACCGGCGACCCGCTGGACGTGCCGCTCCAGCACGGCCACCGTACGGGTGCCGAAGGCCGGCGCCATCAGCCGGCGTATGCGCGTGTGGTCGGGTGGGTCGAGATGGAACACGTTACGCCGCAGCATGGCCAGCGGGTCACGGCTCTCCGCCCGGCGGTGCGGCGCGGCGAGTTCGGGCGGCAGCCGGTCGAGCTGACGCCCGACGTCCGGATCGAGCAGCACCCGCTGCACGTCGGCGTATCGCGTCAGGTACCACAGCACCCGGCCGCTGACCGGGCTCACGTACCGGTAGACCGGCGCGTGCTCGCGCATGCGGTGGAGCAGCGGGTGGGGGTTCGGACGATGCCGCGCGGCCGCCGGGTCGAACGGCTGCTCGATCGTGGTCGCGGTCATGACCCTCTCCTCACGGGGCGCGCCGACGGTTCCGGACATGGCCGTCCGCCGGGGCCGGCCCGGCCGGCGTCAGCGGCTCCCGTGCTCATGGTCGTGCCCTGCTCATCAGGCGCGCCGCCCTGCTCATCAGGCGCGCGGCCCTGCTCATCAGGCACGCTCCGGGGCACGCGCGTTCTGGACGTCGAGGGCGAAGAACCTCCTGACGGTGTTCCCCAGCTCCGGCATGCCGGTGAAACCCCGCCGGGCCAGCTCCACCTCCACCGTGGTCCCCTTGCGCTGCCAGTGGCGCAGGAAGATTTTCGCGCAGATCTCCGGCGGCGGGACGGCGAGCCTGCCGCGGGTCCGCTCCGCGGCCTCGTCGGCGCGGGCGACGATCTCGGACCACTCGTGCCAGCGGTCCGACTCCCTGACCCGTTCCAGGACGACCGGCCTCCAGTCCTCCGACTGCCAGATCGGCCAGACCCGCACCATGACCAGCCGGAGCTGCTCGGCGACGGCGAGGGTGGCGAGCTCCGCCTCCGTAAGCCACGACGCGAGGACGGACGGCAGGGCGGCGGGCTCGGCGACCCCGAGCCGGGCGCGGGCGTACGCCTCCAGGTCGAGGCCTTGGGCCGCGGCGAAGTCCGTCAGCAGGCCGGTCAGCGCCTCCTCGTGCAGGCGGGGGTAGTCGTCGCCGAACAGCCGCCCCGCGTTCACGACGTCGAGGTCGGTCATCCACCTGCCGGGCGCGTACTCGCGCCTCGACCGCCATTTGAGCGCCTCGTAGTGGGTGATCCCCGTCAGCGCCGTGCCGGCCTCCCAGTCCGCGGACCCCTCGCCGGACCTCTCACTGGACGCTTCGGCAGTGCGCCCGCCGACCGCCCGCAGCGCCGCTATCGCGTCCAGCCGCTTGACGTCCCACTCACCCGTGCCGATCAGCCGCTGCAGCGTTGCGAGATGGTCGCGGTCGCCGGAGCCCGCCGCCACGTCCACCGCCGCGTCCAGCGCCGCGTCCAGCTCGCGCCAGCTCCGCCGCATGAAGGGCAGCGCCTTCGCGGCCCGGACGATCCGCTCCCCGGCCGCCGCCGGGATCAGGCCCGTCCGCGCGCCCTCGCGACAGCCGTACCGGATGTTGACCAGCGCCACCGTGCCGGCGGGGTATCCCCGGTCGGCCGGTCCGTGCACCACGGCGACCTCGTCGTCCCCGTCGACCTCGCCGGTCGCGTACATGTCGAACACGGTCCCCGCGCCGCTCATGCCGTACGGGCTCAGCTCCGCCGCGCGCAACGCGCCCATGCTGGCCGCGCCGATGACGTGGACACCCTCGTCGAGCAGCCAGAGGATCTCCTTGTGGCCCACCGACAGCCGCTCGCGGTAGTAGCCGTCGATGATGACGGCGGTGTCGTCCGGGCACCAGGACTCGGAGAGAAGGTCGCCGCGAGCCACGGGCGGCCGTACCCGCGCCTGTGGCAGGACGCTCAGGACCTCGTCACGGGAGATCGTGGGGCCGGTGAAGACGACCACGTTCGGCGAGCTCATCAGAACATCCCCGCTCATCAGAAGACCCCGCTCATCAGAAAACCTCCGGGCATACGCGGCTCCCCGGCGCCAGCACCCTGACGACCGGGACACCCATGTCCTCCCTCGTCAGGTCGACGACGAGGGGCGGGTGCGAGAAGGCGACCGCGGCCCGTTTCACCACGTCCTCCAGGTCGTCGACCAGGCTCTCGTGCGCGTGCATGGGCGATATCGGCGCTTCGGCCTCCCGCGGCGGCTCCGGCCGGCGCCTGGCGCCCAGGTCCTCCTGGATGTCGGGACGCAGGTCGTCACGCGCGCCCGAGACGTAGCCCAGCCTGGCCTGCGCGGCCTCGGTGAGGGCGCGGCTGAGCGCGATGTCCGAGCTCAGGTGGCAGCCGAAGCCCAGGAACGGCGGAGGATAGTCGTCACAGGTGATCCGGGCGACGAAGCACGGCAGCCCGGTGGGCGAGGTCAGGGACCTCGCCTCCAGGCGGACCCCGGCCCGCTCCATCGTCACGCACAGGTCGTCGACGACCGGCGACCCGAGCGAGCGCGGGTCGACCCGGACGCCTCGGTCACCGCCGATCATGAAGCCCGTCACCGCGTCCCGTTCGATCACCTCGTACAACGCGTGCAGTACGGCTTCGGCCTGCGTGTTCCCGCTGGCCAGGCCGTTGGTCGAGGAGAAGAACACCGGCGGGTTCCAGCCCGTCCTGCGGACGAGGGTGAACTCCACCACGTCCTTCGGGACGAGGGTCCGCGCCCCGTCGACCAGTGACTTGGCGGCGACCCAGTCCACCGGAAGGCCGTCGTGCAGCAGGGTCGGCGTGCACAGCGGGAGCGCGTGGACGTCGTAGCCCAGCTTTCCGGCCACCTCGCGGGGGGAGGTCGTGGCGACCGGCCGCATGGGCTGCTCGGCGTGCCAGAGTTCGATGGCCTCCATCATCGCCGACAGCTTCGCCAGGTCGGCGGTGACGCCCTTCCCCTGGGAGACGGCCAGGGTCCGGGCCGTGGGTCTTATCGCCTGGAACGTCGGGATGCCGAGGGTGTCGAGCATCGTGATGTCCGCGACCCGGGTGATCCCGGCCCTGCGCCCGGCCCGGCCGGCCATCTCCAGTGAGGCGGCCGGGGAGCTGGCCCGGTCCGTCCCCGGCAACCGGACCTTCGACTGGTCAGGAAGGGAGAGGATCCATGAGTGGGAGGAGGTGTCTGTCCGCATCGTCCCCTTGCCCTGGTCGAGATGAGGTGCCGAGGTGAGGTGCCGGATAGAGCCGGCGGGTTCGGATGGTGCGCTCAGATGTCGCGGGCCCGGATATCGCGGGCCCGGACGTCGCCGGCTCAGGCGTTGCCGTCGGCTCAGATGTCGCCGGCTCAGATGTTGCGGGCTCAGATGTTGCGGGCGCGGTTGAGCAGGGCCCGGCCGCCCACGGCGTAGCCGACGACCGCCATGATCGCCAGCACGAGCAGGTCCACCCATGCCTCGCCGAAGCCGAAGACCGCGGCGTCCCGCATGCCGTTGATCGCGTATGTCAGCGGGTTGACCACGGAGATCCACTGCAGCACGGTCGGCATGCTCTCGGTGGTGTACATCGAGGGGGCGCTGAAGACGAGAACGGGCATCGACACGTTCGACAGCACCATGAAGGCCTGGTAGTCCGTGATCGTGATCGCGGCCGCCAGGTACAGCCCGTTCAGCGCCAGGGCCGACAGCGCGAGCGCCGTCAGCAGCCCGAGCCAGTTCTCCATGCCGAACGGGAGGTCGAACATGATCGCCGCTACGGCGAGGCCCAGCAGGGTCTGCCCCAGCACGAGCGACACTCCGGCGATCATCTTGCCGAGCAGGAAGCGCGACCGGCGCATGGGGTAGGACCACAACTGCGTGGCCACCCCGCTCATCTCCTCCTGGAACACGGCCATCGCGGACGTGCCCGCCGCGCTGACGACCGACATCGCCAGCGTCATGGGGAGCAGGAAGACCGCGAACCCCACGCTGACGCCCTTGTAGTCGACGGCCCTGATGAGGTTGCTCAGCGAGGTGTTCACCAGCAGCAGGTACACCAGCATCGGCGTCAGGCCGAGGATGAGGTAGACCCGGTTGCGGGCGAGCAGCGCGTACTCCCGGTAGAGCACCGCGGACAGGTCCGCCGCCCTCGCGGTCCGGGCGGGGGGCGCGGTGTGGAAGTGCAGCCCGGCGGCCATCGTCAGCCCTCGTTTCCGGTCATCCGGAGGAAGACCTCCTCAAGCGAGTCCACGGCGGTCGACACTCCCGTGATCGCGATCGCGTGGTCCTGGCAGTATCGGGACAGCTCCGGCAGCACGTCGCGCGCGTTCGCGTCGTCGATGCGCACCTCGTTGTCCTCGGCTTTGGCCCGCAGCCCGGCGGACTCCGCCCAGGCGGCGACGAGGCCGCCCGCGGCGGGGTCTTCGACGGTCACCAGCAGGTGGGTGCTGCCGAACTCCTCCACGAGTTCGCGCGGCTTGGCGAAGCGCAGCACCTTTCCCCGGTCGACGACGAGGACGCGTTGGCTGTTGCGCTCCAGTTCGTCGATGTGGTGGCTGGTCCACAGCACCGTCACGCCGTGCTCCTCGCGCAGCCAGGTCACGAAGCGCTCGACCTGGCGCCGTCCCGCGACGTCCAGGCCGGCGGAGGGCTCGTCGAGGATGAGCAGCTGCGGGGTGGTGAGCAGCGCCCGCACCAGTTGCAACCGCTGCCGCTGGCCGCCCGACATCTGGAAGACAAGGCGCTGCATCGAACCGGCGAGGCCGAGGAAGTCCGACACCTCCAACGCCCACGGCCGCACGTCGCGCCACCGCAGCCCGCGGAACCGGGCGGCGATCCGGAGGTTGTCGAGCGCCGGCAGCATCATGTCGAAGGGACCGGTCTGGTGCATCGCCCCGATGCCGCTCTTCGCGAGGACGGGCTGGCGCACCGGATCGGCGTCGAAGACCCGGATCTCACCGGAGGTGGGGGTGGTGACCCCGCAGATCATTTTGATGAGTGTCGTCTTGCCGGCGCCGTTCGGGCCGAGAAGCCCGACGGTCTCCCCCTCGGCGATTTCGAAGGAGACGTCGTCCACGGCCGGTCTCTCGCTGCCTCGATAGCGCTTGGTGACCCCAACGGCCGTCACGACATCTCTCAACACAGCCTGCCCTTCACTTCGCCCTCCTGCTTTCGGTCTGCTCCTGAGCGATGTGAGCGGCTCTCCCGCTCGTCCCCGGCCTGACCGGAACGCGTCGCAGGTCGAGTATGAGCCGGGGACGAGCAGGTAACACAACCCCACAAACGTGGGCTACCAGCGTGGCCGGGAGGACCATAACCGGGGCCATGGTCAGGCCATACCGATCGTTAAGCGCCCCTTTCTAGGGTCGCGCAAAAGGGACCCCTACCAGGCTCCCTTCAGTCGAACGGCGATCCGGGACTGCATATGGACCTTGTTTCCGACGGCCTGATAAATGATCGCGACAGGTGGCTGATCGTCATGCTGGCCAGGGGCTACACGACGACGAGGATCGCCCGAGAGATGCACCTCAGCCGGTACACCGTGGCGGAGCGCATCAGCAAGCTGCTCGTCCAGTACGCCTGCAGCAACCGCAGTCAGCTCGTGGCCTACTTCTACGCACACCGGCTCCTGAACGTCGGCATCTGGCCGCCCAGCGTCTCCGGCGTCGTCGGGTAGGGCCGGGTCGTCCGCCCACGCGCGGGCACGAGAAGGCCGTCATCGGCGCCGTGCCATGCCATACGTCACGTGCCGGCGGACGGCGACACAGGCGATTCGGGCGATTCGGGCGCCGGCTTCGTGGCCGCCTTCGTGGCGGATCCCGTGGCCGCCTTCGTGGCCGAGGAGGACGGATGCGGCGAGGCGTTCGCGACGGGCGTCGCCGTCTTCGGCGCTCCGGCGGAGATGAGGACCAGCACCCCCGTCGCGACGGCCACCACCGCCACGACCGCGGCGGTGGCATACGTCACCCTGCGCGTCGTCCGCCTGCGTTCCGCGCGCCGCATGGCTTCCTCGCGCCGCATGGCGGCGCGCATGCGCTTCACCTTTCGCTGTGACACGGGCACTCCCGAGATCGCTCTCCGAGACGTCGTCAGGCGTCACCGTAGCCGCGAGCGCGTAACGTGAATCTAAAACAGCCCGGCGCCGGGTGCGCCCGCCCGCGGTGTCCCCGGTCGTCACGCCCGCTTGCGGCGGGTGGTGTCCGCCGGACCCTCAGCCGCCGAGGGCGACGGACTCCTCTTCCTCGATGCCGCGGTTCCACTCCCGCTTGGAGGACTGCCAGCCGTCCTCGTCACGGCCCCGCCGCCAGTAGCCGGAAATCGACAGCCGCTCCAGCGGCAGGCCGCGCTCCACCCGCAGGTATCGCCGCAGCTCCTTCACGAAGTTCGCCTCGCCGTGGACGAAGGCGTGCACGACGCCCTCGGGGAACTCCAGCGCCCGCACCGCCCGCACCAGAGCCTCGCCCACCTGCGCGCCGCGGCGGTGCAGCCACACGATCTCCGCATCGCCCTCCGTCCGCAGCTTCTGCTCCTCCTCCGGGCCCTCCACCTCCACGAACACCCGGGCGGGCGCCCCCGCGGGAAGCCGCTCCAGTGCGGCGCCGATCGCCGGGAGCGCGCTCTCGTCCCCGGCCAGCAGGTGCCAGTCCGCCTCCGCGCTCGGCGCGTACGCCCCGCCGGGGCCCAGGAAGTGGATCACGTCGCCCGGCCGGGCCCGCAGCGCCCAGGGCCCGGCCAGTCCCTCGTCTCCGTGGTAGACGAAATCGACGGTCAGCTCCCGCGCCTGCGGGTCCCAGGCCCGGACGGTGTAGGTCCGGGTCTTCGGCCATTGGTCGCGGGGCAGCTCGGCGCGGATCACCGCCACATCGAACGGCTCCGGATAGGCCGCTCCCGGCGGCGGGAACAGCAACTTCACGTAGTGGTCGGTGAACTCGCCCGCCTCAAGACCGGCGAGCCCCTCACCGCCGAGCACCACCCGGATCATGTGCGGGGTCAGCCGCTCGGTGCGCTTCACCACGCCGGTGGTCGCCCGGGGGGCGCGCCGCGCCGGTTCGGTCGTCGCCATGAGTGATTCCCTTCATCAGGCTGCTTAGGTGAGCCTAACCTCGTTTTGGGATCAGGGCGTCGGACGGGGCGACGACGTCACCTCGCCGCGCACGCGGAGCACCTCGCCGCCGCGCTGCGACTCGGGGAAACGGTCGAGCAGGACGCGCAGTTCGGCCGCGTCGACGTTCGCGCCGAACGGCGCCGTCCCCGGCTCCATGCGGACGCCCTCGGCGAGCGGGCCGACGATCACCGGGTCGAAGCCGAGCGCGTCCACGATCGAGGCGGCGACCTCGATGTCGTCCGGATCGTCGCCGGCGACGGCGATCGCGCGGCGGCCGGGAGCGCCGGCGGGACGGGCGCTGTCTTCCAGGTCGTGGTAGCCCATGTGGTTGAAGGCCTTGACGACCCGGGAGTGCGGCAGGAACGCCTGAACGATCTCGCTGGAGGACGTACGCGGGTCGGTGAGGTCGTCCCGCACTCCGTCCACCTCCTGCCAGTAGTTCATCGCGTCGAGCACCAGCCTGCCCCGCAGCGCCTCGCCGGGGACGTTGCGATGTTTGCCGAGCGGCAGGGCCAGCACCACGACGTCCGCCTCGGAGGCGGCCTCCACCGCGGTCACCGCGACCGCGCCGGGCGTGACGACCTCGACGGTGAGGGAGATCCGTGCGGCCTCCCCGGAGCCCGCTATCAGGACGCGGTAGCCGGCCCCGACGGCGAGGCGGGCCAGGACGGTGCCGACCTTGCCCGCGCCGAGGATGCCGATGGTGCGAACGTCGCCGGGTTTCATGGTCGCTCCAGGTCGTCGGCGGGTCACGCGTGGACCGTGTCCGCGGCGAGCAGTTCGCGTACGCGCGGGGCGACCTCGCGGCCGAGAAGTTCGATCGTGCGGGCGCGGGCGTCGCGGGGAAGGTGCATGATGTCGTATTTGAGATCGAAACGGCTCAAGCGCAGGTCACGGGCCATCCGGACGATCTTGCGGGCGACCGTCTCCGGCGATCCCACGAAGAGCGCGCCGTGCTCGACCTCGGCTTCGTACCGCTCCCGATTCGGCGCGTAGAAGCCGCGCTCGGCCGCGACATCCTCGACGACGGGCCGCCAGTAACGCCACCAGGTCTCGACGGCCTCCTCGTCGGTGTCCGCGACGAGGCCGAGCGAGTGCTGGCCGATCGGCAGTTCGGGACAGCCGAAGCGATCGAGCGCCGTGAGGTACAGCTCGACGTTCCTCGCGAACCGCTGTGGCCGTCCGCCGATGATGGCCATCATGAGGGGCAGGCCGTGACGGGCGGCGCGCACCACGGAGTCGGGGCTGCCGCCCACGCCGATCCAGGTGGGGATGCCTCCCGGCCGCATCCGGGGGTGCAGCCGCTGCCCGGTGAGCGGCGGCCGCACCGTGCCCGACCAGGTCACCCGCTCCTCGCGTTCGAGTCGCAGGAAGAGATCGAGCTTCTCCTCGAACAGCCGCTCGTAGTCCGCCAGGTCGTAGCCGAACAGCGGGAACGACTCGGTCGCGGAGGCGCGGCCCAGCACGATCCGGGCACGGCCGCCGGACACCGCGTCGAGGGTGGAGAACTCCTGGTACAGCCGGACCGGGTCGTTCGTGCTCAGCACCGTCACGGACGTGCCGAGCCCGATGTGTCGCGTCGCGGTGGCGATCGCGGCGAGGAGCACCGGGGTCGCCGAGTCGTTGTGCCCGTCCCGGTAGTGCTCCCCCAGGCTGAAGACGTCCAGCCCCACCGCCTCGGCCAGCCGGGCCTCCTCCACGAGCAGGCGCACGGTCTCGGCGTCGTCGAGCACGCGCCCGCCGTCCGTCGCCACCTCCCCGAACGAGTTGAGCCCCAGCTCGAAGCGGGGGTGTTCGATCCTTCCGACGGTCACTGTTCCTCCTGCTTTGATCGTGATGGGGTGTGCGGGGGGATCGCCGTGCCAGGCCGGGTCGCACGAACGGCCCCGGCCCGGCACGGGGTCAGGCGGCCTGGCCGAGCGGGGACAGGGCGCGGATCATCGCCGGCCGTCGGCCGGCTCAGGGGGTGGGGGAAACCAGCGGGCCGTCACCACGACGGCGGGCGGGATCCCCGTCCCCTACCTCGCCCGGGTCGCGACGGACGGCCATTCCGGCACGTCAGACATACCGATCAGCTCCCGTACGTACGCCGGTGGCATGGAGCGGGGCCTTACCCCCACCTCGCCGCCGGCCTCGAAACCGTCCGAATCCTGAGTACACGCCGCTGATCGGTAACTTCAATTGAACCGTGGTCACATGAGGTGAACCGGCCAGGTCTCAGCCGAGATCGTCGCCGTCGAAGCCGGCCGCCTTGTCGAAGGCGTGACGGTTGGCGCGGATCGTGTCCTGGTTGTCGGCCGCCCACCGGGTGAGCGCCAGGACGGGCTCGGACAGGGTGCGTCCGAACGGGGTGACCTCGTACTCGACCCGGGGCGGGCTCTCCGGATAGATCACGCGCTTGACGAGCCCGTCACGCTCCAGGCTGCGCAACGTCAGCGTCAGCATGCGGCGGGAGATACCGGGGGCCGTCCGCAGCAACTCCGTGAAGCGCATCGGCCCCTTGTCGAGCAGCCCGATGAGGATCAGGCTCCACTTGTCACCGACCCGGTCCAGCACGGATCGGAGAACATCCGGGTCGTGCTCGAGACAGTCCCTGCCCAACGAGCGCAGCACCCTGTCCGCCTCGGCCTGGTGCGACATGGGCTCCCGCCTCCTCCGTCACCTGACGGTGACCAAGTCATGTTCCTGTTAGCGGTTGACGAAGACTACCTCGGTGACCAGAGGTAACTCCCAGGGGAGCCGCGCCATGCCCACGGAGGACGCACTGACCGGTCGGCGGCTTCAAGGTCGTCACGCGCGTCAGGCGAGTAGGCTGACCGCGATCGCCGCGAAGGTAAAGGACTGCCTATGACGCCGGACCCGACGATGATCCGGATCGGCCAGGGGGTGGAGTTACATCACCACCAAGGCCGGCGCGAAGCCGCTCGCGACCTGTTCGCGCAGATCTGGGACGACATCGGCGGCGAGCAGGGCGACCCGCTGCATGTCTGTGTCCTTGCCCACTCCATGGCCGACGTGCAGGACGACGTGCACCAGGAGCTGATGTGGGATCTGCGGGCGCTTGCCGCCGTCGATCTCGTCACCGATGAGCGGGTGGCCCAGGCTGGAGTGCCGCTCTCCGTGGCCGGCTTGTATCCGTCGTTGCACCTGAACCTGAGCGAGTGCTATCGCAAGCTGGGCGATCTCGACCGCGCCCGTGAGCACCTCCGGCAGGCGCGGGCCGGGATCGGCGCGCTTGGCGACGACGAGTACGGGCAGCTCATCAGGGGCGGCCTGGAGCGGGTGGCCGAACAGCTGGGCGAGGCCACCGCCTGACCGCGCCCCGGCGACCTCCGCGCCGGCTGTCGATCTTCTTAGCGACCTCGCGCCCGGAGCGTGCTCGCCGGATGTGGCTGCACACCGATGACAAGGTCGCCTACAGCAGCCGCGCGACCATCTCGGCGAACTCCTCCGGGGAGACGATCCGCACGCCGAGGGATTCGGCCTTCGCCCGCTTGGATCCCGCGTTGTCTCCCGCGACGACCAGCGAGGTCTTCGCCGAAACGCCGGACGACGCCCGGCCTCCGGCCTTCTCGATGAGCTCGTTCGTCTGGTTGCGGGACAATGCCGCCAGCCGCCCGCTCATCGCGCCCGTGACCACGACCGTCATCCCGGCCAGTGGCAGAGCGCCCGGCTCGTCGCCGCCCGGCGCCGCCGTGGTCGCGCCGCCCTCGCCGCCGGCCTCGTCCCCGACCTTCGCCGCCACGCCGGGCTCGGCCATGTTCACCCCGGCGCGGACGAGCTTGTCGATGAGGTCGCTCAGCTCGGCCAGCTCGGCGACGATCACGGGCGCCTTCTCCGGGCCGATGCCGTCCACCTGCTGGAACCCCTCCGCGTCCGCCGCGCGGATGGCCTCCATCGTGCCGAAGTGCCGGGCGATGCGGCGGCTCATCGAGCGCCCCGTCCCCCTGACCCCGAGCGCGCAGAACACCCGGCTCAGCGGTCGGGTCCTGGCCCTGTCGATGGCGGTCAGGAGGTTGTCGGTGGACACCTCCCCCATCCGTTCCAGGCCCAGCAACTGCTCACGGGTGAGGAAGAACAGGTCGCCGAAGTCGGCGATCAGGTCGGTGTCCAGCATCTGCTGGATGCGGTTGTCGGCCAGTCCTTCCACGTCCAGTTGGTCGCGGCCGACCGCGTACCCGATCGAGGCGATCGCGCGGCAGTCGCGGCCTCGCACGCACCTCCACCGCTCCTGGGAGGTGTCGATCTCGTCACCGCAGGCCGGGCACACCTCCGGGAACACGATGGGCTGCTCGTCGCCGGTGCGCAGGTGCACCACCGGGGACTCCACCCGCGGGATCACGTCGCCGGCCTTGTAGACGACGACGCTGTCCATCAGCATCAGCCCGCGGCGCGTGATGTCGGAGGGGTTGTGCAGCGTCGCGTACGTCACGACGGAGCCGTCCAGCTCCACCGGCTCCAGAACCGCCCGCGGGGCGATCACACCGGTCCGGCCGGTGTTCCACTCCACGCCGAGCAGCTTCGTGATCTTCTGCACGGCGGGCAGCTTGTACGCGATCGCCCACCGCGGCGCCCGCGAGCCGAACCCGGCTTCGGCCTGATCCTGCGCATCATCCGCCTTGACCACGATGCCGTCGATCCCGAACGGCAGCTCCGGCCGCACGGCCGCGATCTCCTCGACGCGCAGGCACACCTGCTCCACGGTCGTCGCGACGATCCCGGCGACCGCGGTCCCGGCCGTGGTGCGCACGCCCTGCCCGGCAACCCAGTCCATCACCTGGCTGTGCGGCGACTGCCGGAGCCGCGTCGCGAGGTCGGAGGTGTCATCGGGCAGGGGCAAGGCGCCGTACCCGAAGAAGGTCAGCTCGCACACGTACGGCCGGTCCTGCGCCCTCAGCGTGCCCGCGGCGGCGCTGCGCGGGTTCGCGAACGTGGTCCCGTCATGCGCCTGCCGTTTCGCGCACGCCTCCTCGAACTGCCGGGCGGTCATCATCACCTCGCCGCGCAGCTCCACGGTGACCGGGTCGGCCAGCCGCCCGGGGAGACCGGCGATCGTGCCGATCGCGTGGGAGACGTCCTCGCCCGCGCTCCCGTCGCCGCGGGTGACCAACTGGACGAGGCGGCCGTCACGGTAGCGGGCGGCGATCGCCAGCCCGTCCAGCTTCGGCTCCACCGACCATGCGGTCACCGGACGGCCGAGGCGGCGTTCCAGTGAGGCGGTCCAGCCGGCCAGCTCCTCGGGACCGAACACGTTGTCCAAGCTGAGCATCGGCACGATGTGCGGGACGTCACCCACGACTCCGGCGACCTTGCCCGTCGGCGAGTCCTCCACCACGTGGCCGGGGTGGGCCTTCTCGTACGCGGCGATGCCGCGGACGAGCCTGTCGTAGGCGTCATCGTCCAGCGGGGAGGTGCCGTCGCCGTAGTAGGCCGCGGCCGCGTCGGCCGCCAGCTGGACCGCCTCGGCGTAGGCGGTCTCATCGTGGATCGCGTCGATCGGGGGCGCTTCGGTCATGCGGTCATGGTGCCGGGCGGGACCGACAAAAAGCGGCCGTCGCCGCCGCCTCGGGCCGGCGCTCTCGCGTCGGCGGTCAGGATCCCTGGATCTCGTCGAAGAGCGCGAGGGCGTCGGTGGGGTCCGGGCTGACGAGGCGTTCCAGACCGGCCACCGTCATCTTCGCCCACCTGCCGGCCCGCGCCCACATCCGTTCCTCGAAGGCGCGGACGGCCTCGTCCAGATCGCCGGGGGCGGCGGCGACGGCCTCGGCGAGCTCGGCGCCCTCCAGCATCGCGAGGTTCGCGCCCACCCCCAACGGAGGCATCAGGTGTGCGGCGTCGCCCAGCAGCGTCACCCCGGGAACGTGGGCCCAGGTGTGGGACACGGGCAACACATAGAGGGGACGGTGGACGAAGGCGCCGCCTCGGCGGAGGAGGTCGAGAGCGGGATCCGCCCAGCCGTCGAACAGAGCCAGCAGGTGTGCACGCACGGCCTCGGCGTCGGCCGGGTCCAGGCCCAGATGCCAGTCCAGCGGCGCGCGGAACTGGGCGTACACCTTGACGTGCCCGCCGCTGTTGCGCTGGGCGACGAGGCCGCGGTTCACGCCGTACACGGCCACGGAACCGTCGCCGATCAGCCGCGCGAGGTCGGGGTGGCGGGTGTCGACGTCGTCCAGGGAGGTCTCGACCAAGGTGACGCCGGTGTAGTGCGGCGTCGCGGACGAGACCGCCGGGCGGACCCGCGACCAGGCTCCGTCCGCGCCGACCACGAGGTCGAACGCCTCCTCTCCCCCGTCCGCGAAGCGGACCAGCACGCCGTCCCGGGTCCCCGGCACCACCTCGGCCACGCCCCGCCCCCACTGGACGTCCAGCGGGCCGAGCAGCAGGTCACGCAGTTGCCCGCGGTCGATCTCGGGGTTGGCCCGTTCACCCAGGCGGGGTCTCCAGTCGCGCAGGACGGTCCCGTCGGTGTCCAGGATGCGCATCGCCTGCCCCTCGGGACGTGACAGCGCGTGGAACTCCGCCAGCGCCCCCGCCTTGTCCAGCGCGAGCTGGCCCAACTTCTCGTGCAGGTCCAGCGTGCCGCCCGGGGGACGGGCGTCGGGGGCGGGATCGCGTTCGAGGACGGTGACGGGGTGATCGTGACGGTGCAGGACGCGAGCGAAGGTAAGGCCGGCGGGGCCGCCTCCGACCACAGCGATACGATGTCTCATGTCGGTACACTGTATTTAACTGATTCGGCGTATCGCAACTGTACGATGAAATCCATGACTGTGTGGGACCGGCCGGAGCCCCCGCCCCGCCCCGCGCCGCTCGACCGGGAGCGCATCGTCGCCGCCGCCGTCGCGCTGGCCGACGAGGGCGGGCTGGAGGCGGTGTCGTTGCGCAAGGTCGCCGCCCGGCTGGACGTCGGGCCGATGCGGCTGTACGGATACATCTCCACCAAGGAGGAGTTGTTCGACCTCATGGTGGACGAGGTCTACGCCGAGATTCTCCCCGAGGAGCAGCCCGGTGACTGGCGGGAGGCGTTGCGTGGCCTCGCGCATCGCACCAGGCATGCCACCCGCCGTCACGAATGGCTGGCCGACCTGCTCGGCGGCCGTCCGGCTCTGGGCCCGAACGCGCTCGCCGTGACGGAGGCCACGCTGGCCGCCGTCGACGGCCTCGCCGATGTCGAGACCGTCATGCGCGCCGTCGAGACCGTCAGCGCCTACTTCACCGGCGCGATCAGGCGCGAGATCGCGAACCTGCGGGCCGAGCGCGCCACGGGCCTGTCCGACCGCGACTGGCAGCGCGCCTCCGGCCCGCATCTGATGAGGATGCTGGCAACGGGCCGCTTCCCGGCGCTGGCCAAGGTCGTGCACGACGGCACGGAGGTAGATGCCGAGGTGTCCTTCGCGACCGGCCTGGACTGGGTCCTCGACGCCGTGGCCGCCAAACTGGCCCGGCCGACGGCGTGACGGTCGGACAAGGTGACGTCCGCGGCGCCGCATGACGCCGGACCGCGCATCCACCTGCTCGGCCGGATCAGGGCAGGCTCTGGGGGTGAACGACCGGGCGGCGCTCGAAGGACTGTGCCGCGACCACCGAATCGAGCGACTCACGGACCGCGTCGATCAGTATCCGGCTGCGGTCGAGGGCGGCCTGCAGGCCGGTCGCGGGGGGCGAGCCGGCGCGCTGGTGCAGGACGACGCCGAGGATCAGCCACGTACGGCCGGCGGCGGCCGCCTCGGCCGCCCACATCAGGGCGCCGCCCGCCGGCGTGGTGGAACCGGTCTTGAGGCCGATCACGCCCGATCTGCCCAGCAGTGTGTTGGTGTTGACGATCGCGCCGGGAATCCCGGGGATCGTGACCCTGGGCTTGGCGACGATCGAGCGGAGCACCGGGTCCTTCATCACCTGCCGGGCCAGCCTCAACTGGTCCACGGCGGTGCTCACGGTCGTCGGTTCGATGCCGCTGGCGCCGGTGTAGGTGGTGTGAATCATGCCGAGACCGGCGGCGGCCCGGTTCATCTTCGCCACGAACGCCTCCTGCGTTCCGGCGTCCCAGCGGGCGAGCAGGCGGGCGATGTTGTTGCCCGAGGGGATCAGCATCAATTCGAGCATCTGACGTTCGGTGAACCTCTGGCCTTCCCTGACCGGCGCGCTCGACTCCTCAAGGGACAACGACTCGTCCGCGGCCTGCCTGTCGACCTCGATGACCGGCCCGGTGGCGGCTCCCTTCAGCGGATGCTCGCCGAGGATCACGTAGGCGGTCATCACCTTGGTGACGCTCGCGATCGGCACGGGCTCCTGCTCCCCCTTGCTGCCGAGATCGCCGAGACCTTCGACCGCGACGCTCGTCTGGCCGTCCTGCGGCCAGGGCAGCGCCATTCCGGCCGCGAGGCCCCCGTCTGTCGTGTTCTCGCCGCCCGCAGGAGATCCGAAGCAGCCGCGAACGGCGGCGACGACGAGGATGACGGCCCATATCGAGGCCGCGAGGCGGAGGGTGCGACGGCGGCGGAGCGGCAGGGCCGGGCGGTCGCCCGGCCGCTCTCCGGCGGGAACGGCGGACAGGCGGGCTGGGGGCATGAAAGGCACCTCCGGGGTGGTCGGTGCGCCGTTTGCGCACGTCACCCACCCTGGGCCGGGCGAATTTCCGTGCTGCCGCGACGGTGCGTCAGCGGTCGCTCGAAACTCGCGCGGCTGTGTATCCGCCGCGTATCGGCTCCTCGGCTCCGCGCCGATGCCCGCCGATGCCCGCCAATGCCCGCTGGTGCCCGCCGGTGGCCTTCCGGCGGGCACCGCGCCCCGGGTGCCCGTGTGCCCGGGTGTCAGTCGCGGGTGCCGGCTTCGAGGCGGACGGTGGCGACCGCGCCGCCGTCCGGAGCGTTGGCGAAGTCGAGGGCGGCGCCGATCACCTGTGCCTGCCCGAGGGCGATGGTCAGGCCCAGGCCGTGACCCTTGCCGCGTTCCTTCGCGCCCGTACGGAAACGCCGCGGCCCTTCTGCCAGCAGCGTGTCGGGGAACCCGGGCCCATGGTCGCGCACGACGATCGTCGTGCCGCGCACGCTCACCTCGACCGGGGGCCGCCCGTGGCGGTGCGCGTTGACGACCAGGTTGGCGATGATCCGGTCGAGACGGCGCGGGTCGGTGTCGGCCATGGGATGAGCGGTCACCTCCACCCGGGCGGGCAGCCCGGTCCGGCGCACGGACTCCTCGACGACCCCGCCCAGCGGCACCGGCACGTGATCGGCCCGCTCGGCCCCCGCGTCCAGGCGGGAGATCTCCAGCAGGTCCTCGACGAGCGCGCGCAGCACCCCGACCCGGTCGCGTACCAGCTCGGTGACCTCTCCCTCCGGGAGCAACTCCGCCGAGGTGATCAGACCCATCAGCGGGGTACGCAGCTCGTGGGCCACGTCCGCGGTGAAGCGCTGCTCGGCGAGCAGTCGCTCCTGCAGGGCGCTCGCCATCGAGTCGACGGCCGCCGAGATCTCGCCGATCTCGTCGCGGGTCCGGCCCCCCGCCCCGATCCTGGCGTCGAGGTCTCCGCCCGCGATGCGCCGGACCGTTCCCGCCACGCGCCGCAGGCGCCGGTTCGACAGTTCGGCGACCAGCGCCGCGAGGGGCATCACGATCGCGAGAGCGGCCAGCGTGGCCATGACGATGTGCCGGTCGAGCGCCTGAAGGCTGCGCCGCTCGGCACCCATGTCCATCTTGACGGCCAGCACGCGACCGTTGTCGCGGACCGCCGCCCACATCCATGGCTCGTCGGGTTTGGTGTCGTCGTACCAGGTGACGGTCTTCCCCACTGCCACCTGCCGCAGCAGTTCCGGCGGGAGCGCGGCCGGGTCCTCGGAGGCGGAGGCTGACACGTCCCCGCCGCCGGCGCCGGTCGCCTTGCTCATGAGGGCCTGGAGCGCAGTGGCCCTGCCCACATTGAGCGACCAGTCGTACGTCGTCGTGTGCACCAGCACCCCGACCGCCACGGCGACCGCGCAGGACGCCGCGGCCGCCAGTGCGGCGATCTTCCATCGCAGCGATCGGGGGTCCAGTGCCGACAGGGGATTCAGCGGCGCCCGGGTGCGCGGCGGATGCAGGGGGTCCGGCGGGTGCAGGGGGTCCGGCGGCGTCCGCCGCCGGACCCGCGTCGTACGGCGGGTCTCGGCGGGCTCGGTGCTCACGTCAGCGCCGCAGCTTGTAGCCGAAACCGCGGACGGTCTCGATCCGGTCGGACCCGATCTTCTTGCGCAGCCGCTGCACGCACAGGTCCACGACGCGGCTGTCACCGTCCCAGCCGTAGTCCCAGACGTTGCGCAGCAGCGTCTGCCGGTCCAGCACGATCCCCGGATGAGCCGCGAACTCAAGCAGCAGCCGGAGCTCGGTGGGGGCGAGCGCGACCGGCTCGCCGGCCAGGCGCGCCTCAAGGCCCTGCGTGTCGATGGTCAGTTCGCCGAAGACGAGGTCGCCCGTCCCCCGGGATGCGGGCTGCGGGGAATCGTCCGGCCCGTGCTCGGAAGCGGGCTCGGAAGCGGGCTCGGAAGCGGGCTCACGATCGGGGGCGAACGTGGCCCGGCGCAGCAGCGAGCGGATCCTAGCCACCAGCACGCCGGTGTCGACCGGCTTGACGACGTAGTCGTCCGCCCCCGCCTCCAGGCCCGACACCACATCCAGCGAGTCGCCGCGCGCCGACATCATCAGGATCGGGATCAGGCTGGTCTCCCTGACCCTGCGGCACAGGCCGATGCCGTCCAGGCCGGGCAGCATCACATCGAGCAACAGCAGGTCATGCCGCCCCTCCCGGAAGAGCTCCAGGCCGGTCAGGCCGTCGCCGGCCGTGGACACCTCGTAGCCGTAGCGCTCCAGGGCCATCCCGACCGTCTTGCGGATCACCTCGTCGTCCTCGACGAGCAGTACGGTGACCCGGGTCTGCGGCCCGCTTCTGACATCCAAACCCGAAATATCTCCCTAAAAGCGGCGAATGGCGTGCTTGTGAGCTTATAAGAACACATTTGGTGCTCCCCTCCTCTAACGGCGTGACGGTGGAGGGAAGCGTCAGGAGGCCGGGGCCTTCGCGGGCTTCCAGTCCGGGTGGCCCGGCATCGGGGGGACCTTGGCCCCGTAGAGCCAGCCTTCGATGTAGGAGGTGAGGTCGCGCCCGCTGACCCGGTTGGCCACGTCGATGTAGTCCCGGGTGGTCGCGGACCTGCCCAGGTATCGGTCGTAGAACGTCTGCTCGATCTTCTTGAACACGGAGTCGCCGACCTGGTGCCGCAGACCCGCGAGCATCAGCAGGCCCCCGTTGTTCCCGCCGGTCAGCACGTCCTGCGCCGTCTTGAGCCGCGCGGGGGGCCCGGATTCGAGCCGCTTGTCGAACTCGAACTGGTAGCGCTGCTTCAGGACGTCGTCGAGCTTCCGATACCCCTTGTCCACCGAATAGAGCAACTGGTAGTAGTCGGCGTGGCCCTCGCTGATCCACATGTCGTTCCAGTTGCGCACCGAGACGGCGTCACCGAAGTACTGGTGGACCAACTCGTGGATCATGGTCGGTGCGATGTCCGCGGCCGGGCTCGCCAGTCCCTCGGCGCTGAACGTGGAGAGCGTCGCGGATTCCAAAGCGACGCCGTCGTAGCCGCCCGGCACCCCCAGCACCCCGTAGGTCTCGAAGGGATACCTGCGGCCGATCTCCTTCTCCACCCAGGCGACCTGCTCGGGGATGTCATCCACCCGGGGCTTCGCCGCCTTGTAGCTGTCCGTCGCGACGTAGCTGCGGATCGGCAGGCCGTGCGGCCCACGCGCCGTCACCTTCGTGAAGCGGCCGACGGCGACCTGGGCGACGTCGGTCGGGATGGGATCGCGGGTGGTGTAGGTGTAGGTGGTTCGGCCCCCGGTCGTCCTGCGCGACCGCAGTGTCCCGCTCGCCACCGCCTGAAGGTTCTTGGGCGTGGTGACGCGGAAGGTGAAGCGGGCCTTGTCGCTGGGGTGGTCGTTGCCGGGGAAGAACATGTGGGCGCGGTCCGGCTGACCCATGACCGCGAAGCCGTCGTCCTTCTCGACCCAGGCTTGCAGGTAATGCGCCCCGGGCGGATAGGAGGGCGACCGCGGGTTATCGCTGCGATCGACCCGGTAGGAGACGTCGACGCGGAAGGACGCGCCTTCACGCAGAGCACGCCGCGGCGTGATCACGAGTTTCTCGCCGGACGCCTTGAACGCGGCCCGCTCGCCCTGCACGGAGACCGAGTCGACGCGGTCCACCTTCGAATCCAGGCTGAAGCTGGACAGAGCCTGTTTCGCCGTGGCCGTGATGCGCACGGAGGAGTTCATCTTCGTGGTGCCGGCCCGGTAGTCGTACCGGACGTCGTAGGAGACGACGTCGTACCCGCCGTTGCCGAGGTAGGTGAAGAGCGGGTCGCCGGCACTGTGGGCGCCGGGCCGGGGCGTGCCTGCGGCGGACGCGGACGCACCGGCGTGGACGTCGCTCCTGCCGGTCGCGGCGGTGTCACCGGCTCGGGCCACCGCGCCGCACGCGGACAGCGCCAGCGCCAGCGCGCCCGTCGTGGCCAGCGCGGTGAGCGATCCCCGCGTGCGGCGCCGACGTGGCCGGGGCTGCGGGCCCGACGGCTGCGGCTCGCGAGATTGCGTGCTGTCTGTGCCGGGCCGCGGTCGCAGGCCGGGTACGCGGGCAGAGGACATCGATCAACCACCTCAGAGGAGAAGGTGCGCCGGTTCGCGCACTGTGCCCATGCTGGGTGGGGTATGTGTCGACGCCGCCTAGACCGTGTATCCGCTGCCGCTCAGGCGTGTATCACCGCGCGATGCCGCCCGCCGCCGGCGGGCGGACGGTCCTCGCCCACGACCGGGAGTCGCGGGCGAGGCCGTCGCCACCGGCGGACGGGACGGAGGCTCAGGCGAGGGCGGGTTCGGTACCCTTCGCGGGGCGGACCACGACGGGAGCCTCGTCCAGAGGCTGCGGCGGAGCGTTGAAGACCGCCTCGTCGAGACGGGCCTCGGAACGGGCGACCAGGACGGGCACCACCATCTGCCCCGTGACGTTGGTCGCGGTACGGATCATATCGAGGATCGGGTCGATCGCCAGGAGCAGCCCGACGCCCTCCAGGGGCAGGCCCAGCGTGCTCAGGGTCAGGGTGAGCATCACGATCGCGCCGGTCAGACCGGCGGTCGCGGCCGAGCCGACCACGGAGACGAACGCGATCAGCAGGTAGTGGCCCACACCGAGGTGGACGCCGAACACCTGGGCCACGAAGATCGCCGCGAGCGCGGGGTAGATGGCGGCGCAACCGTCCATCTTGGTGGTCGCTCCGAACGGCACCGCGAAGGCGGCGTAGCCGCGGTCCACGCCCAGGCGCTCGGTGGTGACCCGCTGGGTGAGCGGCATGGTCCCGACCGAGGAGCGGGAGACGAAGGCCAGCTCGATCGCGGGCCAGGCCTTTCGGTAGAAGGTGAGCGGGCTGACCTTGCCGACGAAGGCGAGCAGCACCGGGTAGCTCACCAGGAGCACCAGCAGGCAGCCGATGTACACACCCGCGCTGAGCTTCGCGAGCGGGGCGAGCAGGTCCCAGCCGTAGCTGGCCACCGACTTGCCGATCAGACCCGCGGTGCCGATCGGGGCCAGCCTGATGACCCACCACAGAGCCTTCTGCACCAGGTCGAGGATGGACCGGCTGAAGTCGAGGAACGGCTCGGCCTTGTCGCCGACCGCCAGGGCGGCGGCGCCGAGGACGACCCCCAGGAAGACGATCTGGAGGACGTTGAGCTCGGTGAAGGCGGTGACGATGTTGGTCGGGATGATGCCGGTCAGGAAGTCCAGCCAGCTACCCGCACTCTCCGGGGCCTTGGCCCCCGCGGTGGAGATGGTGACGCCCTGGCCGGGATTGAGAATCAGGCCGAGGCCGATGCCGAAGGCCACCGCGATCAGCGAGGTGATCAGGAACCACAGCAACGTCTTACCCGCGAGCCTGGCGGCGCCGCTGACGTTCCGGAGGTTGGCCACGCTGACGACGACCGCGGTGAAGACCAGCGGCGCGACCGCGAGCTTGAGGAGCTGGACGAAGATCTTGCCTACTTCGGTGAGGGTGGCGGTGAGCCAGGTGACGTCACCGGCGCGGGCGACGAACCCGAGGGCGACGCCTATCACCAGACCGAGGAGCAACTGCAGGGAAAAGGAGAGTTTCTTCACGTACGAGACTCCGGCAGAAGGGCATGCTTACGCCGAGGCGGCATGCGAGGTGAGGGGGAAGGGAGTGGTGACCGCGCTCAGGGACAGAGACGACTGCTCACGCGGCACAGGTCGACGTGCAGCCGCTCAACGAGCCACACGATCACCGGGAAGAACCTCATACCGCGACAAAGCCTCCTCAACCGACTGAAAATTCCGCTTTCCTCTGTGATCTGTATCACGTTCCCCTGCGCGAGAAAAGCCTCCAGTCAGGGCGGGCGGCGCCACCGGCCGCCGTGACGGCCCCATAGATACAAGCTTGTATCTATGACTGCTACGCTCCTCGCATGGCCGATCCCGCGAAGCGCCCGTCCGCCGCCCACACCGCGTACGCCGTGACCAAGGAGCTGATCCTGTCCGGCGAACTGCCCGGCGGGAGCCTCATCAGCGAGGGCGAGATCGCCGAACGCGTACGCGTGAGCAGAACGCCCGTCCGGGAGGCGTTCCTGCGGCTGGAGTCGGAGGAACTGCTGGCGCTGCACCCCAAGCGCGGCGCGGTGGTGGTGCCGGTGCCGCCGGGAGAGGCCGCGGACGTCCTGGAGTTGCGGCTGGCCCTTGAGCGGTCCGCGGCGGAGCGCATCGCGCGAATCGGCCTGCGCGGCGATCACCACGAGAGGATGCGGGAACTGCTGCGGCGTCAGCGGGCCCTCGCCGAGGCGGCGGACATCGGCCGGTTCGCCGACGCGGACGAGGCGTTTCACCGGTGCATCGTCGAAGCGTCGGGAAACCGGCTGGCCGGCCGGTTCTACGCCACGCTCGGCGACCGGCAGCGGCGGATGAGCATCACCGCGCTGCGCCCACGGCCGGAGCGGTTGTCCCTGCTGGCCGACGAGCACGAGGCCCTCCTCCGCCACCTCCTCGACGGCGACAGCGCGGCCTTCGCCTCGGCCCTGCTCGGTCATCTCACCGCGACGCACGGCTCGCCCTACGCCGCCGGCCGCGACGACCGCTGACCCGCGTCTCCTCACGCACACTTCTCGCGAAGGTCTGACTTTTCCATGCCCCGAACCCAGCGGATGCCGGAACCCCGGCAAGCCGCCCCCTCGCCTGCCACCGCATCTGCCCACGCACCTGCCCGCGCTCCCGCCCAAGCACCCCGGCCGGACTCCTGGCGGACCGTCGCCGCGGCGATGTTCGCCTGCGGCTGGGGCGGCAACCAGTTCACCCCGCTGCTGCTGATGTACCGCCGGTTGGGCGGCTACTCCACGCTCAGCGTCGACGCCTTCCTCGGCGCGTACGTCGTCGGACTCGTGCCGGGGCTCCTGCTCGCCGGGCCCGTCTCCGACCGGCGCGGGCGACGTCCCGTGCTGGTGGCCGGCACCGCCGCCTCGGCCGTCGCGAGCCTGGTGCTCAGCTTCGGCGGCCAGAGCGCCTGGCTCATCTACGCGGGACGGCTGATCACCGGCTTCGCGGTCGGCATCGCCATGTCGGTGGGCAGCAGCTGGGTGAAGGAGCTGTCGGGCGGGGCCGGCGGCGGGCTCGCCGCCCGCCGCTCCTCCCTGTTCCAGACGGCGGGATTCGGTCTCGGCGCGGGTGTCGCGGGCGTGCTGGCCCAGTGGGGGCCGTGGCCCATGGTGAGCCCGTACGCCGTCCACCTCCTCATCACCGTGGCGATACCCGTGCTGCTCCTGCGGGTGCCGGAGACGCGGCCGCCGCTCGCGCACGCGTCGGGTTCGGTCCGGCAGCTCCTCACGGCGCTGGTCGACGACCTGCGTGTCCCCGCGCCGGCCCGCAGGCGGTTCCGGCTCGTGGTCCTGCCGATGGCGCCGTGGGTGTTCGGCGCGGCCGGACTGGCGTACGCGGTCATGCCCCAGCTGGTGGGCTTCCGCGTCGGGGACTGGGGGCTGGCGTACGCGACCGGGCTGACCGTGCTGGCCCTTGGCACGGGCGCGGCCGTGCAGCCGGTGGCCAGGTGGCTGCACGGTGATAGGGAAAACCGTGAGGCGAGAAACGGCGAGGCGGGCAAGGGCGAGGCCGGCAAGGGTGAGGCGGGAACCCGTACGGGACGGGCTCCGGTGGCGGCGATGGCGGTGATGCTCCTCGGCGCGGCGCTGTGCGCGGCGAACGCGGTGCTGCTGTCGCCGTGGCTCGCGGCCGTCACCGCGTCCGTCCTGGGCGCCGGTTACGGCATCGCGGTGGTCTCCGGGCTGCTGGAGATCCAGCGCATGGCCGGCCCCGACGACCTGGCCGGCCTGACCGGCATCTACTACATGCTCGCCTACGCGGGCTTCCTGCTCCCCACCGTGCTGGCCACCTTGTCGTCGTGGCTCTCCTACCCGGTCATGCTGGCGGCGGTGGCGGCCGCGGCCCTGGTCTGCCTGGGCCTCGTCGTGACCGGCGCCCGCGTCACCCAGCCCCCGGCCCCGGCGCGATGACGACCACTGAAGCTTTCAGGTGAGGCGGCGGGCAGCGGCATCGGCCGGTACGGCGTTCGCCGAGTTGAGAGCGGGTGATCCCGCCGGCGCTCCCGAGCGTACGGTGGGCGGCGCGACACGGCGCTGTACGCACCCGCCCGTCCGGTGAATCGTGCGTGGTGACGACGATCTCGCGGGGTGGGAGGCGGCATGGCGGTGCGGCTGGGAGCGCGTCTCACGGCGATGGTCGCGGCGATGATCCTCCTGCCGGTCGCGGTGGTACTCGGGGGCACCCCCGCAGCTGCGGACACCCGCGTCGACAACCCCTACGTGGCCGCCGAGCGCTACGTCGATCCCTGGTGGTCGGCGTCGGCCGCGGCCGAGCCCGGCGGTGCGGCGGTGGCCGGCCAGCCGACCGGCGTCTGGCTCCCCCGCGTCTCCCTCATCGCGGGGACCGCCTCCTCCCCCGGGCTGCGCGCGCATCTGAACGAGGCCGTCGTGCAGGACGCCTTCGGCTCGGCCCCGCTCACGATCCAGATCGTGCTCGACGACCTGCCCGACCGGAACTGCACCCACCTGGTCTCCAACGGCGACTTCAGCGTGACGTCCGACGGCCTGAACCGCTACCGCAGCGAGTACGTCGACCCGATCGCCGAGATCCTCGCCGACCCGGCCTACCAGCGGTTGCGCATCGTGGCGATCGTCGAGCCCGACTTCCTGCCCGGCCTGCTCCTGCCCGCCGCCACCTCCCGCTGCTCCGCCGTACAGGCGAGCGGCGCCTACCCCGCGGCGGTGCGGTACGCGGTGACCCGGCTGCACGCCATCCCCAACGTGTACGTCTACCTCGACGCCTCCGGTCGCGGCGTCGTCGGCCATCCGGACAACTTCGGGCGGGCCGCGGACCTGCTCGCGAGCATCGCGGGCGCGAGCGGGGGCGGCCCGACGCCCGTGGAGGGCTTCACGGTGAACGTCGCGGGCTACGGCGCCCTGGTCGAGCCGTACTACAACACCCACATGGGCCTGGCGGTGAAGAGCTCACGGTGGGTGGCGGGGAACGACTACGTGGACGAGTTGTCGTTCGCCCAGGCGTTCCGCCAGCGGCTCATCGCGGCCGGCTTCGGGTCCGGCATCGGCATGGTGATCGACACTTCGCGCAGCGGCTGGGGCGGCCCGTATCGCCCGGCTCGCACGAGCACCTCCACCGACGTGAACCGGTTCGTCGACGAGTCCCGGACGGACCGCCGCCACAGCGTCGGCAACTGGTGCAACCAGGCCGGCGCCGGGCTCGGCGCGCGGCCCACGGCCATCCCCGCCGCCGGCGTCGACGCGTACGCGTGGATCAAGCCCCCGGGTGTCTCAGACGGCTCCGGCACGAACGTCACGACCCCCGACGGCATCCGGCCCGACCCGATGTGCGATCCCGCGTACGCCCAGGTGACCGACGGTTACCTGCCCAGCGGAGCACTGCCGTACGCCCCGCAGGCCGGGCAGTGGTTCGGGGCGCAGTTCCAGCAGCTCCTCGCCAACGCCTACCCGCCGCTGTGAGGCGTCGGCCGAATAGCCGGTCGTTCGTCGAGGAGCCGGACCAGCCGTTTCGGCGCGATCAGCCGGTAGCTGTCCTCGATCAGACCGGCGATCTCGTCCCAGTCCTGCCCGACGTCCAGGCGCGCGCCCACCCAGCCGTTGCGGCCGACGTACGGCGGGACGAAGAAACGCTCCGGGTCGGAGGCCACGAGGGCGTCCTGCACCCCCGGCCCGGCCTTGAACGTCAGCGACCGCCCGTCCTCACCGGTCATCGCGAACAACCTGTCGCCGACCCGGTATGAGGGCGCGGTGTGGCCCCCGAACGGCTTCTCCACGGCCTCCGGCAGGCCGAGGCAGATCTCCCGGAGCAGAGCGGCCACATCCTCATCGCTCACGCGGATCGCCCCTTCGCACGCTCGTCATGAGCGACCAGGGTAGGGGCCGGCCCCCGGCCGCACCACCCTGCCCGAAGCGGTGAGGGCGGCCAGCAGCGCCACGGCCGCCAGGACGGCCGGGGCGGCGTGGGCGCCCGCCGCGTGGGAGCCCCCCGCGAGGTGCAGGGCCAGGGTCACCGCGGCGATGCCGAGCGCCGTGCCGATGCCGCGCGCCATGTTGACCATGCCGCCGGCCGTGGCGGACACCCGTTCGGGGACGGCGGCCATGACGACGGTGTTGTTGGCGGGCACGAACAGGCCGAGCCCCGCGCCCGTCAGCGCCAGGCCGGCCACGGCCCAGCCTTCGGCCGCGGGATCCGCGGCCAGCAGCGCGCAGCCGGCGGCCGCCGCCACGGCGCCGACGACGCACCTGCGCCGGTCGCCCCAGGCCCGGGGCAGCAGACGGTCGCCTATGAGGGCGCTCGCCGCGAAGCCCCCGGGCAGGGCCGTCAGGACCAGGCCGGCGACGAGTTCGCCGGTCCCACCGGCCACGAGGACCTGCGGGATCGACACCAGCGGGCCGAACAACACCAGGTAGCCGCCCAGCGCTCCGGCGAGCCCCGCAGCGACGACCCGGTCGCGGAGCAGGGCGGTGTCGATGAGCGCGGACGGCGCCCGCGCCTCCCACCGCCAGAAGCCGATCGCGGCGCCGGCGGCGCCGGCGAGCAGGACGGGGACCGACCAGGACGGCAGCTCCAAGCCCGAGATCACGGAGGCGGCGAGCAGCAGGGCGCTGGTGGAGGCCGCGAGCAGGATCAGCCCCTGCCAGTCGAACCGGCCGCCCCTCCCCCGCTGCCGTGTGCGCGGCAGCAGGTAACGCCCGGCGACCACGGCCGCGCAGCCGACCGGCACGTTGATCCAGAACACCCAGCGCCATCCCGCCGTGGCGACCAGCACTCCGCCGAGGGCCGGCCCCAGGGCCAGGCCGAGCGCCTGGGCCGCCGCCTGCATGCCGAGGCCGGCCCGCATCCGCGCCCGGGGGACGCTCGACACGACCAGGGCCACGCTGTTGGCCTGGAGCATCGCCGCGCCCGCCGCCTGCACCAGCCGGCAGGCCACCAGCACCGCCAGAGACGGCGCCAGTCCGCAGGCGGCCGAGGCGACCGTGAACACGACGAAGCCGTAGAGGTAGACCAGCTTTCGGCCCGCCACGTCGGCGAGCCTGCCGGCCCCGGCCAGCAACGCGACCAGCACCAGCAGGTAGCCCAGGGACACCCACTGCACGGCCGCCAGCGAGGCGCCGAACTCCCGCTCCAGCGCCGGGAACGCCAGGGTGACGATGCTCGCGTCCAGCTGTCCCATGAACGCGCCGATGCACACCGCGCCCACGGCGAACCAGGGGGCGTACGGGTGCTCGCGCACGCGGTGGGGGCGGCGCGACTCCCGCAACAGATCACGCATTCTCCGACCCCTTCGCCCAGCCTATCTCCGCAGGTAGGGACGGCCCTCGGCGGCCGTCGGCGCGGCTCAGCCGGGGCCGCCCCGCTCGAACGGCAGGCGGTGCTGGACGGCGAGCAGCCACGCGATCGACGGCAGCACCAGCAGCGCGCCCGCCCCGGCGACGGCGAGGACCGCCGTGATCACCGCCGGTTCCGCCGCCGCCTGCCGGAAGGACACCGCCGGCGGCAGCATGAGCGGATACTGCGCCACCGGCCACCCCCACATCACGGCGGCCACGGCCAGGGCCGCGGTGCCGCGGACGAGCAGGTAGCGCCGCAGCCACAGCAGCGCGATGGAGGCGACGCCGAGCACGGCGCTCGCCAGCACGAGCGGCAGCGCGCGGTGGGTGAGGCCGGTGAAGAGCCGGGGGGCGTCGGCGCGCAGCACCCCGATGCCGCCGAGGGCGACCACACCGGTGACCGCGGCCGCGGCCAGCGCCCTGCGCCGGAAGACCTCGGCCATTCCGGGCAGGCGGGAGCGCACGGCGTCGTCACACAGGTAGACCGCGGCCAGGCAGGCGCAGACGGCCACCGCCAGGACGCCGCCCAGCATCGAGGTCGGGTTGACCCACGCGCCCACCAGGCTTCCCCTGGCCAGGCCGGGCGGCACCCGGCCGGACGCGACGGCCCCGGCCACCGTGCCGAGGAAGAACGGCGTGAGCACCGACGACAGCGCGAAGGCCGCGCCGAACAGGCGCTGCTGCCACAGCTCGGTGCTGCTCTTGCGGAACGCGAACGCGGCTCCCCTGCCGATGATCCCGAACGCGGCAAGCGTGAGCGGGATGTAGAGCGTGGACATCACCGCCGCGAAGACCGGCGGGAAACCGGTCCACAACACCACGAGCACGAAGATCAGCCAGACGTGGTTGGCCTCCCAGACCGGGCCGATCGAGTGCTCGACGAGGCGCCGCTGGGGCAGGCCCGCCCGGCTGCCCCCGGCCAGCAGGTCCCACAGGCCGCCGCCGAAGTCGGCGCCGCCGAGCAGCGCGTACAGGGTCAGGCCGGCCCACATGACCCCGAGCAGGACCTGCGCCGCCTCCATCAGGCCGTCTCCCGTTCCTGCGGCGCGGCCACCGGCCGGGCGCGGGCCATGAGCCGCAGCACGTACACCGTCGACACCGTGAGGACCGTGTAGACGGCGACCAGCAGCAGCAGTCCCGCCCACAGATGGGGCGCGGGGTTGACCGCGTCCGCGGTGCGCAGCCTGCCGTACACGACCCACGGCTGACGGCCGACCTCGGTCACCACCCAGCCCGCCTCGACGGCGACGGCGGCGAGCACGCCGGAGGCGGCCGCCGGCCACAGGAACAGGCGGGAGTGCGGGATCTCGCGCCGGCGCCACCAGCTGAAGGCGAGCCAGGCCGCCAGCAGCAGGAGCAGGACGCCGATGCCGACCATCGCGTCGAAGCACAGGTGGACCGGCGTGACGGGCGGCCGGTCGGCGGGCGGCGTGCGGTCCAGCCCCTGCACGACGGTGTCCGGGCTGTAGCCCACCAGCAGCGACAGTCCGTTGGGGATCTCGAATGCGTGGCGCAGACGGCCGTCCACGAAGATCCCGCCGACGCTCAGCGGCGCGTGCGGGCCGGTCCTGGTCAGTCCTTCCATGGCGGCGAGCTTGGTGGGCTGGTAGCGGGCGAGGAAACGCGCGGCGTAGTCGCCCACCAGGATCTGGACGGGCGCCAGCGCCCCCGCGACGGTGAAGGGCACCAGGAAGCCGAGGCGGTGGTAGCGGTCCCGCCGCCCGCGCAGCAGAGCCACGGCGTAGACGGAGGCGGTGGCGAAGCCCGACACCATGAACACCGCGACGATCATGTGGATGGTCTGCGGCGGAGTGGCGGGGTTGAACATGGCCGCCCAGGGCGACACGTGGGTGACGCGGCCGCCCTGGAGGACGAAACCGCGCGGCTGGTTCATCCACGCGTTGGCCGAGACGACGAAGAACGCCGAGGCCACACCGGCGACCATCACCGGCACCCCGCTCAGCAGGTGGGCCCTGGGCGAGAGCCGGTCCCACGCGTAGAGGTAGATCCCGATGAAGATCGCCTCAAGGAAGAACGCGATGCCCTCCAGCGCGAACGGGAGCCCGATCACCTGGCCGTACGCGCCCATCAGGCCCGGCCACAGCAGGCCCATCTCGAAGCTGAGGATCGTGCCCGACACGGCCCCGACGGCGAACAGGACGGCCACCGCCTTCGCCCAGCGCCGGGCGAGGCGCAGGTAGTCGTCGTCGCCTCGGCGCAGCCCCCGCCACTCGGTGAACAGCAGGAGGGCGGGCATGCCCACCCCCAGGCACGCGACGATGATGTGCCAGCCCAGGGACAGGGCCATCTGGGTCCGCGCCGCGACCAGGTCGGCCCCGCCCGCCGGACCGGTCGCGGCGATCAGCGGCGCCGCGAGCGCCGGTCGCATCGTCCGCTCCCCGCCGGCAGACCCCGGCTGGGGCTGAGGTCAGTGGTCATCCCAATGACCGTCGTGGCGGACGTGACGGTGCCCGTCGTGGATGTAGTCGACGTGGTCGCCGTGCGGCACGGCCACGTGCCCGCACTCGGGCCCGTGCTCGTGATCGTGCACGTCGTGCACGGCGTGCCCGCTCGCCTCGCACTCGTCGACATGGTTCTCGTGCACCCGGTGCAGGTGGCCGTCGTGGACGTAGTCCACGTGGTCGCCGTGCGGCACCGCGACATGGCCGCACTCCGGCCCATGCCGGTGATCGTGTTCCGTGTGCGGATGGTGCTCGGTCATTGTGCTCATGGGAGGATTCCCCTCCTCGGAAACCACGGACTGGTGGGTTGGTACCCCCGCGCGTGCACCGGAGGCAGCGCCGCGACCGGCTTTTGCGCAAGCCGACGAGAGCCTCTACCGGCGTTTGAGGCACCGCGCCGTGCCTGCCCACTGCGCGTCGATCCTCCAGAGCGCCGAGGACCGGTCGCACCGCCGGACTCGTCCAACGGTGCCCGGCTGCCGGACCGGCCGGGCAGGGCCCATGGACCTTTCCGTACGGGTCCCGCGTCATCCGTTCCGCCGGCATTCCTCAGCCGGGGAACCCGTTGGGCCGAAGGTCCCGCGATCACGGGACTTCGGGACGGCCGGAGCGTGCCGTACGGCTCCTGTGGCACACCCGGCGATCGCGGTTTCCTTGAGACGTCACCAAGAGAGCAAAGACGTTGAAAGGGGCCGGTCATGGCCACCACCCAAGAGCGCAACCAGAGGAACCACCGCCTCCACGACGCCGCTCCCACCGCCGTCACCGTCCCCGCCCCCCGCACACACGGCGACACGATCCCCGCCACCACCGCCGGCCCGGTCCGCTACGTGTGGGCCGCCGCCCGCATCGCCATCGGCTGGGTGTTCCTGTGGGCCTTCCTGGACAAACTGTTCGGCTGGGGCCTGGCCACCCCCGCCGCCAAGGCCTGGACCAACGGCGCCAGCCCCACCGCCGGCTTCCTCAAGGGCACCGCCGACCACACCCTCGGCGGCCTGTTCACCACCCTCGCCGGCC
>NZ_VIRL01000015.1 GCF_006874465.1 Microbispora bryophytorum | reverse complement strand
CCAAAGACGGACTCTCCAAAAAAGAGATCATCCGCTGCCTCAAACGCTACGTCGCCCGCGAGCTCTACCGGATCATCACCACACCAAATGATCAAAAACTCGCAGCTTGACATCCATAGGAGCATCCGTCAGGGCACGCTCGGGCCTTGGCGGCCCTGCCACGCGGGCCTTCACCCCCAGCCTGAAAGCCGGAGCACTAGCCCGCAACTCGGTAGCCCTCTCGCTGCCCCGGGCGTCGGCAGCGGACGTATGGACCGGCGGCTCAGTCGACCTCGGCGCTGCCGTTCACGCGGAGCTTGCGGCGGGCCCGCTCGTAGAAGGTGGTCGTCCCGAGCCGTACGACGCGGGCGGCGGCGCGCAACGCGGTCACCGTGAGCCGGTCGCCGGGGGACAGGTGACCGCCGATGGTGCCGTCGACCTCCAGGGCGAGCTGCCCGCTGGTCGGGAGCACATCGAGCGTCACCTCCTCGTCGGCCGACAGGACCAGCGCCCGGTTGAACGCCGAGTGGGCGGCGGCCGGGACGACGAGGAACCCCTCGACGGAGGGGGAGACGATCGGGCCTCCCGCCGAGAAGTTGTACGCGGTTGATCCGGTCGAGGTGGAGACGATCACGGCGTCGGCGGCGTACCGGACGAACGGCTCACCGTAGACGGAGACGGCCACGGCCGCGAGCCCGTCGCCGGGGATGCGGACGAGGGCGATGTCGTTGAACGCGGTCACCATCCGGCCGTCGTGGCCGGTCGCCCGGACCGCCATGCGCGGCTCGACCGTGTATCTGTGCTCGTCGATCGCGGACAGCGCGGGCGCCAGCTCGTCCACGTCGATCTCGGCGAGGAAGCCGAGCCGTCCCAGGTTGACCCCGAGGACGGGGGTCGGCCGCCCGGCGATCAGGCGCATCGTGCGCAGCATCGTGCCGTCGCCGCCGAGGCTGACGAGCAGGTCGGACCGCCTGACCAGGGCCGGGGTGTCCACCGCGATCGCATTGCAGTCGATGCGCCCGACCTCGTCGGGCAGTCCCAGCACCGCGCAGTCCCGCTTGCGCGCCCACTCGACGATCGTCTCGATCGCCTCCTCGGAGTCGCGTTGCGGGTGCAGGACGAGACCCACGGTGCTGACCATGCCCATGCCCACACTGTACGACCGGGCCGCACGGCCGGCCTTGTCGAGCGGCCTTATCGGGCGGCCTTATCGGGCGGCCCGCGGGGCGGCCTGGTCCACGGGCAGGTAGACCCGGAACCGTGTGTCGCCCGGACGCGAATCCACCCTGATGTCCCCATGGTGCTTGTTGACCACGATCCGATAGGAGATGTCCAGACCCAGGCCGGTGCCCTCGCCGACGGGTTTGGTGGTGAAGAACGGCTCGAAGATGCGGGGCCGGACCTCGGGCGGGATGCCGTGGCCGGTGTCGCCGACCTCGACGATCAGGTAGCCGTCCTTCCGCCGGGTGCCGAGGGTCAGCGTGCCCGTGCCGTCCATCGCGCCGAGCGCGTTGTCGATGAGGTTGGTCCACACCTGGTTGAGCTCCGCGGCGAACGCGGGGACGGGCGGCAGCGACCGGTCGTACTCCTTGACCGTGCGAACGCCCGCGGGGATCTTGCCCTGCATCATGGTCAGCGTGGCGTCGAGCAGGTCGTGCACGTCGACCGTCTGGTGCGGGGCGCGGTCGAGCTGGGAGTACTGCTTGGCGGCGGCGACCAGGCCGGAGATCCGGTTGACCGCGTCGTCGATCTCGCACATCAGCAGCTCGGTGTCCACCGTGTAGGTGAGCCACCGGACCGCGGACTCCAGGTTCTCCTCGCCCACCGCGTCGGCGATCTGGTCGAGCCAGCACGCGTCGAGGCCGCCGGCCACCAGCGTCGCCGCCAGGTCCCAGCCGCCGACGATGTCGTGCTCGTCCAGCCAGTCGGCGACCGCGTCCTCGGCGTCGGAGCGTGCCAGCGGCGTGAGGTCGGGGGCGGCGGCCGACCGCTTGACCGCGTCCTCCTGGAGCTCCACGAGGTCGTGCAACTGGCTGCCGTCCAGCCGCCCGTCAGCGATCATGGCGAGCTTGTGCCGCACGCCCGCCACCCGCTCGCGCAGCGCCGACGTCGCCCGCACGGCGGCGGCCGCCGGGTTGTTCAGCTCGTGCGTCAGGCCGGCCGACAGCGAGCCGAGCGCGAGCAGCCGCTCCCGCTCGCCGACGATCGTCTGGGTGGCGCGCATGCCGAGGAACAGCCCCTCCAGCAGGTGCATCGCCATCGGGAACCACTCGCGCACACACGTGGCGATCACCTCGGCCGGCACCACGAAGAACTCCGCCTCGGTGACCGCGGTCAGCGTGTTCATGTAGAGCTGGGAGAACTCGCCGGCGATGTACGCCTGGGTGGCGCCGCCGTACACGCCGCGCTGGGCGGTGCGGCTCACCTCGACCTCGTCGCCCTGCACCCGCCTGCTCATCGCTACCGTGCCGCCCAGCAGCACGAAGAAGCAGGTGGCGGGGTCGCCCTCCTCGTAGACGCGGGTTCCGGCGAGCCGCCGCTCCACCCGGCCCGCCTCCGACAACCGCGCGAGCTGCGCGTCGTTCAGCGCCTCGAACAGGAACAGCGTGCGCAGCTCGTCCGGCGGCAGCGTCGGCTCATGCGGATGGTCGGTCATGGAGCCTCCAGATAACGGTGGACGAGCGAGACCGCCATGGCGCCCTCGCCGACGGCCGAGGCGACGCGCTTGACCGATCCGGCCCGCACGTCGCCCGCCGCGAAGACGCCGGGCATGCTCGACTCCAGGTGATAGGGGTCTCTGGACGGCGTCCATCCGGCCGGGCGGCGGCCGTCCGCCAGCAGGTCGGAGCCGGTCAGCACGTAGCCGGACGCGTCGCGGGCGACAACGTCGCCGAGCCATTCGGTGCGCGGTTCCGCCCCGATGAAGACGAACAGCCACGACGTCGCCACGGTGGTCGTCAGGCCGGTCCGCCCGTCGCACAGGATCAGGCGCTCCAGGTGGTCGCGGCCCTCGCCGCCGACCACCTGCGTGCGCGGATGGACCTCGATCGACGGGATGGCCTCGATCTGATCGATCAAATACTGCGACATCGACCGGGTGAGGTCGTCTCCCCGGATGAGGATGTGCACCTTGCCGGCGTACCGGGAGAAGTACACCGCCGCCTGCCCGGCCGAGTTCGCGCCGCCGACGATGTAGATCTCTTCCCCGGCGCAGCTCGGGGCCTCGGTGGCGGCGGCGCCGTAGAAGACGCCCCGGCCGGTCAGGTCGGCCAGGCCGGGCGCGTCCAGGAGCCGGTAGGACACGCCGGTCGCCAGCACGATCGTGTGCGCCGTCACGGCGGTGCCGTCGCCGAAGTGCAGCAGGGTGGCCGAACCGCTCCGTTCGAGGCCGACGACCTCCCGGGTGGTGAGCAGTTCGGTGTTGAACTTCAGCGCCTGCCTGCGGGCGCGGTCGGTGAGCTGGGCGCCGGAGACCCCGTCGGGGAAGCCCAGGTAGTTCTCGATCCGGCTGCTCTGCCCGGCCTGACCGCCGGTGGCCCGCTGCTCCACGAGCAGGGTGCGCAGTCCCTCGGACGCGCCGTACACCGCGGCGCCGAGGCCGGCGGGGCCCGCGCCGATCACGGCGAGGTCGTAGAGGTCCGAGGCCGGGGTGGTGGCCATGCCGACGTGCGCGGCGAGGTCGGCCTCCGTGGGCCGCGCCAGGGCCTTGCCGTCCGTGGTGATCACCACCGGCACGTCCGCCTCGCTCATCCCGGCGGCGGTCAGCAGGCGTCCGCCCTCGGCCTCGTCGGCCCGCAGCCAGCGGTACGGCACGAGGTTGCGGGCGAGGAAGTCGCGCACCGTGAACGAGTGCGCCGACCAGCGATGACCCACGACCTTGGTCTCCGGCATCGTCACGGCGGGGGTGGCGAGCCAGGCCTCCAGCAGCGCGTCCAGCACCGGGTAGAGCTTCTCCTCCGGCGGGTTCCACGGCTTGAGCAGGTAGTGGTCGAGGTCGACGATGTTGATCGCGCTGATGGCCGCGTCGGTGTCGGCGTAGGCGGTCAGCAGCACCCTGCGCGCCAGCGGGAAGACGTCCATGGCCGCTTCGAGGAACTCGATGCCGTTCATCTGGGGCATCCGGTAGTCGGCCAGCATGACGGCGACCTGCTCGCCGCGCAGCTTGATCTCGTGTAGCGCGTCGAGCGCGCTGGAGCCGGACTCGGCTCGGATCACCCGGTAGCGGTCGCCGTATCGGCGGCGTACGTCACGAGCCACCGCCCGGGAGACGGAAGGATCGTCATCGACGGTGAGGATCGCGGCATTCTGCACAACTCACACGGTACTGGCGGCTCTCGGCTGAATGGCACACCTGGGACATAGGTCCCACCGTAGGGGGACGTTCGCCGGTCGCCCCGCCTCCGGTCATGGCCAAGGCTGGAGGCGTGGCCGTGATCGGAGCGTGGCCGTTGTCGGGGCGTGGCCGTGATCGGGGGGACGAAGGAGGTCGCCATGCCGATGACCGTCCGCGACGTCATGAACCGGTTCGTCGTCGCCGTCGAGGCGACGGCCTCGTTCTCCGACGTGGTCACCGCCATGTGCCGGTTCCATGTCGGGGCCGTCCCTGTCGTGGACGGGGACCGGCGGGTGATCGGCATGGTGAGCGACGACGACCTGCTGCTCAAGGACCTCGACAGACGGCCCGCCGATCTGATCGTCGAGGGGCCGTCCCGGCACAGGGAGCGCAGGAAGGCGAGCGGCCACCGCGCCGCCCAGATCATGAGCAGCCCCGCGATCACGGTCACCGAGGACACCCCGCTGCGGCAGACGGCCTGTCTCATGCACCGCAACGGGATCAAGGAGCTGCCCGTGGTGGACGGGGAGACCGGCCGGATCACCGGGCTGGTCAAACGGTCCGACCTGATCAGAGCGTTCTGCCGGCCCCCGGAGGACCTCCGCGACGACATTCTCGAAGTGGCCTCGCGCTACGCCCGGCACTGCGCCGTACGGGTCGAGGACGGGATCGTCCACCTCGACGGCGACGTGGAGCGGCGTTCCCAGCTCCGCGCCCTGATGGAAGAGGTCTGGCAGGCGGACGGTGTGGTGGACGTCGACTCCTCCATCACGTACGAGATCGACGACGTGGGCCGGGCCGTCCCCGCGGGCGCGCTCCGGCGGACCGGCCCGGCGGAAGGCGGGCGGGACCGATGAGCGTCGAGACCACGACCGCGGCCGAGGTGATGACCCGGGCGCTCGTCACGGTTGAGCCGGAGGAGTCGCCGCTGATGGCCTGGGAGCTCATGTGGCGGGCCGGCGTCCACCACCTCCCGGTCGTCGACGCCTGCTGCCGGCTCGTCGGCGTGCTCGGGCGGGAGGACGTGGCCGCGCACTGGTCGGGCGGCCCCGCCGAGCAGTCGCAGGCGGTGGTGCGCACGCTCGTGGAGGGGCGGCGCTGTCCCCGGGTCGCCCCGGACGCCCCGCTGTCCGAGGTCGCCGCGCTGATGGCCGACGCCGACTGCGGCGCGGTCCCCGTGCTCGGCCCGGACGACGTCCTGTGGGGCCTGGTCACCACCACCGACGTGCTGATGGCGCTGGCCGGGAGGAGGGCGCGTCCGGCCGGCGACCAGGCCGACGACCCGGCGGACGTGAAGGGCGGCCTGTTCCACCTGGAGCCGGTGCCGTCCGTCACCTGTCCATGAGCAGGACGGCCGCCCCCTCGACCCGGTCGGCGGCCAGGTCGGCCAGCGCCTGTCCGGCGCCGTCGAAGGGGTAGGGCGTCGTCGTGACCCGCGGATGGTGGAGGGCCGCCAGCCGCAGGAACTCCCGCCCGTCGTCACGGGTGTTGGCCGTGACGCTGCGCAGCGTGCGCTCCTGGAACAGGTGGCGCTGGTAGTTCAGCACCGGGATGTCGGTGAGGTGGATACCCGCCACCGCGAGCGTGCCGCCCCGGTCGAGCGCGGCCAGCGCGACCGGCACGAGGTCGCCGACCGGCGCGAACAGGATGGCCGCGTCCAGGGGCTCGGGCGGCGGGTCGGCGCTGCCCGCGGCGGAGGCGGCGCCCAGCCGGAGCGCGAGCTCCCTGGCCGCCGGCGACCTCGTCATCACGTGGACGGTCGCGCCCTCGGCGATCGCGATCTGGGCGGTCAGGTGGGCCGAGGCGCCGAACCCGTAGACGCCGAGCCGTCCGCCCGGAGGCAGGTCGGCGCGGGCCAGCGCGCGATATCCGATGATCCCGGCGCACAGCAGCGGGGCGAGCGTCTCGGCCGGGGCGTCCTCGGGCAGCGGGTAGACGTACGCCGCGGGGGCGGTCAGCAGCTGCGCGTACCCGCCGTCGGCGTCCCAGCCGGTGTAGGTGGACGCCGGGCACAGGTTCTCCGCGCCGCGCAGGCAGTAGCGGCACCGGCCGCAGGTCGAGCGGAGCCAGGCCACTCCCACGCGGCTGCCGACCGGCGGTCCCGGCGTGTCCGGGCCGAGCCCCGCCACGCGTCCCACGACCTCGTGCCCGGGAACCGTACGAAGGCGTCTCGGGGGGAGGTCGCCCTCGGCGAGGTGCAGGTCGGTGCGGCAGACCGCGCACGCCTCGACGCGGACCAGCAGTTCCCCGGGCCCGGGCACCGGGTCCGGCAGCACGGCCCGCTCCAGCGGCCGCGTCGCGACGGGCCCCGGCCGGGCCACGACCCAGGCGTCCATCACATGTGCTGGATGCGCCGGCCGCTGACCTCGTTGGGCGAGATCCGGATGTAGAGCGGACGGTCGCCGCCCGGCCACGACTCCACGGCGCTCTTGTTCACGTCGCCGGTGATGTGGTGGGCCCCGCCGCGCACGAGCACGCTCCAGCCCTCCCGGGTGCTCTCGTCGATGTGATCCACCTCGAAGGCCACCATGAAGTCGGCCCCCTCGATCCCCGTGCGCAGGTCGGAGTCCATCGGGCCGCCGAGAGCGGTGCGGAACAGGACGGCGCCCTGCTCGATCGTGTAGTTGACCGGCAGGACCACGGGCCCGGCCGGGTTGTTGAAGGCGACTCTGCCCACGCCGCCGGGCGAGATCAGCCGCAGGCACTCCTCGTGGTCGAGCTTGGTCAGGCGCGGCATGCCGGCGGGAGCCGTGTCTTCAGTCATGCGAACCTCCACGATGATCCACAACGGGTGTCGGCGACCAGTGTGCCGTTCCCGGCCCCTCCGGCGGCACCGACCTCCGTCGCTCAACGGTAGGACTAAGGGCCCGGAAGCCTTGGCCGCCGCTTGCCGTAATCCATCCCCAACCGCATGCCCAGAATGGGCACGACCGTCACGTGGAAGTGCTGAGCAGCCGAATACTCCTGCGCGCGGCCGACCGGACCGCGAGCCGTCGTTTCTACCGGGACCTCCTGGGCCTGGCCGTCAACCGGGAGTTCGGCCCGGCCGAGGACCCCGGGGTGGTGTTCTTCCTGGGGCAGGGGTTCGTCGAGGTCTCGCCGCGCACCGGCGACGTGCGGGAGGGGCCCGCGATCTGGTTGCAGGTGCGCGACGTCGAGAGGGAGCACGCCCGGCTGGTGGAGGCCGGGGTGCCGGTGTCCCGCCCGCCCCGGCTGGAGCCGTGGGGGCTGGTGGAGATGTGGATCGAGGACCCCGACGGCCTGCCGATCGTGCTGGTCGAGATCCCCGAGGGTCATCCGCTGCGGCGTGACCAGCGCTCCTTCACGCCGCGCCCCGCCTGAACCCGTCTCACGCCGCTCGACGCGGTTGCGGTGCTGCTGAATTGAAGAATTCTTCATGTTGTGAATATCCTGAGCTCCGCCGACGGAGGAGAAGACGACATGCACGAGTTCACGGCGGAGCTGCGCGCCCGGCTCGCGGAGGCGCGCGAGGAGCTGCGGCGGGCACGCGAGAGCGGCGACGAGCACGGCGTCCAGATCGCCTCGGGCCGGCTGGACAACCTGAAGCGTCTGGCCGCCGACCACGGGATCAACCCGGAGGCGGAGGAAGAGGCGGAGTGAGCCCGATGCCCGTCCCGCTCTATCAGGCCAAGGCCGACTTCTTTCGCACCCTGGGACATCCGGTGCGCATCCGCGTGCTCGAACTCCTCCGGGACGGGCCTCGCCCGGTCCGCGAGTTACTCAACGAGATCGAGGTGGAGGCGTCGAACCTGTCCCAGCAGCTCGCCGTGCTGCGCCGCACCGGTCTGGTCGGCGCGGTCAGGGAGGGCGGCACGGTGGTCTACTCGCTGGCCACGCCCGACGTCGTGGACCTGCTCGCGGCGGCCCGGCGGATCCTCACCGACATGATCACCGGCCAGGGCGAGCTGCTGGCCGAGCTTCAGGCGGAGGCGGCCGAGTGACCGGCGCGGCCGAGCGGCTGTACGGCCGAATCGCCGGGCTGCTGCCCTCGCCCGCCGACTGGCGACCGGCCCGCCGCAGCCCCGGCCGCGACCTGATCGCCGGGCTCACGGTCGCGGTGGTGGCCCTGCCGCTCGCGCTGGCCTTCGGGGTCGGCTCCGGGCTGGGCGCGCAGGCCGGCCTGGCCACCGCCGTCGTCGCGGGCGCGATCGCCGCCGTCTTCGGCGGCAGCAACCTCCAGGTGTCGGGGCCCACGGGGGCCATGACCGTCGTCCTCGTCCCGATCGTGCACAGTCACGGCCCGGGCGGGGTGCTCGCGGTCGGCCTGCTCGCCGGGATCGTGCTCCTGGTGCTCGCGCTGGCCCGGGTCGGCAGGTACGCCCGCTACATGCCCATCCCCGTCATCGAAGGGTTCACGGCGGGCATCGCCGTCGTCATCGCGCTCCAGCAGGTGCCCGCGGCACTCGGCGTGACCGGCGAGGGGGAGCGGGTGTGGCAGGCGGCGGGGAACGCGCTCGCGAACTTCGCGCGCGACCCGCATCCGGTGCCGATCGCGATGGCGCTCGTGGTCGCCGGGGTCATGCTGCTGGGCGCGCGATGGCGGCCCGCGGTGCCGTTCTCCTTCCTCACGGTCGTGGTCGCCACGGTCGTGGCCGAGGCCGCAGGGCTGGACGTCGCCCGCATCGGAACGCTGCCGGCCGGGCTGCCCGCGCCGTCGATCGGCTTCCTCGACCCGGGCGCCGTCACCTCGCTGCTCCCGGCGGCCCTCGCCGTGGCCGCCCTCGGGGCCCTCGAGAGCCTGCTGTGCGCCTCGGTCGCCGACGCCATGAGCGTGGGGGAGCGGCACGACCCCGACCGCGAGCTGTTCGGGCAGGGCCTGGCGAACGTCGTCTCGCCGCTGTTCGGCGGCATCCCCGCCACCGCCGCGATCGCCCGTACGGCGGTGAACGTCCGCTCGGGCGCGCGGTCCCGCCTGGCCGCTCTCGCGCACGCCGTCGTGCTGGCCGTCATCGTGTTCGGCGCGAGCGGCCTCGTCGGGCGGATCCCGCTGGCCGCGCTGGCCGGTGTCCTGCTGGCCACGACGGTCCGCATGGTCGAGGTCGGCTCGCTGCGCGCCATCGCCCGCTCCACCCGGGGCGACGCCGCGGTGATGGTCCTCACCTTCGCCGTCACCGTCGTCTTCGACCTCGTCACCGCGGTCGCGGTCGGCGTCGGCGTCGCGATCGTGCTCGCCCTGCGGGCCGTCGCGCGCAGCGCGCAGATCGAGCAGGTCCCGCTGGAGACCGGCGACCACGGCGACGAGGAACGGCGCCTGCTGGCCGAGCACATCGTGGCCTACCGGTTCGACGGCCCGCTGTTCTTCGGCGCGGCCCACCGCTTCCTGCTCGAGCTGTCGGAGGTCGCCGACGTGCGGGTGGTCATCCTGCGCATGTCGCGGGTGTCCACGATCGACGCCACCGGCGCGGGCGTCCTCGGCGACGCGATCAGGCGGCTGGAGGGGAAAGGGATCACCGTGCTGCTGTCGGGCATCCGGCCGGGCCACGACGAGGTCCTCGGCGGGCTCGGGGTGGCCGACCACCTCCGCCGCGACGGGCTCGTCTTTCCGGACACGCCGGCCGCGATCGCCCACGCCAGGACGCTGCTCGGACTCCCGTCCGCACCGCCGCCGACCCCGGTTCTCGCGGCGCCTCACCCGGACGTTTCCCCGCGGACGGTGTGATGGGCGCACGACTCCCCGTAGGCTTCCGAGTGGAAGAGCAGTAGCCTTAATTTCCTACCAGCTTTGTGGGAGACTGGGGTGATGAGCACCTGGCCCCGCGAGACACCCGTCACCGCCGCCGTCACGGCCGCGCGCTGGGTGCGGTCGGCGGCGATCGACGACGACCTGGGACGGCGATGGCGGGCCAACCCCGATCCCCGGGGACGGTCGGCCGGGGCCGGTGACGTCGCGTCCCTCTACGCCGGCGCGGCCGGTATCGTGCTGTTCTTCCTCGAACTCGCCGCCGCCACCGGCCACGAGGCGTACCTCCAGGACGCGCTCGCGGGAGCGCGCAGACTCGCCGTCACCTGGCCCGAGCAGCGCGACCCGACCTTCTACCACGGGCGCGCCGGTCTGATCTTCGCGATGGCGGAGACGGGGTGGGCGACGGGCGACGAGGAGATCTTCGGAGCGGCCCGCGCCGCCGCCGACCGCCTCGTCCGCGACGCCCGGCCCCTCGGCGACGGCATCGGCTGGACCGGTGACCCGGCGCAACGCGGTGACGGGGGGATCGTGCTCGCGCTGCTGCACGCGTCCGGCATCCTCGGCGTCCCGGCGTACGAGGAGGTGGCCATCGAGGCGGGGGAGCGCATCGCGGGTCTCGTCGTCCCCGGGCACCGCTTCGGCGGCGACGCCGTCCCCGACCTGCCCGTGGACGCCGTCACCCCCGGGTTCCTGTCCGGGACGGCGGGCACGGCGTTCCTGCTCGCCCGCCTGTACGGCGTGACCCGCGACGAGCGGTTCCTGGCGGCGGCCCGCAGGGGCGCCGACTTCGTCCGCACGGTCAGCGAGGTCACCGACAGGTGCGCGCTCGTGCCGCACCATATCCCGCAGGGGCGCCGGCTCCACTACCTCGGCTTCTGCTCCGGATCCGCCGGCGTGGCCCGCATGTTCCACGAGCTGCACCGGGTCACCGGCGACCCGGGCGATCTCGACTGGATGGAACGGCTCGCGCACGGAATCATGCACAGCGGCGTGCCCGGCGCCCGGCCCTCGGGTCACTGGGACGTGGCCTGCCTGTGCTGCGGCACGGCCGGGCTGATCGAGTGTTTCGTGGGCCTGTACGCGGCCACGGGGCACGAGCCGTACCTCGACTTCGCGCGCACGCTCGCGATCGACCTCATCGGGCGCGCGACCGCGGGCGACGAGGCCGGCTTCCGCTGGTATCAGGCCTATCGGCGGCTGCGGCCGGGGGAGGTCACGGCCGACACCGGATACATGGTGGGAGCCGCGGGCATCGGGACGGCCCTGCTGCACCTGGACGCCACGGAGCGCACCCGCACACCGCGCCGGCTGATCCTCCTGCCGGACAACCCGTTCCCCGCCATCCCGATCCCCGCCGCCGTCCTGCGCGGCGACCAGGCATAGCCAGGAGCACGCAGGCGCAGGACGGGGTGGGAGCGGACTACTCCCTGCGGCGTAGCGCGCCCGCCCAGTGCGTCCGGCACGGTAGTCGGGAGAGCCCTCCCCGGTGCGACGACAGCGCGGATTCGTCGCGGCACGATCTTCCCAGAGACCCTTCCCGGGAAGGACGGAGCGACGATGTTGTTTGTCGAGCTGCTGGTGCCCAAGGGCATGTTCGACGAGTGGGAGCGCCGGGTGCTCGCCCGGCGGCTCACGGCGCGGAGTCTGCTGTCGCCCGGCGACGGCACGACCCCCGCCGTGGACCCCGGTGTCATGGATCTGTTCGACTCGCTCTCCCACGTGGTGGTCCGTGAGGAGGAGATCTGGATCGCGGGCGACACCCTGCTCGACGGCTCCCAGGACCCCTGGTATGTGGTGAACGTCATCGTCGGGCTGTGGGGCAGGGAGATGAGCGAGCACCTCGTCTCCCGGATCACCGCCGAACTCGCGGAGGCGGAGGGGCGCTCCGAGCCGCGTGTCGTGGTGAATGTGATCGGTCTTCCGGAGGGCGGCTACGGCCTGCGCGGGCGGGTGTGGCGATCCCCGGACTTCCTCGCCCTGATCGAGGAGGCCAAGACCGGATCGGCCGCGCAGGTGCCGGACGGCATGGTCGTCGACCCGGTCTGCGGCGCCACCGTGCCGCTGGGAGAGGCGGTGATCCTGGAGCGCGACGGGCAGACCCACGGCTTCTGCTGCACCCACTGCCGCGGGCACTTCGTCAGGGAGTCGAGCGCTGCGGGGGCGTCCTGACGGCGGCCGGCGGCGGGCGCCCCTGAGGCGGCGCGCCGGGCCGGATCCCGGCTGAAAATTTCACCTGTGCGCGGCGGGCGCGCCCAGCTCAGCGGGGGTGGCGCCCGGCGCACCTTTGACTTAACCGGTCTAGTTCACGACGCTTCGCTCCGGTCTTCTATGGAAGGACGGAGCATGCGACGCAGAGGCGCGATCCTCACCGCCCTGGGGCTGATCGCCGCAGGCGGACTCGCCGTGGGCAACACGCCGGCGGCCCAGGCCGCGGTGGCGTGCACGGTCACCTACACGGCCAGCCAGTGGCCGGGCGGCATGTCCGCCAACCTGGGCATCCAGAACCTGGGCGACGCCCTGAGCGACTGGACGCTCACCTTCACATTCCCCGACAGCGGTCAGAAGGTCACCCAGGGATGGTCGGCCACCTGGAGCCAGTCGGGCAGCACCGTGACCGCGACGGCGATGGACTGGAACAAGTCCCTGTCCACCGGCGGCTCGACCAGCATCGGCTTCAACGGATCCTGGTCCGGAAGCAACCCGGCGCCGACCGGCTTCGCGCTGAACGGCGTCGCCTGCAACGGCGGCACGCCGTCGCCGTCGCCGTCCCCGTCGGCCTCGCCTTCCCGCTCGCCCAGCCCGTCGCCGAGCCCGTCGCCGAGCCCGTCGCGCAGTCCCTCGCCCAGCCCCTCGCCCTCGACATCACCCAGTCCGTCTCCCAGTCCGTCGCCCAGTCCTTCCGCCAGCCCGTCCACCGGGACGGCGCCGAAGCTGAAGGTGTCGGGCAACAAGATCGTGAACGCCGCGACCGGCACGCCGTACCGGCTGCTGGGGGTCAACCGGTCGGGAGGTGAGTTCATGTGCGTCCAGGGCCGCGGCGTCTGGGACGGCCCGGTCGACAACGCGGCGATCGACGCGATGAAGGCGTGGAACGTCCGGGCGGTCCGCGTCCCGCTGAACGAGGAGTGCTGGCTCGGCCTGAGCAACATCCAGTCCTCCTACGGCGGCGCCGCCTACCAGAACGAGGTCAAGGCGTACGTCGACCGGCTGGTCGCCAAGGGCATCACCCCGATCGTCGAGATGCACTGGAACTACGGTCAGTACACCGGCAACTCCTCGGGCTGCTCCGACGTCCACGCCTCCTGCCAGAAGCCGATGCCGGACGCGCAGTACGCCCCGCAGTTCTGGACGGGGGTGGCGAACGCGTTCAAGGGCCGTGACGAGGTCGTGTTCGACCTGTTCAACGAGCCCTATCCGGAGCGCGCCACCGGGAGCGCCGCCTCGGGGTGGGCCTGCTGGCGCGACGGCGGCACCTGCTCCGGCATCCCCTACCAGGTGGCGGGCTTCCAGTCCCTGGTGAACGCGGTGCGGGGCACCGGTGCGACCAACATCATCATGCTGGGCGGCCTGGCCTACTCCAACGACCTGTCGCAGTGGCTGCAGTACAAGCCCACGGACTCGCGGAACAACCTGGCCGCCGCGTGGCACGTGTACAACTTCAACTCCTGCGTCAGCGCCTCGTGCTGGGACAGTCAGCTCGCGCCGGTGGCGGCCCAGGTCCCGCTGGTGGCCGGGGAGATCGGTGAGAACACCTGCTCGCACGGGTTCATCGACCAGGTCATGAACTGGTTCGACGCCAAGGGCCTGTCCTACCTCGGCTGGACCTGGAACGCCTGGGACTGCTCCACCGGCCCGTCACTGATCAGCGACTACAACGGCACCCCGACCGCCTTCGGGGCCGGGCTGCGGGCTCGCCTGCTCTCGTCCTGATCCCGATACGTGGCGTGTCCTCCTTCCCTCTCCGGCCCCCGGGGAAGGGGGGCGCGTCATGTCTGACTTTGCCACTTGATGGGGAGTTCGTCCAGAAAGTAAAACTTTCGCCTCAGATGTCGAGATTTGGGGTGTTCTTGGCTTAGTGTCCGGTTACCCAGCCGTGACCAGTCAGGAGATCCCCCATTTCCAGCTACGCGGACCCTCAGAACGTCCTCCGGGAGCAGATGAGCCCGGCGAAGGATGAGACGCACCACGCGTTCGCCGTGTCCCCACATCGGCAGGACGCCTCCGCCCGCTCCGTTCCGGCGGGCTCCCAGCACACATCCACCGACGGCGCCGACGCGGCCGCCGTTCCCGAGGTCGGCTGCCCGACCGCCGAGGGCCGCACCGTCCTGTACACCGGCAAGACGACCGCGTCGTACTTCTGGGACGACGGGTCGGGCGTCAACGGCGACACCGGCGCCCCCGCGTCGGGCGAGCCGATGCAGGAGGGCCTGGCCGCCAGCCCGAGCTGGCCGATGGGCACCAAGGGCTATGTGGTCTACAAGGGGAAGAAGGCCGACTTCTTCATCGGTGACCGCGGCCCCGGCGTTCCCTCCAGCAGCGGGGTCATGCTCGACCTCGACGGCAAGACGTTCGCCGACCTGACCGGCGGCAAATGGGACACCGGCTCGCTCACCGTCGAGGACTCGGGCGGGCTCGGCCACATCCCGGTGAAGTACGTGATCACCCAGTGGGGCAAGGGCCGCGGCAAGACGGGAGAGCCCAAGCCCTTCTCCACGGGCGCGTACGGGGTCAAGGACCAGCCGAAGCCTCCGCCGCCCTGCCCCACCAGGGCTCCCGCCCCCGCTGCGGCCCCCACTGCCGCTGCTGCCGCTTCCGCTGCCGTCGCGCCGCAGGACTCCGCCCCCCTGCCCACGGCCGGCGTGAAGGAGAGCCCGGCCTCCGCCGCCTCCGCGGCCGTTGCGCCGGACACGCCCGTCTCAGCGGACGTGCCGGACACGCCGGACATGCCCGCCTCGCCGGACACGCAGGCCGAGGCCGCCGCGAACCCTGCCGCGAACGCCGCCGTCACCCCTGCCGCGAGCTCTTCTGTGAACCTCTCCGCGAACCCCGCCCTGACCGCCGCCGGGAAGACCACGCAGAAGAGCACCCCGACGACCGCGCAGAAGACCGTGAAGGCGGCGAGGCACGGCCAGGTGACGGCCTCCCCCGCGTTCGTCCCCGTGTCTGCCGTGGACGGACAGCCGGCAGAGGCGGCCGCTCCCGCCTTCTCGGTCGCGATCGTGGTGTGCGCGCTCGTCGCCGTGGGCGCGAAGGCCGTGCTGAGCCGGCCCGCCCACGCCCACGCCCACGCCCACGCCCATAGAGGCTCGCACCAGCAGGGCCGCCACCGCAGGCAGTAGCGGGACGCGGTCGCCGCCGCGCCTCGGCGGCCCGCCGACCTCTACCGCTTGCGGCGCTTGAGCGACCCGGCCACGCGCTTGAGCACGCGGTCCCACTCCGAGCCGAACGGGTTGTCCTGCACGAGATAGGTCCAGGTGGCCGTGGGCCGCTTGAGACCCTGCTCCGCGAGGTCCCGGGTGACGTCGGCCTTCTCGAAGGTCTCCTTGGAACGCCGCCCGACCTCGTCGAGCATCGCCCGGTAGGCCGGAACGGCCTCACGGTTGAACTCGTCGAGCGGGTTCATCCGCCCGAGGGCCCGCAGGTGGATGCCCTCGCGGAGGTCGGCGAGGAACCCGAGGTGCTCGGTCCAGCAGCGGTCGAGGTGATACAGCACGATCTGCCGGGCGGCCCGCTCGACCGTCTCCTCGCCCGCCGTCTCGCACAGCTCGCGGTAACGCTCCGGGCAGGCCTGATCCAGGGCACGCGCCCCCGCGTCGCCGTGCAGGACGCGGTCGCGCTGCTCCAGCACCTCCGCCCGCTGGCGCTCCTGGATCCGCGTGTAGCGCCAGGTGTTGCGGTGGATCTCCAGGTTGACGCCCTCCGCCACGCGCTGGGCGTGTGCCACCAGCCCCGCGGCGTCCGCGGCGTGCACGACGCCGTCGCGGCCGGCCGGGGGCAGCGACTGGTCCGGCGCGTACGCGGTGAGGAGTGTGTCCTCGCCGCTGACGAAGAACACCGAGCCGCCGGGGTCGCCCTGCCGTCCGGCGCGGCCGCGCAGCTGGTCGTCCAGCCTGCTGCTCTCGTGTCTCCCGGTGCCGATGACGTAGAGCCCGCCGTGCGCGGCGACCTCCTGCTCCTCGTCCGGGTCGCCCGCGCCGAGCCGGATGTCCGTGCCGCGCCCGGCCATCTGCGTGGAGACCGTGATCGCGCCGCGCCGGCCGGCCTTCGCGATGATCTGCGCCTCCTGCGCGTCGTTCTTCGCGTTGAGCACGGCCGCGCTCAGCCCCCTGGTCTCCAGGGCCTCGGCCAGGCGCTCGGACTCGGCGACGTCGAGCGTGCCGACGAGGATCGGCTGCCCGGCGGCGTGCCGGGTCTCGATCTCCTCAAGCAGCGCCCGCTCCTTGTCCTCCAGCGTGGCGAAGACCCGGTCGGGATCGTCCACCCGTACGCACGGCTTGTTGGGCGGGATGACCGCGATCCTGAGGTCGTAGAACTCCCGCAGCTGATCGGCCACGGCGATCGCGGTGCCGGTCATGCCGCACACCTGCGGGTAGCGGCGGATGAGGCTCTGCACGGTGAGCGAGTCGAGGATCTCGCCCGTCTCCGACGCCGGCAGGTGCTCCTTGGCCTCGACGGCCGCCTGCAGCCCGTCCGGCCAGCGCTGCAGCACGGCGACCCGGCCGCGCGAGGAGTTGATCAGGTGGACCCGGCCGTCTCTCACGATGTAGTCGACGTCCCTGGTCAGCAGTGCGTGGGCGTGCAGGGCGAGGTTGACCTGGGTCACCACGCCGGGGTGCTCGTAGAGGTCGACTCCGAGGGCCTTCTCGACCGTGTCGGTGCCCTTGGGGGTGAGGAAGACGCTGCGCCCCTCCTCGTCGATCGTGTAGTGGTAGCCGCGCGACAGCCGCCGCACCAGGGCCGCCATCTCGGGCAGCGCCGTGCCGGGGTCGGCCGTGCCGGCCAGCACAAGCGGCACGCGGGCCTCGTCCACCAGGACCGAGTCGGCCTCGTCCACCAGCGCGACGTCGGGGGCGGGCACGACCAGTTCGGCCGGGTCCGTGCACAGGCGGTCGCGCAGCACGTCGAACCCCAGCTCGCTGACGGCTCCGTACGTGACGTCGCAGGCGTAGGCCGCCCTGCGCTCCTCGGGGGTGGAGGTCTCGGCGATCCACCCGGCCGCGAGGCCGAGCGTCTCGTACAGCGGGCCCATCCATTCCGCGTCGCGGCGGGCGAGGTAGTCGTTGACCGAGACCGCGTGCACCCGGGCGCCACGCAACGCGGACCCGGCCGCCGTCAGCGCGCCGACGAGCGTCTTGCCCTCGCCGGTGGACATCTGCACGACGTGGCCCTCCAGCATGGCGAGCATGCCCACGAGCTGCACGTCGTACGGCCGCTGGCCGAGCGACCGGTGGGCGGCCTCCCGCATCACGGCGCAGAAGTCGGCCGAGCCGACCCAGCCGGGATCGACGGCCGCGGGGCGCAGAGCGGCGCGCCGGGAGACCTCGGCCTCCAGCGTGCCGGCCTCGGCCACGATCCGCTGGAAGGGGGCCAGATCGACGCTTCCTGGTTTGTCCAGGAACCGCTTGATCCACTCGCCTACCCGTGCCACATCCGCTCCAACGACTCGCTTGCCGGACTGGTTCCACATGCCCGATTCATGGTCCCACTAGTGACGCCGATTTCCACGGCGCCCCCTACCTGACACTCCCTGACAGGTATACGCGGAAGGATGGCCGCCATGACAACGATCGCGAAGCTCATCGCCGTGACCATCGACTGCGCCGAGCCGAAGAAGCTCGCCGAGTTCTACTCCCAGATCACCGGGTTCCCCGTGCAGTACGCCGAAGAGGAGTACGCGGGGATCGGCGACGGCGCGACGAGCATCTACTTCCAGCGGGTGCCCGACCGCAAGGCCCCCTCGTGGCCCGGCGCGGACAAGCAGTTCCACCTCGACTTCCGGGTGCCCGACGTGGCCACTGCGGTGGAGGAGTACGTCGCGCTCGGGGCGACCAAGCCGGAGTTCCAGCCGGGCGACTGGGTGGTGCTCGCCGACCCGGAGGGCCACCTTTTCTGCGTGTGTCCCGAGAGGTCCTGAAACGGGCCCGGTGATCCAGGACGGTAACAGGGTGGCTGACCCGTAAAGCCCCACTTGTGTCACCGGCTCCCGTGACGCGTGCCGGGTCCCACTAAGCTTGCGTGGTGATTTCTCGACACACCGGCGGGCGCGCATGACCTGGGTGGGAATGGCGATCGCTCTCGTCGGCGCGCTGGGATACGCCCTGGGTGCGGCGCTCCAGCAGTTCGAAGCGGTGAGCGAGGGGGCGACCCTGGCTCTCGTCAGAAGGCCCCGCTGGTGGATCGGCGGGGTCATCGGTTTCACCGGGGCGTCCCTGCACGCGGTGGCGCTCAGCATGGCTCCGCTGGTCGTCGTCCAGCCCGTGAGCGTGGCGACCCTCGTGTTCGCGGTGCCGCTCGCCGCGACGCTGCACGGCAGACGCCCGCGCCGGGCCGAGATCGCCGGGTCGATCGCGGTGGCGGTCGGCCTGCTCGGCCTCATGCTGCTGGTCCCGGCGCACAACGTGACTCCGGTCCTGTCCGACGCGCACGCCCTGGAGCTGATCGGCTGTGTCGCGCTGGTGGTGGCCGTGACGTTCACCATGGCCCGGCGGCTGAAGGGCCCGGCGAAGGCGCTGCTGATGGCGGTCGGCGCCGGAGCGGTCACCGCTACCGTGTCCACCTTCGTCCGGGTCGTCGGCGGAGGGCTCCAAGGAGACCTCGGCCACCTCCTCCACTGGTTCACCCTGGCCATCCCGGTGCTGCTGGTCTGCGCCGTGGTGCTGCTGCAGAAGTCGTACGCCGTGGGCTACTTCGGCATCGCCTACGCCGGGGTCCAGGTCGTCGACCCCATCACCTCGGTGACCGCCGGAGCGGTGCTGCTGGGCGAGTCGCTGCCCACCGAAGCGGGCAAGGCGGTCCCCGCGCTGCTCGCGGCCGGGCTGCTCATCGCCGGGACGGTCACGCTCGGCCGCCTCACCCCCGACCAGTCCAAGCCCGCCGCCGTACCGGCCGAGCCGGACAGGATCGGCGGCCCGGTGGTCGCGTCCGAGGTGGCCTGACCTCCTCAACTCCGGGGTGACCAGGCGAAGACGCGGTCACCCTGGCGCGACGCGACGTCGGGCCCCAACCGGCCCGCCGCCCGCATCGCGCCGTCGCGCAGGGCTACCGCCAGCGGGTTGCGCCAGCGGGTGAGCCGGCCGATCGACCGCGACCGCCGCACGATCGGCGTCGTCCGCGCCAGCCGTTCCCTGCTGTAGACGGCAAGCCCCGCGGCGAGATCGCCCCGAGGTGAGACGCGCTCGGCGAGCACGACCGCGTCCTCCATGGCCTGGCAGGCGCCCTGCCCGAGATTGGGCGTCATGGGGTGGGCCGCGTCGCCCAGCAGCGCGACCCGTCCGATGTGGAAGGCGGGCAGCGGGGTGTCGAGGCTGTGGATGTCGTGGCGGAGCACGGCCGCGGGGTCGGCGGCGTCCAGCAGCGCCGGGATCGGGTCGTGCCAGCGGCCGAACAACCGGAGGAGTTCGTCCCTCTCGTCCGCCGCGCGCAGGCCCGCCGGGACCGCCGCGGTGGCGTAGCAGTACACCTGACCGCCCGCGAGTGGCATGACCCCGAAGACCAGCCCGCGTCCCCACGTCTCCGAGGCCCCGGTCACGCCGGGCAGCGGCACGATCGCCCGCCAGCTCGTCACGCCCGTGTAGACCGGTGCGGGATGCCCGGGGAACAGCGCCGAGCGGGTCCGGGATCGGATTCCGTCGGCCGCCACGACCAGGTCGGCCTCGATCGTCTCCGCCGCCCCCGCCACGGTGACGCGGCCGGTCGCGGGGTCCACGGACTCGACCCGGCGGTTCACCCGCAGGGCGCCCTGCGGCAGGCGTCCGGCGAGGATCCCGACCAGCGCCGCGCGGGTGAGCAGCACGATGGGATCGCCATACCGGGCGGCGGCGTCCTCGGCGGTGGTCCGCGCCAGCCATCGGCCGTCCGGCAGCCGGACGCCGCCCCGGCCCTGGATGGCGGAGAGCTTCCGCACGTCGTCCCCGGCACCGATCACGTCGAGCGCCCGCAGCGCGTTGGGCGCGACCGCCAGCCCGGCGCCCACCGGCTCGACCGAGGCCGCCCGTTCCAGGACCGTCACCTCCCAGCCCTTGTGCGCCAGGGCGAGGGCCGCCGTCAGCCCGCCGATGCCCGCTCCGACTACCACCGCGTGCGCCATGCCCGCCTCCCGTTACTACACCTGTAGTGAGATTACTACAGGTGTAGTCCGCCCCTACGATGAGGGGGTGAGCAGTCAGCGTGCGGCCGTCGTCGCGGACGCGGCCATCGCGATCCTGGCCGAGCGGGGGATGCGCGGCCTCACCCATCGGGCGGTGGACGAGGCGGCGGGGCTGCCGCCGGGCTCCACCTCGAACCACGCGCGCACACGGGCGGCGCTGCTGGAGCTCACGCTGGCCCGGCTCGCCGAGCGCGAGGAGGCCGTGTTCGCCGCCGCGACGCCACCGGACGGCGGGATGCCCGAGGGTGCGGGCGAGGTGGCCCCGCTGGCGGATCTCCTGGCGAGGACGATCCACGCGGCGATCACCGTGCACCGGGAGACCACGATCGCGCGGTACGAGCTGGCGCTGGAGGCGAGCCGGCGCCCCGAGCTGCGCAAGATCTACGACGAGGTGGGGCGCCGGTTCCGGGAGCAGGCCATCGCGGTGCTGGCCGCCGCCGGCTCGCCCGACCCGGTGCGGCACGGGCGGCAGATGGTCGCCTACGTCGAAGGGATGCTGTTCGACGCGATCGTGGGGGCGGGGGACGTGCCTGACCTCGACGAACTCGGCGCCGCCTTCCGGGAGCTGCTCCGCGTCGTCTCCGGCACTTGAGCCCCGGCGGCCTCGCCGAAGCGTCCGGCCGCCGGTCGCCCCCGAAGCGATCGCGCGGATACCCCAGGTCACCGTCCGGCGGGCCGGTACACGGTGACGATCACTCCCGTCCCGGTCGCCGTCGATTCGACCAGCCGGAAGGCCGGCAGGTCCGAGCCCGAGTCCGGGAACAACCGGCGGCCGGAGCCGAGCACAAGCGGGTAGACGAGAAGAACCAGTGTGTCGACGAGGTCGCGCGACAGCAGCGACCGGACCAGGACCCCGCTGCCGAACACCACCAGGTTCTCCGGCAGCTCCTCCTTCAGACGGCTCACCGCGTCAGCGGCGTCGCCTCCGAGGAGCACGGAGTTCTCCCAGGCGAGGGGCTCGGTCAGGGTGGCGGACGCCACGTACTTCCGGGCGCGGCCGAGAGCCTCGCTGAACGGGTTCGGCGGCTGCTTGGGCCAGTAGCCCGCGAACTGCTCGTAGGTCGTCCGGCCGGCCAGCAGGGACCACGCGCTCGTCATGTGGCGGCCCATGACCTCCTGCATGGCCGGGTCCTGGTGCCGGCTCGCCCAGCCGCCGTGCCGGAAGCCTCCGCGCAGGTCCTCCTCGGGGTTTCCGGGCGCCTGCATCACACCGTCAAGCGTCAGGTGCTCGATCGCGATGACCTTGCCCATGCCGTGTCTCCTTCACCGTCGTCCGTCGGTCTCACCCCCTACACGAACGACAGGCCGCCGGATCGACAGGCGCCGGGGTGTTATTCGCGGGAGGCCAGGAGGCGGGCGCGGTGGGCCGGCCACTCGTCGTCGAGGATCGAATACAGGGGGCTGTCGCGCCAGGTGCCGTCCGCGCGGCGGTACTGCCTCCGGAGCACGCCCTCCCGCACGCCGCCGATGCGCTCGATGGCCGCCTGCGACCGCAGGTTGCGGATGTCGGTCTTCAGCACCACGCGGACGAACCCCAGAGCGAAGGCGTGGTCGAGCAGCAGGACCTTGCACTCGGTGTTGACGGCGGTGCGCCAGTAGGCCCTGCCATACCATGTGGAGCCGATCTCCACGCTCTCGTTGAAGCCGCCGACATCCCAGAAGCCGGTTGAGCCGATCGCCCGGCCGGTCTCCTTGAGGACCACCGCGAACTGGGTGGTGCGCGGGTCGGCGAGCAGCGTGTCCACCAGGCGGCGCATGTCGTCCTCGGCCCGCGGCACGGGTTCCGGCCGGTGCCGCCAGACCTCCTCGTCCCGCGCCGCGGCGAACAGGTCGGGCACGTGGCCGGGGGCGAGCGGCTCAAGGCGTACGACGCGGCCGTCGAGCACGGCCGGCGCGGGCATCTTCGCGGTCATGCGCCCGACGGTATCGGCGGCGTACGGTGCGAGCGGATGGCCACTTGGGGCGGAACGGCGAGGACCACTTGGCCGTGACCGTGTCGACACACATACCGTCTGGTCGGTACGCTGACGGCGTGAACGATGACCCGCCCGGCCTCGACCTCACCCGCCTCGCCGAGCACCTCCAGCGCGAGGGCCTGACCGCGGGGCCGCTCACCGCGGAGCTCATCGTGGGCGGCAAGTCCAACCTGACGTACGTCGTCAGGGACGGCACGAGCACCTACGTCGTGCGGCGGCCGCCGCTCGGGCACGTCCTGGCGACGGCGCACGACATGGGCCGCGAATACCGGGTCATGAGCGCGCTTCAGGACACCGGCGTCCCGGTGCCGCGCACCTACCACCTGTGCCGGGACCCCGAGATCGTCGGCGCGCCCTTCTACGTGATGGAGTGCGTCGTGGGCGGGCAGCCGCCGCTCACGCCGGCTCTCGCCCACGGGCTGGTGGACGTGCTGGCCGAGCTGCACTCGATCGCCCCCGAGAGCGTGGGTCTCGGCGACTTCGGCAGGCCCGACGGCTTCCTGCAGCGGCAGGTCGCCCGGTGGAAGCGGCAGCTCGACGCCTCGCGCAGCCGCGAGGTGCCCGGCATCGACGACCTCTACGAGCGGCTCGCCCGCGACGTGCCCGCCTCCGGCAGACCGGCGATCGTGCACGGCGACTTCAAGCTGGGCAACACGCTCGTCGCCGACGGCGAGGTGCGGGCCGTGCTCGACTGGGAGATGTCCACGCTCGGCGACCCGCTCACCGACCTGGCGCTCTTCCTCCTGTACGGCGAGGTCTCCTCGCTCGACCGGGGCTCGGCGGGGGAGGTGCCGCCCAGCTCCGAGCTGGCGGCCCACTACGGGGAGGCGTCCGGCCGCGACCTGTCCCGGCTCGGCTGGTACGTCGGCCTCGCCTGCTTCAAGCTCGCGGTGATCGCCGAGGGCATCCATTTCCGATACACGAAGGGGCTCACGGTGGGGGAGGGCTTCGCCGAGGTCGGCGACCAGGTCGCCCCGATCGTCGCCCGCGGGCTGATGGAGGTCTGATGGACTTCGGGTTCGACGCGACCACGAACCGCTACCGGGAACGGCTGCTGGAGTTCATGGACGAGTGTGTCTACCCGGCCGAGCACGCCTTCCACGAACAGGCGGCCGGCAGCGGATGGAGCCCGCCGCCGATGCTGGAGGACCTCAAGGCCGAGGCCCGCTCGCGCGGCCTGTGGAACCTCTTCCTTCCCGGTGAACGCGGCGCGGGACTGACCAACCTGCAGTACGCGCCGCTCGCCGAGATCATGGGCAGGTCGCCCGCCATCGCGCCGCCCGCCACCAACTGCGCCGCCCCCGACACCGGCAACATGGAGCTGCTGGCGGAGTTCGGCAGCGAGTGGCAGCGCAAGGAGTACCTGGAGCCGCTGCTGGCCGGGGAGATCAGGTCGGCCTTCGCGATGACCGAGCCCGACGTCGCCTCCTCCGACGCGACGAACATCGCGACCTCCATCAGGAGGGACGGCGGGGAGTACGTCGTCAACGGCCGCAAGTGGTTCATCACCGGCGCGATGAATCCCGGCTGCCGGGTCTTCATCGTGATGGGCAAGACCGATCCCGAGGCGCCCAAGCACCGTCAGCAGAGCATGGTGCTCGTCCCGCGTGAGACCCCCGGTCTCACCGTGCGGCGCGGCATGACGGTCTTCGGCTACGACGACGCCGACCACGGCGGCCACGCCGAGGTGGTGTTCGAGGACGTACGCGTGCCGGTGGACAACCTGATCGGCGAGGAGGGCGGCGGGTTCGCCATCGCCCAGGCGCGGCTCGGGCCGGGGCGCATCCACCACTGCATGCGGCTCATCGGCATGGCCGAGCGGGCCGTCGAGCTGATGTGCCGCCGGGTGCTGACGCGGGAGGCGTTCGGCAGGCCGCTGGCACAGCAGGGAGTGATCCAGGACTGGATCGCCGAGTCGCGGGTGCGCATCGAGCAGCTGCGGCTGCTGGTGCTGAAGACGGCCTGGCTGATGGACACGGCCGGCAACAAGGGCGCGCACACCGAGATCCAGGCCATCAAGATCGCCGGCCCGGCGACGGTGGAGTGGATCCTGGACAAGGCCATCCAGGCGCACGGCGCCGGCGGGATCAGCCAGGACTTCCCGCTGGCGGCGCTGTGGGCGGGCGCGCGGTCGCTGCGGTTCGCCGACGGCCCGGACGAGGTCCACAAGCGGTCGCTGGCCTACCGCGAACTCAAGAAACACATGGGGTGATGTGCGGGTGACATGGGATGAGGCGTCGGTCGCCGAGCGCGCCAGAGCCTTCCTCGCGGAGCACGACCCGGCGGCCATGGACCGCCTGGAGTTCCTTCGCGCCCGGTTCGACGCCGGGCTGGCCTGGGTGCACTTTCCCGAGGGCCTCGGCGGCCTCGGCGCGCCGCGGGGTCTGCAGGCCGTGGCCGACCGGGAGCTGAAGGGCACGCCGGACAACCAGCCGGGCCGGATCGGCATCGGCCTCGGGATGGCCGCTCCGACGATCCTCGCGTTCGGCACCGAGGAGCAGAGCAAGCGCTTCCTGCGGCCGCTGTGGACGGGGGAGGAGGTGTGGTGCCAGCTGTTCAGCGAGCCCGGCGCCGGTTCCGACCTCGCCACGCTGGCCACCCGCGCCGTACGAGAGGGCGACGAGTGGGTGGTGGACGGCCAGAAGGTGTGGACGTCGAGCGCGCACACCGCCCGCTGGGGCATCCTCGTGGCCCGCACCGACCCGGGCGTGCCCAAGCACCGCGGGCTGACCTACTTCGTGTGCGACATGCACGCCCCCGGCGTCGAGGTGCGCCCGCTGCGCCAGATCACCGGTGAGGCCGAGTTCAACGAGGTCTTCCTCACCGGGGTGCGGCTGCCCGACGCGCTGCGGCTGGGCGAGGTGGGCGACGGCTGGCGGGTCGCGCAGACCACGCTGATGAACGAGCGGGTGGCGATCGGCGGCGCCCCCGCCCGGCGCACGATGATGGGCGTCGTCGCCGAGACCTGGCGGTCCCGGCCCGAGCTGCGCACCCATGACCTGCACCAGCGGCTGCTCAGGCTCTGGGTCGACTCGGAGGTCATGCGCCTGACGGCCGTACGGCTGCGCGAGCAGCTCGCCGCCGGGCATCCGGGGCCGGAGGGGTCGGGCATGAAGCTGGCCTTCGCCCGGCTGCACCAGGAGCTGTCCGGCATCGAGGTCGAGATGCTGCGCGAGGACGGCCTGGCCTACGACGACTGGACGTTCCGCCGCCCCGACACGGTCGACTTCATCGGCCGGGAGGCGGGCTACCGCTACCTGCGCGCCAAGGGCAACTCGATCGAGGGTGGCACCTCCGAGATCCTGCGCAACATCATCGCCGAACGCGTCCTCGGCCTGCCCGCCGAGCCGCGCGCCGACAAGGACGTCGCCTGGAAGGACCTCCCCCGATGACGCTGCTGTACACGGAGGTGGAGGAGGAGCTGCGGGCCGCCGTGCGCGAACTGCTCGCCGACAAGTGCTCCCCGTCCGCCGTGCTCGACCGTGCCGACTCGGCCGCGGCGGCCGGCACGCCGTACGACGCGGAGCTGTGGAAGGCGCTGGCCCGCGACATCGGCGTGGCCGGGCTGCTGATCCCCGAGGAGCTCGGCGGCTCCGCCTCCCGGGAAGGCGGCGCCTCGGCCCGCGAGGCCGCCGTCGTGCTGGAGGAGCTGGGCCGCGCCGTGGCCCCCGTGCCGTTCCTGAGCAGCGCCGTCCTGGCCACCCAGGCCCTGCTGACGGCCGCCGGGCAGGAAGCGGGCGGGAACGTCGCGGAGGAGCTGCTGGGACGGCTGGCCGCCGGGGAGGCGACGGCGACGCTCGCGGTGTCGTTCGCCGCCTCGCCGTACGCGCCCGCGGCCCCCTGCCATGAGGACGGCGCGACCCTCGGCGAGGACGGCACGGTGACCGGCACGGTCACCGGGGTGATCGGCGCGGAGGCCGCCGACGTCCTGCTCGTCCCGGTGCGGCTGGCGCGGAAGACGGAACCATGCGTGGGGCTGTGCGCGGTGGAGGCGTCCGCCGCGGTCCGGGTGACGCCGGTCCCCTCGCTCGACCTGACCCGGCCCATCGCGACCGTGTCCTTCGCGTCGGCGCCGGCCAGGGTCGTCGCCAGGGCCGAGGGGCTGGAGGTGCCGTGGGTGTGGGAGGCCCTGATGCGCGGCGCCGGGCTGCTCGCCTCGGAACAGCTCGGGGTCGCCGAGTGGTGCCTCACCACGACGGTCGCGTACGTGAAGGAACGCAGGCAGTTCGCCCGGCCGGTGGGGTCGTTCCAGGCGGTCAAGCACCGGCTGGCCGACCTGTGGCTGGAGGTCGTGGGGGCCAGGGCGGCGGCCCGCAACGCGGCCGCCCTGCTGGCGGAGGCGCCCGCGGCGGGACCGCTCGGCGACGACGCGGCGGTGGCCGTCGCGGTGGCGCAGGCCCACTGCGCAGCGGTGGCGGTGCACGCCGCGGAGGAGTGCGTGCAGCTCCACGGCGGCATCGGGATGACCTGGGAGCACCCGGCGCATCTCTACCTCAAGCGGGCCAAGGCCGACCAGATCGCGCTGGGCACGCCGGGTGAGCACCGTGACGCGCTGGCGGGCCCGGCCGACCTCCCCGCGCCGGTCTGAGCGGGTTTCTCCTGGTCAGGGCCGCAGAGAGTTGAGCAGGAGGTCGGCGAAGTGGCGGCCGACCTCCTGACCGGTCAGCGGGCCGTCGGGGTGATACCAGGTGCCGAGGTGGTGCACCGAGCCGAAGAAGAAGTCGACCACCATCTCGGCGGGGATGTCGGCGCGGAAGACGCCGTCGCGCTGCCCCTCGGCGACGAGGTCGCGGAACCGCTCGTGGTAGCGCCGCCGCTCGGCCCGCACGCTCTTGTACGTCTCCGGTGTGAGCTGGTGCATCGACCTGAAGAAGATCTTGGAGTCGTCCAGGTTGTCGACCGTGGTCACCACCACGTCGGTCGCCGCCGCGTGCAGCCGCTCGGCCACCGGGCCCTCCGCGTCCGCGAACCGGTTGAGGCGCTCCATCTGCAGGCGCAGCACCCGGGCGTAGATCTCGTGGAGCAGGTCGTCCTTGGAGTCGAAGTAGTGGTACATGGCGCCCTTGGTGACGCCGGCCGCCGCGACGATCTCCTGCACCGACGTGCTCTCGAAACCCCGCCCGGCGAACAGCCGGGTGGCCTCGGCGAGCAGGCGCTGCCGCACCGGCTCCTCCAGGGACCCGCCGGCGGGGCGCTCCCCGTTGACGCGATCCCCCGTTACGCGGTGCTCTCCGGTTGCGCGGCGGGCCATACCGACCTCCTTCGTCTCTCGGCTCAAGCATACCGACTGGTCGGTCTAGCGTCGGCACTGGCGTAACTGCGCTACTTCCCTCACCTTAGGAGGGTTGGGATTCCCGCTCGGGTATCCCGGAGAAAGCCGCATGCCTAGTGTGGGGGGTTCGCGTGCCCAATGGGTCCATTTACGTCCCGAAGGACGAGAAGTTCACCGGCGCCTCGCCGCAGAACCTGTACGAGACATTCTGGTTCGCCGGACGCAAGAACCGGATCCGGGTCCGGGCCGCGGTCACCTTCGCGGGGTTCGTCATCGGCAACCTGGTGGGCTCGCGGCTCGGGCTGAACATGTTCGCCGCGGGCCTCGGCCTGGCCGCCCTCGCGGGCGGCACCGACCTGTTCATCGCCTGGCGCCTGCACGAGCGTACGGCGGTGTGGCGGGGCAGGCGCCGCGGCGAGGTGCGCACCGGACGGCTGCTGCGTCTCGGGCTGCGCCGGCACGGCTACCGGGTGATGGACGGCCGGGCCGTGCCCGGAGAGGCGTCGATCGACCACCTCGTCATCGGGCCGGGCGGCCTGTGGATCGTGGACAACGAGGCGTGGTCGCCCGACACCCTGATCGCACGCTACGGCGAGCGGCTGTTCTTCGACGAGAAGTTCGGCACCTCGGTCGCCAAGGGCCTCATCTCCGCCGCCGGGTCGATGGCCGCGCTGCTGACCAAGGAGACCGGCATCGAGCTCTCCATCGCCCCGGTGCTCGCCGTGCACGGCGGGAAGATCAAGGCCAGGGGCGGCGTGCTGCACGGGGAGGGGTTGACCGTCTCCTACCCGGGCAGGGTGACCCGCTGGATCCGCACCCACGGATCCATGGAGCTGACCGAGGAGCAGATCGACCTGCTGGCCCGTACGGCGGCTCGCATCCTGCGCCGCATGAGCTGAGCACGCGGGCGCGGGCCGGAATCGATTCAGGCGAAGGGTCTCGATTCAGGCCGGTGTCTATGAAGCCGGTGTCTATGAAGCCAGCGTCTCGACGAACGCGGCGAGCTGGGCGACGTTGCGGCACTCGTGCATGGACACGACCGAGCCGTACGGCGTGGCGATGGAGTCCCCGGTGTCCCACCGGGCCCGGGGCTCGGGGTTGAGCCAGTAGGCGTGCCTGGCCTGCCCGGCCAGCCGCTTCAGCGTGCCCAGCGCCGGGACCTGGTAGTTGGACCTGGCGTCGCCCAGGATCAGCAGCGACGTCCGGGGGCCCACGGCGTCCGGGAAGCGTTCGGCGAAGCGCTCGAAGACGTGGCCGTAGTCGGTGCGGCCGAACCTGACGATGTCGGCCGTCTCGGTCAGGCGGGCGATGGCGTCCAGCACGTCCGCACCCGGGGCGAACAGGTCCGTGATCTCGTCCACCGTGTCCACGAACGCGAACGCCCGCACCTTGGTGAACTGCTCCCGCAGCGCGAACGTCAGCAACAGCGTGAAGTGCGAGAACGTCGAGACCGAGTCGCTGGCGTCGCACAACACGACCAGCTCGGGCCGGTGCGGGCGGGGCGGGCGCAGGTGGGTGGTGAGCGGCACGCCGCCCGTGGACAGCGAGGCCCGCACGGTGCGCCGGAAGTCGAGCCGGCCGCGCCGCCCCCGCTTCTGCCTGATGGACAGCCGGGTGGCCAGGCGGCGGGCGAGGGGGTAGACCTCCCGGCGCAGCCGGGCCAGCTCCTCCTTGGACGCGCGCAGGAAGTCGACCTGGTCGATCGGCGGCCGGACCGCCGACCTGGCGATCTTCTCGATGCCCGACTCCTCGGCGATCCTCCGGCGTACGTCGGAGGCGACCGCCTCCGTGAACGCCTCGATGGTCCGCGCGATCTGCCGCCGGGCGACCTTCTCCGGCAGGCCGCCGCGCTCGTCGAGCATGGCCGTCAGCATCCGGGCCACCAGCGTCTCGGGCGACAGTGCGCGCAGCACCGGGAAGGAGAACCACGACTGCCTGCCGGGGGCGGCCTGGACCTGCCCGAACCGCCCGACCATCGCCCGGGCGAACTCCCGGAACGCGGGATCGGCCGGGTCGCCCATCAACAGCTCCGCCAGCCGTTCGCGAAGCTCCGGCAGCTCGGGTGGCGCGGCGGTTTCCACGACGGCGGCGCCCTCCGCGGTGCCCTCTGCGGTGCTCTCCTCGGGGCCCTCCTGGGTGCCGCCGATCACCGGCGGGAACCACAGGTCGAAGAGCAGGTCGAACCCCGGCCGGTGCGCGGGCCGCTTCACCAGCGTCGCGGCGTACGCCTCGCGCAGCGTCTCCCGCTCGGTCAGGTCGACGACCATGAGCGCGTGGGCCGCGTCCAGCCCCTCGGCCGGGGAGACCGGCAGCCCGGCCTCCCGCAGGGCGTGAACGAACCCGACGTGCCGGTCCACGAGGGACGCCGGAGTCGTCATGACCGGGACGGCAGGCCGAGCTCCTTGGCGGCCCGCACCTGGTCGGAGTTGTGCTTGAGCACCACGCCCAGCGTCTGGCCGATCAGCGCCTCGTCCAGCTCCGTACGGCCCAGCGCGAGCAGGGTGTGCGCCCAGTCGACGGTCTCCGCGATCGACGGCGACTTCTTCAGCTCCAGCGCCCGGAGCGTGGCCACCGTACGGGCGAGCTGGCCGGCGATGCTCGCGGGCAGTCCGGGCACCTGGGCGAGCAGGATGTCACGCTCCCGCTCAGGCGTGGGGTAGCCGAGGTGCAGATAGAGGCAGCGCCGCTTCAGCGCCTCCGACAGCTCGCGGGTCGCGTTCGAGGTCAGCACGACGTACGGCCGGCGCGCGGCGGTGATCGTGCCCAGCTCGGGAATCGTGATCTGGTAGTCGGACAGGATCTCCAGCAGCAGCCCCTCGACCTCGACGTCGGCCTTGTCGGTCTCGTCGATGAGCAGCACGGTGGGCTCCTCGCTCCTGATCGCCTTCAGGAGGGGGCGCTCCAGCAGGAACTCCTCGGAGAAGATGTCGTCCCAGGCGCCGTCGTCGGCCTGGATGCGCAGCAGTTGCTTCTTGTAGTTCCACTCGTACAGCGCCCGCGCCTCGTCCAGGCCCTCGTAGCACTGCAGGCGGATGAGCCGGGCGCCGGTGGCCTCCGCCACGGCCTTGGCGAGCTGGGTCTTGCCCCCCCCCGCCGGTCCCTCGGCCAGCAGCGGCTTGCCCAGTGCCCCGGCCAGGAACACCGATGTCGCGATGCCGTCGTCGGCAAGGTAGTCGACGGCCGTCAGCCGCCCCCGGACCTCGTCAGGCGAGGCGAACCACATGTGCGCTCCCAACCGCTGATACCGAATGTTGTTCTACTCTAGCCCGATTTCGACCGCTCTGATTTGGACTGTCCTGGGGCGTGCGATAACCTCTAAGGGCTTTGCGCCGCTAGCTCAGTTGGTTAGAGCAGCTGACTCTTAATCAGCGGGTCCGGGGTTCGAGTCCCTGGCGGCGCACCACCTCGGAAAGCCCAGGCCGTTCGGCCTGGGCTTTCCGCGTTACCCGGGTGGCGTGCAGGGACGCGAGCAGTTGGAGGCGTTCAACGTCCGCGGTGCCGGGCTCGGCCGTGTAGACGAGCAGGACCGGTCCGGGATTGCCGGGCAGGGGATAGACGTCCCAGTCGAGGGTGATGTCGCCGGCCTGCGGGTGCCGGAACAGCTTCGTCCCGTGGACCGTCTCACGCACCTCGTGCCGGGCCCAGAGCCGGCGGAAGTCCGCGCTGCGGATGCTCAGCTCGCCGATGATCGTCGTGGCGCGCGGGTGACTCGGGTCCGTCGCGACGGCGGCCCGCAGCATGCCGATGTACTGCAGTGCGGTGGTCTCCCAGTCGGGGCAGCGCGCCCGGGTCCCGGGATCCTCGAACAGCGCCATGAGCATGTTCCGCCGCCCCGGCGGCAGGGTGTCCGGATCGCCGAGCAGCGCCTCGGCGAGCGTGTTCCAGGCGAGCACGTCGAGGTGTCGGCCGAGCACGAGCGCGGGAGTGTTCATGACGTGCAGCAGGCGTCGCGTGCTGTCCGGCACGCGTTCCGGGGTGCGGCGCGTGCGGACGGCCGCCGGACGCCGTGCCGCCCTCGCGAGGGTGAACAGGTGGCGGCGTTCCTCGTCGCCGAGGTCCAGCGCGGAGGCGATGGCGTCGAGCACCTCGTCGGAGGGCCGCACCTCACGGCCCTGCTCCATGCGCTGGTAGTAATCGGTGCTCAGCCCGGCCAGCAGCGCGACCTCCTCGCGCCGCAGGCCGGCCACCTTGCGCCGGGGTCCCGGCTCCAGGCCGACGTCCTGCGGGCGCAACCGGCCGCGCCGGGCACGCAGGAAGTCGCCGAGCTCACGGGCGTACGGGTGGTCGACAGCCATGCCGACAGTCTGCCGCCGCGGTCCGCGCCGAAGGTAGGTCTGCGGTTCCCAGGCAGACGCGTACGACCGAATCCCGGCGATCTCGTCCTAGCGTCGCCGCCATGAGCGATTGGAACGCCAGTCACATCCCCGGCCAGCACGGCCGGGTTGCCGTCGTCACCGGCGCGAACTCGGGGCTCGGCCTGGTTACCGCGACCGAGCTCGCCCGGCACGGGGCACACGTCGTGATGGCCGTACGTGACACCGTCGCCGCCGAGCGGGAGGCCGGGACGATCCGGCGCTCCGCGCCGGGGGCCGAGATCGAGGTGCGTGAGCTCGACCTGGCCTCGCTCGCGTCGGTGCACGCGTTCGCGAAGGACCTGGCCGCCGCCTTCCCGGCGATCGACCTGCTGGTCAACAACGCCGGCGTGGTCCTCCTCGGCCCCGCCCGCACGACGGCCGACGGGTTCGAGCTTCAGCTGGGCACCAACATGCTCGGGCACTTCGCCCTCACCGGCCTGCTGCTCGACAGCCTCGGCCGGGCGGAGGCGGCACGGGTCGTCAGTCTGAGCTCGATCACCCACAAGAACGCCCACCTCGACTTCGACGACCTGATGTCGCGGCGGGACTTCAACGCGAGTCGCGCGTACGGCCGGTCCAAGCTCGCCACCACCGTCTTCGGCCTCGAACTCGACCGCCGCCTGCGCGCCGCGGGCGCACCGGTCGTCAGCGTCGTCGCCCACCCCGGGCTGTCCAGAAGCAATCTCACCCCCCGGGCCTGGGAGTACCGCCCTCGGACCGGGCGGATCTTCGCCCGGCTCGGGCTGCTGGTGACGCAGCCGCCCGAGCGCGGGGCGCTGCCCCAGCTCTTCGCCGCGACCGCGCCCGGCGTGCGCGGCGGTCAGTTCTTCGGACCGGGCCGCCTCTGGGAGACGAGCGGCCCGGTCGTGGAGGTCCGCCCCAGCATGGAGGCGGCCGACCCGGGTGTCGGGCGGCGCCTGTGGACCGCCGCCGAGGCACTGACCGGCGTCACCTACCTCTGACACCGGCCCGGGCTCTCTTCGGTGTCGCCCGTGATTGTCGGTGCGCTGTAGGAGGCTGCCGCCGAGTACGCGACAAGGTCATCGCAACTCTCGCGTTCGTGGGGTCGAAGAAGTCGAACCCAGGAATCTACATAAGCGGCCTGGCTAGGCTCGGCACCGGCTGAAGAGGAGGTCTCCAGGGGTGCGTGAGCTGTATGGCTTCGAGATCGAACCAGAAGTCCGGAAGTGGCTCGACGACCTCAGCGACAGTGACTTCAAGCGAGTAGACGAGGCAGCACGATCAGCGGCAGATCGATCGGGCGGTCCGGGCGCAGAAGGTTTGCGAACGAGACCACCATGGATCGGTGTCGGAGACCTACGAGAGGCAGGTGTGATGGTCGGGTACCACACCCGCTGGGTGCGACCGGAGGCGCCGGCTGAGGATCCGGAGCGCATCGCCATCCGCGAGGCGCTGGCCTTCGGCAAGGCCTTGTATGACAGGCGTACCGCACTCGGCCTGAGCGTGGCGCAACTGGCCGAACGCGCCGGAATGACGGAGGACGACGTCGAGTGCATCGAAGAGGGCGGTACGGCGCCGACGGTGCCGTTGCTCCGGCTTCTGGCCGCCGCTCTCGACGCCGACGTCCGCCTGACCCCCGGCCATGACGTGGGGTCGCTGTGGTTCGAGGCGCACGCCGCCTAATAGTGCGTCGGGCCGGCCGCCTTACGGATCGAGGGTGCGGATCCGGCCGAACTCGCCGTCGTAGCCGGGGTCCTTGGTGACGTCGCCGTTCCGCAGGCGGCCGATCGCCTTGGCGAGCGGCGGTGAGCAGCCGGCGATGGCGTCGAGGGGAAGGTCGCCGAGGATCGCGAGCTCGGGCCCGAGCGCGGCCACGAGTCTGTCAGTCTCCGCGCTCACCTTCTTGCTCTTCGGGCCCACCCCCAGGGTCTCGGCCACGAGATCCGGGAGCGGGACGAGGTTGCGGAAGCCCGCCGCGCCGCGCGGGCTTCTGCCCGCCGGGCGGTCCGCGAGGTCCTCGACCCTGCTCAGCACGCCGACCGTGAGCTTCCTGCCGCACACCGGGCAGAGGCCACCGAGCTTGCGCGTCTCCTCCGGGTCGAGCCGCACGCCGCACTTGCGGTGGCCGTCGACGTGGTACTTGCCCGCCTCGGGGAAGAACTCGGTCGTGCCGCACACGCCGGCTCCGGTGCGCAGGGTGCGTTCGATCGCGAAGTAGTCCAGATCGGTCTCGAAGACCGTGGTCTCGCGGCCGACGATGGGCGGCGAGTGGGCGTCCGAGTAGCTGACCAGCCGATATCCGTCGAGGCCGGAGACCTGCCACATCATCGCGGGGTCGGCGGACAGCCCGGTCTCCAGCGCGAAGACGTGCTCGGTGAGGTCGCCGAAGCACTCCTCGATGCTGTCGAATCCCGATTTCGAGCCGAGCACGCCGAACCACGGCGTCCAGACGTGCGCCGGCACCAGGTAGGCGCCTTCGCCGCAGGCAAGCACGGCCTCCAGCAGGTCGCGCGAGCTCATGCGCACGGTGGGCCGGCCGTCCACGCCGAGGTCGGCGACCTTGGCGAGCCCTCGGCCGAACTCCTCGACCTGGTCGAATCCGGGCAGGTAGACGAGGTGGTGGATCTTCCGGGAGCGGCCGCCCTGGGAGTAGACGGTGGAGATCTCCACCGACAGCATGTACCGCACGGGTGCGGCGGCCACGCTGCCCGGCAGCGTCGCCGCGACCTCGCGGTCGAGGTCGTCGCGCAACCGGAACAGCCCCGGCTCGGCCGGCACGAGAGCGGTACGCAGCCGGCGCAGCCAGGCCGGGTGGGTGAAGTCGCCCGTGCCCATGAGCGTGACGCCCTTGCGCCGGGCCCACCAGGTCAACTGCTCCAGGTCGCTGTTCTTGCTGCACGCGTAGGCGTACCTGGAGTGCATGTGCAGGTCGGCGTGGAAACGCACGGTGACCTCTCCCGTCGGCTTGACCCTGGATCTCCCCGCTTGCCGATCAGGAGGGGTCCAAACACCACGGCGAAGGCGGGGAGTGCCGGACCGCTCGGACGCGGCGCCGGGACGAGGGTCCCGGCGCCGAGTCAGAAGGCGGTCAGGGGATCAGTAGAGCTTGTTGTCCGGCACCGGCAGGTCGATCTGCTGGGGACCGTGCCAGGCGCCCTTGTCCTTGACGATGTCGCCGCCGTTCAGCGCGTGGCCGACGCCGAGCACGAGCGGAATCTCCACCCGGCTCTTGTGCAGGTCGACGGTGACGGTCGTGCCGGTGGCCCGCTCGCCGCTGTAGTTCGAGTCGGTGCCGGCGATCACCAGCCCGATCCTGTGGCCCTTCTTGAAGACGTACTCCTGCGGCAGCGTCTTCCACTTGACCTGTGCGTACGTGCCGGGGGTCAGTGGCGACGACGCGGAGAGCGAGTCGCGGTTCTGCGCGTCGATCCAGCCGCGGGCCACGACCTCCAGCGGACGCGTGGCCAGGTTGGTGACGACCTTCCGGTAGCAGGCGTCGTCGTCGGCGGTGCTGTCGCCGTGGCAGTCCTCCTCGGCGAGGGTGGTGACACCCTGTCCACGGCGCCAGTCGACCCGGGTGTCCTCGCCGAAGTCGACGAGAAGCGCGGTCAGGTTCGAGGTCGGCTTGTCGAGCGAGACCCGCAGGTCCACCTCGGGCGTGCCCGACATGCGCAGGTCGCGCGGCAGCTCACCGGTGGTGAAGGAGACCCGTCCGGGCTTGGCCGTGCCGACGTCGGCGACCATCGCGTCCTCCGACTGGCGGATGTCGGTGAAGCTCGCGGTCTCGCCGTTCTTGCCGGGGTTGAGGTTCAGCGAACCGTCGGCGGACGGACGGAAGAAGTGGGTCGAGGCGGCAGGCGTCGGCCAGTCCTTCTGGGTGACCCACTCGGCCGGGCCGACCTGCACGTCGGCGCGCGGCTCCTGCATGATCCCGTTGTCCACGCCGAGCAGCCAGCGGTCGAACCAGCGGTGCAGCGTGTCGACCCACAGGTCACGGCGCCCCTCGAAGTCGAAGGGGTCCACGTGCTGATACTGGCCGACCCAGATCTTGCGCGGCACGTTCCGGTCGGCGAGCGCCTGCCACCACACCGAGAAGTTGTCGGGCTTGACGTTCAGGTCGTTGACCGTGTGCACGACGAAGACGCTGGCGTGCACCTTCGACGCGTCGCCGAGCGACCCGGCGACGTAGTCGCGCTCGGCCCAGAAGTCGTTGTAGTTCCCCGTGGTGTCGTCGGCGTCGACGTCCAGCTGAGCCCGCTTCGCCGCGCACTTGGCGGCCGGGTCGGTGTCGACGGCCCGGGACAGGTACGACATGTAGTTGTAGTTGTAGATGACGCCGTTGGAGCGCTGGTACTTGTACCAGGAGCTGATGGCGGAGATGGGGACGATCGTCTCCAGGCCCTCGACCCCGGTCGCCGCGACCGCGTTGGCCAGCGTGCCGTCATACGACTTGCCGATCATGCCGGCCTTGCCGGTGCTCCAGTCGGCCACCGCGGGGGAGCCGTCGTCGTGGTAGGCGGGGGCGCGGCCGTTCAGCCAGTCGACGACCGCCTTGCCGCCCAGCACGTCGGCCCTGCCGCCGACGTCGGGGCAGCCGTCGGACTTCGTGGTGCCGACCATGTCGACGTTGAGGACGGCGTAGCCGCGCGGCACGAAGTAGTTGTCGTAGAACAGCGGGAACTTGGCGGGCTCGCCCGCCGCGTCGTACGTCTTGCGCTCGGACTCGTTGCCGCGCCCGGAGTTGTCGTAGTAGGGGCTCTCGTCGATGATCGTCGGCACCTTGAGCCCGGGCCCCGACTCCTTTGGCCTGATGATGTCGACCCTGACCCGGTCGAGGCGGCCGTCGGAGTCGCTGTCGACGCTCGACTCGACATAGACGTGCTCGCGAACGGCGTCGGCGTAGGAGAAGACCGGTTGGGTGCGTCCCTGGTCGACGGTGATGGCCGGGCCGTTGGCCGCGTGGGCCGGGACCGCGGCGATGGCGGTCAGGGCGACCGCGGCGATGGCTGCTCGTAACAGCACGGAGAGCCTCCAGAAGGGGGTGTGGAAATCCTCCGCAAAGTTCCATGCATGCCTGTATGCCGACAAGATCCCTTTATGTGATCGACATCACCTTGATCCTGCTGTGTGACAGAAGTGGTTCACGAGGGGTCGAAGAGCGTTGTGAAGCTGTGCTCAGCTCTCCGGGCTGACGAACACCGGCGTGTCCGAGACGGCCAGGCGCAGCATCCCGTCGCGGACCTCGACGACGTGCGGCTCGCCGAAGGCGTCCACGGCGGTCGCGGCGGACGCCGGCCAGGGCCAGGAGACGGCGACGGGCGGCCGGTCCTCCCCGCCGGCCGTGTCACCGGCCGTGTTGTCGGCCGTGTCACCCGCCGTGTCGCACCGGTTCCACAGCACGAGCAGCGGCCCCTGTCCGGCGCGCTCGACCTCGAACGCGTACAGGCCGGGCGCGTCGGCGGACCGGACGCGGGTCACCCGGCGGGCCCCGGCGAGCTGCGCGGCGAGCAGGGCGAAGGTGTCCGCCGCCGGATGCCGGACGGCGAGCACCTCGGGCCCGAGGTCCCCGGCCCGGCCGATCCGTTGCAGATCATGCATCTGATGTTCGGCAAGCTCGCCATGCTCGGCCCCTGGACGACGACGCCCGGCTCTACGCCGCCATCGCGACGCTGCGCGAACTGGCCGCCGCCGACGGCGGCCTGCCCCACCTCACGGAATGGCTCACCCATCCGGCCGGTCCAACCCCGGAGGAACGCTCCGCGATCGGGCTCGATTTCGTCCTCGACGGCATCGCCGCCCGGCTGGCCTGATCGCCGCCGGCCGGTAGCTCAAGTTCGGGGGCGCTCAACCCCGTGTGCTCTCCCAGTCCAGTTCGCCCTTGACGACCTTCGGCCGCCAGCCGCGGATCGGCCTGCCGGTCTCCAGCGATCTCGCGGTCGCCTTCAGCAGCGCCAGGTAGGACGGCCACACGACGTCGCCCTCCTGGGTGAGGCCCTCCTCGTTGAAGAACTCGCCCGTCTTCCCGGTGCGGGTGTCGACGAAGAGGTTCCCACCGTCGTTCGCGTAGGCGAAGGGGATCAGATGGCCGTCCCACCAGTAGCCGAGCGAGTCGCCACCGATGTCGCAGAGCATCTTCCACTCGCTGCGGATGTGCTTGGCGGACATCAGCTCGTAGAAGGGGGCGGGGCCGAACCCCCATGAGCCGGCGCCGTCGTGCCGCAGCAGCGAGGCGCGCAGGTCGCCGGGGAAGCGCAGCCCCATCGCCGCTTCCGACCTGGCGATGTCCAGGGGGCGGGCCGGTGGCAGCAGACTTTGGTATGTGACGGGCGCCTTCCGGGCCAGCCACCGCTCGATGCGCCGCCACACCGCATTCACCTCGGCGGTGACGCGCGGCCCCGGCACGCGCGCCCGGGTCGTACGGCCGGGCGTACGACGGGACGGCAGGCACCCGCCGGCCCGCAACTCCTCGGCCGTCGGCTTCTCCGGGGTCGGCTCCACGGTGGGCGTCGGGGTGGGGGACGGCCGGGGACCGCCGGCGCAGCCCGGCCGCACGGGCGCGGGGTCCTCGGCCCAGCGCAACTCGCAGCCCGCGGTGACGACCGGGTGCCAGTCCCGCAGCGCCTCGCCCCGCTCCAGCGCGCCGGCCAGCGCCTCCAGCATCGCGACATGCGACGGCCAGCCCATCGGGCCGTCATACTCCACCTTCTCCTGAGCCCTGGCCTCGCCCACCCGGCCCGTCCGCGGCTCGACGAACAGCTCCCGCCCGTTGCTGTCGCTGCCGACGGCCAGGAAGCTGCCGTGCCATGTCCCGTTCTCGGGGTCGGCCGCGTCCAGGTCGCCCTCCATCACCAGGCCCTGGCAGTTCCCCCAGTTGATGTAGTCGATCTCGAAAAGACCGAGCAGGCCGTACGAGGGTGGGAACTGGAACCCCGCGCCCAGGTTGCCGTCGGCGCCGTCATGCCGGAGATAGGAGACGTACAGGTCGTCGGGAAGGCGGCGGCTGTGGTTCGTCTCCCATCCGGCGAGGTTCTGCGGGTCGGCGCCGAACTTGAGCTTGCGCAGCGTGGCCGAGGCGTGCGCGCCCAGCCAGCGTTCGATCCGGTCCCACGCCTGGTTCACCCGCGCGGCGATCGCCGGATCGGGTGTACGCGGGGTGTACGTGGGTTCGGCGCTCACGAGGCTCGGGTCCTGCCCCAGATCGGGGCTGAGCTTCGCCTCGTCGTCCCACTGCACCGGCGGGCACCCGATGCTCTTCGCCTCCTCGGGAGTGAGGGCGTTGGCCTTCATCTCGGCTTCGAACTCGGGATCGTCACAGGACAGCGACACGGTGCCGCCCATGGACATGGAGGAGCACATCACCGTCTCCTCCATGAGGTCCGGTTCGCCCGCGAGCCCGGCCATCAGGAGCGCGGCCACGAGCGCCGGCCATAAGACACGTGCCCACCGTGATCTGATCACCGGCGCACTGTATCGATCTTGCTGGTCATTCGCAGGTGCCAGATGATCCGTTCATGGAGGTCCTCGCCGGCCGGGCTCGAACCGGCGTCCACCCGGCCCCGAGCCGGGCGCTCTACCGCTGAGCTACGACGAGGCCGGGTTCCAGTCTGCTGGACGGTCCCCGGCCGCGCCAGGGATTAATCCGGCCCCACGGCTTGATCCGGCCCCACGGCGGAGGGCAGGTCGCCGGTCACGACGCCGCCCTGAAGCCCGTGCAGGGCCTCCGGAGCCAGGTCGGGCCGGACGGTCCGGCCGCTGAACACCCCGGCGCGGCGCAGCAGGGCCGCCCAGACCGGATCGGCCACGGCGACTCCGTGCACCAGCTCGGGGGTGGGCCGGAACACCGCGACACGGTGCTTGGGCGCGGGCGCGGTCCAGCCCGACTTCTCCGGATCGAGCCCCGCCGTACGGCAGGCCGCCTCGACGTCCGCGCGGGTGCAGGACGCCGTGCCGTCCAGCACCTCCCAGGGCGGCGGCAGCGCGGCCCAGACCCGGGTGCCGGGATCGACGTCGCCGCCGGTCGAGCGGTGCCAGGCCGCCAGATCGGCGGCCATCAGCCGCATCGCCTTGCCGGGGCAGGACGCGTCCAGCAACTCCAGGGCGTCCAGCGAGGCGAGGCACGCGAGCCACCCGGCACGGGCCGCGTTGTAAGCGCTCGCCAGAGCGTTCCACGTGCTGGAGTCGTCGCCGCGCCGGACGACCATCGTCGCCCGGTCGGTGGCCGGCCGCCAGCGAGAGCCCAGGAGCCGGGCGCTGTGCCGCATGACCGCGGACCACTGACCGAGCAGCAGCCCCCGCTCTCCGTCGGTGAGGCGGCCGAGCACGTCGGGTCTGGGCCGGACCTGCGCGATCATCCACCAGTCCGCGTCGTCTCCGCACCGGCGGAGCAGGACCTCCGCGATCTCGTCGAAGGGGTTGTCCCGCCCGGAGAGGCTGAACTCGCGGCGCAGCTTGCGGCGCGCGGTGGAGTACGCGACGAAGCACGCGGCGTCCGGGTCCGCGACGAACCTCTCCAGCGGGATGCTCGCGCCGAAGCCGGTGACACCGATCAGCAGCAGCCGCCGCTTGTCCCACTCGGCCTCGAGCGTCCCCGCCTTCGCGGCGATGCGGCGCAGCATGCGGAACCGGCGGTTGTACTGCCGCTTCGACAGGTCCATCCCGGAGGCCTCCCTGGCCTCGCGGTTGAGCCGGTCGGCCAGGAAGTCGGTCCGGTCGGGCGCCCATGCGATCGTGCGGCCGGCCGTGCTCGCGTACGCCAGCAGCGACTCGGGGTCGTCGGGGTCCACCTCCGCCGGGACGCCGAACAGCCGGGCTGCCGCCGCCACCTGACGCGCTCCGCCGACGGGACGCGCGTAGTCGCTCGACATCGAGGTGAACCACGCGGAGCCGCGCGAGGAGTGCTGTGCCGCACGGCCCAGCACGAGGCGCTCACGGCCCGACAGCCGTCCGGCCAGCGCCTGGAGGACCAGTTCGGCGACGTCCTCCGGCCGGTAGCGGCGGTCCAGTGAGCCGTGCAGCTCGACGAGCGCGTCCCGGCGGGCACGCTCGGAACCCGTGCGGTGCTTCATGCCCGCCATGATGTCCGCCGTGCCCGCCGGGAATCGATCGGTTTATCCGGCCGCCGGGGAAAAGCCGTTGGGCGTACGGGCCGGGACGGGGGAGACTTCGGCATATGGAGACCATCTCGGCGGCGCGGCTCACACTCCGGCCGCTGACCGCGCAGGACGCGGACGAGATGGCGGAGGTGCTGGCGGGGGAGGAGCTGTACGCCTTCATCGGCGGAGCCGCGCCCACCCTGCCGGAACTCCGCGCCCGGTATGCCGCGCTCGAAGCCCGCCGGTCTCCGGACGGGCGGCAGGAGTGGCTCAACTGGATCGTCCGCCGCGACGCCGACGGGCGCGCGGTCGGCTACGTGCAGGCGACGGTGGAGGACGAGGGGCGGCGGGCCGAGGTCGCATGGGTCGTGGGGACCGCCTGGCAGGGTCGGGGGTACGCCTCGGAGGCGGCGGCGGCACTCGCCGGATGGTTGCGTGCGCGCGGTGTCGCCCGTATCGAGGCCCACATCCATCCCGATCACCACGCGTCCATGACGGTGGCCGGCCGGATCGGCCTGCTGCCCACCGACCACATCGAGGACGGCGAGCGCCTGTGGGTCTGGGACCGACCGGCCTGACTTACGACGATGGCACTGTTGCCTGTTGAACCACGAATGTAGGCCTATGGCGTCCTCGAACATCCTCAAGAAGCCCGGTGTCATGGCCATGTCTGCTGCTTTGCTGTTATTCGCGGCGCTTGCCATGACGGCGAATGTCCGCACAGCGGACTGGCACACGATCGCCTGGGTAACGCCGTCGCACGATGGGCGGACGCTGACCGCGACGTTCACGGTCTACAAGCCCGAGGTTGACGACGGCCGCTTCTGCTGGGAAGTGACGGACACGGACGTGTGGGAGTCGCCCTCTCAGGTGACAATCGGCGTCCAGGTGGGCAATCCGTGCGCGCCCCTGCTGTCCTGGGGGACGATAAGCATGCCGGACAATGGACGCAGCTTCGATGTGCAGCTGCATCTTCGTGCACCCTTGAACGGGCGAACTGTCATCGAGAAAGAAAGCGGACAAAAGATCCCGGTCGCCCAGTCGGGCGAGGGGACCGGGCGATCGTTCGGCGAGTAGCGTCGGAATGCCACCGGGATCGGTTCCCCTCGGTGTCGGCCGGTTTCGGGCTGATTTGATGGGGTCTTCGGCGTTCCTCGGGGAGGCGGGCATGGAGACGGCGGAGTGGTACCGGTACTTCGCGGAGCGCGAGGTCAGGGGACACAGCCCGGCCTACGAGGCGCTCGCCCTCGGAATCGCCGCCGACCCCCGGCTGCTCGAACTGATCGACGGTCTGCCGGAGCCGAAGCGGCAGCCGAACCTGCTGCTGGCCGCCGTGCGCTTCCTCGGCGGGCCGTACGACGAGTTCGGCCGCTTCCGGGAGTGGACCGCGAGCCACTGGGCCGAGGTGCGGGAGACGATGCTCGCCCGGAGGACGCAGACCAACGAGGCGGGCCGGTGCGCGAGCCTGCTGCCGGTGCTGGCGAGGCTGCCGCAGCCGCTGGCCCTGGTGGAGGTGGGCGCCTCGGCGGGGCTGTGCCTCTACCCCGACCGCTACCGCTACCGCTACGACGACGGCCCCGAGATCGGGCCGGCCGGAAGCCCGGTCCTGCTCACCTGCCGGACGAACGGGAAGGTGCCGGTGCCGCAGCGCCTCCCCGAGGTCGTGTGGCGGGCCGGGCTGGACCTCGACCCCATCGACGTACGCGACGACGAGGCGGTGCGCTGGCTGGAGTGCCTGGTGTGGCCGGAACAGACCGACCGGCTCGCGCGGCTGCGCGGGGCGGTGCGGATGGCGCGGCAGGACCCGCCGCGCCTGGTGCGCGGGGACGCCGCGGCGGCCCTGCCCGATCTCGTCGCCGCCGCGCCCGCAGGGGCGACGGTCGTCGTCTTCCACAGCGCGGTCATGCCCTACCTGGACGCCGAGGCGAGGGACCGCTTCGTCGCGCTCGTACGCAACCTGCCGGTGCGGTGGATCTCCAACGAGGGCTCGCCCCGGCTGCCCTTCCTTCTTCCGAAGCTGACGGCCGACCTGCCGGAGAGGCGGCTGGCGTTCCTGCCCGCCCTCGACGGGGAGCCGCTCGCGATGGCCGGGCCGCACGGCGAGTGGCTGGACTGGCTCGCCTGAGGAGCCCCCACCCGGCGCGGCGGATACTGGCGGCATGACCGTTTACGACCAGATCGGCAGGACCTACCGCGCCGCCCGCAGGCCCGATCCGAGGCCCTTCCCCTCGCCGACGGCGTGGCCGACGCCGCGATGGCGATCCTGACCGTCCACCACTGGACGGACCTCGCGGCCGGGATCGCCGAGTTGCGCAGGGTCGCGCGGCGCCGCGTGGTGATCCTCACCTGGGACCAGGAGCTCACCCGTGACTTCTGGTTCCTCAGCGAGTATCTGCCCGAGGGCGCGGCGCTGGACGACGCCCGCGCCGTCCCGATCGCCGATCTCGTCCGGCTGCTCGGCGGCGCGCGGGTCGAGCCGGTCCCCATCCCGCACGACTGCACCGACGGGTTCGGCGCCGCCTATTGGCGCAGGCCCGAGGGCTATCTCGATCCCATGGTCCAGGCCGGCATGTCCGTGCTCGCCCAGCTCGATCAGTCGATCGTACGGCCGGCCCTGGACCGGCTCGCGGCCGACCTGGAGTCGGGCCGCTGGCACGAGCGCCACCGCGACCTGCTCGGCATGGAGGAGTACGACGCCGGATATCGGCTTCTCGTCGCCGATCTGTGAGCCGATCCGTGAGCCGATCCGCGAGCCGATCTGTTGGTCGGGCATGGGATCCGCACCGCGGGGGGTAAGGACAGACCGGAAGGAGAAGGCATGCCCGAGTCTGCGGAGACGGAGCGGCTGCGCCAGGTCGTGGACGAGGTGGTCCACGGCCGCCTTCGTGTGACGCGCCGCGACTCCACTCCGCCGCCGCGGACATCCACGTGCCGGCCGAGACCCTGGCCTTCCGGCCCTGCGCACGAGAAGGAGGAGGGGTGACGCGATGCGATCCGGCCCGGTGACGATGCGGATGCGGCGCTACCTGCCCGACGGGAATCCGTTACGGCGCGGAACCGACCGCGTCGAGTTCGTGGCCGTCCTGGCCTTCCTCATCCTGGCCGTGCTGAGCGCGGTCGCGGCGTTCGCCGTGGGCGCCGCCGTCTATCGCAGCGGCGTGGCCGAGGAGCATTCCGGGCGGTGGGTGACGGCCACCGTCACGCGGGACGCGCCGGCGGCCACCTGGGTCGCGGTGGAGGGCACCGCCGCGCGGCTGCGTACGGGCGTCGCCTGGACGGCCGCCGACGGCCGTACGGTGACCGGCCAGGCGCCGGTTTCCTCGGCGGCCAAGGCCGGCACGCCCGTGCGGATCTGGCTGGATCGCGAGGGCCGGCCGGGCGACGGCCCGCGGAGCCGGATCGACACGGTCGCGGACGGCGTCGCGTCGGGAACGGCCACGGCGGCGTTGTCGCTGACGGCCCTGCTGGCGTGCCTCGCCCTCGTCCGCCGCCGTCTGGATCACCGCAGGTACGCCGCCTGGGACGCCGGATGGCTCGCGATGAACCGGCGGCGTAAGCCCGAGGACGCGTGAGCGGGCACCGGTCTCGCGCTCGCGATGCCGTGAGGCCGCCAGCCATTCCGTGAGGCCGCTCGGGATGCCGTGAAACAGGCCGGCCGTGCCCGGCCGGTCACCGGTCGCCCTCGTCCTCCTCCTCGTCGGGCGGCAGGCCGGTGCCCGCCACCGTGTCGGCGAGCTGGTCGTCGTCGAGCCGTCCGGTCGGCGGCTGCCCGAACGTTCCTCCTCCGGAGGCTCCGCCGCCCGAGATCCCCTTGCCGCCGACAATGCCGGCGGCGTCCTGGTCCGCCTGCTCCACCGACCCCTGCCGAGTGGCCCGGATGCCGGGCGTCCGGTTCTTGAACCGCGGGTCGTCCTGCGCGTTGGTGGCCAGCTCCTCGGCGAGCTGCTTCGGGTTCATCTTCTTCTCGTCCATACGGGCCGCCGTACCCGGCGGCCCGTATGGCATTCCTCCGTCAGCGCACCTCAGAGCTCGGCCGGGACCCGCTGCGCCGGAACGCTCGCCTCCTGGCGGCTGCGCAGCGTCTCCAGGCCGACCAGGTCGTCCGGCTCGGCGTCCGGGGTCTCCTGGTCGAACCTCGCCAGGGCCGGGTGACGCAGGGCCAGCGTGATCGTGAGCGCGATGGCCAGGCCGCACACCACGTACAGCAGGCCGATGCCGCGGCCCTCGCCGACCCCGATCACCGTGCCGACCGTGCCGGCCAGCGGGCCGTCCGGCCGCATCAGCGGCTCGAAGACCAGACCCACCAGCCAGGCCTGTACGGCCAGGCCGACCGGCTGGGTCGACAGCGCGAGCATCCGGTTGATCGAGATGACCCGGGCGTGATAGCGCTGGGGCACCTTCGAGTGGATGATCGTCAGCCAGATGCCGTCGCTGATCGTCATCATCAGCGACATGCCGAAGGCGCCGACCGTGATGAGGATGAGCGACGGGCGCAGACCGGCGATCGCGCAGAAGATCCCGAGCACGCCGGCGGCCGCCAGCATGCCGAACATCCGGCGGTCGCGCGGGCCGCCCCAGAGCGTGATGATCACGCCGCCGCAGACCGCCCCGATCCCGGCGAGCAGCGCCACCCGCCCGGTGTCGGCCAGCTCGCCGACCGACAGCACCAGCGGCGAGATCATGATGAACCCGGTGAACAGGAAGAAGTTCACGATGAACATCGTGAAGGCCATGGCCCGCAGGCCCCGCCGCCGCAGCAGGTAGCGGAAGCCGGCGCGGATCTCGGCGGAGACCGTCTCCCTGCGCTGCCAGGCCATCGTGGCCGGGAAGCGCACGAGCAGGGTCACGCCGAACGCGATCGCGTAGCAGATCACGTTGGCGGTCAGGATGCCCTCGATGCCGATCAACGCCAGCACGGCGACGGAGAACAACGGGACCATGAGCTGGGCCACGGCGTTGCCGAGCTGGACGACGCCGCCGACGTGATGCAGGTAGTGCTTGGGCGCGAGTTGCGGGCCCGCCGACTGCCAGGCCACCCGTTGCAGGGTCACCGATATCGACAGCAGCACGAGCAGGCCGTACAGCAGGGGCATGTTCAGCACGTCGGCGGTCATCAGCGCGAGCAGCGCGGCCTGCACGGCCAGGGAGATGCCGTCGGCCGCCAGCATCGCCCGCTTGCGGTCGTACCGGTCGACGAGCGCGCCGATCAGCGGCGCGAGGACGAGACCCGGCACCAGCCCGATGATGGCGAACAGCCCGAACTGCACCAGCGAGCCGCTCTTCAGGTACGCCCAGATCGGCACGGCGAACTCGGTCATCACAGCGCCGATCATGGAGACGATCTGACCGGTCGCCACCGTGAAGAACCGGCCCAGGCTGGGCTGCGGCCCGGCGACGTCGGCCCGCCGGTCGTCGGACACGGCCTGCCGCCACCAGGTCGCCGGCGCGCCGGGCTCGGGGACGTGCCACTCCTGCGGACGATCCACCGTGGTGTGGGCGGTCGTGACGATCGCGGCCAGCTCTTCGGCGCGGTATCGGAGGAAGTAGTGGCCGGCCTCGGCCATCACGACCAGCGCGGTGGTCTCGGAGACGCAGTGCCAGTCGCGGTAGCGCTCCTGGTAGAAGTCGGTCAGCGCGTCGCGGTCGCCGACGATCGAGATCACCGGGGCGCGCAGCTGCGGGCTCTGCTGCTCCACGAGCTCGCTGAAGTAGTCCTCACCGGCCCGCGCGTCCACCCGCATCGTGCGGATGATGTGGTCGACCTGCTCGGGATCGAGATCCTGCAGGTCGGCGCCCATCGCACGCAGCCAGTTGGCGTGCGCGTTGGCGTTGTCCAGCGCCTTGCTGCGGAAGATCCGCCCGAGCAGGCCGTTGAAGCCCTTGCTCGGGGTGGCGAACGGGAAGCTGCCGCCCGTGTAGACGGCCTCGACGCGCCGCCCGGCCGCCTCGAGCCGCCGCGCGATCTCGGCGGTCAGCGCGCTGCCGACGCAGTGGCCGTACAGCGCGACGGGGCCGCGCACGCGGTCGACCACCTCGTCGCAGACCCGCTGGGCGGCCTCGTGGAACGGGATGGTGCTCTCCTCGACGCCCAGCTCGTGGCCGGGCAGGGCGACCGCGAACAGCGAGTGGCCCTCCGGCAGCGCGTCGGCCAGCGGCTGGTAGACCATCGCGCTGGCCCCGCCGTACGGGATGCAGACCAGGGACAGCGTCGGCGCCTTGACCGGCCGGGTGAGCTCGACCAGCAGGCCGCGCGGGCCGTCCTCGGTGTCTTCCGGCGCCTGCCGGGCGGCGTCGATCAGCGCGGCCAGGTCCCGCACGGTGCGGTTGGCGATCGCGTCGAGCACGGTCACCTGGTAGCCGTCGGCGGGCAGCGCCTGGCGCAGCTTGGCGACCATGCGGATGAGCAGCAGCGAGTGGCCGCCGAGCGCGTTGAAGTCGCTGTCGATCGAGACGGCCTCGATGCCGAGGACCTCCCGCCAGACGCCGGCCACCACGATCTCGGTCTCGGTCGTCGGCTCGGCCAGGTCGTCGCCCACCCGGACCACCGGATCGGGCAGCGCCTTGCGGTCCACCTTGCCGTTGGCGTTGAGCGGGATGGTCTCCAGCGGCACGAACACCGACGGGACCATGTATTCCGGCAGCCGCGTCGCGCAGTGCTCCGCCAGCTCGGACAACTCCGGACCTGTGGGGACGTAGTAGGCGACGAGCCGCTTGTCCTCCGGCGTGAACGCGTGCACGGTGACGACCGCGTCGCGCACGCCGGGGTGGTCGAGGACGGCCGCGCGCACCTCGTCCAGCTCGATGCGGTAGCCGCGGATCTTCACCTGGTCGTCGAACCGGCCGAGGAAGGCCACGTTCCCGTCGCGCGTCCAGGCCACCCGGTCGCCGGTGCGGTACATCCGCCCGCCCCCATCCCCGGAAGCGGGATGGAAGGGGTCGGGAAGGAACCGCTCCTCGGTGAGGTCCGGCCGGTTCATGTAGCCGCGGGTGACGCCCACGCCGCCGACGTACAGCTCGCCCGGCACGCCGACCGGCTGCAGCCGCCGGTTGGCGTCCAGGACGTACATCCGCATGTTGGGCAGCGGGCGCCCGATGGGGACGACCTCCACGAGCTGGGCGTCCCGCACCGGATAGATACACGTCCCGACAGACGCCTCGGTGGGGCCGTACTCGTTGATCAGCCGGCCCGGGCCGAGCATCTCCAGCCACCGGTTGGCCATCGAGCCGGGCAGCGCCTCGCCCGCCACGACGATCTTCCCGGCGAGCGCCGCGGCCTGCCGGGCGTCGATCTGGTGACCGAGCACCTCCAGGTGGCCGGGGGTGCACTTGATGAAGGCGTACGGCCCGCCCGCCGCCAGCAGCGCGCCCAGCTCGCCCATGTCGAAGTCCTGCGGCAGCACGGTGACCCGCTGACCGGTGACGAGCGGCGCCCACAGGTTGGGCACCACGAGGTCGAACGCCACCGAGCCGAACAGCGGGGCGCCGCCGTCTCCCTGGGACGCCAGGTCCTCCACCGCCCACCACACGTGGTTCACCAGCCCGCGATGGGTGACCTGCACGCCCTTCGGCTTGCCGGTGGACCCCGACGTGAAGATCACATAGGCCAGCCGGTCGATGTCGTACGGCACGCCGGCCGGGTCGCGCGGCTGCGCGTCGAGCAGGCCGCCGTCCACGTCCACGATGTCCACGTCCGCGCCGTCCATGCGGACACCGTCGAACAGCTGCGCGTAACCCGCCGAGGTCAGGACCAGCGGGGTCGCGGCGATCGACAGCATGTCGCGGACGCGCTGCGCGGGGAACTTGGGATCCATCGGCAGGTAGGCCGCGCCCGCCTTCCACACGCCCATCAGGCAGGCGATGAGGTCCGGGGTCCGGTCGAGCAGCACGCCCACCGTGTCCTCGGGGCCGACGCCCCGCTCGCGCAGCAGGTGGGCGACCTGGTTGGCGCGGGCGTGCAGCTCGGCGTACGTGGTCGTGCGGCCCTCGAAACGGACCGCGACCGCGTCGGAGTCCGCGTGGCGCTCCAGCAGCTCGGGCAGGGCCACGTCCGGGTACGGCCGGGCCGTGTCGTTCCAGGTGCCCAGCACCACGTCGCGCTCGGCGTCGGTGAGCAGCTCAAGGTCGGCCGGCGGGGTGTCCGGGGCGGCGGCGATCCGCTCGGCCAGCGCCCGGTAGTGCCCGGCCATCCGGACGACGGAGTCCGCGTCGAACCGGTCCTTCTGGTAGGTGAGGTAGAGCTCGGGGTCGCCGGCGCCGTTCAGGTGCACGAGCAGCGCGAGGTCGTAGGTGAAGTCGTCGACCTCGTGCTCCCAGACCGACGCCTCCAGCCCGGGCCAGCGCCCGCGCTGGTCGCGGAAGACGCGCAGCGAGAAGCCGACGGTGGACAGCGAGAAGTTGCGGGCGTCCCGGTCGCTCAGCGCCCCGGCCAGTTCCGAGAACGGCAGGTGGTTGGCGAGCGCCTCGCCGAGCCTGCGCCGCACCCCGGCCGCCGCCTCCCGGAACGACGCGGCGCCCGACAGGTCGGCGCGCAGCGGCAGGGCGTTGACGAAGCAGCCCAGCACGGGCTCCAGCTCCACCCGGCGCCGGCCGCCGTCCACCGTGGCGATCGTCAGGTCGCCCTGCCCGGTGTAGCGCGCGAGCATCATCGAGAAGACCGTGAGCAGGGCCACGAACGGGGTGGTTCCGGCGCCGCCGGCCTCCTGCAGCGCCCGCAGGACCTCGTCCGGCAGCGTGAACAGGTGGCAGTCGCTCCGGTTGCCCTCGGTGAGGGTCTGGCCGTCCCGTGCGATGGGAAGCTCCACCGCGCTCGCGCCGTCGAGCCGGTCGCGCCAGTAGGCGAGCCGCCGGTCACGCTGCTCGCCGGTCAGCTCACGCCGCGACCAGGCCGCGTAGTCGGCGTACTGGAGCGGCGGCGTGGCCACCTCGGCGGGCCGGCCCTCGTGGGCGGACGCGTACACGCTGGTCAGCTCGTCCACGATGATGCCGACCGACCACCCGTCGCAGGCGATGTGGTGGCAGACGAACATCAGCACGTGGTCCTCGTCGGCCAGGCGGACCAGCGTCGTGCGGTGGACCGGCCCGGTCTCCAGGTCGAAGCGTTCCACGGCGGCTCTGGACGTGATCTCCCGGGCCCGGGCCTCCCGCTCGGCCTCCGGCAGCTCCCGCAGGTCGACGACGTCGAGCGGCGCCGGCCCGGGGTCGAGGACGATCTGGCGGGGCTCGTGCCCGTCGCCCTCGTAGACCGTACGCAGGATCTCGTGGCGTTCGACCAGGCTGTCCAGGGCGACGGTCAGGGCCCGGGTGTCGAGCGGGCCGGTGAGCCGCAGGCCGATCGTGGCGTTCGGCGCCGGAGCGCCCTCGGCGAAGCGGGCGCCGAGCCACATCTGGGTCTGCTCGTAGGAGCAGAGAGCGGGTCCCCCGCCGCGCGGGGTGATCGCGTCCGCGGCGGCGGCCCTGGCGGCTCTGGCGGCGAGGAGCCGGCGCAGGGCCTCCTGCCTGCGTGGGGAAAGCGACGCTATTAGATGCTCGTTTTCAGTCGTCGGCGATATCGTCACCGAGCGTTCTCCTCTCTGCGCAATTCATGCGCAGGACCAGCTGACCACGCAGAAAAGTGGTTGAACCAGAAAACGCTTGATCATCGATTCCGCGGGATCTTGCCGCGTCTCTCGCCGCGTTTCGGGCCGACATGCATGGGAGCGCTCCCACGAAAGGGATTATTTTACGATACGTGATGCACGCTGGGTAACGCAAGCCTCACTTCTACCTGCGGTCAGGTGCGAAGAGTATTGGGAAATCGACCTTCCGTCATCGGCTGTGGCGTGCAGAACATGAGTGGTCGTCAGCATTGCCGGCGCACACAGATGGGTGTCGGACAATTTGACTGACACCGTCGAGAAAACGGATGAAACATGTTTCTTGCGCGTGACCCGATTCGGGTTCTATGTTGGCCGCCGGAATCTCTTTCCGCAGGGGCGCCGCCTATTCGAGGGCCCGCCTGCCTCCTTAATTCGACTTTTCCCCGTGCTCGGCCGCGGCCTGATCCCGCGCAGAAGGAGGACGCATGGACGACTTCTGGAAGCCTCTGGAAATAACCCCGGACGGCTCCGCCGCCACACCCGAGGGGCTGATGGAACGGCTGCGCGGATTGAACCTGGGCGACCTGCTGGTCCGGGAGAAGGCGCTCGTCTTCCGGGGGTTCGGCGTCACGCCCGAGACGCTCGATCCCGTCATGGACCTGCTGCTGCCCAACCGGCTGGCCTACGTCCACGGCAACTCGCCCCGCACCAAGGTGGGCGGCAACGTCTACACCTCGACCGAGTACCCGCCCGAGTACACGATCTCCATGCACAACGAGTTGTCGTACTCCGCCACCTGGCCCTCGCGGCTGCTGTTCTACTGCGAGAAGGCGGCCGCGACCGGCGGGGCCACCCCGGTCGTGGACGGCGTGCGCTGGCTGGAGTCGCTCGACGACGAGGTCAGGGAGGCCTTCGCCAAGGGCGTGCGCTACACCCAGAACCTGCACGCCGGCCGGGGACTCGGCAAGAGCTGGCAGGAGACGTTCGAGACCGAGGACCGCGACGAGGTGGCCGGGTTCCTCGACCGCATCGGAGCGGACTGGCAGTGGCGGCCCGACGGCGGCGTGCGGATCTCCCAGATCAGGCCCGCCACCACCCGGCACCCTGTGACCGGGACCGAGGTGTGGTTCAACCAGGCCGACCAGTGGCACCCCGCCTCGCTGGGCGACGAGGCCGCGGCCATGCTCGCCGAACTCATGCCGCCGGAGGAGCTGCCACAGTCGGTGACGTTCCCCGACGGCGCCCCGATCCCCGGTGAGTACGTGATCCAGGTGCGTGACAGGGGCCTGGACAACGCGGTGGACGTCGACTGGCGGAACGGCGACCTGCTGCTGATCGACAACGTGCTGGTCGGGCACGGCCGCAGGCCCTTCACCGGCTCCCGCCGGATCCTCGTGGCCATGTCCGACTGATCGCGCTCTCGAAAGGGAAACCGCAGTGAACAAGATCGGACTTGGGGTCGCCGCGACCTTCACCGCCGAGCCGCTCGGGGACGCGCTGAGGTTCTGGCTCGCCGAAATCGGCGTCGAAGGGGAGGTCGCCTTCGCTCCGTACGACCAGGTCTTCCCCTCGCTCCTCGACCCGGGCAGCGTGCTCGGCCGGGCCGGCGCCGCCGTCGTGCTGGTCCGGGCGGAGGATCTGGTCGCCGAGGATTCGGCCGCCGAGGATCTGACCGCCGGGCAGGACGGGCTCGACCAGGTGGAGGCCGTGGCCACCGACCTCGTCGCCGCGCTGCGCACCTCGGCGCGCGCGTCCGGCACGCCCCACGTGCTCGTCGTCTGCCCTCCGTCGCCCGAGCACGGCTCCCCCGAGGCCCACGCGCGCCTCGCCTCCAGACTGGCCCGGGCGTTCGAGGGCGACCGGGCCGTTTCCGTGCTCACCTCCGCCGAGCCGTACGAGCCCGAGCCGGAGGCCGTCCACGACGCCTTCGCCGACCGGACCGGCAACGTCCCCTACACCGACCGTTACTTCGCCGCGCTGGCCGCCGCGGCCGCCCGCCGCCTGCACGCCATGACCACCCCGCGGCCCAAGGTCGTCGCCGTGGACTGCGACGGCACACTCTGGGACGGCGTGGTCGGCGAGGACGGCCCCGACGGCGTGGTCATCGGCCCGCAGCGGTTGGAGATCTGGCGGGAGCTGGCCCGCCAGGTCGCCGCGGGCAGGCTGCTGTGCCTGTGCAGCAAGAACGAGGAGAAGGACGTCCGCGAGGTGTTCGCCCGGCATCCGGAGCTGCCGGTCGGCCTGGACGACGTCGCCGCGATGCGCGTCGGGTGGGAGGCCAAGTCTCAGTCGCTGCGCTCGCTCGCCGCCGAGCTCGACCTCGGGCTCGACTCGTTCGTCTTCCTCGACGACAGCCCGGTCGAGTGCGCCGAGGTCCGGGCCGGCTGCCCCGAGGTGCTGACCCTCCGGCTCCCGGCCGGCGCCGCGGAGGCGGCGGCCTTCCTCCGCCACTGCTGGCCGCTCGACCTGACCGCGGTCACCGAGGCCGACCGCGAGCGCACCCGCCGCTACCAGGAGGAGCGGCAGCGAGAGCAGGCCAGGGGCGAGATGTCCCTCGCCGACTTCTTCGCCACGCTCGACCTGCGGGTGACCATCACCCCCGCCGGTCCCGAGCATGAGGCCCGGGCCGTTCAGCTCGCCGAGCGGACCAACCAGTTCAACCTCTCGGGGGCGCGCCGCCTGGACGGCGAGGAGAAGTTCGTCGTGGACGTGCGCGACCGCTTCGGGGACTACGGCGTCGTCGGCCTCACCGACGTGCGTACGGAGGGGGACACGCTGCGCGCCGGCGCGTTCCTGCTCAGCTGCCGGGCGCTCGGGCGCGGGGTGGAGCACCGCATGCTCGCGCACCTGGGGGCGCTCGCGCGGGAGCGGGGGCTGGCCCGGGTGGCCCTCGCCTTCCGGGCGACCGAGCGCAACCAACCGGCCAGGGACTTCCTGGCCGCCCTGCCGGCGACGGTGGAGCCGTCCGGCGAGGAGGAGGCCTGGTACGTCCTCGGCGCGGCGGACGCGGCGGCCGTCGTCCACACGCCGGGCCCTGCTGAGGAGAGGGCAGCGGGGCCCGCCGGGACCACCGGACCCGTCGAACCCGCCGCCTCCGCCGGCTGGGCGGCCGTCGAACGGATCGCGACCCGGCTGACCGGCGCCGACGCGATCCTCGACGCCATGCGGGCGGCCCGTCCCGTGACGGAGGTGGCCGGAGCGAGCCCCGTCGAGGCGGCGGTCATGCGGATGTGGGCCGAGCTGCTCGACGTGGCGCCGACCTCGGTGAGCGACGGCTTCTTCCAGCTGGGCGGCCACTCGCTGCGGCTGGTGCAGTTCATGGCGCGGGTGCGCGCCGAGTTCGGCGTCGAGCTGCCCTTCGACACGCTCTACACCACCTCGTTCACCGTCGCGGAGGTCGCGAAGGCGATCGAGGAGCGGCAACTGGCCGACGCCGACGACGAGGAGCTGGCCGGGCTGCTCGACGAGCTCGCGGGCCTGTCGGACGAGGAGATCGACGCCCTGCTCGACTCGGGGAACGGCTGATCCGCATGGCCACGATGCTGCTGAGCACCCACGGCACCAACGGCGACGTGCTCCCGTTCGTACGGATCGGGCGCGAGCTGGCCGCGCGCGGCCACGACGTCGTCGTGATGACGCACTCCTGGTTCGCCGACCGGATCGCGGCCGCGGGCCTGCGGCACCTGCCGATCGACACGGCGGAGGGCTACGACCGGCACCTGGACGACGCCCGGCGCTACATGCTCGATCCCCTGAAAGACCCCGAAGGCGTGCTCGCGCTCTACCGGCGCAACGGCCTGTTCGAGCTGCTGGCCGACGAGGTCCGCATGATCGAGGCGCACTACCGGCCGGGGGAGACCGTGGTGGTCGCCCGGCACACCTCGGGCATCGCCGCGCTGATGGCCGCCGAGCGTCGCGGGGTGCCGGTCGCGCTGGTGTCCGTCACACCCCACCAGTACGTCTCGTTGCCGGTGCTCGGGAACCTCTTCAGACGCGTGCTCGGGCAGGGGTACGACGACGTCTTCCAGGAGTTCGGCCTGCGGCCGGTGCGCGACTGGGTCGCCTACCTGACGAGCGCCAAGACCCAGCTCGCGCTGTGGCCGGAATGGTTCGACGCGGCGGGCCTCCCGGCGCCGGCGGGCGTCGTCCGCTGCGGGTTCGTGCTCGGCGACACGGCGGAGGGGACGGTCCCGGACTGGGCCGAGCCACCGGTGCTGATCACCGGTGGCACCGGGCAGGTGCTGCACGATCGGTTCTACGACGTGGCGGCGCGGGCGTGCCGGCGGATCGGGAGGAAGGCCCTGCTGGTGAACCGGCACCCGTCGTTCCAGCCCGAGTCGCTGCCCGACGGGGTGGAATGGGTGCCCTCGGCGCCGTTCGCGACGGTCATGCCCCATGTCGCCGCGGTCGTCCATCACGGCGGGATCGGCACACTCGCCCGTGCGCTGTCGTCGGCGACCCCGCAGGTGCTGCTCGCGCACGGCGTCGACCGTCCGGACAACGCCGAGCGGCTGGAGCGCGCGGGGGTGGCGACCTGGCTGCCCGTGACGCACTGGACCGAGGACCGGACGGCCGACCTGCTGGCCCGGGCCCTGGACTCCGCGGCCCCCGGCGCGGCCGGCGGCGGATACCGGGAGCGGATCGCGCCGCTCGCGGCCGACGCCGCGTCGGAGGACTCCGTGCGTGTCGCGGCCGAGCACGCCGAGGCGCTCATCGGGACCGACGCGGTCATGACGCGGCCGGATCCGCGCGAGCGGCTGGCGCGTCTCACCCCGGAGCAGCGCACGCGCCTGGCCGCCATGGCACGCGCCCGCCGGAGCGTGTGAAGGAGGGTCTCCCGGGTACGTTGAGGTGCCGCGATCGACGAGCTCGGACCGATGGGCCCGCAGGCCGCCGGCGACATCGACAAGGACATCTGGGTCGAGATGACGGAGCCGGACCTGCTTCCGCTGAGCGGCTGGGTGCGCACCGGCCGGGGCTCGTACGCGCACGGCCCGGTGCCGGGGCGGCTCCACATTGTCGAACTCCGGCCCTCCGCCCGCCGACAGGAATGCGCCGGTCACCACGGAGGAGATCGCCGGGTGCCTGCGCCGGGTCGCCGGGATCGATCCCGGCGTCGTCTCGGTGAGCGCGGGCACCAGGTACACCGACGCCACCCGGCAGGCCGCCACCTATCGGGCGGGCCGGGTCCTGCTGGCGGGCGACGCCGCGCACATCCATTCGCCGGCCGGTGGACAGGGCCTCAACCTCGGCGTCGGCGACGCGATGAACCTCGGCTGGAAGCTCGCCGCGACCGTCCGCGGATGGGCGCCTGAGGGGCTGCTCGACACCTATACCGAGGAGCGTCATCCGGTCGGCGCGTGGGTGCAGGGCTGGAGCGACGCGCAGACCGCGCTCGGCCGTCCCGACGCCCGCACCGCGGCGTTGCGCGCCGTGGTCGCCGACCTGATCGACACCGTCCCCGGCGCGACGTACGTGCTGAAGCGGATCTCCGGTGCCGGCCGGTTGCACGGTCGCGTGGCGCCCGATCTCGTGCTCGACGACGGCAGCCACCTCGCCGGCCACTGCCGTACCGCACGCTTCCTGCTCGTCACGCGCGACCCACGGCTCGCCGCGCGCGCCGACGGCTTCGCCGGCCATCTCACCGTGCTCCCCGGCCCGGACATACCCGTCCGGCCGGACGGGTACGTCGCCTGGGCGGGCGAGCCGCCCGCGGACCCGTTCACGCCGTGGCTCGGGCTCAGGGGGCCGGGCGGCTGACGGGCCCTTGTCGCGCGCCCGGGCGTGGGTGACGATGGCGCCTGAAGACGCGGAGAGTGAGGGCGCCGTGACCAACCCATGGCTCGCGCTTGAATCCGGGGCCGACGCGACGGAGCGTGCCGGTGAGCTGCGCCGCGCTCACGAGCGCTTCCTGTCGGCCGGGGCGATCGACGGCCCGATCGACGGTCCGGTGCGGGCGGTGGTCGCCGACTCGTGGCGGCGGTCGGCCCGCGCGGTCGACCCCGACGCGCTCGCGCCGCTCGAACTGACCGACGCCGGGCTGGAGGAGTATCGCAGCGCGCACCCGCTGGCCAAGGTGCTGCCGCTGTTCCGCGATCTGCTGGGCGGCATCGCCGACGACGGGCGGCACCTGCTCGCGGTGTGCGACGCGGCCGGCCGGCTGCTGTGGGTCGAGGGACATCGCGGGGCGCGGGCGCGGGCCGAGCGGATGAACTTCGTCGCCGGGGCCCGGTGGGACGAGTCCCACGCGGGCACCAACGCCCCCGGCGTCGCGCTCACGGTCGGTCACCCGGTGCAGATCTTCGCGGCCGAGCACTTCGCCGTGCCGGTGCAGCCGTGGACCTGCGCCGCCGCGCCGGTCCACGACCCGCACACCGGCCGCCTGCTCGGCGCGGTCGACGTCACCGGCGGCGACAATCTGGCCAGCCCCTACAGCCTGGCCCTCGTCCAGGCGGCGGCCCGCGCCGCCGAGGCCCACCTTGCTTCCAACCACGGGGCGACGCTTCCCGTTGCGGGCCCGGCGTCCGCCGTGACGCTCACGGCACTGGGCCGGGACGACGCCGTGCTCACCGAGGGCCCGCGCCGCATCAGGCTCGGCCCCCGGCACAGCGAGATCGTCGTGCTGCTGGCCTGCCACCCCGGGGGGCTGAGCAGCGACCAGCTCAGCGCGGAACTGTACGGCGACCGCATGCTGAACCCCGTCACACTCCGCGCGGAGCTGTCCCGGCTGCGCCACCGGCTCGGCCCGCTGCTCGACTCCCGTCCGTACCGGCTGCGGGTGCCGGTGCGGGCCGACTTCCAGACGCTCGCCGAGCACCTGGCCGACGCGAACCCCGACGCCGCGCTGCGGGCCTACCGGGGGCCGCTCCTGCCCGGTTCGGACGCGCCCGGCGTCGTCTGGCAGCGCCGCCTGCTGGACGACGGCGTACGCGACCTGCTGGTGGCCCGGCGCGACCCCGCGCTGCTCGAACGATGGACGCGGGCGCCGTGGGGAAGGGACGACATCGTCGCCTGGCAGGCGTTGCTGGCCGCGCTGCCCGCCGGATCCCCGGCGCGGGCGCGGGCAGGCAGGCGGGTGCGCGACCTCGACGCGGAGTACGGCCTGCCGTCCCGGTGAGAGGGCTCAGGTGAGGTCGCGAAGCCAGCGGAGGGCGACGGCCGCCGCCAGGCGCGGCGGCACGGTGCCCGCCCCGAGCCCGACGTCGACGAGCAGGTCGAACACCTCGGTGCGGCGGGCGGCGACGGTGATCGCCGCGTCGATGAAGCCGGGGGAGCGGGCGGCCAGGGCGAGCATGTCGGTGGTGCGCAGGTGCCGCCCGAGCGCCCCGCGCAGCCCGCGTCGGTAGGCCCGCAGCGGGTGGTCCGGCGAACCGATCGCCGCCTCGGCGGCCAGCCGCCCCGACAGCAGCGCGTAGTAGATGCCCTCGCCGGTCAGCGGGTTGACGAGGCTCGCCGCGTCGCCGGCCAGCAGCACCCGGCCCGCCCCCGGCACCGGCCGCCCGCTCGACAGCGGCAGGTGATGTGCCCGCAGGTCGCGGACGGGCGAGCTGATCTCCCCCAGCAGGGGCAGGAGCCGGGCCAGCCGCCCGTGCAGGATCTCGCGGCCCGGCAGCCCGGTCTGTCTCAGCGTCGGCAGCAGCAGGCCGTAGCCGACGTTGGCCGTGCCGTCGCCCACCGGGAACGACCAGGCGTAGGCCGGCCAGGCCTCGCTCCGCATGACGATGACCTGCTCGTCGTCGTCCGGCGGCACGTCGGCGTACCCGCGCACCGCGATCGCCGTGTGCCGGTCCGGGCTCGGCGGGACGCCGATCAGCCGCCGTACGGACGAGTTGGCGCCGTCGGCGGCGACGACCACCCGGGCGACCAGGTGGCCGTCGATCACGATGTGCCCGCCGAGGGCGGTCAGCGTACGCACCCGGTGGCGGCGCACCTCCACGCCGCGCGCCCGCGCCGCCTCGACCAGCCGGGCGTCGAAGACCCGGCGGGGCACCACGTGGTTGGGCCGCGCGACGACGGCCGAGACATGGGCTCCGCCGGGGGACGTCACCGACAGGCGCGGCGTCGGGCGGTGGTCGTCGAGCAGGCCGGGCAGCCCGAGCAGCGCGAGCTCCTGCCGCGCGTGGGCGGCGATGCCGTCGCCGCAGGCCTTGTCACGAGGGAAGGCCGCCCGGTCCAGCAGCAGCACCCGGCAGCCGGGATCGAGCTGCCTGGCCCGCAGCGCGGCGGCCGAGCCCGCCGGCCCGGCGCCGACCACCACCAGGTCCCAGACGTCGTCCACATTTACAGACCGTACGTGGAGAACAGGTTGTTGGTGGGCCAGGACTTCACCGAGTTGGCGGCGGTGTGGAGAAGGGAGTCGATGGCGCCGTAGTTCAGCCCCGAGGCGTCGTCGCGCTGGTCGAACAGCACGACCCAGCTCAGCCCGTCGTAGCGCCGCACCATGAGTGTGGAGGTGCCGGCCAGCGACCCCGTGTGCCAGGTGTTGAGGCCCCCGGTGACCGGGCGGACCTGCCAGCCGAGGCCGTAGTACCAGCCGTCGGGGTTGACTCCGATCGACGGCTTGGCGAACGCCTTGGAGATCGACGCCGAGGTCAGCACGCCGGCCGCGTCGAAGAGGGTGGTGAACTTGGCCAGGTCGACGGCCGTGGCGAGCCAGCCGCCGTGCGCGGCCATGTTCTCGAGGTTGAACCCGCCGTACGGGAAGGGCACCACGGAGCCGGAGGTGTCGATCACGCTCTTGCCGGTGTACTGCGAGAAGTACGGCGCCTCGCCCGACTTGCGGAGGCTCTTCGCGGTCCTGCCGAGCGTCATCCGGCTGATCTTGAGGGGCGTCAGCACCTTGCTCTGGACGTAGCTCGCGTAGGAGACCCCGCTCGCCTTCTCGATGATCTTCTGCAGGAGAACGTACCCGTAGTTCGAGTACGCGTATGTCGTGCCCGGCGCGTGGTCGAGCTTGAGGCCGGACGTGTGCTTGACGATGTGCGCCTGTGTGATCGGCAGCGAGACGCCGAGCGCCGAGGCGATGACCTGGTCCCTGAACATCGGGTCGCCCGAGACTCCGGAATCCCACCCGCCGAGGTGCTGCAGCAGGTGGGTCACGGTGACGTTGGCGAGGCGCGGGTCGGCGGTCGTGCTCAGCCCCAGCAGCGGCGCGACCTTGGCCGAGAGGCTGAGCTTGCCGTCCTGCGCCAGCTTCAGCACCGCGGCGGCGGTGATCGGCTTGCTCAGGCTCGCGATGCGGAACAGCGAGGTGGGCCCCGCCGAGAACGAGGTGTCCGCCGTCCAGTTGTAGCCCCGGGCGAGCACGAGCTTGCCCTTGCGGACCACGGCCAGGGACGCGTAGGGGATCGCCCGGTCCGTCATGAAGCGCTTCAGCGTGTCGTCGAACGGCTTGAGCGACGTCGCGCTACGGCCGGTGACGCTCCAGGCGCGGGCCGCCGCGCTCGCCGGTGACGTGGGGAGCCCGCCGGCCAGCCCCGCCGCGGCGCCGCCCGCCAGCAGGCGCAGGGCGTTCCTCCGGGAGACGGAAAACGTTTCCGAAATCATGACGGCTGATCTTAGGGGAGATTTGACCGTCCATAACCGAGTTTCTGACCAAGCCGACCGGAGGCTGTGTGCGGAAGGACGCGCGGAAGGACGCAACGTGTTGGCAACGTGCCCGCGGCTAACGTCCGGGGCGTCAGACCCACACCCTGTCCGGGAGGTCCATCTCATGACCCGTTACGCCGCGCCGGGACAGCCGGACGCCGTCATGGCGTACGAGCAGCGTTACGACCACTGGATCGGCGGCGAGTACGTCCCGCCGCAGCGGGGGCGGTACTTCGAGAATCCCACGCCGGTGACCGGTCAGACCTTCACCGAGGTCGCGCGCGGCACGGCCGAGGACGTCGAGCGCGCGCTGGACGCCGCGCACGGCGCCGCGCCCGCCTGGGGGCGTACGTCCGCGGCCGAGCGGGCGAACATCCTCAACCGGATCGCCGACCGCATGGAGCAGAACCTGGAGCGGCTCGCCGTCGCGGAGACCTGGGAGAACGGCAAGCCGATCCGGGAGACGCTGGCCGCCGACATCCCGCTGGCCATCGACCACTTCCGCTACTTCGCGGGGGCGATCAGGGCCCAGGAGGGCAGCCTGTCGGAGATCGACGCCGACACCGTCGCCTACCACTTCCACGAGCCGCTCGGCGTCGTCGCGCAGATCATCCCGTGGAACTTCCCGATCCTGATGGCCACCTGGAAGCTCGCGCCGGCGCTGGCCGCCGGCAACGCCGTGGTCCTCAAGCCGGCCGAGCAGACCCCGGCGTCGATCCACTACTGGATGAGCCTGGTCGCCGACCTTCTCCCACCGGGCGTCCTCAACATCGTCAACGGGTTCGGCGTCGAGGCGGGCAAGCCGCTGGCCTCCAGCGCGCGGGTCGCGAAGGTGGCGTTCACCGGGGAGACCACCACCGGGCGGCTGATCATGCAGTACGCCAGCGAGAACATCAAGCCGGTCACGCTGGAGCTGGGCGGCAAGAGCCCCAACATCTTCTTCGACGACGTGTCCTCCGCCGACGACGAGTTCTTCGACAAGGCGCTGGAGGGCTTCACGATGTTCGCGCTCAACCAGGGAGAGGTGTGCACCTGCCCCTCCCGGGGGCTCATCCAGCAGGGCCACTACCGGCGCTTCCTGGAGGCCGCGGTCGAGCGTACGGAGAAGATCGTCCGTGGTCACCCGCTCGACCTGGCCACCATGGTCGGCGCCCAGGCGTCCAACGACCAGCTGGAGAAGATCCTTTCCTACCTCGACATCGGCCGGCAGGAGGGCGCCACGGTGCTCACCGGCGGGCACCGCGCCGACCTCGGCGGCGAGCTGTCGGGCGGCTACTACGTCGAGCCGACGATCTTCGAGGGCGCCAACGACATGCGGGTGTTCCAGGAGGAGATCTTCGGGCCGGTCGTCTCGGTGACCTCGTTCACCGACTTCGACGACGCCATAAAGATCGCCAACGACACGTTGTACGGCCTCGGGGCGGGCGTGTGGACCAGGGACGTCAACAAGGCGTACCGGGCCGGCCGCGCCATCCAGGCCGGGCGGGTCTGGACGAACTGCTACCACGCCTATCCCGCCCACGCCGCCTTCGGCGGCTACAAGCAGTCGGGCATCGGCAGGGAGACGCACAAGATGATGCTCGACCACTACCAGCAGACCAAGAACCTGCTGGTCAGCTACTCGCCCTCGAAGCTCGGCTTCTTCTGATGCCCGAGATGTCCCGCGTGGACCTCACCCCCGCGGCCGCCGGCCTCATCCGGCGGCTGCGGGCGGCCCACGGCCCGCTGATGTTCCACCAGTCCGGCGGCTGCTGCGACGGCAGCGCCCCGATGTGCTACCCGGAGGGCGAGTTCCGCACCGGCTCCTCGGACGTGCTGCTCGCCTCGCTGACCGTCGAGGGCGTCGACGAGCCGGTCACGTTCTGGATGTCGGCGAGCCAGTTCGAGCGCTGGCGGCACACGCATCTGACCGTGGACGTCGTCCCCGGCCGGGGCAGCGGCTTCTCCCTGGAGGCGCCCGAGGGCGTGCGCTTCCTGATCCGTTCCCGCCTGCTCACCGACGCCGAACGCGCCGCCCTCGACGGCTGAACGGTCGTTACTCATTGACGTGACAATGTGACGGTAAGTAATGTCTCCGCTGTGGTTGTGTGCGGTGGCGGACGGACCGGGAGGGGTACGGTGAGCATGCGGCTGATCCGGGGAGGAGCGGTCATCAGCATGCCCGTCGATACGCCAAATCCTCTGGCAGGGTCCGTGCTGTCCATACTCGTGGCGGCGCGGGAGCTGAGCCTGTCAGTGACCGAGACCCACCTGGTGGGGCTCCTTTATCTCACCGACGTCGCCGCCGTCGAGGCGGGACACCCGCCGATCACAGGGGCCACGTGGCGCCTCGGGCGCCGCGGCCCCTACGACCCCGCCCTCACGCGGGCCCAGGACTATGTGGTGGACAGCGAACTCGCGGAGCGCGGCGACGACGAGTCGTCCGACGCGGAGGTGGGAGTTCTGTCCTTGACCATGGATGTGGACGATCCTCTCGACCCAGAGGCCATGAACTTCGTCCGTACTGTCGTGGCTCTGCATGGCGGAAAGGACACAGTCGTTCTTCGGAGCATGGTGGACGGCACCGTCCCCATGGTCGAGGCGCAGGCGGGCGGAGAGTCCGGCGTTTTGCTCGACCTCAGCCGGGCACGGCGGCGCAGGCAGGCCGCGGCGCTGCTCACGCGAGCGAAGGCGAGGCGTGCGTCCGTGCCTCCCGAGCGCGACGACGACGGTGTCGGTGCGATCCTCAAGCAGGAGTTTCTGCAGGCGAGAGAGGCTCTGCGGCGCGCTAACGCGAAAGCCTTGGACGATCGGTGAAAGCGTTCATTCGCAAGGGCGGCGTCTACTACGTCTCCGACCGATCGCTGACGATGCCGCCCAACGACCAGCGCAATCTTCACCCCCGGCGACCGGTCGTCGTCCTGAGCGGCGATGCGAAGAATCAGCAGCTGGACTGGGATCTGCTCTACGTCGCGCCCTTGTCGACCGCAACGACGCTCAAAACGGAGTATTGCGTCAAGCTCGCGCAGGGGACGGCCAATCTGCCCAGCAAATGCTGGGTGCGCACTGTCTGCGCGCAGCCCTTTCTCAAGGAAGAACTCGGCGACTACCTGGGGCAACTTCCACCGCAGTTGGTGGCCCTGATCGAGGACAATCTGTTCGCGTACCTCGGTCTGGTGGACTGACAGGCGAACGGAGGCCGCGGCGGGGGTGCCGCGGCCTCTGGGGCTTCTCCTGGACTCAGATCTTGCCGGTGCCGGCGTTGGCGAGGACGTTCGCCTTGACGCCGCTTGGGTTGTCCACCGTGTACGAGTACGGGATGGAGGCGACGCTGCCGGAGGTCTGCGGCGTGCCCGAGTTCACGAAGTAGTTGTTGCGGGCGACGATCGACCCGCCCGGCGAGGAGCCTTCGGCGGTGTGGGTGGGCTCGGCGATGTTCTCGAAGTAGTTGCCCTCGACGAGAACCCCCGCGCCGCAGGTGGAGGCGATGCCGTAGCTGTAGTCGGTGAAGGACGGGTCCTTGTAGTAGTAGTTGTTGAACACGTGCACCGGATTGCCGAAGCGCACCCGCGGGTTGCGCTGGGCGCAGGTCTGGAACGCGTTGTGGTGGTACGTCACGCGTAGATGTCCGGTGTCCTCGGAGCTGTTGTTGTCGCTGTGGCCCACGAGCGAGCACTTGACGTGGTCGTGCAGCATGCTCCAGGAGACGGTGACGTAGTCGGAGCCGTGCGTGATGTCCAGCAGTCCGTCGTAGTAGTCGGTGCCGTGGCCGGTGTCGCTCGACAGGTCGTTGTGGTCGAGCCACACGCGCTTGGCGTTGTCGAGGTGGATCGCGTCGCCGTTGCCGTTCCCGGCCCGGACCTTCGAGATCTTCATGTTGCGCACGATGACGTTGCCGACGTCACGGATGTTCAGGCCGCAGCCGGTCAGTCCGGAGTTCGCGCCGACGCCGACGATGGTGGTGTTGCTGCCCACCCGCACGTCCTCCGAGCAGCTGAAGGTGCCGTTCACCTGGACGACCTTCGCGGCGTCGCCCTTCACGGCGGTGGTGAGCGCGGTCAGGGAGGTGACCGTCGTCGTGCCGCCGCCCGCGCCGCCTGTGGTGCCGCCGCCCTGGGTCGCCCAGCCGATCAGCCCGGTGGTGGGCGGGGTGGTCGGGCCGCCCGTGGGCGTGGTGCTGGGCGTGGGCGACGGCGTGGGCGACGGGCTCCTCGTCGGTGTGACGGTGGGGGTGGAGGACGGCTGGGATCCGGCGGGCTGGAGCGACCATTGCTTGGTGGACACCGAGTCGCAGGAGTTCTGCTGCGCGAGCGCGCCGGAGGAGGTGGAGTTGTCCGTGGTGTTGAGGCACTTGTCGCTGTTGGCGTTGACGAGGCGGTAGTTCGAGCCTGAGGCGGTCGGCTCCCAGGTCTGGGAGGAGGCGCCGGTGCAGGGCTCCTGCTGGACGGCCTTGCCGGCGGAGGTGGAGGCGTCCTTCACGCCGGCGCACTTGCCGCTGTTGCCCGCGGCCAGGCGGAAGCCGCTGCCCTGGGCCGACAGGTTCCAGGTCTGGTTGCTCGCGCCGTTGCAGCTGGAAACCGTGAGTTGCACGCCGTCGGAGGTGCTGCCGCCGGGAACGGTGAGGCACAGGCCGCTGGCGCCGTTCACGATCCGGTAGGCGCCCGAGCTCGGGGCCGCGTTGGAGACGCCGGCGAAGACGCCGCCGACCAGGGCGGCGACCCCGGCAAGGGTGCCGATCACCCCGACTCCGGTTCTGGTTCTTGTTCTGGTTGTCAAAGCCGAGCTCCTTGCAGGTTGTGCAGGACCCCTGACCGAGGGGGCGAACTCCTGGTCCCACAGAGAGGCGTTCATGAATGCGAACAGCATTCATGAGGAGGAACAACACGCATCAAAGTACGGACGTGTTCGGCACCGGTCAACGGTTCGCCCGCGCGGGTTTCCGCCCGCCCCGTCGGCCGCCCCGGCTGGGGCAGGTGGAGACGGACGGCGGCGCTTTGAGATCATCGTGAAACGTTCACGCCGGGACACGGGGAGAGATGCCGGATGACCGAGGAATCGAGGACGCCGTTCAGTGAATGGCTGCGGTCGCGGAGCGAGCCCGACTGGGCGTCGGTGGTCACACACCCCTTCGCGGAGGCGATCGGGAGCGGCACCGCCGACATGCGCCGCTACCTGGAGCAGGACTTCCAGTTCGTGGACGCCTTCACGGCGCTGCTCGGCGCCGCGGTCGCCGCGGCCGACACCTTGGAGGCGCGGGTGGCCGTGGGCCGCTTCCTGGGGCAGACCGTCGCCGACACCGAGCACAGCTACTTCCACCGCGCGCTCGCCGAGCTCGGCGGCGAGCCGGCCCCGCCCGCACAGCCGGTGACGGGCGAGTTCCGGGCCCTGATGGACGAGGTGCGCCTCAGCCAGGACTATCCGCTGATCCTGGCGGTGCTGTGCGTGGCCGAATGGACCTACCTCGGCTGGGCCTCGCGGACCACCGAGCCGCCTCAGGGTTTCGTCCACCGGGAGTGGATCGAACTGCACAGCGGGCCGGAGTTCGAGGCGTGGGTGGGCTTCCTGCGCGGCGAGCTCGACCGGCTCGGCCCCGGCCTCGACGAGGACGGTCGGGCCCGGGTGCTCGACGTCTTCCGGCGGGCGACCACCCTGGAGCGCCGGTTCTTCGACATGGCGCTCGGTTAGGCACGCAGGGCGAGGGCGGCGAGGCGGCGCAGGGACACCCGCAGGAAGACCGCGCTCACCGGGCCGGCGACCCGCCAGCCGATCCGCCCGGCCAGGCCGAGGGGCACGTGGAGGTTCTCCTCCCAGACGATCCTGCTCCCGCCGTCCGGACGGGGCAGCACGTGGAATCGCCCGACGCCGCGTACGACACGGCCGGTGTGGCGGACCTCCACCTCGTGTGGCGGACGCCAGCCGGTGACGTCCATCGTGTCCACGAACGACAGCGGGCCGACCCCGGTGGCCGCCGCGAGCCTGCTGCCCCTGCTGTGCCCGTCACCGGCCACCACCCAGGCGCGGGTCAGCAGCATCCACTCCTGCTGCCGGGGCCAGTCGGTCAGTACGGCGAAGACCCGCTCCGGGCTCGCCTGCGCGTCCACCGCGACCGTCAGGGTCTCCACCCCGTAGGTCCTACCCAGACGAGGCCCTTCACGACAGGCGGGCGGCCCCGGCCGCCTGCGGGCCGCATCGAGGCGCCGGCTGTGCGCAACCAGCGGAGGCCTTGTTAGGTTGTGGGCGTTTCGTCTGATTCCTCCTGAAGGGGCGTCCATGCCGGCCGGATCCTCGCTGCCGCCTTCCCTGCTCCGGGCGCTGGCCCGGCCGGTCCCGCCGGGGAGCCTGGCCGACGTCGAGCACGTCGTCTTCGTGATGCTGGAGAACCGCTCGTTCGACCACTACTTCGGCCGGATGCGCGGGGTGCGGGGGTTCGGTGACCGCAACGCGGTGTCCACCCGGGCCTGGCGGCCGATCTTCGAGCAGGACGGCGTGCTGCCCTTCTCCGTACGGGAGGCGGCCGAGCGGGCGGGGGCGGACCCGATGCTGCTCGACACGCACGACCACACCTGGCTCGGCACCCAGAACGCCTGGGCCATGGGCTGGAACGACGCCTGGGTGCCCGGCAAGGGGCCCGGCTCGATGGCCTACTACGACCGGCGCGACCTGCCCTTCCACTACGAGCTGGCCGACACGTTCACGATCTGCGACGCCTACCACTGTTCGTTGCTGACCTCGACGACCCCCAACCGCAACTACCACGTGTCCGGTTACACGGGCTACGAGCCGGGCACCCGGCAGCGCGCGCTGGACAACGTCGCGTCCGAGGGGGCGGAGGGGCATCCGGGCTACGACTGGGTCACCGTGCCCGAGCTGCTGACGCGCGCCGGGCACACCTGGCAGGTGTACCAGGAGTGGGACAACTACGAGTGCAACAACCTGGAGTTCTTCCGGCCGTTCGCGGCGGTGATGGACCGGATCGGGCTGGGCAGCATGCGCTCGTTCTACGGGAAGGTCCGGGCGGCGGATGACCCCGCGCCGTTGCTCGCGGAGCTGGCGGAGCGGGTGGCCGCACTGGACCCGGCCGACCGGGACCTCTACGACCGGGCGCTGCGCCGTGCTCCCACGGGTGGCCTGGGGGAGTGGTTCGCCGCCGACGTGGCCGCCGGGCGCCTGCCCGAGGTGTCGTACGTCGTGCCCTCGCTCGCCGACTCCGAGCACCCCGAGGGGTCGTCGGCCGTGGAGGGCGGACGGGTGGTCCACCAGCTGCTCGACGCGCTGGGGTCCCACCCCGAGGTCTGGGCGCGTACCGCCCTGTTCGTCACCTATGACGAGAACGATGGATTCTTCGATCACGTGCCGCCGCCGGTGCCGCCCGACGGCACCCCGGAGGAGTTCGTCGGCGGGCGTCCGATGGGCCTCGGCGTCCGCGTGCCCATGATCGTCGTGTCGCCGTGGAGTGTGGGCGGCAACGTCTGCTCGGAGACGTTCGATCACACCTCGACCGTACGGTTCCTGGAGCGCCGCTTCGGGATCACGGCGCCCATCGGGGAGTGGCGCCGCCGGGTGGCGGGCGACCTCACCTCTGCGTTCGACTTCACCACACCCACCGCCATGCCCACCGCCCCGCCTCCCGTGGAGACCGCCGCCGGCCCCCGGCCGTCTCCGGCGGGGGATCGGTGGTATCCCCAGGTGCCGGCCGAGCAGCGGATGCCGGTCCAGGAACCGGGGGTCAAGCCCGCCCGCGCCCTGCCCTACCAGCCGGACGCCGAGGCGGTGGTGCGCGGGCGATCCGTCGAGATCGCGATGCGCAACTCCGGCGCGGCCTCCGCCCACTTCATCCTGTACGGCCACCTCGGCGAAGTCGCCAAGCCGATGCACTTCGACGTGCTCGGTGCGGCGGAGGAGGTGGTCTACTTCCCGTGCCCGTCGTACGACCTGGTGCTCGTCGGGCCGAACGGGTTCCGCCGGGAGTTCCGCGGCGGGACGGCCGACCCGGTGGAGGTGACCGGCACGATCGACGCCGCCGCCCGCGCCCTCGTGATCGCCGTGACCAACCTGGACACCAACCCGGGCACCGACCCGGGCGCCTTCCCCGTCGAGGTGTCGGTCACCCCGCTGGCGTACGGAGGCGCGGCGCGCACGGTCCGGATCGCGCCGGGAGACACCGCCCGCGTCGACTGGCACGCACCCACCGGGTGGTACGACCTGATGATCGGCGTGGCGGGGCACGACGGCTTCGCCAGGCGGCTGATGGGACACATCGAAAACGGCCGCCCGAGCATCACGGGGTGACGCCCGGGCGGTGAACGCGGGTCAGGTGCGGACCAGCGGCGTGTCCACGAGGTGCTCGGCGAGGAACCACGCCTGCAGCTCCCCTGTGCGGATGACCTCGGAGACGAGCACGTCGTTGGTGCCGTCGTCGCCCATCTCGTCCGCCCGGGAGGCGGCGTCGTGCGCCGCGACCAGGATCATCTCGTGCGCCTCCAGGAGCCGGGAGAGCATGGCGGGCACCTCCTCCACGCCGTCCGGCGGACGCGGGATCACGGTCATCTCCGCCACCTGGCGCGGATCGCCGACCGCGACGCCGCCGAGGGTCTGGATGCGTTCGGCGATGTCGTCGATGATCGGCAGCTGCTCGCTCGCATGCTTGTCGAGCAGCAGGTGAAGCTGGTAGAAGGTCGGCCCCCGCATGAGCCAGTGGTGCTTCTTGTACAGGTTGTAGAGAATCTGCGTGTCGGCCAGGATCTGGTTGAGCCGCTGACAGGAGTATTCGCGGGTGTCCCGCGGCAGTCCGACCGGGAAGTCCCGTACCGTCCCGAACGCCTGTATCTCGGTGCCCCTCTGGTGGAGCCAGGGCTGGCTGCTCTCACGCATTCTGGAGGAAGGGTTGACGCTCAAGGTGTCTCTCCTCGCTCAGTCGGTTTATGTCCAATAGAGAGTCTTTCGCCAGAGATGACCTCTAAACGCCTTCTTGGGGCATATATCCCAAGGTGAACCATGTCACACCGCCGGCCTGCGTGGCGCTCGCGTTGGTGCTGCTCGCGGCGATCGGCTGCGGGGGCGGCGGAACGCAGACGCTCACCGTGTTCGCCGACGCCTCGCTCACCGGGACGTTCGGCTCGCTCGGCAAGACGTTCGAGGCCGCCCACCCCGGCGTCGCCGTCCGGTTCGACTTCGGCGGCAGCGGCGCGCTGGCGCGGCGGATCGTCCGGGGCGCGCCGACCGACCTGTTCGCCGCGGCCGGCACGGCGGCCATGCGCGAGTCGGGGGCGCCCAGCCCGCGGGTCTTCGCGCGTGACAGCCTTCAGATCGCCGTGCCGAAGGGCAACCCGGCCCACGTCACGAACCTGAAGGACCTCACCGCTCCCGGCGTCAGGGTGGCCCTGTGCGCAGAGTCGGCGCCGTGCGGGGCGGGCGCCCGCACGGCACTCGCCGCGGCCGGAGTCACCGTCACGCCGGTCGGCCCCGATCGGAACGGCCCCGATCAGAACGGGGGGGAGCGGGACGGCGCGAAGGCGCTGGCCAAGGTGCGGCTCGGCGAGGCGGACGCGGCGCTGGTCTACCGTACGGACATCAGAGCGGCGGGAGCGGCGGATGGAGCGCTGGAGGCCGTGGATCTCGCCGGGACGGCCGGCGCGGTCGAGGACTACCTCATCGCGACCGTCCCCGGGACCGAGCGCCTCGCCCTGACCCGGGAGTTCGTCGACCTCGTCCTGTCCAACGAGGGCCGCAAGGTCCTCGCGGCGGCCGGCTTCACCCCCGTGACAGGGTGACCTGCGGGCTTTCGGCGAGCCGCGCCGCCGTACGCTCGGCGGTGGCCCTGGCCCAGCGGCCGGTGGTCAGGAGGGCGACCGCCAGCACGATCAGCCCGTACAGGGCGTTGACGCGGTAGGCCGCGTGCGCGGCCGGGACGAACGCCGCGCCGGCCCCGGCGCCCGAGACCACGGACCCCGCGATGGCCACGCCGAGGGACTGGCCGACCTGCCTGCTGGTCGAGGCGACCGCGGCGGCCACTCCCGCCTGCGCGAGCGGCATCCCGGAGACCGCGGTGTTGGTGATCGGAGGGTTGAGCATGGCGAACCCGACACCGAAGACCGCGTAGATCCCGAGCAGCAGGGGGAGCGGCGTGGTGAGCGTCACCTGGGACATCAGCGCCCCGGCGATGGCCAGGCACACGCCCGCGACGACGGACGGCAGACGGGGGCCGCGGGTGCCGACGAGCCGTCCCGACAGCGGCCCCACGATCGCCGTGATCAAGGCGACCGGCAGCGTGCACAGCCCCGCGGCGAGGGCGGACAGCCCGCGGTGGCTCTGCAGGTAGAGCGTGTTGAGGAACAGGAAGGCGCCCAGGCCGCCGAAGCCCGACACCGCCATGACGGCCGCGCCCGAGAACGGCGCGCTGCGGAAGAACCGCATGTCGATGAGGGGCTGGGGCCTGCGCAGCTCCCAAACGACCAGCGCGGCCAGGGCCGCCGCCGCGACGGCGAAGCAGGCCGCGCTCACGGCGGCGCCCGCGGCCGGTCCCTCGATGATTCCGTATGTGAGCGTGCCGAGCAGGACGATGACCAGCACCTGCCCGACCGGGTCGGTCCTGCGTGCCGAGGGCGCCTTGGACTCCGGGACGAAGCGCCAGGTCAGGAACAGCGCGAGCAGGCCGATGGGCACGTTGATCCAGAAGATGGCCCGCCAGTTCACCGTGTCGGTGAGCAGGCCGCCGACGACCGGTCCGAGGGCCATGCTGACGCCGACCACGCCGCCCCACACGCCGATCGCCTGAGCGCGCTCCCTGCGGTCGGTGAACGTGTTCGTGATGATCGACATGGCCACCGGGTTGAGCATCGATCCGCCTATGGCCTGGAGGATCCGGGCGGCCACCAGCCAGCCCAGGCTCGGGGCGAGGCTGCACAGCAGCGACCCGGCCGTGAAGACCACCAGGCCGATCTGGAACGTGCGGCGGCGGCCCATCCGGTCGGCCGTCGAGCCGGCCAGCATCAGCAGGCTCGCGAGTGTCAGCGTGTAGGCGTCCACCGTCCACTGGAGGCCGGAGACCGGCGCGCGCAGGTCGTGTCCGAGCGACGGCAGGGCGACGTTGACGATCGTGTTGTCGAGAGACACGATCAGCAGGCTCATGCAGCAGATGAGAAGAACGAGTATCCGCCGTCGGCGGGTCATTTCCGACACCACACCACTTAACCGTACAGATCTGGCCATGTGCCGCTTGCGGCAGGGCAAACCGAATGAAAATCTGCTCGCATGCGTGCGACGGCGAACGGCATCGAGATCTGCTACGAGGTGTTCGGCGAGCCCGGGGGGCGTCCGGTCCTCCTCATCATGGGGCTCGGAGCACAGATGATCGGCTGGCCGGAGGGGCTCATCGAGTTTCTGGTGGAGTCCGGCCACCAGGTCGTCCGGTTCGACAACCGGGACGTGGGCCTGTCCACCCACTTCACCCCGGCGGACGGCCTCGCGCCCGCCCCGGCGTACAGGCTGGACGACATGGCCGACGACACGGCCGGCCTGATGGACGTGCTGGGCTGGGAGAGCGCCCACGTGGTGGGCGCGTCGATGGGCGGGATGATCGCCCAGGCCCTCGCCATCCGCCACCCCGCCCGGGTCCGTACGCTGACCTCGATCATGTCCACACCCGGGCCCCGCGTGGGGCGGGCGACCGAGGAGGCCGCGACCGTGCTGATGGCGCCCCCCGCGCAGGACCGCGACGAGGCGATCGCCCGCGCCGTCGCGACCGCGCGGGTCATCGGGTCTCCCGGCTACGAGATGGACGTCGAGCGCGTCACCAGGATGGCCGCGGAGGCCTACGACCGGGCGTTCGACCCCGCGGGCACCGCCCGGCAGTTCACCGCCATCCGGATCTCCGGCGACCGTACGGAGGGGCTGCGCGGGCTCTCGGTGCCCGCGCTGGTGATCCACGGTGAGGACGATCCGCTGGTCACTCTCGAAGGCGGGACCGCGACCGCGGACGCCATCCCCGGCGCGAAGCTGCTGACCATCCCGGGGATGGGCCACGACCTGCCCCGCCCGCTCTGGCCGGTCATCGCGGAGGCGATCGCAGAGCTGACCGGACGGGGCTGACCGGACGGGGCTGATCGGACGGGGTTCAGATTTCGAGCTTGTCCTCGATCGTGCGGAGCTGGTGCCGGGCCATGGCGAGGTTGGCCCGGTTGCGGTCGAGGGCGAGGTAGAGGAACAGGCCCTTGCCGCCGCGTCCGGTCAGCGGCCGGATGATGTGATACTGCGTGCCCAGCGTGATGAGGATGTCCTCGATCCCGTCGTTGAGCTTGAGCGCGTCGATCGCGCGGAGCTTGGCCTTGACCACCTCGGTGTTGGCCGCGGCGGCCACCTGGAGGTCGAGGTCCTTGGAGCCGCCGAGCGTGCCCAGCGCCATTCCGCTCCCGTAGTCGGCCACCGCAGCGCCGACCGCGCCGTCGATGGTGAGCATCTCCTTCAGTGAGACGTCCATGTTCGCCATGTCTCTTCTCCTGTTCTGGTTTGTCATCCGCGTTCGACGATGGCGGCGATCTTGTCCGCCGCCCTGCGTCCCTCGATCCGGAGCAGGCCGAGATTGGCTCCCTGACCTGCGAGAACGGTGAGGACGAGCGTGGGGCCCGCGGCGTAGCACGCGGTGTGTCCCTGGGCGCCGGAGATCAGCGTCTCCTCCAACCGCCCGATCCTGGCGAGGTCGGTCATCTTCCGGCTCAACGACAGCAGCGCCGACGTGAGCGCCGCGGTCTGCTCGGTGTCGGCGGCCAGGTCCGTCGTCACGAGCATGCCGTCGATCGTGCAGGTGAGTGCTCCCGTGATCTCGGGCGCCCGTTGCCGCAGGACGACCAGTTCCTCATGTATGTCGTGGCGCAGATCCACCGAGACACCCCTTCCGGCCCGCTTGAGCCACCCGATCACTACAGCGCCTCCAGCGCGTCACGCAGTCTGAGCAGCAGGTTCACGTCGGTCGCGTCGCCGTTCACCTGCGGTGGCCCCGAGCCGGCAGCCCCGGGCTTCCCCGACGGTGCGAGCGGCGGTGCGGGCGGCGGTGCGGGTGCCTTCGGCGTGCGCTTGGGCAGCGCCGCCGTCTCGCCCGTCACCACCAGGCCGGCCGCCCCGAGCTCCCGTACGGCCAGCAGTGTGGAATAGGCCGGACGCCCGAGGCGGCGGGCCAGCTCGACCGGTGTGGCGGCCGAGTCCGCGGCGAGCAGCAGCTCCCACTGCAGCGGGGTGAGCAGCGCCCGCGTGCCCGGGATCTGCCGCAGGGGCGTCACCGGCCGCGCGTCCAGCTCCGCCGAGGGCCAGGCGCGCTCCAGCCGGGCCCGGCGCCTCGCGCACTCGCGCAGCAGCCCTGGCACGTCGAAGAACCAGTGGATTCCGAGCCAGTGGGCGCCGTTCTCCCTGAACCTGGTCCGGACCGTTCTCGACGTGAGCAGGAAGAACGCCGCGTCGAGCGTGGCGGACAACATGCAGAACTCCAGCTCGCCCCGGCTGAGCACCCCTCTGTCCACGAGCAGGGCGCCGCCGTCGCCGCCGGGCCCGGCCTCCTGCCGCGTGTGGCGGACCCCGGTCACGCTGATCCGGCCCGACGCGCCGAGCAGGCCTTCCACACCGGGCGTGGCCGTGCACTCCACGTACGACACCCGGCCGCGGGAGAAGTAGACCGTGCCCTCCTTGCCCACCCGCAGTGAGCCGGTGGCCTCGTCGTGGGCGAGGCCGGTGAGCACGACGTCGAGAGTAGGGGCGGCCATCGGTCAGGCTCCCATCAGGAGGCGACCAGCTCGTCTGTGATGGTGCGCAGCCGCCGCCGCGCCAGGGCGAGGTTCGACCGCTCCACGTCCAACTGCACGCACAGCAGCAGCGGGCCGTCGAACATCATTTCCATGGGCCGCACCAGGTGATAGGCCGAGCCCGTGGTGACGATCACATCTTCGATTCGGAAACCCCTTTCCTCGGAGGCCATCGCGATCCCGTCGAGCGTGGCGCGGTACGCCTCGCTGAGACCCGCGGCGGCCCTTCCGGGATCGGGAATCCCCTTTCCCGCGACGGCCATGCCGCTGGTGTGGTCCACGAGAATGGCGCCGAGCGCGCCCGGGATCGACATGGCCTCGGAGAGGCAGTCCTCTATCCCGATCAACTCGTCACTCCTCGCCTCGCCGGTATAGCGCGGCCAACACTAGAGGAGCAGGTGGACGGATTACGCGAGCCGGAAACGGCGGGGATAAACGGATTAGTCCCGAGGAATAAGAATTGTTCCTCCCGGAATGGTAATCCCGATTTCATGAAATTTCTTCGTATCGGGATGGCGCGTGCACCGACGTACGGCGGCCAGAATGGGAGGCGTGGAGCGGATTCTCGTCAGCGCCTGCCTGCTCGGCAGCCGGGTGAGGTACGACGGCGGAGCCAAGACCAGCGACGACGACCTGCTCGCCCGCTGGCGCGCGGAGGGGCGGCTGGTGCGGTTCTGCCCCGAGGTCGAGGGCGGGCTGCCCGTCCCCCGGCCGCCCGCCGAGATCGAGGGCGGCGCGGGCGGCGCGGCCGTCCTGGCGGGAGCGGCGCGGATCCTGACGCCGGAGGGCGACGACGTGACCGCCGCGTTCCTGTCCGGCGCGCGGCGGGCCCTCGCCGTCGCCCGGTCCCTTGGCGTACGGGTCGCGATCCTCAAGGAGGGCAGCCCGTCGTGCGGGTCGCTGCGGATCTACGACGGCGGCCACCGGGGGAGGACCACCCCAGGGCAGGGAGTGACGACGGCGCTGCTGGAGCTGAACGGCGTACGGGTCTTCGGCGAGGACCGGATCCCGGACGCCGCGGCCTACCTGGCGGGCCTCGTCACGGAGACAGGTTCTACGGAGACAGCTTCTACGGAGACAGAGGATCGGACGTGACGATGACGGCCTTCTCGTCGGGCTTGTGCACCAGGACGTTGTCCACGTAGGACCGCACCGCCGCCTCCAGGCCGACGTCCTTGTCCGCGGCCTCCGACATGTACCAGCGGTGGTCGAGCACCTCGTGGAAGAGCTGGGCCGGCTCCAGCTTGCGCCGCAGGTCGGCCGGGATCGCGTTCACCACGGGCTGGAACACCTCGGCCAGCCAGCGGTGGGCCACGATCGCCTCGTCCTCGTGCCGCAGCCCCATGGACACCCGGAACGAGTCGAGGTCGTTCAGCAGCCGCCTGGCCTGGTTCTCCTCCACGTCGAGGCCGGTCAGGCGCAGCAGGCGGCGCTGGTGGTGCCCGGAGTCCACCACCTTCGGGCGGACGATCAGGCGGGAGGTGCCGGCCTTACGGCGCACCATCATCTCCGCGACGTCGAAGCCGAGCGAGTTGAGGCGGCGCACCCGCTGGTCCACACGGTGCCAGTCGACCTCCTCGATGATCTCGTCCTCGGTCAGCTCGTCCCACAGCCGTTGGTAGCGCTCGACGAGCTGTTCGGCGAAGGCCAGCGGGTCGATGGTCGGGTGCAGCAGGCCGCCCGCCTCCAGGTCGAGCATCTCGCCGTAGATGTTGACGTGTGCCACGTCGATGTCGTGCGACCGCTGGCCCTCGCTGATCGCCGGATGGAGCTCGCCGGTCTCGGCGTCCACCAGGTAGGCCGCGAAGGCCCCGGCGTCCCGGCGGAACAACGTGTTCGACAGCGAGCAGTCGCCCCAGTAAAAGCCGGTCAGGTGGAGCCGTACGAGCAGGACCGCGAGCGCGTCGAGCAGGCGGGTCAGCGTGTCGGGCCGCACCGAGCCCGACAGCACGGCGCGGTAGGGCAGCGAGAACTGCAGGTGCCGCGTGATCAGGGCGGAGTCCAGCTCGGAGCCGTCCGGTGCGGTCCTGCCGGTGACGATGGCGACCGGCTCGACGGAGGGGGCGTCGTGCCGCGCCAGGTCCCACAGCAGCTGATACTCCCGCTTGGCATACCTGGTGCTGATCTCCTTGATCGCGTACACCCGGCCGCTGAGCCGGGCGAAGCGCACCACATGGCGGGAGATGCCGCGCGGCAGCGTCACCAGGTGGTGGACGGGCCACTCTTCGAGGGGCACGTCCCACGGCAGGCGGATCAGGTCGGGGTCGCTGGGGGCGCCGGTGATCTGCAGGGGCACCAATCGCTCCTTATCTAGGGGCTTCCACCCAAGTGTCGCGGATAGAGTCGGGCGCTATGACGCTGGTGGACGAGTTCATCGACTGGTACCTGGCCGAGAACCCGGTCAGGGCGGCCCTCCTGGGGGCCGACGGATACGACCGAACGCTGGGCGATCTCAGCGCGAGCGCCTTCACGGCGCGGGAGCGGGCGGCCGAGGAATGGCTGCGCAAGCTCTCGGAGTCGACACCTGAAAGCCCGGAAGACGAGATCGACAGAGACCTGGTCGCCGCCCATCTGCGCGGGCAGATCGCGCTGGCCCGATGGCCGGAGTGGCGGCGCGAACCGGCCGCCTATCTCGGGGTGATCTTCGGATCGATGTTCACGCCGTTCCAGCAGCGCCTCAAGCCGGAGGCCGAGCTGGTCGACGCCGCCGTCGCGCGGCTGGCCGAGGTGCCCGCCGTGCTCGCCGCCTGCCAGGCCAACCTGGACCCCGAGCTCGCCGCCGACCTGCTCGTCACGCGCGGCCTCGACCAGGCCCGTACGGGTCGCCGCTTCCTGACCGAGACGCTGCCCGCGCTGGTCGGCGACCCGGACCTGCGGGCGCGGCTGGCGCGGGCCGCGGAGCCCGCCGCCGACGCCTTCGACGGGCTGGTCCGCTTCCTGGAGGGGTTCGAGCCCCGTGGTAGCTGGCGGATGGGGGAGGAGCTCTATTCCGCGCTGCTGCGCGAGCAGGAGATGCTCGGATACGGCGCCGCCGAGCTGCACGAGAAGGGCCGTCAGGCCTGGGCCGAGATGGACACGCGGATGACGGAGGTCGCCGCGCGCCTCGGCTCCGGCAGCTGGCGGGCGGCGATGGAGTCGCTCATGGACGACCACCCGCCGACCCTGGAGGCCATGCGGGCCGAGTACGAGGCCGAGACGCTGCGGGCACGCGAGTTCGTCCGCGACCGCGGGCTGGTGACCTTCCCCGAGGGGGAGGTGTGCCGGGTCGAGCCCTCGCCGGAGTTCCAGCGGCCCATCATCGCCGTGGCCAGCTACCTCGCCCCGCCGCCGCTGTCGTCCTCGCGGGACGGCGTCTTCTTCGTGCCGTACACGCCGGACGGCTTCACCGAGGAGCAGGTGCGGCAGCGGCTGCGGACCAACTCGCGCCCGCAGATGCCCTCGATCAGCGTGCACGAGGGGTACCCCGGCCACCACTGGCACCTGTCCTGGATGGCCGGCAACCCGCACCGCGCCCGCAAGATCTTCCGTACGCCCTACTTCGTGGAGGGCTGGGGGCTCTACGTCGAGAAGCTCATGCACGAGCAGGGCTACTTCGACACGCCCCAGACCGAGCTCGCCCACCTCGACTGCCGCATCTGGCGGGCCGCCCGGATCGTGGTGGACACCGCGCTGCACTGCGACGACATGACCATCGAGCAGGCGGAGGAGTTCCTGACCACGAAGGCGTCGCTGTCGCCGGGCACCGCGGCCGGAGAGGTCAGCCGCTACTGCGCCTGGCCCACGCAGGCGCCCTCCTACCTCACCGGCGCGCTGGAGATCGAGCGCATCAGGGCGGACTACACGGGCGATCTGCGGACCTTCCACGACACGATCGCGGGTTCGGGCGGGCTTCCGCTCGGCCTCGCCCGGAAGGTCGTGCTGGGTTAGCCGTTGAGGGCGCGTTCGATGACGGCGGTGAGCTGGTCCTCGGTGAGCACCGCGGGCCGGCCCACGCCGAGAGCGCGGACGTAGACCTCGCACAGCCACTCCAGCAGGCGGGTCGCCTCGAACGCCTGCTCCAGGCCGGCGCCGATCGTCACCGCGCCGTGGCTGGCCATCAGGGCGGCCTGCCTGCCCCCGATCGCGGCGATGACGTTGCGCGCCAGCTCCGGCGTGCCGTACGTCGCGTACGGGGCCACGCGGACGGCGCCGCCGAGCAGCAGGGCGTTGTAGTGGATCGGCGGCAGCTCGGTCATGGTCGAGGCGACCACGGTCGCGAAGACCGAGTGGGTGTGCACCACCGCCCGGGCTCCGGTCGCCTCGTACAGCGCGAGATGCATCGGCGTCTCCGAGGAGGGCGTGCGCTCCCCTTCCACCACCCGTCCTCCGAGGTCGACAACGGGGCAGTCCTCCGGGCGCAGCCGGTCGAGGGCCACGCCCGAGGGTGTGACGACGACCAGGTCGCCCTCCCGGACGCTCAGGTTGCCCGAGGTCCCGATCACCAGGCCGAGGGCCGCCGCCCGCCGGCCGTAGTCGCACAGCTCACGCCGCAGCTCGTCCAGTTGCTCGCCGGGTTGCTCGTTCACCTGCTCGTTCACGCGGGCGAATCTACACAATCGGCCGTGTTTCGTGATGTCCTGATGCCATGTACGAGGCTTCCGAGTGGCGCCGCGAGGGAGACACGATCCGCAGGACCGTGGTCGCCCGAGATTTCCGTACGGCCATCGCGATCGTGAACGACATCGCCGAGCAGGCCGAGGCCCTGAACCATCATCCCGACATCGACATCCGATGGCGCACCCTCCACCTGGCGCTGACCACCCACGACGCCGGCGGCCTGACCGACCTCGACTACAAGCTCGCCGCACGCATCGACGCCATCGCGGCGGACCACGAGGCCGGATCGCCGCAGTCGTAGGGCAGTCCCGGGGGAGGCCTGCTCCAGCAGGGGGAAGCTCCGCTCGTTCTCCGCCCGCAGCCCGTCGTGGAACCGCAGCGGCTCGTCGCCGATCGCCCGGCCACGTTCGCGGTCTTACCGGTAAAGGGCGACGACCGGGATCACGCGGGAGGTACGGGCCTGGTAGTCGGCGAAGATCGGCCTCAGCTCGGCCTGCCGGGCGTACATGCGGTCGCGTTCCTCGCCCGTCAGCGGTACGGCCGTGGCGGTGAACGTCTCGATCGCCGTGCCGTCGCCCGCCTCGACGGTCACCGTGGGATTGGCGAGCAGGTTGTGATACCAGTCCGGGTGGCGTGGCGCGCCCGCGTAGGAGGCGAACACGAGGATTCTGTCCCCGTCACGCAGGCAGGCGACCGGGTTCGTCCGGGCGGCGCCCGTTCTTGCGCCGGTGGTCGTCAGCAGGATCAGAGGTGACCCCTCGAACGGTCCGCCGACCATGCCGGCGTTCGCGCGGAACTCTTGGATGATCTTGTCGTTCCATTCGGACATGCGACGATGGCTCCCGAGCCTCATAAGTATTTGCTTTGGCAGCAAAGGTATTTTGGAGATCAACGTATGTCAACGGATGAGGGGCTGAGTCTGGATGAGGGGGTCCGAACCCTCCTGCTGCTGATGCCGCGTCTGGTGGGCCGCGCCAAGCGCATGCCGGTCCCTGAGCCGCTCCGGACGCTCGACCTGGCGCCACGGCATCTGTCGCTGCTGTCCTATCTGCTGTTCGACGGTCCACTCACGGTGAACGAACTCGCCGCCCGGCTGGAGGTCGCCCCGGCCACCGTGAGTCTGATGGTGGGCGACCTCAGCCGCAAGGGTGTCGTGAACCGGCGCGAGGACGAGGCGGACCGCCGCCGCACGATCGTGAGCATCGCCGAGGCCAATCGGGAGGCGGTCGACGCCTGGCTCGCTCGCGGCGCCTGTGCCTGGCGCAGTGCGCTGGAGCCGCTGACGAGTGAGCAGCGGCGCGTGTTCGTCGAGACGCTCCGGTCGTACGAGCGAGCCGTCACCGGTGACGGTGTGACAGGTCTGAATCCCGTCTCGCCTGTGATCCCAGCTTATCGGCTGACGGGCTTGCCGCATGCTCACGGAGAGTGAAAGAATTCACACAGGTTTTCGAATTTCTTGAGGAGGGCGTGATGGATCTGTTCGACCTCGATCCTGAGCGCTCTCGTCGTTCGAATAGCTCTGGAGAGTGGTGGGATCGGCTGACCGCCGATTCCCCTCTGTGGTCGTCGGAAGGTTCGCTCGCCCGCGAGCACTTCCCGATCGCCGATCCCCAGCCGGCGCGGCACGCGAGCCGCACCGAGGCTGACAGCAGCGCCAGCAGTGGGCTCACGGGTGGTGAGGACACCGGCGACGACGCGACCAGTGCTGCGAGCGCCGCTGCCGCTGCCGCTGCTGCCGCCGCCGGTGGCGGTGCCCATGGTTCGAGTGCCCATGGTTCGAGTGCCGACAGCGCTGGTGGTGCCGACGCTGGGAGCACCGGTGGTGCCGGTGCCGGGAGCGCACGTGGTGCCGGTGCCCGCGATGCTGCTACTGGTGCTGCTGGGGGCCGGTCGTCGTGGGTTTTGGTGGGTTCGTTGCGTGAGTCGGCGCAGGCGTTGGCGCTGGCGGCGTTGCCGGGCGATGGGGACATCTGCGTGGCCGAGGCTGAGGATTTGCTGTTCGCGCGGGATCGGATCACGTGCGCTCTTGCTGATCGGGTGGGGCGGGTGCATCGGGCGGGGCAGGCCAAGCAGCATGGGCATGCCTCGACTCGTAGTTGGTTGCGCACCGCTGCCGGGATGAGCGTGGCGGGGGCGGGCCGTCTGCTGACTTTGGCGGTGGAGTTGGCGCGTCTGCCGAGGGTGCGGGAGAAGTTCGCCGCCGGGGTGTTGTCGGCGGGGGTGGTGGAGGCGATTTGCACGGCCACCGCGCGGTTGAGTGATGAGCATGCGGGGCTGGCCGAGCCGATTCTGCTGGAGTTGGCGGGTAAGGCGGGGCCGGCGGAGGTGGCCAAGGCCGGCCGCTACTTGCGGGCGGTGCTGGACCCCGACGGTGAAGACCGCGACGAGCGGGCCGATTACGGGCGGCGGTTTCTGCGGGTCCGCCCCACTGCGGGTGGGGGCTTGGAGGGGGAGTTCTATCTGCCGCGTGAGGCGGCGGCCCGGTTGCGGGCGCTGCTGGATGCTTATGCCAAGCCGCGTGCGGAGGGCGATGATCGGCCGCTGCGGGTCCGCCAGGCGGATGCGTTCATCGCGTTGATGGAGCAGAAGATCGTCGCCGAGCTCCTGGTCCTGGTCAACGCCGAATCCCTCCCCACCGACCCCGAACCTGACCAACCCGACCACCCCGAAGACCCCGCCCCCGACCACCCCGAAACCACCGAAGCCACCCAGGACGCCCAGAGCGCCGAAGACACCAAGGGCGGCGAGAACGCTAAGGACACGCAGGGCACCGAGGACACCGAGGACGGCCAGGCTGTGGACTACGCCGAGGATGGCTGGGGGAGCGAGAACGCTAAGGACACGCCGGGCACCGAGGACGCCGAGGGCGGCCGGGACAGCGAGAACGCCGAGAACGCCGAGAACGCCGAGAACGGCGAGGGCACCGAGGGCGCGCAGCAGGGCGGTGAGGGTGCCGGCGACGGCCAGGACGCTCAGGATGCAGCCGAGGGCGCGGCCAGTGCCGAGGATGGCTGGGACGGCGAGGACACCGGCCTCTCCGGCGACACCGGAAGCGTTGACGGGCCCTGCCCGGTGGAAGGCGGCGACGTCGACGACGCCATCCCCGGCGACGACGATCGCCGCAACCTCGGCGACGCCGACCCCGGTGATGTGGGTGACGTGGGCATGACCGGTGCTGCCGCACCTGCTCAGGGTGAGGGCCCCCACCGGCCAGATGACCCCGGCACCGCCGATGCCGAGGCGGCAGCCGGTCCGGCATCCGATGCCGATGCCGATGCCGGGGCAGCCGCGGACGCCGCCGCCGGGAGCACCGACCTTGACCTCGCGTCTACCGAGGGCGACGACACCGCACCGCCTAAGGCCGCAGACCGCGACCATGCCGCAGCCCAAGCTGAAACAGACCCCGAGCCTGCACCAGCATGGCCTGCCTACGGCGGTAGCGCGCCTGCACACGCAGCACCTCCACACGCAGCACCTCCACACGCAGCGCCTCCCAGCGCAGCGCCTCCCCGCGCAGCGCAATGGCCGGACCCTCCCCCTGAGGACGCCGCTGCGCATCACGCCCACGCCGGGCATCGGCCTGCGGGGGACTGCAGGCATGCGCTGGGCACGCCTGAGAACCAGAGCGACATGCGCTGTGAGCAGCGCCGCCACGAGCCGGACCGCCGTTGTGAGCCCGGCTTCGATGAGCCAGGCAGTGATGAGCAGGGCCGGGATCAGCAGGACGCGGCAGATGGCCAGAGGGCGTGCGGGTGCGGCGGCGAGGTCCGGTGCTCCTGCACGTCGGGGACAACGGGAACAGCACCGGGCGCAGTGCCGGAAGCACCGCCGGGCGAGCCGGAGCCGGGGGCAGCGGGAACGCCACTGGGAGCAGCGCCGGGGAGACAAGCGGGGACGCCATCGGGAACAGCGTCACGAACGCTGCCGGGGGCAGCGCCGGGCGAGCCGGGGCCGGGAGCTTTGCTGGGCACCGCGCCGGGGTTGTTGCTGGCGACCGGGCAGATGCTGCCCCTCGCCAGCGTGCATCGCCTGGCCCGCACCAGCAGCCTGGTGCGGATGGTGACGGATGCCGAGGGGCAGGTGCTGGACATGGGCCGCAAGGTCCGCCTGGCCACCCCCGCCCAGCGACGGGCCGTTTACGCCCGCTACGCCACCTGCTGGATCGACGGCTGCCCGCTGCCCGCCACCATGTGCCAGATCGACCACGCCGACAACTGGAGCACCGGCGGCCTGACCGACCTGAAACTCCTCGGCCCGGCCTGCCAGTTCCACAACCGCGACCGCTACCAGCACCCCGACCGCTACACCCGCCACAAGACCGGCACCGACCGCTGGGCCTTCACCTACCAGCCCACCCGCATCAACCGGCTACGGGAATGACGACCAGGGCACGAGGGTCGCTGGTGCGCTGTCCACAAAGCTCATCGGGCCGCCGGAGCGGAAGGACCGAAGGAGCGGAGTGGGAGGCAGCGAGGGAACGGAGCGGGAGGGAGCGAGACAGCGAAGGAACGGAGCAGAGTGGGAGGCGGCGAGGGAACGGAGCGGGAGGGAGCGAGGACCGGAGCGAGGGCCCGGCGGAGCGGGCTTCGCGAGGACCGGAGGTTCCTTCCGGCGCAGTGACCGACCCGGCCAAGGCCCATGAACATCAAGCTAGTCGAACAGTCCTGGCGGAGGGACGGGGGCGAGGACGGCGTCCCCATCGTGGATGGGAGCGGCACCGGCGACCAGGCGGCTCAGGTCCTCGTCCGCCAAGCATCGCGCCTGGGTGAGGCCGCCCGCCGCCTTCCTGGTGAGTGCCTCGATCGGCAGGTCACCGGACGAGGCCGTCAGTACGACGTTGCCGAACCTGCGCCCGCGCAGGATGCCGGGCTCGGCCAGCAGCGCGGCGTGCGGGAAGACTCGGCTCACCGTGGAGGCGACCCGCTTCACGAAGGGCAGGCCCTTTCCGTCCGCCACGTTGATCAGCGCCACGCCGGAGGCGCGCAGGACGCGGGCGATCTCCGTCATGTACTGGACGGTCGCCAGCTCGACCGGCATCGTCGCGCCCGAGAACGCGTCGAGCACGAACAGGTCGGCCGAGTCGTCCCTGAGGTCCGTCGTCGCCGCACGGCCGTCCATCACCCGCACCTTCAGCCGGGGCACCGACTTGAGGTTGAGCTGGTCGCGTACGAGCTGGACCAGCCCGGCGTCCGGCTCGACGACGATGTGCCGGGAGCCGGCCCGTCGCGCGGAGATGTAGCGCGGGACCGTGCATGCTCCGCCGCCGATGTGGACGGCGTCGAGCGGGCCTTCGGGCAGGCAGTCGATCACGCTCGCCATGAGCTGCGTGTACGAGAAGTCGAGATAGGTGGGATCGGTCAGGTCCACGTACGACTGGGGAACGCCGTCCCTGATCACCATCCACCCGTCGGGCCGGTCGAGGTCGCGCAGGAGCTCCACCTCGCCGAAGGTCACCGGATAGCGGCCTGGCAACGGTTCTCTGCTCCTTGCCACCTATGACTCCTTTCGCGTGATATGAGAACCGTATGCGGAACAGGGCCCTGCTCGCCCTCGTCGTGGTCGCCGCGGCCATCTTCGTCTTCGGCGTTGCCGGACTCATTGTGTCCGGCAGGCAATCGTCGGACGCGGACTTCGTCGCCGCGCCGCGGGGGACACCCGCACCCGGCGGCCCGCAGACGCTGCAGCTCCGCCCCGGCTCGTCTCCGGAACCGTCCCCGGTGAGTTCCCCGGAAGGCTCTCCGGACGAGACGGCCGCCGCCTACTTCCAGGCCTGGGTCAAGAGCGACTACGACGCCATGCGCGATCTGGTCGACGATCCCCCGGACGACTTCGCGGACGAGCACCGCGAGTTCGAGGACGCCGCCCTCTCCAAGTCGCTGCGGATCACGGTCGGCAACCTCGTGCGCACGGGAGACGAGACGGCCGAGATCCCCTTCACGCAGGAGCGGGACGAGCAGGACGCCGGCACCTGGCGCTTCGACTCCAGCCTGCGCCTGGCGGTGCGCGACCTCACGTGGAAGGTCGTCTGGACGCCGTCCGTCCTGCATCCGGAGATCCAGCCCGGCGGCAGCCTCGTCAGGACCGAGCCGGAGGCGGGGCCGCTGCGGCCGGTGACGAGGACGGGGCGGGAGCTCCCGCAGAACTCGGGCGCCGACGCCTACCTCGACAACCTGATGAACCAGGGGGTGGCGCCCACGACGGGTGTGGCCGTGGGATGGGCGCTGGAGGTCGACAACCCGGGCATGCCGGCGAAGACCGTCCTGTCCTACAAGCCGGAAAAGCGGCCGGTCGGCGTACGGACCACGATCGACTACGCGGTGCAGGCCGCGGCGGCCCGGGCGCTGGACGGCGTGCAGCGGGCCGCCATCGTGGCCGTACGGGCGTCCACGGGGGAGATCCTCGCGGTCGCCGACCGGTTGGGCGACCGGGCGGCGTTCGAGCGCAAGTACCCCCCCGGTTCGACGTTCAAGACGGTCACGGCGGCGGCGCTGCTCAACAACGGGCTGTCTCCCGACAGCACGGTGGACTGCGCGGCGGTCTACCAGATCCCCTTCAACCGGCCGATCCACAACTACAAGGACGAGAACCACGGGACCGTCACCCTGCGGCAGGCGTTCGCCCTGTCGTGCAACACCTCGTTCGCCAGGCTGACGATCGAGCGGCTGAACGGTGACACCCTGGTCGACCAGGCCAGGGCGTTCGGCTTCGGCGTGCCGGGGGAGAGCGCCGGCGCGAGCACGTGCGGCAGCATGCGGCGGCCGGAGAACCAGGACGCGCTCGCCGAGGACTCCTTCGGACAGGGCACGGTCGAGGCGACCCCGCTGTGCATGGCGCTGGTCGCCGCCGCGGTGGAGAGCGGCGAGTGGCGGCCGGCCCGCCCGCTGGCGGACGAGGCGTCGCAGGGGGAACTGCCGCAGAGCGTGCCCCTGCCGTCCAACGTGGCGGAGGGACTGCGCTCGCTGATGAGTGCGGTCACGATCGACGGGACCGCCGCGGGTTCCGACCTGCCGCAGGGGGTCGCGGGCAAGACCGGCACCGCCGAGGACGGGCAGGGCGGGCAGGACCACGCCTGGTTCATCGGCTACCAGGGTGACCTCGCCTTCGCCGTGTTCGTCGAGCACGGCGGCACCGGCCGTGGCGCCGCCGTCCCCATCGCCGCCCGCTTCCTGAATGCCCTGTGAACCCTCACCCGCCGGCCGCACGCCGCGGCGAACCTACCCTTGCGGCCTGAAAAATGTCCACTTGAGGTGCTATCTATGCGGAAACCCTTCACATAGATGACCCGATGTGAGGGAATCATCTCGTTTCCCAGCATGACGCGGAGGCGAAATGGACCCCACCACCGTGCACGACGCCCTCGCACGGCACCTGCTCGTCGACGGCTACCGTCTCGTGCTCGACCTGGACAGGAGTGCGGGCTCCTGGCTGGTCGACGCCCGGGACGGCCGGAGGTATCTCGACTTCTACACGTTCTTCGCGTCGTCGCCACTCGGGGTGAACCCCTTCGCCGACGACCCGGAGTTCGTCGCGCTGCTCGGCCGGGTGGCCGCCAACAAGCCGGCCAACTCCGACATGTACACCGTCCACCTCGCCGAGTTCGTGGAGACGTTCCGGCGGGTGCTCGGCGACCCCGAACTGCCGCACCTGTTCTTCGTCGAGGGCGGGTCGGCGGCCGTGGAGAACGCGCTCAAGTGTGCCTTCGACTGGAAGAGCCGCTGGAATGAGGCCCACGGCCGCCACCCCGGCCTCGGCACCCGCGTCCTCCACCTCACCCGGGCCTTCCACGGCCGCGGCGGCTACACGCTTTCGCTCACCAACACCGACCCCGTCAAGACCGAACGGTTCCCCCGGTTCTGCTGGCCGCGCGTCGACGTCCCCGCCATCCACTTCGGGGACGTCGAGAGGGCGGAGGAACGGGCGCTGGCGCAGGCCAGGGAGGCGTTCGAGCGGTTCCGCCACGACATCGCCTGTTTCATCGCCGAACCGATCCAGGGCGAGGGCGGCGACAACCACATGCGCCCCGAGTTCCTCCAGGCGATGCAGGCGCTCTGCCACGAGTACGAGGCCCTGTTCGTCATGGACGAGGTGCAGACCGGCGTCGGACTGACCGGCACCCCCTGGGCGTACCAGCAGCTCGGCTTGGCCCCCGACATCGTGGCCTTCGCGAAGAAGGTCCAGGTGGGGGGCATCATGGCGGGCCGCAGGGTGGACCTCGTGCCCGACAACGTGTTCCAGGTCAGCGGCAGGATCAACTCCACCTGGGGCGGCGGCCTGGTCGACATGCTGCGCTCCCGCCGGATGCTGGAGATCGTCGAGCGGGACGCCCTGATCCCGAGAGCGGCCATCCTGGGCGAGAAGCTGCTCGGCGCCCTCCAGGGTCTGGAGGCCGAGGGCCTGGTCGCCAACGCCCGCGGCCGCGGGCTGATGTGCGCCTTCGACGTTCCCGACCCCGCCGGGCTGGTCGCCCGGCTCCGGGAGGAACGGGCGATCCTGGTCCTGCGCTGCGGAGAGCGGTCCGTACGGCTACGCCCTGCCCTGTCCGTCCAGCCGGACGAGCTTGAGTACGGCCTGGCCGGCCTGCGCGCCGTCCTCACCGGGAATCTGGCCGGGGATCTGGCCGGGGGCTGACGGCGCCGGTGGCGCGGGTTCGCCGCGCCAGCGGCAGATGGCCGTCATCCTCGAATCCACGCCCAGCTTGGCGTAGATGCGGTTGACGTGGTTCTTCACGGTCTTCTCGCTGAGGAACAGCAGGCGCGCGATCTCGCCATTGGAGTGACCGGTCGCGATCAGCTCCATGACCTCGGCTTCCCGCTTACTCAGTCCCAGGTCGTGTCCCGGCGTGGTGCGGTCGTCGATTCTCATCCGGCCTCCGTAGAAGACGATCAGAGATCGCCGGGGCCCCCGCACGGCGGTTGTGAGGCAGCATAACCTGCAACGTCCACTTTTGGGGAAAAATGCGCTGACTTGCCCGGGTCAAGGCTCCTCATGGATCGTGATGATTTCGAGCTGTGGATCGGCGGCGATCTCGGCCGCGGTGAAGCGTTCAGTCACCCACTCGCCGCGCGAGAACAGGGCCGTCTGGTCGGTGTGGTGCGGCGACGCGGGGTTGGCGGACAGGGAGTAGGTGAGGACGGTCCGCGTGCGGGGGCCGCCGGGGGTGAGCTCGACGGCCATCATGAAGCTGGATCCGGTGTTCACCTCCGGGTAGCGTCCGTCCGTGCCCAGCGGCCCGCCCGTGCGCACCCGGTCGAAGCAGCCCTCCCCTTCGGTGCAGCCGGGAATCGGGATCGAGGAGTAGCTCTGCGCCTCCCCCGGGGTGAGCGTCAGCGGGATCCGGTTGGACCGGAAGAACTCCACGGTGTCGGCGAGGGCCTGCCGCACCGCCGGGTCATCGATCTTCAGCCCTCGCGGAGTGGTCAGCGGACGCTCGGGGTCGAACGGCACCCGCCACATGGGACGGCCGAGCCGGGAGAAGAACTCGCGCCACAGGACGGCGCCCTCGCCGTCCAGAGTGGCCCGCCCGTCCCATTTCTCCAGCGTCTGGCACGCCTCGTGGCTTAGCTCGGGTTGTGCACGGCACAGCTTCAGCAGGTCGTCGCGCATCAGCTCGAAGGTGAGGTTGCGCTTGCCGTGCACCGTGGCCTGCAACGTCTCCAGCGTGAAGCCGGGCGCGCCGAGCCCGTCGGTCCCGGACAGCCGCTGGGCGATCATGTCGAGGCTGACCCGGGGGCGCGGCTCCAGGTCCGTGCCCGTCTTGCCGTACGCCTGGGGATAGCCGGTGAGCGGCTTCGCCGGATTGGTCATCCAATAGGTGTTGTTGGAGTTGGCCACGTAGTCGGCGCGGACCAGCCTCGGCTGGCTGCCGGGCCCGAAGACGCCCGGCACGACGGCGTCGCCGTCCCTGCCCCACAGGCACGCGGAGGTCGAGCCGTCCAGGACGTACGCATCGAGGCCGGGATCCGGCGAGGGCTCGGCGCAGCGCTTCGCCTCGGCGTCCGTGACGTGGGGGACGACCGAGGTGTCGGCGAAGTAGGCGGTCCCGCTCGCGTCGGTGGCGAGGGTGTGGACGAACGGCATCCCCTGGTAGGTCCGCTGGGCCGTGCGCAGTTCGTCGAGGTCGCCCGCTCTGGCCAGCGCCAGCCACTCGTCGGCCGCCCGCAGGTTGGCGGCGTTCGCGTCGGCCAGCGCGTACGCCGCCTCGTCGGTGTGGCCGGTGGCGAGCACCGGGCCGTAGCGGGAGCTGAGGAGTGTGTGGACCGAGACGGTGCCATCCGGCAGCGTGACCGTCACCTCCTGCTCGCCCATGGGCTCCGCCCGGCCGTCCACCAGGTAGCTGTGGCCGCCCGCGAGCTTCAGCCGGTAGACGGTGAAGTGCTGGGCGTGGGAGACGGTGTGGGTCCAGGCGACCTCGGCGTTGTGGCCGATCTGGACGACCGGGGTGCCGTACAGGCTGCCGCCGGAGACGTCGAGCACGCCGGGGATCGTGAGCTGGACCTGGTAGAAGCGGCGGATCCCCTGCCAGGGGAAGTGGGGATCGGCCAGCACCATGCCGCCGCCTCCGCGGGTGGCCTGACGGCCGAGCACCCAGGCGTTGCTGCCTGCCGCCGGCGGCGGCTCAGGCTTCGGTCTCTCGGGTTCGGCCATGCCGGTGATGACCTCCTTCAGGCCGGAGCTGGAGACCATCCGGCTGAAGTCGAGCAGGTTGTTCCACATGTCGGTGGCGGTGATCGGGCCGACCCACGCCTTGCCCCGGCATCGGGGATCGGGCAGGTTCGCCACCCCGGTGTCCTCCAGGTAGCGGTTGTATCCGGCGACATAGCCGTCCACCAGGCGGCGCAGCTCGTCGCTCGGGCCGACCGGCGCGGGCCGGGCCAGCAGCCGCCGTACGACGCCCGAGGCGGCGACGCTCTTGTAGTAGACGTCGCTGGTGAGGTTGGCGACCGGCTTGGGGTCGTCGGACTCGGCCTCCGGCCCGAAGTAGCGGGAGCGCTCGCCCCGCAGGGTCACCACCCAGGAGGCGAGCGTGCACAGGTTGTCCTGGGCGAAGGCGTAGCCGTATCCGAATCCGAGGCCGCCGTAGTCCTTGGCAGTGATGTGCGGGATGCCGTATTCGGTGCGCCGGATCGTCGCCGAGTATCCCCCGTCGGCCGCCTCCGCCGCGGGTACGGTCGCGACGGCGGGGGCGAGTAACGCCAGCGCGATCACGAGTGGCCTGAGCTTCATGGGGGGCTCCTATTCGAAACGCGCGTTGTCGGGCATGGTCATGCGCCGCAGCATCGGCAGCGTCGTGAGGATCACCAGGAGGGCGGCGGCCAGGCCGCCGCCGAGGGAGGCGAAGTAGACGGGGCCCGGGATCGCGATCGACGCGCTCCTCATCGCGAGGGCGTCGATGAGCGGCTCGGCCACCCCGAAGCCGGCGCCGGCGGCGAGTGCGGCGGCCAGCACGAGCGGCAGCGCCGACTCCAGCAGCACCACCGCGGCCAGGGTGCGCGTGGGCGTGCCCGCCAGCCGCAGCAGGGTGAACGGCTGCCTGCGCTCCACCAGCCCGCCGCCGGCCGCCACCACGAGGCCGCAGGCGCCGGCGACCAGGGTGAGCCCGACCATGGCCAGCGCGACGTTCTCCGCGCGGGTGTAGAGGTCCGCCCTGACCTCGGCGACCTCGGCGAAGGTCATCGGCGCTTCGACGGTGTAACCGGCCAGCAGGGTGCGCAGCCGCTCCAGTGTCGCCGTGTCGGGTGTGGTGATCATGACGGCCGCCAGGTCGAGCCCGTCGGCGACGGCGGGCGGGCTGTCCGGGCCCGCCAGCGGAAGGAGCCTGTCGACGGTGAGGGGGTTGTCGGCGCCGACGATGCGGGCGAAGTTGCCCGCCACGGCGCGCGTACTTTCGGGGCACCGGCCCAGCACGGGGAAGCGGGCCAGGCCGGCGCACTCGACGACGTACGGCGCGGGCGGCGGGCCGTCGGGCCCCGGGGGGACGCGTTCGATGTCCGCCCTGGCGTAGATCGGCAGCACCTCCACGCCCGGATGGGCGCGTAACCGGTCGAGCAGCTCCGTCGCCGCGCGTGGTGACAGGCCGGAGACGCCCGGCCGGGCGAACGTCGCGCCCAGAACGTCGTTGAGCGTGCCCCCGGCCACCTTCTGCTGGCCGGCGACCACGGCCGGCACGAGGGCCGCGATCGTCGTCCCGATGAACACCGCCAGCACCAGCCCGCTCACCGACCTGAAGGCGGTCTTCGGATCGGCGGCCAGGCGCCGCGTGGCCAGCAGCGTCGCCCCGCCCCGCGTCAGCCGGGCGGTCAGACGTGCGGCGACCATGGTCAGCCAGGGGCCGGCCAGCATCAGCCCGGCCATGATCAGCACAAGCGCGACGACGGCGAGCAGCTCGTCGGGCTTGCCGTTCCGGTACACCGGGCCCGCGAACATCCCCAGGCCCGCCAGCAGCGGGATCACCCGCCACGCTCGCGGAGGGGACGCGGTGGTCTTCCTCGCCACGCCGAGCGGCGAGATCCGCACCCGGCGCAGCGACCACAGGGCGGCGCCGGCCGCCACGACGGGCACCCCGCCGAGCACGGCCGCGTACTGCCAGAGGTGCGGGGTGACCAGCTCGGGGAAGAACCGGGCGCCGGTGATCCGCACCCCGGCCACGGCCGGCCGTACGAACTGGAAGATCGCGAATCCGGCCAGCGCGCCGGCCAGCGCGCCCAGCGCGGCGTCCACCGTCGCGAGCACGTTGATCTGCCGGGTGGTGGCTCCGACCAGGCGGATGGCGGCGAAGCGGGTCTCGCGGCGAGCCGCGGCCAGCCGGGTGGCGGTGCCCACGAGCACCAGCAGCGGGACGATCAGCCCGACGGCGGCGACGCCGAAGCCGAACCGGTAGACGTCCGCCCCGTCGTCGATCGCCGGCTCGGCGTCGACCACGTCGACCTGCCGGGCGCCGGGCATGGCGGCGACCTCGTCCGGCGTCCGTCCCACCACGATGACCAACTCGTCGGGCCCGGACAGCGCGGCGTCGCCGATCAGCCCGGCGCGCGTGCCGGGAAAGCGGTCGGCCAGTTCCGCAGGCGGCGCCGAGTCCAGCAGCCCGGCCAGCGCGGGCGAGACGTCGTACTGCCCCGGGCCGGGCATGCGGAACAGGCCGGGGACGACCGGCGCCCGCGTGCCGAGCGCGGCGGCGTCCAGCCTCTTGATCGTCCGGCCCGCGTAGAAGTCCTCGCGGTAGCTCCACAACGCGCCGTCGGCCGTCGGGTCGAGGGCCCAGCCACTGGGCGCCGAGCCGGTCGTGCACTCCCAGCAGGGACGGCCGCCGGTGGCCTGGAAGGCGTTGAACAGCGACAGCGTGGCCAGCAGCACCGCGACGCCGGCCGCCACTCCGACGACGATCAGCGCCAGCCTGGCCGCCGCCTCCCTGCCGCTGCTCAGCGACAGCCGCAGGCCCAGCCGGATCATCGGACGGCCCCGGTCGCGTACGGGTCGCAGACCCGGCCGTCGCGCACCACGACCTCCCGGTCGGCGCAGGCGGCCACCCGGGCGTCGTGGGTCACCACGATGACGGTGGCGCCCTCCTCGCGGGCCAGGCCCACCAGCAGGTCCATCACGTGTTCGCCGGTGAGCGTGTCCAGCGCGCCGGTCGGCTCGTCGGCGAACACGACCCGGGGCCGCGTCACCAGTGCTCTCGCGATGGCCACGCGCTGCGCCTGCCCGCCCGACAGCTCTCCGGTGCGCCGCCCGCCCAGGCCGGCCAGCTCCAGCCGCTCCAGCCATTCGGCCGCCCGCCGCTCGGCGTGCCTTCTCCTGGTGCGGCCCAGCAGCAGCGGCAGCATCACGTTGTCGGTGACCGTCAGCTCCGGCACGAGCTGGCCGAACTGGAAGACGAAGCCGAAGGCGGTGCGCCGCAGTTCGCTGCGGCGGCCGTCGTCCAGGGTGTCCAGGCGGCGTCCGTCGAACCACACCTCTCCGGTGTCCGGCGTGAAGATGCCGGCCAGGCAGTGCAGCAGCGTGGACTTGCCGGACCCGCTGGGGCCCATGATCGCCACGACCTCGCCCGCGGCCACCGAGAGGTTCGCCTCCCGCAGCGCGGGCGTGCTGCCGTAGGAGCGGCTGACCTCCCGAGCCTCGACGATCATGAGGCGCGCACCATCTCGGCCAGGGCCCCCAGCCGGGCCTGGGTGACGTCGATCCACCGCAGGTCCGCCTCCACGTGGAACATGGCGTGGTCGGCCAGCAGGGCGTCGGTCAGGGGGCCGCCGCGCTTGATCTCCGTCAGCTCCCGCATGCGCCGCATGTGCGTGGCGCGCTGCGCGTCCAGGTAGCCGGCCGCGTCACGGCCCAGCATCAGCGCCAGCACGACCTTGGTGAACAGCACCGTCTGCAGGTACGGCTCGGCCGCGACCGGCTCGACCAGCCAGGTGGCGACCTCCTGCCGGCCCAGGGGGGTGATGGCGTAGCGCTTGCGGTCCGGCCCGTCGCCCGGTTCGCTCTGCCCGGTGACCTTGCCGTCCCTGGCCAGGCGGCCGAGCGTGGAGTACACCTGCCCGAAGGGCAGCGGCCGGCCCCGGCCGAAGAAGGCGTCGTAGTCGCGTTTCAGGTCGTATCCGTGGCTCGGCTCCCGTTCCAGGAGGCCGAGCAACGCGAGGGGAACGGTCATGTTCCGGACTATACATCGAGTGTATACACGGGGGTGATAATCGCTCGTGAAAAAACGAACGGCCGGTCCGTCGGGACCGGCCGTTCGTATTGGGGTGAGTGATGGGACTTGAACCCACGACATCCAGGACCACAACCTGGCGCTCTGCCAGCTGAGCTACACCCACCATGTCCGCCGTGCGCGGCGTACGAAGAAAGTGTAGCGGTATTTCGGAGTCCTCCGCGCCTGTAATACCGCTCGCCCTCCTCGTCAGGACCCGGAGACGGCCTCCGCGACCTCGCGGGCGGTGGCGGAGTCGGGCCCGGGTTGCGGCACGAAGACCGCGGCGCGGTAGTAGCGCAGCTCCCGGACGCTCTCGGTGATGTCGGCCAGTGCGCGGTGCCCGCCCTGCTTCTCGGGGGAGGCGAAGTAGACCCGGGGATACCAGCGGCGGGCCAGCTCCTTGATCGACGAAACGTCGACCATCCGGTAGTGGAGGAAGGCGTCCACCAGAGGCAGGTCCCGGGCGATGAACGCGCGGTCGGTCGCGATGGAGTTGCCGCACAGCGGCGCCTTCTTGGCCTCGGGCACGTGGGAGCGGATGTAGTCGAGCACGACGGCCTCGGCCTCCGCCAGGGTCACCCCCGCCGCGAGCGCCCGCAGCAGTCCCGAGGCCGTGTGCATCTCCCGCACGACCTCTGACATCTGCTCCAGCGTCTCGGCAGGGGGTTTGATGACGACGTCCACGCCCTCATCCAGCTGGTTCAGCTCGCCGTCGGTGACGATACAGGCCACCTCGATGAGCGCGTCACGGCCGAGGTCGAGCCCGGTCATCTCACAGTCGATCCAGACCAGCGGGTCAGTCATGGCTCAAGAGTAATGCGGAAGGGTAAATGGGGACGTCACTGAGACTGAAGCGAGTCCTCCACGCGCTTGATGATCGACTGGTCCAGGTTGTCCGGCACCGAGACGTACAGCATCGCGGGACGGGCGTTCTGGCCGCGGTCCACCAGGACGATCGCGCCCTTCTCCTTCTTCCACTTCAGGCCGTTGGCCTCGGCGACCTTGGTGAAGTCCATCTCGAACTCGATCACCCAGCCCTGCTTGCCGCTCACGGTCGTCGCCTCGCTGCGCAGCACCTTGCGCTCGTGCTGGATGCCGTAGAAGATCGGGTCGTAGGCGAGTAGCAGCGTCTGGGAGAGCTGCCCGAAGCTCTGCGGGCCGCTGTAGGGGAAGAACTGGGGCACCTCGGCGGCGTAGATGCTGCCGACCCAGTCGCCGCCCCTGCCGTCGTAGTTCGCCTGGGAGGTCGCCAGGCAGCCGCTCGTCCACAGCGGCATCCTCGGGTCGGACGGGTCGTTGACGTTCTTCGACTCCGGCACCTGCCACTTGTCGCCCGGGTACGCGTACGACAGGCCGGTCACCGGGTCCTTGATGCGGTCACCGGACGGCTGGGGAAGCTGGGGCAGCGGCGGGGTGGACTGCTGCGGCTCCTGCTCGGGCGGCACGGTCTGGTCGAGCTGCGGGGCCGTCGCGGTGGTCTCCGGCAGGGCGAGGGTCGAGCCGGCGCGGTCGCGCAGGACGATGACCGCACCGCCGATGACCAGCGCGAGCACCACCACCGCCGCGATGCCGCCCACGATCCACGGCCAGACCGGCGCCGTACGTCGCGGCGCGCCGAACTCGGGCATCGGGAGCTGCGCCGTCTGGTTCGCAGGTCCCCACTGGGGCTGCGCCCACTGCGGGGCCGGCTGCGGGGCCTGCTGCGGAGCTTGGGGCGGGGCCTGCTGAGGGGCCTGGGGCGGCGCTCCGGCCTCCTGCCCGGGGGCGTGGGTGGCGTCGGTCCACTGGGTGCCGTCCCACCAACGGAGAAGAGGGGAGCCGTACGGGTCCGGATACCAGCCGGCGGGCGTCGTCGTCATGCGCGCCACACTAATGAAATCAGCATTTGTAGGTGAAACTTGCCTTGTCCTGGATCGGCTTCCCCGTCGTCGTGGGGGACAGGACGCGGAGTGTGGCCGTGCCCTTGAACGATCCCGGTCCGGTCACCTTCCAGTGCAGGGGGAGGTCCACCGACGTGTCTCCCGAGGAGACCTGCTGCTCCTGCTCCAGCGGCTCGCGGTTGTCGCTGCGGATCCAGAGGTAGCGGAGCGTGCCGGCCTCGCCGTTGGTGGTGACGACGCCCACGAAATCGGCTCTGCCGTCGCAGTGCACCGTCTTCTTGGGCGCCTTGACGTCGACGTCGCTCACCGCGAGGGGTGCGCCGGGCGCCTGGCGCAGCCACAGGATCACCGCCGCGATCAGGATCGCCAGCAGCAGGGTTCCCGCCCACGCCGTCGTACGCCTCCGGCGTCGCCGGGGGGCCGGACCGCCGGTGTGGGCGGCCGTGACGGCGTCGTGGGTCTGCCCGGCCCGCCAGATCTGCGCCGCCGTGGTCTCGGTCGGGACCCCGGGCCCGAACCGCATCATCACGTCGCCGGGGCCGTCCCCAGCGTTTGGCCGGTCAAGGTTCGGCCCGTCGAGGTTAGGCAGGTCGAGCAGGGTCACCGCCTCCCCGCCGGAAGAGCCGGCCGCCGGGCCGGCGGGGAGCTCGGGGGACGCAGGGGACGCGGGCGCGGCGAAGCCGTATGCCGCGCTGTGTGCCGAGTGAGCCAGCCGTTCCCGGCCCATGCCGGGGAACGCGTCGCGCTCGGCGAGCAGGGTGTCTCGGGCGGCGGCCAGCCCGTGGGCCGCGGCGGCGGCCGCGCGCCGCAGCGCCGCCGCCGCGTGTCCCTGACCGCAGTGCGCGGCCAGCGCGCCGGCGAGCGCGGCCCAGGCCGCCACGTCCTGCTCCGCGGACGCGGTCTCGCCCCGCAGCGCCCGCAGCAGGCCGCGCTCGGCCAGCAGCACCGAGCCGTTCTCCCCGATCACGACGGTGCCGGCGTGCAGCGAGCCGTGGGCGGGCCCGGCGGCGTGCACGGCGAGCAGCGCCTGCGCGGTCTCCAGGAGCACGGTCGCCGCGCCACCCGGGTCCAGGCGGCCGGCGGCCATCAGGTCGGCGACGGCCGGCGTCGCCCGTGCGGTGATCAGCCAGACCTCGTCACGCGCGGCCACCAGGTCGATCACGGGCAGCAGCCCGATCGGCCCGCCCTCCTGCAGCCGCACGTCGGCGCCGACCGCGGCGACGAGCCGTTCGCGTGCCGCGGCCGTCGCGACGGCCGCGGGAGCGAACCGCAGCACACCGGACGGCCGCCCGTCCGGGGAGACGGCGTCCGCCCAGGTGCCGACCTCGCTGGGCCGGGTGCGGCCGGTGAGCCGGTGCCCCGCGACCGTCAGGCCTTCTCGCATCTACCGCCGCCTTCGGTGCCGTCCGCGCATGCGTCCCATGGCCAGTGTGGCGGGAACGAGGCCGATCGTCACCAGGGCCGCGGCGAGCCCGCCCGTCGGAGTCTCCGGAGGAGGAGCGGGCGAGAGCGTCAGCCGCGGCGGCTCTTCGGTCGCCGGGGGCGGGCTCGTGCCCGGGTTGCTCCGCGTAGGCGTCGGCTGGCTGGTGGAGGGCTGTGTGGTGGGGCGGGTTGTGGGGCGCGTGGTGGGCTGTGTCGTGGGCCGGGTCGTGGGCGGCCTGCTGGTCTGGGCGGGGCTGGGCCGCGGGGTCGTCTGCGAGTTGCCGCGTGGGTCGACCGTGACCGCGTCTTCCGAGGGCACGGGCTTGGGCGAGGGCCTCGGCCTGGGGGTGCGCCTGATGGTCGGCGTGGGCTTCGGCTTCGCGCTCGCCGAGGGCCGGGGGGTCGCCCGGCCGGTCGCGCTGGGCTGGACGACCGATGGCGGCGAGGGGTTCGGCTCGGGGCTGGTGGCCGCCGGGCTGGTGCCCGCAGGGGTGGGGGTCGCCGGGGCGGGCGTCGCATCCTCCGGGTCCTCGGTGGGGTCGTCGCCGGAGTCGTCCTCCACCTCGATCGACGAGGGATCGACCGCGGGCGGCGTCGCGATCGTCGTCCCGGCCTGCAGAGTCGTGCCGCCGCTCATGGTCTGGACCAGCGCCACCGTTCCGCCCGCGATCACGACCATCCCGGCCAGGGTCAGGCCGATCTTCATGCGGGTCCGGCTCAGCAGCCCGCCGAGCTTCGTTTCGGCCAGTGCGGTGCCGGTCTCGGAGACGTTCTCCTTGAGCGGGAAGAACGGCACAAGCAGCCCCGCGAGCGCCGCGAGCCGGCGCCGTCCGCGTTCCTCCCAGGCCGGGCCGTACGCGCCCGCGGCGACGATCTCGAGCTCCCGCACGAACTCCTCGGCCGACGCGAACCGCTCCTCGGGCCGCTTGGCCATGCCGCGCTCCACGAGGTCGCGCAGAGGGGGCGGCACCTCGTCGACCGGAGGAGGGGTGGCCTGGTGCTGGCGGGCCAGCGCGGCCATGTTCTGCGCCCGGAACGGCCGTCCGCCGGTGAGGCACTCGAAGAAGACGACGGTGGCGGCGTAGACGTCGCTCGCCGGCCCGGCCTTCCCGCCCGACCACTGCTCCGGCGCCATGTACGGCGGTGTCCCGGCCGCCCTGACCCCTTCGCCGGCCTGCGCCGCGATGCCGAAGTCGACGAGCTTGCTGGCGCCGTCGGCCTCGACCATGACGTTCTCGGGCTTGTAGTCGCGGTGGACGACGCCGATGGAGTGCGCCACGGCCAGCCCGAGCAGCGAGCCCTTGAGCACGGTGAGCGCGGCCTCAGGACCGGTCGGGCCCTCCGAGCGGAGCATCGCGCGCAGCGAGACGCCGTCGATGAGCTCCATGACGATGGCGGCGCCGCGCGCGGTCTCGACGTACTCGTAGAAGCGCGCCGCGTGCGGGCTGGGATCCATGGCGGCGAGCAGGCGGGCCTCGTGCCGGAACCGGGCCACGAAGTGGAGGTCCGCCATCATCTCGTCGGACAGGTACTTGATCGCCACAGGGATGTCGTCGGCGTCATGCCGCGCGAGCATCACTCGCCCGGCGCCCCCCGTGCCGAGCTCACGAACTTCCGTATAGCCGGGGACGCGCCAGGCGCCCGTCTGGCCGTGCATAACGGTCTGTCTCCTCATCGCCTGGGGCCCCCGCCAAATGACCAGACCGAAGTTTAGTGGCGACTTTACGATTACGTTGAAAAGTCACCGTTTAGTCAGAATGAATGTCGGGATCAGTCTGCCGGGCGATCGTGGAGGCGCCGCTCGCCGCGGCCGGCTGATGAAGGCTCGGCCGCAGTGTCGGTGAAACCGCTTGCAGGTCGCTTACAGCCGCGGCTGACGGTTCCCGATGTGCGGGGGAACCGGGATGCCGGGCGCGAGGCGCGGGTCGGGCTCGGGAGCGCCCCACGACACGGTGAGCGGCAGCACGCCCGCCCAGACGGGCAGGTCGTAGTCCTCCTCGTCGTCCTTCGGCGGCCCCTGCCTGACCTTCACCGACGCCTCCTCCAGGGACAGGGCGACCACGGCCGTGGCGGCCGTCTCCTTGCGGTCCGGCAGGCGTACGGCGTCCCACTGTCCGGGGGCGAGCTGCTCGGTGACGGCCCGCAGGCCGGCGAGCCGTTCCTCGGGGTCGTCCACCAGCCGGGCGAGACCGTAGACCATGGCGGACCGGTAGTTCACGGAGTGGTGGAAGGCGGAGCGCGCCAGCACGACGCCGTCGAGGTGGGTCACGGTGACGCAGACCGGGGCGCCGAGCGCGGCCCGCAGCGAGGTCGCGCCGGTGGAGCCGTGCAGGTAGAGGGTGTCGCCGATCCGGCCGTAGGCGGTGGGGATCACCATGGGGGACCCGCCGGCCAGCACGCCGAGATGACAGACGAGGCCGGCGTCCAGGATCGCGTACAGGTCGGCGCGGTCGGTGCGGGCGCGGTCCTTCGACCGCCTGAGGGTGGTACGGGCGGTTGTGGAGAGCATGTCCGATACGTTAGGCCGAAGTGGACTGCCGGAACACGTCCACTCAGTGCCCATACTGGGAGACCACTTTGCGGGGGAACACTTTGCGGGGAACACTGTGCGCCTGACCATAGATCTGCCACTGGCGGTGGACCGCGAGTCCCCGGTGCCGCTCGCCGTCCAGGTGGCCGGTCAGTTGCGGGAGGCCATGCGCACCGGCCGGCTCAGGGCGGGGGAGCGGCTGCCGTCCACGCGGGCCCTCTCCACGCTGCTGGGGGTCAGCAGGACCGTCGCGACCGACGCGTACCAGCAGTTGTACGCCGAGGGGTGGCTGGACGGGCGGCACGGCTCGGGCACCTACGTGGCCGACGACGCGCTGCCGTACGAAAAGCCCGGCGCGCGGGCGGTCGACGTCCGCGGAGCCGTCCGTCGCGAGCCGGCGCCCCCGGGATGGGTGGACCTGCGGCCGGGGCGGCCGTGGGTGTTCGGGTACGACACGGCGGCCTGGCGGCGGGCCTGGCGCTCGGCCGGCGAGCTGGCGCTGAACGCGTTCCCCGACCCCTACGGCCACCCGGAGCTGCGCGAACTGCTGGCCGACCACCTGCGCAGAGCCAGGGCCGTGCCCGTGGGCGCGGGGAACGTCATGGTCACCAGGGGCACCGGGAACGGGCTCGACCTGATCGCCGCCACGCTGCTCGGCCCGGGGACCCGGGCCGGGGTGGAGGAGCCCGGCTGGCGGGCCGCCCGGCGGATCTTCGCCTCCCGGGGCGCGGAGGTCGTGCCCTGCCCGGTGGACGAGCAGGGCGTGATCGTCGAGGCGCTCCCCGACGACCTGCGGGTGCTCTACACCACGCCCGCGCACCAGTTCCCGGTCGGCGGCAGGCTGCCGATCCCGCGCAGGGAGCGGCTGCTCGCCTGGGCGCGCAGGACCGGCGCGATCGTCGTCGAGGACGACTACGACGCCGAGTTCCGCTACGACGTCGCGCCGCTGCCCGCGCTCTACGGGCTCGACCCCGGGCGGGTGGTGCTGCTCGGCACGCTGTCGAAGTCGCTCGGTCCCGACGTCGGGCTCGGCTGGCTGGTCGCCCCCGCCGACCTGCTCGACGCCGTGGCGGAGCGCCGGACGCACCTCGCCGACCGCACGTCGGGGCCGGTCCAGCGGGCCGTGGCGACCCTGCTGGAACGCGGCGACCTCGACCGGCACCTGCGCAGGATGCGGCTGGAGTACGCCCGCCGGAGGGCCGTCATCGTCGAGGAGCTCGGGCCGTACGTGCGGGGTGACACGGCCGGGCTCCACGTCATGGTCGCCCTGCCCGCCGGCGTGGTCCCCGGCCTCGTACGGCGGGCCGGGGAACGCGGCGTGCTCCTGGACACGACCGAGGCCCACCACCACGGGCCGCCTCGGGTGCACGGCCTCGTGCTGGGCTACGGCTCGGCCTCCCGGGCCGACGTGCGGCGCGGGTGCGCGGTGATCCGGGAGCTCATACCCCCTGCAGAAGCCTGAGCTCACTTCCGGACAGGGGGACCTTCAGGTTGAGCGCCTCCTCGCCGATGATGCGGGCGATGTCGATCGATCCCGGGTCTCCCTCCCTGGTGCCGGGCACCTGGGAGTGGCCGAAGTGGCCGCCCAGGGCCCACAGCCGTTTGCTGCGCTCGGCGGCCAGGGAGTGCGGATAGGGCAGTGGAGGGCCGGCCGGCCAGCGGCGCGGCACCTCCCAGGAGTCGAGCCAGGCCAGGATGTCGTCCAGACCGTCGAGTTTGGTGTCGGTGAACGGTTCCCTCGCCGAGCCGATGACTTGGATCTGCACACAGACCCGTCCGTTCCTGCCGCGGTCCGCGGCGAGCCCGCCGCCCGCCCTGATGGGCGGGAGCAACTGGACGATCTCCCCGGTCACCGGGTTCCACACCAGGTGGGAGGGCCGGCGGAGCTGGATCAGCCGCTGGGCGACGGATCTGGCCGAGACCCCTTGGGGGTCGGCGGGCCAGATGAACCAGACGGTCCTCGGGGCTCCTCCGAGCATCGCTCCGGAGTCCCCGGGGGAGGGAAGTCGGCTTGCGCCGGGCAGCCATGCTTGGGCCACAATGCCCCCTCAAATCCTCGGTCGCGTCGTTTTTCCCCTTTCAAACTTCCGCTGACACCTCGCGAATCCTGATTGTTACTGGCGAGCGCCAATCTTCCAACAAGGGTGTAACAACTGGTGATGCTGTGACGGATGCGTCAGCCGGCGGGCGTGGCGGTGGGCGCGGCGGCGGCTTCGCCGGCCGAAGGCGGGCCGTCGCCCGGCTCGCCGCCGGAATCGGAGGGGGGACCGGCCGTGATGTCGGAGGTCGGGCCGGGCCCAGCCCCGGCCTCGTCGTCGTTCCCTTCCTGGCCGTCCCAGGCCATCCGGCACGAGGGCCGGCCGGCTGAGGACGTGAAGGTCACCACGCCCCTGCCCGCGACGCCGGGATCGACGACGGTGAGCGTGATCCGGCCGCTCGCGCCCGCGCGGAGCCTGCCGTGCCGGGGCGAGACCGCGATCCCGCCCGAGGTGACGGCCGTCCACTCGATCACGGCGTTGCGCGCGGCCAGCGTGACCGATGCGCTCGTCGCGTTGCCCAGGTCTCCCGGGCACAGCGCCGTCAGGGCCGGCTTGGGCGCGGGTCGCGTACGGGTGGGAGTGGGCCGCGACCGCCCCGAGGGTGCGTTGGTGTGGGGCGGGGCGGTCGCGGCCGATCGGGGGGAAGCGTCCGGTGTGGGTGTCTCGTCTCCGGATGGGGCGGGGGTCGCGATGGGGGTCGCGGTGGGCAGGTCACTGTCCTCCGGATCCGGCACCGGATCTCCGGGGGCCGAATCCTCGGGGGCAGAGTCCGCGGGCGCCGACGTGGGAGGCACATGTATCGCGTCGAGCCGCCCGGCCGGAGCATGACCGGAGACCAGCGCGAGCCCGCCGGCCGCACCGAACACGCAGACGGCGGCGAGCATGACGGGGGCGGTCCGAAGTGGGCGGGAGCGGACCCGCCCGTGCTCTGGCCGCCCGTGCTCTGGCCGCCCGTGCTCTGGCCGCCCGTGTCCTGCCTGCCTGCCGGTGGTCGCGGGGAAACCGCGCCGGTCGAAGGCGGTGGTGGCGGCAGCAGTAGCGGTGGTGGCGGCGGTGGTGGTAGCGGCGGTGGCGGCGCCACGCCGGTCGGCCTGGAGCGCGGACTCGATCACCCGGCGGCGCAGCGAGAGCGGGGGGTAGGCGACCGGGACCATATCGAGCAGCCGCGCGGCCGACACGTGCCTGCCCCGGCCCTCGCGGCAGATCTCACAGGCCGCGATGTGCTTGCTCAACCGCTTGCGCACGGGAGGACCGAGGGGGCCGTCCTGCCATGCGGCGCCCACGCCGTGGTCGACCAGGGCCGACAGCTCCGGGCAGTGGGCCCGGCCTGCCCTGGCCAGCACGAGGGCCGCGGCGGCGTTCTCCAGGTGGTTGCGGGCCCGGGTGAGCCGCGCCGACACCTGCCGGGAGGCGAGCCCGAGGACCGATCCGATCTCGGCCGTCGTCAGGCCGTGCCGTACGGCGAGCTGGAGCACCTCGCGCTCGTTGTCGCCGAGCTCCTCCAGCGCCTCCCGCACCAGCGCGGCGAGCGGCGGGTCCGCGGACTCCTCCACCGCGATGACGGGTCCGGCGGCGCTTTTCCGGGTGGCGCTCTTTTGGGTGGCACTCTTTCGGCTGGCGCTGTGGAACCGGGTCAGTGCGTACAGCCACGCCCGCAGCCGGGCCGGTTCCTTCAACCGGTCGGCGCAGCAGGACGCGGCGACGAGCGCGTCGTGCACCGCACGCTCCGCCGCGTCGAGGTCGCCCACCAGCGCGTACGCGTAGTCGCTCAGCCGGTCGGCGTAGGCGTCGTACAGCGTGGCCGGGGTCTGGGCGTCGGCGCCGCGGCGCAGCGCCTCCAGCAGTCGGTGGTCGTCGGCTCGCCCGACGCCGGGCCATTCGGGCAACGAACATTCCTCCCCGTGTGACGGAACCTGGTTCTGCCGGTCCCCACACGAGTGGGACGCCGTCCCCTCTGGCGTCGTTTACGGATCACAGGGTCATGCCCAACGGGTATGACCTGCGAAAACAGCGGCTGCTGTTACTGGAGTCGGCGGGCGATGCCCTTGAGGAAGATGTTGCGGATCTCCAGGATGGTCTGCGGGAAGTAGGCGGCGCCGCCGGTCGCCTTGGCGATGGAGGTCATCTGCGCCTGGTCCTCGTCCTTCTGGGTGTTGAACGAGATGATCAGGAGGCTCACCGGCCGCTTGGGATCGTAGGCGTCCTTCAGCTTGGACAGGATCTCGGTGTTGGAGATGCCGCCGTTCGGGTCGTCGTTGCCGACGCCGTCGGTGAACAGCAGGATCGTGTTGACCTTGTCGGGCTCGTACTCCTTGGTCATCTTCTGGTAGGCGGCCCACAGAGTGTCGTTCAGGCCGGTGTTGCCCGTGGGGATGGCCTCCGCCCGCTGCAGCGCCTGGTTGATCACGTCGCGGCGGGTCACCCCGTTGATCTGCTGGGCCAGCGGCCCGATCTGCACGACGGGCTTCCAGTCCACGCCCTCGCCGCGCAGGTTGTCGGAGAAGGCCCAGATGCCGATCTCCGCCTTGTCGGGGAACAGCTTCAGGCCCTCGACGGTGAGGTCGGCGATCGCGCGCATCCGGGTGACGCCGGTCTTGTCGGCGGGCAGCGCCATGGTCCCGGAGATGTCGATGAGGGCGAGCAGCCTGGTGCCGAGCTTGATCTGGTGCCACGCCTGGGAGAGGCGGGTGACGGTCGCGGCGTCCGGCAGCGGGATCGCGGCCGGCTTCTTGGCGCTCACGCCGTTGTCGGGCTTCAGCAGGCTGCCGCCCTTGCCGTCGGGCGCGCGGAAGCCGTAGTCCTGGACGGTCTTCCTGCCGTTGGGCGAGGTCACCTCGGTCGCCAGGGCCTGGGCGGCCTTGCGCGTCGCGGCGTCCTTCGCCGTGACGATGATCGGGTAGTCGAGGCTGACCGTGCCCTCGGCCGGATAGAGCGCGACCGCCGGGTTCGAGGGGGTCGTCGTCGTGTTGTACGACCACACGGCCTGCTCGGACGTCACGCCGACCGGGATGCGGGCCGCGGCTTTGGTCAGCGTGGCGAACAAGCTGTCGGGGGTCGACACGGTGGACTCCGACAACTGGCGCAGCACGCCGACGAGCGTCTCCTCGCTGCCGCCTCCCTGCTTGAGCACGGCGGCCCCGGCGAGCAGCGCGCCGAGGCCGGAGGCGTTCTGCGTGGGATCGAGCGCGAGCACGCGCACCTTCCGCGCCAGGCCGTCGGGGTTGGCGGCGTTCGCCGCGCTCATCAGGCCGGTCCAGCTCGGGCTGAAGGCCGACTGGAGCTTGCCCGCGCCGGTCTTGGACGCGGCGAGCACGACGGGGGTGCTCGCGGCGTTCCCGGTGGGCTCGGGCGCGTTCTTGACGCCGCTCAGCCACAGGCTGGAGTCGGGGATCCACAGGTCGGGGTCCAGCTTGCCGCTGGTGGGACCGGTGCCCGCCATCGCGTTGGCCACGTCGGCCGGATCGGCGGCCTTGACCGTGACGGCGACGCACCTGCCGTCGACGGCCCTGCCCGACTTGCCGAACCTGGTGGCGATCTTCTGGATGGCGGGCTGGATGTCGGGCGCGGCGACGACCGACAGCTGGATCTTCTCGCCGGCGCAGCCCGGGCTCTTGTTCACCACCACGTACGCGGCGACGCCGAGGAGCACGGCCAGGGCGACCGCTCCGGCCAGCGGGACGAACACCGTCCCCCGCCCGGCTCGCCGCCGCGGCGGCGGCGGGGGCTCGTACTGGGGGTCGAAGCCGCCATCGAGTTCGTCTGTGCGGTGTCGTCCGCCCACGGTGCTCTCTCCGGTGTCGACTGGCCGTAACAGGTTTAGGGAACGATACTGGCAAAAGCCATATCTTGCGCCCGGGTGTGCGCGAGTGTTCTACCTGGCCGTACGCTGAGGCCCGTGGTCATTTCGGTCGATGACGCCGCCGATCCGCGGCTGTCTGACTACGTGCGGTTGCGCGACGTCGACCTGCGCAAGAGCGTCGAGAGCGAGCGCGGGCTGTTCGTCGCCGAGGGCGAGAAGGTCATCCGGCGGGCGATCGGCGCGGGCCATCCGGTGCGCTCGGTGCTGACCACGGCCAAGTGGCTCGACGCGCTGGCCGACGTCGTCGGTGAGGCCACCGTCTATGTGGTCTCCGACCGCGTGATGGAGGGGATCACCGGCTTCCAGGTGCACCGGGGCGCGCTCGCCGCGATGGAGCGCACCCCGCTTCCCTCGGTCGGCGAGCTCCTCGCGGACGCGGGGTCGCGGATCCTCGTCCTGGAGGACCTGGTCGACCACGGCAACGTGGGGGCGATCTTCCGCTGCGCGGCGGCGCTCGGCGTCGGCGCAATCGTGCTGTCGCCGCGCTGCGCCGACCCCCTCTATCGCAGGGCCGTCAAGGTGTCGATGGGGGCGGTTTTCGCGATCCCGTACGCCCGGATGACCGACTGGCACGGCGGCCTGGCGGAGCTCAGGGCGGCCGGGTTCCGCCTGCTGGCGCTCACGCCCGACCAGTCGGCCGTGCCGCTCGACAAGGCCCCGCTGTCCGGCCGGGTCGCGCTGATGCTCGGCTCCGAGGGCGACGGGCTGTCGTCCCACTGGCTGCACGAGGCGGACCAGCCCGTCTGCATCCCGATGAGCCCGCTGGCGATGGACCTCGGCGTCGACTCTCTGAACGTGGTGGCCGCCGCCGCCGTCGCCTGTCACGGCCTGCTCAGGGGAGCGTGACCTCCGTCCCCGCTTCCTCGGAGGCTCCCGTCTCGGCCCAGTCGAGCAGCTTGCGCGCGCTGGCCAGCCTGGCCTTCTCGCTGCGCTCGCCCAGCACGACCCCCACGTACGTGTGCCCGTCCTGGACGGCGGCGAACGACAGGCAGTAGCCGGCCTGGGAGGTGAAGCCGGTCTTCAGCCCCACCGCGCCGTCGTCCAGCAGGTCGTTGGTGTTGCGCCACACGTGCGCCCGGTGGACGGCCGACTTCCCGACCACCCGCTTGGGCGTCTTGGCCACGGACGCGATCACGGGGTCGCGCAGCGCCGCCACGGCCAGCGTCGCCTGGTCACGAGCGGTGGAGTAAGCCTTCGACGGCAGCCCGTCGGGGTTGGCGTAGCGGGTGTCGCGCAGGCCGAGAGCCCGCGCCGCGGCGTTCATCCTGGCGACGAACTTCGCCGTCCCCGGGCCGTACCGCTCGGCCAGGGCGTGGGCGGCGTCCGCTCCCGAGGGGAGCAGGAGCCCGTAGAGCAGGTCGCGCACCGTGAGCCGCTCGCCCGCCCGCAGGCCCGCCGTCGTGGCCCCGCCGGCCGTCGCGTGCCGTATGTCGGCCGCGGTGACGGTCACCACGTCGTTCAGGCTGGCCTGCCGCCGGACCACGTAGGCGGTCATGACCTTGGTCAGGCTCGCGATCGGCACCCGGCGCGTCTCGCGCTTGGCGAACTGGACCGTTCCCTGCGTGGTGTCCACCAGGTAGGCCTCCCGGGCCGTGACCGACGGAGCCTGCGCGGCCTGAGCGGGCACGGCCGCGGTCCCTGCCGTGACGAGGGCGGCGGTCAGCGCGATGAGTACCCCGTTACGCATCCCGACATGATCGCACGGCTTCGGGCGCGGCGGGCGCGTCCCCGTTCCCGCCCCTCCTGCGGCGCCGCAGGAGGAGGGCGACGGCCAGGGCCACGACGGCGACGACGGCGGCGGCCAGCCCGGGGGACCGGGCCGCCAGCGACAGCCAGGCCCACAGCAGCGAATAGAGGCCGAAGGACGCCACCGGCACCCAGGTCAGGCAGCCGAGCGCGCTGGCGACCACATACCAGCGGTAGTTCACCCGCAGCGCTCCCGCGACCCACGGCAGCGTGTGCCGCAGGCCAGGCACCCAGAAGCAGCCGTAGACGGCGAGCGCGCCCCACCGGCGCACCACGTTCTCCACGCGCTCGATCCGCTCCCGGCCGATCCTGCGGCCCACCCGCGAGCGGTAGAGCGCCTCGCCGAGCCTGCGGCCGACCCAGTAGTACACCTGGAACGCGCCGAACAGGGCGACCGCGCCGACCGCGACGACCAGCCACAGAGGAAGGCCGAACACGGAGGCGGCCGTAGGGTCGGGGATCCGCACGTGCTCTCACCGCCGGTCGTCGGGGCAGCCATCAGCGAGCCTCACCCTAGCGCCCCCCAACGCCCTGATTGCACGCCGATGTCAGCGACTGATCAATCCGCCCTTTCGGTGCCTGTCTGCTCACTCACCTGCTGACTCACCTGTTCGCGAGTGCCCCGCGGGCCTCGGCGACCCAGCGGGGCACACCCACCCGCTCGGCCACGGCCAGCGCCTTCTCGTAGTGGTCGCGAGCCGGCAGGCCGAGCCGTACGGCGAGGTCGCCGAGCGTCTTGGCCACCGGCCACAGGGCGACCACGCCGGTGCCGGCCCCGGCGATGCGGTCGTGGAACGGCGCCAGCTTCTCGTACGCCTCCCGCATCCGGCCCTCGTCGTCCAGCAGCATCCCGGCGAGCGCCCGCCAGTTGAGGGCGAGCTCGTAGAGGAAGTCGGTGCGGACCGGTTCCCGGCTCGTGGCCACCACCTGGGCGTCCCGCACGTGCCCGGCCGAGGCGAGCGCCACCGCGTAGGCGTCGAGCGTCCACTTCGCGCCGCGCAGGTGGGCCTCGCCCAGCGGCTCGGTCATCTCGGCGGCCCGCCCGTCCACCAGGTGCAGGCAGAACGTGGCGATCAGCGGCAGGTCCTGGCGGCCTTCGAGCATGCCGGCCCGCGCGGTCAGCCGCGCGGCGTTCCGGTAGGCCCGCTCGGCCCCCGGGTAGTCCCCGGTGATCATCAACCGCTGCCCGGCGTACCAAGCGCCGACGGCCGCCGGGGCGGGCAGGGCGTACTGCCGCCCGAGGCGTTCGGCCTGTGCGAGGTGCTCGTCGGCCTCGGCGAAGTCGCCGCGGGCCGCCGCGCACTCCAGCAGCACGAGGTGCGCCAGCGTCTGCACCGCGATCTGGCCCGACTCCGCCCCGACCCGCAGCAGCTCACGGCCGATGGTCTCGCGCTCGTCGACCTGCGTCAGCGTGTACGACTGCCGCAGCCGCCCGCTCAGCGCCATCGCCAGCAGCGCGGGGTCGCCGCTCGACCTGGCCAGTTCCTCCGCCTCCAGCGACGCCTGGTAGCCGCGCTCGGTGGCCGACCCCTCCAGCTCCAGGGCCAGCGTCGCGAGCAGGCTGGCCCGCAGCGACTGCTCGCCCTGCGGCAGCTCGACCAGCGCCTTCTCGGTGACGTCGACGATCTCCCAGGCGGTGCGGGTGAAGTCGCGGGCGATGCCCTTGTGCGGCACCGCGAGCGCCGCCGCGACCCGGGCGGTCAGCTCCAGATCGCCGAGGGGCAGCGCGACCGACATCGCCTCGCCCCGGTGCGCGCGGGCGGCGGTCATGTCCCCGCACAGGGCCAGCGCTCTGATCATCCGGAGCTGAAGCTCCAGCCGGTCGCGTACCGATCCGCGGCCCGCGCGGGCCCGGTCGAAGGCGGTGATGGCCTGCTGCCAGAGCGTGGCGGCCTCCCGGTGGGCGAACCTGCGCTCGGCCTGCTCGGCCGCCAGCCCGGCGTACCGCACGGCCTTGGCGGCGGTCTCCACCGTGCCCGCCGCGTCGTAGTGGTGGGCCAGCGCGGCCACGTCGTTCGGGCTGCGCTGCTCGATCACCGAGGCGACCGCGGCGTGCAGGCGCGAACGGCGCAACCGGGAGGCGTCCGAGTAGATCGTGTCCCTGACCAGGTCGTGGTCGAACCTGAGCAGGCCGGGCCCCGGCTCGGTCACCAGCCCGGCGAGCAGTGCCGCCTCGACCGCGTCCACCACGGCGTCCTCGTCGCCGGACACGTCGACCAGGACGTCCACGTCCACGTCGCGGCCGATCACGGCGGCCTGCAGCAACACCTGCTGGGCCCGCTCGGGCAGCCGGGCGATCCGCCGCCGCAGCACGTCGCGCACGCCCGAGGGCACCTCGGAGATGTCGGCCTCGGCCTCGAACAGCCGTGCCGTCTCCTTGACGAAGAACGGGTTGCCCCCGGCCCGCTCGACGATCGTGCTGACGACCTCGTCGTCCACCTCGTGCACGCAGGTCGCCCGGACGAGCTCCGCCACCGCGGCGTCGTCGAGGCCGCCGAGCCCCACGCGTACGGGGTCGAGCCGGGCCAGCGCGGCCAGCACGTCCTGCTGCTGGTCGTTCAGCTCACCGTCGCGGCAGGTCACCACGACGAGCACGCGGCTGGCCGCGAGCAGGCTGGGCAGCGCGCGCAGCAGCGCGAGCGTCTGGTCGTCGGCCCAGTGCAGGTCCTCCAGCAGGATCAGCAGCGGTGCCTCGCGCGCCACGGCCGACAGGTAGCCGCCGACGGCCCGGTGCAGCCGGAAACCGCCCGACGCCTCGTCGTCGGCGATGTCGGGAGCGGCGTCGTCGAGCAGCGGCGCCAGCAGCGCGGCGTACTCGCCCGCGCCCCTGCGGGCGACCAGGGCGCGCAGCACCTCGACCCAGGCCCAGCCGGGCGGGGTCGCCGTGCTGTCGGGGCAGCCGCCGGTCGCGCCGATCCAGCCGTCGCCCTCCAGGCGCTCGAACAGCCGCCGCACCAGTGTGGTCTTCCCCGCGCCGGGATCGCCGCTGACCACGGTGACCGTGAACCGGCCCGCCTGGGCGCGGGGCGCGGCGGCGGCGAGCGCGGCCAGCTCGGCGTCACGCCCGACGAACGGCTCGGGCTCCAGCGGCGGGGCGTCGCCGGTGGCGACCGGCCGGGGCGGCCAGGTCGCGGTGATCTCGGGGGGCCGCCGGGGCGAGGGGAGCACGAGGTCGAGCCCGGGGGCCTGGGCCAGGATGTCCGACTCCAGCTTCCGCAGGGCAGGTCCGGGGTCGATGCCCAGCTCGTCGGAAAGGATCGTGCGGGCCCGGCGCAGCGCGGCGAGCGCGTCGCCCTGCCGCCCGCACCGGTACAGCCCGAGCGCGAGCAGCCGCCAGCCCTCCTCACGCAGGGCGTGCTGGGTCGTCAGCGCCTCCAGATCGGGCACGGTCTCGGCGTGCAGGCCCATCCGCAGCCCGGCGTCGGCGTGCCGCTCCCTGGCCACCAGGCGCAGCTCGCTCAGCCGCGCGACCTCCGCCTCCGCCCAGGACTGGTCGGCGAAGTCCGCGTACGGCGTGCCCTGCCACAGCGCGAGCGCCGAATCCAGCCGGGCCCTGGCGGCCTGGGGGCTCTCCTCCAGCCGCTCCCCGGCCGAGCGGACCATGGCCTCGAAGCGGAGCGCGTCCACCTGTTCCGGGGCGGCGCGCAGGGCGTATCCCGACGCGACGGTGACGAGCAGGCGGTTGGGGCCGCCGCGCGGGCGGTTGGGCTCGAGCACGCGGCGCAGCCGGGAGATGTAGACCTGCAACCCGGACTGGGCGCCCTTGGCGGTGTCGTCGTCCCACAGGTCGAACAGCAGGGTGTCCACGGGCACGACCTGGCCGCGCGCCGCGAGGAGGCGGGCCAGCACCGCGCGCTGCCGCAGCCCGCCGAGGTCGAGCTCGTCGGTGCCGTCGTGCGCCCCCACCGGCCCGAGGACCCGGAACGCCACCGGGCTCGTCGGGGGGCTCATCGGGCGCTCCTCCGCTGTCGTGCGCCGTGCCTGCCGGCCGCCGCTGGTCGTCCTATCCCAGGCGTCACCGTATGCGCGCCCGCGAAGGGGCACAAGGCATTCACCAACCCGGACATCCTCACCTTCTCGCCCCGCGAGTTTAGGAGATCGGCGCAGTTACTCGCAGTTGATCAGCGGACCCGGGTGCGGTGCGGGGAGGCGGCCGTTCCCGCCTCCGCGTTCGCTGCGCGGGCCCCCCGCCTGCGCAGCAGGGCCCACCCGCCGAGCGCGAGCCCGCCCCAGGGGATCTCGATGGTGTAGGTCCAGAAGCCGAACAGCACGGCGGCCGCGGTAGCCCCGCCGGCGGGCTGGCCGAACGCCCCGATCAGCAGCGTGGCGACGCCCCCCTCCATGATCCCCGCTCCGCTGGGCGTGACCAGGGCGGTGGTGAGGACGCGGCTGAGCGCGAAGACGGCGACGGTCTCGGCCGGCCCCGGGTACGAGTCGGTGGCGACCAGGCAGGCGGCCATGATCAGGCACTGCAGGGCGAGGAAGGCGACCATCCCGAGCGACAGGCCCGCCCACCGGCTGTGGATGATGTCGGCCGTGTCCCTGCGCAGCCGTTCGATCGCCGCCGACGCCGCGTGCTCCGCCGGACGGAACCGCCGGGGCGCGAGCCGTACGAGCCCGTCGAGGACGCGGCCGAGGACGGCGGCCGCGCGGTCCCAGTACAGCGCCGTGGCGACCACGGCGACGAGGACGAGGATCGAGACGGCCCCGGCCCAGCCCGCCTTGGTGACCGTGGGATCGGTGGTCTCGCCCGCCATCAGCAGGCACACGATCCCCACGGCGGGCAGGATGAACCGGAACAGCGAGTTCCAGATGCCGGTGACCAGCGTGTAGACGACGATCGGCCGGTTGGCGAAGCCCCAGCCGCGGGTCATGCCGAACGTCAGGGCCACGCCCGCCGCCCCGCCGAACGGCAGCAGATTGCTGACCGCGCTTCCCGCCGCGTTGAGCGTGAGCGCCTGCGTGTGCGTGAGGCCGGGCAGCGCGGAGGTCATCACGAAGGTGTAGGCCCACAGGCTCGCCAGCCACAGGACGGCCATCAGCGCGATCATCTGCCACCCGAGACCGCCGAACCGGTGGCCGATCTCCGTCCAGCTCACCGTGGCGCCGGTCAGCGTGTGCACGATCTCCGGGAGATAGAGCACCAGCGCCGCGGCCAGCCCGAGCGACACCACAGACAGCGTGATCTGCAGCCACTTCCTGTTCACCCGCGTACGCCCCCAGTCCGGTGTCGGTCCCCTCCAGTCTGCCGGGCCCGGGGGGCGGCGGAATCCTCCCGGCGGAGGATCACGACCCTCAGGGGGTGGCCTGCGGGCTGCCGTCGAAGGGATGCCGCAGGCGGGTGCCGCGGGGCAGGCCGCGGCGTACGTACCACTCGGTGCCGAAGACGAAGCGGTAGGCGAACCCGGGGATCTTCAGCATGGCGCCCAGCGTGCGGTCGCCGTCGCCGCCGGTGGCCTGGCTGGCGTGGGCCGCCATCGCCGCCCGCTTGGCCTTGGCGTACTTGCGCACGTTGACCCGGTGGGTGATCGCGTCCCGGGGCGAGTAGGCCCGTTCGAAGCTCCGCACGTCGATCGCCGGGTAGAACCGGGAGGCCAGCCGCACCCCTTTGAGCAGCAGGTCGCGGTCGACCGTCGCCTCAAGCACGATGGGCGTCCCGGCGATCTCGGCGGCCCGGCTTCCGACCCGGTAGACCTGCACGTGGTCGGGGTGGCCGTAGCCGCCGGCCGGGTCGTAGATCGTGAGCAGGTCGGCGGTCTCCTCCTTGAGTACCGAGGCCAGCGCCTGCGCCGCCTCCTCGATGTCGGCGTCGATGAACGCGTTGTCCGGCCGGTCGTCGGCCACGCCGCCGTCGATGGCCAGGCCGGAGTCGCCGTAGCCGAGCAGCACGACCCGGGCGCAGCCCAGGGCCGCGGCAGACCGGTGCAACTCGTCCATGCGGGCTCTGGCCAGCTCCTCGCCGTGGGGGAGCTCCGCGAGGCCGCGCTCGCCGGCCGTCGCGACGACGAGCACCACGCGATGCCCCTCGTTGGCCAGCATGGCCATGGTCCCGGCGGTCAGCAGCGCCTCGTCGTCGGGATGGGCGTGGAAGAACACCGCCGTCCTCATCGCGCCCCACGGAACGTCGTCATCGCGTGCTCCACTCGTCAGGCCACTCGCGGCCAGTTCCGCCCATGATCCCACGTGGCCCGGGTCGCGTGACGTCGCCCTCCCTGTGACCAGTCGGGACAGGCGTGCGGTTTGATGGGCGTGGCGCGCTCTGCCAGGCTGAACCGGTGAGGATTCTTCACGTCAGCGACTGCTATCTGCCGCGCCTCGGGGGGATCGAGGTGCAGGTCGCCGACCTCGTCAGGGCCCAGCGGGAGGCGGGCCACACGGTCGAGGTGGCGACGGCGACGCCGGGCGAGCGGCTGCCCGGGGTGCACCGGGTGGTCGCGAACCTCCCGTTCGACCTGCCGGTCCATCCGCGCGGCACGGCCCACCTTCTCCGGATCATGGCGAGCGGACGTTTCGACGTGGTGCACGTTCACACGGGGGCGGTCTCGCCGTTCGCCTGGATGGGAGTGCGCGCGGCGGTCCGGTCCGGGCTGCCGGTGGTCGCGACCGTCCACAGCATGTGGGATCCGGTCACCCGGGGCGTCTACCGGGCGCTGCAGGCGGCCTTCGCGTGGCGGCGCTGGGGGCTGGTCCTCACCGCCGTCAGTGAGGCCGCCGCGCGCCCCATCCGCGCCGTGGCCGGGCCCCGCGTGCCCGTACAGGTGGTGTCGAACGGCCTGGACGTGACCTCGTGGCGGCCGGGGCCCGACGCCGTACGGGACGCCGGGGACGGGCCGGCGGACGGCGTCGTCCATGTGGTGGCGGTCGGCAGGCTGGCGCCGCGCAAGCAGCCGTTGCGGCTGCTCAAGCTGCTGGAGACGGTGCGCAACAGGGTGCCGAGGGACATCGCGATGCGCGCCACGATCGTGGGCGACGGCCCGGCCCGCGGGCGCATGGAGCGCTACCTGCGGACCCGCCGGATGGGCTGGGTGTCGCTGCCGGGCAGGTACAGCCGGGAGCAGATCAAGGACCTGCTGGCCGGGGCCGACGTATTCGTGGCTCCGGCTCCGCGTGAGTCGTTCGGCCTGGCCGCGCTGGAGGCCCGCGCGGCCGGCGTGCCGGTGGTGGCACGGGCGCAGAGCGGCGTGGCCGACTTCGTCAGGCCGGGAAAGGAGGGCCTGCTGGGCCGCACGTTCGACGATCTCGTCGCCTCGGTCGCGCGACTGGCCCGCGACTCCGCCCTGCGTCAGTCGATCGCCGAGCACAACAGGGAGACCGAGCCGGTCCGCTGCTCCTGGCCCGCGGTCCTGGAGGGCTTCGCCCACTGCTACGAGCTGGCCAGGGGCGTGCCCGGTTAGTAGGGGAGGACCCTTCCTGAGGGGGTGCGCAGGTCGACCGGAGCGGGAGTTCTCGGTGGCCGCGGTCGCGGCACGATCTGCACCTTCTTCATCGGGGCCCTCCTTTCGGCGGTGTCCGTCAGTTGGTGCCGTCATGATTCCCATGAATCGGCCGAAATTATCCTCCGCGCGTCAGTTCTTGTTCTTGTAACATGCGCCCGCCGGTCATCCGCGCGTCGCCGGCGGCCCGTCGGGGCGACGCGTCACGCCGTGGTCGTGTCCGTGCTCCAGGGAGCCCGGACGACCAAGATCTATCTGATAAGCGCGGGGTGCTCGATTTGGCGCCGTTTAGCGAGCGCCCTCTCGATGTGCTGCTCGGTGATCCGCGCACGCTCGTGATCTCCCTGCCGGGCGCTGGCGGCGGCGAGATTCCGGACCACCCGGAGCACGCCCCCGGCGACTTCCTGGAGATGCGATTCCCGATGCCAGCTGTCGTTGAGCGGATCCAGGCCGAGCACATTCAGCATGGCCCGGACCGTGCGGCATTTCCCGGCCGCCCTCCGGTGATCTCCGGACGCCAGTGCGGCGTTGCCCTCGGCCACCGCGCCGTGGACGGCCGCGAGGGCCTGCGGCACGTTCAGGTCGTTGTCCATGGCCTCGCTGAACTGCGGGGGAAGGGACGCGGCGGCGTCTGAGGCCACCCGCAGCACGAACCTCTCGATCCGCCGGAAGGCGGCCGCCGCCTCGTCCAGGGCGTCGGGGCTGAATTCCACCGGCGACCGGTAATGGGCGGCCGCCAGGTAATAGCGGAGTTCGGCCGGCCGTACGCGGTCGAGCAGGGCCGGGACGGCCAATGGGTTGCGGAGATGTTTGCGTATCTTCTCGCCCCGGTGCGTCACCGGTCCATTGTGCAGCCAGAAGCGTGCGAACGAATCCCCGGCGGCCCGCGACTGGGCCATCTCGTTCTCGTGGTGCGGGAATATGAGATTGGCTCCGCCGCCGTGGATGTCGAATTCCGTGCCCAGATATCTGCGGGCCATCGCGGAGCATTCCAGGTGCCACCCCGGGCGCCCGTCGCCCCAGGGTGAGTTCCACACCGGCTCGCCGGGCTTGGCGCTCTTCCACAGCGCGAAATCGCGCGGGTCGCGCTTTCCGTGCTCGTTGTCCTCGGCCGCTCGCAGATGCCTTGTCTGCTGCCGGGAGAGGGACCCGTAATGCGGGTAGGAGCCGACCGAGAAATAGACGTCACCGTCGGACTCGTAGGCGTGCCCTGACGCGACGAGCTGCTCCACCATCTCGATCATCTCCGGGATGTGTCCCGTCGCCCGCGGCTCCACGCTGGGCGGAAGGCATCCCAGGGCGGTGTACGTGCGGACGAAGGCGCGGTGGACGGGATCGGTGATCCGCCACCAGGGAACTCCCTCGGAAATGGCCCTGTGGATTATCTTGTCCTCGATGTCGGTGACGTTCCGGCAGAGCAACACCTCGTATCCACTGCTTTTCAGCCAGCGGTGCAGGATGTCGAAATTCACCTGAGATCTGAGCTGTCCCAGGTGTGGCGGGACGACGACGGTGGGACCGCAGAGATAAATCGACACCGTTCCGGGAATTCGGGGGACGAAATCGCGGAGGGCGCGGCGATGTGTATCGTGAAGGCGAAGACCCACCTAGCCGAGGGTAAGCGACTTATCCGCTCGCTGTCGATAGCGCGGGCCGGCCCCGCCCCGCACACCGGGAAATGGCGATTGTGAGGCCGGGGAATAAGGACGATCCGCCCGTCGGTTGGCGCAGGCATGGAGGAGACGAAACGGGGCCGTGTCCGGGTGGAGACGACGGCCAAGCGCGTGCGCGTCTACGTCGGGGGGCGGGCGGTGGCCGACACCACCCGGGCCCTGCTGGTCTGGGAGGTTCCCTACTACCCGGCCTACTACTTCCCGGCGGACGACGTCCGGGTGGAGGAGCTGAAGGCCACCGGGGAGACGCGGCACTCGCCCAGCAGGGGCGAGGCGGCGGTCCACGACGTGGCCGGCCGGGCGGGCGCCGCCCTGGTGTACGGAGACGACGCGCCGCTGGAGCAGATCCGGGGCCACGTCCGGTTCGACTGGAACGCGGTGGACAACTGGTTCGAGGAGGACGAGGAGGTCTTCGTCCACGCCCGCGACCCGTACACGCGGGTGGACATCCTGCCCAGCTCGCGCCACGTCCGAGTGGAGGTGGGCGGCGTGACCGTCGCCGACTCGCGCGGCCCGCGCATCCTGTTCGAGACCGGTCTGCCGCCGCGCTACTACCTGCCGAAGACCGACGTGCGGCTGGACCTGCTGCGCCCGTCCGAGACCGTCACGCACTGCCCGTACAAGGGCCGCGCGGTGTACTGGTCGGTCGGCGAGGACGAGTCCGGCAGGGACCTCGTCTGGTCGTACCCCACGCCGCTCCCGGAGTCCCAGAAGATCGCCGGGCTGGTCGCCTTCTACGACGAGAAGGTGGACGTGTACGTCGACGGCGTCCTCCAGGACCGCCCGAAGTCGAAGTTCGCGTGACCCCCGGCGATCCGGCGATTCAGCGGCGGATCACGTGGAGGACGCTGGCGATGCGTTCGGCGGCGGTGACCACGTCGGAGGCGTGCCCGATCCGGCCGGCCCAGGACAGCCAGTACCACCACTCGCCGTCGCCGCCGCTGGAGGCGAGCACGTCCTCGGCCATCGTGGGCTCCATGGGGTTGACGACGCGCAGACGTGGATAGAGGCCGGCGGGCGCCGTCAGGCGCACCTGGAAGGAGTGGGCCTCGAGCTGCGCGGCGAGCCGCTCCAGGTGGTCCATCGCCTCGCTGCGTTCTACCGTCGTCATGGTCAGCCTCCGGAACGTCAGGACCTATCACCGGAAAGGGTGAACCCGCAACGACCCACCGGCAATCGCCCCGATCTCCCGAAACCGTGCAATAACCAGGTAACCCACCGGGATTCCGTGGAAGACACGCGGGTTCGCGAACACGAAGGCATAACAGTCCCGGGGGTTGTGTGCCTGCGCGTTTACCTTGGGGAAACAACCTGAACGGGGATCGGTTCACCACTGGAGGGCGTGCACATGGCCCGCGGAGAGCACTCACCCGCTTGCGCGCGTCGCTGGCGCGAACAGGCACAACTACGGCAGTGGACGCTCTGGCAGACGGTCCAGGCGATCCACGGGTGCTGCGGCGTCAGCCTGCTGAAGGCGCACAGGCTCGGCCGCGGGTGGTCGGCCCGGCAGGCGATCGAGGAGCTGGAGCACCTGTGCGAGCAGCAGAACCTCGGCCACCCGCGGGCGAGCATCGACCTGCTGAACGCCTGGGAGAACAACCGGGCCCGCCCGCGCCCCCAGACCATCGACCTGCTGGCCCGGCTCTACCGGGGCAACGCCGTACGGCTCGGCCTGGCCGCCGACTACTGCGAGGACCAGGGCGGGCAGAAGATCGTCGTCGTGGGCCCCGGCCAGACCGCCGAGCAGGCCAGGGCCGAGGACCCGGCCGCCGACGACGCGGAGCGCCGGGCGCTGTTCCACCAGGCGATGCTGATGGGCACGCCGAGCGGCCGGTTCTTCGCCGAGGTCGAGGGCCTGCGCCACGACCTCGACCGCACGCTGGCCGCGGGCACGGTGAACGAGGACCAGCTCGACCGGCTGGACGAGCAGGTGCTGCGCTACCGCAGGGAGTACATGACGACCCCGCCGACGCCGATGCTCAGCCGGGTCATGCTGGAGATCTCCGACGTGCGCCGGCTGAGCGCGGTCCGCCAGCCGTCGTCGGTGCAGCGCCGCCTTCTCACCGCGACCACGATGCTCACTCTGCTCGCCGCCGACGCGCTGATGAAGCTGGGCGACACCCGCCAGGCCCACGCGTGGTACGGCACCGCCCGCGCCGCCTCCGACGACGTGGGCGACCTGCGGCTGCGGGCGCTCGTGCGGGCCCAGCAGACCATGCTCCTCTACTACTACGGCGACCTGAACGAGACGGTGCGGCTGGCCCGCGAGGCGCGGATGCTGGCCGGCTCGGCCCCCAGCTCACCGGCGGCGCTGGCGGCGGCGGCCGAGGCCCGCGCGCTGGCCAGGATGGGAGACGGCAAGGCGGCCAGGATCGCGCTCGCCGAGGCGGAGCAGATCTTCGCCCGCATGCGCGGCATCAGCCAGGACGACCTGGCCTTCGTCTTCACCGAGAAGCGGATGAAGTTCTACCGCACCGGCACCCTGATCGAGCTGGGGGACGCCCAGCAGGTGCAGGGCATCGACGGGTTCCCTCCGGGTTTCCAGACCATCGACCCGGCGCTGATCCTGCTCGACCAGGCGAGCCACCTGGCCAGGCACGGCGACCACGAGGAGTCGTGCAGGATCGCCGCGGAGGCGCTGCGGCAGGTGCCCGCCGAACACCGCACCTCGATCGTCGTCACCCGGGCCAGGGCCCTGCTGGCGGACGCCGACCCCGCGCTGCCCGCCGTACGGCGCCTGCGGCGGGTGCTGTCGGAGTCGTCGCCCACGCTGGCACTCAGCGGGCTGTTCCCGGCTGCGGACCTCGCCGTCGCCGAGACCGCCGAGCCCGCCGAGAACGCCTGAAACCGCCATGAGGACGATGGAGACGGCACCGCTGGCGGAGGAGGCGTTCCGGGTCCTGCGCGAGGTCTGCGCGAAGATCGGAATAGACGCCCGGGGCGCGCGGCTCCTGCGGTTGCGCAGCAACGCGGTCTTCAAACTGAGCGGGAACGCTGTCGCCGGCAACAGAGCGGCCGGGAACAGAGTGGCCGGCGGGGAGATGGTGGTGCGGATCGCGACCGCGCCGGACGCGCTGACCCGGCTGCCGGTGGTCGTGGAGGTCGCCCGCTGGCTCGCCGACCGGGGCTTTCCGACCGTGCGGCCCGCCGACGAGGTCGACCAGCCGATCGTGCACGACGGCCGGGTGGTCACCTTCTGGCGGTACGTCCCCTCCCGCGGCCGCCCGACGACCCGGCAGCTCGGCCGGGTGCTGCGCAGCCTGCACCGCGAGCCGGTGCCGCCGGTGGGGCTGCGGACGCTCACCGACCCCCTCGCCGAGGTGCGGCACGCGGTGGAGCACCGGGCCGAGGTGCTCACCGACACCCAGCGGTCCTGGCTGAGCGACCGCATCGAGGAGCTCACCGGGCGCTGGCGCGACCTGGACACCGGCTCGCCGGTACTGCTGCACGGCGACGCCTGGATCGACAACCTGCTGCGCTGCCAGGACGGGCACGTGGTGCTGTGCGACTGGGACGGCGTGGCCGTCGGTCCCCGTGAGTGGGACCTGGTGCACACCTACCACGGGCAGCGCCGCTTCGGCCTGTCGGCGTCCGACGTGGACGAGTTCGCCCGCGCGTACGGCTCGGACCTGCGGCTGTGGCCCGGCTACGGCACGCTGATGGAGGTGCGGGACATGTACGCCGTGGGCATCCATATCCGGAACGCCTCCGGCGACCCGTTCTCCCGGCAGGAGCTGCCCCGGCGGCTCGACTCGCTCACGCGCGGTGACGGGCACGCTCGCTGGTACATGGCGGCACCGGCATAGCCTCGGGTAATCGCGGGTACTGTCCGTACAGGCTGTGAGTGTCGCAGTGGACAATCCCTGAAAACATGGTTTGTAAAAAGCGCACCCGGGTTCGCCCCGGCGGCGGATATGCGCGCATTTCAGCGTCTCACGCGGTCGCGCGACGAATCCGCTACGCAGCCTCATGCTCCCGACCTGGGAACATGGCGTAGCTTCCAAGAAGGAGAAGCAGTTGTCTGAAGGCACCGTCAAGTGGTTCAACGCCGAAAAGGGCTTCGGTTTCATCGCTCCGGACGACGGCACCGCTGACGTGTTCGTTCATTATTCGGCGATCACTTCGAACGGTTATCGGACGCTGGACCAGAACCAGAGAGTCAGCTACGTGACCGTTCAGGGAAACAAGGGACCGCAGGCCGAACAGGTCACGCCGCTCTAAGACGTGACTCACGGTGACATCGCGGCTGTGACCGGCCGCGCCGGCGGTACCGCATCGGCCCGCGCCGCTCCGGCGGCGCGGGCCCGATGTTTTACCCTCCCTTTGCCGGGCATCGGGAACGGTCATGAGACTGAGCATGACCTCCGATCTGTGGTGGAAGAACGCGGTCGTCTACTGCCTGGACATCGAGACCTTCGCCGACGGCAACGGCGACGGGATCGGTGACTTCAGGGGGGCGATCCAGCGCATCGACCATCTGGACCGGATGGGCGTGACGTGCATCTGGCTGATGCCGTTCTTCCCGACGCCGGACAAGGACGACGGCTACGACATCACCGACTTCTACAACGTCGATCCACGCCTGGGCACGCTCGGCGACTTCGTGGAGTTCATGCGGGTGGCCAGGGACCGCGGCATCAGGGTCATCGCCGATCTCGTGGTCAACCACACCTCCGACAGACATCCCTGGTTCAAGGAGGCGCGCTCCAGCCGGGACTCCCGCTATCGGGACTGGTACATCTGGTCCGACAAGCCGGAGCCCGACGATCCCAAGGGCATCGTCTTCCCCGACAAGGAGGACAGCCTCTGGGAGTACGACGAGAAGACCGAGCAGTACTACTACCACCGGTTCTACCGGTTCCAGCCCGACCTGAACACCGCGAACCCCGAGGTGCAGGACGAGATCTCCCGGATCCTCGGGTTCTGGATGGAGCTGGGCCTTTCGGGCTTCCGGATGGACGCCGTGCCGTTCCTCGTCGAGCAGGTCACCGACAGCGGCGATCTGCCCGACCCGCACGAGTTCTTCGCCTGCCTGCGGGCCTTCCTCAGCCGCCGCGACGGCAGCGCCATCCTCCTCGGCGAGGTGAACCTGCCGTACGACGACCTGGTGCGATACTTCGGCAACGATCTCGGCGACGAGATCACCATGTGCTTCGACTTCATCACCATGCAGCGGACGTACCTGTCGCTGGCCCGCAACGACGCCGGCCCGCTGGCCGCCGCCCTGCGGGAGCGCCCCAAGGCGCCCAAGGACTCCCAGTGGGCGACGTTCGTCCGCAACCACGACGAGCTCACGCTCGACAAGCTGAACGACGCCGAGCGCGAGGAGGTCTTCGCGGCCTTCGGCCCGGACAAGGACATGCAGCTGTTCGGCCGGGGCCTGCGCCGCCGCCTGCCCACGATGCTGGGCGGCGACCTGGAACGGATCAAGATGGTCTACAGCCTGCTGTTCTCCCTGCCGGGCACCCCGGTGCTCTTCTACGGCGAGGAGATCGGCATGGGGGAGAACCTGGAGCTGGAGGGCCGCCAGGCCGTCCGGACCCCCATGCAGTGGACCCCGCACCGCAACGGCGGTTTCAGCGACGCCGACCCCTCCAAGGTGCAGATCCCCATGCCCACCGGGGAGTACGGACCCGAGAAGGTCAACGTCAGCGCGCAGGAGCGCGACCCCGACTCGCTGCTGTCGTGGATCACCCGGCTGATCCGGCACTACCGCGACTGCCCGGAGTTCGCGTGGGGCGAGTACACCGTGCTCGACGCCGGCGTGGACGCCGTGTTCGCCCACCGGGCCGACTGCGACGGCGAGACGGTCGTGGCCGTGCACAACCTCGCCGAGACCGAGGTCGAGGTGGAGATCACGCTGGACGGGCTCGACTCGTCCAAGGTGCTGACCGACCTGCTGGTGGACGGCACGGTCGAGATCTCCGACTCCGGGCGGGCCCGTTTCCCCATGGGCGGGTACGGCTGCCGCTGGTTCCGCGCCTCCACCCCTGAGACGGCCCCGGCCGATTCCGCCGACGTCTCCTGAGATCCCTAGGGGATCCCTCAGGGGCGGCTCGGGTGGATCTCCGATGGGCCCGCGCCCTCCCCGCGGCCACAGTGAAGAGCCATGGGGATGGTCTTGGGATACGCACTGGTGGCACTCGGAGCCACCGCGATGCTCGCGTTACATCTGGTGGGCGGGCTCGACCCGCTCACGGCGACGATCAGCCAATATTTCTACGCGCCGCAGGGCTGGCTGCTGCCGGCCTCGCTGACGTCGATCGCCGTGGGCTCGGCCGTGCTGGCCGTACGGCTGGACCGGCTGGGGCGGCTGGAACGGCGCGCGACGCTACTGGTGGGCATGTGGAGCGCCTGCCTGCTGCTGGTGGCCGGGTTCCCGACGGACCCGCTGGGGCTGCCGCTGTCGCTCTCCGGCAACATCCACCGCTATGCCGCCTTCGTCGCCTTCGCCAGCCTGCCGGTGGCCGGGCTGCTCGTCGCCCGGGCCACCCACTCGCGCCTGGTGCGCGCGCTGTGCGCCGTCGCGCTCGGCTCGCTGCTCCTCGTGGTCCTGCCGTACGCCTTCCAGATGCTGCATCTCGATCCCGGGGCGGTGCCGGCCGGGCTCACCCAGCGCATCACCGTCGTCTCCGACATGGCGGCGCTGGTGGCCCTGTCCGTGTCGGCGGCGAGGCCGGTTCCGTCACAGGTCCGCCGCGTACGCCTGGCCGCCGAGCGCTTCGAGCGCGTCCTCGATGGCCCGGTGGAAGGTCGGATAGGCGTACATCATGTGCCGCAGCCGCGCCGTGGGGATCTCGTTCTGCACCGCCACCACGAGGGCGCCGAGCACCTCCCCGCCGGCCGGCCCGGCGCTCGTGGCGCCGACCAGCACGCCGCGCCGCGCGTCCTCCACCAGCTTGACGAAGCCCTCGTGCCCGGCCCCGTGGATCCAGCCCCGGGCCGACTCGCTGACGGAGGCGATGCCCGTCCGCACGTCGATCCCGGCCTCCTGGGCCGCCCGCTCCGTCAGGCCGACCGAGGCCACCTCGGGGTCGGTGAACGTGACCCGGGGCACCGCCCGGTAGTCGGCCGGCGGGCCGCCCTCGCCGAGGATGTCGCGGGCGGCGATCCTGCCCTGGTAGACGGCGACGTGCGTGTACGCCCCCCGGCCGGTGACGTCGCCCACCGCCCACACGCCGTCGGCGGCCCGCATCCGTCCGTCCACGGCGACGAACCGGGCGTTCTCGTCGAGGCCGGCGTCGCCGGCGCCGATCGCGGCCAGGTCGGTGCTGCGCCCGGTGGCGACCAGCAGCCGTACGGCGCGGAGGGTCCGGCCGTCCTCCAGCGTGAGCGTGAAGCCGTCCTCGTCGTGCCGCACCCGCTCGGCCGCGACGCCGGTGTGCGTTTCGAGGCCCTCGCCGGCGAACACCCTGGCCAGCAGCACGCCGGCCTCCGGCTCCTCCTGCGCGAGCAGGCGGTCGGCGGCCTCCACGACCGACACCCGCGTGCCGAACCGGGCGAACACCTGGGCGAGTTCGCAGCCGACCGCCCCGCCGCCGAGCACGATCAGCGACTCGGGCACCTGCCGCGTCGCGACGGCGTCCCGGTTCGTCCAGTACGGCGTGCCCTCCAGGCCGTCGATCGGGGGGATGGCGGGGCTGGTCCCGGTGGCGAGGACGATCCCGCGCCGCGCGCGTAGCACCCGGCCGTCCACGGTCACCTCCCGCGGCCCGGTGATCCGGCCGCGGCCACGCACCAGGTGGACGCCCGCGCTCTCGAAATGCTCCGCCCTGGCGTCGTCGCTCCAGCCGTCGGTGGCCTCTGCGCTGATCCGCTCGATCACCGGGGCCCACCTGGGGGAGACCCGGACCGAGCCGGCCATGCCGGGCACCCGCCGCGCCTCGGCCAGCAGTCCCGCGGCGCGCACCATGATCTTGGAGGGGACGCAGCCCCAGTAGGCGCACTCGCCCCCGATCAGACCGGCCTCCACGCCGGCGACGCTGAGGCCGGCCTCGGCGAGCCGTCCCGCGACGTCCTCACCGCCGGGTCCCAGCCCGAGCACCACCACGTCGTACATCCCGTCCATGCCCGTCAACTGCCCAGGCAGGCGGAGCCGTACCACGCGCGGGGAACCCGGGACGACGCGAGGGGCGGGCCCGTGCGGGCCCGCCCCTCGCGTGTGCGCGATCGTCAGATGAGACCGAGAGCCCGCACGGCGTCGCGCTCCTCGACCAGCTCGTTCACCGAGGCGTCGATCCGCTCGCGGGAGAACGCGTCGATCTCCAGGCCCTGGATGATCTCCCAGCGGCCGTTCCGGGACACCACCGGGAAGGAGGAGATGAGACCCTCCGGCACGCCGTAGGAGCCGTCGGACGGGATGGCGGCCGAGGTCCAGTCGCCCTCGGGGGTGCCGTTCACCCAGTCGTGCACGTGGTCGATCGCCGCGTTGGCCGCGGACGCCGCCGAGGACGCGCCGCGCGCCTCGATGATGGCGGCGCCGCGCTTGGCGACGGTCGGGATGAAGGTGTCGCGCAGCCACTCCTGCTCGACCTGCTCGGCCGCGATCTTGCCGCCGACCTCGGCGTGGAAGAGGTCCGGGTACTGCGTGGCGGAGTGGTTGCCCCAGATCGTCATCTTCCTGATCTCGGCCACCGGCACGTTCAACTTGGCCGCGAGCTGCGACAGCGCGCGGTTGTGGTCGAGGCGGGTCATCGCGGTGAACCGCTCGGCCGGCACGTCGGGGGCCGCGGACTGCGCGATGAGCGCGTTGGTGTTGGCGGGGTTGCCCACGACGAGCACACGGATGTCGTCGGCCGCGTGCTCGTTGATGGCCCTGCCCTGCGGGCCGAAGATGCCGCCGTTGGCCTCGAGAAGGTCGCCGCGCTCCATGCCCTTCGTCCGCGGGCGGGCGCCGACGAGCAGCGCGACGCTGGCGCCGTCGAAGGCCTTGGCCGGGTCGTCGGAGATCTCGATGCCCTGCAGCAGCGGGAACGCGCAGTCGTCGAGCTCCATCGCGGTGCCCTCGGCCGCCTTGACGGCCTGTGGAATCTCCAGAAGGCTGAGCTTCACCGGGATGTCAGGCCCGAGGAGCTGGCCCGAGGCGACGCGGAAGAGCAGCGCGTAACCGATCTGGCCGGCTGCGCCGGTGACGGTCACTTTGACGGTCATGACGATCCCCATTCGCGATATGTGTGACTCACGGATGTTACCCGCCGGCCCGCATCCCCTTGTGAGCAGGGAGGGGCGGTGTTCCCCGCATCGCCTTCCGGGGCGCGCGCATCCGCCGGGTCGCACCGGCGTGTCCGGTTTCCCGCCGCCGCACGTCGGGAGCGGTCTGGACGGGGATATCCGGCCCCTGGCCACGCGTTTCGCTGCGAATGGGTGAAACTTTCACGAAACACGCAGGTGACTTCAGCCGTAACGGCGCGACGGAATCCCTGCTCGGACGCCGGGTGAACGCCGGGGCGCGACTTATCCGCACATCCGCCCTTGACGCGTCTCTGTACGGCGCCGGAGGTGGTGCCTATGGTTCGTGGGAGCGCTCCCAAGCGCAGAATTCATCGCCAGGAGGACCTTCCCAATGAGATCCACCCCCCGACCGGGAGCCGTGAGCTCCACGGTGCGCCGCGGCCTGGTCGCGGCGGCCGTGCTCGCGCTCGGTTCCACGGCGGCCGTCGCAACCGCCACCTCGGCGAGTGCCGCGGTCTCCTGCAAAGTCAACTACTCCGCCAGTGAGTGGCAGGGCGGCATGTCCGTCAACCTGACCATTCAGAACCTGGGCGACGCCCTCAACGGCTGGACCCTCGCCTTCACGTTCCCGAACAGCGGCCAGAAGGTCAGCCAGGGCTGGTCCGGCAACTGGAGCCAGTCGGGCAGCAACGTGACCGTGACCGCCATGGACTGGAACAAGTCCCTGTCCACCGGCGGCTCGACGAGCATCGGCTTCAACGGCACCTGGTCCGGAAGCAACCCGGCGCCGACCGACTTCAAGATCAACGGTGTGTCCTGCAACGGCACCCCGCAGTCGCCGTCGCCGTCGCCGTCGCCCTCGGCCTCTCCGTCCGCCTCGCCCTCCCCCAGGGTCTCCCCGTCCGCCTCTCCCTCGCCGCGGGTCTCCCCGTCGGCCTCGCCCTCTCCGAGGGTCTCTCCGTCGGCGTCCCCCTCCCCGTCGTACTCGCCGCAGCCGCCCGGGACCCACGTGGACAACCCGTACGCCGGCGCCACGGGCTACGTGAACCCGGACTGGTCGGCCAGCGCCAGGTCCGAGCCGGGCGGCTCGCGGGTGGCCAACGTCTCCACGGCGGTCTGGCTGGACCGCATCGCCGCGATCAGCTCCGGTTCGGCCGGCAACAACAGCATGGGCCTGCGTGACCACCTCGACGAGGCGGTCGAGCAGGACGCGGCCAACGGCAGCGCGCCTCTCACGATCCAGGTCGTCATCTACGACCTGCCGAACCGCGACTGTTCGGCGCTCGCCTCCAACGGCGAGCTGAAGGTCTCGCAGAACGGCCTCGCACGGTACAAGAGCGAGTACATCGACGTGATCGCCGGGATCATGGCCGACTCGAAGTACTCGAACCTCCGCATCGTGACGATCATCGAGCCCGACTCGCTGCCGAACCTGATCACCAACGTCAACAACTTCCAGGCGTGCCAGGAGGCCCAGTCCTCGGGCGCCTACGTCCAGGGCGTGCAGTACGCGCTGAACAAGCTGCACGCGATGAGCAACGTGTACACCTACGTGGACGCGGCTCACCACGCCTGGCTCGGCTGGGACACCAACTTCCAGCCGATGGTGAACCTCTTCCACCAGGTCGCCACCGGCACCACCGCCGGTGTGAACAGCATTGACGGCTTCATCGTCAACACGGCCAACGCCTCCGCGCTGACCGAGCCGTACTTCAACATCAACACCACGGTGAACGGCCAGTCGGTGCGCCAGTCCCACTGGATCGACTGGAACTGGTACGTGGACGAGTCGTCCTTCGCGACCGGTCTCCGCAACGCCCTGGTGGCGAAGGGCTTCCCGAACACCATCGGCATGCTGGTCGACACCTCCCGCAACGGCTGGGGCGGCTCGGCCCGTCCGACCGGGCCGAGCACGTCCACCAACGTGGACACCTTCGTCAACGAGTCGCGCGTCGACCGCCGGATCCACGCCGGCAACTGGTGCAACCAGTCCGGCGCCGGTATGGGCGAGCGGCCGAGGGCGAACCCCGCCACCGGTTTCGACGCCTACGTCTGGATCAAGCCGCCGGGTGAGTCCGACGGTGCCAGCTCGGCGATCGAGAACGACGAGGGCAAGGGCTTCGACCGGATGTGTGACCCGACCTACACCGGTAACAGCCTGAACGGCAACAACATGTCCGGTGCCCTGCCGAACGCTCCGGTCTCGGGCCACTGGTTCTCCGCCCAGTTCCAGCAGCTCATGCAGAACGCCTACCCGCCCCTCTCGTAACACGAGGCGCGAGTGACAGCGGGCCCCGCCGCATCCGCGGCGGGGCCCGCCCCTGTTTTCCGGCCCTGTTTTCCGGTCCTTGTTCTCCGGCCATGGGGCCGGTCAGGAGTAGTGGTTCGACCTGCTGCTCCGGGTGAGCTTGAACACCACCGACACGATCAGCGCGATCGCACCGATGATCAGAACCCACTTCAGGGCGCCGAAGAGGAGCCCGATGACGGAACCGAGAAGGAAGAACCCGACGATGACGGCGGCGGCGATGAGGAGAATGCGTCCCATGCCTTCACCGTACGGTCCGCCCTCCCGCCGTTCCCAGGGCTGAAGCCCAAGTTCAGGGCAGACTCAGGGTCATCTCAGGGTGGGTCAGTCGTTGGCGTGCAGCGCCGCGTTGAGCTCGATGCCCCTGCTGTCGCGGGACACCGCCTCGACCGCTCCTGTCGTCGAGTTGCGGCGCAGCAGCAGACCCGACTTGCCCGACAGCTCCCTCGCCTTCACGACCGTCCCGTCCGGCAGCGTGACCTTGGTGCCCGCCGTGACGTACAGCCCGGCCTCCACCACGCAGTCGTCGCCGAGCGAGATCCCGATGCCGGAGTTGGCCCCGAGCAGGCAGCGCTCGCCGATCGAGATGACCTCCTTGCCGCCGCCGGACAGCGTCCCCATGATCGAGGCGCCGCCGCCCACGTCGGATCCGTCGCCCACGACGACCCCCGCCGAGATGCGGCCCTCCACCATGGAGGCGCCGAGCGTGCCGGCGTTGTAGTTGACGAAGCCCTCGTGCATGACGGTGGTGCCGCTCGCCAGGTGGGCGCCGAGCCGTACGCGGTCGGCGTCGGCGATCCGCACCCCGGCCGGCAGCACGTAGTCGACCATCCGGGGGAACTTGTCCACGCCGTACACGGTCACCGGGCCCCGGGCGCGCAGGCGCAGCCGCACCTCCTCGAAGCCCTCCACCCTGCACGGGCCGTGGTTGGTCCACACGACGTTGGCCAGTAGCCCGAAGATTCCGTCGAGGTTGAGCGCGCGCGGCCGGACCAGGCGGTGGGACAGCAGGTGCAGGCGCAGGTACGCGTCGTGCGCGTCGGTCGGCGGGGCCGACAGGTCGGCGATGCCGGTGCGCACGGCCACGACCTCGACGCCCCGGGCGGGGTCGGGGCCGACCAGGTCCGCCATGCCCTCGCCGAGGTCGTCGCCCGCGATCGGCTCGGTGCCCACAGCCGGGGGCTCGCCCAGCGCCGGGAAGGGGAACCAGGTGTCCAGCACGGTGCCGTCCGCGGCGATCGTGGCGAGGCCGATGCCGTACGCACCCGAGGTGGAGTCGAAAGCTGTCATGTGCACCTACGCTACCGGCTCACGGAGGGGCGTTCCGGGGGCGGACGACGCCCGGCTCGCAGGCGTAACGGACGGCCTGGACGCGGTCGAAGGCGCTCCACTCGCTCGGAGTGAAGGCCAGGACCGGGCCCGAGCGGTCCTTGCTGTCCCGTACGGCCACCATGGGCTCTCGTCGACGTCAGCGGTGACCTGTGTCAACGCGCCGTTTCGGTGGGTTTCAGGTTGAAAGGGGGCATTACGGGGAAAGTTGACTCGGCACGACTGAGTCACGTAAACATCGGCCCGTTGGGGGGCGAATGACCGACGTGCAGAGGTACGCGCGGGACTGTTTCCGCGGGGTCACCTCCGACCGGTTGGGCGTCGAGCTGGAGTTCCTGGTCTTCGACGCGGACAACCCCGCCCTTCATGTCCCCATCGCCCGGACCGCGAGCGCGCTCCCCGCCCTTCCGGGCGGCAGCCGGGTGACGTTCGAGCCCGGCGGGCAGCTCGAACTGTCCGCCCCGCCGGACGTCCTGCCAGCCGCCGTCGCGAAGCTCGCCGCCGACGTCGACGCCGTACGGCTCGCGCTCGCCCGGGCCGGGCTGCGCCTGGGCGGCCGTGGCCTGGACACCCTGCGCCCGCGCCTGCGGCAGTTACGAGAGCCCAGATATGAGGCGATGGCCGCGGTCCTGGAGCGGCCGCACGGCCTGACGATGATGTGCTCGACGGCGTCGATCCAGGTCAACCTGGACTTCGGCGAGGATCACCACGCCCGCTGGGAACGGGCCCACGTGCTCGGCCCGGTGCTGGTCGCGGCCTTCGCCAACTCGCCCGCCGACGGGTGGGCCTGCGGACGCCAGGCCGTGTGGGGCAGGCTCGACCCGAGCAGGACCGCGCCGGTCGCGCAGAGCGGCGACCCGGCCGGCGACTGGGCGCGCTACCTCCTCGACGCCCGCCTGATGCTGGTCCGGGAGGCCGGCGGTCTCCGGCCCGTCCTCGACGGCTCGGCGTTCCGTGATTTCGCCCGCGTGGCCGGGCGGCCCCCCGGGCATGCCGACCTCGCCTACCACGCCACCACGCTCTTCCCGCCTGTACGGCCCCGGGGCTGGCTGGAGGTGCGCTACCTCGACGCGCAGGGGGCCACCGAGTGGCCCGTGTGCGTGGCCGTCGTCCACGCGCTCGTCACCGACGACCGGGCCGCCGGGATCGCGATGGAGGCGGCCCGGCCGAGCGCCCACCGGTGGGCGGACGCCGCCCGTCTCGGTCTCGCCGACCCCCACCTGCGCCGCTCCGCCTCGGTCTGCTTCGCCGCCGCCGCCGAGGCCCTGCCCCGCCTCGGGGCCGAGCCCTCGCTGGTCGCCCGGGTCCGCGCGTTCGCCTCTCGGCACATCGAATCCGGCCGATCGCCGGCCGCCGACCAGATGGAGGAGATGTTCGCGTGACCGATCTCGACGCGGCCCTGGCTGCCGCCGGCCCGACCGGCCTGAAGGAGCGGATCGCGGCCGAGCTCGCCGCCGTACGCGAGCGGTCGCTCGCCTACACCGACGCCGACGACGACATGCTCGTGCGGCAGCACTCGCTCCTGATGTCGCCGCTGGTCTGGGACCTCGCCCACGTCGGCAACTACGAGGAGCTGTGGGTGCTGCGCGAGGTGGGCGGCATCGAGCCGCTGCGCCCGGAGATCGACCACCTCTACGACGCGTTCAAGTATCCGCGCAAGGACCGGCCGTCGCTCCCGCTGCTTGACCCGGCCGAGGCGAGGAAGTACATCTCCGGCGTGCGCGGCCGGGTGCTCGACGTGCTCGACCGGGTGGACCTGACCGCCCCCGACCCGCTGCGGTCCGGGGGTTACGTCTTCGGGCTGGTGCTGCAGCACGAGCACCAGCACGACGAGACCATGCTCGCCACGCTCCAGCTGTCCCGGCGGCCAGGCCTGGTCCGCGACGGGGAACTGCCGCCCGGCCGGCCCGCCGCCGATCCCGAGGTGCACATCCCCGCCGGGGTCTTCACGATGGGCACCGACACCGTGGCCTGGGCCTACGACAACGAGCGGCCGGCCCACCGGCTGTACCTGCCGGGCTACCGGATCGACCGCCACCCCGTCACGAACGGGGCCTACCTGGAGTTCGTCGAGGACGGCGGCTACCGCGACCCGCGCTGGTGGCTGCCGCAGGGCTGGGAGTGGGTCGAGCGGAACGGCGTGGAGGCCCCGCTGTTCTGGACGCGCGACGGCGACGTCTGGTGGCGGGTCCGGTTCGGCCGGGAGGAGCCCGTGCCGCCGGAGGAGCCGGTGCAGCACGTCTCGTGGTACGAGGCGGACGCGTACGCCCGCTGGGCGGGCAAGCGCCTGCCGACCGAGGCCGAGTGGGAGAAGGCGTGCGGCGGCCGCACCTACCCCTGGGGCGAGGCCGACCCCGGCCACCACGGGCGCTGGGCCAACCTCGGCCACCGCGCGGCCCGGCCCGCCCCCGCCGGGGCCTTCCCGGACGGCGCGAGCCCCTATGGCGTCGAGCAGCTCATCGGGGACGTGTGGGAGTGGACCGACTCCTGGTTCCAGCCCTATCCCGGCTACCGGTGCTTCCCCTACGAGGAGTACAGCAAGGTCTTCTTCGGGGAGACCCACCGGGTGCTGCGCGGCGGATCGTGGGCCACCCATCCCTCCGCCGTCCGCACGACCTTCCGCAACTGGGACTACCCGTTCCGGCGGCAGATCTTCGCCGGGTTCCGCTGCGCCCGCTCGGAGGAGTGAGGAAATGTGCCGCCACGCGGCGTGGCTGGGCCCCGCGCGGTCCCTGACCACGCTCATCAGCGACCCCGAGCACGGCCTGCTGCGCCAGTCGTACGCGCCGCGCCTGCAGAAGTACGGCACGGTGAACGCCGACGGGTTCGGCTTCGGCTGGTACGACGGGTCCCGGCCCGTGCGCTACCGCCGTACGGTGCCCGTCTGGGCGGACGCCAACCTGCCCGGCCTCGCCGCGGCGGCCCGCTCGACCTGCCTGATCGCGGCGGTGCGGTCGGCCACGGCCGGGATGCCGATCGAGGAGACGGCCACCGCGCCGTTCGCCGACGGGCCCTGGCTGCTCAGCCACAACGGCAGGGTCGGGCGCGAGGCCGTCCGGCCCCTCGCGGCCGACGCGGAGAGCGTGTGCGACTCGGCGTGGCTCGCCGCGGCCGTGTTCACCCGGTTGCGGGACGGCCTGCCGCTCGCCGACGTCCTGCCCGCCGTCGTCGGCGCGGCCGCCGAGGGCGATCCGGAGGCCCGGCTCAACCTGCTCGTCACGGGAGGTTCCCACCTGGCCGCGGTCGCGTGGGGCGACACGTTGTTCACCCACCTGGAGGAGGGGGTGCTCGTCGCGAGCGAGCCGCTGGACGACCGGCCGGGCTGGCGGGCGGTGCCCGACAGAAGCCTGCTGCTCGCGTCCCCCGACGGCGTTTCGGTGACACCCATCGATTGAGAGGCGACCATGAGCGTCACGGACCATCTCGGCGGCGACTACCTGCGCCAGGCTCTGGAGAGCGACGTACGTGCCGGGCTCACCTCGTCACCCAAGTGGCTGCCCCCCAAGTGGTTCTACGACGCGGCGGGCAGCGAGCTGTTCTCCCGGATCACCCGGCTGGCGGAGTACTACCCCACCCGGCGCGAGCTGGAGATCCTGCGCCGCCGCGCCGTCGACGTCGCCGGCCTGAGCCGCGCCGACACGCTCGTCGAGCTGGGCTCGGGCACCAGCGAGAAGACCGTGCTCCTGCTCGACGCGCTGGCCAACGCGGGCACGCTGCGGGCCTACACGCCGGTCGACGTGGACGACGTCACGCTGGAGGCGGCGGCGGAGCGGCTCGCCGTACGCTATCCCGGCCTCGACATGCGGCCGGTGCGCGCCGACTTCGAGCAGCACCTGGCGCTGCTGCCGAGGACCGGCCGGCGGCTGGTGGCCTTCCTCGGCGGCACGATCGGCAACCTCCCGCCCGCCGCGCGGGAGGTGTTCCTCAAGGAGCTGCGCGCCACGCTGCGGCCGGGCGACACCCTGCTGCTCGGCACCGACCTGGTGAAGGACAGGGGGCGGCTGGTCGCGGCGTACGACGACCCGGGAGGTGTGACGGCGGCCTTCAACCGCAACGTGCTGCACGTGCTCAACCGGGAGCTGGACGCCGGTTTCGAGCCGGAGGCGTTCGAGCACGTCGCGCTGTGGGACGAGGACAACGACTGGATCGAGATGCGGCTGCGGGCCACCCGGCCCATGAAGGTCCCGATCGGGGCGCTCGGCCTCACGGTCGCCTTCGCCGAGGGCGAGGAGATGCGCACGGAGATCAGCGCCAAGTTCCGCAGGGAGGGCGTGCTCGACGAGCTGTCCCGGGCCGGGTTCGCGGTCTGCCGCTGGTACACCGACGGCGCCGCCGACTTCGCGGTGACCCTGGCCGCGGTGTCACCGGCTGAGCGCCTGCCCGGCGCCCACGGGTGACACGCCCGCGGGCAGCGGCAGGCGCAGGACGAAGCGGGCGCCGCGTGGGGAGTCCTCGACGCGCAGCGTCCCGTGGTGCGTGTCCGCCGTGACGCGGCAAAGGGCGAGGCCCAGCCCGGTGCCCTTGGGGTCGCGACGGCGGCCTTCCTTCAGACGGACGAACGGCTCGAAGACCCGCTCGCGGTCCTCCGGCGCGATGCCGTCGCCGTCGTCGAGCACGGTGACGACCGCCTCGCCCCCGGCCCGCCCCACCGTGACGTCGACCCTGCTGCACGCGTGGCGCTGGGCGTTGACCATCAGGTTGGTCAGCACGCCGCACAGCTGGACCCGGTTGCCGAGGACGGTCACCTCGTCCTCGACATCGACGTGCACGGGCACGCCGTCCGTCCGGGCGGCGGCCTCCTCCCGCGCGAGCGCGCCGAGGCTGACCAGTTCGGGTTCGCCTGTCGCGGCCGTGCGGACGCGGGCGACCGTGAGCATCTCGTCGATGATCGCCTGGCACCTCTCCGTGGTGCGCACCGCCGTACGGATCGTCTCGTACGGATCGGTCTCCTCGCGGTAGAGCAGGGCCTCCTCCAGCTGCGTGCGCAGCCCGGCGAGCGGGCTGCGCAGCTCGTGGGAGACCATCGAGGCGAAGTGCTTCTGCTGGCGCACCGAGGTGTCGAGGTGTTCGAGCAGGTGGTTGGAGGCCCGCGCGAGTTCGGCGATCTCGTCGCGCCCGGACGGCTGGGGGACGCGCAGGGTCAGGTCGCGGACGCTGATCTCGGTCACCCTCTCGCGAATCTCCCTGACCGGGCGCAGCGTGCGGCCCGCGACGCGCCAGCTCGCCCAGGTCCATCCGGCGGTCATCAGCAGCACTCCGATCCCGATGAACAGCTCCAGCCGTCGCGAGGCCAGGAGGCCGGGCTCGGTCCTCCCCGCGTAGACGGCGTGCGGCTCGCCGTCCCAGAACAGCCGGGACTGCATCGGCAGGACCCGTACGGCGGTGAGCACGACGCACCGGCCCTCATCCGGGCAGTCGATCCGGTACTGCAGCGGGTCCTGGCCCGTGGGGAAGGGGGTGGTCAGCGGGGGCAGGCCGCGCGCCGCCCGGCTGGCGGTGATCACACGGTTGCGGGAGTCGACGAGCTGCACCAGGTCCTTGTGCCCGGCGGGCGGCTCGGGGACGCCGCCGGAGCCCATCGAGGAGATCCAGTCGGTGGCCACCCGCTGGGTTTCCATGAAGAGGTGGTCGTGGATCCGGTTGCGGATGGCGATGTCCAGGCTGAAACCGATCACCGTGAGGAAGACGAGGGAGAGGACCGCGCTCATCAGGGCGGTCCGCGCCTGGATCGAGCGCGGGCGTAAAAGGGAAGGCATATGCCGGCCCGCCATGACCCCTCCGTTCGTGTCCGTTGTGCAATGCTCAGGAAAAGAATGTTAATAAGGCGTGTCCGGAAATCGGGCCATCTGAACGTGTGGGATCGCAATACTTGCGAGAACAAGGCGAAGGATCGACGTTCCTTTTGCCCGATCAAGCATCTGCGCAGGTAGACGGCCTGGATGGTGTCCTAACGGAAGTGAATGCTGTTTTTCCTGTGAAAATCGCGCTCGCTCCGGCCGCGAGGACGAGACAGGCGGCGACGACGGCCGCGACCGTGGGCCAGGGGACGACCAGCGGAACGTCCGCGCCGGACTTCTGCGCCAGCCCGGCGCGCATCGCGAGCAGCGCGGGAACGGCCACGGCGAGACCGAGCAGGCTGCCGATCCCGGTGACGAGCGCCGCCTCGGCCGCGGCCGCCGCGGTCGCCTGCCGCCGCGTGGCGCCGGACAGACGCAGGACCGCGAACTCGCGTGCCCGCGCCGACGCCGCCATGACCTGCGTGTTGACGATCGCCAGGCCCGAGTAACCGGCCGAGACCCCGACCAGCAGGAGCGTGAACAGCCAGACGAGCCGGTCCTCCTCCGCCTGGTCGCCGGCCGCGCGGTCGGCGACGCTCACCGTCCGCGCCCCCGGGAAGACCATCCCGGCCGGCCGGGACACGTACGCCTCGGGGGTCAGCGCCGACGGGTCGTGCGCCCGGACCGTGTCCCTGGCGACCAGCACCTCCGCCGGCGCGCCGGGCAGGACCGCCGCGATCCGCAGGCGCACGGCCCTGCCGTCCTCGAAGGTGAGCGGCACGACGTCTCCCTTCCGCCAGCCGTGGTCCCGGGCGACCCATTCGGCGACCGCCGCCTCGTCCCCGGCGAGGTCACCGTCGCCCAGCGCGGTGAGCGGCCGGTCGCCGTACACGGTGGTGGGCAGCGGAGCGGTGATCGCCGCGGGGGCCGACGCCGCCGCGAGCGCCGCGTCCGACAGGCCGGGGGCGCCGTCGGGCACGAGCACCGCCGCAGCGGAGACATCGGCCGCCCGCCCCGCCGTGTACGCCGCGGCGGTCGTGCGCACCATGCCGGTGACGAGGACGGCGAAGCCCACCGTCAGCAGCACCGGGGCCGCCGTCGCGGCCGTGCGCCGCACGGCCGTCATCGCGCTCCGCGCGGCCAGCATGCCCACGGCCGGCCGGGAGATCGGCCACGACAGGACGCGGACGAGCGCCGGGAGGACGACCGGCGCGAGCAGGGTGAGCCCGGCGATCAGCGCCATCGCGGCGAGCAGGACGTCGTTCACCAGGGCGTCCTCGGCGGCGGACCCGCTCGCCGCCGCCAGGGCCAGGCCGCCCGCGAGCGACACGACGCCCGCGACCCACCGCACGCGGGTCATCGGCGTGCCGCCCGCCGCGTGGTCGCGAAGGGCCTCCAGCGGGCGGACCCGGGCGGCCCTGCCCGAGGCGGACCACGCGCCGAGCAGGCCCGCCGCGATCCCGGCCGCGACCGCTCCGGCCACGGGCAGCGGGGCCGGCCGCACGCCGAACGACGCGGGCTCGAAGCCCGCCGCGACGAGCACCCCGCCCACGGCGGGCGCGACGACCGCACCCAGCAGCGCCCCGGCCGCCGCGGCGGCGGCTCCCACGGCGAGCGCCTCGCCGTACACGATCAGCCGCACCTGGCGCGGGGTCGCGCCGACCGCCCGCAGCAGACCGAACTCCCGGCGCCGCTGGGTGACCCGGAACGCGAACGTGGAGGCCACCACGAACACCGACACGAACCCGCCGAGCAGCGCCATCGCGGTCAGCACCTGCATGCCGATCCAGCGGGTCCGCGCGTCGGCCGCGGGCTCGGCCGCCGCCCGGTCCGGCCCGGCGAGCACCTGCCCGGAGCCGCCGGCGACGCGGCGTGCGGCGTCCCCCACGGCGGCCCGTACAGCGGCCCCTACAGCGGCACGATCGAACCCCGGCCGGGTGAGCAGTCCGATGACGCGCACTCCGCCCCCGAGACGCGCGGCCTCGCCGTCCGAGACGTACGGCCCGGGGCCGTCGGCGAGCCCGCTGACCGTGTACGGCGCGGGTCCCCCGGCGGTCAGCAGCGTGACGGGCGAGCCCGGCGCGAGGCCGAGCGCGCGGTCGAGCACCACCTCTCCGGCGCGGACCGGCGGCCTGCCCGCCACCAGCCGGTGCGGCGCCAGCGCCGCGGTGCTCCAGCCACGCGCCTCGTGCGCGCCGGCCGGTCCGCCCCGGACGACGGCCTGCGCGTAGAAGGCGCGGTCGGGGACGGCGGCCGCGACGCCGGGCACCGACGTCAGCGCGCGGACCAGCGCCTCCACCGTCTCCGGGGACCAGGGCCGGTTCTCGGCGAAGGCGTTGCCGTCCCCGGGCGTGCCGGGGGTGCGTACGAGCAGGGGCGCGGCGGCGTACCGCGCGGGCACCCGCGGGCCCGCGGAGGTCAGCAGCAGCGCGCTCGCGGTGAGGACCGCGGCGCCGAGGCAGAGCGCGACGAAGGTGCCCGCGAGCCCGGTCCACCGGCCATGGAGGAGAGAGCGGAGCAGGGACGGGCTCAGCATCCTTCCTCCAGGAGAGCCATGCGGGCGGCGATCTCGGCGGCGCTCGACCGGCCCAGCTCCCCGGCGAGCCGGCCGTCGGCCAGCAGCACGACCCGGTCCGCGTACGCCGCCGCGGCGGGGTCGTGCGTGACCATGACGACGGTCTGCCCGCGGGCGTCGACCAGCGTGCGCAGGAGTTCCATGACCACGCGGGACGCCGCGCTGTCGAGCGCGCCGGTGGGCTCGTCGGCGAAGAGCACGGCGGGCCCGGTTCCCCCTGATCGCGCGATGAGTGACCGCGCGATGAGCATGCGGGCGATCGCCACCCGCTGCCGCTCGCCGCCGGACAGCTCGGCCGGCCGGTGCCCGGCGCGCCGCTCCAGGCCGACCTCGGCGAGCGCGTCGCGCACCTCCGCCCGGCCGGGGCGGCGCCCGGCCAGGCGGAGGGGGAGCGCCACGTTCTCCTCGGCGGTGAGCGCGTCGACCAGGTTGTAGTCCTGGAAGACGAAACCGACCCGTTCCCGGCGCAGCAGGGTCAGCGCCCTCTCCTCCAGCGGGCCGAGGTCGGTGCCGCCGATCAGCACGGTCCCGGACGTCGGCCGGTCGAGCCCGGCGGCGCAGTGCAGCAGCGTGGACTTGCCGGAGCCCGAGGGCCCCATCACGGCGGTGAAGGTCCCCTGGCCGAAGCCGAGGGTCACGCCGTCGAGAGCGGTCACCGCGCCGGGCCCGGAGCCGTACACCACGCGGACCGCGTCGAGCAGGACCGCCTGCCCGGTTGTCTGTGTCGTGCCGGTCTGTGTCATGCCGGTCTGTGTCATGTCGCTCAGCCAACCGGCGGCGGGCCCGCGAGGCACTGGCACTGGGGCGAGAACCAGAGGTATCCCCAGCACTACCGACACCGGCGCGCCCAGCGGTTACCGTCGGTGCCGTGGCCACCCCGCTTCTCGCCCCCGCCCCCGTGACCCTTGTGCCCCGGACCGCACTCGACGCGCTCAGCGGACCACCCCAGCGCTTCCTCGCCTCGGCCTGGCCGTGGAGGTCTCTGGCGTACCTGCTGGCCGGGGTCGTCCCCAGCCTCGCGTTCGCCGCCGTCCTGGCGCCCGTCCGTGTGGTGGGCGGTCTGGCGGCCGCGCCGCTGTCCCTCGTGGTGGCCGCCGTGCTGCTGACGCCCATGGCCAGGTTCGAGCGATGGCGGCTGCGCCTCGCGGACCGGCAGCCGGTGCGCGGACTGCCGGACGGCTGGTGGCCGGGGTGGCGGGAGGCGGGGCACGCTCTCGTGGCGCTGGTCGCGCTCTGGTGGGCCGACCTGCTGGTGGTGGCGGCCGCGATCGCCGGGCCGGCGGTGCTGATCCTCTCCCCGGTCGTGCAGCCGACCGCTCCCGAAGGCGAGGCCACGCTGGGGCAGACCTTCGTCGCCTCGGCCGTCGGGCTGCTGCTGGTGCCCGTCGCGGCGTACACGCTCGCCGCCTGGGCGGGCGCCAGGGCGGCGATGGCGCGGGCGATGATCGTCCCGCAGGAGGCCGAGATGCGGGAGATCGCGCGGTCGCGGGCTCGGCTGGTGGACGCCTTCGAGGCCGAGCGCCGCCGCATCGAGCGCGACCTGCACGACGGCGCGCAGCAGCGGCTCGTCGCGCTGTCCATGAAGCTCGGCCTGGCCGGGCTCGACCTTCCGCCGGCCTCGCCCGCGGCCGTGCGGCTCGACGAGGCGCGCGAGCTGGCCGGGCAGGCGCTCGCGGAGCTGCGCGAGCTGATCCGCGGCGTCCATCCACAGGTGCTCGCCGACCGCGGGCTGCCCGCCGCCGTACGCGACGTGGCCGGCAGGTCGCCGGTGCCCGCGCAGGTGCACGTCGAGCTGGACCGGCGGCTGCCCGAGCGGGTGGAGGCCGCCGCCTACTACGTCGCCTGCGAGGCGCTGGCGAACGTGGCCAAGCACAGCGGGGCCGGCTCCTGCGCGGTGCGCGGCCGGCTGCGCCGGGGGAGGCTCCTGCTGGAGATCGCCGACGACGGGATCGGGGGAGCGGACCCGGCGGGCGGCACCGGCCTGACCGGGCTCGCCGACCGGGTGGCGGCCGTCGGCGGCACACTGACCGTCGAGAGCCCGTGCGGCGGCCCGACCACGGTGAGGGCGCAGATCCCGTGCGAGTGGTGATCGCCGAGGACTCGGTGCTGCTCCGGGAGGGCCTCGCCGGCCTGCTGGAGCGGTTCGGGCACAGCGTCGTCGCGGCCGTCGGCGACGCCCCCGCGCTGATTGCGGCGGTCGCCGAGCAGGACCCGGACGTGGTGGTCGCCGACGTGCGCATGCCGCCCGGCTACAGCGACGAGGGACTGCGGGCCGTGCTGGAGCTGCGGGCGGCGCGGCCGTCCCTCGCGGTGCTGGTGCTCAGCCAGTACGTCGAGCAGACCTACGCCGCCGAACTGCTCGACCAGGCCCGCCCCTCGGGCGGGGGCGGCGTCGGCTACCTGCTGAAGGACCGGATCGGCGAGGTCACGCAGTTCGCCGACGCGGTGACGACGGTCGCGGGCGGCGGCACGGTGATCGACGCCGAGGTCGTCCGGCAGCTGCTGCGCGGGCGCCGCGACCCGCTGGCCCGGCTCACGCCGCGCGAGCGCGAGGTGCTCGCCCTCGTCGCGGAGGGGCGGTCGAACGCCGCGATCGCCCGCGCGCTGTTCGTCTCCGAGGCGGCCGTCGCCAAGCACATCGCGAGCATCCTGGCCAAGCTGGACCTGCCTCCGGACGCCGACGACCACCGCCGGGTGCTCGCCGTGCTCGCCTACCTGCGCGCCGCCGCGTGAGCGGGAAGACGCTCCAGGCAGAGCCGGGCGGCGCGTCGTTTCCTGAGCCATCTCACCAGCTCGACGAGCGCGGCGATCGACAGCGCGATGGCGAGGCCGAGGAGCAGGCCCTTGATCGGGTCGCTCTCGAACGCCGTCCCGCCGAAGAAGCCGATCAGCCCGGAGTACACCGCCCACGAGCCCGCCGCGATCACGTCGAAGAACGTGAACGAGCGCAGCGGATGCCGTACGGCGCCCATGGTGAGCGTCGTCGCGGTGCGTCCACCGGGGATGTATCTGGCCATGACCAGGACGAGACCACCCCGCTCGGCCAGCGCGCTCCGCGCCCAGACGAACGGCTTCTTCTCCCGCAGCCTGCCCGCCGACCTGCTGCCGATCAGGTAGGAGACGTGGTCACCCGCGCATGCGCCGAGAGCCGCGACCACGATGACCAGGGCCAGGTTGGTCTCGCCCGACGCGGCGAACACCGCGGCGGTGATCACCGAGGTCTCGGCCGGCACGATCGGGAAGAACCCGTCGAGCAGCGCCAGGGCGAACAGCGCCACATACAACCAGGGCGATGACATCACCTGCTGGACCAGGTCGAGGATCGCGTGCGACATCAGCGTGACTCCGTTCGTCCGTCAGGGCTTGGGTACACCGTGTCGGCCGGGGAGCATCGGGGACATCCGGGAGGTCCCGGATCGGACGCTGGCGCATCCCCGGCACGGGGGTCAGGGCCGACACGGCATGAAACTAGACACTCGGCAGGTCACGGCACATCGGACGATCGGCGGGCGTCAGTCCCTACTTTCGTATGGGGAAACGCCGGCCTCAGGAGAGGTCGGCGTCGTGGACGAGGATCGCGGCCTGCACTCGGTTGGCCAGGCCCAGCTTCGCGAGCAGCCGGCTCACGTGCGCCTTCACCGTCGGCTCCGACAGCATCAGCTCCCGTCCGACCTCGGCGTTCGACAGGCCGCGTGCCAGCGCTCTGATCACGTCGTCCTCCCGGGCCGTGAGGGCGGCGAGCCGCTCGCGCGCGGCCTCGGCACGCGAGGGCGCCTTGTGGACGAACGAGCCGATGAGCCGCTTCAGAACGGCCGGGGAGAGCATCGCGTTCCCCGCGGCGACGGTGCGGACCGCGGCGATCAGCTCGCGCGGCGGGGTGTCCTTGAGGAGGAACCCCACGGCGCCGAGACGCAGCGCCTCGTGGACGTACTCGTCCAGATCGAAGGTGGTCAGCATCACCACCTTCGGGGCGCCGGCGGCGGCGCGCAGGAGCCGCCCCGCGGTGGTCAGGCCGTCCATGCCGGGCATCCGGACGTCCATGAGCACGACCTCGGGCCGGAGCCGGGCGGCCGCGCCGATCGCCTCCTCGCCGTCGCGCGCCTCGCCCACGATCACCATGTCGCCCGCCGCCTCCAGGATCATCCGCAGCCCCGACCTGACCAGCGCCTCGTCGTCGACGATCAGTACGCGGATCATGCGGCGGGAATCAGCGTTCCCTCCGGATCACCCGGGACTACGTCACCGCCTTCCTCGACACCCACCTGAAGGGCAGGCGCCGGCCCCTGCTGGACGGGCCGTCGGCGAAATATCCGGAAGTCAGGTTCTGGTGAACGTCACCGAGCCGGGACGGGCTCGGGGGTGGGCATGATGCGCCGGACCTGCTCGCGCGCTCGGGGCGCGAGCCCGGCGGTCATCGGCGCCTTCTCGGTACGCAGCCGGTTGAGCGCGAGGGCGAGCGCGGTGCCCCACAGCAGGTGTCCCGCCAGCAGCGCGGCCTGGCGTCCCGCGCGATCCTTCGGCAAGGGCGGGTAGGCGCCGATGCTCGGCGCGAGGCCCTGGTAGCCGAAATACCACACCAGCAACCCGTACGCCGTGCCGATCGGAACGGGCACCCGCTGTCCGGCCGAGAGCAGGCCGAGCATCGAGCCGCAGGAGGAGCCGAACGCGAAGTGCGCGATCGTGCCCAGCACGTTCTCCCCCCTCCGGGGCTTGTCCCGCCCGGAGAGGGTCAGCCGCGCGAACCGCCTCGGCGGCGGCTCCTCCAGCAGGCCGGCCCTGTCCGCCGCCATCAGCATCGCGCTGTACACGGCCGTCGCGAGCGCGCCGCCGACGGCGCCGTTCACCAGGTTGCGCATCATGAGGAGCCTTTTCCCACCCGGATCGGATCACCTGCCCTCGCGGTGCTCCGTCTTCGGTAAACAATCAAGGTCCGCCCGGCCGCCGGACGCCGGTGTCGCGGCGGCGCGGTCACCCCGGCTTCACGGACGTCGCGTAGAGCGCGCGGGCGACGCCGACCCGGTTGGACACGCCGAGCTTGGCGAAGATGCGCGACAGGTGCATCTCCACGGTCTTCTGGGTCACGTAGAGCCGGTCGGCGATCTCCCGGTTCTTCAGCCCTTCACTGACCAGCCCGGCGATCTGCCGTTCGCGTTCGGTGAGGGGGGCGGCGCCCGGCCGGTCGCCGGGCGGGCCGCAGCGCCGCAGCGCCTCCCCGACGCTTCTGGCCCGCGCCGCGTCCCACGTCAGCCCGGCGGCGTCCAGCGCGGCGGCGGCGTCGGACGCGGCCTTCGCCCCGGCCGTCGCGTCGGCGGCGGCAAGGACCTGTGCTCGGGTGAGCAGCGCGACGGCCGCCGGCGCGGGGGCTTCGAACCGGGCGGCGAGCGCCTCGGCCGCGGCGGCCCATCGGCCGGCCACGTCGGGCCGCCCGGCGTCGAGCGCCGCGCGGGCGAGCAGCCCGCATCGCCGGACCCCGGCCGCCGGACCCGCCGCGCGTTCTTCACCGGCGATCTCGAGAAGGCTCCGGCAGCCGTCGGGATCGCCCGCGGCCAGCCTCGCCTCCGCGACCATCTCGGCGGCCAGCGCCCCGGGCCAGCCACGCACCACCGGCGGGCCGGAGGCCGCCAGGCGGCGTCGCAGGGTGTCGAGGTCGCCCATGCGGGCCGCGACCAGGCAGCGCGCCGCCTGCGCGTAGGAGCGGAGCGTGGCGCTCCCCGACCGCCAGGCCGCCTGCGCGGCCTCGTCGGCGCTCTCCTGGGCCGCCGTGAGCCGGTCGCCGGCGCACAGCGCCATGACCCGCGCCACCAGCGCGTGGCATTCGACGGCCCACCGGCCCGCCGACCGGCTGACGGTCACGGCGCGATCGAGATGCTGTATCGCGTCGTGCGGGCGTTCGAGGAGAAGCACGGCCCAGCCGATCCACAGCGGCGCGTCGGGGCGCATGGCCAGTTCGTCGTCGGTGAGGGCGCCGAGGACCGCGGCGGCTCGGGGGAGCTCGTCGAGTCTTCCCGCCGACGGCGTCCCCGAGAGCACCGCCGCGACGGCGAGAGTCCCTCGCGCCGCGCAGTCCAGCAGGCGCAGATCGAGCCGATCGGCCATGCGGCCGGCCCGCGCGGCGTCGTCGCACGCCGTGGCGGGGTCACCGCTCACCGTTTCGAGCCACGCCTGCTCGTACGACAGGGCCGCGCGATCGGCCTCATGCCGGGTGTGCGCCAGTTCGGCGCCCACCAGGACGCGGGCCTCGCCGGATCGGCCCAGGTCGTGCAGAAGGTGGGCGCGCTCCGCGACCACCGCGGCGCGCAGGCCGTGGACGCCGGGGGGGAGCAGCCGCAGGGCCTCGGCCAAGGCGTCGGACGCCTGCTCCGGCTGCCCCGCCGACGCGCAGGCTCTGCCGAGCGCGAGCAGCAGACCGACGCGGCCGCCGGCACGCTCGTCGTCATCGCCGAGAAGATCGCCGGGCAGATCGCCGGGCAGATCACTGGCTAGGTCGCCGGGAAGCATGTCGAGGGCCGCCCGCCGCCATTGGGCCGCCCGCCGCGGACACGCCGTCTCGATGTCGTCGGCGGCCGCGGCGAGCAGCGCGACCGCGCCGAGGTCGCGCGAGGTGGCGATCCGCGTGACGTGCGGCGCCCTCTCGACGGCCCCCTCGACCGCACTCCCGGCGACGCCGGACGTACGGCCGGTCAGCAGCCGAGCCACCCGCGCGTGGGCGCCGAGCCGCCAGCCGGGGCTCACGTCGTGATAGACGGCGCGACGCACCAGCGAGTGCCGGAACTCGAACCGCCCGGTGCCCGCCACGAGACGGATGAGGTCGTGGGAGGCGATCTCGTCGATGGCCGGATAGGCGTCCTGCTCGTCGAGCTCGGCGACCGCGGCCACCAACGGCACGGTGAGAGGGTCGCCGAGCACGGAACACGCGGCGACGACCAGTCTCCCCGTGGCCGACAGGCGGGCGACCTCGGTGGTCACGAGCGAGGCGAACCACGGCGGCACCGGGGCGATGTCGGCCTCGTCGATGCCGGGCGGGCCGCCGTGCAGCAGATCGGTCAGGGCTCCGAGATAACCCGGATTGCCCTCGCTCGCGCGATACAGATCCCTGCGCCATTCCGCGGGCAGGTCCTCGTCGACCAGAGTGAGGGCGTCGCTTTCGGCCAGCGGTTGCAGGCGCAGACGGGTGACCTCCCGCGCCGTGTCCGCGGCGGCGCGCAGTCGCGGGGACGCCTGCCGGGGGCGGTGCGCGAAGGCGAGGAGCACGGGGGCGCGCGGCGGCGTGGCCATCAGCCGGGACACCACGTCGACGGTGCCCGCGTCGGCGTGATGCAGATCGTCGAGGACGAGGGCGATCGGCCGGGACGAGGCGAGCACCTCCAGGAGCACGCGAACGGCGTGACCGGTGCGGTGGGGCGCCGTGGCCTCCGGAGGCGCGCCGGCGCCCGCGGCCAGGGAGGGGAAGACGGCCGCCAGCACGTCCAGATGGACCGCCGTCAGCCCTTCGAGCCGTCCGCTCCGCGTGGCGGAGAGCGGACCGTCCAGAGCGTCGACGATCGCTCCGAACGCCAGATCGCCGTCGGCCGGGTGCGGCCGGCCGGTGAACGCGGCGATTCCCGCCACCCGTGCGACGCGTGTCACCTCGGCGAGTAACGCGGTCTTGCCCATTGCGGGATCCCCGCTGATTTCGATGAGCGCGGGGCGGCCCTTCGACAAGCGGGAAACGGCGGCTTCGATCTCCCGGTGTTGTGCCTCCCGTCCGATGAGCGGACCCGTCGGCCGACATCGATCCGGCGCCGCGGCGGCAGCCGTGTTTCCGGGCGCCGGATACCACCGCGGCAGCGCACTCATATCTGTCACTCAACTGCCTCGCACTCTTGTCCGGTGCTTGCTGGCCGGCTTTCGGGCGCAGCTGTGAAACGATCGGCGGATTGCAATGGGAGCGCTCCCACAATGTTTACAGAATTGTCGCCGGAATGTCAGCGGCCGCCGACTGGCAAGAGGTGTCCTGGCAGGATGTTGTCAGCCGCCGCCCGCTCGTGAAATGGCGTCGCCACCCGCGCGTCCACGCTCCGTGAGCGTTTGACGACTTCCCGTCGGACCGGTCCACACGATCCGCCGACCTGCCCGGTTGCCAAAGCAGATGGCAACCGGCGCCGCGGAGACGAGTTGGCGGGGCAGCCTTAATATGACGGTGCCTGGCAGGCTGCCGCGATGCTCAGCGCCGGATAACTGCCATGTGACGCGATACAGCGAACTGCCGGCGGTGTGCGAGGGAAATGGCATGTTGATTCGCAGGCATTGCCGTAACAGCGTGCTCCAGGGTTTCGGTTTGGACGCTATCAGCGAATCGGTTTACCTTACCGTCCTGGCGGAGCCGGACAGCACGGTCGCCGATTTGGGGCTGCGGCTGGACCTGAACGAGGACGACGTCCGGGCCGCACTGGACTGCCTGCAAGGGCTCTCGCTGTTGCGGCCGTCGCGGGAGAGCCCGGGTGCGCTGTGCCCGGTGAGCCCGGAGATCGCGCTGGAAGCCCTCGTCAAACACCAAGAGGCCGAGCTGGTCCGGCAGCAGAACCAGATCGCGGAGAGCCGGGCGGTGATCGCCGTGCTGGCGGCCGAGTACGCGATCACCCGTCACGCGTCCGGCGATGTCCTCGAACGCCTCGCGGACATCGACGCGGTCCGAGAGCGGTCGGTGCAGCTGGCGCGTGACGCGCGCCATGAGTTCCTGTCCCTGATGCCGATCGGCGCGCAGTCCGCCGAGAGCATGACGGCGAGCCGGTCGGCGGACAGGCAGATGCTGGAACGCGGGGTGGATGTGCGCGCCCTCTGCCTCGACACGATCGATCGGGATCCGGCCACGTCGGGTTATGCCCGCCGGCTCACCCGGCTCGGCGCCCGGGTGCGCACCGTTCCCGTGCTGCCCATCCGGATGATCATCGTGGACCGGGAGGTCGCGATGGTCCCGGTCGACTCCGAGCACACCGCGCTGGGCGCGGTGCTGGTCCGCGGCGCGGGCATGGTCGTGGCGATGCGCACGCTGTTCGACCTGCTGTGGGAACGCGGCCGGGACTTCGGCGCGCCCCGGGCACGCGACCGCCACGGCCTCACCGGCCAGGAGCGCGAACTGCTGAGGTTCCTGTACGAGGGGCACACCGACGAGGTGGTCGCGCGCAAACTCGGGATCTCCACCAGGACGTGCCGCAGGATCACGGCCGACCTGATGAACCGGCTGGGCGCCCGCAGCCGGTTCCAGGCCGGGGCACAGGCGGCGGAACGCGGCTGGTTCCACTACCCCGTGCCCGAAACCGACGTGTGCGTGGACGCGCCGTCCTCGTGACGTCACGCGTCCACCGGCCGGCGCTCCCCGAGCAGCCGGTCGCGCAGGTGATCGACCAGGGCCGCGGGCGTCGGATGGTCGAACGCGACGTTCGCGGGCAGCGCCAGCCCGCTGGCGGAGGCCAGGCGGTTGCGCAATTCCACGATCATGAGCGAGTCCAGGCCGAGTTCGAACAAGGTGGCGTCCGGCTCGATCGCGTCGTCGGAATGGCCGCTGACCTCGGCGACGTGCCCCACGACCAGGTCGAGCAGGAACGCGTCGCGTTCGTCCGGCGACAGGCCGGACGGCATCGGCGTGGCCGCGGGGTCCCGCGAGGTCGCCCCTTCGGTACGTGTCGCCGCGAGGTCCAGATCGGCCGGCATGAGCAGCGGTTCGGCCACCGTGAGGGCGTCGTCGAACAGCCCCAGTCCGTCCTCCGCCGAGAGCGGCCTGATCCCGGCGCGCCGCATCCGTTCGAGGTCGGCCTGCCCGAGGCCGCCGCCCATGCCGTCGGCGTCCCACAGCCCCCAGGCGAGTGACGTCGCGGGCAACCCGAGGGAGTGGCGGTGGTGGGAGAGGGCGTCGAGAAAACCGTTGGCCGCCGCGTAGTTCGCCTGGCCCGCGGTGCCGAGCACGCTCGCCACGGAGGAGAACAGCACGAAGGCGTCCAGGTCGAACCCGCGGGTGAGCTCATGCAGATGCCACGCGCCGTCCGCCTTGGGCCGCATGACGACGTCGACCTGCTCCGGGGAGAGCGCGGTGACCACGGCGTCGTCGAGCACGCCGGCGGCGTGGACGACCGCGGTGAGCGGGTGGTCCGCCGCGACCGCGGCGAGCAGGGCCTGCACGGCGGCGCGGTCGGCGACGTCGCAGGCGACGACCCTGACCTCGGCGCCGTGGCCGGCCAGTTCGGCGACGAGCGCGCCGGCGCCCTTCGCGGCGTCGCCCCGGCGGCTCGCCAGGATCAGGTGGCGCACGCCGTGCTCGGTGACGAGGTGCCGGGCGAACAGCGCGCCGAGGCCGCCGGTTCCCCCGGTGACGAGCACGGTGCCGCCCGGGTCGAGGGGCCGGCCGGTCCGGCCGGTGATGAGCGGGACCGGGGTGGTCTCCGGCCGGTGCGGGATTCCGTTGCGTATGGCGACCTGCGGCGCACCGGTCGCCACCGCCGCCGCGATCGCGTCCTCGGACTCGGGCGTCCGGTCGAGGTCGACGAGCGTGAACCGGCCCGGATTCTCGGCCTGGGCCGAGCGGATCAGGCCCCATGACGCCGCGTTGGCGAGGTCCTCGACCGGGTCGGTGGGGAGGGCGGCGACCGCGTGCCGCGTGAGGAAGACCAGCCGGACGCCGGCGAGGGTGTCGTCGGAGAGCCACCGCTGGGCGATCTCCAGCGTGCGGCGGGTCGCGCGGCGGGCGGCGGCGGGCGTCATGTCGTCCGGCGGCAGCGGGACGACCACCGCGGCCGGCGGCTCCGCCTCCGCCGCGATCGCCGCCCGCGCGGCGGACGGTTCGCCACCGGGCACCGTGACGACGGGGCGCGGCTTTTCGCGCGGCGGCTCGGCGACCTGCCAGGCGACGCGGTGCAACGCCCCCCGGCGGCCGGACGAACTTCCGAGCTGCTTCGGCGAGACGGGCAGCATGACCAGCGACTCGACGACGACCGCCGGCCGGCCGGCCTCGTCCCACGCGGTGATCGACACCGCGCCGGGGCCGGCGGGTGAGATCCGCACCAGCAGCTCGCGCGCGCCGTGCCCGGATACGGCGACCCCGTTCCAGATGAACGGGATGCGCGGCCGTAGGGTCCCGTCTCCGCCGTCGCTGATCAGGTCGATGAGCGACTCCGGCGCGCCGTCGAGGCCGAGCCCGTGCATCACCGCGTCCAGCAGGGCCGGATGCAGGTCGAACGGGCCGGAGCGAAGGCGCGGGTCCTCCGGCAGCCGGAGCTCGGCGTAGAGATGGTCGCCGTGCCGGAAGGCGGCGCGCAGGCTCTGGAACACCGGACCCCAGCCGTAGTGGCCGTGGGCGTTGAACCGCTGGTAGAAGTCGCCGATCTCGATCGGGACCGCGCCGTCGGGGACGACGGCGTGCGGTGACGGCACGCCGGAGGTCCCGGCCGGTCCGAGGACGCCGGTGGCCAGTTGCGACCAGGGACGCCCGCGTGCCGCGGTCTCGCTCCTGCACCGCAGTGAGAACTCCCGCCGCCCGGCAGGGTCGGCGGGCCCGGTCCGCAGTTGGAGCTCGACCCTGCCGTCCTGCGGCACGATCAGCGGAGCCTTGTGGGTCAGCTCGACGACCCCGGCGCAGCCGCTCTGCCGGGCCGCCCACGCGGCGAGTTCCAGGAACGTCACACCCGGCACGACGACATGACCGTGCACCTCGTGGTCCGCGAGCCACGGCTGCGTGCGCGCCGAGAAGCCACCGGTGAACAGCATGCCGCCGTCGTCGAGCTCGATGGCCTGGCCGGCCAGGGGATGGCGCTCGGCCGCCGGCGGTCCGTCGGCGGCCCGGCCGCGGCCGGAGACCGGCAGCCAGAACCGCCGGTCGTCGAAGGCGTACGTGGGCAGGTCGACGGGCGCGCCCGTCTCGGTGGGGAGGAGGTCGCGCCACATGACGGCCTGGCCCTGGCAGTACGCGTCGGCCAGCGCGGCGGTCAGGCCCCGCACCGCGCCGTGCCCCGGCCGTACGACCGGGATCGCCGTGCCCGGCTGGTCGGCGAACGCGGCGGGACCGAGCACCATGACGCGGCCGGCCCCGCTCTCGGCGAGCAGCCGGACGCCGTCGGAAGGCGCGGTCGGCTCCCGGCCGGTCCAGTGCTCGGGGACGGCCAGATCCGCGGCGGTGACGAGCCGGCCGGTCGAGGGAGAGACCATCGACATGGCGGGCTCGCCGAACCGGATGCGTTCGACGGTCGCGCGGAACTCGCCGAGCGCCGCCTCCTCGCCGGGCCGCCGGCTGAGCCGGCCGAGGGCGGTGGCCAGAGCCGCGGCGTCGGTGAGGGACAGGGCGCCGGCGACGTACGCGGCGGCCGGCGCGCCGCTTCCGACGCCGAGGACGTGCTCGGGCACCGGTCCGAGGTGTTCGAGCAGCCGGGTGAGCGCGACGTCGAGCGCGAACCGCGCGGCGTACGCGTGGGCGGAGCGGCCGTCCCTGAGCGTGTCCGGGGCGTCGCGGAGCACGTCGTGCAGGGGCGCGTCCAGATGGACGTCCAGCGCGGCGCAGACGGCGTCGAACTCCGCGGCGAACACGGGGAACGCGTCGTACAGGTCGAGCGCGGCACCGGTTTGCCCGGCGCTTTCCCCGGCGCTCCCCCCGGCGCTCTCGCCGGAGTAGAGGAAGGCCGTCGGCGCGGTCTTCGCGACCCCGCGCACGATGCCGGGATGCTCCTCGCCGGCGGCGAGACGGTCCAGCGCCTCGACGCGCTCCGCGTGGGTCCGGCCGGTCACGGCGGCGCGGTGCTCGAACGCGTGCCGGGTGGTGACGAGCGCGTGGGCGATGTCACCGGGGGAGAGCTCCGGGTGACGCCGGGCGAATTCCCGCAGCCGGCCGGCCTGCGCCCGCAACGCCGTCTCGGACCGCGCCGAGACGAGCCACGGCACCGGGACCGGTTCCTCCGGACGTGTCCCGGACACGCGCTCGGGCGCCTCCTCCGGCGGAGACTGCTCGATGACGACGTGGGCGTTGGTGCCGCTGATGCCGAACGACGAGACCGCGCCGCGGCGCGGCCGGCCGGTGCCGGGCCAGGCGGTCGGCTCGGTCACCAGGCGGACCGCCCCCGAGGACCAGTCGACGTGCGGGGTGGGCCGGTCGACGTGCAGGGTCTTCGGCAGCACGCCGTGTCGCATCGCCATGACCAGCTTGATGACGCCGGCCATTCCGGCCGCCGCCTGCGTGTGCCCGATGTTGGACTTGACCGATCCCAGCAGCAGCGGCAGCCGCGCGTCCCGGTCCCGGCCGTAGGCGGCGAGCAGCGCCCCGGCCTCGATGGGGTCGCCGAGCGTGGTGCCGGTGCCGTGCGCCTCCACGACGTCCACCTCGGCCGGTTCGAGCCCGGCGGCGGCGAGGGCCTGCCCGATGACCTGTTCCTGCGCCGGCCCGTTGGGCGCGGTCAGCCCGTTGCTCGCGCCGTCCTGGTTGACGGCGCTGCCGCGGATGAGTCCGAGGACCCGGTGACCGTTGCGGGTGGCGTCCGACAGCCGTTCGAGCAGGAGCATCGCGGCCCCCTCACCCCACGCCGTCCCGTCGGCGGCCGCGGCGAACGGCTTGCACCGGCCGTCGGCGGCCAGCCCGCGCTGCCTGCTGAACTCGGTGAAGACCATGGGAGTGGCCATCACCGCGGCCGCGCCGGCCAGTGCCATGCCGCACTCCCCGGAACGGAGCGCCCGGACGGCGAGGTGCACGGCGACCAGGGACGACGAGCACGCGGTGTCCACCGTCAGGGCCGGTCCCCGCAGGCCGAGGCTGTAGGCGACGCGGCCGGAGTTCACGCTCGCCGCCGTGCCGGTCAGCAGGTGACCGGCGACGTCCTCGGGTACGTGCGCGCCGCCGCCGCCGTACTGGTGCGACGAGGCTCCGACGAAGACGCCGGTGTCGCTGTCGCGCAGGGTGGCGGGGTCGATTCCGGCGCGCTCCAGGGCCTCCCACGTGAGCGTGAGCAGCAGCCGCTGCTGCGGGTCCATCGCGAGGGCCTCGCGCGGGCTGATGTCGAAGAACGCGGGATCGAACTCCCCCGCGTCGTGGAGGAAGCCGCCGAGGTTCGTGTACGACGTGCCGGGGCGCGCGCTCTCCGGGTCGTACAGGCCGTCGAGGTCCCATCCACGGTCGGCGGGGAACTCCGACACCGCGTCGGTGCCGGCGGCGAGCAGGTCCCACAGATCCTCGGGGGAGCGCACGCCGCCCGGATACCGGCAGGACATGGCGACGATCGCGATGGGGTCCTCGGACGCGGCGGTGGCGCCGGCCGGGCCCGCGACGGGGGAGCGCTCGCCGGTGAGCTCGGCGTACAGGTGATCGGCGACCGCGGCCGGCGTCGGGTGGTCGTAGGCGAGCGTGGCGGGAAGCGCCAGGCCCGTGGCGGCGGTGAGCCGTTCCGGCAGCTCGACGGTCATCAGCGAGTCGAACCCGAGGTCGCGGAACGGCCGGCTCGGGTCGGTCGCCCCGGCGGAGTCGCCGGAGATCGCCGCCGTGTGGCCCAGCACCACCTGCAGGATCCGCGGGCGCCGCCGGACGGCGGGCAGGGCCGCGAGCTCCTGCCGCAGCCCCGGACCGGACGCCTGGTCCGGGGCGTCCGCCGGAGGGCTCAGCGCCTCCCGCGCCGCCGCGAGGTCGTCGAGCAGCGGACGGGTGCGCCCCGCGGTGAACGGCGGCACGAACCGCTCCCAGGCGATGTCGGCGACGGTCAGGCAGGTGGCGTCGTCGTCCAGGGCGGCCTGGAGGGCGGCGATCGCCCGCTCGGGCGGCATCGCCTCGACGCCGTGCCGGGCGAGGTGGCGGGCGAACGCGGGGTCCGCGCCCATGCCCGGCCCGGCCCACAGTCCCCAGGCGAGCGAGGTCGCGGTGCGGCCCAGCGCGCGGCGCCGCTCGGCCAGGGCGTCGAGGAAGGCGTTGGCCGCCGCGTAGGCGGCCTGGCCGGTGGTGGCCCACACGCCGGCGCCGGCGATCGAGGAGAACAGCACGAACGCGTCCAGCGCGCTCTCGCCGAGCAGGTCGTCCAGGTTGGCGGCGCCGGCCGCCTTGGAGCAGGCCGCCGCGAGCTCATCCGCCGTGAGCTCCGCGATCGGTACGCGCCGTCCGACGCCCGCCGTGTGGAAAACCGACCTGATGGGGCCGTGCCCGGCGGTCACGGTGGCGATCAGGCCGGCCAGCGCGGCGCGGTCGGCCACGTCGCAGGCGGCGATGGTGACGGCGGCGCCGGCCGCGGTGAGCTCCGTTTCGAGGGCCTCGGCGCCGGGCGCGGCCCTGCCCCGGCGGCTGACCAGCACCAGATGGCCGGCGCCCGCGGCGGCCAGCCAGCGGGCGACGTGCGCGCCCAGACCGCCGGTGCCGCCGGTGACCAGGACGGTCCCGCGGGGACGCCAGGGCTCGGCGGCCGGCTCCGGCCGCGGGGCGGTCACCAGGCGGCGTCCGAACAGCCCGGCGGGGCGTATCGCGATCTCCTCTTCGTGACCCGGTGCGGTCAGGGCCGTACGCACCAGATGCGCGGACCGGATGTCGGCGGGAAGGTCGACCAGGCCGCCCCACATCCGCGGATGTTCCAGGGCGAAGGATCGGCCGAGTGCCCATATCTGGGCCTGGGCGGGGTTTTCCACCGGATCCGTGGGACCGGTGCCGACCGCCCCCCGCGTGAGCAGCCACAGCGGGGCGCCGAGCGCGGCGCCGGCCAGGGACCGCACCAGCGTCAGCGACGCGGACAGGCCGCGCGAGATCTCCGGATGACGCGGGTCCTGGCGGTCGTCGAGCGCCAGCAGCGACAGCACCCCGCCCGGCGCCGCGGCGCCGTCACCGAGCGCGGCGCGCAGCCGCGACGCGAGCGCCTCCGGGCCGGTCTCGCCGCCGTCGCCGCCGTCGTCGGCGATCACGCGGACGTCCGCGCCTCCGTCGCCGAGGGCGCTCGCACACGCGGTCACCCACTCGTGGCCGGCGTACCCGGCCGGAACCACCACGAGCCAGGTGCCGCGTGGAGCGGGAGCCGCCGTCATGGGGATCGGCCGCCAGGCGACGCGGTACCGCGCCCCGTCGGCGGCCGCCTGCCCGCGCTGCCGCCGATGCCAGTCCGACAGGATCGGCACGACGGCGCGCAGCGACGACCGCTCGTCCGCGCCGGCGATCCCGAGCGCGTCCGCGACGGCGCCGAGGTCGCCGTCGCGGACGGCGGCCCAGAAGCGCGCTTCGGCGGGGACGGCCGGGGACGGCCGTGATCCGGACGTGCCGGTCAGCCAGTACCTCCGGCGCTGGAAGGGGTAGGTCGGCAGGTCGGTGCAGGCGTCCGGCCGCCCTGCGCGGCCCGGGGGCCGCGTGACGCCGGCGGTGCGCGCGCGTGCCCAGCCGACGGCCCGGTCGGCGGTCTCGGCCTCGGGGCGCCCGCGCTGCAGGACGGCCATGACCGCCGGCGCCGCGCCTGGTTCGGGTGCCGCGCCGTCGGGGATCGGGGCCGTGAGCGCGGTCCGTGCGAGCGGGGCGAGCACGGCGTCGGGGCTCAGCTCCAGGTAGGACGTGACGCCCTGCTCGGCGAGCCGGCGGACGCCGTCGAGGAAACGCACCGCCTCGCGCGCGTGCCGCGCCCAGTACGCGGGCGAGCACAGCTCCTCCGGAGTGGCGATCCGGCCGGTGAGGTTGGAGACGACGGGGATCGCGGGCGGCCGGAAGGTCAGACCGGCCGCGACGTCGACGAGGCCGTCGAGCATGCCGTCCATGTGCGGTGAGTGGAAGGCGTGGCTGACGTCCAGCCGCCGGGTCGCCCAGCCCAGCTCCGCGCAGCGCTCGGCGACCGCGAGCACGGCGTCGGTGTCGCCGGAGACGACGACCGAGGCCGGGCCGTTGACGGCCGCCAGGCCGACGTTGTCCTCCTGCCCGGCGAGCAGACCGAGCACGGCGTCCTCGGAGGCCCGGATGGACACCATCGCGCCGCCCTGCGGCAACTCCTGCATCAGCCGCCCGCGGGTCGCCACCAGCGTGGCGGCGTCGGCCAGGGAGAGCACGCCCGCGACGTGCGCGGCGGCGAGCTCGCCGATCGAGTGGCCGATGAGATAGTCCGGGGTGATGCCACGCTCCCGGGCCATCGCGTACAGCGCGGTCTCCAGGGCGAACAGCGCCGGTTGGGTGTAGCGGGTCTGGCCGAGCAGCTCCGCGCGGGCCGATCCGGCGGGCGCCCACATGACGTCGCGCAGCGGCAGGTCCAGGTGTGCGTCGAGGTGCGCGCAGGCCTCGTCGAGCGCGGCCGCGAAGACCGCGGACGCCTCGTAGAGCTCACGGCCCATGCCGGGCCGCTGGCTGCCCTGCCCGGCGAACAGGAAGGCGGTCCCGCCGACCGGGCCGGCGGCGCGGAGCACGCCGGGAGCGGACTCACCGGCGGCGAGCGCGCCGAGGCCGGCCAGCAGGCCCGATCGGTCGGCCGCCGTGATCACGGCGCGGTGCTCGAAGACGGTGCGGCCCGACGCGAGGGCGTGCGCGACGGCGTCGGTGTCGAGCCCGGGTCGGGCGGCCACGTAGTCCCTGAGCTGCTGCGCCTGCGCCAGGAGGGCCGGCTCGGTCTTGGCCGAGATCAGCCAGGCCGCGGGCGGGTCGTCGTCGGCGTGCGCGGTCCGCGGCGGCGCGGCGGCCGGGGCCTGCTCGACGATGAGGTGCGCGTTGGTGCCGCTGATGCCGAAGGACGAGACCGCCGCGCGGCGGGGGCGGCCGGTGTCCGGCCAGGCGGCCGGCTCGGTCAGGAGCCGGACGGCGCCGGAGGACCAGTCCACACGGGGGGTGGGTTCGTCGACGTGCAGGGTCCTGGGCAGGAGTCCCGCGCGCATGGACATGACCATCTTGATGACTCCCGCGGCGCCGGCGGCGGCCTGGGAGTGCGCGATGTTGGACTTCACCGAGCCGAGCAGCAGCGGCCGGTCGGCCCGCCGGTCCCGGCCGTAGGTGGCCAGCAGGGCCTCGGCCTCGATCGGGTCGCCGAGCGAGGTGCCGGTGCCGTGCGCCTCGACGGCGTCCACGTCCGCGGGTCCGAGCCCGGCGGCGGCCAGGGCCGCGCGGATCACCCGCCGCTGGGCGGGGCCGCTGGGCGCGGTCAGCCCGTTGCTGGCGCCGTCCTGGTTGACGGCGCTGCCGCGGACCAGCGCCAGGATCGGATGGCCGTTGCGCCGCGCGTCGGACAGCCGTTCGAGCACCAGCAGCGCCGCGCCCTCACCCCAGCTCGTGCCGTCCGCCGCGGCGGCGAACGGCTTGCACCGGCCGTCGGCCGCGAGCCCGCGTTGCCGTCCGAACTCGGTGTACATCGTGGGAGAGGCCATGACGGTCACGCCGCCGGCCAGGGCCAGATCGCTTTCGCCCAGTCGCAGCGCCTGGCAGGCCATGTGCACCGCGACCAGCGACGACGAGCAGGCCGTGTCGACGGTCACCGCGGGGCCGCCGAGGCCGAGCGTGTAGGCGATGCGGCCGGAGATGACGCTGCCGGTGCCACCGGTCATGAGGTAGCCCTTGAGCTCGTCGGGCCCCTCGTGCGCGGGCGGGCCGTACTCCTGCGGTATGGCGCCCACGTAGACGCCGGTGTCGCTGCCCGCGAGCGTCTCGGCGGGGATCCCGGCCCGTTCCAGGGCCTCCCAGGTGACTTCGAGCATGAGCCGTTGCTGCGGGTCCATCGCCAGCGCCTCGCGCGGCGAGATACCGAAGAAGCCGGCGTCGAAGCCGGCCGCGTCCGCCAGGAAGCCGCCGACGGCTGGGATCTGCCAGTCACGGTCGGCGGGCACACCGGAGACGGCGCAGACGCCGGACTCCACCAGCCGCCACAGATCCTCCGGCGAGCGTACGCCGCCGGGGAACCGGCAGGCCATCGCCACTACGGCGATCGGCTCGCCGGCCTCGGCCGCGGCGTGCGGCGTCAGCCCGGCCGAAGGCCCGGTCAGATGCCCGGCCGAATGCTCGGCCAGGTGCTCGGCGAGCGCGATCGGCGTGGGATGGTCGAAGATCAGCGTCTCCGGCAGGCGCAGCCCGGTCGCGGCGCTCAGGCGGTGGCTCAGCTCGACGCCGGTGACGGAGTCGAGGCCGAGGTCGCCGAAGGTGTGCCGCACGGCGACGGCCTCCGGCGCCGAGTGGCCGAGAACGCCGGCGACCTGCGCGCGTACCAGCGCGATCGCCGTTTCGCGCCGTTCCGCCTCCGGCAGGCCGGACATCATGTGCCTCCACGCGCCGGCGTCGCCGGCCGGCGGCGTGGCCGCGGCCGGGGAGTGGCCGGGGCCGGTCGCCCCGGCGGCGGCCGGCGCGATCCAGTGCGACGTGCGCTGGAAGGCGTAGGTCGGCAGGTCGACCAGGGCCGCCTCGTCCGCGAAGACGGCGGACCAGTCGACGTCCGCCCCGTGGACGTGGGCCAGGGCCATCGAGCGCAGCACACCGGCGCGGTCGGGCCCGGCGGTGAGGACCGCGCTGCCGTCCGTGCTGCCGTCCGCCCCGCTCTCGCGGGACGCGTCGAGTGCGGCCTGTATCGCGCCGCTCAGCAGGGGTTCCGCCGCGACCTCGATGAAGACCCGGTGTCCCTCGCGGACCAGGGCGCCGACGAGTGGACCGAGCCGATCGGGGGCGTCCGCGGGTGCGGAGCCGACGGCGGCCCGGTCGAGCAGGCCGGCCGTACGCGTCGAGTGGCAGGGAATCGCGCCGTCGCCGGGCAGGGCCGGGGAGGGCGTGCCACGTCCGCGATCCGCGCCGCCGGCGATCAGCTCGGCGCCCTCGTCGAGGCTCAGCAGACCGGCCGCGCAGGCGGCCGCGATCTCTCCGTCGAGGTGGCCGACGACCGCGTCGGGCCGGACGCCGAACGACCGCAGCGTCGCGGCGAACGCCACCGCGACGGCCCACGACGCGGACCGGGCGGCCTCCGGCGTCTCGGAGCGGGGCGCTCCGGGCGCGCTCCGCGACACGTCGAGGGGCGAGCGGCCGGTGAGCCGCGCGAGCGCCTCGGCGCACTCGTCCAGGTGGCGGCGGAACATCCGCCCGAGGGGTGTGGCCGAGTCCATCGAACCGCCCGGCGCGGTGAGCCGGTCGAGGACGTCGCCGGGTGCCGTCCCAGGGAACACGAGGACCAGCCCGGCCTCCTCGCCGGCGTCCCCGCGGAGGAGATTCCCGGCCGGTGCGCCCTGCGCCGCCGCCGCGAGGCCGGTCAGGAACTCCGCGGGGTCGGCGCCCAGGATGACGGCGCGCTCCCGCAGGGGCGCCCGCGTCACGGCGAGCGAGCGCCCGACGTCCATCGGCAGGAGCCGCGGGTCGGCCTCGGCCAACTCCATGAGCCGTCCGGCCTGGGCGCGCAGGGCCTGCCCGGTCCTCGCCGACAGCACCCACGGCAGGAGCAGGCCGTCGGCGGCGGCGCGTGCCGCCGGACGCCGCGCCGGACGCCGCGCCGGACGCCGCGCCGCACGCCGCGCCGGACGCCGTGCCGGAGCCTCGCCCAGCACGACGTGGCAGTTGGTGCCGCCCATGCCGAACGCGGAGACGCCCGCCACCAGCGGCCGGTCGGGCTTCGGCCAGGGGGACAGCCCGGTCTGGACCCGCAGGCCCAGCCGCTCCAGCGGGATCGCGGGATTCGGCGTGACGAAGTTGAGGCTCGGCGGGAGCTCCCGGTGCGCGAGGCTGAGGGCCACCTTGAGCAACCCCACGATTCCGGCCGCGCCTTCCAGGTGCCCGACGTTGGTCTTGGCCGAGCCGACCGCCAGCCGGTCGCCGTCCGGCCGCCCCGTCCCCAGGGCCGCGCCGAGCGCGGCCGCCTCGATCGGATCGCCGACCCGGGTGCCGGTGCCGTGCAACTCGACGTACTGGACCTCGGTCCGGCCGACGCCCGCGCGGCGCGTCGCGAGCTCGATCACCCGCTCCTGCGCCTCGCGGTTCGGGACGGTGAGAGCGCCGGCGCTCCCGTCGTGGTTCACGGCGCTGCCGAGGATCACGCAGTGGACGCGGTCCCCGTCGGCCTCGGCGAGGCGCAGCGGCTTGAGGACTACGGCCGCGGCGCCTTCGCCGCGCACGTACCCGTTGGCACGGGAGTCGAAGGTGAAGCAGCGGCCGTCGGGCGACAGCGCGCCGAACCGCTCCGCGCCGACCGTGCTCTCGGGCACGATGGTCAGGTTGACCCCGCCCACGATCGCCAGCTCCGCCTCCCCGTCGCGCAGGCTCTCGCAGGCGAGGTGGACGGCCAGCAGCGACGAGCACTGGCCGCTGTCCACGGCGAAGCTCGGCCCGCGCAGGCCGAGGTGATGGGAGATCCGGTTGGCGATGACGCCGCGGTTGGAGCCGGTCAGGGTGTGGTGGGTGATCCCGGACGGCCCGTTGCGGTGAAGCACCGTGTCGTAGTCGCCGGACATCGTGCCGACGAACACGCCGACCGGGTGATCCTTGATCGAGGTCGGCGCGATCCGGGCGTTCTCCAGCGACTCCCAGGCGAGCTCCAGCATGAGCCGATGCTGCGGGTCCATGGCGGCGGCCTCGATCGGCGGGATCCCGAAGAACTCGGCGTCGAACTCGTCGATCCCTTCGAGGAACCCGCCTCGCCGGTGTCCCGGTGCGGCCTCCGGCCGGCCGGGAGGCGGATCGGTGATCGCGTCCGTGCCCGACCGCAGCAGCCGCCAGAATCCGTCCGGGTCGGGCGCCTGGGGAAGCCTGCAGGCCAGGCCGAGCACGGCGATCGGTTCGGCGTGGCTCACCGCTGCTCCTCCCGGCCGTCGCCTTCGGCGAGGACGGGTCTGCGGCGCCAGGCCGCCGGGTCGTCCGGATCGCCGGGCGGCCCGGCACAGATCACGTACCGGCCGGGAGCCATCGCGGTGTACCGGCCCGTCAGCAGGCTCATGCAGGCGTCATGGGCCTCCCGCGGCGTCCGGACGGGGCCGCCGGCGGTGATGTAGGCGGTCAGGACGGGGCGGCCGTCGTCGTCCGGGACGGCGATCACCCGGGCCGGGACCCGGACGGCGTCGTCGACCAGTCGCTGCACCTCCGGCAACTCGATCCAGCAGCCGTCCACCCGCTGCCACTCCGGGCCGCGGGTGACCGGTGTCAGCCCGGTGATCTCGGTCATCCGGCGCAGATCCACGTCCCCGGTGGCGGCCGCGGCCAGCAGCCGGTCGATCCCGAGCAGCAGCGACTCGATCTCGGCCGCGGGCACCAGATCGGCGTGGCCGGTGGTGAGGCCGAGCAGCGGCTCGCCGTCGGAGTCGATGACCCGCAGCAGGAGCAGCACCCGGAAGTACGGCGGCACGTGCCAGCGGAGGGCGGTCCGGGCGAGCGCGTCCCGCGCCGCCTCCGGCGGACCGGCCGGCCGGGTCTCGCCGTCGAAGTCGAAGAGATTGATGTTGCAGGCGCAGTCCCGCTGGAACAGCACGCCGCGGCGGTCGCCTATCTCGGACTGCAGGCTCTGGAGCAGCTTGACGTCGTACAGCCCGTGCATGGCCGCCCGGAGCGTCCCGCTGCCCGCCCGCCGGATCAGCTCGTCGAAGCTGGTCGTGCCGGCGTCGACCGCGAGCAGGGTGTCCTGCGCCAGGGTGCCGACGTAGTCGTGCAGGTTCCGGCCGATCCGGTTGTTCGCCAGCGAGGCGAAGACCAGGTCCGTGCTGCCGGTGCGCCAGGCGAGCACCGCGCAGAAGGCGGCCGACAGCACCATGGGCAGGGTGGTCTGGGTGCGCGCCGCGATGTGCGGCAGCGCGAGCCGCAGCGCGGGCGAGTCGAGCCAGCAGCCGAGCGGGTCACCCTCGCCGGAGGCGGCGCCCGGCACCGCGTAGTCGTGGCGCACCTCGCGTTCGCCGCCGCCGGTCGGCCGGGGCATCGCGTACACGCTCTGCGGCATCCGCGACATGTGCTGCCCCCAGTATCGGAGCGACGCCTCGGCGCGGCGCCGGCCGCGTGGGGAGTGCTCGGCGGCCGCCTGGTCGACGGGCTGGTGCGTGAGCGGCCCGGCGCGGCGCTCGGCGGGATGGCGGATCAACCAGTTGAACTGCCGGACGACTACGGCCAGGCTCTCGCAGTCGACCGCCAGGTGGCTGCACGCGATGAGGACCAGCCGGATGGCGCCGTCGCGCACGGCGACCGCCGCGCGGAGCATCGGATCCCCCACGTCGTCCACGGGCCTGGCCTGGAGCGCCGAGATGAGATCGGTGACCTCAACCGGGTCGATGGGCGAGCCGGCGCCGGCCGCGGTCTCGTACACGTCGACGGCCACCTGGCCCGAGCCCGACACGCGCTGGCGTGCCGAATCGCCGGTGACGCAGGACGTCCGCAGCGACTCGTGGCGCTCGACCAGGACGGCGAGCGTCTCGGCCACGTCGTCCAGCGTGGTTCCGTCCGGCACCGTGACGGCCCACTCCATCATCCGGTACAGCCCGGCCCGCGTGTCGTCGCCGAGCCATTCGAGGGTGTTGATCTGCCCGAGTGTCAACGGCGCCTCCACCGCGCGTTCTCCGGCGTATTTAACAAGCATGCGTTCGGTGAAAGTCAGGTCACCCATGCCGCCTCCTGAGCACTCAGCACCCGGGCGTTCGACGAATTTCATGCGGAGAGTATTTATCCGGCGGATCGGAGGCCTATTGGGGAAACCCCTACATCTCCCGTCCCGCCGTCCGGCGGGCAACGGTAGGGAAAACCCCAATATTGCTCCGGGGGTGGTCGGGCCTAGCGTGTGCATCGTTTCGATCACGTGAGCAGTGGAGGCGCGTTTCATGCCCACCGCCCCCGTCCCGGCCATAGAGGCGGTGCAGGGTTTCGTCCCGAGCCGGTCGGTCGCCATCGAGGAGGTGGCCGACCGGCTCGGGATCAACCGGCACCAGCTACGGGTGTTCCAGCGCGTCCACGGTCTGGCACGGCTGCCCATGGATCCGGACCTCGACCTCATCGATCTGCTCGTCGCGCCGGCACGGGCACTCGTCCCCACCGCGGCCGACCGCGACCGGATCCGCTACCTGGTCTACGCGCACACCGCCCCGGACGTCGCGCCCGCGCACGTCAGCACGGCGCAGGAGCTGTGCCGCAGGCTGGACCTGCCCAGGGCCGAGGCGTTCGCGGTCACGCAGCAGAACTGCGCCAGCGGGCTGGCCGCCGTCGACATCGCGGTGCAACTGCTGCTGGCGGACGGAGACACCGACGGGCGCGCCCTCGTCGTGACCGGGGAGAAGGCGTCGTCGCGGATTTTCTCGGTGATTCCCAACACGACGGTGATGGGGGAGGGGTCGGCCGCCTGCCTGGTCGGCGTGGCGGGCGCCGGCCGGCGCATCCGGTCGTACGCGGTGCGGACCCGCGGCGAATACGCGCAGTTGTACCGCCCGCAACCCGACGTGCTCGCGGAATTCTTCACCTCCTACACGCCGGCCGTCGTCGAGATCATTCGCCAGGCCGTTCACGAGGCGGGCCTGAGCCCGCAGGAAATAACAATGATCGTGCCGCACAACGTGAACAACTCGTCGTGGCGGGGCGTGATTCGGGAGCTGGGTTTCGGGGTCGAGCGAATATATCTCGACAACGTGCCCCGATATGGCCATTGTTTCGGATCGGATCCGTTCATCAATCTCGCCAGCATGCGTGACGAGGGCCGGCTGCGCGACGACGGCGTGTACCTGCTCGCCGCCGTCGGCCTGGGTGCGACGTACGCCGCGATGGTGATCGGCGGATAGGAGGGAACACGCTGTGACACGCGAGAGCACGGACTACCTCCGGCGGCTGAAGACCGCGCTGACCGGGGACCCGGCCACGCCTCTGGCGTTCCTGTGCAACTTCGAGGTGGAGGCCCAGTGGGCCCGGCACCATGTCGGCCTGCCGGCGCCCGCGGCGACGCCCACGGCGATCGTCCAGCGGATGGAGGAGCTCGGCATCCTGCTCGCCGGGCCCGGCGACGTCCTCGTCGTCAAACACGCGCCGGACGAGGGCTACCTCCGCTACCTGGAGGAGGATCTCGGGGTCGGCCTCCCGGCGGTGCTCGTGCCGGAGACGACCACCGAGGACAGGCCGACCGCGGAGGACCTGCTGAACTCGCCGCGCGCGCTCGACCGGCTGAGCCTTCTCGGCCGGCGGGGGGCACGGCTCATGCCGATGGGGACCTCGGAGTCCGAGGAGAAACTGGCGGTCTCCGCCCAGGTGCCGCTGGCCGTGCCGGACGCGACGACGTTCGAGCGGGTCAACAGCAAGATCTACAGCCGCAGGATCACCGAGGAGCTCGGGCTGCCCGCCGTGCCCGGATGGTGCTGCGAGTCGCTCGGCGAGCTGCGGCACGCGCTCGCCGAGGCCGCCGGCGCCCCGGGGGCGGTGGTGGTCAAGGACGCCTACGGAGTCTCCGGCAAGGGCCTGGTCGTGCTCGACACCCCGGCCAAGGCCGACCGGCTGCTGCGCATCGTGGAGCGGCGCGCGGCCCGCACCGGTGACGACCGGCTCGCGGTGGTGGTCGAGCGCTGGATCCCCAAGCGCGCCGACCTGAACTACCAGATCACCGTCGACCGGCGCGGCGACGTGCGGTTCGACTTCGTCAAGCAGGCGTTGACCGAGCGCGGCGTCCACCAGGGGCATCTCATGCCTCCCGATCTCGGCGCGGACCAGCACGCGCTGCTGCGCCGCGCCGCCGCGGAGATCGGCGGCCGGCTGGCCGCCGACGGGTTCTTCGGGGTGGCGGGCATCGACGCGATCGTCGCGGAAGACGAACGGGTCCACCCCGTCCTGGAGATCAATGCCAGGCTCAACATGTCGACCTACCAGGGCGGCATGACCGAGCTGTTCCATCAGCCGGGTCACGTCGCCCTGGCCCGGCACTATCCGGTGCGGACCGCGGCGCCGATCGTCTTCGACGACCTGCGCCGGGTCCTCGGCCCGCTGCTGTCCCCGGCGCCGGGCGGCCGGGTCGTCGTCACCTGTTTCGGCACCGTCAACGCCGGGACCGCCAACGCCGGGACCGGCGACGGCCCGCCGTATCAGGGCCGGCTCTACACCCTGCTCACCGCTCCCGACCACGACCGGCTGGCGGCGCTCGACGAAGCCGCTCGGGCCGCCCTGTCCGGTGTGCTACAGCCCAGGGAGGGCTCATGACCGACGCGTACGCAGTCCAGGGCATCCCGGTCGCGGATCTCGCCGATCGGTTCGGCACCCCCCTGTACGTCTACGACGCCGAGGTGCTGGCCGAGACCTACACCGCGCTCCGGCGCCGCCTCCATCCGGCCGTCGACGTCTTCTACTCGGCGAAGGCCAACCCGAACGTCAGCGTCTGCGCCGTCATGCGGTCGCTCGGCGCCGGCCTCGAGGTGTCCTCCCTGGCGGAGCTCGCCACGGCGCGCTGGGCCGGGGCGCAGCCGTCCGACGTCATCTTCCTCGGGCCGGGCAAGTCCGAGGAGGAACTGCGGGCCTGCCTGGAGTACGGGATCGCGGCCGTCGTCTGCGAGTCGCTCGACGAGCTGGCCGCGCTCGACCGGATCAGCCGCCCGGGGACCCGGGCCCTGCTGCGGGTGAACCCGGCGTTCAGCACCAAGGGCGCCCGGCTGTCCATGGGCGGCAAGCCCCGGCAGTTCGGCATCGACCACGAGCTGCTGCTGCGAAGCGGGGCGGCGCTGCGCGCCCTGCGCAACGTACGCGTCATCGGGATACACGCGTACATGGGCACCCGCATCCTCGACCCGGACGGCATCGTCCAGAACACCGCCGGCATTCTCGCCGCCGCGCGCGAGCTGAGCGCCGAGCTCGGTTTCCCGCTCGAGACCGTCGACATCGGCGGAGGCCTCGGCATCGCGTACTTCGAGAACGAGAAGGATCTCGATCTCGACCAGTTGACCGAGGGGGTCAACGCGGTCGTCGCGGAATTCGCGGCCGAGCACCCGGGCTGCCGGGTGATCATGGAACTCGGCCGGTACCTCGCGGGCCGCTGCGGCACGTACGTCGTCCGGGCCCGGTACGTGAAGCAGTCCAAGGGGGAGTGGTTCGTCGTCACCGACGGCGGGATGAACCACCACATGGCCGCCGTCGGGGTGGGCAGCTTCGTCAAGCGCAACTTCCCCATCCGGTCGATCGACCACCACGACGCGCTCGCCGACCGCCGGTACACCGTCACCGGGCCGCTGTGCACCCCCGACGACGTGCTCGGCCGCAAGGTGGCCCTGCCCGAGGTGCGGCCGGGCGACCTGATCGGCGTCGAACGCTCGGGCGCCTACGGACCCACCTCGTCACCGGTGCTGTTCCTCAGCCACGGCTATCCCGCCGAGGTCCTCGTCTCTCGCGCCACCGCACACCTCGTCCGGCACCGCGACACCGTGGAGGACCTGCTGGGCCGGCAGATCCTCGTCGACCCACCGACTACGGCGGCCGGCGGCCCGGAGACGGGCACCGCAGAGACAGCTCCACAGTGATCAGTCCCACAGTGAGAAGGGAAACCCGGCAATGACCCGATCCGAGATCGTCGCAGCCGTCGTCCGGTCCATCGGCGAGGTCCTCCAGCGGGAGATCCCCGGCGTTACGGAGGACACCCGGCTGTTCGACGACCTCCAGCTGGACTCCACGTCGATCCTCGAACTGCTCATGGCCGTAGAGGACACGATGGACGTCGAGATCGACCCCGAGGGCCTGGACATGGACAGCTTCCGGACCGTCGGCACCCTGGTCGACTACCTTCAGGGGCTCGTGGACCTGGTCGCCACCGGCAACGCGGGCTGACGCACGGTCATGTCCCTGTCACTGGAGACCGCGGTCGCCTACGTGCCGCGGGCCGCCCGTCCGTGCCACTTCGAACCCGACATCCTCGAGTTCAACCAGGGCGTGCTCGCGCCGTACGGGATGCGGTTCGATCCGTCGTACGCGGCGGGCGGGAGCAACACCACCTTCCTCGAACTCGCGGAGGGGGTGCTGCGGGAGGCCCCCGGCCCGCTGCCCGCCCCGGACCTGCTGATCGTCGCCTACGCGCTGCCCGACCCGCACGCGCCGGAGAAGACCCTGGCGGCGCACCTCACCCGCGTGTTCGACGGCCGTCCCCTGAGTTTCGCGGTCTCCGAGCAGGGACTCGGCGCCCCGTTCACGGCACTGCGGATCGCCGACGCCTACCTGCGCTCCGGCCGCTGCCGCAGCGTTGTCCTGCTGATCCTCGAACAGACGTCGTTCCCCTATCCGGAGCCGTTCGTCCAGGACGGCGACCTGGTGGACTCGGCGGTGCTGCTGGCGCTCGGACCCGCCGGCGGCTGGGAGCTGGCCGGGGTCGGCTCCTCGGGCCCGCACTGCGACCTCGCCGCCCTGCTCGACAAGCCGCCGGGACTGCCGGGCGACGAGCGGCCCGGCGACCGGCTGGTGGTGACCGGCTCGTGGGGTGACTCCCTCGACCTGGGGCCGGCCGGGCCGAAGGCCCACCAGGCGCCTCCCGGCTCCTACTGCACCGGTGTCTGGCTGGAGTTCGCCAGGCACCACGAGGAGTGGCGCGACGCCTACCGGACGATCGTGTTCGGCGATGTCGATCCGCGCACCGGCGCCGGCCACGTGGCGACGTTCACCCGTCGCGAGCGTGCCGTCGCCGCCGGAAACAGGCGGGGAGGGCACCCATGACGACAGGCGCTTTGACCACAGGCGCACTGACCACAGGCGCATCGACGACCGGTGGGTTCGGAGACTATCCGGCCCTGCTCGACGCCCTGCACGCCGACGTGGCGTCCGGTCGTTTCGTCGCCTCGCCCTCCGGACGCGTCCTCGCGTCGGCGCGGGCGCTCGGCGGGGACGGGACGCGGAGGTTCACCCGCTTCGGGCTCGCGTGTGTGCCCGCACCCGGCGGCAGCGCCCGGGACGACGTGACGGCCGGCCGGTTCGCCGAGGGGCTGCTCACCCTGCAGCGCGAGGTCGTCCACCGGACGCTGACGCACACGATCGCACGCCTGGGCGAGCGGGCCAGCGAGGGCACCAGCCTGCTGACGCGGCCTCAGCTCCAGGCCGACCTGGCCGATGTCGCGATGGAGCTGCAGGAGGCGGCGGCGGAACCGGCGGAGGAGACGGGCCGCGACGTCCGCTGGGCTCGCCACCTGCGCCTGACCCGCGCGGGGCGGGTCCTGCTCCGCCTCCTCGGTGGCTACAGCATGCTCGCCGAGGGACCCGGCGTCGATCTGTACCTGGCCGAGGTGACGGGGAACGTCTACCTCCAGCCCGAGGCGGGTGACGGCGATGTCTGACTCCGGCCGGACGGCCTCGGCGTACCACCCGGACACGTACGGCGGGCGGGCGGGCGAGCTCGAACACTTCCTCCGGGAGGCCGCGCGGGATCTGCGCGGACCGGGCGAGGAGCTCGACGCCGATCCGGACGCCGTCTCCCGGTTCCTGCACCTGCCCGCGGTGCGCGTCCAGCAGCACATGCTCACCCCGGCCCGGTACGCCGGGGGCGGGGATCTCCTGCCGTCCTTCGTGCCCGCCGAGGCCTCGTGCGCGGAGTGGATACTCGCGGCGGAGTGGCTCGCCTACGGCGACCCGGGCATGACGCTGGCCAGCCCGGGTCCGGCCCTGTCGACCGCGGTCCTGCGGGCCCTGGCCGACGAGGCGCAGCGCGACTGGTTCTTCACCAAGACCGCCGACTGGCCCTCGTGGGCCTTCTTCGCGCTGACCGAACCAGAGAAGGGCTCGGCGGCGACCGAGCTCACGACCCGCCTCGACGCCGCCCCCGGCGGCGACGGCTGGGTGCTGACCGGCGAGAAGATGTACATCGGCAACGGCGCGCACGCGCGGGCCGGAGTGGTGTTCTGCCGGCGGGCCCCGGGACCGTGGGGAATCGAGGCCGTCATGGTGGACACCGGCGATCCCGGCTTCCACGCCGAGACGCTCCCGATCATCGGGTTGCGCGGCGCGCGGATCAGCCGGTTGCGGTTCGACGGCATGTACATCCCGCCCGAGCGGATACTCGGCCGGGACCGGCCACGCAGCCGGCGCGGGCTGCAGGGCGCGCTCCAGGCCATGCTGTGGTTCCGGCCGAGTGTGGCCGCGTTCGCCCTGGGTGCCGGGCGGGCGGCCTGCGACTACGTGCTGGAGCAGCGCCCCGCGCTCGCCGGCGCCGACCGCGCCCGGATCGACGCCCTGGCCGACCGGATACGCCGGTTGCGCCGCCTCCTTCACGAGGTCGCGGCGGAGATCGACGCCGGTTCGCCCAACACGTTCCGGGTCAGCGGCGTCAAGATGCGCGCCGCGCACCTCGCGGAGGACGCCACGATGCTCGCCGCCCGGCTGCTCGGCCCGGCGTCGCTGGTCGAGCATCCGTGGCTGGACAAGCTCTACCGGGACGTACGCGCGTTCGAGTTCATGGAGGGCACCGGGAACATCCACCGCCGTGGCGTCTTCCAGGGGCTGTTGAGGGATGACTATTTCACGCCGCGAGACCGGGACGCCCGTCCCGGACGTGCCGTCGAAGGGGTGATGTGATGCGTGTCGGTGTCGACCTGATGTCCGTCGGCGAGCTGGAGCGGCTGCGTGCGCGCCGCTGGTTCGACGGCTACGCCTTCGCCCCGGCGGAACTCTCGGAGGCCGAGAGTCTGTCGGACGCGCGCGCCGTAGAGTTCCTGGCCGGCCGGTTCGCCGCCAAGGAGGCCGTGCTCAAGGCGTTCCGGATGGGATTGTTCCAGGGCGTGGCGCCACGCGAGATCGTGGTCGCCCGCGCCTCCTCCGGAGCCCCCGAGGTCACGCTGCTCGGCGCCGCCCGGACGGCCGCCGACGCCGCCGGCGTGCGGCATCTCGACGTCTCGATAACACACAAGGGCGATCTGGTCGTCGCGGTGGCGGCGGGCTGGTCATGAGCACATCGGGAGCGGCCGTGCCCATCATCCAGGCCACCGGGCTGACCCGTACGTTCAGGGTCGGCCGCCAGCAGGTCGAGGCGGTCCGGGGCGTCGACTTCGAGGTGCGTCCCGGCGAGATCATCGGGTTCCTGGGGCCGAACGGCGCCGGGAAGACCACGACGCTGCGCATCCTCACCACGCTGCTCAAACCCAGCGCGGGCCGGGCCGTCGTCGTCGGCGCCGACGTGAACACCGACCCCGGCGCCGTCCGCCGGCGCATCGGCTACGTGGCGCAGTCCGGCGGCACCGACGGCAACTGCCGGGTGGCCGAGGAGCTGATCCTGCAGGCGCGGCTGTACGGCATCGCGAAGCAGGACGCGGTGCGCCGTGCCGCCGACCTGTGCGAGCGCCTCGATCTGACCGGGCTCGCGGACCGGCCGATCAGGACGCTGTCGGGCGGGCAGCGGCGGCGCACCGACATCGCCCTCGGGCTCGTCCACCAGCCGCCGCTGGTCTTCCTGGACGAGCCGTCCGTCGGCCTGGACCCGCAGAGCCGCAGCGACCTGTGGACGCACATCCGCCGGCTGCGGGACGACTTCGACACGACGGTCTTCCTCAGCACGCACTATCTCGACGAGGCCGACACGCTCTGCGACCGGATCCTGGTGATGAACCACGGGCGGATCATCGCGGAGGGCACCCCCGACGCTCTCAAACGCCGGATCTCCGGCGATGTGATCAGCCTGACCCTGGGCGGCGACGCCGACCGGGCGAAGGCGGTGCTCGCCGAGTGCCCCGGTCTGGACGAGATCGCCGTGTCCGGGCAGACCGTCCGGCTCACGGCGCGCGGTGGCGAGAAGGCGCTCGTCTGGCTGCTGCGGGCGGCGGACCAGGCGGACCTCGACCTGCGATCCGTCAACATCGCCCGGCCGACGCTGGACGACGTCTTCCTTGCCCTGACCGGGTCCTCGCTCAGCGAGAACCATTCGTGACCGTGGCGCTGCGGCGGTCCCCGACCGTGGAGGAGCTTGCGTGTCCCTCATCCCTGCGAGCCTGCTGATCTTCGCGCGACAGATGCGGCTGTCGCTGCGCTCCCCGGCGTGGCCGGTCATCGGCCTGTTCCAGCCGGCGCTCTACCTGGCGTTCCTCGGCCCGCTCCTGGTCAGGGTGGCCGGTGCGGGAGTCGACGGCCTGCCGGCCGGGGCGGCATGGCGCTTCTTCGTGCCCGGCCTGCTGATCCAGCTCGGCCTGTTCGGGCCCTTGTTCGCGGGCCTGTCCATCATCGCCGACCTGCGATCGGGTGTGTTCGAGCGGATGCGCGTCACCCCGGTGAGCCGGTTCGCCCTGCTCGCCGGCCGGGTCATGAGGGACACCGTGGTCCTGCTCGTCCAGACGGCGGTCCTGCTCGCCGTGGCGTACGCGTTCGGCCTGCGCGCTCCCGCCCTCGGCCTTCTCCTGATGTTCCTGTTCGTCGCGGCCATCGCGGTCGGGCTGTCGGCCCTGTCCCACGGGCTCGGCCTGCTCGTGCGCAACGAGGAGTCGTTCACCCCCCTGCTCAACGCGGCGGCCATCCCGCTGCTGCTCCTGTCCGGGATCCTGCTCCCGATGACGCTCGCGCCCCAATGGCTCGACATCCTCTCCCGGCTCACTCCGTTCCGTTACGTCATCGACGGCATGCGTACCGCCCTGTACGGCGACTACGGCAGCTCGGTCGTCGTGGCGGGCGCCGGGGTCGCCCTCGCCACCGCCGCGTGCTGCCTGGCGCTCGGCGCCCGCCTCTTCGCCAGGAGGAACGCCTGAGGACGGCGACCGGCGACGAGGAGGAGATCACCCAGCGGGTGTCAGTTGCCGTCCGGGTGGTTCGGGCAGGCACACTCGGCCGCCCGGTCGCCGACGCGCCGCAGGATCGCCAGGGCCTGTTCGCAGCATCCCAGCGCCTGGTCGAGATCGTCCAGGTCGTCATGGGCCGCGGCCGGACGCCCGCACTCGGCGTCGGACCAGCCGGGAGCGTCGTCACAACCGGCGGACGCCGCCGGCCGCCCGCCGGCGGCGGCGTGCAGATACCACGTGACCAGCCGGCGCACCGCGGCGGACCGGTCCTCGGGCGATTCGTCGGCCTCGGCGCAGTCGGCGGCGTACAGCCGGACCAGGTCGTGGAAGCGGTATCGCGCGCCGCCGGTCTCCTCCAGCAGGTGGACGGCGGCCAGCGCGTCGAGCAGACGCCGCGCGTGCCGGTGGCCGATCCCGGCCAGCGCGGCGGCCGCTGGAACACCGAGTTCGCCTCCGCGATGCAGGCCGAGCAGCCGGAACATGCGAGCGGTGTCCGGATCGAGCGTGCGGTAGGACCAGGAGAACACCGAACGGAGGGTGGTCGCCTCGTCTTCGGTGGTGGCCAGCAGGTCCAGCATCCCGCGGGTGGCCGCGAGCTCGGCGGCGAGAGTCGTCAGCCGCAGCGACGGACGTGCCTGCGCCCGTTCCGCCGCGATCCGCAGCGCCAGCGGAAGATAGCCGCACCTCCTGGCGATCTCCGCCGCGGCCTTGGGCTCCTCCACGACGCGCCGGCCGCCGATGGCACGGCCGAGCTGGTCCAGCGCCTCGTGCTCCGGCAGCGGCGCGAGCACGACGCGCGCGGCGCCGTCCCTGGCGACCAGGCCGGACAGCCGGCTCCGGCTGGTCACCACCAGCCGGCATCCGGCCGAGCCGGGGATCAGCGGACGTACCTGGCCGGACGTGGCCGCGTTGTCGACGACGATCAGCGTACGTCTGCCGTCCAGAAGGGTGCGCAGCAGGACGGAGCGCGGCTCCAGGCCGGCCGGTATGGACGCGGGGGAGCACCCGAGATCATGGAGGAACCGGGCGAGCACGTCGGCCGGTTCGGCCGGAGTGCCGGTCGGGTCGAAGCCGCGCAGGTCCACGAACAGGCATCCGTCGGGGAACCGGCGGGCGGCGCGATGGGACCAGTGCAGCGCCGTCGCCGTCTTGCCCACACCGGCGGGGCCGGAGACGATCACCACCTGATGGCCCAGCTGAGCGTCCTCGATCTCGGCGAGCGCGGCCGAGCGGCCGGCGAAGGCGCGCGGGGCCGCCGGAAGCTGCGCCGGACGAAGGAAACGTCCGTGATGCCGATGTCGCGCGGGAACGAGCCCGGCAAGCGCGCCCTCGGCCCGGAGCACCTCGTCGCAGCGCCTGGCCACCAGCGGCGTCGGCGGGCGTTCGCCCGTCTCGATCCTGCTCAAGTAGCCCTTGCTGTAATGGGTCAACGCCGACAGGGATGCCAGGGACAGGCCACGTTCCCTGCGTAGATTCCGGAGTGCGACCCCAAACGACGCGTTCTCCATCGAAACCCCAGACTCGGCGAATTCCGGACCGTCGTCACGCGCGGTGCCCAGGGGTTTCGCCCACTGGACCTCCTCTCGATACACCTCGCTCAAACGATCGTGTTGCCTCAGACGGCGTCCGGCCTGATGGTGGAGGAGAAGGCAATCCCGCGATCTATCGCTATTTAAGCACTGATCGCCTCAATGGACACATTGACATGATTTGTACCTTATTACGGACAGTAACTTTCTAGATTTCGGCTTTTCCGTTGCGGCGTGCCCGCGGCAGAGTCATCCCGGGACGATCGAGCCGAGCAGCCTGTCCCAGTCGGCGAGGAAGCGGTCGAGGTTGTAGCGGGCCAGTGCGGCCGAGCGGGCGGCCTTGCCCGCCTGTGCGGCGAGCTCGGGTTCGTTGGTGTACCGGTCGAGCGCCCGCAGTAGCGTCGGCAGTTTGGTCGAGACGACCCCCGCCTCCGGCGGCACCGCCTCCACGGCCTCGGTGGTGGCGAGCGCGACGACCGGCATGCCGATCATCATGGCCTCGATCAGCGACAGTCCGAGCGAGGTCCACCGGTAGGGGTGCAGGTAGACCCGGCGCCGGGCGAGCTCCGCGTGCATGGCGGCCTGCGGCAGGTCCTCGAACGCCTCCATCTCCCCGGACAGGCCGAGCGTGGACGGCAGGTTCGTCACCTTCATGCCGAACACGTCGAGCGGGGCCGTCGCGGCGAACGTGGGCAGCAGGTCGGTGCCCGCCACCCGCCAGCGCCTGATCGGCTCGTTGACAACCACGCCGGCATGGGCCAGCTCACCCGTGTAGAGGTAGCCGGGGTCGACGACCCCGTGCTCGATGACATGGGTGGAGGCGCGGCCGGAGTCCCAGAACAGGTCGTTGAAGTGGGTGACGTGGACGATCGGGATGTCGTCGCGGTCGGCCAGCGGATGACGGGTCTTGGGCACGTCCCCAGCGGGCGTGTTGTGCTCGACGTAGACGCCGGGCACGTCGCGCCCCAGCCATTCGCGGGCCAGGCCGAGCTCGTGCGGCCGCTGGTAGACGACCACGTCGACGTCCTCGCCGGCCAGCCGGTCGTACGGGACCTCCCGCACCGTGCCGGGCCAGGGATAGGTGTCGGCCCGGCCCCGCCCGTCGGGCCCGCGGTCGGGGGTGAGCGGCACCAGATAGTCGTGCCGCCCGTGCACGAAGGAGGTGGTCCACGAACCGTGGACATGCCAGACCATGATCTTCATCGCGTCGCTCCCCGTCCGTCGTTCCGCCGACCTCGCCACACCGTGTCGCAACACCGTGTCGCAACACCGTGTCGCAACACCCCTGCCCTCCGCCCGCGGGCGCCCCACCCACCTGCCCTGGTCGTCTCCTCTTCATCCTCCGCTATGAGCTGAACGCCCCCCGAGCACCAGATCGACCGCCGCGGCGAGGTCGGACGCCACCTCGGGGGCCGCGGCCACCTCCTCCGGCAGCGTCACCGGGGTCGGCACGAGGATGCCCCGGGCGCCGGCGGCACGGGCCGCCTCCACGTCCCGGCCGATGTCGCCGATCACCACGCAGTCCTCCGGAGGCACGCCGAGCCGCCGGGCCGCGCGCAGCACGAGACCGGGCGCGGGCTTGCGGCAGTCGCAGCGGTCGCCGTCGTCGTGCCGGCAGATCTCCCACACCTCGAAGGGGCCGAGCAGGGCGTCCACCCGGTCGTTCACGGCGCGCAGGTCCTCCGGGGCGATCAGGCCCTTGGCGACCCCCGACTGGTTGGTCACGATCCCGATGGGGATGCCCTCCGCGCGCAGCCGGTCGAGCGCCTCCCGAGCCCCGGCGACGGGCCGCACGCGCTCGGGATCACTGTTGTAGGGAACATCGTGAATGAGCGTTCCGTCGCGGTCGAAAAGCACCGCGGCGGGTGGACGAGCGGCCTGTGGCACAAGGAACCTCCTGCACGAATCGCCCGCCGGGCTACCCGAGGGACAGATCGGCAAACACTGCCACAACTGCGCCCGTGACTACGCGGAGTAGCAAATATTGAGTGCATCCCCCACTCACGTCGACTTCTCTACAAAGCAGTGTTTGGAAGCGCTTCTCTCGGTAACCAGACCTCCACTGCGCCACGGAGGGAAACCGATGCGGTTCTTGGGGATAAACGCGATTTTCCATGATCCGGCCGCCGCGCTGGTCGTGGACGGTGAGGTGATCGCCGCAGCGGAGGAAGAGCGCTTCAGCCGCCGCAAGCACGGCAAGCGCCCGGTCCCGTTCTCCGCCTGGGAGCTGCCGGAGCTGGCCGCCGCGTGGTGCCTCGAACAGGCCGGTCTGCGGCCCGAGGACCTCGACGGCGTCGCCTACTCCTACGACCCCGCGCTCGTGGTTCCCGCAGGCCCCGGGCAGGACGAGCGCTGGGAGGACCTGCGCACCGCCTACGCACGCCGCGCTCCCGCCTTCCTGGCCACCGCGCTGCCCGGCCTCGACGCCGCCCAGGTGCGGTTCGTCCCCCACCACATCGCGCACGCCGCGTCGGCCGGGCTGGCCGCGCCCTACCGCGAGTCGGCGGTGCTGGTCTGCGACGGCCGTGGCGAGGCCGTCTCGCACCTGGCCGGGCACTACCGGGACGGCGAGCTGACCGTCCTGGCGAGCCAGGCGCTGCCGCACTCCCTCGGGCTGATGTACGAGGACCTCACCCAGCACCTCGGCTTCCTCCGGTCGAGCGACGAGTACAAGGTGATGGCCCTCGCCTCCTACGGCGAGCCGCGCTTCCTGCGCGAGATGCGCGAGCTCATCTACCCGACGGGCGACGGCGGCTTCCGGGTCGAGGCGATCGACTGGAGCGTCTACGCCAAGGCGCTCGGCAAGGGCGAGAAGTGGACGGCCGACCACGCCGACCTCGCCGCGAGCGTGCAGATCCGCCTTGAGGAGGTGCTGCTCGACCTCGCCACGTGGCTGCACGAGCGCACCGGGGCGCGCCACCTCACGATGGCCGGGGGAGTGGCGCTCAACTGCGTCGCCAACACCCGCCTGTTCGCCGAGGGCCCGTTCGAGGAGGTGTGGGTGCAGCCCGCGGCGGGCGACTCGGGCACCGCGCTCGGGGGTGCGCTGCACCTCGCGCAGGCCGGCGGCGACCCCGTCACGCCGATGCCCGGAGCCGACCTCGGGCGGGGGTGGACCGACGAGGAGCTGGGCGCCTGGCTCGACGTCGCGCGCGTGCCGTACGAACGCCCCGCCGACCTCGCCGCGACCGTCGCCGCCGAGCTCGCGGCCGACCGCGTGGTCGCCTGGTTCCAGGGACGCGCCGAGTACGGCCCCCGCGCGCTCGGCCGCCGCTCTCTGCTCGCCCACCCCGGCAACCCCCGCAACACCGAGCGGCTCAACGACGTGAAGGGCCGTGAGCAGTTCCGCCCCATCGCCCCGATGGTGCTGGCGGAACGCGCCCCGACGATTTTCGGCAGAGGCCCGATGCAGAGCCCGTACATGCTGTTCGTCCACGACGTGCGGCCGGAGTGGCGCGACCGCGTCCCCGCGGTGGTGCACGTCGACGGCACGGCCCGGATCCAGACCGTCGAGCGCGGCCGCGACCCGCTGCTCGCCCGGCTGCTTGAGGAGTTCGAGGCGCGCACCGGGCTGCCGGTGGTGGTCAACACGAGCCTCAACACGGCCGGCCGCCCGATGGTGGACGACCCCCGCGACGCGCTGGAGTGCTTCGGCTCGGCCCCGGTGGACGTGCTCGTCCTCGGTCCGTACGTCGTGCGCAGGGGGGCGGTGTTCGCCGGATGACGACTGAGATGACCCGGGAGACGAACGCGGCTTCCCCCGGGGAGCCGCACCGAGAGACGGGACCGGCCGTCACGGTCGTGATCCCGACGATCGGCCGGCCGAGCCTGGCCGCCACACTCGCCGCCGTCGGCCGCGTTCATGGTCACGGGCCCGAGGTGATCGTGGTGGACGACCGGCCGGGCGAGAGCCTGGAGCCGCTGACGGTGCCCGGCCGCGTGCGCGTGCTCAGGTCGGGCGGGCGCGGCCCGGCCGCCGCGCGCAACGCCGGATGGCGGGCCGCGACGACGCCGTGGGTGGTGTTCCTCGACGACGACGTGGTGCCGGGCCCCGGCTGGGCGCGCGCGCTGACGGACGACCTCGCCCGCCTGCCGGACAACGTCGGCGGGAGCCAGGGACGGCTGGAGGTGCCGCTGCCCGCGGACCGCCGCCCGACCGACGCCGAGCGCAACACCGCCGGCCTGGCCGGCGCGCACTGGATCACCGCCGACATGGCGTATCGCAGGACCGCCCTGGAGACGAGCGGCGGGTTCGACGAGCGCTTCCCTGGGGCGTATCGCGAGGACGCCGATCTCGCGCTGCGGGTCGAGCGCGCGGGGTTCTCGCTGGTCAAGGGGGAGCGGCTGACCCGCCACCCGGTGCGCGACGACGGCTTCTGGTCGAGCGTGCGCCTCCAGCGCGGCAACGCGTCCGACGCGCTCATGCGGCACGTGCACGGCCCCGACTGGCGGGTGATCATCGGCGGCCACCCGGGCAGGCTCAGGCGGCACGCCCTCACCACCGGCATGGGCCTGCTCGCGCTCACGCTCGCCGCCACCGGGGGTCGCCGCAGGCGGCTCGCCGCCGCGGCCGGGCTGGCGTGGCTCGGCCTCACGGCCGAGTTCGCCCGCGCCCGCATCGCCCCGGGCCCGCGTACGCCGGAGGAGATCGTGCGGATGGCCGTGACCAGCGTGGTCATCCCTCCGGTGGCCTGCGCGCAGCGGATCGCAGGAGAGGCGAGGGTGCGGACGGGCACGACGGGGAGGCGCTCGTGATCGGGACCGCTCTGGTGGTCCGGCCCGACAACGCGGGCGACGTGCTGCTCGCGGGGCCCGCCGTGCGCGCCGTCGCCGCCGGGGCGCGGGAGGTCGTGATGCTCGCCGGCCCGCACGGCAGGGCCGCGGCCGAACTGCTTCCCGGCGTCGACCGCGTCCTGGAGTGGCGCGCCCCGTGGATCGACCCCGAGCCGGTCCCGATGACCTCCGAGCACGCGGCCCGCCTGGTGGAGCAGGTCCGCGCCGTCGGCCCGGACGTGGCCGTCGTCTTCACGTCCTTCCACCAGTCGGCGCTGCCGGCGGCCCTGCTGCTGCGGCTGGCCGGAGTGCCGCGGATCGCCGCGATCAGCGAGGACTACCCCGGCTCCCTGCTCGACGTGCGTCACGTCGTGGACGAGAGCGTGGACGTCCCCGAGCCGGAGCGCATGCTCGGCCTCGCCCGCGCCGCCGGTTTCGACCTCCCGCCGGGCGACGACGGGCGGCTCGCCGTGCGCGGCCCGCTGCCGGACGTGGAGCACCTCACCGGTCCGCCCGGCTACGTGGTGGTGCATCCCGGCACGACCGCGCCGGCCAGGGCGTGGCCCGCCGAGAGGTGGGCGGAGGCGGTCGAGGCGCTGCTGGCCGCCGGCGAGCGGGTCGTCGTCACCGGCAGTCCGGGCGAGCGGGCGCTGACCGCGCTCGTCTCAGGGCCGGAGCTCGTCTCAGGGCCGGCGCTCGGCTCCGGTTACCCTCTCGGCCCCGGTTTCCCGCTCGATCTGGGCGGGGCGACCACGTTCGCCGAGCTCGCCGCCGTGCTCGCCGGGGCGTCGGCGGTGGTCGCCGCCAACACCGGCCCGGCCCACCTCGCGGCCGCCGTCGGCACGCCCGTGGTCAGCCTGTTCGCGCCGGTCGTGCCCGCCGCCCGCTGGGCGCCGTACGGCGTGCCCACGGTGGTGCTCGGCGACCAGGGCGCCCCCTGCCGGGGGAGCAGGGCGAGGATCTGCCCCCTGCCCGGTCACCCGTGCCTGACTTCGATCGGCGGCGAGCAGGTGGTCGACGCGGTGCGCCGCCTCATCCCGGCCGAAGAGGCGGTGAAGGAGAGGGTGCCATGAGGATCGCCCTGGTGTCGGAGCACGCCAGCCCGCTGGCGACCCTCGGCGGTGTGGACGCCGGCGGGCAGAACGTGCACGTCGCGGCGCTGGCCCTGGCCCTGGCCGAACGGGGCAACGAGGTCGTCGTGCACACGCGGCGGACCTCCCCCGGCCAGTTGGACACCGTGCCCATGGCGCCCGGCGTCACCGTCGAGCACGTGCCGGCCGGACCGGCCGAGCCGCTGCCCAAGGACGAGCTGCTGCCGCACATGCCCGAGTTCGGGGAGCACCTGGCCCGCAGGTGGAAGGCAGAGCCGCCCGACGTGGCGCACGCGCACTTCTGGATGAGCGGGCTGGCCACACTGACGGCGGCGGAGCCTCTGCGGATACCGGTCGTGCAGACCTACCACGCGCTCGGCACCGTGAAGCGGCGCTGGCAGGGCGAGGCCGACACCAGCCCGCCGAGCCGGCTCGCGATCGAGCGCGACATCGGCCGCCGGGCGGTCGCGGTCATCGCGACCTGCTCCGACGAGGTGGGCGAACTCGTCGCGATGGGCGTGCCGCGCGACCGGATCGCGGTCGTGCCGTGTGGCGTCGACCTCGGCCTGTTCCACCCGGACGGCCCGGCCGCCCCGCGCGGCGACCGGCTCCGGGTGCTGAGCATCGGCCGCATGGTGCCGCGCAAAGGGGTGGACACCGTCGTGCGCGCGATGCGGCAGGTGCCCGGCGCCGAGCTCGTGATCGCGGGCGGCGACCCGGGCGACGAGGAGGGGACGCGGCTGCGCACGCTGGCCGACGGCCTCGGCCTCGGCGACCGGGTCCGGCTGATCGGCAGCGTGAGCCGGGCCGAGGTGCCCGCCCTCATGCGCTCCGCGGACGTCCTGGTGACCGTCCCGTGGTACGAGCCGTTCGGCATAGTGCCGCTGGAGGCCCTGGCCTGCGGGGTGCCGGTGGTCGCCTCGGCGGTCGGCGGCCACCTCGACACCGTCGCGGGATGCGGCGTGCTCGTGCCGCCCCGGCGGCCGAGCGCGCTGTCCCGCGCGCTCTGCGATCTGCTGGTCCGGCCCGGCCTGCGGGCGGCGCTGTCGGCCGCAGGGGCCCGGCGGGCCCGCGCCCGCTACGGCTGGCCCAGGATCGCCGAGCAGACCGAGTCCGTGTTCCGGAACCTGACCGGCGGGCGCCTGGGCGCCCTCGCCGCCGCGGGAGGCTGAGCGATGCATCCTCATCTGGCCCGGCTGAGCACCGCGCTGACGGCGGTGGACCCGGAGACGCCCAAGATCCACGCCTGGGGCTACAAGCTCGCGGCCGTGCTGAGCGGCGGCGGACGGCTGCTCGCCTGCGGCAACGGCGGTTCCGCCGCCGAGGCGCAGCACCTGACCGCGGAGCTGGTCGGGCGCTACCGCGTCGACCGGCGGCCGTACGCCGCGATCCCGCTGCACGCCGACACCTCGTCGCTGACCGCCATCGGCAACGACTTCGGCATCGCCGAGCTGTACGCGCGGCAGGTGCGGGCGCACGGCCGCCCCGGCGACGTGCTGATGTGCCTGTCCACCAGCGGGACGAGCCGCAACGTGACCGAGGCGGCCGAGGCCGGCCGCGAGTGCGGCCTGACGACCTGGGCGCTGACCGGCCCCGGGCCGAACCCACTCGCCGAGCTGTGCGACGAGGCCCTGACCGTGCCCGCGGACGACACCGCGACCATCCAGGAGGTGCATCTCACGGTGATCCACATGCTCTGTGACGTGATCGAGAAGGCTGTCGCGTGAGCGGACCACTCGTCATCGTCGGAGACTCCCTGCTCGACGTCGACGTCGAGGGCACCGCCGACCGGCTGGCCCCCGACGCCCCCGTCCCCGTCGTGGATGGGCGGGCGGAGCACCGCCGTCCTGGCGGCGCGGGGCTCGCGGCGCTGCTGGCCGCCCGCGACGGCACGCGGGTGGTGCTGATCACCGCCCTGGGCGACGACCCCTCCGGCCGCTGCCTGGAGGGTCTGCTGTCGCCCTACGTCGAGATCGTGCGGCTGCCGCTGCGCGGCACGACCGTGCGCAAGACGCGGGTCCGCGCCCGCGGGCAGACGCTGGTCAGGATCGACACCGGCGACGGGCGGGCGATGGGGCGGCCCGGCCAGGTGGCCTCCGCCTCCGCGTTCGCCCGCGCGGCCGACGCCCTCGGCGCGGCGAGCGCGGTCCTGGTCGCCGACTACGGGCGCGGCGTGGCCGACCTGCTGCGCGAGCCGCTGCGCGGCCTCGACGTGCCGCTGGTCTGGGACCCCCATCCCCGGGGTTCGCTGCCCGTGCCGGGATGCGCGCTGGTCACGCCCAGCGAGGCCGAGTCGCGCGGCATGTGCGAGGAGCCGTACGTCTCACCGGAGCGCACCGCCCGCAGGCTGGTGCGAGACCTCGACGCCGAGGCCGTCGCGATCACCCTGGGGGAGCGCGGCGCGATGCTGGCCCGCCGCGGCGGCAGGTTCGGACCGGTCCCCGTCCCGCACGTCGCGTCCGGCCCGGACGCCTGCGGCGCGGGCGACCGCTTCGCGGCGGCGGCGGCGCTCGCACTGGCGGACGGCGCGTCCACGGAGGACGCCGTCGCCCGCGCGGTCGGCGAGGCCACCAGGTTCGTGGCGGAGGGCGGGGCCGCCGCGCTGCGCCTGCACCATCCCGACCGGCACTGTCCCGCCGGGGAGTCGCCGGCGCCGTTCGCGCCCGGCGCGTCCGGCTTCGAGGTGGCCGCCGCCGTGCGCGCCGCAGGAGGCCGCCTGATCGCGACCGGCGGATGTTTCGACCTGCTGCACGCCGGGCATGTGAGCCTGCTGCGGCGGGCCCGGGCGTTAGGCGACGCCCTGGTGGTCTGTGTGAACTCCGACGACTCGATCCGGCGGCTCAAGGGGCCGGGCAGGCCGCTGGTGAGCGAGCGCGACCGGGTCGAGGTGCTGCGCGCGCTCGGCTGCGTGGACGCGGTGACGGTCTTCGGCGAGGACACGCCGTCGCGGGTCATCGAGCGCCTGTGCCCCGACGTGTGGGTGAAGGGCGGCGACTACGACGAGCGGTCGATGCCGGAGGCCGAGGCCGTGCGCCGGGCCGGCGGGGAGGTCGTCATCCTGCCGACCGTGCCGGGCTACTCCACCACCGGCCTGATCGCCGCCGCCCGAGCCGCTTCGTGACATCGGCCGCCTATCGAAGGGATCGACCTCAATGGTGGGAAACGTACTGATCACCGGTGGCGCGTCCGGCCTGGGCCGGGCCACCGCCACGGCGGTCGCCAAGGCGGGCGGACGTCCGCTGGTCGTGGACGTGAACGAGCCGGACGGCGGGTTCGACCACGTCCGGGCCGACCTGGCCGACCGTGAGCAGGCCGAGCGGGCCGTGCGCGAGCTCGCCGACCGGGCGGGCGGGCTCGACGGCGTCGTGACGGCGGCGGGCATAGACGCCTGCGGACGGCTGGAGGACGTGGCCGCCGAGCAGTGGGAACGGGTGATCGGGGTCAACCTGCTCGGGACCGCCGCGGTGGTCCGGGCGGCCCTGCCGCATCTGCGCGAGTCGGGAGGCAGGGTCGTCACCGTCGCCTCCACGCTCGGGGTGCGCGCGCTCGGCGACGCGACGGCCTACTGCGCCTCGAAGTTCGGCGTCGTGGGCTTCACCCGGGCCCTGGCGGCCGAGCTGGCCGGGCAGGTGGGAGTGACCCTGCTGATCCCCGGCGGCATGCGGACGAACTTCTTCGACGACCGCCCCGACCAGTACAAGCCCGGCCCCGACGCCCGGCTGAACCAGCCGGAGGACGTCGCCTCGGCGATCCTGTTCGCGCTCGGCCAGCCGCGGGACTGCGAGGTCAGGGAGCTCGTCGTGTGCGCCTCCACGGAGACGTCATGGCCCTAGAAGATCCGCGAAGACCGGTCCTGCTCGCCCTGCGCGGGCTCGGGCTCGGCGACCTGCTGACCTCGGTGCCCGCGCTGCGGGCGCTGCGGCGGGCGCACCCGGAGCACCATTTGGTGCTGGCCGCCCCTGCTTACCTGGGCGGGCTGCTGCCGCTGATCGGCGGCGTCGACGAGCTGCTCGACGTGTCCGGGCCGGGGCCCGTGCCGTACGAGTCGCCGGACGTCGCGGTCAACCTGCACGGCAGCGGCCCGGAGAGCATCCAGGCGCTGCGCCGCACCCGGCCGGGCCGCATGCTCACGCACGCCCACCACCTGGTGCCGGGCCCGGACGGGCCGTCCTGGGAGCCGGAGACGCACGAGAGGCGGCGGTGGTGCGCCCTGCTGGAGTGGTACGGCGTCCCGGCCGACCCGGAGGACCTCGCGCTGCGCGACCCGGGGCCGAGCCCGCTCGCCGGCGGCGAGGTGATCATCCACCCGGGGGCGGCGTTCCGGGCACGGCAGTGGCCGCCGGACCGCTTCGCCCAGGTGGCCGCGGAACTGGCCGGCCAGGGCCACCGGGTCGTCGTCACCGGCGGCATGACCGAGATCGCGCTGGCCCGGCACGTCGCCGTGCTCGCCGGTCTGCCGGAGGAGTCCGTGCTGGCCGGTCGTACGAACCTGCCCGAGCTCGCCGCGTTGACGGCGCACGCGGCGCTCGTCGTCTGCGGCGACACGGGCATGTCGCATCTGGCCATCGCCGTCGGCACGCCCTCGGTCATCCTTTACGGCCCGGTGCCGCCCGCCCTGTGGGGGCCGCCGCCGGGCCGCCCGCACATCGCGTTGTGGGCCGGGCGCAGGGGCGACCCGCACGGCGACCGGCCGTCGGAGGGGCTGCTCGAGATCGGGGTGCCCGAGGTGCTCGACGCCGTCGGAAGGTTGCGAAGGGTGGGAGTGCGGTGAAGGGATCCCGTGTCGTGGTCACCGGGGGAGCCGGGTTCCTCGGCTCCTACCTGTGCGAACGGTTGGTGGAGCGTGGTGCGGCGGTCGTCTGCCTGGACAACTTCCTGACCGGGTCGCCGCGCAACGTCGAGCATCTGATCGGGCGGCCGGCCTTCCGGCTGGTGGAGTGCGACCTCACCGGGTTCGTCCATGTGCCGGGCCAGGTCGACCTGGTGCTGCACTTCGCCTCGGCCGCGTCTCCCGCCGACTACCTGCGCCATCCGATCGAGACGCTGAAGGTCGGCAGCATGGGGACGCTGCACGCCCTCGGGCTCGCCGCCGAGAAGGGCGCGCGGTTCGTCCTCGCCTCCACCAGCGAGGTGTACGGCGACCCGCTGGAGCACCCGCAGAAGGAGACGTACTGGGGCAACGTCAACCCGGTCGGGCCGCGCAGCGTGTACGACGAGGCCAAGCGGTTCGCCGAGTCGCTGTCCACGGCCTACCGCGACTCGCGGGGCGCCGACACCGCGATCGTGCGGATCTTCAACACATACGGCCCGCGAATGCGGCCCCACGACGGCCGGGCGATCCCCACGTTCATCCGTCAGGCGCTGCTGGGCGAGCCGATCACCGTGACCGGCGACGGCAGCCAGACGCGGTCGATCTGCTACGTCGACGACACGATCGACGGCGTGCTCGCGCTGGCCGAGAGCGACTTCGCCGGGCCGGTGAACATCGGCAACCCGGCGGAGATGTCGATGACCGAGCTGGCGGAGACGATCCGCGATCTGGCGGGCTCGTCCTCCCCAATCCGGTTCGTCGAGCGGCCGGTCGACGACCCCGCCGTCCGCCGTCCCGACACCTCGCTCGCGCAGGAGCGGCTCGGCTGGCGTCCGCGCGTCGATCCCGTCACCGGCCTGCGCCGCACGATCGACTGGTTCGACAAGGAGCTGAACTCGTCCTGTTCGGCCGCCTCCTGACGCGTCCGCCGCCCCGGGGCTGCCCGGGGCTGCCCGGGGCGGGCGACGGGCGGCTGGAACGGCAGCGCCGGACGCCGCGGACGGGCCACCGGCTCCTTTCCGCATACTTGGAGGCCGCTTGGCCGCCCGGCTCGGGTAGTGCATCCGGCCAGGGGTAACGCGCACGTATGAGTTTCGCGGAGTATCAGGACGAGCTGTACGCCCAGGGACAGACCGGCCATCAGCCGCCTTATCCGATGACCTTCGCGGAGCTGGAAGAGCGGGCGTCGGCCGCGATGCCGCCGAAGGTCTGGGGATACGTGGCCGGCGGCGCCGGCGACGAGCACACCCAGCGGGCCAACTGCGAGGCGTTCACGCACTGGGGCCTGTATCCGCGCATGCTGGTCGCTCCCGCCGAGCGCGACATGTCGATCGAGTTGTTCGGGACGCGGCTGCCCTCGCCGGTGTTCATGGCGCCCATCGGAGTGATCGGGGTGTGCGCCCAGGACGGCCACGGCGACCTCGCGTGCGCGCGAGCCTCCGCGCGTACGCACGTTCCGTTCTTCGCGGCGACCCTCTCCGCGGATCCGATGGAGGACGTGGCCGCGGCGCTCGGCGACACGCCCGGCTTCTTCCAGCTCTACACGCCGCCCGATCGGGACCTGGCCGCGAGCCTGGTGCACCGCGCCGAGGCGGTGGGGTTCACGGGCATCGCCGTCACCCTGGACACCTGGGTCACCGGCTGGCGGCCCCGGGACCTGCGCGCATCGAGCTATCCGCAGGTGCCCAGCGGATGCCTGAGCAACTACACCAGCGACCCCGTGTTCCGGCGGGGACTGCGACCCGGCGAGGACGCCACCGAGGCGTTCGTGCGCAGATTCCCGATCTTCGGCGGACCGTTCAGGTGGGACGACCTCGACTGGCTGCGGTCGCAGACCAGACTGCCGCTGATGCTCAAAGGCATCTGCCACCCCGAGGACGTCCGTCGCGCCAAGGACCACGGCGTGGACGCCGTCTACTGTTCCAACCACGGGGGACGGCAGGCCAACGGAGGACTGCCCGCCCTGGAGTGCCTGCCCGGCGTGGTCGAGGCCGCCGACGGGCTGCCGGTCCTGTTCGACTCGGGTGTGCGCAGCGGCGCCGACGTCGTCAAGGCGCTGGCGCTGGGCGCCACCGCGGTGGGGATCGGCCGCCCGTACGCGTTCGCGCTGGCGGTCGGCGGCGTCGACGGTGTCGTGCACGTGCTGCGCTCGATACTGGCCGAAGCGGACCTCATCATGGCCGTCGACGGATATCCCACCCTCAAGGACCTCACGCCCGAGGCGCTACGTCGCGTGGGAGGCGTCACGACCTCGTGATTCCGGGCCGCGTGCGCGGCGTTCAGGCGTCCGTGCCGGACAGGATCTCGCGAATGGTCTCGCGGACCGCCGGCCAGCCGTCGCCCAGGGCCAGACCGGCGTGATGGTAGGCGTCCCCGGCGCGCCGCCCCGACGCGAGGTCGACCAGGACGTCTCGTACGACGGGGAACTCGCCCAGGCGGAACCGGGTGGCGAGCAGCCCTGCCAGGTGTGTGAGAGCGGTGAACTGCCGCGACTCCGGCGCGGCCCGCACCGCGTCCCTCAGTTTCACCTCCGGGTCGTTCCGGTATTCGGCGAGTTCCTCGGGTGAGGGCGGCTCCGTCGCCAGGGGCCACTGGAAGGTGAGGTAGGGATGCGCTCCGGACAGCCATTCGGCGGTGAGGCGCACCCCCGTCACCAGCTCGACCACGGTCATCGCGGCGGCCTGCCAGTCGTCCTCGTCCCCGGCCAGCAGGTCGGTCATGGCGCGCAACTCGGGTTCGAGCACCGCGACGTCGTCGCCCGTCCACTCGTCCCAGAACATCGCGTCGAGGCCGACCAGCACCCGGCCGTCGGCCGCGTAGTTGAGCCTGTTGTCGCCCTCCACGTTCCAGTAGACGCCGCACACCCGTCCGTCGCGGCTGAGCCGTCGCAGCACCTCGGGCAGGCTGCCCAAGAATCCGTTGTTCTCGAACAGCACCACGGCCGGGCCCGCGGGCGCCACCGACATCGGGTGGACCCCGTCGTAGTAGGGGAGCGCCTCCAGCGGGGCGGCCTCGTGCGCCTCGTGCGGGGTTCCGCCGCTCACCCGGGCTCCGAAGTCGGCGGCGGAGAACGGCCGGGGCTCGTGCGGGACGACGACCGTCCAGCAGACGGCCGTCTCCAGCCACGGCTCTTTCCGCAGCAGCTCCCGGTAGTGGGAGAACACCTCGGCGAAGGCTGAGCGGCCATCGGTCATGGCGGACACTCCGGAGCGCGGGGACATTTCGGAGTGATCTTCGCAGAAGGCGCCGGGGCGCGTCTCACGAAGTGCGAGCGCGCAGGGCGGCGACGAACCAGGTGAGGGCCGGGGCCAGCGGGTCCGGGGGCGGCCAGCCGTTGACCACCGCGAGCAGCCGGAGGTACGACTCCCTGCGCGGGTCGTTCGCGGTCTCCAGCAAGGTGAGCAGCCGGCGTCGCAGGGCGGTGTCGTCCGGGTGGCCGACGAGGTCGGCGTACCGGGCGGCCACTGAGGCGACGACCGCGTCCGCCTGGGGTGAGGCGCTGCCGACGCCCGCCGCGAGTGCGGGGGCGACGTGGTCGCGGACCATCGCCACCGCGCCCGGGCGCGGGACGTCTCCCCGCACGTGGTCTGTCAGGTGCTGCTCGGTGACGCGCCGCATGAGCGCCCCGAACTCCGGGTCGGCGGCCAGCTCGGCCAGCTCGATCCACGCCTCGACCTGCCCGTCCTCGGGGTCGTCGGGCAGTTCGGGGGTCATCGTGCGCCTGATCCCCGTCAGGCCGGCGTCCAGGCCGCCGAAGGCGGCGTCGAGGAAGCCGTCGATCAGGCGGCGGCGCTCGCCGTCGGAAAGCCTGGCCAGTCTGTGCATGAGATACATCTCCTCAGGGGTGGAGCCGCGCCGTGCCACCGCCGTCGCCACCGCGCGCCGCAGGCGCAGCACCCGGATCTGCGTCGCCAGCGCCTCGGCGTGCGCCGCCGCGACCTGCGCCAGGGACAGCTCCCGGTCGAGGACCTTGCGGATCGTGGGCAGGTCGATCCCCAGGTCGCGCAGCGTCCGTACGAGCTCCAGCCGGGCGGCGGCGTCGATGTCGTAGAGGCGGTGGCCGGCCGGGCTGCGGCCGGTGGGCGGCACGATCCCGCAGTCGGAGTAGAACCGGATGGCCTTGACCGTCAGTCCGGTCCGCCGGGCCAGCTCACCGATCGAGTAGAGCGTGTCGCCGTCCATGCCCCCACCCTCGCGCCTCCCCCTACTGGAGACGCAACCCGGCCGCGCGGAGGGCGCGGTCGACGACGGCGGCCAGATTCCCGCCGTGGGCGCCGTGCCAGTAGATCCGGCCGCAGGCGAGGCAGTGGGCGAACTCGTCGTAGCTGCGCCGGGTCCCGGGTTCCAGCGCGTCCTCCACCTCGGCCTTGCCGACCGGGGCGAGCCGCCCGTTGCAGGCCGTGCAGCGGGTCCACGGAGTCAGCGGCGGGCGGAAGCGGTCGAGCACGTCGAGGAACTGGTCGTCCGGCCGGGCGCCGCGCACGTACGCGCCGCACCGCAGCGACCGGCGGCGCAGGATGCCCCGGTCCTGGGTGAGCAGCACCCGGTCCTCGGCGCCGGCCTGCGCGATCAGGGCGTCGTCGTCCATGTCGTTGCGGTAGGCGGTGTCCCGGCCGACCAGGCGCAGCCGCCGCGCCAGCGTGCCGAGGTGGACGTCGAGGACGAACCGGCAGTCCGGCACGGCCTGCGGCCTGGGCACGGCCGGCACCTCCACCACCTCGTCCGGGCCCGGCCGATACGACCGCTCGACCGGGCGGCCTCCGGCGACCGGTTCGCCGATCTCGGTCAGCGGAACGCCCGCCGACTCGATCAGGTGGCCGAGCGAGGACGTCCCGTCGTACGGCAGGCGCACCTCGGGCCGCCGGTCGCGCGACGCGAGGAAGATCCACAGCTCGGGCGAGAAGCGTACGGACACCTCCATACCCCCAGCATGCTCCCCGTGTCGGCTCATCGGTCTCGCGCCGTCAACGCGTCCAGCGCGGTGGTGAGGAAGAGTCGCACGGCGGCCGTCTGCCGTTCGTCGAACCCGGACAGCACTCCGACCGTCCTGTCGATGAGCGGGCCGAAGTAGCTCCAGCCCAGTTCCTTGGCGCGGTCCTCGACTCTCAGCAGGACCCGGCGCCGGTCCCTGACGTCGCGGGCCCGGCTGACCAGGCCGAGCCGTTCGAGCCGGTCGACGACCCCCGTGGTGCCCGCCGAGTTCAGGCCCAGCCCGGCGCCGAGGAAGCCGGCGGTGGCGTCGATCCCGGCCCGCTCCGCGTCCAGCAGGCAGATGAGCGCCCGCACGTCGGTGACGTGCATGCCGTGCTCGGCCGCGAACTCCGCCTGCCGCAGGCCGTACTCCACCGTGACCGCCCGCAGCAGGTGGAAGATCTCCATCTCCGGGCCCTCGTGGCCGCGCGTCATCATGAAACCTCCTATTATCTCGTTGAACGAGAGTATCGCTCAGCGAGGCATTGTGGAGGCGGTCATGGAGAGCACTGACGACGGATTTCTCGCGGCCTACGACGCCGTCCTGGCGGCGCGCTGGCCCGCCTCCACCGAGGCGGCGGAGATCCGCACGCCCTACGGCACGACCCACGTCAACTCCGTCGGCCCCGCGGGCGCACCGCCGGTGGTCCTCCTCCACGGCGGCGGCACCACTTCGACCGTCTGGTCCGGCACGGCGAGGGCGCTGGGCACGGCCCACCGGGTGCACGCGGTCGACACCGTCGGAGAGGCGGGACGCAGCGTCGCCGGCGAGCGGGCGATCCGGACGCTGCGCGACCAGATGGCCTGGCTCGACGCCGTGCTCGACGGGCTCGGCGCCTCAGGAGTGTCCCCGGCAGTGTCTCTGTGCGGCCACTCCTACGGGGCGTGGAGCGCCCTGCACTACGCGGCGCACGCGCCCGCAAGGGTGAGGGCGCTGGTCCTGGTCGACCCGACGAACTGCTTCACCGGCTTCTCCCGCCGCTACCTGCTGCGCGCCCTGCCGATGCTGCTGCGCCCGACCGTACGGCGACGCCGCGCGTTCCTCGAATGGGAGACCCGGGGCGCGGCGCTGGACGAGACGTGGCTGCGCCTCTACGACCACGCCGCCGCCTTCCCCGCCGCCCGGCCCCTGACCGGTCCGCGCCCCGGCCCGGAGGCGCTGCGGGCGCTGCGGCTCCCGGTGCTGCTCCTGCTGGCCGAGCGCAGCAGGGCGCACGACATCGGCCGGGTGGCCGCCTCCGCCGCGGCGCTGCTGCCCCGCGTGGAGACGGCCGTGCTGCCCGGGGCCACCCATCACACCCTTCCCCTCGCGGCGCCGGCCGAGATGGACGCGCGCATCGGGGAGTTCCTCGCCGCGCACGGGCGAGGCGACTGACTCAGGGGCGGAACCAGTGCTGGGGGCGGGGATCGGTGTTCTGCCAGATGTGCTTGATCTCGCGGTATTCGTTCAGGCCGGTCGGGCCGAGCTCCCGGCCGACGCCGGACTGCTTGAACCCGCCCCACTCCGCCTGCGGCACGTACGGGTGGTAGTCGTTGATCCACACGGTGCCGTGCCGCAGCCGGCCGGCCACCCGCTGCGCCCTGCCCGCGTCCGTCGTCCACACGGCACCGGCGAGGCCGTAGTCGGTGTCGTTGCCCAGGGCGACGGCCTCGTCCTCGCCCGAGAACCGCTCCACCGTCAGCACCGGCCCGAACGACTCCTCCCGGACCACCCGCATGCCGCGGTGGCAGCCGTCCAGCACCGTCGGCGGGAAGAAGTGGCCCTTCCCCTCCAGGCGCCGCCCGCCGCAGCGCAGGTTCGCGCCCTCGGCGATCCCCGCCTCGACGTACGCCTCGACCTTGGCCAGGTGCCCGGCCGAGATCAGCGGCCCGGTCTCGGCCTCGGGGTCGAACGGCCCGCCCAGCCTGATCCGCTCGGCCCGGCGCACCACCGCGTCCACGAACCTCTCGTGGATCGAGTCCTCCACCAGCAGCCGGGCGCCGGCCGAGCAGACCTGCCCCGAGTGCAGGAACACCGCGGTCACGGCGAAGTCGACCGCGGCGTCGAAGTCCGCGTCGGCGAACACGATGTTGGGGTTCTTGCCGCCCAGCTCCAGGGCGACGCGCTTGACCGTCTGCGCGGCGGAGGCCATGATCCAGCGCCCGGTCGCCAGACCGCCGGTGAACGACACCATGTCCACCGCGGGGTGCTCGGCCAGCGGCGCGCCCGCCTCCGCGCCGGCCCCGAGCACCAGGTTGCCCACCCCCGGCGGCAGGCCCGCCTCCTCCAGCAGCCGCATCAGCAGGATCGCGGTGGACGGGGTCAGCTCGCTCGGCTTGAGCACGAAGGTGTTGCCCGCCGCCAGCGCGGGCGCCACCTTCCAGGAGGTCTGCAGCAGCGGGTAGTTCCACGGCGTGATCAGGCCGCAGACCCCGACCGGCTCGTAGACCACGCGGCTGATCGCGTCGGCGCGGCCGGTGTCGACCGCCCGCCCGGCGTCGGTGCCCGCGATCCCGCCGAAGTAGCGGAAACTCGCGATCACGTCGTCGACGTCGTATTCGCTTTCCACCAGGCGTTTGCCGGTGTCCAGCGACTCCGCCCGCGCGATCTCGGCCTTGTCGCGCCGCAGCAGATCGGCCACCCGCAGCAGCAACGCCCCGCGCTCCCGCTCCGGCGTGCGCGGCCACGGGCCCTCGTCGAACGCCTGCCGGGCCGCCGCGATCGCGGCCTCCGTGTCGGCGCGGCCGGCCTCCGCGACGGTGGCCACGTGCTGTCCGTCGGCCGGGCAGTGGATCTCGCGCCGCCCGCCCTCGGCCGCGTCGCGCCACTGCCCGCCGATGTACAGGTCCTTCATGTCAGGCGTCCTTCCTGTGCCGGTAGAACTCCACCGGCTCGGGGGCCAGGGGAGTGTTACCGAGGATCAGGTCGGCCGCCTTCTCCGCGACCATCATCACCGGCGCGTAGATGTTGCCGTTCGTGACGTACGGCATGACCGAGGCGTCCACGACCCGCAGGCCCTCCAGACCGTGCACCCCCATGGTCAGCGGGTCGACCACGGACATCTCGTCGACGCCCATCTTCGCCGTGCAGGAGGGGTGCAGAGCGGTCTCGCCGTCCTTCGCCACCCAGTCGAGGATCTGCTCGTCGGTCTCGACCTCCGGGCCGGGGGACAGCTCGCCGCCGTTGAACCCGTTCATGGCTGACTGGTTGAGGATGTCGCGGGCCACCCGTACGGCCTCGACCCACTCGCGGCGGTCCTGGTCGGTGGACAGGTAGTTGAACCGCAGCGCGGGCTTCACGCGGGGGTCGGAGCTCTTGATCTTCACCGTGCCGCGGGCGTCGGAGTACATCGGCCCGATGTGCACCTGGTAGCCGTGCCCGCCGGCCGGCGCGCTGCCGTCGTATCGCACGGCGACGGGCAGGAAGTGGAACATCAGGTTGGGGTAGTCGACGTCGTCGTTGCCGCGGACGAAGCCGCCGGCCTCGAAGTGGTTGGTCGCGCCGGGCCCCCTGCGCAGGAACAGCCACTGGGCGCCGACCATCGGCCGGTTGCGCCACTTCATCGCGGGCTGCATCGAGACCGGCTGCTTGCAGGCGTACTGGATGTAGACCTCCAGGTGGTCCTGGAGGTTCTCGCCGACGCCGGGCAGGTCGTGGACCACGTCGACGCCGTGCGCCTTCAGGTGGTCGGCGTCGCCCACGCCGGACAGCTGCAGGAGCTGCGGGGAGTTGATCGCGCCGCCGCAGAGGACGACCTCGCCGGCCCGCACCCGCTTGCCGTCGAACTCGACGCCGACCGCGCGCGTGCCCTCGAACAGGATCTTCGTGACGAACGCCCCGGTCTTGACCGTGAGGTTCGGGCGGTTCATCACCGGGTGGAGGTAGGCCCGGGCGGCCGACAGGCGGCGCCCGCGGCGCAGGTTGCGGTCGAACGGCGCGAAGCCCTCCTGGCGGTAGCCGTTCACGTCGTCGGTCAGCGGGTAGCCCGCCTGCTGCACGGCCTCGAAGAAGGCCTTGAACAGCGGATTCCTGGCCGGGCCGCGCTCCAGCACCAGCGGCCCGTCGTGCCCGCGCATCGGATCCGACGCGTCGGCGGCCAGGCAGTTCTCCATGCGCTTGAAGTACGGCAGGCAGTGGGCGAAGTCCCAGGTCTCCATGCCCGGGTCGGCGCCCCAGCGCTCGTAGTCCATGGGGTTGCCGCGCTGGAAGATCATGCCGTTGATGCTGCTCGACCCGCCGAGCACCTTCCCCCGGGCGTGGTAGATGCGCCGGCCGTTCATGTGCGGCTCGGGCTCGGACTCGTACTTCCAGTCGTAGAACCGGCTGCCGATGGGGAACATCAGCGCGGCCGGCATGTGGATGAACACGTCCCACAGGTAGTCGGGACGGCCCGCCTCCAGCACGAGTACGCGGTTCGAGGGGTCGGCCGACAGCCGGTTCGCGAGAGCGCTCCCCGCTGATCCACCACCGACGATGACAAAGTCATACATGTCCGCCTCCCGGGCAGGATGATATTGATATGCGCAATAGAGTGCAGCATTCGCAACGTCACGCGCCGGGCCCCGATCTCGCGGAAGCCGGTGAGGCCGCCGTACGGCCCGAGGGGAGCGGCGGCGTCCAGTCGGTGGACCGGGCCGTGACGATTCTGGAAATCCTCTCCCAGCGCGGTGAGGCCGGTGTGAGCGAGGTCGCCGCGGAGATCGGCGTCCACAAGTCCACCGCGTTCCGGCTCCTCGGCGCCCTGGAGGCACGCGGCCTGGCGGAGCAGGCCGAGGACCGCGGCAAGTATCGCCTCGGTTTCGGCGTCGTCCGGCTCGCCGCCGGGGTGGCCGCGCGCCTCGACCTCGTCCAGCAGAGCCGCCCGGTGTGCCGGCGGCTCGCCGAGGAGATCGGCGAGACCGTCAACATCGCCGTCGCGCGGTCCCACTACGCCATCAACCTCGACCAGGTGCGCGGCCAGGCGGCCGTGACCGCGTACAACTGGGTCGGCCAGCCCACCCCGCTGCACGCCACGTCGAGCGGCAAGGTCCTGCTCGCCCACCTCGACGAGCGGCGCCGCGAACGGCTCATCGCCGCCGCCGGGCTGGAGCGCTTCACCCCCGCCACGGTGACCGACGCCGCGGTACTGCGCCGGCAGCTCGACGAGGCGCTGCGGCGGGGCTACGCGGTCACCGCGGAGGAGTACGAGATCGGGCTGAACGCCATCGCCGCGCCCATCCGCTCCCACGAGGGCGAGGTGGTGGCGGCCGTCAGCGCCTCCGGCCCGGCCTACCGGTTCAGCGAGGAGCGCATGCGCGAGCTCGCGCCCGTGCTCGTCGCGGGCGCCGCCGACATCAGCCACCGTCTCGGCCACGCGGGATGACGCGGGTCGTGGGCGCGACGGCGCTCATCGCGCCCCGGCGGGCTCGTTCACGCGCCGCCGCCACCGGGTGAACGAGCGCGGCTGGTCGACGCCGAGCACCGCGACCGTGCGGCCCTCCCGCCGGTAGACGGCCAGGAAGCGGCGGGACGCGAGGTCGCCCTCCTCGACGCTCACCTCGTCTCCCGGCAGCGTGTGCCCGGCGAACTGCACGCGCATGCCGTACTGGTCGGACCACAGGTAGGGCGGCGCGAGGGTGTCCGGAACGGCGGCGCCGCCGGACAGCAGCGTTCGCGCGGCGGTCGCGGGACGCCGCGCCGCGCCGGTCCAGTGCTCCACGCGCAGGTGGGCGCCGAGAGCGGGGTCGAACCAGGCGGCGCAGTCGCCGACCGCGACGACTCCCGGCACGCTCGTCGCGCCGCCGGTGTCGCAGACGACGCCGTCGCCGACCGTCACGCCGCTGCCGTCGAGCCAGTCCACCGCCGGCCGCGCGCCGATGCCGACGAGGACCACATCGGCGTCCAGGCGGCGCCCGTCCTCCAGCAGCACGCCGTCGACGCGGCCCTCGCCCGTCAGGGTTCGTACGGCGGCGCCGCAGATCAGGCGCACCCCGTGCGCCTCGTGCAGCCCGGCGAGCGCGGTGCCCATCTCGGGCCCGAGCGCGCGGGCGAACGGCGCGGGCGCCGCCTCGACGATCGTCACGTCGAGCCCGAGCGTGCGCGCGACGCAGGCGACCTCCGCGCCGATGAAGCCCGCCCCGATCACCACGAGCCGCCGGGCGGCGTCGAGATCGGCCCGCAGGGCCGCCGCGTCCTCGATCGTGCGCAGCGTGTGCACGCCGGCGAGGTTGCCCCCGAGGGTGCGGGCGACCGCGCCGGTGGCGATCACCACGCCGTCGGCCTCGACCGCGGAGCCGTCGGCGAGCGCGATCCGCAGCGACCGGCCCTGCTCCAGCCCGGTCGCGGCGACGCCCAGGCGCCACTCGGCGTCGAGGTCCTCGCCGTCGCCCTCCAGGGCGAGGTCCGCCGTCGTCATCTGGCCGGCGAGGAACTCCTTGGACAGCGGGGGCCGGTCGTAGGGGCGGTGCGGCTCGGCCCCGACGATCGTCAGGCGCCCGCCGAAGCCCTGGGCGCGCAGCGCGCGGGCCGCCGACAGCCCGGCGAGCGACGCGCCGACGATGGCGACGGATTTCACGGCACCCTCACGGTGGCTCAGGCCGAACCGGTGCGGACGCCGGGCGGCAGGTTCGGCGGCAGGTCCGAGGGCACGACGTAGACGGTCTCGTCCCGGACCACCACCTGGTGGGTGCGCACCGGAAGCTTCGCGGGAGGAGCGTCCACCCGGCCCGTGCGCAGGTCGAAGCGCGACGCGTGCAGGGGGCACTCCACCTCGCACCCTTCCAGCCACCCGTCCGCCAGCGACGCGTCCTGGTGCGTACAGGTGTCGTCCACCGCGTACAGTTCACCGTCCTCGGTGTGAAAGACGGCGATCGGGGGATCTGTCTCGATTCGGAGAGCCTCGCCCCGGGGCAGGGCGGCGATGGGGCACGCAGGAATCATGCGGAGGTTTCCGGTTTCGTAAGGTGGAACAGGAAGCGCTATACGCAACAGATTGAGCGGAGATCGCGCCAAAGTCAAGTGGCGACACATCGCCTGCGGGGTGATAAGCGCGACCCTGGTCCCGGCGCAGGTGAGACCCCTGTTCACCGCTCCTGCCGACCGCCCGAGCCGGAAAGGCCGGAAAGGCGTACGGCCCCGCCGCCGGTCGCCGGAGGGGCGACGGGCGGCGGGGCCGTACGCGTCGTGGTGCGGGTGAGGGGTCAGGCGGCCGCGGTCGTGCGGCCGCGCACCTGCAGGACGGTGAGCAGGCCGACGACGACGGTGACCGCGCCGGTGATCCAGGCGGTCCACGCCGAGGCGGCGTCGCCGTCGAAGCCGAACGCCCAGGGGGAGACGAACAGCAGTGCGCCGAACGCCGCGGTCACCCAGGAGCCGGCGCCGCCCGCGCCCAGGATGGACCACAGGGCGGAGACGACGAGCAGAGCGCCGAGGATGAGCAGCGGCTGCGCGGCGGCCTGGGCGTCGGCCCAGAAGAACGGCGCGAGCACCGCGACCAGCCCGGCGACGAGGGCGACGATGTCGGACAACGATCTCGTGAGATCCATCCGTGCCTCCGTACGGGGGGAGAGGTGACCTGTTGACCCGACGGTCTGCCTGATTGACCGCCCGGTCAACATTCCGCTAAGTCAGGATTTCCTAACCCTGTGTCACCTCGCCCCGAACAGGGCGGGTTCGGCGGGCGAACGCGGTCGCACCGACAGTGGGAAGGACGGCGAGGAGGGCGAGGGCGCCCCGGGAACGGTCTCATCACAGACGTCCGCACCGTGGGCCGGACTCGCCCACGGTGCGGACGTCCACAGGGGGCGGTTGTCACCCGCCTCCGGTTCAGGACTGGTTGAACAGGGACAGGGTCAGGGTGGAGTGGTATTCACCGGCGGCGACGTCGGTGGAGGTGCGCAGGGCGAGGTCGGCGTTGACCTGGGAGGTGCCGATCTCGTCGGCGGAGTTGGCGGTGGAGACCAGCAGCTCCTGGCTCTCCAGACCCACCTCGGGGGCTCCGGTGCCGTCGCCGATGACGCTGGAGACCGGCTCACCGGCCGCCACCGCGCCGGTGGTGGACTCGCTGAGCAGGCGCGGCTTCCAGCCCAGGTACTCCGGGCCGATGGTCTTGGCCGGGTCGTCGGCCGCGACGAACTGGCTGGACTGGCCGACGACGGCCCAGAACTCCCCGGCGGGGATGTCTTCGGGCCGGCGGGTGTCGGTGACCGTGACCGTCGGGAGGGTGCCGACGAACTGGCGGGCGGTGGCGTCGGAGCCGTTCTCCTGCAGGGACACGCCGTCGTTGTCGGCGACGGTCATGGAGATCTGGCCGGGGGTGGTGGTGGGCTCGATCGTCACCGACACGTCGATGCCGCTGCCGCTGCCGGGGTCGTCGGCCAGTGCGGGGGTGGCCAGGCCGGCGAGGGCGAGGCCGAGCACCGACGCGGCGAGCACCTGCGTGGTCCTGGTGATTCTCATGTGGTCATCGCTCCATATATGGGGGGGCGGGGCCGGCCGGCTTGTCGGCCGGCCCCGGGTTGTGCTGAGTCGTGGCTGACGCTCCTGGGCGGTTCAGCGGCAGCCGGTCGCCGTGTAGGGCGCGTCGTAGGACGAGGTGACCTGCTTGCCGTTGACCGTCGCGGTGCCGGTGACGGTCACCGTGCCCGCGTCGAGCTGCTCGGCCCGGGTGTTGAAGGACTGGTAGGCCTGCTTGCCCGGAGCCACGTCGGCCACCGTCTTGTTGCCGTACGGGGTCGTCAGCGTCACCGTGGCGGGTGCGTCCGATCCGTTGACGGCCGTCACCGCGACGTACGCCGAGGTGCCGATGCAGCGGGACGAGGCGGTCGCGGTCAGCGCGAGCGCCGGAGCCGTCTCGACCGTGACGGTCTCCGTGTTGTAGTTCTTGCCGTTGCCGTTCGGCTTGTAGTTCTTCTCGACGTTGCCCGCGAGGTCCATGGCGAACCAGTGCACCTCGGTGGTCTTGTCGATCGAGATCTTCGCGGCGCCCTCGCGCATGCCCGCGGAGGTCAGCTTGGGCGAGCTCAGGTTCGGCCGGCTGCCGTCGAGGGTGTAGTAGACGTTCGCCGGCTCGTCCACCGTGAAGGTGAACGTCGCCGAGGTGTCGGCCCTGTCGGTCACCACGAGCTTCGACTCGGGCTTCTGCTTGTCCTTCTGGTACATCTGGGCGACCTCAAGGATGCCGATCTGGCCGTTGGAGAACTCCATCGCCTCCTCGTGGCCCTCCTCGAACGGAGGCTGGAAGCCGACCGCGTTGTACCTCTTGGTCGCCGGGTCGTAGACGTCGGCGCCGACCTCGAAGTCCCAGCCGATGATGCCCTTGTTGTACCAGAACTCGTCGGCGCTGTTGCCGGCCGCCGAGTAGAGCACGTCGATCACCGGGCCGGTGCGCCCCGGCCAGATCGCCGTGCCGCGCCAGCCCTGGACGGCGGACAGGATGTGGGTGGAGGCGTTCCAGAAGTACTCCTCCGTGCCCAGATCGGGGCGCGGCAGCGTCTCCCGACCGGCGGTCTTGTACGCCCCCGGAGGCCACATGAAGTAGCCGCCGTAGGAGTGGGTGTTCATCGCGAACTTGATGTTCGGGAACTTCTCCGTGAGCCACACCTCGTTGCGCGTCTCCGGCTCCGACAGCTCCGCCGGGCCGGAGAAGGTCTCGCCGGTGCAGGTGGTCGAGCCGCCGTTGAATCCGTCGAAGACGCTGCCCACCGAGAAGTTGCGGTTGAGGTCGACGCCCCAGGAGTTGCGGCGCGCCGGGTCCGACCCGTCGGCGGCGCAGTAGTTGACCATGTTCTTGCGCTGCATGTTGTAGTCGTACATCGAGTAGTGGGCGCCGTCGGGGTTGATCGTCGGCACGATGAAGATGTCGAGGTTGTTCACCAGTTTCCTGGTGTCCGCGTCGAGCGCGTAGTTGCGCAGCAGCCGCTCGGCGGTCTCCACACAGGTGAGCGGGGTCACCCACTCACGGGCGTGCTCCTGGCAGTAGAGGAACACCCCGGTCTTCGAGCCGTCCCGGCTCTTGCCGATGCGCAGCGCCTTCATCTGGAACGGCTGACGCGAGATGCTTGCGGGCGCCTTCAGGTTGTCGGTCAGCTTCGTCGCCGGAGCCGCGGTCACCACACCGGAGCCGTTGCCGGTCCGGTAGAGGTCGGCGGTCAGCAGCGTCGACGCCGCCGAGTCGCCGTTGACGGCGCCCACGACCTGGGCGGCCGTGCTGCTGACCGCGCCGGAGGCGTCCGTGGCCAGGTTGACCACGACGTCCTTGCCGTTGACGGCGACGGAAAGCGGGGCCGAGGCGGTCCCGGGGTTCACCAGCGCGACGCTGACGTCGTTGCCGCCCTCGCTGCCGTACGCCTTGGACGTCACGTAGAACGTGCTCGCCAGCGCGCTTCCCGAGCCCGCGCCGAACTGCGCCTGCGCCTGGCGGCGGTAGCCGTTCGTCTTGTACGGGAGGTCGACGACCTCCGAGATCTCCGGGAACTGCTTGGACAGCCACACGATCCGGTTCGTGACCTCGGTGGGGTCCATGTAGTGGTCGACGAAGTCCTGCACGTAGTGCTTGCTCGGCGCCTTGCGCGGCTCGCCCAGCCACTTGGTCACCGGCACGGTGATCGAGCCGCCCCGGCTGCTGGTGATCGTGACCTGGGCGGGGGCCTCCGTGATCGGCAGCGGCGAGTTGAACCGGTGGTACATGTACTGCCCCGCGTCGGTGAAGCGGGACATCGTCGTCGAGCCGCCGGAGTCGGGGGCCGTGCCGGGGCCGCTGTCCCAGGTGGCGGTGAGCACCGTCTGGGCGTCGGTCGCGCTCGTCTTCACCTCCACCGACAGGAAACGCTGGTTGTCGAGGCTGGTGAACCACTCGGCGCGCAGCGGGGTCAGCGTGTCGGTCTCCGCCGCGTCGGCCGACGCGGCGGCGAGGGCCTGCCGGCGTTCGGTGAGGTTCGCGGCGTAGTCGCTCTGGTCGGAGATGGCGTCGCGGACGTCGAAGCCACGGTCGCGCAGATTCCGCGCCTCTTCGGGACTGAGCACGGCGTGCACTTCGATGCCGCCGTCGACCGGCTTGCTGTATTCGGCGAGGTCGACGCCCAGGGCGATCAGCCTGTCCACGGCCGACTGGTCGGCGACGACGACGCGCATCAGCGCGACGCCGTTCTGCGCGGTGCTGGACGCGCGGTCGGGCGGGACCGGAGCGGGAGAGGGATCGGCGAACGCCGGAAGGGCGTTCAGGGCGATCGCCAGGGGGAGTGCCAGCGCGGCGGCGTAGCGCCGCGCTCGCCGGGGAGAGCTACTCATCGAGTTTCCTCCATCTGGCGTGCCTTCCGGGAAGGGGGGCCGGCCCGGAGTGATCACGCGAGTTCGAGGGAAGTCTTTGGCACCCCGAAAACGGCGTCAAGGCGCATGAACGCCCCACATATGGGATTTTTCCGTAACGGTATAACTTAGTGCTCGATTGGGTATTTAAGGCCCCTTGCCATCTGAGGCAACATGGGTAACGGTACCGGCGAGGTCCGGTCGGTCACCGCATCAGCACGAGGCGCACGGCCTCGTCGACGGGCACGCCCCCGCCGATGAGTTCGAGGACGCGATGCCGCGTCTCCGGGGCGTCGATCAGCGCGGCGATCACGGCGGCGACGTCGTCGCGCGGCACCGCCCCGGAGGGAAGCGACGGATCGGCCAGTGTCACCAGGCCGGTCCCCGGCCCGTCGGTGAGCCGCCCCGGCCGCAGGATCGTCCAGTCGAGCGGGCGGGCGCGCAGGTCCTCCTCCGCGGCCGTCTTCGCGGTGATGTAGGCCGCCCAGACCTCGTCGCTGCCCGGCGCGGGCGGCGATCCCGCGCCCATCGAGGAGATCTGGACGAAGCGGGCCACGCCGGCCCGTTCGGCCGCGTCGGCGAGCAGCACCGAGGCGCCCTCGTCCACCGTGAACTTGCGCGCGGCGCCGCTGCCCGGTCCCGCCCCGGCGGCGAAGACGACGGCTCCGGCTCCCCGGAGGATCTCGGCCACCTTCTGCGGCGTGGTCCGCTCCAGGTCGCACAGCACCGCCTCGGCGCCGGCCGCCTCCACGTCCGCGATCTGATCCGGGTTGCGGATCAGCCCCACCGGCGCGTCGCCCCGCCCGCTCATCAGACGTGCCAGCCGAAGGGCGATCTTCCCGTGCCCGCCCGCGATCACTACGCGCATGCGCTCACCTCCGCGCCGATCCTGCCATGACAGGTCCCGGCCGCCGGGGCAGGCCGCGCCGTCACTTGCCCGTCCTCGCTGGTCAATGGTTACTTCATGTGATAGTCATGTCACTACTTGTAATCAGCAAAGTGTCTGTGGAGATGACATGCTCATAGGCGTACTCGCGGTCGCGGCGGCCGTCGGGCTGGTGGCCGTGGCGGCCCTTCTGTTCCGCGTGCTGGGCCGGGGCACCGACGATCGCGATCCCGGCGGCGCGTCCGCCGGTCACGCCGGCTCGATGCTCTCCTCGCTGTTCCTGCTCGTGTTCGCCATCGCGATCGTCGTGCCGTGGACCTCGGCCGACTCGGCGCGGCAGAACACCTACGCGGAGACCCAGGCGCTGGTGGAGGCCTACTGGGCCGCCGCGCCGCTCCCCGCCCCCGACGCCGCCCAGGTGCGCGAGGGACTGCGCGAGTACGCGAGATACGTCCTCGAGGACGAATGGCCGCAGATGGCGGCAGGACACCTCGGCACCGAGGGGACGGCGCGACTGGAGTCGCTGCGCGCCCGCGTGACCGAACTGCCGATCACGACCGACGAGGCGCGCGACGCCAGGGACACGGTGCTGGAGCGGATGGGGGACCTGTCCGCCGCCCGTCGGCAGCGCGCCGCCGATGTGGGCACCGCGCTGCCTCCCGGCGTCATGTTGCTGACGGTCCTCACGGGCGTCCTCGTCGTCGTCTTCCCGTTCCTGGCCGGGGCCCGCCCCCGGGGGCTCACGCTCGTGCCGGTGACGGCGATGGCCGTCCTGCTCGGCGTCGGCGTCTATCTCGCCTGGAACATCTCCCACCCCTTCAGCGGAGGCCTGGCGGTGAAGCCCGACGCGTTCGTGAGCGCCCTGCACGAGTTCCAGCGGATCCCCGAGGGCCACTGACATGGGCAGGACGGCGGGCCCGCGCGCGGCCGTCGCGGTCGCGGCCGCTTCCGCCTGCGCCGCGCTGACGTGCGCCACGCTGACCGCCGCGTCTCCCGCCCCGGTGCGGGCCGACGCGGGCGCGTCCCTCACGGCCGACGACCCGGGCGTACCGGGCCTGCGGGTCGGCGTCTGCCTCAACGTGGACGTGATCGTCGACCTGCACGCCGAGATCGGCATCGGAAGACCCGGCTGCACGCCGCCGACCGCCGTGCCCCCTCCGGAACCGCCCCCCGCGCCCTCCCCCGAGCCGCCGCCACCGCCACGGGCCCCCGAGAAGCCCGCACCGGCGCCACGGCACTCCCCGCATCGGGCGGCGGCCGCGCCCCGGCCGCCCGTCGCGGTGCCGTCCCCCCGCCCTCGTCCGACGCCGCGCCCCACCCCGTCGCCGTCGAGGTCACCGGTCTACCGGGTGCCGGCCATGCGCGCGATCGCGCCCGTACGGCACCGCAACCCTCTGGGGGCGCTCACGGTCGTCGTGGTCCTGTCGGTGGCGATCGCCGCCGCCGGTGCCGCCGCCTTCCGCCACCGGTAGGAGGGAACGGTCGTTATCGCGCCGGGGAAGCAGGCGGTTCCTCGGCGGAGTGGGCCGCAGGCGCTGACGCGGCCCTCATCGCCTGGATGTGCCGGAAGAGGGGTCGGCGAGCGCGGCGCCGAACACCCACGGCGAGGTCTGGGCGATGAAGTCGCCGGGAAATCCGAGGGTGAACTCGGTGGCATCTTCCAGGCGCGTGCGCACTTCAGGGGGGAGCGCGAGGCCGGCTGCGGCGAGATTGCCACGTAGCTGGTCGGCGGAACGCGCCCCGACGATCGGATGGACGGCGGGAGAGCGGCTCATCGTCCACGCGATCGCGACCTGTGCCGGGGTCGCGCCGAGGTCGTCGGCGGCCTCCTGCACGGCCCGGGCGACGGCGTGGTCGCGGGCCGAGAGCGACTCGGCCTTCAGCCGTCCCGTGGGCGCGGCCCCGTCCTGGCGGGTGTGTCCACCGGGCAGCGTGTACTTGCCGGACAGCACCCCGCCGCCGAGCGGGCTCCACGCCGTGACGCCGAGCCCGAGGGACTCGGCCATGGGGAGCAGTTCCCGTTCGATGTCCCGTTGCAGCAGGCTGTACGGCACCTGCAGGCCGATGAAGGGACTCCAGCCGCGCCACTCGGCGAGGGTGTTGGCGCGGGCCACGACCCAGGCGGGGGCGTCGGAGATGCCCACGTAGAGCACCTTGCCGGCCTGGACGGCGTCGTCCAGCGCGCGCATGGTCTCCTCGATGGGCGTGTCACGGTCCCACATGTGCACCCAGAAGAGGTCGAGGTAGTCCGTACGCAGCCGGCGCAGGCTGGTCTCCAGGGAGGCCCGGAGGTTCTTCCTGTGGTTCCCCGCGGCGTTCGGGTCGGAGCGGTCGCGGGAGACGGTGTACTTCGTGCCGAGGACGAACGACTCGCGCCTGCCCTCGAGCAGCTCGCCGAGGATCTCCTCGCTGGCTCCGTCGCGGTAGTTGACGGCCGTGTCGATCATGTTGCCGCCGGCCTCGGCGTACAGGTCGAGCATCCGCCGGCACTCCGCTAGCGGTGCGCCCACCCCGCCCTGCTCTCCGAAGGTCATCGCGCCCAGGATCAGTTCGGGCACCCGAAGACCGCTCGTGCCCAAGGTGCGGTACCTCATGCCGATGGCAGAATGTGTCATGGAAGCACCATACATCATGTATGGACACAATGTATGTACAAGGCGTCCGTACAGCACGTCGGTATCCTGAGGGGCATGCCTTCGAAGCCCGGCGCGCAGCCGGCCCGTAGATCGGCCGCGGAGCCGGCGTCCACCGGGTTGCGGGAGCGGATCCTGTCCGCGACCCGCGAGCTGCTGCGGGAGCGCCGCTTCGACGCCCTCAGCGTCGCCGACATCCTCACCGCCGCGGAGGTCTCCCGGGCGAGCTTCTACTTCTACTTCCCGAGCAAGCAGGCCGTGCTCGGCGAGCTGGTGCGCGACGCCGTCGCGCAGGGGCAGCAGGCCGCGGACCCGTGGATCGGCGGGTCGCAGGACCCCGTCGCCGCGCTGCGTGCGGGGGTGCGGGACGGCGCCCGGCTGTGGCGCGACAACGCGGGCATCCTCATGGCGATCGTGGAGAGCCAGGGCTCGGACGAGGGGCTGCGAGCCCTCTGGCTGGAACAGATGAACCTGTTCACCGACGCCGCCGCGGCCCGTATCGAGTCCGACCCGCAGGTCCGCAGGCGGCTCGGGGACATGGACGTGCGCGCGGTCGCCGCGTCGCTGACCTGGATGGGTGAACGGCTCTACTATCTGGCCGCGGCCGGTGTCCCCCCGTTCGTCGACGAGGAGGTCCTCGTCGACGTCCTCACCAACGCCTGGGCATCGATCCTCTACGGCCGGCCGGTCACCCCGCCCAGCCGGATTCCGATTCCCGGGGCAGAGCAGGTTTGACGCGCTCCCCAGCCTGAAGTGAAGGCTGGGGATTCAGCCTGGGCCGCGCGTGCGGCGCTTCTGTGGCTTCCTGTTTCACCGGGTCCTGCCCTCCGCTAGGCGGCGGGTCTCACGGTCCCTCCGCAGGCGTTTAGCCTGTCCGCCCGTCCGGCGGCCAGGATGTTGATCGCCGCGTTGACGTCCCGGTCGTGGACGGCCCCGCACGGGCAGGTCCACGACCGGAGGTTCAGCGGCATCGACTCGGCGACGGTCCCGCAGGCCGAGCAGAGCTTCGAGCTGGGGAACCAGCGATCCACCTTCACGAAGGTCCGGCCGTGCCGGGCGGCCTTGTAGGCGAGCATCGCCGTGAGCCGGCCCCATCCGGCGTCGTGTACGGACTTGGCGAGCTTCGTGCGGGCCAGGCCCTTCACGGACAAGTCCTCCACCATCACCGCTTGGTTGTCGCGGATAATCCGGGTGGAGAGCTTGTGCGCGAAGTCCCGGCGCGCGTCGGTCACCCTGGCGTGTGCGCGGGCGACACGGGCGACGGCCTTCTTCCTGTTCGCC
>NZ_VIRL01000014.1 GCF_006874465.1 Microbispora bryophytorum | reverse complement strand
GCGGCACCCACGACCTGTATCTCCGGTTCACCGGCGGCAGCAGCTACCTGATGAACGTGAACTGGTGGCAGTTCACCGGCAACGGGGGGCCGACCACCAGCCCCTCGCCCACACCCCCGGCATCGCCCTCGCCGTCGGGCACTCCGCAGGCGACGAGCGCGATCCGGGGCACGGGCTCGGGCCGGTGCCTGGATGTCACCGAGGCCTCACAGACCAACGGGGCACAGCTGCAGATCTGGGATTGCAACGGGCAGTCCAACCAGCAGTGGACCTCCACGAGCGCGGGTGAGCTGCGGGTCTACGGCAACAAGTGCCTGGACGTGAACGGCGCGGGCACGGCCGACGGCACCAGCGTGCTCATCTGGGACTGCAACGGGCAGAACAACCAGAAGTGGCGCTTCAACTCCGACGGCACCATCACCGCGGTCGGGGCGAACAAGTGCCTGGACGTGTCGAACTACGGCACCGCCAACGGCAGCAAGGTGCACATCTGGACCTGCCACGGCGAGACGAACCAGAAGTGGACCCGCGTCTGACGCCGTCCCCAGTCACCTGACTGTCTAAAAATCGGCCCGGCCAGGGGCGGCGCGCTGAGCGCCGTCCCTGGCCGGTCGCACGTCAGGCACGCCGGCGCGCGGCTCTCTCGATGATCGCCACCCCGGTCTCGGACTCCAGCGCCGGGGTGTAACCGGCGGCACGCAACCGGGCCAGGGTCTCCTCCTCACCCACCACACTGATCAGGACGGTCGGGGCGATCTTGCGCAGGCCCAGCGCGCGCAGCGCCCGAGAGCGGGCGAGTTCCTCGACGAGCGCTTCATCGTCGGAGCGCAGGCAGCACCCGGAGCGCACCACCCGGACGCGCCCGTGCGTACGGGCGGTGTCCTTGATCAGATACTCCAGCGGTTGCGGCAGGGGCGCCTCGGCCACCTCGGCGAGCCGCGCGAGCAGGACGTCGGCCTCCTGCCCCCGGTCGAAGGCCCGGCGCACGGTCGAACCGGAGAAGCGCCACACCACGGCGTGCCCCTCCGACTCGCGATCGGCGACGTCGTCGAGCAGTTCGGCGAGCTCCTGGCCGGGCATCCCGCGGACCACGGCCGTCAGATCGGCCTGAAAGAAGGCGGTGGCCTGCGCGGGCGGGAGCATGGCCGCCAGGGCGTCGGCCAGGGCGGGCTCCGGCGACGTCCAGGCCTCACCGCTGAGCAGCAGGTCGCGTACGACACGGCCGACGCCGGTGAGGGCGCCCCCGGCGACCAGGCCGAGCGACTCGGCCTCACGCACGACGGCGCCGACCAGATCGTCGCCCGCCCCCGACTCCGCGAAGTGGCGCGGGCGATGCCAGGCCGCCCGTTCCGTCACGTACGGCAGGCTGTCGGCGCCGACGCCCCTGCCCGGGGGAAGCGCGGCGAGCGCCTCGAAGACGGCGCCTCTGATGTCGACCGCGTACGGATCCTCGGGCTCGGTGAGTGCGACCGGCGTCCCGGCCTCCTCCGGCCAGTAGGTGTAGACGGCCGGTATGGTCGCCCAGGTGGCGATGATCGCCACCAGCCGCTCGGCGGGAGACCGCTTCAGCCAGTCGTCGTAGTCCGTCGCCGGCAGCAGGCTCACGACCGGCTCAGGCAGCTTGCCGCGATGCCCCTTCGGCCGCTGCACCGGCTCGGCGTGCAGGCCGAGCAGTCCGGCCTGCATGGCCAGGTCGAGCCAGAGCCGGGTGACGTCGTCGGCCACGCCTGCCGCTTTGGCGATCCGCTTGGTGTCGCGGACCGCCAGACCGCCGGCCTTGCGCAGGACGGGAGGCTGGTCGGCACACGCGGCGAGCACACGCTCGATCTGGGACAGCGCGGCGGTGGCGGCCGCCTGGCCGGAGCCGTCGGCCCCGGCGGCGTCGGGCAGACCGGCCGGGGGCCGCGGCGGCTCCGGGACGAACGGCACGCGCAGTTCGCCGAGCGCGGCCACGGCGACCTCGATCGGCACCTCCGCCGTGTCGTACGGCCCGGCGGGCAGGAGGAGCCCGCGCGCGGCCAGCCAGTCGGTGTTCGGGTCGCCGGAACCTCCCGGCCGGAAGGCGTACTTCGGCGCCTGCTGGTAACCGAAGCCGCCGCGCGCCTGATAGGCGTGGGTGAGCACCTGCGATCCGTGCCCGATGATGTCGAGCAGCCACTCCCGGGCCTCCGCGGGGGCCTGGGCGAGCAGGGTCCGCACCCGCTCCTGGTCGGCGAGCAGGCCGAGCACGTTCCGCTCCGCGCCCTCGCGCGCCCTGGCCTTCGGGAATCCCAGGGTCTCGGCGATCGCGTGGACCTCCGGAGCGTTGAAGTGGAGCCTGATGAGCTCGGCCGCCGGGCGGCCCAGCCCCGCTGACTCGGAGAGATGCGCGTGGACGCCGGTGGACACGATCACGTGGTCGTCGTGCGGCGGAAGCACCAACGCCATGTCGGCGAGCGCGTCCAGGGTGGCGGCGGCGCGCGCCCGCAGGGCGGCATCGCTCCCGGCCAGCAGGTCGAGCACGTCGGCGCGGGGCACGGCCCTTGTCGCCGGGTCCGCGTCATGCCAGAGGTTGAGCAGCGGCCCGTGCCGCTGCGCCGCCAGCCATGCGACGGCCGACAGCGCCTGGTGCTGAGGAAGGGTGCAGGACCGCGCGAGCGAGAGCGCCGCACGCGGCTGGAGCAGCAGCCGGGCGAGGTCCTGTGGGGTCACGTCGTCTTCGGAGGTGAACCCGACCCGGGCGAGGATCAGCCGCCGGTCCTCTGGCGACTTCGTCTTCAGCCATGTCTCAAGGCGGCGCCGGGTGCTCACCACCGCAGCGTATTACTCCGCGTTCGGCGGCCGGACCTGTCGCCGCACTCGTTTCACTCGGTGAGGTAGCGCTGGACCGTGGGGCTCAGCCACGCGATGAGCTCTTCCTCCGTTGCCGCCACCATCGGCGGAAATTTCAGGATGTAACGCGACAGGGCCAGGCCCAGCACTTGCGAGGCGATCAGGGAAGCGCGCACGGGAGCCCGCTCCGGATCGCCGGTCAGGTCGACCACGAGCGGCATGACCTGGCCGGCGAAAATCGTCCGCATGCGTTCGGCCGCGGCCTCGTTCGTCACGCCGGTGCGGAGCAGGACCTGCAGCCCTTCGTCGGCCTCCCACTTGCGCAGGAAGTGGCGGACCAGGCCGGCGCCGGCCTGGTCCGGCGCCAACGCGGGCAGTTCCAGATCGAATTCGGCCGCGGCGGCGAACAGCTTCTCCTTGGTGCCGAAGTAGCGCATGACCATGGCCGGGTCGATCCGCGCGTCGGCGGCGATGGCCCTGATGGTGGCCTTGTCGTAGCCGTCGGCGGCGAAGCGTTCGCGGGCAGCGGCCAGGATCACGGCCTTGGTCTCGGCGGAGGATCTCCTCATGTCAACGATTGTAGGCCAACGACTGTTGACTTCCTACTCGTGGCGGGCTTACGTTCATGCCAACAGTCGTTGACAAAGGAGGTGCCGTGAACGCCGAAGTACTCATCATCGGAGCCGGACCCGCGGGGCTCACCGCCGCGATCGTCCTGGCCCGGCACGGCAGGCAGGTCATGATCGTGGACGCGCGGGCGGAGGGCGCCAACACCTCTCGCGCCGCCGTCGTGCACGCACGCACCCTGGAGGTCCTGGAGCCGTACGGCGTGGCCGACCGGCTGGCCGCGCACGGCATCCACATTCCGGTCTTCACCATCCGCGACCGTGACAAGGCGCTGGTGCCGGTGCCCTTCGGCGGCCTGCCCACCGCCTACCCCTACACGCTGATGATCTCCCAGGCCGACACCGAGGCCCACCTGCTGGCCCGCCTGCACGAGCTCGGCGGCAAGGTGACGAGGCCCGCCCGGGTGAGCCGCGTCGAGCAGGACGCCGACGGCGTCACCGCCACCCTGGACGACGGGCAGCGGATCCGGGCCGCCTACCTGATCGGCGCCGACGGCATGAACAGCACCGTCCGCCAGAGCGCCGGGATCGGCTTCACCGGCGGCACCTACGCCGAGTCGTTCGTCCTGAGCGACGTCCGCCTGTCCGGCGGGGTGCCACAGAACGAGGTCACGCTGTACTTCTCGCCCGCCGGAATGGTCGTCGTCGCCCCGCTACCCGGTGGCCTGCACCGGATCGTCGCCACCGTGGACGAGGCCCCCGAAGACCCCGGCATCCCCTTCGTGCAGCACCTGCTCGATACCCGCGGCCCCGAGGCCGAGCCCGCGCGGGTGCGGGAGCTGATCTGGAGCTCGCGCTTCCGGGTCCACCACCGCATCGCCGACACCTACCGCCAGGGCCGCCTTCTGCTGGCCGGCGACGCCGCCCACGTGCACTCGCCCGCCGGTGGCCAGGGCATGAACCTGGGCATCGACGACGCCGTACACCTGGGCGAGGCGCTGGCCCGGGTGCTCGACGGCGAACCGGACAGCCTGCTCGACTCCTACGCGGTCATCCGCCGCGCGCAGGCCGAGCAGGTGGTCGCCCTCGCGGGGCGGCTCACCACGCTGGCCACCGCCGCCACCGGCCGCCGTGTGCTGCGCAACCTCGTCCTCGCCCTGGCCGGCCGCATCCCCGCCGTCCGCACCCGGCTGGCCTGGCAGTTGTCCGGCCTGAACAGACGAGACGCCGCGTGAACGCCCATAAGGGACGCCCCGTGAAGCTCGGCGACTGGAGCTCTGCCCGCTACTCCTCGGGCTCGCTCACCGCCACCGCCTGGGCGTCGCCGTACCTCGCGTTGTGCCCCACCACCGTGCCAGGGCCCAGCGGGGTGTCCACCGCGAGGCCCGTGCGCGGCGCCGACGCCCGGAACTCCTGGTAGAGCGGGTGCTCGTACTTGTGTCTCGGAGCCATGGGGCAGCCGGAGGGAGCCGTCGATTTCGTCGACGCTCCAGGCGGGTGGGTAGCGGCTATCGACCCGCGTGTTCCGCCGCCCAGGCGCAGATGGCGCCCAACGGTTCGCGCAGCGTACGTCCCAGGTCGGTCAGCGCGTACTCCACGTGCTGGGGCGCTGTGTCCTTGATGACCCGCCGTTCGACCATGCCGTCCGTCTCCAGGCCTCTCAGCGTCTCGGTCAGCACCTTCTGAGTGATGCCAGGCAGCCGCCGGCGCAGTTGGCTGTGCCTCTGGGGACCGGCCAGCAGTGCGTAGATCACCAGTACCCGCCACTTCGCCGCGAACCGCTCAAGGGCCTGTCGCGTCGCGCAGCTCTCCTCCAGCATGTCAGGGATCACGGGATCCATGCGGCCCTCCTCCGTATGCCTGCCCCGATGGGCACCGCGAAGTGCCTTCTGGCCCGAAGACCCTGGCACGCCTAGCCTCTCACCATCGCTTCGGCGATCACCAGAAGGACAGGGGCGCAAGCATGAGTGATCTCGTCATCCACACGTACACGGCGGCGGAGCCGGGCCTGTTCGCCAACAGCTACCTGCTGGAGACAGCGGAGGGGGTGGTCCTTGTCGATGGCAACCTGCTCGTCTCCGACGCCCGGGCCCTCGCGGCGCGCCTGGCCGCGCTCCGCAAACCACTGCTCGGAGCGTTCGTCACCCACGCACACCCCGACCACTTCAACGGCCTGCCGTACGTGGTGGACGAGGACGTGCCGGTTCACGCCTCGGTCGCGGTGGCCGAGACGATCGAGCAGATCGCCGTGCCCAAGCGGGAGCAGTGGCAGCCGGTGTACGGCGACGAGTGGCCCGACCGGTATCGGGTACCCGACCGCCTTCTGAAGGAGGGGGACATCATTGAGGTCGCCGGCCTGCGGGTCCGGATACACGACCTTGGGCCGGCGGAGAGCCATGCCGACTCCTATCTCCTGGTGGAGGCGGGCGGGAGACGGGTGGCATTCACAGGCGACCTGGCGTTCGGCGGAACGCACCCCTACACCGCGGACGGGCACTCCACGGCCTGGCTGCACGTCCTGGATCGCGTGATGGACGAGCTGGACGGTCTGGTGCTCTACCCGGGCCACGGCTCCCCGAGCGACAGCGGCATGCTCGTCCGGCAACGGCAGTACCTGCTGCTGTACCGGGAGGTCGTGCGGCGGCTGGCCGGGGACGGCCCCTCGCTGACGGATCGGCAGAAGCAGGAGTTGACCACGGTAATGAGCAGATTCCTGCCGGATGCGCCCCTGGAGTGGCTCATCGGTCTGGGCGCCGATGCGGTGGCCGCCGAACTGTCCACCCTGGCCACCACGTCGGGGGAGGCCGGGCGATGACAACCACGATACGGACCGAGCGGGTCACCTTCTCGGCAGCCGGTGTAAAGCTCGTCGGAGAGCTCAGGTTGCCCGAACGGCTCGAACCCTCGCCCGCCGTCGCCCTAACCGGGCCCTTCACCGGTGTGAAGGAGCAGGTCACGGGGCTGTATGCGGAGCGACTGGCCCGGGCGGGTCTGGTCACTCTGGCTTTCGACCATCGAGGGTTCGGTGAGAGCGGAGGGCGCCGAGGGCACGAGGACAGCGAGGGCAAGCTCGCCGACCTGCGCTCCGCGGTGACCCTGCTCGCCCGCCGGGCAGAGGTCGACCCGGGCCGGATCGGCCTCGCCGGGGTGTGCCTCGGCGGCGGGTACGCGGTGCGGGCGGCCGCCACCGACCCACGGGTGAAGGCCGTCGCCGGAATCGCAGGCGCCTACAACAACCCGGCCTGGTTCGCCGAGCAAATGGGCGACGACGCCTACCGGACCGCGCTCGCGGGTTTCCTCGACCGCTACGACGAGTATCTGCCCGCTGTGGCGCCCGGCGGCGGCGAGGCCGCGATGCCCGGTGACGAGCCGTACGCCTACTACGGCACCTCCCGTTCCGCATCGCCGCACTGGGACAACCGGGTGACCTGGGGGTCGCTCCATTCGCTGATGACCTTCGACGCGCTCGGCGCGGCCCCGCTGCTCGCCGCTACGCCGCTACTCGTCGTCCACGGGCGGGTCGACGCGTACTGCGCGCCCGAGTTGGCGGACACACTCCTCCAGCGGAGCCCGGGAAACAAGGAGATGCTCTGGCTCGACTGCCGTGAACACATCGACCTGTACGACGTGGAGCCATATGTCACGCGCGCCGCCGAGGCGACGGCGGGTTTCCTGCACCGCCATCTGTGAAAGCAAGGCCCCGCGCCACGGCAACAGGGAAGCACCTCCACGGCACGAAATCGTTGCGCACCTCCGGGCATGCTGGGGTACAGGCAGCATCGGAGAGATCTTCGATGGCGCACCCGTCGGAGAGTTCGACGATCATCGTTGATGGTCAGGTACTCGGGTCGCTCTCGGCCACCGTCTCAGTTTCGCCGTACATCGCGTCATGCTGCTTGCGCGGGGCGCAGACGCTGGCCTTGGAGCAGGCGCAGCGGCGGCCGCCCTCGTTGAGGCGGACGATGACGGAGTCGGACGGCACGTTGTGCCCCACCACCGTGCCCGGGCCCTGCGGGGTGTCCACCGCGAGGCCCGTACGCGGCGCCGACGCCCGGAACTCCTGGTAGAGCGGGTGCTCGTACTTCAGGCAGCACATCAGCCGGCCGCAGGCGCCCGCGATCCTGAGCGGGTTGACCGGCAGGTCCTGATCCTTGGCCATCCGCACCGAGACCGGCTCGAAGTCCTTGAGGAACGTCGCGCAGCACAGGTCACGCCCGCAGGGGCCGATGCCGCCCTGGAGCCTGGCCTCGTCACGCGGGCCGATCTGCCGCAGCTCGACCCGGGCACGCAGGTTGCGGGCCAGGTCGCGCACGAGCGCCCGGAAGTCGACCCGGTGGGGGGCGGAGAAGTAGACGGTGTAGACGTTGTCGGCGTCCAGGTAGTCGACGCCGACCACCTTCATCGGCAGCTCGTGCCGTTTGATCAGACGCTTGGACACGCTGCGGGCCTCCGCCCTGCGGCGGCGGTTGCTCTCGTCCCGGGTCAGGTGCTCCTCGGCCGCGATGCCCTGACAGACGGGCAGGCCGTCGACGTCCTCACTCACGTACTGCGGCGCCCACACGCACTCGGCGACCTCGGGTCCGGAGTCGGTCGGCACGAGGACCTTGTCACCCACCTTGGGAGAGTGGCCGCCCGGATCGAGGTAGTAGAGCCGTCCGTAGCGGGTGAAGCTCACGGCCATCATCATGCCCAAGCGCCGGCCCTCCTCGATCCGTACGGCTAACGCGTCCGAACCCACCATACGTGCCGTACGGCACCGGCAGTCATCGAGCGTTCCGTCCTAAGCGGGCGAGCGGAGCGCGAGAGTCATGGCCTCGACCGCGATCTGCGGGTTCACGTTGGCCGCCAGCCGCTCCCGGCACTTCATGATCGCGTCCGTACGGAGGAGCGTCTGCTCGGGAGCCGACGAGCGCGCCACGGCCTCCACCTCGTGCCTGCGGTCCTCGTTGACCAGCTCGACCGGGGCCCCGAACTGCACGGCCAGCACGTCGCGGTAGAACGCCACGAGTTCGAGCAGCGCGAGGTCGAGGGAGTCGCGCTTGACGCGGGTCGCCCGCGACTTCTGCATGGTCTCGAGCTCCTTGAGCGCTCCCGCGCCGCCGCGCACGAGGCCCTTGTTGAGCCCCTTGCCGGAGGAGCCCTCGCCGTAGACCTTGCGCAGCTCGGCGGTCTCGACGTCGTTCAACGCGGTCGTGGCCGCGTCCGCGTCCGCGGTGGAGGTCTTCACCAGCCGCTCGGCGGCAGCGATGCACTCCGCCACACCGGTCAGCGCGCGGGGGATCGACAGCACGTCGTCGCGCCTGCGCCGCGCCTCCTCGTCCAGCGCGAGCCGCCGCGCCCGGCCGATGTCCCCCTGAGCCGCCCGCGCGACGTCGAGCGCCACGTCGTGGGGCACCCCGTCGCGGGTCACCAGCACGTTCGCGACCGCCTCGGTGGAGGGCATGCCCAGCGTCACGACCCGGCAGCGCGAGCGGATCGTGATGATCATGTCGTCCGGGGAGGGCGCGCACAGCAGCCACACGGTCCGCGGCGGCGGCTCCTCGATGGCCTTGAGCAGCGCGTTGGCCGCCGCCTCCGTCACCCGGTCGGCGTCCTCGAACAGCACGATCCGCCACCGGCCGAGCGTGGGCGCCCCCGCCGCCTTGAGCACGAGTTCGCGCGTCTGCCGCACGCTGTACGACAGTCCCTCGGGCCGGACGAACGTGACGTCCGGGTGCGAGCCGACCTCGACATGATGGCAGGCGTCGCAGTGGCCGCACCCCTGATCGGGACAGAGCAGCGAGGCCGCGAACGCCGTGGCGGCCGCGGTCCGCAGGGCCGGCCCGGTGAAGAGCCAGGCGTGGGTCATGCCCGCGCCGCGCCCTCCGGCGATGGCCTCCGCGGCGGCCGACGTGGCCCGCCGCATCACGTCGATCGCCCGGTCCTGCCCGATCAGATCCCCGAAAACGGTCATGTGCGGCTATCCGAAGTCGCGGATGGCGGGCATCGTGCCGGTGGCCTCCTCGGCCTCCTGCGGCACCGGGTCGGGCAGGATCTCCCGCACCCGGTCCTGGATCAGGTGCGTCACCTCCCGCTGGTCGAGCGTGCCGTCCACCACGAGGTAGCGGTCGGGGTCGGCCGCCGCCAGCGCCCGGAACTCCCGCCGCACCCGCTCGTGGAACTCCAGCGGCTCGGCCTCGATGCGGTCGGCGGGCGAGGCCATCCGCCGCAGCCCGACCGCGGGCGGCACGTCGATGAGCACGGTCAGGTCGGGGACGAGCCCGCCAGTCGCCCACTTGTTGATCCTCGCGACGTCCTCCTGGTCGAGCGACCGCCCCGCGCCCTGGTAGGCCAGCGACGAGTCCACGTACCTGTCGGAGATCACCGTCGAGCCGCGCTGCAGGCCGGGCCTGATGACCTTCTCCACGTGCTCGGCCCGGTCGGCGGCGTACAGCATGGCCTCGGCCCGCGGCGACAGTCCCTGGTGGGCGGCGTCGAGCAGGATCGCCCGCAACCGCATGCCGACCTTGGTCGAGCCCGGCTCGCGGGTCTGCACGACGTCGAAGCCCTGGTCGCGCAGCCAGATCGCGAGCAGCCGCGACTGGGTGGTCTTGCCCGAGCCCTCTCCGCCCTCGAAGGCGATGAACAGACCGCGTTCGAGGTCCGCCTCCTCCGGCACGAACCGCCGCCCGCGCAGGGCGGTCAGCAGGTCGACCCCGATGGGAATCCCCGGCCGGTCGTCCATGTGCCGCAGCGCGACCACCCCGACGGCGATCGCCAGCAGCGCGCCCAGGAGCAGCACGAGGTTCGTGCCGTCGAAGCGGTAGCTGATCCCGGCGACCCCGACGGCGTGCGTGCCGAACAGCGCGGCCAGCGTCGAGGCCACCGCCACGACCAGCAGCAGCACCACCCTGGCCAGCGACTGCAGGAAGGAGAACGTGCGGCCGCGCAGCCCGTCCTCCACCTCCAGGCCGATCATCGTGTAGCCGATGATCCAGGCGATGCCGGCGCAGGCGCCCAGCATCACGGTCAGCACGACCACGACGACCAGGTTCTGGATGAGCGCGACGGCGGCCAGCGTCAGCCCCGCGAGCACGATCGACAGCCCGAACAGCCGCCGCCTGGACAGGCCCTTCAGCAGCCGCAGGCCGAAGAACATGCCGAACGCCATGCCGAGGAAGACGGCGCAGAACACGGCGCCGTACCCCGCGTCACCGCCGCCCAGGGCCTGCACGTACGCCTTGGCGACGCCGACGACGGCGCCTCCGGCGGCGAACGCCCCGAGCATGCCGATGATCAGCCCGCGCACGACGCGGTTGCCGCCGACGAACCGCCATCCCTCGGTGATCTGCCGGAGCACCGAGGGCGCCGACACGTGCCTGACGTGGTTCTTCGGAATGGCCCGCAGCGTGAAGACCATCACGGCGGAGGCCAGGTAGGCCAGCGCGTTCGCGTACAGCGCGACGCTGGTGGCCGCGACGTCGAACGACGGAGCGGCCGCCGAGATCGTCGTGACCACGCCCGACACGACCGCGAACAGCGCCGCGGCCACGGGCGCGGTGCCGTACGTGACGAGGAGGTTGAGCTGGTTGGCCTCTTCGAGCCGTTCCTTCGGCACGAGGTTGGGCACGGTGGCGTCCTTGGCCGGCACCCAGAAGAGGTTCACGCATTCGACGAGGAACGTCGCGATGATCACCCACTGGTAGTTGCCGACCAGCGGGATCGACAGCACCACCGCGAACCTGGCGAGGTCGGCGACGACCATCGTCAGCCTGCGGTCGAACCGGTCGGCCACCGCGCCGCCGAGCGGGCCGAGCAGGATCGCGGGCAGCATCTTGGCGACGAAGACGCCGCCGATGGCGAGGCTCTGCGCCTGGAAACCAGATCCTGCGGTCAGATTACCGGCCAGGGCGGTCAGCGCGATGATGTTGAGCCAGTCGCCGAGGCTGCACGTCGCCATCGCCGTCCACAGCCTGCGGAACGGCGCGTTCGCCAGCACGTGCGGCTGCTTGCGGCGCGCGGCGGCCCGGCCAGGGGTGCTCATGATGTCAGCGTATCCAGGTGCTCGCTGGGCTTGGGAGACGGACGAGCGTGCCACTGGGGCCTGCCCGTCGCCTGAGGGTATTACGTCCGCCTCGTCCTCGCTGTCGAGATGGCACCAATGCTCTGCCCGGTTCCGCTTCCGGCGATCCGGAGCGGTCAGGCGCGCAGCTCGATGAGGGTGATCTCGGGCGGCGCGCCCACCCGGACCGGCGGCCCCCAGAAGCCCGCACCCCGCGTCACGTAGACCTGCGTGTCGCCGCCACCCGTGCGCGGCACGCTCGCCAGCCCCGCCACCACGGGCTGCTGCAGCGGCACGAGCAGGTTGAACGGCGCCATCTGCCCGCCGTGGGTGTGCCCGGACAGTTGGAGATCGACTCCGTGCGCGGCGGCCTGCGTCACCTGGACGGGCTGGTGGGCCATGAGCACGACGGGCCGGTTCGCGTCGCGGCCCCCGAGCGCCCGGTCGAGGTCCGGGCCGTCGCCCGACGGCACGCCGTTGAGGTCGTTGACGCCCGCGAGGTCCAGTACGGCTCCCGCGTGCCGGATCTCGACCCGCTCGTTGAGCAGCGGCCGGACGCCCAGCGAGCGCAACTCCTCGATCCATTCCTGGGGGCCGCCGGCGGTGTAGTACTCGTGGTTGCCGGTCACGAAATACGCGCCATAGCGGGATTCGAGGGACCCGAGGGGGGTGGCGAGACGGCCGAGCTCGGCGACCGTGCCGTCCACCAGGTCACCCACGATCGTCACCGCGTCGGCCTGCAGACCGTTGATCATCCGGACGATCCGCTCGGTGTGCCCGCGGCCGCTCAGCGGGCCGAGGTGGATGTCGCTGACGACCGCGATGCGCAGCCCGCTCATCCGGGGGTCGAGCCGGGGCAGGCGGATCGGCACCCGCTCGATCACCGGATCGCCCAGGGCCCGGCTCGCGCCGTACCCCACGGTCGCGAGCGCTCCCACGGTCACGACCGCGGAGGCCGTACGGGAGATGAACAGCCGGCGGTCGATCGCCGGGGCGTCCGCCGCGGCCCCCTCCGCCGCCGGCCTGCCTGTCGTGGCCGTGCCGTGAGCGGCAGGGCCTCCCCCGGCCGCGGCTCCGGCGAGGACCACCTCGTCCACCGGCGCCGTCTCCCCCTCGGCCCGGCCGGCCGGGGCCGCGGTTTCGGCCGCACGACGGCGCCTGGACGTCACGAACGTCGCGACCGCCCGGGGCACCTCCATGACCAGGCCGAACACGAACAGGTAGAACATCACGGCCAGCCACAGGTAGCCGGGCCAGGCGACGACCCGCTCCACGTCCATGCCGAGGCCGAGCCGGCTCCCGCCGAATGTCACCACCATCACGGCGGCCAGGATCACGAGCACCCACGTCAGCACCCGGCGCGAACGCGATCCCGGCGTCGTCGACGCCCTGACGAGCCGCCACCACAGATAGCCGTGCACAACGACGACGGCCACCACAATCATGCCGACGAACCCCACGAGAACTCCCCTCGACCGGCTGGCGATCAAGGGCCGGCTCACGACGATGCTACGAGCTCACGCCGGCAGCCGCGTCCGTCGTCCACAGCCGGGGGCCGGCTGTGGACAGACGCGGCGGCACGACGAAGCCGCGCCCGGGCACGTCACCACACCCGCCGCCCTGCCCTGACGGGACGGCGGGACGCGCGGACCGGGGTCAGGGCTTCCCGGCGGGCTTCTTCGCGGCGGTCCTGGCCCGAGGCGCCCGCTTGGGGGCGGGCGCCCGCTCCCGCCGCTCGGCCAGCAGCTCCGCCGCCCGCTCCAGCGTGATGTCCTCGACCGTGTCGCCCTTGCGCAGCGACGCGTTGGTCTCGCCGTCGGTGACATAGGGGCCGAAGCGGCCCTCCTTCACCACGATCGGCTTCTTGGAGTTCGGGTCCTCACCCAGCTCACGCAGGGGCGGCGCGGCGGCGGCGCGGCCGCGTCCGCGGGCCTTCGGCTGCGCGAACAGCTCCTTGGCCTGCTCGATGGTGACCGTGAGCAGGTCCTCCTCCGAGGTCAGCGAGCGCGAGTCGGTGCCCTTCTTGATGTAGGGACCGAACTTGCCGTTCTGCGCGGTCACCTCCTCGCCGTCGATCGCGCCGACGACCCTGGGCAGCTGGAGCAGCTTCAGCGCCTGCTCCAGGGTGATCGTGTCGAGGGACATCGTCTTGAACAGCGAGCTGGTCCGCGGCTTGGGTGCGTCGGCCTTCTTCGTCCGCTTCTTTCCGTCGGCCGGCGCGGGCTCCTCGGGCAGGATCTCCGTGACGTACGGGCCGAAACGGCCGTCCTTGGCCACGATTGTGCGGCCGGTCGCCGGGTCGACGCCCAGCTCGCGGTCGCCACTCGGGCGCGAGAACAGCTCCTCGGCCTTCTCGGCAGTCAGCTCGTCCGGCGCCATGTCCTCGGGGATGTTCACCCGGGCGCCGTCGCGGTCGAGGTAGGGCCCGTAGCGGCCGACCCTGATCAGGATGTCCGTCCCCCTGATCGGGAACGAGCTGATCTCCTTGGCGTCGATCTCGCCGAGGTCGGTGACCATCTCCTTCAGGCCCTCGTCACCGTCTCCGCCGCCGAAGTAGAACCGGTGCAGCTCGGGCACCCGCTCAGCGCGGTCGTTGGCGATGTCGTCGAGGACCTTCTCCATGTCGGCCGTGAAGTCGTAGTCGACCAGGTTGCCGAAGTGCTGTTCGAGCAGGTTGACCACGGCGAACGCGAGGAACGACGGCACCAGGGCGGTGCCCTTCTTGAACACGTAGCCCCGGTCGAGGATCGTTCCGATGATCGACGCGTACGTCGACGGCCGCCCGATCTCCCGATCCTCCAGCTCCTTGACCAGCGACGCCTCGGTGTACCGTGCGGGCGGCTTGGTCGAGTGCCCGAGCGCGGTCAGCTCGGCCGCCGTGAGCCGGTCGCCCTCGGTCAGCGTGGGCAGGCGCTTCTCCGAGTCGTCCCGGTCGGTCGCGGGGTCGTCCGCGCCCTCCACGTACGCCTTGAGGAAGCCATGGAAGGTGATCGTCCGGCCGGTGGCGCTGAACTCGACGTTCTCGCCGGCGCTGGACGCGCCGCCGACCTTGACCGACACCGACTCGCCGACCGCGTCCTTCATCTGGGAGGCGACCGTACGCTGCCAGATCAGCTCGTACAGCCGGAACATGTCCCCGGACAGGCCGGTCTCGCCCGGCGTCCGGAACTCCTCGCCGGACGGCCGGATGGCCTCGTGCGCCTCCTGGGCGTTCTTCACCTTGCTCGTGTAGACGCGCGGCTTGTCCGGCACGTACGCCGAACCGTACAGCTTGACCGCCTGGCTGCGGGCGGCGGTGACGGCGGTCTCCGACAGCGTGATGCTGTCGGTACGCATGTAGGTGATGTAGCCGTTCTCGTACAGCCGCTGGGCCACCTGCATCGTGTACTTGGCGGAGAAGCCCAGCTTGCGGCTCGCCTCCTGCTGCAGCGTCGTGGTCCGGAACGGCGCGTACGGCTTGCGCGTGTACGGCTTGCGCTCGACCGACCGCACGGCGTAGGACACGCCCTCCAGACGGCCGGCGAGGGCCGTCGCGGCGGCCTCGTCGAGGTGGAGGACGTCGGAGTTCTTCAGCCTGCCGGTGGAGGCGAAGTCGCGGCCCTGGGCCACGCGCCTGCCGTCCACGCCGGTCAGCGTGGCGGAGAACGTCCGGGTGTCGTCGCCCGCCCGGCCGGTGTCGAACAGCGCCTGCAGGTCCCAGTAGTTGGCGGCGGTGAACGCCAGGCGCTCCCGCTCGCGCTCCACCACCAGCCTGGTGGCGACCGACTGGACACGACCGGCGGAAAGCCGCGGCTTGACCTTCTTCCACAGGACCGGGCTGACCTCGTAGCCGTAGAGGCGGTCGAGGATGCGCCGGGTCTCCTGGGCGTCGACCAGGCGGAGGTTGAGGTCGCGGGGGTTGGAGACCGCGTCCCTGATCGCGTGGGGGGTGATCTCGTGGAACACCATGCGGTGCACCGGGATCTTGGGCTTGAGCACCTCGCGCAGGTGCCAGGCGATGGCCTCGCCCTCCCGGTCCTCGTCGGTGGCGAGGTAGAGCTCGTCGGCTTCCTTGAGAAGCTGCTTGAGCTTGGACACCTGCGACTTCTTGTCCGGGTTCACGACGTAGAGCGGCTCGAACTCGTGGTCGACGTTCACCCCGAGGCGGGCCCATGCCTCGCTCTTGTACTTCTCCGGGATGTCATCGGCCTTCTCCGGAAGATCGCGGATGTGTCCGATGCTCGACTCGACGATATAGCCGCGCCCGAGGTACCCGGCGATCGTCTTCGCCTTCGCGGGCGATTCCACGATCACCAGGCGGGTTCCGCCGGCGTTGCCGTTGTTGGCTGGCACGCTGCTTCCTACCTCGCTGTCCGCTGTCATTCCCCGTACTGCCGGGCTTCGTACTCCCGGCTCATGACACCCTCGTCGTCCGGGCCGGGGGCGCTTACCCCCGTGGGGCGCCGACGAGGCGCCGCTTTGACGGTACCTGCCGCCGCACGTTCCTCCCCCCCGGGCTACCCGGTTGTGTCCGGGAATGTAACCCGCCTGGCGCTGTTATCCACGGAGACGCAGAATAGAGCCCATCGAGTTCCCTAGCACGCCCCGGAGACCAATGGCTGTGCTCGACTACTCTTATCTGGACCTGTATCTCCCTCGCGGCACCCCTCGTGAGGTGGCGAGGCAGATGCTCACAGAGCATGCCGAGCACGGAGACTGGGAACTGGAGCGGCTACGCCTTTATCCCGACGGCAGCAGGCGCGTCCGGCTGCGTCGGAAGATCATACGGGCCGCCCGGACCATGTGAGCCTCCGAGGACGCGGACGCCACGGTCAAAAGGGCTTTGCCCATCCGCGGTGTCGTCGACGCCATGACCGTGGGTGCTCCATCTGTCCCGAAACAGTACCCGACAAAAGAGCTTTGCCCGCCCCGGGCCGCGCCCCCGGAACGGGCAAAGCGTTCGTGCCCCCTCCACTGGTGGTGGGGGGCGTCCTGGTCGCCCGCGCCGGGAGCATCTGGCAGACGCTCCCTGGCGCGGGCGAGTGATATCCCTCGCCTCCGTCAGCCGCGCGCCGCCGGATCACTTCCGTACGGCCGTCGCCGCCGGAGGTGTTCCCGTGCCGTCACGCGCGGCCGTACGACTACTTGCGGCCGAACCGGAAGCGGCGGGTGACGGCGAACAGGCTCGCCGAGGCGGCGAACATGGCGCCGAGGGCCAGTGCGAGGAACGACGCCGGGTTCATCCCGGTCAGGCCGACCGGCTGCTCGGCGCTCATCAGCTTGAGCCCGCTCAGCTTGTCCAGCGGCAGCACGCCGGCGCTCTTCCCGAGGTCGCCGGTCGGGAGGTTGCGCGCCGTGTCGGCGACGGGCAGCGAGGCGGTCGCGTCCTCCAGCGTCTTGGTGGTGGGCAGCGAGCTGGTCGCGCCGTCGAGCGTGCTACCGGCCTTCTTGCCCTTCGCGGCGGGCGCGGCGGGCAGGCTCGGCGTCTCCGGCAGGCCGAGCATGTTCGGCAGATCGCCGACGACCGGAGCGGAGGGAGTGGCGGCGGCGCTCATCGGCTGCACGGTGTGCTTGCCCGACAGCACCGACGCGCCCGGCATGGCGGGCATGGCCCCACCGCGGGCGGCCTTGTGCTGGTGGGCCCAGTGGCCGTGGCTCTTCCAGCCGCCGCCCACCTGGGCGCCGCCCAGGCACCCTGCGGCGGCGTCGCCGAGCACGGCCACCGAGTTGCCGCAGATGTTGATCGGCGCGGTGATCGGGGCGACGATCTGGTTGCCCGCGAGGATCCCGTGCTTGCCCGAGGTGATGTTGCCGCCCGCGCCGACGCCACCGCCGAGGACCGATGCGCCGCCCCGGCAGCCCGCCTGGGACTTGCCGATGACCGACACCGCGTTGCCGCAGATGTTGATCGGAGCCGTGATCGGCGCGACGATCTGGTTGCCGCCCAGGATCGAGCCGTGGCCGGACGTGACGTTGCCGCCCGCGCCCCGGCCGCCGTGCTTGCTCCAGCCGCTGATCGCGGTCGCGCCGCCGCGGCAACCCGCGAAAGCGTGGCCGATGATCGCGACGGCGTTGCCGCAGACGTTGATCGGAGCCTTGATCGGGGCGACCACCTGGTTGCCGCCACCGACGCTGTGCACCCCGCTGGTGCGGTTGCCGCCTGCGCCGCCGCCGTACCCGCCGTGGCGACCGTGACCGCCGTGACCGGGCGTGGAGCCGCCGTGGCAGCTACCCGAGCCGTTGCCGCACACGTCGGCCGGCGTGGTGATCGGGGTGACCACCTGGGTGCCGCTGCCGACCGAGTAGCGGCTGTCGGTGTCGTGGCCGGTCGAGCCGGGACGGTGCCAGTGACCGCCTCCGTGGTGACCGCCGTACCCACCATGGCCGCCGTGTCCGTGACCGCCGTGGCCGTGACCGCCGTGGCCGCCGGAGCCGCCCACGGACGAGCCGCCGGTGCAGCCCGAGAACGCCTTACCGATGACCGCGACGGAGTTGCCGCAGACGTTGACCGGCACGGTGATCGGCGCGACCACCTGGTTGCCGCCCAGGATCGAGCCGTGGCCGCTGGTGCGGTTGCCGCCGGCGCGGACGACGTCACGGCCGCCGCCGACGAAGGCACCGCCACGGCATCCGGCGGTGGCGTTGCCGAAGACGGCGATCGAGTTGCCGCACAGGTTGATCGGCGCGGTGATCGGCGCGACGACCTGGTTGCCGCCTCCGATGCTGTGCACGCCGCTGGTGCGGTTGCCGCCCGCGCTCGCGTGCCGTCCCGAGCCCTTGACGGCCGCGCCGCCGCGGCAGCTCGCGTCCGACCGGCCGATGACCGACACCGCGTTGCCGCAGGCGTTGACCGGGACGTTGATCGGCGCTTCGACCTGGTTGCCGCCGAGGATGCTGCCCGCTCCGGAGGTCTTGTTCTGCCCGGCGCCCACGCCCGCGCCCTGCACGGCCGCGCCGCCCTGGGAGGAGGCCCGGGAGTCTCCGGCGACCGCCACCGCGTTCCCGCTGATGTCGATCGGCAGGGTCACCGGGATGTCGACCTGGTTGCCGCCGAGCACCGAGTGACTGCCGTCGGTGTCGGCGAAGGCCGTACCACTGCCAAGGGCCATGACGCCGGCGGCCAGAAACGCCGCGGAGGCTGAGCCCTTCGCCCACGTTCGCATGATAAATGCTCCTAGTGGTTTTTCTAGGGGGGTTACCTGACAACTCGCGACGCGTGTCCAGGCCGCATGAGCACAGCGGAGCCGTGGACGTCACGAGGATGGGAAATTCCGCGTCACCCGCGGGAGCCTGCCGCTCGGGCACCACGAGCGAGGGCAGGCGGTGGCACCGGTCGCCGTACGACGGGGACCGGCACGAAGGCGGGATCAGTCAGGAGAGAAAGACGGGTCGTCCGCCGCTGTGCGGACCACCGGGGGAACAACCGCCGCCAGTGGGGCGGGCAGCTTGGTGAAGCGCGGTTCGAACACTTCCCGCGCGACATCCCCGAACAGGAGGTTTCCACCGCTCGACTGCGGGACCAGGCCCTGGTCTGCGGGCGCGTGGTCCGCGGTGGAAGGCGGAGGGAGCAGAGGCTTCGACTGGCTGGTGAGCCCGTCGACCGTGCGCCCCGCCATCGCCTCGGCGGTCGCCGAGACGTCGTCCGCCGCCGTGGGGAAACCGTCGGTGCTCTTCCCGTGGGACTCGGCCGCGCCCGGCAAGGGCGGCAGACCGAGGTCCGGACCTGAGAGACGATCGGGAAGAACCGACCCGGCGACGTCATGTGAGGGTGCCGTCCCGGCCACGGACGTCGCCGTGCCGAAGACACCGAAGATCACACCGAGCAGCCATCCGGCGGCGATCAGCCCGCCGATGACCAGCAGGCGGCCCAGACGGGAGCCGGCCGCGAACCGCGCCGTCCGGCCCCGCTTCGCAGAGCCTGGAGACGTGACGCGCACATCGGGAACAGCGGCGGGCGAATTCGCCCTCCGCTGCTCCTGCGACGTGCGCGTCACGCGACCTCCCCAAACCGCTGAGTCAACAGTCCGCTGGGTCAACCCGGTGCGGATCCAACCCCCAACGGAGAGTCACTGTAGCGGCACGGCATGTGATCGCAAGGGCTTTCTCAGCAGTATCCGAGGAAACGGTCAAGGACCCTGACGCCAAACCGGAGCGAATCAACCGGAACACGCTCGTCGATGCCATGGAACATCCCGGAGAAGTCCAAGTCTTCGGGAAGCCGCAGCGGCGCGAAGCCGTAGCCGCTGATCCCGAGGCGGCTGAACGCCTTGAGGTCGGTGCCGCCGCTCAGCGTGTACGGCACCGCCCGGGAGCCCGGGTCCTCCTCGATCAGCGCGTCGGCCATCGCCTTGACCAGCGGGCCCTTGAAGGGGGTCTCGACCGCCACGTCGTGATAGACGAAGTCCCTGGTCACGTTCGGCCCGAGCAGCTCGTCGACGGTCTGGAAGAACTCGTCCTCGTATCCCGGCAGGAACCTGCCGTCCACGTGCGCGGTCGCGATCTGGGGGATGACGTTCGCCTTGTATCCGGCCTGGAGCATGGTCGGGTTGGTCGTGTTGCGGAGAGTGGCGCCGATCATCCGGGCGAGCGGCCCGAGGGTGGCCACCGCCGCCTCCGCGTCCTCCGCCTTGACCTCCGTGCCGAAGACCTCCTCGAAGAACGCCTGCACGGTGGGCGTGAGCCGCACCGGCCACCTGTGGCGGCCGAGCCGGCCGACCGCCTCGGCGAGCTCGGTCACGGCGTTGTCGTCGTTGAGCATCGAGCCGTGCCCGGCCCTGCCCTTGGCGGTCAGGCGCATCCAGGCGATGCCCTTCTCCGCCGCCTCGATCAGGTACAGCCGGCCCTTCTCGGTGGTCACGCTGAAGCCGCCGACCTCGCCGATGGCCTCGGTGCAGCCCTCGAAGACCTCAGGATGCCGCTCGGCCAGCCACTGGGCGCCGTAGTGGCCCCCGGCCTCCTCGTCCGCGGTGAAGACGAGGACGACGTCCCTGGGCGGCCTGCGCCCCTCACTCAGCCGCCGCCGCACGACGGCGAGGATCATCGCGTCCATGTTCTTCATGTCGACCGCCCCGCGGCCCCAGACGCAGCCGTCGGCGATCTCGCCGCTCAGCGGGTGGTGGGTCCAGTCGGCGGCGTCGAACGGCACCACGTCCAGATGACCGTGGAGGACCAGGGCGTCCCTGCTCGGGTCGGTGCCCTCGACCCGGGCGACCACGTTCGCCCGTCCGGGATCGGACTCGAGGATCGTCGGCTCCAGGCCGACCTCCGACAGCTTGCCGGCCACGTACTCCGCGGCCTCGCGTTCCCCGGGCCCCGCGTTGTCCCCCGCGTTGACCGAGTCGATGCGGATCAGGTCGCCGCACAGCTCGGCGACCTCGTCCTCCCCGTAGCGTGGGGTCATAACGCCTCCTCCTGCGGGACGGGCCGGTCAGCGGCCCCCCGCCTTTCCGTCGTACGGCTCGCGCCTCCATCCTGCCGCCGTACAGGTGTGACGTTCACCCCCAGGGCTCCGGCCATCCGCGTGGGGCCTTTTCCCGGTATGAAGCAGGGCCGGGAGAGTGCTAACCTGTATCAGCCGACGCGGGATGACGATCCTGCGTGAGGCACCACGTCCGGGTGGCGGAATAGGCAGACGCGCTAGCTTGAGGTGCTAGTGCCCAGTGATGGGCATGGGGGTTCAAGTCCCCCCTCGGACACCGATCAGATCCCCAATGGGGATTGCCGGAAAGTGCGGAGTCGAGATCGATCTCGACCCGCACTTTTTTCGGTTCCGGCGTCTATGTCGCCCGGAGGCCGATGCTCCGGCAATGGTTGCCCCGCTTCTCTGCAGCCGCGTCCTGCGAAGGTCCGCACCATCCGCGTACGCCGCAGTAGGCGGCCGGCGGTGCGCTCGATCACTCCGAGACCACGACCGGACCCCCGCCGGTATCGAGCGGCCACCGCCGAGCTCCGCTACGGCGGGCTCGACAGTGGCCGTACTCAACGGTGGCCGTGCTCAACGATGGCCGTGCTCAATGAGGCATCCCGGCCGGTGCGGATGGCACGACTACGCCCCGGTCGCCCACGGCACCATCATCCTGATCGGCGATCAGTGCCCGTGGTTCTTCAGGTGGTAGCTCTTGGGCAGCTCAAGGCCCCGGTCGGCCATGACCTCGCGCAGACGGTCCGGGTAGTCGGTGATGATGCCGTCCACGCCGGCGTCGATCATCGCGTTCATCGTCGACTTCTCCTCGACGGTCCACGGGATGACCTTGATGCCCAGCTGGTGGGCCTCGTCGACCAGCGCCTTGGTCACGTAGGGCTTGTAGTCGGCGTCGCCCACCTCGCCGCCCTCGGGGGTGCCGGGCAGCGGCGAGAACGCCGACGCGCCGAACGACTTGATCGCCTTCAGTGGGTCGCCGCCGAAGTCCGCGAGGTTGATGCCGCCGAGCCAGATCTCGAGGCCGGGGATGCCGTCGTAGACGGGGTTGGTCAGCGCCACCAGGGGCAGCCGCGGCTCGACCTGGTGCATCCGCATGAGCGCGCCCCAGTCGAAGCTCTGGATGGTGACCTGCTTGAGCATCCCGGCCTCGCGGATCTCCTTCGCGGCCTCCTGGACGAACATCTCACGCGGCTGCGTCTCGGTCGTCCCGACCTCGTACTTGGTCTCGATGTTCATCATGACGTCCTTGGCCTTGTAGGCCTTGACCAGGTCGAAGACCTCGGTCAGCAGCGCCATGTGGGCCCCGGTGGCGGGCTTCTGGCCGGGCCAGACCTCCAGCGTCTGGCCGCAGTCCATGGTCTTGATCTGCTTGACGGTCAGGTCCTTGATGAACTTGCCGGCGTACGGATACTCCGGGTCGCCCTTGAAAGCCGGAGCGGTGTCCTTGCACTTGCGGCCGTCGATCTGCCGGTCGTGTGAGACGACCGCCTTGCCGTCCTCGGTGATCGCGATGTCGAGTTCCAGGGTGCTCACGCCGAGTTCGAGCGCGTTGGCGAAGGCCGGAATCGTGTTCTCCGACATCAGCGCGGCGCCGCCCCGGTGCGCCTGGAGGTCGAGCACGCGCTTCCCGTGACCGGGGCCGTTGCCAGGGCCGTTAGCCGGGCCGTTGGCCGGGCCGTTGCCAGGACCGTTGGCCGGCTTGCCGTGGGCGGCGTCGGCCGAGGCGATCCCCGGCAATGCGACCATCACGCCGCCGAGCACCGCGACGACCGCGGCCTTGCGCAATGCACCCAATGTGTCATCCCCCTGTGAGTAGTGCTGCTGCGGGTACGGGCGGCAGGACGGGCCCGACCACGCACAAAGATCACAGAGCAGCGCAACAGAAGGGGATACAGCAGTTGTAATCGGGACGAAAGTTGTATGAGCGTCCTAGGTGGCTGTATCACCCCTGAGAGACGTACATCGTCCGACTGTGGCGATCTCGCCGGTGGCCGTGATCATGCGACGGAGTGGGTGACGACGCCGGTGTAGGTGCCGGCGGTCACACCGGAGAAAGGGATCGACAGCACCAGGGTGGGGTTCCAGCTGGCGTTGTTGATCCCCGCCACGGCGGTGTGGGAGAACGCCGTCCGCGGGGCGGCGAGGGTGACCCTGCTCGCGGCGGTCGGCTGACCGGGGATGAAGGTCCCGCCACCCTGGGTGGCGCTCGCCGGGCCGGACCAGTAGCTCATGTTGGCCCGGCCGATGGTGACCACCGGCGCGGTGGTGCGGGTGTAGTTGGTCGAGGAGACGGTGGCCGTCCATGCGCCCGAGCCGGGGTCGCGGCGGTCGGTCACCGTCACCGTGCCCATCTGCGTGCTGCGCTGGCTTCCAGGTGGCCCGCTGCCCAGCGACACCGCGACGGGAGCGGTGATGGTCAGCTCTCCCGCCCTGGCCAGGACGTAGGTGGCCGGTGCGACAGTCGCGGACGCCGAGGGGGCGGGCAGGGCGGCGGCCAGGACGATCGCGGTGGCGAGGGGGTTGGTGCGTCTGCGCATTTATGCCCTTCGGGGTTCGGGATGGGATCCGGCCCTGCGGCGGCGCCAGGTCAGGACACCGGCGGCCACGAGACCCAGTGCGACGACGATCGAGGGGAGGATCAGCCGCGACGCGCCGGACGGGGTGGCGGGCCGGCCGATACCGGCCTTGGGGAAGACGAGGGTCGCGGAGACCTCGCGTTTGATCAGGCCGCTCTGCACGACCATGTCCACCTTCCAGGGGCCCTCAGGCAGCCGTGCGTCCATGACGACGGCCAGCCGCCCGGTCTCGCCCGGGCGCAGCGCGACGCCCAGCTGCGCCGGGTAGGGTCCGGCGCGCAGCCCGCCCGGCCCGTCGGACAGCGACAGCGAGCCGGACAGGTCCAGGGCCCGGCCGCCGGTGTTGTGCACCTGAGCGGCCAGGACCGGGCGGCCGGTGGCGTCCCGCTCCGGAGTGAGACGGTCGATGCTCATGTCGGACGGCGGCTCGCCGCCCGGGCCGATGTCGAGGTACATCCGGATGCCGACCCGGCTGGCCAGGCCGATGTTGTGCGCCTCGTCCGGCTCCGCGGTGGTCTGCGCCCAGATCACCCCGTACCGCTCGCCCTTCCACGCGGCGGACGGCACGCGGGTGGTGAACCAGGCCCGGCGTGCCTGCCCGGGGGCCAGGTCGATCTCCGCGGGCGCGATGCTGGTCCAGGTCGTCAGTTCGTTCGGGGTCCGGTCGGGGGCGAAGACGAACGCGTGGCCGCGGATGTCGGCCGCCGCCGGATACAGCGAGACGCGCATCCGGTGGCCGCTGGTGTTGGACACCTCGATCCGCCGCTTGATGGTGGTGCCGGGATCGAGGTGATCGACCACGCCTTTGAGCGCGCGGGGGTCGGCGCGGCGGGCGACGGGTGCGTCGACCAGCCGGATGCCCAGCCCCTGCCCGGGGTCCCCCCGATCCGTGGCCGCCGCGGCGGCCACGGCGGAGGGGCCCGGGACGGCCGCGAGCGCCGCGCCTGCCGTGCCCGCACCCGGAACGGCGAGCAGGACGCCCGCGACCCAGCCGATGAGTCGATCAGGCAACAGAGTGCGTCACCGTGCCGGTGTAGGTGCCGAGACCGGCCGCCAGCGGGATGTTCACGGAGACGGTCGGTTGCCAGGCCGCCTGGCTGTTGCCCGTGCCGCCGGTGTAGGTCATCGCGACCCGCTGCACGTCCAGGGTCCCGCCCGGGCCGGGCGTCAGCGTCCCGTTGCCGACGACCAACGAGCCGGGACCCGGCGTGTAGGTCGCCGCGGAGGCCGGGACCGTGTCACTCGGACCCACGAAGGCCGAGGACGACACCCGCGCCGTCCAGTCCGAGGTGGGCACACCGCCTCGGGCGTCGGTCACCGTGATCGTGCCGATCGGCCCGCTGACCGTGCCGCCCGCTTGGGCACTGCCCAGACTCACCGGACCGGCGGGCGCCGTGATCGTCAACGCACCCGAGGTGACCGTGAAGGTCACCGTCGTGTCCGCGGCCGTGGCGGCCGGACCGGTCAGCACCGCCAACCCGAGCGCGATTCCCGAAACCAACGCGAGCGGCCTGAGTCGCATGCTCGTCCCCCGAATATGTCAACGCCCAGAGCATGGGCGGCAGCACCAGAGATCACTTCAGGGGACACGATAGAAAGCGGAGGGCGTTTCCGCCGGGCAGGACGCACCCATGGATACGGGTCACCGACCCCATCGCGACCGAAGCTTGAACGCGCCCGGACGCCGTCGACGTCCCTCCGGCGAGACGGTGTGGGTGATCGACGGCTCGAAGGTCAGGCGCCGGTCCGCCGAGCTCGATGTTCTGACACACTGCCTGGCCGGGACCTGATAACTACCTTCGTGAAGGAAATCTGACCGATGACGCAGCATGCGAACTTCCTGTGGGGCACGGCGACCTCGTCGTACCAGATCGAGGGCGCCGTGGCCGAGGACGGGCGCACCCCGTCCATCTGGGACACCTTCTGCGCGACTCCTGGCACGGTGACGGACGGCGACACCGGAGCCGTCGCGTGCGATCACTACCACCGCATGCCCGAGGACGTGGCGATCATGGCCGAACTCGGGATGGACGTGTACCGCTTCTCCCTCGCCTGGCCCCGGGTGCAGCCGGACGGAACCGGCGGGGGCAACCCCGCGGGGATCGCCTTCTACGACCGTCTCGTCGACGAGTTGCTGGCCAAGGGCATCCGCCCGTGGGTGACGCTCTATCACTGGGATCTCCCCCAGGCCCTGGAGGACGCGGGGGGCTGGCCGAGCCGCGACACCGCGTACCGTTTCGCCGACTACGCGGCCATCGCCTACGACGCGCTGGGCGACCGGGTGGACCAGTGGACGACCCTGAACGAGCCGTGGTGCTCGGCCTTCCTCGGCTATATGACCGGCCAGCACGCCCCGGGGCGCCAGGACGCCCGCGCGGGGATGACCGCCGTCCACCACCTGCTGCTGGGACACGGGCTGGCGACCCGGGCGATCCGCGACAGGGCGGAGGCGAGCGGCCGCTCCGACCGGCTGGAGGTGGGCATCACGCTCAACCTCGCGCCCAAGATCCCCGCGAGTGACTCCCCGGCCGACGTCGCCGCCGCCCGCTGGGCGGACGGGTTCGACAACCGGCTGTACCTCGACCCGCTGCTGCGGGGTGAGTATCCGGCCGACATCGCGGACAAGCTCGACGAGCTGGGATGCCCGCTCCCGGTCAGGGACGGCGACCTCGCGCTGATCGCGCAGCCGCTGGACGTGCTCGGTGTCAACTACTACTCCTCGCAGGCCGTACAGGCCGGGCCGGTGGGTCAGAACGGCTGGCCGTCGCCGGTGGCTCTGCGCCGCGACGTCCCGCGCACCGCGATGGACTGGGAGGTCACCCCCGCCGCGCTGACGGATCTGCTGCTCCGCCTCGAACGGGAGTATCCCGGTCCGGCCTGGTACATCACCGAGAACGGCGCCGCGTACGCCGACGTGCCCGACGAGAACGGTTACGTGGACGACGTCGAGCGGGCGGAGTATCTGCGGGCGCACATCGACGCGACGCTGGAGGCCCGCGCGCGCGGCGCGAACGTCCGCGGCTACTTCGCCTGGTCGCTGCTCGACAACTTCGAGTGGGCATTCGGCTACGACCGCAGGTTCGGCATCGTCCGGGTCGACTACGACACGCTCCGCAGGACGCCGAAGCGCTCCGCGCGCTACTACGCCGAGCGCGTCGCCGCGGAGAAGGAGCGGGCGTGATCACCGTTCTCACCCGCCACCTCGGCTGCGGCAGCGGGAGCACGAAGACCGGATCCGCTCCTGAGCGGGGAAAACCGCGATGCTAACGTAAGTCAGTCGCTTGATTTAGGCGCGCACCACCCCGATCGCGCAACGGAGAACCCGCGCATGTCCCCTGCCTCCGTCGCCCACGCAGCGCGCCGGCTCAGAGGCGCCGCCGTCGTCGGCGTGGCCGGAGTCGCACTGTTCGCCCTCAGGGACAGGATTCCCGACCCGCACGCGGTCTGGGCGTCGGTTCGAGGCGTGAACCCGGGCTGGCTGGCCGTCGCCGTGGTCGCCGAGGGCCTCTCGATGAGGCTCTTCGCGGGGCTGCTGCGCCGCCTGCTCAGGAGCGGCGGCGTCAGGCTCACCCGGCCGCGCTCCGTGGCCGTCACGTACGCGCGCAACGCCGTGTCCAGCTCCCTGCCCGCCGGGCCGGTGCTCTCGGCCGCCTTCACCATCCGTGAGCTCGGCCGGCTCGGTGCGTCCAAACCACTGTCGGTGGCGACGCTCGTGCTCAGTGCCGTGTACTCGACCGCCACTTTCGCCGTGCTGGGGCTGGTCGCGCTGCTGGGCGGCGACGCGACCCGGGGCCCGGCGCTGATCGCGCTGGGCGCCGTCGCGGCGGCCGCCGTCGCGGTGGTGCGGCTGCGCCGGCGGCCCGGCGGGCACCGTTCCTGCGCCTCCCCACGGATCCTCGCCGCCAGGGACGCGCTCAGGCCCGCCGGCGGCGACCGCCTGGTCCTCGCTGTTCTTGCGCTGGCCAACTGGCTTATGGACGTGGCCTGCCTGGCCGCGGTATGCGCGGCGGCGGGGGTCGCGCTGGGGCCGCACACCGTGCTGCTCGGCTACGTGGCGGGCAAGGTCGCCGCGACGGTCGCGGTCATCCCCGGCGGGCTCGGCGTCACCGAGCTCGGCATGGCCGCCACGTTCGTCGGAGCGGGCGTCACCGGCAGCATGGCGGTGGCCGTCGTCGCGCTCTACCGGCTGATCTCGTACTGGGCCGTGCTCGCCGTCGGCTGGGTCGCTTGGCTGCTGCTCCACGACGGGGTCCGGGCCCGGCTGGCCGCGCCCGGACGGTGGCTGCTCGGCCTCGTCGGCCACCACGAGGACGAGGCGGGCGTGCGTCCGGCGAGGTGACACTCACCGATCCCGGGAAACGGGCGCGAGCCACAGTCCGACGAGCGCGTCGATCAGCCCGGTGGCAGTGCCGTGCCAGCTGGATCTGGACGTGGAGGCGCCTTCCGCGAGAGCACGCTCGCGTTCGGCGCACACGTGCGTGATCAGTTGCCGCGTCATCTCGCCGCGCTCCGCCCGGACCTCGGCGGGCAGCTCGGGCAGGCAGCGGATTAACCCGTCCGCCGCCCGTCGCAGCGAGGCGTGCGTCTCCTCGGCGACGATCGCACGCAGCGCGGGATCGGTCACCAGTTGGGCGAGGAAGCGGGCATACCAGGTCGGGTTGCCCTGCGCGGCCAGATGCTCGGTGACCGGGCGGACCAGGCAGGCCACCCAGTCGCGTACGTCGGCGGAGTCGCCGACGTCGGCCAGCATCCGGTCGCGTATCCGATCGACCGGCTCGGCGTGCCTGCGGGTGATCGCGCGTACGAGATCCGCCTTGGTGCCGAAGTGGTAGCCGACCGCGGCGTTGTTGCCCTGCCCCGCGGCCTCGCTGACCTGCCGGTTGGACACGGCGAACACGCCGTGCTCGGCGAACAGCCGCTCCGCCGCCGACAGAATCCGCTCGCGGGTCACGCTGACCCGTTCGGCCCGTAACCTTTCCGTCACCCTCACCACCGCATCGGAATCGGTGCGGTAAGTCAAGCGATTGAATTGAATGTCTTCCCCCGGCGTTCGCGGGCGCGGACCGCCAGGGTCACGGGCACGGCGTGGCCGAGCACTCCGATGCCCCAGCCCAGGACGGGCCAGATCGGCCACGGATACCAGACGTCCGCGGCCCGTCCGACGGCGAGCCAGACGGCCACCATGAGAAGCGATGTGCCGGCATAGACGCCGGCGTGGATGCGCACGCCGAGCCTGGCCGCCCTGGCCTTGCGGGCCCGGCGCCGCGCCCGGTCCCTCGACGTACGCAGCTCGGCCGGCAGGTCGGCGAGGAGGACGTCGAGCTCGGTGCGGTGCCGCGCTCGCGTGGCGACGTCGAGACGCTCGTCGAACTCCCCCTTGGTCAGGTAGCCGGCGCCGAAGGCGTCGCCGAGCACTTCGACGGCACGGTCGCGCTCGGCGGCGCCGGCCAGGGGCGCGGTTGCCGGGGCGGGGGGTCTGGAGCGCAGCGCTGTGCCGGAGTCGGTGGTCAAGGGAGCCTCCAGGGGCCGGGCGGGCGATTTGCCGCGAACGTTGATAACGTCAGCGTCGCATAAACGCGTCAGCTACTGCAAGATGCTAGAGTTAACATGCGTAAACACAAGAAGGGAGACAGGCCGATGGAGGGGTCCTCGACGACCGGTCCTTCACGACGCCAGAGGGTGCGCGACGCCACGCTGCGCGAGCTGATCGCGGTGAGCCGCGAGATCCTGACGACCCAGGGCGCGGAAGCACTGACGATCCGGGCGGTCGCTCGGGAGATGGGGATGACCCCGCCCGGGGTCTACCGCTACTTCGACGGCCACCGCGCCCTCCTCGACGCGGTCATCGTGGCGATCCTGGACGAGCTCACCGAGTTCATCGCCGCCAGGACCGACGAGGTGGACGAGGCGGACACGGCGGGCAGACTCGTGGTCGCGAGCAGGGCGCTGCGGCGCTGGGGGGTCGAGCACCCCCGGGAGTTCCACCTCTCCCTGGTCGTGTCCCCGCCGGAGGAGGAGAACCAGGCGGTCGGCCGCGCGCGCCGCCAGGTGGGCAGGCTGTTCGGAGAGATCTTCGCCGGAGCCTGGCGGGACTACGGCAGCGCCTCCCCCGCTCCCTGGCCTCGCGCGCCCCGGATCGAGCCGCTCGCCGAGCGGCTCGTCCGGATCCTGGAGGTCTCAATGCCCTCCACGGCCGCCGCGGCCGCCTTCACCCGCTGCTGGATGCGGCTCTACGGAATGGTCTGCCTGGAGTCGCTCGGCCTTCCGCGAGTCGTCGGCGACGAGAAGGGCGATCTGTTCGAGGCGGAGCTGGCCGAGCTCGCGCGGGCACTCGGCCTTCCCGAGACCGCCCTGGACACCGGCCGCTGACGCCCCCCCCCCCCCCGCCGTCCCCGTACGCCCCATCACGTTCGGACAGGAGATCCCATGACCCCCCTGCAGCTCAGCCAGCCGACCCAGGTGATCGCCGGCGTCGTCCTGCTGACCATCGTGACCATCGAGTTCGGCGGGTGGTTCCTCACCCGGATCGTCCGCGGCGCGGTGCCGATGACGCCCTTCCAGCAGACGTTCGCCCGTGCCGGCCACGCGCACGCGGGGGTGCTGGTCACCCTGGGGCTGGTGTGCCTCCTCTTCGTCGACGCCACCGGCCTCGGCGGCGCCACCCTGTGGATCGCCCGGCTCGGCGTGCCGGCCGCCGCCGTGCTGATGTCCGCCGGGTTCTTCCTGTCGTCCATCGGACGGGACGTGACCCGGCCGAACCGTCTGATCATGCTGCTCTGGCTGGGCGCGCTCTGCCTGGCGGCGGGCGTGCTGACCCTCGGCATCGGCCTGCTGACGAGCTGACCGGGCGACCGCGGCAACCGGTGGGCAAGAACCGCGCATGACACCCGATCCCGGGGGTAAGCGAGAGAGGGAGAGTGCGCTACAGGGCCCGCGCGGGACGGCGGCGGACAGACCGCCCGTCACGTCCCGCGCGGGCCCCGCTCACGTGTGATGGCCGGTGATCCGGCTTGGCGCGAAGAGAACGCCGGGGGCGTGTGCCGTCCGCCCTGTGCCCCTCCGCCCGCCCTGTGCCCCTCCGCCCTCGGGGTTCGCCTACTCTGACGTCAGAGTAGGGTGAGGGCTGGTCACGTGGTTCTCCCGGCCGACGCGCTGCCGTCCCGCGACGTCCAGTCCCCGCGCCCCGCGTCGTCACCGCCGGAAGACCAGGCGTCCGGGCGGCCCCGCCGCCCACCGGGGCCCGCCCGCGCGGGAGCCTCCTCAGCGGCGGGTCCGGCCACACGAGAGACCGCACGTGGAGAGGAGGACGATGTCCGTCTACCGCGTCATGATGTACAGCGGGTTTCAGCGCACCCTCACCGCCGACCGCGTCGTCGTCAACGGCGACAACATCTGTTTCGAACGGAGCAGGAACGGGTCCTGGGTGGCGGCGCTCCAACTGCCGACGCAACTGGTCACCCGGGTCCGCCGACGGTGCGTCCGGCCGGACGGCACGGTGATGTGGAGCGTCGAGGATCCGGAGCCCAGCACCTACTGATCGCGAGCGCCGGCCGCCGGGCGGTCATTGCCCTATAACCTGCCGTGAGAGTAGGGTCTGCCCCGCTTGTGATGGAACTCCGCTTCGCCGCGTGCTCGTCCGTCGCAGGCGACGCCACCGCACGGCCCGCCTGGCCTTCCCCCTCGCCGGGCGCGCCGTCGCGGTGGGAGCGGCGCCGCCGCCGGCTTCCACCGGGGCGGGTCAGGGGCCTTATGCTTGTGCTCCCCTCCAGCCGGGCTCCTGGACGACAGGTGTATTCGCCGAAGAGTTCCAGGGAGCCGTCCCGCGAAACCCCACCCGTACGTGAGGGTAGGCCGTGGGTGGCGGCGGTACCCGCATGGGGGCGGTGACCACGGCGGTAGGAAAGGTGAGCGGAGCGATGCCTGAAGGTCTGGCCCAGATCGGCGAGGTCGCCGAGCGGCTCGGGCTGTCCCTGCGCACCATCCGCCATTACGAAGAGGTCGGCCTGATCGTGCCCGCCCGCACGCAGGGGGGTTTCCGGCTCTACAGCGAGCAGGACGTGCAGCGCCTGGCACTGATCAGGCGGATGAAGCCGCTGGGGTTCACGCTGGAGGAGATGCGCGACCTGCTGGAGATCACGGACCGACTCGCCCGCGACGACGACGAACCCGGCCTGCTCGCCCGGCTGCAGCTGTTCGAGAGGGCGGTCGCGGAACGCGCCGACAAACTGCGCGAGCAGCTCGCGATGGCCAGGGAGTTCGCCGAGCAGCTCCGGCGTCAGCGGCTGAACGCCCCGAAGACCACGTCCGCCCGCTGATCCGTCTCCCTCGCGCCCGGGAGCGGCCTGCCGGGCTGGGCAGGACGGCCCGCCACCTCCGCGCCGACGCGACCCGGCACCGGAGCGCGCACCGCAGCAGGGAGAGCCTTTACCGCGAGGCTCGTCAGGGTGGCTACTCGCTCGTCCGGCCCATGAGCGCGCCACCCTCCACGACGTCAGGTAATGGTTCGTTATACGGATACCCGCCCTCGCCTTGGGGATAGCAGGCGGTCCTGCGGCATGCCTAATCTGCGATAAGTGACGCCCTGTCCGACCGTTTGACGCACCGCGGTACGAAGCGTCGGGGGCGCTTCGCCGATGGAGGTGCCGGCTGGTGACGAAGGAGCACGACACGATGAACTCGCAGACCATGGAGCGCGCCGGCGCCCGCACGGCCGAGACGGTCGTTTCCGGATACACGTGTCCGGTGCCGCACTCTCCTCAGGAGATCTGCGGCCTGCGACACCGTGCGCTCGGCGTCCTGGTGGCCTGGGGAACGCCCGGGCACGCCGCGCAGGAGGCCGTGCTGGTGATCTCCGAGATGGTGACCAACGCCGTGCTCCACGCCCTGCCGCCGGCCGAGTTCCGGCTCCTCCTCCGCTCGGAGGGCGATCACGACGTCATCCGGGTCGAGGTCACCGACGCCGGAGCGGCACCGGTGTGGCCGGGGGCCGCGGCGCCCCCGGACGAGAGCGGGCGCGGCGCCGTCGTCGTCGACGCCCTCGCCATCCGGCACGGCTGCGTGCACCGTCCCTGTGGCACGACCACGTGGTGGGCGGACCTGCCGGCCCGCTGAGCGGCCCCGCGCCCGCGCTCAGCGGCGCAGCGTCTCCGACGGCGACTCCCCGAAACGCCGGCGATAGGCAAGGGCGAACCGCCCCAGATGGACGAACCCCCACCGGTAGGCGACGTCGGTGACCGTGGTGGCGCCCGGATCGCAGACCCTGAGCTCGGCGCGCACCCGCTCGAGGCGCACCTCCCGCAGGTAGCTCATGGGCGTCGTCTCCAGCTGACGCCGGAACCCCTCCTGGAGCGCCCGCGTGCCGACGCCCACCGCCTCGGCGAGCTCCTCCACGCTGAGCGGTTCCGCCGCCCGCGCCTCGATCACGTCCACCGCCCGTTCCACCGCCGTCGGCGCGACCCGGGGCTGCACGGCCGACAGCGCCTCGCTGTAGTTGCTGGGCTGGGCCAGCAGCAACTGTGTCATGAGCAGCCCCTCCAGCTGCCCGAGCGCGACGGGCTGCTCCAGCATGGCGCCGCCGGTCTCCGCCTCTCGCCTGAGCAGCTCGACGACCGAGAGCCACGATCGGGCGGGGGGCCGGGTCAGGTCCAGCCCGAGCGAGAAGGTGAGCGGCCTGCGGGGCGTGCGCCCCAGGAGCTTGCCGAGGTGGGCTTCGAGCACCGCCCGGTCGAAGCGGACGATCATCGACTCGTGGCCGGGGGCCCATCGCATGGACATGGGCCGCGTCAGCGACAGCACGGAGGCGAGTTCGGGCGTCGACACGATCCGATCACGGCCGTGGGACACCTCCGCCGCGCCGGCCAGCGGGATCTCGACGAGCAGGTAGCTGTCCACCGGTTGCGGCGTGATCAGCACCTCCGTGCCGTAACGGAGCGAGTACAACCCCACTCCGTCGAACGTCATCCCGTTCAAGCGGGCGTCGAGGTGGATCCCCGAACTCACCGGGCGCAGCCCGTGGTCGCCGAGCTCGTTTCCGACCCGCGCACGGGCCTCGTCAACGTCGTGTGTGTGCAGCCGCAGATGCGCGGCGAGTGGTAGCGACTGTTCGGCCATATCGCCTCCCCCAGCGGGCTGGCCTCCCATTCCCGCAGGTGGCGGGCGCGAGACAAGCCTACGCGCGCGCCCGCCGGGGTGGGACACGGCCGCGGTGAGGACCCGGCCGGACGGTCAGATGAGGCGGCGGGAGACGATCCCGCTGCCGACGTCGTGGCCGCACCACAGGCGGAAACGCTCCCCGGGGCGCAGGTACTCGACCGCGTCGTCGTCGGTGGTCGCGATAGTCACCACGTGCAGCCGGTCTCCGGGGGTCAGCGGCTCCTCGTCGTCCGCCGTGATCGCCGCCTGGAACGGTCGGCTCAGCCGGCTGTCCTCCTCCCCTGTGCAGGCACAGATCACCAGCGACTGGGTGCGGGAGGGAAGTTCGTGCGGCAGGCCGCCCTGGTCGGAGGGGAGGAGTGTGATCAGTGCCTTTGCCTGGACGGTCATCGAGACCACCAACTTTCACGCGGCTACTGCGCAGTGACCATTGCACAGTGACTATTGCACGGTGACTATTGCATCATGCAACGTTCGCTCGGCGGATTTGCTTCCCCGAGCCTCACCAGCCAGTGTGCGCCGGTGCGGTCGAGCCGCGCACCACGAGCTCCGTCGCGAGTTCGACGTGGTGGGACTCGACCTGTTCCCCGGCCGCCAGGCGCAGCGCCGTACGCACCGCGACGGCGCCCATCTCCCGCAGCGGCTGCCGCACGGTGGTCAGGGGCGGCGAGGCCATCCGGGCGATCTGCGTGTCGTCGAACCCCACGATGCTGAGGTCCTCGGGCACGCGCAGCCCCCGTGCCCTGGCCGCCTCCAGCACGCCGAGCGCGATGTCGTCGCAGCCCGCGAAGATCGCCGAGGGCGCCTCGGGCAGGTCGAGCAGGGCCGTTCCGCCCGTCATTCCGTCGTGGTAGTGGAAGTGCCCGGTCCGCACGTAGCCGGGCAGGACGGACGCGTCCCCTGCCTCCATGGCGGCCCGGTACCCGTGCAGCCGGGCCTGGTTGCAGGTCGCGGTGGCCGGGCCGCCCAGATAGGCGACGCGCCGGTGCCCCAGCCCGAGCAGGTGCTGCGTCGCGGCCAGGCCACCGGCGAAGTTCGTCGAGCCGACGCTGGTCACCCGGGCCCGCGGCAGGTTCAGCGGGTCGATCACGACCAGGGGCAGCCGCGCCCGTGACAGCGCGGCGAGCTGCCCGGAGGTCAGTTCGCCGGTGACGGCGACCAGCGCCCGCCGTCCGGCCGCGACCAGCTCGCGCGCCCACCCCGCGGTGCGGTCGGCGTTGCGCCGGATGCTCACCACGACCGCCACGTCGAGGTCGGCCCCGGCCTGCACCGCACCCTGGACGATCTCGGTGGAGTACGCGTTGAGGTCCGCGTCGAACTCCACCTCGATCGTGTCCGGCGCCACCTCGCCCCGGCGCTGCGGCGGCGCGACGTAGTCGTGCTGCTCCAGCAGCGACAGCACCAGGGAACGAGTCTCCGGCGCGACGTCGCTGCGGCCGTTGAGCACCTTCGACACGGTCGCGACCGACACGCCCGCCGAGGCCGCGACCGTGGCGAGGGTGGCCCGCCTACGACTGGGCGGCATCTGTTCCTCCCTGATCGGGACCCGCCGCCGATCGCACCTCCACGGGAGTGACCAGCCGCCGGTCGTGGCCGACGTGGCGCAGCGGGCCGGTCAGCCGTACGCGGCCCTGGCACGGCAGGTCCGACGCGGAGGTGCCCACGAAGACGTCGACGTCTCCGGGCTCGACGATCCGCCGCAGGTCGCGGCCGGTGAAGGCGGTCCTGTCCGCGTGCACGACGAAGGTCGCCCGCGCGCTCTCGCCGGGCTCCAGCCGCACCCGGGCGAACCCGGCGAGCTGCCGCACCGGCCTGGTCACCTGCGCCAGCACGTCGTGCAGGTAGAGCTGGACGACCTCCTCGCCCGCCCGGCCGCCGGTGTTGCGCACGCGGACCGACACGGTGAACTCCCCGTCGGTGGAGACCTCGGAGTCGCTGATCTCCAGGTCGCCGACCTCGAAGGCGGTGTAGGACGCGCCGTAGCCGAACGGGAACAGCGGCGTCGGGTCGAGGTTGCTGATCCCGTGGCTGTCGGAGCCCAGCGGCGGCTGCAGGTAGGTCCCCGGCTGCCCGCCCGGCGTCCGCGGGATCTGCACCGGCAGCTTCCCGCTGGGCTGCACCCGTCCGGACAGGACGCCCGCGATGGCCGCCCCGCCCTCCTCACCCGGCATGAACGCCTGCACGATCGCGGCGGCGCCCTCGCGCACCCGCCCCAGCGCGTACGGCCGGCCCGACACCACGACCACCACGACCGGCGTGCCGGTGGCGGCCAGCTCGACCAGCAGGTCCTCCTGCGTCCCCGGCAGCCGCAGGTCCTCGGCGTCGCAGCCCTCGCCGGAGGTGCCCTGCCCGAACAGCCCGGCGAGGTCGCCGACGACGGCCACGCACAGGTCGGACTCGCGGGCGGCCGCGAGCGCGGCGGCGAAGCCGGACCGGTCCTCGTCTCGCCAGTCGCAGCCCCGCTCGTGGACGATCTCGGCGTCCGGCAGCTCGGCGCGCAGCGCGTCGAGCAGGCTGGGCGCCTCCACGCCGAGCCCGAGGTTCGGGTGGCGGGGCAGCACGTGGTTGGGGAAGGCGTAGCAGCCCATGAACGTGCGCGGGTCGTCGGCGCAGGGCCCGACCACGGCGACCCGGCGCGGCCCCGGGCGCCCCTCCCCGAGCAACGGCAGCGCGTCGCCCGCGTCGAGCAGCACGATCGACCGCTCGGCCAGCTCCCGGGCCAGCGCCCGGTTGTCCGGCGAGTCGAGGTCCACGGTGTCCGCGCCGGCCACCGACCCCTCCGGCGTCCAGTCCGGGTCGAGCAGCCCGAGCTGCACCTTCTGGGTGAGCAGGCGGCGCGCGGCCCGGTCCACCAGGTCCTCGGGCAGCTCGCCCCGCCGCACCCGCTCGACCAGGTGCCGGCCGAAGCCGAGCGTGTCGGGCAGCTCGACGTCGATGCCCGCGGTCAGCGCGAGCACCCCGGCCTCTTCGTGGTCCGCGGCGACCTGGTGCATCTTCGCGAGGAACGCGATCGCCCAGTAGTCCGACACGACCGTGCCGGTGAACCCCCACTCGTCGCGCAGCACCTCGGTCAGCAGCCAGGGGTCGGCGGCGGCGGGCACGCCGTCCACGTCCGAGTAGGAGTTCATGACCGAGCGCGCGCCGCCCTCGGCGATGGCGGTCTCGAACGTCGGCAGGATCATGTCCATCAGCTCGCGGCGGCCCATGGGGACCGGGCCGTGGTTGCGGGCCGCCCGCGAGGCGGAGTAGCCGGCGAAGTGCTTGAGCGTGGCGATGACCCCGGCCTTCTCCAGGCCGCGCACGTAGGCCGCGCCGAGCATCGCGACGAGGTACGGGTCCTCGCCCAGGGTCTCCTCGACCCGGCCCCACCGGTAGTCGCGCACCACGTCCAGCACCGGCGACAGGCCCTGGTGGGCGCCCACGGCCCGCATGTCCCTGCCGATGGCGGCGGCCATCCGCTCCACCAGCTCGGGGTCGAAGGTCGCGCCCCAGGCGATGGCCGCCGGGTAGACGGTCGCGCCGTAGGTGGTGAAACCGGTCAGGCACTCCTCGTGGACCAGTGCCGGGATGCCGAGCCGGGACTGCTTCACCACCTCGCGCTGCAGCCGCACCACGTCCGCCGCGCCCTCCACGGCCGTCACCGGGGCACTGCCGAACACCCGCGTCAGGTGGCCGAGCCCATCGCGTACGGCCTCCTCGATGGGCACCGTGCCGGAGGCGGCGAACACATCCTGCATGGGGGCCACATTGAGCGCGTTCTCCGGCTCCGCCTCCTCGGGAGCCTGCATGTCGTTGCCCAACCACCGGCTGCCGAGCTGGCCGACCTTCTCCTCAAGGGTCATCTCGGCGAGGAGCGCCTCGACCCGGTCGGCCACGGGGAGTGCCGGGTCCTGCCATGCCCGGAGCGTCCCGTCCGCCGCGTGCGTCCGATCTGGGGCCGTCATTTGGTCTCCTCAAAAAAGGTTTCGAAACTTTTCGGCATCGCGGTCGGTTCTGTCGGCAATCTTCAGGCCAACCATGATCACCAGGCGTGACGCCTGTTCGTCGGTACTTTACACACGCATCACGATGAGCTGGGGAACTCGTGAGAGCGCTCTTGACAGTGACGTACCGCAAATCTAGATTGGCGTGCCACGCGGCTTGTGTCGAAATATTTCGAAACGAGCTGACTTCAAGAAGGAGTGGACAGTGGCACCGGGGTGCCGATCCACGTCGCCCCCCACCACGTCCGAGTACTTTTCAACGAGCCGCGGCCAGCCTCGGCGTTCGACGTACGGAGATCAGCGTGGAGTCCACGAACTCATCCCGCCGCACCTTCCTCGCCCTCTCCATGGGCCTCCCCCTCGGTGCCGCGTTGGCGGCCTGCGGCACGTCCGGCCCCGCCCCGGCCGGCGGAGGCGCGAGCGGCGGCGGCGCCGCCGGTGGTGGTGGCGGCGGGGGCAAGGCCACCTACTGGTTCCTCCAGGGCCCGCCCGGTGAGGCTCCCCGCACCGCGTCCGTGGATCGGTTCAACAAGGCCAACCCCAACGGCCAGATCGCGATCACCACGATCCAGAACGACGCGTACAAGACGAAGATCAAGACGGCGATCGGCGCGAACCAGGCGCCCACCATCATCTGGGGCTGGGGCGGCGGCGGTCTGCGCAGCTACGTGCAGGCCGGCCAGGTCGAGGACCTCACCTCGTGGTTCGGCGAGAACGCCGCCGTGAAGGACCGGCTGTTCCCCGGCGCCTTCGGCGCCGCGACGATCGACGGCAAGATCTACGCGATGCCGTGCGAGACCGTGCAGCCGATCGTCCTGTTCTACAACAAGAAGGTCTTCGAGAAGGTCGGGGCCCAGCCGCCGCAGTCGTACGGCGACATCCTCGACCTGGTGAAGAAGTTCAACGACGCGGGGGTCGCGCCGTTCTCCCTGGCCGGCCAGTCGCGCTGGACCAACATGATGTGGCTGGAGTTCCTCTTCGACCGCATCGGCGGCCCCGAGGTGTTCCAGGCCGTCTTCGACGGCGAGAAGGACGCCTGGAACAACCCCCTCGCCATCGAGGCCCTGACCAAGATGCAGGAGCTGATCAAGGCCAACGCCTTCATCAAGGGCTTCTCCTCCGTCACCGCCGACTCCAACGCCGACCAGGCGCTGCTCTACACCGGTAAGGCCGCGATGATGCTGCACGGCAGCTGGTCGTACGGCATCCAGCAGGAGCAGGGTGGCGACATCGTCTCCAGCGGCGGCCTCGGCTGGATGAACTTCCCGGGGGTCGACGGAGGCAAGGGCGACCCGACCAGCACCGTCGGCAACCCCGGCCAGTACCTGTCGATCTCCTCGAAGGCGACGCCGGAGCAGAAGGAGATCGCCAAGAAGTTCTTCGCCACCGGCGTGCTCGACGACCAGGAGCAGAAGGACTGGGTCGGCACCGGTGGCGTGCCGATCGTCAAGGGCTCCGACAGCCTGTTCGCCGGCTCCAAGGACGCCGAGTTCCTGAACTTCATCTACGGCGTCTCCAGCAACGCCAAGGTGTTCGCCCAGTCGTGGGACCAGGCGCTCAGCCCGACCGCGGCCGAGGTGCTGCTGGACAACATCGCCAAGCTGTTCCAGATGTCGATCTCGCCCCAGCAGTTCGCCACGAACATGAACGCGGTTATCGGTAAGTAAGCATGTCCGCCATCACCGCTCGAAGGACGTCGTCCGCCGCCGCGTCGCGCGGCGGCGGCGTCCTGCCCTGGCTGGCGCTGCCGGCCCTGGTGGCCTTCGCCGTCTTCGCGCTGATTCCGCTGATCGGGGTCCTGCTGCTCAGCTTCACGTCCTGGGACACCCTGGGCGAGATCCAGCTGACCGGGCTCGAAAGCTGGCGGCAGGTGCTCACCGACCCCGGCCTGCCCCACGCGCTGTGGGTGACGTTCCTGATCATGCTGCTCTCCTGGGGCTTCCAGACCCCGGCCAGCATCCTGATCGGGGTGTTCCTGGCGGGCCACCAGCGCTACCGCGAACTGCTCGCGGTGCTGTACTTCATCCCGCTGCTGCTCAGCTCCGCGGCCATCGCGATCACCTTCAAGGCGCTGCTCGACCCGAACTTCGGGATCGGCGCCGGGCTGGGCCTCGACTTCCTCACCCAGGACTGGCTCGGCGAGCCGGGCCTCGCCTTCGGCGTCGTGATCTTCGTGGTGTCGTGGCAGTACATCCCGTTCCACTCGCTCCTCTACCAGGGCGGCGTACGGCAGATCCCGCGTTCGCTCTACGAGGCCGCGGAACTGGACGGCGCGGGACGGGTGCGCATGTTCTTCAGCATCACGCTGCCGCAGCTCAAGTACACGATCATCACGTCCTCGACACTGATGCTCGTCGGCTCCCTGACCTTCTTCGACCTGATCTTCGTGCTGACCGAGGGCGGCCCCGGCGACGCCACCCGCGCGCTCGCCCTGGACATGTACAAGCGCGGCTTCCAGGCCAACCTCATGGGAGCGGCCTGCGTGATCGGTGTCATCCTCGTCCTCGTGGGCCTCGCTCTGGCGCTGCTGCTACGCCGTATCGGCGGCCGCGACCCCTACGCCAGTCAGTTGGAAGGGGCCTGACCGTGACCACGACCCACACATCGAGGGCGGCCAAGCGCCCCGCCACGTCCGGGGCGCACGGACGCCATCCGGCGAAGAGCCGGCAGCGTCCGAACTGGCTGGGTGGGCTGGTGAGCTGGCTCTGGCTGGCCGTGGTGCTCATCCCGATCTACTGGATCGTGATCACCAGTCTCAAGACGCAGTCCAACTACTACTTGACCAACCCGTTCGTGCCGCCCGGTGATCCGACGCTGGACAACTACCGGCTCGTGATCGAGATGGACTTCCCGCTGTACTTCCTGAACAGCCTCATCGTCGCCATCGGCACGGTGATCCCGTCGGTGCTGTTCTCGTTCATGGCGGCGTACGCGATCGTCCGGAGCAGCGGCGCCAACCGCTTCCTGCGCGGGGTCAACTCGCTGTTCCTCATGGGCCTGGCCATCCCCCTGCAGGCGACGGTCATCCCCGTCTACCTGCTGATCATCAAGATGCAGCTCTACGACTCGCTGACGGCGCTGATCCTGCCGTCGATCGCCTTCGCGATCCCCCTGTCGGTGCTGGTGCTGTCCAACTTCATCAGGGACGTGCCGAAGGAACTGTTCGAGTCGATGCGGCTGGACGGCGCGTCCGAGTGGAAGACCCTGTGGGGCCTGGCCTTCCCGCTCACGCGGCCGGCCGTGGTGACGGTGTCGATCTACAACGCATTGCAGGTCTGGAACGGGTTCCTGCTGCCGCTGATCCTCACCCAGAGCCCCGACAAGCGCACGCTCCCGCTGGCGCTGGCGGCGTTCCAGGGCGGGCCTTACGGCGTGAACGTGCCCGCTGTGCTGGCCTCCGTCGTGCTGACCATCCTGCCGATTCTGATCCTCTACACGGTCGGCCGCCGTCAGCTGCTCAGCGGCCTGACCGCCGGTTTCGGCAAGTAGCTCGGCCGTCTGCCGGCGAGGCGGACCGGGCGCCGATCAGGGGCGGCATCCGGTCGCTCCCGCGGACGTACGAGGTGACCCGCCGATAACCGCCGAGCGGCCGTCCCTTCACCCAAGGGGCGGCCGTTCGTCGATCGGGGCATGATCCGGCCCGGTTTCCGCCGGGGGCGGGACGCGAACCGGCGGGCGGGGTACAGCCACCTCGATGCCGATCACTCACACCCTCAGGGCATTCCCCGGCTCCCTGCCGCGACGGCCCGCGACGGCGCTCGCCCTCGCACTGGCCCTGTCACTGCCTCTGGTGGCGCCCGCGGGCGCGGCGGCGGCCGGTGACGGCAACGGGAACCGCTCCGCCGTACGCGTGGGAAACGGCTCGGCCAACCGCAACCTGGTGGCGATGGGCAGCACACACCTGCGCGGCGCCCTCCACCAGTTCTCGGCGGAAGTGGGCGGGCTCAGCAGCGTGCAGGGCGGACTGTGCAGGCCGCGCGGCCGGCTCTGCGCGCTGTCGCAGAACGTCCGCGCGCACAGTCCCCGGGCGCACAGTCCCTCGGGCGATGAGACCGAGCGACGAAACCGGGCGCGGGCGGTGAACCGCTGATGCGCGACGGTCTCGCCCTGGCGGCGGTCGCGATCGCGACGGCGGCGCTCGCCGCCTCACCCTCCTCCGCCACCGGGAACGGCGACCGCAACGGCAACAGCGCCACCGTCCGCCTCGGCAACGGGGTCCGCAACGTCAGTCAGCTGACGGTGGGCAGCGCGCGAAGCGGGACCGGCATCCAGCAGAACACGATCGGCGTCGGCGGCCTGGCCAACGCGCAGAGCATCATGTGCCGCCGGTGGTCCCGGCTCTGCGACCTGACCCAGCGGGTGCGCGCGTCGGACCGGCAGAGCGACGTGGTCCGCCTTCCGGAGGCGCGACCCCGGCGGCACAGCGGATCGTCGTCCGGAGGCCGGGCCTCCACGGCCGGCCCGCGACCAGAGCCCAACGGAGATCGTTCCGCTGGGAGGTCCTAATCCTCGTCCAGCGGCCGTGACCGGCGCGGCTGCCCGGGGTAGATGCCCGGAAGGTCCGTACGAGCGGATCTCCTTTACGGACGACGGGGAAGGCGCGGGGGAACATGGCTCGTCACAGGGGGCGGCACGCGCTCACCGGCCCGGCGGCGCGACTGCTGGCGCTGACCGCGCTGACGCTCACGAGCGCCGGCCTCGCGCTCGCCCCCGCGAGCGCGGACGCGGCGACGAGCCGGGGCGGCGGCGACGGAAACGGCGCCAACTCCAGGTATGTGATCAACAACGGCCAGAACAACCTCAACTCCCTGCTCGTCGGCAGCCAGCGGAACATGTCGGGCGCCCAGCAGGTCGTCACGGGCGTGGACGCCTCGGTGAACACCCAGGCCTCCAACTGCCTGCGCCGGCCCGGCTGCAGGGGCTCCCAGAATCTCCGGGGCCGCAACCAGAGCTCTCCCCGGACGAGCGGCACTGTGATCAACGGGCGCTGACGCGCCGCGCCGGGAACGTGGCGGGACCCGGCGCGTCGAAGACATCGGCCGGACCCCGGCGGAGGCTACCGTGTGACGAGGCTTCGAGTGACCGGGCTTCGAACGGGTGGTGGCGGATGCTTCATTCCTGCGGTGCATCTCGGCGTGTCCCGCCGTTCGCCGTCGTCCTCGTCCTCGTCCTCGTCGCGGTCGCGGCCGCCGCCGCGCAGGTCCTCCTCACCGCTCCCGCGCACGCGCGGGCCGGGCGGGGGGACGGAGACGGCCCGGCGTCCGTCGGCAACGGCACCCGCAACCGGAACATCGTCTATCTGCGCAGTCCCACGCGCAATCGCGGTCACCAGCACACCGCGGCCAGCACCGCGGGCGGAGCGACCAGCGTGGCCGACGGTTTCTGCCGCCGGACCAGCCACTGCGACATCAGGCAGAACATCGCGGTCGCCGTCGCGGCGCCCCTGTAGCCCTCACCCGCCCCACTCACTCAGCGTCATTCACTCAGCGCGCGTACGGCCTCTTCCGGGCTGTCGTAGAAGGAGAGCAGCTGGTCCAGGCCCATGATCTGGAAGACGCGGGCGATGTCGGCGTCCAGGCCGGCCAGGAACAGGGCGGCGCCCGCGTCGGCGGCGCGCTGGTGGGCCGCGACCAGCGTGGCGATACCCGTGGAGTCGCAGAAGGTCAGGCCGGACAGGTCGATCACCAGGTCGGCGTCCGGACCGAACTTCACCTCCTCCAGGGCCGCCCGCAGGCGTGGAGTCGTGTGATGATCCAGGTCACCGGCCACGACGAGCAGGTGCGGCCCGGAGGTATGCGGCTGGAGGCTGACGGTCAGACCGTTGTCATGCTGCACCGAGACTCCCGGAGGACGGCGTTCGAGTGGCGGGCGGGACGGAGAGGGCGAGGATCGCGGTGTCGTCCGAGACCCCCTTGCCCAGGGCCGTGATCAGGTCGTGCACGGTGGTGAGGAGGGCGTCGGCGCTTGTGGGCCTGGCGGCGGCGAGGTAGGCGGTCAGTCCGTCTTCGTCGAGCATCGAGCCGGTCGGCGTCCGCGCCTCGGTGAGGCCGTCGGTGTAGAGCAGCAGCGCGTCGCCGGCGTTCAGACGCGCGCTCACCTGGGCGAAGTGGGGATCGCGCAGGATGCCGATCAGCTGACCCCCGGCCGGGTGGATCGGCTCGACGAGGCCGTTCGCCCGCACCGCCAGCGCCGGGGGATGGCCCCCGGTGGCGAGCGTGACGCCGAACCCGTCATCGTCGGGCTGCAGGACGCCGAAGACCGCCGTGCAGTACGGCACCGGGGCCTCGCCGCCCGCGTGCTCCTGTTGCAGGACCGCGTCGAGATTGGCCAGCACCGCGTGCGGGTCGGCGTCGTAGACCGCCGCGGCGCGCAGGGTGTAGCGGACCAGCGACGTCAGCGCGGCGGCGTCGGCGCCCTTGCCGCAGACGTCGCCGAGGAAGAACCCCCACCGGTCGCCGTCGAGGGGGAACAGGTCGTAGAAGTCGCCACCCACCTCGTCGGCCGAGACGGGGTGATAGGCGGCGGCCGCGCGCAGTCCCGGCACCCGGGGCAACACCGGCGGGAGCAGGGTGCGCTGCAGAGTGCGGGCCAGCCGCTCGGCGCCCGCGCGCAACTCCCTCTCGATCTCGACCGTACGGTGCGTGGCCAGCCGCACCTCGAGTTCGTCCATGACGAGGCCGGCCAGGTCCCGCAGGCAGTCCAGCTCCTCGTCGCCGGCCTCACGGGGGCGGACGTCCATGACGTTGACGCTGCCCAGCGCCTCGCCGTCCGGCGTCGTGATCAGCGCGGCGGCGAAGAAACGGATGCCCGGCTCACCGCGCACCGCCGGGTCGCCGGCCGCCTGAGGGTCCAGCAGCGCGTCGTGGACGACGTACGGACCGCCGTGCCGTACGGCCGCGGCGCACAGGCTCTCGACGAGCCCGCGGCGCGGGGGCAGCCCGTGCGCGGCGATGGCATGGACCGTGTCGTCGCCGACGATCGTGACGGTGGCGAAGGGAGCGTGGAAGATCCGCGCGGCCAGGCCGGCCACCCGGTCGAGCGCGGCGCCGGAGGCGGTCTCCAGGGCCGCGTAGCGGCGCACGGCCGCGAGACGGCTCGCCTCCGGGGCGGAGGTGAGCGGCATCAGCCTGCCTGGCGCGTCGACGGTGCTGACCGTGAGCTCCTTCCGTCGCACCGGGCCGGGGCCTTGGGCGGGCCCGCCTGGCCGGTGAATGATTTGCCCTATCCTACGAAATCGTTGAACTGTCTCCTTCCTGGCCTGCCGGACTCGGTGACTCATTGGCGGGTGGCGGCCAGGCGTCGCCCCAGACGACGTCGCGCGCCTCGCGGTAGGTCTCGCCCTGGCGCTTGGAGACCGCGCGGTCGGCCAGCCCGTCCTCGGCCGTGCACAGGCGCAGCGTCACCAGTCCCTTGCGCTTGAGGGGGTGGCGCAGGATCCGGCTCTCCGCTCGCGGCCACGGCCGGGCCGACGCCGCGATGTAGGAGAACTTCTCGTCCTCGAAGCTCAGCGTGCCGTCCTTGATCCGCCGGTGCAGGGCGGTCCGGCTGAGGCGGACCGCGAAGTGACACCAGTCCTGGTCCGGGCGGATCGGGCACTGTCCGTCGTGCGGGCAGGGGGCGACCAGGTGCAGGCCCGACTTCGTCAGGAGCTGCCGGGCCGCCGCGATCCGGGCGTAGCCGGCGGGCGTGCCGGGCTCGACGATCACTAGCATGCCGGCGGCGCGGGCCGTCTCCGACGCCAGAGACCCGACCACGTCCTCCTGGACGGCGGGCGACAGCTCGCCGAGCACGTAGGACATCGTGACCAGGTCGGCCACCGGCGCGGGCGTGCTCCGGTCGACGAACGCCCGCTGCCAGCGCGCCTCCCGTACGGCCGCCGCGGGGGCGTGACCGGCCAGCCGCTGCCCGAAGGCGATGGCGGAGGGGGACTGCTCCAGGACGGTGACCGTGCGCAGCGTCGGCCAGACCGCGCTCGCGGCCCACAGCGCGCTGCCCGTGCCGCCGCCCACGTCGACCTGCGTACGCGGCGCGAAACCGGGGGCGAACAGGGCGACCTGGCGCAGCGCCGCGCGCACGGCGCTGTAGGTCGCCGGCATGCGGTATCCGGCGTACGCGGCGACCGCGACCTCCGAGCTCAGCGCGGGCACGCTCCGGTCGAAGCCCTCCCGGTACTGCCGGATGAGCGTCTGCACGCTTCGCGTCAGCTCGGCCGCCGGGAAGCGTCCGAGCGACGCTTCCAGCGCGTCGTCCAGGTCATCGGGCAGGGTGGACACGGCGTTCATGATGCCCCGCTCCGCTCAGGCTGTCGAAACGCCGAGTCGCACGATCACCTGGCAGGAGGCGCCCTGCTGATCGGCCAGCCCGCCGAACGTGAGCGCGAGCCGGGCGCCGGTCTCCACGCGGCGCAGCAGCGGGTGACCCCGCGTGACCCCGGCCACCGGGCGGTCCCATGTCACCGTCAGCTCGTCGAGGGCGCGCCGGGGGTCGGCCACCGTCACCGTGGCCGTGCCGTCGCCGAGGTCGCGCACGAGGACCGCGCACGGATCGGAGGCCGTCAGGCCGCCCGCCCGCCCCCCGGCCCGGCCGCCCGTCCAGAAGTTGACCGCGGTGACGCCCAGCGACGGGACCTCGATCCCCTGCTGCGCGGAGGTGTTGGCGAGCACCCGGGCCCAGCCGGGATCGGCGGCGCGGGCGGCGGTCTCCGCCGGGCCCGCCCCCGGCATGAGGTGGTAGACGTAACCGGCCGCGCCACTGTCCATGCCAGGGTCCACGCCGTGGTCCAGCCACAGTGTCGCGTAGGGCCGGGTGACCCCCGCGGCCGTACGGTCCTCGCGCAGCGTGCGCAGCGACTGCCCGGCGGGCACGACGTAACCGCCGTGGCCGTCCAGATGAGCCCATCCGGTGCCCACGGTGAGCCGGGCGCCGGCCCTGCGGTTGTCCACGACGGTCTCGACCGGCAGGCCGTCGCGGCAGGCGATGCCGGCGCCGAGGCAGACCACGGCGTCGTCGAGGAAGAACCACGACTTGAACGCCTCCAGCGTGCTCTCCAGGCCGAACAGGTGCTGACCCACGGCGGCGCACACCCCGTCGGTCGTGCCGCCCACCCATTCGGCCGGCGGGCGGGTGTCGCCCCACCCGCCGCCCGCGCCGTCCGGCAGCCGCCGGGTGGAGACCGTCGTGCCCGGCAGCCGGTAGGGGTCCACGGTGGGCCAGAAGGAGTCGGAGTACTGATCCCCCTGGCCGGTGGTCCACCAATAGAGCATCCCCGAGCCGGTGTGCCAGCCGCGCAGGTTCTCGCCGTTGCCGTGCTCGTAGTGCGCGACACGGGAGGAGGCCATGCTGACCGCCGCGCACCAGCCGGGCCTGCGGTGCACGGCGCGGGCGCTCATGGGGAACAGGCGGTGCCCGGTGGGCTCGGCGGTGTCGCGTACGGCCCAGCCCTTGACCATGGCCCGCCAGCGGGCCCGCTCCGCGTCGGGGGCGGTCTCGGCCAGCAGCAGGACCGCCGCGGCGATCTCCCTGCCCCTCCTGTGGTCGCCGTACGACCGCCTGTCGATGCCCCGTCCGCGTACGAGGTCCATGCAGGCGCCGTCGTGGACGAAGGGCGCGAACGCCCTGTCCACCGCGTCGAGGACGGTGCCCGCCGCCGGGTCGGTGATCTCCCACGGCGTGCCCCGCAGCACGGCGAACAGCGTGGCGAGGCCGGTCAGCAGCACCGCGCCGTACCCGCCCTGGTAGGCGACGGAGCCGTGTTGGATGAACGAGCCGTCGCGGTAGAAGCCGTCGCCCTCGGTGACGTAGGGGAACACCGGGGAGAGCGCCGACGCGGCGAGCGCGGCACGGCCGGGGTCGCCGCCCGCGATCGCCCGCAGCAGCGTCACCGTGCACAGATCGACCCGGTTCGCCCCGGTGCTGTTGCCCTCGTAGTCGTCCAGGCGGCTGTCCGGCACGAAGGTGTCCACCGCCTCGCACAGCGCCGAGACCTGGGTGTCCGTCAGGTGCGGGGCGGCCAGCACGGCCGCGTCGAGCAGCGCCCTGGGCGTCCCGATCCGCCAGTCCCACCAGTTGCCGGTCTGCTCGGCGTACACGTGCCGCACGTAGTGCTCGACGCCCGCGGCGACCGCCGTGCCGAGGCCCGGCTCGGCGGTCAGCCCGGTGCCCGGCAGCGCGTACGCCCGGGCCATCGCCCGCAGCCGCGCCGGCGTGGCGTCGAGAGAGGGGAAGGGCAGGTCCGGCCAGAGCGACCGGCGCGTGGGCGTCATCGCGTCGCGGTGCCGGGCGGCCTGCGCGCCCAGCCGCGCCAGCCGGGTCCGGTACGGCTCCCGCTCCGGGTCGAACGTCCCCGGCCAGCCGAGCGTGACCTCCCGCCATCGGCGGCGCAGCAGGATGAAGGTTCCGGCGTTCTCAGGGGTGGCCTTCTCACGGGGGGCAGCACAGGCCACGGCCAGCGCGGCGAGCCCGCCGAGCTGGAGAAATAATCGCCGGGAAGGTCCTTTCACGCGTAGATTATCCGCGCGATCCCTCCCTTTCATCGATCTTCCACGCGCCTCTATGGGAGCGCTCCCAACTGACGTACCTTACTTCTGCCGTTGTCACCGGGAAAAGGAGCGCGTCGTGCGACGACTGTCACGCGTGGTGTTGTCCTGTCTGGCTCTGCTGCTGCCGCTGACGGCCGCGCCGGCCGCCTCCGCGGCGCCCCCGCCCCCGCCACACGGGCCGGGGACCTGCGCGAAGGGCGGCACGCTGTTCTGCGAGGACTTCCAGTCGCTGCCGGTCGGCGGCGCGGCGAGCCTCGGCTGGGGCGTCGACACCAAGCACGGCACGCTCACCGTGGAGCACGCCGAACGCGGGCAGAAGGTGCTGCACGTCCACACCGAGGGCAACGGGCGGGCATTCCTCAAGGTGGACGACTTCGCCCCGCCCGGCAACGGCTTCTACGGCCGCCTGCGGCTGCGCGTGAAGGCGTTCCCGACCGCGCCCGACTGGGCCCACTACACGCTGGTCGAGGCCACCGGCGCGGGCCCGGAGATCGTCCGGCCGCTCGGCGGCCAGTACGTCCCCACGCTGCGCGAGGACCTGTGGGGTGTCGGCGCGGACGGCGGCCCGACCGGCGACTGGACCAACTGGCGCGAGTCGGCCCCCTCCAACGCCGGGGGGTGGCAGTGCGTCGAGTGGCGGATGGACCCCGCCGACAACGCGATCTCGCTCTGGTTCGACGGGGTGCCCAAGCCCGACCTCACCGTGTCCACCCGCGCCCACGGCGGCAACGACGTCGACTTCGTCTTCCCCCGCTTCGACACCGTCAAGATCGGCTGGCAGCTCTACCAGCCGAACCCCTCCCCCGCGGCGTACGACGTCTGGGTGGACGACATCGCTCTGAGCACCCGGCGCGTCGGCTGCGCCTGACGTCTCACGCGGCCGGCCGGGGCGCCCGCAGGGCGGGATGCCCACCGGCCGCGATGGCTGTGAACGTTTCAGGGAATCTTGTCGCCGCCCCGCTCACGGGGTTAGTTTGTTTGGCCAATTGACGAACTAAGTGACTCGATTCCCGGAAGGACCGCACCCATGAGCCAACCTCCCGGCGGCCCCCTGACCAGCCGCCGCGGATTTCTCGGGATGGTCGGCGCGGGCGCGTTCGCCGCCGCCGGCCTCACCGGCTGCGCGGCCAAGAAAGAGGCGTCCAAGGGCACCGCCGTCGCCGCCGACAAGCTCAAGGGCCTCGTGCCCACCCGCGTGCCGTTCCAGGTGACCGGCCTGACGCCCGACCTGCCCGGCTCGGAGTTCGTCGAACCCGGCTTCCTGACCAGGCCGGGCACGATGGTCCAGGCCGTCACCACCAAGCCGATCACCAGCGGCGCGGAGGTCAGGGCGATGACCCCGCTGTGGGGCACCGTCCCTCCCGGCCTCGGCGAGAACTCCTACTACGACGCCGTCAACGAACGGCTCGGCGGGGTCGTCCGGTTCAACATCTCCGACGGCAACACCTACGTCGACAAGCTGAACACGATCCTCGCCAGCGGCGACGTGCCCGAGATGATCCAGATCCCGGGCTGGAACATCGACTCCATCGCCCACTTCACCGAGGCGGCCAACAAGCTCTTCGCCGACCTGTCACCCTACCTCGCGGGCGACAAGGCCAAGGAGTTCCCGCTGCTGGCCAACTACGACACCGCCGCGTGGACGTACGGCGTGTTCGGCGGCGTGCTCCAGGGGATCCCGTGGCAGAACGCGCCCTACCCGTTCGCCACGATCGTCCGCACGGACATCCTCGACGAGCTCGGCCTGTCCGTGCCCAAGAGCGCCGACGACCTGCTCACCCTGGGCAGGGAGCTGACCGACCCGAAGAAGAAGCGCTGGGCGTTCGGCGGCATGGACCAGGAGGTCCAGCGGGCGTTCGGCGCCCCGCGCGAGTGGCGCAAGCAGCCCGACGGCACCCTGATCTACAAGTACGAGACGCCGGAGTGGCAGCAGTCCATCGAGCTCCTGACAAAGCTGTTCGAGGCGGGATACGTCCATCCGGACGTCGTGGCCAACCAGTTCGCCGACCACAAGGAGCTCTTCGGCACCGGGCAGCTCGTCATGTACAAGGACGGGCTCGGCGCGATCCACGAGATCCTCGGCAACTATCTGCCCGGCAACCCGAAGATCGACGTGCGGGCCGTGGACCCCTACCCGGCCCACCCGGGCGGCAAGGTCATCGTGTGGCGCAACGAGCCCGCCGGCATGTTCTGCTTCATCAGGAAGGGCCTCGGCGACGCCCGCACCCGCGAGCTGCTCGGCATCGCCGACTGGTGCTCCGCGCCGTACGGCACCCAGGAGTACGACCTGATCAACAACGGCGTCGAGGGCAGGCACTTCACGCTGAAGGACGGGCAGGTCCAGCAGACCGCGCTCGGCCGCAAGGAGGTCGCCCCGACGTATCTGTTCCTGTCCGGACGGCCCGGCGCGATCACCGAGAACCAGTACCCCGGCTACGTCGAGGCCTACCACGGCTGGGAGCAGACGGCCTCGCGATACCTGGAGAACGACCCGTTCGTCGGCATCCGGGTGGAGAGGCCGTCCAAGATGGCCGGGCTGACCCAGCCGACCGAGGACAAGATGAACGAGATCTTCCGCGGCAAGCGGCCGGTCTCGGAGTGGGCCACGATCCTCAAGGACTGGCAGGAGCAGGGTGGCAACGAGGCCCGCGAGTTCTACATGAAGGTCGCCAGGGAGAACGGGCGGCTGTGAGCGCCGACGCGGACACGAGGAGCGTGACGGAGGTCCGGCCCGGGGCGACCCAGGCCGGCCCGGCCGCCGGCCCGCGGAAGGACGCCTTCGCGGCGCGGCTGCGCCGGGACTGGCCGCTGCTGGTCATGGCCATGCCGATGCTGGTGCTGGTCACCGCGTTCTGGTGGGTCCCGGCGCTGGGGAACGTCATCGCCTTCCAGGACTACAACCCGTTCAGCGGCGGCATCCTGGGCAGCCCGATCATAGGGTTCACCAACTTCGCCCAGCTGTTCGGCGACGCGCAGTTCATCCGGGCGGTGGTGAACACGCTGGGCATCACCGCGTTCCAGCTCGTCTTCTACTTCCCGCTGCCGATCGCGCTGGCGCTGCTGCTCAACAGCGTGGTCTCCGGGCGGCTGCGGGCCTTCATCCAGGGCGTCGTCTACCTGCCCCACTTCTTCTCGTGGGTGCTGGTGGTCGCGATCTTCCAGCAGATGTTCGGCGGCGCCGGCCTCCTCGCGCAGATCCTGCGCGACCACGGGCACGCGGGCATCGACTGGATGACGAACTCCGACACGTTCATCCTGCTCGTGACCGCGCAAACGGTCTGGAAGGACGCCGGCTGGGGCACGATCGTGTTCCTCGCCGCGCTCAGCACGATCGACCAGAACCTGTACGAGGCCGCCGCGGTCGACGGCGCCCGCCGGTGGCGCCGGATGTGGCACATCACGCTGCCGGGCCTGCGGCCGGTCATCGTGCTGCTGCTGATCCTGCGGCTCGGCGACGCGCTCAACGTCGGCTTCGAGCAGTTCATGCTGCAGCGCGGCGCGGTCGGCAGCAAGGTGTCGGAGGTCTTCGACACCTTCGTCTACTGGTCCGGCCTGCGCACCGGCGACTTCGGCTACGGCGCGGCGGCCGGACTGTTCAAGGGCCTGGTCGGGCTGGTGCTCATCCTGGCGGCCAACCGGGTGGCGCACGCCCTCGGCGAGCGAGGGGTGTATTCGCGATCATGAACACAACGAAGGTGTCCGGGCTCGCGCCCTGGGAGGAGCCGGGATCGGCCGCCGGCCGGATCGGCAAGGGCGGCGTGCTGGTGCTCGTCGTGCTCGCCGTGCTGCTGCCGCTCTACACGATCGTGCTGACCAGTCTGTCGTCGGCCGACACGGTGAACCGGGTCGGCGGCCTGGTGCTGGTGCCGGACGGCATCACGCTCGACGCCTACCGCCAGATCTTCTCCGACAGCGTGGTCAGCCGCGCGGTGCTGGTCAGCACCGGCGTCACCGTCGTGGGAACGGCGGTCAGCCTCGGCGTGAGCGTCCTCGGGGCGTACGCGCTGTCGCGGCCGGGAACGCTGTTCCACCGGCCGATCCTGTTCTGCGTGCTGCTGATGTTCGTGTTCTTCCCCGGCCTGATCCCGACCTACCTGATGGTGGCCTCGCTCGGGCTGAAGGACTCGTACTGGTCGCTGATCCTGCCGTCGGCCGTGTCGGCGTTCAATGTGGTCGTGCTGCGCGCGTTCTTCATGAACATCCCGCGCGAGCTGCTCGACAGCGCCCGCATCGACGGCGCCGGCGAGTTCCGCATCCTGTGGCGGATCGTGCTGCCGCTGGCGAAGGCGGTCACGGCGGTCATCGGCCTGTTCTACGCGGTCGGCTACTGGAACGCGTGGTTCAACGCCATGCTCTACGTCGACGACACCCGCAGGTGGCCGCTGGCGCTGGTCCTGCGGTCGTACGTCGTGGACTCCAACCCGCTGCCGACGGCCACGGTCGGCGTGAGCGGCTTCGGCCATGTCGCGCCGCCGACCCTCGCGATCAAGATGGCCATCGTCGCCGTCGCCGTGCTGCCCGCCCTGGTCGTCTACCCGTTCGTGCAGCGTCACTTCACCAAGGGCGTCATCATCGGCGCCATCAAGGGCTGATGCGCATGCCGCTGTGGTACGGAGGGGACTACAACCCGGAGCAGTGGCCCGAGGAGGTGTGGGCCGAGGACGTCGCGCTCATGCGCCGGGCGGGGGTCACCCTCGTCACCGTCGGCGTCTTCTCCTGGTCGCGGCTGGAGCCGGCCGAGGGCCGCTACACCTTCGGCTGGCTCGACCGGGTGCTCGACCTGCTCGCCGGCGGAGGGATCGGCGTGGACCTGGCCGTCCCGACCGCCTCTCCCCCGCCGTGGTTCTCCCTGGCGCACCCCGATGCCCTGACCGTCACCCGCGACGGCGTACGGCTCACGCACGGCAGCCGCGACACCTACTGCGTGAGCGCCCCGGCGTACCGCGAGGCGTCGATGCGGATCACCCGGGCCCTCGCCGAGCGCTACCGCGACCACCGCGCGCCGGTCATGTGGCACGTGCACAACGAGTACGGCACGCCCTGCCACTGCGACCACGCCGCCGCGGCGTTCCGGGCCTGGCTGCGCAGGCGGTACGGCGGCCTCGACGCGCTGAACGACGCCTGGACGACCGCGTTCTGGGGGCAGCACTACTCGGACTGGGCGCAGATCACCCCGCCCCGGGCGACGCAGTATCTCCCCAATCCGGGGCAGGCGCTCGACTTCCGCCGGTTCGTCTCCGACGAGATGCTCGCCCACTTCACCGAGCAGCGCGACCTGCTTCGCGAGCTGACCCCCGGCGTGCCCGTCACCACCAACTACGTGCTGGCCGGCTGGGCCTGCGTCGACCACTGGAAGTGGTCGCGCGAGGTGGACCTGGTCTCCGTCGACGACTATCCCTCCGGGCGGGGCATGGCGGCGGCCGAGCAGACCGCCTTCACCGCCGACCTGGCCCGATCGTGGGCGGGCGGGCGGCCCTGGCTGCTGATGGAGCAGGCCACGGGGTATGTGCTGGGCCCGCGCGCGGCGCCCAAGGAGCCCGGCGAGATCGCCAGGCACAGCCTGCAGCACGTCGCCCGGGGCTCGCAGGGCGCGATGTTCTTCCAGTGGCGGGCCTCCCGCGGCGGCGCCGAGCAGTGGCATCCCGGCATGGTTCCGCACGCCGGCCCGGACTCCCGCGTCTTCCGTGAGGTCTGCGCCCTGGGCGAGGCGCTGGGGCGCATTCCCGCGCCGGCCGGCGGGTCACTCGACGGGCCGCCGGTCGCCGAGGCGGAGGTCGCGATCCTGTGGGACGAGGAGGCGTGGTGGGCCGTCCAGGGGCCCGGCCTGCCGAGCGCCGAGATCGACTACCTCGCGGCCGCCCAGCAGGCCCATCGGGTGCTGTGGCGGCAGGGCGTCGCCGTCTGCTTCGCCCATCCGTCGCACGATCTGCCGGCGTACCGGGCCGTCCTCGTGCCGAGCCTCTACCTGATCTCCGACGCGGCCGCCCGGAACCTCGCGGCGTACGTGGAGGGCGGCGGCACGCTCGTCGTGTCGTTCTTCAGCGGGATCGCCGACGAGCACACCCGGATCAGGCTGGGCGGCTACCCGGGGGCGTTGCGCGAGATCCTCGGCGTCCGAGTGGAGGAGTTCCGCCCGCTCGCCGAGCCGGTCGAACTGCCGGAACTCGGCCCCGCGACGGTGTGGAGCGAGGTCGTCCACCTGGAGGGGGCGGAGGCGGTCGCCCGCTACCCCGGCGGCCGGCCCGCCGTGACGCGCCACCGGTTCGGCGCCGGCACGGCCTGGTACGTCTCGACCCGGCTCGACGACTCCGGCTACGCCCGCGTCCTCGCGCACGCCGGGCCGGCCGGGAGCGGCACCCCCGGCGTCGAGGTCGTACGGCAGCGGGACCGGGTCTTCGCCATCAACCACACGGAGGACGAGCAGCCCGTTCCCGTCGACGGCATCGACCTGATCACCGGCAGACCCGTCGACGGCAGCCTCGGCCCCGGCGGATACGTCGTCGTCCCTGCAGGTGCGCCCGAATCATCGGTAATGTACCCATAAAGAAAGAATAGGAAGAGTAAGCATTTTTCGAAGAAAGGGGGGATATGGCTCATTTGTTTGGCCGGCTGGTATGTTTGAAGTGCTCCAGTCTCCACCCCCGCGAGACCGGGCGGCCCGCGGCGGTCACCGCGTCCGGGCACCCGCCTCGGCGGTCATCCGAAGGCCGGAGCCCTTACGGGACAGGGGTTCTGCCCTGATTCCGGAAGGTTCGGGAGACACTGTCAAAGATCGCCACAAAGCCCGACTTCTTTACTTGTTTGCCACAATCTGGCATACAGGTGGGATTGCCGGACGGACCCGCATGCCATCGACCGTCGCGCATTACCGAGACCTGACACTCGGCCGGGTAGCGTCGTTCAAGACAGTACGCCCGATAAATATGGATGAAGGCGCGTATATGACAACGCAGCAGCTCGAGATTACTGTGAGCGATCACCAGCCGGCCGTCGTGGTCGCGCTGCGGGGTGAACTCGACATCGCCAGCGGGGACACGCTCCGCCGGGCGATCAGACATCTCGTCCGCCAGGGTCGCGTCAAGATCGTGGCGGATGCGTCCGGTCTGCGGTTCTGCGACTCATGCGGCCTGGAAGCGCTGCTGGACGCACAGGACGAAATCGAGAAGGCCGCCGGTTCCATGCGGCTCACCGGCGTTCACGGCATCTTGAAGATCGTCCTTGAGGCGACCCGGCTGCGCGACACGTTTGTCATCGACGGCACGCCCGTCGAGGCCGTCGCCGCCATGGTGGTGGCCGGATCGCACGACGTGTCCATGGTCTGAGACAGACCTCACCGTTTGACCGCCGCCCCCGCCCTCTCGCCGAGGGCGGGGGCTTGCTATCGCTCGGCGCTAGGTAGGGAACGGACCCATGTCCGGCACGGTCAGGCCCAGCAGGAGGCGGCCGTCTGCGCCATGAGCAGCTCGGCCACGTCGCACAGCCGGCCGCGCCGGGCGTACGCCGCGCGCTGACGCGCCGCCCCGGATCCGCTGCGGCGCAGGCGCTCGATCTGGTCGGTCAACGGCGTCCAGTCGCCGTTCTCCTCCAGCACCGGCCGCACATGATCGAGCAGGCGGTCGACCAGCCGCCAGGCCGGCACCCTGTTTCCGCAAACCCTGTCTCCGGCGAGCAGATCGAGGGCCTCGCCGTCCACGCCGTCGCGGGCCGCCCTCCAGTAGGCCGCCCGCAGCAGGGTGTCCTCGACCTCGGGGGCGGGCACTCCGGCCCGCACGTCGTGCAGCGCCGTCTCGGCCAGCCCCCGCACCAGCCCGGCCAGCAGCACGGTCTCCCCGGCCGTCGGGCACACGTCGGCCGCGCGGATCTCCAGCGTCGGCACATGATCGGACGGGCGGACCATCCAATAGATCATTCCGCGGTCGAGGATCGTGCCCCCGGCCAGCATGCCGGCCACCAGGCTCTCGTAGTGCTCGACCGACCGGAAGAACGGCGGCGGCTCCGCGCTCGGCCATCTGCCCATCATCGGCGCACGCCAGCTCGCATACCCGGTGTCCCTGCCGTCCGCGATCGGCGAATTCGCCGCCAGCGCCTGCAGGACCGGGAGCCAGGGCCGCAGGTGGTTGCTGACGCGCAGCGCCTCCTCGCGGTCGGCGATCCCGACGTGGACGTGGCAGCCGCAGACGCCCTGACCATCCATGATCGCCCCGAACTCGCGGAGCATGGCCTGATAGCGAGGGCATGGCGAGAGGGGCGGCACTCCCGGGTTGCCGTCCAGAGCGGTGCCGCACGCGACGAGCGCGAGCCCGATGCTCGCGGCGGCGCCCGCGGCCGCGCGGCGCATTTCGAGCAGGTCGCCGTGCAGGTCCCGCAGGCTGGTGTGCACGGCGGTGTTGCTCTCCAGTTGGAACTGTGTCAGTTCGAACACCAGCCGGTCCGCCCCCGGCCCGGCCGCCCGCTCGCGGATCTCCCGCGCCGCCGGGACGACCCGCCCGGTTCGCGGGTCGGCGAGCAGGAACTCCTCCTCGACCCCGAGCGTGAGCGTCGTCGGACTCACGGTTGCCTGCGCGACGAGGGAGGGTCCGTGCACGGTGTCGAACCGGACCTCCCTTGTCACGTCTGGCATAAGCGGTCTTTTCAGGAGGGGTCCAGTCGGTCAGTCCCCCATTCCCCCTGACTATCGGGCAAAAACCCACATATGGCGTTTCTTGACCGTCCAGCTCGATCGTCCGGCTTGGCCCTCCGTCGCGGCTTTCCGCAGGCCGTACGCCCCGGTTAGGAGGTGGGCCGCTGCTCTAGACTGGCGAACCTGGCCGGGGCTCCGGCCAGGTCCCGTCTTCCCCTTCCCCCCACGCCCGACCGTCCCCACAACGTCCGCCGAGGTGTGCTCCGTGACCGCCGCCGTCGTACTGACCCCCGTGTCCGCCCCGGTCGCCGACCATGTGCTGGTCGTCGCGCTCGACGGCGCCCTGGACTACACGAACGCCGAACGGTTGCGCCAGGACGTCGAGGCGGCCCTCGGAGAGGAGCACCGCGAGCTCGTCCTCGACCTGAGCGGCATGGACTTCTGCGACTCCACGGGCATCCGGATCCTGCTGTCCGTACGGAAGCTGATGCAGGAGCGCGACGGCGCGGTGACGATGGCGAGCCTGAACGCCCGGCTGACGAGGATCTTCAAACTCACCGGACTGACCAGCGCCTTCACCCTCGCGGCGAGCCTGGCGGAGGCCGTCGCCGCGGTCGGCGCGCGGTCAACCCCCAGGTGAAGGCAGGGAACGGGTAACGAGACGGTAGCCTCGAAGACATCGGGCGGCAGACCCAGCCAGGAAGACAGCGGCGAGGAGGACAGGTGGTGGATCACCGCCGGCAGTGGCCGATAACGGATGATCTCGCGGCGCTGCGCGAGAACATCCAGCGGTACGCCCTGCGGGCAGGCCTGACCGGCTCCCGGCTGGACGACCTCGTCATCGCCGCCAACGAGGCCGCCATCAACGTGCTCGAACACGGAGGGGGAGCCGGCACCCTGGCGATCTCCTGCGACGGCGGCGTGCTCGCCGTCGACGTCGCCGACCACGTCGGCGTCCTGCGGCCCGGGGCGGTGCCGGACGAACGGCCCACCGGTCGCGGCGACCGCGGCTTCGGCCTGTGGCTCATGGGTGAGCTGTGCGACGCGGTGACCATCGACCGAGTCCCCGGACAGTCGACGATCCGGCTGTCGATGCAGGTTGGCGACGGCGCCGACGACGAGGGCGCCGCCCCCGTCGGGCGCAGCGCCCGCCCCGTCTGAGCGGGCGCCGGCCCTGTCGGCACCGCGGCCCGTCGCGGACCCGGGTTGAGCCCGGTTGAGTCCGGATTGAGCCCTGGTTGGCCCTGGGTATCGTCCCGATCCCGTAAACCGGGCCATCACGGCTGTCCGGCCGCCTTAACCTGGGTCCGCGACCACCTCCTCATGGCTGCTGGACGGCTACCTGAGGAATGCCCATGACGCGGCGGCAACCGCGATCAGGGCGCAGAGGCGGATGGTCCGGGGTGTGCTGTCAACCACGTCCCGGACCGCTCTGGCCACCTCGCCGATCCACGAGCCGAACTCCGGGTCGTGAATCCGCCCTTCATGACGGCGTCCCCCGCTCGCGCGGGGCCTGATAGCAGTCATCGGGGCCCCCTCCCCATATGCGCTGTCCGGGATCGATCTCCCGGATCTGTCGGTCGGCCCGATCAGGAATCCGTTCCCGGCCGGTCCGGGGCGCGCCATGGGCGGAATCCCCGCCGCCGTCGCGCCGCCGACCCGGTAGGAGGGATTCCGGACCTTTCCCTGATGTTCACAGGTGACCCACCGTGCACGCAACGCATACGAGCGGCATTCTAGGTTCCGTACGAAGAGTGACGATCAGATCACAGCATGCGATAGCTTTTGATCCTGATTTGTCCGTCGATGCGAAGTTGGCTGTCCGTTTTGTCCGCAGCGCTTTCCGGAATTTTGGGTCAGCGCGCGACACGCCGTCATTTGTCTCAGAGGACGGCATCGGGCGGCATGTCAGGGCCGCCCACGGCACGTCTACACGACGTCCGGGCCCACTTCGAGAGGGGGTGTACGAGACGATGTTACCGTGCGTGACGCCCTCGTCACGCATCGACGGCCGGGTGGCGGCTTCAGGACCCGAGGTCGCGTACGGCGTTCTCGAGGCACCGCGTCAGCGCCTCCACCCGCTCCTCCGTCACCGGCTCGTCGCCGCAGGCCTCGGGCAGGTCCGCGCGGCGCACCACCACGAGCGTGCGGTGCCTCTCGTCGATCTCACCGAGCGGCAGCACGAGGCACTCGCCCCGGACGAAGACCAGCGCGACGTCCGGGTCGGCCGACTCCAGCAGCCGCCGTACGCAGTCGGGGTCGAGCAGCACCATCGCGCCTCCCTCGCCGCGGCCTGCTACGGCCGCGTGCCCACGCCCGTCGTGACCTCCTTGATCCGCCTCCGGCTCGAGTCGGGCGCGAGCGGCGGGGTCTCCATGCCCGCACCGCGCCGCATGCCCTCGATCACCGCGCGCAGGGCGTCCACCGCGCTGTGCCGGGGCTGCCAGCCCAGCTCCCGCCGGGCGCGGGTGGTGTCCATGATCGGGATCTGCAGGACCATCTCCACCATGCCCGGCGAGGCCGGGATCAGCCGCAGGTGCCAACCGGCCGACACCGCCGTGCGCACCACCGCGGCCGGGACCGGCACCAGCCGCGCGCCGAGCAGATCCGCCAGCACGGCGGGATCGATCACGGGGTCGGCGGCGATGTTGAACGCGCCCCGCACGTCGCGGGTGAGCGCCAGCCGGAACGCCTCGCCGGCGTCCCGCGAGTGGAGCGCCTGGAACCGCAGCCGCGGCATGTCCGGCACGAACGGGATCAGCCCCGGCCGCATCAGCCGCCGCGGCAGGAACGGCCCGGCGAACAGCCGCCGCTGCTCGGTCGCGGCCTCCTCCTTGAAGATGAACCCCGGCCGCATCCGCACCACGCGGATGTCCGGGTGGTCGCGCTCGAAGATGTCGAGCATGCGCTCGACGTAGGCCTTCTCCCGCCCGTACGCGGCGTTCGGCCAGCCGTTGGTCGGCCAGGACTCGTCGACGGGCGGGTCCTTGGGCCCCGGCGAGTACGCCCCGACCGACGACGAGTGGACGAGGACGGAGACCCCGGCCCGGACGGCGGCGTCGAAGACGCGCTTGCTGCCCAGCACATTGGAGTTCCAGGTGGTGACCGGGTCGTGCGTGGGCTGGAACAGCCAGGCCAGATGCACGACCGCGTCGGCGTCGGCGAGGATCGGATCAAGATCGTCCCGGAAGACGTCGGCCGTACGCCACTCGGTCTTCGCCAGCTGCCGGCTCGGCATCCGCCTGGCGACCCCGACGATCGAGGTCACGCTCGGCTCGGACTCGAGGGCGGCGAGCACGCTCGTGCCGACGTTTCCGCTCGCACCAATCACGACAACTCGCATGAAATACTCCGTTTCCTGGCATCAGCCGCCACAAACCGCGATGACCCACATCCCCGACCAATCGGTGATCACGCGCTTCGTGGTTGCCCGGCTGGAGCGGGCCCGAAGATGGTGTTCCAGATTTCCCCTGGGACAATGCGGGGGAATCAGTGGTGGCGCGGGAATACCGCTACCTAGGAGGATTAAGTTCTCAATCTGGTCAGAGAGGCGGAGCGGCAGAGATGGCTCAGATCGTCGGTGGCGGACGCCCCGTCAATGACGCCGAGCGAAGGGTCATCGCCCACCTGCGGGACAACGCCCCTGACGACTGGCTGCTGCTGCACAACATCGAGATCCCGCGCGGCGCGGACCTGTTCGAGGTGGACGTGGTCGTGCTCACCGGCCACTCGCTCGTGGTGATCGACGTGAAGGGCGCCCGGGGCCGGTTCGAGGTGTCGGGCACGCGATGGTTCCCCCAGCACCGGGAGGCGTTCGGCTCACCGGTCGCGAAGCTGCGCGGCACCGCGCGGGCGCTGAAGGGCCTGCTGATCGAGGAGCACCGCGAGCTGGAGCGGTTGTACGTCGACAACGTGGTGGTGCTGACCGCCCCCGGAGCCGTCCTCGTCGACCCCAGCGGCCGCGACGCCCGGCACGTCACCACGATCGCCGGGGTCATCCCCATGCTCAGCGACGCGTCCCGGGTGCGGCACGGGTGCAGCCGCGACGCCGAGCCGTACCGCACGGCGATCCTGGAGGCGCTGAACGGCACCGTGCGCCGCTCGACCGCGCCGCCGCGCTTCGGCAACTGGGAGGTGGAGGAGCAGCTCGGCGGCGACATCCGGGTCACCGAGTATCGCGCCGTCAACTCGACGGCCCCGGCCAGCGGGACCGTGCTGCTGCGGGTCTACCGCGCCGACCCGATGGCCGAGCAGCGCCGGCGGGTGGCCGAGCAGCGCCGGATCGCCAACGCCTACCAGTCGCTCGCGAAGATCCCGCCGCACCCCTGCGTCGTACGCTCGCGGGACTTCTTCGCGATCGACGACGAGAGCCGGTTCGTGCTCGTGCTCGATGACGTCCACGGGCAGGCCCTGCACCTGCACCTGACCGGGCGGAGGCTGGGCATCGACGCCAAGCTCAGCGTGATGGAGGACATGCTGGACGGCCTCGCGCACGTCCACGCCAACAACGTCATCCACCGGGCGCTGACCCCCGCCTGCGTGCTCGTCACCGACGACGGGAACGCGATGCTGACCGGCTTCGACTACGCCAAGCCCGGCTCGCGCAAGCACACCGTGGCCAACGAGCTGCCCAACATCCTCGACGTCCACTACGTCGCCCCCGAATGCCGGGCGCGCCCCGACCGGATGACCCCCGCCGCCGACGTGTACTCGGCCGGGGTCATCGCCTTCCAGCTCCTCACCGGCGAGCTGCCCACGCCCGGCGTGGACGCCGAGCCGGACGCCGGCGGCGTCGCCCCCGAGGTCATGGACCTCGTACGGCGGATGCGCGACCCCACGCCGGCCAAGCGCCCGGACGCGGCCACGGCCCTCGTGGAGCTGCGGGTGGCCCGCGACGCCCAGCCGCGGCGGCGGCGCGCGCCGTTCGGCGGCAGGATCAGGAGCGCCCTGCGTCGCATGTCCCGCCGCTGAGACCGGGACGGTCACGCGGGACCTTCGGCACTTCTCCGGCGGCTCGGAGAAGGCTAGGGTCCGGTTCATGATTCGGGTGTTCCTGGTGGACGACCACGAGGTCGTGCGGCGTGGGGTGGCGGCGTTGCTGGACGCCGAGGACGACATCGAGATCGTCGGCGAGGCGGGGACGGCCGAGTCGGCGGTGGCCCGCATCCCCGCGCTGAAGCCGGATGTGGCGGTGCTCGACGTGCGCCTGCCCGACGGCAGCGGGGTGGACGTCTGCCGTGAGGTGCGCTCGAAGGTGCCCGGCCTGGCCTGCCTGATGCTGACCTCCTACGCCGACGACGAGGCGCTGTTCAACGCGGTCATGGCCGGCGCGGCCGGGTACGTGCTCAAGCAGATCCACGGCTCGGACCTGGTCGGCGCGGTGCGCACGGTGGCCGGCGGGCAGTCGCTGCTCGACCCGCAGACCACGGCCGCGATGCTGCACCGGCTGCGCGACCAGGCCGCGAAGAAGGACCCGCTGGCCGCGCTGTCGGACCAGGAGCGGCAGATCCTGGAGCTGATCGGCGAGGGCCTGACCAACCGCCAGATCGGCGAGCGGATGTTCCTGGCCGAGAAGACGGTCAAGAACTACGTGTCCAACCTGCTGAGCAAGCTCGACATGCAGCGCCGCACCCAGGCTGCCGCGCTCGCCGCCCGCCTCAAGGCCGGGCGGGAGAGCTGAGCCGGGGCCGATCGACGTCGACGACGGGACCTTCGTCCCTAACCCGCTCGGCGGCCGATCCCCCAAGCTTGCAGACATGAAGCTCGACTCGGCCGGCCTGGAGATCCTCAGCGGAGGGGAGTGCCTGAATCTGCTGGCCTCCGCCCCGATCGGCAGGATCGTCTTCACCGATCGCGCCCTCCCCGCCGTCCAGCCGGTCAACTTCTGCCTGCTCGACGGGAACATCGTCATCCGCACCGCCCCCGGCTCCAAACTGGCCGCCGCGGCGCGCAACGCCGTCGTCGCCTTCGAGGCCGACGACTTCGACGCGACGTTCCGTACGGGCTGGTCGGTGACCGCGGTCGGGCACGCCCGCGCGGTCTCGGAACCGGAGGAGATCGCCCGCCTGTCGGCGCTGCCGCTCACGCCGTGGGTGCCCGGAACCCACGACCACTTCATCGTGATGGCGCCCGAGCAGATCTCCGGCCGCCGGCTGAGCCGGTAGTCCGAGCTGGATGCTGGGCCGGTGGATGATGGGAATGTGCGTGCGCGTCCCGTCTCCCCGTCCCTGCTCGTGGAGGAACTCGCCGACCTGATCGCCGACCGGCCGCGGGACGCGTGGGTGCGCGTCGCCGTGGACGGCGCTCCCGCCGCCGGACCGGGACGGGTGGCCGACGACCTGGTGGAGCCGCTGCGCCTGCGGGGCCGGGAGGTCCTGCGGGTGCCCGTGGCCGGGTTCCTGCGCCCGGCCTCGCTCCGGCTGGAGTTCGGCCGCACCGACCCCGACGCGTTCTACGACGAGTGGCTGGACGTGGGCGGCCTCACCCGCGAGGTGCTCGGACCGCTCGAACCCGGCCGTACGGGCCGGGTGCTGCCCTCGCTGTGGGACAGCGAGCGCGACCGGGCCACCCGCGCGGACTACGTGACGCTGAAGCCTGGCGGGGTGGTGCTGCTCGACGGCGCGCTGCTGCTCGGCCGCGGCCTGCCGTTCGACCTGACCGTCCATCTGGCCATGTCGCCCGCCGCGCTGAACCGCCGGACGCCGCCCGGGGAGCAGTGGACGCTGCCCGCCTACGAGCGGTACGAGCGCGAGACCGGCCCGGTGCGGGCCGCCGACGTGGTCGTCCGCGTCGAGGACCCGCGCCACCCCGCCGTGATCAGTCTCTAGAGCCCGTACGCCTCCAGCAGGCGCAGCCACACCTCGCTGACGGTCGGGAACGCCGGGACGGCGTGCCACAGGTCGTCCAGGGTCACCCCTGTCGTGACCGCGATCGTCGCGGCGTGCAGCAGCTCGGCCGCCCCCGGGGCCACGAAGGTCACGCCGAGCAGCACCCGGCGGCGCTCGTCCACCACCGCCTTGGCCTTGCCCCGGTAGCCGTCGCCGAGGAGGTAGCCGCCCGCCACCTGCTCCATGTCGTACTCCACGACCCGCACGTCGAAGCCCTCGGCGCGGGCCTGCGCCTCCGTGCGGCCCACCGCGCACACCTGGGGATCGGTGAAGACCACCTGCGGCGCCCCGGCACGGCCCGCGCGGTCGCGCATGCCGGGCCGGTCGTCCGCCTCGCCCCGCGCCCGGGCGACGATCACGTCGGAGGCCACCCGCGCCTGGTACTTGCCCATGTGCGTGAGGAGCGCGTGGCCGTTGACGTCGCCCACCGCGTAGAGCCAGCCGTCCGCCACGCCGGTGGCCCGCATGCTCTCGTCCACCTCGACGGGACCGGACTCCGGCAGCCCGACCGAGGCCAGGCCGAGGTCGCCGACGGCGGACCTGCGGCCGGTGGCGACCAGGATCTCGTCGGCCGTGACCGTTCCCCCGCTCGCGAGCCGCACCGTGACCTCGCCTCCCGGCTCCGGCCGCTCGACCTTCTCGGCGCTCTCGTGCGTGCGGATGTCGACCCCCTGGTCCGTCAGCGACCGGGCGACCGTCTCCCCGGCGAAGGGCTCCATCCTCGTCAGCAGCTCGCCGCCCCGGACGAGCATCGTGACCTCCCTGGCCCCGAGCCCGCGCATGGCCTGAGCCATCTCGCACGCGACCACGCCGCCGCCGATCACCACGAGCCGCTCCGGTACGGCACGCATGCCGGTCGCCTCACGGTTCGTCCACGGCTCGGCCGCGGCGAGGCCGGGTACGGGCGGGATCACCGGGCCGGACCCGGTGGCCAGCATGACGGCGTGGTTCGCGACGAGCGTCCGGACGCCGCCGTCGTCCGTCGTGACCTCGACCCGCCGGGGGCCGGCGAGCCGTCCCGTGCCGCGCACGAGCGTCACGCCCGCCGAGTCGAGCCACCGGACCTGCCCCGCGTCGTCGTAGTCGGAGACCGCGGCGTCACGCCGGGCCAGCACCGCGGCGGCGTCGATCGGCCCGCCCTCGGCTGTGTCGTCCAGCCGCAGCCCCGTGACCCGGCGCACCTCTCCCGCGAGGTCCACCGGGCGCAGGAGCGCCTTGCTCGGTATGCAGGCCCAGTAGGTGCACTCCCCTCCCGCCAGCTCGCTCTCCACGATGGCGGTGCTCAGGCCGGCCGCCGCCACCCGTCCCGCCGCGACCTCTCCCGCGGGACCGGCACCAATCACGATCACATCGAAGGCTTCCACGGATTCCACCCTGTCACGAGGGCGGCCGTGACGTGGAGACGAGCCCCCCTTCGTAGGCGGCGATGACCAGCTGGGCCCGGTCGCGCGCGCCGAGCTTGGCGAGCAGGTGGCCGATGTGGGTCTTCACGGTGGCCGTGCTCACATGCAGGCTCGCGGCGATCTCCAGGTTGGACAGGCCGCGCGCGACGAGCGTGAGCACCTCACGCTCCCGAGCGGTGAGGCCGTCGAGCGAGGGGCCGGATCGAGGCCGGTCCGCGGCGGTCCGGGCGGACTGTGTTGACTGGGCGAACTGTGTGAGCTGGGCGAACTGTGTTAACTGTGTGAACTGGGCGATCAGCCGCCGCGTCACGCTCGGCGCCAGCAGCCCCTCGCCGGCGGCGATGACGCGGATCGCCGTCAACAGGTCGGCGGGCGGGGTGTTCTTCAGCAGGAACCCGCTCGCCCCGGCCCGCAGCCCCGCGTAGACGTACTCGTCGAGGTCGAACGTCGTGAGGATCAGCACCTTCACGCCGGATGGCTCACCGCAGATCCGCCGGGTCGCCTCGATGCCGTCCATGCCGGGCATCCGCACGTCCATCAGCACGACGTCGGGACGCTCGGCGCGAGCCAGTTCGACGGCCCTCGCCCCGGTGCCCGCCTCGCCGACCGCGACCAGCCCCGGCGTGCTGTCGACCAGCAGGCGCAGGCTGCCGCGCAGCAGTTCCTGGTCGTCGGCGAGCAGCACCCGGATCGGCTCGTTCACGTCCCCTCCCTTTCCAGCGGCAGGCGGGCGAGCACGCGGAACCCGCCGCCGGGCAGCGGACCGGCCGCGAACTCCCCGCCGTACGCCGTGACGCGCTCGCGCATCCCGACCACCCCGTGCCCGATCGACCCGTGCCCGGCCACCCCGTCCCCGGGCGGGCCGGGGGGCAGGACCCGGCGGCCCGGCCCGTCGTCGGTCACCTCGATCCGCACCCGTTCTCCCTCGTCGTGCACCGAAACCCGGCAGGCCGCCGGGGCGGCGTGCCTGACCACGTTGGTCACGGCCTCCTGAACGATCCGGTGGACCGCCAGCTCCAGCGCCGGGGGCAGGCCGCCGTCCGTCACCCGCACGTCGAGATCCACGCGTACGCCCGCGGCCGCCGCGCGCTCGGCGATGTCCGGCAGCGCCGCGAGGCCCGGCGCCGGAGACAGCGCGCCGGTGACCTCTCCGGGGGCCGTACGCAGCACGCCGAGCAGGTGCCGCATCTCGGTCAGCGCCTGCCTGCTCGTGCTCTCGATGACCCGCAGCGCCTCCAGGGCCTCCTCCGGCCGCCGGTCCGCCACGTGCGCCGCGACCCCGGCCTTGACCCCGATGAGGCTGAGCGTGTGGGAGACCACGTCGTGCATCTCCCTGGCGATGCGCAGCCGCTCCTCGGTCACCGCGCGCTCGGCGGCCTGCTCGGCCCGATGCGCGGCGTACGCCCGGCGCTCCCGCACCGCCCTGCCGATCGTCCAGGCGCCGCCCAGCGCGAGCGAGCCGAGCACGACGGTCTCCACGATCCGCCTGACCTCCGGCTCGCCCGCCACGCCGCCGAACGCCGCCAGCAGCAGCGCCCCGACGGTCAGCGCGCCGATCGCCGCCGTCGGCTCCCACCGGCGCCGCCGCGTGGTGAGCGCGACCGGATAGAGCGCGTACGCCGCGGCGGCCAGCGGCTCCCGCGTGACACCGAGCGCCATGGCCGCCACGGACGCGACCGCGACGACGCAGAAGACCGTCAGCGGCCACCGCCGCCGGACCGCGAGCGGCAGCGTCATCGCGGCGATCAGAGCCCAGGCCACGGGATGATGCACGGCCGGGGAGTCGACGACCAGCACGAACGCGTAACCCAGCGCGACCGGCAGGTCGAGCGCGACCAGCTCACGGGGGCGCAGCGGCCGGGGGAACAACGGCCGCACGTCCGGATCGTCCACGCGCCCACGCTAGCCATACGCGGGCGCGCTCCGCCTCCTCCCCCGGTCTGTCATGCCACGGTCTGAGGCGCGTCCGGCGGATCGCACCTCGCTCCGACGCGGGAGACGGGCGGCTCGCGAGACCGTCGGGACATGATCGAAGTGAGAGAGCTGACCAAGCGCTACGGGCGCACGGTCGCCGTGGACGGGCTGACGTTCCACGTGAAACCAGGCCGCGTGACCGGGTTCCTCGGGCCGAACGGCGCGGGCAAGTCCACGACCATGCGGGTGATCCTGGGCCTGGACCGCCCGGCGAGCGGCGAGGCGCTGGTGAACGGCCGCCGCTACGACCGCATCCGGCACCCGATGCGGGAGGTGGGCGCGCTCCTGGACGCCGGCGCCGTCCAGGGCGGCCGTACGCCCCTCGGCCACCTGAGCTGGATGGCCCGCGCCAACCGCATCGGGATTGCGCGAGTCGTGTCCGCCATCGAGCAGGTGGGCCTGGCCGGTGTTGCCCGCAAGCGAGTCGGGGGCTTCTCGCTCGGCATGCGCCAGCGTCTCGGGATCGCCGCCGCGCTCCTCGGCGACCCCGCGGTGCTGCTGCTGGACGAGCCCGTCAACGGCCTCGATCCGGACGGCGTGCGCTGGATCCGCGAACTGCTGCGCGGCCTCGCCGCCGAGGGACGCACGGTGCTCCTGTCGAGCCACCTGATGAGCGAGATGGAGCTCACCGCGGACCACCTCGTCATCATCGGCCGCGGGCGACTCATCGCGGACACCCCGATGCGGGAGCTGACCGCCGTGCGAGACGTCCTCGTCCGCAGCAGCCGCGCCGGTGACCTCGCCGGCGCGCTGTCGGCCGCGGGCGGGACGGTCGCCGCCGAGGACGACGGGGGCCTGTCGGTGCGCGGCCTGGATCCTGAGGAGATCGGCGACCTCGCCGCCCGGCACGCGATCCCCCTCCACGAGGTCACCCCGCGCGGCGTCTCACTTGAGGAGACCTACATGCGGCTCACGGGTGGGGGTGCGGACCGGTGATCGACGCCCTGGCCGCCGAATGGCTCAAGCTCCGCACCCTCCGGTCCACCTCCGTCGTCTTCGGCGTGGTCGCCGTCGTCGTCGCTCTCATGGCCCTGCTGGCGTGGTACGCCGTCCACCTGTGGGAGGGCCTGCCGCCCGACCAGCGCGACCGCCTTGAGGTGTCGTCGCTGCCCGAGCTCGCCAACTGGCTCGCCTCGCTGTGCCTGGCCGTGCTGGGCGTCCTCGCCTTCTCCGGCGAGTACGGCACCGGCATGATCCGCACCACGTTCACCGTGCTGCCGTCGCGCGGGCGGGTGCTCGCCGCCAAGGCGGCCGTCGTCGCGGTCGTCGCCTTCTGCACGGGACTCGCGGCCGTGCTCGCGACGTACGCCGCCGGGCGGCTCATCATCGGCGATCGGCCCATCCAGGGGCAGTCGGCCGAAACGCTGAGCCGTCAGATGCCGCTCTTCCTCGCGTTGAGCCTGTCCATCGCGATGTTCGCGCTGCTCGGCCTGTGCCTGGCCGCGATCACCCGGTCGCCCGTCGCCGCCGTCGCCGCACTCGTGGCGGTCTGGTACGTGCTTCCGATCATCGTCAACAACATCCCGGCGCCCTGGAACGAGCGCATCGGCTCGATCCTGCCAGGCGCCCTGGCGGGCCAGCTGGCCGGCACCGGCAACCCCCAGTCACTCGGCGGCGCGCTCCTGTCGCCGCTCGCCGCGCTCGCGGCGATGGCCGCCTGGGTGGCGGTGCCGTACGCGGTGGCCGCCGTCCTGCTGGCCCGCAGGGACGTCTGACGGCTCAGCTCGCGCTCAGCGGCACGCAGGCTCCGGTGGTCCCGGTGGTCGTACCGGTGGCCGGCTTCGCGGCCGTGCTCGCACCCGCGCCCGGCGCGAGGGACACCTTGGCCGTGAGCGAGAGGGTCAGGGGCAGGGTGAGGCCGGGCGAACAGGCGGGAGCGCACGTCGCGGGCGCGAGCGCCGGCTGCGCGACGGGCTTCACGGCAGGCTTCACTGCGGGCTTCACTGCGGGCTTGACGGCCGCCTTCACCACGGGCTTCACCACCGGCTTGACGGCCGGCTTGACGGCCGACTGCACGACGGGCTGAACGACCGTGGGCGGCGTCGTCGGCGGCGTCGTGGGTGTGGGCGTGGGTGTGGGCGTGAGCGGCCGGGGCGCCGGGCGGTCCCGCTTGCCGTCCTTCTTCCCGTCCACGGCGACGGACCGATCCACGTCCTGCTCCTCCGTCCGCGGGGAGACCATCGTCTTGGAGTCCCCCTCCTGGCCGTCACGGACGAGCTCGGCCGCCTCGGAAGTGTCCTGCAACGCGGCCCACTGGTCCTGGTCGCTGTACGTCTGGGCGGAGACGCTGTCGTTCTGCCAGTTGTACGGCAGCGCGGCCGCGGACGTCGTCTCCTTCTGGTAGGGGACGAGGACCAGCGTGAGGTCGCGCATCAGGAACTGGTGCTGGCGCTGCTGCTCCCGCAGCCGCTGATTGTGCCGGTGCCCGTTCTTCTGGCGGTTGTTCCGCCCCCGGGAGTGCGGATGGCCGAGCCGGACGAGGCTGTGCTGTGCGGACATCGTGGCGGCCCCCGCCGGAGCCGCGACGAGAGGAACGCTCGCGATCACGGCGCCACCGGCGAGGACGGCGCCGATCGCGAGGACCCCGGCGACGCTCGTGCTTTTTGCCATTTCGTTTTCCCCCTAGAACAACCAGAGAACAACCACCGTGCGTATCGATCTCGGGGTTTCCACACAGATCACCGGACAAACGAGCTAAGCCCGATCTTTCCCTTCCCCTACGCATTGTTGAGGCCATCGCAGGTTTGAATGTCCGCTTTATAAGAGAAATGTCATGACACCGCCCGATGCTGCTGGCCGTACGGTCGCGAAGTGAGGGCGGGGCAGGTCAGGGTACGGCCCAGGCATGACCTCAGCACGGGACGAACTGGCGGGGCTCGACCCCTTCGACATCTTCGACACCGAGGCGGCGCGGCTGGACCGCTTCTTCTCCTCCCTCGGCTCCTCCCTCGACGAGGACGGCTGGAACCGCCCCTCCCGGTGCGACGGCTGGACGGTGCGCGACGTGCTCGCCCACCTGGCCGGCGAGGAGTCGTACAACCACGCGTGCCTGGACGACGACATCGACGGGTTCTACGAACTGCTCGAACACGAGGGCGTGGGCGGCGGCTTCGACGGCTTCAACGAATGGTGCGTGCGCAAGCGGCAGGGCCTGCCGGTGGAGCAGGTGCTCGACGAGTGGCGGACCAGGAACGGGGAGACGCGAAGGCGGATGCGCACCCTCGGCCGCGACGGCACGCTGCACACGTCGGCCGGCCCCTACCCGGCCGGTCTCCAGGCCTTCCACTACGCCTCGGAGTACGCCACGCACGCCGACGACGTCGCAGCGCCTGTGCCGCCCGACGAGGCCGGCGACCGTCTCGGCTGGCGGGTCCGATTCGGCATGTTCGTGCTGGAGGAGCAGGGGGCCCCGGCGCGGGTCGAACGCGCCTGCGGCCGGGTGCAGGTGCAGGTGGACGACGGCCTGACCGCCGATCTCTCCCCCGAGGAGTTCGTCGAGGCGACGGTCGGGCGTCTGCCCGCCGGGCATCGTCTCGACGACCGCGTCAGGAGCGCGCTGCGCTGCCTCGCCTGAGCGGCCCGCCGGAGACCCGGACCCGGCACAAAGACAACCGGCACAAAGACGGCACGCCGGGCGCCCCTACGGGCACCCGGCGTGCGGACATAACGGATCGGACCGCGCCCTCGGCACCGGTGGTAATAAGCCACTCGTCCCCTGTCGCGGCGGGACCGCCGCCCACGACCCGGTGTTCCCGGGAGCGGGCCGCGCGGACACGGCCGCACACACGGTCACAGCCCTCGGAGTGACGGCACGCGCGGTGACGGGCGCGGCGGAGCCCCGGCATGCGGCTCCACCTCTCACCGGCCCTCCCGCCGGGCCTCCTACCGGGCCTCCAACTGGGCGCCGGTACGGCAGGCCGGCCGGACGTTCGCGGCCGGGCGGCCGGGTGGAACCACCGGGCCGGCGGTCGACGGCGGCGCGCCGGCGCACCGAATATGAAATGCGTATCGATAAACGCTTCATGCGAATTCCCCGAATGAAAAATGCGGCCAGGACAGGCCGGTTTTGCCCGGGGGGATCCAGACGTGCGGCGGCCCGTCAACGATGTACCGGGATCGGGCCCAAATCAATCAGGCGCGCCGGAGAGAACGCATTCCGCCCGATTAGACAGGAGATCAGGGCAGCCAGGAAACGCGACCGCGCAGCAGGCCGTACCCGACGAAGGCCACCACGTCGATCAGCGTGTGCGCGATGATCAGCGGCATGGTCCGCCCCCAGCGCTGGTAGAGCCGGCCGAAGACCACACCCATCACGATGTTGCCGACGAAGCCGCCGAAGCCCTGGTAGAGGTGGTAGGAGCCGCGCAGGACGGCCGACGCCCCCAGCGCTCGCCACGGCGACCAGCCCCGCTGCCGCAGCCGATGCAGCAGATAACCGGCGACCAGCACCTCCTCCAGCACGCCGTTCTGGGCCGCCTCGGCCACCAGGACCGGGATCCGCCACCAGATGTCCGGCAGGCTGTCGGGCACGACGTTCAGGTTGATCCCGGACTGGAAGGCGAACAGGTAGAACAGCAGCCCGCTGCCGCCGATCACCGCCGCCAGCACGGCGCCGCGCAGCGTGTCGCGGCCCGGCTCGCGCCAGTCGGCCCCGATCGTGCCCATCGACTCGCCCGATCGGGCCAGCAGGTAGGCGACCAGCCCCACGGGCGCCACGTTCACCGCGATCCCCGCGAGGTGCAGCGAGAGATCCAGCCACGGGCGGCCGGGGGCCAGCGAGCCGACCAGCACCGCGTGCTGGTCGCCCAGGTCCTTCGGCGCGGTCAGCGCGCCGATGAGGCGGATGAGCGACAGCAGCGCGCTGGCGCCGAGCGATACCGCGAAGACCGCGAGGATCTCCGGGCCGATCAGCCGCGGGGTGAGTCCGCGCAGGGCGGTCGCGTCGGCGGTGGCGTCGTCCATGCTGGCAGGGTAGCCGCCCCCGCACGGTCATCCGTCCCCGTCAGTACGGCAGCGCACGGGACGTGAACGACGGCGCGACGAAGGCCGCCTTGAACTTCGGGAAGGCGACCGTGTTGGGGTTGCCGTCCGAGGTGTAGCGGTCGGTGGGGTTCGCCTTGAGCCAGTCGAGCCACGCCATCGAGCAGAACTTCTTGCAGTCGCCGACCTTCTCCTTCGACCTGATCCGCGGGATGCCGACCGGATCGAAGTCCTTGGTGAACGGCGACGGCGACGGGGTGTAGCCCGCGAGGAACACACCCTTGTAGTCGTAGCGGGTGCCGCCGTCCGCCCCCTGCAGCGCCCACTTCTTCTCGTGCGGCTGGTTGCCGTACGGCAGGGCGAGCGTGACCGGCGGCGTCTTGATCAGTGCGGTGATCAGCGTCTGCCCGGCCGCGACCTGCTTCTCCACCTCGGCCTTCGGCTTGCCGAGCAGGTTGAGATGGTCGCGGGTGTGGTTGCCGATGTCGAAGTTGTGGTCCTTGAGCCACTGCAGGACCTGGATCTGCTCCTCCTGCCGGGCCTTGCCGAACAGGTCCTTGATCACATACATGGTCGCCACCGGCCGGAAGCCCGGATGCTTCTTCGCGACGTCCATGAGGATGCCGACCGCGCAGTCCGGCGCCGGATTGCCCATGCCGTCGAGTGTGAGCTGGGAGGGCGAGGAGTCGTCGAAGGTCAGCACCACCGGGTGCTTACCCGCCGGAATGTCGATCTTGCCGGTGGTGTACTCGGCCGCGGTGACCGGCACGTAGTCCTCCGCCGCGAGCCGTTCCAGCTCGTCGCGGAAGTCCTTCGGGCTGCGGTCGTCGCCCGGTGGCGGGTTCTTGACGATCCGGTGATACATGATCACCGGGACCTGCCCCAGCTCGTTGGCCTTCACCTGAGCGGCGGCGGCGGTCTCGGACTTGCGCTGCGCCGCACCGGCCGCCGCGTTGCTCTGCTGGTGACCGGCCGGGCTCGCGTGTGTGACGTGCTTGCTCCCGCCTGCGGCGCAGGCGGAGAGCGCGACCGCCCCCAACGACGCCGCAGCGATACCGGCAACCCTGAAGCGCCCCATGGATCCCCCTCGTCGGGTTGCGCTTGACAACGAGGGGCTCCTACCCGCGGAACGTGTTCACATCACGCGGCGTAGGACAAACATCACGCTAAGTGAGTCACAGGTGAGGTTCGGCGCAGAAGGCGACGCCGTCCCCGCCGAGCTCGACCGAGCCCTCCGACGCGGCGGCGAACGCCGACTCGCCGGGCCGCAGCTTGACCTCCGAGCCGGCCGTGCCCACGTTCACCACGCCTTCGGTGCACAGCACGATCCTCGGCAGGCCCCCCGGGAGCGTCTCGGCCGCGCCGGGCACGATCCTGCGGAGCAGGAACTCCGGGACCGGCGGCACGTACGCACCGCCCACCGGCTCCACCGCCACGGGCTGCTTCTCGGCGTCGGTGATCCGCAGCAGCTCCTCCACGTCGATGTGCTTGCCGGTCAGGCCCGCCCGCAGCACGTTGTCGGAGCAGGCCATGATCTCCACGGCGAAGCCGTCGAGGTAGCAGTGCAGCACCCCGGCCCCGAGGAACAGCGCCTCGCCGGGGGCCAGCGTGTGGCGACGCATCAGCAGCGGCGCCAGCACGGCCGGGTCCTCCGGATAACGCCGGGCCAGCCGCACCACCAGCGCGTAGTCGGGCGTGTGGACGGCGGAGGCCGCCCACACCACCGCCTCGACCAGCTCGCGCCGCGACGTGCCCCCGGATCGTGGCCACTCCAGCAGCACCCGCAGCGCGCCGAGCACGTCGCCGCCCCGCAGCGCCGCGACCACCGGCCGCAGCGCGTCGACGTGCAGCCGCTCGACCAGCATCGCCGACTGCTCGGGCGGCCGGAACCCGGCCAGCCCGGTGAACGGCGTGAGCGCGCAGACCAGCTCCGGCTTGTGCCAGGGGTCGGTGTAGTTCGCGTCCCCCCGGGCGTGACCGTCGGCGGCCTGCCCGGCGTCGGGGTGGACCTGCAGCGACAGCGGCGCGTCCACCGCGATCAGCTTCATCAGGTACGGCAGCCGCTCCCCGAACCGCCCGGCGACCGCCTCCCCGAGGGTTCCCACCGGGTCGGCCGCCACCGCGTCGGCGAGCGCGGTCTCGACCCCGTCCCTGACCAGCCGGGACGACGCCGCCGGGTGGGCGCCCATCCACAACTCGGCCTCCGGCCCCGAGGCGGACCGCCCGGTCAGCTCGGCGATGGCCGTCCGGGAGCCCCAGGGGTAGTCCTTTATGGGGTTGATGAGCAGGTCCACGTGCGTCCTTAGGGCGTCAAGGGGGAGTTCCGAGACTAACGGGATTCGTTGACGCATCGAAGCACGGGGTGACGGACCAGCGCGCCCGGGTCCACCTCACCGCCCGTCACGTGGAAGACCGCGGTCTCCCCCGGCAGCAGCGTCACGAGCTGGTCGTCCACGGTCGCGCGGGGGTCGAGCCGGTCGGGGAAGAGCGCCAGCTCGCGCACGATCGTCCGCGCGGTCACCCGCACCCGCAGCCCGCCCTCGATTTCCTCGACCACCGTGTCCATCTCTGCCGGCGGGTAGTCCATGGCCGGGTCCTCGCCCGGGAACCGCAGCGCGCGTACGTCGTCGAGGGCGGCCACCAGCACCTCGCCCGCCGAATTGCCGGCGCGCGCGACCCCCTCGGGCAGCTTCACCGACATCGTGCCGCGCGCCGGGACCGACACGTCGAGGCGCTCCTTGGCCAGGATCTCCCCCGCCAGGGTGAGCCGGTCGACGGCGAGCTCGCCCGACCACGGCTCGTCGGTGTCGTTGACGACCGCCAGCGTGCCGCCCTGGTCGCCCTGGAAGGTCAGCAACCGGTCGGCGTACGCCCGGCGCAGCGCGTGCCACAGCGGCTTGCGCCGCCCGCCGCCGTCCACGGCCGCCCAGGAGGTGACCGGCCAGCAGTCGTTGAGCTGCCACACGATCGTGCCCATGCAGTGGGGCGCGAGCGCCCGGAACCGCTCGATGCCGAACGCCATCGCCCTGGCCTGGTTGAGCTGGGTGTAGTAGTGCCAGTCGTCGAACCCGTCCGGCTGCGGCAGGTGCGCGCCGAGGCCGCGCAGCAGCTTGAGGTTGCCGTCGACGGCCTTCTGGTGGTGGGTCACCCCCGGGGAGACCGGAGTCAGCGGGTCGTCGGAGACCGCGGCGCGCAGCGTCGCGTACGTCGGCGGCCCCTGGAAGCCGAACTCGGCCACGAACCTCGGCGTGTAGGTCGCGTAGTGGGTGTAGTCCTGGTGGTTCCAGACCGTCCAGATGTGGACCGTGCCCTTGGACGGGTCGTTCGGCGGCAGGCCGGGGGATCCGGAGTAGGGGCTGCCCGGCCAGTACGGCCGGGTCGGGTCGAGTTCGGCGACGACGCGCGGCAGCAGGTCGTAGTAGAAGCCGCCGCCCCAGCTGCGGCCCTCCAGCGTGTCCTGCCAGCCCCAGTCGGCGTGGCCCTCGATGTTCTCGTTGTTGCCGCACCACAGCACGAGGCTCGCGTGGCGGGCCAGGCGGGCGACGTGCTCGCGGGCCTCGGCCTCCACCTCCGCCGTGAAGCGGCCCTCCTCGGGATAGGCGGCGCAGGCGAACGGGAAGTCCTGCCAGACGAGCAGGCCCATCTCGTCGGCGAGGTCGTAGAAGTCCTCGCTCTCGTACATCCCGCCGCCCCACACCCGCAGGCAGTTGGCGCCCGCGGCGGCCGCCTGGCCGAACCGCTCGGCGAGACGCTCGCGGGTGACGCGCGAGGGGAAGCAGTCGTCGGGGATCCAGTTGAAGCCCTTGACGAAGACCGGCCTCCCGTTGATCACGAAGGTGAACGCGTCGTCGGTGCGGTCGAGTTCGACCGACCGGAATCCGATCCTGCCCGTCCACTCCTGGTCCTCCAGCCGGACCACGAGGTCGTACAGCGGCTGCTCGCCGTACCCGCGCGGCCACCACAGCTCCGGGTCCGGCACGGTCAGCGTGACGACCGCGCGGCGCTGCCCGGCGCCGACGGTCACGGTCTCGGTGATCCCACCTACCGAGGCGGTGAGCGTGAGCGGCCGCTCGGTGGCGCGCTCGACCGCCACGTGCACCTCGACGGTGCCGTCCGCCGAGGCGAAAGGCCGCACCTCGGCGATCCGGGCGGCGCTCCAGGTCTCGATGCCGATGGGCCGCCAGATCCCGGCGGTGACCACCGTCGGTCCCCAGTCCCAGCCGAAGTTGCAGGCCATCTTCCTGATGAACTGGTACGGCTCGGTGTAGGCGCCGGGGCGGTCGCCGAGGGCCGCCCTCTGCGCCTCCGCGTACCCGTACGGCGGGTCGAACAGGATCTTGAGCGTGTTCTCGCCGGCGCGCAGCAGGTGCCGCACGGAGAACCGGTACGACCGGTGCATGTTGGCCGTCGTGCCGATCTCGACGCCGTTGAGCACGAGCGTGGCGGCCGTGTCGAGTCCCTCGCAGACGAGGTCCGCCCGGTCGTCGCCGGCGCCGTCCCCCGCCGACTCCCACGCGAGCTCCCACGTGAAGGTGGTCTCGTACGACCACGCCGTACGCCCGATCCAGGTCAGCCGGTCCTCGTTGTCGTCCAGGTACGGGTCCTCGATCAGCCCCGCGGCGAGGAGGTCGGTGTGGACGCACCCGGGAACGGCCGCGGGCAGGCCCGCGACCACCGGCCGGAGCTGCCCGGTCGACGACACGGCGGTGACGGTCCACCCGTCGTGCAGGGGACGGTACGAGCTCACGCTTTCTCCTTACCGGCGCACGCCACATAGTGATCACTGTCGATCTCGGCCAGCCCCGGACGGGTCCGGCTCTCCTGCGGCGCCTCGTGGTACGCGCACGGCGCGTCCTCGACCATGTCCTCAGGCGCCGCGTCCGTCCACTTGGCGTGCAGCCGCGGGACCGAGGCCAGCAGCGAGCGCGTGTACGGATGCGCCGGAGCGCCGAAGACGAGGTCTGTGCGGCCCATCTCCACGACCTTCCCGTGCCGGAGCACGACAGTCCGGTCGCTGACGTAGTTGCCGAGCGACAGGTCGTGCGTGACGAACAGGATGCCGAGCCCGCGCGCCCGCAGGTCGGCGAGCAGGTTGAGCACGTCGATGCGGGTCGACGCGTCGAGCATGCTGATGATCTCGTCGGCGACCAGCAGCCGGATGTCGAGGAGCACCGCCCTGGCGATCAGCATGCGCTGGAGCTGGCCGCCGCTGAGCTGGTGGGGATACTTGCCGAGCACGTTGCCGGGGTCGAGCCGCACGCTCTCCAGCGCGGTCTCCACACGCGTGCGCCACTCGTCCGCGCCGGCCCGGGGGAAGTACTGCTCCTTGATCATGGTGAAGACGCGGTCGGCCCGGAAGACGGGGTTGTAGCAGCTGAAGGGGTCCTGGAAGACGCCCTGCACCTGGCGGTAGTACTCCTTGCGGTCCCTGATCGAGGAGATGTCCCTGCCGTCGAGGGTGATCGTGCCGGAGCTGACCGAGGCGAGGCGCAGGATCATCCGGCCGAGCGTGCTCTTGCCGCTGCCGCTCTCGCCGATGAGCGAGACCACCTCGCCCTCGCCGACCTCGAAGCCGACGTCGGAGACGGCCTTCAGCTCGCCCCCGCCGAACGCGCCGACGCGGTAGGTCTTGGACACACCGTCCAGCTTGAGCATCTATTCGGCCTTCCAGCAGGCGACGAAGTGGCCGGGGGCCACCTCCGCGAACGGCGGCTGCTCGGCGCACCGGTCGAACGCGAGCGGGCAGCGGTCGCGGAACCGGCATCCCTCCGGCGGCTTGAGCAGGGACGGCGGACTGCCGGGGATGCCCGTCAGCCGGCGGTCCTCGTGGCGCACCCCCACCTCGGGCAGCGCGGAGATGAGCTGCGCGGTGTACGGATGCCGCGGGGCGGTGACGAGCACGTCGGCCGGGGCCTTCTCGGCCAGCCGCCCGGCGTACATCACCATGATCGTGTCGGCGATCTGGTAGACGAGCGCGATGTCGTGGGTGACCACCATCATGCTCGTGACCAGGCCGCGGTCGCGGAACCCGAGCAGCGTCGTGGCCACGGCCTTCTGGCTGGACACGTCGAGCGCGGAGGTGACCTCGTCCGCGATCAGCAACGAGGGGTTCAGCAGCGTGGAGACGACCATGACCACCCGCTGCTTCATGCCGCCGGACAGCTCGATCGGATAGCGGTCGAGCACGTCCCCCGACAGGCCGACCAGTTCGAGCCGCCGCTCCAGCTCGGCCCTGTCCGGCCGCTCGCCGCGCGACTCCAGCAGCTCCCCGACCATCTTTCCGATCTTCCTGGTCGGATTGAGCGCGCTCATCGAATACTGCGGGATGAGCGAGACCTCACGGAAGCGGAACCGGTCCATCCCCCTGTCGTCCGACAGGGGCATCTCCCTGCCGTCCAGCTCCACCGTGCCGCCGGCGTGCCGCATGCGGCCGTCCAGCCGGATCAGGCTCTTGGCGAGCGTGGACTTGCCCGAGCCGGACTCCCCGGCCAGGCCCATGATCTCGCCGTCCGCGACGGAGAACGTGACGCCGTCGAGCGCCTTCACCTCGCCGCGCAGCGTCCGGTAGTAGACCCGGAGGTCGGTGACATTCAGCGCCACGTCACATCTCCCTCAGCTTCGGGTTGAACACCTCGTCCAGCCCGACGTTCATGACGTAGAGCGCGCCGACGATCGCCGTGATGCCGGCGCCCGGAGGGATGAACCACCACCACAGGCCGAGCTGGAGCGCGCTCCAGCGCGCGGCGTTGTTGAGCATCAGGCCGAGCGAGACCCCTTCAGTGGGTCCGAGGCCGATGAAGTCGAGCGAGGCGGCGATCAGGATCGAGCTGCCGAACAGCAGGATGAACGTCAGGAACAGGTACGAGCTCATGTTCGGCGCGATCTCCCGGAGGATGATCCTCGGGGTGCGCACGCCGCTCAGCCGGGCGAGGTCGACGAAGTCGCGCGAGCGCAGCGAGAACGTCTGCGCCCTGATCGCCCGCGCCGCCCACGGCCACGAGGTCAGCCCGATGAACAGCGCCTGCACGCCGATGCTGCGCACGCCCAGGTAGGCGTTGACGATCAGCAGCACCACCAGCGCGGGCAGCACGAGCACGATGTTGGTGAGCATGGTGAGCAGTTCGTCGGCCCACCCGCCGCGGTAGCCCGCGACGAACCCCACGACCATGCCGACGACCGCCGCCAGCACGCCGCCGAGCACGCCCACGAGGAACGTCGAGCGCAGGCCGTACACGAACTGGGCGAAGACGTCCTGGCCGAACGTCGTCGTGCCGAACCAGAACTCCCCCGACGGCGGCGCCATGGAGGGTCCGACGTAGTCGTTCGGCGCGTGGTCGAACAGCATCGGCCCGGCCAGACCGGCCACGAGCAGCACGGCGACGATGATCGTCCCGGCGACCAGTTTGCGGTTGCGCAGCGCGAAGTGCAGCGCCTCGTTTCTCTCACCGCTTCTCACGCCGCTCCTCCCATCCCGGTCCGGGTGCGCGGGTCCACCAGGACGTACGCGATGTCGATGACGAAGTTGGCGATCAGCACGCCGATGACGATGAACAGGAAGGTGCCCTGCAGCAGGAAGAAGTCCTGGTTCTGGATGGCCTGGAGGATCAGGTGCCCCAGCCCGGGATAACTGAAGACGATTTCGGTGACCAGCGCGCCGGCCACGAGCACGCCGAGTTGCAGGGCCAGGCCGGTCACCTGCGGCAGGATCGCGTTCCTGAAGGCGTAGCGCCGCACCAGCCGCGCGGGCGCGCCGAGCGCCCGCAGGTAGTCGACGTAGTCCGCCTCCAGCTCATAGATGATCATGTTGCGCATGCCGATGGCCCAGCCGCCGAACGCGACCAGGAACAGCGAGGCGAACGGGAGGAACCAGTGCTGGGCGAGACTGCCGAGGAACTCCCACGACAGGGACGGCCGCAGGTCGAAGCCGTAGGCCCCGGCGACCGGGAACACGCCCGCGACGATGCCGAGCGCCCAGGCCAGCAGGATCGCCAGCCACATGTACGGCGTGGCCGTCAGCACGTAGCCGACGGGGAGCACGGTGTTGTCGAGCCACTTGCGCCGCGCGGCGAAGGCGCCGAACCGGTTGCCCGCGAACCAGCTCAGCAGGATGGACGGGATCAGCAGGCCCAGCGTGTACGGAACCGCCCGGATGATCACGTCGGACACCGGCGTCGGGAACAGCCAGATGCTGATGCCGAGGTCGCCCTTCAGCAGCGAGCCCCAGAAGTTGAGGTACTGCTGCCACAGCGGCAGGTCGAAGCCGAACATCGCGGTGTAGTGCGCCCGCATGGCTTCGACGGCCGCCGGCTGCGCGACGTTCGCCCGCGAGAGCATGCTCTGCACGGGGTCGCCCGGCATGAACCGCGGAATCATCCAGTTGATGGTCACGGCCACGAAGAACGTCAGGCCGTAGATGAGAAGTTTTCTGCCGAAATAGCGGCGCAAGGTTCGACCTCCCGGTCGCGGAACGGCGCCCCCCTCCCGTGCTCAGGATGGAAGGGGGGCGCGAGGAGATCAGCTTCCGGAGACCGGCTGGAGTTCGGTGAGCATGAGCGTGCCGCCCATCTCCAGCCAGTTGCGCCACACCGTCGGCGGGTATTTCGGCGTGTTCGGCGCACTGCTGGGCCAGTTCTTCCAGGCCGAGTCGGTGGTCTGGGACCACAGGCCGTTGTACCAGAGCGGGACGACCGGCATGTCCTCAAGCTGGATCTTCTGCAGCTCAGAGGTGATCTTCTTCATGCCCGCGACGTCCTCGGGCTTGACCCGGTCGAGCTGCTGCGTGAGCTCCCACGCCCGCTTGTTCTCGTACCGGCCGAAGTTCGTCGTGGTCTGCAGCTTCTGCACCGGCAGGCGGAACAGGTAGTCGTAGTACAGCCAGGGGGTGTTCGCGAGCTGCTTGTCGTTGTTGAGGACGATGTCGTACTTACCCTGGTTGCGCACATCGACGAGCGCGTTGTAGTCGGGGAAGTCGGCCTCGATGTCGATGCCGGCGGCCTTGGCGCTGGAGCTGATGACCCGGGCCGCCTCCATCCAGTCGGTCCACCCGGCGGGCACGATCAGCTTCAGCGAGATCCTGCCGCCGCTCGGCGACTCCACCAGCCCGTCGCCGTTGCGGTCCTTGTAGCCGGCGTCGGCGAGCAGCTGCTTGGCCTTGTCGGGGTTGTAGGAGAAGCCGAGCCTGGAGGTGACGTTCTTGTCGACGTACTTGTCCCACTGCGGCAGCAGCCCGGACGGGTCGGACGCCTTGACCAGATTGCCGTAGACGCCCTCGACGATCTTCTTGGTGTCGATGGCGTAGGCGACCGCCTTGCGGAACTCCCTGTCGTCCATCGGCTTCTTCACCGTGTTGAACCACATCCAGGTGGTGTTCGCCGGCAGCATGTACGGCGGCTGGTCGTAGTAGGTCTTGATGCCGAAACTGCCCTTGACCAGATTGGCGATGCCCGGCAGGAAGTTGTTGCTGACGTCGAGGCCCTTCTGCAGCAGCAGGCCCATCGCGACCTCGTTGCTGGAGTTGACGATGTCGACGACGTACTTGGGCTTGACGTCCTTGTTCAACGCCTTCGTCGCCCACCAGCCGTCGCGCTTGACCCAGACCATGCGGTCCTGGTCGTGGGACTGGTAGGCGTACGGACCGGTGCCGACGGGCTTGTCGTTGACGCCGTTCATCACCTCGTCCTCGGACCGCCCCTCCCACAGGTGCTTGGGGACGATGGCCCGGCTGTAGAGGTGGTTGGCCCACTCCTGGTGGTTGGCCGTGGTGAAGGTGAACGTGACGGTGTAGTCGTCGACCTTCTCGGCGCTCTTCATCCAGTCCCAGAGCGGGTGGTAGGGGACGGTCTCCATCTTGCCGAGCTCGAAGGTGAAGATCACGTCGTCGGCCGTGAACGGCTTGCCGTCCGACCAGGTGATGCCCTTGCGCAGCTTGAGCGTGTACTCCAGTTCGCCGGTCCAGTCGCCGCTCTCGGCCAGCCAGGGCGTGAACTTGTCGGTGTTCGGGTCGTACATGAACAGCGTCTCGTAGACCAGGCCCTTGGTCCCGGTGGCGAAGTCCCACTCGCGCAGCGGGTTCCAGTTCGCGGGCGGGCCCCACTGGGTGCCGCTGGTGTAGAGAGTCTGGTTGCGGGGCAGCGCCCCGCTGCCGCCATCCGCCGGGGCTGCGCCGCCTCCCGCCGCACCTCCGGGGCCGGTCGGCGTGGACGATCCGCTCCCTCCCGAGCAGGCCGCGCTCAGCAGGCCGGCCGCCAGCACCGGTATGAGAAACCGCGATCGGTTTCGCATGGTGACTCTCCTTCCAGGCCCCGATGACGTTCGGCTCGCTGGTGCTGAACCGGATAAGTACCGAGACCGTAAAATCCGGATGTCGCCGGTGTCAATAGGAACAAGATGGAGGCAAAGTAACGGTAGTAGGGTGAGCGTCACTGGACCGGTTCAGTTCGAGGGGACACGTGAGAAGACCGACTATCGCGGACATCGCACGCCAGGCGGGAGTCTCCAAGGGCGCGGTCTCGTACGCCCTGAACGGCCAGCCGGGGGTGTCCGAGGCCACCAGGGCCCGCATCCTGGCCATCGCGAACGAGATCGGCTGGCGTCCCAACATCGCGGCCAGGGCGCTCAACGGCGCACGCGCACACGCCGTGGGCCTCGCCCTGTGCCGGCCCGCCCGGTTCCTCGGCGTCGAGCCGTTCTTCATGGAGCTGATCAGCGGCATCGAGGCGGAGCTCTCCGCCCGCTCCTACGCGCTGCTGCTCCAGGTGGTCGGCGGCCACGAGGCCGAAATGGGCGTCTACCGCCGCTGGTGGGGGGAGGGCCGGGTGGACGGCGCCATCCTCGTCGACCTCCACCTCGACGATCCCCGCGTGCCGCAGGTGGAGGAGATGGGCATGCCCGTCGTCGTCCTCGGGCATCCCTCGGCCGCCGGATCGCTCGTGCCGGTCTGGGCCGACGACAGCGCGGCCGTACGCGAGACGGTGGAGTATCTCGTCGCGCTCGGGCACCGGCGGATCGCCCGCGTCGCCGGACTGCCCCGGCTGTCGCACACGGCGATCCGCGACCGGGCGTTCGGCGACGTCTGCGCGGGCCTCGGGCTGGACACCTGCCCGATCGTGCACACCGACTACACGGGCGAGGAGGGCGCGCGGGCCACGCGGCGGCTGCTCAGCTCATCCGAGCGGCCCACGGCGATCGTCTTCGACAACGACATCATGGCCGTGGCCGGCCTGTCGGTCGCCCAGGAGATGCGGCTCGACGTGCCGGCCGACCTGTCCATCGTCGCCTGGGACGACTCCCCGCTCTGCCAGGTCGTCCGCCCGCCGTTGACCGTGCTCACCCGCGACATCCCGGCGTACGGCGCGCACGCGGCGCAGCGGCTGCTCGCGCTGATCGACGGCGCGGAGACCAGGCCGCTGGAGGACCAGGCCCCGCGCCTGACCACCCGCGGCAGCACGGCGCCGCCCGCTTGATCTTGCGCGGTGGTTACTACGTTTGAAAGGTGACGTTCAGGGGAGATCGCTACACTTGGCCCCGTTTGCCGCTACTGGCTCTCGACCTGGTGAGAAATGCCTGGTCCGACCCTCAGGAGCACGACAGTGGGTCACGTCGACGTCCGTCCCGCCCCCCCGGTGGAGGACCTCCCGGCGCCGCCGCCCCGGACACCGCCCAAATGGCGGGCATGGCTGTGGGTCACGGTGTCGGGAGCGCTGGGCGCGCTCACCGGCGCCGCCACGTTCGCCGTCGGCGGCTACGTCACGCTGAGCGGCAACGTCAAGCACGAGGCGGTGACCCAGAAGGATCTCGGGGGCGAGGCCCGCCCACAGAAGATCAGCAAGGCGCTCAACGTGCTGATCGTGGGCTCGGACCAGCGCAACGGCGCCAACGCCAGATACGGCAAGTTCCCCGGCGAGCGCACCGACACGATCATCGTGGCGCACATCTCCCCGAACCGGGACGGCGCGGTGCTCATCAGCTTCCCGCGCGACTCACTCGTCCGCCTCCCCGCCTGCCCGGCGAAGGGCAACCTGCCGGGCCAGCGGCCGCACGTCGGAATGATCAACGAGTCGTTCAACTCCGGCGGCATCGCCTGCACCTGGAGAACGATCGAGGGCCTCACCGACATCCACATCGACCACTTCGTGAAGGTCGACTTCACCGGCTTCAAGGCGATGGTGAACGCGCTGGGCGGTGTGCAGGTCTGCCTGCCGCAGGCCGTCCACGACAAGAAGGCGCTGCTCGAACTGCCCGCGGGCAGGCAGACGCTCAAGGGCGAGCAGGCACTCGGATACGTCCGTGCCCGCTACTCGCTCGGCGACGGCTCCGACATCGGCCGGATCCAGCGCCAGCAGATGTTCCTCGCGTCGATGGCCAAGAAGGCCATGAGCGGCGAGACGCTGACCAACCCCGCGACGCTGTTCGGGTTCCTCGACGCGGCGACCAAGTCGATCACCACCGATCCCGACCTCACGATCGGCGTGATGAAGGACCTCGCGACGAGCGCGGAGGGCCTGACCGCGGGGCAGATCCGCTTCGTCACCACCCCCTGGCGGTACTCGATCACCAACCCCGGCCGGGTCGAGTGGGTGCAACCGCAGGCCCAGCGGTTGTTCAGGATGATCGCCGCCGACCAGATCGCCAAGAACGTCAAGAGCGGCGAGCAGAAGATCCCGAAGTCGCAGATCCACGTCCTGGTGCGCAACGGCAGCGGGCAGCAGGGGCTCGGCACCCAGGTGGCCGCCGAGCTGGAGCAGCGCGGCTACCACATCGTCAAGGTCGAGCAGGCGCCCACGCCGTACGCCAAGACCGTCGTGGCCTACTCGGGCAACGGCGAGAGCCGGGCGTCCCGGCTGTTCCGCGAACTCAAGAAGTCACGGTCCCGCCTGGTGCGCACGGCCACCACGCAGACCCTCGTGCTGGGGATCGGAGCCGACTGGAACGGGATGAAGCCCCCCAGGACGCTCGAGGACGTGGAGGGCTTCGACGCCACCCAGGACAGCTGCACGGCCTCCTAGGAGAAGAGTCCGGGAAGAGTTCTAGCCGAAGAGCCAGCCGAACAGACCGCCGCCGCGGTTCGACGAGTCCTGGGCGGGAGCGGGCGCGGTGGTCGGCTGCTCGGTGACCGGCTCGGACGTGGGGGCCGTGGCCGCCTGCTCCTCGGACCTCCCGGTGTCCGTCCCCGAGGTCTGCCCGTCCGACCGCTCGTCGGCGGACGACCGCTGCGTGTCGACCGACACGCGGGAGCGCACCGGGCGCGGGGTGGAGTCGGCCCGGGAGCCGGAGTCCTGCGCGTGGGACCGGGACGAGTGAGTGGGCGCCGACGACGCGGCCGGCGCCGAGGTCCCGGACGTGCCGGGCCGGGTCCGTACGGGTTCGGCCGTGGGGGCGTCGGTGGGGAGGCCGGTGGGGGCGTCGGTGGGCGCCGCGTCGTCGGTGACGTCCGTGGGCTCGTCGGTCGGCTCCCCCGCCGCGGCGTCGTCGCCGGGTGCGGGCGAGACCGGTGCCGTCGCGGCCGTCCCCGCCTTGGCCGCGCAGCTCGCCCCGTCCTCGCACTCCGTTCCGGAGGGCTGCCCGACCCACAGCGCCAGCGCCCAGATCACGCCCAGGGCGCCGACGGCGATCAGCCCGGTCCGCAGCAGCATCCCGCCGCGCCCCGAACGCTCGTCGTCGTCATCGTCGGGGTCGGGGGCGTTGCGCCAGCCCGAGCCGAGGAAGCCGCGCGGATCGGTGTCGCCGTCGCCCGTCAGGCGCTCCTCGCGCACCAGGTGCTCGTCGCCCACCGGGTAGTCGTCGCCCACGGGGTAGTCGTCGTCCACCGGGTACTCGTCGTCCACCGGATGCTCCGCGTGGAGCCGGGCGGTGCGCCCGGCGGCGTAGTCGTCGTAGTCGGCGTGGTCGGCGGGAGTCTGCGCGGGCTGGTCCGGCCGCCAGTCCTCCGACAACACGTCGCCGCCGTCGTCCGGCCTGCCGTCGAGAGCGTGTTCGTCCTGCTCCTCGGACCAGAACCGGTCTCCCTCCCCGCCGTATTGGCCTTCGCCCGTGATGTACGGCCGGATGTATGAGCCGTCCTGCTCGTAGGCGTCCTCGGTGACCGGGTCGCGCATGAAGGTCCTTCCTCAGTGAGCTTTTGGGTCGTGTCCCAATAGCGAACGTTCCTAGCACTGGTCGACACGCCCTGTCTGGAAATTTCACAACAATCACTGGAAGCAGGTTTGTCACGTCCGTCACAAACCCAGCCAACCCATCGGGCTTGACGGGATTCCTGGAACGGTCTTTAATATCGACTAAACCGACTGACTTGGTAGGAATCTCCGGAATAGAGGACGGGCATGACAGTACGCAGGCTCGGGGCCATCGCAGCCGCCGTCATGGCGACGACCACCCTGGTCACCGCCTGCGGGGGAGACGACAACGCCGGCGGGGGCAACGGCGGCGGCGACAAGGTCCAGTTGGCGCTGGTCGCCTACTCCACCCCCCAGGCGGCGTTCGAGGACGTCATCAAGGCGTTCCAGAAGACGCCCGAAGGCAAGAACATCACCTTCACCCAGTCGTACGGCGCGTCCGGCGACCAGAGCCGCGCCGTGGCGAACGGGCTCAAGGCGGACATCGTCGAGTTCTCCCTGGAGACCGACATCACCCGTCTCGTGAAGGCCGGCATCGTCGCGCCGGACTGGAACTCCGGTCCCAGCAAGGGGATCCTCACCAAGTCCGTCGTCGTCATCGGCACCCGCAAGGGCAACCCGAAGGGCATCAAGACCTGGGACGACCTCGTCAAGCCCGGAGTCGAGGTCATCACACCGAACCCCTTCACCTCCGGCGGCGCCCGCTGGAACCTGCTCGCGGGCTACGGCGCCAAGTCGAACAAGGGCGCCGACCAGGCCGCCGGGCTCGCCTACCTGGACGCGCTGCTCAAGAACGTGCCGGTCCAGGACGACAGCGGACGCAAGTCGCTGCAGACCTTCACGGGCGGCAAGGGCGACGCGATCATCACGTACGAGAACGAGGCGATCTTCGCTCAGCAGAACAACCAGGAGATCGACTACACGGTCCCGGACTCGACGCTCCAGATCGAGAACCCGGTGGCCGTGACGAAGAACAGCGCCCACCCCAAGGAGGCCGCGGCCTTCCTCACGTACCTCTACTCGAACGAGGCTCAGACGATCTTCGCCAAGAACGGCTACCGCCCGGTCGTCGACGGCGTGACCGGCTTCGACTGGCCCACCCCGCCGCAGCTGTTCACGATCCAGGACCTCGGCGGCTGGGACAAGCTCACGGCCGACTTCTTCGACTCCACGACCGGCAAGGTCGCGGAGATCGAACGCAAGCTCGGCGTGGCGACCGAAAAATGACGCTCGAAGTGACGCGGGAAGCGACCGCGATCACCGCACGCCCGGTCCGGCGCCTGACCGGCGGCACCGCCGCCGGCCTCGGCACCGCGGTGCTGTACCTGAGCCTGATCGTGCTGATCCCACTGGCCGCCGTCGTCTGGCGCTCGGCCGGTGAGGGGCCCGGGTATTTCTGGCGTTCGGTCACCACCCCCGACGCCTGGGCGGCGCTCACCCTGACCATCGGCGCCTCGGCGCTCGTCGCCCTGGTCAACCTGGTCATGGGCACGGTCATCGCCTGGGTGCTGGTCCGCGACCGCTTCCCCGGCCGGGCGGTGCTCGACACGATCATCGACCTGCCGTTCGCGCTGCCGACCATCGTCGCCGGTCTCGTCCTGCTCGCGTTGTACGGCCCGCAGTCCCCGCTCGGGATCAATCTGGCCTACAGCAGGGCCGGAGTCGTGCTGGCCCTGCTGTTCGTCACGCTGCCGTTCGTCGTCCGTACGGTGCAGCCGGTCCTGCTGGAGCTCGACACGGAGATGGAGCAGGCCGCGGCGTCCCTCGGCGCGGGCCCGTTCCAGACCTTCCGCCGGGTCATCCTGCCGAACCTGATCCCCGCGATGCTGTCCGGCACCGCTCTCGCCTTCACCCGGGCGATCGCCGAGTTCGGCTCGACCGTGCTCATCTCGGGCAACCTGCCGTTCAAGACGCAGGTCGCGGCGGTGAACATCTTCAGCCAGATCGAGGGCGACGACACCACCGGCGCGGCCGCGATCTCGACGGTCCTGCTCGTGGTGGCCCTGGTCGCGCTGATCACGCTCGACGTCCTGCAGCGTTGGGGGAGCCGCCGTGGCTAAGCACGTCCTGCGCGGGGTCACCGTCGTCTACGTCCTGTTCCTGCTGGTGCTGCCCGTCGCGCTGATCACCTGGCGGACCTTCGGCGACGGTCTCGGGCCGTTCGTCGAGGCGCTGACCTCCCCGTCGGCCCTGCACGCCTTCAAGGTCACGATCGTCGTCGCCGGCTGGGCGGTCCTGGCCAACACGGTCTTCGGGGTCGGCGCCGCGCTCCTGCTCGTCCGGGGCCGGTTCCCGGGCAAGCGCCTACTGGGGGCGTTCATCGACCTGCCGATGGCCGTCTCGCCGGTCGTCGTCGGGCTCGCGCTCATCCTCGTGTACGGCCGGTTCTCCCCGGCCGGCGGCCTGCTGGAGAGCTGGGGAGTTCAGGTGATCTTCTCCACTCCCGGCATGGTGATCGCCACGGTGTTCGTGGCGCTGCCTCTCGTCGTGCGAGCCGTCGTACCGGTGTTGGAGGAGCTCGGCGACGAGCAGGAGCAGGCCGCGCACACGCTGGGCGCGAGCCACCTCCAGACGTTCGTCCGCATCACGCTCCCCGGCATCCGCTGGGCCCTCGGCTACGGCATCGTGCTCTGCCTGGCCCGTTCGCTCGGCGAGTACGGCGCGGTCGCGGTGGTCTCGGGCCGCCTCGTGGACCAGACCCAGACGCTGACGCTGTTCGTGGAGGAGCGGTTCCAGAACTTCGACCAGCCGGCCGCGTTCGCCGCCGCCACGGCCCTCGCCCTGATCGCCGTGGTCACCCTGCTGCTCACCAAGCTCCTGCGCCCGAAGGATCGCATCGATGGCAATTGAGGTACGCGACGTGAACAAGTCGTTCGGGACGACCCCCGTCCTGCACGACGTGTCGCTGGACGTCACCGCGGGGTCGCTCACCGCCCTGCTCGGCCCGAGCGGCGGGGGGAAGTCGACACTGCTGCGGGTGATCGCCGGCCTGGAGCGGCCCGACACCGGCACGGTGCGGATCTCCGGCGTCGACGCCACCCGGCTGTCCCCGCAGCGGCGGGGCGTCGGCTTCGTGTTCCAGCACTACGCCGCCTTCAAGCACCTCACGGTCTTCCGCAACGTGGCCTTCGGGCTGGAGATCCGCAAGCGGCCCAAGGACGAGATCCGCAGACGCGTCATGGAACTGCTGGAGCTGGTCCACCTGGAGAAACTGGCCGACCGCTACCCGTCCCAGCTGTCGGGCGGGCAGCGCCAGCGCATGGCGCTGGCCCGGGCCCTCGCGGTGGAGCCCCAGGTGCTGCTGCTGGACGAACCGTTCGGCGCCCTCGACGCGCAGGTGCGCAAGGAGCTGCGCACGTGGCTGCGCCGGCTGCACGACGAGGTCCACGTCACCACCGTGTTCGTCACCCACGACCAGGAGGAGGCCATCGAGGTCGCCGACACGATCGTGGTGCTGGCCGGGGGCGAGGTCGTGCAGGCCGGCAGCCCCGGCGAGGTGTACGACAACCCGGCCAACCCGTTCGTGATGCGTTTCCTGGGCCCGGTCACCGAGATCGGCGGCAGCCTGGTCCGCCCGCACGACATCGAGATCAGCCCGGACCCCGTCGACGGCGGCTCCCCCGCCGTGGTGTCCCGCGTCGTACGGCTCGGCTTCGAGGTGCGCGTGGAGGTGGAGACCGGCGGGCACGAGGCGTGGGTGCAGGTGACGCGGGAGCAGGCCGACCGGCTCGGTCTCGGGCCGGGCGACACCGTGCACCTCAGACCCGCGCCCGGCGCCCGATCCCTGGCCCTGGCGCTGTGACAGACACAGTGACAGACGCTGTGACAGACGCAGTGTGAGACATGCGGCTCTCCGTACGGACCCAGTACGCCCTGCGCGCCGCCGCCGAACTGGCCGCGGCCGCGCCGGGGCCGGTCCCGGCCGAGCGGATCGCGGCCGCCCAGCGCATTCCGCGGCGTTTCCTCGACAACATCCTGCTGCAGATGCGGCGGGCCGGTCTGATCCACAGCCAGCGCGGGCCTGACGGCGGATACTGGCTCGCGCGGCCGGCCGAGCAGATCACGCTCGCCGACGTCGTCCTCATCATGGAAGGGGCGCCGCAGGACAGCGAGGGGTTCCACGGGGTCGCGGAGCCCCTCGGCGACGTCTGGACGGCGCTGCGCGACCACGAGCAGGCGACGCTCGCCGAGGTCACGCTCGCCCACATCGCGGCCGGTTCCCTTCCGCCCCTCTGATCCCGATAGTTGTGGAAGACTCCACGTTCAGGTGGGTTCAGGTGGAACGTGCCGGGGCGTAGAGGCAGGCGGGATGGGTACTGCTGGGCAGCTCATCGTCAGGCGATACCGGCTGCTCCGCGCCCTCGGGCAGGGCCGCACCGGGCTGGTGTGGGAGGGTCACGACACGCTGCTCGACCGGCCCGTCGCGATCCGCGAGGTCCTGCTGCCCCCGAACCTGAGCGAGACCGCGCGACTGCGGCTCGTCCAGCGGATCTCCCGCGAGGCCCGCCAGGCCGAGCGGCTGCACCACCCCCACATCGCCGCCGTCTACGACGTCGGCGAGGAGGGCGACACCCCGTTCGTCGTGACGGAACTGGTCCCCTCGCGCTCGCTCGACGGGGTGGTCTCCGGCGACGGGCCGCTGCCCCCGGCCGAGGCCGCGCGGATCACCCGCACCGTGCTGTCCGCGCTCACGCACGCCCACGCCGCCGGCGTACGGCACGGCGACGTCCGGCCCGCCAACGTGCTGCTCGCGCACGACGGCCGGGTGCTACTCGCCGACTTCGGCATGACGGTGCCGGCCACCGATCCCGCGTTCACCCGCGATCCTGTGCCGGGCGGCCCTCCCGCCGGCCGCGGCACCGAGACCTACCTCGCCCCCGAACGAGCCGCCGGCGGTCCGCGCACGGCCGCCGCCGATCTGTGGTCGCTGGGCGCCACCCTCCATCTGGCCGTCACCGGCACCCCTCCCCCGGGCCAGGGGCCGCTGGAAGAGGTGCCCGGGGAGCTGCGCGCGGTGCTCACCGGGCTGCTGGCCCGGGAGCCCAGGCGGCGGATCGACGCGGAGACCGCCGACCGCCTGCTCGCGGAGATCGAGCCGCCCTCCCCGCCTCCGCCCGTACGCCGCGGCCTCAGCCGTGCTCGTCTCGTCACCGGGATCGCGGCGGCCGTCCTCGTCGCGTGCGCTGTGGGCGGTTGGGCTGTGGGCGGTTGGGCGGGGCTGCGCCCCGGCGGGGAGAACCGCGCCGGCGCGGGGGCGGTCGCCTCTCTCACGGCGTCAGCTCCAGCCTCCCCCTTGGCCTCCTCCTCGGCCACCCCGTCGGGGTCGGCGTCCGGGCAGCCCGCGCGGCGGTTGAAGCTGAAGTGGCACACGTCCGACGCCGGCTGGCGGGCCGGCGTGCCCCGCGGCTGGACCCGCGAGGACCTGCCGTACTCGACCTCGTGGCGCTCGCTGGACGGCGGGGCGGCGTTCACGGTCGAGGTGACCGGGCAGCGCGGCACCGATCCCCTGGCGGCGCTCGGCGAGGCGGAGGAGATTCTCCGCCCGGACGCCAGGACCTATCGCAAACTGCGGCTCAGGGCCGTGACCGGCGAGCACGGCCCTTCCGCCGACTGGGAGTTCACCTGGACCCCGCGCAGGGCGTCGGCGCGGGACCACCTGGCCAAGGGCGTGGAGTATCACCAGTACCGCCGGGTGATCTCCACGGGCACCACGACGAGCGTGCTCACCTGGACCGCCCCCGCCGCCGACTGGGACACCCTGCGGCCCACGCTCGTCAGGGTGCTCTCGCTCTTCCAGCCGCCGTCGCTCGGTGCGACGCCTTCCCCGGCCTGAAATCCCCCCGTGCTCTCCACCCGTGTGCCATGATGGCGCGCAAGTGAAAGTGACAACGGTTTTCATTCCTGATCGGGGGTCGGAATGCGCCTGGCGTTCGTCGGCAAGGGGGGCAGCGGCAAGACCACGCTGTCGTCGCTGTTCGCGAGATACGCGACGAGGAGGGGGCCGGTCGTCGCCATCGACGCCGACATCAACCAGCACCTCGGCCTGGCCCTGGGCCTGGATGGGGGCCTGGCTGGGGGCACGGCCGGGGACCCTCCGCCGCTGGGCGGGATGCTGACCGAGATCAAGGACTACCTGCGCGGCGACAACCCCCTGATCCGCGACACGGCGTCCATGGTCAAGACGACCCCGCCCGGACGTGGCTCGCGGCTGGTCCGGCTGAACGACCCGTTCTTCCCGTCGCGCTCCGTCGAGGGCGTCTCGCTCATGGTCACCGGCCCGTTCGAGGAGAACGACCTCGGCGTCGCCTGCTACCACTCCAAGCTGGGCGCGGTGGAGCTCTATCTCAACCACCTGGTCGACGGCCCCGGTGAATACGTCGTGGTGGACATGACCGCGGGGGCGGACTCCTTCGCCTCCGGGTTGTTCACCCGCTTCGACCTCACCATCCTGGTCGCCGAGCCGACCCGTCAGGGGGTGAGCGTCTACCGGCAGTACCGCGACCACGCCGCCGGGTTCGACGTCGAGATCGCCGTCGTGGGCAACAAGATCCACGCGCCGGAGGACGTCGACTTCCTCCGTGAGCACGTCGGCGACGACCTGCTGACCTGGTTCGGCCACTCGCCCGCCATCCGCGGGATGGAGCAGGGCCGGCCGTTCACGCTCGACAATCTGGAGCCCGCCGGCCATCTGGCCCTGGCCACCATGCTCGACCGGCTCGACGCGCAGCCCAAGGACTGGACGAAGTTCGGCAGGCAGGCGGCCGAGTTCCACATCAGGAACGCCCATGCGTGGGCCAACCGGGCGACGGGAGAGGACCTGGTCGCGCAGATCGACCCCGGCTTCGTGTACGGCCCCGCCGTCGCCTCCTCATGAACGTGTCGCCTCCGCGCCAGATGGAGGCCCGCGGCGTTCGATCTACCGTCTACTGCGTCCCCGCTCAGTGAGCAGACGCCGAGAGGAGAACAGCTCATGTCGCTGTCCGTGTCCAACGACCTGCTCGACCAGGCCCGCGCCGGTGAGGTGGACGACGCGGCCTTCGTCGCGTGCGTCCGCGACTCGCTGCCGTACGCCTGGGCGACGATCACCGCGCTGGTCGAGCGTCGAGACCGGTCCGGCTCCGACTTCGCCGACAACCACGTGCCGCCGCCCGACGAGGCCGCTCGCGGTCAGTTGCTGCGCTGCCTGGCCAGCGACGCGATGCGCGGCGCCCTCGAAAGGCATTTCGGCGTACGCCTGGCCTTCCAGAACTGCCACCGTGTCGCGGTGTTCCGCCCGGAGGCCACCGAGGCCTATCGGGAGTTCGTCACTCCCCGCGCACAGATCCTGAACCAGAGCCCAGAACTGGTCGACTGCTGACCTGACGCCGACCGGCCAGGGGCGGCTCCCGTTCACGCCGCCCCCGGCCCTCGTCGTCTCACAGCCCTCGCCGTCTCACAGCCGAAAGCGCCTCCGCGCGCCGAGGCCCGCGAGGCTCTCCAGCGCCCGCGCGCGATCTCCGCGTCGCTCGCGGCCGCGTCCCTACCGAGGGCCGCCGTTGACGTAGAGCGTCTGGCCGGTGACGTACGACGCGTCGTCGGAAGCGAAGAACGCCACCACCGACGCGATCTCAATCGGCTGGCCGACCCGCCGCAACGGCACGGCCTGCGCCACGGCGGCCTGGTGCTCCTCCGGCGTCGCCCCCAGTCGTATGGCCGTCGCCTCGGTCATCGGCGTCGCGACGTACCCCGGTGCGACCGCGTTCACCCGGATGCCGAACGGGCCCAGCTCGATCGCCATGGTCGCGGTGAGCCCCTGGATGCCCGCCTTGGCCGCCGCGTAGTTGGCCTGCCCGCGGTTTCCCAGCGCCGACCGGCTCGACAGGTTGACGATCGTCCCCGACCGCTGCTCCACCATGTGCTTCTGGACGGCCCGGCTCATGAGGAAGACGCTCTTGAGGTTCACGTCGACGACCTTGTCCCAGTCGTCCTCCGACATGCGGAACAGCAGGTTGTCGCGGGTCAGCCCGGCGTTGTTCACCAGCACGTCGATCCGCCCGAACTCGTCCATCACCCCCTGCACGAGCGCCTCGACCTGAGCGCCGTCGGAGACGTCACAGCCGAACGCGACCGCCCTGCCTCCGGTGACGGTGATCTCGTCCACGATCGGAGCGCACCGGTCCGCGGTGAGGTCCACGCAAGCCACCGTCGCACCCTCCGCAGCCAACCGGCGTGCGATCGCCGCGCCGATCCCCCGCGCCGCGCCGGTGACCACCGCGAACTTCCCGATGAACCGTGACATCGACAGCCTCCTCACCCCGATTCGATCACAGCAACTTACTCCGATCCATCGGGTGATCACCCTTTCAGCACACGGTCATCACGCGGTCATCCTCCCGACCGTGTCACAGAGCAGCCGGCCAATAGCAGCCAGCCGCACAGCAGCCGCCACGCAGCACCCAGCCACAGAGCGCCGCCGCGGAGCATCCAGCGCGGAGCATCCAGCCGCAGAGCGCCGCTACCCCGGTCGTCCGGCGCGGGGCTGTACGGCCCCCCACGGCCCCCTGCGGCGCGTCGGCGCATGCTCGCCTAGATCCGTAGTCGCCGGGCTCCCACCTGGCGGTGGTAGGTGAAGGCCCAGCGGTCGGTGCCGGTCTTGTGGCGGGTGTAGCGGTCGGGGTGCTGGTAGCGGTCGCGGTTGTGGAACTGGCAGGCCGGGCCGAGGAGTTTCAGGTCGGTCAGGCCGCCGGTGCTCCAGTTGTCGGCGTGGTCGATCTGGCACATGGTGGCGGGCAGCGGACAGCCGTCGATCCAGCAGGTGGCGTAGCGGGCGTAGACGGCCCGTCGCTAGGCGGGGGTGGCCAGGCGGACCTTTCGGCCCATGTCCAGCACCTGCCCCTCGGCGTCCATGACCAGCCGCACCAGGCTGCTGGTGCGGGCCAGGCGATGCACACTGGCGAGGGGCAGCATCTGCCCGGTCGCCAGCAACAACCCCGGCGCGGTGCCCAGCAAAGCTCCCGGCACCGCCCCCAGCGCTGCCCTCGGCCCCGGCTCGCCCGGCGCTGCCCCCGGCAGCGTCCCTGACGCTGTTCCCGATGGCGTCCCCGCTTGCCTCTCCGGCGCTGCGCCTGGTGGTGTCCCCGGCCCCGACTCGCCCGGCGGTGTTCCGGGCGCTGTCCCCGTTGGCGTCCCCGGGGGTGTCCCTGGCCTCGGCGCGCCCGGCGCTGCTTCCGGCCCTGTGCCCGGTGCTGTTCCCGTTGTCCCCGACCTGCGGGGGCACCGCGCCTCGCCGACGCGCCCGCACGCGCTCTGGCCATTTGCCGCGTCCTGCTGATCCCGGCCCTGCTCATCGAAGCCAGCCTCATGGCGGCCTGGCTCACGACGGCGGTCCGGCTCGTGGCGCATGTCGCTCTGGTTCTCAGGCGTGCCCTGCGCATGCCGGCGACCCCCCGCAGGCTGGTGCCCGGCGTGAGTGTGATGCGCAGCGGCGTCCTCGGGAGGAGGATCCGGCCATTGCGCCGCGCAGGAATGCGCTCCGCTGGGAGGCACCGCGTGTGGAGGTGCTGCGTGTGGAGATGCTGCGTGTGGAGGCGCGCTACCGCCGTAGGACGGCCGTGCCGCTGCGCACCCGGGGTCTATTTCAGCGTGGGCCGCGGCATGGTCGCGGTCTGCGCCCCTGGGCGGTGCGGTGTCGTCGCCCTCGGCAGACGCAAGGTCAAGGTCGGTGCTCCCGGCGGCGGCGTCCGCGGCTGCCCCGGCATCGGCATCGGCTGCCGGACCGGCTGCTGCCCCGGCATCGGCTGCCGGACGGGCTGCTGTCTCGGCTTCGGCGGTGCCCGGGTCATCTGGCCGGTGGGGGCCCTCACCCTGAGCAGGTGCGGCAGCGTCGGTTATGCCCACGTCGCCGGGGTCCGCGTCGCCGAGGCTGTCGGCCTCATCGTCGCCGAGGTTGCCGGGGTCGTCGTCGGTGGGGATGGCGTCTTCGACGTCGCCGTCTTCCATAGGGCAAGGCCCGTCAGCGCTTCTGGTGCCGCCGCAGAGGCCGGTGTCCTCACTGTCGCCATCCTCGGCACTGTCCGCACCCTCGGCATCCTGAGCGTCCTGGCCGTCGCCGGCACCCTCGCCACCCTGCGCGCCCTCGATGCCCTCGCCCTTCTCGGCGCTGTCCGCACCCTGGGCGTCGCGGCCGTTCTCGGCGTTCTCGGCGCCCTGCGCGTTCTCGGCGTCCTCGCCGTCCCGGCCGCCCTCGGCGCTGTCCGCACCCTGGGCGTTCTCGCCGTCCTGGGCGTCCTCAGCGTCCTGGGCGGCTTCGGGGTGGTCGGGTTCGGGGTCGGCGGGCAGGGATTCGGCGTTGACCAGGACCAGAAGCTCGGCGACGATCTTCTGCTCCATCAATGCGATGAACGCATCCGCCTGGAGGACCCGCAACGGCCGATCATCGCCCTCCGCGCGTGGCTTGGCATAAGCATCCAACAGCGCCCGCAACCGCGCCGCCGCCTCACGCGGCAGATAAAACTCCCCCTCCAGCCCCCCACCCGCGGTCGGGCGGACCCGCAGAAACCGCCGCCCGTAATCGGCCCGCTCGTCCCGCTCCTCACCATCAGGGTCCAACACCGCCCGCAGATACCGCCCGGCCTTGGCCACCTCCGCCGGCCCCGCCTTGCCCGCCAGCTCCAGCAGGATCGGCTCGGCCAGCGCCGCGTGCTCGTCGCTCAACCGCGCGGTGGCGGTGCAGATCGCCTCCACCACCCCCGCCGACAACACCCCGGCGGCGAACTTCTCCCGCACCTGGGGCAGACGCGCCAGCTCCACCGCCAGGGTCAGCAGGCGGCCCGCTCCGGCCACGCTCATTCCCGCGGCGGTGCGCAACCAACTGCGGGTGGAGGCATGCCCATGCTGCTTGGCCTGCCCCGCCCCATGCACCCGCCCCACCCGATCAGCAAGAGCGCACGTGATCCGATCCCGCGCGAACAGCAGATCCTCAGCCTCAGCCACACAGATGCCCGCATCGCCCGGCGACGCCGCCAGCGCCAACGCCTGCGCCGACTCACGCAACGAACTCACGAGCACCCACGACGACCGGCCCTTGCCCTGACCGGGACCGGCCTGACCACCACCGGCCCTCCCGGCACCGCCACCACCGGCACCACCGGCACCACGGGCGCTCCCGGCACCGGCACGGGCACCACCAGCGCTGTCGGCGCTGTCGCCGCTGTCGCCGCTCGCGGCACCGGGCGCGTCGCCGGCGCCCTCACCGTCGGTGAGCCCGCTGCCGGTGCTGCTGGCACTGTTACCGGTGCTCTTGGTGCCGCTGGTGCCGTTGGTGCTGGTGTCAGCCTTGATGTGGCTCGCGTGCCGCGCCGGCTGGGAGTCGGCGATCGGAAAGTGCTCGCGGGCGAGCGAACCATCCGACGACCACAGAGGGGAATCGGCGGTCAGCCGATCCCACCAGTCCCTGTCGGCATCGTTCGAACGACGATGGTGGCCGGAATCCAGATCTAACAGATCCACTGCACCCTCCTCGCTTGATTCGAACTCTTGTGTGAATTCTTTCATCTGCTCGTCACTCTGAGCAACCGACAGAAGCGAATAGTTGGAGCAGCAGGTCAACCCGAAACACGCCGAAGGCGCTACATGGAGACGCCGATGGGGCTACCTGGAAAGCGCCGAAGGCGGTACTCGGCATGCGACGACGACAGCTACTGAGAAGGCGCTGCAGCACCGGCCCGGCGCGCACGGCGGCACTCGACGCCGCTGCAGAAGGCGCGACTCAGAAGGCACTACTGAGAAGGGCGCTGTCCAGAAGGGCGCTGTCCAGAAGGGTGCTGTCCAGAAGGGTGCTACGCAGAAGGGCTCTACTCGGATAAGCGCTGCTCAGAAAGCGGCGACGGCGCGTTCCACGGCCAGCAGGGCGCGGTCGAGCAGGACCATGCGGTCGGCGATCACGTCGTGCACGGGATCGCCGGCGCGAATCCTGTCGATGCTGGTGACGTACACGGCGCGATAAGCGGCGACCACCAGGGCGGCCGCCAGCCTCGGGGCCGGATCGGCAGGGCCGGCGGGGCCGGCGGGGCCGACAGGGCCGACAGGGCCGGCGGGGTCGGCCGTGCCGCTTCCGGCCGCCTCGGCGAACAGACCGGCGAGCACGCCCTCGAACTCCTCGACCAGTTCCCTGGCCCGCGCCCTGAGCGCGGGCGAGTCCAGGATCACCTGCCAGAACACCTCGTATCCGGGGGCGATCCCGCCGAGCGGGTGGCCTTCCCTGAGCATGCCGAGGAACAGCCGGCGCAGCGCGGCGAGAGGGCTCTCCCCTTCGGCACGCTCCCGTACGGCCTGGGTGACCAGCTCGACCGCCTCGGGATAGCGGTCGAGGAACAGGTCCTCCTTGCGGGGGAAGTAGTTGAAGACGGTCTTGGTCGAGACTCCGGCCGCCTCGGCGACCTCGGCGACCGTGACGTTGTCGAACCCGCGCTGCATGAACAGGCCCGAGGCCACGTCCGAGATGAGCGAGCGAGTCTGCCGCTTCTTCCGCTCCCGCAGTCCCAGGGTCTCCACTCTCCTCACTCTAGTTGCTAAAAACTTATAGCGACAGTAACTTTATAGCGAAGGTAACCACGGGGAGGAACACATGTCGTACGACGTCGTCGTGGCCGGCGGAGGTCCGGTCGGCCTGATGCTGGCCTGCGAGCTGCGGCTGGGCGGGGCATCGGTCGTGGTGCTCGAACGGCTGACCGAGATCGATCCAACAATCAAAGCGGGCGCGCTCACGACGCCCAGCGTGGAGGCGCTCTACCGGCGGGGTCTGCTGCCCGCACTGCAGGAGGTGCAGGAGCGGGCGATGGAGCTCATGAAGACCTTCATGAGTGAACACGCCTCCGCGGAAGGGCCGCGCCGGATTCCGCCCAGGTTCGCCGGCCACTTCGCCGGGATGATGCTGAGCGCCGATCTGCTGGACGCCGACGACCCTGACCTGTCCGGTCGTGGACCGGCCGCCCAGATCGGCCTGGTGCCCCAGCAGCAGCTCGAACAGATCCTCGCCGTACGCGCCGCCGAGCTGGGAGTCGAGGTGCGGCGCGGCGTGGAGGTGACCGGCTTCACCGACGACGGCGAGCAGGTCACGGTCACCACGACCGGCGGCCCGGTGCACGGCCGCTGGCTGGTGGGCTGCGACGGCGGCAGGAGCACGGTGCGCAAGCCGGCCGGCTTCGAGTTCCCCGGGACGGACCCGGAGATCACCGCCTACCAGGCCATCGCGAAGATGGAGGGCACCGAGCACCTCGGCGTGGGCTGGCACGCCACTCCCACCGGGATCTACTCCTACGGGCCGGTGCCGGGGCGCATCCTCGTCGCGCGCTTCGACGGCGGCGCACCCGGCAGGGACGGCAAGACCACACCGGTGGCGACGGAGGAACTGCAGGAGGCGGTCAGGCACGTCACGGGCTCCGACGTGGTCGTCAGGGAGATCACATCGGTCACCCGGTTCACGGACAACGCGCGGCAGGCGGCGACCTACCGGCTCGGCCGGGTACTGCTGGCCGGCGACGCCGCGCACGTCCACTCGCCCTTCGGCGGCCAGGGGCTGAACCTGGGGCTGGGCGACGCCGTGAACCTCGGCTGGAAGCTCGCGGCGGTCGTACGCGGACAGGCGCCGGAAGGGCTCCTCGACACCTACACGCGGGAGCGGCACCCGATCGGCGCCTGGGTGCTCGACTGGACGCGTGCCCAGATCGCCCTGATGCGTCCCGACGCCCACGCGCGGGCGGCGCGGGCGGTGGTCGCCGACCTGATCGGGACCGTCACCGGCACCACCTACTTCGTGAAGAAGATCTCCGGCGTCTGGCAGCGGTACGACATGCCCGGCGGCGGCGGGCACCCGTTGGTGGGACGCAGCGTGCCCGACTACGAGTTCGAGGACGGCTCGCGGCTGGCCGACCACCTCCACGACGGTCGCGGCCTGCTCGTCCGCCGGAGCGGATCCGGACTCGACGGCACGGCGGTGGACGGCTACGGAGACCGGGTCGCCACCGTCACGACGACGGGAGGCGACCCGCACTTTCCTGGCGCGCTGCTCGTCCGCCCGGACGGCGTCGTCGCGTGGGCGCAGGACCCCGGCACCACCGATTCCGAGGGGCTCGCGAACGCGCTGGAGACCTGGTTCGGCACGCCCGCGGGCGTCCCCGCCGCCCTCCGCTGAACTGTTCCCCGGACATCGCGGATCATTGACCAAATCTTTACCCGAGCCGCCCGCTGCGCGGGCCCCAAATCAGCGTCCTGACCTGCGGTTTCTCCTCCGGTCACCCCCCTTAACCCGTACCCCGCCAAGATGTCTCGTGTCATTTGGTATCAGCCGTGGTCATCAGCCCCCATCATGTGCTCATGCCCGCTTTTGTCACCCTGTCTGGGCGCTTCGTGCGCCTGGAACCGCTCAGCCTCGCGGCGCTCGACGACCTCGTCGCCGCGGCGTGTGAAGACCGTTCCACGTACTCCTTCACTCGCGTTCCCGTTGGCCGGGATGAGATGGCCTCCTACGTGGAGGCCGCCTTGGCTGAGCAGGCGGAGGGCCGCACTCTGCCCTTCGCCATCCGGTGGCTGCACACCGACCGCGTGGTCGGTGCCACCCGTCTGATGAACCTGGAGTACTGGCAGGGCCCGATGCCCTGGCCACCGGGCACGAAAGGCGCGGTGGGCGAGGTCCCGTCCGTCGCGGACATCGGGTACACCTGGCTCGCCGCGTCGGCCCAGGGCACCGGTGTCAACCGGGAGAGCAAGTATCTGCTGCTCTCCCTGGCCTTCGAGACCTGGCAGGTTCACCGGATCACCCTCAAGGCAGACGTACGCAACACCCGATCCCGGGTCGCCATCGAGGCCCTCGGCGCGCACCTCGACGGTGTGCGGCGAGCGGACAGCCGAGGCGCCGACGACACGGTCCGAGATACCGCGTACTACTCGATCCTGAGTCCCGAGTGGCCCACCGTGCGCGATCGTCTCCGCATGCGGCTGGGCCTCCTGGAAACGGCGTCGGAAGCAGCGTGATCACCAAATAGAGAAGAGCGGCCCGTCCCGGAAGGGACGGGCCGCGTCATGCGATGGGTGCTGGAGGGCGGACGGTCGTCAGGCGTCGTAGCCGAAGTCGTCCTCGTAGGCGTTGTAGACGTCGCGCCACGAGCCGCAGTTGACCGGGTAGTTGCTGTGCAGACCGATCTGGCAGACCTTCGCCTGGACCTGGGCGACGTCGTAGCGCCAGAAGTTGATCTGCTTGTAGCCGCCGGCGCCGCAGTACTTGTACGACTTGACGCTGGAGGCCCAGTCGTCCTCGTCGTCGTCCCAGGACGACACGCGGAACTTGATGTACGCGCACTTGCCGCCGTGGCTGTAGGTGCGGTGGTCGTTGTCGTACAGCTTGCCGGTGACGTGGACCCGGTTCGACTCCTCGTCGTCGTAGTTCACGTCGACGTAGCCCTTGGCCTTGGCGAGGTGGTTGGACGACCAGTAGGTGCCCCACCAGCCGTCGTAGTCCCAGTCGTCGTGGTGGGACGCGGCGGCGGCGGAGGCGGCCGAGGCGGGAGCGGCGGAGGCGGCGGTCGCGAGGGCCGGCAGCCCGAGGGCGGCGACGGCGGTGGCTGCGGCGAGACCGAGGGTGATGGAGCGACGCATTTCGGTTCTCCTGTTCGAGGACGATCCCCCGATGCGAGGTGCTGTCGGGGTTGCACCTCAGTGATAGGCCCGCCCGCCTGCAACCTGCTTTCAGTGCTCTCACGATGGTTTGCAGGCCGCTTTCAAGCACCTGAACGCACACTGAACCAGCGCGTCCGGTCCTACTGCCGCCGCGCCACACGATCTATCATTTGGTCGGAAATCTTGCCATTGGGAGACAGGTGACATGCCTGATCACGCCACCGCGGACGGCCTGCGCTTCGCCGTGCTGGGACCCGTCCTGGCCTGGCGCGACGGCGTCGAACTCGACCTCGGCACACCCTTGCAACGCTCCATCCTCGCGATGCTCCTGCTGCGGGAGGGGCACGCGGTCACGCCGGACGAGATGATCGACGGCGTGTGGGGCGGGGACGCGCCGCCGCGCGCGCTCGGCGCGTTGCGCACCTACGTCTCCCGTCTGCGCACCGTCCTGGAGCCGGACCGCTCCCCGAGGACCCCGCCGCGGCTGCTGACCTCCGTCGGCCGGGGATACGCGCTGCGGCTCGGCCCCGCCCGCTTCGACCTCGCCGTCTTCGAGCGCGAGTGCGCCGCCGCCGAGTCCGACCGCCGTACGGGCAGGGCCGGGGAGTCCGCGCGGCGGCTGCGCGGGGCCCTGCGCCTGTGGGCCGGCGAGCCGCTGGCCGGCGCGGTCGGCCCGTACGCCGAGCACCAGCGCGACCGGCTGGCCGAGCGCCGGATGAGCGCGGTCGAGACGCTCATAGAGCTCGACCTGGAGCTGGGCCGGCACGCGGAGATCGTCTCCGAGCTGGTCGCGCTCGCCGGGGAACACCCGCTGCGCGAGCGGTTACGCGCCCAGCTCATGCTGGCCTACTACCGCTGCGGCAGGCAGGCCGAGGCGCTGTCGGTCTTCACCGAGACCCGGCACGCGCTCGTCGAGGAGCTCGGCATCGAGCCCGGCGCCGATCTGACCGCCCTGCACCGGCGGATCCTCGCCGCCGACCCCTCCCTCGCCCCCACACCCCCTCCCGTACGGCTCTCGCCCCAGGATGTCCACGATGACGACACCGCGGCGGAGGCCGGCCCGGCGATCGTGATGCCGAGACCGGCGCAGCTCCCCGCGGCCGTGCCCGACTTCACCGGACGTACCGGCCTGGTGCAGCGGCTGCTCACGCTGCTCCGCGCGGAAGGGGCGGGAGAGGGCGTGCCGATCGCGGCCATGTCGGGCATCGGCGGCGTGGGCAAGACGACCCTGGCCGTCCATGTGGCCCACCTCGCCGGGGACCTGTTCCCCGCCGGCCAGCTCTACGCCGACCTGCGGGGATACAGCGCCGAGCCCACCGCGCCCGAGACGGCGCTGGTCGCGTTCCTGCGCGCCCTCGGCATCCCGATGGACGTCATCCCCGACGGCCTGGCCGAGCGCTCCGCGCTGTTCCGTTCGCTGCTCGCCGACCGCAGGATGCTGGTGCTGCTGGACAACGCCCGCGACGCCGAGCAGGTCGAGCACCTGCTGCCCGGCTCGGCCGGCTGCGCCGCGATCATCACCAGCCGGGGCAAACTGGCCGACCTGCCCGCGGCCCGGCTCGTCGACCTCGACGTGATGGAGCCCGAGGAGGCGCTGTCTCTGCTGGCGGCGGTCGCGGGACCCGAGAGAGTGGCGGCGGAACGGGCCGCCGCGATGGACGTGGTCGCCGCCTGCGGCTTCCTGCCACTGGCCGTGCGGATCGTCGCGGCCAGGCTCGCCTCCCGCCCGTCCTGGACGGTGGCCTCGCTCGTCCCCCGGCTCGCCGACGAGCGCCGCCGCCTCGACGAGATGAAGATCGGCAACCTGGCGGTCTCGGCGACGTTCGCCCTCGGGTACGGCCAGCTCGACGCCCGGCAGGCGCGGGCGTTCCGGCTGCTGTCGCTGCCGGCGGGCTCGGGCATCTCGGCCTTCGCGGCGGCGGCCGTGCTCGACCTCACCCCGGCCGAGGCCGAGGACGTGATCGAGTCGCTGGTCGACGCCAGCCTGCTGGAGGCGCCCGCCTCGGGCCGCTACCGCTTCCACGACCTGCTCAAGCTGTTCGCCCGGCGGCAGGCGGAGGACGCCGAGGAGCCCGCGGCCCGCGCGCTCGCCCTGCGGCGGCTGCTGGGCTTCTACCTGGCGTCGGCGGGCGCGGCCCACCGGTTGGCGTACGAGGGCAGCGCGATCGCCGACAACCTCACGGACCTGGGCGCGCGCGGCCATTCCTTCTCCTCGGCCGACGAGGCCGTGGCCTGGTTGTCGGCGGAGGCCGAGGACATGTTCGGCGCCATCGCCCAGGTGGCCGGGGCCGAGGGCGCGTCCGGCCAGGACCTGCTCACCGCGGCGGACCTGCTGCTGGCGCTGGAGCCGCTGCTGGAGTCGGGCACCAACCAGCGAGACTTCGAGCAGCGCACCTCGGCCCTGCTGACGGCGGCCGGCAGGGCCGGCGAGCGGGGCGGCGAGCTGCGCTGCCGCTACGTGCTGGGCCGGGTGCTGTTCGGCGCGAACCGGCTGGCCGAGGCCGAAGCCCATTTCCTCGCCGCGCGGACGCTCGGCGAGGAGACCGGCGACCGCATCGTGCTGGGCGAGACGTGCAACGCGCTGGCGGTCGTCGCCGGCCGGCGGCGCCGCCACACCGAGGCGCTCGAATGGTTCGAGCGGGCGACGGCGGTCCACCGGGAGACGGGCAACCCCGCGGGCGAGGCGCTGGCGTCGTGTTACTCCGCCCGCGACCACCTGGGCCTCGGGCGGCCGCACGACGCCATCGCCGCGGCCGAGCGCGGGCTGGCGGTCTTCTCCGAGATCGGCAGCGGCGCGGGGATGGCCCGCGCCCGCTACCACCTCGGCAACGTGCTGTCCCATGTCGGGCGGCTCAACGAGGCCGTCGTCCACCACGCCGAGTGCCTGGCCTTCTTCCGCGCGAGCAACCAGCGGGTCTGGGAGCAGCGGGTCTGCTACCGGCTCGCCGCCACCTTCATCGCCGCCGGGCGGTTCGCGGAGGCGGCCCGGCACGCCGAGCAGGCGCTGACCGTGAGCCGCGAGATCACCCACCCGTACGGCGAGGCGCAGTCACTCGCCGCCCTCGGCAAGGCCCTGGCGGGCCTCGGGGAGACCGGCCGGGGCAGGCAGGCCCTGGTCAAGGCCCTCGACGTCTTCACCCGGCTCGGTTCGCCCGAGGCCGACGACATCCGTGCCCTCCTGCGCGAACAGGTCGAGACGTAGGTCGTCGTCGAGCCGGCTCATACGGACGTGGTTGATCACACCGAACACCCCATCTTCGCGTGTGGAGGCTGTGTGGAGGCTGGACGCCCGGCCGGACGCCCGTCGTCACTGGGACGCGCAGGGGGCCCGGATCCGCACCGGTGCACCCCGTGACGACTCGCCGCCTCACGTCGGCGACCGGCCGGGCTGTGTGCGCGGGCTCCGAACCCCCCCGAAGCCCGCTCAGGACCACTGTCCGCCCGGCCGTTCAAACTCCGATCAACGGAGGCTTGCAACCGTCAGGAAACCGTCCGCGACCAGGGGGCGCAGCACCGCCGGGGCGTCGCGGAGCACCGCGTCGGGGTCCTCATCGGTCAGCTCGGCGATCGCGGCGAGCAGCGGGCGCGTGGGCAGATCGCCGTCGCACACCCCCGCCAGGGCCGCCTCCACGGTCCCCACCGCGGCCGTACGGCGCGCGCCCCGGGTCTGCCGCAGGGCGATGCGGGAGGGGTCGTCGGCGCCGGGCGGGCCGACGCGCTCCTCCACGACGCCCTCGGCCACCTTCAACCGCGCGTCGAGCAGGTCCTCGTCGGACAGCTCGTGCGCGGCGCGCGCCGCACGCAGGACCTTGTCGACCAGCGCGCCGGACGGGGGCTCGACCGGCTGGGTCATCTCCTCCACCCGCACGAGCGGGCTCAGCGAGCCGGAGTCGTGCAGGGCGATCCAGCCGAAGCCGACGCCGGTCACGTCCATCGACTCGAACCAGCCGAGCCACTCGTCGTAACGCTCCCGGTAGGCCGAGGTGCCGTGCTCGGCGGAGTCCCGCAGCCACAGCTCGACGTACTCGGCCGGGTCCTGCACGTCGCGCTGCACGGCCCAGCCGTCGCAGCCGGTCTCGGCGAGCCAGCCGCCCACCCTGTCCTGCCAGTCCTCGCCCTTGACGTGCAGCCAGTTGGCGAGGAAACGGGCCCGGCCGCCCTGGGCGAGGTGCCGGGGCGTGCGCCGTACGAGGTCGCGGCAGAACTCGTCGCCGCGCCGCCCGGCCTCCCGGTAGGTGTACCTGGCCTCGGGCGCGATGACGAACGGCGGGTTGGACACCACGAGGTCGAAGCGCTCGCCGTCCACCGGGTCGTACATCGAGCCCTCGCGCGCCTCGACGCCGGTCATGCCGGACAGGCCCCAGCTGAGGCGGGCCAGCCGCAGGGCCCTGCGGTTCACGTCGGTCGCGACGACATGCTCCGCCCTGGGCGCCAGGTGCAGCGCCTGCACGCCGCAGCCGGTGCCGAGGTCGAGGGCCCGGCCGACCGGAGCGGTCCAGCCGAGCTGGGCGAGGTTGGCCGAGGCGCCGCCCGCTCCGACCACGTGGTCGGCCCGCAGGGAGGGGTCGCCGGGCCGCACCTTGCGGTCGGACACCACGTACGCCGGGTCGCCCGTCCCTGTGTCCCACGGCTGGAGGTGCACGGTGGCCTGCACGGTGTCGCCCAGGCGCACTAGCAGCCCGGCCTCGATGAGCCCCTGCAGCGGGAGGTCGGCGGCGGCCGTGCTGACCGGGGCGCCCAGCCACCACAGCCGGATCAGCGTGGCGAGGGGGTCGGCGTCCCTGGTGGCGCGCAGCGCGGGCACGATCTCTTCACGGGCGAGGGCGGAGGCGGCCATGTCGCCCAGCCGCTCACGCACGCCGTCGATCGTGTAGCCGGCCTCCACGAATCTGTCGCGAAGCCGCCGGACCAGGTCAGAAGGGGCGTCCACGTCTCGAATCTATCGCGGGGCCAGACACCGCTAGGGCATCTTGAGGCTGTTCCAGGCGGCTTCGCCCAGCTCGCGGATCTCCTCCTCGGTGGGCTGGTGGGCGCCGCTGAACCACAGGCGGCACATCTCCTGCGCCGGGCCGAGCCACAGCACGTAGCACATGGTGGCGGGGACGGGGCGGAGCACGTCGTCCTTCATGTGCGGCCGCCACCAGTCGGCGACCTGCCGGAAGAACTCGCGCCTCGACTCGGCGACCTCGGGCCCGCCGGGCTCGTTGCGCCGGGGCGGGCGCTCGCTGATCAGCAGGCGGGCGCGTTCGGGGTGCTCACCGCACCAGGCCATGTGCATCGCGACGATGGCCTCGATGCCGGCGCGGGCGTCCTCGTGGCGGACGAGCTCGCGCACGAAGGCGTCCTGGTACATGTCCAGGATCTCGGCGTAGAGCACGCCGAAGACGTGTTCCTTGCTCGTGAAGTGGTGATAGAAGCTGCCGACGCTGACGCCGCTCTCCTGCCGGAGGCTGGCCAGGGTGGTCGCCGACACCCCGCTCTGGCTGAACCTGCGCAGGGCGCCCTCGATGATCCTGGCCCTGCCGTCTCGCCCGCTCTTCGCGTTCTTCACATAGTCAATGGTGAACCAACAGAACCTTGTTCTGCAAATGCGAGGCGGGCTTTGATCTCGACGGATGTGCCCTGTCTATTGATTGTGGCAGAGGGCCGGGCTCTGCGCACCATGGACAGAGCCCGCCGCTCCCGGGCCCGCTGAGTCCGTCAACGAGACTTAGATGCGGGAGGACGTTGTGGCTACGATGCGCGACATGCGGCGTTATCGGGTGGACAACTGCTCCATCGAGCGAACCCTCGCCGTGCTCGGCGAGAAGTGGACGTTCCTGGTCCTGCGGGAGGCGTTCAACGGCGTCCGGCGGTTCGCCGACCTTCAGACGCGCACCGGCGCGCCCCGGCAGGTGCTGAGCGCCCGGCTGTCCCGGCTCGTGGACGAGGGCCTGCTGCGCAAGGTGCCCTACCAGGAGCCCGGCCAGCGCCAGCGCGACGAGTACCGGCTCACCCAGAAGGGCCTCGACCTCTACCCGATCATGATCGCGCTCATGCACTGGGGCGACCGCTATCTGGCCGAACCCGAGGGACCGCCGGTCGTGGTGACCCACCGCGACTGCGGCGCGCCCGTCACGCTGCACCTGATGTGCGAGGAGGGCCACGAGGCCGGCGGCCCACTCGAGGTCACCCCCTGCCCCGGCCCCGGTGCCCGGGGGTGAGAGCACTCACCCCCCTGCCTAGGCTGGTCACGTGTACCGGTTCCTCCTCTCACGCCGCTGGGTCGGGCTGCACCTGCTCGTGCTCGTGCTGATTCCCACCTTCTTCTTCCTGGGAAGGTGGCAGTGGGGGCGGTTCGAGGAGCGGTCGGCCGACAGCACGAGGATCACCGCCAACCTCGCCGCCGCGCCCGTGCCTGTCGACCGGCTGGACCGGGTCGGCGCGTCCGTGCCGTACGGGGACAGGTATCGCCTCGTCACCGCCACCGGCCGATACGACACCGCCCACCAGCTCGTGGTGCGCAGGCGCACCCTCAACAGCCGCGTCGGCTTCTACGTGGTCACTCCGCTCGTCACGCCCCAGGGCGCCGTGCTGGTGAACCGGGGCTGGGTCCCGGCCGGGGCGACCGCCGACGCCTCGCCGCAGGTGCCCGCCCCGCCCACGGGACAGGTGACGGTCACCGGACGGCTCCGCCCGGCGGAGACGCGGGACAACACCGGCATCAGGACCAGGTCCGGGCTGCCGTCCGGCCAGATCCTTCTGATCGACACGCCCCGGATCGCCGAGGGCCTGCCGTACGCGGTCTTCGGCGGGTTCGTGGAGCTCACCGCACAGCAGCCGCAGGGCGGCGCCTCGCCCGAGCTCCTGCCCCCGCCCGACGTGGGCGCCGGAGGCGGGCTCAACCTGGCGTACGCCGTGCAGTGGTGGCTGTTCATCGGGATCGCGGTGGGCGGCTGGGTGCTGCTGCTGCGCAGGGAGGCCCGCGACCTCCGGGCGGAGCGGGCGTCACAGGCGGTGACCGCAGGCGCCGCAATGTGAGCGAACGGATACCAACCGGAGACCTCGCAGCTTGTACCGGGTTATCCCTTGGCCCTACCGTTTACTACCGTGACTACGCCGCTGCATCCCGACCCAGAGCCGAGGCGGCGGGACTACGTGATCATCTCGGTCGATGATCATCTGATCGAGCCGGCCGACCTCTTCGAGGACCGCCTGCCGGAGAAGTACAAGGACCTCGCCCCCAAGGTCGTGGAGACCGACTCGGGCCATCAGGTGTGGCGATACAGCGGCGCCACCTATCCCTGCGCGGGGCTGGACGTGGGCGCGGGCCTGCCCAAGGAGCAGTGGACGCTCGACCCCGTGCGCTTCGAGGACATGCGGCCGGGCTGCTACGACATCGAGGCCCGGATCGGCGACATGGACCGCGCCGGGATCTGGGCGGCCCTGTGCTTCCCCGGCATGCTGGCGAACCAGGCGGGGGTGGCGTTCGGCCGCACCCGCGACCAGGATCTCGGGCTCGCGCTCGTGCAGGCCTGGAACGACTGGCACGTCGACGTGTGGGCCGGCACCTACCCCGAGCGCATGATCGCGCTCCAGCTCCCCTGGCTCCCCGACCCCGAGATCGCGGCGAAGGAGGTAAGGGCCAACGCCTCACGCGGTTTCAAGGCCGTCGTGTTCCCCGAGTTCCCCACCCGGCTGCGGCTGCCGTCCATCCACAGCCGCCACTGGGACCCGTTCTTCGCCGCCTGCGAGGAGACCGGGACGGTCGTGTGCCTGCACACCGGCGCGTCCTCCTGGGCGCCGGTGCCCTCCCCCGACACCCCGGTCGAGGCGATCACCACGCTGATCCCGGCGAGCGCGATGTTCGCCTGCGCCGACTGGCTGTGGTCGGGGGTGGCGCTGCGCTTCCCCAAGCTGCGCATCCTCATCGTGGAGGGCGGCGTCGGGTGGCTGCCGATGCTGGCCGAGCGGGCCGACTACGCGCTCGACCACCCCGTGGCCGGCGAGCCGAGCTGGGAGGGCGGCCTCAAGCCCAGCGAGGTGCTCCGGCGCAACTTCTTCTTCGGCACGCTCGACGACAGCGCGCTGAGCTCGGTGCGGCTCGCGGTGGGCATGGAGCACGTGCTGCTTGAGGCCGGCTACCCGCGCGCGGAGTCCACCTGGCCCGACACCCAGCGCGCCGTGGCCCGCAACCTCGGCAGCCTGCCCCCCGCCGACATCGCCAGGGTCTCCTACGGCAACGCCGCCCGCCTGTTCGGCCACCCGCTGCCCTCGCGGGCCTGGCTGCGGCAGGAGCAGCTCTAGCTAGACCCGCTCTTTCTCAACCCTTGGGCGGGGGCAGCCGGGGGACGCTGTCGATCAGTCGTCGCGTGTAGGCGTGGCGAGGAGCGCCGAGCACCTGGGCGGTGTCCCCCCGCTCGACGATCCGGCCCCGCTCCAGCACGGCCACCTCCTGGCAGAGGGCGGCCACCACGGCCAGATCGTGCGACACCATCACGACCGTCAGCGCACGGGTCTCCCGAAGCTCCCGCAGCAGGTCGACGACGCGTACGCGGGTGGAGACGTCGAGCGCGCTGACCGGCTCGTCCGCGAGCAGCACGCGGGGCTCGCACACGATCGCCCGCGCGATGGCGATGCGCTGCCGTTGCCCGCCCGAGAACTCCTGCGGGTAGCGGCTGGCGGCGTCCTCGGGAAGTCCGACCGCGTCCAGGGCCGCCGCGACGCGAGCGGTCATGTTCTCCCTGAGGCCCAGCGAACGGAGCGGCTCCGACACGATCCTGCCCACCCGCTGCCGGGGGTCGAGCGACGAGTACGGGTCCTGGAACACCGTCTGCACGCCGCGCCGGAACTCCCGCATGAGGGACCGGTCACGCGGCGCTAGCTCCTTTCCCTGGTAGAGGACCTGTCCGCTCGTCGGCCTGGCCAGCCCGAGCAGCAGGCGCAGCAGCGTGGTCTTGCCCGCACCCGACTCTCCCACCAGCGCGAGGCTGCGTCCGGGCGTGACGGCGACCGAGACATCCGTGAGCACGGGGGCCGAGCGGCCGTAGGCGAAGTGCGCGCCCCGCACCTCCAGGATGGGCCGGGTCATGGCGTCCTCCAGTCGACGGCGCCGTCGATGGCGCCGTCGAGAGCACCGTCGAGCCGCCGCGCGCTGCCCACCAGGTCCCTCGTGTACGGGTGGCGCGGCGCGTTGACGACCTCGCCGGCGCTCCCGGACTCCACCGCCGCGCCGTCCTTGAGGACGATGACGCGCTCGGCGATGCGCGAGACGACCGCCAGGTCGTGGCTGATGAACAGCAGTGCCATCCCCCGTTCCTCCACCAGGCCGTCGAGCAGCGCCAGGACGTCGGCCTGCACGGTGACGTCCAGGGCGGTCGTGGGCTCGTCCGCGATGAGCAGAGCGGGGTCGCAGGCGATGGCCATGGCGATCGCCACCCGCTGACGCTGGCCGCCGGAGATCTCGTGGGGGTAGGCCCGGGCGATCCGCTCGGGATCGGCCAGCCGCACCTCCTCAAGCGCGGCCGTCACCGCCGCGCGCAGGGCCCGTCCGCGCAGCCCCCTCCTACGCCGGAGCGGCTCGGCCACCTGGCGGCCCACCCGCATGAGCGGGTCGAGGGCGGTGAGCGGCTCCTGGAAGACCGTGCTCGTCGCCCGGCCGCGCAGCGAGGTGAGCCGCCGCTCCCCCGCCCCCACGACCTCGATGCGGTCGAGGCTGGGCACGTCGAACACGACACTGCCCGAGACGGTCATCCCGGGAGGCGTGAGACCCATGATCGCCAGAGCGGTCATGGACTTGCCCGACCCCGACTCACCGATCAGGCCCAGCCTCTCGCCCGCGTCGAGCGTGAACGACACGTCCGAGACGAGGTCGCGGCCCTCGGGGCTGCGCACGTGAAGTCCCGCCACGGTGAGAAGGGTCACCTCGTCCTCCTCCTGGTCGGGTCGGCCACGTCGCGCACGCCGTCGGCGATGAGGTTGACGCCGACGACGAGGACGACGAGCAGGACGCCGGGGGCGATCACCCCAGCCGGGGCGATGAACACGCTCGCCTGGGCCTCCTGGAGCATCCGCCCCCAGGAGGCGTTCGGGGGCGGTGCGCCCAGGCCGAGATAGGACAGGCTCGCCTCCGCCAGGACGGCGAGGCCGAACTGCAGCGCGAGGTTGACCGACAGCGTCGGCCAGATGTTCGGCAGCACGTGTTCGACGACGACCCGGGGCCAGGACGTCCCCGACGTGCGCGAGGCCGTGATGAAGTCCTGCGCCAGGACGCGCTTGACCAGCACCCGGGTCAGCCGGGCCACGATCGCCGACATCGCCAGCCCGATCGCGATGACCGCCGAGCCGAGCGACGCCTCCCGCGCGGCGGTCACCAGCATGGCCAGGAGCACGGTCGGGAACGCGATGAGGATGTCGAGGAGGGCCGAGATCGTGTCGTCGAGCCAGCGGGTGGCGAAGCCGGCGGCGAGGCCGCCCGTGAGGCCCACGAGCCCGCCGATCAGCACCGACCCCGCTCCCGCCTCCAGGGCGACCCTCGCGCCGATCATGAGCTGGGTGAGCAGGTCCCTGCCGAGCTTGTCGGTCCCGAGCAGGTGGGGCAGGCCTGGTGGCATCAGCCGGTCGCCCGAGGTGTCGTCCGGCGGAAACGGCAGCCAGAAGAACGACACGACGGCCACGGCGAGGACGAGACCGGCGAGGACGCAGCCGGCGACCAGCGTCGCCGACCGGGGGACGCGGCGGCCCGCGGTCATGCGCCGTCCCCGGAGAGGTTCCCGCCGAGGGAGCGGCGCAGCCGCGGATCGATGAGCCGCTGGACGAGGTCGGCCGCGAAACCGATGAGCAGCACCGTGAACGTGCTCACCACCAGGATCCCCTGGATGACCGGGTAGTCGTGCTGGGCGAAGCCCTTCACGAGCATGCCGCCGAGCCCCGGCAGCGCGAACACGCTCTCCACCACGACCGCGCCGAGGAAGGTGGTGGCGAGCTCGATGCCCAGGATCGAGACGACCGGGACCACCGCGTTGCGCAGGCCGTGCCGCCACATCGCCCCGATGAACGACGAGCCGAGCGCCCGCGCCGTACGCAGGTAGTCGCTGCCCAGCACGTCGAGGGTGGCCGACCGCACATAGCGGATCAGCGAGGCCGACATGACCAGGGCGACCGTGACGACGGGCAGCGTCAGCGAGGTGAGCGCGTCACCCGGGTCCGCCCAGTCGTCCTGCGGGAACCCTCCGGCCGGCAGCACGCCGAGGTGGAGCGAGAACACCGTGATCAGCAGCATGCCGACCCAGAAGACGGGCACCGCGATGCCGAGTTGCGACAGCGCGCTGAGCACCGAGCCATACCAGGTGCCCGCCCGGTAGGCCGCCAGGAAACCGACCGGTACGGCGATCACGACGGCCAGGAGGAACGCGAGCAGGGTCAGCGGAACCGTCACGACGAGGCGGGCGGCGATCTCGGGGCCCACGGGAAGCGTGCTGACGAACGAGGAGCCGAGGTCCAGCCTCGACATCTCGCCGAGCCACGAGACGAACTGCTCGGGCAGCGGCCGGTCCGTCCCGATCAGGTGCCGGGCGGCGGCGACCTGATCCGGGCTGGCCCCGACCGACAGCAGCGCGTTGGCGGGGTCGCCGGGAATCAGGCGCAGCAGCAGGAACAGCACCACGGCGGCCAGGAACAGCGAGACGACGAGGAACGCCGTCCGGCGCAGCAGGTAGGCGGTCATGAGGACGTCACCGGCGAGGGCGTCAGCCCCGGCCGCCGCTCTTCTTGATGCCGTACGCGTAGAACTGGGAGTTCAGGCCGTTCACGGGGTAGCCCGACAGCGACGAGGACGCCACGACGATCTGCGGGTAGAGGTAGAGCCAGTCGCTGGCCGCGTCGGCCGCGATCTGCTGGTTGACCTTCTTGAGCAGCTCCGTCTGCCCGTCGGCCGTGTCGGACTGCTCGGCCTGCTCGACCCACTTGGCGACCTGCGGGTTGTCGTAGCCCCAGTAGAAGTCGGGGTTGCCGTACCAGACCACGTCGCGGTCGTTGACGTGCTCCTGCAGCGTCGCCGCGAAGTCGTGGTTCTTGTACACCTTGGTGTACCACTCGTCGGCCGTGATGACGTTGATGTTCACGGTGATCCCGACCTTCGCCAGCTCCGACTTCAGGAACGTCGCGACGGTGGGGTGCGGGTCGTAGTTCGGGGTGTCGAGCGTGAAGGATAAGCCGCTCCCGTAGCCCGCCTCGGCGAGCTCCTTCTTGGCCAGGTTCGGGTCGTACGGATTGACCGAGGTGAGGTCCTCGTACCAGGGGTCGGTGGGCGGCACCATCGAGCCGATCAGCGTGCCGTATTCGCCCCAGATCGAGCTGAGCAGCTTCTTGTTGTCGATCGCCGAGGTGATCGCCTTGCGGACGAGCACCTTGTCGAACGGCGCCTTGCGGTCGTTGAAGGCCAGCAGCAGCTTGGTCGTCGACTGGCCGTTGTTGACCTTGTAGTCCCCGTTGTCCGTGAAGTTCGCCAGCGCGTCGGGGCTCTGCTCGCTGGTCACGACGTCGACCGCCTTGGTCAGCAGCGCGTTGTTCAGCGCGGTCGCGTCGGTGAAGTAGTGGAACACGACCTGCTTGTTGGCCGCCGGAGTGCCCCAGTAGCCCGGGAAGCGCTCAAGGGTGAGCGCGGAGCCGCGCTTCCACGTCCCCAGCGTGTAGGGACCGGTGCCGTCCTCCGTGGTCGTCAGGTTCTTGGCCTGGGAGTTGACGATCCACACGTAGCTGAGGTTGTAGACGAGCGAGATCGACTTGCCGGAGAGCTTCACCGTGACCGTGGAGTCGTCCGGCGTCTCGATGCTCTTGATCACTTCGAGGCTGCTCTTGCGGGCCGACTGGGAGTCGGGAGCGATGACCTTCTCGATGCTGTACTTGACGTCGGCCGAGGTGAGCGGCTTGCCCGAGTGGAACTTCACGCCGCTCCTCAGCGTGAAGGTGTAGGTGAGGCCGTCCTTGCTCACCATGTGGTCCTCGGCCAGCAGGCTCTCGACCTTGCCGTCGTCGGTGAGCCGGAACAGTCCCTCGTAGACGTTGCCGTTGAACGCCTCCGTCACACCCTGTCCGCCCCCGGCCGTGTTGTCGAGGTTCTGCGGCTCGTAGAGCGACCCGACCTCGACCGTCGCGTCCGGGTCGTACGCCGCCGTCGCCCCGGCGCCGTTCGAGCCGGAGGACCCTGCCGAGCCGGAGGAGCCCGATCCGCACCCGGCGAGGGCGAGCGCGAGCACGAGTGCGGCGCCGATCAGCGACGTCGTCTTGCTGTTCACTGTTTCTCCTGATGGGCGGCCATGCGGCCACCTGGTTGGTGCTTCAGGTGAGGCGGGGGGCCGTCAAGCTGTCAGTGCGGCAGGAAACCGTCGCGGAAGACGGGAAGCTTCTCCCCCGCCTCGACGGGCACGTCCAGCCGGTTCCGCGGCGGCGGCAGCGGACAGTTGTAGAAGGGCGAGAAGGCGCACGGCGGCGCGAAGGCGCGGTTGAAGTCCAGGACGACGCGGCCGCCGGGCTCGGGCTCCACCGTCAGGAACCGCCCGCCGCCGTACGTCGCCGAACCGTTGGTGCGGTCGCCCACGACCAGGAGCAGCGTTCCCTCGTCGTCGAAGGCGGCCAGGTTGTACGGCGTGCCGTCGAGCGTGAAGGTGATGTCGCCCGGGACGGCTCGGTCACGGGTGCCGCCGGCGTCCCGGAGGTGCTCGAAGGGCAGCAGCCGCTCGTCGGACACCGGCGTGAAGACGGCCTCGATCACCCACTCGGGGGCGAACGGGAAGGCGTCGATGGTCTCGAAGTGGCGGATGGCGGGCGCGTCCGCGTCCCACAGCCGGATGCCGTGCTCGGGCTCGCCGGTCGTGATGTGGGCCCGCTCGATCCGCGTCGCCGTTACGCGTGTTCCTGTGCTGCCGGGCGGCCGGCCGGCGAGGGCCTCCTCCAGGGACACCTCCTCGCCCGGAGCCGGCCACAGGGTCTCCACCAGAGCCAGGTTGCCCTGCGGAGCCCGTACGGAGGCCACCCGCTCAGCCCGCCACGCGTCCCACCCGGCGCGGGCGGCTTCGATCGTGGCTGCGGAGGCGCGTGAAGACATGGAGGTAACGCTCATTTCGGGAAGATCAGCACCATTGGTGATGTTTGAGCATTACCCTACATATTCGGTAGGATTATGACCAATTGATCACTTCACCGTGGCGCGCGGGTTCCTCTCCCACTCGACGAACTGGCCGCTCTCGCCGAGCAGCGCGGTCGCCAGCCACAGGAACACGCCGAAGTCGTCGACCACGCCGATGCCGAGGAGGAAGTCGGGGACCACGTCGATGGGCGACACGATGTACGCCACGGCCATGCCGAGCATGGCGATCTTCCCCTTGGTCAGGCCGGGGTAGTCGCCCTTGACCGCGGCGCGGAGCATCCGGGGCACCGCCCGCAGCCGGGCCCGCAATCCCGGCGAGCCGGCCTTGGAGACCTCGCGGTAGGCGCGCCAGGTGGCCGCCGCACGTCCTGCCTTCACCATGAGGACACCTCCAGGAACGCCTCTGCCCGCTTTGCCCTTTGGTTAACGTACGGCTGGTTAACGTACGGCGGTGCCCGGCCGGTTCCGTCAGGCGCCGGGCGCGAGCGCGCGTACGGTGTCGGCGAGCGGCAGATCACCACCCGGCAGCGGGGCGAGTACGGGCGTGTCCAGCCCGGCGGCCACGTACTCCCGCACCCGGGCCCGGCAGGTCTGCGCGTCGCCGTGCACGACAAGATCGTCCACCACCTCGTCGGGGATCGCCTTCAACGCGCCCTTGCGGTCTCCGGCCGCCCACGCCTCCTGCATGGGCCGCAGCGGCTCTCCCCGGCCCAGCCACTCGTGGAACGCCGCGTACACCGGCACGGTGAGGTAGGCGGCCAGCAGCCTGCGGCCGATCTCGCGCGCCTTCGCCGCGTCCTCGGTCATCACGACGAAGAGGCGCGCGGTCAGCTCGGTCTGCGGTCCCAGCTCGGCCCGCACCTTCCGCACGTCCCCCGGCGACAGCCAGTTGGTGATGGCGCCGTCGGCCTCGCGGGCGGCCAGGCGGAGCATCCCGGGCCGCAGCGCGGCGAGCACGATTTTCGGCGGTGTCGCGGGGGCCTTCTCCAGCCGGAAGCCCTTCACGGCGAAGGTCTCGTAGCTCTCGGTGACCTTCTCCCCGGCCAGCGCCGCGCGCAGGAACCGCAGGGTGTCGCGGACCCGCGCGTACGGCTTGTCGAACTCGCCGGCGTTCCAGTTGCCCACGATCACCGGGGACGACGCGCCGATGCCCAGCACGAACCTGCCGGGGGCGAGGTCGGCCAGCGTGGCCGCCGACATGGCCAGCAGGGCCGGGCCGCGGGTGTAGACGGGGACGATCGCGGTGCCCAGGCGCAGGGACGGCGCCCACTCGGCCGCCAGCGCCAGCGGGACGAACCCGTCGGTGCCGCCCACCTCGGCCGACCAGGCGTCGGTGTAGCCCAGCGCGGGCAACTCGGCGACGAGCTCCTTCGACTCGACCGGCGTCTGCCCGAAGAACGGAATCGTCATGCCCCAGCGGTCCACGGCCACCCCTTCCAAGTTCTCGGACCCCGACCATACCAACCGGACGGTATGGATTCGCGGTCACGCCCGAAGTTCGTGGACCACCTCGATGACCTCCCTGGCCACGCCCTTGATGCCGGGCAGGTGCGACAGGCCGACCAGCCGGTCGACGAGCGGGACGACCCGGTCGATCAGCCGGTAGGTGCGCGCGCAGCCGGGCGAGCTGTCATGGACCCAGAACAACACGACACCCATCCACAGCAGCCACAGCAGCTCGGGAAGCTCCTCGCGCAGCTCCTCGTCCATGCGCCCGGCAGATCCCTCGACCACCTCCCGATAGAGCGCGATGGCCGACTCGCGGGCGGGCGCCGACTCGGCGCTGAACGGGCTCAGGGGGTTGCTGGGCTCCGCCGCGTGCTTGAAGAACTTCACCGCGAACTCGTGGTAGGGCTCGGAGATCCGCACCCATTCCCGCAGCACACCCCCCAGACGCCCGGCGAACGACCGCTCGGCGGCGAACACCTCATGGCAGGCCGCCTCGTGCGTCTCCTGCGCCCGGTCGTAGTACGCCTGGATCAGCTGCTCTTTGGACCTGAAGTAGTAGTAGGCGTTGCCCACCGACACGCCCGCCTCCGCGGCGATGGCACGCATCGTGGTCGCCTCGTACCCCCGATCCCTGAACAACCGGAGGGCCGTCTCGACGATCTGCTCCCGTGTACTCTCGGCCACGATCGTCACTGTACGGCTCGGGCCCGCGTCCGGTCATGAACCGACAAGATGATCCACGGGTCGTGGCAAACCGCCTCGTGGCAGCGGGCGACCGGCCCCCGCGTGTGGCATTGAAGACCTCAGCCCCCGTCGTCGAGTGAGGAAACGAGGCACGTGGACGTCCGCCCGTCATGCCGGGGGCTGGCCGGCATCGGCACCGCCGTACTGATCTCCCTGCCCATGCAGCATGTCAGGGACCCCGCCCCGCCGCCGTCCTCGCCGTCCCCGCCGCCCGCGGCGGATCCCGGCGCCGAGGTGAGGGGCGCCGAGGTGAGGGGGGAGGTCTCCCTGCCGCCGCTGCTGGCCGGCACGTTCACCGCCACGGTGAAGACCTGGGACACCACGGCGGCAAGCGAGCGGATCGGCCACGCGCGGGCGGCCGGACTGCTGCTGGACGCCGGGGTGCGCTGGAAGTCCACCGGAGACTGCGCCGACCGCCGCCGTCCCTACTGCACGTCGCTGGAGGCCATCCGGTACGGCACGCTGATGCGCACCATCGACCTGCGGCGGGGCAGCGGCTGCCCGGTGACGGTCACCGGCGGCACCGAGACCGGGCACGCGGACGGCCGCTACAGCCATGGCGAGGGCTACAAGGTGGACCTCGCGCACAACCGGTGCCTCGACGCGTACGTCACCCGGACCTACCGCTACTGGCGCAGACGCGGGGACGGCGCGGCGCTGTACCACGCCGCGCCGTCCGACGTGAGGGCCGACGTGTGGGCGGACGAGCCCACCCACTGGGACGTGCTGTTCAGGTGACCCCTACACGAACCCCTACGCGAAACCCCTACACGAACCCCTACGCGAACTCGGTGGCGACCAGCGCGGCGATCTCGGCGGTGTTGAGCGCGGCGCCCTTGCGCAGGTTGTCGCCGCACACGAACAGGTCGAGCGTGTTCGGGAAGTCGAGCGCCTGGCGGATCCGGCCGACGTAGGTCGGGTCGGTGCCCACGACGTCCGCCGGCGTGGGGAACACGCCGTTCGCGGGGTCGTCGAGCACCACGACGGTCGGCGCGGCGTCCAGGACCGCCCGGGCGCCCTCGACCGTGACCTCCCGCTCGAACGTCGCGTGGACGGCCAGCGAGTGGGTGGTCACCACCGGGACGCGGACGCAGGTCGCCGAGACCTTCAGGTCGGGGATGCCGAGAATCTTGCGCGACTCGTTGCGGACCTTCAGCTCCTCCGACGTCCAGCCGCCGTCCTTGAGCGAGCCCGCCATCGGCACCACGTTGAGCACCAGCGGAGCCGGGAACGGCGAGTCGGCCAGGTCCGGCACCGCCTTGCGCACGTCACCCGCCACGGTGCCCATCGTCCGGTCGCCGGCGACGGCCTCGATCTCGGCGTACAGCCGCTCGGGGCCGGCCACCCCGGCGCCGGACACCGCCTGGTAGGAGGCGACGATCAGCTCGCGCAGGCCCCACTCGCGGTGCAGGGCGCCCATCGCGGCCATCATCGACAGCGTGGTGCAGTTGGGGTTCGAGATGATCCCCTTGGGCCGGTTGCGGGCCTGCTCCGGGTTGCACTCGGGCACCACGAGCGGCACGTCCGGGTCCATCCGGAAGGCGCCGGAGTTGTCCACGGCCACCGCGCCGCGCGAGGCGGCGATCGGCGCCCACTCGGCGGAGACCTCGTCCGGCACGTCGAACATCGCGATGTCGACGCCGTCGAACGCCTCCGGCGACAGCGCCTGGACGACGACGTCCTCCCCGCGCACGCTCAGCACCTTGCCCGCCGAGCGCGGCGAGGCGATCAGCCGGATCTCGCCGTACGCGTCGGAAAGGTCGGTGCGGGTGGTCAGGATGTCGAGCATGACGGTGCCGACGGCACCGGTCGCGCCGACGACGGCGAGGGTGGGCTTGCGGCTCATCGTCCGGTACCTCCGTAAACGACGGCCTCGACCTGGTCGGCGTCGAGGTCGAACGCGCGGTGGGCGGCGGCCACCGCGGTGTCCACCTCGTTCTGCCCCACGACGACGGAGATGCGGATCTCCGAGGTCGAGATCATCTCGATGTTCACCCCGGCGTCGGCCAGCGCGCCGAAGAACTTGGCGGTGACACCCGGGTGCGAGCGCATGCCCGCGCCGATCAGGGAGACCTTTCCGATCTGGTCGTCGTACAGCAGCGACTCGAAGGCGACCTGGTTCTGGATCTTCTTCAGCGCCGTGAGGGCCGTCTGGCTGTCGTTGGCCGGGAGCGTGAAGGAGATGTCGGTGCGCCCGGTCGCCGCGGCCGACACGTTCTGCACGATCATGTCGATGTTGATCTCCGCGTCCGCCAGCGTGCGGAAGATGGCGGCGGCCTCGCCGACCTTGTCGGGCACCCCGACCACAGTGATCTTGGCCTCGCTCCGGTCGTGCGCGACCCCGGAGATGATGGGCTGCTCCACTTCGGTTCCTTCGCTGTAGGGGTCGGAGACGACCCAGGTGCCTTCCTTCGTGCTGAACGAGCTTCTGACGTGGATGGGCAGGTTGAACCTGCGGGCGTACTCCACGCAGCGCAGGTGCAGGATCTTCGCCCCGCACGCCGCCATCTCCATGGCCTCCTCGTAGGAGATCCGCGGGATCTGCTGCGCGTTGCGGACGATCCGGGGATCGGCGGTGTAGATGCCGTCCACGTCGGTGTAGATCTCGCAGACGTCCGCGCCCAGCGCCGCCGCGAGCGCGACGGCCGTGGTGTCCGAACCACCCCGGCCCAGCGTCGTGATGTCCTTGCTGTCCTGCGAGACGCCCTGGAACCCGGCCACGATCGCGATCTGGCCGGAGACGACGGCCTCCTGGATGCGGCCGGGCGTCACGTCGATGATGCGCGCCTTGCCGTGCGTCGAGTCGGTGATGACGCCGGCCTGCGAGCCGGTGAAGCTGCGCGCCTCGTGACCGAGGTTGGCGATCGCCATCGCGAGCAGCGCCATCGAGATCCGCTCACCCGAGGTCAGCAGCATGTCGAGCTCGCGGCCGGGCGGCAGCGGCGACACCTGCTGGGCCAGGTCGAGCAGCTCGTCGGTGGTGTCGCCCATCGCGGAGACCACCACCACGACGTCGTTGCCCGCTTTTTTCGTCGCGACGATCCGCTGGGCGACCCGCTTGATGCAGGACGCGTCGGCTACGGAGGAACCACCGTACTTCTGCACAACGAGCGCCACTGGAATCTCCAACGAATCAGGACGTGGAGCTCACAGTGTACTTGGACGTCCTAAACCGAGACCGGCACCGACCAGCATATGGACGCCCCGCCGTCCGATCAGACCGCGGTGCCCTCTTCGACCACGTCGAGCCGGGTGTGCGCGACCAGCGCCTGCAGCGCCCGCAGCGCCGCACCCGCGTGGTTGCCCCACGTGTTGAAGTAGGAGTACTGCCACCACCACAGCGCCTCCAGCGGACGGCCCGCCTGGTAGTGGCGCAGCCCGTGGATGAGGTCGGCCGCCACCGCCGTGAGGTCGTCCGACAGCCGGTAGGGGGTGACCACGGTGTCCTTGTAGGGGTCGAACACCTCGGCGTAGTCGTCCACCGGGCCGAGGCGGGCGGCGAGAGCCGTACGGAGGGGGTCGATGTCGGGGTCCTCGCTCAGCGCGGGCTCGACGTTGCCCTGCAGGATCACGTCCTGGGCGGCCCCGAGCTGGGTGCCCGCGAGGCTGACCTGGGCCACCTCCACCAGGAGCAGCGGCAGCGTCGCGTCGCCGCCCTCACCGCCGGCCAGGCGGGTGAGGCCGTCGATGAAGTTCTGCGCGTGTCCGGCGACACGTGCGGCCAGGTCGTTCCACTCGTCAGACATCCAGCAGCCTCCGTCCTTCGAAAGCGCGGCCCAAAGTGACCTCGTCGGCGTACTCGAGATCACCGCCCACAGGCAGACCGCTGGCCAGTCGGGTCACTTTCAATTCCAGGGGCTTGACGAGCCTGGCCAGGTAGGTGGCCGTCGCCTCGCCCTCGAGGTTCGGGTCGGTCGCGAGGATCAGCTCGGTCACCTGGCCGTCGGCCAGCCTGGTCATCAGCTCGCGGATCTTCAGGTCGTCCGGGCCGATGCCGTCGATCGGGCTGATCGCCCCGCCGAGCACGTGGTAGCGACCGCGGAACTCACGGGTCCGCTCGATCGCCACCACGTCCTTCGACTCCTCGACCACGCAGATGACGTGCGGATCACGCCGCTGGTCCCGGCAGATCCGGCACTGGTCCTCTTCGGCCACGTTTCCGCAGACGCGGCAGAAGCGCACCTTCTCCTTCACTTCGAGCAGCGCGTGCGCGAGCCGCTTGACGTCGGCCGGGTCGGCCGCGAGGAGATGGAACGCGATCCGCTGCGCGCTCTTGGGACCGACGCCGGGCAGCAGCCCGAGCTCGTCGATCAGGTTCTGGACGACCCCTTCGTACATGCTCTAGAACCCCGGCAGCTGGCCGCCGAGGCCGCCCCCGAGTCCCTGCGCGAGCGGGCCCAGTTTCTCCTGCTGGAGCTCCCCTGCGGCGCGTACGGCGTCCCGCACGGCGGCGAGCACGAGGTCCGCGATCGTCTGCGCGGTCTCCTCCGGGTCGCTCGCGTCGATGGCCAGCGGGCTGATCTCGAGCTCGAGAAGCTCGCCGCTGCCGTTCACGGTGGCGACGACCATGCCGCCTCCGGCGCTGCCCTCGACTTCGGCGTCGCTGAGCTCCTGCTGCGCGGTGACGAGCTGCTGCTGCATCAGCTGAGCCTGCTCCAGCAACTGCTGGAGGTTGACATCCCCTGGATTCACGATGGTTGCGCTCCTCAGCGTCCAGCGACATGTTCGTCGCGACGAGCCTACGGCGTCCGCCCCGGTTTCCGCACCGGAGCGGCATGCGTGTTCCGCGCCGGTCGCGGGCGGACGGACACCGGTTACCCCACCAGTCTCCGTCCATGCGGCGGCAGTCCCTCGGGCGGGGAAGGCACTCAGGAGTGATCGATCTCCTCGATGACGCGGCCGCCCAGCTCACGCTGGATCAGCGCCATGCCGGACAGCTCGCTGACGTCCTCGTCGTCGTCGTTGAGCGGGTCCACGTCGTCGTCCGGGCGGGAGGCCCCGCCCTTACGGCCGGGCACCGTCTCCGGCCACGCCTGCCGGGAGTTCGTCTGGGCGGCGGCCCGCGCCGCCGATCTCGCCGCGGCCAGGCCGGGGCTCGGCGCGGATCGCGGTGACGGGGCGTCGTCCTCGTCGGACGGCGCGTCGGGCCACGACTCGTCGGTCGTCCCGCCGGACGACGTGCCCGACGACGGGGGCGCGGCCTGGGGCGCGGCCGGCACGGGCGTGGCCCCCGTGGGCGGCATGGCCGCAGGAGCCGGCGTGGCGGGCTCGGCCGGTGGAGCCGTGGGCGCGGGAGGCGGTGCCGGCGTAGGCGCCGGTGTGGGTGTCGGCGGACCGGACGGCCCGCGGGTGGTGGGGCCCGCCGGGCCTGGACCCGAGCCGCCGACGACGACATCGACGCGCCAGGTGCCGCCGAGCACGTCGCCGAGCGCGGCGGCCACCACCTCGTCACGCTTGCCCTTGAGGAAGCCCTGCACGTCGCCCGGCTTCTCGAAGCCGACGGTCACGACGTTGCCCTCGACGCCGAGCAGCCTGCCCTGGGCGTTGAGGATCATCCAGGCCACCCGCTGGCGGCCCTTGATCGCTTCGAGCACCCGCGGCCAGGCCTGCTGGACCGGTCCCCCGCCGGCGGCGGGAGCCTGGGCCTGCTGCGCCTGCGGAGGCGACGGAGGCGGCGGAGGCGGCGGAGGCGATGCCCCGGAGCCGGGCCGTACGGGGGTGGGCCAGTCGTCGGCGCTCCGCTCGGCCGCCGGGGCGACCTGAACCTGCGGAGCCGGAGCCGGAGCCGCAACCGGAGCCGCAGCGGGAGTCACAGCCGCAGCCGTAGCGGCGGGCGCGGGGTGGGGAACGGCGGGGGCGTGCGGCGCGGCGGCGTGGGTCCCGGCCGCGACGCCGCGCTCCAGCCGTTCGAGCCGGGTCAGCAGCCCGGCCTCGCCCTGGTCGGCCCCGGGCAGCAGCACGCGAGCGCACATCAGCTCCAGCAGCAGGCGAGGAGAGGTCGCGCCGCGCATCTCGGTCAGCCCCGCGTTGAAGACCTCGGCCGCCCGGGTCAGCTCGGCCGGCCCCATCGACGCCGCCTGCGCCTGCAGACGCTCCAGTTCGTCGGCCGGCCGGTCGAGCAGGCCGCTGCCCGCGGCCTCGGGAACGTTGGACAGAATCACCAGGTCGCGGAAGCGTTCGAGCAGGTCCGTCGCGAAGCGCCGCGGGTCGTGACCGCCCTCGATCACCCGGTGCACGGCCTGGAACACGGCCGCGCCGTCCCGCTTGGCGAACGCGTCGACCACCTCGTCCAGCAGGTCGCCGTCGGTGTAGCCGAGCAGGGACACCGCCCGCTGGTAGGTGATGCCGGACTCGTCGGCTCCCGCCAGAAGCTGGTCGAGGATCGACAGCGTGTCCCGGGCCGATCCGGCGCCCGCCCGTACGACGAGCGGTAACGCCGCCGGCTCGTACGGCACGGACTCGGAGCCGAGGATCTCCTCCATGAGCCGGCGCAGGGTCGCGGGCGGCATCAGCCGGAAGGGGTAGTGGTGGGTGCGGGACTTGATCGTCCCGATGACCTTCTCCGGCTCGGTGGTGGCGAAGATGAACTTGAGGTGCGGCGGTGGCTCCTCCACCAGCTTCAGCAGCGCGTTGAAGCCCTCACGGGTGACCATGTGGGCCTCGTCGATGATGTAGATCTTGTAGCGCGCCGAGACGGGGGCGAAGAAGGCCCGCTCACGCAGATCGCGGGCGTCGTCCACGCCGCCGTGCGACGCCGCGTCGATCTCGATGACGTCGAGGTGTCCCGGCCCGGTGGGAGCCAGCGCGACGCAGGACTCGCACTCTCCGCAGGGGTCGGGCGTCGGGCCCTTCGCGCAGTTGAGGGACCGGGCGAGGATGCGGGCGCTGGAGGTCTTGCCGCAGCCGCGCGGGCCGCTGAAGAGATAGGCGTGGTTGATGCGGCCGCTGCGCAACGCCTGGCGCAGTGGGTCGGTGACGTGCTCCTGCCCCTTGACCTCGGCGAACGTCCCGGGCCTGTACTTGCGGTACAGCGCAAGACTCATGCCGCCTCCTCGGAGGGTCGACCCGGCCGGCGTACCCGCTAACTGAGAGACCCCTCGCACACCCGCCAGAGCCCGCTTATCCTTGCTGCCTTCCGGCCCTGGGGAGGTTCACAGGATGACGCCGCGCGAGGGGTCCGCTGCACAGTCTAGCCACTCGACGGGTGTGCGCGGGCCGTCGAGACAACAGTCGAACCACACCGGAAAGTGGGCTAAGCTGTCCGACGGAGGATTCGCCTAGTTGGCCTAGGGCGCACGCTTGGAAAGCGTGTTGGGGGCAACCCCTCAGGAGTTCGAATCTCCTATCCTCCGCGCTTGGTTGAGCAGCAAGAACGCGAAAGGCCCGGTCCATCCAACCGGGCCTTTCGCGCGTTCTGGGGTCACCGGCCGGTCGTGGCCGGCGAGTGTGTCACCAGGGCACCGGCCCGGCGTCGTCGAAGAATCCACCGGTCGGGCCGTCGTCGGGCAGGGTCGCGAGCCGGATCGCGATCGCCGCGCCCTGTTCGGGCGTACGGACCCCGCGGAAGCCGTTGAGGTCGGTCGCGCAGAAGCCGGGGCAGCCGGCGTTGATCAAAATGTTCGTGTCACGCAGCTCCTTGGCGTACTGCACGGTGACGGCGTTGAGGAACGTCTTCGACGGCGCGTACGCAGCGGAGATCGGGCCCGTTTCGGCGCCGGGAGTGGTCTGGCGGGTGAGAGAACCCACGGTGCTGGACATGTTCACGATCCGCGGCGACGCCGAGCGGCGCAGCAACGGCAGCATCGCGTTGGTGACGCGGATGACGCCGATCACGTTGGTCTCCACGGCCGCCCGCATCGTGGCGGGGTCCACCGTGGTGGGCGTCTGCGGCATGCCGCCGGTGATCCCGGCGTTGTTCACGAGCACGTCGAGGCGGCCCGCACGCTCCTCGATCAGCCCGGCGGCGGCGGCCACGCTCGCGTCGTCCGTCACGTCGAGCGGCACGCCGAACGCGTCGACGCCCGCCGCGCGCAGCTTCTCCACCGCGCCCTCCCGGCGCCCTTCGTCCCGGACGCCGACGCCGACGCTCCAGCCGAGGGCGCCCAGGCCGGCCGCGATCTCATACCCGATCCCCTTGTTCGCACCGGTGACCAGCGCGATCATTCCTTCGCTCATGGGTCTCATCCTGTCCGCGCCCACTGCGGAACCTCCAACACCGTTTGGGTGGGCATCGATACCTCCCGGATATCGATCGCCCGCTTCCGGCGATACCGTGGCGACATGGAGACGCGTGAGCTGCGGTATTTCGTCGCCGTCGCCGAGGAACTGCACTTCGGGCGGGCCGCGCAGCGGCTCGGGATGGCTCAGCCGCCGCTGTCGCGGGCGATCGGGCAGCTCGAACGGCGGCTCGGGGTGACCCTGCTGGACCGCACGAGCCGCAGCGTCACGCTGACCGAGGCCGGGTCGGTGCTGCTGCGCGAGGGCAGGGCGGCCCTCGACGCGGTCGAGGCCGCCGAGCGCCGCACCCGCCGCGCCGCCCTCGCCGCGACCGGCCGGCCCGGCCTGGTCCTCGTCACGAAGGCCGGGGCCTCAGGCGAGCTGCTGCCGAAGCTGCTCGACGCGTACGCCGCCGAGCCGGGCGCGGCCGCCGTCGACGTGCTCCTGTGCGGGATCGGCGAGCAGGAGCGGCTGCTGCGCGACGGCCGGGCCGACGTGGGTCTGCTGCACCGGCCGTTCGACTCGACGGCCGGGTTCGACTTCGAGGAGTTGTGCACGGAGGGGCAGGTCGTGGTGCTGCCCGCGGCGCACCCCCTCGCCGACCGGGCCCACCTGCGGATGGCCGACGTCACCGCGCTGTCCGGCCTGCCCATGCCGCGCTGGCCCCGCGTCGACGGCACCTACCCGGACGGCCCCGGTCCGGAGGTCCGGGACCACGCGCAGCTTCTGCAGCTGATCGCGCTCGGCCGGGCCTCGGCGGTCCTGCCGGAGTCGTCCCGGGCTCAGCTGCGCCGCGACCTCGCCGCCGTGCCGGTGCTGGACGCTCCGGCGGTGACGACGGTGATCGCATGGCCGCCGCAGAGCCGGTCGCAGGCCGTCGCCGGGCTGGTCCGGGCCGCGACCCGCCTCTAGGTTGGGGCACATGAAACAGATCGACTTCCCGGCGATCGCGAAGGCCGGGAACCTCGACGTCCGGTGGATCCACGGCTCGGAGTCGGCCAAGCACAACACCGACCCCGACATCCAGGTGCACCGATATGACGAGCACACGTTCGTCCTACGCCAGAACAAGGCGATCAACTACGAGGCGCCGTTCATGTTCCTGATGTTCGGGAACACCCGGGCCCTCTTGCTCGACACCGGCGCGACGGCGTCACCCGCCCACTTCCCGCTGCGCCGGACGGTGGACGAGATCGTGGACGGTTGGCTGGCCGACCACCCCCGCGACGGCTACGGGCTCCTCGTCACCCACACGCACGGTCACGGCGACCACATCGCGGGGGACGGCCAGTTCCGCGACCGCCCGGACACAGTCGTCGTCGACCCCGCCGTGGAGCACGTGCGCGAGTTCTTCGGGCTCGGCGACGATGCCGACGTTCCCGGGAGCGTCGACCTGGGCGGCCGCGTCCTCGACGTGCTGGCGAGCCCCGGGCATCACAGCTCGGCGGTGACGTTCTACGACCCGCCCACCGGCCTGCTCCTGACCGGCGACACCGTGTACCCGGGGCGGCTGTACGTCGCGGACCGGCCGGCGTTCGAGCAGACCATCGACCGCTTGGTGACGTTCGCCGAGTCCCGGCCCGTCACCCACGTTCTCGGTTGCCACATCGAGATGACCGGCGTGCCGGGCGAGGATTACCCGATCCGCACCACCTATCAGCCGGACGAGCCGCCGCTCCAGATGACGGTCGAGCACCTGCGGCAGATCCGCGACGCGATGGCGGAGATCGGAGGCCGGCCCGGCGTCCACGTCTATCCCGACTTCATCGTCTACATCTAAGGTCGCGTCAGATCCAGCTGCGCAGCAGCATGCGGCTCAGCCAGGCGTCGTACGGCACCGGCACGGCGGTGAGCACGGGCGCCAGCCACCAGAAGTTCACCAGCGCGAGCAGCGTGAACGCGCCCACCACCGCCGCCCCCGTGGAGCGCCGCGCGGCCGGCGTGCCCGGCGGCCCGAGGACGAGCCCGCACGCCAGCACGATCGCGAGGACCATGAACGGCACCGCCGGGAGCGCGTAGAACAGATACATCGTGCGGTCGTCGGCCAGCGCGAAGTAGAACCACGGCAGCCATGCCACCGCGTAGGCGAGCAGGACGGCGCCCGCCCGCCAGTCGCGGGTCCTCGCGTACCAGACCACCATCGCGAGCAGCGCGAGCAGCCCGCCGTACCAGATCACCGGGGTGCCGGTCCCGAGGATCTCCTGCGAGCAGGCGGGCGCGCCGCACGTGCCGCGGGACGACCGGTAGAAGAACGCGACCGGCCGCAGCAGCAGCGGCCAGGTCCACGGGTCCGACTGGGAATCGTGGTGCGTGCTCAGCCCCTGGTGGAAGCCGAACACCTGGCGCTGGTAGTCCACCAGCGAGCGAAGCGAGTCGAAGACGAAGTAGGCCCAGCCGTTCGAGGTCGCGCGGTCCCAGTTGCGGCCCCACCCGCCGGCCGAGGCGAACCATCCGGCGAACGACGCGACGTACACCACGGCCGGGACGGCGCCGAGCCAGGCGAGGCCCAGCGGCAGGTCGAGACGGGCCGCCTGCCGGTACGGCCGGCGCAGGCCGATGGCGCGCCTGGCCCCGCAGTCCCAGATGAGCGTCATGATCGCGAACGCCACCACGAACAGCACGCCGGTCCACTTGGTCGCCGTCGCCGCGCCCAGGCACAGCCCGGCCGCCAGCCGCCAGCGCCGCAGGCCGAGCCGGGGAGCGGGCCCGTGCAGGGCGGAGGTGCGATACCACTCCGTCAGGCGGGTGCGGGCCGCGTCGCGGTCGGCGGCCAGGCAGGCGAAGCCCGCGAGCACCCAGAACGCGAGGAAGACGTCGAGCAGCGCGGAGCGCGACAGCACGAGGTGCAGACCGTCCAGGGCCAGCAGCAGACCCGCGAGGCAGCCGAGGAGGGTCGAGCGGGTCATCCGGCGGGCGGTCCGCGCCAGGACCAGCACGCTGAGCATGCCCGCGAGCGCGGCGGCGCACCGCCACCCGAAGGGCGTGGTGCCGAACAGCCACTCTCCCGCGCCGATCAGCCATTTGCCGAGCGGGGGATGGGCGACGTAGGCGCCGCACTCCTGGAGCGTCCCGCACGCCTTGAACACGTCCGTGCCGCCGCGTGCGAACACCTGGTCGGCGCCGTCGGCGAACTGCCGCTCGACGCCGAACCTGATCAGCGAGTAGGCGTCCTTGGCGTAGTAGACCTCGTCGAAGACGAGCGCGTGCGGGACGTCGAGACGGTAGAACCGGAGGAACCCCCCGAGAGCGGCCACGACCAGCGGGCCGAGCCACCCCCGTCCGCCCGGCATCGGCGGCACCAGCCGGGGTAAGGCGGTCAGAGGCACGCGGCGATCCTAACCCGGCAAAACGCGAAGATCAGGGCAAGACGGATCCGGCATGGCGCGCACCAGGCATGATCACCGCTACCCGGGGCAGTGGCCCCTTGCCAGCAACCGGCAAGCACCGGCACGCAGCCGGCAACGCCATCGGGAGCGTCGCAGATGGATTTCGATGACCGAGCGCAACTCGACACCTCGCAGGTCGAGGACGTCGGCGGTGGAGGCGGGTTCCGCGGCGGAGGTCTGGCCATCGGCGGCGGAGCCGCCGGCATCATCGCCCTCATCGTGGCCCTGATCTTCGGCATCAACCCCGGCGACATCACGGGCGGCGGCGACGAGCCCGCCGGCCTGCAGCCGAGCAGCGACCTGAGCGCGCAGTGCAAGACCGGCGCCGACGCCGACCAGTCCGACAAGTGCCGGGTCGTGGGCGTCGTCAACAGCATCCAGAAGTACTGGAGCGAGCAGGTCGACGGATACACCGGCGCGAAGACCACACTGTTCTCCGGCGGGGTGCAGACCGGTTGCGGCGCCGCGGACTCCTCCGTCGGCCCCTTCTACTGCCCCAATGACAAGCACGTCTACCTGGACCTGTCGTTCTTCGACGAGCTGCAGTCGCGGTTCGGGGCCAAGGGCGGCCCGTTCGCCCAGGCGTACGTGATCGCCCACGAGTACGGCCACCACGCGCAGGACCTGCTCGGCACCATGAACCGCGTCGGCCAGGACCAGGGCGCGCAGAGCGGGTCGGTGCGGCTCGAACTCCAGGCCGACTGCTACGCGGGCGTGTGGGCCAAGAACGCGGTGGACACCGGCTTCTACGCCAAGCCGTTCACCGACGCCGACATCCAGGAGGCGCTCGACGCCGCCGCGGCGGTCGGCGACGACCACATCCAGGAGCAGGCCCAGGGCAGGGTCAACCCGGACGCGTTCACCCACGGCACCTCCGCACAGCGGCAGAAGTGGTTCACGAACGGCTACTCCTCGGGCGACCCGGCACGCTGCGACACCTTCTCCGGGAGCGTCTGAGACCCTCGGCAGGGCCTCGGGCGCGAAGCTTTGCGTCGTCTCCTAAACTACATACCGTGATCTTTAAGTTGGTCGGTGACGGACGGCCCTATCCCGAGCACGGACTGTCGTCCCGCGAGTGGGCGCAGATTCCGCCCCGGCAGGTCCGGCTCGACACGCTGACCACCACGAAGGCGGTGCTGGACCTGCACTCGTTGCTGGCCAAGGACTCGACGTTCTACGGCGACCTGTTCCCGCACGTGGTGCAGTGGAAGGGCGAGCTGTACCTGGAGGACGGCCTGCACCGCGCCCTGCGCGCCGCCCTCCACCAGCGCTCGGTGCTGCACGCCCGCGTGCTGGAGCTGCAGGACTAGACGCGGACCGGACGCGCTCCGGGAGAGATCCTCGCGCCGCTCGCCGCCCGGGCCGGACTGACCGGCATCCGGGTGGCCGCGGGCGAATGCGCTCCGCCCGGCCGTGCCTGGGCCGGCGCCCCCCATGCTTGGGGGAAAAAGCAAAAGAGCCGCTGACCTGTTCACGCAGGTCCGCGGCTCTTTTCGGTGGCGGTGGAGGTGGGATTTGAACCCACGGTAGGTTGCCCTACACACGCTTTCGAGGCGTGCGCCCTCGGCCACTAGGCGACTCCACCGCGCAGCAGCTTACCGGACGAACACCACTGCGCGTACATCCGTTTCCGCCCGCCCGCCGAGTCAGGCGCGGCGGCCCGAGAAGAACTCGGTCAGCACGGCCGCGCACTCGTCGGCCAGCACGCCCATGACCACCTCGGGCCGGTGGTTGAGCCTGCGGTCCCGCAGGACGTCCCACAGCGACCCGGCGGCCCCTGCCTTCTCGTCCACCGCGCCGTACACGACCCGGTCCACCCGGGCGAGGACCGCGGCGCCCGCGCACATCGTGCACGGTTCCAGCGTGACGACGAGCGTGCAGCCCGTCAGCCGCCAGTCACCGACGCGCGCCGCCGCCGCGCGCAGGGCGAGCACCTCGGCGTGGGCCGTGGGGTCGGCGCTCGCCTCGCGGTCGTTGCCCGCAGCCGCCAGCACCCCTCCCGGCCCCGACACTCCGGATCCGGGTGGGCCGAGCACGACGGCGCCGACCGGCACCTCACCGCGCCCGCCCGCCCGTACGGCCTCCGCCAGCGCCAGCCGCATGGCGGCCTCGTACGTGTCCGGCGGTGAGCCGGTCATCGCAGGCGGTCGAGCTCGTCGGCGAAGCCGAGCCGTTCGGCGATGAGGGAGAGGATGTCCGCGGGCAGCACACCCTCCTCCATGCTGAGCTCCACGAGCTCCTCGGCGCTCAGCGAGAAGTCGCCGAGCAGCTCCAGCTCGCCGACCGGACGGATGCCGAGGTCGGGCGCGTCCTTGTCCACCACGACGCCGGCCAGCTCGGCGAAGATCTCGCCCAGGGGGTCGTTCTGCACGGCGTGCGCGTCGGAGATGAACACGCGGGGGTCGAGGTCGTCCTCGTAGCGGATGATCGCGAACCACTCGTCCTCGACCTCGACGCACAGCAGCGCGAGCTCGTCGCCGCTGAGCCCGAGGGCCTCCTGCAGGGCGTCGCTCAGGTCGTCGGCGATCTCGGCCTCACCGAGATCGACCTCCGCGCCGGCCCAGCGGCCGTCGATGCGCGCGAAACCGGCGGAGAAAAGGTTGGATCTGGAGGGCATTGCCGTCTCCCCAGGTCAGCCGATGGCGGCGTCGACGGCGCGTTCGAACGGCTGGGAGAAACCCAGCCGCGCGGCGATGCTGGACAGGACCTCGTCGGGCAGCAGATCGAGGTCGCCGGACAGCGCGCCCAGCTCCATCTCGTCGAGCCCGAGGTCGGCGAAGATGGACAGGTCCCCGGCGGGAAGCACGCTGTCGAGCTCTTCCTCCTCGGGCACGGGCACGTCGAGGTAATCGAGGACCTGCTGCGCCAGCGGCCACTCCCAGGCGGCCGTGATGTCCGAGAGGAAGACGTCCACCTGCTCGCCGAAGACCCGTAACGCCACGAAGAAGTCATCCCCTACGGCGACCATGCCAATCGTGGTTCCCATGCTGGGGGTCTGGCGGAGGGCGTGAATGAGCCCGTCCAGGTCGGAGGTCAGCGCCATCGGGAGCATCTCCGCTTCCCAGCGGTCCTCCTCGCGATAGACGACGATGGCGAAGTCAAGAGTGTCCACGTCTGTCATCGTCTTCCCCACCGCACGGTCTTCACGCAGGCAATCGTCGCAGAATCGGAGTCGTACCGTACGGTGCTCGCTCCAAATCGTGATCAAAGACTCAGCCGGCGTCGAGCGTTTGCCCAGGAGACGGTAACTTCTCTTCCCATGGAGACCCTCGTCGTCGACCACCCGCTCGTCGCCCACAAGCTCACCACTCTCCGCGACGTGCGGACCGACTCGCCGACGTTCCGCCGCCTGGCCGACGAGCTGGTCACGCTGCTCGCCTACGAGGCCACCAGGGACGTCCGGGTCACCGACGTGACGGTCGACACGCCGCTCACCCCCGCCCACGGCGTACGGCTGGCGCGCCCCGTGCCGCTGGTGGTGCCGATCCTGCGCGCGGGGCTGGGGATGCTCGACGGGATGACCCGGCTCCTGCCGACCGCCGAGGTGGGCTTCCTCGGGATGATCCGCGACGAGTCCACGCTCAAGGCCCAGACCTACGCCACGCGGCTGCCGGAGGACCTGTCCGGCCGCCAGTGCTACGTGCTCGACCCGATGCTCGCGACGGGCGGGACCCTCGCCGCGGCGATCAACTTCCTGTTCGACCGCGGCGCCCGGGACGTCACCGCCATCTGCCTGCTGGCCGCGCCCGAGGGCATCGCGTACCTGGACGAGGCGTTCCGCGGCGGCGACCGGCCGATCCGGGTGGTGACGGCCGCCCTCGACGAACGGCTGAACGAGAACGGCTACATCGTGCCCGGCCTGGGGGACGCCGGCGACCGCCTGTACGGCGTCGTCTGATCTCCCTGCCGTCCGGCGATCGTCATCCGGGGCCCGAGTTCCCGGCGGTCCGATTCCCGGAGGTCTGATTTCCCTTCCTTTCCGCGTGGTCCGTCCGCATCTCACCTCTGGTTACACTACGCACCCAGTAGGGTACGCAGTGTGATGACGACGTCACCTCGCGCTCTCGCGAGCGGCGCGCCACCAGGGAGAGCGATGATCCAGCATCCGGCCGACGAGCACTGCGAACAGCTCGAGGCCCTGCTCAAGGACGAGTTCGCGGGGGTGCATCCTCCCGCGACGGTGACCCGATGCGTTCAGGCCGCCCACCACGGCGCCATCGAGGTCACGGGACACGCGCACCCCGCACTGGTCGAGCGCATCGCCCGCAAGCATCTGCGAGTCCTCGCGACCGCCGCGGCGGAGCGGGGCTGACGGCCGTCACGATCAAGAAAAACCCGTTGGCGGTTAGCCGCTTTACCAAACGGGGCGTCTGGGTAATGTATTGGTCATGGGAGTGGTGACGGCGGTGCAGGCGAAGAAAGTCATCAAATGGACGCTCATCGTGTCGGCAGGCTTCTACCTGCTGACGAGACCGACTGATGCGGCCCACACGGTCCACGGGGCCTTCACTGGAATCGTCAGCGCGGCCGACTCGATGGCGCAGTTCTTCGCCACCCTGACATGAGACTTGTGACCCACGGGGACTCGGCCCCGTCGTCGGTCAACCGTTACCTCCTCCCCCACGAACACCAAGTCATCATGGTCCGGCGCCACCCCGCCGTCCTGCTGCGCCCGATCGCCGAGATCTTCGGCGGGCTCGTTCTCGCCGGAATCCTCAGCAAGTTCCTGAGCGACAACGGCGCCGGCCAGGCCCTCGCCATCGTCTGGTGGGCCTGGCTCCTCCTGCTGGTTCGATTCGTCTGGAAAGTCGCGGAGTGGTCGGTCGACTACTTCGTCGTCACCTCCCAGCGCATGCTTCTCACCACGGGCCTCATCACGCGCAAGGTCGCGATGATGCCCCTGAGCAAGGTCACCGACATGAGCTTCCAACGCTCGCTCCTCGGCCGCATGCTCGGCTACGGCGAGTTCGTCATGGAGTCGGCCGGCCAGGATCAGGCCCTGCGTACGGTTCCCCACATCCCCTACCCGGAGACCTTGTACCTCGAGGTCTGCCAGATGATCTTCCCCAGCAAGGACGGGGACGACGACTGACCGGCGGTCCCCCGTCCGATATCTCGACACCGTGATCGAACCTTCACCGTCGTGATTCTTGACGGAGGGTTACACGATTCGGCCGCTTCGTGCCATTATGGCGACACTATTGACCCTTCCCCCGCCCTGAGAGACCAGATGCCGAGTCAGGGAACCATCGGCGACCGCGTCCGCGGATTGCGGTTGAGCAGGCGCATGTCACAGGCCCAGTTGGCCGGACCCGACCTGTCCGACAGTTACGTCTCACTGATTGAGTCCGGAAAGCGGACGCCTACCCCGGTCGTCGCCCGGTTGCTCGCCGAGCGGCTCGGATGCACCACCGAGTTCCTGCTGCACGGGATAGAACCGCGGCAGCGCATCGACACCGAGCTCGGCCTGCGACATGCCGAGCTCGAGCTTTATCACGGCGATCCCGTCGTGGCGGCCGACCGCTTCGGCGAGATCGTCAAGGCGGCGGGCGAGGACAACGCCATGCTGGCCGCCCACGCACGCCTCGGTGTGGCGCGGGCGCTGGAGGCCCAGGGCCGCGTCGGCCGGGCCGTCGAGGCGTACGAGCGGCTGCGCCGCGAGGCCTCCGCGCATCCCGAGCGCCTCGCCGACCTGCCGCTGACGGTCGCGCTGTGCCGCTGTTACCAGCGGGCCGGCGACCGGCTGCGGGCGCGGGACCTCGGCGCGCACGCGCTCGGCCAGATCGACCGCCTCGGCGTGATCGAGGGCGAGCTGGCCGTCGAGCTGGCGCTCGCGCTGGTGGAGGCCGAGACCGGCCTGCCGTACGTCGAGCGGGTGCTGTCGGCCGCGGGCCCGGCACGCGCGAACGACCGCAGCGCGGAGATTCTCGCACTGTGGCAGGCGAGCGTGACGGCGGCCGAAGGCGAGGACTCGGCGCTGGCCGTGCAGCTCGCCGAGGACGCCCTCGCGGCGGGTCGTCCGACCCGGATCGTCCTGCGCCGCGCCCGCATGGCGATGCACTGGGCTCGCATCACCGCGGCAGATCCCGAAGGCGCGGATTTGGACCGAGCCAACGAGCTCGCGCAGTTCGCGGCGGACGTCTTCGCGGGGTTCCCGGCCGAACGGCAGGAGCACGCACGGAGCCTCACAGTGCTGAGTTTCGTACGGTTCCGGACCGGAGACGCGGAATCCGCAGCCGAACTCGCCGATCGGGCACTGGATCTATTGGACGGCGCCAACGGGACCACCGCGGCGACGGCGAACCTGGTTCTTGCCGAGATCGCGTTGGCACGGTCCGGGGATCCGGCTGTCGCGCTCAACCGGGCGCACGACCTGCTGGACGGCGAGGCGCCCGACCGGGAGACAGCCCGGGCCTGGCGCATGCTCGGTGACCTGTGGGGCCAGGCCGGTGCCTTCGACCGGCAGTCAGGGGCATATCGTAGAGCCCTGGAAGCGGTCGGAATCCGCGTGAACATACCGGGCTCCATGACCACGACGGTGCTCGCTCGATAGCCTCCTGGGGCTCCGGACTTGTTCTGGAGGCTCTGGAATAATGAGGGTCTACCACTCATTCCATCATCGGATGATTGGAACCCAGAGGAGGCTGACGTGAGCCTGCGGACGGCGCAGCGGGCGTCTCTCGTGGACCAGGTGATCGACCAGCTCAAGGAGCAGATCACCTCCGGCTCCTGGCAGATGAATGCCAAGATTCCCACCGAGACGGTGCTCGCCGAGCACCTCGGAGTCGGCAGGAACACTGTCCGTGAGGCGGTCCGCGCGTTGACCCACGCCGGGCTGCTTGAGTGTCGTCAGGGCGACGGCACGTACGTACGGGCCATCAGCGAGCTGTCGGGTGCGATGGCCAGGCGACTGCGCGCGGCCGAGCAACTGGAGATCCTGGAGGTCCGGCGCGCCCTGGAGGTCGAGGCGGCCCGGCTCGCGGCGACGCGGCGGACCGGCGCGGATGTCGCGTCCATCGAGGCAGCGCTGGCCGCACGCGAGAAGGCATGGTCGGACGGTGACCCCGAGGCGTTCGTCGAGTCCGACCTCGCCTTCCACGTGGCGGTCGTCGAGGCCACGCACAACAGGGTGCTGATCGACCTCTATGTCGACTTCTCTGCGGCGCTGCGGGCGAGCATCGCGGCGGCCGGCGGCTCCCTGGAGCAGAACTACATCCCTCACGACGCGATCGTGCGCGCGATCGTCGCCGGCGACGCCACCGCGGCCGAGCGGGCCGGTCACGCGTGCATGGAGCACATCCTCATCGCCCTCACCGACTCCGCCACCCTCACCTCCTGAGCCGCGCCCCTGACCACCGCCCGGCGGGTCCGTGCGAACGGCACCCGCGGGGCTCGATCAGGTGAGCGCAGTCAGCGGGTGAGCGCGGGCACGCTCAGCCGAGCCGCAGGGACATGACGAGGTAGCGGAAGCCGGGATCCTCGCCCTCGTCGGTGATCAGCGCGGGGCGGGTCGGCGAGTCCATGTGGATGCGCGCCCGCCCGGTCTCGACCCCCGCCAGCCCGTCGAGCAGGAAATGGGGTTGGAAGGCGATCTGGATGTCCGGGCCGTTCAGCTCGGCGTCGACGACCTCCGCGCCCCTGCCGATGTCACCGCCCCCGGCCTGGATCAGCGCCTGTCCCTGGGAGAACGACACGCGGACCGCGGCGTTGCGCTCGGCGACCAGCACGACGCGCTTGACGGCCTCCACGAACGGTCCCACCTCCACGTCCGCGTGGATCGTCCACTGCGCGGTCAGCCGGGACCGGTAGTCGATGAACTGGTCGTCCAGCAGCCGCACGGTCGTCGTGCGCCCCTGACTCTCGAAACCCGCCACGTTGTCGCCCAGGCCGATCGCCACCTCGCCGCCGCGCAGCGATCGGGCCACCTCGACCAGCACCCGGGCCGGCACGACCACGCCGTGCCCCGCGTCCTGCCGCTCGGGATGCCACAGGAACTCGGCGGCGGCGATGCGGTAGCGGTCGGTGGCGGCCATCGACACCCGCACGCCCTCGATGTCCACCCGGATGCCCGTCAGCATGGGCAGCGTGTCGTCGCGGCTCGCGGCGGCGGCCACCTGCCCGACCGCGGTGGCGAAGGCGCCCCCGCCCACGGCCCCCACCTTCGGCGGCATCGGCGGCATCGCGGGAAAGTCCTCGTCCGGCATCGTGATCAGCCCGAACTCCGCGCTGCCGCAGGTGAGCACCGCCTCCGACCCGCTCGTGACGATCTCGACGGGCCGGGCGGGCAGGCTCCGGGTGACCTCGGCCAGGACCTTCCCGGGGATCAGCACCCGCCCCGGCTCGGCGATGTCGGCCTCGACGTCGACGCGGGCCGAGACGTCGTAGTCGAAGGCGGACACCCGCAGGTCGTCGCCCGCCTCCAGCAGCAGGCCCGCGAGAACGGGCACCGCTGGCCGGGCGGGCAGCACCCGGGCCGCCCACGCCACCGCGTCGGCCAGAACATCGCGGTCAACCTGGAATTTCATCCCGACCTCCTGCCTGTGCCACGACTCGCTCCCAAAGTAGCGCCCGGCACCGACATTCCCGGCCCCTCAGGGCCTTCCCGGTCCTACTTGCTGTTGAGGAAGGCGAGCACGGCGAGGACGCGCCGGTTGTCGTCGTCGGAGGGCGCCAGGCCGAGCTTGGCGAAGATGCTCGCCGTGTGCTTGCCCACCGCGCTGTCGCTGAGGAACAGCCGCTGGCCGATCGCGGCGTTCGACCTGCCCTCGGCCATCAGTTCCAGCACCTCACGCTCCCGGGGGGTGAGGCGGCCGAGCGGTTCGTTGCGGGCGTTGCTCGCCAGGAGCCGGGCGATGACGTCGGGGTCCATGGCCGTCCCCCCGGCCGCGACCCGGCGTACGGCGTCGACGAACTGCTCGCCGTTGAACACCCGGTCCTTCAGCAGATAGCCGACGCCGCCGGACCCGTCGGCCAGCAACTCCCTGGCGTACAGCTGCTCGACGTGCTGGGAGAGCACGAGGACCGGCAGGCCGGGCACCTGCCGGCGCGCGGCCAGAGCGGCCTGCAGCCCCTCGTCGGTGAAGGTCGGTGGGAGCCGCACGTCCACGACGGCCACGTCGGGGCGCTCGCCGACCAGGGCGGCGAGCAACTCGGGGCCGGACTCGACCGCCGCGACGACCTCGAAGCCGTGGGCGCGCAGCAGAGCGACCAGACCCTCCCGCAGCAGGTGCAGGTCCTCGGCCAGCACTACCCGCACGCGCCGCCCTCCGCTTCCCTGGTTCGCGCCGTCGTCGCCAGCGCGACGGCCAGCAGGCCGCCGCCGAGCAGAATCATGCCCATGATGACCGGCCACTGGAAGGGCTCTGACACGCGCAGGCCGAGGAACCAGGACTTCACCGGCGATCCCATGAGCTTCAGCACCATCGCGACCAGCCCCTGCGGGAACAGCGGGATCGGCCACAGCGCCCAGCAGAGGCGGCCGAGGTAGCGCCACGGGGACAGCGGCGCCGGCCGCACCCGGAACGCCCGGGGCAACTCGATGACCGCCGTGGTCGGGCCGCCCGCCGGGCTGCTGACCGCGAGGACGCCGTCGAACGCCCCGAGCCTGCGCTCGATGCCGCGGAGGCCGGTGCCGCGCTCGGGGTCCGCGCCGCCGTGGCCGTCGTCGGTCACCGTCACGCGCAGCGACGGACCCTGCGTGCTCACATCCACCCACGCCTCGGTCGCGTCGCCGTGCCGGGCGGCGTTGGCCAGCAGCTCGCTCACCGCGAAGTAGGCCGCCGACTCCAGCGGCGCGGAGGCGCGCTCGGACAGGTCGATCGTGACGTGGGTGCGCAGCGGGCTGTCCAGGGCGAGGGCGCGTACGGCGTCGCCGAGGCCGCGCTCGGCCAGCACCGGGGGGTGGATGCCGCGCACCAGCCGCCGGATCTCCTGCAGCGCGGTCGCCGAGGCCTCCCTCGCCTTGCCGAGCAGCGCCCGGGCGGCCTGCGGGTCGCTTTCCAGCAGTTGCTCGGCCGCGCCGATGGTCATGCCGATCGCCACCAGGCGGGCCTGGGCGCCGTCGTGCAGGTCGCGCTCGATCCGGCGCAGCTCCGCCGCCTGCGAGTCGACGGCCTCGGTGCGTGCGGCGTCGAGACGGCTGACCCGCTGGGCCAGCCGGGCCTTCTCGGTGGGCCCCAGCAGCGCGGCGGCGACCTGGCCGTGGAGGCGCACGGCCCACGGCGCGTACCAGCGCCCGCCGATCACCGCGAGCAGGATCCAGGCCGCGCCCACCACCGGGTTGCCTCCGGCCGCCCACGCGACGCCGTACGCGGTCGCGAGCAGCGGAGCGGCGGCCGCGAAACCGCCGGCCAACGGCGCGGAGAGCAGGTAGGCGAGGTCGCGCCAGGTGGCGGGGTCCTTGGTCAGCCAATTCCACCGCTTGTTGAAGGCCGGGACAGTCGGCCGCTTGTACAGCGTGCGGCCGTCGCGATACCAGCCGTCGGCCTGCGGGACCGGCGGGGGCGGCTCGGGCCGGTACGGGTCGTCGATCGGTATGCCCGACCAGCGGGCGGCCAGTTCGCGTTGCAGCCGGGTCACGGCCCGCCCGAGCCGTACGGCCGGGGGAAAGACGATCACCAGGCCGACCAGGAAGGTGAGCAGCACCGCGGCCAGCATCACCAGGCCGGCGGCCAGGCCCGCCAGAGCGAGGCCGGCGAGGGCGGTGCTCCGTGCCAGGGCGGTGAGGGTCGAACGAGCCGAGGTCATGAGTTCAGTCTGGAGGCCGCCGCCGGGCCGGCACAGTGACCGAAGCCGCCCGATGGGGGTGGAGGAAAGTGCACCCCCATCGGGTCCGCAGCCGCATTCTCCGCGGAAAGTCCGGTTCCTAGCGTCGTGGCCATGGCAATCATCACCGTAGACCACCTACGGAAAACGTACGGAACGAAGGTGGCGGTCGAGGACGTGTCGTTCTCCGTGGAGGAGGGCGAGGTCTTCGGCATCGTGGGCCGCAACGGAGCGGGCAAGACGACGACGGTCGAGTGCGTCGCCGGGCTGCGCACCCCCACCGCGGGCACCGTCACCGTGGACGCGGACCTGAAGGAACAGGTCGGCGTGCAGCTCCAGGAGTGCTCGCTGCCCGACAAGATCCGGGTCGGGGAGGCGCTGGCGCTCTACGCCTCGTTCTACTCCCGTCCGGCCGGCTGGCGGGGTCTGGCCGAGGAGGCCGGGCTCGACCTCCGCGCGCCCTTCGGCAAGCTGTCGGGCGGGCAGCGCCAGCGGCTGTCGGTCGCGCTCGCGCTGGTCGGAAGCCCGCGCGTCGCGATACTCGACGAGCTCACCACCGGCCTCGATCCGCAGGCCCGCCGCGACACGTGGGACCTGGTCTCCCGGATCAGGGAACGCGGCGTGACCGTGCTGCTGGTGACCCACTTCATGGAGGAGGTGGAGCGCCTGTGCGACCGGGTCGCGGTCATCTCCCGGGGGCGGGTGCGGGCGGTGGACACCCCCGCCGGGCTGGTCGCCCGCGCCGGCGGCGAGCAGCGTCTGATCTTTCACACCGACGATCCCGTCGACCGTCTGCGGGCGCTGCCCGAGGTGGCGTCCGTCACGGTCGCCGCCGGCAGGAACGCCGGCACGGGCGCCGACGGGAGCGGCGTGGAGGTCACCGTGACCGGCAGCGGTGACGTGCTGAGCGCCGTCGCCGCCGTGCTGCCGCCGTCCCGCACCCGCGGGCTGCGCATGGAGCGCACCACCCTCGACGACGCGTTCCTCGTTCTCACCGGCAAGGAGGAGTCATGACGAAGACCTTCGGAAAGCTCGCGGCCGTGGAGGCCCGGCTCTTCCTCCGCGAGCCGATGGCGGTGTTCTTCGCCATCGTGCTGCCGGTGGGACTGCTGCTGGGGCTCGGCACGACGATCCCCGGCTTCCGCGACGCGGATCCGTCGCTGGGCGGGCAGCGGCTCGTAGACGCGCCCTTCACGGCGATGATGGTGCTCCTGTCGATCGTGACGCTCGCGCTCAGCGTGCTGCCGGGCAGCCTGGTCGTCTACCGGGAACGCGGCGTGCTGCGGCGGCTGTCCACCACGCCGGTGCGTCCGAGCGCGCTGCTGGCGGCCCAGCTGCTGATCAACGTGGTCGTGGCCGTGGTCGCCACCACGCTGACGCTGGTGCTGGGTCACCTCGTCCTCGGGGTGCCGTTGCCCGGCTCGCCCGGGACGTTCGCCGTGGTCTTCGTCCTCGGTTCGCTCACCATGCTCGCCATCGGCCTGCTGCTGGCCGCTGTGGCGCCGAACGCCCGGGTCGTGCAGGGAGTGGGCTCGGCTCTCATGTTCCCCCTGCTGTTCCTCGCGGGAATGTGGCTGCCCCGGCCGCTCATGCCGGAAATCCTGCGCCGGATCAGCGACTTCACGCCCACGGGCGCCTTCGGGCAGGGACTGATGGACGCCCTGGGCGGGCACGCCCCCCAGCCGCTCCACCTCGCCGTACTGGCGGGCTGGGCGCTGGCCGCCGGTCTGGCCGCGGCCCGGTTGTTCCGGTGGCAGTAGCCGGGCCGATGCCGCCCGGCGCCTACCTGGCAGGTAATCGCCGGGCCGCCCGGCGAGCCGATAGCGTCGCGGACGTGACCGTCGCCACCCTTCACCAGCGGCCGTTCGGCGAGCTCCTGCGCCAGTGGCGCGAGCACCGGCGACTGAGCCAGCTCGAACTGTCCAACCAGGCGGAGATCTCCACCCGGCACATCAGCTTCCTGGAGACCGGCCGGGCCACCCCGAGCCGCGACATGGTGCTCCACCTCTCCGAACACCTGGACCTCCCGCTCCGCGAGCGCAACCACCTGCTGCTGACCGCCGGATACGCCCCCGTCTACACCGAGTCGCCGCTCGACTCGCCGGGCATGGCGGCGGTCTGCGAGGCGATCCGGCGCCTGCTGTCGGCCCACGACCCCTATCCGGCCCTGGTGGTGGACCGCGCCTGGGACCTCGTCGACGCCAACGAGGGCATCGCGCTGCTGGCCGAGGGCGTGGACCCCGACCTGCTGAGCAACGTGCTGCGGGCGAGCCTGCACCCCGAGGGGCTGGCTCCCCACATCCTCAACCTGGGCGAGTGGCGGGCTCACCTGCTCGGCCGGCTGCGCCGGCAGATCACGCTCACCGCCGACCCCCGGCTCGCCGAGCTGTACGCCGAGCTGCGCGGCTACCCCTGCGACCAGCCCGAGCCCGAGGTGGAGCTGCCCGGCCCCGGAGACATCCTCGTGCCGTTGCGGGTGCGCCGGGCCGGGCGGGAGCTGTCGTTCTTCAGCATCGTGGCGACCTTCGGCACCCCGCTCGACGTCACGGTCTCCGAGCTGGCCATCGAGTCGTTCTACCCGGCCGACTCCGTGACGGCGGCCTTCCTCCGCGACACCTCTTCGTGATCATCCGGCGTCCGTGCGGCGATACGGCCCTGCCACAATTCCCGCAAAAGGATCAGGGGAGGAGACCCGGGTGGCCGCACGGGTGCTGGACAACACGTTCCACGTGGACGCCGCGCCGGAAGAGGTCTTCGAGCACCTCACGACGCCCGAGAGCTACATCGGTCTGTCGCCGCTCGTGGTCGCCGTACGGAACGTCGACCGGTCCGAGCCGGGAGTGGTGCGCTACACCTCGATCGAGCGGTTCCGCTTCCTCGGCCTGAAGTACGACAACCCCATCGCCGTCACGCTGCTGACCGAGCGCCTGGCCGAGAAGCTGTCCGTACGGGGACAGGTGGACAGCCCCGGCGGCGTGCGGATGGGCTATCGGTTCGACCTGTCCCCGGAGGCCGACGGCACACGGGTGGACGACCGGCTGGATCTGAGCGCGCCGTGGCTCGTGGTGGGATTCGCGGCGGGCCAGGCGCGGAAGGTGCAGCTCGCCCGGGCCCGGATCCTCGCCGAACGGATGTCCGGGCGGTCCACGCGCGGTTCGTGAAGGACTCCAGCGAAGCCGCGCGTGAGAAGCTGGAGCTCCCATCATCCGCCCGGAGGCATCACATGCTCGTGCTGGCGCACGTCAGTGACATCCACATCGACGGAAGCGAGCGGAACACCTCGCGTGCCGCCCGCGCGCTCACCTACGCGCGGTCGCTGCGCCCCGACGCGATCGTGCTCACCGGCGACCTGGCGGACCACGGCACGACGGAGGAGTACGAGACCGTCCGCGAGCTGATCGCCGGCGACGACGTGCCGCTCGTGCTGTGCCCGGGCAACCACGACGCCCGCGGCGACCTCCGCAAGGTCCTGCTGGAGCAGGACGGCGACCACCCGGTCAACCAGGCGCTCAACCTCGACCATGCGACGATCGCGCTGTGCGACTCCAGCATCCCCGGCCGGCCCGAGGGCGCGCTGGACGACGACACCCTGGCCTGGCTCGACTCCGTGCTCGCCGCCACGCCCGGCGTCCCCGCCTTCGTCGGCATGCACCACCCGCCCGTCGCGCTCGGCATCCCGTACGTGGACGGCATCCGGCTCGGGCGGCCGGAGGGGCTGGCCGAGGTCCTGGGCCGCCACCCGCACGCCATCGCGGTGCTGGCCGGGCACGCCCACACGGCGGCGGCGACGACGTTCGCCGGGCTGCCGCTGCTGGTCGCGCCGGGGGTGGTCAGCACCGCGCTGCTGCCGTCCGAGACCTCGGCGCACCCCCCGGTCGACCGCGACCTGCCGCCGGCCATCGCCCTGCACGTGCTCGACGACGGCCGCGTCACCACCCACTTCCGGCCCGTGCCCTAGCTAGGTGCCCCCGGCCAGGCACGACGCAGATCCACGGCGCTTCCACCTGCGGCTCCAAGGTGGCCATGGGAGGTGCGTGGATGATGCAGTGCCCGGGACGTTCGTGATGTTCTGCCCGACGGACCAGCTCGCTGCGGAGCAGCCGCACCAACGCACATCGCGCGTTACATGTGGTCAGGATCGTTGGCGCCGCACAAGCGCATCACCGAGGCCCGGAAATTCCTGGCCGCCCCCCGTGCGTCCAAGCGGCCGGCGCGGATGTGACGGTCGGCGGCGTGGCCGAGCGCGATCGTCGCCGCGACCAACCAGCCGGTCTCCAGATCAGTCGCGAACTCGCCACTGTCGCGGCCGCGACGGATCAGGCTCTCCAAGCTCTCCTCGACCAGCAGGTGATGCGACTCGTCTTCCTCCTCGGTGGCATCCCCATGACCAACTGCCGCCTGCTCGGTCAGCAGTGTTCCGGCTGCGGTGAGAAAACGGCCGAGAGCTTCGGTGGCGGTACCTGCCGCGAGATCAGCGGCGTCCAGCACGGCGAACGCACGGCGGCTCAGCTCGTCACGCACCGCCGCAAGTAGCGCCTCGCGGGTCCCGAAGTGCACATACGCGGTCTGCCGCGTCACACCGGCCATGGATGCGATCTCCGCCATGCTCGCCTCCGGATGCTGGGCGAGAACCCGGATCGCCGCCGACACCAGCGCGTCACGGTTGCGGGCAACCTCCACCCGCTGACGCCGCCGCCTTATATCTGACACGGTTGACAATTATAATGACAACGCTAATGCTGACAACCATGTCAGAGATAACTGAGCAGGCAGCACGCCGTCTTCTGATCGACTACACCCGCGACATGGCCCTTTCCGACGAAGACCCCGAGCGGATCGTGGACCGCACCATGACCGCCGACGCGGTCTGGGTAACCGACGGCACAACGCTCACCCGCGACCAATTGGTCGGCCATGCGGCCCCGGCACGCAAGAACGTCACCTCCATCGAGATGCGAATCGACGACCTCTTCGTCAACGGCCATGAGTTCGCCGCACGCTGCTGCCTCATAACAGAGCACCGCAAGCGCGGACACGTGGTGATCGACTGGATCCTGATCGGCGACGTCGCCGACGACGGCCGGGTGCGGCGCATCCACCAGCTCGGTCGCACCGCCTAGCACTCCCTCCGTCTACGAGCAGCTCGGCCTCGGAATCAAGGCCCGAGGTGTCGCTGTCGCGCCGCGGGAGGTCACCGCGGATCGAACGGCGAGATCACGCAGACGGTGCGGTGCGGGAGAAGGACATCGCCTGGCACGTGGGCAACTGGGGGCGGACGCCGTCCGGGTCACCCGGGTCTGACCCCAGTGCGCGTCCGTACGGCTCACGCGCGGAGGATGTCGCCGGGGATGTCGCCGGAGACCTCGTCGGGAATCCACGAGCCGTGGAATCCGGCCGGCACCCGGCGCGGCAGCCGTACGGACGCCACCTGGGCCAGGTCGGCGGCGTCGAGCACGAGCAGCTCGGCGCCGTGCTCGGTGCCCGCGATCGACAGCAGCCAGCCGTCGTCCTCGGCCTCGGCGCCCGAGGCGGGGACGAACACCGCCTCGCCCGGCGAGCGCTCGCCCGTCTGGTGCGCCCGGCTCGTGCCGGTCGTCGTGTCGTATTTCACGATCGCGCCCTTGCTGACCGCGTAGATGTAACGGCTGGTCAGACCGGTGCGCGTCTCGTTGATCGTGGGGAACTCGACGTCCAGGTCGTCGAGCGGCTCGTCCTTCGCGACTCCGGTGGCGGGGTCGAGCGTCCAGCGGTGCAGGGCCGCGCCCCCGGTGTGGGCGGCCGGGTTGACCGCGCCGCCGATCGTCGGCCAGAAGCCGCAGAACGCCCCCGGCGAGTAGCGCACCGCGTCGACGACGACGCGCCCGCGCTCGTCCTCGCTCGCGTTGCCCACGTGGAAGACGTAGCAGGGGTCGATCTCGAACCACCGCACGTCACCGGTCCCGCGGCTCATCACGCCCAGCCGCGCGCCGTACGCGTCGTCCCACCGGTACGGCATGCCGCGGCCCACCAGGTCGAGGTCGAAGACGACCGGCAGGTCGAGCCACACCACGTGGTTCTCGGTGATCGCGAAGTCGTGGGCCATGGTGGGGCCGGGCACGTCCACCGGCCGGCTCTCCACCAGCTCGCCGGCCGCGGACAGACGATGGTAGGTGAGGTAGGGCTCGGCCCAGCCGTACCCGAAGAAGTGCAACTCCCCGGTGATCGGGTCCTCCTTCGGGTGCGCGGTCATCGCCGTGGCCAGCCGCCCGCCGAAGTCGCAGGGGCCGGCCGTGTCGAGCTCCGGCGTCATCTCGTACGGCAGGCCGTTCTCGACAAGCGCGAGGATCTTGTCTGCGTGCCGGATCACGTGGGTGTTGGCGGGGACGGCCGCGAGGTCGACGCCGCGCTCGTGCACGTACGGCGAGCCGGCCAGGCGCGTGGTGCGGACCCAGCGGTTGCGGTACCACTCGGCCCGTCCGTTACGCAGCCGGACGCCGTGGATCATGCCGTGGCCGACGAACCAGTGCCCGCCGTCCTCGCCCGGGCGGGGGTTGGGGCCGTTGCGGAAGTAGCGGCCGGTGAGCTCGGGCGGGAGCGCGCCCTCGATCGGCAGGTCGATCGCGTCGATCTCGTCGGGGACGGGGGCGAGGCGGCCGGTCAGGTAGGAGGCGGTCATCTCGGTGATTCCCTTCAGGCGGCGTAGCGGGCGCGGACGATCCGGGGGTAGCGGACGGTGAACAGGGCGGGGAGCGCGAAGCCGCAGACCTTCACCGCGATGATCGCGGCGGTGGCGTGCGGGGCGAAGGCGAACAGCAGGGCGAGGCCGACGGCGTTGAGGGTGAAGCCCACCGCCCACACGGCGGTGATGACGGCGTTGACGCGGTGGAACATCGGGGTCGCGTGCACCTCGGGAGCGGTCGTCCTGCGGGCGATGCCCAGCGTGAACGGCTTGCCGATGGCCAGCGACCCCCAGGCGGTGAGAGCCAGCCAGGCCACCGAGACGGCCGGGCCGTACTCGCCGAAGGGCGCCGGTGTGACCGTGAACGCGGCGAGCGCCAGACCGGCGAAGAACGCCCCCGAGCTGAGCTCGATCACCATCTCGTCCCAGCCGCGCCCCGCCCTGCGGTCGACGGCGAGCAGCACGATCGCCACCAGGAGCGCGGCCGCGGCTCCGAACCTGGCCTCGCCGTTCGTGCTGAGAACGGCGAAGGCGATCCACGGGAGGAAGGTGAGGACGTAGCGGAGCACCGGGGGGTTCCTTAGGCTCGACATTCCATCAGTGACATGTCGAACGTAGAACGTCCGTTATCGACATGTCAACACAGGAAGGTAAGATCGAGCCCATGAGCCTTCGTCATGCCGTGCTCGGCCTTCTGTCGGCCGGGCCCGCCAGCGGTTACGACCTGCTGAAGACCTTCGAGCTGTCGCTGGAGAACGTCTGGCCCGCGACGCAGAGCCAGCTCTACGCCGAGCTCGGCCGACTGGCTCAGGAAGGGCTGGTGCGGGTCGCGGCGGAGGGCCCGCGCGGGCGGAAGGAATACGAGATCACCGAGGAGGGCCGGGCCGAGCTACGCCACTGGCTGGTCGAGGTGTCGCCGGCCGTGAACCGGCGCAGCGACATGCTGCTGCGGGTCTTCTTCCTCGACCAGGTCGGCACCGGCGCCGCCCGCGGCTACCTGGAGCGGCTCGCCGAGCGTGCCGTCCACGAGCACGACCAGCTCCTCGGCATCCGCGAGTTCGTCATCGGCCAGGGCGACGACGCGCTGCGGCTGTACGGCGACATCGCGCTGGAGTGGGGCCTGCGCCTGACCGCCGCGCAGCGCGAGTGGGCCGAGTGGGCCGCCGGACGGGTGGCGGCCCTGGAGCAGGAGAAGGCACCGGAGCAGGAGAAGGCACTGGAACAGAAATAGGTTGGGCAGGCCGGGGAGCGTCAGTGAGTGGCCATGTCCACGAAGCGGCTGTAGTGGCCCTGGAAGGCCACCGTGACCGTGGCCGTGGGGCCGTTTCGGTGCTTGGCCACGATCAGGTCCGCCTCGCCCGCGCGCGGCGACTCCCGCTCGTACGCGTCCTCCCGATGCAGCAGGATGACCATGTCGGCGTCCTGCTCGATGGAGCCCGATTCACGCAGGTCTGACACTTGCGGACGCTTGTCCGTACGCTGCTCGGGACCACGGTTGAGCTGGGAGATCGCGATGACCGGCACCTCGAGCTCCTTGGCCAGCAGCTTCAGCGCCCGGGACAGCTCCGAGACCTCCTGCTGACGGCTCTCGGTCTTCTTGGGCGAGCTCATGAGCTGGAGATAGTCGACGATCACGAAGCGCAGGTCGTGACGCTGCTTGAGGCGGCGGCACTTGGCCCGGATCTCCATCATCGACATGTTCGGGGAGTCGTCGATGAACAGCGGCGCCTCGGCGACCTCGCCCATCCGGCGGGCCATCCGCGTCCAGTCGTCGTCGCTCATCGTGCCCGAGCGCATGGTGTGCAGCGCCACCCGCGCCTCCGCCGACAGCAGACGCATGGTGATCTCGTTGCGCGACATTTCCAGCGAGAAGACGACAGTGGTCATCCCATGCTTGATCGCCGCAGATCTGGCGAAATCCAGACCAAGGGTGCTGTTATGGGTGGGGATCCACGTTCGCCCAGCCAGGTACATGTGATCGGCGTTGTCCACCTCGACGCAACGCACCGGCACCGACATCACCGGGCGAACGTCGGTGATGATGCGGTACGTCGCTTTGGGGTGGGCGCTTGTGTTCACGCGGGCGTTCTTGCGGCTCAGCCGGAAAACCTTGTCGGAGGGCGTGAATGTGATCGTGTAGCTCGTCGAGCTGGCTTCAGTGCGCCCCTGCACCCTCTTGGAGGTCAAGGTCGCTTTGTAGCCCAGGCTCAGGACGAGTTCCCAGACGTCCTCCGCCAGGCGGCGGTTCGTCACAGCGAACTGGACCGTCCCCGAGGCGTTGATGTAGCCGTCGGTGTCCAACAGCCCCGCCAGGAGCGCCCTGCGCTGCTCCTCAGACGCGCGCAGATACTCGCTGGGGATGTGCTTGTCACCCAGCACGCCCAGCTTCCTCAGCAGTGCGCCCATAGTGCCGTGGTCGTCGCGACACGCCTGGCACTGGCGGAGCCCGCTCGACGGGCCGCCGCAGTCGGGACACCTGGGCGGCTGCGAGGGGCCGTGTTCGGAGTTCTTCGACCGGCCGCCGCATGACCTACCGCACGTGCGTACCTGCGCTGTCTTGGGCGTGAACGGCTGTCGGCACACGATGCACGGTCGTTCGGCGATCGGCTCCGGCTCGGGCAGCAGCATCGCGTACAGCAGCCCGCCACGGTGCTCCACCCGGAGACCTTCGGCGGCCACATGTTCGGCGATCTCCGGGTCCCCTGTGGTGAATCTGGCACCGTTGGAGTGGCCGTCTCCGAGCCAGACGCCCAGCGCGTACGGAGGGATCAGCAGGTCAGAGGCGGGAAGGTCCATCGGGCGGGCGTTGGCGACGGTGTGATTGAGCCGCTTGTCCGCCGTGTCGCATCGCAGCGTCGCGGCGATCTCCTCCGTCGTTCGCACTTCGGGGAACGTCCGCTGGTTGCGGTATCGGTTGTAGCCAGTCGCGGCAGCCTGCGCCGATCTGCGTGATGCGCGCGTGTCGGTGAGCCACTGGTGCTGGGCGTCGGCCACGATGACCGTGCCGTCACTGAACTCGACTTCGTAGCAGGGCCTGTCCACCATGACGTCCGTGGCGGCGACGACACGCGTCGGGCGGCCGTCGGCGCCGATGAGGTAGTCACCGAGCTTTACCTCGCCCATCGTGGTCCACCCGTCGGGCGTGGGCAGCGGTGTGTCGAGGGCCAACGCTTTTCCGATCGCAGGACGCGCGGCGACGACGATCATCTGGCCGGGGTGGAGGCCGTTGGTCAGGGCGTCGAGGTCCTGGAAGCCGGTCGGGACGCCGACCATCTGGCCGCTGCGGCTGCCGATGGCCTCGATCTCGTCCAGCGCAGACGGCATGATCTCCGACAGCGGGAGGTAGTCCTCGGACGTGCGGCGCTCGGTGACCTTGTAGATCTCGGCCTGCGCGCGGTCGACCAGGTCGTCGACCTCCTCGCCCTGGCCGCCGTACCCGTAGGAGACGATGCGGGTGCCGGCCTCGATGAGGCGGCGCAGGACGGCCTGCTCGCGGACGATCTTCGCGTAGTAGCCGGCGTTCGCGGCGGTGGGCACGATCGCGGTCAGCGTGTGCAGGTAGGCGCCGCCACCGACCCGGGCGACCTCGCCGCGTTTTTGCAACTCGTCGAAGACGGTCACCGAGTCGGCGGGCTCGCCCCGGCCGTACAGGTCGGTGATCACCTCGAAGACGATCTGGTGGGCCGGCCGGTAGAAGTCGTCGGCGCGCAGCACCTCGATGACGTCGGCGATGGCGTCCTTGGACAGCAGCATGCCGCCCAGCACCGACTGCTCGGCCTCGATGTTGTGCGGCGGCGTCCGCTCGAACATCGAATCGGAGCCTCCCGGTCCCCCCGGGAAGTCGAGCACGCTCACCCTCACACCCCCTGCCCAGCGGTCACAGCAACCCCAACCCGGTGCGCAAGTCTCCTCGGCCCCAGGGCCGGACGGCAACTCGACCGGTGGACAATCCTGTGGACAACGTGTGCAGTCCGCTCCCATGGCATGGGAAAACCCTGGGGACGACCCTGTGGACAGCGCGGTGACCACATCGGGAAAGCCCGCTCCCACCTGGGATTTCGATATCCACGGCCTGTGGAGGAAAGAAAGTCACCGGAGATTTGTGATACCGATCGAGCATGGGTCCGTAAGCCGCAAACTAGATTTATGCCACTTACCTCCGCAACGGGACACGGCCGTGCCCACGACAGGGAGATCCTCAGGCTCGCGATCCCGGCGTTCGGGGCGTTGGTGGCCGAGCCGCTCTTCCTGCTCACCGACTCCGTCATCGTCGGCCGCCTCCCCGATCCTGCGCTCGGCGCTCTCGGTGTGGCCAGCGCCGCCCTGTCGGCCCTCGTCGGGCTGTGCGTGTTCCTCGCGTACGCCACCACGGCCGCGGTCGCGCGGAGGCTGGGGGCGGGGGACGTCAGGCAGGCGATGCGCCAGGGGATGGACGGCCTGTGGCTGGCCGCGATCATCGGCCTGGCCGTCAGTGTGGCGTGCTGGCCTCTTGCTCCATTTATCGTACACCTGTTCGGAGCGACGGGCCAGCTCGCCGCGCAGGCCGTCTCCTATCTGCGCATCAGCCTCCTCGGCATCCCCGGCATGCTGCTGGTCCTCGCCGGCACCGGCGTCCTGCGCGGGCTGCAGGACACCCGCACGCCGCTGGCCGTGTCGGTCGCCTCGTTCACGCTGAACGCGCTGCTCAACATCTGGTTCGTGCTCGGCCTCGGCTGGGGGATCGCCGGGTCCGCCTGGGGCACGGTCGCCGCGCAGTCCCTGGCCGCCGCGGTCTACCTCGCGCTGGTCGTGCGGACCGCCCGCGCGCACGGCGCCTCGCTGCTGCCCGACCTCGCCGGGGTGCGGGCCGCCGGCGCCGCGGGGTTCGCCCTGGTCGTCCGTACGGCATGCCTGCAGGCCGTGCTGCTCGTCGCCACCTCGCTCGCCACACGGATGGGCGACGACCAGATCGGCGCGCATACGATCGCCACCCGGATCTGGACGTTCCTCGCCTTCGCCCTCGACGCCATCGCCATCGCGGGGCAGGCCATCACGGGCCGCGCCCTGGGCTCGGGCGACACCGCGGGCACTCGGGCGGCCACCCGGCGCATGGTCGTGTGGGGCGTCGGGTGCGGCGTCGCGTTCTGCGCGGCCGTCCTGCTGGCGCGCCCCCTGGTCCCCGCCCTGTTCGACGCGTATGGCGAGACGGCCGCCGAGCTGCTCGCCGTGCTGTGGCCGGTCGCGCTCCTGCAGCCGGTCGCGGGCGTCGTGTTCGTCCTCGACGGGGTCCTCATCGGGGCGGGCGACCAGCGCTACCTGGCCTGGGCGGGGCTGTGGACGACGCTGGCCTACCTGCCGTTCGCCGCCGTCGCCGGCAGCCTGGTCGGCCTGTGGCTCGCGCTGGGCGCCTGGATGGCCGCCCGGCTCGTCACGCTCGCGCTTCGCGCGTACGGCACCGCCTGGATGGTCACCGGCGCCTCGCGGACCGCCGCCTGACGTCACATGCGCCGGGCCTCCAGCACGCGCTGGAGGAACGCCTGGGTGCGGGGGTGCTCCGGCGCGCTGAAGATCTGCTCGGGCGGACCGCTCTCCAGCAGCACGCCGCCTTCGAGGAAACACACGGTGTCGGCGATGTCGCGGGCGAAGCCCATCTCATGGGTGGCCAGGATCATCGTCATCCCGGTCTCCTTGAGCTCGCGGATCACGCCGAGCACCTCGGTGACCAGCGTGGGGTCGAGCGCGGAGGTGACCTCGTCGAGCAGCAGCAGGCGGGGGTCGGTCGCGACCGCGCGGATGACGGCCACCCGCTGCTGCTGGCCGCCGGACAGGCGATCGGGATACTCCCCCGCCTTGTCGGCCAGCCCGAACCGGTCGAGCAGCTCCCGTGCTCTGGCCTCGGCCTCCTCCGGCCGCACACCGTGCACCTTGCGGGGGGCGAGCGTGATGTTGTCGAGCACGGTCATGTGCGGAAACAGGTTGTACGACTGGAACACCATGCCGATGCGGCGGCGCACGTCGTCGGCCCCGGCGCGCACGTCGGTGATCTCGGCGCCGTCCAGATGAATCGCGCCGTCGTCGATCGTCTCCAGCAGGTTGACGCAGCGCAGCAGCGTCGACTTGCCCGAGCCGGACGCGCCGATCAGGCAGACCACCTCGTGCGGCGCGACCTCCAGGTCGATCCCGCGCAGCACGCTCAGCCCCTGGTAGTGCTTCCAGACGCCCTCGATCTTCAGCAGGCTCATGCCGTGCCACCTCCCGTACGACGCCGGGCGGCACGCACGGCGAGATGGTCGGTGAACCGCGCCATCGGCACCGTCAGCAGGATGAACAGCAGCGCGGCCACCAGGTAGGGCGTGAAGTTGAAGTCGAGGTCCTTGTGGATCTGCGCCTGCCGCAGCGCCTCAAGCGGGCCGAGCACGGAGACCAGCGCGGTGTCCTTCTGCAGCGAGACGAAGTCGTTGAGCAGCGGCGGGATCACCCGGCGGACGGCCTGCGGCAGCACCACGTGACGCATGGTCTGGCCCTGCGTCAGCGCCAGCGACCGCGCCGCCGCCCGCTGACTCGGGTGCACCGACTCGATCCCCGCCCGGAACACCTCCGCGACGTACGCGCCGTAGGACAGCACGAGCGCGATGACGCCGAGCGTGACCGGGTCGCTCGGCGCGCCCTGCAACTGGAGCGCGGGGATGCCGAAGCCGACCAGGTAGATGAGCAGGATGGTCGGGATGCCGCGGAAGACGTCGGTGTAGACCACGGCCAAGGCGCGCAGCGGGAAGAACGCCGGCGCGCGCAGACCGCGCACCAGCGCGACGAGCAGCCCCAGCACCAGGATGAGCACCTCGGCGACGAGGAACATCTCGATGTTGAGCAGGAAGCCGCGCAGCACGTCGGGCAGCGCGGCGACGAACGCCTCGGGGCTGAGGAAGGTCGCCCGCACTCGCGGCCACCCCGGCGACGAGGTGATCCCGACGACCAGGATGACCGCCACGACGATCGTGGACGCGGTCGCGACGGAGACGGATCGCCGCGCCCTGCCGCGCAGCTCCGCCTCCCGGCGGAGCTGCCGCTCACTCTTCACCCACGCGGGCCCCACCTGCTCCGCGACTTCCGACGGCACGGGCGAGGCGGCGGACTGCCCGTCGGTCACTTCAGCTCCGGCGCGCCCGCGGCGGCGGTCAGCCACTGGCTCTCGATCTGCGCCAGCTCACCGGACGACTTCAGCTCGCCGAGCGCCTTGTCGACGCAGCTCACCAGCGAGTTGCCCTTCTGGAACAGCATGCCGAACTCCTCGGGCTCGCCGCTGTTCGCGGCGAACTGGCCGACGATCTTCGAGCCCTCCACCTGGGCCGCGGTGACGTAGAAGGCGGTCGGCAGGTCGACGACGATGGCGTCGATCTGCTTGTTCTTCAGCGCGTTGACCGCGTCGACCTGCTGGTTGAACACGCTCGGGTCCTTGGTGGGCTGGATGACCGCGCGCACCGCCTCCAGGGCGGTGGTGCCGGCCTGCACGCCGATCTTGGCGTCCTTGAGCTCGGCGAGGCTCGTGGCGGAGGCGAACTTCGTGCCGTCCAGCGCCACCACGCCCTGCTTGACCGTGTAGTAGCCCTGGCTGAAGTCGACGGCCTTGGCCCGGCTGGGGGTGATCGAGATCTGGTTGACGTCGAAGTCGAACTTCTTGGGCCCGGGGGCGAACGACGAGTCGAACGGCACGACCGCCCAGGCGACCTCGTCCCTGGTGAAGCCCATCTTCCCGGCCACCGCGTAGGCGACCGCGCTCTCGAACCCCTGCCCGCTGGAGGGGTCGTCGTCCTTGAACCACGGCTCGTACGCCGGCTTGTCGGTGCCGATCGTGAGCTTGCCGGGGGTGGTGAGCTTCAGGCTCTCCTTCGCGCACGCGTCCGCGGCAGCGGAGCCGGCCGGGCTCGCGGCGCTCGGGGTGCTGGAGGTGTCGTCCGCCGGTGCGCAGGCGGCGGCCGCCAGCACGAGGGCGCCGGACGCCAGCAGGAGTGAGGGACGGCGCATCACAGCCTCCATCAGAGGGTCTTACTACGAAATCCGCCAAATCGGACGGCAAGATACTAGCGTTCCGTATAACCCGCGTTTACCTGAGGGGAATCGCATCGTCGCCGGGCGACCCGAGAACCGCGAAGGGCCCCTCCCCGACGGACGGAGAAGGGCCCTCGACGGAACTGCGGCGGGTGTCAGCCCGCGACCACCTCGACATCGATGGTGGCGGCGACCTCCGGGTGCAGCCGGACGCTCACCTTGTGAGTGCCGACGCTCTTGATCGCGTTGCCGATCTCGATGCGGCGGCGGTCGAGTTGCGGACCGCCGGCGGCCTTGACGGCGTCGGCGATGTCACCGGTCGTGACCGAGCCGAACAGCCGGCCCGTGTCGCCCGCGCGGGTCTTGAGCTGCACCTTGAGGGCGCCGAGCCGGCCGGCGACCTCCTTGGCGGAGCCCAGGTCGCGAATCTCGCGGGCGGCACGCGCCTTCTTCAGCGAGGCGATCTGCGACTCGGCGCCGCGGGTCCAGCGGAAGGCGAACCCACGCGGAATGAGGTAGTTGCGGCCGTAGCCGTCCTTGACCTCGACGATGTCGCCGGGAGCGCCGAGGCCGGAGACCTCAGTGGTGAGGATGAGCTTCATTGTCCTGAGTCTCCTTTCTCAGCGCGCGGTGCTCGTGTACGGCAGCAGGGCCATCTCACGAGCGTTCTTGATAGCGGTCGCCACGTCGCGCTGGTGCTGGGTGCAGTTGCCCGTCACCCGGCGGGCACGGATCTTGCCGCGGTCGGAGATGAACTTCCGCAGCAGCCCCGTGTCCTTGTAGTCGACGTAGGAGATCTTGTCGTGGCAGAAAAGGCAAACCTTCTTTTTAGGCTTGCGAATTGCCGGCTTCGCCATCGTGGTGCTCCTCTCAGAGCCCCGCATGTCGCGGGAATGGTCGCTCGGTTGTGTTTACGGTGGTGGGACCGGAAGGCCCCGGTGACCTAGAAGGGCGGTTCGTCGCTGAAGTCGCCGCCGAAGCCGCCGCCGCCACCGCCCTGCGGGCCGGCGAAACCGCCGCCACCGCCGGAGCCGTAGCCCCCGCCACCCTGCGGGGCGGGCGCAGCGGTCGCCCACGGGTCGTTGGCCGGGCCGCCGCCGAAGCCGCCGCCACCACCGCCGCCACCGCCCTGGCGGGAGGTCTTGTTGACCTTCGCCGTGGCGTTGCGCAGCGAGGGGCCGACCTCGTCGACCTCGACCTCGTAGACCGTGCGCTTCTCGCCTTCCTTGGTCTCGTACGACCGTTGGCGCAGCCGTCCCTGCACGATCACCCGCATGCCGCGCTGGAGGCTCTCGGCGACGTTCTCCGCCGCCTGCCGCCAGACGTTGCAGGTGAGGAACAGGCCCTCGCCGTCTTTCCACTCGTTGGTCTGCCTGTCGAGGAACCGCGGAGTGGACGCGATGCGGAACCGGGCCACGGCCTGCCCCGTGGGGGTGAAGCGCAGCTCCGGGTCGTCGACAAGATTGCCGACGATCGTGATCTGTGTGTCGCCTGCTGCCATCGGTCGCTTTCGCCTTCCTATCCCGTCAGCTGAGCTGTCAAGGGCTCAGAGTACGGCCCGGGCCCGACAAATCGCCGGGCTTCGGGGTCTGCCAGTGGAGCTCAGTGGAGCTCGGGGCGGAGGACCTTGGTGCGGAGAATGCCCTCGTTCAGGTTGAGCTGGCGGTCCAGCTCCTTCACGGTGGCGGGCTCGGCGGTCAGGTCGACCACGGCGTAGATGCCCTCGGACTTCTTGGCGATGTCGTAGGACAGGCGGCGGCGGCCCCAAACGTCGACCTTCTCCACGGTGCCGCCGTCATTGCGGACGACGGTGAGGAACTGGTCGAGCGACGGCTGCACGGTGCGCTCGTCGAGGGACGGGTCGAGAATGACCATCATCTCGTAGCGACGCATGTGTGATCCAACCTCCTCTGGACTCTTGCGGTCACGACGCCTTGCCGTGACAGGAGGACCCTGCGCTTCGTCCGGGCGGCCATGGCCCCCGGCCTTTATCAGACGCAGTCGAACAAGGCTACCAGCCACTTGGCCATACCCGGCCCGGAGAGTGAAACTGGAGGTCGGAGAGGGGGTAGGCGCGATGCGACTCGCCATCGGCCGCAAGAGAAGGCACCCCGTTCATCTCACGCTGAACACGGACGGCAGGCCGCACCCGCGGGAGAACGCGATGACGATCGCGACGCTGGTGTGCGGCCTGGTGGCGTTCGTCATGGGCTTCATCGTGACGGCCCACATGATCGCGTCATGGGTGGGCGCGGTCGGGTTCTGGGGCGGCCTGTACGCCCAGTTCGTCTCGTCGACCACCAGACAGCGGGCACTGATCATCGTGGGGATCGTGGGGTCGTTCGTCGGCGCCGCGCTGGGCATCGCGCACGGGGGCTTCTTCCCCCGCGGGTTCACCCTGCGCAACTGACGCGCACGCGACCGAAGCCCGGGCGGTCGCGGCGTGGCCGGTCAGCCGCCGATGTGCAGGTCCACGCCGAGCAGCACGAGGAACCACAGGAAGACCGCGATCAGAGCCTGGGCGACCTGCTTGAGGAGAGTGGGGGTGATGTAGTGGTGGAGCCAGGCCACATAGAGGCCGACGAGGATGTAAATGAGAAGGATGAAGCTGCCTAAGCGATATCTCATGCTCGCCTCCTTGGCGACGAAGTAGTATCGCGCGCGGGTTTCGGGGGCGCGCGACACGCGACTGCCCTGGTTCGCACCTTTGAAACAGCGTGTCCCCTTGAAACGCTCTTGGAGAGCGCATAGGGTTCGCCCTCCGCATCCGGCAGCCCCTTGACGCGCAAGCAACGGTGGAGGAACGGCATGGACAGCCACAGCGGCTCCCGCCCGCGGATCGGAGCCCACGTCGACCAGGACGACCCGCTGGCGCACGCGGCGGCCCGCGACGCCGAGGTCGTGCAGTTCTTCCTCGGCGACCCCCAGGGCTGGAAGGGCCCGGTGACTCCCGCCACCGCCGACGCCCTGCGCGCCTCGGACGTGGACGTCTACGTGCACGCGCCGTACGTCGTCAACGTGGCCACCGCCAACAACCGCATCCGCATCCCGAGCCGTAAGCTGCTCGACGCGCACCTCAAGGCGGCGGCGGCCATCGGCGCCAAGGGCCTGATCGTCCACGGCGGGCACGTCAACGCGGGCGACGACCCGCAGACCGGATTCGACAACTGGCGCAAGGTCTTCGAGCGCACCGAGTGCCCGATCCCCGTGCTGATCGAGAACACGGCCGGCGGCGGCAACGCGATGGCGCGCAAGCTGGAGCGCATCGCCCGGCTGTGGGACGCGGCGACGGCGGGGGCGCCGGACCCCTCGGTCGTCGGCTTCTGCCTGGACACCTGCCACTTCCACGCGGGCGGCGAGGAGCTCGCCGGGCTCGTGGAGCGGGTGAAGGCGATCACGGGCCGCATCGACCTCGTGCACTGCAACGACTCGCGGGACGCGTTCGACTCCGGGGCCGACCGCCACGCCAACCTCGGCAGCGGCCAGATCGACCCCGAGTCGATCCTGGAGGTCTGCCGGGCGGCGGGAGCGCCGATCGTGGTCGAGACGCCGTTCGAGGGCCAGGCCGACGACATCGCGTTCCTGCGCAAGCATCTGTAGGCACTCGTCCACACCCTGTGGATAACTCTGCGGATTGAAAACCTCAGGAAGCGGGTACGGCCGCCTGAACCCCCTGCTCGTCCCTCACCCGCGCGGGCCTGCGCGTGGCGCGCCACAGTTGCACGTACGACGTGACGGCCGCGGCGAGGAAGACGAGGTTGCGCAGGACCAGCACGAGCGTCCCCGGCAGGGCGCCCGTCCAGCTGTAGTCCAGCTCCATCCAGGGATACATGACCCCCGTCAGCAGAGCGGCCACCATGACGAGCAGGGCGGCCGGCCGCTGCGTCGGGCCCGGCCGGTCGCGCCGCACCGACAGGATGACGGCGGCGATCCCGATCACCCACACGAGGTACTGCGGCGACAGCACCCGGCTGGTGGCGACCAGGAAGAGCACGGTGGTGAGGGCGGCGTCGTAGTACGACCGCGGGCTGGGGGCCGCGCGCAGCCACCACAGGCCGATCAGCGCCAGCGCCACGGGCGTGGCGGCCAGGCTCAGCATCGCCGCGACGCCCACGCCACCGCCGACGGCCTCCATCGCGCCGTGCCGGTAGGTGGTGTAGCCGTCCCACCAGCCGAGGGCCCGCGCGAGCGCGAGCGGTGTGGCGGCCAGCGACTCGATCTGCAGCCCCCGCTTCTCCTGCGCGGTCAGGAAGTCCAGCGCGTGCGGCACGGTCAGGGCGGCCACGCCGCACCCCGCCACCGCGACGACGAGCGTGAGCCCCGACGCGGTCAGCAGTTCGCGCCACCGCCGCAGGCCGGCGAGCAGCGCGACCGGCCACACCTTCACGAGAAGCCCGAGGCCGATCAGCGGCCCGCGCACCGCAGGGTTGGCCGACGCCGTCAGCGCGAGCACCGCCACGAGCGTGACCATGAGGTCGTACCGGGAGACGAGCACCGGGCCGAGCAGGGCCGCGCCCACGGTCCACGCCCACGGACCCGTACGGCCGCCGCCGCGGCGGGAGGTCGAAAACCGCCACAGTAGGAGCAGGATCACGAGGTCGCACAGCGCCGCCAGCAGGAAGAAGGCGACGTGGTAGCCCAGCGGCAGCAGGCGGGGGGCGAGCAGCGGCAGCGCCGCGAACGGCGGATACTGCCACTTCTCGTCAGCCGCCGGGAACTCGCCCTCCATCAGTATCTCGGACCAGTGGCGGTAGAGGGTGACGTCGTTCCTGAAGGCCTCGCCGTGCCCGGTGGGGATGGTCTGGGTCGCGACGAGGAGGAGCATTCCCCTGGTCGCGGCCCACACCAGCAGCAGGAGCCATGGTGGCCTCCGGCGCATCGCGTCTCCCCCGTTCGTCGCGCACACTCTCACGCGACGCTACGCGATGCCTCCGCTCGGACGGCTCCTGACCGCGCCGTGACGGGCGCGAAATCCGATGTAAGTTTCACGGTCTCACGCCGTCTCCGGCTGCTGCCGGGCGTCCCGTTCGCCCCGCGCGAGGAGCGAACGGCGCAGCACGAGACGGTCCTCGGCGTGGTCGAACACCCCGCCCGACGGGTCGTCGGCCTCCCCCTGGCGTACGACGTCGTGCTCGGGACGCAGGATGTCGCGGACGACGAGGGCCATGAGGACGACGATGGTCAGCGCCCGGGCCCAGACCGACAGGAAGTAGGGGTCGTCGCCGATGCCCTCCCCGGCGTGGTCGGGATACTGGCTGACCAGGTAGAGCCAGATCGAGAAGAAGTACCAGCACTCCGCGACCTGCCAGGCGGCCAGCGCGCCCCACTTCGGCCTGGCCAGCACCGCGAACGGCACCAGCCACAGGACGTACTGCGGCGACCAGACCTTATTGGTGATCATGAAGGCGGCCAGGGCCAGGAAACACAACTGCATCAGGCGTGGCCGGCGCGGCGCGGCGAGCGCCAGCACGGCGACGCCCAGCAGCAGCACCGCCAGCGCGGCCATGGCCATGGTGTTCAACTTCTCGGCGTCACCGAGAAAGGCCAGGAAACCGGGCCTTTCCATGCCGAACCACTGGGTCTTCTGGAAGAAGAACCACAGCCCGCCCCAGTCGGCGCCGCGCTCGCTGCTGAACGCGTAGAACTTCTCCCAGCCCTCGAAGTTGACCAGCATGATCGGCACGTTCACCAGCAGCCACGCGGCGGCGGCCCCGGCGACGGTCTTGACGAACGGCACCCACTTCGCCGTACGCACCGTGAGCAGGAACAACGCGCCGAAGAACATCAGCGGGTAGAACTTGGTGGCGACGGCCAGCGCCAGCAGCACGCCCGCGAGCCACGGCCGGTGGCGGGCCCACGCCAGCAGACCGCCGAGCGCGAGAGCGCCGGCGGCCAGGTCCCAGTTGATGTACGCGCAGAGGATGACGGCCGGGCCGACGGCGTACCAGAGGGCGTCCCAGCGGCGGGCCGGTCCGGCGAGCGCGGCCGTGAGCAGCACGCCCGCGACCAGCGCGATCCCCATGAGGATCACGGTGACGTCGTAGAACACGACCCCGTCGCCGCCCGCGAGCCTGCGGGCGAACTCCATGATCCCGCCGATGCCCACCGGGTATTCGACCGGGTAGTCGACGTAGGGGACCTTGCCCTCGTTGAGCTTCTCGGCCCAGAACAGCGGATAGATGTCGGTGTAGCAGAAGTTCGTGAACTGCCCGACACCGCCGTTCCAGGCTCCGCCGAACCGGCACGGATATTTCCACAGGTAGGCGAGAACGGCGCCGAGCCCCGCGAGAAGCCCGAGAGGCAGGTACGGCACCGCCCGCGCGGCGACCCCGGGCAGCGGGGCGGAGTCGTTCGTGGTCCGGGTCGTCATGCTCGGTATTGCACCATTCAACGCCTCGGCTTGGCGACTCCGCGCACCGAAAGGGCCCGCGGCGGGAGTCGCCGCGGGCCCCTTCAGGACATCGGATCGTGGATCAGGCGCCGCCGCCCCTGCCGTTTCTGCCGTTTCCTGACCCGGGCGGCATGGCGGCCGGGGCCTGGTTGATGTTCAACGGGACATCGTCGCCCCCGGGACCGCCGTCCTGGCCGCCCCCGCCCTGGTCGTCGCCGAGGCCGTCACCGCTGTCACATCCCGGTCCGCCGTCGAAGCAGTTGCCGTCGTCGGGGAAGTCCGTCGGGAAGTCGGTGGGGAACCCGCCGTCCTCCGGCGTCGGCGACGGGCTCGGCGTCGGGCTCGGCACGATGTTCTCCGGGGTGCCCAGCCCCACCTTCTGCGGGAACTGCTCGACCGGCTTGCCCGCGAGCGCCTCCGTCATGAACGTCCGCCAGATCGTGGTCGGCGGGCCGGCGCCCTCAAAGCCCAGTGACACCTCATGCGGCATGCTGTAGCGGTTGTTCGGGCCGTACTTGGTGCTCTTCTTCCCGCCAGGGGTGTCCGGGCAGTTGGAGTAGATAGGCTCCACGACCTTGCCGCTCTTGGTCGCACACTGCTCGCGGTACATGCCGACCGCGACCGACAACTGCGGGGTGAAGCCGACGAACCAGGCTTCCTTCTCGTCGTTGTTCGTGCCGGTCTTGCCTGCGGCCGGGCGGCCGATGCCCTTGCCCGCCGCCGTACCCGACTTGAGGACCTCTTCCATGGCCGCCACGGCGTCGGCGGCCGCCTCCGGCGTGATTACCTGCTTGATCTCCCGCCGCTCGGCGATGACGACCGCCTTGTCCTTCCGGACCTCCTTGACGACGTGGTAGTCGACGTGCTTGCCCTCGTTGGCGAAGATCGAATAGCCGGCGGCCTGCTCGACGGGGGTGACCAGGGCGCTGCCGATGGAGAACTGGTACTTGTGCTCCTTCACGTCGTCCTCCATACGCTGCTTGCCGAGCCCGGCCTCCTCCGCGATCTGCTTCACCGCGCTGAGCTGCCCGATCGTTCCGTTCGCCTCGTCCAGCTTGTACGCCATCGAGGCGAAGGCCGTGTTGATCGAGTGCGAGGTCGCGTAGATGGCGTTGATGGCGGCGGGCACCGAGTGGTCGTTGGTGATTCCGCCCTTCGCCTGACCCGGCAATTCCTTGGGCACGGTCTGGTTGCCGGGCAGGTAGCTGTTCAGGCTGTAGCCGGCGTCCAGCCAGGCGGCCAGCACGTACGGCTTGAACGCCGAGGCGGCCTGCTTCTTCGAGTCGAACGGCTCGTTCCAGGGATCCTTGACGTAGTCGTTGCCACCGTAGAACGCGAGCACGCGCCCCGTCTTGGGATCCACGGCGGCCAGACCGGCGTGGAACTCCTTCGACATGGTGGAGGTGGTGGCGGTCACCGCCTTCTTGGCGGCCTGCATGAGCTTCTTGTCGAAGGTCGAAATGATCTTGTAGCCGCCGCTCCTGACCTGGTCGGGCGGCAGATTCATCCGGGTCTTCAGCTCCTCCAGCACCTGGACGACCATGTAACCCCTGAGGCCGCCGTACTCGTCCCTGGTGTTCGCCGGGACGGTCTTGGGGAACTTGGCCGTGCTCGGCAGCTTGCCGTACTTGGCCGGGTCGAGCCGTGCCATGGCGTTGATGACGTCCTTGAACCGGCTCTGCAACCGCGGGGAGTCGGCGTCCAGGGCGGGCGTCTGGATGCGCGCGGCGAGGTAGGCGCCCTGCTCCGGGGTGAGCTGTTCGACGTGCTTCTTGAAGTACGCCTGCGCGGCGGCCTCGATGCCGTAGGCACGGCCGAAGGGCACCGTGTTGAGATACTGCAGCAGGATCTGGTCCTTGGGCATTTCCTTGTCGAGCTTGACCGCGACGAATATCTCCTTGATCTTGCGCTTGATCGACACTTCCTGGCTCAGGCCGTCGTAGTAATTGCGGGCCATCTGCTGGGTGATGGTCGAGGCGCCCTGGAGCTGCTGGCCGGTGGCCGTCATGTAGACCGACCTGATCATGCCGGGGACCGAGATGCCACTGTCCGTGCGGAAGGTGTTGTTCTCGATGGCGATCACGGCGTCCTGAACGTGCGTCGGCACCTTCTTGATGTCGGTCAGGATGACGCGCGGGGTGCCCACCTTGGCGATCAGCGTCTTGCCGTCGTTGTAGTAGATGGCGCTGCCCTGCGCCACGGCCTCCGCCTGCGTCGCCTCCGGCAGCGGGGTGTTGGCGTAGGCCACCGCGATCATGCCGAAGGTGCCGGCGGCCAGCACGGTGAAGGCCGCCACGAGGATCTTCCAGCTCGGCAGGAAGCGCTTCCAGCCCGTACGGCGCGGCTTCTCGTCGTCCTCGTCGAAGTCGTCGAAATCGCGTGGATCCCGGGGGCCGCGCCCGCCGGGGCCTTCCGGACCACCCGGTCCACCCGGTCCCCCCGGGCCGCCGGGACCACGGCCGCCTCGGGACGGAGGCCTGCGGCGACGGCCGCCGGTCTGGATCGCCTCGGTGCTCTGCCCGTCCGCGTCCCCGCGGCCGTCGCGGCGGAAGCCGCCCGTCGGCATGCCCATCGCCTGGGTGCGCTGCTCCCCGCCGGGAACGCCGGGAACGCCGGGCCGGCCAGGACCACCGGGAGCCCCGGGAGCGCCGGGTCCACCGGGAGCGCCAGGACCGGCTGGGCCGCCGGGGTGGCGCGGGTCGCGGCCCGCCGGCGGGCGTCCGCCGCCCACCGGCCCCCGGGATCCCTGCTGAGGTCCCTGTGCCGGTCCGCGTGCCGGTCCCTGCGGCGAGCCCTGTTCCGGTCTCGGAGGCACCGCGTTCATGGCCGCCGTGTCCTCGAAGGCGGCCGACTCCCTGCGGCGCCGCTCGGGGTCTCCCTGCCGGGCGGCCCGGGGCGGCTGGGGGGCCGGTCCCCTGCCGGGCTGTCGCGGCGGGGCGGGCTCGCCGTACTCGCCGTACTCGTCGGATTCCCTGGTCGAGCGACGGCGGCGCCCAGGGCGGGCTGATCCACCGGAGCCCGAGGCGTCCTCGGGACGGCCGGTCGGCTCCGGTCCGTAGCTGCTGTAAGTCACGCGTCCTCGTCAGATGGTTCGGGGAATTGATCGACGTCGGCCGACAGGCCGGCTGGCCGCCCTCCTGGAGGTGGAGGTCGCCCTACAGAGAAGGGCCCGGGGGATCGGCTGTTCCGAGGACGAACGACACCGCCAGGTGGTTCCAGGAACAACCTTGGCAGACCTCCACCACGTAGACCCGGAATTCGCGGTATTCCCGGGCCATCGTGGTGAGCTCGGCCATCCCTTTTGCCTGGCCGGCTACTCGTCCTAGTTCGTCCCCATATACGTATGTGACGTTGGTCACGTTCCTTCGTTCGCATATGGGGCACGTGCGACTCGTCGGCTCTCCGTGGAACCGGGCCGCGCGGAGCAGATATGGGTGGGCGTCACACACGTCCCGCGCCCGCATGCGGCCGGCGCGGACGGACTGTACGGCCGCCCGCTTAGCGAGGCCGTAGTCCACGACCGACCGCTGTGACCACATACGGCCAGATTACGACCCTTTGCCAAATCTTGCCGAACCGTTGACCCGTTGCCATATATGACACCCCGACGTATCCTGCGGATGTATCGAGTCGATACATCGGCCGGACACAGGAGGTGGTTCCAGTGACGGGCTCTCGTGGAGGTGTGCTGGAGCTCGCCGTCCTGGGATCGCTGCACGAAACGCCCTTGCACGGATACGAGCTGCGCAAACGGCTCAACACGCTGCTCGGCATGTTCCGTGCGTTCTCCTACGGCTCGCTGTATCCCTGCCTCAGGGGTCTGCTCAACGATGGCCTCATCGCCGAAGAGGAACCCCCTGAGGACACGGTCCTCGGCCGCAGGTCGAAGATCGTCTACAAGATCACGGCGGAGGGCAAGGAGCGGTTGCAGGAGCTGCTCAGCCAGTCGGGCCCGTCCTCATGGGAGGACGAAAGCTTCGGCATCCACTTCGCCTTCTTCCGTCACACGGAGGCGGAGGTGCGGCTCCGGATCCTGGAGGGCCGTCGCAGCCGCCTGGAAGAACGCCTCGACCGCGTCCGTGAGGCTCTCGCCCGTACGAGAGAGCGACTGGACAGCTACACACTTGAGCTCCAGCGCCACGGGCTGGAGTCGGTCGAGCGCGAGGTCCGCTGGCTGAACGAGCTGATCGACTCGGAACGGCGGAGCCGTTCGGCTCCCGGCGAGGGGGATCACCCCCCGGATCCCGCGCAAGCCGTACAGGAACAGACCCGGAGGGCGGACACGCCCGAGGCAGATAGGTAAAGGAGCGAGTGCTATGGGTTCGGTGCGCGTAGCCATCGTCGGTGTGGGCAACTGCGCCTCATCGCTGGTGCAGGGCGTCCACTACTACAAGGACGCGGATCCGGGCACCCGTGTGCCGGGCCTCATGCACGTGCGGTTCGGCGACTACCACGTCGGTGACGTGGAGTTCGTCGCGGCCTTCGACGTGGACGCCAAGAAGGTCGGCCGCGACCTGTCGGAGGCCATCGTCGCCTCCGAGAACAACACGATCAAGATCTGCGACGTGCCGCCGCTCGGCGTCACCGTGCAGCGTGGCCCGACCTTCGACGGGCTGGGCACGTTCTACCGCGAGATCATCGAGGAGTCGGACGAGCAGCCGGTCGACGTCGTCCAGGCGTTGAAGGACGCCCAGGTCGACGTCCTGGTGTCCTACCTCCCGGTGGGCTCGGAGGAGGCCGACCGCTTCTACGCGCAGTGCGCGATCGACGCCAAGGTGGCCTTCGTCAACGCGCTGCCGGTCTTCATCGCCTCCGACCCCGAGTGGGCCGCGAAGTTCACCGAGGCCGGCGTCCCGATCGTGGGCGACGACATCAAGTCGCAGGTCGGCGCCACGATCACGCACCGGGTGCTGGCCAAGCTGTTCGAGGACCGCGGGGTAGAGCTGCTGCGCACCTACCAGCTCAACTTCGGCGGCAACATGGACTTCATGAACATGCTGGAGCGCACCCGCCTCCAGTCCAAGAAGATCTCCAAGACCCAGTCGGTCACGTCGCAGATCCCGCACGAGATGGCCAAGGCCGACGTCCACATCGGCCCGTCCGACCACGTGCCGTGGCTGGACGACCGCAAGTGGGCCTACGTCCGCCTCGAGGGCAAGTCGTTCGGCGACACCCCGCTCAACCTGGAGTACAAGCTCGAGGTCTGGGACTCGCCCAACTCGGCCGGCATCATCATCGACGCGGTCCGCGCGGCCAAGATCGCCCTTGACCGGGGCATCGGCGGCCCGCTGCTGTCGCCCTCGTCCTACTTCATGAAGTCGCCGCCGGAGCAGTACTCCGACGACCACGCCCGCGAGGCCGTCGAGAAGTTCATCCGCCGCGAGATCGAGCGCTGACGTCCGTCGCCCACCGCGTGTCCCGCCCCGGCTCCGCTCGATCGGACCGGGGCGGTCCCGTGTCTCCGGGTGCCGGAGTCACGGGATGTCAGCGCGTGTCAGCGTGTCAGCGTGTCAGTGGTTCGAGGTGAGCGGGCGCGCGGCCGGCGGCAGGGCGGCGACGTCGGCCACCGGCCAGGCCAGCGGGTCCGGCCCGAGCGCGACGAGCTGGGGCACCTGCTTCCGGGCCCAGGGTGAGATGTCCAGCTCCCCGCTCATCACCCCGGCGGCGAAGAGCGTCCAGGGCTCCCACCGGACCTCGCCCACCTCCTCGGCGTTGGGCGCGGCCTCCTCGGTCACCACGGCCCGGTAGACCGGGCACAGCTCGTTCTCCACCGTGCCGTTGTCCATCACGGCCCGGTAGGAGAAGCCCGGCAGGACCAGGTCGACGGACTCGACGTCCAGGCCCAGCTCGAACCCGAGGCGGCGGATCACCGCCGACGACAGCGGCTCGCCCGGCAGCGGGTGCCCGCAGCAGCTGTTGGTCCACGCGTCGGGCCAGGTCAGCTTCGAGCCCGCCCGCCGCGACAGCAGCACGCGTCCCCGGTGGTCGAAGACGTAGCTGGAGAACGCCAGATGCAGCGGCGTGTCGGCGCCGTGGACGGTGGACTTGGGAGCGGTGCCGATCGGGTTGCCCTCGCCGTCGACCAGCACGACATGTTCCTGTGAAGTCACTCTGCGAGAGTACGTGATCACCTTGGAACAGGGGAGACGTAGGGGGCTTTATCAGGGTTGGTCCGGATGCCCGGATGTGATCGTCCCGCGTAGGCTGTCGCCGTGTCCTACGTCTCCGATCTGCGGGTGGTCCTGCGAGGCCGAAACTTCCGGCGGCTTTTCGCCACTCGGCTCGTCTCGCAGTTCTCGGACGGGATCTTCCAGCTCGCCGTCGGCGGCTACGCGTTCTTCAGCCCGGAACGGCAGGCCAGCGCGACCGCCATCGCGGCGGGCCTCGCGGTGCTGCTCCTGCCCTACAGCGTCCTCGGGCCCTTCGTCGGGGTGTTCATCGACCGCTGGTCGAGGCGGCAGATCCTCGTCATCGCGCCGGTCGTGCGGGGAGTGCTGCTGGTGCTGGCCGCCGTCCTCGTCGCGGCGGGGGCCTCGGACGCCGTCTTCTACGCGGCGGCGCTCGGCGTCCTCGCGGTCAACCGCTTCTTCCTGTCGGCCCTCAGCGCGGCGCTGCCGCACGTCGTGCCGTCCGACCACCTGATGATGGCCAACGCGGTCACCCCCACCTCGGGCACGGTGGTGACGTTCGTCGGGGCGGGCGCCGGCGTCGCGCTCCGCATGATCGCCGGAGGGGAGGACACGGGCGTGGCCGTGCTCCTGGTCTGCTCCGGCCTCGTCTTCGGTCTGAGCGCGCTGATCGCGCGGACGATGGAGCGCTCCCTGCTCGGCCCCGCGTACGACCCGGACCGGCCGCAGGCCCGCGAGGCCGTACGGCACGTGCTCGCCGGGCTGGTGGACGGCGCGCGGCACCTCAAGCACCGGCGTTCGGCCGGGGCGGCCCTGAGCGGCGTCGCGACGCACCGCCTGATGTTCGGCATCTCGACGGCGGCCGTGGTGATGCTCTACCGCTACCACTTCACCACCGATGCCGACGACGCGCTCAAGGGCATCGCGCTCGTGCTGGGCGCCGTCGGCGCGGGGAGCTTCGCCGCGGTGGTGGTCACCCCGTGGGCCACCGAGCGGATCCGCATCGAGATCTGGGTGCCGATAATGCTCGTGACCTGCGGAGTCCTGGAGTTCGCGCTGTGCGCGACCTTCCGGGAGGGGGCGATCTTCGCCGCCGGGCTGGTGATCGGCGTCGCTGGACAGAGCGTGAAGATCTGCGCGGACACCGTCGTGCAGCGCGACATCGAGGACGCCTATCTCGGCCGCGCCTTCTCCGTGTACGACATGTTGTTCAACGGCATGACGGTCCTCGGCGCGGTGCTGGCGGCGGCGCTGCTGCCGGCCGACGGCAAGTCCTATCTCGCGCTCGCCGTGATCGGCGTCGGCTACCTGCTCGGCGCGGTGGTCTACCGGATGATCCTGCCCACCGCCGTACGCAGGCCGCCGGTCCCCGCCGCCGACTGAGCTCCGCAGGCTGGGCTCAGCAGGCTGACCTCTGCCGGCTCGGTCAGAGCGCCGCCGTGGCGGCGACCATGGCGGCGCTGATGCGGGCCACGTCCTCGGGCGTGCAGGCGTACGGCGGCATCGTGTAGATCAGGTGGCCGAAGGGACGCAGCCACACGCCGTGCCCCATCACGATGTCCTGAATTTTCGCGACATCGACGGGCTGGTCGGTCTCGATCACTCCGATCGCACCCAGCACCCGCACGTCCCGTACGCCGGGGGCGCCCGCCGCCGGGGCGAGGCCGTCGAGCAGCGCGGCCTCGATGCGCGCGACCTCCTCCCTCCAGGGCCGCTCGGCGAGCAGGTCGAGCGAGGCTCCGGCCACGGCGCAGGCGAGCGGGTTGCCCATGTAGGTCGGGCCGTGCATCAGCACACCGATGCGGTCGGCCACCCGCGCGGTGCACAGCGTGGCGGCCAGCGTCAGGTAACCGCCGGTGAGCGCCTTGCCCACGCACATGATGTCCGGCCTGATCCCGGCGTGGTCGCAGCCGAACATCTCCCCCGTACGGCCGAAACCGGTGGCGATCTCGTCGGCGATCAGCAGGATGCCGTGCTCGTCGGCCAGGTCGCGCAGCCGCCGCAGGTAGGCCGGGTGGGAGAACCGCATGCCGCCGGCGCCCTGCACGACGGGCTCCACGATGATCGCGGCGAGCCGGTCCGCGTGGGCCTCGACGGCCGCGGTGAGCTCCGCCAGATACGCCTCGTCGGGACCGGCCTCCTGGCTCCCGACCGGGCGGCGGCCGTAGTCGTGCGGCGGCACCGGCGCGAAGACGTGCCGCGGGAGCATCCCGCCGAACAGGTGGTGCATGCCGTTGACCGGGTCGCAGACCGACATCGCGGCGAACGTGTCGCCGTGGTAGCCGCCCCGCACGGTCAGCAGGGTCGAGCGCCCGCTGTACTGGACCGCCATCTTGATCGCGACCTCGACCGCGACCGAGCCCGAGTCGGCGAGGAAGACGCGGTCGAGCCCGGTCATCCCGGCCAGCCGGTGCGCGAGCCGTACGGCGGGCTCGTGGGTCAGGCCGCCGAACATGACGTGCGCCATGTCGTCGATCTGGTCGCGCGCGGCCCGGTTGAGCCGCGGGTGGTTGTGCCCGTGAATGGCCGCCCACCAGGAGGCCATGCCGTCGATCAGCTCACGGCCGTCGCCGAGCGTGATCCGCACGCCCCCGGCCCGCCGGACGACGTGCACGGGCACCCCCGACGGCACGGCCGTGTACGGATGCCAGACGTGCTCCCGGTCGAGCCGGAGGACCTCCCCGGCGTCCACCTACGAGACGATCCCGTTGTCGCGCGCCCAGGCGATCAGGGCCTGCCGTGCGGCGTCCTTGCCGATCATGCCCTGGTCCATGCGGATCTCCAGCATGTGCTTGTATGCGCTGCCGACGACCGGTCCCGGCGGCACGCCGAGGATCTCCTGGATCTCGTTGCCGTCCAGCTCGGGCCGGATCTTGGCGAGCTCCTCCTCCTCGGCCAGCCGGGCGATGCGCTCCTCCAGCTGGTCGTAGGTGCGCGACAGGGCCTGCGCCTTGCGCTTGTTGCGGGTGGTGCAGTCGGCCCTGGTCAGCTTGTGGAGGCGTTCGAGGAGATGTCCCCCGTCGCGGACGTAGCGGCGCACGGCGCTGTCGGTCCACTCCCCCGTCCCGTAGCCGTGGAAGCGCAGGTGCAACTCCACGAGCGTGGACACGTCGGACACCACGTCCTTGGGGAACTTGAGCTCGGTGAGCCGCTTCTTGGCCATCTGCGCGCCGACGACCTCGTGGTGGTGGAACGACACCCGGCCGCCGGGCTCGTTGCGCCGCGTCTTCGGCTTGCCGATGTCGTGCAGCAGGGCCGCCCACCGCAGCACCCGGTCGGGGCCGGCCGTCTCCAGCCCGATGGCCTGCTCCAGCACGATCAGCGTGTGCTCGTAGACGTCCTTGTGGCGGTGGTGCTCGTCGATCTCCAGCCGCAGCTTGGGCAGCTCGGGCAGGACGTGGGCGGCGAGCCCGGTCCCCACCAGCAGCGCCAGCCCGGCCCTCGGGTGCGCGCCGAGGATCAGCTTGTCGAGCTCGTCGCGGATGCGCTCGGCCGAGACGATCTCGATGCGGCCGGACATCGCGGTCATGGCCTCGACGACCTCACGGGCCACGGTGAACCCGAGCTGGCCCGCGAACCTGGCCGCCCGCAGCATCCGCAGCGGGTCGTCGTCGAACGACTGCTCGGGCCGGCCCGGCGTCCGCAGCGTCTTGGCGGCGAGGTCCTGCAGCCCGCCGTACGGGTCGACGAACTCGTGGCCGGGCAGGCGGACGGCCATCGCGTTGACCGCGAAGTCGCGCCGGGCGAGGTCGCCGTCGAGCGAGTCGCCGTACATCACCTCGGGCTTGCGCGAGGCGGGGTCGTAGGACTCGCTGCGATAGGTGGTGATCTCCAGCAGCCAGCCGCCCTTGCGCACGCCGACCGTGCCGAAGTCGATCCCGATCGTCCAGACGGCGTCCGCCCAGTCCTTGACCATCTCCAGCACCCGTTCGGGGCGGGCGTCCGTGGTCAGGTCGAGGTCCTTGCTCGCACGGCCGAGGAGAACGTCGCGGACGGAACCGCCGACCAGGGCCAGCTCGTGCCCCCGGGCCGAGAACAGCTCCCCGAGCTCGTCGGCGACCGGGGCGATCCGGCGGAACAGTTCGTTCACGGCGCGCTGCTGGCTGTCGCTCAGATTTGAAACGGACAAGGCTGGGTAGGTCCTTCGGTCACGGAACAGAGACTCCCCCGATGGCCCAGGTGATCAGGTGTCACTCAGGGGAGACACACCTGGCGATCACCAGGCTACGGACGGTTCGGGGGCGCTGGACGACGCAAGGAGCACACGAGATGAAAGACGCTCTCGCGATTCACCGCTGGCTCCTCGCCCACCAGATCCACCATGAGATCGTACGTCTTCCGCGCCCGTTGACATGCTCGGACGAGCTTCCCCAGGTGCTGGGGGTCACTCCAGAGAGATGCCTGTGCGTGTCGCTGTTCGAGGTGTCGGCGCGCGGGCGGACGCATGAGGTGGCCGTCGTGAGCGCCGTGAACTCCTGTCCCGGGCCGGCGGCGGTGGGCGCCGCCCTGCGCGCCCACAGGGTAACCCCCGCGTCCGCCTACACGGTGAACGCCGCGACCGACTACGCGCACGGCCTGGTCTGCCCGCTGCTGCTGCCCGACGATCTGACGGTCCTGGTGGACCAGCGCCTGCTGGGGCGCATCGATCCCGACGAGGTCGTCCACACCGCTACCGGCGAACGCCGCACCGCGTTGCGAGTGCGTGCCATCCACCTGTTCGACCTGGTGGCGGCCAAGCCCGTCGACCTGACCACCGCCCACAGGAGAGGTCCGGCGAGCCTCGTGAGTCCTATGCGGACCGCATAGCCAATAGCATTCTGGACGTGCGCCGTACCTCACCGCCGGCCGGCACATGATCCGTAAGGCCGCGCTGCTGACATTGCTGACCGCCCTGCTCGCCGTCCCCGCCGGCATGGCCGGTACGGCTGTCGCAGCGCCTCCTCCGGGTCGTGTCGCGGCCGCGGCTCCGGCCGACCCGCTCTTCGTCAGCGAGATCACGCCGGAGGTCGTGCGCGATGCCGCCGCCCCTGTAACGGTTGCGGGGGCCGTCACCGGCACGGCGGGGTCGTTCGTCCGAGTCGCCGTCCGCTATTCCCGGGACAGGCCGTTCACCTCCCGCGCCGAGATGGCGGCCTACCTGTCGGAGCAGGGGTACGCCACCACCAACTGGAGCACCAGGGTCCAGGCCACGCTGCTCGACCAGTCGGGAAAGCTTCCCTTCCGGTTCACCGTGACCCCCGCGGAGCTGGGCATGCCCCGGCCCGGGGTCTATCCCTTCGAGATCGAGGTGACCGACGCCGCCACCGGGCAGCGGCTCGGGATCGAGCGGACCTTCCTGACGTACGCCCCCAAGGGCGAGCAGATCCCCAAGGTCAAGCTGGCCGTCGCCCTGCCGATCGTGGACCGGCCCCACCGCGCCGACGACGCGACGTTCATGGACGACGACCTGTCCGCCTCGCTCACCTCCGGTCGCCTGGCGTCGCTGCTCCAGACGGCGCAGGACACCGGCGACGGGGTGACCTGGTTCGTGGACCCCGCCCTGCTCGACGACGTCCGCGTCCTGTCCTCCGGCCCCAGGAGCGTGCGCGGCACGCGCAAGAACGCCGACCCGGCCGCGGGCCAGTGGCTGAACGGCCTGCGCAGCGCGCTGACGGACAAGACCGTCGTCGCCACGCCGTACGCCGACCCGGACATGGCCGCGCTGGTCCACCACGGCCTCGACAAGCAGGCCGCGGCGTCCATCCAGCGCGGAGCGGCGCTCGCGACCGAACTGCTCGGCCGGGAGATCCACGGCACCACCGCGTGGCCGGCCGGCGGAAAGATCGACCGCGACGCGGTGGACGAACTGGCGATGTCGGGTGTGACGTCCGTGCTGCTGTCGGGAGACGCGCTGCCGCCGCGGGCCGCGAATCAGGACGCCACGCAGAACGGACAGGTCGTCCCCCCGCCCGCGCAGACCACTCCCGACGCGGCGGCCAGGCTCGACACCATCGCGGACAACCCGCTCACCGCGCTGCTGGCCGACCCCACGCTCAGCGCGGTCCTCGGCGGGAACGTGTCCGGCCCCGGCGCCGCTATGCTCGCGCGGCAGCGGTTCCTCGCCGAGACCGCGATGATCGCCTTCGAGCAGCCGGCCCAGCAGAACGGTCAGTCCGGACAGAGGGTCCAGAACGGGCAGACGGGGCAGGGCACGACGGCGAAGACGGCCTCGCGCACGGTGATCGCGGTCCCCCAGTCACACCTGTGGACGCCCGACCCGGCGTTCGTCTCCGGCCTCCTGCAGGCCGCCGCCGGCGCCCCCTGGCTGCGCATGACCTCGCTCGACTCGGTCAAGCCCGGCAGGGCCGGAGTGCCGCGCGCCGACCTGACGTACTCCGAGCACGACCGCCAGGCCGAACTGAGCCGCTCCTACCTCGCGACCGTACGCAAGCTGGAGCGCAAGGCCGACGCCGTCGCCACCGTCACCGAGGAGCACACGGACGTCTTCCACACGGCCATACTCCGGCTCGCCTCCGCCTCCTGGCGGGGCGACGGCAAGCGGGCGCTGTCCTTCGCCGGGCAGGTGCAGAAGGCGATCGACGCGCGCATCGACGACGTGTCCGTGCTCGACACCCCGCGCGCGGTCGCGGGAAGCAACGGCCAGGTCCCGGTCAGCGTGGCCAACAACCTGGACAAGGACATCCAGATCAAGGTCCGGGTCACCTCGGCCAGCAAGTCACGGCTCGCGATCGGCCGTCCCGGAGGGGTCTACCTGACCCCCACCACCACGATCCTCGCGGGGCGCAGCCAGCTCGTGAACGTGCCGGTGATCGTACGCAACGAGGGCGGCGACGCCAGCATCTCGGTGCAGCTGCTGACCGACGGGGACGAGAAGTACGGCAGCGCGGTGCGCGTCGTGGTGCGCGCGACGGGCTACACCGGGATCGCCCTCGTCATCGTGGGGGCGGCCGTGGTCATCATGCTGGCCGCCGTGGTGATGCGCATCCTGCGCCGCAGGTCGCGCAAGGCGTTCCCGTTCGGGCCGGACGACGAGGAGGGCCCGAACGGCGACCGGCAGGGAGCCGTTCCGGCCGAGCGCACCCAGTCGCCTTCGTCTGGGTCGCCGTAGTCTGGGTCGCCGTACTCTGGACCATCCTCACGTCCGGGACCACTGGAGGAAGGCGGCCACCCGATTCCGGCCGCCGTGAACCGAAGGACAACCATGAGCAGGATGCTGCGGGCCAGCGCGATCATGGCGGCCGGGACGATGGTCTCGCGGCTCACCGGCTTCGTCCGCACGGCGATGCTCGCCGCGGCCATCGGCACCGTCGCCCTCGGCGACGCCTACAACGCGGCCTACCAGATCCCCTACATCCTGCTGGACCTGCTGCTCCAGGGCGTCCTCAGCGCCGTGGTCGTGCCGGTGATCGTGCGGGCGCGCAAGCGGGACCCCGACGGGGGCCAGGCGTTCGAGCAGCGGCTGATGACGCTGGCCGTGGTGGTGCTGACGGCCGTCGCGGTGATCGGCGTGCTGCTGGCCCGGCCGATCATGGAGCTCTACACCGCCTCGAACTGGTCGGACGACAAGGTGGCGGTGGCCACCACGCTGGCCAGGTTCCTGCTCCCGCAGATCGCGTTCTTCGGGATCGGATCGCTGGCCGGGGCGATCCTGAACACGCGGGACAGGTTCGCCGCCCCCATGTGGGCGCCGGTGCTCAACAACATCGTGGTCATGGGCGTCCTGGCCGCCTACTACGCCATCGGGACGTCCGACATCGAGAAGGTGAGCGAGCGCGACCTCACGCTGCTCGGACTCGGCACCACCGCCGGCATCGTGGCCCAGGCGCTGGTGCTGATCGTCGCGCTGCACCGGGCCGGGTTCCGGTTCCGCCCGCGGTTCGGGGTGCGCAACACCGGGCTCGGCGAGGCGGCCAGGGCGGCCGTGTGGACGTTCGCCTTCGTCGGCATCAACCAGATCGGGTTCTGGGTCACCACCAAGCTCGCCACCGGCGCGGGCGACCGGGCGCCGGGCGCCGGCAACAGCGCGTGGGCGTACGCGTTCCAGCTCTTCCAGCTCCCGTACGGGATCATCGCGGTGTCGGTGATCACGGCGATGCTGCCCAGGATGAGCAGGCTCGTCGCGGACGGGGACCTCGCCACGGCCCGCGGGGAGTTCTCCTCCGGGGTGCGGCTGGTCTCCTCGGTCATCGTCCCCGCGGGGCTGCTGCTGATGGTGCTCGGCCCGGCGGTCACCACGCTGATCTTCTCGTGGGGCCACATGACGTCGGCCGACGCGATCTACATCGGTCACGTCCTGCAGGTGTTCGGCGTCGCGCTCATGCCGTTCTCGGTCTTCCAGCTCCTGCTGCGCGTCTTCTACAGCTTCGGCGACACCCGCACCCCCGCGATCATGTCGGGGGTGAACGTGGTCGTCAACGCGTCGCTCAGTCTCGTCGCCTACTTCACGCTCCCCGACCGGTACGTCGTCATCGGGCTGGCGTTCGCCTACCTGATCACGTACGTCGTGCTCTGCGGCGTCGCGTGGGTGCTGGCGAGCCGGAAGATCGGCGGGCTGGGCGGCCGGGAGATCGCCGCCGGCCTGGGCCGGATGTACGCGGCGGCGATCCCGGCCGCCGCGCTGGCGCTGGCGGTCCTGTGGCTGACCAGGGAGGTCGCCTCGATCACCCCGGTCACCTCGGCCGTGGTGCTCGTGGTGGGCGGCGGCGCCGGGCTGCTGCTGTACATGCTGGCCGCGCACCGGCTGCGGGTGCCCGAGGTCCGCTCCATCATTGGACTTGTCGCAAGCCGGGTAGGACGGTAAGAGTCCTCAAGAACGACCGGCAACTGGAAGGTAACGCGAAAGTCCGATTCGGACGTCTTCGATCGGGAAGGCGGGCACAAGCGGCACGGCACTAGCATGGTGCGCCAGGGAGTGTTGAGACACACCCAGGGAACGTCCCGCAGAACTTGCCCTACCGATGGATTCGGCCGGGCGGGCGACCGCGAGGCGGAGGAGGACCTGCGGCGGCGGCGCCGTGCGGGCCTGTTCCGGCCCCGCGGATGCTCGTCTCCGGGGTCTCCCCGACCCGGCGGTGCTCCGCTCGGCGACCACGGCAGGCAGGAGGTCTTAGGGGCGCGATCTGAGTTTCGGACCGGCGAGCGGAAGCGGGAAGGCGTGGGCGGAAGCACCCGGCATCGGCTGATGCATGCCGACGGGCCGCGGAGCGGGGCGACCGCATGAGCATGTCCACGGTCGAACCGGGGACCCGGCTGGCGAATCGGTTCCGCCTTGAGGACAGGGTCCACGAATCCGGTGGCGCGACCCTGTGGAAGGCCCTGGACGAGATCCTCGCCCGCCCGGTCGCGGTCCACACGTTCACGCCCGACTTTCCCCGGGTCCAGGAGGTGGTCACCGCCGCCCGCCTGGCGAGCCGGCTGACCGACCCCCGCCTCACCCAGGTCTTCGACGCGGCCGACGAGGACGGCACGGCGTACGTCGTGAGCGAGTGGGTCAGCGGAGACTCGCTCCTCGACCTGCTGGAGAGCGGGCCCGTCGAGCCCGAGCGGGGTGCGGCCCTGGTCGCCGAGGCCGCCGAGGCCCTGGCGCACGCGTACACGGCCGGGCTCACCCACCTGCACCTGACCCCCGGCCGCCTGGTCTGGACGAGTGGCGGCACGGTCAAGCTCCTCGGCCTCGCCGTCGACGCCGCGATCCTCGACCTGAGCAGCGAGGAGCCCGCCCGGGAGGACGCCGAGGGGCTGGGCCGCCTGCTCTACGCGGTGCTGACCGGTCACTGGCCGGGCGACTCCGACTGCGGGCTGCCCCCCGCGCCCCTGGACGACGGCAAGATCTGCACGCCCCGGCAGGTCACCGCCGGAGTCCCCGGCTACCTGGACGCCATCACCTGCCGCGCGCTGCTGCAGGAGCCGCGCCGGGGGCAGCCGCCGCTGACCACCCCGGCCGCCGTGGCCGAGGCACTCGCCGAGGTGCCCCGTCCCGCGCCGGCGCCGGTCACCACCGCGCCGCCCGCGCTGAACCTGCGCAGCGAGGCGCCGGACGGACTCGGCCGGTCGACCATGCCGCCCCGCGTGCCGTCTCATCTGGCACATCAGATGGCGATGACCTCACCGCCGCCGCTGCCGCCGCCGCGCCCGCAGACCGGCGCCGCGAGCAAAGTCCTGCTGACCGTCATCGTCCTGCTCGTGATGGCGGCCGTCGGCGTGGGCGCCTGGACCGTGGGCAAGAACCTCGGCAACACCCCGCGGGGCGTGGCCCAGTCGGACTCCGGCGCGTCTCCCTCCCCCTCCCGCAAGCCGGTCACGGTCAAGCCGGTGAGCGCGACCGGGTTCGACCCCCTCGGCACCGACCGCGCGGAGAAGCCGGAGATCGCCCCCCTCGCCATCGACGGCAAGCCGTCCACCGACTGGCACACCGACAGCTACAGCACCACCGACCTGGGTCGGCTCAAGGACGGTGTCGGGCTCCTCCTCGACATGGGCGAGCCGATCCCCGTCGCCGACGTGGTCGTCTCCCTGGGTAACGCGGGCGGCGCGACCGTGCAGCTCAAGGTGGGCGACGCGGCGGAGCTGTCCTCGCTCAAGACGGTGGCGGAAAAGAAGGGCGCGTCGGGTTCGGTGACGCTCACCCCGGAAAAGGCCACTACGGGTCAGTACGTTTTGATCTGGTTCACCCGGCTTCCCCCCTACAACGGGCAGTATCGTGGCACTATCTACGACGTAACTGTGCATTCCCCAGGATCGGCATAGCAGGGACTTGTGAATTCCCCACCAGACAATCCCCCTCCGGCTGAGCACGCGCGACGCGCGATGTCCGATGCCGATCTGCTGGCCCGTCACCTCGCCGGCGACCCTCACGCGTTCAGCGAGATCGTCAGGCGGCACCGCGACCGCATGTGGGCGGTCGCCCTGCGCACGCTCGGCGATCCCGACGAGGCCGCCGACGCCGTCCAGGACGCGTTCGTCTCGGCGTACCGGAAGGCGGGCAGCTTCCGCGGCGAGGCGGCGGTCACGACGTGGCTCCACCGCATCGTGGTCAACGCCTGCCTCGACCGCATGCGCCGCAAGTCGGTGCGCCCGGTCGCCGACGACGAGCTCATCGAGGCCGTGGAGCGCGAGGTCCCGGCCACCGACCAGGCGAGCGAGCGCGAGGTCTCCCTGGAGGTCACGGCGGCGCTCAAGCTGCTGCCGCCCGACCAGAGGGCGGCCCTCGTGCTGGTCGACATGATGGGGTACGCGGTGGACGACGCGGCGGCGGTGCTGGGCGTCCCGCCGGGCACCGTGAAGAGCCGCTGCGCACGGGGCCGCGCCAAACTCGCCCCGATTCTTTCGCATCTGCGGAACCGATCCGACCTGACTCGCGTCTCATCCGGGAAGGGAGCAGAACTTCGTGACGGGTGACACGCACTACGACCTGGAGGTTCTCGCCGAACTGGCGGAGGGTCTCCTCGACGACACGACGGCCCGGCGGGTCCGTGAGCATCTCGCGGTCTGCGACCCCTGCGGGGAGAGCCTTGCCGACCTGGCCGCGGTTCGCGAGGTCCTGGCGGCGATGCCGGTGCCGGCGATGCCTCTGGGCGTCGCCAGGCGCATCGACCAGGCGCTGGCCGCCGAGGCTCCGGACTGGAACCGCGTCCTGCGGGACGCTCCATGGGACAGCGCTCCACAGGAGATCGCCCCATGGGACAGCACTTCATGGGACGACGTTCCGTGGGAGACGGCCGAGCCTCCGGTCGCGACCCCGGTGGGGACCACCGTGAACAGCGCTGTGGAGACGCACGCGGAGCCGGAACGCGAGCCGGTGGCCGCGAGTGCGACCGCGGCTCCACTGGGTGTCGTCGCCGACGACGGAACGATCGTGCCGGCCAGGCGCCGATCCGGAACGCGTACGGGGGGGCGCAAGGCGTCCAGGCGGCGCACGTGGGCGCTGCCGGCCGCGGTCGCCGCGGCGGCGGCCGTCGTGATCGGGAGCGGCGGTCTCGCCACCGGCCTGCTCTCGTTCGGCGACTCGCCGTCCCAGCAGGTGGTGAGCCAGGGCGACCCCGCCCAGAGCCCGGCCAAGGTGGAGGCGCTGACCTACTCGACGTACGCCAGCGGCCACAACTACACCAGCCGGGAGCTGCGCGGGCCGCTGCTGGGGTACTTCGGCGTGGCGCCCGGCTCGGGCACCAACGACGACGAGGACCTCGACACCTGCGTCAAGCGGTTCTCGACCCAGCTTGACCGCGCGCCGATCGGCGTCGACAAGGCCCTCTACAACGGCAACGAGGCCACGGTCATGGCATTCTGGGAGGACAAGAGCAGCAACGCCGTCCGAGTGGTCGTGGTGGACTCGCAGTGCCACAAGCTACGGCCCGAGGTTCTGGCCTCCTGGAAATGACCACACGGCGCGAGCCATATCATCATCAGTGACGAAGCCCCCCGCGACCTCCGGGGGGCTTCGCCGTATCGGGGGTTCGCGCGGGAATGACCGGGGCCTAGGATCTGTTGACGGCACTGCATATCAACCGGGAGCGAAGAAGGCGGGTCCGTTGAGCGACGTTCGTAACGTGATCATCATCGGGTCGGGGCCGGCCGGCTACACGGCGGCCGTCTACACCGCGCGTGCGGACCTCAAGCCGCTCGTCTTCGAGGGGTCGGTCACCGCCGGCGGGGCGTTGATGAACACGACCGATGTGGAGAACTTCCCCGGGTTCCCCGACGGCATCATGGGCCCGGACCTCATGGACAACTTCCGCAAGCAGGCCGAGCGGTTCGGCGCCGAGCTGGTGGCCGACGACGTGGTCGAAGTTGATCTCGAGGCGAACCCGAAGGTCGTCAAGACCTACACCGACACCTACTACGCCAAGGCCGTGATCCTGGCCACCGGGTCGCGCTACCGCGAGCTCGGGCTGGAGAACGAGAAGCGGCTGTCGGGACGCGGCGTGTCGTGGTGCGCCACCTGTGACGGGTTCTTCTTCCGCGACAAGGAGATCGTGGTCGTCGGCGGCGGCGACACGGCGATGGAGGAGGCCATCTTCCTGACCCGGTTCGGGAAGTCGGTGACGATCATCCACCGCCGCGACTCGCTGCGCGCCAGCAAGATCATGCAGGATCGGGCGTTCGCGAACGAGAAGATCCGCTTCATCTGGGACAGCGAGATCGTCGACGTGGTCGGCGAGGAGCGCGTCTCCAGCGTCCGGCTGCGCAACGTCAAGACCGGCGAGGAGTCCGACCTGCCGGTGGGCGGCCTGTTCGTCGCGATCGGGCACGAGCCGCGCACCGACCTGCTCAAGGGCCAGATCGACCTGGACGAACAGGGGTACATCGAGGTCGATGCGCCGTCGACCCGGACGAACATCGACGGGGTGTTCGCGGCCGGCGACGTCGTCGACCACTCCTATCGTCAGGCGATCACGGCGGCCGGGACCGGCTGTGCGGCGGCGCTGGACGCCGAGCGCTGGCTGACGCTGAACGCCTGAGTCCCGGCATCGGGAATGCGGGGACCGTCCCCGCGGTTGACTGCACCGCCACACCACTCATGCAAGGGGAGAGATACCGTGGGCGCGATCAAGAGCGTGACGGACGCGAGCTTCGAGGCCGAGGTCCTCAAGAGCGACAAGCCGGTCCTGGTCGACTTCTGGGCCGAGTGGTGCGGTCCGTGCCGTCAGGTCGGGCCGATCCTCGAGGAGATCGCCGCCGAGAACGCCGACAAGCTGACCATCGTCAAGCTGAACATCGACGAGAACCCGGTCACGCCGCGGGACTACGGTGTGCTCCAGATTCCGACGATGAACGTCTATAAGGGTGGCGAGGTCGTCAAGCAGATCATCGGCGCCAAGCCGAAGGCGATGCTGCTGCGCGAGCTCGACGGCGTCATCTGACGCCGTTCCCGCCGGCACCACCCGAAGAGCCCCCCGTGCGTGCGGCGCGGGGGGCTCGCGCGTTCTCCGGTGCCACCTTGGACCTGGCGGGACCCGTGCGGGAGCTATGTGGGATGTGCGTTGTGCCGACTCCTGTGGGACTCCTGTGGAACTCGTGGGACGGCCGGAAGCCCTCTCAGACGGGCCGCAGGGCCCGCTCGGGGGACATCGATCCCAGCAGTCGCTCCAGCGCCACCTCGACGTCCTCACGCCACGACACGGCCGTCTTGAGCTCCAGCCGGAGCCGGGGGAAGCGCAGATGCGGACGCACGGTCTTGAACCCGACCGACAGCAGATAGTCCGCGGGCAGCACGCAGCCGCCCGGCTGCTCCCACTTCAGGTCGCCGAACGCCTCGATCGCCCGAACACCGCGGCGGGTCAGGTCCTTGGCGACGCCCTGCACGAGCATCCGGCCCAGCCCCCCGCCGGTGAACTCCGGCACGATGTGCGCGGTCATCAGCAGCACGGCGTCCGAGCTGACCGGCGAGGTCGGGAACGCCACCGAGCGCGGGACGTACAACGGCGGGGCGTAGAGCACGAATCCGGCCGCCACGCCGTCGACGTAGGCGATCTTCCCGCAGCTCCCCCATTCGAGGAGGGTCGCGGAGATCCACGCCTCCTTCTCCAAGCCCGGGTCGCCCGCCTCCACGGCGCGCTCGCCGCTGACAGGGTCGAGCTCCCAGAACACGCACCGCCGGCACCGCCGCGGCAGGTCATCGAGATTGTCGAGGGTGACATTGACCAGCCGACGCGACACGTGATGCCCCAATCCCCGTCAGGAGTCCTGCCAGAAAAGCGCGCGAATACGGCGTCTCCAGCTCGCATCGTAACTCAGCGGAAGGGCGGGAGCGGGTGTGCCACAACGTTCACCGGCGCCCGTTAAAGGGGTTGGCCGGACCGAAACCAGTGGTACGGGAATGCAAGAAAAGGGGCCCTTGATGGTCAATACCCTGTTGTGATCGGAGTGGCGCGTTACCGTACTCTGGATTTCTCGGCTACGTGATCGGAGGTGGACCGTGGCACAAGAGCTAGATCACGGTCGGACGAACGTGACCCATGGGTCGCGCATTGACGCCTACGTCGACAGGTACGCCGCCCGCGCTGCCGGGATGGTCGCCTCCGAGATCCGAGCTCTCTTCGCCGTCGCATCGAGGCCCGAGGTGGTCTCGCTCGCCGGCGGCATGCCGTACGTCAACGCGCTCCCCCTCGACCTCGTCAGCGAGCTCGTCGCCGACCTGGTCACCTCGCGCGGCTCCGTCGCCCTGCAGTACGGCTCCGGGCAGGGTGACCCCGCCCTGCGCGAGCAGATCTGCGAGGTCATGCGCATGGAGGGCATCGAGGCGAACGCCGACGACGTGGTCGTCACGGTGGGCTCGCAGCAGGCGCTCGACCTGATCACCCGGATCTTCATCGACCCCGGCGACGTCGTGCTCGCCGAGGGACCCTCGTACGTCGGGGCGCTCGGCACGTTCAGCGCCTACCAGGCCAAGGTCGTGCACATCGCGATGGACGACCAGGGACTCATCCCCGAGTCCCTCGCACAGACCATCTACGCGCTCCAGGCGGCCGGCAACCGGATCAAGTTCCTCTACACGATCCCCAACTTCCAGAACCCGGCCGGCGTGACGATGAACGAGGTGCGCCGCCGCCAGGTGCTGGAGATCTGCCGCCGCGCCGGCGTCCTCGTGGTGGAGGACAACCCGTACGGCCTGCTCGGCTTCGATGGGGAGCCGATGCGGGCGCTGCGGGCCGACGACTCCGAGGGCGTCGTCTATCTCGGCTCGTTCTCCAAGACCCTCGCCCCCGGCTTCCGCGTCGGCTGGGCCCTCGCTCCGCACGCGATTCGCGACAAACTGGTCCTGGCGATGGAGTCGGCGGTGCTGTCGCACTCGTCCTTCACCCAGCTCGCCGTCGGCCAGTACCTCGCCACCCAGCCGTGGCGCGAGCAGATCAAGTCGTTCCGTGAGCTGTACCGCGAGCGGCGTGACGCGCTCCTGGGCGCGCTCGATGTGCTCATGCCGCCCGGCTGCACGTGGACCCGCCCCGCCGGCGGGTTCTTCGTCTGGATGACGCTCCCCGAGGGGCTCAACTCCAAGGCGATCCTCCCCCGCGCCGTCGCCGAGCGGGTCGCCTTCGTGCCGGGCACCGGCTTCTACTCCGACGGCGGCGGCGCGCGGAACATGCGCCTGTCGTTCTGCTACCCGGAGCCGGACCGCATCAAGGAGGGCGTGCGCCGCCTGGCCGGTGTGATCGAGCAGGAACTCAGGCTGCGGGACACGTTCGGCACGGGCTCCACGCCGGGACACGCCGGCGTCGACACTCCCGGCCCGGATCTCGCCTAGACACGGTACGGCCGCTGCCCCCAGCGACGGAGGAGCCGCCCATGGCACCGCCCATGGGCGGCTCCGGCTGCACGTGCGACCTTGGCTGAGACGCGGTGCCCCGGCGCGGCGGCACGGGCAGGGCACTAGCCTGTTCAGGCTGGCCGTACTGACTTCTCGAGGCGAGAAAGGCCCTCTTCGTGACCGAGCGAACGATGACCCAAGGATCGCCCCCTGCGCGTCCGTGGAGGGGGACGCGATCCGGGCCGGGTGATACCGACCACCGCTGGACCGCAGCCGGTGCCGTGGTGGAGCACATCGGCGGTGAGACGCCATGAGCGATCTGGGCCACGTGCTCATCCTCGCGGGAGGGCTCTCCTACGAGCGTGAGGTCTCCATCCGTTCGGGACGCCGCGTCGCCGAGGTGCTGCGGGCGGCCGGGGTGGACGTGGAGACGCGCGATGCCGACTCCACCCTCGTGCCCGCCGTGCTGGCCGACCCGCCGGACGCGGTCTTCGTCACCCTGCACGGCGGCGCCGGAGAGGACGGCGCCATCCGCTCGGTGCTCGAACTTCTCGACGTGCCCTACGTCGGAGCGACGCCGGACGCCTGCCGGGTCGCCTTCGACAAGCCCACGGCGAAGGCGGTCGTCCGCTCCTGGGGGCTGAACACGCCCGACTCGGTGGCGCTGCCCAAGGAGACGTTCCACGATCTCGGTGCCGCCGCCGTGCTCGCCCGCATCATCGACCGGCTCGGCCTGCCGCTGTTCGTCAAGCCCTCGCGCGGCGGCTCCGCGCTGGGCGCCTCCATGGTGCGCACGGCGGAGGAACTGCCCGCCGCGATGGTCGGTTGCTTCGCCTACGGCGACACCGCGCTCATCGAGCGGTATGTCGAGGGCATCGAGGTCTCGGTCTCCGTGGTGGATCTCGGCGACGGGCCGGTCGCGCTGCCGCCCGTGGAGATCGTGCCCGACCGAGGCGTGTACGACTACGCGGCCCGGTACACGGCCGGGCACACCGAGTTCTTCGCACCGGCCCGGCTCTCCCCCGAGGCCACCGAGGCGTGTGCGGGCATGGCGGTCGCCGCCCACACCGCGCTCGGTCTGCGAGACATCTCCCGCACCGACATCATCGTCGACGCCGCCGGCAAGCCGTACTTCCTCGAAGTGAACGTCGCCCCCGGCATGACGGAGACCTCTCTGCTGCCCATGGCGGCGGAGGCTGCGGGGCGCGATCTCGGCACGCTGTGCAAGGGACTCCTGGAGCTCGCCGCCACCCGAGGCTGACCCCGCCGCGGTTTCACGTGAAACAGCCCCCTCCGGGCGAGCCTGGAGGGGGCTGTTTCGTTCCCAAGACCGTGCTTCCAGAAGGCGGGGTCGAGTGGGGGCCACGAACCTTGGCCGGGACGGTCACGGCGCCGGACGGAATCTCCGGTCCTCGCTATCCCCCTCCGCTTCCGCTCAGAAAAATCCTCGCAGGCGCGGAATCTCCGCAGAGGGGGCACCAGGGCCTTCGCCGCTAAGTGGATCCTTGACTGTCGATCCTTTCCGCTCCGCTCCCTCATCCCGGGGATCGTCGGTGCCCGGCGCACCAGAGGGATCTGACGAGCGACACCCGCCACCACGGCGGCCGCAGAAGGGGTTCCCCCAAGAGCGCCCGTGTGTCCGCACGGTCTTCCGGAGAGACGGCTGAACGCCAGGCGGGACAGGACGGAGGCGAGTCCGCTCGCCGTGGCTCCGCCCGTGGCGGCTTACCCGTGACCCCAGCAGACTCCCACCCGGCCGGGCCGTGACCCCCTCCCCCGGCGGGCCGTACGTGCCGGTGGCGTTTCAACCTTCGGGCAGCGCCACAGAGACAGCCACACGTGAGAAGGGCGGTCCGGCCGCCGTCATCCCGTCATCCAGCCGCCGTCGTCCAGCTGTCGTCATTCCGCCGGGCTGTCTTGTGGCCGTCATTCCACCGGGCCGTCAAGGGCGGCGGCGCCAGCCGGCCCAGCGCACCCTACACAGGCGACTCCCCTCAGGTGACCGTGCCGCCAGCACCCACAACCTCCCAGGTGCCGTGGTCCCCCCGACGGCATGCGCGGCGACGTGCGCGGCGACGGCCGTCGCGACCACCGCCGGTGCCGCACGTGCGCGGCAGCAGGGATGGGCGGAACCGGCGAACGCGTGGGCCGACATCGACCTGGTCGCATCCGACCTGGCGCATCCAACCCCTTTAAGGGGTGCCCATGCCTAAGGGGTGCCCATGCAGCCGCCGTCGAGAGAGCGGATGCGAGACGGATCGCCTGCCATATCGGCCCCGGCGCAGCCAAGGAGGAGCATGGGACGTGATGTTTCACGTGAAACCTGCGGCAGAACGCGGATGCCACCGCGAGCCTCTGCGGTCACTCCGCCGCGATACCCCTGCTTCGCATCGCGTGAGCGGCCTCCGGCGCCATCGTGTCGATGATGCGCTCCAGGTCGTCGATCGTGGAGAACTCGACCACGATGCGCCCCTTCCGGCTGCCGAGATCGACCTTCACCTTCGTCTCGAAGTGGTCCGACAACCGATTCGCCAGGTCGCTCAGCGCCGGGGCGGTCGGCTTCTTCGCTCGGGGCTTGCGTGGAGCCGGCCCAGCGGTGGCCTCGCCCAGAGCCACGATCTCCTCTACGGTCCGGACAGACAGCCCCTCGGCCACGATCCGCGTCGCCAGCCGCTCTTGCGCGGCGGGGTCGTTCAACGCCAGCAGCGCTCGCGCGTGCCCTGCGCTGATGACCCCGGCCGCCACCCGGCGCTGCACCTCGGGAGGAAGGTTCAGCAGTCGCAGGGTGTTGCTGATGTGCGACCGTGACCGTCCGACCTTCCCGGCGAGCACCTCGTGGGTGGCCCCGAAGTCGTCCAGAAGCTGCTGGTAGGCCGCCGCCTCCTCCAGCGCGTTCAGCTGCTCCCGCTGGAGGTTCTCGATGAGCGCCTCACGGAGCATCTCGTCGTCCTGGGTGCTCCGGACGATCGCGGGGATGCGGTTGAGCCCGGCGATCTGCGAGGCGCGCCACCTCCGCTCCCCCATGATGAGCTCGAAGCGGTCGTCCTCCAGAGCGCGGACGACGACCGGCTGCAGCAGGCCGACCTCCCTGATGGATGCCGCGAGGTCGTCCAGCCGGTCCTCGTCGAACACCTCACGCGGTTGCCGCGGGTTCCGGGAGATGGAGTCGACCTCGATCTCCTGGAAGTAGGCGCCCTCTACCGGACGCAGGCCCACCCTGTCCGTTCCCGGCGCGGCCGACAGCGGGCCGGCGGGCGGAGCGCTCGCCGCGGACGCCGGATCGACGATCGGTCCTGTGGGGATCAGAGCCCCAAGACCCTTGCCCAGTCCCCGACGCTGCTGGCTCACCGCTGCTCCTTCATAACCGCACAGAAGGCGGTGCCCAGCAACACGGAGTCACTGGGCACCGGCACGCACACACCAGGAGAGAGTACCGCTGTGAAGCCCCGCCTTGAGTCTCCGTGCGCCCAGCCGTGCGCGATTCCACCGTCAGCCCCCGCGCGTGTCCCGGCATGCGGAGCGGAGCGGGTGGGAGCGAGGACCGTCGCGAACGCCCAGCGGAGCGGGTTTCACGAGGACCGAAGCTTCTGCCCGTCTCCCTGAGCCATAGCCATCATGGCCCCGTCGCCATCACCCGCGCCGGGCGCCGGTGACGCCCTCCGGCACGTCCTCGTCCGCGCGCCGCCTCTCACCCCGTCCGTACGGGCAGCGTGGCGCACGTCCGGAGCGCCGCCCGGGTCTGTCAGGCGCCGGCGAGGGCCGCCGCCCGATAGGCGATCTCGCGGGCGGCGCCCATGTATGCCAGCGCCCCGCTCGATCCCGGGTCGTACGTCATGACGGACTGGCCGTAGCTGGGCGCCTCGGAGACGCGTACGCTCCTGGGGATGACGGCGTCCAGCACGGTGTCGCCGAAGTGGGAGCGCACCTCCTCGGCCACCTGGGAGGCGAGGCGGGTCCGGCCGTCGTACATCGTGAGCAGGATGGTCGAGATCGCCAGCGTCTGGTTGAGGTGCGCGCGCACCAGTTCCACGTTCTGCAGAAGCTGGGTGAGACCCTCCAGGGCGTAGTACTCACACTGGATGGGAATCAGCACCTCCTGGGCCGCCGACATGGCGTTCACCGTCAGCAGGCCCAGCGACGGCGGGCAGTCGATGAGGATGTAGTCGAACTCCATCGCATCGAACGAGGCGAGCGCCCGCCGTAGGCGGGCCTCCCTGCCGACCATCGGAACCAGCTCGATCTCCGCGCCCGCGAGGTCGAGCGTGGCCGGAGCGCAGTACAGATTGGGCATCTCGGGGACCGGCTTGATGATCTGGGCCAGCGGCATGTCGTCCACGAGGACCTGGTACACCGACGGCATCCCCGACCGGTGCTCCGTCGCCAACGCCGTGGACGCGTTGCCCTGCGGGTCGAGATCGACCACGAGAACGCGCTGATCGTGCATGGACAGCGCCGCCGCAAGGTTGACGGCCGTGGTGGTCTTCCCCACGCCGCCCTTCTGGTTGGCCACCGTCATCACGCGACACCGGGAAGGTCGGGGCCAGGTCCCCTCGTCGCGCGTCGAGTAACCGACCGAAGGCGCAGCCGCCTGCGGGGGCGTGGCGGCTGTTTCACGTGAAACCACAGAACTCAGTGCCTCTCGTACCAGCGGCGAATCGCCAGAGTTAAGGGGGGTCTGGGACACGGTCGTCGTCCTTTCGACCGGCGAGACAGGGGGACGAGGCCAGCCCACCCCGGAGGACCGGCCTGCTGTCGCGATCTCCCAGCGTAGGGGGAGCCGAGTCTCCGGCCAACCCAGACCAGCTGTCACACCGCCTGATCCAGCGTCCGCCACCGGCTCACCTCTTTCGTCGCCTCCGCGTGTCCGTCCGCGCAGACCGTCCGGCGACGACGCGAACGAGGGTCGCGGGCGGCTCGACCTTACCGCGCCCCACCGTGACCAGCTCGACGTGCCTCGCGCCGAACGACTCCAACTGAGGGCGAGCCGCCTCCAGCTCCTCCTGTGCCCGCTCCCCCTTCATCGCGAGCAACTCCCCGCCCTCGCGCAGAAGCGGCATCGACCACGACAGCAGACGGTCGAGCGGCGCGACCGCCCGCGCCGTCGCGACGTCGAAGACGCGCTTGCGGGCGAGCTCCTCGGCCCGCCCGCGCAGCACCTCCACGTTGTCCAGCTTCAGCGTCTCGACGCACTCGGACAGGAACACGGTGCGGCGCAGCAGCGGCTCCAGCAGCGTCACCGTCACATCGGGGCGCACGATCGCGAGCACCAGGCCCGGAAGGCCGGCGCCCGAGCCGATGTCGACCAGAGTCGAGTCCGGCGGGACCGCCTCCTCCAGCACCGCACAGTTCAACAGGTGCCGATCCCAGATGCGAGGCACCTCGCGCGGCCCCAGCAGTCCCCGCACCACGCCCGGCCCGGCGAGCAACTCGGCGAACACCTGTGCCCGCTCCAACGCCTCATCGGTGAAAATCTCCCGGGCCACCGGGGGCGCCTCGGGCAGCTCGTTGCTCTCCGTCATCACTCACTCATCCAGGAACGCTCTCGGCCAAGGGTAACCGTCCTTTCCCCTCGGCGACGGTCAGCCGTACATCCGGCGGCCGCCGGCGATGCGATGCCGGTGGAAGGGGCAGGGCGAGGAAGGGACGTACAGGACGGAAAAGCCGCCGGTCCCGGATGTGGGACCGGCGGCTTCCCCGCGTCGGAACTGTGAAAAGCGGTCAGGCGGGCAGGACCACCACGAAGCGGCGGGGTTCCTCGCCCTCGGACTCGCTGCGCAGGCCCGCGGCCGCGACCGCGTCGTGAACGATCTTGCGCTCGAACGGCGTCATGGGCTTGAGCGCCTTCGGCTCGCCGGTGCGCTTGACGTCGTCGGCCGCCGCGCTGCCCACCTTGGTGAGCTCGGCCCGGCGCCGCTCCCGAAAGCCGCCCACGTCGAGCATGAGTCGTGAGCGCTCCCCCGTCTGGCGGTGCACGGCCAGGCGCGTCAGCTCCTGCAGCGCCTCCAGCACCTCCCCGCCGGCACCCACGAGCTCGTCGCCCTTGATACCCACGATCGAGACCATCGCGCGGTCTCCCTCGACGTCCATGTCGATGTCGCCGTCGAGGTCGGCGATGTCGAGCAGGCCCTCCAGGTAGTCCGCCGCGATCTCACCCTCCTGTTCCAGGGCATCGACGTCGGGAGCAGGCTTGAGGGTCTCCTCAGCTTCGGTCACGTCCGAACTCTCCTTCTCCTACGACTTCTTGCTGCCGGTGCGCTTGCTGCGAGGCTGGCGCGCCTGCTGCTGACGGACGATCTTGGGGGCGGGCTCCGGCTCAGGCTGCGCCGCCGCCTTGGGCTTCCCCACCAGCTTGGTGAAAATCCCGTTCGTCGGCTCGGGAGTGGTGACGTTGCCCTTCTCGTCCACGACCGGCATGGGATGGCGGCTGTAGAACCAGTGCTGCTGGCCGAGCGTCCACAGGTTGGTGGTCACCCAGTAGAGGATCAGACCGAGCTGGAAGTTCAGGCTGAAGACGGCGAACAGCGGCGAGACGTACATGAGGAGCTTCTGCTGCTGTGCCATGGGGTTGTCCGGCATCTGCGCCACCGAGCGCTTCACGCTCTGCCGGACGGTGAGGAACGTGGTGCACGAGCTGACGGCCACGAAGCAGGCAAGCACGATCTTCGTCATCAGCGGCTGGGCGCCGAGACTCTGGATGATCTCGGAGCTGTCGAAGAACTTCGCCGTCAGCGGCGCGCCGATGACATGCGCGGCGCGCGCGCTGTTCACCAGCTCCTTGGTCATGCCGAAAACGGCCCGGTCCTCGGCGATGGCCCGCAGCACGGTGAACATCGAGATGAAGATCGGGAACTGCGCGACGATCGGGAGGCAGCCCCCAAGGGGGTTGGCGCCCCCTTCTTGGTACAGCCGCATGACCTCCTGGTTCATGCGCTGCTTGTCGTTCTTGTACTTCTTGCGCAGCTCCTGGACCTTGGGCGCCAGTTCCTGCATCTTCCGCGACGAGCGCATCTGCTTCATAAAAAGCGGGAAGATCAGCAGACGCATCAGCACGGTCAGCGTGATGATGGTCAGCGCCCAGTTGAGCCCGCTGCTGGAGGGGATGAAAGTGCTGTAGCCGGCGTGGATCTGGGTGATCACCCAGGCCACCGCCGTGTACAGCCAATTCAGGAATGGCAGCTCCACCGAGCTAGCTCCCTTGCGTTTCGTCGTGAGACCGGACTCGGCGTGGGGGCACCGGGTCGAAACCTCCAGGATGGAACGGGTGACACCGTCCGATACGCCTGACGGTCAGCCATACCCCGCGCGCCGCTCCATGAACGGCGACGGCTTCCAGGCCATAGGCGCTGCAGGACGGCTCAAACCGGCACCTCGGCCCCAGCATCGGGCTGATGAAGGCGCGGTAGAACCGGATGATCGCGAGCAGCACGCTTGCGACCGGCCCGGTCGCGGGCCGGTCGGCCTCCCCTGGCATCACGGCCGGGGTCGGTTGCTGCGCTGTCATGACCGTCCATCCGTCGGGGTCCCGGCATCGGACCCGCGCCGCCGGAGTAAACGACTCAGCGCGATGTCGAGTTCGGCGGCCAGGTGCTCGCTACGCGCGGACGCGGCCGGTGGATTGGCGCGTACCACCAGAAGGCTACCTCTCGGCAGCAGCGGCAGGCGGCTCCGCAGGAGGTGTCTCAACCTGCGCCTGACCTGGTTGCGCACCACGGCGCCGCCGACCGCCTTGCTCACGACGAAGCCGACCAGCGGTGGCTCGTCGGCGTCACGCAGGTTCAGGTGTGCGACCAGGGTGGGACGCCCGGCGCGCCGCCCACGGCGAATCGCGTCGGCGAACTCGTCACCCCGCCGCATGCGGGACGCGGACGGCAGCACCGGGCCTTCCTCGGCATATGGCCGCCCGCTCCGCTCAGCACGGGCGGGCGGCGTTCGATCGTCAGACCGTCAGCTCGGCGCGGCCCTTGCGGCGGCGCGCGGCCAGGATGGCGCGGCCGGCCCGGGTGCGCATGCGCAGCCGGAAGCCGTGGGTCTTCGCGCGGCGACGGTTGTTCGGCTGGTAAGTACGCTTGCTCACGAGTGGGCTCCAGGCTTCAGGTGCGTCCGCGGCGTTCCGCGGGCGCGGTACATTCCATGGTCACGGCTCGTCAGATGCGCGGGCATGCGAAATAGCCGTCGCGTGATTAGCCGACCGGGACACGTTACGGGCACACGGTACGTCAGGTCAAACCGCGCCCGTGACGCCAAGCGAGTACGGCAAGCGACCATGGGCCGTTAGGCTGTGGACAACGCCTTGAACGCAGGTTGCGCACACCGCTACCGTCGGCCGTCCGGCCCTTCCCCCCATCAGCGTGAATGTGCCCGGGGAAGACGCACGGGCTGTGCACATCATGTGGATCATTTGTGGATGGCAAGCCGGACGGGGTCCGGTGGCGAGGCGTACAGGACGGGAAACGACACGGATCGCGGCGGGCGAGCGGGGCCGCGTAACGAGAGGAGGGGCCGAGCCATGGAAGGCGTCGATCTCAACGCTGTATGGGCTCGGGCCCTCAGGACCCTGCTCGACGAGGGCGTCTCGGGGCAGCAGCGGGCGTTCCTCCAGATGACGCAGCCCTCCGGCCTCATCAACGACACGATTCTCCTGGCGGCCCCCAACGATTTCGCCAAAGAGGTCATCGAGGTCCGGCTGCGCCCGCTGATCGTGCACGCGTTGTCGCAGGAGCTCGGCCGGCCTGTGCGGATCGCCGTGATGGTGGATCCCGGCGCCGGCCTGCCCTCCGCCTCGGACCCCTCCGGGGCGCCGTCGGCCGATCACCGCCCACAGGCGCCGTCCACAGATTATCCACAGCCCCACCCCCAGGCTCCACGCTTTCCCTTAGCTGAGGACGGCCCGATCCGGCGGGACGCCGAGCCGCACTATCCACAGGCCCAGCAGTATTCGCAGCCGCCGCAGCACATGTCCCCGCCGGACCACGCGCAGCGGCCCGGCGGCTACTCCCCCGAGCCGCCCGCGGCGCCCAAGCCCGAGCCGGTGCCGGGCCCCGTGTCCGGGCCCGGGTCCGGCGGCCCCGGGCAGAACCGCTGGGACGCCCGGAGCGGACGCACCTCCGGCGAGCCGGCCCGGCTGAACGCCAAGTACACGTTCGAGACGTTCGTCATCGGCGCCAGCAACCGCTTCGCGCACGCGGCCGCCGTCGCGGTCGCCGAGGCCCCCGCCAAGGCGTACAACCCGCTGTTCATCTACGGCGACTCGGGGCTGGGCAAGACCCACCTGCTGCACGCGATCGGCCACTACGCGCAGAGCCTGTACGACGGCGCCCGGGTGCGGTACGTGAGCTCCGAGGAGTTCACCAACGACTTCATCAACTCCATCCGCGACCACAAGGCCGACGGGTTCCGCTCCCGCTTCCGGGCTGTGGACATCCTCCTCGTGGACGACATCCAGTTCCTTGAGGGCAAGGAGCAGACGCAGGAGGAGTTCTTCCACACCTTCAACACCCTCCACAACGCCAGCAAGCAGATCGTCATCTCCAGCGACCGGGCGCCCAAGCAGCTCGTGACGCTGGAGGACCGGCTGCGCAACCGGTTCGAGTGGGGGCTGATCACCGACGTCCAGCCGCCCGAGCTGGAGACCCGCATCGCGATCCTGCGCAAGAAGGCGATCCAGGAGGGCCTGGCCGCGCCGCCCGACGTGCTGGAGTACATCGCCAGCCGCATCGCGACCAACATCCGGGAGCTCGAGGGCGCGCTGATCAGGGTCACCGCGTTCGCCAGCCTCAACCGGCAGTCTGTGGACATCCAGCTCGCCGAGATCGTCCTCAAGGACCTCATCAGCGAGGACGCGAGCCCGGAGATCACCATCTCCCTCATCATGTCCACAACCGCCGAGTACTTCGGTGTATCGCTCGACGACCTGTGTGGAAGCTCACGCTCGCGCGCGCTGGTAACCGCCCGCCAGATCGCCATGTACCTGGCGCGGGAGCTGACCGACCTGTCTCTGCCCAAGATCGGCCAGCAGTTCGGGGGACGCGACCACACGACCGTGATGCACGCGGAGCGTAAAATCCGGTCGCTCATGGCCGAACGGCGCTCGATGTACAACCAGGTCAACGAGCTGACGACTCGGATCAAGCAGCGCGCACGCAACGCTTAGTACACAGCTGTGGATAACTCTGTGGATCAAAAATGCCGCCCCTCGGCGGCGGCTCTCCGCGTTACCCCCACCCTTTCCGGCCCGCCAACGCGCCGTCCCCGCTTGGGGACAACTCTGGGGAGAACTTGGGGATGGCTTGGGGAATACCCGTGGACGAGCTGGGGACGCCCTGTGTGCACTCGTCACGCACAGCTCAACTGTCCCATTTACCCCGTGGACAACCGGTGGAAACATCGTGGATTACTCGTGGACAGAGGGCCCTCCATCTGGGGAACGGGTGTGGGGACAGCGGCTCCACCCACAGGGCACGGGGTGTCCGTCCACGTTCCCCCCACACCGGCAGTGGATGAACCAGCTCCGCTGAGCTGCGAAAATGCTCGACATCCACATATCCACACTGCCTAATAAGACGACTTGTATCTCTCTCCCTAAGGAACTCAAGAACCATAGAAGGGGTTCTGGAGGCACACAGGTGCGGGAGAGTGAAGACTTGACGAAGCAGCGACACCCAGGAGGCTGATCCACGTGATGTTCCGGATCGATCGCGACGTGCTCGCCGAGGCCGTGGCGTGGACGGCACGGAGCCTTCCGGCCCGTCCATCGGTGCCGGTCCTCGCCGGCATGCGGCTGGAGGTGACCGACGAGCAGCGGCTGAAGCTCTCCGGGTTCGACTACGAGGTCTCCGCCGAGGTGACCCTCGACCTGCAGACCGGCGAGCCGGGTGTGGTCCTCGTCTCCGGCAAGCTCCTCGCCGAGATCACCCGCGCGCTCCCCGCACAGCCGGTCGAGCTGGTTGTGGACGGAGCCAAGGCCGTCGTCACCTGCGGCAGCGCCCGGTTCACCCTTCTCACCATGCCTGTGGAGGACTACCCCTCCCTCCCGGCCATGCCGCCCGCCGCCGGACGGGTCGGCAGCGACGTGTTCGCCTCCGCCGTCGGGCAGGTGGCCGTCGCCGCGGGCAAGGACGACACCCTCCCGATGCTCACCGGCGTACGGATGGAGATCGAGGGCGACACCGTGACCCTCGCCGCCACCGACCGCTACCGCCTCGCCGTACGCGAGTTGAAGTGGCAGCCCGAGCAGCCCGGCTTCCAGGCGGTGGCGATGATCCCCGGCCGTACGCTGGCGGACACGGCCAAGGCGCTGGGCGGCACCGGCGCGGAGGTCGAGATCGCGCTGAGCTCGGCCGGCGGCACCGGCGAGGGCATGATCGGGTTCTCCAGCTCCGGACGGCGGACGACGACCCGGCTGCTGGACCCCGAATTCCCCAAGTACCGCTCGCTGCTGCCCACCGAGTTCTCCGCGCGGGCGGATCTGTCCACAGCGTCGTTCGTGGAGGCCGTCAAGCGCGTCGCGCTCGTCGCCGAGCGCAACACCCCCGTACGGCTGACCTTCCGCGGCGGAGAGGTCGTCCTGGAGGCCGGCAGCGGCGACGAGGCGCAGGCCGTGGAGGCGCTGCCGGTCGAGTTCGACGGCGACGAGATCAACATCGCCTTCAACCACCAGTTCCTGCTGGAGGGCCTCGGGGCGATCGACTCCGACGTCGCGCGGCTCCAGTTCACCACGCCGACCAAGCCCGCCATCCTCACCGGGGGCAAGCCTGTGGACGACGGGGGGAGCGAGGACTACCGCTACCTCATCATGCCCATCCGCCTGTCCAGCTGACGCGGCCCGGACACCCCGGGCGTACGATCTGCTGCGGGCATGGACCCCTGATGCATGGGTACGCGTGCCTCGGTGGACGGTGCAGAGTTGAGGGGTGGCTCAGATGCAGATCGGCATGATCGGGCTCGGCAAAATGGGCGGGAACATGGCCGAGCGGCTGCGGCGCGGCGGCCACGAGGTCGTCGGCTATGACCGCGACCCCTCCGTCAGCGACGTCGGCAGCCTCCAGGAGCTCGTGGAGAGGCTTGAGGCGCCGCGCGCGGTCTGGGTCATGGTGCCCGCCGGGGCGCCGACGAGGAGCACGGTCGAGCAGCTGCGCGACGTGCTGGCGGACGGCGACATCGTCATCGACGGCGGCAACTCGTACTATCTGGACGACCAGCGGCACGCGGCCGACCTCCGCACCCACGGCATCGGCTTCGTCGACGTGGGCGTCAGCGGCGGCGTCTGGGGCCTGGAGTACGGCTACGCACTGATGACCGGCGGCGAAGAGGAGCACGTCCGCCGGCTCATGCCGATCTTCGAGACGCTCAAGCCGGAGGGCGAGGACGGCTTCGTCCACGCGGGCAGCGTGGGCGCCGGCCACTTCGCGAAGATGGTCCACAACGGCATCGAGTACGGCATGATGCAGGCCTTCGCCGAGGGCTGGGAACTGCTGGAGGCCAGCGACGCCGTCACCAACATCCCCGACACGTTCAAGAGCTGGCGGCACGGCACCGTCATCCGGTCCTGGCTGCTCGATCTGCTGGTGCGGGCGCTGGAGGAGGACCCCGACCTCACCGAGCTCAAGGGCTACGCGGAGGACTCCGGCGAGGGCCGGTGGACGGTCCAGGCCGCCGTGGACCACGCCGTGCCCCTGCCGGCCATCACGGCCGCGCTGTACGCCCGCTTCGCCTCGCGCCAGGCCGACTCCCCGGCGATGAAGATGGTCGCGGCGCTGCGCAACCAGTTCGGCGGGCACGCGGTCGCCTCGTCCGAGGGCCAGACCGGCAAGGGCGCCGACGCTCCCGGCGCCGACGTCACCCCGCCGGTGGAGGCCGAGGGCTGACGCGCCCTCAGACCTCGGTGTCCCGGGGCGCTGGGCCGCCTCCGCGCCGCGCGTCCACGTTCGTCCACAGGGGTGTGGATTCCGGGCTCGTCCGGGTGACGCGGCCTGACCGCGGGACGGCGGCGCCGATCTTCCACAGGCTGTGGACGAACCGCCCCGCCCCCACGCGCTTCTCCCCACTGCGCCGTTTCTCCACAGCACGTCGTAGCCGGGACACGAAGGCCGGGCACCGGCACTAGCCTGGCGGGGTGCACGTGGCGAGCCTGTCCCTCACCGACTTCCGGTCCTACCCGGAGGTCGAACTCGTGCTGGAACCGGGGGCGACGGCGTTCGTCGGGCCGAACGGCCAGGGCAAGACCAACCTGGTCGAGGCGCTCGGCTACATCGCGACCCATTCGAGCCACCGGGTGGCCACCGACGCGCCGCTCGTGCGGCACGGCGCGCAGCGGGCGATCGTGCGCGCCGCGGTGGTCAGGGACGACCGCCGCGCACTGATCGAGATCGAGATCAACCCGGGCCGGGCCAACCGCGCCAGGGTGAACCGCTCGCCCGTCCCCCGGCCGCGCGACGCCCTCGGCGTGCTGCGGACCGTGCTGTTCGCCCCGGAGGACCTCGCGCTGGTCAAGGGCGACCCATCCGAGCGCCGCCGTTTCATGGACGACCTGCTCGTCGTCCGCGTCCCCAGGTTCGCGGGCGTGCGCGCCGACTACGAGCGCGTGCTCAAGCAGCGCAACGCGCTCCTGCGTACGGCCGCGGCGACGCGGGTGGGACGGCGGCGCGGCGGCCGCAGGCAGGAGGACGACGCGGCCTTCGCCGCCGCCGGCGCGGGAGACGTCCTGAGCACGCTCGAGGTCTGGGACTCCCACCTGGTGCGCCACGGCGCGGAACTGCTGGCGGCGCGGCTGCGCCTGGTGGACGCGCTGCGTCCGCTCGTGGCCAAGGCGTACGCCACTCTCGCTCCGTCGTCGGGACTCGCCGATCTCGACTACCGCGCGTCGGGGTTATCCACAGATATCCCCACCCTGGGGACAAATCAGGAGCTGCTGGCCGAGCACCTGCGGGCGGGCCTCGCGGAAGCGCGTCAGGCGGAGCTCGAACGCGGCGTGACCCTCGTCGGCCCGCACCGCGACGACCTGCTGCTGCGGCTGGGCGAGTTGCCGGCCCGGGGCTACGCGAGCCACGGCGAGTCGTGGTCGTTCGCCCTCGCGCTGCGGCTGGCGGCCTATGACCTGCTGAGAGCCGACGGCGGCGATCCCGTGCTGATCCTGGACGACGTCTTCGCGGAGCTGGACGGTCAGCGGCGCAGGCGGCTCACCGAGATCGTCGCCCCGGCCGAGCAGGTGCTCATCACGGCGGCGGTGCCGGACGACGTGCCCCCCGAGCTGGCCGGTGCCCGGTTCGACGTGATGGAGGGTGACGTGACCCGTGTCCGATGAGATATCCACAGGCGGTGGACAGTCCCCGCAGGGCGCGGCCTCGCGCGGTGCCTCGATGGCGCGGGAGAAGCTGGCCCAGGCGAAGACCGACGCGCTGAAACGGGGGCAGCTCCCGCGGGCCGAGCCGCGCCGCCGCTCCGGCTCGGGCGGCCAGCGACGGGACTCGGGCGACCCGCTGCAGTTCGGCCGGGCGATCCGCGACCTGCTCGCGGCCCGGGGATGGGAGCAGCCGGTCGCGGTGGGCGGGGTGTTCGGCCGCTGGGCGGAGATCGTCGGCCCCGAGCTGGCCGCCCACACCAGGCCGGAGACCTTCGAGGACGGCGAGGTGGTGGTCGCCGCCGACTCGACCGCCTGGGCGACCCAGGTCCGGCTGCTCGCGTCCACCCTGGTCAAGCGGTTGAACGAGGAGCTCGGCGACGGCATCGTGACCCGCGTCAAGGTGCACGGCCCCGGCGCGGGCCAGCGCCAGGCGGGCGGCCTGCGCGTACGGGGGAGCCGTGGGCCGGGCGACACGTACGGCTAAGCGCGAGGCGGCGAGGGCCGTCGGGGACCCGCGCCGGCGGCCGTCCGGGGCCCGCGCCGGCGTGCGACGATCCGAGAACCGGCCCGAGGAGAGCCGAACCGGCCCATAATCGCGTCTGAGGCTCCGACCCCCGTTCCGTGTGGGGGATGCTCAAAAACATGATCATCAAGCGACAGGGCATCACAGCCCCCGTGAATGCCACCTCATGTCTGTCGGACCGGTAGAATATAAACGGACTCAAGGACACGTCCGGTTTGCGTCACCCCGGTCCCATGGGGCCGATTTCCCCTGGGTGCGCATCGGGGCACTCACGACGGTGACGGGCACGGCAGGGGCAGCCGATCCACGGTGTCGCCCGCCGCGTGTCCGCGGCAGGAGGATTTCGCACTTGTCCTACGACGCTAGCTCTATCACCGTTCTCGAAGGGCTGGAAGCGGTCCGCAAGCGCCCCGGCATGTACATCGGTTCCACCGGTGAGCGCGGGCTGCACCACCTCGTCTACGAGATCGTCGACAACGCGGTCGACGAGGCGTTGGCCGGCCACAACGATCTGATCGAGGTCACCCTGCTCGCCGACGGCGGCGTGCGCGTGATGGACCACGGACGCGGCATTCCCGTGGGTATCGTCGCCGCCGAGGGCAGGCCCGCCGTCGAGGTCGTCTTCACCGTGCTGCACGCCGGCGGCAAGTTCGACAGCAAGTCGTACGCCGTCTCGGGCGGCCTGCACGGCGTGGGCGCCTCGGTCGTCAACGCGCTGTCGAGCCGCCTGGAGGTCGAGGTCCGCACCGACGGCCACGTGTGGCGGCAGAAGTACTTGACGGCCAAGCCGACGGCCCCGCTGGAGAAGGGCGAGCCGACCGGCGAGCACGGCACGACGATCAGCTTCTGGCCCGACCAGGACATCTTCGAGACGACCGCCTGGAGCTTCGAGACGCTGGCGCGCCGATTCCAGGAGATGGCCTTCCTCAACAAGGGCCTCATGATCAAGCTGACCGACGAGCGGCCCGACCACATCATCGACGGCGCGCTCAAGGTGGTCACCTACCACTACGAGGGCGGCCTGTCCGACTTCGTCAGCCACTTGAACTCGAAGAAGGACCCGATCCACAACTCGGTCATCGACTTCGAGGAGCACGGCGACGGCATCTCGGTCGAGATCGCCATGCAGTGGAACGCCTCCTACAGCGAGTCGGTCTACACCTTCGCCAACACGATCAACACCGCCGAGGGCGGCACCCACGAGGAGGGCTTCCGCGCCGCGCTGACGACGATCGTCAACCGGTACGCGCGCGAGCAGAAGTTCCTCAAGGAGGGCAAGGACGACAACCTCAGCGGCGACGACGTCCGAGAGGGGCTCGCCGCGATCATCTCGGTGAAGCTGGCCGACCCGCAGTTCGAGGGCCAGACCAAGACCAAGCTGGGCAACACCGAGGCGAAGTCGTTCGTCCAGAAGGCCTGCAACGACCACCTGCGCGACTGGTTCGAGCGCAACCCGGGCGAGGCCAAGGAGATCATCAACAAGTCGCTGCAGGCCTCGCGGGCCCGCATCGCGGCCCGCCAGGCGCGCGACCTCACCCGCCGCAAGTCGCTGCTGGAGAGCGGCAGCGGCCTGCCCGGCAAGCTGGCCGACTGCCAGTGGTCGGAGCCGGAGAAGTGCGAGCTGTTCATCGTCGAGGGCGACTCGGCCGGCGGCTCGGCCAAGGGCGGGCGCGACCCCAAGTTCCAGGCGATCCTCCCGCTCCGCGGCAAGATCCTGAACGTCGAGAAGGCCCGGATCGACAAGGTCCTCAAGAACAACGAGGTCCAGGCGCTCATCACGGCTCTCGGCACCGGCGTCCACGACGAGTTCGACATCTCGAAGCTGCGCTACCACAAGCTGATCCTGATGGCGGACGCCGACGTGGACGGCCAGCACATCACCACGCTGCTGCTGACGCTGCTGTTCCGCTTCATGCGCCCTCTGATCGAGGCCGGGCACGTCTACCTGTCCCAGCCGCCGCTCTACAAGATCAAGTGGGACCGTAAGGGCGAGGACGCGTCGTACGCGTACTCGGACCGGGAGCGGGACGCGATCATCGAGGACGGCGTCGCCCGCGGCCGGCGCGACCCCCGGCTCCACGACGGCGTGCAGCGGTTCAAGGGTCTGGGCGAGATGAACGCCTCCCAGCTGTGGGACACCACGATGAACCCCGACACCCGGGTGCTGCGCCAGGTCACCCTCGACGACGCCGCCCAGGCCGACGACCTGTTCAGCGTGCTGATGGGCGAGGACGTCGAGGCCCGCAGGAACTTCATCATCACCAACGCCCGCGACGTCCGGTTCCTCGACGTCTGAGCAGCGCGGCCAACCAGAAGGACTTTTCGTGACGGAAGTGAACACGCCGCCTGGGCCCCCCGCCGATCGCATCGAGCCGGTCGACATCCAGGCCGAGATGCAGCGCAGCTACATGGACTACGCGATGTCCGTCATCGTGTCCCGCGCGCTGCCCGACGTCCGCGACGGCCTCAAGCCCGTGCACCGCCGCGTGCTCTACGCGATGTTCGACGGCGGCTACCGGCCCGACCGCGGCTACTTCAAGTGCTCCCGCGTCGTCGGCGACGTCATGGGTTCGTATCACCCCCACGGCGACACGTCGATCTACGACACCGTCGTACGGCTCGCGCAGCCGTGGTCGCTGCGCTACCCGCTCGTCGACGGTCAGGGCAACTTCGGCTCGCCGGGCAACGACCCGGCCGCCGCGATGCGGTACACCGAGTGCCGCCTCGCGCCGATCGCCATGGAGATGCTCCGGGACATCGACAAGGAGACCGTCGACTTCCAGCCCAACTACGACGGGCGGTCGCAGGAGCCGATCGTCCTTCCGTCGCGGTTCCCGAACCTGCTGGTCAACGGATCCGCCGGCATCGCCGTCGGCATGGCGACCAACATCCCGCCGCACAACCTCCGGGAGGTCGGCGAGGCCGTCAAGTGGGCGCTCGACAACCTCGAGGCCACCGACGAGGAGATGCTCAACGGGCTGCTCACAATGGTGAAGGGCCCCGACTTCCCGACCGGCGCGCTGATCGTCGGCCGCCGCGGCATCGAGGACGCCTACCGCACCGGCCGCGGCTCGATCATCATGCGGGCCATCGTCGAGGTCGAGGAGGACCCCAAGGGACGGCAGTGCCTGGTCGTCACCGCCCTGCCGTACCAGGTGAACCCGGACAACCTCGCGCTCACGATCGCCGAGCTGGTCAGGGACGGCAAGGTCACCGGGATCGCGGACGTCCGCGACGAGACGTCCTCGCGCACCGGCCAGCGGCTCGTGATCGTGCTCAAGCGCGACGCGGTCGCCAAGGTCGTGCTGAACAACCTCTACAAGCACACCCAGCTTCAGACCACGTTCGGCGCGAACATGATCGCGCTGGTGGACGGCGTGCCGCGGACGCTGCGGCTCGACCAGTTCGTCCGGCACTACATCACGCACCAGATCGAGGTCGTGGTCCGGCGGACTCGGTTCCTGCTGCGCAAGGCGGAGGAGCGGGCCCACATCCTGCGCGGCCTGCTCAAGGCGCTCGACCGGCTCGACGACGTCATCGCTCTGATCAGGCGGTCGCCCTCGGCGGCCGAGGCGCAGGGCGGCCTGATGACGCTGCTGGACATCGACCAGGTCCAAGCGCAGGCCATCCTCGACATGCAGCTGCGCAAGCTGGCCGCGCTGGAGCGGCAGCAGATCCAGGACGAGTACGACGGCCTGATGGCGCAGATCGCCGACTACCAGGACATCCTGGCCTCCGAGCCGCGGCAGCGCCGGATCGTGTCGGACGAGCTCGGCGAGATCGTCTCCAGGTACGGCGACGAGCGCAAGACCGAGATCATCGCGTACGAGGGCGACATGTCCATCGAGGACCTGATCGCCGAGGAGGACGTGGTCGTCACGATCACGCGCGGTGGCTACGCCAAGCGGACGAGCACCGACCTGTACCGGGCGCAGCGGCGCGGGGGCAAGGGCGTCAGGGGCGCGCAGCTCCGCCAGGACGACATCGTGGAGCACTTCTTCGTCACCACGACGCACCACTGGCTGCTGGCCTTCACCAACAAGGGCCGGGTCTACCGCTTCAAGGCGTACGAGCTGCCGGACTCGGGCCGGGACGCCCGCGGGCAGCACCTGGCCAACCTGCTCGCCATGCAGCCCGACGAGCACGTGATGGAGATCCTCGACCTGCGGGACTACAACGTCGCGCCCTATCTGGTGCTGGCGACCCGCAGCGGTCTGGTGAAGAAGACGCGGCTTTCGGAATACGATTCGCCGCGATCCGGTGGCCTGATCGCTATCAATCTGCGCGAGGATGACGAGGTGATCGCCGCCCGTCTCGTCTCCGAGGGTGATGACCTGCTGCTCGTGTCCAAGAACGCGCAGTCGATCAGGTTCACCGCCTCGGACGATGCGCTGCGCCCGATGGGGCGTGCCACCAGCGGTGTGATCGGCATGCGGTTCGTGGACGGTGACGAACTTCTCGCGATGAACGTCATGGGCGACGGCGACGACGTGTTGATCGCGACCGAGGGTGGGTATGCGAAGCGGACACCCGCCGACCAGTACCCGGTCCAGGGCCGGGGCGGCAAGGGCGTACTGACAGCGAAGATTGTCAGCGCTCGTGGCAAGCTGGTCGGAGCCGTCATGGTGCGTCCCGAGGACGAGGTCTTCGCGATCACCTCTGCCGGCGGGGTGATCCGTACCAGCGCCGGCGAGATCAAGCAGTCGGGCCGCCAGACCATGGGCGTCCGCTTGATGAACCTGGCCGAGGGTGACAGCGTTGTGGCCCTCGCTCGCAACGCCGAGTCGTTGGAGACCGAGGAGAACGGGGCAGGAGGCGAGGCATGAGCGAGCGTAGCGAGCGAATCGCCGAACACAGTGCGGTCCGCGGATGCGCACCCGAGCCGTCAGACGAGGGCGTGGCATGAGTGACACCGGCGGACCGCGGACACCTGGCGGCAAGCAGGGACCCACGGGCGCTCGCCCGTCGTCATCTTCGAACGGCGTTACCGCACGGGCGCACGATGGCGGTAGCGTCGCCAAGGTGGCTTCCGAAGGAGATGACGTGACCGCCGCCGACAAGGCGAAGGCCGACGACACCATGCGCATCCGGACCTCGGCCGCCGACCAGCCCTGGAAGCGGCAGACGGCCTCGGACGGCGCGTCCGACAACGGCAGGGCCGATGGCGGCGGAGCGACCGCGCAGTATCCCCGGCCCACCGGCCTCGGCGCGTCCACACCCTCTGTGGATAACGGGCGTCCGCCTGTGGACAACGGTCGTCCCCCGACGGACGGCGGTTCCGTACGCGGCCTGAGCTTCGGCCCGGCCGGAGACCGCGCGGAGTCGTCCAAGGCCGAGTCCTCCAAGAAGGACAAGAAGCTCGGCGTGCGCCCGCCGCGCAAGGCCCACCTGGTCCTGCGCAGGATCGAGCCGTGGTCGGCGATGAAGTTCAGCTTCGTCGTGTCACTGGTGTGCTTCGTCGTGCTGTTCGTGGCCGTCGCCGTGCTGTACGGCGTGCTGTCGGCGCTCGGCGTCTTCGCCTCGATCACCGACACCGTCAACCAGCTCACCAGTGGTGCCGGTGGCGCCGGAGCCGGCACGATCGACATCGCGAGCTGGTTCGAGCCGGTCCGCATCCTCGGGTACGCGGCCCTGCTGGGCGCGCTGAACGTCGTGCTCATCACCGCGCTGTCCACCCTCGGCTCCGTGATCTACAACATCTCCGCGGACCTCGTGGGCGGTGTCGAGGTCACCTTCAGCGAAGCCGAGTGACCCCACCGGTACGGCCGGCCGCCCACACGAGCGGCCTGCCGTACGGATGCGCCCTATGGCACGACCACAGGCCCGGACACGGTAAGCTTTTCCTCGTTCGCAGCGACGGATTCGCCACCGGAAACGGGATGCGGTAACGTTCGTCGCGCGTGCGGGGCTATAGCTCAGTCGGTTAGAGCGCTTCCCTGATAAGGAAGAGGTCCCAGGTTCAAGTCCTGGTAGCCCCACCAACCAAAATGCCCCGGAGCGATCAAGCTCTGGGGCTTCTTGCTGTAACGGGTACGGCAACGGCCTCATTCAGGTGACCCCTCAGGGCTCCTTGGCTGTGTCCCCGAGGCTCTGTTCGTTTCCTTGCCTGAGACCGGTGAGTCGGCACAGCGCGGCGAAGCCGTCGTCACTGCCGGGCCAGTGCTGCCGGACCGCGCCCAGGCCGGCCCGGCGCACCACCCCACGCAGTACGGCAGTAACGATGATCGCGTCGTCCGCGTAGCCAAGAACGGGGATGAAGTCGGGGATCAGATCGATCGGGAACGCCAGATAGGCCAGCAGTAGGCCAAGCCGGACCCTGACGCCACGGGGCAGGGAGCGGTCAGCGGCCAACCGGCGCAGCAAACGCAGGAGATCGGGCAGGATCCGAAGCGCTTCCTTCAGTAGCGGCCCCTTGGGGCGCACGACTGCCAGTGCGATGACCAGTGCCGCCCAGGTCACCGCTACCGCGATGAGAACGGCGCGGAGAACCTCCCACCACATACCCGATCCCCTAGTCCTCGCAACCCTTGCACCTACCGGCGGACGATCGGTAGCCCGACAGCCGCAGGCGCCGTGCTCTCCTGCACTGGCGCACCGCGGCACCGAACTCGTGACGTTCCACCGCCCAATTGTGCGGGACTGTACGGTTTTCGCTTAACTCCCTCGGCTTCTGCTCACCCGCCCCGGCAGGCCGCGCGAGGTCGGCTGTCGTCAGTCGGGGACGATGAGCCCGCGCTGGTAGGCGCGGACCAGTCGGCGGGGCACCAGGAGCTCGCGTCCGTTCACAGTGATCGGCACCAAGTCAGGCGGAGTCGCCTTCCACTGGCTACGGCGATGCCGGGTGTTGCTGCGCGAGGTTCTGCGCTTCGGGACAGCCACGAATCACCAGCTCGCCTTCGTCACACCCGGCAGCTCGCCCCGGTGAGCCATCTGCCGGAAACGGATCCGGGACAGCCCGAACGTGCCGAGATACCCCCGCGGGCGGCCGTCCACCGCGTCCCGGTTGCGCACGCGCGTCGCGCTCGCGTCACGCGGCTGGCGCGCCAGCTCGCGTACAGCCGAGGCCCGCTCTTCCGCAGCGCCGGTGCGTACGACCTCCTTCAGCTCCGCACGCCGTTGGGCGTAGCGGACGACCACGGCCTTACGCCTCTCGTTGGCGGCGATCTTGCTCTTCTTGGCCATCAGATCTTCTCTCCCCGGGCCCGGATCCGGGTGACGACGGCCTCGACGCCGATCTTGTCGACGGTTCTGATCGCACGGGCGCTGAGCGTGAGCCGGACAAAGCGGTTCTCGCTGGGCAGCCAATAGTGGCGCTGCTGAATATTGGGGTTCCATCGCCGGCGGGTGCGCCGGTGGGAGTGGGAGACGCGATTGCCGAAGACCGGCGCGGCTCCCGTCAGCTGGCAGTGCGCGGACATCAGGACCTTCCGTAGCGCTGGTTGAATCGCTCGACGCGCCCGGCGGTGTCGAGCACTCTGCTGCGCCCGGTGTAGAAGGGGTGGCTCGCCGAGGAGACGTCGACGTCCACCACGGGATAGGTGGTGCCGTCCTCCCACTCGATCGTCTTGCCGCTGGTGATGGTCGAGCGGGTGAGGAAGGCGAACCCGGCGCCCGGGTCGCGGAACACGACCAGGTGGTAGTCGGGGTGGATGCCCTTCTTCATCGTTCCTCCTTGAAGGCGACGTGCCTGCGGATGATCGGGTCGTACTTGCGGATCGTGAGCCGGTCGGGGTCGTTGCGGCGGTTCTTGCGGGTCACGTAGGTGTAGCCGGTCCCCGCGCTCGATCGCAGCTTGATCACGGGGCGTAGCTCGTTTCTGGCCACGGGCCGTTCCTCTCTCGCCATCAGCCTGTGCGATGATAACGATAATCATTGTCATTTCTATTCCGCAATCCGGAGGCCCCCATGTCCACCCCCGTCGTCCTGGTCGCGGGCCTGCATGCCTCTGCACGCACGGCCGTCGTCGACCGCCTCCTGCGCGACCACCCCGGCTCCGTCGCCGTCCACCACGATCTGCGAGAGGTGACCGCCGGCCGGGTGGAGCGCGTGGTCCGCGACGCCTCCACCGTGCTCGACCTGGCCGACGTACGGCTCGCGCACGGCTGTGTCACCTGCACCGTGCGCGAGGACCTTCTCCCTCAGCTGGTGCGGCACGCCGCCGCCGCGTCGCTGCTCGTGGTCGATCTGTGGGACTCGGTCGAGCCGCGCTCGGTCGCCGAGGCTCTCGATTGCGAGGAGGCACACGACATCCTGCGGCTGACCTGCGTGCTGACCGCGCTGCACGCCGAGCACATGCCCGTCGACATCACCCGCGGCGACCTCCTCGGCGAGACCGGCCAGCCGGCCGCGGCAGGCGACCAGCGCCATCTCGCCGAAGTCCTGACCCGGCAGATCGAGTACGCCACCGCCCTGACGTTGCACGGAGGCGATGAAGAGGACGCGGAGCTCTCCCGCGCCGTGCTCGCCCACCTCGCGCCCTGCACCCCGGTCTTCGCCGAGTCGCTGCCGGGCGTGACCGGCGCCCGGCTGTGCTCGCGGGAACTGGCCGAACGCGTCGATCCCGCCACCGCCCAGCTTCCCTGCGACGCGCAGACCGACGAGATCACCACGGTCGTCTGGCGCCGGCTGCGCCCGCTGCACCCCGCTCGCCTGTTCGAGGCCGTAGACGAGCTGGTCACCCGATCGGTGCGCTCCCGCGGGCGGTTCTGGCTGGTCAGCCGGCCGGATCGGTTGCTCGCCTGGGACGCGGTCGCCGGCGTCGTGTCGGTCGAGGACGCCGGGCCCTGGCTGGCCGCGCTGCCGGAGGCCGCCTGGGACATGGTCTCCCCCGCCCGCCGCGCGGCCGCCGGCCTCGACTGGGACCACGTCACCGGCGACCGGGTCCAGCACCTGGTGTTCACCGGACCTGACCTCGACCGGGAGCGCCTCCACTGTGTGCTCGACTCCTGCCTGCTCACCGAGGAGGAGGCCCTGGCGGGCTCCGACGTGTGGGCCGGCTACGACGACCCCTTCGCCCACATCCTCGACCTCAAGGAGATCGCATAAAGCCCCGCCGCACCCTCCGTAAGAAGGGCAACCCGCTGCAGGGGGTGCACTACATCGACTACAAGGACACCGACCTGCTACGGAAGTTCATCTCCGACCGCGGCAAGATCCGCAGCCGCCGCGTCACCGGCGTCACGGTGCAGCAACAACGCCAGATCACCCGTGCCGTCAAGAACGCCCGCGAGACGGCGCTGCTCCCTTACGCCTCCCGGCCGCGTTCGTGACCGGCTTCCTGCTGTGGTCGGCTTCCATGCCGAGGAGATCTACGGCCTGTGCACGTCGTGCTGGACAGACGCGACGGAGCCCTCGACGGCCATGCGGTGACCTTCGGTGCCTCCTGCCCCATTGCAGCCGGTCCGGGCGGCGATGCTAGCTTTGGAAATGAAAACCGTTGTCATTATCGACAAGGATCGACATGAACACCTCCCCCTTGCGTCGTCCCTCCCTGCTCGTCCTCACGGGCCTGGCCTCTGTGCTGCTGACCGGCTGCGGCGGCTCGTCTTCTCCCGCGGCATCTCCCGAGCCGGCCGTGAGCGCGTCCACCGGCCCGGGCGCGGTCGCCGTGGTGGCCTCCACCAACGTGTACGGCGACATCGTCCGGCAGATCGGCGGCGACAAGGTCGCGGTGACCTCGTTCATCGCCAGTCCCGACCAGGACCCGCACTCCTACGAGGCCAATCCGCAGAACCAGCTGGCGCTGTCCAAGGCCAAGGTGATCATCGAGAACGGCGGCGGCTACGACGACTTCATGGACACGATGCGCGACGCCGCCGGCAGCACCTCTGCCCAAGTGCTGAACGCGGTCGACATTTCCGGGAAGACGGCGGCCGCCGGGGAGGAGCTCAACGAGCACGTCTGGTACGACTTCCCGTCCGTCGCGCGGCTGGCCGACTCGATCGCGGCCGCGCTGGGCAAGGCCGACCCCTCCGGGGCCGCCGCCTTCACCGCCGGAGCCGAGACCTTCAAGCAGAAGCTCAAGCCGCTGGAGGAGCAGGAGGCGGCCATCGCGCAGACGGCGAAGGGCACCGCCGTGGCGATCACCGAGCCGGTCCCGCTGTACATGATCGAGGCGTGCGGTCTGACCGACGCCTCCCCGGAGGAGTTCAGCGAGGCCATCGAGGAAGGCAACGACGTCTCCCCCCGCGTCCTGCGGGACACCCTGGCCCTGTTCACCGGCAAGAAGGTGCAGGCTCTGGTCTACAACTCCCAGACCGCCGGCCCGGAGACCGAGAAGGTCCGCGAGGCGGCGACCGGCAACGGCATCCCCATCGTCCCGGTCACCGAGACCCTGCCCTCCGGTGAGGACTACATCGGCTGGATGACCGCCAACCTCGATTCGCTCGGCAAGGCCCTGGGCCGATGATCGAGCAGTCGGGCACCATCGCATCGCAGGCCGCCCCCGCCGGCCGAACACCCGTCGTCCTCAGCCTGACCGATGCGGAACTGCGCCGTGGTGAGCGTGTGCTGTGGTCCGGGCTGGATCTGGAGCTGCGCCGCGGCGAGTTCATCGCCGTGCTTGGGCCCAACGGATCGGGCAAGACCAGCCTGCTGCACGCCATCCTGGGCCAGTTGCCTCTCTCCGCCGGGGCCCTGCTGATCGACGGCCGCGCGCCCCGGCGGGGCAGCGATCTGATCGGCTACATCCCCCAGCAGCGCGCCCTCGCCCCGCACACTCCATTGCGCGCCCGCGACCTGGTACGGCTCGGCGTCGACGGCCATCGCTGGGGCCTGCCCCTCGGCGGCAAAGGGCTCCGGCGGCGCATCGACGACCTGCTGACCGAGGTGGGCGCGCACGAGTACGCGGACATGCCCCTCGGCCTGCTGTCCGGAGGAGAGCAGCAGCGAGTGCGCATCGCGCAGGCCCTGGCCACCGATCCCGCGCTTCTGCTGTGCGACGAGCCGCTCCTCTCGCTCGACCCGCACCACCAGCACGCGATCGTCGACCTGCTCGACCGGCGACGGCGCGCCCACGGCACCGCAGTCCTCTTCGTCACCCACGAGCTCAATCCGGTCCTGCCACTGGTCGACCGGGTGCTTTACCTGGCCGGCGGCCGGTTCCGCGTCGGCACGCCCGACGAGGTGATGAGATCTTCCGTTCTGTCCGAACTGTACGGCGGCTTGGTCGAGGTGATCCGGGCCCGCGGTCGCTACGTGATCGTCGGCGCTCCCACCCCACACCACCCCGATCCCGCTGGAGGGGTCCAGCCATGAGTCCCGATATCTGGCACCAGATCTTCAACTACGACGACTACGGGCAGCTGCTGGCCCTCGTCGCCAACTCGATCATCGCCGCGGCCGTGCTCGGCGTGGTCGGCGGCCTGATCAGCACCTTCGTGATGATGCGAGATCTGGCCTTCGCCGTGCACGGGATCGCCGAGCTCTCCTTCGCCGGCGCGGCGGCCGCACTCCTGCTCGGGGTGAACGTGGTGGCAGGGTCCCTGGCCGGATCGGTCCTGGCCGCCGTGGTGATCGGCGCCCTGGGCGTACGTGTCCGGGACCGCAACTCCGCCATCGGCGTCCTGATGCCGTTCGGACTGGGACTCGGCGTGCTGTTCCTGTCACTGTACAAAGGCCGCGCCGCCAACAAGTTCGGCCTGCTCACGGGGCAGATCGTGGCCGTGGACACCCCGCAGACGGCCTGGCTGATCGGCGTGTCGGTCGTCGTCCTGCTCGTCCTGGCGGTCATCTGGCGTCCGCTGACCCTCGCCAGCCTCGATCCCGACGTCGCCGCCGCCCGCGGCGTGCCCGTTCGGGCGCTGTCCCCCGTGTTCACCCTGGTGCTGGGTCTCGCCGTGGCCACGACCATTCAGATCGTCGGCGCTCTGCTGGTGCTCGCCTTGGTGGTCACCCCTGCGGCCGCCGCCACCCGGGTGACCGCCTCCCCTCGCCTGATCCCCCTGCTCAGCGTCCTGTTCGCCGTCACGTCCGTGGTCGGCGGCATCCTCATCGCGCTGGGCAGCAGCATCCCGATCAGCCCGTATGTCACCACCATCGCCTTCGTCATCTACCTGACCTGCCGCGCCGTCGGCGCCGTTCGCACCCGCAACGGCTGGGCGCGCAGACCCTCGGCCGCGGTCGCCGGTTGAGGCGACTGCCGTCGAGGTGGCGGTCGCATCCCGTCGCCGGTCTGAGACGCGTCGTCGTCCGTCATTCGGCGACCGGTGTGCCGCTCGCGGTCGTCAGCGCTCGAAGCAGCGATCGCGCGTCGTACGGGCCGACGTGCCGGCGGCCGTTGATGAATAGCGTGGGGACGGCGGTGATGCTCATGGCCTCGGCGTCGAGCATGTCGTCGCGCACCCGGCCCGCGACCTCGGCCGAGATGAGGTCCTTCTCGAACTGATCGAGGTCCAGGCCCAGGTCGTCGGCGATCCGGATGATGTCTGACGGCCGCTGGTTGTCCTGATCGTCGAGGAGCGCACGCGCGAAGTCGAAGAATCTGCCCTGCGCCGCCGCCGCCTCGCTCGCCTCCGCGGCTGCGAGAGCGTTGGGGTGGATCTGCACGAGCGGGGCGTGGCGCCACACGTAGCGGAGCCGGTCTCCGAGCACGCCGCGCACCTCCAGGATCGATCCGGACGCCTTGAGGCAGAACCCGCACTGGAAGTCGCCGTACTCGACGATCGTGAAGGGGGCGTACGGGTCTCCGAGCACGTGGTCGCGTGCCGGGTCGACCGGGCGCGCGAGCGTCATGCCGGAGTCGTCGTCGGGGCGCACGGCATCCGAGATCCGGAAGATGATCGTCGCGAGCACGAAGGCGATGACAGACGCCGCGAGCACACCCACCCGCGCCTCGTTCTGCGCGAGCTCGTCGTCGATCGCGAGGTCCACGATGAACAGCGAGATGGTGAATCCGATCCCGCACACCGCGGCGCCGCCGAGGACGCGGTCGAGGGTGAGCCCCGCTCCGAGCTCGCCGAGGTTCAGGCGTCGCAGGAGCGCGCTCGATCCGAAGACGCCGAGGAGCTTGCCGACGACGAGGCCCACGACGATGCCCCACGTCAGGGTGGAGCCGGCAGCGCCGGCGAGGACCTCGGGGGTCAGCACGACGCCCGCGTTGGCGAGGGCGAACAGCGGAAGGATGACGTACGCGACGTAGGGGGCGTAGGCCGACTGGAGTCGCTCGTTGATCGAGATGGATTCGCGGAGGCTGTTGGCGGCGGCGCGGGCGTACTCGGTGGTGGGCGACTGGCGGAAGGTGCGCGCGAGTTCCAGCGCGCGCTCGACGTCGCTGCGGTTGGGGCGATACACGGGGACCAGCAGCGCGATCGCGACGCCCGCGAGGGTCGGGTGCACACCCGAAGCGAGGAAGGCCAGCCACACCACGATCGCGAGAGATACGTACACCGGCCCGCGGCGGCTACGGAGATAGCGCGTGAGATAAACCCCCACGAGCCCGGCGGCGGCGATGAGGAGCGGCAGCGGGGTGAAGTGCTCGGTGTAGACCAGCGCGATGATGCTGAGCGCCCCGATGTCGTCGACGACCGCGAGCGCCAGGAGGAAGACACGCAGGCGTCCGGGGACGCGGGGGCCGATCAGGGCCAAGGCGCCCACGAGGAAGGCCGTGTCGGTCGAGATCACGAGTCCCCACCCATGCTCGTTTCCGGAGCCCCTCGCGATGAGGACGAAAAGGAGCGCGGGCGCCACCAGGCCCGCGATGGCGGCGGCGACGGGCACCAGGGCACGGGACCAGCTCGTCAGCTCGCCGATCGCGAACTCCCGGCGCACTTCGAGCCCGACGGTGAAGAAGAAGACCGCCATCAGCGCGTCGTTTACCAGTGCGTGAAGCGTGAACTCCAGATGCAGGTCGCCGACGCCGGCCATCAGACGGGTCCGCCAGAACGTCCCGTACGACGCCAGGGAAACGTTGGCCCAGACGATCGCTGCAAGCGTCGCGACGAGGAGGAGCAGGGCGCCGATCCGGCTTTGGCCCATCGCGCTGATCCGCGCGGCGATCGACGGACGCCGGCGAGCGCCGACGGCGCCCTGCTCAGGGTCGAGTGAGGTCTGGGTGACGGTGAGGTTCGTCATGATTACTCCCGTGCTGGCTGTTCCCGCTCGGGTCGGGATGCGGGTTGCGCGCAGCGATGACAGTGAACACGGTGGCGACGAGGGCGAGTACGCCGTATCCGAGGGCGATCTGCGGCAGTGAGAAGGTGGTGGACAGCCGGCCGGAGACCAGGGCGGGGACAGCGGCGCCGCTGTAGCAGAGTAGGTAGATCACGCTGAAGATCGGTGCCCGGTCGGCCAGGGTGCTGCCGTGCAGCAGGCCGCGGGTGGCGGCGCTGATGGCGATGCCTTGACTGGCGCCCGCGACGATGGTTGCGGCGATGAACAGCACCAGTGTGCCAGTGGCGATCGCTGTGATGATGCCGGCCCATCCGGCCAGGTAGACGATCATGCCGAGGCGTTGGGCGGCCGCGGACGTGAACCGGCCGCCGAGGGGAGCGCCGAGAGCGCTGGGACCCATGTAGGCGGCGAACACCAGCCCGAGGACGAGCGGGCTGCGCGTGTGGAGCTGATCTTCGACCAGCGCCGGCACGAAGGCTTGGTAGAAGGCCCCGGTCGCCCAGGTGGCCAGGAACACCGCTGCCGCGACGGGGAGTAGACGCCTCACCCGGGCCGGTACGCGGACCTGGGGACGCAGTGACGACCAGGCGCCAGGCGACGGAGTCGCCGTCTCCGGGCTGACAGCGACGAGGGCGGCGGACAGGAGAAGGAAGCCGACGGCGACCAGGTAGATGAGCTCGCGCGGCCAGGGGCCGAACTGGACCAGGGCTCCGGACGCGACGGCGCCGACGGCGAGGCCGAGCATGACTGTCTGGCTGGAGGCGACGGTGGCCAACCAGGCCGGCCTGGCCGGTGCGGCATCGACGATGTAGGACGTGAGGCTGCTGCTGGCCAGCCCGGCGCCGAGGCCCATCAGGAGCCGACCGGCGATCAGGATGCCGATGTCGTGCACGTTCAGCAGCAGCAGACAGCCCAGCACCAGGAGGCCGAGGCTCGCGATCGAGGTGGGCCGGCGGCCCAGATGATTCGACAGCCGCCCCATCGTCAACAGGGTGATGAGAGTGGCGGCGGAGTAGGCGACGACGGTCAACGAGATGCCGGCGTTGGTGAACCCGTCCTCGGCCCGGTAGATGTTGAAGAGCGGGATCGTCGACCCCACCGCGGCAAACGCGGCCACCAGGGATACCACCGCGGATATGAATGCCAGCCGGGTCGTTCTGCCCCGACGGGCCTGGTTGAGCGCCGGTGTCACGTCGTGCATCGGGCCGTGCCTTTCTGTTGTTCTCAAGCGCCCGGAGTCTCTGAAGGCTTCGGATCGCGCAGCGCACGTCGACATGGCCGGACGTGGCCGCGCACCGCGGACAGCGAGCCACCTGGTCGCCCGGCGGCCGGAAAGACACGAACTTCCCGTCGGCCGACCACCCGGCAATCGCCCTGACCCGGCCGGCCACGATCCGTGTGGCCAGTGCGCCCGTCCGCGGTCAAGACCTGGTCGCACCGTCGCCGAACCCAGGCGGCCTAGCAGTCAGTGCAGCGGACATGTGATCAGCGTCGACGAGCTCGTCGTTGCCGGCCCGTCGTTCTTGAAGTGCCTCAGGCATGGACGCGCCCTGCTTTTACTAGCCCGGCTTTCACGAGCCCGGCTTTCACGCGCCCGGCTTTCACGCGCCCGGCGCCGAGCAGCGTGGGGAGCGGCTGGTGGGTTCGCACCGCACGAGGTTGATGGGTTCGCACTGCATGATGTTGATGGGTAATGCACCGCACGAGGTCGAGACCGCCACCTCTCAGCGATGCCGTCCTACCCGGCCTCGTCAACGAGAAGCTCCGCCGCGGGGTCGGCCTCAAGCCGCTCGTCGGGGATCGGCCGACCGCTGCGCAGCGAAACTCCGTAGGTGCCGGCGCGCAGGCGCTCGACGGCCCGATCGAGTGCGGCCAACCGTGCGCTGAGTTGCTCGGCTACAGCATCGTCAAGAAGCTCTTGGGCGAGCGGGTTCGCCGAATCGAAGAGCGAGGTCTTCGCATCGGCGGCCGCCTCCAGGTCAGCCGCCCGCCCAGCGGCTGAGTACGCGAGAAGCTCCTTGATGCGTTCCCGTTCGCTCTCGATCAACTCACGCGCGTGGGCCGGGTCCATCGGCAACTCCCTGGTGGCGACGGTTGGTGATGGGTCTGGATGGACTACGTAGTCCAATACAGCGTAGCGTTGTCAACCGCAAAGCGCGCCGTCGGGCGTGCCCCGTCCCCGCATCGAGGAGCAGCGTTGGCTCACGAGGTCACTATCGCCGGATCGACCATCAGCACGCCGCGGCTGCGGCTGCGTCCGTGGCATCACGGTGACGCGGCCGGGGCGCTCGACATCTACGGCAGCTCGGAGGTCTCCCGGTGGCTGGCCCCGGCGATGGGTCACGTCGGCGACCTCGACCAGATGCGTACGGTGATCACCGGATGGATCGCCGCACCTCTGCGATCCGAGGGGCGCCCGAGTGGGCGGTGGGTGATCGAAGAGACCGAGAGCGGGCGCGTCGCAGGCTCGGGTCAGATTCTTCCGCTGCCGCCGGAGGGCGAGGACCTGGAGTTGGGCTACCAGCTCGCTCCGTGGGCGTGGGGGCGGGGATTCGCGGCCGAGGCGGGTCATGCCCTGGCCCACTATGCCTTCAGCAACGGCGAGGAGGAGGTCTTCGCCGTCGTACGGCCCAAGAACGAGCGCGGCACCCGCGCCGCCCGCCGCATCGGAATGGAGTGGGTCGGGGAAACGGACAAGTACTACGACCTGCGTCTTCAGGTCTTTCGGCTGCGGAAGGGTGACTTGGACAACTCCGCGCTCGAGCCGGGCCCCGTCGAACGCTGATCCCCGTTCGCGCCTGGTCGTTCTCGCGCGGGACGGCCGCACTCTGCCCTGACCCCGGCACACGCCGAGAACTCCCCGGCGAGCGTTTCCGATGACCAGCGCCCCCCTTGTCTGCGGATTCGAGCATCGCGACACCGGAGATAAAGTGGACTAAATAGTCCGATAAAGCGGCGGGATGCGTGAGTGGTGTCGACTGGCCGGGAGGATTGATGAGGACGCACTTCGCGGAAGTCTTGGCCCGCGAGAGCGCATGTCTGGCCGGAGTCACCGACGGGGCGAAGCTGGCCAGTTGGCGCCGCCGGGTCGTCGAGGAGCTCATGACCCCGCTGTCGCCGTACGAGTTCGCGCTGAGACATACAGGTGACGTCCCTGAGCGAGCCGACTTCCTTGATCGGTGGCGCGAGCTCATCGCCGAGACGGTGGACCGGTTGCTGCGGTCCGGCACGACGGGCGACACAGACTCCTCCTCTGGCCGGACTCGGAGGGCCGATGTCGACGCCCAGAAGACTGCGATGCTGATTCTTGCGGCGCTGCACGGGGGCAGCACCCTGAGCCGGATCGCAAAAGACCCTTGGCCGCTCAACGCCGCGCTTGACCTCGCGCTTGCGCCTTTTACGGCAGCCGAGGACGACAGCCCCGCAAGGACGGGAACGAGTAGCCTGATCGGTAACATAAAACCGTGATGACGACCGCTGACTCGCACAATGGCAGACGCCTGACGGCGCGCGGTGCAAAGACGCGGACAAGGATCGTCGCCGCCGCGACCGACCTGATGTACGTAAAAGGAGTCCGGGCTACCACCCTTGATGACGTGCTGGCGGCGAGCGGCGTGAGCAAGTCGCAGCTGTACCACCACTTCGACGGCAAGGACGCGCTCGTGCGGGCCGTCATCGACAACGTGGGAGAACGCGTCATCGAGCGCGAGCGCGACGCCCTCGGCCATGTCTCGACGATCCGGGGCCTGCGACGCTGGCGGGACACGTTGGTCCAGAGCAATGCCCTTCGGCATGGCGCCTACGGCTGCGCGCTCGGCTCGCTGGCCTCCGAGGTATCCGATCATGACGCTCTCGCCCGCCAAGCCCTGTCCCGGCTGTTCACCGAATGGCAGGGACTCCTGGCAGGCGTGTTGCGACGGCTTCAAGACAGTGGTGCGCTGCCGCCCGAGGCGTCGGCAGACCAGCTCGCGACCGGGCTCATGGCCGCCCTCCAGGGCGGGTACATGCTGGCCCAGACCGCGCACGATGTCACCCCGATGGCGACAGCGATCGACATGGCACTTGCGCACATCGAGAGCCTGTCCGAACGTTGAGCTCATCGCCGAACGGTCCCGGGATGCGAGCCGAAGTCGCTGCGACAGCCATGAGAGACGGATCAGAGTCGAGTGACGAAGGGCTCAGGCTCGACGGGTGACCTGCGGATCGTCCATCGCGTCACCGCCCGCTGTTCGTGTCTCGCGCGGTGCGCGTGGCGATGAAGGCCGAGCGGTTGATGTCGACGACGTCCTTCCACTCGGGGTGGTCTTCGACGTAGTCGGCAACGAACCCGCAGTAGACCCCCGCCTTGCTCTGACTCCGGCTCAGATCTTCAAGCGCGTAGCGCGCCAGTGCCGAAGCGACGCCTCGATGCCGGTGGTCGTGGTCCACGTAGGAGTGCGTGAGGGAGATCCGTCCGCCGGTCGTCTCGTAAGCCAGACTGCCGACGACCTGGCCATCGATCAGTGCCTCGTAAAGGCGGGTGGTCTCATCCTTGCGCACCTCGACGGCGGCCGGTGATCGCGTCATGCTCTCTTCTCGCCTCGTTCGTCCACAGTCGGTGGGTCCGTGATCGGTCAGGTCTCGATCTGCACCTGGCGCCCATCGAAAGCGACATAGCCACTGAAGTCGCGTCCTACACGGGCCGCCGCCGACTCCTTGATGCGCGGGTAGGACCACGCCCCGTCCCTGAGCACCGTCTCGCCGGCCAGGACGTCGTGATACTGCGCCTTCCCCTTCCAGGGACAGGTGTAGGGCGTTGGGCTGTCGCGGAGTGCGCCGGCCACGACTGAGTCCGGAGGGAAGTAGACATTCCCCTCTATCCTGACCACCGTATCGTTCGCGGCCTCGGCCACGACCGTCTCCCCGACCACTGCCTTCATTTCCGTTTCCCCTCATCGATCCGTTGGCCTGGGCGGTCGCGGTCAGGCGAGACCCGGAGTGGGTGAGAACAACCACGAGCTGGAGCCGGAGATGTCGAGCCACGTCCCCCGAGGCGTCCGGGCCACTCGGGCGACCATCGCCGCACACTCGCGACAGCGCAGCACGGTTCCCGGCCCGCCCATATAGGCCTGCAGCTGTCCGAATGCCTGCGCGACGCCGCAGCTGCCGCAGCGGACACTGACGTCGGTCGGGTCACTTGCGAGGATCCCGGAGAACTCGCCGGCAGCGGCGTTGCCGTCCAAGACCGCGGCGGACTCCGCGCCGCCGTCGGGCGCGGCCGGGGTCGGGAAATCCGAGGTCATCGTTCAACTCCTGTCGGTCCGAATCGTTCCGTGCGTATGCGATCGTCGGGGTATCCCACCCTGCGGAGCAGGCCTGTGGCGTGGTCGACGAAGCCAGAGGGGCCGCACACGTAGACCCGGGCCGCCAACGGCTCCGGCCACGCGGACGGAGGCTGGATGTCCTCGGCCGCGAGGTGTGAGGCGGGACGGGGATGCCCGTCGGGGACCTTGCGCGTGTAGACGAGGCGCACGTCGGCGGACCCCGGCGTGGACGGATCGGCCGACATCTCTTCCAGCTCGGGCCCGTACATGAGGTCGCGAGGGCCGCGAAGCGAATACACGAGCATCGTCGGCGTCGAGTCCCCCGCCCGCTTCCGGGCTCGCAGCATGGTGACCAGCGGCACCACCCCTGATCCACCGGCGATCAGCAGCACCGGGCCGTCCCCGATGGACGGGTCCCCCGGCTCCCAGACGAACCATCCACCGATGGGCCCGCGCACGTCGAGCTCGTCACCGATCTCCATGATCTCCGCCAGGTACGGCGAGACCTCGCCGTGGGGCAGGAGGTCGACGGTGACCGCGACGCGGTCGGGCGTGGCGGGCTCGGCCAACGAGTAGCTCCGCTGGGCCGAGTAGCCGTCCGGGGCGGTGAGACGTATGTCTACGTGCTGACCGGGCAGATGTCCGGTCCAGCCGGGGACGTGTAGTGCAAGCGTCCGGGAATGCCAGGACTGCGAGCGCACACCGATGAGCGTTGCCCTGCGCCAGTGATTCCCTGCCGGCGGAGTGGCTTCTACGGAGCTCCCAGCAGGGCCGTCGGTCGTGTTCGTGTCAGTCACCGGCGTGCCGCTCCTCGCGCCACGGGTCGCCGTAGTTGTGATAGCCGAAGCCTTCCCAGAAGCCCGGCTCGTCGAAGCGCTGCATCGTGATGCCGTTCACCCACTTCGCGGACTTCCAGAAGTAGAGATGCGGCACCAGTAGCCTGGCCGGTCCACCGTGCTCGATGTGAAGCGGCTCTCCTTCGTACTCGTACGCGATCCAGGCCTTGCCCCCGAGCAGGTCCTCCAAGGGGAGGTTCGTGGTGTAGCCCCCGTACGAACGCACCATCGCGTATTCGTAGGAGGTCTCGATGTCCTCGAAGAAGGTGTCGAGCGCGACGCCCCGCCAACGGGTCCCGAGTTTCGTCCACCGGGTCACGCAGTGGATGTCGACGGTGATCTCCTCAGCGGGCAGGGCCATCATCTCGTCCCAACTCCACCGCCTCGGCTCGCCGCTCTCCGGCGTGATCGTGAAGTTCCACTTCTCCGTCGAGATCAGCTGCGTCGGCCCAGCCGTCAGCACGGGGAATCCGTGCGTCAGATGCTGGCCGGGCGGCAGATCGGCGGCGCGCGGGTCGTGATGGCCGAAGAAGCCACGCGAGATTGTCACCCTGTGCTCTCTTCCAGACCCAACGGTCTCTAGTGGTGGGCGTCTCACGGTCGGGTCGATGGCGGAAGCCGTCCTTAAGTGGACCCTTTCGTCCAACTTAAGGTTCCGCTGCAACCGGTGTCAAAGCGCACGCGGCCCGTCGCGCGCACCCGCTCCCGGGGCGTCGGTAGTGACCGCAGCCGCAGTCTCTCGCCCCGATCAGCCACGAGAGAGGGCCGCCGTGAGCGTGTTAGATTATGTAACTTGGACTATATAGACCAAATTCGCCGAGAGCGACGCGCCGTCGATCAATGCCCCTGGCCGGCCCTGTCGTGGTGCGACCAGGCGAACCGAGAAGGTGACCTCAATGACTGATGGCAGATGTTCCGACGTGGTGCGATTCGGCGGCGATCTCGGACTGGCACCCGAACACCTTCAGAGTTCGTTGACCGCCCATCTGGCTGACTGCCCGGACTGCGCGTCGTACGTCTCACAGATCGCCACGACCCGCGAGCTCCTTCGACGGCGCTCTGGTCCCGGCGGCGTCCAGAACGATCTGGCCGACGACGCGATGCCGGTGGCGGAAGAGTCTCCGGCGACGGACGCCGGGGCCTTGCGAAGCGCTCTCCTCGCGCGTGCCGAACTGCTTGACCCCGCGAACGCCGAGGACCTCGCCCAGCGATCCCTGGAAGTGGGCCTTGCGCTGCAACGCAGAGATTCCCGCCCGCGAGGGATCGCCGAGCTGACCAAAATCATGCACGCACTCAGCGATGCCCAAGTGCGGCTGGACGGCCGCTCTACGCCCGCCGTCGAGGTCGACGCGGCCGCGCGAGCCCGAGCGGACTCACTCGACGACCTCAACAGCGATGCCGATGAGCCCGAGCTCTTCTACCCGGATCTCTACCCGGGCGAGGACAGGATCGACGGGTGGGCCGGCAGCCCGAACCAGTGGCCCGGCAGCGCAGAGATCCTCGGCCCGGAGGAAGCCGACGAGACCGAAGAGGTATACGACCTGCTCGACAAGGCGCTCGGCGAACTACCCGAGCCGTTCGGTGAGCTTCTCGCGCTCGTCGATCTACAGGGCTACGCGCTTGCCGACTCGGCGCAGGCACTCGGACTCGACGAGCTCTCGGCGACGGCCGCCTTGGCACGCGCCCGGAACCACGTCCGTGGCCGCCTCGACGAGTACCTGCACGGTGCCGAGTCAACGGCGCAGGGTGTGTCCCGGTGAGCGAGCGATCGTCCAGTGCTCCGGTGCCGTTCTCATGCCACCTCAACCACGAGGACGGCGAAGTGTCCCTGGAGCACTACTAGACCGCGTAGACGGGGGCGAGATCGACGAATATGCGGTAGTCCGAGATCAGGCCATCGTCACGGGTGCGCCAGATCGATACGGCCACGGCGCTCGCGTCCTTGCCGTCGAGCCTCCGGTAGGTCACCTCGGTCTCGGCGATGACGTCGGCGTCCACCTGCCAGTTCCGGACGATCCGATGCTGCAGGCCGCCGATGGTGGAGTAGAACTCCCGGAGTCCGGCGACGATGGCCTCACGTCCCACAAGCGGTGCGGCGTTTCCGAAGACCATCGTGGCATCCTCGGCCAGCAATAGTCCGAACTCGTCAGGATCGAACGAATCGACTGATCGGAAAACGCGTCGCACCGCATCGTCGGACATGCCGGTCCCTTCTCGCGCAGACGAGATCACTCATGGGGACGATACGGGCCGAAGGCTGGCGTGCAACTAGCGCAAAGGTGGCGATTTCGTCCCCAGTCCGGCTCGGAGATCTGTCTGCCATGACGCCGATGAGCGGCTCCGCGCCCGAGATCGAGCAGTTGGGCCGGCGCCCAGGCACACTCCTGTGGGCCACGCCCGGCTTACGGGAGCAGGTGAACGCTCACGGCCGGCCTCGCTTGCGGCGATGGTCCCGGTGGTTTGTTTGGGGTGTGGACCCGAGGTCGGGTGTCTTGTAGGTGACCAGGGGGATGGTGGTGGCCACGGGCGTGGCCAGGTCATGGTCGACGAGGTCGGCGATGACTTGCTCGATGCGCTTGTAGGCCGTTGGCGCCTCCTCGAAGAGGAGTTGGCGGTCGCCGCACACCACCAGCGACCCCATCGGTGTGCGGCGTAGCTCTTCGACCGTGTGCTTGGCCCGGCCCCGGCGCAGGGCGTCCGCACGGGACATCTTCCGGCCCGCTCCGTGCGCCACGGAATGGTTGGCGTCCGGCCCGGCGTGGCCGGCCACCAAGTAGGAAGGGGTGCCTCGCGTACCGGCGATGAGCACGTCGCGGCCGTCGCCCGGCGCCGCCCCCTTGCGGTGCAGGTAGATCTCGTCGCGGACCTCGACCAGGTTGTGGCACTGGTCGAGGATCGGCTCGGTGGGCTCGGTCCCCAGCGCGTGGGCGACCCGGGCGGCCAGCAGCCGCCGGTTGAGCGCTCCCCAGCGTACGGCGTCGTCATGCATCGCCAGGTAGGCGCCGGGATCAGGGGCGGGGCCCGCGCCGTGGACTGCGGTGTGGGCTCGGAGGATGCGTTCGCCCAGCCCTCGGGAACCGCTGTGGACGATGAGGACCAGGTCGTTGGTGGCGAGTCCGAGACGGCTCGCGTGGCCCGGCTCGAAGACGGTTCCGATGCGCGCCAGCTCGACGAAGTGGTTGCCTCGGCCGACCGTCCCGAGGCCTTCGACGTGACCAGCGGGAATATCGCCCTTTACAACGCCCCAGGCCGAGTCGTCGGCATCCTGCTCGGGGTGCAGCGCGCGATCCAGATCGGGGAACCGGGCGGCGAGTTTCTCGGGTACGGCGCGCTTGAGCTTGACGGGGAACACGGCGATGCCGCAACCGATGTCGGAGCCCACCAGGAACGGGTACAGCCTGGTCGACGCCATGGCGGCGCCGATCGGGGCGCCTTTGCCAGGGTGCAGATCCGGCATGGCGGCGACGTGCGTCATTCCGTCGAGGGCGGCCACCTGGTGGCACTGGGCGACGGCATCGGACTCGATCCAACTGGTGGGGGAGGCGAACACGGCGACGGTGGCCGACCCCGTGGCCGGGACGGACGGCGGCAGAAACTCCTGCCGATTGCGTTGCTGAGACAAAGACGCTCTCTACTGGACAGGTTATGAATGGGCGGCATTACAGCGCGAGTCGGCGCCGTGGTATCTCGATGTAGCGGGGTGTTGTTCGTCAGAGCAGCATGGATACAAACGTTTCCTGAATCCGCCAGGCGAGGCAAGCGATTTTCGGCCGTACGGGTTTGCACTGCGGAGGAGTGCAGAAGGGCCCTGGAGCACTCCGTGTCTACTCCGCGTCATCTACTCCATGCCGTCTACTCCATGCCGTTTACTCCGTGCCGTACGCCGGCAGGCGCTCCGGCAGTCCGAGCCGCGGGAACCGGTCGTCGTGGAAGATGACGATCTCGGTGATCGCCTCGCCGGTGATGCGCAGGACGTCGATCGTCAGCGGCAGGTACGCGCCCTCCCGCTCCCGCCAGAGGTAGAAGGCGACGGCGGGCTGCCGGTTCACCGAGGTGGGGACGGCGCGCAGGTTCTTCATGCGACCGAAGCCGTCCTCGACCCAGTCGTTCACCACCGCGTCGCGGCCGACGTACAGGCCCGGGGTGGGCGGCATCGAGCACGTCCCGCAGGATCAGCACGGGCCCGCGGGCGCGGCGCGAGGTGCTGGACTGCGACCAGGTACGCCAGCTCGATCGTCTCCCGCGCGACGGCGACGGTCTCCGGCTCGTCCGCCTCGCTCGCGGGCAGCTCGTCGAGCAGCCAGTCCGGGTAGGGCTGCAGCCACAGCACCTCACCGCCGGTCGCCGGCTCCGGGCGGCACTTGGCGAGCAGGTCCAGGCAGGCGTTGATGGCCATCCGGTACAGCCAGGCCCGGAACGTCGACCGCCCCTCGAAGGTCTCCCGCCGCCGCCAGGCACGGAGGAACGTCTCCTGCACGGTGTCCTCGGCGTCCTCGAACGACCCGAGCATCCGGTAGCAGTGCACGTGCAGCTCCCGCCGGTGCCGCTCCGCCAGCCCCGAAAACTCCGGCTCGCCGACTTCGCCCAGACCGCTCACGCCCAGCTCCTCCAGCCGCGTGTCCGCACTCATCACGTCATCCTTCCGCCTTGTCGTGTCCCGTCGTAGGTGTGACGGGCGCGGGCGCGACAACTCATCACCGGGGCCGGCCGGCATGGCGGATTCGGTGGCGGAGCACGACGCGCGGGTACGGCACGAGGACCACCGAAAGGATGGGCTTGATCGTGGAGCTGAGGACGCCGGCGAACTCGGCGGTGACCTCACGCCATCTGCCCATCGCCTTTCCCGCGGTCCGCGCCGGCCGCCCCTCCGGCCGGTGCGGTTCGTTCGGCCTCGTCGATGGCCCAGGCGGCGTTGATGAGCCCGATGTGGCTGAACGCCTGCGGGAAGTTGCCGAGCAGTTCGCCGCTCCCGGGGTCGATCTCCTCGGACAGCAGGCCCACGTCGTTGGCGTACGCGGCGGCTCGCTCGAATGCCTCCCTGGCCCGGCCGACCTGCCCGGACATGGCGAGCGCCTGCGCCAGCCAGAACGAGCACAGCAGGAAGGCGCCCTCCTCGCCGGCGAGGCCGTCGACGCCGCCCTCGGTGCGGTAGCGGTAGACCAGGCCGTGGTCGTCGGTGAGCCGGTCCGCGACCGCGTCGATCGTGGCCAGCACGCGCGGGTCGTCGGCGGGCAGGAAGCCGATGATCGGCACCATGAGGGCGCTGGCGTCCAGCTCGTCGGAGCCGAACGACTGCGTGAACGCCCCCACGCGGTCGTTCCAGCCCTCGCGCAGCAGAGTGTCGCGGATCTCGGCGCGGGTCCGCCGCCAGGACTCCACACGATCCTGGGCGTGCAGGAGGCCGACGAGGGCGATGCCGCGGTCCAGCGCCACCCAGCACATGAGCTTGGAGTACAGGAAGTCGCGCGGCTCCCCACGCACCTCCCAGATGCCCTGGTCCTTTTCCGTCCAGCGCTCGGCAGCGGTGTCGGCACAGGCGATGAGGAAGCGCCGGACGTCGTCGTCGATGTCGACGATCTGGTGTTCGAGGCGCGCGGCCGCGTCGAGCAGCTCGCCGTACACGTCGATCTGCCGCTGGTTCCACGCGTCGTTTCCGACGCGTACCGGCAGGCTGCCGCGCCAGCCGCGCAGGTGCGGAAGGGTGCGCTCGCTCAGGTCGTGCTCGCCGCAGACGCTGAACATGATCTGCAGCGCGCGGTCCTTGCCCAGGGATGGGGCCGCGGTGGTGAGGAAGGCGAAGAAGTCGCTCGCCTCGTCGGGGCAGGCCGCGACCCACAGGGCGCCCATGGTCAGCGACGCGTCCCGCACCCACGTGTACCGGTAGTCCCAGTTGCGCTCGCCGCCGGCCCATTCGGGCAGCGACGTCGTGGCGGCCGCGACGATCGCGCCGCTGGGCTGGAAGGACAGCGCCTGCAGCACCCGCCCGCTGTGGTGCACCAGGTCGCACCATGGGCCGTCATAAGCCTGGTGGAGGCTGGACCACGACTGCCAGGCGGCGATCGTGTGGTCCAGCCGGGCCGCCAGTTCCGCCTGGTCCCACACCCGCGCGGGAGCCTCCTCCAGCGTCGAGCGGTGCAGCCCGAAGTGCCGTGTCTCGCCCTCGCGCACCGTGAACACGCCGTATCCGCTGCAGCCGCCGATGCCGAGGGAAACCGGCGTGGTCAGCACAAGCCACTCGGCGCCGCCGCGGGCGGTCACGCCGCCGTCGACGACGGACAGGATCGGGTGGATCAGGCCGTACTCCGGCCGGGGCCGGTACTCGATCTCCATCGGCACCTCGCCGCCGAGGCCGGACACCCGCCGGGCGAGCAGGTGCGGCACACCGACGCCGAGCCGGTGGCCGCCGTCGTCCGGTCCGGTGAGCAGGGCGTCGGTGAGAACGACCGTGCCGCTCCCGGTGTGGAAGGTGGTCTCCAGCACCATCGTCTGCGGTACGTAGCGGCGCGTCGTCTCGTACGGGACGGCCGGGCGGATCGCCCAGTGCCCAGCCTCGTCGTCCAGCAGGCGGGCGAAGACGGACGGCCCGTCGAAGCGGGGGAAACACAACCACTCGGCCGATCCGTCCCGGCTGATGAGGCCGGCGGAATGACGATCGGACACCAACGCGAGGTCGGCGATGGGTGTGGTGCTCATCAGCGCCCGATACCCGGAGAAGACGTCGATGGCGCGCACGGGCCGGAAAATCGCGGTAAAGGCGGGAAAACCAAGCGCCCGAGGCGAAGATCACGCGTTCCTCAAGCCGCACCTGCTCGGCGCTTCACCCTCCCGTACGCGGGCACGTCCATGGCTGAATCGCGGACATCGGAGACTGACACCCTGAACACCGGGGAGAACCATGGACACCAGGGAGAACACTGCCCACGCTGATGTTCTCGTCATCGGCTTCGGCAAGGGCGGCAAAACCGTGGCCGCGAAAATGGGCCGTCTCGGCCGACGCGTGATACTCGTCGAGCAGTCGAACCGCATGTACGGCGGCACCTGCCCCAACATCGGCTGCGTGCCGACGAAGGCGCTCGTCCATCACGCGGGCAAACCCCGGATGAGCGACTCTCCGCAGGAGCATTACGAGCATGCGGTGAGAGAGGTTCAGGCGCTCACCTCGACGTTCCGGGCCGGCAACTTCGACTCCCTGAACAGCGCCGACAACGTGACGGTCGTCACCGGTCACGCCGCTTTCATCGACCCGCACACCGTCGGCGTCACAGCGGGCGGCGATCGTCTCACGATCACCGCCGAAACGATTCTGATCAACACAGGCGCCGAGCCCATCATTCCGGACATCCCCGGCTTGCGCGCGAGCAAGCGCACGCTGACCAGCACGGATCTGATCCAGACGACGACCCTGCCCGAGCGGCTGACGATCCTGGGCGGCGGATACCAGGGCGTCGAGTTCGCCTCGATCTACCGCAGGTTCGGCTCACAGGTCACGGTGTTCGAAGCCGCTGCGAGGATCCTGGGGCGTGAGGACGACGAGGCCGCCGCCGTCGTGGCCGACATCCTCCGGAACGAGGGCGTCGAGATCATCACGGGTGCGCGCGTCACCGAGGTACGCGACCGCGACGCCGTCACGATCGTCACTTACGAGAAGGACGGCCGGGAGCACACCCTGGAGACCGACGCCGTTCTCGCGGCCAGCGGCCGCGCGCCCGTGACGCGAGGCCTCGGGCTGGACGCCGCCGGTGTCCGCACCACCGAGCGAGGGGCGATCGAGGTCGACGAGCACCTGCGCACGAGCCGGCCGCACATCTACGCCCTCGGCGACGTACGCGGTGGGCGGCAGCACACCTATCTGTCCCTCGATGACAGCCGCATCGTCCTCGACCAGCTGATCGGTGAGGGCAGGCGCTCGACGGCCGATCGTGTCGCGATTCCCCACACCGTGTTCATGACCCCACCGCTGGCGGCGGTAGGGCTCACCGAGAAGGAGGCCCGCGAGGCGGGACACCGTGTGAAGATCGCAAGCGAGGCCGTCGCCGACATCGTCGCGATGCCTCGCGCGTACATCGTCGAGGAGACCCGCGGGCTCATGAAGTTCGTCATCGACGCCGACACCGACGAGATCCTCGGCGCGGTGCTGTTGAGCGTTGACGCGCAGGAGCTCATCAACACCGTCGCGCTCGCCATGCGGCACGGCGTCAAGGCGGCCGAACTCCGCGACGCCGTCTACACCCACCCGACGTCGACGGAGGCGTTCAACGAGGTCCTCGGGACGATCGTGCGTTCCGACGCGCGCACGTAGCCCGGAGCCCTACCCGCGCGCGCTCGCCGACGTGTGCACGGGCCGGCGTTACCAGCGGGCCGGCGTTACCAGCGGGCCGGCGACCGGCTGCGGCCGGCGGAGAACGAGCCGGGCGCCTGTCAGGACATGGGATCCCTCAACCCGGACGATCCGGTCGTTTCTGGTGATCCGCCCTCGCGTGAGCCTTGACCCAGCCCAGCGCCATGTCGAGGGCGAGCACGAAGGGCTGTTCGTCCTGCATGGTCTCCGCGAGCAGATATCCGCCCTGCAGCGCCGCGACCACCTCCAGGGCGAGGTCCTCCGCGGCGACCTCGGAGCTCAGTTCACCGCTGTCCTGGAGGCGGGCGAATGTGCTCGCCATGTCGCCTGTCCACGTGCCGAAGGCGCCCGCCAGCGTACGGCGAGCGGTATCGCAGCGGCCGGCGAGCTCGTTGGCCAGTGAGCCGATCGGACATCGGTAGCCGCGCTCGCTCAGGCCTGAGACCAGCGCGTCACGCCACTTGTCGAGCTCCTGCATCGTGTGCAGCTGCTCAAGCAGCTCCTTCTGAGCGGAGAGCACGCGGTTCGCCTGCGTCGCGATCACTTCGGCGACCAGCGCCTCTTTGTCGGGAAAGTAGTGATACAGCTGTGATTTGCTGACGCCGCAGGTGTCCACCACCTGATCGAGGGTTGTCGCCGTGACCCCTTGCCTGTGCATCAGGTCCGCAGTGGTCGCGATGATGCGTTCGCGAGTGGCCGCGCCGCGCGCGGTACGTCGCGGAGGATCTTTTCCCGATCCTCGACCAGGCATAATGTCAAATTTATACCTGCGGGAATCGGAACCGGGCCGGCCGCTACCGGCGCTCGGCGGCGTGCAGGGCGTCCGCCGCCGTCAGCAGGGAGGCTCCGAGAAGCACGACGTCCTTCACCAGGAACTGCCCCGCGAGCGACAGCTTCGGCTCCCCGCGTGTCTCTTGCCACGCCTCGGGCGTCGTGGCCAGGAAGCTGAGGGTGGTGGCGAACATGCCGACGGCGGCGAGGCTGCCGAGGGCCGACGCTCTCGGCGCAATCGGTTTCGCGCCGATCAGCGAGCCCAGCACGATTTCAGTGACGCCGAGCAGTCTGGCGACGTTCTTCTCCCCCAGCCTGGCGATAAGCCACGCGAGCGGGGGGCTTGAGGTCACCAGGGGGCGAATGTTCTCCACCTCGTAGTCTTCGAATTTTATTCGCCCGATCTCCAGAAGGTTGATCACCAGTCCATACCGGATGGTGGAGATCCCCACGCTGTGCATTGTTTTTCTGATGCGGTGGATTTTCATGGAATCATCGCCTAACACGTCGCTTGTATGGCTCGATGTGGGACTCGAAACTTCAGCCAACGCCAAGCGTCAGGTCATGCCGCACCGTCGGTGTCGAGGCCGCCCCGATCACTGCTACGGCGACGATCACGCGGCCGGGCCGTGTCCGCGACGCCGCTCGCTACGCTTCCTCTACCCGTGAATCCCCGTGGGTGACCGGCCGATCAGGCGCGGAACCGCGGGTGCCGGGAGCCGGCGGACGCCGGTCCGTGGTGGGAAGCCGGAGCACGAACCTGGCACCGCGCGATGAGTCTTCGGTCGTGAGGGTCCCGTTGTGGGCGTGGGCGATGTCGCGCGAGATGGCCAGGCCGAGCCCGCTGCCTCCGGGCTCCCTGCGCCGGCCGTCGTCCAGCCGGACGAAGGGCTCGAAGACGCGCTCCCGGTCCTGCGGCGCGATTCCGGCGCCGTCGTCCTGCACGCTGATGACGGCCGAGCCCTCCGCTCGTCGCACGGTGACCTCGACCGTTGTGCAGGCATGCCGCCGGGCGTTGACCAGGAGGTTGTCGATGACCCGGATCAACTGGATCCGGTTGCCCAGAACGCGCACATCGCGGTCGGCGTCGACGTGGACCGGGACGCCGCCCGTCAGAGCCGCCGCCTCCTCCGTCACCAGCGCGCCGACGTCGATCGGCTCGTACGCCGCCGGGTCACCGGCACGGAGCCGAGCCAGCACCAGCAGGTCGTCGATGATCGTTTTCAGGCGATCGACGACCGTCAGGACCTCCTTGATGGTCTGGCGCGGGTCGACGTCGGCGGGGTAGAGCACCGCCTCGTCCAGCCGGGCGCGAAGGGCGGCGAGCGGCGTTCTGAGCTCGTGCGACGTGGTGGAGGCGAACCGGCGCTGCTCCTCGAACATGTCCGCGTTGTCCACGGCGAGCCCCGCCCGGCCGGCGATGTCGCCAACAAGGGACAGATCGGCCGAGTCGTACACCGAGGAGGTCTCGCACCGGGCCAGGGTGAGCGCACCCAGCACCCGGCGCGGTGTGCGCAGCGGCGCGACGATGGCCGAATGGGCGCCCAACTCCTCGTACGGCCGCCGCCGCAGGACGCTGCGCTCCTTCTCCGGGTCGATTCGCTCGGCCAGATCCTCGGGGCCCAGCAGCACCGCGGGGCCGCCGCGCAGCACTCGCGCCATCGGCGCCTGGGAGGTCTCGGGAAACGCCGGAAGCGGCCCCTCCAGCCCCCTGCACTTGACACCGCTCCGACCCTGCTTGACCACGACCGCCACCCGGTCCACCCCGTTGCCGCCGGGGCTGAGCAGGTCGATGATCGCCCAGTCGGCCAGCCGGGGCACCAGCAGCCGGGACAGCCGCCGCAGCGCCTCATCGACCTGCAGCGTGGAGGCCAGCACGGTGCTGGTCTCGGCCATCAGCGACAGCCGGTCGGTCAGCTTCTCCATTGCCGCAAGGGCGGCCGCCTGCTTCTGCTCCACGGCCTTGTGCCGCCACAGGTCGTAGAACAGGACCACCGAGCCCATGTCCTCCTCCCCGCCCATCGGGAGCGGAGCCACCATCACGCCCAGGGGGACCAGGCCGCCGGACCCGCGAGTGAACCACGACTCCTCGCTGCGGACGTACACCCCCTCGGAGAACGCGCCCGAAAGCGGGCAGTCCTCCCGGGAGATCGGGCTTCCGTCGGCGTTGCGGTGCAGCAGGTCGTGGGAGTCGGCGCCGATCCACTGCTGTGCGGGACGATCGAGCAGCCTCTCGGCATACGGATTGACCATGAGGATCTTCCCCGTATGGTCGACCACGTAGAGACCCACACGCAGACCCTGGAACAGGGCCCTGACGAGTCTTTCGCTGAACCCGTACCTCGCCCAATCCTCTAGGTCGCCGGCTGTCATGGCGGTTCCCCCTCACCCCGAGTCCTCACGGACGAACGCGGATGATCGTCTTCCCCTTGCGTCGCTCGGTCGGGTTGAGTGCGGCGACGGCGTCGTCGAGGGTCGCGATGTAGCCGATGTTCGTCCGCAGCCGTCCGTCACGTACCCGCTGGACGACCTCACCCAGTTGGGCACGGTCGGCCTCGACGACGAAGTCGACCGCCAGGCCGTCCGCGGGCCGCGCCTCGGGCGGCCCGACGACGGTCACCAGCGTTCCTCCGGGCCGGATCAGACCCGCGGACCGCCTCTGGATGTCTCCGCCGATGACGTCGAACACCAGGTCGACGCCGCCGACGTCCTCCAGCGCGTCGTTACCGAGGTCGACGAACTCCTGCGCGCCGAAGTCGAGCGCCTTCTGCCGGTCGCCAGCGCGTCCGGTGCCGATGACGTACGCGCCGAACTCCCGCGCGAGTTGCGTCACCATCGACCCTACTGCGCCGGCCGCCCCGTGCACGAGGACGCTCTGCCCCGCCCGAAGGCGGCCGTGGTCGAACAGTCCCTGCCATGCGGTCAGCCCCGAGATCGGCAGGCTCGCGCCCACCGTGAAGTCGACGTCGCCCGGGAGCGGCGCGAGGTTGCGTGCCTCGACGGCCACATACTCCGCCAGGGTGCCGTCGCGATGCCAGTCCGTGAGGCCGAACACCCGTTGTCCGACCGACAGCCCCGTCGTGCCATAGCCGAGGGCGGTGACCACTCCGGCCATCTCGTGCCCGGGGATCGACGGTGTCCGGTCACGGTCGCGGCGATCGGTCCAGGTCGAGGGCCACTCCGTCTCGGTCGGGACGAATCCCGACGCATGAACCTCGACGATGACGTCGTTGATCGCTGCCGGCGGCTCGGGCCGCTCCACCAGCGTCATCCCGGCCGTTCCCGCGGCCTGGTCCGTCACCACGATCGCTTTCATGGGAATCGCCTCCTCGGCTGTTTGTCTCTTCGGTGAATCGATGGGCTTGTGTGGCTCACGGAGCGAACGCGGATGATCGTCTTCCTGCCGGTCCGCTCGGACGGGCCGGCGAGCGTTCGTTCGTCTGTCCTGTCAGGGCTCTCAGCAGAGCTCTCAGCAGGGAGACGAGGTGGCCCCCCGCGTTGTGACAGCTCAGACATGAGAAAGTTTGGCCGGGTTGAGGACCCTGCGGTACGCGGCGATCAGACCGGCTGCGATCTGCAGCGTGTCCACGGAGAAGACACGGCCCTCCCGGTGGCACACCAGGGCGAGCTCGCCGCCGACCTCGACGAGGTCGATGCGGTCCGGACGCCACCGGCGGCCCACGCACCATCACCTCGGCGACGCGTTCACCACCGCGGACGGGCTTGCGCATCGCGGCGACCTTGCCGCCGCGATCGGTGACGTAGACGGCGTCGGGGTGCAGCAGCCTGATCAGGCCGGCCAGATCCCCGGCCTCGTAGGCGGCGCGGAAGGTCGCCAGCACACGTGCACGCTCCGCGGTCGACGCCTGCGGCGACGACCGCTTCGCGTCGGCCACCCGCCGCCGCGCCCGCGAGGCCAACTGCCGGGCGCCCGGCACGGAGACATCCAGCACCTCGGCGATCCGGACGAACTCGAGGCCGAAGACATCGTGCAGGACGAAGGCCACCCGCTCCAGTGGGCTCAGCTCCTCCATGATCAGGAGCATCGCCGAGGCGACGGACTCGTCGACGAGGACCGGCTCGGACGCGTCCGGCCCCGTCAGCAGTGGTTCCGGCAGCCACGACCCGACATAGATCTCCCGGCGGAAACGGGCACTCTTGAGAATGTCGTACGACCGCCGGGCGGCCACCGTGACCAGCCAGGCCCGCAGATCGTCGATGTCCTGCAGATCTGTTCCGGCCGCCCGCAGCCACACGTCCTGGGTCACGTCCTCGGCATCGGCCACGCCGCCCAGCAGCCGGTAGGCCACGCCGAAAACCGCGGGCCGGTGCCTCTCCCATTCGGCTCCGAACGTGTCCTCATGGCCAGACCGTCCAGGCGCGTTCTCGCTGCCCATAAAGATCGCAACCTCCTCCGGCTCGCGGATCGAGCGGTGGTCGTCCGAGCACGGCACGCCCCGGGGAAGGCTCGGGGGCAGGCCGGTGCGAGGAATTTCCGGCAGCACTTCCGGGGGAGCGCCGCGTCCGGCTGCGGGAGATCTCACTCGTCGATCGCGTTCCGGTCGAGGAGTGGCAGCCGGAGGACGAAGCGCGCTCCGTGGGGGGAGTCTTCGATGCGCAGGGTGCCGTGGTGGGCGTGGGCGATGTCGCGGGAGATGGCGAGTCCCAGTCCGGTGCCGCCGGTGTCGCGGCGTCGTCCTTCGTCCAGGCGGGTGAATCGTTCGAAGATGCGTTCGCGGTCGGCGGGTGCGATGCCGTCGCCGTCGTCGGTGACCGTGACGACGGCTTGGCCGTCGGTGGATTCGACGCGGACCGTGACGCCGGTCCTGGCGTGCCGCCGGGCGTTGGTCAGGAGGTTGTTCACCAGCCGGATCAGTTGGATCCGTGATCCGTGCACCCACACGTCTCCGGTCGTGTGGAATGTCACCCGCGCGTCGTCGGAGTGTGTGCCGGTCTCGGTGGCGGCCAGTGTGGTGAGGTTGATCGGTTCGTGTGGTGCCGGCTGGCCTCCGCGGAGCCGGGTCATGGTCAGCACGTCCTGGACGATCGCTTCCAGGCGGCCGGTGACCGTCAGGGCTTTGCGGATGGTGTCGCGGGGATCGACGTGGTCGGGGTGGAGTAGTGCTTCCTCCAGTTGGACGCGTAGTCCGGCGATGGGTGTCCGGAGTTCGTGGGAGGTGACGGAGGCGAGGTGGCGTTGCTGTTCGGCCGGGCGTAGCGCCCGGTCGATGACGGTCCAGATGAGGCGGCCGCCGGTCAGGACGATCAGGAGGGTGGCTCCGGTGATGAGGTATTCGAGGCGGTGTGTCGCGAGGAGGGGCGGCTCGGTTGTTCCGGCGTAGACGACGGGTGCGTCGGGGGCCGGTG
>NZ_VIRL01000138.1 GCF_006874465.1 Microbispora bryophytorum | reverse complement strand
TGCTGGGGGGCGAGCCGCTGGATCCGGAGGTTCGGGCGCTGGCGTTGGAGCGGGCGGTCGGCGACGACGATGAGGATGTGCGTCGGGCGGCGCTGAAGGTGCTGGGGGGCGAGCCGCTGGATCCGGAGGTTCGGGCGCTGGCGTTGGAGCGGGCGGTCGGCGACGACGATGAGGATGTGCGTCGGGCGGCGCTGGAGGTGCTGGGGGGCGGGCCGCTGGATCCGGA
>NZ_VIRL01000013.1 GCF_006874465.1 Microbispora bryophytorum | reverse complement strand
TACGGCGGTTATAGCGGCAGGGAAACACCCGGTTACATTCCGAACCCGGAAGTTAAGCCTGCCAGCGCCGATGGTACTGCACCGGGGACGGTGTGGGAGAGTAGGACGCCGCCGGACAATCTTTGTGGAGGGCCATCCCATTGGGGTGGCCCTTCCTCATTTTCTGGGGGGTTGACCATCACCCCCCCTTTTTTTGTTTGTGGTGTTGGGGGTTGCCCCGGCTGTGGTTGGCCGGGGCTTTCGCATGTCTGGGGTTGGCGTGTCCGGGCTTTCGCGTATCGGACCCACCCGACTCCAACAGCCGTCCGCTGCCCGCGTCGTGGAGCAGCCCGTGCTCAGATCACCCGCACCGCGTACCGCCTCGTGAAGGGGCGGCCACGAGTTCCCGTACGCTGAGGGTCGTGGAATATCGAGCCGTCGAGCAAGCGATCATGGCACGGGGAGTGGAGTGGGATTTCAGCCCCACTCTTGACCGGATCACCGCGCTGATGGAGATCCTCGGCGACCCCCAGCATTCGTACAAGGTCGTTCATGTCGCGGGCACCAACGGGAAGACGAGCACCGCGCGCATGGTCGAGGCTCTGCTGCGCGAGCGTAACCTGCGGGTGGGCCGCTACACGAGCCCTCATCTGCAGTCGATGCGCGAGCGCATCTCGATCGACGGCGAGCCCCTGTCGGAGGAGCGGTTCGCCGAGGTGTACCAGGACGTCGCCCCCTACCTCGAGATGATCGACGCCAGGGTGGGCAAGCTGAGTTTCTTCGAGGTGCTGACGGCGATGGCGTTCGCGGCATTCGCGGACGCCCCCGTGGACGTCGCCGTGGTTGAGACCGGCATGGGCGGCACCTGGGACGCGACGAACGTCGCTGACGGAACGGTCGCCGTCATCACGCCCATCTCGCTCGATCACACGGACTACCTCGGTCCGGACATCGCGACGATCGCCGGTGAGAAGGCCGGCATCATCAAGCCGAAGGCGACGGCCATGCTGGCGCAGCAGGCGCTGCCGGCCGCCGAGGTGCTGATGCGGCGCGCGGCCGAGGTCGGTGCGGTGGTCGCCCGCGAGGGGCTGGAGTTCGGGGTGCTGAATCGCGAGCTCGCCTTGGGCGGCCAGATGCTCCAGCTCAGAGGCTTGAAGGGCGTTTACGAGGACGTGTTCCTGCCGTTGTACGGCGCGCATCAGGCGGGTAACGCCGTGGGCGCCCTGGCCGCGGTGGAGGCTCTGACGGCCGGCGACGACCCGCTGGGCGATGAGGTCGTACGGCAGGCCTTCGCCCAGGTGAGCAGCCCCGGGCGGTTGGAGATCGTGCGACGGGGCCCGACCGTCCTGATCGACGCGGCGCACAATCCCGCGGGCATGGAGGCCACGGTCGAGGCGCTGACCGAGGCGTTCGGATTCACCCGGCTCGTCGCCGTGGTGGCCATGATGGCGGACAAGGACGTGGACACGATTTTGGAACTACTGGAGCCGGTGGCCGAGGAGATCGTGGTCACCCGCAACTCCTCGCCTCGATCGCTGAGCCCGGACGACCTCGCGGCGCGGGCGGAGGCCGTGTTCGGCCAGGATCGCGTCCACATCGAGGACCGGCTCGATGACGCCATCGACAGGGGCGTCGCGCTGGCCGACCAGGGCGACGAGTTCGGCTCCGGTGTCCTCATCACCGGTTCGGTCGTGACGGCGGGCGACGCGCGCATTCTCCTCAGGGCCGCCAAGTGAGCAGCGTCGTGTTCGAGGTGACCCCCGGCATGCGCCGGCTCTGCGCGACCGTCCTCGGGATGCAGGCGATCGTCGTCGCGCTCATCAGCCCTGTCGCGATCACCATCAACCACGTGTCCACGCCGCTCGCGCTGACCGTCGGGCTCGGGCTGGCCGTCCTGTGCGTGGTGGTCGCCGGCCTGCTGAAACGCCCGTACGCGTACATTGCGGGCACTGGGCTTGAAATCCTGACAATCGCTACAGGATTCCTGGTCCCGGTCATGTTCTTCCTCGGAGTGATCTTCACTGCCCTGTGGATAACGGCCATCTTCGTCGCTCGCCGTGTCGAAGGGGCAACGAAGCGCTAAAGTCGGCAACCATGGCCGTCCCTCCCGTACCGCAGGCACGGACCGCCGTGCCGGTCCGTGCCGTGCGCGTCCCCCTGCTGGTCGACGTCGTCATCGGGCTACTCACCCTGGTGGCCCTTCCGCTCGCGCTCGTCGCCATCCCGAACACGATCTCCGTCGTGGCGGCGCTGCTGCCGCCGGGCATGTCGCAGGTCGAGATGATCCGCGCGCATGGCCTTGCGCTGCCCGCCATGCTGGTGACCGTGCCGCTCGCCGCGGTGGCGGTGCGCAGGTTCCGCGCGGCGCCGATCCTTGTGGCGGGTCTCACGCTGCTCGCGCTCGCCGACGTCGCCGGGGGCTACACCGACACCGTCACGCTCGTCGGCGTGCTGCGGGTGCTCCACGGGATCGGCGCGGGCATGCTCGTGCCGGCCACTCTGGTCGCGGTCGCCGAACGCCCCCGGCATCGGGTGCTGCTGCCGATCTGGGCGGGCGCGCTCGCCGCCTCGCTGCTGTCGGCCCAGGCCCTCGCCCTGTGGGCGATCCGCGACGTGTCCTCCTGGCAGGTCACCCTCCAGCCGTACCCGCTGCTCACGGGGGTGGCGCTGGCGCTCGCCGCGGCATACCTGGTGCTCTGGATGATCTCCGGTGACGGCGGGACGCGGGCCGAAGGGAAGATCCTGCCCGCGGGCCGGCCGACGTCGGCGGAGCGCGGGCGGCTCGCGCTGGCCATCGTGCCCGCCGCGGCCATCGCGGTGCTGGGCGTCGGAATCACCTTCGACTGGCCGCCGCGCCTGGTCGTCATCGCCGCGGCGGTCGTGGTGGTGGCGATGCTGGCCCTCGCGGCGCTCGGCACGTTCGAGGGGCTCGGCGGCCGTACGCTCGCCTTCGTCAACGTCGCGGTGGGGCTGGTGGTGCTGCCGACCGCCGCGCAGATGACCTACATCGAGCTCGGCGGTCCCCTGGGCGGTCCCGGCCTGAAGGGCCTGTGGATGCCGTTCCTGGTGGCCGCGGTGATCGCGCTTGTGGCCGCCGTTCTCGCGGGGCGGACGCCCGAGACGTTCGCGGCCCGGATGACGGTCCTCGGTCTCGCGGCCGTCGTCGCGGGGCTGGCCGCGATCAGGCTGCTGGTTCCGGCGCCGTCGGGCACGCCGCTGGTGGTGCCGTTCGTCCTGCTGGCAGCGGGGTCGGCGGTGGCGCTGGTCGGCGCGTTCCGCACGGCGGGCCTCGGATCGGCGATGCTGGGGCTGTCGCTGTGTTTCCCGGCCGTGCTCGCGGGCTTCCTGCTCGGCACCGGCATCCAGGTGAACCGGCTGCAGGACGCCGCGGCGACCGCACAGGGCGACGGGAACGCCCTGGTCGACGGGTTCATCGACGCCTTGCACATATGGGCGCTGGTCGGTGGGTTCGTCGTGGTCGGAGTGATCGTGCTCGCCTCCGTCCTGACCCGGCGGGCCGCCGCCGCGTCGGTAAACGGTGAGGTGGTGATCCCCGCGCCGACGCCCTCGCCGGAGGAGGACGACAACATCCCCAGGGGCGCCGGCCCCGCAGACTGACACCACCCACCACACCGCCGCACACGAGCCGCACACGGGGACGCTGTCTCAGACGATCCGCCCAGCCGTCACAGACCCGCCGCCACACACCCGCCGTCACCGGGCTCGCCCGATCGGAGCGGCGTTCCCGGACCGGTAAGCTGCCGTTGCGTCGGAGCTCCTCAGCCGGAGCTCCCCAGACGCGTGACGAGTGGGCCTGCGATCCACCGGGCCACCGTGTACGGCGAGTCAAACGACCTTAGGAGAAGAGACCGTGTCCGAGCGTACGCTTGTCCTGATCAAGCCCGACGGGGTCCGTCGCGGCCTCATCGGGGACGTCATCGGCCGCATCGAGCGCAAGGGCCTCAAGATCGTGGCGATGGAACTGCGCACGCTCGACGCCGAGACGGCCAAGGCCCACTACGCCGAGCACTCCGAGCGCCCGTTCTTCGGCGAACTGGTGGACTTCATCACCGGAGGCCCGCTGGTCGCGATGGTGCTTGAGGGCCCCCGCGCCGTCGAGGCGTTCCGCGCCCTGGCCGGCCTGACCGACCCGGTGAAGTCCGCGCCCGGCACCATCCGCGGCGACCACGCCCTGGAGATCGGCGAGAACGTCGTCCACGGCTCCGATTCGCCGGAGTCCGCGGCCCGGGAAATCAAGATTTTCTTTCCGGACCGTTTCTAGTCTTTACCACGCGAGAGGCCTCGGTTCAAACCCGGGGCCTCTCGTGTTTTTCCAGGTGGTGACCGAGCTTAGGCAGGGGCACAGCGGTTTTTCCGGGGGCTTGAGAGGTCGATGTGCCCAGTCATGAGCACAGGCCGTTACGATTCGAATGCGATGCGTCATCCCGCACTCCCGCTGAACCCGGTAACCGCTAACCACCTGAAGGAAGGCTTCCTTCCGCATGGGCAGCAAGCTGACATTCCTGGGCCGTGACATGGCTGTTGACCTTGGCACGGCGAACACTCTCGTCTACGTCCGAGGGCGCGGCATCGTCCTGAACGAGCCGTCCGTCGTCGCCATCAACGTCACGACCGGAAAGATCGTGGCAGTTGGGATAGAAGCGAAGCGGATGATCGGGCGGACGCCCGGAAACATCGTCGCGATCCGTCCCCTCAGGGATGGTGTCATCGCGGATTTCGATGTGACCGAGCGAATGCTGCGGTACTTCATCCAGAAGATCCACAAACGGCGGCACTTCGTGCGCCCGCGCATCATCGTGGCCGTGCCGAGCGGCATCACCGCCGTGGAGCAACGCGCGGTGAAGGAAGCGGGCTACCAGGCCGGGGCCCGCCGCGTGTACATCATCGAGGAACCGATGGCGGCCGCCATCGGAGCCGGCCTGCCGGTGCACGAGCCGACGGGCAACATGGTCGTCGACATCGGCGGCGGCACCACCGAGGTGGCCATCATCTCGATGGGCGGCATTGTGACCAGCCAGTCGATCCGCGTCGGGGGCGACGAACTCGATCAGGCGGTCATCTCCTTCACCAAGAAGGAGTACTCGCTGATGCTGGGCGAGCGCACCGCGGAGGAGGTCAAGATCGCCGTCGGGTCCGCCTGCGTCACAGGCGAGGACTTCCATGCCGAGGTGCGCGGCCGCGACCTCGTCAGCGGCCTGCCGAAGACAGTCGTCATCAGCGCCGAAGAGATCCGCAGGTCGATCGCCGAGCCCGTCAACGCGATCGTCGACGCGGTGAAGTCGACGCTGGACAAGTGCCCGCCTGAGCTCTCCGGTGACCTCATGGACCGAGGGATCGCCGTGACCGGTGGCGGCGCCCTGTTGCGCGGCATGGTCGACCGATTGCGCGAGGAGACCGGCATGCCGGTCCACCTGGCCGAGAACGCGCTCGACTCGGTCGCGCTCGGCTCCGGGCGGTGCGTGGAGGACTTTGAAGCCCTCCAGCAGGTGCTCGTGCCGGAGCCCCGCAACTAAGGAGCGTCATGAGAGACACCCGCCGCGCCCGTCTCACGCTCGGAGTCCTCCTCGCCGTGGCGCTGATCCTCATCACGGTGGATCACCGGGCCGGGGACAACCACGTCCTCGGCCCGGTGCGCGACTTCGCGGGCGCCGTGTTCGGCAAAGTGGAGCGCGTCGGCGCCGCAGTCACCCGGCCGATCACCGGATTCGTCGGCATGCTGCGCGACGCGCCCTCCGCCCAGCGCGCCATCGCCGACCTGCGCAAGGAGAACGCGCGGCTCCGGGACGAGGTGTCGGCGCAGCGGCTCGACAAGGGGCGGGCCGAGAAACTGGACCGCATGCTCGGTCTGGCGGGGCTTGGCCGCTACCGCATCGTGCCGGCCCAGGTCGTCGCGCGGCGTACGGTCGCAGGTTTCGAGGACACGGTCGAGATCGACGCCGGCACCGGTGACGGGATCCGGCCCGACATGACGGTGCTCAGCGATGCCGGGTTGGTCGGCCGCGTCGTGCAGACAGGCCCGGCCGGCTCGACGGTGGCCCTGCTGAGCGACCCGGCCCTGTCCGCCGGAGCCAGGCTGGAGGGCGGCAACGAGCTCGGCGTCGTGAGCGGCCTCGGCGAGGCGGGCGGCGGCGGCAACCTCATCAGGTTCCGCCTGCTCGACTCCACCGTGCCGATCGGCGTCGGCCGCCGGATCGTCTCGTTCGGTTCTCAGCAGAGCAAGCCGTACGTGCCGGGAGTGCCGATCGGCGTGGTCGAGCGGGTCGACAACACGCCGGGTGAGGTGACCAGGACGGCCTACGCGCGGCCCTTCACCGACTTCTCCGCGCTGGACGTCGTCGGCGTGGTGGTCGCGGCGCCCAAGCGTGATCCGCGCGACGCGGTGCTGCCCGCGAAGCCGCCGCCGCCGAAGCCGCCCCGCGAGGACCAGCGGCGCGGTGACGACGGCCGCGGGCAGGGACGCACTTCGCTGGAGGCCGAGTGGGGGCTCGGCGATCGGGGTCGCGGCGGGGGCGACGAGTCGCGGGCCACGACCGAGCGGCAGGCGCGCGAGGGGCGGCCCGAGGCCGCGCCGGAGCGGCGTGGCCGGCACGGCACGCAGGCGGTGGACGGGGAGCAGTACGCCCAGGAGCCGCGTGCCCGCGAGCAGGACGCGCAGGAGCCGCGTGCCCGCGAGCAGGACGCGCAGGAGCCGCATGCGCAGGAGGCGCCCGCCGCACATGAACGACCCGCCGCCGTCGAGCCGCGCAATGCGCCTCGGCAGCACGACGGCGCCGCGGCGGACGACGCCCGCGGCGGGAGGAACTGACCGATGGCCCGCAACCTCCTCGCCGCGCTACTGCTCTTCGTCGCTCTGGTGCTCCAGGTCAGCGTGGTCAACCGGCTGTTGTTCTCCTGGGCGCCCGACCTGGTGCTGTTGACGGTCGCCGCGCTCGCGACCAGGCGCGGGCCCGTGCCGGGTGCGGTGATCGGCTTCTGTGGAGGGCTCGCCTACGACCTGCTGCCCCCCTCCAACCACACGCTGGGCCAGTACGCGCTGGTGCTGTGCGCCCTCGGCTACGTGGCGGGGCGTGTGGGAGAGCGAGTGCCGCTGCTCGCGGTGGCGGTGTGCGCGTTGGTCGCGCCCGGCATGCTGGCGGGCCTGGGCGCGCTGATCGGCGCCCCGGGGGTCACCTGGCCCGTGCTGGCCACGGCATGGCCTCGGGCCGCGATCTGCAATCTCGTGGCCGCTCCGCTGGTGCTCTGGGCGGTCAAGGTCACGCACGGCGGCCACCGCAGGCGTGCCGGTGGTGGCGAGCTCGTGCCGAGCTATAGACGGGGGACGGCATGACACGTTTGCGCGGACGCCTGCTCGTCCTGCAGGTGCTGGTCATCGCCATGATCGTGGTGCTCGTCGTCCGGCTGTGGCAGGTCCAGGTGGTGCAGGGATCGCGGTTCGTCACGGTCGCGACGGAGACGCGCACCCGTGAGGTGCGGGTCCCCGCCCTGAGAGGGGCGATCCTCGACTCCTCCGGGCGCCCGCTCGTGCGCAACCGTACGACGCTGGTGGTCTCCGTGGACCGCGGCCGGTTGGAGCGGATGCAGGACGGCGGCGACGCGGTCCTGCGGCGGCTGTCCGCCGTGCTGAAGGTGCCGCTGTCGAAGCTGAAGCAGGAGATCCGTGCCTGCGGGCCCGGCATCAGCCGCCCGTGCTGGCCCGGCTCGCCGTACACGCCGATCCCGGTCGCCAGCAACGTCAACCCGCGGGCGGCGCTGCAGATCCTGGAACGCCAGGAGGACTTCCCCGGCGTCACAGCCGACATCCAGGCGATGCGTGACTATCCCAACGGCAAGGACGCCGCCCAGCTCCTCGGCTACCTGCAGCCGGTGACGCAGAGCGAGCTGGAAAAGCGCGAGGGTCTCAAGGCCGACTACTCGGGCGTCGACCTCACCGGCCGCGACGGGCTGGAGCGCACCTACGACTCCGCCCTGCGCGGCGCGCCCGGTCTGCGCAACGTCCAGGTCGACCGGATGGGCAAGGTCATCACGGTCAACCAGCAGTCCGACCCGGTCCCCGGCGACGTCCTGGTGACCAGCATCGACGCCAACGTGCAGCGCATCGTCGAGAAGTCGATCGATCAGGCCATACGGGAGGTGCCGAACTCGGACGGCGCCGCCGCCGTGGTGCTCGACATCAAGACCGGCCGCGTGATCGCGATGGCCAGCCGGCCGACGTACGACCCCAAGGTCTGGACGGGCGGCATCTTGGAGAAGGACTACCGGCGGCTGCTGTCGGACAAGTCGGGCAAGCCGCTGGTGTCGCGGGCGATCGCCGGCGAGTACGCTCCGGGTTCGACCTTCAAGATCAGCTCGGCGTCGGCGATGATCGCCGACGGCGAGCCCCTGCACGGCACCTACCAGTGCCCGGGTTCCTACAACGTCGAGGGCCGGGCGTACCCGAACGCGGGCGGCATGAGCCTGGGCGCGATCTCGCTGCACGAGGCGCTGGTCAAGTCGTGCGACACCGTGTTCTACAAGGCCGGATACGAGGAGTGGCTGCGCGACGGCGGCAAGACGCCCAAGGCCAAGGTCAAGGAGCCGATGCCGAACATGGCCAAGGCCTACGGCTTCGGCAAGCGCACCGGCATCGACCTGCCCGGCGAGTCCGCGGGCCGCATCCCGACCCGGGCGTGGAAGCTCGACCTGTACAACTCCACCAAGTCGGAGATGTGCAAGCGCGCCAAGATCGGCTATCCGGACATGAAGGACCAGAGCCGGGCCGCGTTCGCCAAGCGGCTCGCCAACGAGAACTGCCTGGAGGGCATGATCTTCCACGCCTACGAGGCGGTCAACCTCTCGATCGGGCAGGGCGACGTCCTGGTCACCCCGCTCCAGCTCGCTCGGGCGTACGCGGCGCTGCTGGGCGACGGCAACGTGCGCAGCCCGCGTGTCGGCTGGGCGCTGATGCGTCCGGACGGCACCCTTAAGCAGGAGATCCCGGTCCCGATCATGGGCCACCTGCCGGTCAACGACGAGACCCGCACCTACATCCGCAAGGCCCTCAGCGAGGTCCCCTCGGACGGCACGGCCGCGGGTGCGTTCCGCGGGTTCCCGATGAACGTCGTCAAGATCGGCGGCAAGACCGGTACGGCGGAGGTCTACGGCAAGGAGGACACGTCGTGGTTCGCGTCCTTCGCACCCGCGGACAATCCCCGGCTGGTCACCGTCGTGATGGTGGCGCAGGGCGGCTTCGGCGCCTCGACCGCCGCGCCCGCGGCGCGGCGCATCTGGGAGGGGATCTTCGGCATCGGCAAGGGAGACGACGGCAAGCCGCTCAAGCCGGCGCTTCCGGACGGCAAACCGGTGACGCGGCTGCCGGCCATCAGCCGCGAAACGCAGTGAGGCGGACCTGCCATGACTGAAGCCCTCGGGGTACGGCGGAGGTCGTTCGCGAGCCGCGTCGTCGGACGGGGATCGGTCGTCTGGCGGATGGACTGGCTGCTGTTCGGCGCGGTGGTCGCGCTCGGCGCGGTCGGCACGCTGCTGGTGTGGTCGGCCACCCGGACGTGGTCGTCGATCGAGCCGACGGGCATGGCCAAGAAGCACGTGCTCAACCTGCTCATCGGCCTGGCCCTCTACAGCGCGATCGCGGTGACCGACTACCGCTGGCTGCGCGCGTACGCGCCGGTCCTGTACGGCATCGCCGTCATCGGGCTGATCCTGGTCATCAGCCCGATGGGATCGACGGTCAACGGTCACCACTCGTGGATCCTGCTGGGCGGGGGTTTCGCCCTGCAGCCGGCGGAGCTCATGAAGCCGGCGCTGGTGGTGATGCTGGCGCGGCTGCTGGCCCCGACGTCCGAGAAGGGGAAGACCAAGGACCGGCCGAGGGTCACCGGAGTCGCGCTGTCCCTCGCGGTGGTGGGCGGCGCGGCGGCGCTGGTCATGTTGCAGCCCGACCTCGGCACCACGATGGTGCTGCTGGCGACGCCCGGCGCGATCATCGTCTTCGCCGGGATACGCAAGCGCTGGGTGGTGGCCGGGGTGGTGCTCGCGGCCCTCGCCGCCATGGCGGTGTGGTCGCTGGGGCTGCTCAAGCCCTACCAGGTGGCGCGGTTCACCGCGCTCATCGACCCGTCGAGCGACCCGCGCGGCGTGGGCTACAACAGCACGCAGGCGCTGGTGGCGATCGGGTCGGGCGAGGTGTTCGGCAAGGGCCTGTTCCACGGCGGCCAGACCACGGGACGCTTCGTGCCCGAGCAGCACACCGACTTCATCTTCACCGTCGCAGGTGAGGAGCTCGGCTTCGTCGGGTCGGTCACCGTGGTGGCCCTGCTCGGCGTGGTGCTGCTGCGCGGCGCGCGGATCGCCCGGATGTGCGGCGACCGGTTCAGCGCGCTTGTCGCCGGCGGCATCGTCGCCTGGCTGGCCTTCCAGACGCTCGTCAACGTCGGCATGACCATCGGCATCATGCCGATCACCGGCGTGCCGCTGCCGTTCGTCTCCTACGGCGGCACGGCGACGTTCGCGAACATGACGGCGGTGGCCATCCTGCAGGCGATCCATCTCCGGTCGCGGCCCGGGTGACCTGTGCCCGCGGGCACGCGAGATCGACCCGGCGCCCACCCGCAGGGCGCCGGGTCCGGGCTCGCGGACGCGTGACGCGACGGTGTCGCCCACGCCGGACCACGCCGCCGCCCGGCCTCGCCGGGCGCGGGGCGGACCGGATCTGGCGCCCCTTCTGAGGATGGAAGATCCGCAGGGGCCACTCTCCGGAGCCGATACCCTGGATACATGTCTGTCGAGTCGTTGTTTCCCCGCCTGGAGCCGCTGCTGCCCAAGGTGCAGAAGCCGATCCAGTACGTCGGGGGCGAGCTGAACTCGACGGTCAAGGACTGGGACGAGGCGACCGTCCGGTGGGCCCTGATGTACCCGGACGCCTACGAGGTCGGCCTGCCCAACCAGGGGGTGCAGATCCTCTACGAGATCCTCAACGAGCTGCCCGAGACACTGGCGGAGCGCACCTACGCGGTGTGGCCCGACCTTGAGGCGCTCATGCGGTCCGAGGGTGTCCCGCAGTTCACCGTGGACGGGCACCGGCCGGTTCGCGCGTTCGACGTCCTCGGGGTGTCGTTCGCGACCGAACTCGGCTACACGAACCTCCTCACCGCGCTCGATCTGGCGGGGATCCCGCTGGAGGCGGCGGACCGCACCGACGAGGATCCGATCGTACTGGCGGGCGGCCATGCCGCGTTCAACCCGGAGCCGATCGCCGGCTTCCTCGACGCCGCCGTCCTCGGCGACGGCGAGCAGATCGCCATCGCGATCTCCGAGGTGCTGCGCGAGTGGAAGGCCGAGGGCTCGCCCGGAGGCCGCGACGAGCTGCTGATGCGCCTCGCCTCCACAGGCGGGGTGTACGTCCCGAAGTTCTATGACGTCGAGTATCACCAGGACGGCCGCATCATGCGCGTCGTCCCCAACCGCGACGGCGTGCCGACGCGCGTGTTCAAGCACACGGTCATGGACCTCGACGAATGGCCGTACCCGAAGAAACCTCTGGTCCCGCTTGCCGAGACCGTGCACGAGCGGTTCAGCGTCGAGATCTTCCGGGGCTGCACCCGGGGCTGCCGCTTCTGCCAGGCGGGGATGATCACCCGTCCGGTCCGGGAGCGGTCGATCACCACGATCGGCGACATGGTCGAGGCGGGGATCAGGGAGTCCGGCTTCAGCGAGGTCGGGCTGCTGTCGCTGTCCAGCGCGGACCACTCCGAGATCGCCGGTGTCACGAAGGGTCTCGCCGACCGCTACGAGGGCGGCCAGATCGGCCTGTCCCTGCCGTCCACCAGGGTCGACGCGTTCAACATCGACCTGGCGAACGAGCTGTCCCGCAACGGCCGCCGTTCGGGTCTCACGTTCGCGCCGGAGGGCGGATCCGAGCGGATGCGCAAGGTGATCAACAAGATGGTCACCGAGGAGGACCTCATCCGCACGGTCACCACCGCCTACTCCAACGGGTGGCGGCAGGTGAAGCTCTACTTCATGTGCGGGCTCCCGACCGAGGAGGACGAGGACGTCCTCGGCATCGCCGACCTGGCCAAGAAGGTCATCAAGGCGGGCCGCGATGCGACGGGATCGCGCGACATCCGCTGCACGGTCTCCATCGGCGGGTTCGTGCCCAAGCCGCACACCCCGTTCCAGTGGGCCGCCCAGTGCGACCACGAGACGGTGGACCGCCGGCTGCGCGCGCTGCGCGACGCCCTGCGCTCCGACAAGGAGTACGGCAGGGCCATCGGCTACCGCTACCACGACGGCAAGCCGTCGATCGTGGAGGGGCTGCTGTCGCGGGGCGACCGGCGGGTGGGCAAGGTCATCCGGGCCGTCTGGGAGGACGGCGGCCGTTTCGACGGCTGGAGCGAGCACTTCTCGTTCGAGCGGTGGATGGCCGCGGCCGAGCGTGCCTTCGCCGACGAGCCGGTCGACGTCGACTGGTACACGACGCGCGATCGGGACGAGCACGAGGTGCTTCCCTGGGATCACCTCGACGCCGGCCTCGACCGCGAGTGGCTGTGGCAGGACTGGCAGGACGCGCTCAACACGGTCGAAGTCGAGGACTGCCGCTGGACGCCCTGCTACGACTGCGGTGTCTGCCCCACGATGGGGACGGAGATCCAGATCGGCCCGACGGGCAGAAAACTGCTGCCACTCACCGTGATCTGATGCTCACGGCTTATTCTGAAAGACGATCGACCGACAGCGGAAGGACGACGGAGCTCTGAAACCCGTTCCCGACGGGCCCGCGCCCGAACCCACCGTGCAGCGCCTTCGCGTGCGCTACGCCAAGCGGGGCCGCCTGCGCTTCACCAGTCATCGCGACATCTCCCGCGCCGTCGAAAGGGCGGTGCGGCGAGCCGGTATCCCGGTGGCCTACAGCGCCGGCTTCAGCCCCCACCCGAAGATCTCCTACGCGGGCGCCGCACCCACCGGAGTGGCGAGCGAGGCCGAGTACCTCGAGATCGGGGTGAACCGTCCGTGCGATCCGCGGCGGGTTCGCGACGACCTCGACGCCTCGCTGCCGCCGGGGCTGGACGTGCTCGACGTGGTGGAGGCGCGGGACGGGAACCTCGCCGACCGGCTGGAGGGCTCGATGTGGGAGCTGCGGCTCCCCGGGGTCGATCCCGCCGAGGCCGAGCGGGCGGTGAAGGAGTTCCTCGCCGCCGACCTGGTGGAGGTCGAACGTCTGACCAAGAAGGGAATGCGGCGGTTCGACGCCCGCCAGGCGGTGCGTTCGCTGGCCGTCGTGGAGGGGCCGGGAATTACGGCAGGTCAGGAGACCGTTCAACCGTGTGTCATACTTCGTATGGTTGTTCGGCACGAAACACCTGCCGTCCGGCCCGATGACGCGCTCATGGGTCTGCGTCTCGTGGCAGGCTTCGCGCCGCCGTCACCCCCAGCGGTGACCAGGCTGGCGCAGGGGCCGCTCGACGCGATGACCGGTGAGCCCGCCGACCCGTTCGCCTTCGACCGGGCAGGCGGAGACCGATAAGACTTGCCGCCGAGGCGCCGACAGGAAGCCCGGCGGACCGCGAGAGACGAGAGCCTCCGCGCGGCGCGGAAACGTGCCCGGGGGCTGACGGGAGAGCGCCCGCATGCTCGACAACGAGCCCACCGACGGGGCTGTGAGCCTTGACGGTGACACGACAACGGAAGAACGCGGCCAGGCCGGGGGGCAGGTTTCCTCCGGTCCGTCCGGCGCGTCCACGACGACCCCGCGCCGCCGGGCGGCGAGCCGCCCGGCCGGGCCTCCGCCCGAGCCGGACGACCTGCCGCCGCCGGTGACCACGGTGGCCGCGGCCACCCAGCCGAAGGCGGCGGAGAGCGCAGCGCCGAAGGCGGCAGGAGGCACTGCGCCGAAGGCCGAAGGGGGTACTGCGCCGGAAGCGGCCGAGCCGACCGCGCAGCCTCCCGCGCAGGAGGAGCCCGTCGCGAAGGAACGGCCCAAGCGCGTCACCCGCCGCCGCACGAAGACCGCCGAGGAGCCGGTTGCCGCGGAGCCGCCGGCCGCCCCGCAACCGGTGTCGGCCGCAGAACCGGTAGCGGCCACGGCTGAGCCGGTGACGGCCGCTGACGACGAGCCGGCCGTGCCCGCGCGGCGTCGCCGGACCCGCAAGAGGACCGACGAGACCGAGTCGTCCCCGCAGCAGGAGCAGGCAGGGGAGATAGAGCAGGCCGGGGAGAGGGTGCAGGCCGCGCAGGCCGAGGAGCCCGTCGCCCCGAAGCGCCGCCGCCGTGCCCGCGCCGAAGAGCCGGAGCCGGAACGATCCAGGGCGATGAGCGCCGCCGAGGCGGAGGTCGCCGCTGCTCTGCGGCTCAACCTCCCCGACGAGGAGCCGCTGGACGACGAGCCGCTCGACATCGAGGACGTCGACATGGAAGACGTCGACGACGAGGAGAGCGGCGGGCGGCCGGACGTGGTGGCCGATCCCTTCGGTCTGTCCGCGCGGCAGGCGTCCGTGCCCTCGGTGACCTTCCAGGCGCCGTCGGCGCTGTTCCAGCCGCTCTTCCAGGCCCCCGACCCGTTTGCGGTGCCCGTGCAGAGGCCCGCGGCACCCGCGGCCGCGCCGGTGCCGGCGGAGGACGAGGAGGCGGAGGCGGAGGAGCCGGAGGAGACCGAGGAGCCGGCCGAATCCGGCGAGGACGAGTCCGAGGGTGAGGGCGGCAGCCGCAGGCGGCGCCGTCGCCGGGGCGGACGCGGACGCGGTGCCCGCGCCAGGGACGCCGAGGACGGCGAGGAGCCGGAGGACGAGGGCGAGGAGCCCCAGGCCGCCTCGGCCGAGGAGGACGACCGCGAGCAGGCGGAGGACGACTCCGAGGGCCAGGCTGGCACTCGTCGCCGTCGGCGCCGCCGCCGCCGGGGCACCGAGGAGGCCGAGCTGGCCCCCGACGACCCGCCGAACACCGTCGTTCGCATCCGGGCGCCCCGCGCGACCAGGTCCACCTCAGTGGACGAGGTCCAGGGCGTACGGGGATCGACCCGGCTGGAGGCCAAGAAGCAGCGCCGCCGTGAGGGCCGTGAGCTGGGCCGCCGCCGTCCTCCGATCATCACGGAGTCGGAGTTCCTGGCCCGGCGCGAGTCGGTCGAGCGGATCATGGTCGTGCGCCGTCAGGGCGGCCGCACCCAGATCGCGGTGCTTGAGGACGGCATCCTCGTCGAGCACTACGTCGACCGGGAGGCCAGCCAGTCGTACGTCGGTAACGTCTACCTCGGCAAGGTCCAGAACGTGCTGCCCTCGATGGAGGCGGCGTTCGTGGACATCGGCAAGGGCCGCAACGCCGTGCTGTACGCCGGCGAGGTGAACTTCGACACCGCGGGGCTGGAGGGCCAGCCCAAGCGGATCGAGGCGGCGCTGAAGTCCGGGCAGTCGGTGCTCGTCCAGGTCACCAAGGACCCGATGGGCCACAAGGGCGCCCGGCTGACCTCCCAGATCAGCCTGCCCGGCCGCTACCTGGTCTACGTGCCGGACGGCTCGATGACCGGGATCAGCCGCAAGCTGCCCGACAAGGAACGGGCCCGGCTCAAGCAGATCCTGCGCAAGGTCATGCCGGAGAACGCGGGCGTCATCGTGCGCACCGCCGCGGAGGGCGCCTCGGAGGAGGAGCTCAGCCGCGACGTCGCCCGGCTGTCGGCCCAGTGGGAGAACATCCAGCGCAAGGCCAAGTCGGCCAGCCCGCCGGAGTTGCTGTCCGGCGAGCCCGACCTGACCATCCGGGTGATCCGCGACGTTTTCAATGAGGACTTCGGCTCCCTGGTCGTCGAGGGCGACGAGGTGTGGACGACGGTGGACGAGTATGTCCGCTACGTCGCCCCGCACCTGGCCGAGCGGCTGTCGAAGTGGGAGGAGGGGACCGATGCGTTCTCCGCCTACCGCATCGACGAGCAGATCGCCAAGGCGATGGAGCGCAAGGTGTGGCTGCCGTCCGGCGGCTCGCTGGTGATCGACAGGACCGAGGCGATGACCGTCGTCGACGTCAACACCGGCAAGTTCACCGGGCAGGGCGGCAATCTCGAGGAGACCGTCACCCGCAACAACCTGGAGGCGGCCGAGGAGATCGTCCGCCAGCTCAGGCTGCGGGACATCGGCGGCATCATCGTGATCGACTTCATCGACATGGTTTTGGAGAGCAACCGTGACCTGGTGCTCCGGCGGCTGCTGGAGTGCCTGGCGCGGGACCGGACGAAGCACCAGGTGGCCGAGGTCACCTCGCTCGGCCTGGTGCAGATGACGCGCAAGCGGGTCGGTCAGGGCCTGCTGGAGGCGTTCTCCACGCCATGCGACTGCTGCCACGGGCGCGGGATCATCGTGTCGACCGAGCCGGTCGAGGCGAAGCCCGAGCCACGCGGCACGCAGGGCAAGATGGCCATCGAGAAAGCGGTGGCCGAAAAGGTGGGAGCAGGCGACGGTTCCGTCGCCGTGGCGGCAGGCTCGGTGCGCCAGAGCGTCACCGACGCCATCGACGCCGATTCCACCGACTCCGACGGGGGCGACAGCTCCGTGTCGTCTTCCCGGGGACGGCGACGTTCCCGCAGGAAGACGGCGGAGTAACGACCTCGTCATCCGGCGATCCGCTCGGTTCGACCTGGGTACCGGCTATCCGGTACTCTGGTCAACCGGTGCGCCTGGTGTTGGCGTGCCTGGCTTCGCGCGCCTGCCCGGATCGCCGGTCGTGTATCGACAGCAGCTGGATGCGGGGCGCGGCATCTCAGCATTTAGCCAGTAGAAGGGTTCCGCGGTGTACGCGATCGTTCGTTGCGGCGGCAGGCAGCAGAAGGTCTCCGTCGGGGACGTCCTCGAGGTGGACAAGGTCGCCGGAGAGGTTGGCTCCTCGGTGTCGCTGCCGGCGGTGCTCGTCGTCAACGACGGCGATGTCACCACCGACGCTGCCACGCTTTCCCGGTTCCAGGTGACCGCCGAGATTCTCGGCGAGACCAAGGGACCGAAGATCCGGATTCTGAAGTACAAGAACAAGACCGGATACAAGAAGCGCCAGGGTCACCGCCAGCGGTACACCCAGGTCAAGGTCACCGGCATCAACCCCGGACAGTAGTTTCCCGGGGGACGACCCCCGCTTACCCCCGAAAGGGAGTGAACCATGGCACACAAGAAGGGCGCCTCGTCCACCCGGAACGGCCGTGACTCGAACGCTCAGCGCCTCGGTGTGAAGCGTTTCGGCGGTCAGCTGGTGAACGCGGGCGAGATCATCGTCCGTCAGCGCGGCACGCACTTCCACCCCGGCGACAACGTCGGCCGTGGTGGCGACGACACGCTGTTCGCCCTGGCCACCGGCCGGGTGCAGTTCGGCACCAAGCGCGGTCGCCGCGCGGTGAGCATCGTCCCGGCCGCGGAGTAGATCCGCCCGGGACACCAATAAGCAGCGCGATGAGGCGGATCGAGCATTCGGTCCGCCTCATTCGTTTTTCCGTACGGCAGTTAGGGGGAGCGGCTGATGGCCGATTTCGTGGACCACGTCGTCCTGCACATCAAGGCGGGTGACGGGGGCAACGGCTGCGCCTCCATCCACCGGGAGAAGTTCAAGCCCCTCGGGGGGCCCGACGGCGGCAACGGCGGACGCGGTGGCGACGTCATCCTGGAGGTGGATCCCAACACCTCCACCCTGCTGGAGTACCACCACCGGCCGCACCGCCGGGGAGGCAACGGCAAGCAGGGCATGGGCTCCAACCGGGACGGCGCCAACGGGGAGGACGTCGTACTGCAGGTGCCCAACGGCACGGTCGTGAAGGACGCGGGGACCGGCGAGGTGCTGGTCGACCTGATCGGCGCCGGCACCCGGTACGTCGCCGCGCAGGGCGGCTTCGGCGGCCTCGGCAACGCCGCGCTGGCCAGCGCCAAGCGCAAGGCTCCGGGTTTCGCGCTGCTCGGCGAGCCGGGTGACGAGGCCGAGATCGTGCTCGAGATCAAGACCGTCGCCGACGTGGCGCTGGTCGGGTTCCCCAACGCGGGCAAGTCGTCCCTGATCGCGGCGCTCTCCGCGGCCCGCCCCAAGATCGCCGACTATCCGTTCACGACGCTCATCCCCAACCTCGGCGTGGTGACGGCGGGCGAGACGATCTTCACGGTCGCCGACGTGCCGGGGCTCATCCCGGGGGCGTCCGAGGGCCGGGGTCTCGGACACGAGTTCCTGCGGCACGTCGAGCGCTGCTCGACGATCGTGCACGTGCTCGACTGCGCGACGGTCGAGCCGGGGCGCGACCCGCTCACCGACTTCGAGGTGATCGAGGCCGAGCTGGCGGCGTACGGCTCGCTGCAGGACCGGCCGCGGCTGGTCGCGCTGAACAAGGTGGACGTCCCCGACGGCCGGGACCTGGCCGACATCGTCACGCCCATGCTGGAGGAGCGCGGACTGCGCGTCTTCGAGATCTCCGCGGCCAGCCACGAGGGCCTGCGGCCCCTGGCGTACGCGATGGGGGAGATGGTGGCGACGGCGCGGGCGCAGGCCCCGGTGGAGGAGCCGACGCGGCTGGTGATCCGGCCCAGGCAGTTCGGCGAGACCGGGTTCGCCGTACGCCGCATCGACGAGAACCGCTTCCAGGTGAGCGGCGAGAAGCCCGAGCGGTGGATCCGCCAGACCGACTTCTCCAACGACGAGGCCGTCGGCTATCTGGCCGACCGGCTCGAACGGCTCGGCGTCGAGGAGGCGCTGATCAAGGCCGGCGCGACGGCCGGCGCCGAGGTGGTCATCGGTCCGATGGAGGGCGGCTACGTCTTCGACTGGCAGCCGTCGCAGGGTATGGAGGCGACCATGGGCCCGCGTGGCACCGACGCGAGGCTCGGCTGACCGGAGGGCCGGAGTGGGAGATGGCGTGACAGGCAGACAGCGGATCCGCGAGGCCGCGCGGCTGGTGGTCAAGGTGGGGTCGTCGTCGCTGACGACGTCCCGGGGCACGATCGACGTCGACCGGGTGGACGCGCTGGTCGACGTGCTGGCGGTCCGGCGCCAGGCCGGCACGCAGATCGTGCTCGTGTCGTCCGGCGCGATCGCCGCCGGGCTCGGGCCGTTAGGTCTGCGCGCCCGGCCCAAGGACCTGGCCACCCAGCAGGCGGCCGCCTCGGTCGGGCAGGGCGTGCTGGTCGCCCGTTACACCTCCTCCTTCGCCAGGTACGGCCTGCGCGTGGGGCAGGTGCTGCTGACGGCCGACGACATGATGCGCCGCATCCACCACCGCAACGCCCAGCGGGCGCTGGCCCGGCTGCTGGAGCTCGGCATCGTGCCCGTCGTGAACGAGAACGACACGGTGGCCACCGACGAGATCCGGTTCGGGGACAACGACCGGCTCGCGGCGCTGGTGGCCCACCTCACCCACGCCGACGGGCTGGTGCTGCTGTCGGACGTCGACGCGTTGTACGACGGAGACCCGCGCAAGGCCGGCGCCCAGCGGATCGCCGAGGTCCGGGGGCCCGAAGATCTGGAGGGCGTCGAGCTGGGCACCTCCGGCCGGGTCGGCACCGGCGGAATGATCACCAAGGTGGAGGCGGCCCGCATCGCGACCGGGGCGGGCGTCCCGGTCGTGCTCACGGCGGCGGCGCACGCGGCGCAGGCGCTCGCCGGCGCCGACATCGGCACCTGCTTCCACCCGGGCGGCCGCCACCCCGGCACCCGGCTGCTGTGGCTGGCCCACGCGACGACCGGCCGGGGCCGTCTGCACCTGGACGCGGGCGCGGTCGAGGCCGTGGTCGATCGGCGCAAGTCGCTGCTGCCCGCGGGCGTCGTGAAGGTCGAGGGGGATTTCGCCGCGGGCGACCCGGTCGACCTGTGCGCGCCGACGGGCGCCGTCGTCGCCCGCGGTCTGGCGAACTACGACGCGGGGGAGGTCCCCGGCCTGCTCGGCCGCTCCACCCGGGAGCTGGCGAGCACACTCGGCCCGGAGTACGAGCGCGAGCTGATCCACCGGGACGACATCGTGATATTGGAGCCTGTTCACCACCACAAGTGACGGAGCGCGAGGCAATGTCTGAGGCAGAGGAATTTCTGAAGGTCGCGCGGGCGGCGAGGGACGCCGCGACGGTGCTCGCGCCGATGCCGCGCGCGCCGAAGGACGCGGCGCTGCGGGCCGTGGCCGACGCCCTGGAGGCGGCCACGGACGAGATCGTCGCGGCCAACGCCGTCGACGTGGACCGGGCCAGGGAGAGCGGCACCTCCGAAGCGATGATCGACCGGCTGCGGCTCGACGCCGGCCGGATCGCGAAGATCGCCGACGCCGTCCGCGAGGTGGCCGACCTGCCCGACCCGGTCGGCGAGGTCGTGCGCGGCAGCACGCTGCCCAACGGCCTGGAGCTGCGTCAGGTGCGGGTGCCCCTCGGCGTCATCGGCATCATCTACGAGGGCCGGCCCAACGTGACCGTGGACGCGGCCGCGCTCTGCCTCAAGAGCGGCAACGGCGTGCTGCTGCGCGGGTCGTCCAGCGCGTACTCCTCCAACAGCGCGCTGGTGCGGGTCATGCAGGAGGCGCTGGCGGCGACCGGGGTGCCGTCGGACGCCGTGCAGCTCGTGCCGGGGCAGACCCGCGAGTCCGTCAAGCACCTGATGCGCGCCCGCGGGCTGGTGGACGTGCTGATCCCGCGTGGCGGCGCCTCGCTGATCAACAGCGTGGTCGAGGAGTCGACCGTGCCGGTGATCGAGACGGGGGTGGGCAACTGCCACGTGTACGTGGACGCCGACGCCGACATCGACACCGCCCTGAAGATCCTGGTGAACGCCAAGGCGCAGCGGCCCTCGGTGTGCAACGCGGCCGAGACGCTCCTCGTGCACGCCGCCATCGCCGATGAGTTCGTGCCCAGGGCACTGACGGCGCTGAAGGACGCGGGCGTGACCGTCCACGGGGACGAGCGGGTGCGGGCCTACGGCGCCGACGTCGTGGCCGCCACAGAGGAGGACTTCACCAGCGAGTATCTCTCGCTCGACATCGCCGCCGCCGTCGTCGACTCGCTGGACGACGCGGTCGCGCACATCCGCAGGTACGGCTCGGCCCACACCGACGCGATCGTGACCCGCTCCCAGCAGGCCGCCCGCAGGTTCGTGGCGACCGTGGACTCGGCGGCGGTCGCGGTGAACGCCTCGACCCGGTTCACCGACGGCGGAGAGTTCGGCTTCGGGGCGGAGATCGGCATCTCCACCCAGAAGCTGCACGCCCGGGGCCCGATGGGGCTGCCGGAGCTCACCTCCACCAAGTGGATCTACACCGGCGAGGGCCACGTACGGGCGTGACCGCCGTCAGACGCGGGTGAGCACGGGACGCGAGCCTGCGGCGGGGTGAGGCGGCCGGGCGCCCGGCGGTCCGGCCGGCCTCGTCGATCGTGGGCCGGTCGGCATCGGCTCGTCCGCGATTCGAACGGCGCGCCTCCGCCTATTCGGACGGCCGGGCCGCTATGGTTGGCGCTCCTATGGCTGGACGTCTCGGGCGGGTCGGCCCCTACGCGCTGCTGGAGCGGCTGGGCCGGGGTGGCATGGGTGAGGTGTACCTCGCCGTCGGCCGCCGGGGCGACCGCGTCGCGGTGAAGATGCTCCGCGACCCCATCGAGAACGATCCGGACGCCCGATTACGGCTCGAACGCGAGGTGCGGGCGCTGCGACGGGTCGAGAGCCCGTACGTCGCCCAGGTGCTCGACGCCGACCTGTCCGGCGACCGGCCGTATCTCGTCATGGACTACATCGAGGGGGAGAACCTCCTCGACGGCGTACGGCGTGGCGGGCCGCTGAAGGAGTCCCGGCTCATCACGCTGGCGCAGGGCCTCGCGGCGGCTTTGGCGATCATCCACGCGGGCGGGGTCGTGCATCGTGACGTCAAGCCGACCAACGTCCTGCTGGGCGAGCACGGGCCGGTGCTGATCGACTTCGGCATCGCCCAGGTGCTCGACGCGACGCGGGTCACGGTGACCGGCACGTTCCTCGGCACGCCCGGCTACTGCGCTCCCGAGGTCTTCGCCGACGAGACCGTGGGGGAGCCCGCCGACGTGCACGGCTGGGCCGCCACGGTGGCGTTCGCCGCCACCGGACGGCCGACCTTCGGCCGGGGCACCGCCGAGTCCCAGATGTATGCGGTGCTGAACGGCAAGGCCGACCTGGTGGGGGTGCCGGCCGCCCTGCTGCCTCTCGTCCGCGCCGCCCTGCATCGCGACCCCGCCCGGCGGCCGACCGCCGCGTTGCTGGCCGACCGCCTGTCCCGGCTCGCGCGGGCCGCCGGGGAGGCGTCCGTCGCCGAGACCCTCACACGTACGCCCGCGGAGCCGGCCCGGGCACGTGCCGGAGCCGACACGAAGCCGGCGGCCGGGAAAGCCGCCAGGACAGAGGACAAGCCGCCGGTCAGGAAGGGCACCCGGACGGAGGAGAAGCCCGTCAGGAAGGGCGCCAGGGCGGAGGACAAGCCGCCGGTCAGGAAGGGCACCCGGACGGAGGAGAAACCGGCCAGGAAGGGCGCCGAGACCACGGCGCGGGAACGGGCGGCGGCGGCCGAACGGGCCGCACGGCGCGGCGGCCCCGGCTCCGCCGCCGGCCCCCGGCGGGTGAGGTCGGCCACGGCCCTCGCCACCGCACCGGAGGGGGCGGAAGGGGCGCTCGGCATCCCGACCGGGAACGCGGCCCTGGTCCTGGTCGCGCTGCTCGCCCTTCCCTGCGTGGTGGCGTCGGTGGTCTACCCGCTCGCCACTTTCGCGATCACGGCGGCCCTCGCGGTGGTGATCAGGGCCGTGTGGACCAGTCACTGGCTGGTGCGCAGCCGCAAACCCGGCCGTGCCCGCGCCTGCCTGCGCGCGCTGGCGTTCCCCCTCACGCTGGCCGGTTCGCTGCTGTCGGCCGTCGCGTGGCCGGGGCTGCCCGCCGTCGCGGCGGCGTTCGCGGCGCTGTGGGTGGGCTCCGGGGGTCGCCTGGAGCCCGAGTGGTGGTCTCAGGCGGTGCCCGTCACCATCGCCGGCGTGGCCTTCGGCGTCGTCAGTGGCGCGATCACCGGCCGGGAGATCGAGCGCGCGGGTGCGGCCATTCCGGGCCTGCGGCGGGAGGGCCTGCGCGCGCTCGCCGTCCTGGGCGGCTTCGTCGCGCTCTGCGCCGCGGCCGTCCGCGCCGTGGCCTTCTTCTTCTGACGCTGCCGGGCCGGTTCGCCGCTCACGTGTCGCGGCTCAATTCTCTGGTTCGGTTCTCCTGGCTCAGTTCTCGCGCCGGGAGAAACGGTTGAAGATGCGCTCGCCGGCGTTGACCGCGCCCTCGGCGACGTCGCGCAGCACGCCGATGAACGGGTCCTGCGACTGCGCCCACGACTCGCGGTAGGAGTTGGCCGCCGCCTTGATCTCCTCGGTGATGCTGGCGTTGCCGTCGTCCTCGCGGCGCGGATAGGTGCCGCCGATGATCCGGTCGTACTCTCCGCTGCGACGCCAGCGGTCGAGTTCGGCGACGCGCGTCACCGCGAACGGGTGGGTCGTGCCGAGCATGTTGAGGACCTTGAGCAGGCCGTCGCGCACGTCGCCCGCGGTGTCGTACTCCCTGGCCTGGTCGAGGAACGCCTCGATGTTCATCTCGTGCAGGCGGGAGCCGCCGGCGAGCTTCATGAGCGCCCGCAGCGCGGCGTCGGGGTCCTGCCCGGCGAGCAGGCCGCCGCGGTCGGCGGACATCTCCGCCTTGCGCTGCCATTCCTCCAGGGCGGCGACGATGACCCGCAGGCCGATGTAGCCGAGCGGGATCCAGGCCACCCGGGTGGCCAGGCGGGTCAGGATCGCGAGCATCGTGCCGTAGACGGCGTGGCCCGACAGGATGTGCGAGGTCTCGTGGCCGATGACGAAGCGCAGCTCCTCGTCGTCCATGAGGTCGAGCAGCCCCGTCGAGACGATGATGAACGGCTCGTCGAACCCGATCGCCATCGCGTACGCCTTCGGGTCCTGCTGCACGTAGATCTCGGGGATCCGGTGCAGGTCGAGGATGTAGGCGCTGTCGCGGCCCATGTCGTGCAGGGCGCGAAACTGGGTGTCGGTCGTGCGCACCGCGGAGGCCAGGAACATCAGACGGAGCCGCCGCTCGCTGAACAGGCCGGACGTGCGCTTGAGCACCGCGTCGAATCCGGACAGCGAACGCATCGCGACGAGCGCGGAACGGTCGGCGGGGTGTTCGTAGGCTCGCGAGCTGATGCCGGTCAGCTGCACGCGATTGCGATCGGGAGTGGTCATGTTCCGCATGCTATGTCTCACGCGCCGGACGCGCGCGGACGTGGGGGGAGCCCCCGCCGTCATAGGAGGCCCGGGTTCCGGTAACGTCCACTAGGCGCGTTATCGTCCGTTTCATGCGTAACGGGACGACGATCCGGCGACTGGGCGTGATGGGCGGAACCTTTGATCCGATCCACCACGGCCACCTCGTGGCGGCCAGTGAGGTGGCCCACCACTTCAACCTGGACGAGGTGGTGTTCGTCCCGACCGGCCGGCCATGGCAGAAGGCCGAGCAGAACGTGTCCTCGTCCGAGGACCGCTACCTGATGACGGTGATCGCCACCGCGTCGAACCCGCGCTTCTCGGTCAGCCGGGTGGACATCGACCGGCCCGGCCCCACCTACACGATCGACACGCTTCGTGACATCGGCGCCGCGTACGGGCCGGACGTGGAGCTGTACTTCATCACCGGCGCCGACGCGCTCGCGCAGATCCTGAGCTGGCGCGACGTCGACGAGCTGTTCACCATCGCGCACTTCGTCGGCTGCACCCGGCCCGGCCACACGCTCCAGGACCCCGGCCTGCCGGCGGGCAAGGTCAGCCTGATCGAGATCCCCGCCCTGGCGATCTCCTCCTCCGAGTGCCGCGACCGGGTGGCCGCCGGAGAGCCCATCTGGTATCTGGTCCCCGACGGCATCGTGCAGTACATCAACAAGCGGCACTTGTATCACGATCCGGAGTCCTGACGGCCCGTCGCGATTCCCGCAGGCCGTACGCCGCGGCGAGCGCGCCGGCGAACGCCGCCGCGTACAGCACCGGACGGTAGGAGGTCAGGGCGAGGAGCCCGGCGCCGAGCGCCATCCCCACGGCGGTCGGGACGAACAAGACGGTGTTGGCGGTCGCGGACACGGTGGCCAGCAGGTCTCGGGGCGCGATCCGCTGTACGGCGGTGAAGGCGGCGACCAGCACCCAGGGCAACCCCAGTCCCGACAGCAGGCTCGCCGCCGTCACGACGGGCGTCCAGGGGACGGCACGCAGCGCCACCGAGGCGGCGAAGAGGAGCCCTCCCACGGCGGACAGCCGCGCCTCGCCTGCCCGGCGCAGCAACGGCCCCGCGATGAGGCCGCCGAGGACCGTGCCGCCGCCCTGGACCGCGGACAGCACGCCGGTGAAGCCGGGCTCCCGGTGCAGACCGTGGTCGACCACGGCGAAGACGACCGCGCCGTTGACGCCGGAGACCAGCATCAGGGCCGCTCCGGACAGTATGAGGCGGCGCAGGAGCGGGTCGCGGAACAGGAAGCGCGTCCCCTCGGCCGTCCGGGCCGCCCAGCCGCGCGTCACACGGGCGCGCCGTGCGGAGGCGGCCGGAAGTCGCAGCGTGCCGAGCAGCCACGCGCCGGCCGCGAAGGTGGCCGCGTCGAGCGCGACCACCGCGTCGCCGCCCGCGACGGCGAACAGCCCGGCGCCCAGCAGAGGCGCGGCGAGGCGGGTGCCCTCCGACGCGCTCATGCGCATCCCGTTGACCTCCGCCAGCAGCGCCTCCGGCACGGCCGCGGGTAGGACGGCCGCCTCCGCCGCGTCGAGCACGACGAAGCTCACGCCGTACAGCAGGAGCACCGCGAACAGCAGCCAGACCTGCGCGGGGGAGCGGACCAGGAAGAGCAGGCAGAGCGCGGCGCCCATCACGACGTTCGTCCAGATGAGGACGGGCCGCGCGCCGAGGACGTCGACCACCGCGCCGAGTGCGGACCCGGCCGCCGTCGGCGCCCAGAAGCAGAACGACGTGAGGGCGGCGAGGCTGTCTGAGCCGGTCAGCGACTTCACCCAGATGCCCGCGACCAGGGACATCGCCATGGTGCCGAACCCGGAGACCACGACGGCGCTCAGGTAACGACGGGCGTTGCGATCGGCGAGGGCGGCTTTCATGCCGGCGATCATTGCCGCGATCCAACCCCCAAGTCAATGCTTGGGGGTTGTTATGGTGTTTACTTTCCGCCATGGCGGAGGGGGATCCCAGGCTCAGGGCGCTCGCGCATCCGGTGCGGCTGCGCATGCTCTCGCTGATGTGGGGCGCGCCCATGTCGGCGGCCGAGCTGTCCCGGGAGCTGGGCATCTCGCACGCCCTCGCCAGCCACCACCTGCGCTGCCTGGACGACGCGGGACTGGCCGAGCTGGCCGACGTACGGGTCCGGCGCGGCGGCCGGGAGCGCCGCTACCGGGCGGCGGGAGGCACGCCGCTGACCGAGCAGCGGGACGGCTTCCCGCTGCTCGCCGAGGCGCTGGCGCGGTCGCTGCGCGAGCGGGCCGGGCGGCGCCGCGCGGGCGAGGAAGGGGTCACGGCCGACGCCGAGCTGTGGGTCGAGCCTGAGCTGTGGCACGACGTCCGCGGTAGGATCCTCGCCGCGATCGTGGACCTGCACGAGGGCGCTGCGGCACCGCGTACGCCGGGGACGATCCGGGTCGGCGCGACCGTCGCCGCCTTTCCCTTGACGGAATCCACGGGCCCTGCAGGACGTTGAACTCCTGATCCCGGGCATAACACCGGAATCGACAGGTGTGCCGGTAGGGTCTCCCCGGGAAAGCCGGTTGTACGGAGCACGCGGACTGTGCACCCTGGAAGAACCCGTCAACGGAGGACAGAACCGAATCGTGACAGCATCCGAGAGATCGATCCAGCTCGTGCGGGTGGCGGCCGAGGCCGCCGCCGAGAAGCTGGCCGACGACATCATCGCCTACGACGTGAGCGACCAGCTCGTCATCACCGACGCCTTCCTTCTCTGCTCCGCGTCCAACGACCGGCAGGTGCGTGCGGTCGTCGACGAGATCGAGGAGCGCATGCGTGTGGAGGCCGACGCCAAGCCCGTACGCCGTGAGGGCGAGCGGGAGGGTCGCTGGGTCCTGCTCGACTACCTCGACATCGTGGTGCACGTGCAGCACGAGGAGGACCGCAACTTCTACGCGCTGGAGCGCCTGTGGAAGGACTGCCCGTCCATCGAGCTGCCGGAGAGCGTCAAGCGGGTCGCCGCGCAGCGCGGGCACGGAGCGGCCCAGTGACGAACCCTGTCATCGGGGCGGCCCGATGAGCCGTCGCGTCGTCTGCCTGCGGCACGGGCAGACGCTCTGGAACGTCGAGAAACGCTTCCAGGGGCACACCGACATCGCATTGGACGAGACCGGCGTCGCGCAGGCGGCCCGGGCGGCGTCCCTGCTCGCGGCCCTGCGGCCGACCATGGTCGTCGCCTCGGACCTTCGGCGCGCGTACGACACCGCCTCGGCCCTCGGCCGGCTCACCGGCCTCGACGTGGCGGTGGACAAGGACCTGCGCGAGCGCGGCGGCGGCGAGTGGGAGGGCCTGACCCGCGACGAGATCAGGGCGGGCTGGCCGGTCGAGTACGAGGCGTGGGAGGCCCCGGGCGGCGAGGACGTGGCGCACGTCGCCGATCGGGTCGCCGACGCAATCGGGCGCTGGGCGTCCCGCCTCGACGAGAACGGTCTGCTGGTCGTCGCCTCGCACGGCGCCGCGCTGCGGCTCGGCATCTGCCGGATGCTCGGGCTGCCGCAGGAGCTCTGGTCGGCGCTGGGCGGCCTCGGCAACTGCTCGTGGTCGGTGCTGGAGGAGGGCCGCCGCGGCTGGCGCCTGCTGGAGCACAACGCCGGCACGCTGCCCGAGCCGGTCAGCAGCGACGACAGCCCGGCCGCCACCGCGGACGCTTGAGACTCGGGTGACCTGGGTGACGATTAGGTAAACGGACGGGCATACCTATATGCTCTCCGAGCGCCGCGCCGGGAACACCCGGGGCGGTGGCAAGGGGCTATAGCGCAGCTGGTAGCGCACTTCCATGGCATGGAAGGGGTCTGGGGTTCGAATCCCCATAGCTCCACACACCGGCCCCTTTTGCCCGGATCACTACCAGGGCAGTGGGCCGTCCTCACTGAAGAACCCGCCGGTCGGGCCGCCCTCGCCGAGGGTGGCCAGGCGCACCACCACAGCCGCGCCCTGCGCCGGTGTGAGGAATCCGCTGTGGCCGTTGATGTCGGTGTCGACGTAGCCGGGCGCGGCGGCGTTGACCAGGATGTTCTCTTTGCGTAGCTCGTTCGCGTACTGCAGGGTCAGCGCGTTCAGCGCGGTCTTGGCCGGCGAGTAGGCCACTGAGGGCAGCCCCGACAGGGGCCCGTCGGCCTCGGCAGTCATCGCTAGCGAAGCGGCGTGGCTGGAGAGGTTGACGATCCGGGCGGCGGGGGATCGCCGGAGCAGCGGGAGCACCGCGTTCGTCACGGTGATCACTCCGAGGGCGTTGGTGTCGAACACCTCGCGGACCAGCTCCACGTCGACGGCGCTGGGGATGCGGTCGAGGGCGTCCTGGGGCGCGGCCTTACCCCGATCCGGTGATGCCGGCGTTGTTGACCAGCACGTCCAGACGGCCGAAGCGGTCGTCGATCCACGAGGCGGCAGCCTGGACGGTGGACGAGGTGGTGACGTCCAGTTCGATCGCGTGTGCGTCGCCTCCCGCGGCGCGGATCGCCGCCGCGGTCTCGTCGCCGCGGCGCAGGTCGCGGGCGCCGACCAGGACGGTCACCCTCTCTGCGGCCAGCAGTTCGGCGACCGCGTGGCCGATCCCCTTGTTCGCGCCGGTGATCAGGGCGACCTTCGGCTGTGACGTGTACTCGTTCATGGGATGGGTTCCTTTCCGTTCCATGCAGGTGATGTGTGGCGGGCGTCGCTGCCCTGTCCACGACGATCCCGCTCCCGTGGATCCTGTGACGGCGTGATCGTGTGGTGTGCGTCACCTCTGTGTGGGTCCGCACCTCTACGCCGTCAGCCCCTGCACGGGGGTGACGTGGCGCAGGTGGACGAGCACGTCGAACGCGTCGGGCAGGGAGACGACGGCGAGGTGTTCGGCCGCGTCCCTGGCGGGGTCGTAAACGCCGCTGATGACGCGGGCTTTCATCGGCCCCTCCCATCCGCCGTCACGCAGGTCGAGCCAGTGGGCGGGCCGGCCGGTGGCGCCGAGGCGGGCGTCGAGCCAGTCGGAGGCCGGTTCCGGGACGGTGTGGGCACCGAGGTCGCCGTGGTGGAAGCCGATCGCCGCGGAGACGTAGCGGGTGCCGTAGTGGTCGCGCAGCACGCTGCCGACCGTGGGCTGGGCGCCGCGTTGCGGCGCCAGGCCCAGGGTCGCCGGAGCCGCCGAGGTGTGCGCGATGCCGTCCCAGTAGGCCACGCGGCGGCCGGTCCGGTGTTGGTGGCCGGTGATCGCATCGGCCCAGGTCCGGGCGTCGCCGGTATAGTCGCCGCGTCCGGCGACGCTGCGCTGGTGGAAGTCGGCGATGAGGCGCATGCGCTCCAGGACGACGTCGCCGGGCAGCTGCTCGACGATCGCGAGTGCGTGGCGGGCGTGTTCGGCGAAAGGACGGCCCGGGTGCAGGCCTCTGGCCCGCTGCACGTGCTCGTCGATCTCGTGTGCGGTACGGATCGGCTCCAGGTGGGCGGTCAGTTCCGCCAGCCGGTGCGGGGCGGCACGGCGAACGTGATCCAGAACGGCGTCGTAGTCGGCGGGCCGGGCTTGGGCGGGCTTGATCCCGAAGATCCGGACGGGGTCGTCCGGGTGGTCCTGGTTGAAGGCGCGGATCCACTCCAGAGCCGCGGCCATCTCGACGGTGCGCCAGGGCCGCCAGGCGCTGGCCAGGGCGGATCGCGCCGTGCCCGCGCCGCCGGTGACGTACGCGTCGAGGGTGGCTCCTACGGAGGCGTCGTCCTGTACGGCCAGCGCACGGAAGCCGTGCCTGCGGACGAGGCGGCGGAAGAGCCGGTCACGCACCTTGAAGATCTCGTGAGCGAATCTGGTGGACTCGCCGAGTCCGGCGACGACCGCGCCGGCGGCGATCGCGTCGGCGAGGTCGTCGAGCGTGGTCTCGGTCATCAAGGAGGTCATGCCGGAACTCCCTCACGGATCGGTGCGAGCGCCCGCGACCAGGCGACGACGTCGTTCAGCAGGGCGGTGAGAGCGGAGAGCTGGTGGGGGCCGGGAGTGAGATCGCCCGGCTCGGTGGGGGCGGAGATGGTGAAGTCGTGGTGCAGGGACAGCGCCACCTGACTGCGTACGGTGGCGACCTTCAGTTCGGCCAGGACCAGCCGGAGGTGCTCGACCGCGCGGGTCGCGCCGTGCAGGCCGTAGCCCACGAAGCCGGCCGCCTTGTCGTTCCACTCGGCGTAGACGAAGTCCAGGGCGTTCTTCAGCGCGCCGGGGATGGAGCGGTTGTACTCCGGCGTGACGAAGACGAACCCGTCGTAGCCGGCGATCGCCTCTGCCCAGCGGATGGTGTGCGCCTTGCCGTACAAGCCGGACGCCGGTGGGTGCGGCTCGTCCAGCAGCGGCAGGCCGAAGTCGGCGAGATCGATGATCTCGAAGCCGGCCGCCGGCTGTTCCCGCGCGGCGATTTCGGCCACCCACTCGGCGACGGCGCGGCCACGGCGGCCGGGGCGCGTGCTGCCGACGATGATGCCGATCTTGGTCATTGATGTCTCCTCAGTGGAAGATTGCAACGATCGGTGCAAATATTACGTCGATCGGTGTAGCAAATGCAAGTGCCGATGTAATCGACTAGCCTCGGAGGCGTGACCGAGAGAAAGAAGCCGGTCGGCCAGCCGGACAAGCGCCGGGCGATCACGGCCGGGGCGCTGACCCTGTTCGCCCGCGACGGCTACACACGCGCCGGGCTGGACGCGATCGCCGCCGAGGCGGGGGTGTCCAATCGCACCATCTACAACCACTTCACTGACAAGGCCGAGTTGTTCCAGGCGGTGATGCAGGAGAGCACGCAGCGGGTCGCGGACACGATGGTCGACATCATCGACCGCCATCTGACCAAGATCATTGATCTCGAGAGCGACCTGATCGACTTTGGACTGGCCTGGCTCGGCGTGCTGACCTCCGACCTGGCCCCGCACTTCGCGCTCATCCGCCAGATCAACGCCGAGATCGAGCACATCCCGCCTGCCGCGCTCCAGCTCTGGCAGCAGACCGGCCCCGGCCGTACCCGGTGCGAACTGGCCGAACGCCTGCGCCGAATCGCCGAGCGCGGCGTCCTCACCATCGACGATCCCGCTCGCGCGGCCGGGCACCTGATGCTGCTCATCTCCGCCGACAACCTCACCGACCGGGCGGACCTGCACAACGAGAACGCGCTCCGGGAGATGGTCGCCGCAGGGGTTTCGACCTTCCTGTACGGCTATGCGAAACGGACCGTGGTCGGCGGGCGCGATGCCGCTGACGGCGCGTGACGGGGTTGCCAGAGGTCACGCCCTCTCGTGAACACCCCGGACACCGGAACTTTCACGCGTGTCTCCCGCATGACCCGCGGTTGCGCCCGGCGCCGCGCCGCGGTCGTTGACTCACCTCCGGCCGTCGGCCGACCCTTCCGGCGTGAGACGTCACAGTGCCCTCCTCCTCGCGGCCGCCGTGGTGGGATCGACCATCACGACCCCCGCCTCGGCGCACGCGGCGGCGTGGGAGACGGTCGTCGACACCGGCTCGTTCGCCGGCTACTCCGCGTTGGAGTCGGAGTGGGCGATCCACTACCACTCCGGCGCGATTCACGCCCGGGACCAGGTCGTGGTGAACGACCAGTTCCCCAACTGGGAGGTCAAGGGAGACTTCCAGGCGCCGTCGTCCCGGGGGACCTGGCCGGCGTTCTGGCTCACCGGAGTGAACAGCTGGCCGCCGGAGAGCGACATCCTGGAGTTCAAGGGCGACAGCCGCAACTGGTTCAACACGTTCCGGACCTCGTCCGACGTGGACAGCACGATCGTGGGCGTGTCGTCGCCCGGTTCCTGGCACAACTACCGGGCGTGGATCACGAAGGTGAGCGCCACGGACGTGGACATCCACTACTACGTCGACGGCCAGTGGAAGGCCGTCCACCACGCCCGTGGCTTCGTCGGCAAGCCGATGTGGCTGATCATCAACCTGCAGATGGAGGGCTCGTCCGGCTCGCCGGGCCCGAGCGTCGCCACGTACTACCGCGCCCGCAACGTCTACGTCGGCCGCTCCCGCGCCTGACGCGGGGTCACAGGCTCTTGAGATAGGCGAGCGACGGCATGAAGAAGTACTCGCCGCCCTTCATGGTCACGGTCTGGGGGACCTGAGGCTGGGGAGCGCTGAGTTTCGTGCTGTCCCACGCCTTCGGGTACCGCACCTTGACGTCCCGCTTGCCCTGGCCGATCACGGGGTCGTGACCGGTGCCCCCGGCCGGGAAATCGGGGTTGTCGGCCCAGGTCTGCTGGGTGAACTCGAACTGGCTCTGCAGGCTGGAGTTGAACGCCATGAACAGCAGGCCCACCCCGCCGGTCGGCCGGGTCGTCGCGGGCGCGTCGTCCCACGGCCTGTCGGTGCGCCCGCCGTACGTCTGGCCGCGCCGGGCCATCATGACGCCGAGCGCGCGCTCCAGGCCGCCGTCCCGCGAGTCGCGGGGGTTGGCCTTGCGGATGTGCGCGCCGACCGGGCACTTGGCCCCGGGGTCGTCGCGGTAGCTGAAGTCGTTCTGCACCGGATGGCCCTCGGAGCTCGGCTTGCCGTGCAGCCGCAGTGGGGTGCCGTTGCGGAACCGGCCCACCAGCATCGCGCCCGCGAGCGGCCGGTCGTCTCCCTTCAGGCCGAGCGCGTCGGCGAGGGCCTCCTCGGCCTCGCGGAACGCGCGGACGTTCTGTTCCAGCTTGCGCAGGACGAGATAGCTGCCGAAGTGCCGGCTCGGGTGGGGAGCGAGGGGGTCGGGGACGAGCACGTGGCTCAGCGGGAAGAAGGGGTTCCAGTTGGTGCCGGACTCGGCGGCCACCTGGTCGGCGAGGAACAGCGGCTGGCTGCGGCCGTCCACGTAGCCGAAGTGCTCGATGCCCCGGCCCTGGGCGTCGCGCAGGCCCTCGCCCTTCTCCTCGCCGACGATCTTCGCGGTCTTCGGCAGCAGCGCGAGGACGCGCTCGCGGGTGGCGGCGACCGGTTCGGGCCTGGCATCGCCGATCAGCACGATCGCGTGGATCTCCTCCTGGTAGTGCTTCTCCCAGGCGCCCACCGCCGGGTCGCTCAACGTGTCCTTGCGCCGCTTCATCCCCGACTTGAACGCGTTGTCGGTGAATCGGGTGGGCGAGTGGCCCACTTTGAGATAGCCGATTTTGCTGATACCGACGCCCACGTACGGCGTGCCGGATTTCTTCGTACGGTTGAAGTCGCGGACCTCCTCCAGGTGCTTCCTGGCCGATTTCATGAGCGGCACGAGGGAGCGCAGGAAGCGCCTGCCGTCCGGGCCGTCGCCGAAATGCACGAGGAGCAGGGACATGCTTTCCCGGACGTGCGCCTGCAGGATGTTCGGCTGCAGGTTGTCGAGCATGGCCTTGGTGTCGGCGTCGAGTTTCGCCGAATCCCACGCGAGCGGTTTGCCGTTGGACAGGTCGACCGGCATGTCGAATCCTTCCCCGTAGTGGAAATGTCGGGCCCCCACCCGATAAGAGCCATCATTCACGGAAAATGTGCCGCGTACAGGGGAAATCGGCGGCGACGCCGGATGCCCACCGGGGCGTCCTCGGCCCGCAGGCGGGCGCCGGCATCGATCCATGCGTGATCGGCCAGGTCAGGCCTATTCCGCACCACCGGGGTAGTGATCGGTCATGACGAAGAAGCGGCCTGTCGGCATCGAAGAGGAGTTCCTTGTCGTCGATCTCGAGACCCGGCGGCTGACGCCGCTGGCGGAGTCGATGCTGGAGCGGCTGCCGGACGAGGGGTTCTCGGCCGAACTGCAGCGCTCGGTGGTGGAGACCAACAGCACCCCGATGGAGGACCTGGGCGACGTGCGGACCGAGATCGTGCGGCTGCGCCAGGCGCTCGTGTCGGCCGGTGAGCCGCTGGGGGTGGGCGTGATCGCCTCCGGCACGACCCCGATCACCGGCATCGAGGGCTACACGTTCACGCCGGGGGAGCGCTACGAGTACCTGTCGGAGTCCTACCGGTTCCTCGCCCACGAACAGCTCATCTGCGGGGCGCAGGTGCATGTGGAGATCGACGACAGGGACGTGGCGGTGCTCGCCGCCCAGCGCGTGGAGGCATGGCTCCCCCCGCTGCTCGCGCTCAGCGCCAGCTCGCCCTACTGGATGGACGAGGACAGCGGGTATGCCAGCAGCCGGGCACTGACCTGGCAGCGCTGGCCGACGGCGGGCCCGCTCGGCCCGTTCGCCGACGCCGCCGAGTATGACAGGACGGCCGAGGACCTGGTGGCCTCCGGCGTCATCGAAGACCGGGGCATGGTCTACTTCGACCTGCGGCTGAGCGCCCACGTGCCGACGGTGGAGATGCGCATCTGCGACTCCTGCCCGCTCGCGGACGACGTGGTGCTGCTCGCCGGTCTCTTCCGCGCCCTCATGACGAGGGAGACGCAGGCCGTGGAGCGGGGCGAACCGCCGGTCGGCGAGCAGCGCCTGGCGCTGCTGCGGGCGGCCAACTGGCGGGCGGCCCGCGACGGGCTGGAGGGCGACCTGCTGTCGCCGGTGACGAGCAGGCCCGAGCCGGCGCCACGGCTCATCACCGGGATGCTGGAGGAACTGCGGCCGACCCTGGAGGAGCTCGGCGACTGGGAGATCGTTTCGGAGCTTGCCGACGCGGCGCTGCGCCGGGGCAGCTCCGCCTCGCGCCAGCGGGGGGCGTACGCGGTCAACGGGAAGTCGCAGGACGCGGTCGACCTGCTGCTCGCGGAGACCCGGCAGCGCTAGGAGGCCGTGCGGCAGGGCGGGGAGGGCGTCCGGCAGGGCTCTGGGAGGCGGTGCGGCAGCGCTGGGAGGGCGTGCGGCAGGGCGGGTGTACGGGCCGATACCCTACTGGCCATGTCTGCGATCTCCGCCCTGAGCACGGCATGAACGGCGCCTACTCGGGCTGGCTGATCGGCGCCGGCCTGCTGCTGGCGCTTGTCGGCGTCGTCACCGCCGTACGGGACCGGCCGATGGGGCCGGTGCTGCTGGCCGGGCTGGGCCTGCTGGAGCTCGCCGTGCTCGCGCAGGCGGGCTTCGCGCTCGCCGGGCTCGGCCACGTGGCGGAGAAGGCGACCTTCATCGGCTACCTGGCGGGCACCGTGGTGATCCCTCCCGCGGCCATGTGGTGGGGCCGGGCGGAGCGTACGCGCTGGGGCCCGGGGGTCATCGCCGTCGCCGCCTTCACCGTGGCCGTCATGACCGGGCGGCTGCTGCAGCTTTGGAACGCGGGCGCATGAGCGCCCCCTCCGGCACGGGGCCGGGACGCGTGCTCGTGGCCGTCTACGGGATCTTCGCGCTGGCCGCGACCTCCCGCGCCGCCGTGCAGATCGCCACGAGGTTCGCCGAGGCGCCGCTGGCGTACGCGCTGTCGGCGTTCGCCGGAGTGGTCTACATCGTGCTCACGGTGGCGCTGGCCCGGAACGCCCGGCGGGTCGCGGTCGCCGCCTGCCTGGTCGAGCTGGCCGGGGTGCTGGTCGTGGGCACCCTGAGCCTGGCGGACTCCGCCGCGTTTCCGGAGGCCACCGTGTGGTCGGGGTACGGCAGCGGGTATGGCTTCGTGCCGCTCGCGCTTCCCGTGATCGGCCTCCTGTGGCTGCTCCGCGGCGTCCGGCGTTCGTAACCGACTTTCGGCGTTCGTAACCGACTTCTCCGCAGCTGGAACAAATAAGAGCGATGAGGGCTTTGGTATGGTGCCAATCGTAGGATGACCGGATGAGGGGAGATGTTGCGGCGATGAGTGCCGTCGTGACGCGGAGGGGCGTGCTGCGAACACCATGGGGAGCACCGTGGGGAGCACGGCGCGGATCGATGGCGTGGCTGATCGCCGGGGGTATCGCCCTCGCCGCTCTGAACCTGCGCACCGCGGTGACCAGCGTGGGGACCGTCCTCGACCAGGTGAGCGCGGGCCTGGGCCTGTCGGGAGCGATGACGGGGCTCCTCACCACGCTGCCGGTGATGAGCTTCGCGGTGTTCGGCGCCCTGACGCCGGTCATGTCCCGCAGGCTGGGGGAGCAGCGGCTGCTGCTGGCCGCGATCCTCCTGCTCGCGGCGGGACAGGCCGTGCGCTCCCTCGTCGACTCGGCCGTGCCGTTCATGGCGGCCAGCACGGTGGCGCTGGCGGGTGGCGCGGTGGGCAACGTCGTCATCCCCGCGCTGATCAAGAGGCACTTCCCGCGGCGTGCGGGTGCGATGACCACCGTCTACTCGACGGCCCTCGCGGCCGGGACGATGGTCGCCGCCGCCGCGACCGTTCCCGTGCAGCAGGCCGCGGGAGGCAACTGGCACGTGGCACTCGGGGTGTGGGCGGTCCTGGCCGCCGTCGCCGCGATTCCGTGGCTCGCGCTCAGGCGCGGTGAGCCGGAGCGGCGCGACACATCCGCGAGGGCCGGAGCCGAGGGTCTCCTGCGCAGCAGGCTCGCCTGGGCCGTGGCCGGATACTTCGGCTCGCAGTCGCTCATCGCGTACGTGATGTTCGGCTGGCTGCCGCTGCTGCTGCGGGACAACGGCTACACCGCAGGTCAGGCCGGCCTGGTCCTCGCCGTGTTCACCGGGCTCGGGATCCCCGTCTCCATGGCGGTGCCCGCCCTGGCCGCCCGGCTGTCCAGCCAGCGCCCGCTGGTGATCGCGTTCGCCGTCCTGTACGCGGTCGGCTTCGCGGGCCTGCTCACCGGGCAGGCGCTGTGGGCGTGGTCGATCCTCGTGGCCGTCGGCGGGGGCACGTTCCCGCTCGCGCTGGCGATGCTGGCCATGCGGACCCGCACGGCGGCGGGCACCGCCGCGCTGTCGGCCTTCGGACAGAGCGCCGGATACCTCATCGCGGGCGCCGGGCCGATCACGTTCGGCCTGCTCCACCAGGTGAGCGGCGGGTGGGTGCTGCCGTTCGGGCTGCTGTTCGCCGCGCTCGCCGTGCAGGTGGCCACCGGCTGGTACGCGGCGGCGGGCCGCACCCTGGAAGACGAGATGCCGTCCACGCCCACTGGGCGGCGGGACGACCACGTCTCGCGGGGCGTGCGCGACCTCATCGCGGGCCGGGTGCGCCGGTCGGGCGAGAAGGCGCGGCACGCGCGGTCTCGTGACGAGTCCGGGGCGGCGCGGCCGCGGCTGGCCCGCCCGGCCGGGCGGCACGGTGCGCGCAGGGGAGGCGAGCGCCGCAGGCCGGCCTCCCGCTGAGGCCGTGCACGGGTTTACGTCCTTGTCTCGGGGCAGGCGGTAGTGCAGAAACCCACGAGAGAAGGAGAAGGCATGAGCTCGATCGAGCAGTCAGTCGATGTGAATGTCCCGATCCGCACCGCGTACAACCAGTGGACGCAGTTCGAGAGCTTCCCGGAGTTCATGGAGGGCGTGGAGTCGGTCAAACAGATCGGCGACACGCGCACCGACTGGGTCGTCGAGATCGCGGGCGTCCGCCGTGAGTTCGAGGCGGAGATCACCGAGCAGCACCCCGACGAGAGGGTGGCCTGGCGCTCGGTGGACGCGCCGCGGCAGGCCGGCGTCGTCACCTTCCACCGGATCGACGACGGCACGACCCGGGTCACGCTGCAGATGGAGTACGACCCCGAGGGCTTCCTGGAGAAGGCGGCGGACGCTCTGCAGATCGTCCGCATGCGCGTCAAGGGCGACCTGGAGCGTTTCAAGACGTTCATCGAGTCACGCGGCGGCGAGACCGGCGGCTGGCGCGGTGAGGTCCCCGGCCCGCACCAGCAGGGCGGCCTGGGCACCGGCGGCTCCGGCACGGGCTACGACATCGGCGAGCCGATGCCGCCCCGGACCGTGAACCCCGAGTATCCGCGCGAGACGCCGCTGCCGCCGCCCGGCACCGGCCCGATCCCCCCGGCTCCCGGCACGGGTCCCGCCCCCGGCACCGGCCCGATCCCGCCGCGCGACACGCCCGGCCCGGTGATCTGATCAGACAGCACGCGTAATAGGCCCGCCTCTCGCGAATCGAGAGGCGGGCCTATATGTTATATGCGAGTGATCGGTAATTTATTTAGCCCTGATATGATGGAAAAACATTGTTATAAACTCGCGGGCGTATCTCATCGCATCAATCGAAAGGGATGTCGCCCGTGTGTTACGAGCCCGATGCCGTGCCGCCCGTCCACGGTTCTCCGATCACGACCGTCACGTCCGAACGCCTCGTGCTGACCTCGGCCGACGGCGCGAACTTCGCGGCTCATCTGTCCCGCCCCGGCCACGCGTCCGGTCCTGCGGTGCTCGTCCTGCCGGACAACCGGGGCTTGTCGGGATTCTACGAGCGCCTCACCGAACGGCTCGCCGAGCAGGGGCACACCGCACTCGTCATCGACTATTTCGGGCGGACGGCCGGGACCGGCCCGCGGACCGCCGACTTCCCCTTCATGGAGCACCTGGGCAAGGCGCACAAAGACGGGCTGTTCGCGGACATCGCCGCCGGAGTCGCACACCTGCGCGCCGAAAGCGACAAGGAAATCGTCTCCCTCGGCTTCTGCTTCGGCGGCAGGCTCGCGTTCATGACGGCCCGGCCCGCATTCGGGGTCGCCGGCACAATTGGCCTGTACGGATATCCGGACGTGTTGTTCGGCAACCCCGGCCCCACCCAGATGGCGGGTGAGCTGCGCGGACCGATCCTGGGATTGTTCGCAGGCGCGGACGAGGGCATCTCCCCCGAGGTGGTGAGCGCGTTCGGCCAGGCGCTGGAAGGCGCGGGGGTGGCGCACGAGTTCGTCACCTACGCGGAAGCCCCGCACAGCTTCTTCGAGCTGGGCCGCCCGGAGCTGGCCGAGGCCTGCGCCGACGCCTGGTCGCGCATCCTCGGCTTCCTGAAGCGGACAGCCCGAGGCGACCTGACCTCGCCTCGGGCTGCCACGATGCAAGACTAAGCCTTCGGGCTCCCGCCGCGCGCACCGGCACCCCCGAAAGTGCCCAAATGGTGATGCGGCCGAACGTGCGGACACGTTACGGTGCCCGCGTGACATTGATCGTCTCTCCGCCGCCCGCTCGCTAGCGGGCGGCGTCATCCGGTGAGCCGGGCCCGGGCGGCCCGGCCGGTGGCCCCTGCCCGCCTGCGGGAATCGGGCCCACCTCACTGGAGAGACATCGATGAACCATGCTCCAGCCCTGTCCGTACGGCAGGGCCTCGTCTACGTGTCCACCGCCGCGGTCGCCTGGGGGACCGGAGGACCGGCGGGAGCGCTGCTGCACGGCGCGGGACAGCTGAGTCCCGTCGCCGTGTCGTTCTGGCGCTTCGTCTGCGGCGCGGTGCTCCTGCTCGCGGTCGCCCGCAGCCGCCCCTCCTGGCGGGCGGTGCTGCTCGTCGGCCCGGCGATGGCGGTGTGCCAGGCGGCCTACTTCGCGGCCATCGCCGAGGCCGGGGTCGCGGTCGCCACGATGATCACGATGGGCGCCACCCCGGTCCTGGTGGCGGCCGCCGGCCGGGTCTTCCTGGGCGAGTCGCTGGGCCGTACCGGCCTCGGATGCGCCGCGCTCGCCGTCGCCGGCCTGGCCATGCTCACGGGAGGCGCGCAGGCGGTCACTCCGGCGGGCGTCGGCTACTCGCTGCTGTCGGCGGCGGCCTACTCCCTCGTCACCCTGACGACCCGCCGGATGCCCGCCGACGGCGTGGCCGTGTGGGGGTTCGCCGGAGGCGCGGCCTGCCTGCTCCCGCTCGCCGCCGCCGGAGGGCTGCTGCCCGCCGGGCACGCCGTGGTCAGCGTGCTGCTGCTCGGCTACCTGGCGGCCGTGCCGACGGCGCTCGCGTACGGGCTGTTCTTCGCCGGGCTGCGCGTCGTCGGCGGCACCACGGCGGCGGTCCTGTCCTTGCTCGAACCGCTGGTCGCCGCCGTCATCGGCGTCGTGCTGCTGGGGGAGCGCCTGTCCGCCGTGCAGGTGGGCGGGGCGGCCGTGCTCGGGTGCGCCCTCGCCTGGCTCGCCGGAAGGGAACTTCGCGACGCCCGGAGCTAACGCAGGGGCCGGAGAGCCTGTTAGCGATACCATGAGCTGGGGAGTGCGCGCACGCGGTCACCAGGCGGAACGTTCCCCATCGGGCTCGTGACGGAACAGTGATCATCACAGTATTGACACGGCTCGCTGTTATCGCAAACAGTCAGGAAACCTGATCCGGAATGAGCGGGGCGCGGCGGATGACGAAGGTCCGGCCTGGAGAGAGCCCGACCGAACGCCCGAAGGCGGCGGTCATGGAGGACGTCGCGGAGCTGGCAGGCGTCTCGGCGATGACGGTGTCGAGAGTGCTGAACGCCCCGGAGAAGGTGCGCCCGGAGACTCGGGCGCGCGTTCTCGCGGCGGTCCGCGAGCTCGACTATCGGCCCAATTCGGCGGCGCGGGTCCTGGTGACCGGCCGCTCGGGAGTGCTGGGGGTCGTCTGCTTCGACACCACCCTGTACGGCCCGGCCTCCACGTTGTTCGGCATCGAGCAGGCGGCCAGAGACAGCGACTACCTGGTCAGCATCGCCAGCCTGCCCGCGCTCAACCGCACCTGGATCACCAGGGGAATCGACCGCCTGCGGTCCCAGTCGGTGGACGGCGTCATCGTCGTCGCACCGCACGAGTCGGCCGCCGAGGGGCTCCGGAACCTTCCCCCGGGCCTTCCGGTGGTCGACGTCGGCGGGGGAACGGACCTGCCGGTGCCGGTGGCGGCGGTGGACCAGTACGCCGGTGCCGCCCGCGCCACCCGCCACCTGCTCAGTCTCGGTCACCGGACCGTCCGGCACCTGTCGGGCCCGCCCAACTGGATCGACGCGAGCGGCCGGGTGGCCGGCTGGCGGTCGGTGCTGGAGGCGGAGGGCAGGGAGGTTCCCGAGCTGCTGGTCGGCGACTGGACCGCCTACTCCGGCTATGAGATCGGCAAGCGCCTCGCCCACGAGCCCGACGTAACGGCGATCTTCGTGGCCAACGACCACATGGCGATGGGTGTGCTGCGAGCCCTGCGGGAGATGGGCCGGCGGGTCCCCGAGGACGTGAGCGTCGTCGGGTTCGACGACGTTCCCGAGGCGGCCTACTTCTGGCCGCCTCTGACCACCGTACGGCAGAACTTCGGCGAGGTCGGCAGGCAGGCGTTCCAGCTCCTGCTCGACCGTATCGCCGGGGGGGAAGGCGAGGCCAGGCGCATGGTGGAGCCCGAACTCGTGGTGAGGGAGAGCACCGGCGTCAGCCGCTGAAAAGGCGTGCGCCCGCCTCGGTGATCGGGCACGGGTGGAGCGCTGCAGGCGTGTCCACGCCTGCCGCCGCGGGGGAGGAGCCGCCCGGGGCGATGGCGCACCCCGGACGGCCGCGTGTTACGGCTTCACCTCCAGCGTCACCGTGGTGGCCGACGGCCGGAAGCGGGCGTCGCCGGAGTAGGAGACGGCGAGCTGGTGCGTGCCGGCCGGCAGGTGGAGGCCGAGCTCGGTCTTGCCCTGGCCGCCCGGGTTGAGCGTCCCCTCGCCGAGGATCGTCGCGCCCTCGGACACGGTCACCTCACCGGTCGCGCCCTTCGGGTCCACGCTGTAGTGGACCTGGACCTTCTTGCCCTGCTTCACCTGCGTGGGTGAGGCGTGGGCGGTGACGGTGCTGCCGGCCCGGGTGTCCCTGCCGAGGCGGATGAACGTCACCGAGTGGGCCGGGAAGTCGTAGGTGAAGGCGGAGGAGAATCCGCTCACCTCCCGCTCGACAGGGGCGATCTTCGTGGGTTCGGTGAGCGAGTTCACGGCGGCGGGGTCACCCGTGAGCGAGGTGACGACGGCCTTCGGCGCGATCGGGGCGGTGCCGAGGTCGACCGTGCTGCGCACGGCGGTGTCCTGGACGTTGACGGCCTTGATCACCACGTCGCCGGTGTCGCCGTCCTTCGAGACCACCTGGTAGAGCGGCTCGACGGCGGCGTTGTCGATGAAGTCGTTGACCTTCTGGCCGTCCAGCCACGTGGTGATGCGCCGCCCGGCGACCTGGATCTTGATCTTGTAGTCGCGGCCGGTCTGGACCGTGGTGCTCGACGTCGCGATCGACGACTTGGCGCCGTTCGTCGCCTTCTCGACGGCCGACTGGGTGTTGTTCCAGCCGCCGATGTTCCACCAGTAGAAGTCGCCGGTGTCCTTCGCGCCGAACATCACCAGGAAGCCCTCGGCGCCGCCGGTCTTGCGTGCCGTGACCTCCAGCGTGTAGTCGGACCAGTCCGTCGAGCCGGCCGTGGACCGGGCGTCGGTCACGTCGGCCGTCTGGACGTACGCGCCGTCCTGCACCGCCCACGTGCCCTGGCCGGGAGTCCATTCGCCCGTGCCGTCGGAGAAGTCGTCGCAGAACAGGACCGTGCCGTCGGCCCCGGTCACCTTGACGTCGTCGTAGCGGACCTGCGTGCTCCAGGAGCCGAGGCCGATGGCGCCCCTGATGTCGTCCACCGGCAGCGGGCTCGCGTTGTAGGTGCTCGGCAGCACGGTGTCGCCCACGTTGCGGGAGAACATGCGCTGCACGTAGTAGCTGGGCGAGCCGTACACCTGGTCGTTGTCGAACCAGATGAGGTCCGGCGTCCAGTTGACGTAGTCGACGTTGGACAGCAGCGGCGCGTACGACGCCAGCTCGACGACGTCGGAGTTGCGCTCGATGCCGGTCAGGTACGACGCCTCGGTCAGCGCGTTCCAGTACGTGTTGCCCTTCGAGGCGTACTCGCCGACGAACACGTGCGGGCCACTGCGGTCGTAGGTGTCGTAGCGGTGGTTGTTGGCCAGGAACCAGCTCGGGTCGTTGTAGTAGTGCTCGTCGACCAGGTCGGCCTTCTGGTCACGCGCGAACTGCCACATGCGGTCGAACCAGCTGCCCTGGGACGACTGGCCGGCGTTCGAGAGGATCTCGATGTTCGGGTATTCGGCCCGGATCGCGCTCGCGAACTTGGGGAAGTTCGTGAAGAACTCGGGGTAGATCTCCTCGTTGCCGAGGCCGATGTACTTCAGGTCGAACGGCTTGGGGTGGCCCATGGCGGCCCGCTTGGCACCCCAGGTGGAGTCGGCGGGGCCGTTGGCGAACTCGATGAGGTCGAGCGTGTCCTGGACCCATTGCCGGAGCTTGGCCTCGTCGGTCAGCGGCCGGTTCTCGTTGCAGCCGTTGACGCCCACCGACAGCACCGGCAGCGGCTCGGCGCCCAGGTCCTCCGCGAACTGGAAGTATTCGTAGTAGCCGATGCCGTACGACTGGTTGTAGCCCCAGAAGTTGAAGTTGGTCGGCCGCTCCTCGACCGGGCCGATCGTCTCCTTCCACTGGTAGATGCGGCGCCGGTCCTGGTTGAGCGAGTACGGGTCGTAGGTGCCGACGTTGGTCACGCAGCCGCCGGGGAAGCGCAGGAACCGCGGCTTGAGAGCGGCGGTCGTCTCGGCGATGTCCTTGCGCATGCCGTTCTGACGGCCCTTGAAGGTGTCCTCGGGAAACAGCGAGATCATGTCGAGGTCGGCCCGGCCGGTGCCGCCGGCCAGCACGACCAGGCGCGCGGCGTCGGTGGTCTCGCTCGCGGTGATCGTCGCGGTGTACTTCTTCCAGCCGGACGGCTGGACGTCGATCGTGGCCGTGCCGTACACCTTGGAGCCGTCGGCGCTCTCGATGGACGCGGTGATCGGGCCGCCGGCGGTGCGCCGGGCGAACAGCGACAGGTCGTAGGTCTTGCCGGCCTGGACCGCGATGCCCTTGTTGAAGCCGGCGTTGCTCACGCCGAAACCGGTGCCGGGGCTGGTGATGTCCAGCCGCAGGAAGTTGCGGTTGTCGCCGTTGAGCGGCTGGTCGCCGGACACCGCGGCCGTGCCGGCCGCGCCGCCGCGCCCGACCTTGGTCCACGCGGTGAGGCCGTTGTAGTTCCGGTTGTCGACCGAGTTGAACTCGAAGGACCGGTTCTGCACGAGCTCGGCGTACAGGCCGCCGTCGGCCGCGTGGTTGATGTCCTCGTAGAAGATGCCGTACAGGTTGGGGCTGACCTTGGTGCCGGCGGCGGTGGTGTCCACCGTGAGCTCGCCGGTGTCCTTGGCGTATCCCTCGACCTGGAACTTCGTGCCCTGTGCTGTTACAAACTGTGTTGGTACAACCTGTGTTGTTGAGGTCTGTGTTGTTGTGTTCCCGCCGGTGGCGACCAGCCTGCCGTCGGTGACCGCGACCCGCCTGTCCCCGGCCGACAGATACACCTTGCCGCCGCCGGCGTCACGGAGCTGGAACGATCCAGCGGTCGAACCGAGGCGCAGTGTGGAGTCTCCGGCGACCCCCAGGTAGCCCTTGCCGTTCAGGTCCTTGAGCGCGACCGTGCCGTCGCCCTTGTCCTCGGCGGTGACCGCGAGACTCGTCATGCCCTGGGCGCCGGAGGCGACCACCCGCCCGTCCCCGGCGGCCGACAGGTACGGCGCGGAGCCGGCCGCGCGCAGCGTGAACGGGCCGGACGGGACGACCGCCCTGCCCTCGGCCGCCTTGACCGCGAAGTAGTCGAAGTCGGCCGCGATCGGGGTGCCGTTCTGCGCGGACAGCGCGAACAGGCCGACCTGCTTGACGTCCAGCGCGGCGGTGACCTTGGACGCCTGCACCCAGGCGGAGCCGTCCCAGTAGGACGAGGTGAACTCGTCGCCCGACCTCGCCAGCTTGAGCGTCTCGCCCGAGGACCCGGCGCGGCTCGCGAAGGCCGCGGTGAAGGCCGCCTTCACTTCGGCGTCGGTCTCGATGACGTTGCCCCCGGACGAGCCGACGTGCGCGAGACCGGCGCGGACGTAGTTGTCCCAGTCCTGCCAGGCGAAGATGCCGGCGCTCTGGTAGTCGAGCGCGACCGGGGCGCTGAACTTCGTGACGACCTCGAAGTCCCCGGCGGGGACGTCCATGAGGAAGATGTTCCTGGCCGAGTTGTCGGTCTGGTAGGTGTCGCCCTTCAGCGAGTGGATGCGCAGGCTGCCGGGCTGCTCGCCGAGGGACCACTGGGTGTCGTCGGGGTTGAGAACCTGCCAGTCGGGACCGAGCGTGGTGGCGTCGAACTGGTCGACGGACGCGCCGGCGGGGATCGGGGCGGCGGTTTCGGCCTGAGCGGGTGTGGTGGAGAGCGCGCCGCTCACGACACCGCTCACCATGGCCGCCGACAAGGCCAGTGACAAGGCCCTTCTGCTCATTCGGGGGGCTCCTCCGGTTTTTGATAGCGATAACATAACGAGATAGTCGCGAAGTGAGCGCTAACAAATGGGATTCGGACCCCAGTTAAAGGTCATGTGGCATGTCCGTCAATAGGACGTGAACGCGATGTTTCGGTGTGACCGGACCGTGATGGGCCATCTCCTTGACGGGGGGTCGTGTTAACGCTCACAGTCTTCCTCAAGCAGTTGAGAGGAGCGCCAGTGAGACCCAACGTCGACCGCCGCCCGCCCGTCATGGCCGACGTGGCCAGGCTGGCCGGAGTGTCGCACCAGACGGTCTCGCGGGTGCTCAACGACCATCCGAACGTCCGCGCCGAGACCCGTACCCGGGTCATGCGGGCCATCGACCAGCTCGGTTACCGCCGCAACCTCGTCGCCCGGGCACTGGTCACCAAGCACTCGCGCACGCTGGGCGTGGTCAGCTTCGACACGACGCTGTACGGCCCGGCAAGCACGGTATACGGAATCGAGCAGGCCGCGAGGGACGCGGGCTATTTCGTGAGCATCGTGAGTCTGCGGACGATCGACAGGGCCGGCGTGAACGACGCGATCGGCTACCTCGCCGAGCAGGGCGTGGACGGCATAGTCGTCGTCGCCCCGCAGCGGTCGGCGGCCCGGGCACTCGACGACCTGCCGGCGGGCATGCCCGCCGTGGCCGTCGAGGGCTGGCACCAGGGCGAGGTCTCCGCGGTCAGCGTCGACCAGGTCGAGGGCGCCAGGCTGGCGGCCTCGCACCTGCTGGAGCTGGGGCACGAGACCGTCTGGCACATCAGCGGCCCGGCGGACTGGCTGGAGGCCGAGGGCCGGATCGAGGGCTGGCGCGCGGCACTGACCGCCGCGGGGCGGCCCATCCCCGGCATGCTGACCGGTGACTGGAGCCCCCGATCGGGCTACCGGGCCGGCAAGGAGCTCGCCGCCATGGCCGGCGACGTCACCGCGGTGTTCGTCGCCAACGACCAGATGGCGCTCGGCCTCCTGCGCGCGTTCACGGAGGAGGGGGTGAAGGTCCCCGAGCAGATCAGCATCGTGGGCTTCGATGACATCCCTGAATCGGAGTTCTTCTCCCCGCCGCTCACGACCATAAGACAGGACTTCGGGGCCGTAGGCAGGCGCAGCATCGACGTACTGCTCCGGCAGATCGAGTCGGGCGAGGGGCTCCCTCATGAGCGCCTCGTCGTGCCTCCCCAGTTCGTACTCAGGGGAAGCACAGCCGCGCGCTAGCCGCACGGAGACACATTGGATGATCAGCGCTGCACCGTAGGTGTTAGCGCTCACTTTAGAAAGGATCCCACAGTGTTGAAGAGGATCTCGGCACTGATCCTGGCCGGTGCCACGGCCCTGACGATGACCGGTTGCGGTAGCAGCGACAGCGGCGACAGCAGCGTCGGTTCGTCCGGCGGTGGCGCGAAAGACGGCAAGATCGTGATGGGCTTCGCCCAGGTCGGCGCGGAGAGTGGCTGGCGTACCGCCAACACCAAGGACATCCAGGAGACCGCCAAGGAGGCGGGTGTCGACCTGAAGTTCTCCGACGCGCAGCAGAAGCAGGAGAACCAGATCAAGGCGATCCGCTCCTACATCCAGCAGAAGGTCGACGTCATCGCCTTCTCGCCGGTCGTGGAGTCGGGCTGGGACACCGTCCTCAAGGAGGTGCAGAACGCGAAGATCCCGGTCATCCTCACCGACCGGGCCGTGGACTCCCAGGACACCAGCCTGTACAAGACCTTCCTCGGCTCCGACTTCATCGAGGAGGGCAAGAAGGCCGGTCAGTGGCTGGTCGACCAGTACAAGGACAGCAAGGACGACGTGAACATCGTCCAGCTGGAGGGCACCACCGGGTCGGCGCCGGCCAACGACCGCAAGTCGGGCTTCGAAGAGATCGTCAAGGCCGACCCGAAGTTCCACATCATCGCCTCGCAGAGCGGCGACTTCACCCGGGCCAAGGGCAAGGAGGTCATGGAGGCCTTCCTCAAGTCCAACCCTGACATCGACGTGCTCTGGGCGCACAACGACGACATGGGTCTCGGCGCCATCGAGGCGATCGAGGGCGCGGGCAAGGTCCCGGGCAAGGACATCAAGATCATCACTGCCGACGCGACCCACGACGGCATGCAGGCGCTCGCCGACGGCAAGATCAACTTCATCGTCGAGTGCAACCCGCTGATGGGCAAGCAGCTCATGGACCTCGCCAAGAAGGTCGTCAACGGCGAGCAGGTGCCTCAGCGGGTCGTCACCGAGGAGACCACCTTCACCCAGGAGCAGGCCAAGGAAGTCCTGCCCAGCCGCAAGTACTGACCGGAAACCGGGCCGCCCCCACCGGGGGGCGGCCCGGCCCTGAGGGATCGAGCGATCCGTAGGGGCGCGCCGCCGGTCTGGACCGAGGAGTGCGCGGGAGCCGCGAATGCGTGGCATCGCGTGCCTCCGGCACGACCGGGCGGGCGGCGCGCTCCCGACGGTGAGCGGGAGACACGGAAACACGGGAGAGGGGCACCGCATGGCCGCACCCGCGCCGATCCTGCGGATGAGCGGGATCGGCAAGCAGTTCCCCGGCGTGAAGGCGCTGGACCGCGTGGACTTCCGGCTGCTGCCGGGAGAGGTCCACGCGCTCATGGGAGAGAACGGCGCCGGCAAGTCAACCTTGATCAAGGTGCTGACCGGGGTCCACGACATCGACGCCGGAGAGATCGAGCTGGAGGGCAGGCGGGTCGCCTTCTCCAGCCCGCTCGCCGCGCAGCAGGCGGGCATCAGCACCGTCTACCAGGAGGTCAACCTCTGCGCCAACCTGTCGGTGGCGGAGAACATCTTCATCGGACGTGAGCCGCGCCGCTTCGGCCGGATCCAGTGGAAGACGATGCGCCGCCGGGCCGTGGAGATCCTCTCCCGGCTCGACCTCGACCTCGACGTGTCCGCCCCGCTGGCGTCGTACTCGCTGGCGATCCAGCAGATGGTGGCGATCGCGCGGGCCGTGGACATCGACGCGAAGGTGCTGATCCTCGACGAGCCCACCTCCAGCCTCGACGCGGACGAGGTCGCCCAGCTGTTCCGGGTGATGCGCAGGCTGAAGGAACAGGGCATCGCGATCCTGTTCGTCTCGCACTTCCTCGACCAGATCTACGAGATCTCCGACCGGATGACGATCCTGCGCAACGGCGCACTCGTGGGGGAATACCGCACCAGTGAGCTGAGCCAGGTCGAGCTGGTCGGCAAGATGATCGGCCGCGAGCTGGCCGACCTGGAGAAGCTGGAGGCCCGCCCGTCCGCTCTCGAGGCCGCGCCGCTGGTCGAGGCCGAGCAACTGGGGCGCTCCGGGGCCATCGAGCCGTTCACGCTCACCATCCACGAGGGTGAGGTCGTCGGCCTGGCCGGGCTGCTCGGCTCGGGCCGTACGGAGATCGCCCGGCTGCTGTTCGGGGCCGACCACGCGGGCACGGGCTCCTTGAAGATCGGCGGCGAGCAGGTCAACCTGCGCACGCCCCGATCCGCGGTCTCCCGGAATCTCGCCTTCTGCTCGGAGAACCGGCGGGCCGAGGGGCTCATCCCCGACCTCACCGTCCGCGAGAACATCATCCTCGCCCTGCAGGCCGTGCGCGGCTGGACCCGGCCGATCCCGCGGCGCAAGCAGGACGAGCTGGTCGACAAGTACATCACCGCGCTGAACATCCGCCCGGCCAACCCCGAGCAGCTCGTCAGGAACCTCAGCGGCGGCAACCAGCAGAAGGTGCTGCTGGCCCGCTGGCTCATCCTGGAGCCGCGCCTGCTCATCCTCGACGAGCCCACCCGGGGCATCGACGTCGGCGCCAAGGCCGAGATCCAGCGCCTGGTCGCCGAGCTGTCGGACGGCGGGATGGCCGTGCTGTTCATCTCCGCCGAGCTGGAGGAGGTGCTGCGGCTCAGCCACAAGGTCGGCGTGCTGCGCGACCGCAGGCTGGTCGCCGAGCTGGACAACGACGAGGGCCTGACCACCGACGCACTGACGGAGACGATCGCGAGCGGAGCCCGATCATGAACCGGATCCTGAAGCATCGCCTGTTCTGGCCCGTGGTCGTCCTGGTCGCGCTGCTGCTGCTCAACCTCGTCTTCACCGACGGCTTCTTCAGAATCCAGATGAAGGAGGGCCATCTCTACGGCAGCCTCATCGACATCTTCCGCTTCGGCGCGCCGCTGATCCTGGTCGCGACCGGCATGACGCTGGTCATCGCCACGAGCGGCATCGACCTGTCGGTCGGGTCGGTCGTGGCGATCGCGGGAGCGCTGGCCTGCATGCAGATCAGCGACCTGAGCGACCAGAACTCGGTGACCGGCGTGCTGTCGGCCGTGGGCATCGCGCTGGTGCTGTCGGTGGTCCTGGGCCTGTGGAACGGCTTCCTCGTCGCGGGCATCGGGATCCAGCCGATCATCGCGACGCTGATCCTGATGGTCGCCGGGCGGGGACTGGCCCAGCTCATCACCGACGGCCAGATCACCACGGTCCAGAGCTCGTCGTACAAGCTGATCGGCGGCGGCTACTGGCTCACGCTGCCGTTCGGGATCATCATCGTGGCGGTCGTGCTCGCGCTCACCGCGTTCCTCACCCGGCGCCTGGCGCTCGGCCTGCTCATCGAGTCGGTCGGCGGCAACGCCGAGGCGAGCCGCCTGGCCGGCATCAGCGCCCGCGGCGTGCTCATCATGGTGTACGCGTTCTGCGGGCTGTGCGCGGGCATCGCGGGCCTGATGATCAGTTCGAACGTCTCCAGCGCCGACGGCAACAACGCCGGTCTGTGGATCGAGCTGGACGCGATCCTCGCCGTGGTCATCGGCGGCACCCCACTGTCCGGCGGGCGGTTCTCGCTGAGCGGCACCGTGCTGGGCGCTCTCATCATCCAGACGCTGACCACGACCATCTACTCGATCGGTGTTCCGCCGGAGACGACGCTGCTGTTCAAGGCGCTCGTGGTGACGATCGTCTGCCTGATCCAGTCCCCGGCCTTCCGCTCGAAGGTGTTCCACCGCCGCAGGCGCCCGGTCGCGGCGTCCGCGGCGCCCGAAGAGAAGGTGAGGGTCTCGGCGTGACGAGCATCACCGGTCTGCTGGACCGTCGCCGTACGATTCCGCAGAAGTACATCCCGGTCCTGGTGACCGCGGGCCTGTTCGTGGCCATGTTCGTGACGGGCGGCATCCGCTACGAGAACTTCGCCACCGGGCAGATCATCCTCAACGTCTTCATCGACAACGCGTTCCTGCTGGTCGTCGCGGTCGGCATGACGTTCGTGATCCTCACCGGCGGCATCGACCTGTCGGTCGGTTCCGTGGTCGCGCTCGCCACGATGCTGAGCGCCAGCCTGCTGAAGGACGGCTGGCCGGCGTACGCCGTCATGGTCCTGGTGCTGGTGATCGGCGGGGTGCTGGGCCTGGCGATGGGCGCCATCATCCACTACTTCGAGATCCAGCCGTTCATCGTCACGCTGGCCGGCATGTTCCTCGCCCGCGGCCTGTGCTACACGATCAGCACCGAGTCGATCCCGATCGACAACCCGACATTCACCGACATCGCCCAGACGCGGGTCAATCTCGGCGGCGACCTGTCGGTCTCCCCGAGCGCGGTGATCGCGGTGGTCGTCGTGGTGATCGCGGCGTACGTGCTGCACTACACGCGGCTCGGCCGCAACGTCTACGCGACCGGCGGCAGCGAGCAGTCGGCCCTGCTCATGGGTCTGCCGGTGGCCCGTACGAAGATCGCGGTTTACACGATCAGCGGGTTCTGCTCCGCTCTCGGCGGTCTGCTGTTCGCCTTCTACTCCCTGTCCGGCTACGGGCTGAGCGCCGTGGGCATGGAGTTGGACGCGATCGCCGCGGTCGTCATCGGCGGCACGCTGCTGACCGGCGGGAGCGGCTTCCTGATCGGCACCGTGCTCGGCGTGCTCGTGCTGGGGCTGATCCAGACGATCATCAGTTTCGAGGGCACGCTCAGCTCCTGGTGGACCAGGATCTTCATCGGCATGCTGCTGTTCGTCTTTATTCTCCTTCAGCGCGTATTCTCAGGCGGATCGCGCCGCCGAACCCCCTGACGTGCGGAAAAGCCTTACCCCTTCGATCGGCCGCACACAGTTGCGCGGCCAGCCCCCACCAAGGAGATGCACATGAGGTTGTTGAGAATCGGGGGCGCGGTGTCCGCCATCGCGCTCGCCGCGACCATGACGGCCTGCGGCTCCAGCCAGAAGACGGTGGACGCCGACACGTCCGCGTCGTCCGCGGCAGGCAACGCCGGAGCCCTGGTCGGCGTCACCATGCCCACCAAGTCGTCCGAGCGCTGGATCCACGACGGCGACAACGTCAAGCAGCAGCTTGAAGGCCTCGGCTACAAGGTGGACCTCCAGTACGCCGAGAACGACATCCCCACCCAGGTCAACCAGATCGAGAACCAGATCACCAAGGGCGCCAAGCTCCTGATCATCGCCTCGATCGACGGCACCGCGCTCACCTCGCAGCTGCAGGAGGCCGCGGACAACAAGATCCCGGTCATCGCCTATGACCGGCTCATCCGCAACAGCCCGAACGTCGACTACTACGCCACCTTCGACAACTTCAAGGTCGGCGTGCAGCAGGCGACCTCGCTGCTGAAGGGTCTCGGCGTCGACGGCGGCGAGAAGGGCCCGTTCAACGTCGAGTTGTTCGGCGGCTCGCCCGACGACAACAACGCCACCTTCTTCTGGAACGGCGCGATGTCGGTGCTCCAGCCGAAGATCGACGACGGCACGCTGAAGGTCAAGAGCGGCCAGCTCGACTTCAAGCAGGCCGCCATCCTGCGGTGGGACCCCGCCACGGCGCAGAAGCGCATGGAGGACATCCTCACCAAGACCTACACCGGTGACGCCAAGGTCGACGGTGTGCTCTCGCCGTACGACGGGCTGTCCATCGGCATCCTGTCGGCGCTCAAGAGCTCCGGCTACGGCACCAGCGGCCAGCCGTACCCGGTCGTGACGGGCCAGGACGCCGAGCTGGCGTCGGTCAAGTCGATCGTCGCCGGTGAGCAGTACTCGACCATCTTCAAGGACACCCGCAAGCTCGCGGAGCAGACCGTGAAGATGGCGGACGCGGTGCTGAAGGGTCAGAAGCCCGAGGTGAACAACGAGAAGGACTACGACAACGGCAACAAGGTCGTCCCGTCGTACCTGCTCGACCCGGTGGTCGTCGACAAGGACAACTACAAGGACGTCATCGTCGGCAGCGGCTACTACACCGAGGACCAGCTCAAGTAGGGATTGGGGCCCGGGGAGCAGTCCCCGGGCCCTCCCTGAGCGGGGGGCACATGACCGAGCACATCTTGCGAATGAGCGGGATCACCAAGACATTCCCCGGAGTGACGGCCCTGCAGGACGTCAACCTGGCGGTACGGCGGGGTGAGATCCACGCGATCTGCGGTGAGAACGGCGCCGGCAAGTCGACGCTGATGAAGGTGCTGTCCGGGGTCTATCCCCACGGCCAGTACGACGGCGAGATCGTCTTCGAGGGAAATCGCTGCGAATTCGGCGGCATCCGCGACAGCGAGCGCGCCGGCATCGTCATCATCCACCAGGAGCTCGCGCTCAGCCCGCAGCTGTCGATCGCGGAGAACATCTACCTCGGCAACGAGCGGGCCAGGCGCGGCATCATCGACTGGAACCGAACCAACTACGAGGCCGGCGAGCTGCTGAAGCGGGTCGGCCTGCGCGAGAACCCCACGACGACCGTCTCCGACATCGGCGTGGGCAAGCAGCAACTCGTCGAGATCGCCAAGGCGCTGTCGAAGGAGGTCAAGCTCCTCATCCTCGACGAGCCGACCGCGGCGCTCAACGACGAGGACTCGGCCCACCTGCTCGACCTGCTGCGCGGGCTCAGGGACGAGGGCATCACGTGCGTGATCATCTCGCACAAGCTCAACGAGGTCATCGCGATCGCCGACTCCGTCACGATCCTCCGTGACGGGCACACGATCGAGACGCTGGACATGGCCGCCGACAGCGTGACCGAGGACCGCATCATCTCCGGGATGGTCGGCCGCGCCCTCGACAACCGCTTCCCGCCGCGCACGCCGGCGATCGGCGAGGAGGCGTTCCGCATCGAGGACTGGACGGTCTACAGCCCGAGCCAGCCCGGCAGGAAGGTGGTCGACGGGGCCTCGCTCATGCTGCGGCGTGGTGAGATCGTGGGCCTGGCCGGGCTGATGGGCGCCGGGCGCACCGAACTGGCGATGAGCGTGTTCGGGCGGACGTACGGCGTGCACATCTCCGGCAGGGTCTTCAAGGGCGGCAAGCAGGTCGAGCTCCGCACCGTGCAGGACGCGATCAGGCACGGCGTCGCCTACGCCACCGAGGACCGCAAGAGATATGGCCTCAACCTCATCGAGGACATCAAGCGCAACATCAGCGCGGCCTGGCTCAAGGGCCTGTCCAGGCGCGGCTGGGTGAACGAGTACGAGGAGTACCGCGTCGCCCAGCAGTTCCGCGGGAGCATGAACATCAAGGCGCCCAGTGTGGACAGCGTCGTCGGAAAGCTGAGCGGCGGCAACCAGCAGAAGGTCGTGCTCTCCAAGTGGATCCTGACCGAGCCGGACGTGTTGATCCTCGACGAGCCGACACGGGGCATCGACGTCGGCGCCAAGTACGAGATCTACGTGATCATCAACCGTCTGGCGGAGCAGGGCAAGGCCGTGCTGGTGATCTCGTCTGAGCTGCCGGAGTTGCTCGGCCTCTGCGACCGCATCTACACGCTCTCGGAGGGGCGCGTCACCGGAGAGGTGCCGCGCGAGGAGGCCACGCAGGAACGCCTCATGTATCTCATGACCAAGGGACAGGAGTAGCTCGCATGAGCAGCATCACGCCCGCCGACGTGGAAGTCGGCGCCAAGGGCGGCGGGGGAGCGCCGGGGCGGCCGGGCCGGGTGTCGGTCGGCGGGCTGTCGCTCAACCTGCGCTCCAGCGGCATCTACATCGCCTTCGCACTGATCATCGTGTTGTTCTCGGTGCTGACCGACGGCGCACTGCTGCAGCCGCAGAACATCTCGAACATCATCGTCCAGAATTCCTACATCCTGATCCTCGCGATCGGGATGATCCTGGTCATCATCGCGGGCCACATCGACCTGTCGGTCGGCTCGGTGGTCGCGGTCACCGGCGCGCTGGCCGCGGTGCTCATGGTGAACATGGGCGTGCCCTGGCCGGCGGCCCTGCTGATCACGATCGTGGCCGGGGCGCTGATCGGCGCCTGGCAGGGATACTGGATCGCGTACTTCGGCATTCCCGCCTTCATCGTCACGCTGGCCGGCATGCTGCTGTTCCGGGCGCTGACCCTCACCGTCCTGGGCAACCAGGGCATCGGTCCGTTCCCCGACCAGGTCCGCACGCTGGCCAACGGCTTCACCAACGGCTGGCTGGGCAACGTCGGCCTCGGCCCGCTGGGGGGCGCCGACCTGTTCAGCCTGCTGGTCGGCGTCGTCGCGATCGTCGGCATGGCGTTCGCGCAGTGGCGCTCCCGGAGCGCACGCAAGGGCTACGGCCAGGCGGTCGACCCCCTGGCGCTGTTCGTGCTGAAGATCGCGGCAGGAGCCGCGCTGATCCTCTTCCTCGTCGTTCAGCTCGCCCGCTTCAAGAACCTGCCGTGGGTGCTCGTGCTGCTGGCGGTGCTCGTGCTGGCGTACTCGCTGATGGCGAACCGCACGGTGTTCGGCCGGCAGATCTACGCCATCGGCGGCAACCTGCAGGCGGCCGTCATGTCCGGCGTGAAGGTCAAGTCGGTGGTCTTCTGGATCTTCGTCAACATGGGCGTGCTGTCGGCCATCGCCGGTGTCATCTTCGCCGGCCGGCTCAACCAGGCGGGCCCCACCGCGGGCAACAGCTTCGAGCTGGACGCGATCGCCGCGGCCTTCATCGGCGGCGCGGCCGTGCAGGGTGGCGTGGGCAAGGTGGTCGGCGCGATCACCGGTGGCCTGATCATGGCGGTGATCAACAACGGCATGTCGCTGATCGGCTCGCCGAGCGAGCGGGTCATGCTCGTGAAGGGCGCCGTGCTGCTCGCCGCGGTGGCGTTCGACGTGTGGACCAAGCGCAGGGCCGGCACCTCGCGCTGATGGCCGTGGACATCGATAGAAACCGGTTTCGGACCACCGGCCGCATCGCCGGCCGGTGGTCCCCGCTCCGGGCATGGCCGGCGCAAGAGCCTCTGGAGGTTGTGTGTTGAACGTTGACAGTGATCGTTATGTGGTCGGTGTGGATTACGGCACGTTGTCCGGCCGCGCCGTGGTCGTGCGGGTGAGCGATGGCGCGGAGCTGGGCAGCGCCGTGCACGAGTACGCCCACCGCGTGATCGAGGAGGCGTTGCCGGGCTCCGGCGTCCGCCTCGGGCCGGACTGGGCTCTGCAGTCGCCCGCGGACTGGATCGACGTGTTGCGGCACGCGGTGCCCAAGGCGCTGGCCGCCGCGCAGGTCCCGGCCGAGCAGGTGATCGGCATCGGCACGGACTTCACGGCCTGCACCATCCTGCCCGCCACCGCCGACGGCCACCCGTTGTGCGAGGAGTTTCCCGAGCGGCCGCACGCCTGGCCGAAGCTGTGGAAGCACCACGCGGCCCAGTCGCACGCCGACCGCATCAACGCGCTGGCCGCCGAGCGCGGCGAGGCGTGGCTGCCCCGGTACGGCGGCAAGATCTCTTCCGAGTGGGCCTTCGCCAAGGGCCTGCAGCTGCTGGAGGAGGACCCGGAGATGTACGACCGGGCCGACCGCTGGATCGAGGCCGCGGACTGGATCATCTGGCAGCTCACCGGAGTGGAGACCCGCAACGTCTGCACCGCCGGGTACAAGGCCGTCCACCAGGACGGCGCCTATCCGTCCGAGGACTTCCTGGCCGCGCTCAATCCCGCCTTCTCCGGCTTCACCCGCAAGCTCGGCCAGGAGCTCGCTCCGCTCGGCGGCCTCGCCGGCCGCCTGACCGCGCTCGCCGCCGAGTGGACGGGACTGCCCGAGGGGATCGCGGTGGCGGTCGGCAACGTCGACGCCCACGTCACCGCCGCGGCGGCCGACGCCGTGCGGCCGGGCCAGATGGTCGCCATCATGGGCACCTCCACCTGCCATGTCATGTGCTCCGACCAGCTCGCCGAGGTTCCCGGCATGTGCGGCGTGGTGCGCGACGGCATCGTCCCCGGACTGTGGGGCTACGAGGCGGGCCAGTCGGCCGTCGGCGACATCTTCGCCTGGTTCGTGGACAACTGCGTGCCCGCGTCGTACGCGGACCGGGCCGCCGAGGCGGGGCTCGGGCTGCACGAGTACCTCACCTCCCTCGCCGCCGAGCAGAAGGTCGGGCAGCACGGGCTGATCGCCCTCGACTGGCACGGCGGCAACCGCTCGGTCCTGGTCGACCACACCCTCTCCGGCGTCGTCGTCGGCCAGACGCTCGCGACCCGGCCCGAGGACGTCTACCGGGCGCTCATCGAGGCCACCGCGTTCGGCGCCAGGACGATCGTGGAGACGTTCGAGGCGGCCGGGGTCCCGGTGGAGGAGTTCGTGGTCGCCGGCGGCCTGCTCAAGAACGGCTTCCTCATGCAGACGTACGCCGACGTGCTGCGCCGTCCGCTGTCGGTGATCGGCTCCGACCAGGGGCCGGCCCTCGGCTCGGCGATCCACGCGGCGGTCGCCGCGGGCGCCTACCCCGACATCGCCGCGGCCGCGGCCGACATGGGCAAGCGCCAAGCCGCCGTCTACGCGCCCGACGCCGGGCGCGCCGACGCCTACGACCGGCTGTACGCGGAGTACCGCAGGTTGCACGACCACTTCGCGGACGGCGGGATGCTCCACCGGCTGCGCGCTATCAGGAACGAGGCCAGTGCATGATCGATGAACTTCGCAGGGAAGTCTGCCGGCTCCACGCCGAACTGGTGCGATACAACCTCGTCGTCTGGACGGCCGGCAACGTGTCGGGCAGGGTGCCGGGCGAGGACCTGTTCGTCATCAAGCCCAGCGGGGTGTCCTACGACGACCTGACTCCCGAGTCGATCGTGGTCTGCGACCTCGACGGCAACCTGGTCGAGGGAGACCTGTCTCCGTCCAGCGACACGGCGGCGCACGCCTACGTCTACCGGCACATGCCGGAGGTCAACGGCGTGGTCCACACCCACTCCACGTACGCCTCGGCGTGGGCGGCCCGCGGCGAGGCGATCCCGTGCGTGCTCACCGCGATGGCCGACGAGTTCGGCGGTGAGATCCCCCTCGGGCCGTTCGCGCTCATCGGCAACGACGACATCGGCAAGGGGATCGTCGCGACCCTGTCCGGCCACCGTTCGCCCGCCGTGCTGATGCAGAACCACGGCGTGTTCACCATCGGCGACTCGCCGAAGGCGGCCGTCAAGGCCGCCGTCATGTGCGAGGACGTCGCCCGCACCGTGCATGTCTCCCGGCAGCTCGGTGAGCCCCTGCCGATCGCGCAGGGCGACATCGACCGCTTGTACGACCGGTATCAGAACGTCTATGGACAGAGGAGTCACCTGTGAAGCTTTGGTTCCTGACCGGTAGCCAGGGTCTGTACGGCGAGGACACGCTGCGGCAGGTGGCCGAGCAGTCCCAGCGCATCGCCGAGCAGTTGGGCGAGGCGCTGCCGTTCGAGCTCGAGTGGCGGCCGGTGCTCACCGACGCGGCGGCCATCCGCCGGGTGTGCCTTGAGGCCAACGGTGACGACGACTGCATCGGCCTGATCGCGTGGATGCACACGTTCTCCCCGGCCAAGATGTGGATCGCCGGTCTGGACGCGTTGCGCAAGCCGCTGCTGCACCTGCACACGCAGGCCAACGTGGAACTGCCGTGGAGCTCCATCGACATGGACTTCATGAACCTCAACCAGGCCGCCCACGGCGACCGTGAGTTCGGTTACATCCAGACGCGCCTCGGCGTGCCGCGCAAGACCGTCGCGGGCCACGTGAGCGACCCGGCGGTGGCGGCGCGGATCGCCACCTGGGCCCGCGCCGCGGCCGGCCGGGCCGAGGTCGGCTCGCTGCGCCTGGCCCGCTTCGGTGACAACATGCGCGACGTCGCCGTAACCGAGGGCGACAAGGTCGAGGCGCAGCTGCGGTTCGGGGTGTCGGTGAACACCTACGGCGTCAACGAGCTGGCCGAGGCCGTGGACGCCGCCGCGGACGCCGACGTGTCCGCCCTCGTCAAGGAGTACGAGGACCTCTACCGGATGGCCCCGGAGCTGCGCGCGGGCGGGGAGCGGCACGATTCGCTGCGTTACGCGGCCCGCATCGAGCTGGGCCTGCGGCACTTCCTGGAGGGCGGCGGCTTCAAGGCGTTCACCACGAACTTCGAGGACCTGGGCGGGCTGCGCCAGCTTCCCGGCCTGGCCGTGCAGCGGCTCATGGGCGACGGCTACGGCTTCGGCGGCGAGGGCGACTGGAAGACCTCGGTGCTGCTGCGCACGCTCAAGGTCATGTCGGAGGGCCTGCCCGGCGGCACCTCGTTCATGGAGGACTACACCTACCACCTCACCCCGGGCGAGGAGCTCATCCTCGGCGCGCACATGCTGGAGGTCTGCCCGACGATCGCCGCGGACACCCCCGCGTGCGAGATCCACCCGCTGAGCATCGGCGGCCGGGAGGACCCGGTGCGGCTCGTGTTCGACGCCGCCCCCGGCCCCGCCGTCGTGGTGGGCCTGTCCGACATGGGCGAGCGGTTCCGGCTGGTGGCCAACGAGATCGACGTGGTCGCCCCGCCCGAGCCGCTGCCCGCCCTGCCGGTCGCCCGTGCGGTGTGGAAGCCCCGGCCCGACATGCGCACCTCCACCGAGTCGTGGATCACGGCGGGGGCCCCGCACCACACGGTGCTCTCCTCGGCCGTCGGGTCCGAGGAGCTGACCGACTTCGCCGACATGCTCGGCGTCGAGCTGCTCGTCATCGACGAGGCGACCACCTCGCGCCAGTTCACCAAGGAACTGCGGTGGAACCAGGCCTACTACCGGCTCGCGCAGGGGTTCTGACCGAAAGAAGTGAGGGGTGGGCGGCCTGGCCGCCCTCCCTCACCCTCGGATCCGGGGCGCTCGTCCCGTCCGCCGCCTCGGCGGCGGACGAGGGCCCGGATCCGGTTACCGTCCTCGCGCGGACTCCTATACACTGACTGCGTCGCAAGGGGCTATAGCGCAGCTGGTAGCGCACTTCCATGGCATGGAAGGGGTCTGGGGTTCGAATCCCCATAGCTCCACAACACCTTGAGGGCGGTCGATCGACCGCCCTTTTTCATGTCAGAAGGCCGGCGAGCGGGCTCCGGGGCGCGGCATTCCCATCCGCCCCGTGGCGCCGGTTCTCCGTTTCCCTCAGGGATGCCGAAGAGGCGGAGGACTGTCGTGGTGGCGGTCAGGGGCGACGCGCCCGCGGCTCCCCGCGGCGGGCGACGGTCGCGTGGGCGGCGACGCCCGCCACGGTCGCGGTGGCGCAGGCCGCGAGCGCCAGGGGCGGCACCAGCGGCGTCAGGGCCCCGAGGGCGGCGAGGACGAGCACCCCCACCAGATGCGACCTCGGGACGCGCCCCCAGACGGCCCGCTTGAACAGCGCGTGCCCGGTGAGGAAGAGCGCGGGGCCGCCCAGCACGGCGATCGCCGTCCCGGGCGCGGTGTGCCCGCCCGGGTGGTGGATCACGAGTTCGTCGGCCACCGCCGACACGACGACGCCCGCGACCATCGGCAGGTGGAGGAAGGTGTAGGCCGAACGGGCGAGCCGGCCCGGGTCGTCCGCCGCGGCGATCATCCGGCTGCCCGCCTCGGCGCTGCTGCCGAAGTAGGTCCACCACAGGCCGACGCTCGCGCCGAACGCGGTGAGAAGGGCCGCGCCCGCGGCGGCGGACGGGTGCGCGGCGAAGGTCGCCCCGGTGACCAGGATCGACTCGCCGAAGGCGATGATCAGGAAGAGCTGGCAGCGCTCGGCCAGGTGGGCGCCGTCGATCGACCAGTCCGTCGTCGCCGACCTGCCGAGGCCCGGGGTGACGAACCCGACCCAGGGGGCCAGCAGGTCGGCCCCCACCGCCGCCGCCCAGAGCAGTTCCCTGGACAGACCGTGCGCGAGGCCTCCTGCGATCCAGAACACCCCCGACAGCACCGCCCAGGCGAGCACGCGCGTCAGGTTGCGCCGCAGCGGACCCCGCGGCGCGGCGGCCACCGAGCACGCCGTACGGACGACCTGGACGGCCACGTACGCCCCGGCGAACATCAGGCCGTGCTCGCCGAAGGCCCGGGGGAGGGCCGCCGACATGACCAGGCTCGCGAGCATGACGGCGACCAGCACGATCCGCACCGAAGGGCGGTCGGGGTCGAACCAGTTCGTGTGCCAGGCGGTGTAGATCCAGGCCCACCAGACGGCGAGCAGCAGCAACAGGGTCTGCGCCGCGCCGCGCCCCGACAGGTGGCCGAGCAGCAGATGGGAGAGCTGAGTGATCGCGAACACGTACACGAGGTCGAAGAACAGCTCGGTGAACGTGACCCGCTGCTCTCCGCCGCGCGGGCGGAGCGTGCCCGTGTGCATCGTCACGGCGGCCCACGCTAGGGATCTTTCCGCCGAAATGGAAGAAGATATTTTGATATACCGGGATCTGCTGGCATGTGTTCGGGCGAATGAGAGCCCGGCGGAGCGAGCGGCCGACCGGCCGCTACATCGAGCGCTCGGTCGCCCGCGTGGCCCAAAAAACGGAGCTCAGGCCAGTGCGCAGTGTGTCCGAAACTCTCCGCCGCCGGGGCCGGCCGGTTCTGTTCATCGGCGGGCGTACGGCCTCACGGCCCTCGTCGATCATCTCTGGCATATCGGTGTGCCGGCCATGAGTTGACAACGATCTTTGACACAATTGTTGGCCGAAATGCCTATTTAGCCACGCAATGGCTTGACTTGTCCGGGTGCGGTCCCCTATCTAGAAGGAGGCAAAAGACGGCTGATCACCAACGGCGGCGACCATGACAATCGAATCAGGACCGGACAATCCGCGTCAGGAGTACCGGGCCATCCAGGCCGAGGCGTTCAATCGCATCGGCGGCCGGTACGACGAGGCGTTTCCGCACAAGGAAGGCCAGGTGGCCGCCGGCGAGTGGATGATCAAGCAGCTCAAGCCGGGGGCGCGCGTCCTCGACGTCGGCTGCGGCACGGGGTCGCCCACGGCACAGCAGTTCGCCGAGGCGGGCTGCGAGGTGACCGGCATCGACATCTCCCCGGTCATGCTGGACCTGGCGCGTAAAAACGTGCCGACCGGGACGTTCGTCGAACGCGACGTGCTCGACCTCGACGGCTCGCTCGGCGCGTTCGACGCCGTGACGGCCTTCTTCAGTCTGCTCATGCTGCCGCGGGCCGAGATCGAGCAGGCGCTGCGCGCGATCCACGCCGTGCTCGCCCCCGGCGGCCTGTTCTCACTGAGCATGGTGGAAATCGACCTCGACGACGTGCCCTTCCAGTTTCTCGGCGCTCCGGTGCGGGTGACCGGATATCTGCGTGACGAGTTGCGCGAGGTCATCGAAGCCGCCGGTTTCAGCGTGTTGTCGGAGAACCACCTTTCGTACGCTCCGGCGACCACGCAGGCGCCGCCGGAAATCCAGCTCTTCGTCAACTGCCGGCGTGACCGAGTCTGAGCGGCCGCACCCGTGTCGCGAGACGGGGAACCGTTCTCTGTGCTGAGTCACGTCAGCGGGGTCGTCCGGGCCATGGGCGAGAGCCGCGGCCCGGAGGAGGCGACGAGGGTCCTGTGTGAGGCGGTGGTGCCGAAGCTGGCCGACGCCGCCGCGGTCTATGTGGACGGCGCCGCCTGGCATCGGGTCGATCCCGACGGGCGGCTGCCGCCGCGCTGGGCCGACGACGGGATCGGTGAGGCGACCCTGCTCGACGGGCACCTGCTCGCCGTGCCTCTCAGGGCGTACGGCACGCCCGTCGGCTGCGCGCTGCTGGCGCGCGACGCCCGTCGGCCGCCCTTCGGGAAGGCGCACGTGCTCGCCGCGGAACAGCTCGCCGTGCCCGCCGCGCTCACGATCCATCACGGGCGGCGGGACCGCCGGCACAACGAGACCCTGGAGACCCTTCAGCGCGGGATGCGGCCGGGCGACCCGCCCGACCTGCCGGGGCTGGAGATCGCCTACCGCTACAAGCCCATGGCCGACCGGGTGGGCGGCGACTGGTACGACGTCATCCCGCTGCCGGGCAGCAGGGTGGCCCTGGTCGTCGGCGACGTGATGGGACACGGGCTGGCCGCCGCCGCGGTGATGGGCCAGCTCCGCACGGCCGTGCAGACCCTGGCCTCGCTCGACCTGCCGGCCGAGCAGGTGCTCCACTCGCTCGACGAGATGGCGCAGCGGCTGGCCGCGCAGACGCTCACCACCTGCGTCTACTGCGTGTACGACCCGGTGCTGCGCAGGTGCACGATCGCGAGCGCCGGGCATCTGCCGCCGATCTTGCTCGGAGCGGACGGCAAGGCGGAGGTGCTGTCGCCGCCCCGGTGCCCGCCGATCGGGCTGGGCCGCACGCCGTTCGAGACGATGGAGATCGCGGCGGAGGACGGCAGCATGCTCGTCCTCTACACCGACGGCCTCGTGGAGGAGCGCGGACAGGACATCGGGCTGAGCGTGGAGTCGCTGCGCCGCAAGCTCGCCGACGGAACCTCGATCGAGGCGCTGAGCGACGACGTGCTGTCCGTCGAGAGGACCGACGACGTCACCGTGCTGGCCATCCGGTTCCGCGGCATCCCCAGCGGACACGTCGCCCAGTGGCTGCTGGAGCCTCAGCCGACGGCGCCGTCGCGCGTACGCGGCCTGGTCCGGCGGACGCTCGGCTCGTGGGGCCTCACGCCCATGATCCCGGCGGCCGAGCTGCTCGCCGGGGAGCTCGTCACCAACGCGGTGCAGCACACCCAGCGGCCCATCACCATCAGGCTGCTGCGCACCGACCACCTGCTGTGCGAGGTCAGCGACGACGACCACCGGCTGCCGGTGGTGCGCGAGCCCGGCCCGCTCGACGAGGACGGCAGGGGGCTGTACCTCGTCAGCCAGCTCGCGGAGCACTGGGGGACCAGCCGGGTGGCCGGAGGCAAGACCGTCTGGTTCTCGCTGGCGATCACCGATCCGCCGGACGCGACCTGACACCGGAACGCCGTGCGGCGCGCCGGCGGCGACGTACGTCGTGGGCTTCGCGGTCGTGGAGCCCTCCGGGGGTGCGCGCCGGGCGGGCCGAACCGCTCGCCGCGCCCGCGGGAGCCGCCTGCGCCTGCCGAGGTCTTCTCGGTTACACCCACACCGCGGAAGTCCTATACACTGGCAAGGCGCCGCGGACGCGGTGTGGCAAGGGGCTATAGCGCAGCTGGTAGCGCACTTCCATGGCATGGAAGGGGTCTGGGGTTCGAATCCCCATAGCTCCACAATGACCGAACCATCCCGAGAGCCGTCCTCCATCCGGAGGGCGGCTCTCGGCGTTCTGATGGACGCCGAAGCGGTCTGCGGCATCTACGACTATCTCGCCGGACGTGGAGTGAGGATCTGGATCGACGGCGGCTGGTGCGTCGACGCCCTCCTCGGGAGGCAGACGAGAGAGCACCCGGACCTCGACGTGGCGGTCGACCACAAGGACGAAGTGGAATTCGCCGCACTCATGCAGGGTCTCGGATACACGAAGAGGCGCGACGGTGACGACACCGCGTGGAACTACGTCCTGACCGACGGCCGAGGCCGCAGCGTCGACGTGCACGTCTTCGAATACGACGAATCCGGAAAGAACGTCTACGGGATCGCGTACCCCTACGGCTCGCTCACCGGACAGGGCACGATCAACGGCCGGGCCGTGGACTGCGTCGCCCCGGAGTGGATGTTCACCTTCAAGACGGCGTACACACCCCAGGACAAGGATCGCGAGGACGTCCACGCGCTGGGGGAGAAGTTCGGCTTCGAGATACCGCCGTCCCACCGCTGATCACCGGCCCACGAGGCGCCGAGTCGCATCCGCTCACGCATGACGAGTGCCGGGTGACCGCACGGCGGCTCAGGCGGCTCAGGCCGCTCTGCCGCCGTCGTCCGGCCGGTCGGTGGCCGTGCGTACGAGGGCGACCGCGTCCAGCGGGACGGCGCGCCCCTCGGGGTCGGTGAACGACACGTCCAGCCGCGCCCCGGTCCGCCGATCACGGCGTTCGACCGTCGGTCCCGCGAGCCGGGGCGCGTGGCGGTCCCCCCACTGCTGCAGCGCTCCGAGGATCACGAGGGCGTCGCGGCCCGAATCGGTCAGGTGGTACTCGTAGCGGGTGCGGGCCCCGGAGTCGCGGTAGGGCCGCTTCTCGACGACGCCCGCACCGACGAGCGTCGCCAGCCGGGTGGTCAGCAGATTCGTGGCGATCCCCAGGCGCTGCTGGATGTCGGCGAAGCGGACGGCTCCGTCGTGCAGCTCCCGCAGTATCAGCGGCGTCCACCGCTCTCCGAGGAAGGTCACCGCCCGCTCGATGGAGCACGTCATCGAGTCGGGGAGTTCGGTGGTCGTCATTCGCACGCCTCGCTCGCTCTTCGCCGGTGGGATCCAGGCTAGCTCGAAGAGGCTGACTTGCAACTTTAAAGTCAGGTCTCTAGTGTGGACGCGAAGCCGTCAAGGGATGGAGAAACAATGAAGATCGAGGGATCGATCGCGCTGGTCACGGGCGCGAACCGCGGGCTGGGACGGTCTTTCGCAGCCGCGCTGCTGGACCGGGGCGCCGCCAAGGTGTACGCGGCGGCGCGCAGGCCGGAGACGGTCGACCTGCCGGGCGTGGTGCCGCTCGCCCTGGACATCACCGACCCCGCGTCCGTCCGGGCCGCCGCCGAGCGGGCCCGCGACGTGGACCTCCTGATCAACAACGCCGGGATCTCCACGGGCTCGTCGTTCCTCGCCGGTACGCTCGACGACTCCGCCTGGAGATGGAGACGCACTACTTCGGCACGCTCGCCATGGCTCGTGCGTTCGCCCCGGTCCTGGGCCGCAACGGGGGCGGCGCGATCCTCAACGTGCTGTCGGTGCTGTCGTGGTTCACCGCCCCGCAGGTGGCCGGCTACTCCGCGGCGAAGGCGGCCGCGCTGCAGCTCACCAACAGCCTCCGCCTCGAACTGAAGGAGCAGGGCACGCTCGTCACGGCGCTGCACGTCGGATACATGGACACCGACATGGCCGCCCACGTCGACGGCCCGAAGGCCGACCCGGCGGAGGTCGCCGCCCAGGCCCTGCGGGGGATCGAGCAGGGGAGTTTCGAGGTGGTCGCCGACGACGTGAGCCGCGGGGTGCGGGCCAGGCTGTCCGGCGACGTGGCAGACCTGTATCCGCAGCTGGCATCCTGACCGGCGGGCACATGACCACGTCCGTGCCGGGTAGGGGCGGATGTCATGAAGAGGATCCTGCAGCTCGTCTTCACCCGCTGGCTGGCGCGCACGCCGCTCGGGATGGTCCTGCTCGGCATCGGCTGGCTGTTCATGCGCAGGCGGCGGACCCGCAAGCAGCAGCGGCCCGCGGGCTCGCCGGCGCTGCGCGAGCCCGGACGCCGGTCGGGCAATCCGTCCGCCTGGCGGGGACCCGCCGCGGGCAACCGCCGCTGACACCGGCCGCCCGGCCGACGCTGACACCGGCCGCTGGCACCGGCCTCCCGGCCGACGCTGAGGCAGGTCTGATCAGCCGACGCCGGCGGGAGTGCGGAACGTCTGGCGGTAGACCAGGGGGGACACCCCGACGGCGGCGTGGAGGTGCTGGCGGAGCGAGACCGCGCTGCCGAACCCGGCCTTCCCGGCGATCGCGCCGACCGGCAGGTCGGTGGTCTCCAGCAGGTGCCGGGCGTGCGCGATCCGCTGCCCGGCGAGCCACCTGGCCGGGCTGAGGCCGGTCTCCTCCCGGAACCTGCGGGTGAACGTCCGCACGCTCATGCGGGCGTGCGCGGCCAGGGCGGCCAGGTTGACCGGCTCCTCCAGGTGTTCGAGCATCCACGCCCGGGTGGGCGCGGTGGAGGTCGCGGCGGGATCGGGGAGCGGGCGTTCGATGTACTGGGCCTGTCCGCCCTCCCGGAACGGCGGGGTGACGCACCGGCGGGCGGTGCGGTTGGCCACGTCGCTGCCGTGGTCGCGCCGGATGACGTGCAGGCACAGATCGATGCCCGCCGCCACGCCGGCCGAGGTGAGCACGTCGCCGTCGTCGATGAACAGCACGTCGGGATCGAGCCGTACGCGGGGGAACAGCGCACGGAAGCCCGCGGCGTCGCGCCAGTGTGTGGTCGCCGGCCGCCCGTCCAGCAGTCCCGCGGCGGCCAGCACGAAGGCCCCGGTGCAGATCGAGATGAGCCGGGCGCGTCCCGCGACGCCCCGCAGCGCCGCGCGCACCTCCTCGTCGAGCGTGCCGTGCTCCAGCGGGGTGCCGCTGTGGATGCCCGGCACCACCACCGTGTCGGCCGTCGCGAGCACGCTCAGGTCGTGGTCGGGGAGGACGCTGTAGCCCGCCTGGCTCCGCACCGGGCGGCCGCCCGGGCTGCAGGTGACGACCTCGTACAGCGGGCCGTGGTCGTGGGCGGCCCAGAACACCTGCCCCGGGACGCCCAGATCGAGTGTGGAGAAGTCGTCCAGGGCCAGTACGGCGACGCGGTGCATGGCCCGATCCTTTCACATGTTGACCTCCCGGCCACTGTCCCCCAAGGCGGGCACAACGGAGGATGCTCGCCATGAAGTCGCTGCATCGTGCGTGGATCGTCGCCGCCGTCGCCTTCGTCGCGATCCTCGGGGCGGCCGGATTCCGCGCCACGCCGGGTGTGCTGATCACGCCGCTGGAGGACGCGTTCGGCTGGTCGAGGGGCACGATCTCGCTCGCGGTCTCGGTGAACCTCATGCTCTACGGGCTGTGCGCGCCGTTCGCGGCCGCGCTCATGGACCGTTTCGGCATGCGGCGCGTCGTCGCCTGCGCCCTGCTGCTGGTGGCGACCGGCAGCGGCCTGACCGTGTTCATGACCGCGAGCTGGCAGCTCATCGCGCTGTGGGGCGTCCTGGTCGGGCTCGGCACCGGCTCGATGGCGCTCGTCTTCGCCGCCACGCTGACCGACCGCTGGTTCGTACGGCACCGCGGCCTGGTCACCGGCGTGCTGACGGCCGGCGGCGCGACCGGGCAGCTGATCTTCCTGCCGGTGCTCGCGCATCTGACCCAGACGCAGGGCTGGAGGTGGGCCTCGGTCACGGTGGCGGCGGCCGCGCTCGCCGTCGTCCCCCTCGTGTGGTTCCTGCTCAGGGACACCCCCGAGGAGATCGGCCTGACCGCGCTGGGCGCGACCGAGCCGGTCGTGCGCACGCCGGCCGAGGGCGCCGCCGCGCGGGCCGTCCGTGTGCTGCGGGACGCCGCCCGCACCCGGCGCTTCTGGTATCTCGCCGTCGGCTTCGCCATCTGCGGGGCGAGCACGAACGGCCTGGTCGGCACCCACTTCATCCCGGCCGCCCACGACCACGGCATGCCCGAGACCACGGCCGCCTCGCTGCTCGCCGTGATCGGGGTCTTCGACATCGCCGGCACCGTCGTGTCGGGCTGGCTGAGCGACCGGGTGGACCCGCGGCTCCTGCTCGTCGTCTACTACGGGCTGCGCGGGCTGTCGCTGCTGGTCCTGCCGCGGCTGTTCGCCGCCACGACCGAGCCGAGCATGCTGGTCTTCATCGTCTTCTACGGCCTCGACTGGGTGGCCACTGTGCCGCCGACCGTCGCGCTGTGCCGCAGGATCTTCGGCGCGGACGGCGCGGTGGTGTTCGGCTGGGTCTTCGCCTCCCACCAGGTCGGCGCGGCCGTCGTCGCGACCGTGGCCGGGGTCACCCGCGACCACCTGGGGAACTACGACCTGGCGTGGTACGGCGCGGGCGTGCTGTGCCTGTTCGCCGCGCTCATGTCGTCCCGTATCGTCACGCGTGTCCGGGATCGCCGCGAAGCTGGGATCCTTGTCGGGTGACCGAACGCGTTCTTCCCCTGGTCGTGCGCATCGAGCGGTCCGCGCCGCCGCAGCGCACCGACGCGCTGGAGGCGGCGGCGACGGCCGTGGTGCGCCTGCTCGACCGTGCTCAGGATCGTGCCCAGGATCATGCCGAAGACGGTGCCCAGGATCATGCCGAGGGCCGTGCCGGGGACCGTGCCGAGGACCGCGGAGGCGAGTGGTCCGACGAGGTCGCCGAGTGGCAGGACGGGCGCATCAGGAAGGTGGTCAGGCGGGCACGCGGCGCCGAATGGCGGCGGGCGCTCGCCCTGCCCGGCATCACCGTCACCGTGCGCACGGCCGAGGTGCGGGTGCATCCTCCCGTGCCGCTCGACGACTGGCCGCGTGACCTCGCCCGGCTCCAGGTCTCGGGCACGGACCTCTCCGACGACGCCACCCCGCCGGAGGCGGGTCCCGGCGACGTGGTGCTCTGGATCAACCCCGGTCTGGAGATGACCGCGGGCAAGGCGATGGCCCAGGCGGGCCACGGCGCCCAGTTCGCCTGGTGGGGCGCGGGCGAGGCGGACAGGGCGGCCTGGCGCGAGCGCGGCTTCGCCGTACGGGTCAGGACGGCCGATCCGGCCGGGTGGGACGCGCTCGCCGCGAGCGGGCTGCCGGTGGTCAGGGACGCAGGGTTCACCGAGATCGCCCCGAACTCCGCGACGGTTGTGGCCGACGCGCCGTGGCTGCGGGTCGGCGTTCCCGAAGTGTGATGGGGAAGGCGCCCGAAATACCGGGATATGCCGTACGCTCCCGATCGTGTCACCTGGGGACTATGGGACGAAGGCCGTTCCTTCTTATCTAGCGGCCGAGGCCGAGACCACGCCACTACCGAAGATCACGGTCCCTGCGGCGGCGCCACCGGCGAGCTCGTCCAAGGGCCTCGGAGACCTGCCGATGCGCGTGGTCTACCGGATGATCGCGGTCGCCACGGGAGTCGTGGTCCTGGGGGCGGGCGTGACCGTCGTGCTGTTGAACCGGGGCGACTCCGCCACCACGACCGCCGCGCCGCGGAACTCCGCGGACGCCGCAGTCCCCTCGGTCGTGTCGGCCTCGTCCGCGTCGGGCGCCGCCGCACCGGCCGCGGGCGCGGTGGCCACCCCCGGTCTCAGCCCACTGTCCAGCACGCCGCCCAGCCCGCCGCCCAGCCCGCCGTCCAGCCCGCTGTCCAGCACCGGGACGAGCGCCACGCCCAGCGTGGACGCCAGCCCCGCGGACAACGCGGACGCGGTCGATCCCGCGCTGGCGGCGGCCCTCAAGGACCCCCGGGTGCCCGCGCTGCCGAAGGACGTCCGCCGGCTCCGCAGCCTGCCCGGCCGGGCGGCCGCCACCCACAGCCTGATCAAGGACAGGCGCTCCGGCGTCGCCCTGCCCCGCTTCACCAAGGCATGGACGCTGGCCAAGCCCGCGCCGTTCGCCTCCCGCCAGTTGCTGCCCATGGCGAAGGGCGCGTCGTACCGCGGGATGCTGGTCTCCTGCCCGGTGCCGATCCCCGAGCAGAAGACGCTGCGCGACACCGCCTTCCTGGCCGCCCGATGGACGCTCAACCACCACCCGTCGGGCGCGACGATCACCTGGACCGCCTCGCAGCCCATCAAGGCGGGCAAGCGGAAGGGCTGGCTGCTCGGTTACACCGTGCACTACTCGCTCAAGGGCAGGAAACGGGTCTCCGCCGCGGCGCTGGCCCTCGTGGACACGCCGGAGACGAAGCCCGCCGTCGTGTTCGTCACGATCCCCGACAGCCAGAAGAAGCGCTGGCACGACATCAACAAGGTGATGTCCTCCGTCAAGGCGCTCTAGCAGGAGCGTGGGCGCCGCCACAGGCGGCGGGCCGGCAGCACGGCATTGCCGGCGCCGGGTCCCACCTGACGTCCGTCTGCGCCGAGCTCCGTGCAACCGGGCTTCACGCGACCGAGTGAGTCGTCGGGGCGACCGGGCTCACCGCTCGGCGAGGACGATCACGCAGTCACCGGGAGTGAGCGTCACTGGCCGTGACCGGTCCGGGTTGAGCACGATGCCGTAGTGGGGCGGTTTCCCGGACTTCGCCGCCAGGCGGTAACCGATCGCGGTCTCGCCACGCCGCAGCGCCGACTCCATGATCGTGCGGAAGGCGACGGGCACCCCGGTGGTCACGTAGTCCTCCACGGCCCGGGGGTAGACCTCCGAGCCGGTGGAGTCGAAGAGGTGGCCGAAGACCTCGGCGAGGTGCGGGTTCTCGGCGAGCTGGGCGAGCAGCAGGCCGATGACGGTGTCGCTGATCACGATGTCGTCGGCCTCGGTGACCTCCGCGAGCGCCCGGTTGTTCTCGTCGTGCATCTCGCTCACGATCGAATACTTCTCCCCGAGGGTCGCCTGCATGTCGCGCAGCTGCAGCAGGGTCATCAGCGTCCGGGTATCGGCGTGGCGCGGATCGCACCGGTCGTCGGAGAGCACGATGACGTGCTGGTAGACGCCGACACCGAGGGACTCCAGGGCGTACCTGTCGGTGCCGTCGCACTCCTTGACGTTCACCGTCAGGTTGCGCAGGTCCGCCAGGCCGGCGCCGGCGCCGGGGTGGTCGCCGGCGACGTCGAGCACCGACCCGGGGGTCACGTATCCGTCCAGGTAGTGGATGATCCGTGCGGCCCGGCCGTTCCAGCCGAGCATCAGGGTCCGCTCGGGGGCCGGAGGCGGGGCCGTCGCGGGGACGATGTGCCGTTCGTCCGCGGGAGCCGTTCCGCTCTCCCGGCGGATGAGCGAGTCGTCCTGGGCGAGCACGACGATCTCGTCGGACGTCCCGATCACCGTGTCCGGTGGCGGGTTGAGCACCACGCCGCCGGGTGCGCGCAGGCCGAGGACGGTCGCGGTCGCGTAGGCGTCGAGGGCCTCGCCGTACGACCTGCCCGCCAAGGAGGGGTCGCGGCGCAGGTAGATCTCGTCGCCGTCGAAGTTCAGCAGGTCCATGCAGACGACGGACATGCCGGACTGCCGGGACGACTGCACGATCAGCCGGGCGGCGATGTCGTCGCTGTCGACCAGGTGGACGCCGGGCCCTCCGGCCAGCCGGGCGGCCGCCATGTTGCGCGAGGAGGCGATGGCGGCGACCACCGGAGGATGGTCCCCGGCGCGCTTGCCCAGCGCGAGGAGGGTCTTGATGACGTGCGCGTCCGGGTCGTCCTGCTCGGGGGAGAGCACGACGATCGTCCGCGCGCTGCTCAGGCTCAACAGGTCGAGGTCGGCCGGCTCGGTGGGCCGGCCGGTGCGGCACACCAGGCGCGTCTTGCCCGTGTCACCCACCCGGGCCCGGATGGCGTCCTCCATGGCCGGCTTGTCCCTTTCGGCCATGATCGCGATGACCGACCCGTGCTGGCTGGCGTGCGCCTTCGCCAGTTCGGAGACGATCGTGAAGAGCTGCTCGGACCAGCCGAGGATGACGGTGTGGCCGCTCTCGATGACGCGCGAGCGGCCCTTGCGCAGCTCCTCCAGCTTGCCGCGCAGGCCGGCGGAGAGCACGCCCACGAGGATGCTGACGATGAAGATGCCGCCGAGGGACGCGCCCAGCATGATGGCGAGGAAGGGCGCCGTTCCGGCGTCCCCGGCGATCTTTCCCGGGCTGAGCGCGTGCATGAGCGACAGCCACAGCACGCCCGGCCAGCCCTGGTGCCGGAGCGCCTCGTCCGGGGTCAGCCACATCGTCAGCGCGCTGACCACCACGATGAGCCCCAGCGACACCAGGGCCAGCCAGCCGATCAGGGCGGCCGTGCCCCTGGCCATCGTGTTGTCGAACCAGTAGCGCGCGCGCTCTTTGACCGTGGCCTTTGACACCGGCATCCCCCACAATGATCAGCAAATGCCACACATAGTAGAAGCGACTAGGCTTCGCCGTGTGACGGAACTGGTGCTCGCTTCAGCCTCGCCCGCCCGCCTCGGTGTGCTGAGGGCTGCCGGGCTCGATCCCAAGGTGATCGTCAGCGGCGTCGACGAGGACGCGATCACGGCCGGCACCCCCGGGGAGCTGTGCCTGAAGCTGGCCGTGGCCAAGGCGGACGCCGTCTCCCGGACGCTCGGCGACGGCATCGTGATCGGCTGCGACTCGGTGCTCGAACTCGACGGCGTCGCGTACGGCAAGCCGGGAACGCCGGAGAACGCCAAGGACCGCTGGCACGCGATGCGCGGCAGGACCGGCAGGCTGCTGACCGGGCACTGCGTGGTCGACGTGCCGGCGGGCCGCAGGGTGTCGGAGGTGGCGGCGACCGTGGTGCGGTTCGGCACGCCGTCGGACGAGGAGATCGAGGCGTACGTCGCGAGCGGGGAGCCGCTGCGCGTGGCGGGGGCGTTCACACTCGACGGCCTGGGTGGCTGGTTCGTGGAGGGCATCGAGGGCGACCACGGCAACGTGCTCGGCATCTCGCTGCCGCTGCTTCGCCGCCTTTTCGCCGATCTGGGCGTGCCTGTGACGGCCTTGTGGCGCTAGCCTGCCCGCCATGAGTGGCATCGGGCGGCCCGCCGGACGGCGCGGCGTCGGCGGCTTCGCCGAGGGAGTCGGTTTCTGCTTCCGGGGTCTCGGATGGACCTGCCGGCATCCTCGCTGGTGGTTGTTCGGGCTGATCCCGGCTCTGATCGCCCTGGTTCTCTATGCCCTGGCGCTGGTCTGGCTGGGCACGCACGCGACCGACGTGGCGGCCTGGGCGACGCCGTTCGCGGACGACTGGGGCTGGCGCGACGGGTTCCGCATGCTGGTCGGTGTGATGATCTTCGTGGTGGGTCTCGCGCTCGCCGTGCTGACGTTCACCGCCGTCACGCTCGTGATCGGCGACCCGTTCTACGAGAAGCTGTCGGAGCGGGTCGAGGAGGACCTCGGCGGGCTTCCCGGCGGGGGCGACCTGCCCTTCTGGGCGTCCCTGTTCCGGTCGATCCGCGACAGCCTCGTCACGCTCTGGTGGGTCCTGCTGTTCTCCGTGCCGTTGTTCGCGCTCGGCTTCGTGCCGGTCGTCGGGCAGACCGTGGTGCCCGTGGTGGGGGCGTTGGTCTCCGGGTTCTTCCTCACGGTCGAGCTGACCGCCCTGGCGATGGAACGCCGGGGTCTGCGGCGCAAGGAGCGCTTCGCGCTGCTCCGGTCGAACCTGTCGGTCTCGCTCGGGTTCGGGGTGCCGCTCTTCCTCGCGTTCATGGTGCCGCTCGTCAGCGTCGTCGCGATGCCCGGCGCGGTCGCCGGCGCCGCCATGCTCGTCCGCACGCGGCTGGCGCCGGCGACCGTACCGGGACAGCGGGCACCGGACGGTCAGGCTCCGGGAGATCAGGCCAGGGACACGAGACCGGCGTAACCGGAGTTCCACATGTCCTCGGTCCCGTCCGGCAACAGCAGGACGCGGCCGGGGCGAAGGGCCTCCACGGCCTTCTCGTCGTGCGTGACCATCACCACCGCGCCCTGATAGGAGGAGACCGCGGCCAGCGCCTCGTCCCGTGACGCCGGGTCGAGGTTGTTGGTGGGCTCGTCGAGCAGCAGCACGTTGGCCTGCGAGCCGACGAGGGTGGCCAGTGCCAGACGGGTCTTCTCGCCGCCGGACAGCACGCCCGCGGGCTTGCCCGCGTCGTCCCCCGCGAACAGGAACGAGCCGAGGATCCGGCGCACCTCGCCGTCGCCCAGGTGCGGCGCGGCGGCGGCGAGGTTCTGGGCGACCGTGCGCGCCGGGTCGAGCGTGTCGTGCTCCTGCGCGAAGTAGCCCAGCCGCAGACCGGGACCGTGCACCACGCGGCCCGAGTCGGGGCGTTCCCGCCCGGCCAGGATCCGCAGCAGCGTCGTCTTGCCCGCGCCGTTGAGACCGAGCACGACCAGCCGGCTGCCCCGGTCCACGGCGAGGTCCACGCCGGTCAGCACCCGCAGGTCGCCGTACGCCTTGGTCAGGCTGATCGCGCCGAGCGGGGTGCGGCCGCAGGGGGCGGGCTCGGGCAGCCGGATGCGGGCGACCTTCTCGGCGCGGCGGGCCGGCTCCACCGCGGCCAGCATGCGGTCGGCGCGGCGCGCCATCTCCTTGGCACGTACGGCCGTCGACTTGCCGGCGCCCATCCTGCCGGCCTGGGCGTGCAGCGCGGCGGCCTTGCGTTCGGCGACCGCCCGGTGCCGGGCGCGCCCGCGCTCGGCGGCGTCGCGGTCGGCCAGATAGGTGCGCCAGCCGGTGTTGTGCACCTCAAGCGCGGCCCGGTCGGCGTCGAGGTGCCAGATCCTGTTCACGGTGTCGTCCAGCAGCGCGGTGGCGTGGCTGATCAGGACCAGTCCGCCGGCGCGGCTCGCGAGGAACGACCGCAGCCAGGCCACGGAGTCGGCGTCCAGGTGGTTGGTGGGCTCGTCGAGCAGCAGCGTGCCCTGCCCGGCGAACAGGATCCGGGCGAGTTCGACGCGGCGGCGCTGCCCGCCCGACAGAGTGCCGACCGGCCGGGTCGTGACCCGGTCGGGCAGGCCGAGCCCGGCGGCGATGCGGGCGGCCTCGGCCTGCGCGGCGTACCCGCCGCGGGCCTCGAACTCCGCCTCGGCCCGGACGTACCGCCGCATCGCCCGCTCCTGCTCGGCGGGGTCGGACATGGCCGCCTCCGCGGCGCGCAGTGCGCGCTCGGCCTCGTCGAGGCCGCGGGCCGACAGGATGCGGGCGGTGACGGACAGGGACGGATCGGCCGCCGCGGGATCCTGCGGCAGATAGCCGACCTGGCCGGTCCGGGTGATGGTGCCCGCGGCCGGCTGTAGTTCGCCGGCCAGGGTCTTCAGCAGGGTGGTCTTGCCCGCGCCGTTGCGGCCGACCAGGCCGACGCGGTCGCCGGGGGCGACGTGGGCGGTGACGTCCGACAGCAGGAGGCGGGCGCCGACGCGCACGTCGACACCACAAAAAGTGATCATTTGTTGATGCTCCGGAGAAGCTCAAGGACACACGGGTGGCGGGGAAGCGGGTGTCCGAGCTAGGAGATCCGGGGCAGTGCCATGGCGCCGAGTGTAGGCGGAGGGCCCGGCCCGGTGCCAACGGGTTTCCGGCCGCCGGGTTGTCCACAGGAGGACGGCTGTCCCCAGAACGCGCTTCGGCCGTCGTGCGGCTCGGCCGCCCCGGCGAGGCTTGCGGCCATGACGATCCCGAAGCTCGTGCTCTCCTCACCGGCGGACATCCTCGCCGCCGTGCCCTACCTCGTCGGGTTCCACCCCGCCGACAGCCTCGTCGTGGCGGGCGTCGCCGGCCCGCAGGTGCGGCTGGCGACGCGCTGGGACCTCCCGGTCGCCTCCGAGGACCTCGACCTGCTGGTCGCGCTGCTGCGCCGCGAGGCGGTGACCGAAGTCTTCGTCGTCGGGTACGGCCCCGGCGCCCTGGTGACCCCCGCCGCCGACACGATGACCCGGCTGCTGCGCGCCGGAGGCATCCGGGTGGCGGAGAGCCTTCGGGCCGAAGGGGGGCGCTACTGGTCCTACTCCTGCGACAGCGCGACCTGCTGTCCCGCGGAGGGCACGCCCTACGACACCGAGCGCAGCCATGTCGCCGCCGAGGCCGTGATGCACGGGCTGGTGGCCCTGCCCGACCGGGGCAGTCTGCGCCGCTCCGTCGAGCGGTGCGGCGGGGCGGCGATGCGGCAGGCGACCTCCCGCGTCATGGCCGATCTGCGGGCGATGCCCGAGCCCGGGGGACCGGGCGCGGACGAACTGGCCGCGCGCTTCGTGGCCGAGGGGCTGGCGCGGGTGCGCAGGGCCGTCGGCCTGTACGACTCGGGAGGCCGGCTGGACGACGAGGGCGCCGCCCGGCTCGGGCTCGACCTCGCCGTGGTGAGGGTGCGCGACGAGGCATGGGCGCTGATCGACGACCGTGACGCGCACGTCGCGCTGTGGCGCGACCTCACCCGCCGGCTGGAGCCGGGCCATGTCGCGCCCGCGGCCTCACTGCTGGCGGCCGCCGCCTGGCATCGGGGGGAGTGCGCGCTGGCCGGAATGGCGCTGGAACGGGCGCTCGCCGCCGACCCCGGCTATTCGATGGCGATCCTTCTGCGGCAGGCACTGGCGCACATGATGTCCCCCGCCATGCTCCGCGACCGCATGCCGACACCTGCGGAACTCGACGACGAGATGGGGCCCGCCCGGGCGATCTGGCTCGCGCCGCTGCGCGCACTGCTGACCCGGGACGTGCCCGGTCCGGCCTCCGCATCGGCCCCCGGCGGCCGTCAGATCAGGTCGCCGTCCTGAGCCTGACGCCGGCGTTCGTTGTAGGCCCGCATCCGGCCGGGATAACCGGTGAGCTGCACGTCGTACACCGGGAGGGCGAGATCTCTGGCGACCTTGGCGATCACGGCGGGAGCTCCGACACGGCGACGGGTCCACTCCCCGTCGTGAGCCACGGCCACCGCGGTGGTGTCGGTCGCGAAGGTCTCCGGCTCGACGTAGAACTCGACTCCACGGCGGGTCTTGGCGAACTCGATGAGGGCCTCGATGTCGGTGTCGGTCGCCTCGCGGTCGAATCTGGCCACGCGGGCACCCCGGCGCCGCCGGAGCCCGTAGCGATCTCGCCATCTCATAGTGCTTGTATACATCGCCGCGGATCACGATGGCGTTAAGGAAGCGGTCTCGGGGCGATGTCGGGGATGTCCCTGATGCGGGCGGGCGCGTACACGGCACAAGATGGAGAGGCAGACTCGAAGAGAGCCGAGCAAGTCGATCGACGGAAGGCGATGCTGTGATGCCCGCGGCAGCGACACCATCGTGGCCGGGCCATGCCCCGATGCCACACCCTCAGTTGCGCGTTACCAACCAGGACCGCGAGCAGGTGGTCGAGCACGTCAAGGCGGCCTACGCCGAGGGCCGGCTCGACAAGCACGAGATGGACGAGCGCCTGCACCTGGCGATGACCGCGCGCACGCACGCCGATCTCGTGCCCATCATGAACGACCTGTACGGCACCCGCCCGGCGTACGTTCCCCGGCCGCCCGCGTACCGGCCCGCCGCCGTCCCGGCCGGGGGAGACCGGGTCGGGGCGGCGTCCTCGCACCTGTTCGCGTTGCTGGGGTTGTTCGTCATCGGCCCGCTGCTGATGATGGTGACGGCGGGCCGGACGTCCCCCTACATCCGGAAGCATGCGGTGGAGGCGCTGAACTTCCACCTCACCGTGCTGGGAGCGACGGTGCTGCTGCCGTTCACCGTCGTCGGCTTCGTCCTGCTGCCGGTCATCTGGGTCGTCGGACTGGTCCTGTGCGTCGTCGGCGGGGTGTCGGCGCTCGCCTGCACCGAATTCCGCTACCCGTTGACCATCCGCCTGGTCAAGTAACCCGTAAGCGGCTCCCGGGTCAGGGCATGAGCGCGCGGACCGCGGCCACGGTGTCGGCCTCCTCCGGCCGCTTGTCGGGCCGGTAGCGCAGGACCCGGGCGAACCGCAGCGCCATGCCGCCGGGATAACGGGTCGACCGCTGCACGCCGTCGAAGGCGATCTCCACGACCATCGCGGGCTTGAGCGTGACGACGTAGTCGTCCGCCGGCCCCTCCGCCAGCCGCAGGAACTGCTCGGTCTGCCAGGTCAGCAGTTCGTCGGTGAGGCCCTTGAACGTCTTGCCGAGCATCACGAAACCGCCGGTCTCCGGGTCGTAGGCGCCGAGGTGCAGGTTGGACAGCCAGCCCCGGCGCCGTCCGCTGCCCCACTCGGCCGCCAGCACGACCAGGTCGAGCGTGTGCCGCGGCTTCACCTTGATCCAGCCCGCCCCCCGCCGCCCGGCGGCGTACGGCGTGCGCAGCGACTTCACCACCACGCCCTCATGGCCCCGGCGTACGGCGTCGCCGAAGAACGCCTCGGCCTCCTCGGCGTCCGCCGTGACCAGCCGAGGGGTGATCAGCTCGGCCGGGACCGCGGCCTCCAGAGCGGCGTGCCGCTCCTCGTCCGGCAGGTCGAGCAGGTCGGCGCCGCCCACGCGCAGGGCGTCGAAGAAGAACACGGTCAGCGGCACGGTCGCGCGCAGCGACGCGACGTCGGTCCTGCTGGCCACCCGGCCCGAGGTGACCTGGAACGGCTCGGGGCGGCCGTCCGGGCGCAGCGCGATGACCTCGCCGTCGAGCACGAGATCGGTCCCGGGCAGGCCGAGCACGGCCTCGACCAGCTCGGGGACCTGCGCGGTGATGTCGTCGAGCGTGCGGGTGAAGACGGCGACACCGTCCCCCGACCGGTGCGCCTGGACCCGCACGCCGTCGAGCTTCCACTCCACGGCGGCGGGGGCGCCGGCCTTCTCCAGGGCGGCGGTCACGCTGGGCGCGCTCTGCGCGAGCATCGGCGCCACCGCCCGCCCGACCTCCAAGCGGAACGCCTTCAGCTCCGCGACGCCGCCGCGCAGCGCGGCCGCGCCGACGGCGGGCAGCGAACCGCGCAGGGTCAGGGCGCGGCGCACCTCGGCCGCGGGCACGTTCGCGGCCATGGCGACCGCCTCGATCATCACCCCGTTGAGCGCCCCCTGGCGCAGCTCGCCCGTCAGCAGGCGGTGCAGGAACGACTGCTCCTGGCGGGTGAGGGCGCCGAACAGCTCGCCGAGCACCTCACGGCGCGCGGTCTGCGATCCGGCGCCGGACTGCGACTTAATGCGTTCGAGCAGCGCGTCGACCTGCGTCAGGGTCGCCGTGGCGATCTGACGTGGCTCGGGGAGGTCGGACAGGCCCCGCCAGCCCACCCCGATCTGGCGCTGCGGCAGCTCGCCCGACAGGTAGGCGATGGCGATCCCGGCCTCGTCCGGTCCCACCCTGCCGAGCAGCTCGGCGAGGTGCCTGATCTTGGCGAGCCGCGCCGAGTCCGCGGCGACGGCCGCGGAGGTCCTGGCAAGGTCGATCAGCAACACACCGTAATCCTGCCTTACCACAGGGGTAGGTGCCCAGGCCGGGGGTGAGACGCGGCCAGGGAGTGCCGGACAGATGCTGCCCGCCGCGAGCGTGACACGACTCAGCTGTAGTGGCGCATGCGCGGCCACAGCTCGCGCCAGGGCTGGACGGGGTCGTGGCAGACCGTGATCGGCACGCCCTGCTCCTCGCCCGGCATCCCGCTCAGCGTGCCCGCCGGGGCGCAGCGGGCGAAGACGGTGGCGAGTCCGGCGGGCGGATAGCCGACGGACACGACCACCCGCGTCCCCTCCGGCGGCGGTCCCCACCACCACAGCTCGTTGTGGCCGCTGTAGACCGCGGGCAGCCCGAACTCGCCCGCCCAGCGGTGCAGCGCGCCGGCCTCGCCGTAGTTCGCCGCGAGTAGCACCGCACCGGCGCGCTCGGCGGCGGGCAGGCCGTTCACGACCCGGGCCGTCTGCGCCGCCACATCGCGCATGCCCACCGACTCACTGGCCACCTCGTTCATGGCGGCGACCGGCGTTCCCCCGAGCGACGCCGCCGGGATGACCGGCAGCGCCACGACCACCGCCACCACGGCGTTGACCGCCAGCGCCGCGATCAACGCTCGTCTCCACCGCCATCCGGCCGCGCTGACGCAGCCGGCCGCGAACAGGTAGAGCAGGAACCCGCCGGCGTAGTCGGGGCGGCCTCCGGTGTAGAGGATCAGCGCACAGGCCACTGGGTAGGCGATGGCGAGGGAGCGGACGCGCCGGTTCCGCCACAGCCGCAGCCAGCCGGCCACGCAGATCACCGCCTGCACGGGCCCGAGCAGCACGATCTGAAGGGGGAGGAAGGACACGCGGTTGTCCGCACCCTCGTCGATCCTCAGCGCGTCGGCCATCTGGAACTGTGGCCAGTCGTGCGTCACCTGATAGAGCAGGTTGGGTGAGGCGATCACCAGCGCCAGGAGGGCGCCGGCCCACAGCCGCCGGTCACGCAGCACCTCGCGCGGGCCGGCCACGAGGACGCCCAGCCCGACGCAGCCCAGCAGCACCACGATCAGATCGCGGTTGTACGCCGCGATCCCGCACAGCGCTCCCGTCCAGAGCCAGTAACGCCCGTCGCCCCTGAGCAGCACCCGGAGCAGGCACAGCGTGATGGCGCTCCACAACACGAGGTCGGGAGTGAGGGTCAGCAGCGAATGACCGGCCAGCAGGGGCAGCACCGAGGTGGCCGTCCCGGCCGCGGCGAGGATCTGGGCCGCCCGGCCGCCGCTCAGTTCGCGGGCGGCCAGCGCGACGAGCACGACCAGAGCCCCGGCGCACAGGGCGGGCACGATCCGCAACGCGACGACCGTGTCACCGAAGATCGCCGTGGACACCCGGGCGATCATCGGCGTCAGCGGCGGCGTGTCGAAGTATCCGAGCCGCGGCCGCTCGCCCAGCATGCGGAAATACAGCTCGTCGCGGTGGTAGCCGTACCACGGGCTCACCGCGAGCAGCACGGCCACGGTCGCGCCGGCGATCGCGACCACGGCCCGGGGCTGCCTGGTGAGCGGAGCGCCCGTACGGACGTCTCCGCCGGGGGACGCCCCTCCGGCGCCGTGGTGCGCCGCCGGCGCGCCGCCGGTGACCTCGTTGTCCGCGGTCACGCCGGCCTCCCGGAAGCCGGCGTTCGCAGTCGGTCGTCCTGCGGGCGGCCGTGAAGGGAAGGACCCCGATCGAGGGGGTTTATGCGGCGGTGGTTCGGGGGGGCGTCGTCCACGCGACCATCATCCTCGAACCGCTCCGGCCTTCCTACCCCAGAAATCGAAACGCCGCCGTGGCGGCACCGGTGTCCCGGTCAGCCGACGCCGAGCAGGTCGACGACGAAGATGAGCGTCTCGCCGGGCTTGATGAGGGCGCCCGCACCGCGGTTGCCGTACCCGAGGTGCGCGGGGATCGTCAGACGACGCCGTCCGCCGACCTTCATGCCGGCCACGCCCCGGTCCCATCCGGCGATGACCTGGCCGCCGCCGAGCGGGAACTGGAACGGCTGGCCGCGGTTCCAGGAGGCGTCGAACTCCTCACCCGTGGAGAACGCGACCCCGACATAGTGGACGGTCACGTTCTGCCCGGGCCTGGCCTCCGGCCCGTCACCCTCGACGAGGTCGACGATCTCCAGGTCCGCGGGCGGCGCGCCCTCGGGATAGTCGATCTCCGGCTTCTCCAGTGCCACGTGGGTCTCCTGTTCTTTGTGTGCCCCAAGCGCTTCCCGCGCCCGGAGTTGCGGCAGGCTGACGACTCTACCGGGGACGGCCGACACGAGAACGCCTTCCCCGCGCGGGGCGGGGAAGGCGTCGCGACTCCAGAGCCGACAGGGGGTTACGGGCGACGGCCTCTCGACAGGCCCGCCCTGTCGTCGGCACGGGCCTCCTCCGCCCGTGCCTCCTCCACCCGGGCCTCGTCGGCACGGGTCCTCTCGGCAGGGGCCTCTTCCACCCGGGCCTCGTCGGCATGGGTCCTCTCGGCACGCGCCTGCTCCGCCGGGGTCTCCGCCCACGGTTCCGCCGGGGTCTCCGCCCACGTTTCCGCACGGGTCTCCGCAGGGGTTTCCGCACGCGCTTCGGCCCGGTCCTCGGTCAGCGGGTAGCCGGCGGCCTGCGGAGCGGTGTCAACCGCCGCGGCGGACGGCGTCGTGACCGGCCCGGCCGACGGCGGACGCTGAACCACGACGGTGTCGGCCGGCTGCACGCCGCCCTGCAGCAGCGCCTGGGCCTGGTCGAGCATGGGAGGGGCCACCAGCACGTCGTAGCGCCCGGCGACGATCGAGCTCCTGGAGGAGAAGTCGCGCGTCCCGCCGGTGAAGGCGTGGCTGGTGAAGCCGAAGGCCGCGCCGGCGATGGCGCCCCAGAGGATCGACCACAGCACCAGCCCGAAGAACGACGTCGTGGCCGAGGTGAACAGCCCGAGGAACAGGCCGACGATGAGCCCGAACACCGCGCCGGTGATCAGGCCGGACAGCGCGGCCCTGCCGTTGGTGAGCCGCCCGGTGACGGTCTCCTCCAGACGCAGGTCGCTGCCGACGATCGCGGTGTTCTCCACCGGGAACCCTGCGTCCGAGAGGATGTCGACGGCGCGCTGCGCCGCCGTGTAGTTGTCGTAGCTGACCAGCAGCCGTCTGTCGGCCGCCGGACTGACCGGCCCTCCGGCCGGGGAGTACTGCATGATCGCCTCCGCGGGGTAGTGCGGTCGGTACACGAACGCACTACCCCCGGAGAGCCCGATATTCCTCTGCGGAATCGCGGGAGTCACCAGCTCTGGTGCAGTGGCATGCCCTCGCTGTATCCGGAGGCGCTCTGCACGCCGACCACCGCCCGCTCGTGGAACTCCTCCAGCGTGGTAGCGCCCGCGTACGTGCAGGAGGAACGCAGGCCGGCCACGATGGCGTCGATCTGGTCCTCCACGCCGGGCCGCGCCGGGTCGAGGTACATCCGCGAGGTCGAGATGCCCTCCTCGAACAGCGCCTTGCGGGCCCGCTCGAACGGCGAGTCCTCGGCCGTGCGCAGCCGTACGGCACGGGCCGAGGCCATGCCGAAGTTCTCCTTGTACTTGCGCCCGTCGGGGGCGGTGCGGGTGTCGCCGGGCGACTCGTACGTGCCGGCGAACCACGAGCCGATCATGACGTTGGAGGCTCCCGCGGCGAGCGCCAGCGCGACGTCGCGGGGGTGGCGCACGCCGCCGTCGGCCCACACGTGCCGGCCCAGGCGGCGGGCCTCGGCCGCGCACTCCAGCACGGCGGAGAACTGCGGCCGTCCCACGCCGGTCATCATCCGGGTCGTGCACATCGCGCCCGGGCCCACACCGACCTTCACGATGTCGGCGCCGGCCTCGACGAGGTCGCGCACACCCTCCGCGGTGACGACGTTGCCCGCCGCGACCGGCACGGAGGGCTCCAGCGCCCGCACGGCCCGCAGCGCCGAGATCATCTTCTCCTGGTGGCCGTGTGCCGTGTCGACCACGAGCACGTCGACGCCGGCGTCGAGCAGTTCCTTGGACTTGGCGGCCACGTCGCCGTTCACCCCGACCGCCGCGGCGACGCGCAGGCGGCCGCTCGCGTCCACGGTGGGCTGGTAGAGGGTGGAGCGCAGTGCCCCGGTGCGGGTGAGGACGCCGACCAGGCGACCGTCCTCGTCCACCACGGGCGCCAGCCGGTGCCGGCCCTCGTACAGCGCCTCGAACGCGGTCTGCGGATCGACACCGCGCGGCAGCGTCTGCGGCGACTCGGTCATGATCTGGGAGAGCTGGGTGAACATGTCGACGCCGTGGCAGTCGGCCTCGGTCACCACGCCGACCGGGCGGTTGTCCCAGTCGACGACGATGACCGCGCCGTGCGCCCGCTTCGGCAGCAGGGTGAGCGCCTCGCCCACGGTGTCGTGGGAGGTGAGCGTGATGGCCGTGTCGTGGACGAGGTCGCGGCTCTTCACCCATTCGATGACGTCGGCCACCACGTCGATCGGAATGTCCTGGGGGATGACGGTGATGCCGCCGCGCCGGGCGACGGTCTCGGCCATGCGGCGGCCCGCGACGGCCGTCATGTTGGCGACGACGAGGGGGATCGTGGTGCCGGTTCCGTCGCCGGCGGACAGGTCCACGGCGAGGCGCGACCCGACCGAGGAACGAGACGGCACCATGAAGACATCGCTGTACGTGAGATCGTAGGGCGGCGTCACATCATTGAGGAATCGCACGTTGGTCCAGCCTACGTTGTGAGCGGGTCATATCCGGCATTCCCGGCCAACGCCGGAGCAGACCCGGACACGGGATACATTGACCTCGCCTGAAAGGAGAGCATGTGATCATCGTTGACCGTCCGGAGACGCTCGTCGTCGGCTATGCCGTGCGGACGACCAACGCGGCGGAGGCGGATCCGGCCCGCGCCCGGTTGCCGGTCCTGTGGGGCCGCGCCGGAGCGCCCGGGGCCTTCGCGCACGTGCCCGGCCGGGTCGACGAGAACCTGTACGCCGTGCTGACCGACTACGAGAGCGACCACAACGGCGCCTACACGCAGATCGTCGGCGTGGCCGTCCGCACGGCGGCGCGACTGCCCGAGGGCATGGTCGCCGTACGGGTGCCCGGCGTGCCGGCGCTGCTGTTCGAGGCGCGGGGGCCGATGCCCGGGGTGCTTGCCGACACCTGGCAGCAGGTGTGGAAGCACACCGAGTCGGGCGCCGCCCCGGCCCGTGCCTTCACCACCGACATGGAGGTCCACCACCCCGGAGGCGTCGACCTCTTCGTCGCCATGCTGCCGTCGTTCGGCGAGCCCTCCGGACCTCCGGCGCAGGTTCAGGCGACGCCGGCCTGATCGCCGGCCTGGTGGTGGTCGTCGTGGTCGTCCCGGTCGTCGTCATCGGGAGGCGGGTCGGGCAGCCGCCACCCGGCGACCAGCAACGGCAGCACGAGATGCGTCAGCCACACCGCGATGAGGCCGAGGGCGATGGCGGCCCCCGGCACCCGGGCCGCGGGGCCGTCTCCCCACATCGAGGCGAGGACCAAGGCCACGACGAGCGTGAGGATCAGCCGCATCAGCGTGTTGGCCACCGTGTAGGCGCGCAGCCGTTCCGCGACCTGCCGCTCGTCCAGGCGGCGTTCCGGCAGCGACGCCAGTCCGCGCGTGGCGGCGTTCAGCGTCGTCACGGAGGGCAGATAGCACACGAGCGCGACGGTCAGCAGCACGAAGTTGACCGTCACGGCCGTGTCGCTCGGCGCGATGTACCAGGACACGACCGCGTCGGCCCACATCACCAGCAGGCCGGTCGCGCCCGTGGCGACCAGCAGGCGGCGCCGGGCGCGGGTGCGGTACAGCGGCACGAACATCGCGTGCTCCATGCTGCGGGCGGTGTGCGCGTGCCATCTTTCGCGCCAGCTCACAGTGTGCTCCCCAGCTTGGGGAAAGGCTTGAGGGAGAAGACGACCTCCACCGGCACCTCGAAGAACTCGGCGATCCGCAGGGCCAGGTGGAGGCTGGGGCTGTACTCGCCGCGCTCCAGGTAGCCCACCGTCTGGTAGTGCACCCCGAGCGCGGCGGCCAGATCCCGGCGCGAGACGCCGCGGTCGGCCCTCAGCACCGCGATGCGGTTGAACACCGGCTCCTCGGCCACGTCTCACCTCCGTCGGCTCTTCGCCGGCCGTCACCAGCCCCGCGGGTCCGCTCACCTTCCGCGGACCCGGCGCAGCAACCAGGGGGCTAGCACCATACCGCCGACCGCCCACGCGCCCAGAACGGCCGCCGCCCGGCCGAGCGGCCAGCTGTGCCCGAGCTCGGCGGCGAGGACGGAGTCGGGCAGGAAGACCGCGCGCAGCCCGAGGCCCTGCCAGTAGAGCGGGAAGACCTGGGCGATGCCGCGCACCACCCCGGGCATCGACTCCAGCGGGAACATCACCCCGGAGATGAGCATCAGGAGCATCGCCGGCAGGGCCAGCATCGCCGCGGCCGCCTTGGGGCCGGACACCAGGCTGCCGATCATCGCGCCGATGGGCACGACGGCCAGTGCGCCCAGCACCAGGACCCAGACGAGCGTGAACCACCGCGCGGGCGTCGCCGGCGCGCCCACTCCGGCGAGCGGTACGGCGACCAGCAGGACGAGCGCGGCGTTGAGCACGATCGTCAGCAGCGTCGTGACGGCCCGCCCGGTCAGGTAGACGCGGATGCCCCCGGGCAGCGTGCGGGCTCGCATGAGCGTGCCCTCCTCGCGGTCCGCGGCGATCAACATGGGCAGCGCCGTGAGCCCGGTCGCGAACACCGCGAACGCCAGGAACCCCGGCGTCATGAACGCCGCCATGGACACGGACGTGCCGGGCACGTTGGCGCTCCCGATGAACAGGACGAGTATCACGTAGGTGCCGACGGTCCCGGCGAGGGCGTTCAGCAGCTCCTTGCGGTCGCTCCAGAGGTTGAGCTGCTCGGTCCAGCCCCGCCGCAGTCCCAGGGTCGTCGTGTTCATCGGGTCCCTCCCACGGTCGCCGTCTCGCGCGCCGCACGCGTCTCCTCGATCAGATCCAGGTAGCTCTCCTCCAGAGTCGGCCGCCTGATCTCCAGCCCGGGGACCGGGCCGCCGTACCGCTGGTGCAGGTCCCAGGCCACGCCGGAGGGGTCGGCGGTCTCCACTTCGCCGTCCTCCCAGCGCACCAGCGACGGGACCTGCACGGCCCGCGCCAGCTCGGCCGGGCTGCCGCAGGTGACCATCCGCCCGGCCACGAGCACGGCGATCCGCTCGGACAGCCGCTCCGCCTCGGCCAGGTCGTGCGTGGTGAGCAGCACGGTCAGGCCCTCCTCGCCGGCCAGCCGCTCGATCAGCAGGTGGAACTCGCGCCGGGCCTCGGGGTCGAATCCGGTCGTAGGCTCGTCGAGGAAGAGCACTTCGGGGCGGCCGACGATGCCGAGCGCGACGTCCAGCCGGCGGCGCTGGCCCCCGGACAGCACCCCCGCCCGGTTGCGCGCCGCCTCGGTCAGGCCGAGCGCGGCGAGCAGTTCGTCCACGTCGTGGGGATCGTCGTAGTGCGCCGCGACGTGCGCCACCAGGTCGCGCACCCGCCACCGGGGGTGGTCGCGCCACGACTGCATGACCACGCCGAGTCGTGCCCGCCAGGCGTCCCCGGCGCGCGCCGGGTTCTCGCCGAGCACCTCGACCTCGCCGGACCAGCCGGTGCGGAACCCTTCGAGGATCTCCACCAGCGTGGTCTTGCCGGCGCCGTTGGGCCCCAGCAGTGTGAACACCTCGCCTCTGCGCAGGTCGAGGTCGACGCCGTTCAGAACCTGAACGGGCCCGTACGCCATGCGGAGTCCGCGTACGCGGACGGCGGCGTCATGCATGCGCCCTCCAATGAAGTAGCCGTGCTCTCGAATGTAGTAGATGTACTACATTTCATTCAAGACCTGCTTCATCGAAGGGCGGTCAGCATGATCGACTCAGGGCGTCCAGAGGGGGTCGGGAATCTCGAAACCGACCGGTTCCCCCCACTGGTTGCGGTAGGCGACCTCATGGGCGGGCCGGCGCGGGGCGACTCCCCAGCGGCCGGTCGGGTAGCCGAAGGTGACCATGCACGCCACCTGCCAGCCCTTGTCCTCGGGCACGCCGAGGATCCGCATCGTCTCCGCGCCGTGGAACAGCCCCAGCACGGACGTCAGCGCGCTGCCCACGCCGAAGGCGCGGGCGGCCAGCTGGGCGCTCCACACCGAGGGGTAGATGGAACCGCCGCTCGCGTCGTTGCGGGTGAACGCGAACATCAGCAGGGGGTAGGCCTCGAAGTGGTCGGCGAGGTGTTGGGCCGACCGCAGCACGCTGAGCGTGCGGGTGTCCCCGGTCGCCTCGGCCCGCTCGCGCATGGGCTTGTAGTGCCCCTCGAAAAGCCTGCCGAGCGCCTCCCGGTACAGCGGCCCCAGCTGGGACTTCACCTCGGGGTCGTCCACCAGCAGGAACCGCCAGCCCTGGGTGTTGCCGGCGCTGGGGGCGCGGACGGCGGCGTCCAGGATGCGTTCCTGGACCTCCATCGGGATCGGGTCGGGCTTGACCCGCCGCATGGCGCGGGTCGTGTAGAGGGCCTCGAAAAGGTCCATGAGCGGGGACTCCTCGATTGTCGGGGGAAAGGGGGAACGGGGTCGGTGCAGCGCGATCGGACAGGCACGATCAGCTCGGCACGATCAGCCCCGCGAGGAAACCGGCACGATCAGCCCGCCGCGATCAAACGGCCCGCTCGGCCGGAGCCGTCAGGCCAGGACGGTCAAACCAGGAGGGTCAGGCCAGGACGCCGGCGGCGCGCAGGGCCTTCGCCTCGTCGCCGGGCAGGCCCCAGGAGCTCAGGTCGTGCAGCCGGGTGGCGGGGGACAGGTCGCCGCGCGGCACGCCGGCCAGCCGGGGCGCGGGCGCGACCTGCGGCAGCCCGCCGACCTCCACGAAGGTGCCACGGGCCTGGTTGTGCGGATGCCGGACGGCTTCGCGCGGGTCGAGCACGGGGGAGACGCAGGCGTCGGAGCCCTCGAAGACCGCCTCCCACTCGGCCCGCGTGCGCGACCGGAACGCCTCGGTCAGCCGCTCCCTGATGGCCGGCCAGTTCGCCCGGTCGTCGCGGCCGGGCATGTCGTCGATGCCCATCCGGGCGAGCATCTCCGCCCAGAACTGCGGCTCCAGCGCGCCCACGGCGAGGAACCCGCCGTCGGCCGTCTCATACGTGTCGTACATGGGGGCGCCCGTGTCGAGGAGGTTGGTGCCGCGCGGGCCCCAGTGGCCGCCGTGCACCGCGCCGTAGAACATCGACAGCAGCAGCGCCGCGCCGTCCACCATCGCGGCGTCCACCACCCGGCCGCGTCCGGTGCGCTCGCGCTCCAGCAGGGCCAGCAGCACGCCGTACGCCAGCATGAGCCCGCCGCCGGCGAAGTCGCCGAGGATGTTGATCGGCGGGGTGGGCTTGCCGCCCTCGCGGCCCAGCATCGACAGCACCCCGGCGATCGCGATGTAGTCGATGTCGTGCCCGGCTGTGGAGGCGAGCGGGCCGTCCTGGCCCCAGCCGGTCATGCGGCCGTAGACCAGCCGTTCGTTCACCGTGTGGAGGTCGGCGGGCCCGATGCCGAGCCGTTCCGCGACCCCGGGCCGGAACACCTCGATCACCACGTCGGCCCGCCCGGCGAGCAGCTTGAAGGCGGCGACGCCCTCGGGCGACTTCAGGTCGAGGCCGATGGTGCGCTTGCCGCGGTCCATCACGTCGCGGCGCGGGGTGTCGCTCACGGCCTTCACCCGGTCGATCCGCAGGACCTCGGCACCGTGATCGGCGAGCATCATCCCGGCGAACGGCCCGGGCGCGAGTCCGGCCAGCTCCAGCACCCGGATCCCCGCCAGCGGTCCTCGCGACTCCTCCACCGAACCCTCCTCGCAGTGGCGTCATCTCACGCGACTAGTAGAACATGTTTCTGTAGGCGTGCGAGACTGCGCCCGTGACGTGGAATGTTCTCGCGCTGCCACCGCTCCCGGAGGACGCGGTGCGCGGCCTGTTAGCCGACCTCGACGGCCGCGCCGAGGTGCGCGTCCCCGCCCGGCGCGACCGCGCGGGGCTGCTGGACGCGCTGCCCGAGGCCGAGATCGTCGTCGGCGACTGGAGCGGGGCCCTGGCCCTCGACGCGGAGGCCGTACGGCTGGCGCCGCGCCTGGCGTTCGTGCAGCAGCCGGCGGTCGGCGTGGACGGGCACGACGCGGAGGCGCTGGCCCGCGCCGGGGTGCCCCTCGCCAACACCGCGGGGGTGAACGCCGCCGCGGTGGCCGAATGGTGCCTGGCCGCCGCGCTGGCCATGCTGCGCCACCTCGCGGACGGCGACAGGGACATGCGGGCGGGGGAGTGGCCGCAGTTCGCCTACCAGCGCCGCGAGCTCGCCGGATGCCGTGTGGGAGTGATCGGCTTCGGGCCGATCGGTGCGGCCTGCGCCCGCCTGTTCGGCGCGCTCGGCTGCCGCGTCTCCTACTGGTCGCGCACGCCCAGGCTCGAGTCGTACGGCGCGGCCTACCAGGACATCGACGCGCTGGTGACGGGAAGCGACGTGCTCGTCCTGGCCGTGCCGCTCGCGCCGGAGACCCGCGGGCTGATCGGCGCGGAGAGGTTCGCCCGCATGCCCACGGGGTCGGTGCTGGTCAACGCGGCCCGGGGCGGGGTGGTCGACCAGGTGGCGCTGCTGGCCGCGCTGGAGTCCGGCCGTCTCGCCGGCGCGGCGCTGGACGTGTACGACAGCGAGCCCCCGGCGCCGGACGACCCGCTGCGCTCCTGCCCGGGGGTCCTGCTGTCGCCGCACGCGGCCGGGGTCACGCCCGAGGCGACGGCCCGGCTGATCCGATGCGTGCTGGACAACCTCGCCGCGGCGATGGAGGGCCGCCCCGTGGTCAACGTGGTCAACGGCGCCGACCCGCTCGTCCGCCGACGTCCGCCCAGGTCCTGACGGTTTCCACAGTTACACCAGGGGCGGCGGAGGCGATGAAAACTCGCAGGGTACGATCTACGCCGGTGGGCCGCCGTGAGAACACTGGATAGTTTTCGCGGGCGTAACGTGTCTACTCTGGTCTGCGCTCCCCTCCGGGGATAGCGTGCCAAGAAAGCGATCTCTACGATCCATGGGGGTGGTGTCATGCCAGAGCGCACGGCCAGTATGACCGCCCATAGCAAGGCCGTCGAGCAGATCAGGGACTCCTACGCGGCCATTCCCGAGGACTCCGCTCCCCGGCTGGCCAAGGCGACGACGAACCTGTTCCGCTTCCGCGCGCCGGTCAAGACGGCGGCGCTGTCCGCCCGCGATCTGGACCAGGTCATCCACGTGGACCCGGTGACCATGACGGCCGAGGTCCAGGGCATGACGACGTACGAGAACCTGGTGGACGCCACGTTGCCGTACGGGCTCATGCCGTATGTCGTGCCGCAGCTCAAGACGATCACCCTGGGCGGAGCGGTCACGGGCCTCGGCATCGAGTCGACGAGCTTCAAGGACGGGCTGCCGCACGAGTCGGTCGAGGAACTGGAGATCCTCACCGGCGACGGGCGGATCGTGGTGGCCCGGCCCGACAACGAGCACGCGGAGCTGTTCCACGCGTTCCCCAACTCCTACGGCACGCTCGGCTACGCCCTGCGTATCCGCATCAAGCTGGCCCGGGTGAAGCCGTACGTCAAGCTGACGCACATCCGCTTCAGCGACGCCGACAAGTGCATGCTCGCCATGCAGGAGATCTGCGAGAGTCGCGAGCACGACGGCGAGAAGGTGGACTTCGTCGACGGCACGTTCTTCGGTCCCGGAGAGCTGTACGTCACGGTCGGCTCGTTCTCCGACCGGGCGCCCTACACGTCCGACTACACCGGCATGCGGATCTACTACCAGTCGATCCGCAGCCGCGTCCGCGACTGGCTGACCGTGCGCGACTACCTGTGGCGCTGGGACACCGACTGGTTCTGGTGTTCGCGCGCCTTCGGCGTGCAGCAGCCGCTGGTCCGTTCGCTCCTCCCGCGGCGCTATCTGCGGTCGGACGTTTATCGCAAGCTCGTCGGCCTCGATCAGAGGTACGGCGTGACCGCCCGGATCGACCGCTGGCGGAACAACCCCGTGCACGAGTCGGTCATCCAGGATGTCGAGGTGCCGATCGAACGCGGCGCCGAGTTCCTGGAGGTCTTCCACGACAAGGTCGGAATGGCCCCGGTGTGGATGTGCCCGCTCAAGGCGACCGGTCAGTGGGCGCTCTACCCGCTGGAGCCCGGCCGCCTGTACGTGAACTTCGGTTTCTGGGGCATGGTTCCGCTGCCGCGCGGCCAGTACGACGGGTACTACAACCGGTTGATCGAGCGGGCAGTGCATTCGCTCGACGGCCACAAGTCGCTGTACTCCACCTCTTTCTATGAGCGGGAGGAGTTCTGGCGGCTCTACAACGGAGACGCCTACTGGCCGGTCAAAAGCGCCTACGACCCGGGTGGCCGGCTGCTGGACCTCTATGACAAGTGCGTCAGAGGCCGGTAGGCGTCGTTACGTCGGGAGAGGTGCAATGACTCTTGCGAAGATCTTCGAGAAGATCGTCGGCCCTGACGCGGGCGTCGAGTTCGTCGCCTACGACGGCAGCAAGGCCGGGTCCTCGGGGGCGGACCTCCGCATTGAGGTGAAGTCGCCGGCCGCGGTGGCCTATCTCGCGCAGGCGCCGGGAGAGCTCGGCCTCGCCCGCGCGTACATTTCCGGGCACCTCGATGTGCACGGGGACATGTACAGCCTGCTGGACCGGATGTGGTCGTTGACGATCAACGACCTGGCGCTGGGCGAGAAGGTCGCGGCGATCCGCGCGCTCGGGATCAAGCCGCTGCTGATGCGCGTCCAGCCGCCGCCACAGGAGGCGCGGCAGAGCACGCTGGCGAAGCTCGGCAGCCGGCATGCCAAGCAGCGTGACGCCGAAGTGATCCACCATCACTACGACGTGTCCAACCGCTTCTACGAGTGGGTGCTCGGTCCCTCCATGGCGTACACCTGCGCGGTGTTCCCCGGGCCGGACGCGACGCTGGAGGAGGCGCAGTACGCGAAGTTCGACCTGGTCGCCAAGAAGCTCGACCTCAAGCCCGGGATGCGGCTGCTCGACGTCGGCTGCGGCTGGGGCGGCATGGTCATGCACGCGGCCAGGGAATACGGCGTGAAGGGCCTCGGCGTCACGCTGTCGCGCCAGCAGGCCGAATGGGCGCAGAAGGCCATCGCGGAGGCCGGGCTGTCGGAGCTCGCCGAGGTCCGTTACATGGATTACCGTGACGTCCCCGAAACCGGTTTCGACCGGGTCAGCTCGATCGGCCTCACCGAGCACATCGGCAAGGACAACCTGCCGTCGTACTTCTCCTTCCTGTACGGCAAGCTCAAGCCGGGCGGGCGCCTGCTCAACCACTGCATCACGCGCCCGACCAGCACCGAGAAGACCATCAACAAGGGCGGCTTCATCAACCGCTACGTCTTCCCGGACGGCGAGCTGGAGTCGGTGGGCTACCTGATCCGCCAGATGGAGGACACCGGTTTCGAGGTCCGCCACGAGGAGAACCTGCGTGAGCACTACGCGCTGACGCTGCGCGAGTGGTGCAAGAACCTCGACGCCCACTGGGAGGAGGCGGTCGAGGAGGTCGGCCAGGGCACCGCCCGGGTCTGGCGGCTCTACATGGCCGGCTGCGTCGTCGGGTTCGAGCGCAACAAGGTGCAGCTGCACCAGGTGCTCGGCGTCCGGCTCGACGAGGGACAGTCGCACGTCGCGTTGCGCCCGTCCCTCGACTGGCCGTAGGGGTCCGCGGTTCCCTACCGCAGCTCGCGCTTGAGGATCTTTCCGGTGGCGGTCATCGGCAGGGACTCGCGGAACTCCACGATCCGCGGGTACTTGTAGGCCGCCATCGTCTCCCGGCACCACGCCACCAGCTCCTCCTCGGTGGTCGTGGCGCCGGGCTTGCGGATGACGTACGCCTTGACCTCCTCGCCGTGGGAGTCGTGGGGCACCCCGACGACCGCGGCGAGCGAGACCGCGGGGTGGGTCATGAGGACCTCCTCGATCTCCCGTGGGTACACGTTGAAGCCGCCCCGGATGATCATGTCCTTGGCCCGGTCGACGATGAAGTAGTAGCCGTCCTCGTCGCGCCGGGCCACGTCACCGGTGCGGAACCAGCCGTCCTTCATGACCTGCGCCGTCGCCTCGGGCCTGTTGTAGTAGCCCTTCATGATGTTGTGGCCGCGGACGGCGATCTCGCCGATGTCGTCGGGCGTGTTCCAGTCGGCGTCGACCAGCTTCATCTCCACGCCCCAGATCGGCGTGCCGATCGAGCCGGCCTTCGCGGGCCTGCCCGGCTGGTTGAACGAGGCCACCGGCGACGTCTCCGACAGGCCGTATCCCTCCAGGACGGCCACGCCGAACGTCGCGCGGAAGTCCTTCAGGACCTCGACCGGCAGTGCCGAGCCGCCGGAGGCGGCGGTGATCAGCGAGGGCGGCACCTCGGCCGCGCCGGCGTGCACGGCGGCGAGCATGGCCCAGTACATCGTCGGCACTCCCGCGAACAGCGTGACCTTCTCGCGCTTCATCAGCGTGAGGGCCGCGACCGGCTCGAAGCGGGGCAGCAGCACGAGCGTGCCGCCGCGCCGGAACCCGGCGTTCATCAGCACCGTCTGGCCGAAGGAGTGGAACAGCGGCAGCGCGACGAGGTAGGTGTCCTCCGGCTGCCGGGGGAACATCTCGTCGTTGACGATGGCGTTCATGACCATGTTCTGGTGGGTGAGCTCGGCGCCCTTCGGCTGGCCGGTGGTGCCGCTGGTGTAGAGGATCACCGCCGTGTCGTCGGCGGAGGTCTGCACGGTCTCGAACTCGCCGGACATCCCGTCGAGGGCCGCCCACAGCGTCTCGCCGAGCTCGGACTCGGTGGCGAACGGCGTGGCCGGCAGCACGAAGAAGTGCTCGACGCCCTCCGTGTCGGCGAAGCCGGCACGGCCCCGCTCGCCCAGCGGCAGCTCCGGTGAGCCCTCGAAGCAGAAGAATGCCTTGGCGTCGGAGTCGTCCAGGTGATAGGCGATCTCCCTGGCCTGCAGCAGCACGTTCAGCGGGACGACGGTCGCGCCCGTCTTGAGGATGCCGTAGTAGACGAACGGGAAGTACGGCAGGTTGGGGCAGGCCAGCGCCACCTTGTCGCCCCTGCCGATGCCGCGCGAGACCAGCAGGTTGGCGACCTGGCCGGCGATGGTGTCCACGAGTGAGTACGGCAGGCGCATGTCGCCGAAGACGACCGCGGTGGCGTCGGGCTTCTCCCGTGCGCTGTCTTCCAGCACGACGGCCAGGTTGAGCATCTGCCGCTCCCTTTTCTGTTGGACTCCGTGGTCCATACCAACCGGTAGGTACCTCAGCGTAACGGCTCTGGGGGCGGATTTTCAGGGTCCGTTTGCACGGGCGTTCCCGGCCCTTGACGATGCCGTGCCCACGCACGAGAGTGGTCGGCATGGACACGGCTGCCGACCTGTCCCACATCCCGTTCTGGGGGCTGCCCCGGGCCGAGCGGCACGAGGCGTTCCGGCGCCTGCGTGCGCTCGACCAGCCCGTCTTCTTCCGCGAGAACAAGATCCCCTTCATCGGCCACGGCCCCGGCTACTACGCGCTCGTACGGCACGCCGACGTGACCGAGGCGAGCCGCGACCCCGCCGTCTTCAGCAGCGAGCCGACGGCAAACAGCATCCCCGACATGCCGCGCTGGCTGGCCGTCTACTTCGGTTCCATGATCAACATGGACGATCCCCGGCACGCCCGGCTGCGGCGGATCGTCTCGCGGGCGTTCACCCCGCGCATCCTGGCCAAGATGGAGGAGGACCTGGGCCGGGCCGCCCGGGAGATCGTCGACGGGGCCGTGCGGGAGGGGCCCGGCGACTTCGTGCCCCAGATCGCCGCCCGATTACCCGTACGGGTGATCTGCGACATGATGGGCATCCCGGCCGAACATCACGACCGGGTGCTCCGCCGTACGAACACGATCCTGGCCAACGCCGACTCCGAATATTCGGGCGTCGTCGTCGACCCGTTTCGGCCGGACGCCTCATTCGGCCGCTGGACGACGGCCCGCGGCCTGGTCGCGCTGCTGCGGGCCGGGCACGACCTGAACGGGCTGGCCCGTCGCCTGGCCGCGGAGCGCCGCCGGCGGCCCACCGGCGACCTGACCAGCATGCTCGTGCACGGCGAAGAACGCCTGACCGCCCAGGAGCTCGGCTCGTTCTTCATTCTGCTGGTCGTCGCGGGCAGCGAGACGACCCGCAACGCCATCGCCCACGGGCTCAAACTGCTCACCGACCACCCCGGCCAGCGCGCGCTGCTCCTGGAGGACTTCGACGGGCGCATCGCGGGCGCCGTGGAGGAGATCGTCCGCTACTCCAGCCCCGTCATCCAGTTCCGGCGCACCGTGACACGGGCCCACACGATGAACGGCCACGACTACCACGCGGGCGACAAGGTCCTGCTGTTCTACAACTCGGCGAATCGGGACGAGGCGGTCTTCCGCGATCCCGACGTCTTCGACATCACCCGCAGTCCCAACCCCCACGTCGGCTTCGGCGGCCCCGGCCCGCACTACTGCCTGGGCGCCCACCTCGCCCGCCGGGAGATCACCGTGATATTCCGGGAGCTGTTCGACCGGATGCCCGCCATCCGCTCCGTGGGCGAGCCGTCCTACCTGCTGTCCAACTTCATCAACGGCGTCAAGCACATGAGCTACCGCTTCTGAGCGCCGGCCTTTGGGGGCTGTCCTGGTGATCATGAGCGGAGCCAGATGACGAGTGCCAAGTGCGCGTTTTACGCGTTCGGGTCCCAGTCTGCGAGCTGCTCCATCGGCTTGGTGTCGCCGGTGGTCTCCAGGCTGTCGAGCGGGACGCGCTCGTAGAAGTAGAGGACCAGTTCACTCGCTGCGCCTCGCATCGCCATGTCGCCCGGCTCCGCGTCGGCGGCGAGGTCGTCGCAGCGGACGCCGTCGGCGTTGAGGGTCAGGCGCCAGGAGCGGCCCTCGGTCGTGTGCAGGTCGATGGTCGCCGGCTTGAACGGCCAGGGGACGGTCGTCGCCGAGACGGTCGTCAGGAACTCGTCGACGCCCTCGACCGCGACGTCCGTCGGCAGCGGCTGTGCGGCGCCCTGGGTGAGCTGGGCGTCGTAGGTGTGGACGGCGATCTCCTGGATCTGGTGCCGGGCCACGGCTCCGCTGGTCTCCGGGGCCTGCGAGCGGCCCCACCAGGTCCAGCAGCCGCGGTCCGGGCCGGCCTCGCGCATCGCGTCGAGCACGAGCTCGGTCGACTCGGCGAGCCAGGCGTCCAGGGCTTCGCGGTCGCGGGGCGCGGTCGGGGCGCCCTTCGGGTCCGTCCTCGCCGGGGGCTCAGCGCCCGGCCCCGCCGCGACGATGGCGGCCTGGCGGCGGCGGCCGTCACCGAGGTGCTGCGCCAGTTCGCGCAGCGTCCAGTCCGGGCAGGTCGGGACCTGGACGTCAAGGTCGGGGGCGGATGCGATCGCAGCGCGGAACGCGGCCGAGCGGTCTTCGATCAGCCGCAGGACCTCGGGGAACTCCAAGATGTTTTGCACGGCGGTTGTGTATCACGGCGCTCCAGCCGCCGGGTAGTGATTTGTCGGACGAACGCGTCGACGGCCGGGCGGAGTGCCGGCGCCGGCGGAGTGAAACGAGAGCTCTAGTGGGCGTACTCGTCGCGGCGCCGCAGCATGGCCGCCAGCATCAGCGGGAACATCGCGACGTGGGCCGCGACCATCAGGGCCATGCCGTCGATCAGGCCCAGCCACAGGAGCGGGAACAACGGCACGACCGGGACGAACATCGCCCCGCACATCTCCAGGATCGGAGCCCAGGCGTGTCCGCGCACGCGCATCCAGACGGCCATGCCGGCCGACATGTCGAACGCCATCAGCAGGTAGGCGAGTTCGGGATCGTGGGCGTACGAGGGCGCCACCCCTGCCGCGGACCACAGCAGGCCGAGTGCGAACATCCCCGCGAACATCGTCTGGCCCGTGTGTGCGCCGGGCCCGCGCCGAGGCCGCCGCCCACCTGCTCGCCTCCACGTCGCTGCCGATGGCCGCGATCGCGGCCCGCTGCGGCTTCGGGACGGCCGAGGCCCTCCGCCAGGCGTTCGTCGACCTGTACGGCATCCCGCCCTCGCGCTACCGCTCGACGCAGGCGACGGCGTTGCCGTCCTCCTTCGGAACCGATACGTGAAATCCGCGGGTGCGGCCCGCGACGGTGGCGGTGTGGTCCACCTCGTCTACCGCGGCGTCCACCAGGGGCCGCCCGGCCGGCGCAGGCATGCCCGCCTGACCCACTGCGGCTGAACCGGCGGGTGTGGCAGACTGTCAACCGAATGTGGTTCTAGTCACTCGGAAGGGCCGGCCCCCACCATGACGACACAGCCGACGGACCCCGGGAAGCGCACGGCCATCACCTCGGCGGCGGACATCGACCTGAACGACTGGGACTTCTGGGGCCGCCCGGACGAGGAGCGGGAGCACGCCTTCCGGCTGCTGCGCGACCTGGACAAGCCGGCCTTCTTCCCGGAGCCCGAGTTCAGCCTGGGCGGCGTCACCGGGCCGGGCTACCACGCGCTGGTCCGGCACGCCGACATCCTGGAGGCCAGCCGCAATCCCGAGGTTTTCTGCTCGGGCGACGGCGGGGCGACCAACATCCCGGACCTGCCGGCGGAGTTCGCCGAATACTTCGGCTCAATGATCAACATGGACGACCCGCGGCACGCGCGCCTGCGGCGGATCGTCTCGCGCGCCTTCACCCCGAAGATGATCAAGCAGTTCGAGTCCGACGTGGACGCCGCGGCCTCGCGCATCGTGGACGAGCTGCTGGAGACCGGCCCCGGCTGCGACTTCGTCACCGAGGTGGCCGCCAGGCTGCCCTTGAAGATCATCTGCGACATGATGGGCATCCCGGAGAAGGACTACCGGTTCGTCTTCGACCGCTCGAACATCGTCCTCGGCGCCACCGACCCCGAATACGTGAGCGAGCGTGCGGACATCGCCCACGCGCTGCTCACCGCGGGGATGGAGCTGCAGCAGCTCGTCCAGGACCTGGCCGCGCTGCGGATGGAGACGCCCACCGATGACCTCACCTCGTCCCTCGTCAACGCCAACATCGACGGGGAGCGGCTGACGGCCCAGGAGCTCGGCTCGTTCTTCATCCTGCTCGTCGTGGCCGGTAACGAGACCACCCGCAACGCCATCTCGCACGGCATGCGGCTGCTCACGGTCAACCCGGAGCAGCGGCGGCTGTGGCTGGAGGACTTCGAGGGCCGGGCGCCGCGCGCGATCGAGGAGATCGTCCGGCTGGCCGCGCCGGTCAACTACATGCGCCGCAAGGTCACCCGGGACCACGAGATGAACGGCAACCTCTACCGCAAGGGCGAGAAGGTCCTGCTGTACTACTGGGCGGCCAACCGCGACGAGCGGGTGTTCGACGACCCGCTGCGCTTCGACATCCGGCGCGACCCCAACCCGCACGTCGGCTTCGGCGGCCCAGGTCCCCACTTCTGCCTCGGCGCCCACCTGGCCCGCCGCGAGATCACCGCGATGTTCCGCGAGCTGCTGCGGCGGGTCCCGCAGATCGAGGCGGGCGAGCCGGAGCGCCTGCTGTCCAGCTTCATCAACGGCATCAAGCACATGACCTGCGAGTTCTGATCGGCCGGACCGGCCGGCCGGTGGTCAGCCGAGGGGCTTGATCGACCGGAAGACCGTGTTGACGTCGGGGAGCAGGTCGTTCTTGAGCTCGGGCACGGCCATGTAGACGATCGTGGGAAGGTCGGCGCCGGTGTTCACGGCCGCGATCACGACCGTGGTGGTCGCGCCGTCGGCGGTCACCTTGTAGGCCGCCGCCAGCCCGGTGAGGTTGTTGCGCGTCAGGCGCTGCTGGGCGACCTTGGCGATCTTGTTGTCCTTGGGGAACTGCGTCTGCCGCGCCCGATACATCACCGCGTTCACCACCGGTCCCAGGTTGCCGGGTGTGGTGTACTTCGCGGCCAGCGACTGCGACAGGGGGCCCGACATCACCACGGCGAACTCGCGCTTGCCCTTGGTCGTCATGCCGGCCGGCACGTACTGCCTGCTGGTGAAGCCGTACGTCGCCTTGGTCTGAGCCGGGTCGGCGTCCGCCTGCCAGGGGCCGCCGAGCTTGGGCAGCGTGATGCGGCCGGCGGTGTCGGTGAGCACGCCGTTCACGGGGGAGGCCGTGCCCCTGTAGACGGGCAGCCGTGACGACGTCTGGGTCTGCGGCTTGGTCGTGGCGTGGGAATTGGCGGGGGACGGCTTCGCGGACGTCGCCGCCTCGGCCGCGTCGCCGGAGCTGAGCGGCCCGGCGGCGAACGCCCACACGAGCACCCCGACGAGCGCCGCGACGACCGAGGCCACCAGCGCGTACAGCCAGACCGGACGGCCGGACTCGTCGTCCTCGTACTCGTCGATCGCCTGGTAGTTCTCCCCGAAGACCGTGTTCCACAGCTCCTGCTGCCGGTGCGCGGGGGGCGTCTTCGGCCCGCTGATCTGTCCCGCCGTCACGAACGGCCGGTACGGATCCTCCGGCTGGGGCTGGGGCTGGGGCGGTGTGGCGGAGGCGGGCGGGGCGGACTCGGCGAACGAGCGGACCGAAGGGGTGAACGGCGCGGCGGGCCTGGGGCGGTCCGGGCCGCCCGGGAACTGGCCCGCGTGCGGGCCGGCCTGACCCAGGCCCTGGCCCTGCGCTTGGCCCAGGCCCTGTCCCTGGCTCAGGCCCTGCGCTTGGCCCTGGCCCTGACCCGGTCCCTGCCCTTGGTGCCGGCTCTGGTCCTGGTGGCCTTGGTCCTGACCAGGGTGTGCGGGGCCCGGCATGCCGTACGTCGGCGCGGGGCCGCCGAAGCCGTCCGCACCGTTGAAGTTCTCCGCACCGCCGACGCCGCCTGCGCCATTGAAGCCGTCCGCGTTCCTGAAGCCGTCCGGCGGCGGGCCGAAGTGAGGAGTGGTCCGGGACCGGTCGGGCGCGCCGAAGGCGGTGAAGGGCTGCTGCGGAGCGGTGCCGGGAACCGGGCCCGCCATGGTCGCGGTCGCGTCCGCGGGCTGCTGCGGCGCCCCCTCGACGAAGGACCGGACGGTCGGGGTGAAGGACGAGGGCGGAGGCACCTCGGGCCAGGCCGGCGGGATCTCCGGCCACGCCGGCTCCCGCTGGTGTTCACTGCGGTCCGTGGGCACGGTACCTCCCGAGATCATGCCCGAATTGGGGGTGCCTGGCATGATCTCATGCGCGCCGGGGGCTGCCGCAGCGAAACCGCGGAATGCCTCGCGGAACTGCTCACCCGTGGGGTCGGTGGGCGGGTCCTGCATCGGCAAATCCTCGGGCGGGAATGAGTTGGCCACGGCAGCACAGTATTGGAAGGGACATAAGACCCCACAACGGATCTATCACCATCGGGTATCACGCTTTGACAGGCGAGGTCAGCCCACAAGATCAATCCGCGTCCCCGTTGCGGTCTGCGCTACGCTTGACACGCGTGCCGCCACCCTGCTGAGCGGGCAGCCGTCTCGGAGCGTGAGAGCGCGGAGACCGTGTGCCTCGGACCGCGAAGCAGGGACCCTGCCCCCGGCGGACGCCTTCATCTGTGTGATTCCAGCCGCCTGGCGAGGAGTGGAAGTGGACGAGCCGGTGTACGACCCGCAGGCGCTGCAGGCCAAGTGGCTGCCGCGGTGGGAGGAACTGAACCCCTTCGAGGCGGTCGAGGACCTCGCGGACACCAGGCCGCGCAAGTACATGCTCGACATGTTCCCCTACCCCTCCGGCGACCTCCACATGGGGCACGGCGAGGTCTTCGCGATCGGCGACGTCGTCGCGCGCTACTGGTTCCAGAAGGGCTACAACGTCCTGCACCCCATCGGGTGGGACTCCTTCGGCCTGCCCGCCGAGAACGCCGCGATCAAGCGCAACGCCCACCCCGCCGAGTGGACGTACAAGAACATCGAGACCCAGGCGAACTCGTTCAAGCGGTACGCCATCTCCTTCGACTGGTCGCGGCGCCTGCACACCAGCGACGCGGAGTACTTCCACTGGAACCAGTGGCTGTTCACCCGCTTCTACGAGCGGGGTCTGGCCTACCGCAAGGGCGGCCTGGTCAACTGGTGCCCGCAGGACCAGACCGTGCTCGCCAACGAGCAGGTGGTGGGCGGCAAGTGCGAGCGCTGCGGCGCCGACGTCGTCCGCCGCGAGCTGACGCAGTGGTACTTCAAGATCACTGACTACGCCGACCGGCTGCTCGACGACATGGCGCAGCTGGAGGGCGGCTGGCCGGATCGCGTGCTGACCATGCAGCGCAACTGGATCGGCCGCTCCACCGGAGCCGACGTCCAGTTCCGCATCGAGGGCCGGGACGAGCCCGTCACCGTCTACACCACGCGTCCCGACACCCTGTACGGCGCGACGTTCTTCGTCGTGGCCGCCGACGCCCCGCTGGCCGAGGAGATCGTCGCCCCCGACCGGCGTGAGGCGCTGGCCGCCTACCGCGCCGAGGTCGCCAAGCTCTCCGACATCGAGCGGCTGTCCACGGAGAAGGAGAAGACCGGCGTCTTCCTCGGCGTGTACGCGATCAACCCGGTCAACGGGGAGCGCGTCCCGGTCTGGGCGGCCGACTACGTGCTGTCCGACTACGGCCACGGCGCGATCATGGCGGTGCCCGCGCACGACCAGCGCGACCTCGACTTCGCGCGGAAGTTCGGCCTGCCTGTGCAGGTCGTCGTGCACACCGGCCTGGCCGACCCCGGCGAGACCGGCGTCGCCACCCCGGGCGAGGGCGCCCTGGTGAACTCCGGCCCGCTGGACGGCCTGACGAAGGCCGAGGCGATCCAGAAGATCATCGAGGTCCTGGAGGAGCGCGGCACCGGCAGGGCGGCGGTGAACTACCGGCTGCGGGACTGGCTGCTGTCGCGGCAGCGGTTCTGGGGCACGCCGATCCCGATCATCCACTGCCTGGACTGCGGCGAGGTCCCGGTGCCGGACGACCAGCTCCCGGTCACGCTGCCCGACCTGCGCGGCGCCGACCTCCAGCCCAAGGGCGTCTCGCCGCTGGCGAGCGCCGCCGACTGGGTCAACGTCGAATGTCCGAAGTGCGGCGGCCCCGCGCAACGGGACACCGACACGATGGACACCTTCGTCGACTCCTCGTGGTACTACCTGCGTTACTGCGACCCGCACTTCGACGGTGGGCCGTTCGACGTCGAGAAGGTCCGCAAGTGGGGGCCGATCGACCAGTACGTGGGCGGCGTGGAGCACGCGGTGCTCCACCTGCTCTACTCCCGGTTCTTCACCAAGGTCCTTCACGACATGGGCATGGTCGGCTTCACCGAGCCGTTCCTGCGCCTGCTCAACCAGGGCCAGGTGATCAACCAGGGCAAGGCGATGTCCAAGACGCTGGGCAACGGCGTGGACCTCGGCCAGCAGATCGACGCGTACGGCGTGGACGCCGTGCGGCTGACCATGGTCTTCGCCGGGCCGCCGGAGGACGACATCGACTGGGCCGACGTCTCACCGGCCGCGTCGCAGAAGTTCCTCGCCCGCGCGTTCCGCGTGATGGCCGAGGCCGGTGCGGCCTCCGCTCCGGGAGCCGACCTCTCCGGTGGCGACGTCGAACTGCGCAAGGTCACCCACCGGGCCATCGACGAGGTGACCAAGCTCGTCGAGAGCCACCGGTTCAACGTCGCGGTGGCCCGCATGATGGAGCTGACCACAGCCACCCGCCGGGCGATCGACACCGGGCCGGGCGCGGCCGACCCCGCCGTCCGCGAGGCCGCGCAGACCCTGGCGGTCATGCTGTCGCTGGTCGCGCCGTACGTAGCGGAGGAGGGCTGGGAGCGGCTTGGGCACGCGCCGTCGGTCGCCACGGCCGGCTGGCCCGAGGCGGATCCGGCGCTGCTGGTCCGGGAGTCGGTCACGGCCGTGGTCCAGGTGGCGGGCAAGGTCCGCGACCGGCTGGAGGTCTCCCCGGACATCTCCGAGACCGACCTGCAGGCCCTGGCCCTGGCGTCGGACAAGGTCCGGCCCTACCTGGACGGCGAGCCGCGCAAGGTGATCGTGCGGGTGCCGAAGCTCGTCAACATCGTCCCGTAGCGGGTGACTCCGGCTCCGCCTACCGTGAACGAACCTGTCCGGTACGGCGGAGCCGCCGCCACCCGGCATAGGGTGCACGTGTGGCGAACGGTGCGTACCTGAGATACCCCCACCTGAACGGTGACCTTCTGGCCTTCGTGGCGGATGACGACGTCTGGCTGGCGCCCACGAGCGGCGGCAGGGCCTGGCGCTTCACGGCCGACCGGGTGCCGGTCTCTCACCCCCGGTTCTCCTCCGACGGCACGCGCATCGCGTGGACGAGCACCCGCGAGGGTGATCCCGAGGTGTTCGCCGCCGGTCTGGACGGCGCCGAGGGCGAGCGGCTCACGCACTGGGGCAACGGCATGACGGGCGTGCGCGGCTGGACCGAGGACGGGAACGTGCTGGCCGTCACCGCCGCCGGCCACGGCTCACGATCCCGGCAGTGGGCCCACGCGGTGCCGCTGGACGGCGGCCCGGCGACGGCCCTGCCGTACGGCAGGGTCAGCGAGGTCGCGGTCAGCGGCGCCAAGGTGGCGGGCGTCTCGGCGGTGTGGCGCGAGCCGTCGCAGTGGAAGCGATACCGGGGCGGCACCGCGGCCAAGATCTGGGTGGACGCCACGGGGGACGGCGAGTTCACCCGCCTGTTCCCCGGCAACCCCGCGCAGCACTGGTCGGTCATGTGGGTGGGGGAGCGCCTGGCCTTCCTCGCCGACACCGACGGCGACGGCAACCTCTACTCCTGCCTGCCCGACGGCTCGGACCTGCGGCAGCACACCACGCACCGCGGCTTCTACGCGCGGCATGCCGCCTCGGACGGCTCCCGCGTCGTCTACAGCCTCGGCGGCGACCTGTGGCTGCTGGAGAGCCTGGACGCCGAGCCGTACAAGCTGGACATCGCCCTGAGCGGGCCGCGCCCGGCCAGGGCCACGTACCCGGCGCCGAACGACGTCGGCGGCTTCGCGCCGGACCGCAGCGGGCGGGCCAGCGTGGTCGAGATCCGCGGCACCGCCCACTGGCTGACCCACCGCGACGGCCCCGCCGGCGTGCTGCGCGCCGAGCCCGGCGTCCGGGTACGGCTGCCGCGGCCCCTCGACTCCTCCTCGCATCCCGAGGCCGGCCGGGCCGTCTGGGTGTCGGACGCCTCCGGCGAGGACGCGCTGGAGATCGGCACGCCCGGCGGTGAGATCCGCACGCTGGCCGCCGGGCAGCTCGGCCGGGTGCTCGACCTGGCCGCCGCGCCGGACGGCGGACACGCCGCGGTCGCCACCCACGACGGGCGGCTGCTGGTGGTGGACCTCGACTCCGGGAACGTCCGCGAGGTGGACCGCACCACCCACGGCGACGTGCGGCACCTCACGTTCTCGCCGGACTCGGCCTGGCTCGCGTGGGCGCACGCCTACCAGCCCTGGCGCTGCCATCTGAAGCTCGCCCGGGTGGACGGCAGCACCGCGATCGAGGTCACCCCGCCGCGCTTCAACGACTACAGCCCGTCCTTCACGACGGACGGCAAGTACCTGGCCTTCCTGTCCGATCGCACGTTCAACCCGGTCTACGACAGCCACGTCTTCGACCTGTCGTTTCCCGCCAGTTGCCGGCCGTACCTGGTGCCGCTCAAGGCCACGACCCCCTCGCCGTTCGATCCCTCGCTGGCCGGCCGCGGCTTCGGCGGGGAGGACGACACCGGTTCCGATGCCAAGAACGACGCCAAGAGCGACGGCAAGAGCGACGGCAGGTCCGGCCCGCCGCGTCCGACCGAGGTGGACGCCGACGGGCTGGCGGCGCGGATCGTGCCCGTGCCGGTGCCCGCCGGCATCTACTCCAACCTGCGTGCCGCCAAGGGCGGCCTGTTGTGGCTGCGCCATCCGCTCACCGGCGAGCTCGGCGACGGCACCGAGCCCGGCGAGCCGATCCTCGAACGCTACGACCTGGTCAAGCGCAAGGCCGGCGAGCTGGGCAGGGACTTCGGGGCCTTCGAGGTCAGCGGCGACGGCACGCGCCTGGTGGCCAGCGGTGGCAACGGCCTGCAGACCCGCGCCACCGGAGACGACGACGAGGTCGTCACCATCGACCTGGACCGCGTGGCCGTGACCGTCGACCCGGTCGCCGAGTGGCGGCAGGCCTACAACGAGGCCGGGCGGCTCATGCGCGACCACTTCTGGCGGGCGGACATGAACGGCGTGGACTGGCCGGCCACGCTCGACCGCTATGCCCTCCTCGTGGAGCGGATCGGCGCCTACTCCGAGCTGATCGACCTGCTCTGGGAGGTCCAGGGCGAGCTGGCCACCTCCCACGCGTACGCGCGGCCGAGCGGGGGCGGCCACGATCCCCGGCGCCGTCAGGGTCTGCTCGGCGCCGACCTCGCCCGGGACGAGAACGGGGTGTGGCGGATCAGCCGCATCCTGCCGGGGGAGTCCTCCGACCATGAGGCCCGCTCGCCGCTGCTCGCGCCCGGCGTCGCCGTCCGGGAGGGCGATGCGATCGTCGCCGTGAGCGGGCGCCCGGTCGATCCGGTCCGTGGGCCGCTGGCACTGCTGTCCGGCACGGCGGGGCGGCCCGTGGAGCTGACCGTCCAGCCCGGTTCGGGCGGCGAGACCCGCCGGGTCGTCGTCACGCCCGTCGCGGACGAGACGCGGCTGCGGTACCACGACTGGGTGGTGGGACGGCGGGAGTTCGTGCGGGAGGCGTCGGGCGGGCGGCTCGGCTACCTGCACGTGCCGGACATGATGTCCACCGGGTGGGCGCAGTTCCACCGGGACCTGCGTGCCGAGATGGGCTTCGACGGGCTCGTCGTGGACATCCGCGACAACGGCGGCGGGCATGTCTCCGAGCTGGTGCTGGAGAAGCTCCAGCGGCGGGTGACCGGGTGGTCGCTGGCCCGGGGGTACGAGCCGGCGCGATACCCGGACGACGCGCCTCGCGGGCCGATCGTGGCGGTCACCGACGAGTTCGCCGGATCGGACGGGGACATCGTCAGTGCCGGGATCAAGAACCGCGGCATCGGACCGCTCGTGGGCACGCGGACCTGGGGCGGCGTGATCGGCATCGACTCGCGTTACTCGCTCGCGGACGGGACCGTCGTCACGCAGCCGCGGTACTCGTTCTGGCTCGAAGGCGAGGGGTGGGGCGTCGAGAACCACGGCGTCGACCCGGACGTCGAGGTCGTCGTGACGCCGCAGGACCTGGTCGCCGGGCGGGATCCGCAGTTGGCCCGGGCGGTGGAGCTGGCCCTGGCGGCGCTGCGGGACAGGCATCCGGCCACCCCGCCGGAGTTGCCGCCGCTGGAGTGATCCCGGCGCCCAAACTCGTCGGCATCGTGCCGTGACGGGACGTTGACGATCGGCTGGCCTTCCGGACAAAATTACGCGCGAGCCACAAACTAGTCATATCGATGCAGGCGTGCGGTCAGGGCATGCCGCGACCACCACCGCTCCGGCGGTGGTCTGGGGTGCGCGCCTGACCGCATGGCTCGCCGTCGGCGTGCGTGCCCCGCGTGGGAGGCACGTCTTGTACAGACGAATTCTCGGCGGGCTGGCAATGGCCGCCGCGATGGCGGCGACGGTTCTCGTCGTCACGGGGTCGCCGGCGAACGCCGCCGGCACGGGCACCGGCTACCTGCACACCAGCGGCAACAAGATCGTCGACAGCACCGGCGCCACGGTCCGGCTGACCGGCATCAACTGGTTCGGCATGGAGACCGACAACAAGACCTTCCACGGGCTGTGGGCGAACAACCCGTGGAAGAGCCAGCTCGACCTCATGGCGAACCTGGGCTACAACACCATCCGTGTGCCGTTCTCCGACGACGCGCTGAAGCCGGGCGCGCAGGCGACGAGCGTCAACACCTACTCCAACCCTGACCTGATCGGCCTTTCCCCGCTGCAGATCCTCGACAAGGTCGTGGACTACGCGGGCCAGAAGGGCATGCGGATCATCCTCGACCGGCACCGGCCGACCAGCGCGGGCCAGACGGCGCTGTGGTACACCTCGGGCGTCCCCGAGTCCACCTGGATCAACGACTGGAAGTCGCTGGCCCAGCACTACGCCGGCAACACCACCGTCATCGGGGCCGACCTGCACAACGAGCCGCACGCGGACGGCACCAACCCGAACGCGACCGGCTCCTGCTGGGGCTGTGGCGACGAGTCGCGCGACTGGCGCCTGGCGGCCGAGCGCGCGGGCAACGCCATCCTGTCCGTGCAGTCCAACTGGCTGATCTTCGTGGAGGGCGTGAGCTGCCCCAGCGGCGGCCTGTCCAACGTCTGGGACAACGACACCAGCAACGACGAGGACTGCGGCTGGTGGGGCGGCAACCTCACCAAGGCCGGGCAGTACCCGGTGCGGCTGAACGTGGCCAACCGCCTCGTCTACTCGCCCCACGAGTACGCCACGTCGGTCTACCACCAGGCGTGGTTCGACGACCCGTCGTACCCGGCGAACATGCCGGCCATCTGGGACAAGTACTTCGGCTACCTGTACAAGCAGAACATCGCGCCGATCATGGTGGGCGAGTTCGGCACCACGCTCGCCAGCAACATCGACAAGGTCTGGCTCCAGGAGCTCATGAAGTACATGGGCAGCGGGGTGAACGGCATGTCGTTCACCTACTGGTCGTGGAACCCCAACTCGGGGGACACGGGCGGCATCCTGAAGGACGACTGGGCGACGGTCGACCAGGCCAAGCAGAGCATCATCTCGCCCTACCTGATCCCGCCGACCGGTGGCGTCAACCCGTCGCCGCCGGTGTCGCCGTCGGCCTCGCCCTCGCCGAGGGTCTCCCCGTCGGTTTCACCGTCACCCTCTCCGTCGGCCTCGCCCTCGCCGAGGGTGTCGCCGTCGCCCTCTCCCTCCGCGTCGCCGTCGGCGTCTCCTTCGTCGCCGGGCGGGAAGACCTGCACCGCCACCTACAAGGTCGCCAACCAGTACCCCGGCGGCTTCCAGGGTGAGGTCACGGTCAACGCGGGTTCCTCGGCCATCTCGGGCTGGACCGTGAAGTGGGCCTTCCCGAACGGCCAGAGCATCAGCCAGCTCTGGAACGGCACGCTCAGCGCGAGCGGGTCGAACGTCACGGTGACGAACATGTCCTACAACGGCACGCTGGCCGCCGGGGCCTCGACCATGTTCGGCTTCAACGGCAGCTGGTCCGGCAGCAACGGCGTTCCGTCCACGGTGACCTGCACGGCGAGCTGAGCGGGCGCGTCACGTCAGTGCGGCGGCGATCCTGGACAGGATCTCCTCCAGGATCGCCGCCGAGGTCGCGAAGTTGAGGCGGGCGAAGGTGTCGCCGCCTCCGTAGTTCGGGCCCGGGTTGAGCTTGACCCGGGCCTCCCGTTCGAGGAAGTGCGCCGCGCCGGGCACGCCGAAGTCGAGCCACGCGAGATAGGTGGCCTCGGGCATGCGGTACCCCACCGAGGGGAGCCGCTCGGCGATGCGCCTGCGGTTGCGGTCCAGGATCGCCAGCACCTCCTCCAGCCACGCGTCGCCGTGCCGCCACGCCGCGACCGTGGCCTCCACGCCGAGAACGCTGGGCGCCCCGTAGATGTGGGCGGGCTGGCGGCCGAGCGCGTCCCTGGCGTCCTTCGCGCCGATGTGGGCGACCGAGCAGTGCAGTCCGCCCATGTTGAAGGCCTTGCTGGCGGAGGTCAGCGTGACCGTGCGCTCGGGCAGGATCGTGGCGAACGGGATGTGCCGGGCAGGGGCGTACGTCAGGTCGGCGTGGATCTCGTCGGAGATCACCAGCGTGCCGTGCCGGTCGGCGTACGCCGCGACCGCATCGAGCTCCTCACGGGTGAACGAGCGGCCCGACGGGTTCTGCGGGTTGACCAGCAGGAGCACCCGGACGGGCTCACCGGGCACCTCGAACCTGCCGTCGGCCGTCAGCGGCATGGGCACCAGGCGGCGGTTCATCGCGGTGATCGTGGTGAGGAAGGGGTCGTAGGCCGGAACGTGCAGCGCCACCGCGTCGCCGGGGTCGGTCATGACGTGCAGCAGCACCTGAAGGGCCTGGTTGAGGTCGGTGTAGGACCGCACGTGCGCCGGATCGGCTCGCCAGCCGTACCGCGCCTCCATGCGCTCGGCGAACGCCTCCGCCAGGGGCCCGGCGGTGGGCTCCTCCAGCCAGGCGGGATAGCCGAGGTCCGTGGCGGCACGTCTCGCGATCGCCTCCGTGACCGCCTCGGGCACGGGGAAGTCCATGTCGGCGACCCAGGCGGGGATGACGCCGGATGCGGCGTGGGCCCATTTGATTCCGTCACGCCGGCGGGCCGCGTCCAGGGACAGTGAGTCAAGTTTCACCCGACTCACCCTAATTGCCGATAAGTGACCGCCTGAAAGGCGGCCGCCGCGCCCCGCGGTGCGTTGTGCCGCGGGGCGCCGGCGCGGCTACAGCTTGCGCAGGACGGCCGTGACCTTGCCGAGCACGGTGGCCTCGTCGCCAGGGATCGGCTCGTAGTTGGGGTTGTGCGGCACCAGCCACACGTGCCCGTCCTTGCGCTTGAACGTCTTCACGGTGGCCTCGCCGTCGATCATCGCGGCCACGATGTCGCCGTTGTCGGCGACCGGCTGCTGCCGCACCACGACCCAGTCGCCGTCGGCGATGGCGGCCTCGATCATCGAGTCGCCGGAGACCTGGAGCAGGAACAGCGTGCCCTCGCCCACGAGCTGCTTGGGCAGCGCGAACACGTCCTCGATGCTCTGCTCGGCGAGGATGGGCCCACCGGCCGCGATGCGGCCGACCAGCGGCACGTAGGCCGCGGTGGGCCGGTTGAACCCGGCCTCCTCCTCGGAGGTGGCGTCCGGGTCCACCCACAGCACCGGCTCGCCCGGCAGCCGGACCTCCAGGGCCCGGGGCCGATGGGGATCACGCCGGAGGTAGCCCTTACGCTGGAGCGCCGTGAGCTGGTGCGACACGCTGGAGGTGCTGGTCAGCTGGACCGCTTCCCCGATCTCCCGCATGGACGGCGGATAGCCGCGCTGCTGGACCGAGTCGCGGATCACCTCAAGGATCTTCCGCTGCCTGGGGGTGAGGCCAAGCGAGTCGCGCCTGCGAACCGCGAGGTCGCTGACGCCATCCGCTTGCTCACTTCGGTCACTCACGATGCCACCTCTCGATCCGTGTTCCTCATGTCGCACAGAGCGACCGTACCGCGATTCAAGATCGCCGTCAAACAATTGTTCGATATCCAGCGAAATCACCGATCTCGCCGTCCACCTCATCGTACGGGAGTTCGATCGATCCCGTGTTCGATTTAACCGATCTTCTCTGGTCGCAGTACGCCCAGGTCAGGGGCCGTGCGGAAATGGGCCGGGGAAAGGCGGGTAAAGGGCGTATTCCGCGCCGGTGGGGCAGGTGATGCGGCCGTGACTGGAGGCGCGACACGCGCGCCGAACAGGAACTTCCATGGCCAACGCCGGTTCGACTTGCGTTCAAGGTCGGGCGCTCCTACGGTTGGACCACAACATCTAGTAGTCACACCGGTGTAAGTTCACCACACCTTGTGTTCAGGATGGGCGTTCAGGGAGGCGATGACGTGCACTGTCCGTTCTGTCGCCACCCGGACACCCGGGTCGTGGACAGCCGCGCGGCCGAGGACGGGGCGGCGATCCGTCGCCGGCGCACCTGTCCCGAGTGCGGGCGCAGGTTCACCACGCAGGAGACCGTACTGCTGATGGTGAGCAAGCGCAGCGGGGTCACCGAGCCGTTCTCCCGGGAGAAGGTCATCGCCGGCGTGCGGCGGGCCTGCCAGGGACGCCCGGTCGGCGAGGACTCCCTCGCCCAGCTCGGGCAGCGCGTCGAGGAGAGCATCCGGGGCACCGGCGCGGCCGAGATCGCCTCCCACGAGGTGGGCCTGGCCATCCTGGGCCCGCTCCGTGACCTCGACGAGGTGGCCTACCTGCGCTTCGCGTCGGTCTACCGCAGCTTCGAGACGCTTGCGGACTTCGAGGCGGAGATCGAGCGGCTCCGCGTGGCCCACGGCACGGCGGGCGAGGAGTAGGCGCCTTCCGGGGGACCGGGACGAGGCGGGCGGCGGCGCGCGACGGCGCGGCGCGACGATGTGGTTATAACGAGCGTGGTCCGGAGAAGGGGCTCCATCGGGCCCTGGGAGGGGGAAGTCATGACGGAGACCGTGAGCGGCACCGTATCGGGTGCGGGGGGTCGGCCGGGCAAGCGCCCGCGCAAGGGCCTGAAGATGAAGCGCATCTTCACCACCCCGGGTGTTCACCCGTACGACGAGGTCCGCTGGGAGCGGCGCGACGTCGTGATGACGAACTGGCGGGACGGCTCGGTCAACTTCGAGCAGCACGGCGTGGAGTTCCCGGACTCCTGGTCGGTCAACGCGGCCAACATCGTCACCACCAAGTACTTCCGCGGGGCGGTGGGCACCCCCCAGCGCGAGTCGAGCCTCAAGCAGCTCGTCGACCGGGTCGTGGGCGTCTACACCAGGACCGGCGTCGAGAACGGCTACTTCGCCTCCGACGAGGACGCGGAGATCTTCGACCACGAGCTCAAGCACGCGCTGATCCACCAGATCTTCAGCTTCAACTCCCCGGTGTGGTTCAACGTCGGCACCCTCTCCCCCCAGCAGGTGAGCGCGTGCTTCATCCTGGCCGTGGACGACACGATGGAGTCGATCCTCGACTGGTACAAGGAAGAGGGCGTGATCTTCAAGGGCGGCTCGGGCTCGGGGGTCAACCTCTCCCGCATCCGTTCGTCCAAGGAGCTGCTGTCCAGCGGGGGCACGGCCAGCGGCCCGGTCTCCTTCATGCGCGGCGCCGACGCCTCCGCCGGCACCATCAAGTCGGGCGGCGCCACCCGCAGGGCGGCCAAGATGGTCGTCCTCGACGTGGACCACCCCGACATCGAGGAGTTCATCGAGACCAAGGCGCGCGAGGAGGACAAGGTCCGCGCGCTGCGCGACGCCGGGTTCGACATGGACCTCGGCGGCAAGGACATCGTGTCCGTCCAGTACCAGAACGCCAACAACTCGGTGCGGGTCTCCGACGAGTTCATGCGCGCCGTCGAGGCCGGCGGGAGCTTCGGCCTGCGGGCCCGGCTCACCGGAGAGGTCATCGAGGAGGTCGAGGCGCGGTCGCTGTTCCGCAAGATGGCCCAGGCCGCCTGGGAGTGCGCCGACCCCGGCCTGCAGTACGACGACACGATCAACGACTGGCACACCTGCCCGGAGACCGGGCGCATCACGGCCAGCAACCCCTGCTCGGAGTACGTCCACCTGGACAACTCCTCGTGCAACCTCGCGTCGATCAACCTGCTGAAGTTCCTGCGTGACGACGACTCCTTCGACGTCGGCGCCTTCGTGAAGATCACCGAGCTGATCATCACCGCGATGGACATCTCGATCACCTTCGCCGACTTCCCGACGGAGAAGATCGCCGAGACCACCCGGGCGTACCGCCAGCTCGGCATCGGCTACGCGAACCTGGGCGCGCTGCTGATGGCGACCGGCCACGCGTACGACTCCGACGGCGGCCGGGCCATCGCGGCCGGGATCACCTCGCTGATGACCGCCGTGTCCTACCGCCGCTCGGCCGAGATCGCCGGGATCGTCGGCCCGTACGACGGCTACCAGCGCAACGCCGAGCCGCACAAGCGGGTCATGCGCAAGCACGCCGCGGCCAACGACGACCTGCGCACGCTCGACGCCATGGACAAGGACCTGCACGCCGAGGCCACCCGGCAGTGGCAGGAGTGCCTCAAGCTCGGCGAGCGGAACGGCTACCGCAACGCCCAGGCGTCGCTGCTGGCCCCGACCGGCACCATCGGCCTGATGATGGACTGCGACACCACCGGCATCGAGCCCGACCTGGCGCTGGTGAAGTTCAAGAAGCTCGTCGGCGGCGGCTCGATGCAGATCGTCAACCAGACGATCCCGCGGGCGCTGCGTCAGCTCGGCTACCTTGAGGAGCAGGTCGAGGCCATCGTCGAGTACATCGCCGAGCACGGTCACGTCGTGGACGCCCCCGGCCTGCGGCCGGAGCACTACGAGGTGTTCGACTGCGCGATGGGCGAGCGGGCCATCGCATCGATGGGCCACGTCCGGATGATGGCGGCCGTCCAGCCGTTCCTGTCCGGCGCCATCTCCAAGACCGTGAACCTGCCGGAGTCGGCCACGGTGGACGACATCGAGCAGGTCTACCTGGAGGGCTGGAAGCTCGGCCTCAAGGCCCTGGCCGTCTACCGCGACAACTGCAAGGTCGGTCAGCCGCTGTCGATCGCGAAGAAGGCCTCCGAGGAGGCCCCTGCCGAGGCGTCCGCCGAGAAGGAGCCGATCGTCCAGGTCGTGGAGGTCGCGCGGCCGACCAGGCGGCGGATGCCGAACCAGCGGCCGAGCACCACCACCCGCTTCACCGTGGGCGGCGCCAAGGGCTACATGACCGCCTCGTCCTATCCTGACGACGGCCTGGGCGAGGTCTTCCTCAAGATGTCCAAGCAGGGCAGCACGCTCGCGGGCGTGATGGACGCCTTCTCTGTGGCGATCTCGATCGGTCTCCAGTACGGCGTGCCGCTGGACACCTACGTGCAGAAGTTCGTCAACATGCGCTTCGAGCCAGCGGGCATGACCGACGACCCCGACGTCCGGATGGCGCAGTCGGTAATGGACTACATCTTCCGGCGGCTCGCGCTCGACCACCTGCCGTACGAGGACCGGGCGGCTCTGGGCATCTTCTCCGCCTCCGAGCGGGCCGCGCAGCAGCGCGGCGAGGACCCGGCCGCGCTCCAGGACCTGGACACCGCCGCCCTGGCGCAGTCCGCGCCAATCGAGAACGGGAAGGCCGTGCCCGTCGAGAAGGCGCAGCCGGCGCCGGTCGAGGCCAAGCCCGCCGAGGGGCCGTCCGCCGGGCAGGTCGTGCCGGTGGCGGTGCCGGAGCCGCGCCGGGTCGGCGCCTCGCTGGAGAGCCACCAGGGCCGTACGGCGGACGCGCCGCTGTGCATGACCTGCGGCACGAAGATGCGACCGGCCGGCAGCTGCTACGTCTGCGAGGGCTGCGGCAGCACCAGCGGCTGCAGCTGAGCCCGGAAAGACCGGGCAGGGCTCCAGTGATCTGCCCATGACGGATGCCTCCCACCCGGGTGCGGGTGGGAGGCATCCGTCATGGACCGTGGCGGTCACGCGGTCCGGGTGGCCGGTGATGCGAGCGCGGGCCGGTGGGGGAGTTCACCCCGGACGAGGCCTGACCAGCGGCGGGACCTCCTCGAACGGGCCGTCTTCGTCCTTCACGACACGCCGGCCGGGGGAATGACACCGGCGGCGGCCGTGTTGCCCCAGCCATGGTTATTGGACTCATCGGCAGTGGGAAGATCGGCGGCACCCTCGCGAAGCTGGCGGTCGACGCCGGGCACTCGGTGGTGCTGAGCAACTCCCGCGGGCCGCACACGCTTTCCGAACTCGTCGCCGAGTTGGGCCCGAACGCACGCGCGGCCACCGCGGCCGAGGCCGCGGCGGCGGGGGACATCGTGGTCGTGACGATTCCCTTCGGCAGATACCGGGAGGTGCCGGTAGAGCCGCTGGACGGCAAGATCGTCATCGACACGAACAACTACTACTTCGAGCGGGACGGTCACTTCCCCGAGATCGACGCGGGGGAGACCACCGACAGCGAGGTGCTCGCCGCGCATCTGCCGGGGTCGCGGGTCGTGAAGGCGTTCAACTCCATCAACTTCGCTCACCTCGCCGAGCAGGGTCTGCCCGCGGGCGCGGAGAACCGGCGGGCGCTGCCGATCTCGGGCGACGACGCCGAGGCCAAGAAGGTGGTCACCGAGCTGACCGACTCGTTCGGCTTCGACGTGGTGGACGCGGGCCCGCTCGCGGAGGGACGGCGGTTCCAGCGGGACAAGCCCGCCTACGGCCCCCGGCTCACCGCCGCCGAGCTGCGCGACGCCCTCGCGCGAGGCTGACGGGTCAGGCCGGGGTGAACGTCTGGCGGGTGCCGGTCTCCGCGGAGCGGCGGATCGCGTCGAGCAGACCGTGCAGACGCAGGCCGCGGGCGAAGTCCGGCACCCGCCCTTCGCCCGTCCGCGGGTTGGTCAGTCGGCTTCGAAGGCGAGCCGGTCGGTGAGCCAGCGATGGAATTTGATCGAGAACCTCACCCAGTGGGCCACCATCGTGGTCAGGTGCTCCCTGGTCACGCCGGCCCCGATGTAGACCTGCGAGTCGCCGACGAGCCGGATCGTTCCGTTGTCCTGGGTGAACGCGTACACCTTCGGCCACATCGTGTCCGCGTTCCACTCGTTGAGCGCCGTGAGCAGCATCGGCTTGTCGTCCACCGAGTAGTTCCTTTCGTAGAAGGTCCGCACGGTGAACAGGTCTCCTTCCTTGCCGAAGAGGAAGAAGATCGTGAGGTAGGCGGTGGAGATCGCCAGGTCGCCCTCTGTGTCTATCGTGTGCTCGATGTCCAGCTCGTCGAGGATCTCCTCAAGGAGGTCCCGGTCCGGCTGGACGACCGCTGGGGAAGGCGTCACCGCTCCATCCTGCCGCATCGGGCGGTCGGCAATGAGGCGGATGTGACAGACGATCCGGCGGAGGAGTCCAGTGGCCACCGCGCCCGGGTTTTCGGGCTCGCCTACCGGCCCGGGCGTGCGGCGATCCCGGCCACGAGCGCCGTGATGTCCCCCGCCAGGGCGGCGTCGAGCGGGGCGTGCCGGTTGAGCAGCCGATACCACATGACCCCGAAGATCATGTCGATCAAGAGGTCAAGGTCGGCGCCGGGGGGTGGCGGCATCCGCTCCAGCACCGCACGCAGGGCGTGGCGCCGCGGGCCGATCAGCCGCTCCCGCAGCCGCTCGCCCAGGGCCGGATCGCTTTGGGCCTCCGCCATGAGGCCGGCCACGACCCCGCCGACCACGCCGTCCGCCAGCGCGAAGGTCTCGCGCAGGAACGTCTCCAGGTCGGTCTCCGAGGGAGCCCGGGCGCTCGTGACGAGGTCGGTCATCGCCTCCAGCAGCACGTCGGCCTTGGTGTCCCACCAACGGTAGAGCGTCTGCCTGCCGGTTCCCGCCTCCTCGGCGATGCCCTTCAGCGTCACGTTCGGATATCCGTCGCGCTCGCACAGCCGCAGCGCGGCCTCGAGTATCGCCCGGCGTGCCTGCTCGCTGCGTGGCCTCCCCACCATGCCGCCACTTTACAGGACACCGTGTCTCGATTTAGGGTTTCGAGGCATGATGTCTCGTATGAAGGAGAGTCCGATGAGTGAACGTGTGGTGATCGTCGGGGGCACGAGCGGCATCGGCCTGGCCACCGCCGTACGGCTGGCCGCGTCGGGCCGCGAGGTCGTCGTCACCGGTCGTACGCCGGAACGGCTGGAGCGGGCGGTCAAGGAGATCGGGGAGCGGGGCTCCGGTGTGGTGGCCGACGCCCGCGACCCGGAGGCGATGCGGGACCTGTTCGCCGAGGTTGGCCCGGTGGATCACGTGGTGCTCAACGTGTCCGGCCGGAAGGGGGCCGGTCCGTTCCGGTCGCTTTCGCCCGACGATCTGCGCGGGGCCCTGGAGGGCAAGCTGATCGCGCAGGTGGTCGCCGCCCAGGCGGCGCTTGCGGCGCTGCGGCGGGACGGGTCGCTGACGTTCGTGGCGGCGGCCAGCGCGAACAACGCGCTGGCCGGAGTGGCCGGGCTCGCGGCGGTGAACGGCGCCATCGAGTCGATGGTCCCGGGACTCGCGGTGGAGCTCGCCCCGGTCAGGGTCAACGCGGTGTCGCCCGGTGTGGTCGACACCGAGTGGTGGGACTGGCTGGGGGACGACCGGCAGGGCGTGCTCGACGGGTTCGCCGCCGCCACCACGGTCGGCCGGATCGGCACGCCAGCCGACGTGGCGAACGCGATCGCATACCTGATCGAGACAGGTTACGCGACGGGCACGGTGCTGACCGTCGACGGCGGCGTCCGCCTCAAGCCGAGCGTCCAGTCGTGACGGCGGCCCGCCGCGGCCGGCCGTACGGCGCCGGGGTCAGTGAGGTGCGGTGCGGGCGAGGATGTGCGGCGGGACGGGATGGGCGGCGGCCTGCGGGTCGGTCAGGGGAGCCTGCCACGACCGGGTGAGCGGCAGGATCCCGGCCCACACGTCGTGCGGGTCGTCGGCGTCGTCTGGGTGGCCCTCGCGCACCTTGACCGACGCCTCGGCGAGCGGGACCGCGAGGATCGTCGTGGCGGCCAGTTCCTTGCGGTTCGGCTGCCGGGCGTAGTCCCACTGGCCGGGGGTGGCGTGCTCGGTCAGGAGTCGCAGGGCGGCGAGCTTCTCGTCGCCCTCCAGCACGCGCGGGACGCCGTAGATCATCGCACTGCGGTAGTTCACGCCGTGCTCGAAGACCGACCGGGCCAGCACGAGGCCGTCGACGTGGGTGATCGTCACGCAGACCGTCGTGCCGCGGGTGAGGCTGCGGCTGGCCGCCGAGCCGTGCACGTACAGATGGTCGTCGTCGTAGCCGTACACCGTCGGCACCACCATGGGATCGCCGTCCACGACGACGCCGAGGTGACAGACGAACCCGGCGCGGAGCACCGAGAGCAACACCTCCCGGTCGGTGCGGCCCTGCTCCCGCAGCCGGCGGTGCCGGGTCCGCTCGGTTGCCGACAGATCGCCCATGAGGGGAATTCAACCAGTAAAAGCCTGCGGCCCGTCCGGCGGAACGCCGGACGGGCCGTCTCGTAGACAGCTGCGGACAACCGGCTCAGGCGGCGGACGTCGGCCCGGACGTCCTCGGGAACCGGATGACGTTCCCGCCCGTGTAGGCCTTGAGATCGACGATCTTCCGGTCCGTCCTGTCCCGCTTGGGCCTGCGGCGCAGTGCGGTTGTGATGTCCCTGACCTTGGCGAGCGACGGCACCACCGTGACCATGTTCGTTTCCCCCCGACCGTGATGGTTCCGTGATCTTTCCGGTATAGATATCGCAGAACCGGTAAAACGGGCGTAAAGCCTCCGGTGTCACACGCCTCCGGCCCTGTTCGGCCAGCCGGTCGCATAGGCACGGTTCAGTACGGAAGCGGCCGTCCGGAGGGGGTGCGCAGGTCGAGATCGGCGACGGGACGACGGACGCGGCGGGGCCTGCGGATCGTGCGACGTCTCATGGCGTTCCTCCTTCCATGATGTTAGGCAGACTATTCGCCCCGCGTGCCGCCGTCCTCCCGTTTTCACTCAGCCGGCTCGGCGGGGTCCGGCGCCACCTCGGTGAGGAGGGCCCGTTCTGCCCGGACAGAACGGGCCCGGTCAGAATGGTGGAGGCGAGGACGGGCCCGGTGATGATGGCACCGCGACCACCAGCCAGCCGGTCACGTCCCTGATCTCTTCACCGCCGTCGGCGGCCGTGGCGGAGCGCAGCCGCAGCCAGGCGTCCTGCACGACGTCCTCGGCCTCGTCGAGGCTGCCGAGCAGCCCGTACGCGGCACCTCCTCAGGGTGTGACATCCCCTGACGGAGGAGTCAGGCCGACTCCCTCACGATGAGGCGGGTGGGCAGGATCACCGGGTCCACCGGGCCGCCTCCGTCGACGAGCGTGAGCAGCAGCCGTACGGTCTCCTCCGCGACCTCGGCGAGCGGCTGGCGGATCGTGGTGAGCGGCGGGTGTGTGGTGGCGGCGACCGACGAGTCGTCGAAGCCGCCCACGGCCACGTCGCCGGGCACCTGCCGTCCGGCCGCGCGCAGCGTGGACAGCGCGCCGGCCGCCATGAGGTCGGAGGCGACGAAGACCGCGTCGAGGTCGGGCGTGCGCTCGATCAGCCGGGCCATCGCGCTCTCGCCGCTGAGCTGGGTCCAGTCGCCGTGCTCGATCAGTTTTCTGGAGGCCTTCCTGCCGAGCACGTCGGCGAAGCCCTCCAGACGCTGGATGCCGCCCGGCGTGTCCATCGGACCGGTGATCGTGGCGATCTTCCTGCGGCCCTGCTCGACCAGGTAGCGGGTCATCTGCCGGGCGCCCTCGCGGTCGTCGGCCGCGGCGTAGGGGATCACGTTCTCCTTGCCGATCACCGCGCCGCAGGCGACGGCCGGGATACGCAGCGACTCCAGCTCGTCCACGAGCGGGTCGCCCGCGTGCGTGGACATCAGCAGCACCCCGTCGGCGTGGCCGCCGCGCACGTAGCGCACCACCCGCTCGCGGTCGCCGTCGTCCCCGGCCAGCATGATGACGAGGGAGACGTCCCGCTCGCCGAGCCGCCGGATCGCCGTACGGATCGTGGTGCTGTAGTTGGGGTCCTCGAAGACCTTTTCGTGCGGCTCCGACAGCACCATCACCACCGATCCGGTCCGCTGGGTGACCAGGCTGCGCGCGTTGCGGTTGACGATGTAGCCGGTCTCGGCGATGGCACGGCGCACGGCGGCGTGGGCGGCGGGGCTCACGTACCGGTCGTCGTTGAGCACCCGGGAGACGGTGCCCCGGGAGACGCCCGCCGCCGCGGCCACGTCATGAATGGTCGGACGTTTCGCCATGGTCGTATTTTCCCCCCGCGGATCAGCGTGTTTCCCCGCGCCCATCAGCTTTTCACGGCCCCGCCGGACAGGTCCGTACGCCAATAGCGCTGCATCGTGAGGAACAGCGCGATCAGCGGGATGAGCGACAGCATGGTCCCCGTGATGATCAGGTTGTACAGCGACGGCTGGCCGGCGCCCGCGGCGAGCAGCGTGTAGAGGCCGACCGTCAGCGGGAACCTCTGGTCGTCGCCCAGCATGATGAACGGCAGCAGGAAGTTGTTCCAGATCGCGACGAACTGGAACAGGAAGATCGTCACCATACCCGGCGTCAGCAGCGGCAGCGCCACCCGCTGGAACAGCCGCCACTCGCCCGCGCCGTCCAGGCGGCCCGCCTCCAGCAGCGAGCCGGGGACCGCCGCCTGCGAGTAGATCCTGGCCAGATAGATGCTGTACGGGTGGAGGATCTGCGGCAGCAGCACCGACCAGTAGGTGCCGGCCAGGCCCGCCTTGGAGAACAGCAGATACTGCGGGATCGCCAGCACGACCGACGGAACCAGGATGCCGCCGATGAGCAGGTTGAAGATCAGGCCGCGGCCGGGGAAGGAGTATTTCGCCAGCGTGTACCCCGAGATCGTGGACACCGCGGTCGACAGCACCGCGCCGCCCCCGGCGTACAGGAGGGTGTTGAGCAGCCAGAGCCAGAAGACGCCGTCGCGGTAGGCGAACAGATCGGCCAGGTTGGACAGCAGCCCGGTGCCGGGCGCGAAGGTCGAGGTGGAGAACAGCTCGCCCTCGGACTTGGTGGACGCGACCACGACCCAGCTCACCGGAAACAGGGTGTAGATCGCGCCGAGCACGAGCACCCCGGTCGGCGCGAGCCCCAGCGGTCGGCGCGGCGACGGGCGGGCGGGTCCGCGGGACCCCGGCAGCGCGGCGGCCATCAGCTCTCCCCGAACGCGTGGTTCTTCACGACCCGCAGGAAACCGAACGACAGCACGAGGGAGATCCCGGCGATCACTATGGACGTCGCGGCGGCCGAGTACAGGTCACCGGTGACGAACGCGTCGCGGTACACCTTCATCAAGGGGCTCCAGGTCGAGCTGATCGTGTTCGTCAGCGGCCGCAGGGTGGTCGGTTCCGTGAACACCTGGACGGTCGCGATGACGGAGAACACCGTGGTCAGAGTGATCGACGGCACCAGGATCGGGATCTTGATGCGCAGCGCGATGCCCAGCTCGCTCGCGCCGTCGATCCTGGCCGCCTCGTAGTACTCCCGCGGCACGGCCCGCAGGTTCGTGTAGAGCACCAGCATGTTGAAGCCGGTGCCGCCCCAGACCGCCACGTTCGCCATCGAGAACGTCACCAGGTCGGCGCTCAGGAACGAGTGCTCGCCGAGCGGGCTGAGGCTGGGCAGGTAGAGGAAGCCCCACATCAGCGTCGCCGCCACGCCCGGCACGGCGTACGGCAGGAAGATCGAGATCCGGGTGAGGCGGGCGAGTCGCACGTGCGCCGTGTCGAGCATGAGCGCGAACACGAGGGCGAGCCCCAGCATCAGCGCCAGCACGAGCGCGCCGTATCCGAGGACGCGCAGCCAGCCGGCCCACAGCTCGCCGTCGCCGACGGCGGCGGCGTAGTTGGCGAGCCCGGCGAAGACCTCCGTGCGGGCCCCCTTGCCGAGGCCCAGGCCGGAGACCCTGGTGCGCCGCAGGCTCAGATAGATCGTGTAGCCGATGGGCAGGGCCATGAAAAGCGTGAACAGCGCCATCGCCGGGGCGAGGAACAGGTAGGGCACGGCGCCCGCACGGCCCGCATGGCCCGCACGGCCGGCGCGGGCGCCTGTCTTCGTGGATCGCATCGTCACTGGGCGAGGGTGAAGCCGGACTTGCGCATGTCGGCGACGGTGGCGTCCTGCATGCCCTGAACGGCGGCGGCGAAGTCGGACTTGTCGGCGACGGCCTTGTCGAAGGCGTCTCTGTAGGCGTTGTACGTCACGTTGACGTTCGGGCCGAAGGTGAAGCCGCGGGCGGTGGCGCCGATGTCGGCCGCCTGCTTCCAGAAGTCGGGCTGGTTGGAGAAGTAGTCGGGAGCCTCGGTCATCAGCGCGGCGCCCTTGGCGGAGGCCGGGTAGACCGCGCCCTCCTTGATCAGCAGTCCGAGCGCCTGCGGATCGGTGTTCAGCCAGGTGGCGAACGTCGCGGCGGCCGCCTTGTTGGGCGACTTGGCGGCGACGGCGGTGGAGGAGCCGCCCCAGAAGCCGCTGTGGTTCTCACCCGCGTTCCACTGCGGCAGCGGGGCGACGGCCCACTTGCCCGCGGCCTTCGGCGCGTTGCTCGACAGCACGCCGGGGCCCCACACCGCCGACGGCCAGGTGAGCAGCTTGCCGTCGTTGAGCGCCTTGTTCCACTCGGGGGTGAAGTAGGGCATGCCGTCGATGACGCCCTCCTTCACCAGGCCGCCCCAGTAGGAGGCGACCTTCGTGGTGGCCTCGTCGTTCACCGCGACCCTCCACGCGTCGCCGCTGATCGACCACCACTGCGCGCCCGCCTGCTGGGAAAGCCCGGCGAACCAGCCCGGGTCCTTGCTGGAGAACGTGCCGAGGAAGACCTTGGGGTCCTTCTTGTGCACGGTGCGGGCGGCCTCGGCGTACTCGTCCCAGGTCTTCGGCACCTCGATGCCGTACTTCTCGAACAGGTCCTTGCGGTAATAGAGCATCATCGGCCCGCTGTCCTGGGGGACCGCGTAGACGGCGTCGGTGCCGAGGGTCACCAGCCCCCAGACGCCCTCGCCGAACTCGGCCTTCGCCTGCGCGGTCTCCGCCTTCAGATCGGCGACCGCGTCGGCGGCGACGAAGGAGGGGAGCATCTGATACTCGGCCTGGACCAGGTCGGGCGGGTTGCCCGCCTTGGCGGCGGTGAGGAACTTGGCCGCCGCGTCATCGCCCCCCGCCTGCTTGCTGACCGTGACCTGGATGTCGGGGTGGGCCTGGTTCCACACCGCGACGATCTTGTCCATGTTCGGAACCCAGGTCCAGTAGGTCAGCTTCACCGGTCCGGCCGGCGCCGCGCTCTGGCTCGCTGCCTCGCCGGACGGCTCGTCGGAGCCGCCCGAGCAGGCCGTCGAGAGCGCGGCGGTGAGGATCGCGACCGCCGCCAGTGCTAACCGGTTCACGCGCATATGTTCCTCCAGGCAGGTGGGGGAGGGGGGCAAGAGGCGGATCAGTCTGGGAGCGTTCACAGACTGAAAGGTCCCTTCCGTGCTGTCAATGGTCGTTACGCGGTTGTTAGCGACCCTCGCTGATCAGCGCTAATCGATCGGACCTTCTCGGTAGAACGCTTGTGCGCTACTGTGCACGTTCACAGAAGAGGAATCGAGGGGGGAGACGTGCCCGGATATCCCGTCCTGCCCGAGGGTCTCGCCTACGGCGGGGACTACAACCCCGAGCAGTGGCCGGAGGAGGTGTGGCGGGAGGACGTCCGCCTGATGCGCGAGGCCGGGGTGAACCTGGTCACCGTCGGCGTCTTCAACTGGGGACTGATCGAGCCACAGGAGGGCGAGTACGACTTCTCCCGGCTCGACCGGATCCTCGACCTGCTCCACTCGGCCGGGGTGTACGCCGACCTCGCCACCCCCACCTCCTCGCCGCCCACGTGGTTCCGCCGCCGCTATCCCGGCAGCCGCCTGGTGGACAGGGAGGGCCACGTGCTCGGCGGCGGCTCCCGGCACAGCTTCTGCCCGAGCTCCCCCGACTACGCCGCGGCGTCCGAGCGGGTCGTCGCCGCCCTCGCCGCGCGGTACGCCGGCCACCCCGCCCTGGCGATGTGGCACGTGCACAACGAGTACGGCTGGGCCAACGCCCACTGCTACTGCCCGGCGTCGGCCGAGGCGTTCCGGGCGTGGCTGCAGGACAGGTACGGGGACGTGGGCGCGCTCAACGCCGCCTGGGGCACCACCTTCTGGGGGCTGACCTACGGCGCGTTCGAGGAGGTCGATCCGCCCGCCGCCGCGCCGGTGGGCCTGCTCACCGGGCTCCAGCTCGACTTCATGCGGTTCTCGGTCGACGCGCACATCGCCTGCTTCCGCAGCGAGCGCGAGACGATCCGGCGGTTCAGCGACCTGCCCGTGACGACCAACTTCATGATCCCCAACTGCAAGCCCATGGACTACTGGCGCTGGGCGGCCGAGGTCGACGTGGTGGCCAACGACCACTACCTCGACTCGGCCAGGGCCGATCCGCACATCGAGCTCGCCATGGCCGCCGACCTGACCCGGTCGGTCGCCGGGGGCCGCCCCTGGATGCTGATGGAACACTCGACGGGCGCGGTCAACTGGCAGCCGCGCAACCTCGCCAAGCGGCCGGGGGAGATGCGCCGCAACACCCTCGCCCACGTGGCGCGCGGCTCGGACTCGGCGATGTTCTTCCAGTGGCGGGCCTCCCGATACGGCGCGGAGAAGTTCCACTCGGCGATGGTGCCGCACGCCGGCACCGACTCCCGGATCTGGCGCGACGTGGTCGCGCTCGGCGCGGACCTCGGCAGGCTCGCCGGAGTCAGGGGCGCGCGGGTGGCGGCCGAAGTCGCCGTCGTGTGGGACTGGGAGTCCTACTGGGCGCTCGAATTCGAGTGGCGGCCCTCGGCCGACCTGCGCTTCCGGGAACGGATCGAGGCCTACTACGAGGCGCTGTGGCGCGAGCACGTCACCGTCGACTTCGTGCACCCGTCGGCCGACCTGTCGCCGTACCGGCTGGTCGTCGCGCCCAGCTCCTACCTGCTCGGCGAGGCGCCGGCGAAGAACCTGCACCGCTACGTGGAGGCGGGCGGGCACCTGCTTGTGTCATATTTCTCCGGCATTGTGGACGAGAACGACACCATCCACCCGGGGCCGTACCCCGGGGCGCTGCGAGAGGTGCTTGGCGTGGCCGTCGAGGAGTTCCATCCGCTTCGCGAGCACGAGACGGTCGCGCTGCGGCCGCCGAAGTCACCCGGGCCCGAGTCAACTGGGCCTGAGTCGCCTGGGTGCGAGTCGTTCAAGCCGGAGCCACTCAAGCCCAGTGCGACCGGCCGGATCTGGTCCGAGCGGGTGCGGCCGGCGGGGGCGCGGACCGTGCAGGAGTTCGCCGACGGGCCCGACGCCGGGCATCCCGCCGTCACCCGGCACGACCTGGGTGCGGGCAGCGGATGGTATGTGTCCACCGCGATGGACGCCGAGTCCGGCCTGCGCGATCTCGTCGCGGAGGTGCTCGACCACGCGGGCGTGTCCCGGCCGCGCGGCCTGCCCGACACGCTGGAACTCGTACGGAGGGGCGACCACCTGTTCCTCATCAACCACGCGGACGCGCCGGTGACGGTGGACGGGGTGACGGGCGCCGGCGTGCTCGACGGCGCCGCGTACGACGGTTCGGCGACGGTGCCCGCCGGGGGCGTCGTGGTCGTCCGCACATGAGCGCCCGGCGTCGTGCCGCACCTGACGCGGCGGCGCGATGCCGGGGACCCGGGGGATTTCCGCTGACGTCCTCTCCTGACCGGAGGATCCGATGGTTAGACACCTGGCGGCCCTGCTGTGCGCGGCCGCCGCACTCCTCGCTCCACTCACCCCACCATTCGCCGCCGCCGCGCCCGCGCACGCCGCGGTTCTGGACGCCGCGGTTCCGGACGCCGCGGTTCCAGACACCGGCGGCCCGAGGCCTGGCGGCGGGCCTCCGCTCCCGATCCGGGGCGCCGACGTGTCGAGCCTCGCCAAGTCCGAGGCGCTCGGCGGGACGTACCGTTACGCGAACGGGCGGCGGGGCGACGCGCTGGCGATCCTGCGGCACGACGGGCTGAACTACATCCGGCTCAAGGTGTGGGTGAACCCCGCCGACGGCTACAACGACAGGAGCCGGGTGCTGGCGGTCGCGAAGCGGGCCAAGGCGCTCGGCATGAGCCTGCTCGTGGACTTCCACTACTCCGACTCCTGGGCCGACCCCGGCAAGCAGAACAAGCCCGCCGCATGGGAGTCGCTGTCGTTCGACGAGCTGCAGCAGGCGCTCTACGACCACACCTACGACGTGCTGGGTGCGCTGAAGGCGCAGGGCACGACCGCCGACATGGTGCAGGTGGGCAACGAGCTCAACGGCGGCCTGCTGTGGCCCGACGGCCGCTGGGACAACTGGCCGCAACTCGCCGCCCTGCTCAACGCGGGATACGACGCGGTCAAGGCGGTCTCCGGCCGCACCAAGGTCGTGCTGCACCTCGCGGACGGCGGCGACAACGGCCTCTACCGGTGGTGGTTCGACAACGCCGCGGCCAACGGCATCCGCTACGACGTGATCGGGCTGTCGTACTACCCGTACTGGCACGGCACGATGGCCGCCTTCCAGGCCAACCTGAACGATGTCGCCGCCCGGTACGGCAAGCCGGTCGTGGTGGCCGAGACAGCCTACCCGTTCACCACGGGCGACGACGACGGCTGGGCGAACACCGTCACGTCCGCCGAGCCTTACCCCGGATATCCGGCGACTCCCGCGGGCCAGGCGGCGTTCGCCCGCGACCTGATGAACATCGTCCGGGCGGTGCCCGGCGGGCGCGGGCTGGGGGCCTTCTGGTGGGAGGCCACCTGGACCGGGGTGAAGGGCAACGGCTGGGATCCCGCCGACCCGGCGTCGGGCAACGCCTGGGAGAACCAGGCGCTGTTCGGCTTCGACGACCGGGCACTGCCCGCGCTGCGGGAGTTCGCCCGCCGCTGAGTCAAGGCTCCCTCGTCGTGACGACCTGACCTTGTCACGGCGGGGGTATCGGGGGCGTCCACCCATCCTCTCCTCAACCGGAGGACCCATGAACAGAGTCCTGGCGGCACTCGTCCTGTGCGCCGCCGCGGTGCTCCCCGCCGCGCAACCGGCGCACGCCGCCACCCCACTGACCATGCTCGGAGCCGACGTCTCCTCCGTGCAGCGCTCCCTCGACCTGGGCGCGAGGTACTACGACGCGAGCGGCGCCCAGAGGGACCCGCTGGACATCCTCAAGGGCGTCGGCGTCAACTACGTCCGGCTGCGTATCTGGAACAACCCCGTCAGCGGCTACAACAACAAGGCCAAGGTCCTGCAGTACGCCAGGACGGTCAAGGCCAAGGGGCTGAAGCTGCTCGTCGACTTCCACTACTCGGACACCTGGGCGGACCCCGGCAAGCAGTACAAGCCCGCCGCCTGGGCGAGCCACGGGATCGGCCAGTTGCAGACCGACGTCTACGACTACACCTACGACGTGTGCTCCAGCCTCAAGGCGCAGGGCACGACACCGGACAGCGTGCAGATCGGCAACGAGATCAACGTCGGCATGCTGTGGAACGACGGCAAGGTCGTCAACAACGACTTCACGAACCTGAGCCTGCTGCTCAAGGCCGGCTACAACGCGACCAAGGCGTGCAACTACGGCACGCAGGTGATCATCCACACCGCGGACGCGGACAGTGACGCCCACGCCCGCTGGTTCTACGACGGCATCAGGGCCAAGGGCGTGCCCTGGGACATCACCGGCCTGTCGTACTACTGCATGTGGCACGGCACGCTGTCCAACCTGTACAACGTGATCTCGGACGTGCGGTCCCGCTACGGCAAGCCGGTCGTCATCGCCGAGACGGCCTACCCGTTCACCTCCGACAACGCGGACTGGGAGGGCAACTCGGTGACGTCGGGATGCTCGGGGTACGGCCTCACCTGGCAGGGGCAGGGGGCGGAGTTCACGGCGGTGCAGAACACCGCCCGCAACGCGGGCGCCATCGGCGTCTTCTACTGGGAGCCGACCTGGTATGCGGTGCCCGGCAACGGCTGGGACCCGGCGAACATCAACGGCACCGGCGACGGCTGGGACAACATGGCCGTCTTCAACTGGACCGGCCACATCAACCCGAACGTCCGGTGGACCCCGTGACGGACTGACCATCGAGCGGGCCGCCCGGGGGATGCATCCCCCGGGCGGCCCGCCCCGGCACACCGGCCGGGCCGCCGTTATCGTGCGCTCACCGGCAGCGCACTATTCGGCGAACAGCTCGTCGACCGAGGTGATGACGGCGGCCCTGCGGACCCAGGCGTCCAGCTGGTCCGGGTCGTCGCACCGGCAGATGCGCTCGCGGGCGTCGTCGGAGATCTCCAGGCCCCGGGCGTCCAGCACAGAGAAGATCGACTTAATCTCGCCTTTCGCCTCACCTCTCACCTCGCATTTGGCCAGCCAGTGGGAGAAGTACTTCTCGCCGAGGTAGTCGAAGTCCTGAATGGTAGTCATCAAAACCTCCGAGGAGACCCCCGCCTTCAGGCGGGGGAAGGAATCGGACCCCTGCGGAGCAGGGCAGGGGGTAGCCGATTCGCCGCAAGGCGAACCGGCGTCTCGACCGCACACACGATGCTCAACTGATCATGCGGTAAATGTGAGGCATGGCGCGGATCGTGAAGCGGGCCTACAAGTACCGCTTCTACCCGACCCCCGAGCAGGCTGATGAGCTTGCCCGGACGTTCGGCTGCGTCCGCTACATCTACAACAAGGCCCTGCAAGAGCGGACCCGCGCCTACACCCAACAGGGCCGCCGCGTCTCCTATGTGGAGACCTCCGCGATGCTCACCGCGTGGAAGAAGACGCCGGAGCTGGCGTTCCTGGGTGAGGTGTCCAGCGTGCCGTTGCAGCAGGCCCTGCGGCACTTGCAGGCCGGGTTCGCGAACTTTTTCGCCAAACGGGCCAAGTACCCCACCTTCAAGTCCCGGAAGAAGTCGCGGGCGTCGGCCGAGTACACGCGCAGCGCGTTCCGCTGGCGGGACGGCCAGTTGACGCTGGCGAAGATGAACGCGCCGCTGAACATCCGCTGGTCGCGCCCCCTGCCCGAGGGTGCGCAGCCGTCGACGGTGACCGCATCCCGCGACAGCGCGGGGCGGTGGTTCGTGTCCATCCTGGTGGAGGAGGCGATCCGCCCGCTCGACCCGGCAGACAACCGTGTGGGTGTGGACGCCGGTATCACCGCGCTCGTCACACTGTCCACGGGGGAGAAGGTCACCAATCCGACGCATGAGCGGGCCGACCGGCGCACGCTCGCCCGTGCTCAGCGGGCACTCGCGCGCAAGGCCAAGGGCTCGAACAACCGGGCCAAGGCCCGGATCAAGGTAGCGCGGGTGTACGCCCGCATCGCCGACCGGCGCAGGGATCACCTGCACAAGGTCACCACACGGCTTGTTCGCGAGAACCAAGTGATCGCCGTGGAAGACCTGACCGTCCGCACCATGGTCCGCAACCGCTCCCTGGCGCGCGCCATCTCGGACGCGGCCTGGCGGGAACTGCGCTCGATGCTGGAGTACAAGTGCGCTTGGTACGGACGCGAGATGGTCGCCGTGGACCGGTGGTTTCCCTCCTCCAAGCTGTGCTCCGCCTGCGGCACTCTGCAGCAATCCATGCCGCTGAGCATCCGGTCGTGGACCTGCGCCTGCGGTGTGGCCCATGACCGGGACATCAACGCCGCCAAGAACATCCTCGCCGCCGGGCTGGCGGAGAGGTAAAACGCCTGTGGAGCTGGTGTAAGACCTCAACGAGAGTCCTCTCGGACGGGCGGCCGGCTGTGAAGCAGGAACCCCAACCCGTGAGGGTTGGAATCCCCTCCCTTCAGGGAGGGGAGGAAGTCAACATCTCCTCCAGACGCTTGACCGTCCTGCTCGTCGTCGGCCTCCGCCGGATGCGCCACGGCCGAGAGCACCGCGAGCTCCGGGCTGGCGCGGGCCTGGTCGGGGTCGGTGATCAGCGGTATGCGGCCGGGGTCGATCGCCAGCGGGGTGATGGCGCCGCCCGGGCCCAGGTGGATCGTCCTCTCGCACCATCGTGCCGTCGAGCGATCCGGGCAGATGACCAGCAGTGCGGTGTCGCACTTGTGCTGTGACCTCAACGTCGTGACATAAACCGGCCAGCTGAACCGCTTCCCGGCGTCCCGGCCCTGCTGGCCTCCACGATCACGGCCATCACCGCGGTTCCGGTCTCGTCCCGGACGACCACCACCGAGTCGGCGCGGAACTCGATCGGCGAGGGCTGGGTGCTGTCGGCCGACTCCACGCGCGCGGCGGCGAAGGGCGGCAGCTCGATCCTCTTCACGCAGCGCAGCAGCTCCAGCGCGGTCTCCGGCCGGTTGCGGATGAGCTCGATCGGCATCTCGTGCGCAATACCAGGCATGGCGGGGACGTTACTGAACGCTGTCGGTCGATTACGGAGTGTTGATTGAAATGGCGGCTATTGGCGGCTATTAAAAGCCCTCAGGGCTCGGGAATGGCTTCCCATTCGTGGCAGGGGCTGAGCGCGTGGTGCTGGTAGATCACGCCGACGGCGGGGTGGGACCAGCCGAGCGCTACGGTCGCGCTCTCCGTGTGCGGGACCGGCTCGCCGAGGTCGGCGGCGGTGACGGGCTGGCCGCCCGGGCCGCAGACACACTCCGGGCTGCCCTCGTGGCCGATCACGTCGTCGAGCGGCATCACGTGTACGAACCTGTCCATGTCACCTACCTAGCCGGGGATTGCCGTCACGTTACCCCAGACAGACACAAATCGGAACAACTCGGACAGTCTGAAGCGACTCCGAGCCATTGACCTTTGTTGGGATGGACGGCAAACTAACTCCAAATCGCCGGATGAGCCGATGGAGTGCCGCAATGCCGTATCGTCCCCCATTGATCGCGCGCGAGTTCTTCGTGGCGGATCCTCCCGAGCTTCCGGTGCGCGAGCCGGGGGAGGAGGGCCTGTCCGCGCTGACCAGCGCCGAGGTGGTGGCCTCCGACGGGAAGGGCGTGACGCTCAAGGGCTCCACCTCGGCGGAGGAGACGCTCGTCGTGCAGATCACGGTCGCTGGCGAGGGGGTGATCCGGGTGCGTCTGTCGGAGGACCCCGACGCGCGCACCCGATCCGCCCGCGCGATCTCGATGGTCACCCCCGGCGAGTACGGCGAGGCCGTCGTGGAGGCGAGCCACAGCCGCGTGATCGTCGACGCCGGGTCGCTGCGGGCCGAGGTGCGGCTGAACCCGTGGAACCTGCGCTTCACCGACCGGGCCGGCCGCACGCTGGTGGAGCAGGACCCCGGCCACCCCGACATCAGCGGCCGGCTGCGCACGCTGCCGTTCGGCCGCTCCACGGTGGACGGCGCCCCCGTCGCCTACCACGACACGTTCGTGGCCCCGGCGGACGAGGCGTTCGGCGGCTTCGGCGAGTCGTTCACTCCGCTCGACAAACGCGGCCAGCGCCCGCTCATGTGGAACTTCGACGCCTTCGGGGCCGAGTCGCAGCGCGCGTACAAGAACGTGCCCTTCTACCTGTCCAGCAGGGGATACGGCATCTGCGTCGACAGCGGCACGCCCGTCGAATTCGACATGTGCCAGTCCACGCATAGCGCCGTGCAGATCATCGTGCCCGACGACCTCGTCGACTACTACGTGATCGCGGGACCGACCCCCGCCGAGATCCTCGACCGGTTCGACGGGCTGACCTCCCGGCCGGAGCTGCCGCCGAAGTGGGCGTTCGGCACCTGGATCTCCTCGGGCTTCTTCCGTGACAGCCAGGAGCGCGTGCTGCAGCGCGCCACGAAGATCAGGGAGCGGGGCATCCCCTGCGACGTGCTCCACCTCGACTGCTACTGGCAGGCGGACGGGCACTGGTCGGACCTCCAGTGGGACCCCGAGACGTTCCCCGACCCGGCGGGCATGCTCGCCACGCTCAAGGACCAGGGCTTCAAGGTCTGCCTCTGGATGAACTCCTACATCTCGCACCTCAGCCCGGCCTTCGCCGAGGCGGCGCGGAAGGGCTACTTCCTCAGGCGGCCCGACGGCGAGACGTACGTCGCCGACACCTGGCACGGCTCCTACCCCGCCTGCGGCATCGTGGACTTCACCAATCCGGAGGCGGTGGAGTGGTTCAAGGGCCTGCTGCGCGACCGCCTGCGCGAGGGCGTGGCGGCGTTCAAGACCGACTTCGCCGAGGGCGTCCCCGCCGACGCCGTGGCATTCAACGGCATGACCGGCACAGAGCTGCACAACGTCTACGCGCTGCTGTTCAACGACATCGTCGCGGACGTGACCCGCGAGGTGAACGGGCACGGCCTGGTCTGGGCCCGCTCGTCCTACCTCGGCGGTCAGCGCCACTCGGCCCAGTGGAGCGGCGACTCCGACACGACCTACCCCGCGATGGGCAGCACGATCAGGGGCGGCCTCTCGCACGGCCTGTCCGGCATCCCGTTCTGGAGCCACGACGCGGGCGGCTTCAGCGGGACGCCCAGCCCGGACCTCTACATCCGCTGGTCGCAGTTCGCCGCGCTGTCCCCGCTCGTGAGGTTCCATGGCACGACCACCCGGGAGCCCTGGGAGTTCCCGCCGCACGCCGAGCAGGCCGCCGTCGAGGCCCTGCGGTTGCGCTACCGGCTCATGCCGTACATCTATTCGGCGGCCGTCACCGCGGCCGAGACGGGTGCGCCGATGCTGCGCGCCCTGTGCGTCGACCACCCGGACGACCCGGTGGCCTGGCAGGCGGACCTGGAGTATCTTCTCGGCACCGACCTGCTCGTCGCCCCGATGACCTCCGCCGACGGCACCCGGAAGGTCTACCTGCCCTCGGGGGTGTGGGTGGACTACTGGACGGGGGAGGCCGTCGACGGCGGGCGTTACGTCACGGTGTCGCCGCCGCTCGACCAGATCCCGCTGTTCGTACGGCACGGCTCGCTGATCCCGGTCGCCGAGCCGGGCGTCACGGTGGCCGACGACCCCCGGGTCTCGCTGCTCGCCTTCGGCCCGCCGGAGGGCGAGAGCCGTACGACGATCAGGGACCTGGACGGGGACACGACGGTCACGGCGGTGCGGGACGGCGACAGGCTGGTCGTCACCGCCGAGGGCCCCAAGCAGATCGACGGCGTCGAGTTCGTGGGCCCCGGCGTCCCGGTCGTCATCAACTAGACACACCCCCCTGGAGAAAGACCATGTTCGCAGTAGGCAGGAGCGCGGCGGTGGCGGCACTGGCCGCGGCCGCGCTGGCGCTCAGCGCGTGCGGTGGATCCTCTGACGAATCCGATAGCGGCAGCGGTGGCTCCGCCGTGGGCAAGACCCTCACCCTCTGGCACTACGAGACCGGCAACAGCGCCATGGGCACCGCCTGGGCCCAGGCGATGAAGGAGTTCGAGGCGAGCCACCCCGGCGTCAAGGTGAAGTTCGAGGAGAAGGGCTTCGAGCAGATCCAGAAGACGGCGTCGATGGTCCTCAACTCCGACGAGGCGCCCGACATCATGGAGTACAACAAGGGCAACGCGACGGCCGGTCAGCTGTCCAAGCAGGGCCTGCTCACCGACCTGAGCGAGCAGGCGACCAAGCGCGGCTGGGACAAGCTGCTCAGCCCGTCGCTGCAGACCACCGCGAAGTATGACGAGCGGGGCATCATGGGCTCGGGCAAGTGGTTCGGCGTGCCGAACTACGGCGAGTACGTGATGGTCTACTACAACAAGGACATGTTCGATAAGGCGGGCGTCGAGGTGCCCACCACGTTCGACGAGTTCACCGCCGCGCTCGACACGTTCGCGAAGAAGGGCACCACCCCGATCGCGATGGCGGGCGCCGAGTATCCCGCCCAGCAGTTGTTCTACCTGCTTGCCCTGAACAAGGCCGACCGCGCCTGGATCGACTCCTTCGAGCTCTACAAGGGCAAGGTCGACTTCCACGGCCCCCAGTTCACCTACGCCGCCCAGACCTTCTCCGACTGGGTGAAGAAGGGCTACATCGCCAAGAACTCGGCCGGCATGAAGGCCGAGGACATGGGCGTGGCGTTCATCGGCGGCAAGTTCCCGATCATGGTGTCGGGAAGCTGGTGGTTCGGCCGCATGCAGGAGGAGATCAAGGACTTCAAATGGGGCTCCTTCCTGTGGCCGGGCCAGTTCGCCCCGGGCTCCAGCGGCAACATCTGGGTCGTGCCGGAGAAGTCCGAGAACAAGGACCTCGCCTACGACTTCATCGACATCACGATGAAGAAGGAGACCCAGAACCTGCTCGGCAACTCCGGCGGCATCCCCGTCGCGGCCGACCCCGCCGCGATCAACGACGAGCAGAACAAGGAGCTCATCGAGAACTTCAACAAGCTCTCGACGCAGGACGGGCTGGCCTTCTACCCTGACTGGCCGGCTCCCGGCTACTACGACGTGCTCGTCGCCGGCGTCCAGGAGCTGATCAACGGCAACAAGAAGCCCGAAGAGGTCCTGGACGAGATCGCCCAGCCGTACGACGACAACCTGGCCGACATCGGCGGCTAGTCCCGGCACGGGACCGCCTTTCCCTCCGACCCCGGCGGCGGGGCTACCTGACCGGTCTTCGCCGCCGGACCCCTTCCTTCTGGAAAGGTCTGCACGTGACTCCTCCGTCCCCTGAAGAGGACGGCTTCTCACCGGCCCCGACTGCGGCAACCGGAGCAGGCGACGGGCACGCCCCGGCCGATTCGCCCTACGGGCATGCGGAGACGGTGCCGGGGAAGAGATCCTTGCGCCGGGTGGATCCCGCGCCCGGCGCCGGCGCGGCCCGCCCGCGCGGGAGGGGTGGCTACTGGCTCTACCTGGTTCCGAGCCTGGTGCTGTTCCTCGCGATCATCGTCGTCCCGTTCCTGATGAACGTGGCGACGAGCTTCACCCGCTGGTCCGGCGTCGGCACCCCCACCTGGATCGGGCTCGACAACTACACCAAGCTGTTCAAGGACGAGCGCTTCTGGGCGTCCTTCGAGCACAACGTCGCACTGATCATCGCGATGGCCGTGGTGCCCACGATCATCGGCCTGGTCCTCGCCGCCGCGCTGTTCGACTACATCGCCAAGCGGTTCGGCGGGCGTACGGCCTCGGCCCTGCGTGCGGCGTTCTACCTGCCGCAGGTGCTGCCCGTCGCGGTGGCCGGCGTGGTGTGGGGCTGGATGCTCCACCCGTCGTACGGCGCGGTGAACCAGATCTTCGGTATCGAGGTCAACTGGCTCGGCGACCCCGACATCGCGCTGGCGACGGTCATGGCGATCATGGTGTGGTTCCAGCTCGGCTACCCGGTCGTCATCTTCATGGCCGGGCTCCAGCGGGTCGACCCGTCGCTGTACGAGGCGGCCGAGATCGACGGCGCCTCGTGGTGGCGCAGGTTCTGGCACATCACGATTCCGCAGATCCGGCCGGAGATCTTCGTGGTTTTGCTGACCTGCACGATCGCGGCGCTCAAGGTGTTCGGGCCGATCTTCGTGCTCACCAGGGGAGGACCCGGCTCCGCGACGATGGTGCCGTCGTACTTCTCCTACTTGAACTTCTTCCAGAAGGCCAACGTCGGGTACGGCTCGGCGATCGCGACCGTGCTCGCCCTGATCATCGTCGTGGTGACCTTCCTCTTCCTGCGAGTCCAGGAGGGCGGCCAGGAGCGTGACCAGGAGAGTGACTCGTGAACGCCGATCGCACCTTCCGCCAGCCGGGACGATGGGCCGTGCTCGCGGCACTGGCCGTGCTCGCGGTCGTGATGCTCTTCCCCTTCGTCATCGTCACGCTCAACGCGTTCAAGTCCCCGGCCGAATACTCCGCGGGCGGCCCGCTGAGCCTGCCCCACGGGTTCTACCTCGACGGGATCGTCGCCTTCTGGGATCGCGTCGACTTCGGCCTGAAGCTCTGGAACAGCCTCCTGATCAGCGGCGTCGTCGCGGTCGCCGCGGTGGTGCTGTCGCTGCTCAACGCGTACGCGCTGGGCATCGGCAGGGTCCGCGGCCGGCTGTGGATCCTCGTGCTGTTCCTGGTCGCCAACACGCTGCCGCAGGAGGCGCTGGTCTACCCGCTCTACTACCTGTCGAAGGAGGTGGGGCTGTACGACTCGAAGCTCGCCGTCATCCTGATCTTCACGGTGATCCAGGCGGCCTTCGGGACCTACCTGCTCTCGTCGGTGCTCGGGCAGTTCCCCCGGGGAATCCTGGAGGCGGCCGAGATCGACGGCGCGAGCAGGCGGCGGATGCTGTGGGGCATCGTCGTGCCCATCAGCCGCCCGACCCTCTCGGTGCTGCTCATCTTCTTCTTCATCTGGACGTGGAACGAGTTCTTCCTGCCGATGGTCTTCCTCATCTCCAACGACAACCAGACCGTGCCGGTCGCCCTGGGCGTCCTGCAGGGCGAGAAGATGATGGACGCCACCATGTCCAGCGCGTCCGCGCTGCTCGGCATCATCCCCGCCGTGGCCTTCTTCCTGATCTTCCAGCGCACGCTGACCCGTGGCGTCACGGTCGGCGCGATCAAGTAACACCCCCGAACGAGTAACACCCCCCGAATAACGCGTCACTACCTGACCTGGAGGCGCAATGTCCCATCGCCGTTCGGCGATGCTGTCCGCGTCGGCGGCCCTGGCTCTGGCACTGAGCCTGGGCGCCGGCCCCGCGAGGGCGGCCGACGACTATCCGTTCCGCGATCCGTCGCTGCCGCTCGCCCAGCGCGTCGACGACCTGCTCGGCCGGCTCACACCGGACGAGAAGGTCGCGATGCTGCACCAGTACGCCCCCGCGATCGACCGCCTCGGCATCAAGCTGTTCAAGACGGGCACCGAGGCGCTGCACGGCGTCGCCTGGTCGACCGACTACACCAACAACGGCGCCGTGGTCACCGCCAAGGGCACCGTCTTCCCCCAGGCGGTCGGCCTGGCCAGCACCTGGGACACGGCGCTGATCAAGCGGGTCGGCTCCGCCGTCGGCGACGAGGCCCGCGGCTACCACGCCGAGAACCCCACCGTGTGGGGGCTCAACCTCTGGGCGCCCGTGGTCAACCTGCTGCGCGACCCCCGCTGGGGGCGCAACGAGGAGGGCTACTCGGAGGACCCGACGCTGACCGGCGCCATCTCCACGGCGTACGGCTCGGGCCTGGAGGGCGACGATCCCGACCACCTGAAGACGGCGCCCACGCTGAAGCACTACCTGGCCAACAACAACGAGGTCACCCGCGACACCTCGTCGTCGGAGCTGCCGCCGCGGGTGAAGCACGAGTACGACGAGGCGGCCTTCAAACCGGCCATCGCGGCCGACGCGGCGACCGGTGTGATGGCGTCGTACAACCTCGTCAACGGCCGGCCGAACACGGTCAACCCCGACCTGGACGACGTGGTCCGCTCGTGGACCGGCCGGGCGCTGTTCAACGTCACCGACGCCGGCGCCCCGAACAACCTGGTCAACTCCGAGAAGTACTACGCCACCCAGGCCGAGGCCGACGCCGCGCTGATCAAGGCGGGGCTCGACAGCTTCACGGTGGACGACGCCAACGGCGCTCCGACGGCCGCGGCCGTCAAGGAGGCGCTGTCGAAGGGGCTGCTCACGCAGGCGGACGTGGACGACGCGGTCCGGCACCAGCTCGGCATCCGCTTCCGGCTCGGCGAGTTCGACCCCGACGGCGGGCCGTACGCGAAGATCACCAAGGATGTGGTCAACAGCCCGGCGAACCAGAAGCTGGCCCGCGAGACCGCGGCCAAGGCGATGGTGCTGCTCAAGAACTCCGGCGGTGCGCTGCCGCTGAAGCCCGGCAAGAAGGTCGCCGTGGTCGGCCCGCTGGCCGATGTGCTCTACACCGACTGGTATTCGGGCAGCCTGCCGTACAAGGTGACCCCACTCGACGGAATCAAGGAGCGGGCCGCGTCGGTGGCCTCCTCCGAGGGCGTCGACCGCATCGCGCTGAAGGACGTCGCCACCGGGAGGTACATCAGCGCTCCCGCGTCCGGCGGCGACCTCAAGGAGAGCGACACCACGGTCGGCGCCACCTCCACGTTCGACGCGTTCGACTGGGGTCAGGGCGTGCTGACGCTGCGCAGCGTGGCCAACGGCAAATACGTCAGCCGGGCCAACTGGTCCACCCTGGCCAACACGGCCGACCAGCCATCCGGCTGGTTCGTGCAGGAGCAGTTCACGCTGGAGCCGCAGTCCGACGGCACCTCCCTGCTGCGGTACGCCGGTTACGAGACGGCCTTCGACTGGTTCGGGCCGGACACGTACGTCAAGGCGGCGGCCGACGGCACGCTCAGCCTGACCACGGCCGACCAGGCCACGCACTACGCCAAGGAGGTCGTCTCCCGCGGCGTGGACGACGCCGTCGCCACGGCCAGGGCCGCCGATGTGGCGGTCGTCGTGGTCGGCAGCATGCCGTTCATCAACGGCCGCGAGGACCACGACCGCACCGACATGAACCTCGCCGAGGGCCAGGAGGCGCTGGTCAAGGCCGTGAAGGCGGCCAACCCGAACACGGTGGTGGTGCTGGAGAACAGCTACCCGACCACGATCAACTGGGAGCAGGACAACATCCCCGGCATCCTGTGGACCACCCACGCGGGCGCCGAGACCGGGCACGCCCTCGCCGACGTGCTGTACGGCGACGTCAACCCGGCCGGGCGGCTCACCCAGACGTGGTACCGGTCGGCCGCCGAGCTGCCGGGCATCCTCGACTACGACATCGTCAAGAAGGACCGGACGTACCTGTACTACCAGGGCAGGCCGCTCTACCCGTTCGGGTACGGCCTGTCGTACACGTCGTTCTCCTACCAGGGCCTCAAGGCGGTGCCGAAGGGCGACGCGTACGAGGTCTCGGTCAAGGTGACCAACACCGGCTCCCGGGCCGGCGACGAGGTCGTGCAGCTCTACACCCACCAGCACAAGTCGCGGGTGAAGCAGCCGGTCAAGCAGCTTCGCGCGTTCCAGCGGGTGACGCTGGCGCCGGGTCAGACGAGGACGATCGCCTTCACCGTCAAGAAGAGCGACCTGGCGCTCTGGGACGTCACGCGGAACAAGTGGACCGTCGAGAACGCGACCCACGACCTGCTCGTCGGGTCGTCCTCGGCGAACATCCGCCAGCGGGCGACGATCAACGTCAAGGGCGAGAACATCCCGCACCGCGACCTGTCGAAGACCACCCGGGCGGTCGACTTCGACGACTACTCGGGCATCCACCTGGTCGACGAGACCAAGGTGCGCGGCGACGCGGTGGCGGGCGCGAACGGCGGCTGGATCGCGTTCAAGGACGTCCAGCTCCGCAAGCCCCGCACGGTGACGGCCGGGGTGGCCGCCACGGGCGGCGGGACCATCGAGGTGCGCCTCGGCTCGCCGACCGGCGCGAAGGTGGCCGCGATCCCGGTCGCCGCGACCGGCGGGATCTACAACTGGGCCGCCGCGACCGCTCCCGTGTCCGGCGCGAACGGCGTGAAGGACGTGTACCTGGTCTTCACCGGCGACGTCCGGATCAAGGACTTCGCCCTGAGCTGAGGCTCCCCGCCGAGAACGACGGACGCCCCGCGCGCGCACGTGCGCGGGGCGTTCCGCCTGCGCGGGCGACAAGCGGGGCGGGCGGACTGATCGGCTCCGACCGGGCGTGACGCGTCGGGCGTCATGCGCCAGGGGCGGCCGGTGGCGCGTTCATCACTCCGTGTTCGTGCCGGGGGGAGTCCACGTGCTCTGGCGGACGTTGCAGGCGCGGGGCCGCCGCCTGCAGAAACTGCCCTGGGAGTTACTGGCGCCGCTCACGCTGATGGTGGCCTGCTGCAGACCGGCGCCGTTCTTCAGACTGCCGAACGCCAGGTAGTTCCTGACGTTCCTGCCGCTGCCCACGTTGATGCTGGACCGGTTGGCGTTGATGTCGCCGCCCTGCCCGCCGCCCGATCCCCAGCCGTGGGGGATCGGCGCCGCGATCGCGGATGCCGCGGACCAGGGGAGCACCGAGGCCGCGATCGCGAACACGGCCGCGGCGGTGAGCCCGGCCACACGGGGGAGCGCGTCGCGCGCTGCATGACACACCATCTCCGCCGGCTCCGCTCCCTCTGACGACGTGGCCCGACGAGTTGGATACCCCGATGTGCCGCGTCTCTCCCGGCTCACGGTGATCCGCGCCGTACCGGTAACCGGTTCTTTGCCGGGCGGTGAGGCGGGTTCCGCACCCGGCGGGCGTATCGATCACGCTTTCGCTATTCTCCCCGATATGGCCGAATCGCTCAGGGGGACGCTGGCCTCGCGATACCACCTGCTGCGCCCGCTGGGCTCCGGCGGCATGGGCACGGTGTGGCTGGCCAGAGACTCCGTGCTCGACCGCGAGGTGGCGATCAAGGAACTCCGCCTCCCGGACGGCCTCGGCGAGCGCGAGCGGGCCGAACTGATCGCCAGGGTCATGCGCGAGGCAGAGGTCACGGCGCGCGTCCGGCATCCCGGGATCGTCGCCCTCCACGACGTGCTCCTCCAGGACGGCAGGCCGTGGATCGTCATGGAACTGCTGCACGGCCACGATCTCGCCCGGCAGATCTCCGCGTACGGGCCGCTGCCGTACCGGCAGGTGGCGGACCTCGGCGCCCGCCTGCTCGACGCGCTGTCGGCCACGCATGCCGGGGGCGTGCAGCACCGGGACGTGAAGCCGGGCAACGTCTTCCTCTCCTCGGACGGCCGGGTGCTCCTCACCGACTTCGGCATCGCCCGCCCCGCCGACCAGGCGTCGATCACCGAGGCGGGCCTGATGGTCGGCTCACCGGGCTTCATCGCGCCGGAACGGCTCGCGGGCGATCCCGGCGGCCCGGCCGCCGACCTGTGGTCGCTCGGCGCCACCCTCTACACGGCCGTCGAGGGCGTCGCCCCCTACCAGGGCTCGCATTCGGAGGTGATCCGGGCGACCCTCACCCGGGCTCCCCGTCCGCCGGTGCTCGCGGGACCGCTCGGCCCGGTGCTGACGTGGATGACGGCGCGCGATCCGGCCGCCCGCCCCGACGCGCCGACCACGCTCACGCTGCTGCGGCAGGTGGCCGACGGCGGCACTCCGGACCTCGATCCCCGGCACGGCCTGCGCATCGAGTCGCCGAAGCGGCGCCACCGGTGGTGGTACGCGGCCGGGGCCGCCGCCGTGGCAGGCGTCGCGGTCGCCGTGGCCGCCGTCGTGCTCTCCGTCAGGGCGGGCGAGCCGCCACACGATCCCGTACGCCGGGTCTCGCCCACCTTCGACGGCGCCGTGGACCTGTGCCGGGCGCTCCCGGCCGGCGAGGTGCGGCGGATCGTGGGCGCTTCGGCGCAGACCCGGCCGGGGCCGGGGAAGACGAGCTGCCAGTGGACCGTGAAGGGCAGCGGCGTCGAGCTGAGCGCCGAGACCGACTCCGACACCCCCGCGCCGTGGGGGCTCGACACGGCCTCGGCGACCACGCTGATGGAAGGGCTGCGCAGGCAGTACGCGTCGGGGCCGAACGACGTGAGCTGGCTCTGGTACGAGATCGGCCTCGACCAGAGGACCCAGGTCATCGAGACGGCCGGACGGGACACGCCGGACGTGGCCGACGAGGCGTTCGCCGTCGACCTCACCACGCCGGAGGGCAGGGCACAGGCCACCGACGTGTACTTCAGGCTCGGCGATCTCGTCGTACGGCTCCGGTACGCCGACCTCGACGTGAGCTCACCGGCCGCCCTGCGGGACGGGGCGATCGCGGCGGCGGCGTCGGCGGCCGAGGGCCTGAGGGGGCTGGCCTAGCCGTGGACCTGCTCGCCGGGCGGTACCGCCTCGCCGAGCCGCTCGGTGAGGGCGGCGGCGGCACGGTCTGGCGCGCCCGCGACGAGCTGCTGCACAGGGAGGTGGCGATCAAGCAGCTGCACGTCCCGCCGGACCTGGACGACCGGCAGCGCGCCGACTTCCTCGGCAGAGCCGTCGACGAGGCCCGGGCCGCCGGACGGCTCACCCACCCGTCCATCGTGACGGTCCACGACGTCGTCGGGCACGCCGGGCAGCCGTGGATCGTCATGGACCTGGTGCCGGGCCGCTCCCTCGACAAGATCATCAGGGAGGACGGACCGCTCGCCTCCGAGCGCGTGGCCGAGATCGGGCTGGCCGTGCTCGACGCGTTGGAGGCGGCCCACGCCCGGGGCATCGTGCACCGCGACGTCAAACCGGCCAACGTCCTCATCGGGCCGGACGGCCGCGCCCTGCTCACCGACTTCGGGATCGCCGCGCCGCTGGGCGGCGCCGGGCACTCCTGGCAGAGCTCGGCGGGCTCGCCCAACTACATGGCCCCCGAACGGTTTCGCGACGAGCCGGACGGCCCGCCCTCCGACCTGTGGTCCCTCGGGGCCACGCTCTACACCGCCGTCGAGGGGGAGCCGCCCTTCCACCGGAACATGGCCGCCGCGCTCGTCGCCGCCGTCCTGCTCCACGAGCCCCGGCCGATGACCCGGGCCTCGCGGGTGCTCGCATGGATCGTGCTCGCCCTGCTCGACAAGGAACCGGCGCGGCGTCCGCCCCCCGACGTCGTACGGCAGGCACTGCAGGCCGCTGCCGCGCCGCCCGCTCCCGTCCCCGCGGACCGGTCCGCCGGAATGTGGCGCTTCGTCGCCGTGGCGGCCCTGGTGGTCGTTGTCGGCCTCGCGGCGGGACTGGGCGCCTGGCTGCTCGTGTCCGGGAAACAGGGCGGCTCGGGGCGGTTCGCCGCCGTCCCCGACGCCTGCCGCAGCCTGACCAAGGCGCAGATCCATGACCTCCTCGGGGCCACACCGCGTGGGGAACCCGCAGCCGAGGGGCGATGCGAGTGGAAGGAGCACACCACCGGCCACGATGGGGCGATCACGGTCGCCTACCGGTTGCCGTCCGAAGGGGAGGGGGAGGCGGCGGCCTCCCGCGACCTCGCGGCGGAGCGCGCCGCGCGGGGCGCCGCCGCGCGCGACCGGGCCGGGATCGCCGACGAGGCCTTCACCTGTGACTCCGCCGACTCCGCCGACTCCACTGCCGGAACCACCGGGGCCACGGTCTGGTTCCGCCTCAGCAATCTCATCGTCGAGGTCGCCTACCGGCGCGCCGGTGACCCCTCGGTCACCCCGGCCGACCGGCGCACGGCCGAGCGCGCCGCCGAACTCGTCGGCATCGGGCTCGGGTGACCTCCCGCTCTGCATCTGTAGGAGACCCCCATGACCAGCGGTGACGACGCCCCCGTCGAGCCCGGACAGACGCCTCCCCCGGACGACGGCCCCCCGCAGGGCATGCCGCCGTACCCGCCGCAGGGCCATCCCGGCCCGGGAGTTTCGCCCTACCCGCCCGCGTACGGCCCGCCGCCCGGTTCCCCGCCGGGCGGGTACCCCGCCGGTGCGCAGCCGGGTGCGTACCCCGGTTCCCAGCCAGGTCCGCCGCAGCCGGGCGCGTATCCCGCCGACTCCCCGCCCGGTTCGCAGCCCGGCGCGTATCCCGCTGGTTCCCAGCCACAGCCCGGTCCGTATCCCGGCCCGCAGCCGCCGCCCGGCGGGTACCCCGCCGGTTCCCAGCCGCCCGCGTACGGCCAGCCGCCCGGTTCCCAGTCGCCCGGCGCGTACCCCGCTGGTTCCCAGCCCGGCCCGTATCCAGGTCCGCAGCCCCCCGCGTACGGCCAGCCGCCCGGCTCGCAGCCGCCGCCGGGCGGGTATCCCGCCGGGTCTCAGCCGCCAGGCGGGTATTCCGCTGGTTCGCAGTCGCAGCCGGGTGCGTACCCCGGTGGCCAGCCGGGTCCGTATCCCGGTTCGTACTCCGGTCCTCAGCCCGGTCCTCAGCCCGGCCCGCAGCCGGGCGCGTATCCGGGTGCCGCGCCCGGTGGCGTTCCGCAGCCCGGTGGATACCCCGGCGCTCCGGTCGGCCAGGGCCGGCCGCAGCCGGGGCCGCCGGGGCCGCCGGGGCCTCCGGCCGGGCAGCCGCCGCAGTCGCCTCAGTCGAATCCCTATCCCTATCCGTCACAGGGAGGACAGGGCGGCCCGCCGTCCGGGCAGCAGGGGCAGGGCTGGCAGGCGGCGACGCCGCCTCCGCCCGAACTGTGGCAGATGCCGACCCAGCCCTCCGTCCCGGCGCGGCGGGGGTGGGTGCTTCCGGTGGTGGCGGTGGTCGCCGTGCTGGTGGTGGCCGGGGGAACGTTCGCGTTCATGACGGTGCGCCAGACGGGAGCGCCCAGTAAAGCGAGCCCGACGGCGACGGCGGCGACGGCGGCCGAGAAGTCGGCGTCGGCCGCGCCGGTGGCGGCGACCGCCGACGTGTGCTCGATGCTCGACCCGGACGAGGCCGAGCGTCTCGTACCGCGGGCCGAGATCGACTCCTCGACCAACGACAACCGCAGCGACACCCTCGTGAGCTACGTCCGGTGGCAGTGCCGCTGGGCCAACCGGAACATCTCGTACAAGGACGTCACCCGCAGCCGCGAGATCACGGTCAACGTGTCCAAGTACGAGGCGCTCGGGACGACCACGGCCGTGGAGGCGGCGAAGATCCAGTACAAGGGTGAGCTCAGCCAGTACAAGTACGGCGCGGGCCACTCGGACACCGAGCACTACTACTCGGCGGTGCAGGAGTACCAGGGCATCGGAGACACGGCGGCCGCGCAGTACCAATGGACGCGGGAGGGAAAGCAGTACTGGTACTCCTTCGGCCAGGGAGTCGGCCGGGTGGGCGACGTGGTCTTCCAGGTGAAGTACGAGGCGAGCCAGAAGAAGAAGGAGGCCGACCTCCTGTCGACGGAGAGCACGCAGTCGATCACCGAGGAGAACGCCCTGCGGGAGGTGAAGGGCCTGCTCGGGCAGCTCGCGAAGTCCGTGACCGCCTGGCGTGCCGGACAGCCGCTGCCCTACCACGCGCGTCCCAAGCCGAGCCCGTCGCCGTCGCCCTCGCCCACCCGGATCCCCCTGCCCCGGGCCTGCGTGAGCCTCAAGACGCTGGCCGCCACCCTGGTGCCGGACACCGAGGGCGCGGCGGTGCGGAGCAAGGAAGGCCAGTCGAACGTCACCCAGTGCCAGTGGTGGAACGAGAAACTGCCGCTCGGCGGAGGCAAGGTCCGGTGGCGCAACCTGCGCATCGCCGTCCACACCTTCTGGGACGCGGAATCCGCCCGTTACTACCTCATCGACCAGCGATCGAAGACCAAGTTCACGGCGAGTAGCGAGATCGGCGGCATCCGGTGGGGCAAGGTCGAGAAGCTGACCGGCTTCGGCCAGGACGCGTTCGGCCAGGCGATCCGGCAGCGCACCGACACGGCCCAGGGCAACCGGTACGAGATCTACGCGCTGGACGGCAAGAACGTCATATGGGTGCTGCTGTCCGGCAGCGACCGCCCGGAGAACACCCCGATCAACGCGCCCGACTCCGTGCTCATGGACCCGAAGGAGGCGGTCACCGGGGCCAAGTCCGTCGCCAAGGCCCTGCTCGACGCTCTGTGAGCCGGTGTTCGTGCAGGTTTGCGCGGGTATTTCCCCCCTCGACGTCGAGTCGACGGGGGGAAACCATGGCTACCTGTGAGGTCTGCGGCAACGATTACGACATGGCCTTCGAGGTGCACACCCAGGGGGTGGTGCACGTCTTCGACAGCTTCGAGTGCGCTATCAGCAGGATGGCGCCCGTGTGCGAGCACTGTGGGTGCCGCATCGTGGGCCACGGCTCCGAGCTCAACGGCCGCTGGTTCTGCTGCGCGCACTGCGCCCGGGAATCCGGTGCCACCAGGATTGTCGACAGGGAGGTCACGGGCGCCGCTGCCCGCTAGCGCGGGCCATCTTGACGGTTGTGAGGGCCTCCGAGCGGGATCCACATCCCCGGGAGGCCCTCATGCTGCCCGTCAGGACTCGAACGCGACCAGCCGGATGACGAGGAATCCATCGCCCTCGCGCTTCGGCGGCAGCGTGGTGCCCGGCACGGCATCGAACACCTCGGGGTGCTCGTCCCTGGTCACCACGCCGAACAGGTCGTCCGGCAGGGTCATGCCCAGCGCCGTGGCACGCCTCGCAGCGGCGTGGAAACTGCCGCCCGCCTCCAGATCGGCGGCGATCATCTCGGCCGCCGGCCGGTCGGGCACCCGAATGCGGGCCACCCGGGCTCGCTGCGGCCGAGTCGAGCGGGCGCGGAGATAGTCCTCGATCTCCCACACGAGCAACTCGCCGAGGTAGTGCGACATGTCCCTCTTCACGGTGCTCAGAATCACCTGTGGCGGTTGATTCCCGTTTGCACTCCGGTTGCTTCGGGGCTGTGTTTGCGGCGTTCGGGTCTGCGCCCTGTGGCCCTTCCGTCGCGCGGCGTGCGGCCGCGGCGCCCGGCCTTCCCCACGCCGACTGAGAATCCGCCGGTGCACGCCCATCTCGCCGGGTGCTTGCCCACTGGATTCGCATGACGCTGCACGGTAGTGTTTTAGTTAGTTATGTAGCCAAACAAATGTCGGAGGGGCGAGTGCCACCAGGTCAGCCGGGAGGCGCCGGGACCGGTGGTCATCGCCAAGCCGGGCATGGCGCTGCCCGAGGGTCCGTGCGTGCTACGATCCCGGCCGCCGTTGTCATGTCGAATTGCTGCAGTTGCGGCATGATGAGCCCGAGTGGGGAACGGGGCGGACATTGATCACATCGCACAACGGGCCACAGCCGGCCGACTTCACCGACGTACGGGCGACCAATCTCGCCGTCGTGCTGCGCTTCGTCCGGGAGAACGCGCCCTGCTCACGTGCCGACATCGCCGCCTCGACCGGCCTCAACAAGGCCACCGTGTCCAGCCTGGTCGCCGACCTCATCGACCGGCGCCTGCTGCGTGAGACCGGCCTGACCGAGCACCGCGTCGGCCGGCCCGCCACCATGCTCGTCCTGGACGGCTCGCCGTACGCCGCGATCGGCATCGAGGTCAACGTCGACTACATCACGGCGGTCGCGGTGGACCTCAAGGGCGAGGAGCTCCTGAACTGGCGGCGGTCCTTCCCCGGCGGGACCTCGAGCGCGGGCCAGGCGGTCGTGGCCATGGCGGCCCTCGCCCGGCGGGTCGTCAGCCGTATGGGCAAGGAGGCCAGGCAGGTGCTCGGCCTGACCGTGGCCGTGCCCGGTCTGGTCGACGTCCACGGGATCGTGCGGGTCGCCCCCAACCTGGGCTGGCGCGACGCGGACCTGGCGGGTGACCTCGCCAAGGCGCTGCGCGACCCCGGCTTCCCCGTGCTGGTGGACAACGACGCCAACCTCGCCGCCCTGGCGGAGCACCGCTTCGGGCCCCATCGCAACGCCGCCAACCTCGTCTACGTGACCGGCGAGGTCGGCGTGGGTGCGGGCATCGTCATGGACGGCCGGCTCAGGCGGGGCGGGCAGGGCTACAGCGGTGAGATCGGCCACATCGAGCTCGATCCCGCCGGGCCCACCTGCCGGTGCGGCCGGCGCGGCTGCCTGGAGGCCGTCGCCGGGGTGGGTGCGATCCTCACTCACACGGCGCCCGACGCCTCGCCGTCCGAGCTCGAACTCGAGATCGACGAGGTCGTACGGCGCGCCCGCAACGGCGAGCGGGACATCCTCACGCTCCTGGAGGACGTGGGACGCCACCTCGGCAGGGGGATGGCCGCCGTGGCCAACCTGCTCAACCCGGAGGTCGTGATCCTCGGGGGCTACTACGTGCCGCTCGCGCCCTGGCTCGTCGCGTGCGCGGAGGAGGAGATGTACGGCAGGGTGCTCGCCCCCGGTGGGGGAGGCTGCCGGCTGGAGGTGTCCACGCTCGGGTACGGCGCGGCCGCGCTCGGGGCCGCCGCGCGGGTGCTCGACTCGGTCGACTCGGGCCGCCTGCCCCCGCAGCGCTGACCGTCCCATCCCGCCGTCCGAGCGCCTGGGGCCTGGCTTGGGCGCACTGGCACCGGAAGCACCCGGCCTCGGGCCGGCGGCAGGCGTACCGATATCGAGGGGCCGCGAACCCGGCCGGGGCGCGAGGCGTCGAACAACTGACTGTCGACGAATTGGAACACGATGAACACTCGCCCGCTGTCCGCCGCTGTGCTCTCCACCGCGCTTGCTGCCGCGCTTACTGCAGCACTGGCCGCCCCCGCGGCCGCCGCCGCTCCCGCCGGGACCTACGCCCGGCCGAAGCCTCTCATCGGGGTCGCCGTCTACCTCTCCTACGGCAAGGGCTTCCCGATCAGCCGGTACGAGCCCGGCAAGGGCTTCACGAAGCTCGGCGTCATGCCGATGACGGGCCAGTTCTCCGCGTCCCCGGACGGCAGGAAACTCGCCTGGATCACCGACCGCGGCTACGTCCGGGTCGGGAGCGGCAGCACCGCCGCGACCGTGGCCAGGGGCGCCGCGGCCGGGTTCCCGTGCGCCACCCCGGTCTGGTCGCCCGACTCCCGCCGGGTGGCGTACGTGAAGAAGGGCAACTCGGACGCCGGGTCGGTCTCGGTCGTCGGCACGGACGGCCGGGGCGGCAGGAAGGCGGGCACCACTCTCGGGGTCTGCCACCTGGCGTGGTCGGCCGACGGCCGCTACCTCGCCGGGTACGCGGGGACGACCGAGGGTGTGTACCGCCTCGATGTGAGGACCGGCAAGGCGGTCAAGGTGAAGGGCGTCGGCCTCGCCAACCACGTGCAGAGCCTGTCGCCCGACGGCACGAAGGTCGTCGTGGCGCCGCTGTCGAGGAACGCGCCGGGCGGCGACGGCTCCTGGCCGGGGGGCTTCCGCCCGGCCGTGGTCGACGTGGCCACAGGAAAGAAGGCCGCCATCCCGGTGAAGGGCTCGCTCATCGGCGCCTTCTACCTGCGCGACGGCCGCCTGGTCGTCCGGGTCGCCGGGCGCGCCGCCAACACCCTGGTCGTGCTCGACAAGAACGGCAGGCAGGTGCAGCGCCTGACCGAGCCCGCCGCGGCCAGGCGGCAGGCGCTGCTGCAGATCGTCCGCTGACTGGGGGACTCCCGAGGCATCCGAGGGCGAGCGCGGACCGGCCGGAACTCCCGGCCCGCGCCCGCTCTCGTGGTCGGCCGGAGTGGGCCTTCACGTGACAACGAGGTGAAACCGGCGAGGGTCTTGACCTGAGCCGAGGATGAGGGCACTCTTCCGGATAAGCCCGGATTTACACGCCAGAAACTCGCGGCAACCCTTTCGAAGCGCTTCGATGTGGCGCTTCTCCAACCGAACATGCGGATCCTCGCGACGCCCTCATGGGGCGTCTTTTCGGCAGGTCATCGAAGCGCTTCGACGCGAAGGGTGAGTCTCCAGATGAACGAACCGGAGAGACACGACCAGGACCCGGCATTCCGGAATCCCGCGCTGTCTCCCGCCCAACGGGTGGACGACCTGCTCGGCAGGCTCACGCTCGACGAGAAGATCGGCCTGCTGCACCAGTACCAGGCGCCGGTGGAACGACTCGGCCTGCGGGTCTTCCGCACCGGCACCGAGGCCCTGCACGGTCTGGCCTGGCACGGCCCGGCCACCGTGTTCCCCCAGGCCGTCGGGCTGGCGAGCACCTGGAACCCGGACCTGGTGCGTCAGGTGGGGGAGGCGACCGGCGACGAGGTCATGGCCTTCCACCACAAGGATCCGCAGAGCGTGGGCCGCAACGTCTGGGCGCCGGTGGTCAACCCGCTGCGCGACCCGCGCTGGGGCCGCAACGAGGAGGGCTACTCCGAGGACCCCTGGCTGACGGGGGTGATGGGCACGGCCTACGCTCGTGGCCTGCGCGGCGGCCATGCCGTGCTGAAGACGGCGCCCACGCTGAAGCACTTCCTCGGCTACAACAACGAGACCGACCGGTGCGTGACCTCCAGCGTCCTGCCGCCGCGGGCGCTGCACGAGTACGAGCTGAAGGCGTTCCGGCCGGCCGTCGAGTCGGGGGCCGCGGTCGCCGTCATGCCGTCGTACAACCTCGTCAACGGCCGGCCTGCCCACCTGTCACCGCTGATCGGCAGCCACCTGCGCACGTGGGCGCCCGACGACATCCTCGTGGTCAGCGACGCGTACGCGCCGGGCAACCTCGCCGGGCCGCAGGGCTACCACAAGGACCTGCCCGAGGCGTACGCGCATGCGATCAAGGCCGGGCTCGACAGCTTCACCCAGGACGACGCGGACACCGCCGCCACTCTGGGCCACGTCAGGACCGCGCTGGGCCGCGGTCTGCTGACCGAGGCCGACATTGACGCCGCCGCCCGGCACGCGCTGTCGATCCGGGTGCGGCTCGGCGAGTTCGACCCCGCCACGCCGTACGACGACATCACCCACGACGTCGTCAACAGCCCCGAGCACCGGCGGCTCGCGCGGGAGGCGGCCCGTCAGTCGATCACCCTGCTGAAGAACGACGGCCTGCTTCCGCTGGCCGCCCCGCGTACGGTCGCGGTGATCGGCCCGCTGGCCGACGCGTTGTTCGAGGACTGGTACAGCGGCACGCTGCCCTATCAGGTCACGGCCCTGGCGGGGCTCGCCGAGCGGTGCGAGACCGTCTTCTGCGAGGGCGCCGACCGGGTGGCGCTGCGCACCGAGGGCGGGTACGTCGGCGCGTCCGCCGACCCCGCCGGCGGTCCGCTGTACGTGGGGGGCGAACGCTCCTGCTTCGACGTGTTCGACTGGGGCGGCGGGGCGTTCGCGTTCCGGTCCTGCGCGAACGGGCGGCACGTGTCGGCGGGCGAGGACGGCGTGCTGGCCAACGACCAGCCGGGACCGAACGGCTGGGAGGTGCGCCAGACCTTCCGGATCGAGGAGCGGCTGAGGGGCGTGGTGCTCCGCAACATCTCCTCCGGCCGCTACGTCACCGTGGCCGACGGCGTCGTCCGCACGACCGACGACCCCGACGCCGCGTCCGTGCTGTCGGTGGAACCTGTCGAGAGCGGCGCGGCCCGCGCCGCGCAGGTCGCGGCGCGCGCGGACGTCGCGGTCGTCGTGCTGGGCGACCACCCGCTGGTGAACGGCCGCGAGACCGAGGACCGCGCGACGCTGGCGCTGCCCGAGCGGCAGGAGGCCCTGCTGAAGGCCGTCCACGCGGCCAACCCGGCCACCGTGCTCGTGGTCTCCAGCGGCTACCCGTTCGCGGTGACCTGGGCGCAGGAGCACCTGCCCGCCGTCGTCTGGTCGGCCCACGGCGGCCAGGAGTACGGCCACGCGCTCGCCGGCGTGCTGCTCGGTGACGACGACCCGGGCGGCCGCCTCACCCAGACGTGGTACCGCTCGGCCGCGGAACTGCCCGACCTGCTCGACTACGACATCATCGCCTCCGACGCCACCTACCTCTACTACCGTGGCCGGCCGCTCTATCCGTTCGGGCACGGCCTGAGCTACACCCGCTTCGTCTACTCCGATCTGGAGCTGTCGTCGGCCGACCTCGCCAAGGACGACACGCTGACCCTCCGGGTGACCGTGACGAACGCGGGCGAGCGCGAGGGGGAGGAGGTCGTGCAGTTCTACACCCGCCAGCGGCGCTCCCGGGTGAAGCAGCCGCTTCGCCAGCTGCGCGGTTTCGTGAAGGTGCGGCTCGCGCCGGGCGAGAGCCGTACGGTGTCGGTGGACGTGCCGGTCGCCGACCTGGCCTTCTGGGACGTGACGCGCGGCAGGTTCGTGGTCGAGGAGGCCGCGCACAAGGCGCAGGTGGGCGCCTCGGCGGGGGACATCCGGCTGTGCGCGCCGTTCCGGGTGCGGGGTGAGCGCATCCCGCCGCGCGATCTGACCTCGGGGCCACTGGACGTGGCCGATCACGACGAGTACGACGGTGTGGTGCTGTGCGACGCCGCTCTCGACTCCGGCGACGCGGTCCGCTCCACGTCGCCCGGATCGTGGATCGCCTTCCGCGACTGTGACTTCGGCGGAGGGGACTTCGGCGGAGGGGATTTCAGGGGAGGGGACATCGGAGGGGATTTCAGGGGAGGGGACATCGGAGGGGACTTCGGCGAACGGGACTTCGGCGGGGATCTCGCCGACGGGGGCCCGCCCGCGTGCGTGCTCGCGGTGTCGAGCGAGGAGGGCGGGGTGGTCACGCTGCGGCTCGACGACCCCCTCACCGGCGAGGTCGCGGGCGCGGTCAGCGTCCCGCCCACGGCGACCAGGCACGATTTCGTCGAGGTGAGCACTCCGCTGGCGGGAGCCGTCGGAGTGCGCGATCTTTATGTGGTGTACGAGAGCGAGGGGGTCACGGTGGGCGCGCTGGGCTTCGTCCCGGGGTTCTCCCGGTGAGGACCGTGACGATCGCCGACGTCGCCAAGCACGCGGGGGTCGCCGTGTCCACGGTCTCGTACGTGCTGAGCGGCAAGCGGGCGATATCGGCGACCACCCGGCAGCGGGTCCTGGACAGCGTGCGGGTCCTCGGTTATCACCCCAACGCCGGTGCCCGCGCTCTGGCGAGCAAGCGCGCGAAGGTCATCGCGCTGGTGCTGCCGCTGCGGGCCGGCATGAACCTGCCGGTCCTCATGCAGTTCGCGACCTCGGTCGTCACCACGGCCCGCAAGTACGACCATGACGTGCTCCTCATGACGGCCGACGAGGGGCCGGACGGGCTGCACCGGGTGGCGGCCAGCGCGCTGGTCGACGGGTTGTTGCTGATGGACGTGGAGATCCACGACCCCCGGGTGCCGCTGCTGCGCAAGCTCGCCGAGCCGAGCGTGCTGATAGGTTTCCCTGCCGACCCCGAAGGGCTGACCTGCGTCGACCTCGACTTCGCCCGCGCCGGGGCGCTGTGCGCCGACCACCTGGCCGATCTCGGGCATCGCGAGATCGCGCTGCTGGGCGCGCCGCGCGTGGTCTACGAGCGCGGCACCGGGTTCGCCGAGCGGACGATGGCGGGTTACGTGGAAGCGGCCCGACGGCACGGGATCGAGGCCGACGCGCGGCCCTGCGAGGAGTCCTTCGACGAGATCCACGCCGCCGTGAAGCTGCTGCTCGACGAGCGGCCGGGGCTGTCCGGGCTCGTCGTGCACAATGAAGCGGCCACCGGCCACGTGCTGGGGGCGTTGCGGATTCTCGGCAGGCGGGTGCCCGAGGACGTCTCGGTGGTGGCGATCTGCCCGGACGACATCGCCGAGCGGGCCAGCCCCGCGCTGACCTCCGTACTCATTCCCGCCGAGGACGTCGGCAGGCAGGCGGTCCGGCTGCTCATGGCCAAGCTGGAGGGCCAGGCCGTCCCCGAGTCGACGCTCCTCGAACCTCGATTGACGATTCGCGAAAGTTCACGATGACCTCATTTCCCGAGACATCATTTCCTGACGGCTTCCTGTGGGGGGCCGCGACCGCGTCGTACCAGATCGAGGGAGCGGTCCACGCCGACGGCCGCGTCCCCTCGATCTGGGACACCTTCTCCCACACACCCGGCATGATCGCCGACGGCCACACCGGCGACGTGGCCTGCGACCACTACAACCGCTATCTCGAGGACGTCGAGATCATGGCGTGGCTGGGGCTGAAGGCCTACCGGTTCTCGGTGGCCTGGCCGCGCCTCGCCGACCTGAGCTTCTACGACCGGCTCGTCGACGCCCTGCTCGCCAAGGGCATCACGCCCGTCGCGACGCTCTACCACTGGGACCTCCCGCAGACGCTGCAGGACACGGGCGGCTGGACCAACCGTGAGACGGCCTTCCGGTTCGCCGACTACGCCGCCGCCGTGCACCGGCGCCTGGGTGACCGCGTCAAGGTCTGGACGACGCTCAACGAGCCCTGGGTGTCGGCGTTCGTCGGGCACGGATCCGGCCGGCACGCGCCCGGGGTGACCGACCCGGCCGCCGCGTTCACCGCCGCCCACCACCTGATGCTCGGGCACGGCCTGGCCGTGCAGGCGCTGCGGGCAGGGGGCGCGGAGTCGGTCTCGCTGACACTGAACCTGACGCCGGTCCTCGGCGACCCCGAGCCGGCCCGCCTGATCGACGGGCTGGCGAACCGGCTCTTCCTCGATCCCGTGCTGCGCGGCGAGTATCCCGCGGACGTCCTCGCCCACCTGGAACGTTTCACCAAGGTCAACCTGGACGACCTGCCGACGATCGCGCAGCCGATCGACGTGCTCGGCGTCAACTACTACACGGTCAACCGGGTCGTGGCCGACCCCTCGTCGGAGGGGCATCTGGAGTATCCCGGCAGCGCGGGCATCGCCTGGGAGGACCCGCACGGCGAGGTCACCGAGATGGACTGGGAGATCAACCCGGCCGGGCTGGAGGACCTGCTCCTACGGCTGACGCGCGACTACCCCGGCATCCCTTTGATGATCACGGAGAACGGGGCGGCCGTTCCCGACGGGGTGTCCGACCCCGGCCGGATCTCCTATCTCGACGCCCACTTCCGCGCCGCCCGGTCGGCCATGGACCGGGGCGCCGACCTGCGCGGCTACTTCGTGTGGTCGCTGATGGACAACTTCGAGTGGGCCCGGGGATACAACAAGCGGTTCGGGCTCGTCCGGGTCGACTACGACACGCTGGAACGCACGCCGCGCGACAGCGCCCGCTGGTATCGCGACGTGATCGCCCGGAACGGCCTGGCGGACTGAGGCGGCCCGTCCCTACAGGGCGGTCTCCACGCAGATCATCACGACCAGCAGGACGACCAGCGCGCCGAGGTGGGCGGCCGACGACCACAGGCCGATCGGGACGGTCGCCGCGGCCAGCAGCGCCGCGGCGACCCGTACGGCGGTCCGTCCCACCCCGAGCACCCGGCGGAACCACAGGTCGCCGAGCAGGAACATCGCGGTGCCCCCGGCCAGCGCGACGGCGGGGCCGAGACCGAGATGGTCGTGGCCGACGGCCTTCTTGATCCCGGCCGCCGTCGCGACGACCCCCAGCAGGATCGGGATGTGGGCATAGAAGTACGCGCCCAGGATGAGCCGCGTCCGCTGGACGACCTCGGCCCGCATCAGCGCGTGCTCGGGCCCGCTCTCGCCGCGTCCGAAGTACACCCACCACAGTGACGCCGTGAGGGCGAGGCCCAGCAGGGCCGCCACGATCAGCGCCGCGCCGGGGTGGCCGTCGGTCGCCCCGATGCCGATCGCCACGATCGACTCGCCCAGCACGATGATCACCAGCAGGCCGTGCCGCTCGACGATGTGCGCGGCGTGCAGGGGAAAGCCCTTCTGCCCGATGAAGATCGGGCTCATCCAGATGAGCACGAGGGCCGCAGTCCACAGCGCGTAGTTCCATGGCGCGTCGGTGAAGGCCGCGGCGAAGACGAGCGCGGTCGCGGCCAGGTTGAACGGCACGACCCGCGCGATCGCGGCCGTCGCCTGCAGGTAGAGCCCGCCGTGGACGAGCACGATGACGAGGTAGCCGACGGCGAACGTCACGCCGCTGCCCGAGAAGGTGCGCGGGACGGCCAGGGCCATGATCAGGAATCCGGCCATGCCGCACAGGATGAGCACCCGCCGGGCCGCGCGCTCCGGCGGCACGGTGTTGGTGAGCCAGGCGTAGCCGGAGTACATCCACCAGAGCAGACCGAAGATCAGGACGGCCTGCACGGTGCCCTGGCCGGCGAATCCTTCCCCGTCCTGCCGGGTGAAATCGCCCACCAGCAACGACGTGAGCTGGGTGATCGTGAAGACGAAGACGAGGTCGAAGAAGAGCTCGATCGTGGAGACGCGCAGTTCGGCGTCCGGAGCGGTCGGTTCGACGCGCTCGGCGAACCAGCGGGGGAGATGCATGGCGAATATTGTGCCGGTCTGGCTGCTTTCTTGATTACACGTTTTCACGCGCTCCGCGGGCCGGCGGCAGCACCTGGCCGCCGAGCCCCGGGAACACCTTGGCGACCTTCGCAGTCAGATAGTCGCCGTATGTGCCGGAGAAGGCCCGCAGGTCGAGGCCGTCCCAGCGGGCGCGGCCCCCCTCGCGGGCGGGCAGGGAGGGCAGCGGCGGCACCTCGCAGTCCCAGCCCGGGTCGAAGAAGAAGGGGAAGGACAGCCTGCCGCGGCCCGTGCAGTTGCGCACGCGGTGCGGCGTCGACCGATACAGGCCGCCGGTCAGCTTGTCGAGCATGTCGCCGATGTTGCAGACCAGCGTGCCCGGGATGGGCGGCGCCTCGATCCAGCCGCGGGCGGTGTGCACCTGGAGGCCGGGATTGTCGTCCTGCAGCAGCAGCGTCAGCAGGCCGTAGTCGGTGTGCTCGCCGACCCCCCACTCGTCCGGCTCGGCGTACGGCGGGGGCGGATAGTGGAAGATCCGGAACAGGGTCGTGGGCGTGGCCGTGTAGCCGGCGGCGAAGTAGTCCTCGTCGAGTCCCAGGCTCAGCGCCACGCCCCGCATGACCGCCTGCCCCACGTGGGTGAGGGCGTCCATGTACGTCAGCACGGCCGGGCGCAGTTCGGGCACCTCCTCGGGGAAGAGGTTGCGTCCGTGCAGCGGCCGGGGATCGTCGGCGTCGAGCTCGGCGCCGAAATAGACGCCCTCCTTGAGGTCGGGCCGGCCGGAGGTGAGCTCGCCGCCCACAGGGAAATATCCGCGCCAGGCCCGCCCGCCCCGCTCCATGGAGATGCGCGACCTGTGCTCCTCGGGCAACCGGAAGAAGCGCGCTGCGGCGTCCCTCAGCTCCGCGATCAACGCCTCGGGCACCCCGTGGCCGCTGATGTAGAAGAAACCGCTGTCCAGGCAGGCGGCCTCGATCCGGCGCGCGACCTCGGCGCGCTCCCGGCCTGCTCCGGGGCCGGTCCCGGAGCCGGTGAGGGCGGCCACGTCGATCACCGGCAGTGGTCCGGCGGCGTTCATACCCACATCCCACCATCCGGGAGGCCGGTCGGGAAGGCTCCTTTACCTGCTTGCCGGTCGTCTTGCGCGGGTCGGCATTTCTGTCCGTCAGTACCATCTCGTCCAGTTTGTCTCGTTACCGGTTAATAACGCCCTGAAGAGTAGATTTCTTACGCACGGTCAGTAGGGGCGCATCGTAAGTGGGCGATCACGTGGGTTTCGGGGATCGTTGGTCGGTCAGGAGTCGCATCGCGCTGTTCACCGGCACGGTGGTCGCCCTGCTGTGCATCGCGTTCTCGGCCGTTCTGCTGTGGTCCCTGCACGTGGCGGCCCGGGAGACCCTGCTGCAGGAGGTGACGGCCGCCGGCGGCCGGGTCGCCTACCTCGTGGACCACGACCAGGTGCGGAGCGTGCTGCCCCCCGAAGGACGGAACCGGCTCATCCAGGTCGTGGACCCGCAGGGCAGGGTGCGCGCGGCGACACCGGCCGTCGCCGGAAAGCCGGCCATGGCGACCTTCCGTCCCCCGGCGCCGCTCCGCAAGGCCACGCGGGAGGTCTGCGGCGGTGTCTTCGGCGCCGGCCGGTGCCACATCGTGGTCGCGCAGCAGGTCTACGACGACGGCGGAGACTGGACCGTCTACAGCGCCGCGCCGGTTCAGGGATTCGACGCCCCGCCGGCCCTGCTGGCCGGTCTGGTCGTGGGATCGGCGCTCGTCACGGGCGCCATCGCGTACGGCACGCGGCGCAGTGTGAACCGGGCGCTCGTGCCGGTGCGGGCCATCAGAGCCGAGCTCGACGAGATCAACGCCTCGGACCTCGGGCGACGGGTGCCGGTCCCCCAGGCCAAGGGGGAGATCCACGACCTCGCACAGAGCGTCAACTACACGCTGGACCGGCTGGAGGAGACGCTCGAACAGCAGCGGCGCTTCACCTCCGACGCGTCCCACGAGCTGCGCAGCCCGATCACCGCGATCCGCGCGCAGGTGGAGGACGCGCTGCTCGCCCCGCAGGAGTCCGACCTGCGGGAGATCGGGCCCGCCGTGCTGAAGAGCCTCGAACGGCTCCAGGCGATCGCCTCCGACCTGCTGACGCTGGCCCGTCTCGACGCGGGCGCGCCCTGCGAGCGCGAATCGCTGGACCTCGGCCGGCTCGTGGCGGCGGAACTGGACGTCCGCCGCCCGGTCAGGAAGGTCGTCTCGCGGCTGTATCCCGGTGTGATCGTCCGGGGGGACCGCATCCGGCTGGGCCGCCTGATCGCCAACCTGCTCGACAACGCCGAGAGGCACGCCGTCACCACCGTGCATCTGGAGGTGCGGCGCGAGGACCCGCCCGACGGCGACCCCCGGTTCCGTTTCGGCCTGGCCGTGCTCGAAGTGCTCGACGACGGCGCGGGGATCGCGCATGACCAGCGGGAGTTCGTCTTCCAGAGGTTCACCCGGCTCGACGCGGCCCGCAGCAGGAACATCGGGGGCGCGGGCCTGGGCCTGCCCATCGCCCGGCAGATCGCCGAAAGTCACGGCGGCAGCCTGACGATCATCGACAGCTCGCGCGGCGCGCGCTTCCTCGTGTGCCTGCCGCTCTCCCGGGAGCCCTGACCCCTCCTCCGCCACAAGACCCGACCCGGCGCGGCCCGATCCGGTCTGGCCCGGTCTGGGTCGGCTTGGCCCGCACGGCATGGTCTCCCGCTCAGCGGGCGGGGGGCGCCTCGGCCCGGCTCTCCGTGGTCGTGTCGTCCTCCCGCCGCGTACGCCGCTGCCGGGGCGTGGCCTTGCGCACCACCGTCGTGGCCGGAGCCTCCTCGCCGGGCCGGTCCACGGCCGTCCCGGCGGCGGTGTGGCCCGCATCCCCGCCGCCTGCCGGGCGCGGCTCCGGCGCTCCGGGCGATTCGGGCGCTCGGGGCGCTCCAGGTGAGCCGGGCGCTCGGGGTGTTCCGGGTGAGCCAGGCGATCCGGGCGATCCGGTGGAGGGGGTGGGCCTCGACTGCCGCTCGCCCGAAGGGGGCCCGGGCGGGGCGGGCCGGGCCGGGGATTCGCCCGAGCCCGGTTCGCCGGGCCGTGGGGGGCGCAGCGCCGCGATGACCGCGTCGGCCTCCGCCTCGGCGGCGAACTCCCCGGCCGCTTCGGCCTCGCGCCGTTTTATGACCACCATGTGGTCGACCGAGATCCGGCCCGCGCCGGTGACGGCCAGCAGCACGGAGGCGGCCCCGAGGGCCACGATCAGTTCGATGTCGCCTCCGGTCAGCGGCAGGCCGCTGTCCCCGGCCGTGACCACGAACACCGCGAGGGCCTCGGCGAACAGCAGCAGCCCGATGACCGGCACGGCGAGGCCCGCGATCAGCAGCGCGCCGCCCACCAGTTCGGTCAGCATGGTCACCGGTGCCCATACGTGGGGCAGCGGGGCCTGGAGCGCGGTGAACTGGTCGGCGGTGGCGTTGAGGCCGGCTTCGAGCTTCTGCCAGCCGTTGGCGAAGAAGATCCCGCCGACGCCCATGCGGGCGGCCAGCGAGGCTAAGTCGTGCAGGGTTCTCTTCACGGCTTCTCACTCTGGGTGGGGGGTGACTTGCCCGGACACTTCCCCGCCTGCGCCGCCCTCATGCGCCGGCCGGCTCAGGTCCGTACGCCGCCGGGCTCTTCGGCGTCGGCGCTCGCGGGGGTGGAACCGTGACGGGGAAGCAGCAGGGCCACGGCCAGCGCGGTGAGCGCGAGCAGGGCCACGCTGACGACGATCGTGGAGTGCAGGGCCGTGACGAATGCCATGCGGGCGGCGTCCAGCAGCTCGGCTCCGGACGCGCCGGTCTCGCCGGCCACGTGCGCGGCCGCGGCCAGCGACTCACGCGCCTGTGCCATGAGCCCGGCCGGGACCCCCGGGACGGTCGTGAGGGAGGGGGCGTAGACGATCGTGGTGATCGTCCCGAGGACGGCGATGCCGAGACCCGCCCCCAGCTCGTAGGCCGTCTCCTCGATCGCGGCGGCGCCGCCGGCCCGCGACTCCGGCACGGTGGCCATGATCGTGTCCGACGCCGCCAGCAGGGCGACCTCGACGCCGAAGCCGATCCCCACGAAGCAGACCGCCAGCATCACCGGATGCGGCTCGGTGCCCCAGGCCAGCACCGGGGTGAGGGACAGCGCGGTCAGGGCCAGACCGCCGCCGACCGTCGCGCGCAGCCCGACGTGCCCCAGCACGTGGGCGGCGGCCAGGCCGCCCGCGATGGCCGCGACCATGAGCGGCAGCATCCGCACGGCGGCCTCCAGAGGAGACAGCCCCAGCACGAGCTGGAGATACTGCGCGAGCATCAGCTCCAGCCCGACCAGCGCGAAGATGGCCAGCAACACGCAGCCGACGCCGGTCGCGAAGCCGCGCTGGGCGAACAGCCCGACGTCGAGCAGAGGGAACGGCAGCCGCCGCTGCCGCCGCACGAACCAGACGAGCAGCGCGACGCCGCCCAGGAGCACGGCCAGCGAGAGCCCGCGGCCCAGGCTGTGCCCCGACCCCGCCTCCTTCAGACCGAACGCGACGGCCAGGATGCCCAGGGTGGACAGCACCGCGCTCAGCGCGTCCCACGGATGGTCGGCACGCCGCGACGCGGGCAGGATCCGTACGGCGAGCGGCAGCGCGACCAGCAGCAGCGGCACGTTGATGAGGAAGACCGCGCCCCACCACAGGTGCTCGACGAGGACTCCGCCGATCAGCGGCCCGACGGCCGCTCCCGCGGCGGCGACGGCGCTCCACACGCCGAGCGCGATCGCCCGCTCCCGCCGGTCGGTGAACACCTGCCGGATGATCGAGAGCGTCGCCGGCATGATCATCGCGCCGCCGACGCCGAGGAAGGCCCGCGAGACGATGAGCGCGAGCGGGGTCACGGCGAACGCGGCCGACAGCGAGGCCAGGCCGAACACCACGTAGCCGCCCAGCACGAAGGGCCGCCTGCCGTACCTGTCGCCCAGCGTGCCGAACGTCACCAGCAGCGGCGCGACGACCAGCGAGTAGCTGTCGATGATCCATAGGAGCTGCACGGACGACGGCTCCAGGGCCGCGGTGAGCGCCGGGACGGCGATGTGCAGCACGGTCGCGTCGACCGCGATCAGAAGCAGGCTGAAACACAGGAGCACGAGCACCGACCACCGGCTCGCGCGGTGATCCCGCTGGGCGTCTGCGGTGCGGACGGCGGCGGACTCGACCGAAACCATGATCATAGTCCGTTCAGTGCTCCTGCCCCAAGATCCCGGCCCGCTGGAACATGCGTGGCAGCTTAGGCCATGCGAAGCGGATCTCTCAGCCCTTCGGGCGATGTCGGGAACAAATCGCCAGATCCCTATCTCCGCAGGTGATCAAGTGGGGCGATCCGCCTCTCTAGAGAGCCATAGGTATATGTCCCGCGTCTAGGCAAGCGGCCGAACGCAACGGATCATGCGGTCGTGGGGAGCGATATCGACGGAAGTCATATGTCCCCGGTGCCGCCCCCGCTCGACCGCCTCGACCCCCGCGCCTGGTGCGCCGTCGCGGTGGCCCGGCTGTCGCACGACCAGCCGGAGGCGGCGCTGGAGGCGGCGCGCCAGGCGATCGGCCGCGATCCGCAGGACGAATGGGGGCATCGCCTGGCCGGCGCGGCCCTGGAGCGTCTCGGCCGCGACACCGAGGCGGTCGCGGCGGCGCGGGAGGCCGTGCGGCTCGCGCCCGGCTCCTGGGCGGCGCGGCTGCGGCTCGCGAGCGCGCTGCGACGGATCCCCGGACGGTGGCGGGAGGCGTGGGCGGAGGCCCGGCGCGCCGTCCGGTTCGCTCCCGACGAGCCCGACCCGCACGTGCTGTGCGGTGACCTCGCACTGCTGCGCGGCGACCACGACGGGGCGGCCCTGGCATACGGCGCGGCGCTGCGCAGGCGCCGGGACCACCCGGCGGCGTGGGTGAACCTCGGCCTCACGCTGCTGCGCTGGCGGCGGCCGCGCGACCACCACGACCCCGCCTGGGAGGCCGACCCGCGCGAGACCGGCCGGGCGCGGCGCGCCCTGGAGACCTGGTCGCGACAGGTGCGCGTGATCCTCGCGGTCGCGGCGGCCGCGGTCTGCGCGGCCGTCGTGCTGGCCGGCCTGGGCCTTGTCCCCGGCATGCACGGGGAGGTGCGGATCGGCGGCGCGCTGGCGCTCGCGGCCGTCCTCGTGGTCTGCGTCCGGCAGGCCGCGCGCGTGGGCGCCTGGGCCTACGTTCCCGGCATGCTCCGGCGCGACCTGCGGCTCGCCATGTCGGTCGCGCTCGGGCTGCTCGCCCCGGCGGCGTACGTGGCGGGACTGGCCACGCTGCCGGAGCCGAGGCCGGGGGCGCTGCAGGAGGTGGGCGAGGTCTGGGCGGGGGCGATCGGTTTGGTGCTCCTGAACCCCGCCGCGGCGCTCGCCGTCAGGCTCCTGGCCGAGACGTGGCGGGGACGGCCGCTCGCCGCGCTTCGGCGGTTCGCCGCCGCGCTGCCCGTGCCACCCGCGCCATCGCCACCCGCGCCACCCGTGCCACCCGCGCCGCCCCCGCCATCTGTCGTGCCCTGGGTGTCCCGCGTGCCGTCGGTGCCGCTCGCCCCGGGCGCCGCCGACCGGGCGGCGACGCGCGACATCGCCGTCGCGTTCTGGATCGTCGCGGCCCGCGCGTGGCAGGCGACCGCGGCGCTCATGCTGGTGCCCAACGCGGCCGGCGTGCCCCTCGCCGCCGTCGCGTGCCTGGCCGTCCCGGCGGTGCTGCTGCGGGCGCGGGCGACGGGCGCGCCGCGGCCGCAGGACCGGTGGCTGGCCGCGGCGCTCACCGCTCCGGCCGTCGCCGCCCTCTGCGCCGCGGGCGCGGGTCTGGCGACGGCCCTCGCGGGACCGGACCCGGCCGTCGTGGCCCTGTGGCGCTGTGCCTGGGGCGCGCTGGCGCTTGGGGCGGCCGCCTTCGCGGTACGCGCCACCCGGGCCTGGTGGCGCGGCGGGCCGGGCCCGTGGCGCGCCTCGCTCGTGCCGTCGGAGTCGCGCGGCAGGTGGATCCCCGGCGACCTGACCCCCTCGGCGGGTCTCAGCGAGGAGGTGCGGCACGCCGCGGCCTACTCCAGGAACGTGGTCCTCGCCTGCACCGGGACGGACGGCCCCCGCGCGCTCGCGGTGAGCGCCGTGACCTCGGTGACCCCGGCGGGCGACTTCCGCCTCATCGCGGGCGACGAGGCGTGGGAGGCGGTGCGGCGCGATCCGCGCGTGGTCCTCTTCGTGGGGGATCCGCGATTCTGGGCAGAGGTACGGGGCGTCGCCGTGCCGGACGACGACGTGCTGCGGGTCACGCCGCGGCAGGTTCTGATGCGCGAATACCCCGGACGCCACCAGGCCCGCACCCGGTAGCCGCGTACCGCGTACCTCGGGCGGGCGGCCCGTTCCGGCGACGTGCGTCGTCACCGCGCCGCATGGGTCCACCCATTCCGTTCGCACGTGCGGTATAACCGGGGTCGAAGCGGGGAGGCGTCGATGCGGGACTCCGACAGGGCACGGGCGGCGAGCCTCTTAAGCCGGACTGCGGCCCGTGATCTGTTCGAACAGGTGCGTTTCCGTTATTTCCATCTTCCGCCATTCGCGCGGCGCGCGCTGTTCGTGGTGCTGCTCGTCGCCACCATGGGAGTGGCGGCCGCGCTCAACTGGTCGCTGGCGCCCACGTTCATCTACACGTTCCTGGCGCTGTGCTTCCTCGCGCTGGCGCTCAGCTACCCGCGCGCCGCCGCGACCGTGCTCGTGCTCGCCGGATGGGGTCTGCTGCTCCCGTTGTTCATGGGCGCGTTCGGCGGGCAGTCGATCATGCCCGGCCTGCTGATGCTGCTGGGCGCGCTGACCGGCGGCGCGGCCCACCTGATCCGGTGGGTCCCGCCGTGGCTGACGACGCTGATGTCCCTCGCGCCCGCCGGGGTCGTCGCGCTGTCGCTGTCGCCGCTGTCGCCGTCCGCCGCCCTGTGGAGCGCGTACGGCGTCGCCGCCGCCGTGCTCCTCTACCGCCTGGTGCTGGCCCGCAAGGTGCGCGCGGAGGCGGAGCGGGAGGCGGCGGGCGCGCAGACCCAGGTGCAGGTGCGCGGGAGGGCGGGCGGCCACCAGCCCGCCGCGGCCGAGACCGCCGCTCCGCCGCCCATCACGGTCGAGCAGGCGCTCGCGGAGCTGGAGTCCATGATCGGCCTGGAACCGGTCAAGGAACAGGTGCGCGCCATCGCCGCGTCGATCGAGGCGGCCCGGCTGCGCAGGGAGGCGGGTTACGCCAACGAGCGGCCGATGCGCCACTTCGTGTTCGTCGGCCCTCCCGGAACCGGCAAGACCAGCGTCGCCCGGTCGCTCGCCAAGATCTTCTACGCGTTCGGGCTGCTGGAGACGCCGTTCGTGGTCGAGGCGCAGCGGGCCGACCTCGTGGGGGAGTACCTGGGGGCCACGGCGATCAAGACCAACGAACTGATCGACCGCGCGCTCGGCGGCGTCCTGTTCGTGGACGAGGCGTACAGCCTCATCAACTCGGGCGACGGACAGCCCGACCGGTTCGGCGCGGAGGCCGTGCAGACGCTGCTCAAGCGGGCCGAGGACGACCGTGACCGGCTCATCGTCATCCTGGCCGGATACGAGCGGGAGACGAACGACTTCCTCGCGTCCAACCCGGGGCTGTCGAGCCGATTCGCCACCCGGGTGCGTTTCCCCAGCTACAGCCCCCCGGAACTGCTGGAGATCACCGAGGCGCTGCAGCAGCGCCGGGGAGACCGGCTCGCCGCCGAGGCCCGTCCCGTGCTGCGCCGGCTGTTCGAGGACGTGGAGCGCCGCGGGCTCGTCGACGACCTCGGCAACGCCCGCTTCGCCCGCAGCCTCGCCGAGGCGGCGGCGCAGGCCCGTGACGTCCGCGTGGTGAGCGCGGGCGGGTCGCCGCGCGGCGAGGACCTGGTCACCGTCGCCGCCGACGACGTGACCAAGGCGTTCAACGAGATCACCGCGCGATACCGCGGCTACCAGGTCACCCCGACCCTGGACGAGGCGCTCGCGGACCTCGACAGGATGGCCGGCCTCGAACCGGTCAAGCGGCAGGTCCACGCGATCACCGCCCAGCTCAAAGTGGCCAGGATGCGCCAGGAGCAGGGCCTGCCGGTCCAGTCGCAGATGCGGCACTTCGTGTTCGTCGGCCCTCCGGGCACCGGCAAGACGACCGTCGCGCGCATCCTCGGCCGGATCTTCTCCGCGCTGGGCCTGCTGGCCCGGCCCGACGTGGTCGAGGCGTCGCGGGCCGACCTGGTCGGCCAGCATCTCGGCGCCACCGCGATCAAGACGAACGAGCTGGTCGACCGGGCGCTCGGCGGAGTGCTGTTCATCGACGAGGCCTACAGCCTGGTCAACACCGGCTACTCGGGGGGCGACGCCTTCGGGGCCGAGGCGGTGCAGACCTTGCTGAAGCGCGCCGAGGACGACCGCGACCGCGTGGTCGTCATCCTGGCCGGTTACGAGCGCGAGATGGACGCCTTCCTGTCGACCAACCCGGGCCTGGCCTCCCGGTTCAACCAGCGCGTGTCGTTCCCTTCCTACCGGCCGTCGGAGCTGACCGAGATCGCGCAGTTGCTGGCCGCGAGGAGCGGCGACAGGTTCGACGCCTCCGCCGCCCGCGACCTCGCCGACGTCTTCGACTGGGTCTGCCGCGAGAGGCTCATCGACGGGCTGGGCAACGGCCGTTTCGCGCGGTCGCTGTACGAGCGGGCCGCGCTGCGGCGCGACGTCCGGATCGCCGAGCAGGGGTCGGCGAACGCCGCCGAGCTGACGACGATCATGAGCGAGGACGTCCGCAGCGCGGTAGACGAGTTGTCCTGATGTCGTAGGAAACCCCGGACGCGTGTCCCGATGGCCGCAGGCCGTCACTTCCTGCTACTAATCGACTGCGTATGGTAGCCGGAGGATCGGAGAAGCGCGTGAGAGCACGATGGCCGGTTGCCCTGGCCACACTGGCCGCTCTGTGGGCCGCCGGTGCCTGCGGCGTGCAGCGGGGGCCCGGTGAACCGGACAGCGGGCTCGCCCCCTCCCCGGTCAAGGCGTACGACGTCAACCCGCTGGCCCGCGACAAGGTCAAGGACGGCGGCACGCTCCGGTGGGGGCTCACCGACTTCCCGGCGCAGTGGAACCGCAACCACGTCGACGGCGACAGCACCGCCGTCAAGGTGGTGACGGACGCGCTGATGCCCCGCACGTTCCGATCCGATGAGCGGGGGCGGCTGACCCTCGACACCGACTACGTGACCAACGCCAGGATCACCGCGACCTCCCCCCGGCAGGTCATCACCTACTCCATCAACCCCAAGGCGAAGTGGTCGGACGGCAGGCCGATCACCTGGACGGACTTCGCGGCGCAGTGGAAGGCCATGAGCGGCCGCGACCGGGACTACCGGGTCGACTCGACCATCGCGTACGAGAACATTCAGAGCGTGGCCAGGGGGGCGAGCGACCGCGAGGTGGTGGTCACCTTCGCCCAGCCGTTCAACGAGTGGCAGTCCCTGTTCACGCCGCTGTATCCCAGCACCACCGACGCGACCGCGGCGGCGTTCAACGCCGATTGGATCAACCGCATCCCGGTGACCGCGGGGCCGTTCCGCGTGGAGAACCTCGACGTCAAGGGCAGGACGGTCACGCTCTCGCGCAACCCCGCCTGGTGGGGCAACCGGGCCAAGCTGGACACCATCGTGTTCCGGACCGTGCGTCCCGACCAGATGGTCCACGCGTTCACCAAGGGAGATGTGGACGTCTTCGAGGTGGGCCCGTCCCCCGACGACTACGCGAGGGTCAGGGAGGCCTGGGACGCCGTGATCCGGCAGGCGGCCGGCACCCAGTATCGGCAGCTCACGCTCAACGGGGAGAGCCCTGTCCTGGCCGACGCGCGTGTGCGCGAGGCCGTCGCGGCGGCGCTCGACCGCCGGGGCCTCATGCAGGTGGACCTCAAGGGTCTCGGCTGGCCGACCGTGACGCTGGACAACCACTTCCTCATGAACAGCCAGTACGGCTACCACGCCAACGCCGGGGAGATCGGCAGGTACGACCCGAAGCTGGCCGGGCGGCTGCTCGACCAGGCGGGCTGGAAGCTGTCGGGCAAGACCCGCGTGAAGAACGGCAAACCACTCACGCTGCGCTTCGTCGTCCCCGACGGCATCGTCATGAGCGGCGTCGAGGCCGACGTCGCACGGCAGATGCTCGACCGGGTGGGCGTCCGGGTCGACGTGCGCAAGGTGTCCTTCGACGACTTCTTCGGCAAGCACCTCATCCCCGGTGACTTCGACATCACCGCCTTCGCCTATCCGAGCACGCCGTTCCCGGTGTCGAGCGCCTTCGACATCTACGCGGACGGCGAGAACGGCGGCCGGGGCGACGACATCGAGTGGTACTCCAACATCGGGCGCAGCGGAAGCAAGCAGATCGACGACGCCATGTACCGCGCCGGCAGCACGCTCGACCCCGACAAGGTGCCCGGCCTGCTGAACGACGCCGACCGGCTGGTGTGGAAGAAGGTCAACGTGTTGCCGCTCTACCAGTGCCCGCAGGGCGTGGCCGTGCGGTCCGCGCTGACCAACATCGGGGCCAACGGGTTCTTCGACCTCAGGTACGAGGACATCGGCTACGCCTCCTGAACGGCGGCCGGCGGGCCGCCGCCGGGGCGCCCGTGCGGGGACCGGCGCCGCGCGCTCGCCCGTGGTCCTGCCCGTGGTCCTGCCCGTGGTCCTGCCCGTGGTCCTGACGGTCACGTGAACGGCTGCACCGTCACACCCGCCTCCACGAGCGCCTTGCGGACCGCGGCGGCGATCCGTACCGCGTCGGGCGTGTCCCCGTGCACGCAGACGGACCGGGCGCCGACGCGTACCTCGCCGCCCTCGATCGTCGTCACCACGCCCTCCGTGGCCATGCGCACGGCGCGGGCCGCGATCTCGTCCGGGTCGTGGAGCACCGCCCCCGGCCTCCGCCGGGGGACCAGCGTCCCCTCCGGCGTGTACGCGCGGTCGGCGAAGCACTCGGCCACCGTCGGAACGCCGTGCCGGGCGGCCACCCGCGAGAGGGCCGACCCGGGCAGCGTGAGGATCGGCAGCGCCGCGGCGGCGGGGGCGAAGGCCATGACGGCCGCCACCACGGCCCCGGCCTGCTCCTCGTCCCGGCAGGCGCGGTTGTAGAGGGCGCCGTGCGGCTTCACGTACGCCACCCGCCCGCCCATCGATCTGGCCATGCCATCAAGGGCGGCGAGCTGGTAGAGGACGTCGGAGCATAGCTCCTCCGGGTCCACCTCCATCTCCCGGCGGCCGAAGCCGGCCAGGTCGCGGTAGGAGACCTGCGCGCCGATCGCCACGCCGCGGTCCGCCGCCGCCGCGCAGGTGCGGCGGATGATCAGCGGGTCGCCCGCGTGGAAGCCGCAGGCCACGTTGGCGCTCGTGACCAGGTCGAGCAGGGCCACGTCGTCGCCCAGCCGCCAGATCCCGTATCCCTCTCCGAGATCGGCGTTCAGGTCCATCACGTTGTTCATCTGCCGTGTCTCCCAGCTCTGCGCGGTGTCCATCCTGCCGCAGGGGGAGGAGTTCCGGGCGTCAGGCGGGAGGTTCGTCCGGGATGTCGGCGATGTCGTCCAGCGCGGCGGCTAACTCGTCCGGATGGTCGCCGATCCGCTCGGCGATCTCGATGAGGACGTGGAGCACGTCGTGCCGGTCGTGCCCCAGGTCGATCAGGCGCTGGGCGGCCTCCCACAGCTGCGGCGGGTCGCCCACCCACAGCCGGCTCGCGATCTCCTCGTGCCAGGCGAGGTGCTCCTCCAGGTCCGTACGGCCGATCTCGTCGGTGTGGTCGATCTCCAGCAGGATGCGCCGGTCGGCCTCGTCCGCCGGGTTCAGCAGGTCGAGGCTGGTCGAGCCGCGCATGCCCTGCAGCAGGGGGAACGCGAACGCGCGCCGGGCCAGCGCCGACAGGTCGCCGTCGGGCAGCAGCCGTTCCACGAGAGAGCGGTCCAGCCCGAAGGCGGTCGGGTCCCGGTAGGCCTCGGTGAAGCGGGCCGTCGCCTCCCAGACCGCGTCGAGCGTCGCCCGCACGGCCTCCTCGGGCAGCCCGATCCGGGGGCCGGCGAAACGCACCCACGCCGACAGCACGTGCGGCATCGCGTCCTGCTCGGCCGGGGTGAGCAGGACCTTGCGCGGCAGCCAGTCGAGCAGGAGCGTCTCGCACTTGGTCGGGCTCACCCGCATCGGCCGGCCGAAGTCCTGGTCGCAGCCGTAGTCGATGATGTGGTCGGCGCACCGGGACGCGGCCGAGGGGTCCGACAGGTTCTCCGCCGTGTCCGAGGCGAGGAACTCGGCGGCCAGCATCGCCCGGCGGTCGCGGCTGTAGGGGGCCTCGGCGTGCGCGGGCGCGGGCCGCATCCGCCCGGGCGGCAGCGCCTTGACGCGTGCCCGCGCGAACGCGTGATAGGCGCTGTAGCTGTCGCTCACGAGCTTCGGGCCGGTGCGGCCGTGCGCGGCGGCCCGGGCCGCCTTCATCGCGAATTCGAGCAGCGCCCGCGCCTGCTGCGGCTCCAGCTCCTCGAACCGCAGGAGCGCGTTGCCCGCGGCCTCCAGCCTGGCCTGCTCCAGCAGCTTGTCGACATGTGACGACACCCAGGCGTCACGGGCCATGCCGCCCATGTTGTAGTCGACGACCACGACCAGCGCGTGCCTGTCCTCGCCGTTGTAGGCGAACGTGCACACCACGGTGTCCTGGTCGCCGTACACGTCCCTGGAGACGTAGCAGCCGGTGGGCTTGACGGCGCCGACGCGGTCGGCCCAGCGGGGCCGGGCGACGTCCGACTCCATCAGCGCGAGCGCCGCGCCCTCCGCCTTGGCCGCCTGGCGGGCGGTGCCGAGGTAGGCGACGGAGATGAGCAGGGTGAGCGCGGCCGGCGTGCCGGCCTTGGCCGCGTAGTCCACCAGGCCCTCGCCGAGGATCTGCTCGACGTCGCCGCCGCGCAGCCGCCTGCCCCACCACGCGCCGAGCATGTCGGAGACCATGAGCTCGGCGTCGAGCGGGCTGCGCACGGCGAGCAGCTCCCTGGCCGCCAGCAGCATCTCCGCGAACACGTCGTCCGGCGGCCGGGTCTCCCGGGGGTCACGTCGGCGCCGGCGACTCACGAGATCTCGCTCCGCTCGCTCACGGTGAACACCTTCTCGCATTCCCGCCGCCAAGGGCATCAGGAACACGGCCCGGTGACTACCCCGTTATCTGCCGCTCCAGCCTTCCCCGCCGTACGGGTGCGGGCCGGAGCGGCCGCCGGACGGCGCCTCACCTCCGGGAAGGCGGCGCCGAGTTCACCATACCCAGGAGGCGCTCCCGGGCGACCCGCTCGACGATCTCCGCAGTGACGTCGAGCCCCAGGTGCTGACCGCAGGCCCAGGCGTCGGCGACGCAGCGGGCGATTGTGGACGGGGGGACGGTCAGGAATTCCGCGGCCAATCGGTGGGTCACGAGTTCCACCGGTTCACGAAGACCCGGCTCCGATGATGGGCCGCCACTGATTCGTGCTGCGAGTACGGGCATGGACTGCATTCCTCGCTGAATGGGGACCTGCCGCCCCTTATTTCACCTCTTTCCCCGGCGGTGTCAACCCTTCGCGGGCCGCCGCGTGGGAAGCTGAATTCATGCGCATCCGGCTCGCCCAGGATTCCGAGGCCGACGAGCTGCTCGGCCGCAGCCCCCTCGCACTGCTCATCGGCATGCTGCTCGACCAGCAGGTGCCGCTCGAGCGGGCATTCGCGGGGCCCCGTGCGATCGCCGACCGGCTCGGCCGCGACCTGGACGCGCGTGAGATCGCCACCTATGATCCTGACCAGTTCGCGGCCCTGCTCGCGGCGGCGCCCGCCGTCCACCGCTATCCGAAGGCGATGGCGGCCCGCGTCCAGGCGCTCGCGACCTATCTCATCGATCATTACGACGGCTCGGCCGAGAAGGTATGGAAGGATGTCCGCGACGGTGCCGAGCTGCTGCGCCGGTTGCTGGCCCTCCCCGGATTCGGCCGGCAGAAGGCCCAGATCTTCCTGGCCCTGCTGGGCAAGCAGTGTGGCGTGCGCCCGGATGGCTGGCGTGAGGCAGCCGGGCCGTACGGCGAGGAGGGGGTGCACCGGTCGGTGGCCGACGTCGTGGACGGCGAGAGCCTGCAACTGGTTCGCGCGACCAAGCAGGAGGCGAAGCGGGCGGCCAAAAAGTAGGCCGGATCCTCCTGCGCGAGACGCCGGTCTTTTGACAGGATGCGTTGACCGCATGGCGGGCGGGGCTTCCGTCCGTGTATGCCGATCGCCCATGATGTAGGGCAGATCTGCGCTACCAATCACAGTTATGGAGATGTGCCTCGTGGGAGACGCTGGCACGCGACGGAGGTGCCGACCATGAGCGCCGAAACCTCCGTGCCCCGGCCCCGGGAGCCCGGTTTGGACATATCAGACTCCGACCTCTTCAGAGGCCTGATGTCGGAGGCGCCGTTTGCCTTCGCGTTTTTTAACCCGGATGGGCGTTTCGTCCGGGTCAACTCCACCTTTACCGAGCTGACCGGCCATCCTGTCGAGCTGCATCTTGACCGCCGACCGGCCGAGCTGCTGCCGGCCGACCTGACCACCCTGATCGAGGCGGCGCTGCGCCGTATCGCCGGCGAGGCACTGCCGGTCACCGACCAGCGGATCAGGACCCGCGCGGACAACGGCGACAGCCGCCACTGGACGGTGTCGTTCTTCCCGATGCGCGACGACGACGGCGTCGTCGGAACCGCGCTGTTCGGGGTGGACGTGACCGAACGGCAGCTGAACGAGGAAGTGCTGGAGCGCAGCGAGGAGCGCTACCGCTCGCTGGTGGAATCGCAGCAGCAGCTCGTGTGGATCAGCTCGCCCAGCGGCTCGGTGGCCGAGGACGCGCCCCAGTGGCGGGCCATCACCGGCCAGGGCCTGGAGGAGTACCTCGCGCACGGCTGGCTGGACGCCGTGCACCCCGACGACCGTCCCGGCACCGAGGAGGCGTGGCGTGAGGCGCTGCGCGGCCGGACGATGTTCGAGTGGAGCTACCGGGTGCGCACCCGGGCCAGCGGCTATCGGCACTTCGAGGTCCGGGCCGTGCCCATCATCAGGCACGGCCGCGTGGTGGAGTGGGTCGGGGCGAACACCGACGTCACGCCGCAGCGTGAGGCCGAGGAGATGCGCGGCCGCCTCACCGACCAGCTCGGCGCCGCCGCGCTGCGCACCGCCCGCCTCCAGGGCGCGACCGCCCAGCTCGCCGAGGCGCTCACCGTCGAGCAGGTGGTGCAGGTCATCATCGACGTCGGCCGTACGGCCCTCGCCGCCGACCACTCGTCCGTGGCCCTGCTCGACCTCGACCGGGCGACGCTGAAGCTGATCAGCAGCGGCGGCACCCCGGACACCCGGGGCGAGGAGATCGATCTCTCGCAGCCCAACGTGATGACGATGGCGGTCAACAGCCGCCGCCCGCTCTTCGCCGAGTCGCCCGACAGTCTGCGGGCCCAGCTCGAGGACGCCGGCGCCGAGGAGGCGCAGATCTCCGGCTTTCTCACGCAGACGGACGAGCGGGCCTGGGTGGGCCTGCCGCTGCTGGCGGCCGGGCGGGCGCTCGGCGCGCTGCGGTTCTCGTTCACGCGGACCCAGAAGATCTCACAGGAGGACGGGGTCTTCCTGGAGGCGCTGGCCGGGCAGTGCGCCCTCGCGGTCGAGCGGGCCACGCTGTTCGAGCGCGAGCACAAGACGGCCGAGACGCTGCAGCGCAGCCTGCTGCCCGAGCGCCTGCCGGTGGTGCGGGGCCTCATGCTGGCCTACCGCTTCCGCTCCGGCTCACGTCACGTGCAGGTGGGCGGCGACTGGTACGACGCGTTCGTCCTGCAGGACGGCCGGGTGGCGGCCGTGGTGGGCGACGTCATGGGCAAGGGCGTCAAGGCGGCCGCCGGCATGGGCCGGATCCGCAACGCCATGCGCGCGCTCGCGCTGACCAACCCGCCCCCGGCCGCGGTGCTGACGGGGCTCGATCGCGTCTTCGAGGCGACCGAGGAGGAGGAGCAGGTCACCACCCTGGCGTACATGGTCGTCGAGCCCGGGACCGGGGAGGGCACGCTGGCCCTGGCCGGTCACCCGCCGCCGCTGCTGGTCTCGCCGCAGGGCGTCGGTCTGCTGCACGAGACCGAGCCGGGCACTCCGCTCGGCTGGGCCACGAGCCGCAAGCAGTTCCGGTTCTGCGTGCCGCCGGGTCACACCGCCGTTCTGTACTCGGACGGTCTGGTGGAGAACCGCAAGCGCGGGCTGGACGCCGGACTCAGGGAGCTTTCGTCCGTCGTGGCCGAAGCGCCCCCGGAGGTCCTGAGCAGCCCGAATATGCTGCTTGATTTCCTGGTGGACCACATGCTGTCCGGGTATGAACAGGATGATGATGTGACGGTACTCGCGATCCACGTCCCACCGGCCACGAAGAGTGACTGAATGAAACAGTCATAACGGTTGCTTTCGGGTATCGGTGACCTCCTTCCGTACGCACTAGTGTCTCGGTCGGCCTAGGGTGGAGGAGCAACCGGCGGGACGCGGCCGTATCACGTACCGCGGCGTGCCACAATGGCATGTCGCGGTCTGCGCGACCTCACCACCGGAAAAGAAGAAGCACCTGGGTCCATTCTCGCCATGCGTTCGTTCGAGAGGTGTTCGTGTCGCCTGCAAGTTCGACTCGCTCGAAGCCGTCGGAGCTGAACGAGCCAGTGATTCAGCAGCTCCTCGAGCGTGGGCGCTCGCAGGGTTTCCTCGAGTCCGAGGATGTCCGCAAGGCCTTCGAGGAAGCGGACATCCCGATGTCGCAAGCCGCTGGATTCCTGCGCAGCCTCAGCAAGGAGGGTGTGACCGTTGTGGTGACGGCCGCCGACTCCGCGGCTCCCAAGCGTTCTCGAGGTCAAGCCAAGCGCCGCACCACCGCGCCCGTCAAGAAGACCACCAAATCCGCAGCGGCCAAGGAGTCGCAGCCGGAAACCGTAACCGCCGTGGTGACCGACTCCGCGCCGGTCGCCAAACCGGCGCCGAAGAAGCCCGCCCCGGCCAAGCCCGCGGCGCCCGCCGGCAAGCCGGCCGCCGCCAAGGCTCCGGCCAAGCCCGCTCCGCCGAAGAAGGCCGCACCCGCCAAGCCGGAGGCCCCCACCACGGGTCCCGAGGCCAAGGCGGCCAAGGCCGACACCAAGCCGAAGTCCGCCGACCTCGCCGAGGACGACGAGGACATCGAGCTCGAAGGTGACGTCGAGATCGAGGACTTCGACATCGAGGTCGAGGACGTCGAGATCGAGGCCGAGGCGGAGACCGAAGAGACCGAGACCGAGGGAGAGGCCGAAGGCGAAGAGCCCAAGGCCGAGGCGCTCGCCCAGTCCGAGGACGAGGTGCTGATCCTCACCGACGACGATGACGACGCGCCCGTCGCCCAGGTCGCGGCGGCCGGCGCCACCGCCGATCCGGTGAAGGACTACCTCAAGCAGATCGGCAAGGTTCCGCTGCTCAACGCCGAGCAGGAGGTCGAGCTCGCCAAGCGGATCGAGGCCGGCCTGTTCGCCGAGGAGCAGCTCGCCCAGGAGGCCGACGGCCTGCCCGTCGACGTCCGCGCCGAGCTGGAGTGGATCGCCGAGGACGGCCACCGCGCCAAGAACCACCTGCTGGAGGCCAACCTCCGTCTCGTGGTCTCGCTGGCCAAGCGGTACACCGGCCGCGGCATGCTGTTCCTGGACCTGATCCAGGAGGGGAACCTGGGCCTGATCCGTGCGGTCGAGAAGTTCGACTACACCAAGGGCTACAAGTTCTCCACGTACGCCACCTGGTGGATCCGGCAGGCGATCACCCGGGCCATGGCCGACCAGGCGCGGACCATCCGCATCCCGGTCCACATGGTCGAGGTGATCAACAAGCTGGCCCGCGTCCAGCGGCAGATGCTGCAGGACCTCGGCCGCGAGCCCACGCCGGAAGAGCTGGCCCGCGAGCTCGATATGACCCCTGAGAAGGTCATCGAGGTGCAGAAGTACGGCCGCGAGCCGATCTCTCTGCACACCCCGCTGGGCGAGGAGGGCGACAGCGAGTTCGGCGACCTCATCGAGGACTCCGAGGCCATCGTCCCGGCCGACGCCGTCAGCTTCACGTTGCTGCAGGAGCAGCTGCACTCCGTTCTCGACACGCTGTCGGAGCGGGAGGCGGGCGTGGTGTCGATGCGGTTCGGCCTCACCGACGGTCAGCCGAAGACCCTCGACGAGATCGGGAAGGTCTACGGCGTGACCCGCGAGCGGATCCGCCAGATCGAGTCCAAGACCATGTCGAAGCTGCGCCACCCCTCCCGTTCGCAGGTGCTGCGCGACTACCTGGACTGACGCACGAGTCGATCGTCCCCCGGCCACGCACCACGGCCGGGGGACGTTGACGTAGGAGCGTCCCGCAGCAGGCGAAAGATCTGAGGGAAACGACTTAACGCCCTCGTAACCTCGTGGAAGCGCCACGGGCACGCTGACGCTCCTAGGCTCGCGCCTCATGGGAGTGATCGAAGTGGATCGGGCGCGTGCTCGGGGGCCACACGTGATCCCGGACCGCCCGTGGGCGGACACCATGCTTGACGATGCGGTCGAGGCCGCTTCCCGAGGTGACCTCAGACCGGCGTCGGCCGTCCTCGCGGACAGCAGGGGCGACCCGGAGACGCGGTCGCTGCGGGTGGAGGCGCTGTCGCGGACCGCTGTCGGGGCGAGCCGGTCGATCGAGGCGCTGCTCGCCCACGACCAGGGCAATCCCGACCTCTGGCTGTGGCTCGGCCGTACACGGCTGGAGGAGGCCTGGGAGCTGAGGCCCGACGTGCGGGCCAGGGCGGTGCAGGCGGACCGGCTGCACGCCTACCGGTCGGCGATGGACCAGGCCAGGCAGCCGCTGCTGGCGGCGGCGGGGCTCGCGCCGGGCGACCCGGTGCCGTGGGAGTGCCTGATGTGGCTGGCCATCGGGCTGGACCGGCCGCGCCCCGACAAGGACGCGGTCTGGTACGAATGCTCCCGCCGGTGGCCGGCGCTGTACTCGGGGGCGCTGGCCCGCCTGATCACCCTGTCGCCCGGCTGGGGCGGCTCCGCCCAGGAGATGCTGGGCTTCGCCCGTTCCGCCGCCGCGCACGCCCCGGAGGGCAGCCCGCTCCCGGCACTCGTGCCGATGGCCCACTTCGAGATCGTCGCCGCCGGGCGCACCCCCATGTCCCGGGGCGGCTGGTTCTCCTTCGAGGCGCAGCGCGACATCGTCTCGGCCGCCGGCCACTGGGCCGAGCGGCGCATCGGCGGGGCGCACCCGCGCTCGGTCGAGGCGCACAACGTCTTCGGCGCCGCCTTCTACCTGTCCGACCTCCGGCGTCCGGCGCGCGGGCATCTCGCCAGGACGGGCGGCCGCTTCAGCAGGCTGCCCTGGTCGCATCTCGGCGATCCGGCGCAGCAGTATCGCCGGGCCTGCGCCCGGCTGAATCTCTGACTCACTCGTCCACGATCACGTCGAGGGTCCGCGGCTTTCCGCGGCCGGTCGGCGCCGCCAGTTCCACCCGATGTCCCCGGCCGGTCAGCAGGTCGGCCAGGTCACCGGCCGTGCGGGGCCGGTCGGAGGTCTCGACGAGCGTGCGGGCCACCACGCCCCGGGTGGCCTTCGCCATGTGGCTGACGACGGTCCGCTTCCCGGCGGCCTCCCGCAGCACCCGCACGGCCACGCCGCGTTCGCCGGGCTGCCAGGCGGCGGCGTACGTCGCGGACCGCATGTCCACCACGAGCCCCTTCGTCGCGTCGAGTACCGCGCCGATCGACGGCCGCCAGAACGCGGCCAGGCCGCCCATCGGCGGCAGCCGTACGCCCATGGACAGCCGGTAGGGCGGCACCCGGTCGGACGGGCGCAGCAGGCCCCACAGCGCCGAGAACACGACGATCCTCCGGTCGGCCCGCCGCCGGGCCTCGGGGGCAAGGGCGGCGAGGCCCAGATTGTCGTACAGCACGCCCGTGTAGAGGGCGGCGACGGGCAGTGTGCGCGCCGTGGGGAGCGCCAGGTTGCGCTCGATCTCGCCGGTCTGCCCCTCCGACAGGCCGAGCACGTCGCGGGCCTCGGGCGTGCGGCAGAGCGAGACGAGGGCGTCGAGGACCTTCTCGCGCGGGGAGGCGAGTTCGGGGAAGCTGAGCCGGCGGACGGCAGAGGTGCCCCGCTCGGCCTTCCCCTCCGAGGGCGGAAGCAGGATGAGCACGGTTCCGCAGCCTACTGCGCCCCGACCGGAGAGTTTCCCCCGATCGGGGCGCAGCCCGAAGGCGATGGCCGGGCTCAGTCCCGGCCGGTCTCCACCGCCTTGAGCACGGCCTCCGTGATCGAGCGCGGATCCACGCCGAAGTGCCTGCGGACCGCCTCGCGGGTGCCCGACAGCCCGAATCCGTCGGTGCCGAGCGAGGTCCACGGCCGGTCGATCCACGGGCTGATCTGGTCCGGCACCGCGCGCATCCAGTCGCTGACCGCGATCACCGGCCCCGAGGTCCCGGCCAGGGCCTGCCGGATGTACGGCACGCCCGTCGCGGTCATGGCGTCGCGGCGCAGCTCGCTCCACGAGGTGACCGACCACACGTCCACGCCCAGGCCGTACTCCTCCCGGAGCAGCCGCTGCGCCTCCAGCGCCCAGTGGATCGCGGTGCCGCTGGCCAGCAGGTGGGCCTGGCCGCCTCCGTCGGAGAACCGGTAGATCCCCCGGAGGATGCCCTCCTCGACCCCCTCCGGCATCGCCGGCTGGGGCATCGGCTCGTTGTAGACGGTCAGGTAGTAGAACACGTCCTCGGCGGCCGGGCCGTACATGCGCCGCAGTCCCTCACGCACGATCGTCCCCACCTCGTAGGCGAAGGCGGGGTCGTAGGCCAGGCACGCGGGATTGGCCGAGGCGAGGAGCTGAGAGTGACCGTCAGCGTGCTGCAGGCCCTCCCCGGTCATCGTGGTCCGGCCGGCGGTGGCGCCGATGAGGAACCCGCGGCCGAGCTGGTCGGCCAGCGCCCACATCTGGTCGCCGGTGCGCTGCCAGCCGAACATCGAGTAGAAGATGTAGAAGGGGATCATGGGTTCGCCGTGGGTGGCGTAGCTGGAGGCCGCGGCCGTGAACGACGCCATCGATCCGGCCTCGGTGATCCCTTCCAGCAGGATCTGCCCGTCGGTCGCCTCCTTGTACGCCAACAGCAGGTCCCTGTCGACGGACTCGTAGCGCTGGCCCAGCGGCGAGTAGATCTTGGCGGTGGGGAACAGCGACTCCATGCCGAACGTCCTGGCCTCGTCGGGCACGATCGGCACCCAGCGGCGTCCCGTCTCCGGCTCCTTCATCAGGTCCTTGGCCAGACGGACGAAGGCCATGGTCGTGGCCACCGGCTGCTTCGAGCCCTTCTCCAGGGCCCGGAACGGCGCCTCGTCCGGCGTGGGCAGGGGGCGGGGGGAGACCGAGCGGCGGGGGAGGGGCCCGCCCAGTTCGCGGCGACGCTCGGCGGCGTACCGCGCCTCGGGCGAGTCCGGGCCGGGATGCACGTAGGGCGGCAGGTCGCCGTCGAGCGCCTTGTCCGGCACCGGCAGGCCGAGCCGGTCGCGCAGCGCGCGGAACTCGTCCTTGGTGAGCTTCTTCATCTGGTGGTTGGCGTTGCGCGCCTCGATCCCCGCACCGAGGGTCCAGCCCTTCACGGTCTGCACGAGGATCACCGTGGGCGCGCCGCGGTTGTCCATGGCCTTGCGGTAGGCCGCGTACACCTTCCGCGGTTCGTGGCCCGCCCGGGACCCGCCGACGACGCGCCGCAGGTGCTCGTCGGAGTAGGGCACGTCCAGGCCCTGGAACAACCGCTCCCTGATGTAGGAGCCCGTCGAGGCGGCGAACGTCTGGAACTGCCCGTCCGGCACCTCGCCCAGCCGGGCCACCAGTTCGTCCGAGCCGAGCAGCTCGTCCCACTCCCGGCCCCACAGCGCCTTGACCACGTGCCAGCCCGAGCCCCTGAAGACGCTCTCAAGCTCCTGCACGATGCGGGTGTTGCCGCGCACCGGCCCGTCGAGCCGCTGCAGATTGCAGTTGATCACGAACGTGAGGTTGTCGAGCCCCTCGCGGGCGGCCAGGGTGAGGGCGGCCGTGGACTCCGGCTCGTCCATCTCGCCGTCGCCGAGGAAAGCCCATACGTGGCTCTGCGAGGTGTCCTTGATGCCGCGGTTGTGCAGGTAGCGGTTGAACCTGGCCTGGTAGACCGCGTTGAGCGGGCCGATGCCCATGGAGACGGTGGGGAACTGCCAGAAGTCCGGCATGGACCGCGGATGGGGGTACGACGGCAGCCCGCCCTCGGGCTCGCGCCTGAACAGGTCGAGCTGAGGTTCGCTCAGCCTGCCCTCAAGAAAGGCTCGGGCGTAGATGCCGGGGGAGGCGTGGCCCTGGAAGTAGACCTGGTCGCGACCGGCGTGGAAGAAGTGGTTGAAGCCCACCTCATACAGCCAGGCGGCCGAGGCGTAGGTCGCCAGGTGGCCGCCGAGCCCCAGCCGGCTGCCCCGGGTTATCATCGCTGCGGCGTTCCACCGGTCGTACGCCGCGATGCGTTCCTCCAGCTCCAGGTCACCGGGGTATCCGGGCTCCTCGGAGGTCGGGACGGTGTTGATGTAGCGGGTGGTCGTCGCCAGCCGCTTCAGCAGGTAGTCGGCCCGTTCGGGGCCGGCTGCACGGCGGACCGCCTCGAGGGATTCGAGCCATTCGGCGGTCTCCTGCGGGTCGAGGTCTTCTTCCATGAATCCATTAAACACCCTAATGATCGATCATAGGATGTCTGGTCCGCCCTATCATCGGTCCCGTGGAACCCGTCGTGCGATCACCGCTTCGCGACCAGATCCGGCAAACCGTGCTCGACGACCTGAGCAACGGCCGATGGAAGCCTGGCGATCGTATCGTCGAGCGGCGGATGGCGGCCGAGCTGGGTGTCAGCCAGGCCCCGGTGCGCGAGGCGCTGCGCGAGCTGGAGGCGCTCAGGCTCATCGAATCCGCGCCCAACAAGGGCGCGCGGGTCCGCAGGCTCACCCGGAGCGATCTCCGCGAGGTGTACCAGGTGCGGGCGGGCCTGGAGGAGACGGCCGTCCGGCTGGGCAGGCCCCGCGTGGAGGCGTTGCGTACCCACCTCGGCCGTCTGCACGAGGCGGCGGCGGCCGGTGCCCTGCACGATCAGGTGCGGCACGGCGTCGCCTTCCACCGGGAGATCGTCAAAGCCTCGGGCAACGACGTGCTGCTGTCGGTGTGGGAGTCGCTCGGCATCGAGGTGTGGACGCACCTGTCGATCCGCCTGTTCCGGATGCCGCACGAGAGCGCCGCCGGCCACGAACCTCTCGTGGAGGCGTTCGAGCGGGACGATCCGGGGGTGGGCGTCCTGCTCCGCGAGCACCTGCTCGGCTACGCTCCGGGCGAACCCGAGGGAAGGATCTAGCCCTTCTGGCGATCGTGGCGAGGGGTACGAGGAACCGGTGAACGAGGAAATCGCGCAGTTCGACCTGCTTGTCGATGCGGCATGGCCGGCGCCTGGACGGGCCGGGGACGGCGGCTGGACCTACCGGCACGCGGGCGGCGTGACGAAGCGGGCCAACTCGGTGCTGCCGCTGGGAGAGCGCGCGGACCTGCCGGAGGCGGTCGACCGGGCCGAGCGCTTCTACGCGGGCATCGGACAGCCCTGCGTGTTCTCGGTCGGCATGGGCGCCTCGCCCGGGCTCGACGACGAACTCGGCCGCCGCGGCTACGAGCTCGTGGATCCCACTCTGGTGATGACCAGGCCGCTCACCGGTGTTGAGCCCGCCGCCGGTGCGGCGGTGGAGGACAGGCCGTCGGAACGGTGGCTGCGCACCTGGTGGGGCGTGGACGGCGGGCGCCACCGCGAGACCGGGGAGGTTCCGGCGCGGACGTGGGCTGAGCGCATCCTCGGCGGGGTGCCCGCCGGATACGCCCTCCTCGACGAGGGGGCGGTCGGAAGGAGTGTGCCGCAGGGGCGATGGCTCGGGGTCTACTGCATGGCGGTCGAGCCGCACGCCAGGCGGCGCGGGCTGGGCACGGGCGTTCTGCGCACCCTGCTCGCCTGGGGGCGGCGGTGTGGCGCCGACGATGCGTATCTGGTGGTGACACAGGCCAACACCGGTGCCCTCGCGCTCTACGAGCGCGAGGGGTTCACCGTCGCCGGCCGCTACCACTACCGGGTGCGGTCCTGACCCGCCGGCGCTGCCCGCCGCGGACCCCGGGGGAAACGGGGAACGGCGGTCGCGCCAAGCGGGCGGCCCGGGCCGACACCCGGGTCAACGGCTTGTGCCGGCGGCTCGTGCCGATGGCGTGTGCCGGCGGCTTATATGGCGACGGCGCGCGGAGCCGACATCATCGTCTGACGCTCCGGCACGCCGTCTATAGGGTCAGCGCTCGCCTTCAGGGGCGGACGCGGGGGATTCACTGAGTCGGGCCGACTCGTCCTGGATCTCAGCACCTTTGTCGCGCAGCACAGTCACGTGCTGACGCCCATGGTGGGCGCAGAACAGCAACTCCCCACCCACGGGCAGGGTCGCGCGGATGTAGGCCTGAGCACCGCACCGGTCGCACCGGTCCAGGGCCGTCAGCGGCTTGATGGGGGCGAGAGCTCCAGTCACGTATCGCCTTTCGGGTCGCCCCACGCTGTGGGGACGTTGGCGTCAGTCACTTGGCACAACATCTAACCGGATACGGGCCTTCCCAATCATGCTCCGACTACGCCGAGAGCAGAATGATCGGGAAAGTGACGGGGATCACATTGAAAGTGCCAGTCATTGTGCTGCGCCTGGCAAGCTGGTGCGCGTACAAACATTAGGTGGCGTTAAGCTGCGTACGCGTGTTCGATTGATAAGTAGGAGTTGGGTGTGACTGCGGTTCGCGCGGAGACGGGATACACCGCCCGTCATCTCTCTGTGCTGGAAGGCCTGGAGGCCGTCCGCAAGCGCCCGGGGATGTACATCGGCTCCACGGACACGCGCGGGCTCATGCACTGCCTGTGGGAGATCGTGGACAACGCGGTCGACGAGGCGCTCGGAGGCTACTGCACCCGGATCGAGGTCGAGCTGCACGCGGACGGCTCGATCGAGGTGCGTGACAACGGGCGCGGCATTCCCGTCGACATCGAGCCCAAGAGCGGCCTGGCCGGCATCGAGCTCGTCTACACGAAGCTCCACGCGGGCGGCAAGTTCGGCGGCGGCTCCTACGGCGCCTCCGGCGGTCTGCACGGTGTCGGCGCCTCGGTGGTCAACGCGCTGTCCTCCCGCGTCGACGTTGAGGTCGACCGCGACGGCAAGGTCCACCAGATCAGCTTCCGCCGGGGCGTGCCCGGCGTGTTCGACGGCGACGGCCCGGCCGCCAAGTTCCGCAAGAAGTCCGGCCTGCGCGACGGCGGCCCGGCCCCGCGCAACACCACCGGCACCCGCGTGCGCTTCTGGGCCGACCGGCAGATCTTCCTGCCCGAGGCGGAGGTCTCGCTCGACGAGATCCACGTGCGGCTGCGCCAGACGGCCTTCCTGGTGCCAGGGCTCACGCTCGTGGTGCGCGACGTCCGCGGCGAGGAGCCGGTCGAGGAGACGTTCCGCTTCGACGGCGGCATCAGCGAGTTCACCGAGTTCCTCTCCCGGGACGAGGCCGTGTGCGACGTGCTGCGGCTGCAGGGGGAGGGCCACTTCCACGAGACGGTCCCCGTGCTCGACGAGCAGGGGCACATGACGCCGACCGAAGTCGAGCGGGAGCTCACCGTCGACGTCGCGATCCGCTGGGGGAAGGGCTACGAGACGACCGTACGCTCGTTCGTGAACGTGATCGCCACGCCGAAGGGCGGCACCCACGTCGCGGGCTTCGAGCGGGCGGTGGTCCGCACGGTCAACGAGCAGCTCAGGGAGACCCGGCTGCTGAAGAACGGCGACGAGCCGGTGACCAAGGAGGACATCCTCGAAGGGCTGACCGCGGTCGTCACCGTGCGGGTGCCCGAGCCGCAGTTCGAGGGACAGACCAAGGAGGTGCTCGGCACCTCCGCGGCCAGCCGCATCGTCGCCCACGTGGTCGCCCGTGAGCTCAAGGCGCTGTTCGCCACCCCCAAGCGGGGGCAGAAGCAGCAGCTGCGCGCGGTGCTGGAGAAGGTCGTCGCCGCGGCCAAGGCCCGCATCGCCGCCCGGGAGCACCGGGACAACCAGCGGCGCAAGTCCGCCCTGGAGAACTCGGCGCTGCCCGCCAAGCTGGTCGACTGCCGCAGCGACGACGTCGACCGCAGCGAGCTGTTCATCGTCGAGGGCGACTCCGCCCTGGGCACGGCCAAGCTCGCCCGCGACTCGGAGTTCCAGGCTCTGCTGCCGATCCGGGGCAAGATCCTGAACGTGCAGAAGGCGTCGGTCGCCGACATGCTCAAGAACGCCGAGTGCGCGGCGATCATCCAGGTGGTCGGCGCCGGGTCCGGCCGCTCGTTCGACATCGAGTCGGCCCGCTACGGCAAGATCATCCTGATGGCCGACGCGGATGTGGACGGCGCGCACATCCGCTGCCTGCTGCTCACTCTCTTCCACCGCTACATGAAGCCGATGGTCGAGGCCGGGCGGGTGTTCGCCGCGGTGCCGCCGCTGCACCGCATCGAGGTCACCAATCCCGGGCGTGGCCAGGACAAGTACATCTACACCTACAGCGACGCCGAGCTGCACAAGGTCATGCGTGACCTGGAGCGGCGCGGCAAGCGCTGGAAGGACCCCGTGCAGCGTTACAAGGGTCTTGGTGAGATGGACGCCGACCAGCTCGCCGAGACGACCATGGACCCCCGTCACCGTGTCCTGCGCCGCGTGCGGATCGAGGACGTGGAGGATGCCGAGCACATCTTCAACCTCCTCATGGGCAGCGACGTGGGTCCGCGCCGCGAGTTCATCATCGGCAGCGCCGCCGAGGTGGACCGCGACCACATCGACGCCTGACCGGTGCCGGCCGCGCACCGGCTCGGCGGTCTTGAGCTCGGCGTCGCGAGTTCGGCGTCCCGAGCTCAGCGTCGCGGGCCGTTGGTCCTCGCCCCGATCAGGCGGTGGTTTTCCGACTTTTCCGGGCTACGTGGCGTGTGACGGGCGCAGGCCGCGTCAGGGCTTGACCTCGCGCAGCCGCCCGGTCTCGACCTCGTAGACGAACCCCCGCACCGAGTCCTTGTGGGGGATGAACGGGTCGGCCGTGATCCTGTTGATCGACTGGATGACGTCCGCGTCGAGGTCGGAGAACGCCTCGGCGGCCCAGTCGGGCTTGATCCCGACCTCGGCCTCGATGCCCCGGCGGAAGTCGTCGTCGGTGAAGGTCAGCATGCCGCAGTCCGTGTGGTGGATGAGGATGATCTCCCGCGTGCCGAGCAGACGCTGGCTGATGGCGAGGCTGCGCCGCTCGTCCGCGGTCACCACGCCGCCGGCGTTGCGGATGACGTGAGCGTCGCCCTCGGTCAGCCCGAGCAGACCATACACGTTCAGCCGGGCGTCCATGCAGGCGAGGACGGCCACCCCGCGCGCCGGGGGCAGCGGCAGGTGTCCCTTCTCGAAGCCCGCGGCGTACCGCTCGGCATTGGTGAGCAGTTCGTCGGTGACGCTCATGAGGTGTCCCTTCTGGTCGCGTGAGTCGCTGGTCTCACCCTTGCCGCTTATCCCTACCAAGTCAATAGGAATAATGACTACCTGTGATTCGAAGGTGCCGGACGGTCATCTGTGACCATGGATCCCACGGCATCTCTCGATCACGACCGGAAGAGCCATGCGACCGTGCGGCCGCTCACCGCTGAGGACGTCGCCTGGATGCGGGAGCTGCTCACCGAGCGGTGGGGAGGAGTCGTCTCGGTCAGCCGGACTCGATCTCCAGGGTGCTGACCCGGTTGCGGGCCTCAAGCATGCCCTCCCGGTAGCGTTCGTCCCAGTCCGGATCGTCGTCGCGGATGGACCTGACCGTCTGCCTGGTCAGCTCCAACGGCCCGTTGGGGCCGGGCGCGACCTTGCGTACGACGATCATGGTCCACCCGTTCTCCATGACCGTGCCGGCCTCCCAGCGGGGCGAGCCGGCCGCCTCGCGCCGGGCCGCCGGTTTCCCGGCGCGAGTGAGCGTCACGAGCAGATACACGAGCACAGCGATGACGATGAGCGTCACCGGAAGGGCGAGCAGGCGCATCGGGGGTCCCGGCTCCCTACTTGGTGGGCAGAGCGACGCCTCCAGTATTGCCCGGCGCGTACACCGTGATGCCCTGGGGCAGTGCCTTGAGCTTCTCGATCTCCGCGCACGTGGGGCACTTGGTGTAGCCGTCCTGCCGGGCCTTGTTGGCGTCCGCCTCCGCGCGCGCCTGGGCGACCTTCGCCTGCGCCTCTGTGACCTTCGCGAACGCGGCCTGCGCCTGGTTGACCGCCTCCTGGACCTCGCTGGGCAGGGTGACCCGCGAAAGGTTGAAGTGGATGCCGGTGAGATAGTCGGCGCCGAGGGTCGACTTGAGGTCCTCGGCCAGGCTCGTGTTCACCGCGCCCTGGATCTTGGCGATGTTGGCGTTGTTGCCCTGCTGCGGCACGCCCCCGGTCTGCTGGCCGGCGCTGTTGTTCTGCACGAGCGCGCAGGAGGAGACCAGTTGCGCGCACCGGAAGTTGTTGATCTGGGTGCGCAGGTCGTTGTCGATCACCGGCCGGACGATCTGGTCGAGGAAGGCGGACCAGCCCTCGTCGCCCTCCCAGGGGTAGTAGGTCCCGCCGTTGGTGCTGCGGAACTTGCGCGTGCCGAACTTGTCGTCGAACGACTTCAGCGTCTGGTGGTCGAGGTTGAGGCCGAAGTAGAGCGTGCCCTCGATGCCCATGTTGACGCCGTCGCCGCTCGGCACGTTGACCACGTCGACACCGGACCTCTCGCCGTGTCCGGCGTCGGAGGTGATCGTGTAGAACCGCTGCTGGGCGGGGTAGCGGTGTATCTGGGACCACCAGCCGATCCAGGTCACGCCGGAACCGGAGTCGATCACCTGCCGGACCTTGTTGTCGTCGAGCGGGCCGCCGTCGCGGACGACCGCCACCTCGCCGCCGCTGGTGCGTTCGAACCCGCTGAACGCGCCGAGCAGGGTGGGCGCCCCGGCGACGATGAGCGCCAGGATCACCAGGATGGCGATGCCGCGGAAGGAGCGGCGTGAGGTGCCGCCGGAGGCGGAGGGGGTGCGGCTGGGCATGCGGGCTCCTTGGGGGGCGCCTCGGGACCGGTTGTGGTGCCGGGGAAAAGATCGCGTTGTCCTCGGCACGACAACGTAGCAGCCGGGTGCCCCGGTTCCGGGATTTCCGGCGGCCGGAGAAGGCGCCCCGCCCGGCCCCGTACGGCAGACCGGACGGCCTGCCGTACGGGGGTGGGGTCACAGCTCGACGGACTGGAGCCGTCCCGTGTGCACGTCGTACAGCGCGCCGCCCACGACGAGGTCGTCGGGCAGGTAGGGGCTGGAGGTGATGCGGGTGATGTCGTGCCGCAGCGCGGCGCGCTGGTCGGGCACGGTCTGGAATTCGAGGCTGCGGGTGTCGACGCCGTAATCGGCGGCGATGAGGTTGTGCACGTCCTCGTCGGTCGACTTGGACATCCGGCAGTCGGTGTGCGGCATCACCAGCACGCGGTCGACGCCGAGCAGGTAGACGGCGAGGACGAGGGTCCGCAGGACGTCGTCCGTCACCCGCGCCCCCGCGTTGCGCAGGATCTTCGCGTCGCCCGCCGTCAGGCCGAGCAGCCCGAGCGGGTCGATGCGGGAGTCCATGCACGTCACCACCGCGAGCCCACGCGCCGCCCGGCCACTGAGGCCGGAGTGGGTGAACGTGCTCGCGTACTTCTCGTTGGCGTCCAGCAGATCGTCGAAAGCTCCGGTCATGTTACAGATGTTGCCCGATGCCCTCCAGGAGGTCATCGCGGGGGGCTGGCTTTTGTGCACTCCCGGCGGGTGGCATCACATGTAACACCGGTATAGGGTCTTCACTGGTGTTGAACCTGAACGGAGAGAGGTCACCATGAGCGGTGTCGCGCGCCTGCATTCGGTCGTGCTCGACTGTCCGGAGCCGAAGGCTCTGGCGGACTTCTACGCCGGGCTGCTCGGCTGGAAGGTCGCCGATGAGGAGGAGGACTGGGTCACGCTCGCCGGCGACGACCGGACTCGCCTCGCCTTCCAGCGGGTCGCCGAATACGTGCCCCCGGTCTGGCCGTCCGCCGAACACCCGCAGCAGTTCCACCTCGACCTGACCGTGGGCGACATGGCCGAGGCGGAGAACCAGGTGCTCGCCCTGGGAGCCGTCAGGCACGAGCACCAGCCCGACGAGGGACGCGACTGGACGGTCTTCCTCGACCCGGCCGGGCACCCGTTCTGTCTGGTCACTGAGAGCTGACGCCTCAGCCCACGGAGCCGGCGGCGGCCACGACGACGACCAGGTACGCGCAGCCGTGCAGGGGGCCGACGAGCGAGGAGACGGGCGGCAGGTGCACGGTGGCCAGATTGGCCAGGAGGACCGCCAGGGACCCCAGTTCGGCGGCGGCGGCGCTGAGCAGGACGGACGCGATCACCCACGCGTCGCGCAGCACGCCGAGGCTGCTCGCCGTGGCGAAATGAGCGAGCGGACGTTCAGCAGGCGCTTCCGTCAGCAGACCGGCACCACGCCGCTGCAGTGGCTGCTGCGGGCCCGGGTCCGGCGGGCGCAGTATCTGCTGGAGAACACCGGCCACGGCATCGAGCGCATCGCCGTACAGGCCGGTTTCGGGTCGCCGACCGCGTTCAGGGAGCGGTTCAAGCGGGTCGTTGGGATCACGCCCCAGGCGTACCGCCCCTCATCCCACGAGGGCCCCGCCGCCACCTGAACGCCACGGGGGCAGGCGGGCGGCGCGGAGCTGTGAGTCCGGCTCCGCGCCGCCTGTTTCGAAGGAGGTGGCTCTTCGACGCCCGCGTGGCTTGGGCGGCTCTCGCCGCCGGGTGTCACATGGGTGGCTCTTCGCCTCCGGTGTCGCCCGTGGTGGCCATGCCGCCCTCCGTCGCGCCCGCCTCCTCGTCGCCGTCCGCGCCGAGCGCGCCGCCGATCGCGGCGAGGGCGTGCACGAGGCGCACCCCCGAGCCGTCGCGGCGGCCGAGCTCCTCGGGCAGTGGCACCGGCTTGCCGGTCGAGGAGACCGCCTTGACCGGCGCGGGGCCGGCGTAGGCGTGCAGCAGGACGTCCTCGCCCTTCAGGAAGCGCTGGGCGCGCACGCCGCCGGTCGCCCGCCCCTTCGGCGGGAAGTCGGCGTAGTCGGAGACCTTGCCCGCACCCATCTGGGTGCCGGGCAGTGCGGTGGAGGAGCCGGCGATCGTCACCACACGCGCCTCCCGCATGGGATCGACCACACCGAAGAAGACCACCTTCGCGTCGCCGTCGAGGCGCACGCCGGCCATGCCGCCCGCCGGACGTCCCTGCGGCCGTACGACGGAGGCGGGGAAACGCAGGAGTTGCGCGTCGCTGGTGATGAACACGAGGTCGTGGTCGACGGAGGTCAGCTCGACGGCGCCGACCACCACGTCGCCGTCCCGCAGCCCGATCACCTCGAACTCGTCGCGGTTGACGGGATATTCGGGCACGACCCGCTTGACCACGCCCTGGCTGGTGCCGATCGCGAGCCCCGGCCCGTCCGGGTCGAGTGAGCCCAGCCCGGCGACCCTCTCGTCCGGTTCGAGGGCGACGTACTCCGACACCGGATGCCCGCCCGCGAGCGAGGGCGGGTTGGCCGAGGGCGGCAGGGCGGGCAGGTCGAGCACCGAGACCCGGATCATCCGGCCCATCGACGTCACCACGCCCACCTCGCCGCGTACGGTCGAGCGGACCACGGAGACCAGCACGTCGTGCGCCACGCGATCACCCTCGCCGGAGATCGGCGAGGCGTCGGTCGTACGGGCGAGCAGGCCGGTGGACGACATCAGCACCAGGCAGGGATCGTCGGGCACCTCCAGCGGCACGACGGCGGCCCTGGCCGCCTCCGACGATTCGAGCAGGACCGTGCGGCGCGGCGTGCCGTACGTCTTGGCCACCTCGGCAAGCTCGGACGACACGACCTTGCGCAGCCGGTCCTCCGAGCCGAGGATCTCGTTCAGCTCGGCGATGTCGGCCTGGAGCTGCTCCTTCTCCCGGTCGAGCTCCAGCTTGTCGTAGCGGGTGAGGCGGCGCAGCGGGGTGTCGAGGATGTAGTTCGCCTGGGTCTCGCTCAGCTCGAAGGTCTCCCTGAGCCGCGCGCGGGCCTGCGCCGAGTCGTCGGAGCCGCGAATCACCTGGATGACCTGGTCGATGTTGAGCAGCGCGATGATGAGGCCGTCGACGAGATGGAGCCGTTCCTCGCGCTTGCGCAGCCGGAAGCGCGACCGCCTGCGCACGACGTCGAGCCGGTGGTCCACGTAGACCGACAGCAGCTCGCGCAGGCCGAGCGTGCGCGGCTGGCCGTCGACGAGTGCGACGTTGTTGATGCCGAAGGTCTCCTCCATCGGCGTCAGCCGGTAGAGCTCCTCCAGCACGGCCTCCGGGTTGAAGCCGTTCTTGACCTCGATGACCAGACGCAGGCCCTTGTGCCGGTCGGTCAGGTCCTTGAGATCGGCGATGCCGGTGAGCCTCTTCGCGTTCACCAGCTCTTTTATCTTGGTGATCACCCGCTCGGGGCCCACGTTGAACGGCAGCTCGGTGACGACGATGCCCTTGCGGCGCGGTGTGACCTGGTCGATCGTCACCTTGGCCCGCATCTTGAAGGTGCCGCGGCCGGTCTCGTACGCGTCCCTGACGCCGCTCAGGCCGATGATCGTGCCGCCCGTCGGCAGGTCGGGGCCCGGGACGAAGCGCATGAGCTCGTCGAGCGTCGCGTCCGGCTTCCTGATCAGGTAGCGGGCCGCCGCGATGACCTCGCCGAGGTTGTGGGGGGCCATGTTGGTGGCCATGCCGACCGCGATGCCGGAGGCGCCGTTGACCAGCAGGTTGGGGAACGCCGACGGCACGACCGACGGCTCGGTCTCCTGGCCGTCGTAGTTGGGCTTGAAGTCGACGGTGTCCTCGTCGATCGACTGCACCATGAGCATGGCGGCGGGGGCGAGGCGGGCCTCGGTGTACCGCATCGCGGCGGGCAGGTCGTCGGGAGAGCCGAAGTTGCCGTGCCCGTCCACCAACGGCAGGCGCATCGAGAACGGCTGTGCGAGCCGCACGAGCGCATCGTAGATGGCGGAGTCGCCGTGCGGGTGGAGCTTGCCCATCACCTCGCCGACGACGCGGGAGGACTTGACGTGCCCGCGGTCGGGCCGCAGGCCCATCTCGCTCATGGAGTAGAGGATGCGGCGCTGGACGGGCTTGAGTCCGTCGCGCGCGTCGGGCAGCGCGCGCTGGTAGATCACCGAGTAGGCGTACTCAAGGAAGCTCGTCCGCATCTCCGCGGACACGTCGATGTCGACGATCCGCTCCTCGAAGTCCTCGTCCGGCGGGGGTGTCGTCGTGCGTCGGGCCATGTCGTGGTTTCCTGCGTGTCGAGGAGCCGGACCCCGGCCGTCGGGACCGGGGAGGGCGAACGTGGTGGTGAACGTCGGTGGTGAACGTCAGCCGGTGGGCATCAGTGGTGGACATCGGTGGTGGACATCGAACATTCTGCCGAGAGTTCACCCCGTTCGCGACTCACTACCATACTGCCGGGCCCGCGCCCGCGGTTCCGGCTTCCCCGGCGGGACAGCCCCTGCGGCGCCGGGACGGTCAGTCGCGGGGGCCGGCGCCGGGCCAGGGGCCGGGCGTCTCGCCCTCGTCCTCGTCACCGGGCGCGTTCAGCTTCTCGTCGTAGAGCCGGAAGCCCCGGGCCTTGTAGTTGGCGAGCGCGGCCGGCCCGTCGAGGGAGCAGGTGTGCACCCAGACCCGCCGGGTGGCCTCCCGCCCGGGCCAGCGCTCGGCGAGGTCCCAGGCGCGGGCCGCGGCCTCGCCCAGCAGCCACCCGCCGAGACCCTGCCCGATCGCGTACGGCAGCAGGCCGAAGTTGACGATCTCGACCGTGCCACCGTCCTGGGCCACCAGTTCGGCATATCCGGCTGGGGTGCCGCGCACCCAGGCCACCCAGGTCTCGACGCCCGGCCGGTCGAGCCAGTCCCTCCACTGCTTCCAGGTCCACGGCAGCCGGTTGGTCCACTGCCAGTCGCCGCCCACCGCGGTGTAGAGGAAACGGCTGAACTCCGGGGTGGGAACCTCGGCGCGGACGACCTGCGCGGGGAGCGCGGGCGGCCGTCCCGGACGCAGGTCGGCGGGGCTGATCTGTTCGAGATACCAGGTGGTCACGTTCATAGCGGAATTCATCCAACCACGACGCCCGTCCGGGTCGGTCCGGCCGTGGCCGCCGGCGCCTCACCACGCGCGCGCTTCCATCGGCGCCACCGGTGAGGCGAATCGGTATGTATGACCTATTTGTCCGATCAAAGTCGCTCTTCGGTACTCTCCTCCCGGGAAAGGGAGGTGCTTCCGGGGTGTACGACATCGTGAACCGGATGCTCATTGCGATGAACGCGCACGATCTGGACGCGGTGTTGCGGTGCTACGCGCCGGGCGCGGTGGTGATCGGACCGGAGATGGAGGCGGGGGAGCACGGGGAGATCGCTTCCTACATGCTGCAGATGTGGGACGGCTTTCCCGATCTGCGCTTCACCCTCTGGGAGACGATCACCCTCGCGGACGCGGTCGCGACGGAGATGACGGCGGCGGGCACGCACACCGGGCCCTACCTGGTCGCCGGGGGCGACATCCTCGCCCCGACCGGCCGGGGCATCAACGTGCGCGTCTCCTGGTTCTGGCATCTGGAGGACGGCCTCATCCAGAGTCAGCGCTTCTACTACGACCAGCTCGAGATCTACGCGCAGCTCGGCCTGCGGTTGCCCCTGTGCTTCGGGGACGAGGGCGCCGGAAGCGGCGCGCCCGTAGACCGCGGCTAGTTTCCCGCCCGCCTCTCCCGGTCGCGGCGGAAACGGTCGGCCGGACCTGGTAGCAATGGGCGGGTGAGTGAAGAAGAGGTGACGCTGCGGGAAGAGGCCGAGGCCCGGCTGAGGGCGCTCGCCGGCGATCACGCCCGGCTGCGCGACGACCAGTGGGCCGCCATCAAAGCCCTGGTCATGGACCGCAGGCGGGCGCTGGTGGTGCAGCGCACCGGCTGGGGGAAGTCGGCCGTCTACTTCATCGCGACCGCGCTGCTGCGCGAGCTCGGTGAGGGGCCCACGGTCATCGTCTCCCCGCTCCTGGCGCTGATGCGCAACCAGATCGCCGCGGCCGAGCGGGCCGGCATCCACGCCGAGACGATCAACTCGGCCAACCCCGAGGTGTGGGAGAAGGTCTACGGCCAGGTCGCCGAGGGCGCGGTCGACGTGCTGCTGGTCAGTCCCGAGCGGCTGAACAATCCCGACTTCCGCGACAACGTGCTGCCCGAGCTGGCCGGCAGCGCGGGTCTTCTCGTGATCGACGAGGCCCACTGCATCTCCGACTGGGGTCATGACTTCCGGCCCGACTACCGCCGGCTCCGCACCTTGCTGGCCGAGCTGCCGCCGGGCATCCCCGTGCTGGCCACGACCGCCACGGCGAACGCCCGGGTCACCCGCGACGTCGCCGAGCAGCTCGCCGTCACGCAGGAGTGGGACGAACTGCCCGGCGGGGAGGTGTTCGTCCTGCGAGGACCGCTGGAGCGCGACAGCCTTCATCTGAGCGTCGCACGGCTGGGCGGCGCGGACCAGCGGCTCGCCTGGCTGGCCAGGACGCTGCACGAGCTGCCGGGCTCCGGCATCGTCTACACGCTGACCGTCGCGGCGGCGCAGGAGATCGCCGCTTACCTGCGCGAGCAGGGCCACACCGTCGTCGCGTACACCGGGCAGACCGAGCCGGCCGACCGGCTGGCGGCCGAGGAGGACCTGCTGGGCAACCGGGTCAAGGCCCTGGTGGCGACCTCCGCGCTGGGGATGGGCTTCGACAAGCCCGACCTGGGCTTCGTCGTCCACGTGGGCGCGCCCGCCTCGCCCGTGGCGTACTACCAGCAGGTGGGCCGCGCCGGACGTGGCGTGGAGCGGGCCGAGGTCATTCTGCTGCCCGGCTCCGAGGACCGGGAGATCTGGGCCTACTTCGCCTCGCTCGCCTTCCCGCCGGAGGGCGTGGTCAGGACGACGCTGGAGGCGCTGTCCGAGGGGGGAGTGCTGTCCACCGCCGCACTGGAGACGAGAGTCGACCTCAGCCGGAGCCGGCTGGAGATGATGCTCAAGGTGCTCGACGTGGACGGCGCCGTACGCCGGGTCAAGGGCGGCTGGGAGGCCACCGGCGAGCCGTGGAGCTACGACACCGAGCGTTACGCCCGGGTTGCCGCGGAGCGCCGGGCGGAGCAGGAGGCGATGCTCGGCTACATCACGACCACCGAGTGCCGGGAGCAGTACCTGCGCCGCCACCTCGACGACGATTCGGCGACGCCGTGTGGCCGGTGTGACAACTGCACCGGCGCTCACCGTTCCGCCGAGGTGCCGGACGAGGCCGTCCAGGCCGCGCGGCAGCGGCTCGCGCGTCCCGGCGTCGAGATCGAGCCGCGCCGCCAGTGGCCCACCGGCCTGCCGGACCTGAAGGGGCGGATCAGGGCGGAGCTGTCCGCCGAGCCGGGCCGCGCGCTCGGCCGCCTGACCGACATCGGCTGGGGCACCCGGCTGCGCGACCTGTTCGCGGCGGGCGACGGGCCGGTCCCCGACGACGTGTTCGCGGCCGTGGTCGAGGTGCTGAAGACCTGGGGGTGGGAGCGGCGGCCGGTCGCCGTGGTCGCGGTGCCGTCGGGCACACGGCCGGCGCTGGTCGGCTCGCTCGCCGAGCGGCTCGCCCAGGTCGGCCGGCTGGAGTATCTCGGGGCCCTCGGCTACCGCGACGGATCGCCCGCCGCCAGGCACAACAGCGCCCAGCGGGTGACGGCCATCCGGGGGACGCTCGCGACGCCGCGTGACGTCGCCGAGAGGATCGCGGCGGCGGGCGGGCCGGTGCTGCTGGTGGACGACCGGGTGGACAGCGGGTGGACGATGGCGCTGGCCGCCGCCCAGGTCCGGCACGCCGGGGCGCCCGCCGTGCTGCCCCTGGCCCTGGCCGTCACCAGCTGACCGCCTCCCCCGCCCGGCCCCGCGGCGGACCGGCGCCCCCGGCACACGGCGCCTCCGACATGCGCGCTTCTGGCACGCGCGCTTCTGGCACGCGCGCTTCTGGCACGCGGGCGCCCCTGACACGCGGGCGCCCCTGACACGTGGGGGCGGCGAGCTGAGGCCCGGCTCGGGGACGGGTCAGGGTGAGGCCAGGGTAATCACCCCATCCCGGGACCGCGCGTGATCGGCAGACTCGTCGCCATGAGATCACTTGTTGCGGCTCCGGTCCTGGTCGGCGCGTACGGCGTCGCTCGGATCATGGACGGATTCGACGGCAGCCGGGGGCCCGGTCTGGCCTGGACTGTGGGACACCTGTTTTTTCTGGCCGCGTTGGTCCTCTTCGTGCGGATCTTCGGGCGGCTCCGGACGATGGCCGGCGGCGGCGTGACGGCCACGGCGGGGTACGCCGCCGGCCTCGCCGGGGCGCTGGCGCTGGCCGCGCAGTTCACGATCGACATCGTGGTCGGCTTCCTGTCCGCCGACCATGGCGCGATGGGGCCGCGCTTCGAGGCCGTCAAGGCGATCCCGTGGGTCGAGCCGGTCGTGTACACCGTCGTGCCGTTGCTGTTCTACGTCGGCATGGTCGCGCTGGTGGCCCGGCTCGCCGTGGGGCGGCGGGTGCCGTGGTGGAGCGCGGCGCTGGTGCTTGTGCAGGCCGTGCTTCCGCTCGTGAGCAAGGACCTGATTCCGCTGGGAGCCGCGCTGCTCCTGCTGGCCTTCGTGCCGCTGCTGCGCCTGCGGCCCGAGCAGCCGGTCGCGCACGCGCCGGTCTTGCGCTGAACAGCGCCCACTTGCACCGTGCCCAACTGAACAGTGCACTCAACTGAACCGTGCACTCAACTGAACCGTGCGCAACTGAACCGTGCTCAACTGAACAGTGCCCAAGGGAACCGTGCCCGCTGAGCCCGGTCGCGCTGAACAGGGTTGTCGTGAGCCGTGTCCGCTGAGCCGCGTTGTTCTGAGCCGCGGTGTTCTGAGCCGCGGTGTTCTGAGTCAGGTTGTTCTGAGCCGCCTTGTTCTGAGCCGGGTTGTTCTGAGCGGGTCGTTCAGAATGCCCGGCTCAGAGACGCGGGCGGGCGCCGAGATTGGAGATGCACTTGGCGGCGAGGGCGTTGCCCGCCGCCAGCGCCTCGGCGGCCGGCTTGCCGTCCAGCCACACGGGCAGGAAACCGGCGGTGAAGGCGTCACCGGCGCCGGTGCCGTCCACCACCCGGTCGACGACCTCGCCGGGCGACCGGACCGGGTCGGGACGGTTGTTGGAGTACCAGAGCGAGCCCTCGGCGTTGAGCTTGATGACGACCTGAGGGAACCAGGCGGTCAGCACCTTGGCCGCCGCCGCGGCGTCGTCCCTGCCGGTCAGCACCTTGGCCTGGTCGGCGTTGGCGAACAGCAGCTTCGCGCCGTCGGTCCATTCGAGGAACGGCTCGGCGCCGGTCCGCTCCAGCGGGGCGGAGGAGGCGCAGTCCACGGAGATCGACATGCCGGCGCGCCTGGCCATGTCGAGCGCGGCGAGGCCGGCGTCGCGCGATCCATCGTTGATCAGCGTGTAGCCCGACATGTGCACGTGGCCGCCGGAGCTGAACAGGTCGCGCGGCAGGTCCTCGGGCGACAGCGCGGCGTTGGCGCCGGGGTCGGACAGCATGGTCCGCTCGCCCTTGTGGGTGACGAGCACGACGCAGGTGCCGGTCGGCCGCTCGGGGTCCATGACGAGCCGGGCGTCCACGCCGTATCCCATGAGCTCCATGTCGCGGTTGCGGCCCGTGATGTCGGCGCCTCGGCGGCCGATGAAGGCGACCTCCGAGCCCTCGACGGCGAGCCAGGAGGCGATGTTGGCGCCGGAGCCGCCACCGTGCATGGTCACGATGGCCGGGGTGTCGCTCGCTCTGGCAAGAGGGAACCGAGCGCGGGCGACCGCGTCCGTCATGAGATCGCCCACCACGACGACCCGCGTCATGCTGTCACCACCTTGCCAACTGCTTGTGGAGGTGAGCCAATCCCAAGGAGGGGCGGCGTCCTCTCCGTGCTGTGAGGCTGACGTCCAGAAACCTAACAGTTTCCAGGGGCGTCGTGGGGTGGAGAGCGGACAGACGGGCACAGTCGATGCACAAGCGTTGCCCAACTTGCCACGTCAGGGCTGGTAGATCCCCTATAAGCGGATCTGGGACGCGGGTCCTCCAGTTATAAGAAATCTCTCAATACGGGCCAAGCCGGACACCGCTAGCCTCGATTGTGTGCACCCTCAGTACCCCGCCCACTGGGAGGCGGACGTCGTGCTGTCCGACGGCGGCACGGCGCACGTCCGCCCGATCAGGCCGGACGACGCCGGCATGCTGCGCTCGTTCTACTCGCGCCTGTCCGCGGAGTCCATCTACTTCCGGTACTTCGGGCCACGGCCGCGCCTGACCGACAAGGACGTGGTCTGGTTCACCAACGTCGACTACGACAACCGGGTCGCCCTCATCGCCACGATCGGCACCGAGATGGTCGCGGTCGTACGGTACGACCGGGTGCAGCCACGCCACCACGCCGAGGTGGCCTTCCTGGTCGAGGACGCCCACCAGGGCAGGGGTGTGGCCGCGGTGCTGATGGAGCACCTGCGGGCCGCCGCGCGCGAGCGCGGGATCAAGACCTTCATCGCCGACGTGCTGCCGGGCAACCACCGGATGACGGGCCTGTTCCGCCAGGCCGGATACACGGCGCAGAGCCAGTTCGAGGACGGCGTCGTGCGCATGACGCTCGACCTGTCCAGCACCGAGACCGCGCTGGAGGTCCGGCTCGCCCGCGAGCACCGCGCCGAGGCGCGCTCGATCGCCCGCCTGCTGACGCCGGAGTCGGTCGCGGTCATCGGCGCGAGCCGCGAGCCGGGCGGCATCGGCCAGACGGTCCTGCGCAACCTGCTCGCCGCCGACTTCACCGGCCCCGTCTACCCCGTCCACCGGCACGTACGGGCCGTGGCCGGCGTGCGGGCCTACCGCAGCGTGTCGGCCATCGACGGCGAGGTGGACCTCGCCGTGCTGGCGGTCCCCGCCGAGGGCGTGCTCGATCTGGTCGTGGAGTGCGCGGAGAAGGGGGTGAAGGGCCTGGTCGTGGTCTCCTCCGGGTTCGGCGAGACCGGGCAGGAGGGCCGGGCCCGCCAGGAGGAGCTGGTCCGCATCGCCCGGGCGTACGGCATGCGGGTGGTGGGGCCCAACTGCCTGGGCATCGCCAACACCGATCCCGCCGTACGGCTCAACGCGACGCTCGCGGCGACCCTGCCGGGGCGGGGGAGGGTCGGGTTCTTCAGCCAGTCGGGCGCGCTCGGCACGGCGCTGCTGCAGCGGGTGGCGCAGCGCGGCATGGGCATCTCGACGTTCGTCTCGGCCGGCAACCGGGCCGACGTGTCCGGCAACGATCTCCTCCAATACTGGGAGGAGGACCCGGCGACCGACGTGATCCTGCTCTACCTGGAGTCCATCGGGAACCCGCGCAAGTTCACCCGGCTGGCCCGGCGGATCTCGCGGTCCAAGCCGATCGTGGTGGTCAAGTCGCGGGGCGTCCCGGGCGGGCACCGCGCGCCCGTGCTCGCGCTGCCCGACACCGCGCTGAGCTCGCTGTTCGCCCAGGCCGGGGTCATCCGGGTGGACGACCTGGTCCAGCTTTTCGACGTCGCCCAGCTCCTGGCGCACCAGCCGCTGCCGGCCGGGCCGCGGGTGGGCGTGGTCGGCAACTCCGACGCGCTCACGCTGCTCGCGGAGGAGGCGTGCGCCGGCGCCGGCCTGCAGCCGAGCCCCCCGGTGAACCTCGGCGCCCCCGCCGGCGCGGCCGAGTTCGCCGAGGCCCTGCGGGGCGTTCTGCCCGAGGTGGACGCCGTTGTCGCGATCTACATGCCGCCGATCCCCGGCGACTGCCGTGAGGTGGCCGAGGCGTTGCTGGAGGTCGCCAGGGAGTCGGGCAAGCCGGTGCTGGCCACCTTCCAGGGCGCGCTGGGCATGCCGGCCGACCTGCGCGTGGGGGGCGGCCCCGGCGACGACTCCCCTCAGCGCGGGTCGATCCCGTCGTACCCCGCACCCGAGGAGGCGGTCCGCGCGCTGGCCCACGTCGTGCGGTACGCCCACTGGCGCAGGCAGCCGCCGGGCACGGTCCCGTCCGTCGAGGGGATCGACACCGCCGCGGCGCGGGAGATCGTCGCCGCCGCCCTGCGTGGTGAAGGGGCGGCGGCCGGTGAGGTGGCAGGCGAGGGGGCGGCCGGCGAGGAGCGGGAGATCGACGCGACCGCGCTGCTGGCCTGCTACGGCATCGAGGTGTGGCCGGCGCACCTCGCCGCCGGCGCCGGGGAGGCCGTCGCCGCGGCCGAGCGGATCGGCTGGCCCGTGGTGGTCAAGTCGGCCGACCCGGAGGACGCCCGTCGCGCCGGCACCGTCCGCGTCGGCCTCACCGAGCCCGCCGGGGTCCGGCAGGCGTACGCCGACCTCGCCGCGCTTCACGGGCCCGCCACGCCGCTCGCGGTGCAGCGGATGGCGCCGCAGCCCTCGGTGCCCACCGTCGTCGGCGTGACCCAGGACCGCTACTTCGGCGGGGTCGTCACGTTCGGCCTCGGCGAGGTGACCGCCCGGCTGCTCGGCGACCAGGCCTACCGCCTCGCACCGCTCACCGCCGAGGACGCGGCGGAGCTGGTGCGGTCGGTCCGCGCCGCGCCGCTGCTTTTCGGGGAGTACGGCTACCAGGCGGTGGCCGTGGAGGCGCTGGAGGAACTGCTGGTGCGGGTGGGGCTGCTGGCAGACGCCCTGCCCGAGGTCGCCAGGATGGAACTCGACCAGGTCCTGGTGAGCGCGTCGGGAGTGGCCGTGCTGGGCGCGCGGGCCGTCCTGCGGCCCGTCACCGCGCTGCGTCCCGACGTCGGGCCCCGCCGCCTGAGCTGATCGGGCCGCTTGAGCTGATGGGCGCCACCGGAGCTGATCGGCCCGGCATCACGCCGTGGGCGGAAAACCCGTCCCGTCGGGGTGTGAAACAGGTGTCCCTTACAGGGCAGGATGGACCCATGAGGGAAACCCGAGTCTCCGCCGCGGGCTTGCGCGAGGCCATAGATCGCAGCGGCTACTACCCGGATCTGGTGGCCGACGCCGTCGACTCCGCGCTCGGCAACGAGCCGGTCACTGCGTACGTCGTGCATCACGAGGCCACGTTCGACCCGGCGATGGAGGTGCGCAGGCACGTCACGGTCCTGGTTCTTTCGCCAACCCGGCTGCTGGTCTGCCACACCGACGAGCACCCGCCCGCCGAGGGCATGCCCGCCTCCCACGCCTCCACGACCACCGAGGCGGTGAGACTCAGCCGCATCCAGTCGGTCGCCGTGACCAGGGTCGTGCCCGACCCCGCGGCGTACGCGCCGGGCGTCCCCCCGACGGAGGTCACACTGACGATCGGGTGGGGCGCGATCTCCCATGTCGATCTCGAACCGGCGACCTGCGGCGACGAGAACTGCGAGGCCGATCACGGCTACACCGGCGCGATCACGGCCGACGACCTGTCCCTGCGGGTCAGCGAGGCGGCCGACGGTCCCGAGGCCGTCACCCACGTGCTGGCGTTCGCGAAGGCGCTGTCGGAGGCCACGGCCAAGGCGGCGACGGCCTGACCGTCCCCATCGAACCGCCGGGAGGTGACGTGATCGATCCCCAGCCCTCGGAGGCTCTGCCCGGGGAGCCGCCCGGGGCGTCGCCGGCCGCCGTGCCCGTGCCGTACGTGCCCGCGTACGGCACGGCCTCGCTGGCCGACCTGCCGGGCTCGATGCTCGCCTCTCTTGGGTTGCCGGGCGACAACACGCTGGCGCTGGAACCGGCCCCGCGGGTGTGCCTGTTCCTCGTGGACGGCCTCGGAGCCGAGCTCCTGGCCGCGCACCCCGGCGCCGCGCCGTTCCTGTCGGCCCACGTCCGGGGGACGCTCACGGCCGGCTTCCCCTCCTCGACCCCCACCAGCCTGGCCACCCTGGGCACCGGCGCCCCTCCCGGGGAGCACGGCATGGTCGGCATCCAGATGGCCGTCCCGGGGGAGGGGCGGCTGTTCAACTGCCTGCGCTGGACCGCCCCCGGCCTGTCGATCGACCCGGATGTGTGGCAGCCCGCGCCGACCGTCTACGAACGCATGGCGGCGGCGGGGGTCGAGCCGGTCTACGTGGCGCCCGCCGCGTTCGACGGCACGGGACTGACCCGCGCCGTCTACCGGGGCATGCGCTACCGGGCGGCGGAGAGCCCCGGCGAGCGGGTCGAGGCCGTGCGGCAGGCGCTGCGCGAGGCCACGTTCGTCACCGTCTACTACGGCGACATCGACCGCGTGGGGCACTTCAGCGGGTGGGGCGGCGGCGAGTGGCTCGAACAGCTCGCCGTGGTCGACCGCATGGCCGAGCGCATCGCCGGGGCGCTGCCGCCGGGTGCGGTCCTGTACGTCACGGCCGACCACGGCATGATCAACGCCGTCGACAAGGTGGACGTGGACCGCCGCCCCGACCTGCGGGAGGGCGTGCTCATGCTGGGCGGCGAGCCCCGCGCCCGCCACGTCTACACCTCTCCCGGCGCGGCTTCCGCGGTGCTGGAGACCTGGCGGGAGGCCCTGCGCGGGCGGGCCTGGGTGGTCACGCGCGAGGAGGCCGTCTCCGCGGGCTGGTTCGGCCGTAGCGTCCGCCGCGAGTGGCTCGGCCGCGTCGGCGACGTGGTGGCCGTGCCGTACGGCGAGTGCGTGATCGTGGCCTCGGCCGGGGAGCCGGTGGAGTCCTCGATGATCGGCTACCACGGCTCGCTGACCCCCGCCGAGCAGAACGTCCCGCTGGTGGAGATCCGCCGCTGACGCTCGCTCGGACTCGTCGCCGGCACCGCTTGGGTCCGTCGCCGGCACTTTCCTGAGATCGCGTCGCCGACAGGCATGCCCGCTGACCGGCAGCTCGAACTGCTCAGTTCCAGGTGTACAGTCTGAGCTGTCTTTTTTGGGGAGGTGTGCCATGAGCGATGCCGTCTCGGAGGCGGCGGCGCAGGCGGCCGGCGACACCTGGGTGGCGGTCAGCAGGCTCGTCCGCAGGCTGAGAGAGCTGGACGCGGAGGGAGACCTCAGCTCCGGCCAGGCCTCCGTGCTGGTGCGGCTGGCCAAGCACGGCCCGGCGTCGGCCAGTGAGCTGGCCGCGGCCGAGCGGGTCAGGCCGCAGTCCATGGCGGCGATCGTCCAGGCACTGGAACGGGCCGGGCTGGTGGAACGCCACCGCGATCCCGAGGACGGCCGGCGTCAGCTCGTCACGCTGACCGAGCCGGGGCGCGAGCGCCGCCTCGACGACCGGAGGGCGCGCGAGGCATGGCTGGCACGGGCGCTGCAGGAACACTGCACCGAAGCGCAGCTGCGCACGATCACCGAGGCGATGGCGCTGCTGGACGCCGTGGCCCAGTCGTGATCAGGGTCCGGGCGTGACGCGGGTTCCGGCCGCCTCCCGGGCCGGGCGCCGATCGGAGGCCGGCGGCTTCGACCGCCGGCTGATCGCCCCGATGATCCTGGGCTCGATCCTGAACCCGATCAACTCCTCGATGCTGGCGGTGGCACTCGTGCCGATCGGCCGCTGGTTCCACGCCTCGCCCGCGCACACCGCGTGGCTGGTGACGGGGCTGTACCTGGCCACCGCGGTCGGGCAGCCGGTCATCGGACGGCTGGTCGACACCTTCGGCCCGCGGCCGCTGTACCTGACCGGCACGACGCTGGTCGGCGTCGCCGGTCTGCTGGGCGTGCTGGCGCCCAGCCTAGGCGTCCTGATCGTGTCCCGGGTCCTGCTCGGGATCGGCACCTCCGCCGCCTACCCCGCCTCGATGTTCCTGCTGCGGGCCGAGGCCGACCGCACCGGCATGCGAAGTCCCAGCGGCATCCTGGCGGCGCTGTCGATCTCCAACCAGGTCATCGCGGTCATCGGGCCGACCCTGGGCGGCCTGCTCATCGGAGCGGGCGGCTGGCATCTCATCTTCGCCGTCAACGTGCCGCTCTCGGCCGCCTGCCTCGTCCTCGGGGTGCGGCGACTGCCCCGCCGCGCCGCGACCTCCACTGCGGCCGTCCGGCCCGGCGGGGGGCTGGACGTGATCGGCATGGCGTTGTTCGCCGGCACGCTCACGGCGTTCATGACGTTCCTGATGAACCCGGCCTGGGGGCTCTGGTGGCTGCTGGTGGTCACCGCCGTCGCCGGGACCTGCTTCGCCGTACGGGAACTGCGGGTGGCGCAGCCGTTCCTCGACCTGCGGGTGCTGGGCGGCAATCTGCCGTTGCTCGCCACGTACGGCAGGCAGTGGCTGGCCTACACGACCTCCTACGCCTTCATGTACGGGTTCCCGCAGTGGCTGCAGGACAGCCGGTCGCTCACCCCCTCGGCCGCCGGGCTGCTGCTCCTGCCCATGTCGGCGATGGCCATCGCCGTGACCGCCCTCACCGGCCGCCGCGCCGAGGTGCGCGGCAAGCTCGTCGTCGGCGCCGCGGCGCAGATCGCCGGCTGCGCCGTGCTGTCGGCGGCCGGCTCCGGCAGCCCGATGTGGCTGCTGGCGCTGATCGGCGCGTTCGTCGGCGTCGCGCAGGGCCTCAACGGGCTGGCCAACCAGAACGCGCTGTACGCGCAGGCCGACCCGGCCCGCATGGGTTCCTCCGCCGGGCTGCTGCGCACCTTCGGCTATCTCGGCGCGCTGGGCGCCTCGGCCGCCGACGCGACGTTCTACCGGCACGGCGCCACCACGTTCGGGCTGCACCACCTGAGCCTGCTCCTGCTGGGCGTCTCGGTGCTGCTGCTGGCCGGCGTCCTCATCGACCGGTCGCTTCGCCGCGTCGGCCGGGTCCCCACCACCTGACCACCCCCTGTCCGCACATCAGAAAGGGAGATCGCCATGCCCGTGACCACGCTCGACCCCAGGACCGCACTCGTGGTCGTCGACCTGCAGAAGGGCGTGCTCGCCGCCCCCGGCAGCCCCTACTCCACCGGGGACGTGCTCGCCCGGACGGTGCGGCTGGCCGAGGCCTTCCGCGCGCGCGACCTGCCGGTCGTCCTCGTCCGCGTCACCGCCGCGGCCGACGGCTCCGACGCCGTTCCCGGACGGACCGAGCTGTCGCGTGCCGGGCGCGCCTGGCCCGACGGCTGGGACGAGATCGCCGACGAGCTGGCCGGACGTCCCGGGGACATCGTCGTCACCAAGCGCAACTGGTCGGCCTTCTACGGCACCGACCTCGACCTGCACCTGCGTCGCCGCGGCGTCACCCAGATCGTGGTGACCGGGGTGGCCACGAGCATCGGGGTCGAGTCCACCGCCCGCGCCGCCCACGAGCACGGCTACCACGTCACCCTGGCGACCGACGCCATGACCGACCTCGATCCCGAGGCCCATCGCCACAGCGTCGAGAAGACCTTCCCGCGCCTCGGCGAAACCGGCGCCACCGCCGAGATCCTCGACCTGCTCGCCACGACCGCGTCCTGAGGCGCGGGGAGCTCCGCCGGCTTGACACAATGGCTGGGCACCGTCCGACAGGGGTCCGAGGCGAGGGGATGGCATGAGCCCGCTGATCACTTCTGAGGAGCTCGCCGCGATCGGCGACGCCGCGATTCTCGACGTCCGCTGGCGACTGGGCGGGCCGCCCGGCGTCGAGGCGTACCGCGAGGGCCACATCCCCGGCGCGGTCTTCTGCGACCTGAACACCGATCTCGCCGCCCCGGCCGGGCCCGCCGGACGGCACCCGCTGCCCGCGCCGGAGGCGTTCCAGGAGGCGATGCGCCGCCTCGGGGTGTCCGACGGCCGGCCGGTGGTCGTCTACGACGAGGCCGACTCGACGGCGGCGGCCAGGGCCTGGTGGACGCTGCGTTACTTCGGCCACGGCGACGTGCGTGTGCTCGACGGCGGGCTGCGGGCCTGGACCCGGGCGGGGTTGCCGCTGGCCAAGGACGAGAGCCCCGTCCCGCCGGGCGACTTCACCGCGCGGCCGGGAGGGATGCCGGTACTCGACGCCGATCAGGCCGCCGCGCTGGCGTCCGACGGCGTGCTGCTCGACGCCAGGGCGGCCGAGCGCTACCGGGGTGAGGTGGAGCCCATCGACCCGGTCGCCGGGCACATCCCGGGCGCGGTCAGCGCCCCCACCACCGGGAACGTCGAGCCCGGCGGGCGATTCCACAACAGGGAGTTCCTCCGCGAGCGCTTCAACAGCCTCGGGGCGGTCGAGGGCCTGCCCGTCGGCGCGTACTGCGGATCGGGGGTCACGGCCGCCCACGAGGTGCTCGCGCTGGAGATCGCCGGGCTGTCGGCCGCCCTGTACGCCGGCTCGTGGTCCAACTGGGTCGCCGACCCCGGAAGGCCGGTCGCGACCGGCTGACGGGATAGGGAGTGGCGCGACCGTGGGCGCCCCCCGACCGGGATGCGGAAGGCGGCAGCGGGATGCGGAGCGCGGCAGCGGGATACGGGGGGCGGCGGGATGCGGAGGGCGGCAGGCAGCGCCGTCGGTGAGGGCGCGGCGCGTCAAACGGCGACGAGGGGCTCGTCGCCGGCGCCGAAGCAGACGAAGCCCGGCACGGCCGTCTTCTCCGACGCCTGGGCCAGCGCCTCGGCGGGGGAGCGCCCCTCGGCGAGCAGCGTGTGGAAAACCGTCATGAGCGTCAGCGCCTCGTCGTCGCGCACCGGCACCACGCCGGCCACCACGCACGCGGCGTCCCCGTTGCGGGCGGCGCCGTCGAGGAAGGCCCCGGCGAGGCCCAGCGCCGCGCCGTCCACCGGGGCGTGGGCCATCCCGGCGTCGCAGGCCGACAGCACCACGAGACGGGGGACCCGCCGCGCGGCCAGCAGGTCATAGGCCATGAGCGGCCCGTCGTCGAGCATGATCTGCGACAGCATGGGCCCACGCGGGCTGAACATCCCGTGGGCCGCGATGTGGAGCACGTCGGCCCGCTCCAGCGCGCCGAGCGCCTCCGCCCTGGTGGCCGCGACGCGCCGCGACCGCGCGTGCGCGGCGGCCACCATGTCGGCCTCGGCCGCGGCGTGGTCGAGCCCCGGTCCCGCGAGTGACAGCACCAGAGGGACACCGGCCGGGCGCGGGCGCGGGGCGAGCCACGCGGCGGCGTCGGCCGCCACCGACACGGGCCGGCCGCGCAGCGAGGGAAGCAGCGGCCAGGGGAGCGTGCACAACGCTCCGGTGGGCACGATCGTCACCGGCCCGCCGGGCCGGCCCCCCGCTGACGTGAGGGTGCCGGGACCGGACAGGAGGGCGTGGTCGAGCGCGGACAGCTCACGGGCGATCCCCTCGTCCGCCGCCCCGGGAAGATCGCCCGCGTCCGCAGCCCCGGGAAGATCGCCCGCGTCGTGCCGGGCGTCGCGCAGGGCGTCGTGCCGGGCGTCGCGCGGGGCATCGCGCAGGGCGTCTTGCAGAGCGCGGCGGCGCAGGCCGTACCGGATCCGCACGGTCGCCTCCACCGCCGCCTGGTAGGAGCCGAGGGCCCGCAGCACGCATCCCTTCGAACCGGCGGTGACGGCGAACAGGTCGTCGCCGCGCCGTACGAGCTCCACGAGGAGCCCGGATCCGGCGGGCGGCACACCGTGAAGCGCTGACGTGGGAGCCGCGGCGCCGCGCACGACCGCCCGCCATCGCTCGGCCCACACGAGCACCGTCCGCGCGTCGCCCGTCCGCCGGGCCCGGTCGAGGGCGATCTCCAGGCCGAACGCGGCGAGATCCTCGGCCGGCCGCGCCGCGTGCACCCGCAGTTCCGCGTCCCGAGTCGGGTCCCGATCCGGGTCCCGATCCGCGTCCCCAGCCGCGTTCCGAGCCGGGTCCCGATCCGGGTCCCGGTCGCGCGGACCGGCGCCGTCACTCTGGGCGTCGTCACTCTGGGCGCCGCCGCCCGGCGCGTGCACGGCGTCGATGCCCCGTGCCGCGGCCGCCAGGGCCCGATCGAGGTCCCCGTCCAACCGGTGCCGCATCGCCACCGCGTGCCACCGCACGAGCGGGCGGGTGGCGGTGGCGGCGACGCGATCGAGTTGCGGGAGGGCGGGCGTGATCGCGCCCAGCCGCACGGCCGCCGCCGCGGCGGTGAGCCGCAGCGCCGCCGAGGCCCCGGGCCAGCCGCACGCCGCGAGGTCGTCGGCGCAGGCGACCAGGTCGGTGACCAGGCGCTCGGCCCCCGTCGCGCTCGGCCTGTCGCCGCCTTGGGTCTGCGGCGTCGCATCCCGTGTGCCGCCGCCTTGGGTCTGCGGCGTTGCATCCCGTGTGCCGCCGGCCTGGGTCTGCGCCGTCGCGTCCCGTGTGCCGCCGGCCTGGGTCCGCGCCGTCGCGTCCCGTGCGTGCGCGGCCGGCGGGGTGGGGGTCTCCGCGAGCCGGGCGCGTAGGACGACCTCCCTGGCCAGCGGCAGCCAGGCCGCCCTGCCCTGCGCGTCCAGCTCCGCGAGCGCCGTACGCGCCGTCGTCTCGGCCAGCGGGGCGTCCCCGGCGAGGAGCGCGGCCTGGGCCAGCAGCAGCCGCGCGCCGGGGAGCGCCGCCTGAGCCCCGGCCGCGACCAGTTCGGGGACGGCCTGTTCGAGCAGCGTGCGCGCCTCACCGGGCAGCCGTGCGGCCACCAGCACCTCGGCGAAGTCCGTACGCATCACGGCGAGCCGTTCGGGGTAGCCGAACAGCGCGGCCTCGGCCGCGCGGTATCGCGCGAAGGCGGCGGCGATGTCGCCGCGCCGGGCGGCCACGAACGGCAGGTTGCCCTCCGCCAGCATCGCGACGTGGTCCAGGCCGGCCGCCCTCGCGACCCGGGCGCACTCGGCCAGGTCGGCCTCGCCCTCGCCGTATTGCTCAAGGTAGGTGTGGGCAAGGCCGCGGTTCAGCAGCCCGCCCGCCCGGAAGAGGGGATCGTCGTCCAGCAGGCCGATCGCCCGGTCGCAGTGCCGTACGGCCTCCTCGTGCCGCCCCAGCAGGATCAGGGCGACCGACCGCTGCACGCCGAGCCTCGCGAGGTCCGCTCCCGTGAGATCCCGCTCGGCGAGGTCGGCGAGGCGCAGCCCGCCCTCGGGGTCGCCGAGCTGGGCCCTGACCGTGACGAGCGACATCCTGGCCTGCGCCACCCGGCGCGGGAGCCCATGGCCCGCCGCCGCTATCGCCTCCTCCAGCCGCTCTCCGGCGAGTTCGAGGTCGCCCAGCTCGCGAGCCGCCAGCGCCGTCGCGCGCAGCGCCACCGACGCCGCCTCGCCGTACGCGCCCGCGGCCAGGTCCAGTACGGCTCTCGCCTCCGCGAGGGCCAGCCGAGGGTCGGTCGCGGACAGCCGCACGGCGGCCTCGGCCCTGTCGAGCAGGCCCACGTCCAGCGGGTCCCCGGAAGAAGTCATGGGCGCGCGTGGATCCAGCGGGTGAAGACGGGAGGGTGGCCGGGCCGGTGGCAGACGACGCTGACCCATCCGGGCGGCAGACCGGCCACCGCGAAGTGGCCGCTGCCGGAGGGCACGCGGACCTTGGCGATGTGCGGGGTCCGCACCTCGATCCTGGCGTCCTGCCCGGGGGCGGGGGACACCTGACCCGCCACCTCCAGGTGCCCGTCGGCGACGGTCGTCTCGACATCGATGACCAGGCCGTCCGCGCTGAAGCGCCGGAGGCCGGCCGGCGCCGCCCCGGCCTCGGAGGAGGAGCGGGCTCCCGGCGGCACGGAGACGTCGACCGGCCCGGCGGGCACTCCTCCGGGCACCCGCAGGCCGAAGACCGCCCGGGCGGAGGCCGACACGCCTTCCGGCACCGGATCGGCGCCCGCTCCCATCCGCAGGGCCGCCAGCAGGTATTCCTCCCTCACGAGGTCTCCTCCTCCACCAGGGTGCGCAGGCGGGCCATGCAGCGGGCCCGGGTGGGACCGATGCTGCCCACCGGCAGATTGAGACGGACGGCTATCTGGGCGTACCGCGCCTCGGGGTGGAGCACGTAGAGGCGGATGAGCGACCGGCACGGCTCACCGAGCAGGTCGAGCCTGCGCCACACCTGCCTGCCGAATTCGGCGTCCACAACCGCCGCCGTGGGGTCGGGCAGCGCCGTGTCCGGCACGTCCAGGTCGGAGACCACCTCACCGCGTGCCCTGCGGCTGAGCCGGGCCGCCTCGTGGCGGGTCGTGGTGACGAGCCACGCGCCGATCCGTTCGGGGTCGCGGATCGCGCCCGCGTTCTCCACGAGCCGGAGCCATGCGCCCTGCACGGCGTCGGCCGCGTCGGCGGCGCTCAGCCCGAACGCCCGGGCGACCGCCCACATCCTGCCGTCGAATCGGGCGACCAGGTCCTCCCAGGCGGCCTGGTCGATGATGGCGAGGGAGTTGTCTGTCGGCATCTGTCACTCTGCGCGATCGGAGGGAAGCCTTTGGTGACTGGAACCCTATCGATCTCCGCTCGTCACGACCACCCCGATATCCGCCACCTGCCGGCCGCCGTCGAGCAGGCGCCGTACGGCCGGGCCCGGCGAAGCCTCCCGGCACAGGCGGGCGAGCGCGCCGGTGACGACGGCGGCGGCGAACGAGGTACCGCTCCAGGTGGCGTAGCCGTGGAAGTCGCCGTAATCGAGGAAGCTGCTGACCAGGCCGACGCCCGGGGCCCAGACGTCCACCCAGGGCCCGTACGCGGAGAAGCCGGCCCTGGCGTCGCCGTCGAGCGCGCCGACCGCGACCACGCCGGGCAGGGCCGCGGGCCAGAAGGGACGCGACGACGCGGTGTTGCCCGCGCACGCGACGACGGCGGGGAAGCCCGCGAGCGCCTCGGCCAGCCCGAGGGGCGGCGCGTCGTCGAAGGTGTGCCCGCCGAAGGAGAGGTTCAGCACGTCGGTCCGGCCGCCGCGCAGCGCGGGGAGCGCGCGCAGCAGCGCCGCCTCGTCGCTGACGCCGTCGCTGTCGAGAAGGCGCAGGACGCGCAGCCGTACGCCGGGCGCGTGCCGCAGGATCAGCCCGGCCACGAACGTGCCGTGCCCCGCCTGCCGGTCGCGCGCGCCGTCGCCGTCCGCGTCGGGAGTCTCGGCGATGTCGTCGCTGTACCACCGCGCCAGCCAGGGGTGCGGCGCCACGCCGGTGTCGAGGACCGCCACGGTGACCTCGCCCGGCTCACCCGGCTCGTACGGCGGCGCCGCCGCGGGCAGGGGCGGCCCGCCGGGCCCGCCGAAGAACAGCGGCTGGCCGGAAAGGACGTGGTTGGGGGAGGCGGCGTGCCCCCGGTCGCGGAGCGTGGCCGTCAGGTCGATCACGTCGGTGCCCGGCGGCAGCCGTACGCGATGGACGCGGCCGGCGCCCGGAAGGGGCTCGGAGGCCAGGGTCCACCGGGCGACGGCGGCGGGGGAGGAGGTCAGGAGTTCGTCCGGCCGGATGAGAACGGGCCGTCCCGGAAGGGGTTCGACGAGCCGGCTGTGCATCGGGGGGCCTTTCCGTGATGGTTACGGAACGCGTCCTTCCCGATTCAGTTGGTCGCCAAGCGCAATCGGTATGACCCCCCTCTGGTGCCAGGCTGCGACGGACGGTAGTCTCTCCTACAGTCATCTAACCGTGATCATTCCAAGTATGAGGCCGTTGGGGAAGGCGCACCTCATGCGAATTGGGAGGTCCGGTGGCTGCTGCTCGTGGCGTCCTGTACGTCCACTCGGCTCAGCCTGCGCTGTGCCCGCACATCGAGTGGGCCGTCGCAGGCGTTATTGGCGTTCCCGTCGACCTGACGTGGACCGCCCAGCCCGCCGCGCCCGGGACCTTGCGGGCCCAGGCCGAGTGGGAGGGGCGTCCCGGCACGGCCGCGGCGATCACGTCCTCACTCATGGGCTGGCAGCGCATCCGGTTCGAGATAACCGAAGACGCCTCGCCGGGTGTCGACGGCTCCCGGCACGCCTACACGCCGACGCTGGGCGCCTTCACGGCGGTCGTCGGCGCGAACGGGGACATCCTGATCCCCGAGGACCGGCTACGCAACGTGATGCTGATGGCCGCCCAGGGCCGGGTCGTCCTTGAGGACGAGCTCGACCGGCTGCTCGGCAAGCAGTGGGACGAGGAGCTGGAGTCGTTCCGGTACGCGGGCGAGGGCGCGCCGGTGCGCTGGCTGCACGCGGCCGTCTGACGCCCGCCTCCATACGCGAAGGCGCCAGCCCCCTGAGTGGGGACCGGCGCCTTTCACGCGTCGTCAGAGCGGGATGTTGCCGTGGGCGCCCCGGGCCGGGGTGGCCTGGGAGAGCACCCGGGCGATCGCGCCACGCGTCTTGGCCGGCTCGATCACCTCGTCGATCACGCCGAGGTCGAGGGCGCGCTGCAGGCCGCCCGCCGTCTTCTCGTGCTCCTCGGCCAGCCGGGCCTCGAGCGCGGAGCGCTCCTCCTCCGGGGCGGCGGCGAGCTCACGCCGCTTGAGGATGCGCACCGCGGCGACCGCGCCCATGACCGCCACCTGGATGCCCGGCCAGGCGAACACGCGGGTCGCGCCGAGCGAGCGGGAGTTCATCGCGATGTAGGCGCCGCCGTACGCCTTGCGGGTGATCAGTGTGATGCGGGGCACGGACGCCTCGGCGAACGCGTGCAGCAGCTTCGCGCCGCGCCGTACGATCCCGTCGTGCTCCTGGCCGACTCCGGGGAGGTAGCCCGGCACGTCCACGAGCACCACCAGCGGCACCCCGAAGGCATCACACATCCGGACGAACCGGGCGGCCTTCTCTGCGGAGGTGGAGTCGAGGCAGCCGCCGAGCCGCATGGGGTTGTTGGCGATGACGCCGACCGTGCGGCCGCCGAGCCGGCCCAGGGTGGTGACGATGTTCGGCGCCCACTTGGGGTGCAGCTCCACGCCGGGCTCGTCGAGCAGCCCCTTGACCAGCGGGTGCACGTCGTAGGCGCGGCGGGGGTTGTCGGGGAGCAGGGTGCCGAAGTCGACCTCGTCGACATCGCCGCGCACGCGGCCCTGGTGGCCGAGCAGGCAGGCGAGCTGACGGGCCCGCAGCATCGCCTCGGGCTCGTCCTTGGTGACGACGTGGACGACGCCGCTGCGCTTGCTGTGCGGCTCCGGCCCGCCGAGCGAGGCCATGTCGGTCTCCTCGCCGGTCACGCTGCGCACGACGTCCGGTCCGGTGACGAAGATGCGGCCGTTGTCGGCGAGGATCACGATGTCGGTCAGGGCGGGGCCGTAGGCGCCGCCGCCGGCCACCGGGCCGACCACGACGGAGATCTGGGGGACCACGCCCGACGCCTTGGTCATGGCGGCGAACACCCGGCCGACCGCGTGCAGGGACTCCGCGCCCTCGGCGAGCCGGGCGCCGCCGGAGTGCCAGAGGCCGATGATCGGCACCCGCTCGCGCACGGCCACGTCGTAGGCGTGGACGATGTGCTCACAGCCCTCCGCGCCCATCGCGCCGCCCTGGACCCGGGCATCGCTGCAGAACGCCACGACCGGCACACCTTCGACGCGCCCGGCCACCGCACGCACGCCGCTCTTGTCCTCGGGGGTGATCGGCCGGATCGAGCCCTCGTCCAGCAGGTGGCCGAGGCGCACCAGGGGGTCACGATGGTCGACGGCGGCTGCTCCGGCGGCGTCGGCCACCGTCCTGCTGTCCAGCACTGTCATTCGAGACTCCCTAGTCAGACCGTCGTGAAGGCCACGGCGACGTTGTGTCCGCCGAACCCGAAGGAGTTGTTCACCGCCGCGATCTGCCCCCCGGGGAGGTCGCGCGGCTTGGCACGCACGATGTCCAGCTCGACGCCCTCGTCGAGGTCGTCCAGGTTGATGGTGGGCGGAACGACGCGATCGGCCAGCGCCTTGATCGTGAACACCGACTCGATGCCGCCGGCGCCGCCGAGCAGGTGCCCGGTCATCGACTTGGTCGACGTGACGAGGGGGTGCGATCCGATCGACTTCTGGATGGCCCGGGCCTCGATGACGTCGCCCGCGGGCGTGGAGGTCGCGTGCGCGTTGACATGGAGGATGTCCCGGCCGGTCAGGTCCGCGTCGGTCATGGCCTGGGTCATCGCCATCATGACGCCGCGGCCCTCGGGCTCCGGCTGGGTGATGTGGTGGGAGTCCGCGGACATGCCCAGGCCCGCCACCTGGGCGTAGATCCGGGCGCCGCGGGCCACCGCGTGCTCGTACGACTCCAGCACGAGCAGGCCGGCGCCCTCGCCGAGGACGAAGCCGTCACGGCCCCGGTCCCAGGGGCGGGAGGCCCGCTCGGGCTCGTCGTTCCTCGTGGACATGGCCCGCGCCGCGGCGAAGGCCGCGATGTTCAGCGGGTGGATCGCCGCCTCGGTGCCACCGGCGACCACGACGTCGGCCCGGCCGCTGCGGATCATCTCCATGGCGTAGCCGATGGCTTCGGCGCCGGACGCGCAGGCGGAGACGGTGGCGTGGACCCCGGCCATCGCGCCGAGCTCCAGGCCCACCCATGCCGCCGGGCCGTTCGGCATGAGCATTGGGACGGTGAACGGCGACAGCCGCTGCCAGCCCTTCTCCTTGAAGGTGTCGTAGGCCGACAGCGTGGTGCCGATGCCGCCGATGCCGCTGGACACGCAGACGCCGAGCCGCTCGGCGGGAACCTCGGGGGCGCCCGCGTCCTGCCATGCCTGGCGAGCGGCGATCAGCGCGAACTGCTCACTGCGGTCGAGCCTGCGGGCCTCGGGCCGCGGCAGGACCTCGGCCGGATCGACGGCCGCCAAGCCGGCGAACTTCACCGGCACGGAGTCGACCCAGTCCTCGGTGAGCGGGCGGATGCCCGACCGCCCCTCGAGGAGCGCCGACCAGGTCGATGCGACGTCTCCACCGAGGGGCGTCGTCGCGCCGAGCCCGGTGACTACGACACGTACCCGGTCCTTACTCACTTGTCTGCACTCCTCTTGCTATCAGGGCGTGAAAGGGGGCCGGACGCGCCCTGTCGCCTCGCCGGAGCGAGGCGGGCACGTCCGCGCGACCGTCGTACGGCAGGTCAGGCCTGGATGAAGGTGACGACGTCCTTGACGGTCTTCAGGTGCTTGAGCTGGTCGTCGGGGATCTCGACGCCGAACTCGTCCTGGGCCGCGACGGCGATCTCGACCATGGAGAGCGAGTCGATGTCCAGGTCGTCCACGAAGCTCTTCTCCGGGGTGACCTCGTCGGCCGAAATGCCGGTGATCTCGTTGATGATCTTGCCGAGGCCCGCGAGGATCTCCTGCTCGGTCAGTGCCATGTCGCGACTACTCCTTGGATTTACTGTCTTCCGGTTTCCTGGGTTGCCCCAGCTCTGTACGGCAGGCCGTACAAGTTCCTCAGGGGATCTCGATCACCTGGGAGGCGTAGGTGAGCCCGGCGCCGAAGCCCAGCAGCAGGGCCAGGCCGCCCGACTGGACCTCGCCGCGCTCGATCATGCGCGAGAGCGCGAGCGGGATCGACGCGGCGGAGGTGTTGCCGGCGAGCACGATGTCCCTGGCGACGACGGCGTTGTCGGCGCCCAGCTTGCGCGCGATGGCCTCGACGATGCGCAGGTTCGCCTGGTGGGGGACGAAGGCGGCCAGGTCGGCGGGGTCCACGCCCGCACGCTCGCAGGCGAGCTTGGCCACCGGGTGAAGCGCGGTGGTGGCCCAGCGGAACACCGTCTGGCCTTCCTGGTGGAGGAAGGACCGGCGGTCCTTGACCATGATCGCCTCGGCCTTGTCGCCGGCGCTGCCCCAGGCCACCGGGCCGATGCCCGGCCGGTCGGAGGGGCCCACGACCGCGGCGCCCGCGCCGTCGGCGAAGATCACCACCGTCGACCGGTCTTCGCTGTCGACCCACTGGCTGAGCTTCTCGGTGCCGACGACCAGCACGTTGGTCGCCGAGCCCGACCGCACCGCGTCGGAGGCGGCGGCCAGCGCGTAGCAGAACCCGGCGCACGCGGCGTTGAGGTCGAAGGCGCCGGGGGCGGTGATGCCGAGCCGGTGGGCGACGCGGCCGGCGGCGTTGGGAATCGGGGTCTCGATCGTGCAGGTCGCCACGATCACCAGGTCGATGTCGTCGCTGGACAGGCCGCTGGCCGCCAGGGCCTTGCCGCCCGCCTGCACCGCGAGGTCGATCTCCGACTCCTGCGGGCCCGCCACGCGGCGTTCCTTGATGCCGACGCGGCTCTGGATCCACTCGTCGTTGGTGTCGAGCCGGGCGGCCAGGTCGTGGTTGGTCACGATCTGGGCGGGCTGGTAGCCGCCGAACGCGAGGATCCTCGCCGCGGGGGCGCCTTGGCCGAGCTTCACTGCAGCACCTCCCGGGCGGTGTCCAGGTCGGCAGGGGTCTTGAGCGCCACGGTCTTCACGCCGGGCAGGGCCCGCCGGGCCAGGCCTGTCAGCGTGCCGCCGGGCAGCAGCTCGATCATGACGGTGACGCCGTGATCGGCCATCGTCGCCATGCAGGCGTCCCACCGGACCGGGTTGGCCACCTGAGCGACCAGGCGGTCGAGGAACTCGCCTCCGGCGTCGACGGCCGCGCCGTCGGAGTTGGACAGCAGCGTGACCGACGGGTCCGCGGGGCTGAGGGCCGAGGCCTCGGCGCGCAGATGGTCGACGGCGGGGGCCATGTGGACGGTGTGGAAGGCTCCGGCGACCGCCAGGGGGCGCACCCGCGCCTTGTCCGGCGGCTCGGCCGCGAAGGCCTCCAGTTGCGCGCGCGTGCCGCCCGCGACGATCTGGCCCGCGCCGTTCATGTTGGCGGGGGTCAGCCCGTGCTTGGAGATCACGGCGAGGACGTCCTCCTCCGCGCCGCCGAGCACCGCGCTCATGCCGGTCTCGGTGACGGCGGCGGCCTTGGCCATCGCCCGGCCGCGCTCGCGCACCAGGGCGAGGGCCTGCTCGGGGGTCAGCACCCCGGCCATCGCGGCGGCGGCGAACTCGCCCACGCTGTGCCCCGCCACCATGTCGGGCCGGACACCGAGCGTCTCGAACGACGCCAGGGCGGCCGCCACAAGCAGGGGCTGGGCCACGGCGGTGTCGCGGATCTCGTCGGCGCCGACGGTCGTCCCGTATGCCACGAGATCGAGCTCCACGATCTCCGACCATGCGGAGATCCGTTCGCGGAACTCGGGTATCTCGAGCCACGGACTGAAAAATCCTGGGGTTTGGGCGCCTTGGCCCGGAGCGACGATGACGAGCACGTACTTAACCCTGCCCTGTAGAGGTTCACCACACCGATGGAGATCCGAACGAACTTTGTGGCCGCCGCGTTGTGGGGTCCCTACAGTTTCGGTGTCGAACCGATTAAGGCACCCGGCTCAGGTTACGGACAGGCGCCCGAGTATGAGACCCACTTGGAGGGTGAATGCGGACCGCCCCTCCGTGGGCTGGTACCCGGTCAGTTCCGTGATCTTACGTAGACGGTATCGCACGGTGTTGGGATGGACGAACAGCAGCCGGGCCGTCGCCTCAAGGGAGGTCCCCTGCTCCAGGTACGTCGCGAGCGTGTCGAGCAGCGGGGTCCCCGCGAGCGGCTTGTAGACGTTCTCCACCAGCTGGGCCCTGGCGTCCTCGTCGCCGTCCAGCGCGCGCTCGGCGAGCAGGTCCTCGGCGAGGACCGGGCGCGGGGCGTCGGGCCAGCCGGCGGCGGCGCGCAGGCCGGCGATGGCGGCGCGGGCCGACCTGGCCGCCGCGTGCAGGTCGGGCACCTCCGGCCCGATCACGACGGGCCCCGCGCCGAAGCGCGCCACCACGCCGCGCGCCGCGTCCTTGACGCCGTCCGCGCCGCCCACGATGACGATGAGCCGGTCGCCCTGCACCCCGGCGAGCAGCTCGTGGCCGAGGCGCCGCCCCTTGTCGCGCAGCCCGTCGATGACGCTCTGCGGCTCCTCGCCCGGGGCGTACCCGGCGAAGACGACGACGGGCGTGGAGGTCCAGCCGAGCGCGGCGGCCCACGAGTGCAGCCCGTCGTCGACCTGGCCGCGCACCAGCGCGTCCACGATCAGCGCCTCAAGCCGCGCGTCCCACGAGCCGCGCGCCTCGGCCTCCCTGGCGTACACCTGGGCGGCGGCGAAGGCGACGTCGCGCGTGTAGCGCAGCATCGCGTGCCGCAGCGGCTCCGCGCCGCCGGGCGCGGCCAGCTCCTCGACCTGGGCCTCGACGACTTCGACGACGATGCGGACGAGGTCGACCGTCTGCTGGAGCGACACGCTGCGCTTGAGCTCGCGCGGCGCGGTGCCGAAGAACTCGATGCTCGGCGTCGGCCGCCCCTCGCCCGCGTGGCCGAACCACTCGACGAACGCCGCGATGCCGGCCTGCGCGACCAGGCCGACCCACGACCTGTCCTCCGCCGACAGCGCGCGATACCAGGCCAGCCGCTCCTCCATCCGGGCCATCGCGGCCGTCCCGAGGCTGCCCATGGCGCGGTCGAGCCGCCGGGCCGTGTCCTCCCTGATCTTGTCGCTCATCGGCATATCGTCTCCGGCCATCCGGACGAAGTCGTCCCTGTGCTCGTCCGTACGCACCTGTCCGCCGTTCCACCCGCCCCGATCGCTCACGCCCTCTAGCGTGCCAGGTCATCGCGGTGATCGTGCCGTACGGGGGTGTGGACGCCGTCACCGCAGGTCGGAAGGGCGGCCCGCGGCCTCAGGCGCCGATGCGGTGAAGGACGACGATGTCGTCCCGGTCGAGGCGCAGCTCGTAGCCCTCGGTCAGGTAGCTGTCCACCACGCCGCGCAGATCGTTGTTGACCGAGGCCACGATCCAGGGAGTGCCGCGCTTCTGGTAGTCCCACCACAGCACGGTCGTCCGGCCGGAAAGCCGCGCGCCGAAGTCGTCGCTCGCCTCCACCACCACGCCGTCGGGGACCAGGCTCATGGCCTGCTCCCTGGCCTCCGTACGCGGGTCGGAGTGGTAGAAGTCCGGGCTCATCAGGTTGTCGAACGGCCGGTAGGGGACCGTGGTGACCGCGACCGCGAAGACCGCGGCGGCGTAGGCCAGCCGCAGGCCGTGCCCGGGGCGCGGCACCCCGCGCCGCTCCAGCCACCGGATGAGCCTGGCCGCGCCGTCGACCCCGGCCATCAGCAGGATCAACACCACGAACGCGTCGTAGTGCCAGCCGGTCGACCACCAGTTGTCCGAGTCGGCCAGCAGCCGCTCCAGGATCAGCGGCAGCGCCGCCAGGACCAGCGGGGACAGCAGGCACACGAACAGCGCCGGCCACAGCAGCAGACCCCAGGTGTCCCACTTCGAGTGGTCGTCGAAGAGCATGCCCACGAACTCGTGCGGCCGCGTGACGGCGCTCCACAGCATCTGCGGCAGGTCCTCGCCGAGCTTGGAGTAGCGCGTGTAGTACGCCGGGTTGCCGCCCGCCAGGGGGATCAGGAACTTGCGCACCACCTCGAACACGGCCACCCCGGTGAACGCCAGCCCGGCGCCGAGCCTGCGCTGCCCCGTGAAGAACAGCCAGATCCCGATGCCCGCCACCATGAGGCCCAGGTCCTCCTTGGTGAGCAGCAGGCCGAGCACCGCGAGCAGGCCGGGCAGCCGCCTCCCGGCGTGCAGCCGTTCGACGGCGATCGCGCTCAGCAGCGGCACGAAGGCCACCTCGTGGAACTCCACCGCCGTCGCCTGCGCGATCGGCCAGGAGATGGCGTACGCCATGGAGACGAGGTAGGCGTGCGGGGTGCCCAGCACGCGGCGGGTGAACATCCACACGAACGGGATGGCCAGGGCGAACAGCACGGCCTGCGCCACGAGCAGCGTCACGGGCCCGTCGTGCAGCCAGTAGAGGGGCGCCAGCACGGCCAGGATCGGCGAGAAGTGGTCGGCGAGCTGGATGTAGTCCATGCCGAGGCCGCCGGTGACCCCGCGCAGCGGCACGGTGGGCGCCGAGAAGTGTGAGTATCCGCGCACCGCCTGGTCGAAGATGACCAGGTCGTAGGTGGCCACCTGGAAGTGGGCGAACCTGAGCAGCGAGAGGCTGCAGTTCAGGGCCGACGACAACGCGCAGAGCACGGACACCGCGATCAGGTGCCGGTGGGACCTGAGGAACCGCGCGGCGGGGCGCGGGGCCGCCTCGCCGCCCGGCCGTTCCTCCGGTTCGACGGCGGCTGTGGCACCGCCTGGGGCTCCGGACTCCGCCTCGCCGGCTGCCTCGCCGACCGCCTGGGCGCCTGCGGTGTCTCCGGGCTCGGCGACGGCCGTTCCGTCCACGGCGGCTGCCTCCAGGGTGTCGTCGGGGTCGCTGCCTTCCCGGGGTGGCTCCTCCGCCGGTCGCCCGGACGTCGCGGTCCCCGTGATCACGAGGAGGAGAGTAGGCCCTTTGGGCGGGAACGGTCTATACAGGCGTATCTCCGGAAATGCCTCGATGGGACATGTGACGCTCCCACCTGGGCCTCCTCCCGGGTGCCGATGAATCTTTCACCGGCACGTCTTCGACCGGCGAGGTACGGCCTCCATACGGGCGGGACGGCGTCCGTACGGGTCAGATGACGGCGACGGCCGTGATGAGGCCGATGAAGAAGTGCGTCACGCCGAGGAGGACGGCGGCGGGCTGCAGCGTGGTCTCCCGGACCAGCTCGCGCACGGAGATGCCGGCGACCTTGTCGAAGGCCACCATGCCGAGCGTCTGCACGGCGATGCCCACCAGGCCGAACACGAGCGTCGCGAGCAGTCCCTCGCGCAGCGCGCCGCCGGACGACCAGATGGAGGCCGCCACGACGAGCCCGACGCCCGCGACGCTGGAGGCGGCCAGCACCGTGGCGTTGGGATTGCGGTCGGTACGGATGACCTTGCTGAGCCGCCCGGGCGTCGCCAGGTCGATGACGTAGAACCCGGCGACGAGCAGCAGCACGCCCAGGATGGCGTACGCGAGGATCGCCAGGGCGCCGTGTGCGAGCACGTCGGCGATGGAGGTTGTGGTGTTCACGGGGGGCCTTCGCTTTCAGCCGTGGATGCGGTGGGGGACGAAACTGGACGTGTCGTCGGTGACGAGGCCGGAGGTCTCCCGGATGCCGAGCCCGGCCGGCTCCTCGTCGACCACCCACGCCCCGAGCACCGGACGCCAGCCGTCGAAGTCCGGTAAGGGCAGAAACTCCTGGTAGACGAAGCCCTCCCTGCCGTAGTCGCCCTCGGTCTCCACCTCGACGCCCGGCGCGGCGATCCGCATCGAGGCGCCCTCGCGGCCGAGCAGCGGCTTGCGTACGTAGCCGGGGCCGCCGGCCAGCTCACGGGGACCGTCGAGGTAGGCGGGCAGCAGGTTCGGGTGGCCCGGGAACAGCTCCCACAGGATCGCCAGCAGAGCCTTGTTGGACAGCAGCATCTTCCACAGCGGCTCGATCCACGTCATCGAGATCTGCTGCGCGATCGCGTGCGGCGCGAACGGCTCCGCGACGATCCACTCCCAGGGATACAGCTTGCACAACGTGCGGACGACCCGGTGCTCCATGTCGACGAACCGGCGGTTCAGCGCGTCCCAGCCGATGTCCTCCATGGCGATCGCCGCCGTGACCAGCCCGGCCTGCTCCGCGGTCTCCTGGAGGTAGCCGATGGTCATCGCCTCCTCGCCCGTCTCGTCGGCGCTGGTCCACGCGAAGTGGGCCGGGCCCGTCTGGAGCGGCAGGGACTTCCAGCGGCCGACGAGGCGCTCGTGGATCGAGTTCCACTGGTCGTCTCCGGGATACACGTCCTTCAGCCAGAACCACTGCACGACGGAGCTCTCGACCAGGCTGGTCGGCGTGTCGGCGTTGTACTCCAGCAGCTTGGCCGGTCCCGTGCCGTCGTAACGCAGGTCGAACCGGCCGAAGACGTGCGGGTCGCGCCGCCGCCACGACTCCGCGACGGCCGCACGGCAGTGCGGCGGGATGCCGAGGTCGGCGAACCGGCCGGAGGCCACGATGTGGTCGGCCGCGGCCAGGCACATCCCGTGCAGCTCCTCGACCTGCTCCTCCAGGGCGAGGATCTCGTCCATGGTGAAGACGTAGTGGACGCTCTCGTCCCAGTAGGGCCGGGTGAGGCCCTCGGGGTGTGCGGAGCGGTGGAACGCGAGCCCCTGCGACTCGATGAGGGCGGCCCAGTCCTCCCTGGGCGCCGAGGTCAGCCTGCGCACGTGCCGGCCCCGCTCAGCCGCCGCCGCCGGAGTGGAAGCCGAAGCCACCCCGCTGCACGACCCGCCCCGACCGGGTCGTGATCTGGGTGTCGGCCGGCCGGACCGTCGTCCCGCGGTAGACCCGGCCGCCGTTGCGGGTGCCGCCGTAGTACCAGCGGTAGGCGCCGTGCGAGCCGTAGTAGTGGCTGGTGCCGCCGTCGTCGTCGCAGTGGTCGTCGTCGACGACCACGTACGACCCGTCCGGGTTGAGCGTCGAGGTGTCCACGCAGTCGGCGCCGATCTCCTCGTAGTCGTCCTGCGCCGCGCAGAAGCCGACGACGAGGACGGACAGCACGCCCAGGGTGCCGAGTTTGATCACTGTGGAGGACTTGACACCGCTCGACGGCGGCGGCGTTCCCGGCGGCGGCGTGCCCATGGCCATGGGGTGCGGGGGCATGGAGGAGCCGTCCGGGGGCGTCGTCTTCGGTGGGGGGCTCTCCCCGGGCTCTGCCAATCGAGCTCCTGCTGTAGAGATCGGCACACATTATCGTCTCGCTGAACGAACGGGACAGGCAGGCACGGGGTTCCTGATCGGTCTGTTATGCGGTGCCCGGCTGAGATGCCGTGCGCCGGGTAGCGTCCGGGACGTGGATCCCGTCGAGGCGCTGAAGCGCATCGCCTTCCTGCTGGAGCGGGCCGGCGAGCCGACCTACCGCGTCCGTGCGTTCCGCGGCGCCGCCGCCGCGATCGAGGACCTGCCCCGGGAGGAGCTCGTACGGCTCGCGCGCACCGGTGGCCTGACCGACATGCGGGGCATCGGCAAGGTCACGGCCCTGGCCGTCACCGAGGCGCTGGACGGCGCGGTGCCGACCTACCTGCGGCGGCTTGAGGACACCAAGGACGTCGACCTCGACGAGGCCGCGCAGGCGCTGCGGTCGGCGCTGCGCGGCGACTTCCACAGCCACTCCGACTGGTCGGACGGCGGGTCGTCCATCGAGGAGATGGCCGACGCCGCCCGCGCGCTCGGTCACGAGTACCTGGCGCTGACCGACCACTCGCCCCGGCTGACCGTCGCGCACGGGCTGTCCGCCGACCGGCTGCGGCGGCAGCTCGACGTGGTCGCCGAGCTCAATGAGCGGTACGCGGGGGACGGCGGCCCGCCGTTCCGGATCCTGACCGGCATCGAGGTGGACATCACCGCCGACGGCTCGCTCGACCAGGAGCCGGAGCTGCTCGAACGGCTCGACGTCGTGGTGGCGAGCGTCCACTCGCAGCTGCGGATGGAGGCCGCCGACATGACCCGGCGGATGGTCGCGGCGGTGGCCGACCCGCACGTGGACGTCCTCGGGCACTGCACCGGCCGGGTCGTGCGCGGACGAGGGCGGCCGGAGTCCCGGTTCGACGCCGAGATCGTCTTCGAGGCGTGCCGGAGGTTCGGGGTCGCGGTGGAGATCAACTCAAGGCCCGATCGGCTCGACCCGCCCAAGCGCCTGATGCGGCTGGCGTACGAGATGGGCTGCGATTTCGCCATCGACTCCGACGCTCACGCGCCCGGCCAGCTCGACTGGCAGCGGTTCGGGTGCGAACGCGCGGCCCTGTGCGGGATACCGCCCGAGCGCATCCGCAACACCCGTCCCTGGGGGACTGGCGCGGACTTGGGGTGATAGTGCTGTGGCGTCCGAGTGAGGTGTGTTAGGCGGGTTTCGCCGGACTGATCGACGTAGCGTCGAATCATGAAACGCCGCGACGCGCTGGTGAGGGAGCTGCAGTCCGCCGGATGCCTGCCGGCCCGCGAGCTCGCCTCGCGCCTCGGGGTCAGCAGGAGCACCGTCGTGCGCGACGTCGCGCGGCTCCGGGAGGCCGGTGTCCCGATCCGGCTCGACCAGGGCGGGTACGCGCTCGCGGGCCCCGAGTCCGTGAAGCGCGCCATCGACACGGCGCTGCGCGGGCGGCACGTGCTGCGCGTGGAATACGTGAACAGCAAGGGCGTGCCCACCGTCAGGGACGTCGAGCCCAGCGTCTGCCTGGGTGGCAGGGGCGGGCACTGGTACCTGGTCGCCTGGTGCCGGTTACGCGACGACGTGCGCGTCTTCCGGCTCGACCGGATCTCCTGGGCCGAGGTCCTGGACGAGCGTTTCCCCGAGCCGGGGCGTGACCGCCTGGCCGAGCTCGCCGAGGCCGTCGGCGGCTGAGCCGCCGCCCCGCAGAGCTGTGGGCGGCGTGAGCCGGCGCGGCGCAGTCGTAGTCGTAGTCGTGGCACCCGCGTATCCGCGAGCCGGGTGGCCGGGCGTCGCTTTTCCGTTCCGATGTGCTCCGGCGTGCTTCGACGCGCTCCAGCGTGTTCCGGCGTGTTCCGGCGTGTTCCGGCGTGCTCTGACGTGCTTCGATGCGTAGGAGTCGAACGCGTCAGCGAGAAATGTCGGTGGGGTGGCCTACCCTCTGCGGCGTGAACCGTACCGACCGGCTCTATGCGATCGTCGAGGACCTGCGGGCGATCTCCCCGCGTTGCCGGTCCGCGCGTCAGCTCGCCCTGCGCTTCGAAGTGAGCTCGCGGACCATCGAGCGGGACATCTCAGCGCTGCAGCAGGCCGGCGTGCCGATCTACGCGGAGGTCGGGCGCAGGGGAGGGTACGCGCTGGACAAGAGCATGTCCCTGCCCCCGCTCAACTTCACCCCCGCCGAGGCCGTGGCGGTGGCGATCGCCCTCAGCCGCACAGAACAGCAGCCCTTCGCCGACGAGGCGCGCAGCGCGCTGCGCAAGCTCGTCGCCGCCATGCCCGGCCCGGAGGGGGAGCGGGCCCGGCAACTGGCCGCCCGCGTGCAGATCCTCACCGACGACAAGCCGGAGTCCCGATACACCGGCTCGATCGGCCGGGTCATCGAGGAGTCACTGCTCAAGGGGGTCGTCCTGCGCATCCACTACAGCGACGCCCAGGGTGTGCTGACGACAAGGGAGGTGGAGCCCGGGGCGTTCGTCGGCGGGCGCAGCGGGTGGTGGTATCTGGTGGCCTGGTGCCGGATGCGCGACGCCGTCCGCGTCTTCCGGCTCGACCGGATCGCCGAGGCCGTCCTCACCGAGGATCCGGTGCCCGGCCGGCCCCTTGAGGCGTTCGACGCCGGAGTGCCGGACATGATCGCGCGGACGCCGGTGCTCGACTGATCGTCGATTCGAAAAGATGTTCGCGAGTTTCTGGAAACGCCGACAGGAGGGTGTCGCCTAGGGGCGGGAGGCTCTACTCACAGGACGGACCGGCCATGGTCCGCCGAGCGCCTTCCCCGCTCGTCACGCCGTCTGCCCGTGCTGTCGCCCAGGAACCAGCGCCGTCACCCAGGAACCCGTGCTGTCGCCCAGGAGCCGGTGCCGTCGCCCAGGAGGGCGAGCACCGACACAGAAGGCAAGAGAGAAAGAGACCGACGATGACCACTCCCGCCACCCCGGCCACCCCGGAAGCCCCGGCTGCTCCCGCCGTCAACACGGTCGCCTGGTTCGAGATCGCGAGCGACGATCCCGAGGGGGTCCAGCGCTTCTACGGCGACCTGTTCGGCTGGCGGTTCCGGACCGACGCGGGCTCGGCCGCCGTGGGCATGGATTACCGGCTCATCAGCTACGACGGTGACGAGGGGGCGCGCGGCGGAGTGTTCGGCACCCGTGGCGACATGCCCGGCCACGCCGTCTTCACCGTGCTGGTGCGGGATGTGGCCGAGACCTGCCGACAGGTGGAGGCCCTGGGCGGCAAGGTGCTGAGCCAGGTGGTGGGCAACGCGGGCGGCCCCGACTTCGCCTACCTCCACGACCCGTCCCGCAATCTCTTCGGCATCTTCGCTCCGGCCGGCGCCTGACCGGCCGGAGCGTTCCCAGGCCGTCCGGACGCCCGCCGGGATCTCCCGTGCTTCCCCTGCGGCGCCTTTCCTCCGGTCCCTTCCCCTCCGGGCCGTCAGGGCGTTCGGACGGCCGTTCCCCGCCCCCGCCGGTCGGGTGGGGTCCGCCGGCCGCCCGTTCGAGGTGCCGAACGGGCGGCCGGCGGCGGCTCTTCGCCACGCCTGCGGAGGCGGTGCCTGCGAGGAAGGCCGGTGGCGGTGTTTCGTGCGCGGTTGCTTCGTCTGTCTGGTGGAGACACGCGGACCGATACCACGGGCGCCGTGGCGGGGCCTCGTCACGCCTCCGGCTGCCGGTGCTGCAACTGGCGGCGCAGCTCGGCGATCTCCCGCTCCAGGTCGGCGACGTCCGGCGCCCCGGAGTCGGCCGGGCCCTGGCCCGCGGCCGCCTGCGACCGCTGCTGCCCGTAGGGCGAGGGAGCGGGTCGCACGTACTGCGTCGCGCCGTCGGGCCGCTGGGGGTCGTAGCCCCCGCCCGGCCGCTGGGGATCGTGGTCGTGCGAGCGCGCAGCCTCGTAGCCTCCGCCCGCCCGCCCGGGCTGGTTGCCATTGGCCGTTGGCAGGCTCTGCGGCTGCCAGCCCTGCGGCAGCCCGGGCAGCTCGTGGAGCACCTGGCCGTTCACCGGCTGCCAGTCGTAGCCGCCGCCCACCTGCGCCGGGTAGCCGCCGCCGTTCACGCCGGGATACGGCCCGCCGTACGCGGGCGAGGGCGACTGGCCCTGCCGAGAGGAGGAGGTCTTCCTGCGCCTGCGCATGAGGAGCAGCAGCAGGACGCCGCCGCCGACCACGATCAGGCCACCGGCGCCGATGGCGACCCACAGCCACACCGGCTGCGGGGTCTCGTCCTTGCCGGACGAGATCGCCTGCTGCGAGTCGGTGATGTACTTCGCGACGTACGGGTGGCTCGGGAACAGCGCCTGCACCTCGCGGAACTTCGGCAGCGCGTCCTTGTAGTGCCGCTGGAAGAAGTCGTCGAGCGCCTCGTTGTACTTCGTCGTCGTCAGCGACGCGGCGGGCTTGACGTTCTTCTCGTTGAGCTTCTCCTTGATGATCGAGACCGGGAGCACGAAGCTCTCGTTCTCCGACGCCTCGCCGTTCTCGCTCACGGTGCCGGCGATCAGCATGCCGACGACCTTGCCCGCACGGCTGAAGACGGGACCCCCGGAGTTGCCATGGTAGGAGGGCGCCTGCGTCTGGATGTACGGCACGCCTTCCTGCGTGGTGCGCTTGGCGTTGTACGGACCCTCGGTCAGCGCGGGGTCGAGCTTCGACTCGAGGCTGAACCACGGTGTGTTGGTCACCAGGCCGGGGAATCCGCTGATGTAGAGCGTGTCGCCGGTCTGCACGTCGGCGTCGTCGCCGAGCGGCACGGTCGGCAGGTTCTGCCGGCCGTTGACCTTGAGCAGCGCGAAGTCCTTGCCCGGGTAGCTCTCGCCGACCGACACCAGCTCGGCCGGGACCTCCTTGGCCGTCTTGTCGACGCCGCCGCCGGGCAGGCTCTGCAGGACCGACAGGCTCTTGCGCAGGCCGCGGATCTCCAGGTGGGTGCTGTTGAAGGTGACGTAGATCTGCTGGACGAGCTCGACCATCTCCTTGTCGGCCTCGAAGTTCCGCAGGGCGTTGATCATGTCCTTCGCGTCCTGCTTGTTGAACTTCTCCAGCGCCTGCTGCGCGAAGGTCTGCGACAGCTCCTCGTTGCTCATCTCGACGCAGTGCGCGCCGGTGACCATGTAGCCGTCGGGGGTCACCCACCAGCCCGTGCACATGCCGCCGACCTGCGCCTTGACCGTGCGCTCCGGGCCGACGGGCTGGAGATACCGGTCGACGTCGGCCGCCACGCGCTGGAAGAGGAACTTGGCGATGCTCCGCTCGTCAGAGGGGATCTTGCCGGCGAGCACGGCCCGGGTGGCGTCGTTGGTCAGCTGGTCCCACGCGGCCTCCTTGGCCCGGCTGCTCGGGACGACGACCTCGCCGGAGTAGGTGATGCTGGTGAGCTGCACGGCCGGGTGGGTGCGAGCGGCCAGCCGGGTGCCGACGGGGACCTCGTCCCCGGCGTCCGCCGAAGCGGGAGCGGCCACGACGAGCAGGGAGAACGCCGCCATCGCGGCCATGCCCCCGGTCAGTCTGCCGAAGTATTTCCTGAGATTTCCATCCACGGCCGCAAGAGTGATGGAACGGTCTTGTCTCTTGCTTGGAGGTGGCTTGGGACCGGCCGGTAGCGCACCGCAAGGCCGCTTCCGCGCCGCTCAGGGGCGGTGCGGACGCCGGAGACGACGGCGGCCCCCGCCGAGACGGGGGCCGCCGGACGATCCGCGGATCAGACGCCCATCGACTGGGTGTCGTTGGTCTCCGGGGTCTGCTGAGCCGACACCTCGGTCACCCCGTTCTTGAGGTGGTAGCGGGCGACGGCCTCCTGCAGCGTCTCGGCCTTGACCTCGCCGCGCCGCACGAGCTGGGTCAGCACCGCCAGCGTGATCGAGGCCGCGTCCACGTGGAAGTGGCGGCGCAGCGCCGAACGCGTGTCGGACAGACCGAAGCCGTCGGTGCCGAGGGAGGTCCAGTCGCCAGGCACCCACTGGGCGATCTGGTCCGGGACGGCGCGCATGTAGTCGCTGACGCCCACGAACGGCCCCGGCACCCCCGACAGCTTGGTCGTCACGTACGGCACGCGCTGCTCGGCGTCGGGATTGAGCAGGTTGTGCTCCTCCACGGCCAGGGCGTCCCTGCGCAGCTCGCTCCAGGAGGTCGCCGACCAGACCGAGGCCGACACGCCCCAGTCCTCCGCCAGCATCCGCTGTGCCTCCAGCGCCCACGGGCCGGCCACGCCGGACACCAGGATGTTGGCCTTGAGCCCGTCGCCCGACGCCGGGGCGTAGAGGTAGAGGCCCTTGAGGATGCCCGCCACGTCCACGTTCTCCGGCTCGGCCGGCTGCGGGTAGGGCTCGTTGTAGACGGTCAGGTAGTAGAAGACGTCCTCGGGGTGCTCCCCGTACATCCTCCGCAGACCGTCCTTGACGATGTGCGCGATCTCGAACGCCCACGCCGGGTCGTACGCGACGGCGGCGGGGTTGGTCGAGGCGATCAGCGGGGTGTGGCCGTCCTCGTGCTGCAGGCCCTCGCCGTTCAGCGTGGTGCGGCCGGCCGTCGCGCCGAGCAGGAAGCCCCGGCCCATCTGGTCGCCGAGCTGCCACATCTGGTCGGCGGTCCGCTGGAACCCGAACATCGAGTAGAAGATGTAGACCGGGATCATGTGCTCGCCGTGGGTGGCGTACGAGGTGCCGGCCGCGAGCACCGAGCCCATCGAGCCGGCCTCGCTGATGCCCTCGTGCAGGATCTGACCCTCGGTCGACTCCTTGTACGACAGCAGCAGCTCGCGGTCGACCGCCTCGTACGTCTGCCCGTGGGGCGAGTAGATCTTCGCGGTCGGGAACATCGCGTCCACGCCGAACGTGCGGGCCTCGTCCGGGATGATCGGCACGAACCTGGCGCCGATCTCCTTGTCCCGCATGAGGTCCTTGAGCAGGCGGACGAACGCCATGGTGGTGGCGACGTTCTGCTTGCCCGAACCCTTGCGCAGGCCGGAGTAGACGGGGTCGCCGGGGAGCTTGAGCGGCTTGGCGCGGATGACCCGCTTGGGCAGGTAGCCGCCGAGCGCCGCCCGGCGCTCCTTCATGTAGGCGATCTCGTCGTTGTCCTCGCCGGGGTGGTAGTACGGCGGAAGGTCGGCCTCGAGGTCCTTGTCCGGGATGGGCAGGTAGAGCCGGTCGCGGAACTCCTTGAGCTCGGCCTTGCTCATCTTCTTCATCTGGTGCGTGGCGTTGCGCGCCTCGAAGTCCTTGCCGAGCGTCCAGCCCTTGATCGTCTGGGCCAGGATGACGGTCGGCTGGCCGACGTGCTCGCGGGCCGCCTTGAACGCGGCGTACACCTTGCGGTAGTCGTGGCCGCCGCGCGACAGCTTGCGGATGTCGTCGTCGGACATGTGCTCGACCATCTTGCGCAGACGCGGGTCGCCGCCGAAGAAGTTCTCCCGGATGTAGGCGCCCGACTCGACCGAGTAGGTCTGGAACTGACCGTCGGGCGTCGTGTTCATCTGGTTGACCAGCACGCCGTCGACGTCGGCCGCGAGCAGCGGGTCCCAGTCGCGGCCCCAGACGACCTTGATCACGTTCCAGCCGGCGCCGCGGAAGTACGACTCCAGCTCCTGGATGATCTTGCCGTTGCCGCGTACCGGGCCATCGAGCCGCTGCAGGTTGCAGTTGATGACGAAGGTGAGGTTGTCGAGCTCCTCGCGGGCGGCGACGCCGATCGCGCCGAGCGACTCGGGCTCGTCCATCTCACCGTCGCCGAGGAAGCACCAGACGTGGCTGCGGCTGGTGTCCTTCATCTTGCGGCTGAGCAGGTAGCGGTTGAACCGCGCCTGGTAGATCGCGCCGATCGGGCCGAGGCCCATGGAGACCGTGGGGAACTCCCAGAAGTCCGGCATCAGCCGGGGGTGCGGGTAGGAGGGCAGGCCCTTGATCCCGTGGGACAGCTCCTGCCGGAACGCGTCGAGCTGGGTCGCGTCCAGACGGCCCTCAAGGAAGGAACGGGCGTAGATGCCCGGGGCCGCGTGGCCCTGGATGAAGATCTGGTCGCCCGACTCCCCGTGGTCCTTGCCGCGGAAGAAGTGGTTGAAGCCCACCTCGTAGAGCGAGGCCGCGGACGCGTACGTGGCGATGTGGCCGCCGACGTTGGTCCGCGCGTTGGCACGGGTCACCATCACCGCCGCGTTCCAGCGGATGTAGGCCCGGATGCGGCGCTCGACGTACTCGTCTCCCGGGAACCAGGGCTCGCGCTCCGGGGGGATGGTGTTGATGTAGTCCGTGCTGCGCAGGCCGGGCACGCCGACCTGGTGTTCGCGGGCGCGCTCGAGCAGCCGGAGCATCAGGTAGCGGGCCCGGGCGCGGCCCTCGGTCTTGATGACGTTGTCGAGCGATTCGAGCCATTCGTTGGTCTCGCTCGGATCGACATCAGGCAACTGGCTGGGTAGGCCGTCACTGATGATCGAAAAACGCTGGCGTCCGGAAGCCACTGGGTCTCGCCTTCCGAGATGGACTTTGTCTCGTCGGATCTGTCACGTGTGTGTTGCCTGTTGCGATGCGGTCAGCGCTTCATCGCGGCGTTGCGGTCTTCTTCCATCCTGTCTCGTCCCACCGGAAAGTGCATCTCTACTTCCCGGTAACCGAACCGTCCGCGCTGGCCGCGAGGCAGGCTTTGGCCTAGACCACCGATGGTAGGACGATTTTTGCCTGCCATCCATCCTTGATCTTCCGCCGGGGCCGCCGCAAGATCGCCGGCGTCGCATCCGGCCTGGTCGGAACCCTCAGTACCCGGCCTGACCTCGCCCTACCCGGAACGCCCGGCGAATCGCCGGGAAGTCGCGGTCGTAAGCGTCCCGCCATTTCGTAGAAACCCGCTGCCGCGCGTGTCTTCACGTCTTCGGCGCCGTTCTCGGGGCCGCGCGGGCGGGCCGGGGGCGGCGTGCCAGCCGTGTAACGTTTTGGTATGAGTTGTCCCTTCCTCTGAGCAGAGGAGGGTTTCTCCTCTTTCCAGGTGGCGATAGCCGTACCAGGCTCTGGAGAGAGGGGGATCGAGATGCACGCAACGGTAGGGGACCGGCTGGTGGTGCACGGTGCCGTCGTGGGCGACCACGAAAAGCACGGGGTGATCGTCGAGGTCCGCGGTCCAGAGGGAGGCCCGCCGTTCCTGGTGAGGTACGAGGACGGGCACGAAGCGCTCGTCTTCCCCGGTCCGGACGCTGTCGTCGTTCCAGCTCAACGCGGATCGTAATATCGCGGATGTGAAATCGACGGTGATCGAAGTGCGGACCGGCGCACGCGAGCGCGTGCACGACATGACGAAGGAGTGCGCCGATTTCGTGCGTGCGTGTGGGGGAGACGGGCTGCTGCACGTCTTCGTCCCGCACGCGACGGCGGGAGTGGCGCTGCTGGAGCTCGGCTCCGGCAGCGACGAGGACCTGCTGGCCGCCCTGGGCGACCTGCTGCCGGCGGACGACCGGTGGCGGCATGCGCATGGATCCCGGGGGCATGGAAGGTCGCATGTCATGCCCGCCTTCATCCCGCCGTACGCGACCGTTCCCGTTCTCGGGGGCAGGCTGGCGCTGGGGACCTGGCAGTCGGTCGCCCTGATCGACCTCAACGTCGACAACCCCGACAGGCGTGTTCGTTTGTCGTTTTTGACCGATTAAGAGATAACGGTGCGGGTCACCCCCCGTGGCGACCGTTGACGACGACGGGTCACAGCGTGTGGACTGTGCCGAAGCATGGCTCTCAACGAGCCGGGACAACCGCAGACATGGGGCGGGGTCACCCAAGCAGGAGGGATAAACGTGAGCGCGACCGCGGGTCAGGCGCAGGACGAGCGCGGCCTGGCTGAACGACTCGGCCTCAAAGCCGGTCAGGTGGTGCAGGAGGTCGGCTGGGACGAGGACTGCGACGAGGCGCTGCGCCAGTCCATCGAGGAGCTGACCGGCAACGAGCTGGTGGACGAGGACTACGACGACGTCGTCGACGTGGTGCTGCTCTGGTGGCGTGACGGCGACGGCGACCTCTTCGACGCGCTGAGCGACGCGATGACGGCGCTCGCCGACGGAGGCCAGATCTGGCTGCTGACCCCCAAGGCGGGGCGCGACGGCCACGTGGAGCCCAGCGACATCGGTGAGGACGCGGCGACCGCCGGGCTGTCGCAGACAAGCAGCGTGAGCGCCGCCAGGGACTGGTCGGGCACGAGGCTCGTCGCCCCGAAGGCCCGCCGCTGAGTATTGCCCTGCCGTACGGCCCGGGGATGCCGTACGGCAGGATGATGGGCGGACACCTGTGGAGGGACTGCTCATGGCGATAGAGGTCGGGCAGCAGGCTCCGGATTTCGCACTCAAGGACCAGCACGGCGTTCCCGTGCGCCTCTCCGACCTGCGTGGCAGAACGGTCATGCTCGTCTTCTATCCCCTGTCCTTCAGCCCCGTCTGTCACGGCGAGCTCGCGGCCATCCGCGACGAGCTCGCCGGCTCCCTGCCTCCGCATGTCCAGGTGCTGGCGGTGTCGGTCGACTCGATGTTCAGCCAGCGCGCCTGGGCCGACCAAGAGGGCTTCTCTTTTCCCCTGTTGTCGGATTTCTGGCCCCATGGTGAGGTCGCTCGGGCGTACGGTGTCCTCGACGAGGACAGGGGACTCGCGCTCCGGGGCACGTTCATCATCGACGGCGAAGGCGTCGTGCGCTGGAAGGTCGTCAACCCGATCGGTTCCGCACGCGATCTCGACGAGTACCGGAAGGCGCTCGCGGACATCTGATCGTTTCACTGCCCGCCCGCGGGCACTGACATATTCGACTCCGACTCCGACTCGCCCCATTGGAGGCCACCATGCCCTGCTACAGGTGCGGGGCCCGGCAGACCGACCCCGTCCGCGGCGCCAGTCCATGGAAGCGCGCGGTGCGCCGGGAGGCCCAGGTCCTCGTCTGCCCGGACTGCCAGCGTGTGCACGACCTCGATCTCGACACGTGCGCCTCGTGCGGCTCGATCGCGCTGATCTGCCGCCTGGGCGAGATCGAGTGCCGCTCCTGCGGTGAGGTGCGGCTCGCCCGCGCCGACGAGCCGCTCGTCACGGCCTGCTCGCCGGGTCCCGCCCGCATGCCCGGCCTCGCCGCGGAGGTGGAGGCGGCCCTCGACCGCGTCCTCGGCCGCTCGTGACGTACGTCGTCGCGCTTGATGTGGGGGGCACCTCCATGAAGGGCGGCCTCGTCACCCGCGGCGGCGAAGTCACCGTACTCGCCGGGCGCCCCACGGGCCGCGAACACGGTCCGGACGCGGTGGTGCAGGCCGTGCGCGCCTATGTCGGCGAGATCGCCGACCTCGGTCGCTCCCGGTATGGCGTCGAGCCCGCCGGGGTGGGCCTGGCCGTCCCGGGCATCGTCACCGCGTCCACCGCCGTCTACTCGGCCAACATCGGCTGGCGTGACGTGCCCGCCGAGGCGTTCACGCCTCCGGGCGTCCCGGCGCGGCTCGGCCACGACGTCCGCACGGGCGGCCTCGCCGAGAGCGTCTTCGGCGCGGGCCGCGACGTCGCCGACTTCCTCTTCCTGCCCATCGGCACCGGCATCGCGGGAGCGGTGGTGCTCCGCGGCGAGCCGTACGGCGGCGCGCGCGGCTGGGGCGGCGAGATCGGGCACGCGTCCGTCTGGCCGGCCGGAGAGAAGTGTGCCTGCGGGCAGATCGGCTGCCTGGAGACCTACGCCTCCGCCTCGGCCGTGGCCCGCCGCTTCACAGAGCGCTCCGGCTCTACGGTGACCGCGAAAGAGGTCGTCGAGCGCGCGGTCGCGGGAGACCCGGTGGCCGCCGAGGTGTTCGGCGAGGCGATCGAGGCCCTGGCCATCGCCCTCGCGTCGTACGTGCTCGTGCTCGACCCGGCCCTGATCGTCATCGGCGGCGGCCTGGCGGAGGCCGGCGCGGCCCTGTTCGAGCCGCTGCGGGAACGGCTGGCCGGCCGGTTGGCCTTCCGGGAGCCCCCGCCGGTGCGCCCGGCCGCCTTGGGCCCCCGGGCGGGCATGCTGGGTGCGGCCCTCCTCGGCTGGCAGGCGGCGGGAGACGACGACGCGGGCGCCGACTGGTCACTCGATGTGCTGAGAGGCGGGTCGGTGTCGTAAGGTGTAGTCCGGTCCGGGCGGTTAGCTCAGCGGTAGAGCACTCGCCTTACAAGCGAGGGGTCACTGGTTCGAACCCAGTACCGCCCACCTGCGAAAAGAGCCCCGTCTCCCATCAGGGAAAACGGGGCTCGTGCCTTTAGCGAGCCATTAGCGAACGCAATCGATCTTGCTCAGTGACCAGTCGCCTTAGTCGGTAGGACTTGTGTGATCTTGCCGTTCATGACGTCGGCGATCTCGTGGTCCGCCTCCGCCGTGCGGTGCTGGTAGATCATCGCGGCGCGCCCGCTGTAATGGCCCAGGTCGCGAAGGCCCCTTGGCGACCGAGTCGACCGCCCGCTCGATAACTCTCGAATGGGTCATTACCAGGCCGCGTTCGGGGAGTCGCCCTCGCCGGAGTGCTCATCGGTCTTGAGCGGCATCGACGTGGTCGAACCATCGGCGAGATCGACTCGAAAGCCCCGCCATCGGTGCACGTAGAGCAGGTATCGGCCCGTTCCATCAAGGCTGAAACGGAGGGTCAGTGACGCGTCGGCCGGCAACGACACCCGTGTGAGAACCCGCGGTTCCTCTCTACCGTCGACCGGGATGCGCATTACGGCATGACCGGCCGAGTAGATCAGGGCACTGCCGTCGGGGGCGTAGGCCACAGATTCCAGGAATGACAGGTCGCTGCTCGGTTTGACGAGGCGGGTGGCGGCCAACAGGTCGGATCCCTGTAAGCCGAGGTCGAGGACGCCGATGCCCCAACCACCGACTACCAGTGCGATCCGCTGACCATCCGGGGCCCAGGCCAGGCCGGTCACCACGGACGCTCGCGTGCTCCAGTCGCGGCGCTGCCCGGTGGAGAGATCGACAACAGAGATCTTCACTCCACCCGGGATGGAGGCGGCGTAGGCCAGCCTGGTGGCGTCCGGGCTCAGGGCGATGATGTGTCCGGCGCCCAGCGCGTCGCTCTCGAGTCCGGGAACGGGTATCGGATCGCTCGGCGACCCGTCCTCGGCGAGGTGGACGCGGAAGAACCGGAGGGGAGAGTTCGGCCCGGTCCATCCGGACAGTACAAAGGTGCGGTTGTCGGGTGCTGCGGCTAGCACTTGCGAGGAGGAGCGCACTCCTGGCGGCAGCGGGATTGCGGCCAGGAATTCTCCGTTTATGGCGTCGTGCACGGCGGGCCGTACCGGAGTAAAGATTGCCGTCTTGGACTTATTCGGAAAGCGTGCAAGTGGAGCCCTCGCGGTGACAAAGAATCGCGGTGGGCCGGTGACCGGCAGGGGAGAAGAGGTCGCCATCGGCGATACCAAGGAGGTCGCCATGGGCAGAGGCGTGGGGACGGCTGCGGGGTCTGACGATCGCGCGACTGTGGCGGGCAGAGAGGGCAACGCTGACGGTGGGGACGTCGCGGCAGCCGTAGAGGACGCCCAGTCCTTGAGAGAGACCCGCTTGTAGGCGTGATCCCCGCCGTCGTCGCCGCAGGCGCCCACCAGCGCCAGCACGAGTAAACCTGCCGTGGTGACGCCTGCGCGCGACAACATATGTAAAGCATCTTGTGGTGTCGGATACGTTGTCAAGGTCCAGGAATCGCATGCAGAGCGGTATGGTATTGCGATCTGAGCGTCCGGCTTTGTCTAGTCCAATGAGTTGCCTGACGTTTCTGTCTAGGGATATTTCGACTGCTGATGCGGCCTGTCAACCGGGGCTTCTTCGGCAGAAAGACCGTTCACGGCGACTCGCTCTTGAGCAGCAAGCTCTTCGAGAGTGCCGACGAAAGCAGGGCCACAACCGTACGGAAGACGTTCCACCACCATCGCAATGGCCTGGGGTGGCGTTGCCGCAGGCCCCACCTTCTCGTCACGGCTAGGCCCTTCCACCATGTAGCCGCCGTTCGCAATCGAGGCGATATAGGGGATATCCCATGTCCATCGAGGACTTGTGCAGCGGCTGAAGTGGAGTTCTCCCATGCCCGTCCAGGGGAACAACTGCCGTAGGCGCGACTCGGCGTATGCTGCGTTCAACAGCTCGGGGCGTACACGTCCGTCAGCCCGAACTTTCTGCCAAGCGGCTTCCACAATGTCCGTGCTCGATCGGCTGGTGTTCACTATGAGATCATGCATGATGCCGTGCCATCATGCGTAGCTCGGAGACGGTCAGCGGGGAGCAGTGTCCAGGTCGACATACCGCCGGGAGCGATCTTGGCTCCTTATAAGCAAGAAGGTGGGTCGGCCTCGGCGCTTCTGGACACTGCGGATGCGTTCGCTTGTCGTGGCCGCGTTTACGCTGAAGCGGGGTCGCTTGATCGCGGTGTGGTTGCGCTGGGCCGAAGGGGTTAGCGGATGGGAGGAATGCCCACCGTGGCCGCGAACTGGGCGGTGAAGATGACCATTACGTCGTCGGTACCGAGGTAGTAGACCTCTTCTGGCGGCCATTCCGCCGGTCGGCCCGCGGCGATCCACACTGCCCTCTCTCGTGAGCACAACCGGATCGCGTCCGGCACTCGGATGCCGCGCTCACGATCTTCGGACCAGATAATGTCAACGCAAGTCAGTTCCCTGCCGACCAGGCTCGACCAGCGCGGATGGTCGGTCACTTCCACGGGGACCGGCCCGCATGGCTCTCCGACTCGCCGCAGGTGATCGGCCATCGGCCCAGGGAAGAGCTCAAGCCCATAGTGGTCGAAGCTGCTTCCCCACACAGCCGAAAAGCAAGCGCCATCGTCGGCGAACAGCTCGACGCCCATCGTCGGCTGGTGCCAGGGCCCGAAGTCCCAGTCCTCGACATCGTGGCCGTCCTCCCCGCCTGTCAGTGGGTAATAGACGACTCTTCGGATGCGTCTGCCTCGCAACAGGGCAGTCGTCCGCTCATATCCCACCGCAGTCAGCAACGACGACACCGGCACAGCATCCCTCGACACCGGCGATTGAGCCATCTGGATTCCCTGGCGGCCCATCATCCAGCGGGACCTGACGATTCGCCGCTCTCCTCCCCCTCGTGTTGGCCTCCGCCGCGGTGCCATCGCCGATCTCTGAGGAGCGAGGCCGGTTATCGCCGATGCTCGTGTCCTCGTCAGCCCCCCAACCTAGACTGGGGGCATGAGCGCCATGCGCGAGGAACTGCACTATCTCGTGGACCAGTTGCCGGAGTCGGAGCTACGCCCGGCTCTGGAGTTGATCCGTGGCCGTCTGGACGAGCCTGCCCCGGCGAAGCGTGACCTTCCGTTCTTCGCGTCGTTCGAGGCTGAACCGGATCTCGCGGAACGGTATGAGGAGATCCTGCGCTCCGAGATGGGCCGCTGACGTGCTCCTCTGCGACACCGGCGTGCTTCTGGCTGTCGGCAATGCCAAGGACAAGCACCACCAGGCCTGTCTCAAGCTGCTTCGCGAGGTGGAGGGACCGCTGCTCGTGCCGTCCCCGGTCATGGGAGAAGTCGGCTATCTCCTGGAGTCGCGTGTCGGCCCGCACGCCGAGGTCACGTTCCTGAAGTCGTTCGGCGGCAGCGGCTTCCATGTAGCCGAGCTGGAGGACGAGGACCTTCCTCGCATGGCGGAACTCGTCGAGAGGTACGTCGATCTTCCTCTGGGGCTGGTGGACGCCGCCGTCATCGCGATTGCCGAGCGCCTGAGGCTGAGGGAGGTCGCAACAGTCGACCAGCGGCACTTCCGAATCGTGCGCCCACGCCACGTCGAGGCCTTCACGCTGCTGCCCGACTGATCACGGACGCTACCGTTCTGAGTGACTATCTGGGTGTCAATCGCCGCGCACGAGCCTGGACGGCAGTGGACGACGATGGACCGTACGCCCAGGTCAGGCGGATCGTGGTGCTGGTCCCGCCCTTTCCTGGGTTGACTTACAAGCGAGGGGTTACTGGTTCGAACCCAGTACCGCCCACCAGCGGAAAGAGTCCCGTCTCCGATCATGGAAACGGGGCGTGAGTGACATGCTGAATGACCATGTCTCATCAGCCATCGGGAAGATGCGGTCCATCGCAGTCGCGCCTAGGTGCACAGGCTCAGGGACACGTCAAGCCGGGCTTACACCTCTGTCGCTGGCCCGCTGCCGCTTCGCGGTGGGTCGATGGCAGGCGGGATGGAACGGACTGGGTTGCTCGGCCGCGCGGAGCCTGTGACGCGATGTGGTCATGCCCGGGGATCGGGTGTCTCTACGGGGCAGATTTGTGCGAGGAGCGTCGGGAGTTCGCGCATGTCATCGAAGACTGTGGTGTTCGGTCCTTCGAGCCATTCCGCGGGTGTGAGTCCACCGGCGTAGCCAAGAGCGCGCATACCCGCTGCGCGGGCTGCCTGGACCCCGTATTTGCTGTCTTCGACGACGACGCAGGCCGAGGGGTGGACGCCCATTTGCTTGGCGGCGTGCAGGAACAGGTCGGGGGCCGGTTTGCCGTGGAGGACCTCGCTTGCGCTGAAGATGCGGCCTTCGAAGTACGGGTAGATCCCGGTGTGGCCCAGGGTGTGGCGCATCGTGTCATGGCTGCCGCCAGATGCGACACAGCTAGGAAGTGTGAGGGTGTCGAGGGCTTCGAGGATGCCGTCGACCGGGGCGAGTTCGGCATCGACGGCCGTGTGGTGCAGTTGCTTGAATCTCTCCTGCCAGAGCGTGCCCAGCCTCGGCCCTACTTGGGCGGTGATTTGTTCGCCGTTGGCGAGGGGCGACCGGCCGATAAACCTTTCGATTACCTCGGCTTCGGTCAGCGGCCAGCCCAGCTCAGCGCCGACGGCTACGTGGAGGCGCACGGCTATGCGTTCGCTGTCGACGAGAACACCGTCGCAGTCAAAAATCACGAGTTCAATCGGAGTGATCATCTGGAGAGCCTAATCCGATCACGGTGGTTCCCGGCGGGCAGGGTCTGGTTCGAGTCCTATCGCGGGAGCACGGTAGCACTGAGGACAGACGGCTCCGGGCCGGGCCCAGTGCATGCCCACGCCAAATCCCGGAGGAATTATGTCGGCACCAGCCCAATTACCAGGGCCTCCGGCAAGAAGAAGGTTGTGCTGGCACGATTCGTGCACAACGACCGGCTCATCGACGCCCTGGGCGCTCAGGCGTTCGCCGCGTTGAGCGCTTCACCCGGTGCCCGTGCCTACTACGACGAGCTGCGAGCACGCGAGGTAGGCTGCGGCGTCGCTATTCGGAGTCCGTAGCGGCGCGACCGTCCCGCCCGCTGGGATCCATGGTCAGCAAGTCCTCGTGGAGTCCAGTCAGTACCCGCCCCGTCAGCCTCAGATCCTTGCCGACGACTTCCACCAACAACCAGCTTGGAAGTTGCTCCTGAAGAATTTCGGGCACGTCATCTTCAGCGAGATTCGGCTCGTCGAGCCCATACAAGACCCCGAAAATCGTCTTGTAGGCGACGAGCCTGGCAAGAGCACCGACTTCTCCAGGTGTGACACCTAGCTCGTCAACCATGCGAAGCAGTGCCTTCCCCGCGTCTGAAAAGGGGCCGGCTGAATCGCGTGCGAGTTCTCTCCGGGTGTTCGCGATCCAGGTCTCCACCGCATCCCGCTGAGGATCAATGTGCTCCGACCACAAACCCCGCAAGAGCCTGAATCTCGCCAGGTGCGCTATGCCATCCCTGACTTCCGCACGAGCCCACTCCTCAGGCTCCAGTGCCCCCAGGGCCTCGAACCGGTCACGAAGAACCATCGCCTTGTCTCGCACATCACCGTCGAGGGACGCGAGCCACTCAGACCATGCGGGCTGTCCATCCACGGTCACATGGTTCCACGCCGTGGCAGGGGTACTGATGATGCCTCCGGCGGGGCACTCCGACTCCAGGATGATCGCGGCGTGGGCAGGAGGTCCGTAAGTGGTTGAGGTGGAAGCCGGATCTTCCCGGCGCCATCGCCCCAGGACGAGCCAAGCAGACCAGGGGCCAGGGGCGAAGGTCGTTCCTCCAGTAGGGGACTCCACCTTCACCCCTGGCCCCTGGCCCGCTTCCCTGCGGGTGGGACGACGGCGACGGGATGATCCGGTGGGTGGGTGATGCGGCGGGGCCGCACGCTACTGGTTCATCACTCCGACCGCGGCGTGCAATATGTCGCTGTGCGCTACACCCAGCGCCTGGCCGAAGCCGGCGCCGTCGCCTCGGTCGGGTCCAAGGGGGACTCCTACGACAACGCCCTCGCCGAGGCGTTCAACTCGGTGTTTAAAGCCGAACTGATCCGCAACAAGGGCCCTGGCGAGGCATCGACGATGTCGAGATCGCTGTCGCCGAGTACATCGACTGGTACAACCACCGCAGGCTGCACGGGGAGCTATGCCTCATCCCGCCGGTCGAGCACGAGACCAACCATCAACACACCATCCCACCCCTCCGGACGACGAGCGGGTGATCACAGCCCCCATCAAACCCGGCACTTGACAGAGCGTTAATGCATCCTGTCCATGGCGGCTGTCCATCTTCTCCGCGCCCTGCATGAGCACCGGGCGGATCTGCTTGCGGTAGACGGTCTCGGTGACCACGGTGTTCCGGTGGCCGACAAGGCGAAAAATGTCCTCGATCGGGACGCCGGAGTCCGACAGCAGCGAGACGAAGCTGTGCCTAGCGCCAGGTCCAGCCTGCTGTCGGCACCGGCGGCTCCGGTGCGGCCCTCGCCGAACTGGTGCGCTAGATTCTCGCCCTGATCGTAGTGCACCATTTCGGTGTCAGAGTCATACTTTGTCCGGAATATTCGCCGAAGTGTGTCCGATGGAGACCGGGCGCGCGGCATCCGTTGTCATCAATCAGAGTCGGGGAAGAAGATCGTGTCGCGACGTCGTACGAACCGCTGGACCGTCAACCCTGCCAGGGCGGTTCTGCTGCTCGCCGTACCGGGGGTGATGACCCTGGCCGGTGTCTCGGCCTGCGGGACCTCATCACCGGCTACCCCCACGACGGCAAGCTCCACATCGGACACGCCGCCGGTCACGTCGGCCCCGACCGACGTCGCGCCGAGCGTGAGCGACGCCCCGGCTGCCGCATCATCCGCTCCGGCTGCCGCTTCGCCGGCCCCGGCTGGCGGCGGCGCATCGGCGGCCGTACCGGCCTGTACGGCCGCCGACGTCAAGGCGACTCTCACCGAACAGCCGCAACGACGCGAGGGCGACAGCCGGATGGCGCTCGTCCAACTGACGAACGCGTCCAGCCGTACCTGCAATGTGGGCGGCTGGCCGGTGATCACGCTGGTGAACGCGGCCGACGAGGCGGTGACCGTGCCGACGAAGGACGTCGCCGAGCCGGGCGAGTCGGTGCCGGCCGACCTGGCCCCGGGGACGGGCGCGTTCGCCGGTATCAAGTGGACGATCTGCGATAAGGCGGATGCTGACTGCCCGACCGGCAACACCATCAAGGTCGCACTCGGGAAGGGCGGTCCGCTCGTGGTGGCGACCCTGGAGGGCTTCCCGAACCCGGAGCAGTCCGCCATCACCCTCAAGTCGCTCCAGGTTGGCACAATCCAGCCGAGCAATCAGGGCGTCGTCGCCTGGTGACCGGCCGCTCGGGTCCGCTGAACCCTGCTGATGCGCGCCACGGTTTGCTTCAGATGCGCCTTAGCTCCCCCCGTGCCCGGGCGGAAGGAGATGGAGACACGGAAAGGCCGTGTCCGGGGTGTCGGACACGGCCTTCCGCCTGACTACTTGACCTCGTACGCCCTGATCACGGTCATGCTGACCGTGTTGCCGGACGAGTCGACCGCGTGCCCGCGCAGGGACACGTAACCGGGCCCGGGCGGGTTCTTCACCTTGGTGCGCCACGCGCCGTGGTGCTGGGAAACAGAAGCCTCACGCCAGGTGGCTCCGTCGTCGTACGACACCTCGACCGCGACGGTGCGCACCGGGCCGGCGTCGCCCTGCTGGGTGAACGTGATCGGGATCTGCATGGCCCTATGGGCCTTGGCGGTGTTGCCGAGGTCCAGGCTCGGGGCGAAGCCGATCCCGGTGAGCGGCGGGGTCACGCTCGAGTCGTTGTGCTCGGAGGTGAACTCCAGCACGGTCTCGCGCCGCGTGGACAGCCGCAGCGACGGGGCCGACACGGTGTAGTCGACACGGTACCGGCCGGGCGAGGGGTCGACGTCGATGCCGACCAGCGCGTCGTCACGCTCGTCGACCAGCTTGCCGTCCCGGTGGACGGTCAGGTGCTGGCCGCCGTAGTCCGCCTCCGCGGAGCCGACGTGACCCGCGGCGTCCGCGTAGCCGCCGAGCCGGAGCACCAGCTCGTCGCTTCGCCGTTCCACGGTCGGGTACGGGGCGAGCGCCGGCGTCATCGGCTGGCTGAGCACGGCGCCGTTCCAACGCTCGGTGGACGAGCCGGGCTTGTAGGCGGTCGCCTGCTTGGTGACCTGGGTCAGCGTCTGGGGCCAGGGGTTACCCGTTTCGAAGCCCTCGGTGAAGGTCGACTGCCAGGAGACGTCACCCGCGAAATACTCCGTCCGCGTTGTGGGCGGGGAGACCGGCGGCAGGTCGTACCCGGTCGGGTACGACACACCAGGGACGACCGGGGTGTTGTTCCGCCATCCCTTGGCGCCGGGCGCGTTGGCCGCGTACTCCGTCGTCACCTTCGCGAGGTCCGTCTTGGTGATGTGGCGGGTGAAGCCGGTGGTGGCCGTCCCGGTGAGGTGCCAGCCGGCCTGGTAGATGTACGGGCTGTCGGTGAAGCCGCCCTTGCCGTCCGGCTTGGCGAACAGGGCGCTCACCACGGTGGACAGCTCGGGTGCCGGACCCGACGTCTGGTCGGAGGTGTATATCGACTCGGGCGCGCCCGAGATGCTGGCCAGCATGCTGCGGAAGGTCCCGGGCTGCTCGGCCTCCACCGAGACCGATACGGGGGCCGCGCTCTCATCCGGCACGGTGATGTCGAGTGGGCGCGCCTTACGGCCGTCCAGGACGACGTTCTCGTCCTTGTCGACGGTCAGGGCGGCGTCGGTGACCGCCGTTGACGTGCCGTCGTCGCCAATGATCAATGTGGTGACGAAGTACTTGCCCATCGGCAGGCGGAAGGTCGACTCCGGCTCGGTCATGTAGAACGCCTGGTAGCTGGCGTAGTCGGCGACCATGGTGATCGACTGTGCGGCCTTGGCGCCGCTGCGGTCGAGCGTGGTCACCGTGAGGTCCGCGCTCGGCTGCTCACGGAAGACGCTGTACGGCGTCTGCACCTTGCTCCCGTCGGCGGTGGCCACGATCCGGCCGGAGAAGACGCCGTACGTGCTGCCGGCGGCGCCGAGCGTGGTGCGCAGGTCGACGGAGGCGCTGCCGCCCGCCGGCACGGTCACCGAGTCGGCACTGAGCGCGAACAGCCCGGCCGGCGCGCTGCCGTCCATGGCCAGCTTCAGGGTGACCGGGGCGTCGGAGGCGTTGCGGTACGTCACCGTGCGGACGAGGACGTCGTCGCTCTGCGGGTACTTCTGGAAGCCGACGTTGACCGCGGACGGCGTGGCGCTGATGGGCTGCTTCAGCGCCTGGGCGATGTCGAGCTCACCGGCGCCCTGGTCGAACACGCCGAAGTCGGGGTTCGGCCGGGCGCCGCCCATGAGCGCCGACTTGCGCTGCTGGGCCGCCCAGTCGGGGTGCGCCTGGGTGAGGATGGCCGCGGCGCCAGAGACGTGCGGTGTGGCCATCGACGTGCCGTCGAAGGTGACGTACAGGTCGCCGGGGTTGCCGACGTCGGCGAAGGAGCTGCGGGCGGCGGTGATGGCGGTGCCGGGAGCGGTGATCTCCGGCTTGACGCCGTAGTCGTCAAGGCGCGGGCCGCGGCTGGAGTAGCTGTCCACCACGCCGGTCTTGGTGACGGCGCCGACCGCGAGGGCTTCGTCGGCGGAGGCCGGGGAGTCGACCGACTGCTCGGCGCCCACGTTGCCGGCCGCGACCACGAACAGCGTGCCGTACTGGGCGCTGAGGTCGTTGACCGCCTGCTCCAGCGGGTCCATGCCGGGGGTGTCCTTCGCGCCGAGGCTCATGTTGACCACCTGCGCGCCGGACTGGACCGCCCACTGCATGCCGGCGAGGATCGCCGAGTCGGAGCAGACGCCGTTCCCGAAGTAGCTGTAGCAGACCTTGCCGTCGAGCAGCGTCGCACCCGGCGCGACGCCCTTGTACTTGCCGCCGGAGGCCGCGCCCGTGCCGGCGACCGTCGAGGCGACGTGGGTGCCATGGCCGATGACGTCGTGGTCGCCTTCTTCGGGCGTCTCTTCGGCCTGGACGAAGTTCTTGCGGGCGACGACCTTGCCGGCGAGGTCGGGGTGGGTGTCGTCGATGCCGCTGTCCAGCACCGCGACCTTCACGCCCTTGCCGTCGAGGCCCTGGGCCCAGGCGACGGGAGCGCCAGTGCGGGGCACGCTGACGTCGAGTGACAGGTCGCGCTGCCCGTCCAGCCAGATCTTTCCGCTGGTGAGAGACTTCTTCAGGGTCGCCCAGCGCTCGGCGAGGTCGCCGGTCTTCACCTTGGCGGAGAAGCCGTCGATGGCGGGGAGCTTGCTGGTGGCCGTCAGGCCGCGCGTGCTGGAAGAGTCCGACACGATCAGCGGCAGTTCGGGCATCCGGTCGAAGTCGTCGGCGAAGAGCTCCGCCACGTCGAACAGCCGGCGGTCGAGCCGGTCGGCGCTCAGCAGCGGGACCGCGTCGGTCGGGATGACGTACTGATGCTTGCCGTCGCCGTAGCGGACGAACTGCACGCCTTCGCGGGGCTGGACCGTGATCCGGCCGTTGAACGAGGTGACCCTGTCTCCGGTGATGAGGGTCAGCGTCCTGGCCTGCGCGTCGCCCGCGTCGGGTGCCGCCGGGTCCGCCGGGCTCAGGGCCGGGTCGGATGCTGAAGGCGGTGCGGGGTCGGCGGCGGCGATACCCGGGCTCACGCCGACGAGCGCGGCCATGAACATGAGGACGAGCGCGCCGTGAACAGTACGGCGATGTCGCATGGAAACTCCGTGGAGGGAACGGGACGGGCGGCACGCCGCCCCGGATGCCCGGGCGACAGCTCCGCCCGTCTGGGGGGTCTGCACACAGAGGAGCACTTCTGGGCTTTTCGCTATGAAGAGGCCATCTGTCGTGTTATGAGGTGAAGTATGTGGACTTTACTGTCATATGAGACAAATGATGTTTCGGCCCGACCAAAATCGGATAACGGAAAGGCGTACGGCGCCGACCGCTGCGACGACGAGGTGGCGGGCACGCACGGCTGGGAGGTCCCAGGCGGCTGAATGGCCGTGGGGGGCGGGTGCCGGGGACGTCCCACCGTTGCGGCGACCGGACGGCCCCCTCCAACGGGGACGGGCCCCTCCTCCGGGACGGGCGTGCCGAGGGTCCCTGCCCAGTGGACGGGCCTGGGGAAATCTCTTCCCCGGAAGCGAGAGTGGGACGGTTGCCGTCTCAGGGAACGGGCGTGCGTGAATCTTCCCCATACGAACGGGAGTCGGGTGGTTTCCGTACCCGCAGACGATGACGGCCCCGGCGGGTAAATGCCGCCGGGGCCGTCTGAATTGCAGATCCACGAGGGCGTAGGAGCCCGAAGGTGTGTGGACAAGCGGCTGCCGCGACGCCGTTGATCACCGCGTCACGACTGGCTAGGGTGACCACGTCATTCGGTGGCAAGTCGACCCGGGGCGCGGGCCGCTAGGTCCTGAGAAGCCAGGCTCGATCACAGGATGCCGAGGAGGTGCGGGCAGAGGTCCGAGAGGCCGACCCCGACACCGGCAGGCTCCAGGACGCCTTGCGTCGTATCAGCAACCGTGCAGCGACCGTCCTTCCCATAGCGGCCCTCAAGTCCTATGTTTGCCTGGGCCGCATCGAGGGCCTGTCCGTACACTGACGGCGTGAGCGCGCAACCGCAGGAGTTCACCCCCGAAGGTCCTCTTCCGGAGAAGAATCTGCGTGCCATCCGTAGGGCGTTGGTCGTGCCCCAGGACTGAGAGGGGTTCGACGCAGGTCTAGACGTCGTCCTGGCTGAGGTCCGCGCCAGTTTGGACCTCGGTCGGTTGAGCGAGTTCATCCACACCTGGTGGCTGATCGCATGCGACTCCGTCAAAGATCCGCAGGGCCGCAGAGACCTCTACGAGCGAGCTGCCCATGTCCAGGAACTGGCCGACGCCGGCCAACCGATTCCCCCGGGCGACAAGACGTGGCGCCAGCTGCTGGCGGAGCGCGGGGTCGAGCCGTAGGTGTACTCGATTGTCGAGCCCGATCCTGTCGCTCAAGAACAGATCGCGGCCCTGCCAGACGATGCCTTGCGGTATCTGGCCGGCCTACTGGACCTGATCGAGCTTGAGCCCTGGGCCGGTGGACCGCAGTCGCCAAGCAAGCCCGACGGCAACATGCGGGTCATGCCGTTTGGGAGTGCGGGCTGGTGACCTATCTCGTATTGGAGCCCCAGCGCGAGGTGTACATCGTTCGTGTGCAGTGGATCTAACCGTCCGGCTGCTTTCAGGCATGGCAGCACTGGGCGACTTGGGTGACCATCGCGATGGACGTGCCCGGACGGCGGTGGGCAACACCGTACGCCCAGGTCAGGGCGGGCGCCGGTGCGGGTCCGCCCCTTTAAGAGTCCCGTCTGCCTCAGGGAAAACGGGGCTTCGTGCCATCAACGTGCCATAAACCTTGGATCTTGGCTCCTTTGATCTTGCGGTTCATCGCGTCGGCGATGCCCTTGCCCGCCTCCGCCGTGCGGTGCTGGTACGCGCAGCAGTTCGCGGGTGTCGGGGTCGAAGAACATGAGCGTGTGCTCTTCGATCCGGACGGTGACGTGCTCGCCGCCAGGATCTCGGCGGCGAGCACGATGGGCCCCGCGAGGCTGACCGTGCGGCTCGGCTGACGGTCCGGTCCACCTCCACCGTGGTGCCCGGCTCGGCGGTCGGCAACGGCGCCAGCCCGGCCGCCCGCCCCCCGCTCGCGGGCGAGTTTGGCCAGGTCGGCGTTGGACAGCCACGTTCGCCGACCACCATCGGAAAGGTCGAGCGGTTCCATCAGACGCTGCGCCGGGAGCTGCTGGACGATGCGGTGCCGTTCGAGGATTTTCTTGATCTCATGTTGGGCTCGGACTGGAGAGTGCTGCGGATGAAGGCTTGGCCGCCGGCCTGGCCTAGCTGTTCTGACCATGGACGTTGGTGACAGCGGTGGAGGATCGGCGACACGCTGTCGATGACCTTGAAAAGGGTGAGGGCCTTCTGGCGTGGTGTGAGTCGACCAAGATTCACATCGCCCGGAGGCCCTC
>NZ_VIRL01000137.1 GCF_006874465.1 Microbispora bryophytorum | reverse complement strand
TACCTGCCGCCGTGGGACGCGTTCTGGGGGCAGCGCTACGCGGTGGTGCACGACCCGGACGGCAACGGCGTGGACCTGTTCGCCGCCCTGCCCACCGCCTGACGGGCCCCAGGTCAGCGGGTCACACAGGCCAGCGGGCGGCGCAGCTCAGCGGATCAGCGCGCCGAGGGTCACGCCGGTCAGCGACCTCACCTCACGAGACAGGTGGGCCTGGTCGGCGTACCCGGCGACGGCGGCC
>NZ_VIRL01000136.1 GCF_006874465.1 Microbispora bryophytorum | reverse complement strand
CAATGGGGTCTCCTGGTTTGTCGTGGGTGTCCGGGACGTGTGTCAGGGTGGCACAGGTCCCGGACGTCCACATCGGGCGGTGGCGCCGCGCCTGTGGTTCAGGACTGGTTGAACAGGGACAGCGTCAGGGTGGAGTGGTATTCACCGGCGGCGACGTCGGTGGAGGTGCGCAGGGCGAGGTCGGCGTTGACCTGGGAGGTGCCGATCTCGTCGGCGGAGTTGGCGGTGGAGACCAGCAGTTCCTGGCCCT
>NZ_VIRL01000135.1 GCF_006874465.1 Microbispora bryophytorum | reverse complement strand
CCCGCGACAGGGGCGCGTCAACGCGTGATCGGCTGCTCGGTGGCGGCGCACGGGATCATCGGCGCCCCCCGCCCCTGACCACCCGCAGATCCCGTACGGCGATCGCGGGATCCGATAAATTCATCATGTGATGAAATTAGCCCCGCGACAGGGGCGCGTCAACGCGTGATCGGCTGCTCGGTGGCGGCGCACGGGATCATCGGCGCCCCCCGCCCCTGACCACCCGCAGATCCCGTACGGCGATCGCGGGATCCGATAAATTCATCAT
>NZ_VIRL01000134.1 GCF_006874465.1 Microbispora bryophytorum | reverse complement strand
TCCGGATCCAGCGGCCCCGTCCCCAGCACCTCCAGCGCCGCCCGACGCACATCCTCATCGTCGTCGCCGACCGCCCGCTCCAACGCCAGCGCCCGAACCTCCGGATCCAGCGGCTCGCCCCCCAGCACCTCCAGCGCCGCCTGCCTAACGACAGCGTTATCGTCGCCAGCGGCCCGCTCCAACGCCAGCGCCCGAACCTCCGGATCCAGCGGCCCCGTCCCCAGCACCTCCAGCGCCGCCCGACGCACATCCTCATCGTCGTCGCCGACCGCCCGCTCCAACGCCA
>NZ_VIRL01000133.1 GCF_006874465.1 Microbispora bryophytorum | reverse complement strand
AGGAGCTGGTGGGCATCAAGTCCTCCTTCACCGGCGAGGGCTCCATCGGTTCCGCGTGGCTCTACCGCTACAGCAACGCCAAGCGGCTCGGCTACCTCAACGGTGTGACCATCGCGGTCTCCGACACCGACGGTAACAACCGCATCGACACCAACGTCTCCCCGTACTTCGACGGTGAGACGCTGGCCGTCTACAAGACCGCTGCCGCCAACTGGTCCGGCAAGATCGTCTGATCTTCCCCCCGGTAAAGCAGAGTCAAGGAAAGGGCCCGGCCTCCAGCCGGGCCCTTTTCCGTTGC
>NZ_VIRL01000132.1 GCF_006874465.1 Microbispora bryophytorum | reverse complement strand
CAGCGCCCGAACCTCCGGATCCAGCGGCTCGCCCCCCAGCATCTTCAGGGCCGCCCGACGCACATCCTCATCGTCGTCGCCGACCGCCCGCTCCAACGCCAGCGCCCGAACCTCCGGATCCAGCGGCCCCGTCCCCAGCACCTCCAGCGCCACCTGACGGACACCCCAGTTTTCGTCGCCAGCGGCCCGCTCCAACGCCAGCGCCCGAACCTCCGGATCCAGCGGCCCCGTCCCCAGCACCTCCAGCGCCGCCCGACGCACATCCTCATCGTCGTCGCCGACCGCCCGCTCCAACGCCA
>NZ_VIRL01000131.1 GCF_006874465.1 Microbispora bryophytorum | reverse complement strand
AGGGCCAGGAACTGCTGGTCTCCACCGCCAACTCCGCCGACGAGATCGGCACCTCCCAGGTCAACGCCGACCTCGCCCTGCGCACCTCCACCGACGTCGCCGCCGGTGAATACCACTCCACCCTGACCCTGTCACTGTTCAACCAGTCCTGAACCACAGGCGGGTGACAACCGCCCCCTGTGGACGTCTGGGACCTGTGCCATCTTGACGCTGTCCCTGTTCAACCAGTCCTGAACCACAGGCGCGGCGCCACCGCCCGATGTGGACGTCCGGGACCTGTGCCACCCTGACACACGTCCCGGACACCCACGACAAACCAGGAGACCCCATTG
>NZ_VIRL01000130.1 GCF_006874465.1 Microbispora bryophytorum | reverse complement strand
TGGTTATTCAGCTGGTCGTGGTTGCCGGATTGGTGAGTACCGCCGCCTTCGGGTGGAGTGGGAAAGCGGGTTTCGGGGGTTGCGGCTGGTTGGGCACACTGTTGGGTCCTGAGGAAACGGACCGGATGCTCAGCGCCTTCGTGGTGTTGGGTGGTTTGTTTTCTCCAGGGCTGGTCTCCTGTCATACCGGCCGGGGTCCTTGTTCGTGGGTCTGCTTGTTTTGGGTGGGCTTGCGGTGGGGGTTCGGGTGTTTGGTGGTGGGGTGGGCTGGTTGTCTGGTTGTTGTTTGTGAATTGCATAGTGGACGCGAGCATCTTTGTGGCCAAGTTATTTAGGGCACACGGTGGATGCCTTGGCATCAGGAG
>NZ_VIRL01000129.1 GCF_006874465.1 Microbispora bryophytorum | reverse complement strand
TTCGCCGGCCCGTCGGGTGTGGGGAAGACCGAGCTGTCCAAGGCGCTGGCGGAGTTCCTGTTCGGCGACGAAGACGCGCTGATCATGCTGGACATGTCGGAGTTCATGGAGAAGCACACCGTCTCGCGGCTGTTCGGCTCTCCGCCCGGTTACGTCGGGTATGAAGAGGGCGGTCAGCTGACCGAGAAGGTGCGGCGCAAGCCGTTCTCCGTGGTCCTGTTCGACGAGATCGAGAAGGCCCACCCCGACATCTTCAACTCGCTGCTGCAGATCCTGGAGGACGGTCGGCTGACCGACGCCCAGGGCCGGGTGGTGGACTTCAAGAACACCGTCATCATCATGACGACCAACCTCGGCACCCGGGACATCTCCAAGG
>NZ_VIRL01000128.1 GCF_006874465.1 Microbispora bryophytorum | reverse complement strand
CCAGTCGCAACCCGCGCTCCACCGTGGCGACGGTGACCGAAGTCTATGACTACATGCGCCTGCTCTGGGCGCGCATCGGCGTGCCCTACAGCCCCGCCACCGGCGAGCCGATCAGCGCACAGACCGTCAGCCAGATGGTCGACCGCGTCATGGCCCTGCCCGAAGGTACCCGCGCCTACCTGCTCGCCCCGGTCGTGCGCGGTCGCAAGGGTGAATACCGCCGCGAGCTCGCCGAATGGCAGAAGGCCGGCTACACCCGCGTCCGCATCAACGGCGAGATCATGCCGATCGAGGACGCGCCTGCGCTCGACAAGAAATTGAAGCAAGACATCGAGGTCGTGGTCGACCGCATCGCCGTGCGCGACGGCATCCAGACCCG
>NZ_VIRL01000012.1 GCF_006874465.1 Microbispora bryophytorum | reverse complement strand
CTGCGTCGGCATCACCGTGTGGGGCGTGCGCGACAGCGACTCCTGGCGCTCCAGCCAGACCCCGCTGCTGTTCGACGGCAACGGCAACAAGAAGGCCGCCTACACCTCGGTCCTCAACGCCCTCAACAACGCGGCTCCCAACACCTCACCCAGCCCCACTCCCCCGGTCAGCCCCAGCCCCAGCCCGAGCCCGACCCCGCCGGTCAGCCCGTCGCCCGGCACCTCACCCCAGCCGGGTGGATGCAGCGCGACGATGCGTACGGTGAGCTCCTGGCCCGGCGGCTTCCAGTCCGAGGTCACGGTCACCGCCGGCAGTTCGGCGGTCAACGGCTGGACCCTGAACTGGACCTGGTCCGGCGGGCAGACGTTCAGCAGCGTGTGGAACGGCACGCAGAGCGTGTCCGGCTCCTCCGTGACGGTCCGCAACGCTCCCTACAACGGCTCCATCGCGGCCGGCTCGTCCACGACCGTCGGCTTCACCGCCAACGGCAGCGCGGCCACTCCGTCCGTCACCTGCAGCAGCTGATCTCTGGCACCTGACCTCTGACGAAACCGGATCCGGTTCGGACGAATGTCCGGCCGGATCCGGTTTCGCGTTGTCATACGTCCGTATTCGGGGGCGGAGGAGCGGATCCCGGCGGCGGGACGACGGCCGCGCCGGACGGGACCGCGCGCAGGCCGTAAGCCACCTGGTGAGACAGGGTGGGATCACAGGTGAGCCGGGGGCGGATTCTCAGGGATTTCCCCGGAAGCCCCGGTAATCTCGCGGGCCATGACATGGCAGCGGAGGATCAACGGCGCACTCGTCAAGTTCACGGGAGTCCAGCTCACCCGTGTCCGGCCCGCCGCCCAGTCGTCGCCCGCGGGCCCCGCTCCGGCTCCGGCGCCGGAGGAGCTGGTGCGTCCCCCCGCCGATCCTCGCGCCGACCGCCTTCTGGTCGCGCCGGTGTTCATCATGTCCCCGGTGCGGTCGGGCTCCACCCTGCTGCGGTCGCTCCTGAACGCGCACCCCGAACTCCACGCCCCGCACGAGCTGCACGTCAGGCGGCTGACCGTCGGGTTCGGCACGCCGCTGGCCCGCAAGGCCATGGAGGCGCTCGGCCACAACCAGGCCGACCTGGAGCACATGCTGTGGGACCGGGTGCTCCACCGCGAACTGGTGCGGAGCGGTAAGCGGACCATCGTGGACAAGACTCCCGCCAACGCCTTCGCGTACGCCCGGATCTCCGCCTGCTGGCCCGACGCCCGGTATGTCTTCCTGCTGCGCCACCCCGCCTCTATCGCCGCCTCCTGGTATGAGGCCGACCCCGTCAAGCGCACCCGGGAGGAGGCCGCCTCCGACGCGCTGCGTTACATGAAGGCGGTGCAGCGGGCCAGGAAGGCGCTCACCGGCCTGACCGTCCGGTATGAGGATCTGACCGGCGAGCCGGAGAAGACGACCCGCGCCATCTGCGACTTCCTCGAGGTGGAGTGGGAGCCCGGCATGCTGGCGTACGGCGAGCAGAAGGTGGTGCAGAAGGGCCTGGGCGACTGGAGCGACAAGATCCGGTCGGGCGCGGTGCAGCAGGGACGCGACCTGCCCGGGCCGGACGAGATACCCGACCTGCTCAAACCCATGTGCCGCAGCTGGGGCTACCTCCCCGAGGAGGAGGGCCGATGAGAATCCGATACATGCTCCTGCACGCCTACGGCATGGGCGGCACGATCCGCACCGTGGTCAACCAGGCGAACGCGATGGCCGCGCTCGGCCACGAGGTCGAGATCGTCAGCGTGGTGCGCCGCCGCGAGGAGCCGCAGTTCCGGCTGCATCCCGAGGTCATGCTCACCACGCTGGTGGACCAGCGGTCCGGCGTGCAGGCCGACTCTCTCGGCCGGCGCGTGTGGCGGCGGCTGCGCGGCAAGATCGTGCCCTACGGCGAGTTCGCCGCGGGCTACTTCACCGAGCGGGTCGAGAAGGCGGTCATCGACTACGTCACCTCGGTGGACGAAGGGGTCCTCATCACCACGCGCCCGGCGCTGAACCTCATCTCCGTGCGCCGCGCCTCCAAGAACGTCGTGCGGGTGGCACAGGAGCACATGAATCTCGGCACCTACCCGGGACCGCTGCGCGAGGAGCTCATCCGGCACTACGGCGGCTTCGACGCGGTCGCCGTGCTGACGGCCAGCGACCAGCGCGAGTACGAGCAGGCGCTGCCCGGCACGAGGATCGTACGGATTCCGAACGCGGTGCACTCGGTGAACCAGGCGCCGTCCCGGCAGGAGAACCCGATCGTGGTCGCCGCCGGACGCCTGGTCAAGCAGAAGGGCTTCGACCTGCTGCTGCCGGCGTTCGCCCAGGTGGTGAAGGAACATCCGGAGTGGCGCCTGCGCGTCTTCGGCACCGGCCCGAAGAAGGCCGCCCTGCGGGCGCTGATCGGCGAGCACGGCCTGTCCGCGCACGTCACGTTGATGGGCCGGACCAACCGCCTCGACGAGGAGCTCGCCCGGGCCTCGATCTACGCGCTGAGCAGCCGTTTCGAGGGCCTGCCGATGGTCATGATCGAGGCGATGACCCACGCGCTGCCGATCGTGGCCTTCGACTGCCCGACCGGCCCCCGCGACGTGCTCACCGACGGGACCGACGGCGTCCTGGTGCCCAGCGGGGACGTGGACGCCTTCGCCGCGGCCCTGAACCGGCTCATCGCCGACCGCGACCTGCGGCTGCGGATGGGCGCCGCCGCCGTGGCCACCTCCGGGGAGTACGCGCCGGCGAACGTCATGCCGCTGTGGGAGAACCTGTTCACCGAACTCCTGCGGACCAAGACGGGCAGCGGCGCGCAGGCGCGGCGCTGACCCGGCCACACGCGCACGCGGCCCCGCCCTGTGCAGGGACGGAAAGGGCCCCTGGCCGGCGGTGACGCCGGTCAAGGGCCCTTCCGTCTGATCGGCCTGCGTCAGCCGTCGTTGTCCGACGACGGGATGTAGGCGCCCGGCACCTGGTCCGGCGCGTAGATCTCGCCGTCACCCGGGTAGGGCTTCTTGTAGTCGTGCGCCTCGTACCAGGAGAAGCGGTTCATCTGCTCCGGGTTCCCCGAGTCGGCCCTGGCGCCCGGCCCGTTGAACGCCTGGTGCGACTTCCAGGCGCCCCACTTCTTCGCGATGTCCTGCTTGTCCGCGGGCACCTTCGCCAACGGCGCCGCCGCCGCGGCCGGGTTCTGCGGCGCGGGTGTGTCCGCACCGCAGGACGGCAGGGTGGAGCCCGACAGGCCCAGCGTCAGCGACGTGCGGTTCGGCAGGGCGGTGAACGGCGTGTAGTCGGGCTTGCCGGTGAAAACCGCCGCCATCGGGGTGGCGGCGCTGTCCTTCTGGTTCATCGGCTGGATCCCGAGGATCTGCTCGATGGTGCGGATCATGGTGATCTGCGTGTAGTAGCGGCTGTCCACGGTGCCGTGCTTCGCCCAGGGGCTGATGATCTGGATCGGGGCACGATGGCCGTCGACGTGGTCGGTGCCGGCCTGGGAGTCGTCCTCGACGACGAAGATCGCCGAGTCCTTCCAGTACTCGCTGTGCGAGATCTTGTCCACGATCCTGCCGACGGCCAGGTCATTGTCGGCGACCTGGGCGGCGCCGTTCACCGGACCGCCGGTGTGGTCGCTGGACAGCCAGAACATGTTCAGGTTGGCCGGCCCGTTGGCGTCGAAGTCACGCTTCCAGATCTCGTACCGGTAGATGTCCGGGACGCTGGTGTCGAACTTCGGGAAGCCGTGCACCGACACGTCGTTGAGCGACGGGATCGGCGAGGACGAGTTCAGGGTGTAGGCGGTGTTCGCCCCGGTGGCTTCCATGTTCTTGGTGTCGCAGTACAGGTTCTGCCACGTCGCGCCCGAGGGCTTGGTGAGGAACTGGTGGAACTCACCGAAGTTCCGCACGGTCTTGCCCGCGGCCTGCGCACCGCTCCAGATGAAGCCGGTCCGCTGGTGGCCGAGGGCGTCGTCCTCGGTGTCGTAGCTGCGCAGGTACTGACCGGCCGAGGACTCGGTGTACTCCGGGTTGTCGGCCTGCATCAGCCAGTTGTGGCCTTCGGCGGAGTTGGTGCCGATGTCGTAGGTGTTGTCGTACAGGCCGAACTGGCGCGCCAGCGCGTGCTGGTTCGGCGTCACGTTCTCGCCGTACTGGGCCAGCGACGGGTCGCCGTTGCCCTGCGGAATGTCACCGAGGACCTGGTCGTAGGTCCGGTTCTCCTTGACGATCAGGAAGACGTGCTTGATCGTCGAGGGGTCCCCGAGACGCTTCGGGACCGGCTCGGCCTTCTGCTTGTTGCCGTGGGCGATCTTGACGTCGTTCTTGCCCCAGCCGTTCTGCTCGAAGACCGTGGCCGTGGACTTGGCGATCTCCTTGTCGTCCGGCAGCGTGAACCGCTGCAGGCTCGACGTCGTGTCGTGGGTGCCGTGCCCGGCGGCGGTGGTGGGGCGGCGGGCGTCGATGCCACGGGTGTTGGAGACCAGCACCTGGTCACCGACCGTGGTGATCTCCGCCGGGAAGTAGTCGGTCGGGAGCAGGCCGACGTAGCCGACCGGCTCCTGCGGGCTCGTGTACCGGTAGACGGCGACCGCGTTGGCGCGGCCGAGCGTCACCAGCAGGTGACCGTCGTCGGTGAGCGTCACGGCGTCGGGCTCGTAGCCCACGGAGGCCTGCGGCCAGGGCTGGGTGGCGATGGTCTGGACGACCTTGTCGGCGGCGGTGTCGATGACCGACACGTCGTTGGTGGCGGTGTTGGTGACGAACAGCGCGCCGTTCTTGACGTACAGGCTGGTCGGGTGCAGGCCGACGTCGATGCTCGAAGGGACGGCGGACGGGTTCGCCAGGTCGATGACGCTCACCGTGCCGGTGGTGGTGGCGCCGGTGTTCGGGTCGGCCGGCACCTGGGTGCCGTAGGAGTTGATCGTCGTCTCGCCGGGCCTGGCCGGACGGCCGCCCTCGTTGCTGACGTAGAGCTTGGTCCCGACCATGACCATGTCCCGCGGGGCGTTGCCCACGGCCCAGCTCTGCTGGACGGCTCCGGTCGCCGCGTCCATGGCGACCACCCGGTTCTGACCGTTGACGGCGACGTACACGGTCTTGCCGTCGGCGGAGAACACCGGCTCACCCACCAGCGCGCGCTTCGAGCCCTGCGCGGCGATGGTGACGTTGACCGGCGCGGCGAGGGAGCCGTCCGGGTTCACGGTGAACCTGGTGAAGCCGTCGGCCCGGCCCAGCCACAGCTGCGAACCGTCGGGCGAGTACGTGGGGCCTTCCTGGCCCACGAGGTTGTCGGTGATGCGCAGGTTCGCCGCGGCGTTGTTGCCGACGACCTGCTGCACCTTCCAGTCCTTCAGGTCGACGATGACGAGCGCCATCCCGCCGTCGGTGACGGAGGCGGCGAGGTGCGTGCCGTCCGGGCTGACCGAGGACGACATGATCTTGCCGTTGTCGATGACGAGGCGCTCGCCGATGGAGTCGATGTACTGGTCACTCGACACGACCAGGCCCTTGTCGGTGGTCTGGCCGACCTGCTGGGTGCCGAATACGTCGGTGGACGCGTAGGCGATGCCGCCGCCGGTGACGACGAGAGCGGCGGTGGCGGACGCGAGGAGGCGGGTCCGCCGGCCGGTGCGTCCGCTGAGGAGTCCGAGAGGGACCTTGGCGACGCGCTGGCGCGTGACGTGCATGAATCATTCCTTCGGGGTGCTTGCGAGCAGGTCGACGTTCCCGTCGAACTGCCAGAGGGGGTTGGGTGCGTCCCCGGCAGGGGTGCGCACCTGGAAGTAGCCGTTCACCTCCTTGGGTCCGTCTCCGTCGGCGACGTACCGCCCGTCCGCGGTGACGTCGAGCTGGTAGATGGCGGAGCCGACGGCGCTCGCGCCCGGCAGGTGCCAGGAGACGACGCACCGCCAGTCGTTGCCCGGTCCCCGGTCGAGGACCCGGGAGCCGCCCTTGTCGCACGACGCGGACGCCCCCAGCTGCGCCTCGGTGACGTCGGGCCGATGGAGCTCCCGCGTCTGCAGCCGGTAGAGATGGGCGTACGCCGTGGCGAGCGAGTCCTGCAGCTTCCCCTTCTCGATCCCCGAGCCCGTGGCCGGGGTCGCGACGGCGATCACGCCCACGGTGAGGACGACCAGTGCGGCCAGCGGCAGGACCGCCGCCACGACGACCCGCCGGCCCGACCCGTCGTACGTGAGGTCGGTGAAGTCGCGGCGCAGGAACAGCCGGTAGGCCAGCGCGGTGGCGGCGACCGCCCAGACCAGGCTCACCGCGAGACCGATGAGGAGGGGGCCCGTCTGCGCCGGGCTGGTGAAGAGCCCGCGCCAGGCGATGAAGGCGCTGTTCGGCAGGGCCGTGCGCACCGCCACCGGCAGCGGGAGCAGCTGCGCGAGCTGCAGCACCAGGGCGAGCAGCGCGGGCATCAGCAGCCCCATCGGTGAGCGGCCCAGGGCCACCGAGCCGAGGAGCCCCACGGCGGCGAACGCCACCGTCGGCGCCAGCACGCACACCCAGGCGAGCAGAACCGTGGCGGCGGCGTCCGCCGGGGCGAGGAGATGGCCGTCCAGGCCGGCGAGCGGCCGGTTGCCGACCGCCGCCAGGCCGCCGACGATGCCCGACGCGGCCAGCCCCGCCACCAGCAGCAGGAGCACGGTCAGGCTGGCGAGGCCCTTCGCCACGAAGATCCGCCTCGGTGAGCGGACCGCCACGAGGAGGTGGCGCCAGGTGCCCAGCCGGTCCTCGGCCGCGAAGACGTCGCCGGCGACCAGCGCCGTCAGCAGCGGAAGCGCCCAGCTGCACGAGAAGTCGAGTACGACCAGCGCCCCCGCCCAGCCGGTCGCGTTCATCCAGCGGCCGAAGACCGTGTCGGCGGGGAGCGAGCTCTGCAGGCTCACGGCGGCCACGAAGGCCGCCGGAGCGATCCAGCAGGCGAGCAGCAGCAGGCGGATGCGCCACTGGGAGAGCAGCTTGGCCAGCTCGAACCGGTAGCCGGGCAGCACGGGCGCCGGCCGGGCGCCGACCGGGGGCCGGGTGCCGGTGGCGGTGACGGTGGCGGTCATCGCAGGTCCTCCTGATCCATCTGCTCCTCCTGGCCGGTCCGCACAGGGGCGGTGCCGGCCCCGGTCAGGGCGAGGAACGCGGCCTCGAGCGGCGTCACCACGGGCGCCAGCTCCCGGAGCGCCACGCCGGCCCGCACCAGCCGTACGACCAGCTCGTCGACGGCCGGCACGGGCCCGCGCACCACGAGTACGTCGGTGTCGAGTCGTTGTGCGGGGTCGCGGCCGGGCGCGACGCGGAGCCCGGGCGTCTCCGACGCCAGCCGGTGGGCGGCCGCGGGATCGGAGGTGAGCAGCCGGTAGTCGAGCTCGCCGCTCTCGGCTGCGAGCTTGCTCACCGGGCCCGAGAAGACGACCCGTCCGGTGGCGAGGATGGTCACCTCGGAGCACAGCGCGGCGAGGTCGTCCATGCGATGGCTGGACAGGACCACCGCGGTCCCGTCCGCGGCGAGTCCGGCGATGACGCGGTGCACGTGGTGCTTGCCCGCGGGGTCCAGGCCGTTGGCCGGCTCGTCGAGGACGAGCAGTCGCGGCTTGGTGAGCAGCGCCGCGGCGAGCCCGAGCCGCTGGCGCATCCCCAGTGAGAAGCCCCGGACACGGTCGTCGGCGACGTCGGTGAGCCCGACCTGCTCCAGCGCGTCGTCGACGCCGGTGGCGCCATCGGCGTCGTACCGGCCCAGCGAGGCCAGGGCCGAGAGGTTCTGTCGCGCGGTGAGCGAGGGATAGAGCCCGGGCCCGTCCACGAAGCCCGCGACGCCCTGGGGGACGGCGAGCGTCCGCCCGACCGGCGTGCCCAGGATCTCGAGGCGGCCGCCGTCCGCGACCGCCAAGCCCAGCAGCAGGCCGAGGAGCGTCGTCTTGCCCGCGCCGTTCGGGCCGACCAGGCCGTGGACCTGCCCGTACACCACGTCGAGGTCGACGCCGTCGAGTGCGACCACATCGCCGAAGGACTTCGTGATCCCGCGAGCCCGGACCGCCGGGCTCCTGTTTTCGTCGACTTTTCCCATCCGTGTCCTTCCTCGGCAGCCGACACCCGATCGCAGGTTCGGTGATCGGTACGGCAGCGAGAAAGCTAGCCCCGCTAAGTACGCGGGACGGTGTGCGCCATGACAACACTCGGTTTACGCGCAGTAAACAAAGATCGCGATCGGCGGGGAAGTTGGCCCGACGTGGTTAAAGATGTCTCTAGGCCGCGTTCACCTGATGGTGGGTTTTCGCCCGTAATATCCCCATCTTGCAAACAGATACCCACTTGGGGGTTTTAATGGGTTCCTCCCGCAAGCGTCTGCTGCGGCTGCTTGTTCCTGCGACGACCGTGGCCACGACCGTGGTCGTCAGCACGGTTCTCACTCCTGTCCTGTCCGCGAACGCCGCGACCTCCGACCACGGCGCCGGACGGGCACGCAGTGTGATCTTCATCAACGGTGACGGCATGTCCGCGGCGCATCGTGAAGCCGCGAGGCTGTCCCTGGCTGGTCTCGACGGACAGCTCACCATGGACAAGCTCCCGGTCTCCGGGCAGCTGAGCACCAGTCCGCACGATCCCAAGACGGCCATCACCGACTCCGCCGCCGCGGCCACCGCCTGGGCGACGGGAACCAAGACCTACAACGGCGCCATCAGCGTGGACGTCAAGGGCAAGCCGCTGCCGATCCTGGGCCGGCAGGCCAAGGCGGCGGGCAAGTCCACCGGCCTCGTCACTACATCTCAGGTGACCGACGCCAGCCCTGCCGCGTGGTTCTCCCAGACCGCCGACCGCGCCGCTCAGGACGAGATCGCGCGGCAGTACCTGGCGGTCAGCAAGCCGGACGTCATCCTCGGCGGTGGCGAGGACTGGTGGCTCCCCGCGGGCACGCCCGGCGCGTGGCCGGACAAGCCCGCCGAGGACCCCAGCGAGGCCAGCAAGGGGACCAAGGGCAACCTGATCGACCGGGCCAAGCGCTCCGGCTACCAGTACGTCTCCAGCGCCAAGGAGCTCGCCCACGCGAAGCGGGGGAAGCTGCTGGGCCTGTTCAGCAACGAGGAGATGTTCCAGCAGCGGCCCGAAGGCCAGGGTGACGTCTACTCTCCGGCCGTGGACCTGGCCACCATGACCCAGAAGGCTCTGGACACCCTCAGCACGAACAAGAAGGGCTTCTTCCTCTTCGTCGAAGAAGAGGGCGTCGACGAGTTCGCGCACGAGAACAACGGCGCGCGCGTGCTCCAGGCCATGAAGTCTCTGGAGAAGGCCGTCAAGGTCGCCAGGTCGTACGTGGCCGCGCATCCCGACACGCTTCTCGTCGTCACGGGTGACCACGACTGCGGCGGTCTGACCGTGGAAGACCCTATCGACAGCGACGAGAGCGGCAGCGACCTGTCGACCGAGGACGGTCCGTTCCCGGTCCACGGCAGCAACCTCAAGTTCGTCATGGACTGGACCACCACCGAACACACCGGCGCGGACGTGCCGGTCACCGCCCAGGGGCCCCTGTCCACCCTCTTCACGGGCAAGCACCCCAACACCTACGTCCACGAGGTGCTCTCGCGAGTGCTGACCTCACGGCACTGAACGACCGCTCGTCGCGCCGCCGCCTCCTTCGGCGGCGGCGCGCGGATGGCGGTGCGCCCTCGGCACCGGCGATAACCATCGCCGGGCACCGGCGATAACCGGTTGCCCGCTCCGACACGCCGTGGGGACACTCGGCGGCATGAACGTTCCCTATAGGCAGATCCGTGCCGCCTACACCGAGGAGGCGGTCACCGTCTACCAGGCCTACGATCCGGCCATCGCCGGCAGAGCCGTCGCGGCGCAACGGTTCGTGCCGCCGTTCAAACGGGAGCGGATGACCTGGATCAAGCCGTCGTTCCACTGGATGATGTACCGCAGCGGCTGGGCCACCAAGCCCGGCCAGACCCGCGTGCTCGCCGTGGAGATCACCCGCGACGGCATCGAATGGGCGCTCGCCCGTTCCTGTCCCAGTCATCCCGGTACCGGCGACGACCACGCCTCGTGGGCCGCCCGGCTCCGCGGCAGCCCCGTCCGGATCCAGTGGGATCCCGAGCGTGACGCCCACCTGAACCCGCTGCCGTACCGGTCGATCCAGATCGGCCTGTCGCGCGAGGCCGTCGACCGCTACGTCGACCAGTGGATCGTCTCCATCACCGACATCACGGACACACTCGGCGCGGTCCGGGCGGGCGCCTCGGCGCCGCCCGCCGAACGGCCCTATCCGCTGCCGCCCGCCCTCGCCGCCGTCGTCGGCGCCGCCTGAGCAAGGCGCCGTCTCCCGGCCTGTGCCAGACCGGGCGGCGATGGCGTCCGATCCCGTCACGCGCGCGACCGCATCCCTGTACGGCCTGGCATTGGGCGACGCGCTCGGTTCCCAGTTCTTTTGCGGTGAGGCGGGCGGCCGTGCGGCCGGGATAATCCCGATGCCGTACGCCCGCGCGCTCGATTATGGTCGTCGTCATGCCACGTTCCCCCAGCACCGGGGATGCGCCGGGAAGCGCCACGCCACCGGTGAGCGGCCCGGAGTTCAGGGGCGTCTTCGACATCCACCTGACGGTGGCCGCCGACGACGTCGCGCCACTCGCCGCCTGGGCGCGGGAGAACGACGCCAAGTTCACCCACATCGTGCTCGATCGTGGGACGGTCCGCTCCCAGCCGATGCTCACCGTCCGGGGTGCGGGCACGCTCAGCGCACAGAGGACGGCCGCCGCGACGCACGTGGCGCGGTTGCGGGACGAGGGGTTTCGCGTGGTCCGGGTCAAGATCGAGGCGGCTCCTTGGAACGAGGACGTCCCCCCGACCGCCGAGGCCGCCGCGGCGATGCCGGACCGCTACTTCGAACATCACGTCAAGGTCGTCCTCCGGGGAGACCCGGCGCCCCTCACCGAGCTCGCCCTGGTCCACGGCGCGCACGTGTCGCGGAACGCCCGCCGACGGCGCGACGACGGTTCACACGAGCGTTTCGTCACGCAGCGATGCCGGGGTGTCGGGCTGGCCACGGCGGGCCGCCGATTCGAGGGACTGCTCGCCGACCTGGAGCGGCACGGCTACGCCGTACTGGAAGCCGAGCGAGAGTACGTCGTCCACGACGACAACCCGGATGCCGACCACGGCTGGATCGAGGAGAGATGACGTCGAGCTGGGAGCGGTTCCCGTATGTTTCCCTCCCCGAGGGAGTCACCGTCCCACCTTGCGGGACGCCGGGCTTTCCGGAGACCTACCTGCCGGTCGCGAACCGGCCGGGCATCCGCCAGCCGCCGATTTTCGACCCGGCGCTGAAGCAGTTCGACCGTGCGTTCCGGGCCGGCGAACCGATTTTCGACGACCCAGAGGCCGGGCGCCGGTGGCGGCAGGCCCGCCGCCAGGCGATCGATCATCTCGTCCGGATCGTCGCCGAGTCCCCGTGGCACGAGAACCTCGTGCTGCGCGGCAGCCTGCTGCTCGAGGCGTGGGTCGGCGAGGAGGCGCGTGAACCGGGCGACCTCGACTGGGTCGTCGTCCCGCCCACCGTGGACATGGTCAGCCCGCTCACCGCCGCGATGTTCAAGGGCGTCATCACCGCCGCCGTGGCCGGACCGGCCGACGGCGCGGTGACCTTCGACCCGGGCGACATCGCGGCGGACGAGATCTGGACCTACGACCGCGTCCCCGGGCGGCGGCTCGTGTTCACCTGGCGGGCCGGCGACCTTCCGCCGGGGACCGTCCAACTCGACTTCACCTTCAACGAGCGCCTGCCCGTCCCGCCGGAGGTCGCCCTGATCCCGCGCGCCGGCGGGGGCGAGCCCACGCCGATCCTCGCCGCCTCCCCGGAGCTGTCCCTGGCATGGAAGCTGCTCTGGCTGGCCTCCGACATCTGGCCGCAGGGCAAGGACCTCTACGACGCCGTCCTGCTCGCCGAGCGCGTAACGCTCCCCCGCGATCTCGTGCACGAGGTTCTGCGCGACGCGCTCGGGGAGCGCGAGGCCGGTGACTTCGGCCCGGAGACGATCCGTTCTCTCGAGGTGGACTGGGACGAGTTCCGCGCCGAGTATCCCCAGGTCACCGGGAACCCCTGCGACTGGCTGGACCGACTGGCGCGGGCGCTCGGCCCGGCCTTCGCGAAGAAGTGACCCCGGATCAGGTCAGGCGGCCGACGTAGGCGAGCGCCTGCTTGAGCAGCACGCCCTGGCCTCCGGTCATCTCCTGCTGAACGACCGGGGAGGCCGCCTCCTCGGGCGTGAACCACTCCAGGTCCAGCGCGTCCTGCCGGGGCCGGCAGTCCCCGCGCACCGGGACGATGTACGCCAGGGAGACCGCGTGCTGGCGGGGATCGTGGAACGGTGTGACCCCCGGCGTGGGGAAGTACTCCGCCACGGTGAACGGCGTCGGCGAGACGGGCACGTTCGGCAGCGCCACCGGCCCGAGGTCCTTCTCCAGATGGCGCAGGAGCGCGTCGCGGATGCGCTCGTGGTAGAACACCCGCCCGGACACCAACGCCCGGCTCACGTTGCCGTCGGCGCCGATCCGCAGCAGCAGGCCGACGCGGGTCACGGTGCCCGCGTCGTCCACGCGCACCGGCACGGCGTCCACGTACAGGATCGGCATCCGGCCCCGCATCGACTCGATCTCGTCGGGAGCGAGCCAGCCTGGCGTCGTTTCGGTCATTTCGGTCACGGATCGATCGTACTTGCCCAGGCGGGGGGCGGTTCGCAGGTCGGCGCAACCCGTGCCGCGAGTCCGGCCACCTGCTCCCCTTGACGGCAGGCCGCGACGAGAAGCCGAGGGCCATGCCGGGTTCATCCGGTGGCCGTGTTCACCCTGCCTCGGGCGCGGACCGTGCCGTTGTGATGCCAGATCCGCGGGTGGACGTCGGCGGGGGCCGATCCCTCGGGGACATCTGCCAGGACCTCGCGACGGGAGATCCCGGCGACGGCGACCCGCCGCCGATAGTCGGAGAAGATCTGCACTTCGCCGTCGCCCCAGCACAGCGGGCTGTTCGACGCCTCCAGATAGGCGTAGTCCATACCGTGGCGCATGTCGTCGCCCAGCGCGGCGACGTCGACGGCCCATTCGCGCAGGCGCGCCGGCGGGGCGCGGAAGACCAGCGCGCCCCCGATCCGTTCCACGGCGGCGCCGCGGTCGGCGGCCGGCGGCTCCCAGCCGGGCCATCGACGGAACTCCCGGCACTCGCGGACGCGCTCACGCATACGGGCAAGCTCGGCGTCGAGGCCCCACGTCTGCCAGCGGACCGTGCCCTGAGAGGGCTCGGCCACACGGCGGCGCAGCCGCCGGATCGCCTGCGCGGTGAGGGTCGTCAGGTGCTGAAAGGCCCCACGCGCACGTCGCCACAACCGAATCAACCCGGCCGGCGCGGCCGGTGGTGATCGTCGTGCGAAGGCCCGAGCGGGCGGGCGAGCCCGGGATGTGGCTCGTGCCGCTCCAGCCAGTGGACGGTCGACAGGGTCGCGCGCTCGATCATGTCCGCCGTACCGCGGAAGTCGGCGGGCAGCACCTCGACCGGGCACAGCGGCGGCAGCACGTGCAGACGGGTCCGGCGCGTGTTCTGCCTGATCGAGGTGCTGATGCGCTGCTCGCTGAGCAGGTTGTAGCCGTGCAGGGCCATGGCGATCGCCGTCGACGGCGCGGCCGGCAGGTGGCAGGAGAATCCGGGCGCCAGCAGGTACGCCTCGTCGACCCCCGCGTCCACCGCGTAGTCCAAGGTGGTCAGGTCCGCGACGCCGCCGTCCATGAGCACGTGGTCCCCGATCGTCACGGTGGGATACAGGGCCCGGATCACCGCGCTGGCCAGCAGGGCCGGCAGCCGCGGGCCCCCGCGACAGGACCACCGGCCGCCCCGTCCGCACATCCGCGGTGAGCACCGACAACGGCGTCCGCGTCTCTCCAGGCGCCGGATCGGCAGGATGCGGTCGAGGAACCGCCGCAGGGACGAGTTGTCGAACAGGTAGTTCCGGCGGCCGAGCGCGGCCGCGGCCAGCGTGGCCGGATTGATCGGGAAGGCACCACGCCCGCGGCGTCGGGGCGGGAGGCGTAGTAGGCGCCGTTGAGCGCCCCGATGGAGGCGCCGACCACCATGTCGGCGCGGATTCCGTGAGCGGTGAGCGCGCGGAGCATGCCGACCTGCGCGGCTCCCAGCTGCCGCCTCCCCACAGGATGAACGCCGTCGTCATCGACCGCTTCCCCACGTTCCCGGCCCCGGGCCCCCTTCCTACCCGTACGCCCTTGTTTCACCCGCCGTCCGGAGAGGTGAGGGTTGCGTGAGACGGGGGACTTTCACCGAGCCTTTGTTTATCCTGCCGGGGCGACAGTCGAAAGGCAGGAATCCCCCCGATGGCCTACGCCGACAAGATCTCTCCCATTCTCCGCGCCACGCTCGAGCTCCTGCGCGAGACCGGACGGCCGCTGCGGCCCGAAGAGGTACGCAACGAAGTCGAAAGCAGAGTGACGATCCCCTCGGAGCTCCGGGGGCTCAACGCGCACGGCCAGGCGCGGTGGTGGGCGCAACTGGGCTTCCGCACGGGAGAGGCCGCGTCGCTCGGCTGGATGACCAAACGGAACGGCTGGGCGATCACCGAAGCCGGCGTCCGCGCGCTCGACGACTTCGAAGGCACCGAGCTGTATCGCGAGCTGGCGCGTCAGTACCGGGCGAGGAGGCTGCCGCCCCAGGGTCGTGTCTACAGCGACCCCCGCTGGAACGTCGTCCTGGAGGCCCTGGAGCGTCTGGAACCGGGCCACTGGACCACGTACGGCGACCTGGCGGCCCTGGTCGGCATGTCGCCGCAGTCGGTGGGAGGCTTCATGGCCGAGAGCGCCGACACGGACCATGCTCATCGGGTCCTGCAGTCGGGAGGGCGGATCTCCCCCCAGTTCCGCTGGCTGGACCCGGAACGGACCGATGATCCGCGTGAGGTGCTCGAAAAGGAAGGCCTGACCTTCGACCACGCCGGCCGCGCCGACCCGCAGCGGCACATCACCGCCGATCGCTTCCGCACGATCCTCGCCGAGGGCGGTGTCGTCCTCCCGCCGACGGGCGGTCCCCAGCCTCCGCCTCCCCCCGACCCGACTCCTGCCGCGTTCGAGCAGTTCCAGCAGAACCTCGAGTACGCCCGGCAGCTCGTCGACGGCGGCCGCAGCCTGGAACGACTCGGGGTCGGCTCCTTCGACGTCACCGACCTCTACCGCGCGGCCTGGACTCAGGCCGTGGCGGCCCTCGACCACTGGGTCACGCGCGAGATCGTCGATCGGGCCGTTACCCTCGCGCTGACCCCGGGAGAGCCCCGCCCCCACAAGTTCACCAACCTGAGCATCCCCGTGGAGTTGTTCGAGGACATCCACCACCGCAACGAAGACCTCGGCAAGGCCTTCCGTGCGCATCTCGAGCGCCATTTCTCCTTCATGACCTTCCAGAACCCGGAAAAGATCAAGGAAGGGTTCGCGCACGTCAGCACGGTGAACCTCTGGGTGAAGGTCGCCCAGGTCCTGACCGGACAGGACGTGAAGAATCCGATCACCGCGGACGGCGTCCGGACGAGGCTGCGGGATATCGCCTGGCGCAGGAACAACATCGCCCACACCGCCGACCACGATCCGGTACGCCCCGGGCAGAAGGCCCCGATCACCGCCGACGAAGCGGAGGCGACGATCGACTGGCTCGAAACCATGGCCATCGCCATCCAACTGGCCGTCGGCGACACCCTTTCCGTCCCGAGTCCCGACAGCCCGAGCGAGATGCGAGGCACCCCTTCGACAGCGGTAACAGGACAGGCCACCGGCTCCCGGATGAAGCGCACCTGGGACGAGCCCGGCTTCCTCCGGGCCGTCGAGCAGTACTGTCCCACCGACGTTCGCGAGACGCTACTGGCCGTCTATCGCCACGCCGAGAGCCACCCGTCCTTCCACGAGTACTACTTCGGTGATGGCGAGTATCCGTCGGTGACCGCCTGGTTCAATCTCGGCTCGGACACCGCCTCCGTATGGAGCATCTACACGAGCCCGGCCAAGTCCGTCATGGCCGTCAACTTCGGGTCCATCCGCCAGCACGGCGCCTCAGAAGAACGGATGGCACGCCTCGCCGAAAGGCTCGGCGCCCTACCGGGATCGGCCCGTCTCCGCGACCAGCTCGAAGCCGCCGACTACGCGAAATACCCGTCGCTCCAGCCGGCCGCCCTCGCACGCCCGGAGTCCCGGGAGGTCATCGTCACGGCCCTGAACGAGTTCCTGACCGGCGAAACACCTCACTGACCGCTCAGCGGCAGGGCGTCCGGGCCGGGCTCCTGACGCTACAGCCCCGAGCTGGGGAGGACGATCAGGCGTGGCCCACCAAGTGGCGGCCTGCGGACACCTCGCGCCTCCGGCGCACCCGGCTGCGCACTTCCTCGTCGCTCAGCGAAGCATGTTCATGCCTGACCTGCGCCCGGCTCGGCCACGTTCCGCGGTTGATACGTCTTACCTCGCGGCTATTTTTGTCAGCTTGACAAGAAGCTAGTCTCTGCCGCATGACCCAGGACCAATGGGTGCCGCCCGTCGTGCTCCTCGCCGTTGACCTTGTGATCCTGACATTGCGCCAGTCACACCTACACGTGCTGCTCGTCGAGCGCGGCATCGAGCCGTATAGGGGTGCCCTCGCGCTACCCGGTGGATTTCTTCAGCACGCCGAGGAGGACATCACCGTCGCGGCGCACCGGGAGCTGTCCGAGGAAGCCGACCTCGACCTCGAAACCCTCAGCCTTGAACAACTGGGCGTGTACGGAGACCCGGGTCGCGACCCGCGTGGCCGAGTGGTGTCGGTGGCGTACCTGGCCATCGCACCCCGCCTACCGGAGCCGACCGCAGGAACGGATGCAGCCGCCGCAGGATGGCAGCCCATTGAGCGAGTGCTCTCCGGCGACCTCACGCTCGCCTTCGACCACCAGCGCATAATCACGGATGGTGTAGAGCGCGCTCGCGTCAAGCTTGAGCGCTCCTCCCTTGCCACGGCCTTCTGTGGACCGACATTCACCATCACCGATCTGCAAGACGTGTACGAGGCGGTCTGGGGGATCCCACTCGACCCCAGGAACTTCTACCGCAAGGTCCAGAAGACCGAAGGGTTCATCGTCCCTGCCGGGACAGCCCGCAAAGCCACTACTGGCCGACCGGCCCGGTTGTTCCGGGCCGGTCCCTGCACAGTCCTCTATCCGCCGATGGTCCGGCCCACCGAATCGCCGAGCGAAAAGGAGTAGGAGAGTGACTGACCGCCCGATCGTGATCCTCACCGCGCTAGACCTGGAATATCAAGCGATCCGAAAGAGGCTGCTCGATCCGGAGTTGCACCGTCATCAGCACGGCACCCGTTTCGAGATCGGCCGCCTTTCCAACAGCCACTGCCGGCTGGCCCTGGCCCATGTCGGGACGGGGAACCAGTCGGCGGCCGTACTGGCCGAACGCGCAATCGCCGAGTTCGCTCCGGCCGCTCTGCTATTCGTGGGTGTGGCGGGCGCCCTGCACTCCCACATCGCCCTCGGGGACGTCGTTGTTGCAACCCGCATCTACGCTTACCACGGAGGGACGAGCGAGGACGACGGGCTTAAGAGCCGCCCCCGCGCTTGGGAAACCTCACATGCCGCCGATCAAATCGCACGACACATCGGCCGCACCGATTCGTGGACGCGCGGCCTCCCCGATGCTGGCCGCCTTCCACATGTGCACTTCGGCCCGATCGCGGCCGGTGAGGTAGTCCTGAACTCCAAAGTGTCGGGATATGCCCGATGGATCCAGCAAAACTACAACGACGCTCTCGCTATCGAGATGGAAGGCGCTGGAGTGGCCCAGGCCGGCCATTTGAACGGCGCGATGCCCGTGGTCGTCATCAGGGGCATCAGCGACCGGGCCGACGGGACCAAGGAAGTGACGGACCGCGATCAGTGGCAGCAGCGGGCGGTGGCCAATGCCGCGGCGTTCGCGGCGGCGCTAGCCGAAGAGATCACCACTGAGGACGAGGACGGCGGCTGGCAGGCGACGAAGACGACTGCGGGAGGGCCCGGCATGCGTGGGCACGAGGTGACGTACAACATCGCAGGCGGCAATGCGCGCGTGGGAGTGCAGGCCGGCATCGTCCACGGCGGCATTCGGCTCGGCTTCGAGCCTGATCGGCCGACCGACCTGGCGGAGGCGCTCGTCAGGTTCCGCTCCCAGCTCAAGCGCGCGCGGGACGACGGTCACCTTGACGAGGACACCTACGCCGCGGCTCAGGCGGAGCTAGGCGTGGCCGAGGAGGCTCTGCAGACAAAGGTGCCGCAGAGCAAGGGCAGGCTGACCTTGGCGCTCAAGAAGTTGCGCGGGTTGATCAGCGATGTCGGCGAGTTGGCAACGGAGCTGGCTGCCATCATTGCTCTCGCGCAGGCCCTGTCATGACGCCATCCGACAACACCGCAGCGAACTTCGCTTCCGACGATGCTCAGGTCGGCGTGCAGGGCATCGTGCACGGCGATGTCTACTATTACGCAGTCGCCCCGGATTCGCCGGCAGACAAGAAGTTCGAGATCGGCGTGCGTTTCCTTGAGGGCGGTGCGGCGGGTCGAGGACTGCGGCTCATCGACGAGGCAGTCGCATCCGGCTACGTGACGAACCAGGTGTGCTTCTACTGGCCGCTCGCCATGGTCAGCGGCAGGACCCGCCGGGAACTGTCCGCCCAGGAGGCGGCCCGCCTCCGCGGCTCGGATCGCTTCCTCCCGCTCAGCGGCGACGACTCCTGGGCCGATGGTGTGCGGACCATTCGCCGGCTTCTGGACGCCGCGGAGAAACCCGACGTGGACGTCCGCCGTCTGATGATGGAGCTCGACGAGCTCCGCCCGACTCAGCGGATCATGATCCTGCGCCATATGGAGCTGTTCCTCGACGGGTCGATCAAGGACCAGCTGTGGCACCTCACACTGCGGGACGCCTGTAAGCAGCAGAAGGCCGGTAGCCGCCAGGACCGGGTCTGGAAGTTCTTCCAGCCGGAGCCGGCCGCTCCCCTGGTACGGCAGCCCGAACAGCCGACAGTTCCCGGTGCCACCTGGCTCAGGGCGGTGGCGGGGACGCTGGTGTCCGTCCCGGCAACCGCGCACATCGGCCTGCTGCTGGTTCAGGGTGGCCGGGTCTCCGCTCTGCTCGCCTACCTGCTGAGCATCATCGGGGGTTGTTTCGCCGCCCGTGCGGGCCTGGAATGGCGCTTCCGTTCCGGCCGCCGTCAGGCGATGGACGAGGCGTACGCGCCGGCACCACGCCCCAGCACCGACACGCCCCCTGATCGCCTCGCGCGGAGAATCGACCACCAACTCGCGTACTACCTCGCCAAGTACATGCCGAACGGTATGGACCGCGAGGTGTGGCTCACGTGGACGGCCGGTATCCGCAGGCGCATTCGGGACGAGGTGGCGGACGCCTATCGCGACATGGGTTTCAAGGTCGACGCGTTCAACTGGCTGATTCGCCGCCGGGCCGCTGAAGTGGCGCGCCGATGGGACAACGGCAGGCTGTGGAGCTACCGTCGGGAACTGGCCACTCCCCGGCGCACGATGGCGACAGCGGTGCTTGGTGCGATGGCCCTTGCCGCCGGAGGAGCCTGGGCGGTGAGCGGCGCGCTGCAGACCGGCGGACCTGCCGGGATTCCGTCGGTCGTCCTGGCCGTCGCGGCCGGCTGGATCGCTGGGAGTGCCTGGCTGCAGATCGCCCTCGAACGCCGCCGACACAACGCCGACATATCTGACTTCAAGAAACTGTCGGCCGAGTGCGATATGGCCTACGACCTATGGAAGAAGCGGCTTGCCGACAAGCCCGACGACGGGGAGATGGCCGCCTGGCTGGACTGCGATCGCAAAGTGCTGCTGGACGAGGCGCTGCGGCACTATCGGCTCAAGATGAGCGACGTCGTCGCTTACGCCTTCATCGAGGCGCGGAACGGTTCCGCAACCCGGGCGCGGATACAGGGCGGTCCCTGGCGATACCGGAAGTATGAGATGAAGATCTTCCTCATCACCGCCGACGGGGTACGGCAGTGCAACGCCAGGCTGCACTTCGCGGACGGCACCTTTCAAGACCGGAATCGGCTGAACTACCGCTTCGAGGCGGTCACGGCCGTCCACGTGCGGCAGGCGGACGACAACTCTCATACCTTCGAGCTCTCCCTCATGGACGGCCAGAAGATCACCGCTCAGATGATCGGGCCGGAGCTCGAGGAGAACCAAGAGTCCGAGGATCCAGAAGAGGTCTCCGAGGTATCTCTGGATGCGGCCGGGCTGCGCCACACTCTGCATGTCCTCGAGGGTGTCGCGGCGGAGGGCAAGGCGTGGATGACCCGTGAGCGCCGCCGCGGCGCGAACGGCCTGGATGACCCTGGGTGTCCCGCCGCGTAGGCGGGCCGGGAGCGTGCGACTCCGCCGGCGGCCGAAACGGCAGCCGGCGGTAGAGACCGAGTACGCACCTCATCGAAGTGCTGGGCCCGCCGGGACCTCAGCCCGCGGCAACCTCGGCTAACGGACGGGGAGGCCGGTGACGGAGCGGCCGATGATGAGGCGCTGGATCTCGCTGGTGCCCTCGAAGATGGTGAAGATCTTCGCGTCGCGGTGGAAGCGCTCGACCGGGTGCTCGCGGGTGTAACCCGCCCCGCCGAGGATCTGGATGGCCTGCTCGGTCGTCCAGACGGCCGTCTCGCTGGCGACCAGCTTGCTCATCGACCCTTCGGCCTGCTCGAACCGGCGGCCGTGCCGAGCCATCCACGCCGCCCGCCAGGTCATCAGCCGGGCGACGTCCACCCGGGTTGCCATGTCGGCGAGCAGGAACGCGACGGCCTGGTTCTCCCCGATCCTGCGGCCGAACTGCTCGCGCTCCCGGGCGTAGTCCCGGGCGTACTCATAGCCCGCACGGGCGACGCCGACGGCCATGGCGGCGACGAGTGGGCGGGTGGTCTCGAAGGTCCGCATAGCGGCCTGCTCACCGGACCGCGCGCCGGCGCGCACCCGGGCGAGCCGCTCGTCCAGCTTCTCCTTGCCGCCCACCAGGCACCGGCCGGGCACCCGTACGTTGTCAAGGACGACCTCGGCGGTGTGCGAGGCGCGGATGCCGTGCTTTTTGAACTTCTGCCCCTGGGACAGGCCGCGCGTACCCGGCGGGACGACGAAGGACGCCTGGCCCCGGGTGCCCAGGGTGGGGTCGACCGAGGCCACGACGATGTGGACGTCGGCGATGCCGCCGTTGGTCACCCAGGTCTTCACGCCGTTGAGGACCCATTCGTCCTTCGCCTCGTCGTAGACGGCCCGCGTCCTGATCGCGCCGACGTCGCTGCCCGCGTCGGGCTCCGAGGAGCAGAACGCGCCGAGCTTGACGTCGTCGGCGGTGCCGAACATCTGGGGCAGCCACTCCCCCATCTGTTCGGGGGTGCCGTTCGCGGCGATGGAGGCGGCGGCGAGGCCGGTGCCCACGATCGACAGGCCGATCCCGGCGTCCCCCCAGAACAGCTCCTCGAACGCCACGGGCAGGCCGAGCCCCGACTCCTCGAACCACTGCTGGGCGAAGAAGTCCAGCGAGTACAGCCCGATCTTGGCGGCCTCCTGGATGACCGGCCAGGGCGTCTCCTCGCGCTCGTCCCACTCCACCCCAGCCGGGCGGACGACGTCGCGGGCGAACTCGTGGACCCAGGTGCGCAGCTCGCGAAGGTCGTCGCTCAACTCGGGACAGAAGGTCATCGGGGGCTCTCCTCTTCTCGGTGTTACCAACGGTAACAGCACGGCGGAAGGAGCCGATCAGCGCAGCCGGGACGCGTACTGCGGGACCGTCGCCATCGGCGGGCGCTCGGCCACCCCGACGTCCCGCGTCAGCGGGCGGTGCCCGGCGGGCCCCCGCTCGAACTGGACGAGCCGGGTGGACGGCTCGTGCAACGGAACGATTTTGTCCTGGCGCTCGAGCCGCGCCCAGGCAGTGTGCATGATCTGCCCGGCCATCCCGCCGAGCGCCTCCGTGGACTGGTGGGAGTGGACCCGGCGGCCCAGGTCGACCTGGGCGAGCGCGTCGAGCCCGAGCATGTCCAGGAGGTCGATGAGGAGCCCCAGCTCCACGCCGTACCCGGTGACGAACGGCACGCGTTCCAGGACCGCGCGGCGGCCGGCGTACTCGCCCGCGAGCGGCTGCACGAATCCGGCCAGCAGCGGCCAGTGCAGGTTGAGCAGCGGCCGGGCGACCAGTTCGGTGACCCTGCCCCCGGCGTTCGGTTCCCTCGCGCCGAGCAGGGGCCGGTCGTAGCACGCCTTCACGTACCCGACCGCGGGGTCGGTCAGCAGGGGCCCCAGCAGTCCGGTCACGAACGAGGTCCGGAACTCGCGCAGGTCGGCGTCGACGAACACCACCAGGTCGCCGGTCGTCACCGCGAGGGACTTCCAGAGCGCCTCGCCCTTGCCGTCGTAGCGCGGATCGTGCAGCTCGGGCAGGATCTCGTCCTGCGCGAAGACCTTCGCTCCGGCGCGTAACGCCTGCTCCGCCGTGCCGTCCGACGACCGGGAGTCGATCACGACCAGCTCGTCCACGAGCGGCACCGCCTCGACGAGGTCGCGCCGCACGGCGGAGACGATCTCCCCAACCGTCTCCTCCTCGTTCCTCGCGGGCAGCACCACCGAAACGGTGGCGCGTCCCTTCGCGGACAGCAGGGCGCGGGCCGGCCAGTCGGCCGCCGACGAGGTACGCCGACTCAGCCAGGCCTCCACCTCAGGCAGCACGCCCGCCCTCCCCCTGTCCGCCACGTTCACTGGCATCACCTTATGCGGCGGGCGGAAGGAGGCGATCAGCGCGATCCCCTCCCGGCGCGAGCACCCCGCCACGCCGTGCATCGGGGCGGCGCGGCTCAGCCGTGGGCGGCGTGGCGCTCCAGGAAGGCGTACACGTCGGCCTCGTCGACACCGGGGAACGACCCGGGCGGCAGCGCGGCGAGCACGTGGGAGTTGGCGCGCGCCGACGGCCAGGCGTAGCCCTCCCAGCGCTGCGCGAGCTCGGCCGGCGGGCGGCGGCAGCACTCGCCGTTCGGGCAGTTCGACTTGGTGCGGTGGGTGGTCTCGCGCCCGCGGAACCACCGCGACTCCCGGTACGGCACGCCCAGCGTGATCGCGAAGTCCTTCTCCTGCGACGGGTCCACGTGGGCGATGCAGAAGTACGTCCCGGTGGGCGAGTCGGAGTACTGGTAGTACAGCGAGAACCTGTCGGGCGAGAGGAACACCTGGCGGCCCGACCACTGCCGGCACATCCGCTGGCCCTCGATCGCCCCCTGCTCGTCGGCGGGGAAGACGATCCCGTCGTTCTCGTACGCCTTGTAGATGATCCCTCCGGCGTCGTTGCGCACGAAGTGGCAGACGAGGTCGAGATGGCGGGTCGCGAGGTTGGTGAACCGGTGCGCCGCCATCTCGTAGGACACCGCGAACACGTCGCGCAGGTCCTCCACCGACAGCGCCTTGTCCTGCTTGGCCTCCCGCAGGTACGGCGCGGCCGCCGCCTCGGGCACGAGGACGGCCGCGGCGAAGTAGTTGGCCTCCACCCGCTGGCGCAGGAAGTCGGCGAAGTCGCGCGGCTTGTGGTGCTGGAGCGCGATGTGCCCGAGGGTCTGCAGCAGCACGGTACGCGGCGTGTGCATGCCCAGCTGCTGGCGTTTGACGTAGATGCGCCGGTTGCGCAGGTCGGTCACCGACCGCGCCGACCGCGGCAGGTCGGGCGCGGTGTGCACGGCGAACCCGAAGTGCGACACGAGTGCCTGGACGGTGCTCTCCGACAGTGCGCCGGTCCGGTAGCCGACGGCGGTCAGGGCCTCGGCGGCGGCCTTCTCGATCTCCTCGAAGTAGTTGCCCAGCTCGCGCTGCCTGCGCCGCAGCTCGGCGTTGGCCGCCCTCGCCTCCTCCGGCGTGGCCGTGCCCTTCGCCTCCCTGGCCTTGAGCTCCTCGAACAGGCCGAGGATGTGCTCGAGCACGTCGTTGGGCACCCGTGAGGAGACCTTCAGCCTGCTCAGTCCGAGCCCCGCGTAGAGCGGGTCGCGCTGGGCCTCCTCCAGGGCGATCTCAAGCTGGGCTCGCCGGTTCGGCGCCTGCCTGCGCAGCAGCTCCTCCACCGGCACGTTCAGCGCCGCGGCCAGCGACTTCAGCAGCGAGAGCTTGGGCTCGCGCTTGCCGTTCTCCAGCAGCGACAGCTGGCTGGGCGCACGCCCGACCCGATCGCCGAGGTCGGAGAGCGTGAGACCGCGCTGCTTGCGCAGGTGCTTGAGCCGCTGGCCGAAGGCCAGGAGATCGAGCTCGTGCGTCAAAGACAGCGGTTCTTCGCCCAGAACGGAGGTCATAGACCGATCTTACGCGGAAAATCGGCGTTTCTTCCATCGGCGCGAGATCGACACCGGTCGGATTGGTCTAGTCCACAGCGGAAACTCTGCGTTTCTTCACCTTCGAATACCCGCGAGTCTTACCTGAGGAAGAATATTTGGCGTTCTTTCGCCCGATGCCTCCTTGTGAGTGTCTTGATATCGACACAAACTCGAAGCAAGCCCCCAGGTGACGACAACGTACGCAACAAGGGAGTGACCGGAGATGTCGGATCGCCTCACCGCAGCCGCCCAGCGGCTGCAGCAGGACTGGGACACCAATCCGCGGTGGACGAACGTCGAGCGGACCTACACGGCCGAAGACGTGGTCCGCCTGCGCGGCTCGGTGCAGGAGGAGCACACGCTGGCCCGGCTGGGCGCGGAGCGCCTCTGGAGCCTGCTGCACCAGGAGGACTACGTCCACGCCCTGGGCGCGCTGACCGGCAACCAGGCGGTCCAGCAGGTGAGGGCGGGCCTCAAGGCCATCTACCTGTCCGGCTGGCAGGTGGCCGCCGACGCCAACCTCAGCGGTCACACCTACCCCGACCAGAGCCTCTACCCGGCCAACTCGGTCCCCGCCGTGGTCCGCCGGATCAACAACGCGCTGCTGCGCGCCGACCAGATCAGCTGGGCCGAGGGCGACGAGGACGCACCGCACTGGCCGGCGCCCATCGTCGCCGACGCCGAGGCCGGCTTCGGCGGCGTGCTCAACGCGTTCGAGCTGATGAAGGCCATGATCGAGGCCGGCGCCGCGGGCGTGCACTGGGAGGACCAGCTCGCCTCGGAGAAGAAGTGCGGCCACCTCGGCGGCAAGGTGCTGATCCCCACCGGCCAGCACATCAAGACCCTCAACGCGGCCCGCCTCGCGGCCGACGTGGCGGGCGTCGCCTCCCTGATCATCGCGCGGACCGACGCCCAGGCCGCGACCCTCCTGACCAGCGACGTCGACCCGCGCGACCGCGCCTTCTGCACCGGCGACCGCACCGCCGAGGGCTTCTACCGGATCCGCAACGGCGTCGACGCCTGCGTCGCCAGGGGCATCGCCTACGCGCCGTACGCAGACCTGCTCTGGATGGAGACCTCCACGCCCGACCTCGACGTGGCCCGCCAGTTCGCCGAGGCGATCAAGCGGGAGCACCCCGACCAGATGCTGGCCTACAACTGCTCGCCGTCGTTCAACTGGAAGAAACACCTGGACGACGCGACGATCGCGAAGTTCCAGCGCGAGCTGGGCCACATGGGGTACAAGTTCCAGTTCATCACCCTGGCCGGCTTCCACTCGCTGAACTACTCGATGTTCGACCTGGCCCGCGGCTACGCCCAGGAGGGCATGCCGGCGTACGTCGGGCTCCAGGAGGCCGAGTTCGCCGCCGAGCAGCACGGCTACACCGCCACCCGCCACCAGCGCGAGGTCGGCACCGGATACTTCGACCTGGTCAGCACGGCCATCTCGCCGGACTCCTCCACGACGGCCCTGAAGGGCTCGACGGAGGAGGCGCAGTTCGCCGCGGCTCACTAACTAACCACAGCGGACATCCCGGACGGCCGGTCAGACGCGCTGCGCGCGGGCGTACCACCGGCCGTCCAGCGAGTCGATGCGCAGCCTCCGGCCGAAGCACTCGGACAGCTTCGGCCCGGTGAGCACCTCTCCCACGGGACCGGCGGTCAGGATGCGGGTGTCCCGCATCAGCAGGGCGTGCGTGGTCGTGGCCGGCACCTCCTCCAGATGGTGCGTCACCATCACGGTCGTGAGCGCCTGGCGGGTGCGGGCCAGGTCCTCCAGCGCCTCGATCAGGTCCTCCCGAGCCGGCAGGTCGAGGCCCGCGAACGGCTCGTCGAACAGCAGGATCGCCGGGTCGGCCATCAGCGCCCTGGCCACCCGGACCCGGGCCCGCTCTCCCTGCGAGCACACCTGGAACCTGCGGTCGGCCAGGTCCTTGCAGCCGAGGTCGGCCAGCAGCCGGTGCGCCCGCTCCCGCTCCTCCTCGCCGTACCGGTCCCACAGCGGCGCGCTCGTCCCGGTGTGCCCGGTGAGCACGACGGTCAACGCGGTCGCGCCCTCCTCCTCCAGCAGCGACTCGTCCACGAGCCGCTGGCTCGCCGCGACCAGGCCGATGCTCCGGCGCAGTTCCCGCAGGTCGACCGCGCCGAGCCGCCGCCCGAGCACCGTGGCCGTCCCCGAGCTCGGGTGCCGTACGGCCGCGGCCACCGAGAGCATCGTCGTCTTGCCGGCGCCGTTGGGGCCGAGGATCACCCAGTGCTGACCGTGCTCCACCCGCCAGCCGGCGCCGGTCACCAGAGTCCGGCCGACCACGCGGACGGTCACGTCGTCGAGTTCGAGAGCTGCTTCCATGGACACACAGCATGCTGCATGGAGGCATCCGGCCGGGACGTCGTTTCAGGGTATGGACGGCGCGGGGGTGGCCACCACGCTGGGCGGTTGGCTCTCCGGCGGCGGGCTCGGGCTCGGCGGGGGCGACTCCCCGTCGCCCCACTGCGGCTCCTGGCTGATCACCGGCGGAATCGGCGGGCGGGTCTGCCCCGGCTGGCCCCCCGGCTGACCCGGCTGACCGGGCTGACCGCCCCGTCCGGGCCGGCCCCCCTGTCCGGGCTGACCGCCGCGTCCGGGCCGGCCGGGCCGGTCTGGGTGTGCCGGTGGGGAGGGCCGAGAGGAACCGCAGTCTTTCGGCCCTCCGGTGACGCAGTGCCCGCCGCCGGGCGGACGCAGGGTGGCTCCGGCCGCCGAGGGCGAGGGCGCCGAGGTCGTCCGCCCGCCGTCTTCGGTCGCCGGCCCGGGAACCGTCCCGGGCGGCGGCATCGTCCGCGTGGCCGTCACCGTCACCCTGGGCCGGGCGCCGTCCACGATGGGCACCACCGGCGGCCGGGCGGTGCCGAGCACGTCCTCCGGCGGCAGGGCGCTGTCCTCACCGGGGATGACCACGGGCAGCGCGGGCGGCGGATCGGCCGTGCTGTTCATGTGGGCCGACCCGGCGCCCGCCGCCACCACCGTCACCGCCGCGATCGTCACGGTGGCGAGCGCCGCGAAGCCCGCGTGGGACACCTGCGTCCGCGAGCGCGCCGCCCTGCGCCGCGCCACCCTGCCCTGTGTGGACCCGCCCTGTGCCGACCCACCCTGTGCCCATCCGCCCTGTGTCGGGTTCTGTGCCGCTTCCCGGGAGTCCCTGCCCCGCGTGCGCCGCCCCCGCGCGGCCCGGCCGGTGATCCCCGACGGATGAGGCACGGGCTGCCAGATCTCGTCGAGCACGGCGGCGACCGCCCGCCGGGGGTCGGCGGTCCCGTGGACCCCGCCCGCCGCGAGCAGGGAGGCGAGCAACCAGGCCGCGTCCGGACGGTCGGCAGGCTCGCGCCGCAGCGCCGCCGCCACGCCGCCCCACAGCGGCTTCGGCACGGCGTCGATCCGCGGCTCCTCGACCAGGATGCGCCGGGTGAGCACGTCGAGGTCGCCGGCGCCGAACGGATGCAGCCCGGTCGCCGCGAACGCGACCAGGCAGCCCCAGGAGAAGACGTCCGAGGCGGGGATGGCGTGGTGGCCGCGAAGCCGCTCGGGGGAGACCCAGCCCGGACTGCCCATGATCTGCCCGGCCTGCGTGTGCGCCATCGCGACGTCGAGGTCGCGGGCGATCCCGAAGTCGATGACGAACGGCCCGTGCGGCGACAGCAGCACGTTGCCGGGCTTGAGGTCCCGGTGGACGAGACCGGCCTCGTGGGTGGCCACGAGCGCGGCGGCCGTGCCGAGGGCCACGCCGTACGCGAGGTCGGGGGTGAGCGGCCCCCGGGCGGCCACCACCTGGGAGAGCGCGGGGCCGGGGACGTATTCGCTGACGAGGTACGGCCGCTCGCCGTCCAGGCCGTCCTCGATGACGGCGGCCGTGCAGAACGGCACCACGCGCCGGGAGAGCGCGACCTCCTCGGCGAAGCGAACCCGCAGAGTGGGGTCTCCCAGGTGCACCGGATGCGGCGTCTTCAGCGCGACGTACCCCCCGCCGGGGTGCTCGGCCAGGTAGACCACGCCCATTCCGCCGCTGCCCAGCCGGCCGAGCAGCAGGTAGCGCCCGATGACGACCGGATCGCCCACGGTCAGCGGGCGCACACCGGGTGGCATGCCGTTCTGGGAAGCCGTTCCGCCACGTGCCATACGGAAGCTACCTCTCTCGAAGTGCCGCACAGCCACTGTGGCCGGTTGGAACGCGCCACGTGCTCAAGTAGCGGCAAGCGGCATGAGAGGTAAGCCCAATGGCACCTTTCGGTTAGGCCAGATAGAGAAGCCGCAGGTCACATAGGCCTCATTTGCCACAAATCAGCGCCGCTCTCCCCAAGGGGGTGCCCCTGATCGCCGCACGACGGCCGCCCCTGCGGCGAGCTACGCCCGCCGTCCCCCGATCCCCGCCCGAACACGCTCTCCGCCGTTCGCCGGAATCGGATCACGGTCACGACCTGAGCGCACGCGACCCCCCGCCCCGCGTGATCGAACACCCAGTGATCGCAGGCCGGGTGCGTGACCCCTCTTCGAGCATTCGCAATATCGCTCGCCTGCGGCAATTCGTGTGCCTCGTGTGCACGCCGTTCCGGTCATCCGCTTTTCCGGCCGGCGGCGAGCGGGAGTGCCGTTATCGCCTGATCCCGGTTAGAATCGCGCCACGAAGATCCAATTGGAAACCGGAATTCGGCACTCATTCGCGCGGCGATCGTCCGCCGGATTCACGAACGCCCCGCCAAGCCGCCCCGATTCCCCCCAATGAAGTCAGGTGAGGCCGATGAAACTGAAAGGCACATTGTTCGCCGCCGGTGTCGCGATGCTGCTGTGCGCGGTGCCCGGCGCGCCCGCCGCCCAGGCGGCCGCCGCGTCCGCCGGTCTGCTCGGAGGCACCTGCTCACCCAGCCTCTACTTCACCCAGGCCGGCGGCGCCGCCGTCGCGGTGAACGCCTCCGTCTCCTGCTCCTCATCGATCGACTATCTGCAGGTCGACGTGCAACTGCGGCGCAACGGCAGCGCTGTCGCGAGCAACGTCTGCGGAACCACCAGCTGGTCGGTCTCCTGCGACACCGGGGTCGCCTGCCAGTCCGGGTCGTACCAGGCCTCCGCCCAGTTCCAGGCGTACAGCACCTCGGGCTACGGCGACTACGCCACCTACACGACTCCGGCATACACCGTCACCTGCTGACCCCGGCCACCGCGGCGGCCCCGCCCGATCGACCAGCGCCGCCATCACCACAGAAGGCCAGCCGCGAAATAGGCGACCTCCAGAGCCGGCAGACACCAGGTCTCCCATGTATTCGGCTGGCCAGGACGACGGAATTCGCACCTGCCATTCCCGGCTTTCGGAACCGGACCCGTGCGTGTTCACGAACCGCCGATCACGTACGCGACGCCGTGAATCTTTCAGCGTGCGGACGGCGCGGTGGCCGCATATTCCGGCGGCGGTCGCCGAAATGCCCTTCAGGCGGCCTCGACGCCGGAGGTGGGGCGGTGAGCCTGGACGGCGTCGAGGAAGCGGGAGACGTGCTCGAAGAGCAGGCGGCCTTCGGGGAGGACGTCGGCGAGAAGGGGGAAGATGTGCGGCATGCGGTTCCACTCCTCGTAGGTCACCTGCACGCCGGTCTCGCGGGCCCTGACGGCGACCCGGCGGACCTCGTCGCGCAGGACCTCGGTGGAGCCGGTGACGATCATCAGCGGGGGGATGCCGGTGTAGTCGCCGTACACGGGGGACACGAGGGGGTCGAAGCAGTCGAGGCCGTCGGTCCAGCGGCGGGCGAGCCAGTCGACGCGGCCGGCCGGGAGCATGGGGTCGGACCAGACGTTGGCGCGGCGGCGGTGGGAGCTGAGGTCGGCCCAGGGGGACAGGCAGATTCCGGCGGCGGGGAGGGGCATGCCCCGGTCCCGGAGGGACAGCAGCGTGGCGAGGGTGAGATGGCCCCCGGCGGAGTCCCCGGCCAGCACGATGTCCTGGGCGGCGTACCCGAGGTCGAGCAGGTGCTCGTACGCCTGGAGCGCGTCCGACAGCGACTCGGCGAGGGAGTGGACCGGCCCCTGGCGGTAGTCGAGGGAGAACACCGGGCAGCCGGCCGCGGCCGACAACCGCCACGTGATCGGCCGGTGGGTGGCCGGGGAGCAGACGAAGTAGGCCCCGCCGTGGAAGTAGAGCACCACCTTGCGCTCGTCCAGGCCGGGTCCACCGTGCACCCATTCCCCCGTGCACGAGCCGGACCTGTCTGGAACGATGGACACGTGCTTGGGGAGGATGCCGGGGACCCGCTCGCCGAGGCACATGATGCGACTGGCCACGGCCATCCCCGCGGTGTTGCGGACGAGGATGGTGGAGATCGGTCTCATGGTGCCCCGCAGGACCCCGTTGATCGCAGCGGCCTGCCAACTAACCGGATATTCCGGACGAAGGTCTACGTTCAGCTCATGTGTCATGCAAGCCTCCCAAAAGGGACATTCCCCTTTAGGTCATCCGTTCTACCGTTGGGTATGTTTCACTCCCCTTACGGCAAGGTTACGACAAGGTAACGTCGCAGGACACGGGCCACCTCTGGATGGATATTCGGGGGCGACGCCGGCCCCGGGAAGCCCGGTGTCAGCCCGGTATCGGCCCGGCGTCGGCCCGGTGCCGAGCCCGGTCGCCGCGCGATGGTAAACGCTCAGCAAAATCTTCCGATCGACGATCACGACAAGGACGGCGGGGGTCCCGTGCGCATCCTCCACCGCCTCGCCGCGCGGTGATCGGCGGCCACGGCGCCGCCGTCTCCCTCTATCCCCGGCTGGCCTGGTACGGCTTCCGCAGGCACGCGACCTACTGGGCCGCCGCCCTCGCCGGGGCGTTCACCAACACCGTCTTCGGGGTGCTGCGCGCGTACGTGCTGATCGCGCTGTGGCAGGCCCGTCCCGGCCTCGGGGGATACGACGTGGCGGGCGCGGTCACCTTCACGTTCCTCACGCAGGCGTTCATCGGCCCGATGCAGTTGTTCGGCGGCGGCCTGGACCTGCCGCAGCGGATCCGCACCGGCGACGTCGCGCTCGACCTGGTCCGCCCGGCGTCCCTCCAGCTGCGGTGCCTGTCGGAGGACCTCGGCCGCGCGGCGTACCTCTTCGTCGCCCGCGGCGGTCCGCCGACCCTCGTGGGCGCGCTGCTGTTCGGCGTCGTCGCCCCGCACTCCCCGGCCGCGTTCCTCCTCAGCGTCGCCCTGGGCGTGGTCGTGAGCTTCGGGTGGCGCTACATCGTCGCGCTGGCCACCTGCTGGGTCATGGACGACCGGGGCCTCGGGGTGCTGTCGATGGTGCTCACGACGTTCTTCAGCGGGCTCATGCTGCCCCTGGCGATCTTTCCCGGATGGTTCGGCGACCTGGCCCGGGCGCTGCCGTGGTCGGCGATGGCGCAGGTGCCCGCCGACGTCTACCTGGGCACGGCCGACCCCGCCCGCGCCCTCGGCTTCCAGGCCCTGTGGGCCGCCGTCCTGCTGGCCCTCGGCGCGCTCATGACCGGCGCCGCCCGGCGGAAGGTCGTGATCCAAGGTGGCTGAGCGCCCGTGATCAGGACGTACGCGCTGCTCGCCTGGACGTGGACGCGGGCGGCGGCGCAGTACCCGTTGTCGTTCGCGCTCATGACGGTGGGCGGGCTGGTGGTCGGCGGCCTCGACATCGCGGTCATCTGGGTCATCTTCGCCAACACCGACGAGCTGGCCGGCTTCGGGCTGACCGAGGTCATGTTCCTGTACGGCGCGTCGCAACTGGCCTTCTCGCTCGCCGACCTGCTGTTCGGCAACGTCGACAGGGTCAGCCGGCACATCGGGGCCGGCACGCTCGACGCCATGCTGATCCGGCCCGCGTCGCCCTTCGTTCAGGTCGCGGCCGACCAGTTCACGCCGCACCGGATCGGCCGGTCGATTCAGGCCGGAGCCGTGCTGGCCGTGGGCCTGACGCGGCTGGACGTCCCCCTCGGCCGGGTCTGGATGGTGCCCGTCATGGTGGTCTCGGGCATCGTGATCTTCGCGGCGCTGTTCACGCTCGGCGGCGCGGTGCAGTTCCTGCTCACCGCCGCCCCCGAGGTGGCCAACGCCTTCACCTACGGCGGGGCGATGCTCACGCAGTATCCGCTGAGCGTCTACGACGCCCGCATCGTCCGGGGGATGACCTTCGCGCTGCCCCTGGCGTTCGTCAACTGGCAGCCGGGCCTTTACGTGCTCGGCCGGCCCGATCCGCTCGGCCTGCCGTCCTGGACGGGCCTGCTGTCCCCCGCCGCCGCGCTCACGCTGGCCGCCGTCGCCGCGCTCGCCTGGCGGGCGGGGATCCGCCGCTACCGATCGACGGGGAGCTGACCAGTGATCGAGGCAGACGAGGCCGGGCGGACCTTCACGGTCCGCCGCCGGGTCGTGCACGCCGTGCGGGACCTGTCCTTCCGCGTCGCTGCCGGCGAGTTCGTCGCCTGCCTCGGCCCGAACGGCGCGGGCAAGTCCACCACGATCAAGATGCTGACCGGGATCCTCACGCCCACGTCGGGCCGGATCAGGGTGGCCGGTCTCGATCCCTCCCGCCGCCGTACGGCTCTCGCCCGCAGGATCGGGGTCGTCTTCGGCCAGCGGACGACGCTGTGGTGGGACCTGCCGCTGCGGGACAGCCTGGAACTGATCCGGCTCCTTTACAAAGTAGATCGCAAGGTGTTCCGCGAGCGGCTCGACGAGATGTGCGACCTGCTCGACCTGGGCGGTTTCCTCGCGACCCCGGTGCGCCAGCTCAGCCTGGGCCAGCGGATGCGGGGCGACATCACCGCCGCCCTCCTGCACGACCCCGCCGTGCTGGTGCTTGACGAGCCGACGATCGGGCTCGACGTCGTCAGCAAGGCGGAGGTGCGCGACTTCCTGCGGCGGCGATGCGCCGAACACGGGACGACGGTGCTGCTGACGACCCACGACCTTAGCGACGTGGAACGGCTGTGCCGCCGCGTGCTGCTGATCGACCACGGCCGGCTGGCCTTCGACGGCACCCTGGACGGCCTGCGGGCGACCGCGCCCGGCGCGACGTCGATCGAGGAGGTGGTGACCGACCTCTATCTCAGAAGCCGAACGACTCCTCGTACTCCTCCTCCTGCTCCTCGTCCGACTCCGGACGGGCCCAGCGCGACGGCATGAGCACCGGGAGGAACAGCGCGACGCCGAGCAGGCCGTAGACGCCCGTGGACAGCAGCATGAGCATGCCCCGGCCGGCCTGCAGCAGCTCGGCCTGCACGGACGGCCCCGTGGGCACGAGACTCGCGGCGCGCGACACGTCGAGGACGTAGACCACCGTCCAGGCCAGCAACGCCATCGACGGGACGAACGTCGCCAGCGGGGAGACCCGGCCGACCAGCACCAGCCCGAGCAACAGGCCCACGACGGCCATCACGCCGAGGGCGATCAGCATCCGCGTGTCCTTGGCCGGGTCGACGCTCTGTGCCGCTCCCCGGACCGCCTCCTGGGACGCCCATCCACCACCCAGGAGAACAGCCGCCGCGACGACAACGCCCAGGAGCAGCCCGAAGAAGTGCCGCATGCACACCGCCTTGGTGAGAGGTCCGCGGCAACACTAGCGACAAAGAACGGTAAAGGGCAGCACTTACGCCGTGATGTCCTTACTCGTGAAGCGCGACCAGGCGATGGAGCCGAAAATCAGGACGTACGCGGCGAAGGCCAGCAGTCCCTGCCCCATCTCGTCGAACGCCACCGGCGCCCGCAACGCCCCGTCGAACGCGCCCCACCACGAGGTCAGCAGGACCGGCCGTACGGCCGCCACCTGCGGGATCGCGCTCAGGACCTGGCTGACCACCACCAGCACGACACTCGTGGCCACGGCCCCGATCGGCGCCTCGGTCAGCGTCGAGACGGCCAGGGCCACCGCGCCGAGCGCGGCCATCCCCGCGGCGGCGTACAGGACGACCACGCCGACGCGCAGCAGGGCGTCGGCCGCCGGGATCGTCGTGCCGGACAGCAGCGTCACCGGCCCGACGGGGAACAGCACCAGCCCGGCCACCAGCGCCGACAGCGCCACCAGCGCGCACGCCGCGAGGCAGAAGACCACGACGTTGGCGTACTTCACCAGCAGCAGCCTGGTCCGGCCCGCCGGGGCGGCCAGCAGGTAGCGCAGCGTGCCCTGGGCCGCCTCACCGGCGATCGCGTCGCCCGCCACGACCGCCACGGTCAGCGGCAGCACGATCGGCATCATGACCACGAACGCGGCGAAGGTCAGCATCAGGCCGTTGCCGGCGATCTGGCCGATGATCGAGCCGCCCGCGTCGCCGTCCGACGCGACCCGCACCGCGACGCCGACCAGCACCGGCACGACCGCGAGCACCCCGAGCATCGCGAGGTTGCGCGGGCGGCGGAACGTCAGCCCGATCTCGGAGCCCAGCAGCCGCGTCAGGTGCCGCATGTGCCGCACCTGCCGCACGTGGCTCGGGGCGAGTCCTCCGGCGTTCTCACGCACCGACATCGAACCCCTCCCCCGTCAAGCCAACGAAGATGTCCTCCAGCGTGGGACGCTCCACGCCGAACCCGCGCACGGCCACGCCCTCGCCGACGAGCAGCGCGCAGATGTCTTCCGGCGCCCGGGCGCCGAGGACCGCGGTGACCTCGTCGTCCGCGGCGCGCACGTCGCCGAGCCCGGCCCGGGCCAGCACCGCCGCCGCCGCGCCGGCGTCCGGCGTCTCCACCCGCAGGCGCGGCTCGTCGCCCGAGGCGCGCAGCGCGGCGATCGGGCCCTGCGCGACCAGCCTGCCGGTGCGCATGACGCCCACGTGGGTGCACATATGCTCGACCTCGCTCAGCAGGTGGGAGGAGACGAAGACGGTCGTGCCGTCCTCGGCGATCCTCCTGATCAGCGTGCGGACCTCCCGGGTGCCCTGCGGATCGAGGCCGTTGGTCGGCTCGTCCAGCACGAGCAGCTCCCGCGAAACCAGCAGCGCGGCCGCGATGGCCAGGCGCTGGCGCATGCCGAGCGAGTAGGTGCGGTAGCGCCGGCCCGCCGCCGCCGTCAGCCCCACCCGCTCCAGCGCCGCGCCGATCCTGGCCCGCGCCGTACGAGCGTCGGCCGACGGGTCGGCCACGTCGAAGCGGCGCAGGTTGGCCTCGCCCGACAGGTACGGATAGAAGGCCGGCCCCTCGACCACCGCGCCGACGCGCGGCAGCGCCCGGGCCAGCCCGGCGGGCATGGGCGTCCCGAGCAGCGACCACGTGCCCGAGGTCGGGGCGACCAGGCCGAGCAGCATGCGGATCGTCGTGGTCTTGCCCGAGCCGTTGGGACCGAGGAAGCCGAAGACCGATCCGCGCGGCACGGCCAGGTCGACGCCGTCGACGGCCACGTGGCCGCCGCGGAAGCGCTTGGTGAGGCCGGACGTGACGACGGCGTGCGCGCCCGCGCCCTCCGTGGAGGGCGGGGGCGGGGGCGCCCCGGTGTCCTCCCGTGACGCCCCCGCGCGCGTGCCCACCGTCACCGCGTCCACCGCGTCCACCGCGTCCACCGCCTCCACCGCGACCCCCGCGACCCCCGCTCGTCCGCGGTGCGTGGGCTCGGTCATCCCTTCACACCGGCCGCCCGGTAGAGGGCCTCCGGGGTCACGGCGCCGGCGAGCAGGCGCCCGTCGTCGGTGATCAGGATCGACACCACCTTCGTGCGCAGCAGCCGGCCGCTGCCCCACTGCCCGCTGACGGGGGTCGCCGCCCCCTTCAGACCGTCGAGCAGCGCGGCCACGTCCAGGCCGTCCGGCCCCTTCCCGTCCTGCTGCTGGGCGGGGACGTCCCGGACGGGAGCCTCCGGCAGGGAGGTGACGAGCACACTGTCCCAGCCGGATCCGACGACGCTGCCGCGGTCGTGCGCCTCGGCGACCGCCTCCGGCCGGTGGCCGACGGGAGGTGTCGCCGTTTCCTGCTCGACCTTCGCGCCGGCCGGCGGCGTGAAGGAGAAGTTCTCCGGCGCGGGGGCGGTGAACGACAGCGACTCGAAGCCGACCTCGAAGGCCGGCTCGGCCGCCCCCTTCGTGTACACCTGGACGCGCAGCGGCATCAGCTTCTCGCCGTCGAGCGCCACCCGGACGTCCTTGATCAGCGAGTCGGCCGACGTGGGCGTCAGCACGATCTGGTAGGCCGCGCGGCCCGCGACCGTGACGTCGTCGCCGACGCTGATCGCGGTGTCGCTCCCGGCCGCCTTCAGCGCCTGGCGCGCGGCCTGCTCCGGTGTCGCGTACGGCGACGCGGGTCCGGGCCGCAGCGGGAAGCCGCCTTCGGGCCCGCCGCTGTGCCCGCCGCCGGGCCCGCCGCTGTGCCCGCCGCCGGGGGCCGCCGGGGCGGTGAGACGGGTCGCCTTGTTGGCGGCGCTGTCCCACAGCCACACCGTGTCGCCGTCGGCGACGACGTCGGTCTCGCTCATCTCCCCCGGCAGCATGAGGCGGAACCGGTCCTCCCCCGCGTACCAGATCTTGAGCTGGTGCGACCCCGACAGCAGCGACGCCGCCGAGGCCGCGGACGGCCCCGGGCCCCCGGACAGGCCGGTCAGGCCGGGCAGCGAGGGCAGGCCGAGCGACGCCGTCTCGACGATCGTGCCGGACATCGGCGGCATCCGGCCGCTCTGCCAGGTGCGCGCGACATCGGCCAGCAACTGCTCCGCCGTACGGTCCGGCAGGGCCTGGTCGCCGCGCACGGCCGCGATCACCGGTCCGGTCCCCACGGCCGCGGCCACCACGGCCACCGCCGCCACCGGCACTCCCCACCTCACGGCGCGGGCTCTCTTCGCCATTTCACATCTCCCACTATGGGCGGAAACCTGATGACCCGAGACTGCCTGGACGCTCCTGTGCCGACGCTGAGACGGGCTGAGACGGCTCTCAGGCTCGCCGCATACGCCTGTCCGAAAGGGGCCACACTGGGGCAATGCGGGTTCTGGTGGTGGAGGACGAGCGGCGCATGGCGGCGGCGCTGCGCCGCGGGCTGCAGGCGGAGGGCTTCGCCGTCGACCTGGCCCACGACGGGAACGAGGGCCTGCACCTGGCGCGCGTCGGCGACTACGACGTGGTCGTGCTCGACATCATGCTGCCCGGCATGTCCGGCTACAACGTGTGCAAGCAGTTGCGCGCGGAGGAGAACTGGGTGCCGATCCTCATGCTGTCGGCCAAGGACGGCGAGTACGACATGGCCGACGGGCTCGACCTCGGCGCCGACGACTACCTCACCAAGCCGTTCTCGTACGTGGTGCTGGTGGCCCGGCTCCGGGCGCTGCTGCGCCGGGGCGGCGGCCGCAGGCCCGCCGTGCTGCGCGCGGGCGACCTGTCGCTGGACCCCGCCGCGCGGGCGGTCACGCGCGGCGAGGCGCCGGTCGAGCTGACGCCCAGGGAGTTCGCCCTGCTCGAATACCTGATGCGCCGGCCGGGCGAGGTGGTGTCGAAGCCCGAGATCCTGGAGCACGTGTGGGACACCTACGACACCGATCCGAACGTGGTCGAGGTGTACGTCGGATATCTCCGCAGGAAGATCGACACGCCGTTCGGCCGCGCCGCCCTGCAGACCGTGCGCGGGGCCGGATACCGGCTCGCGAGCGACGGCGGCTGAGCCGTGCCCGCCTCACTCGCGCGCCCGGTCACGTGGTGGCGGCGGCAGAGCCTGCGGTTGCGGGTCACCGCGGCCGCGACCGCCGTGCTGGCCCTCGCCCTGGCCGCGTCGGCGTACGTGTTCGTCGCGGTGCTCGGCGAGGCGCTCGTCCGCGGCATCGACGACCAGGTCTACCAGCGGGGACGGGAGATCGTCGCGCTGTCCGACGCGAACCGGCTGTCCGATCCCGTCGTCTCGTCGGACAACACGATCGTGCAGGTGCTCGACCGGGAGGGGCGGATCGTCGACGCCACCCCGAACACCGACCGTCTGGTCCCCCTGCTGCCCGCGGCGTCGCGGGAGGCCGCCGTGCGCACCGGCTCGCCCCTCTTCCTGGACGGCCGGCCGTACGCCCTGCCGGGGCCGCTGCGCGTGCGGGCGCTGAGCGCGGACCACGGCGTGACGGTGATCGTGGCGCGGTCGTTCGCCGAGGTGGAAAGCAGCATGGTGACCATCGGACACGTGCTGATCGCGGGCATGCCGCTGCTGCTCGCGCTGCTGGCGGCGGTCTCGTGGCTGGTCGTCGGGCGCACGCTGCGGCCGATCGCGCTGCTGCGGCGGGGCGCGGCCGAGGTGGGCGCCACGGCCCGGTCGCGGCGGCTGCCGGTGCCCGAGGCGCGTGACGAGGTGCACGCGCTCGCCACGACGCTCAACGACATGCTCGGCCGGCTGGAGGAGGCCGACGCGCGCCAGCGGGCTCTGGTTTCCGACGCGGCGCACGAGTTGCGCAGCCCGCTCGCGAGCATCCGGCTCCAGCTGGAGGTCGCGCTCAGTCACCCGGAGGGACAGGACTGGACGGAGACGGCCGAGGGGGTGCTGGAGGACACCCTCCGGCTGTCCCGCCTCGCCGAGGACCTGCTCGCGCTCGCCCGGCTCGACGAGGGCCGCCTGGGCCGGCGGGAACCGGTCGACCTGGTCTCGATGGCCCGCCGGACGGCCGAGCGGTACGGCCTCGACCTCGACCTCGGCCTCGACCTGGCGCCCAGTGTGTCTCCCGTTGTGGCGTCTCCCGTCGTGCTGGGCGACACGCTGGACCTGCGGCGAGTGCTCGCCAACCTCGTCGACAACGCCCTGCGGCACGCGGCGTCGGCGGTCGGGATCGGCGTACGCGCCGAGGGGAGCGTCGCCGAGCTCACCGTCACCGACGACGGTCCGGGCATCCGGCCCGAGGACCGGGAGCGGGTCTTCGACCGGTTCACCCGGCTCGACGACGCCCGCAGCCGCGACGACGGCGGCGCCGGGCTCGGTCTCGCGATCGTGCGCACCACGGTCGAGGCCCACGGCGGTACGGTCCACCTGGAGGACGCCTCCCCCGGACTGCGCGCCGTCGTCCGGCTCCCCCTGGCACGTTGAGGAGTTTCATGCTTCCCGAGTACGGCAGGCCCGTCACCGAACTGCTCGCCGAGCTGACCGCCCTGAAGGAGGCCGACCTGCCGGTGCGCGGCGGCAAGGTGACGGCCTACGTCTACGACACCGGCCTGCCGGAGGTGCACGAGGCCGCGCACCGGGCGTACGCGGAGATGCTCGAAGTCAACATGCTCGACCCGACGGCCTTCCCCAGCATGGTCGCGCTGGAGCGGCAGGTGGTCGGGGCCGTCGCCGAGCTGCTCGGACGGCCGGGCGCACCGGGCGTCTTCACCAGCGGCGGCACCGAGTCGATCATGCTGGCCGTGAAGGCCGCCCGCGACGCGCGTCCCGGCGCCACCCGGGTCGTGCTGCCGGTCACCGCGCACCCGGCGTTCCACAAGGCGGCGCACTACCTCGGCATGGAGATCGTGCCGGTCCCGGTCGAACCGGCCACCTACCGGGCCCGTGTCCCGGCGTTCGAGGCCGCGCTGGACGACCGCACGGCGCTGGCGGTGGTCTCCGCGCCGTCCTACCCGCAAGGTGTCGTCGACCCGGTCGAGGAGGTGGCCGCGCTCGCCGCCGCTCGCGGTGTGCCGTGCCACGTGGACGCCTGCGTCGGCGGATGGCTGCTGCCGTGGCTGCGCGAGGCGGGCGCCGCGGTCCCGCCCTTCGACCTGAGCGTGCCCGGCGTCACCTCGATCTCGTGCGACCTGCACAAGTTCGGGTACGCGCCGAAGGGGGCGTCGGTGCTGCTGTTCCGCGACGCCGAACTGCGCCGCCGGGCCTACTTCGCCTCCGCGGCCTGGCCCGGCTACACGATCATCAACGCGACCGTGCAGAGCTCGCGGTCCGCCGGGCCGCTCGGCGGCGCCTGGGCCACCCTGCAGGCCCTCGGCCGGGAGGGCTACCTGGAGCTCGGCCGCAGGACGCTGGAGGCGACCCGGCGGCTGGCGGAGGGCGTGGGCAAGATCCCCGGACTGCGGGTGCTCGGGGAGCCGGAGGCCGCGCTGGTCGCCGTCGCCGGCTCCGCCGACGTGGACGTCTTCGTGCTCGCCGACGAGGCGCGCCGGCTCGGCTGGTTCCTCCAGCCGCAGCTGTCGTACGCCGGGATCCCGGCCAACATCCACGTGACCGTCACCGGTGTGACGCTGGCGGGGGTGGACGCGATGCTGGAGGTGATCGCGCAGGCGGCCGAGGCCGCGCGGCGGCGTGGGCCGGCCGAGGTGCCCGCGGGCCTGCCCGAGCTCATCGCGTCCCTCGACCTCGACGCGCTGGACGACGCCACGTTCGCCGAGCTCGCCGCGTCGGTGGGGATCGACCTCACCGCGACGGGACAGCCCGGGATGGCGGTCGTGAACGCCGTGCTCGACGCGCTGCCGGCCACGACCCGCGAGGCGATCCTCGTCCGGTTCCTGTCGGTCCTGTACTCCTGACGCGGGCGCTCACAGGCGGGGTCACAGCCCTGGCGCTCACGGGGTCACAGCCTGGCGCTCCGACGTCCCCGCGGCGAAGGCCGGAGTCAGCGCCCCGCCGGCCGGGGCGGTGCGCCGCCGAGACGGGCGACGACCGCGAGAGCCGTGCGGGCGCTCGCCGCGTCGTGGACGCGGAACACCCGGGCGCCCTGCAGCGCCGACACGGCGAGGGTGGCCAGCGTGCCCGCGTGCCGCTCCCCCACCGGCAGGCCGCCCAGCGTCTCGCCGACGAAGTCCTTGTTGGAGACGGCCACCAGAACCGGCCACCCGGTGGCGGTCAGCTCGCCGAGCCGTCTGCTGACCTCCAGCGATTGCCAGGTGTTCTTGCCGAAGTCGTGAGCCGGGTCGATCAGGATCGCGTCACGGCGGACTCCCGCGGCGGCCGCGCGCTCGGCGAGGTCCGTCGTGTAGGCGACGACGTCGGCCACCACGTCGGCGTACGCGATGCGGTGCGGCCGGGTGCGCGGCTCCACCCGCCCGGCGTGCGCGCACACCAGGCCGATGTCATAGGCCGCGGCGACCTCGGCGAGCTTGGGGTCCACCCCGCCCCAGGTGTCGTTCAGCAGGTCGGCCCCGGCCTCGGCGACGACCTCGGCGACCTCCGACCGCCAGGTGTCGACGCTGATGATCACGTCGGGGTGCCGATCGCGCACCGCGGCGACCACCTCCGCCACGCGGCGAATCTCCTCGGCCGGATCGACCTCCGTGCCGGGACCGGCCTTCACACCGCCGATGTCCACGATGTCCGCCCCCTCCTCGATGAGGCGAGAGGCGGCGTCGACCGCGGCGGAGAAGGCGTAGGTCGATCCCCGGTCGTAGAAGGAGTCGGGGGTCCGGTTGACCACGGCCATGACCGCGAAGTCGCCGGGACCGAAGGCACGGCCGCGCAGGCGCAGGACGGCCGACAGGCCGGGCGCCTCGGCGGGCATCGGCATAGTGGACATCGCGGCCAGCGTACTAGGTCGACGTCGTCCTCTCGCGTGCCCGCCGCCGGCGAAGGCGTGGAACGCTCCAAACGCGCGGCATGCGCTCACGCCGCGGAGCCGCCCTCGGCCAGGGCCACGAAGTCCTGCGCCGTCGCGGGCAACCGCCGCCGAGCGTGCACGACCGCGATGATCTTCCGGAGCGAGGGGTCGAGGGAGCGAATCACGAGGCCGGCCCTGGCCGCCTGCTCGGCCATGCCCCGATACCACAGCAGCGAGGCCCGCCCCTCCCGCACGGCCCGCAGCCAGCCCCGCCGCTCGTCGGACTCGACGGCCGGGATCGGGCGGACGCCGTACGTGGCGAAGATCTGGTCGAACTCCCTGCGCCGGGGGTTGCCGGGGGCGGGCAGCACCAGCCGCATGCCGTCGAGCCGGGCCACGGGGACGGGATCGGGCAGGTCGAGGCCGGGCGGGGAGATCAGCACGATCTCCTGGCGTTCGAGCGGATGGCTCACCAGGTCGGTGGGCACCGGGAGGTCCGTCAGCCCGAGATCGGCGCGCTGCTCGCGCACCGCGCTGACCACCCCCTCCCGGCCCTCGCACCGCACGATGTGCACCCGGATCCCCGGATGCTCGGCGGCGTAGGCGGGCAGCAGGCGCCCGGCGAGACCGGGCTCCAGGCTTGGCGTGGACGCGATCCGCAGCTCGGCGCCGGAGGAGTTGCCCTGCGTCGCGAGCGCCTCGATCTCGGCCACCGCGTCGAGGGCCTCGCGGGCCAGCTTCACGACCCGGCGTCCCTGGGCCGTCACGACGACCCCACGGCCGGAGCGCGCGAAAAGCGTCATTCCGAGTTCACGTTCCAGGTCGCGTATCGCGCGGGACAGAGCGGGCTGCGCGATATAGAGCGATCTGGCGGCATCAGTCATGGTGCGGTGCTCCGCAGTGGCGACCACGTAACGGAGCTGCTGCAGATTCATGCGAAAAACGCTAGGGCAGACGAGCCCGGCGATTCTGGAACATCGCAGAGATCACGCCGGTCGATTACACATCGTGCCCGACATCTGCTACATCCGTGATGGATGAGAAAACAGTATTCTTTTGCCCCAAATCCACAAAGGGGGCAATGTCGTGGCGCAGCAGTACCCTCCGCAGGAGCCGCCCGGGGAGAGTTCTCCCTATTCAGGGCCGCCGTATTCGCCGCAACCGGAGGCTTTGCCCGCCTCACCGGACGGATCGCGATCCCCCGGCGCGGCGCCGGGACCGTACGGTCCGCCGGGCTGGGGCGGCCCTGAGGGGCGAGGCGCTTCGGAGGGCTGGGGCGGCACTGAGAGCTGGGGCGGCCCGGAGGGCGCCGCGTGGCAGCAGGCGCCCGGCACCGCTCCTTACCCGCCGCCGGCGCAGCCGCAGAACGGCTCCCAGACGCCGGGAGGTCAGCCCTACGGCGGCCCCCATCCGCCCGGGGCATATCCCCAGGGCCCGCCCGCATACCCGGGGAACGGCCCGGCCTATCCGGGGAACGCCTCGCCACAGAGCAGCCCCCACCCTTCCGGCTCCCCCATCTCCGGCTCCCCCGTCCCCGGCTCCCCCATCTCCGGCTCCCCCGTCCCCGGCTCCCCCGTCCCCGGCCCCCCTGTTTTCGGGCAGCAGCCGCACGCCGCCGTCCACCCGCCGAGCGGGCCGCCGCAGGGACCTGGGGCCTACCCCGGACCGGACGGCGGCGTCCCCTACCCACCGGCCGCGCCGCCCTACAGCCAAGGCGCGTACCCGGGAGCCGAGGCGCGGGGCGGCGCCTATGCACCGAACGGCCCCTACCCGGGCGCGGCGCCCCACCAGGGCGGGCCACAGTTCCAGGGCGGGGCGCAGTTCCAGGGCGGGGCGCAGTTCCAGGGCGGGGCGCAGCCGCAGGCTCCGGCATGGCCGGATGCGGCGGGCGCCGGACCGCACGCCCAGCCTCCCGTGCAGCCTTCCGTGCAGCCTTCCGTGCAGCCTCCTGCGCAGCATCCCGTGCAGGCCCCTGCACAGGGTCACGGGGGGCCCTACGCGCAGCCCTACGCACCCCCGCCGTCCCCCGCCGCCCAACCCGGCTCTCCGTACGGGCCGTACGGGCCGCCGAACGGAGCGCCGAACGGGGCGCCGAACGGAGCGGCGGGCCACCAGGGAGGCCAGGCGTACGCGCCGAACGGGCCCGCCTACCCGCAGGACTTCCCGGGACCGCGGGGGACCGCGGCCCCCGTCCCCTCGCAGGGCATGCCGTTCCAGGCGGCGCCGCCACCCCCGCCGCCACCCCAGGCGCCACCCCAGGCGCCACCCCAGGGAGCGCCGTTCCCGGTGCCGCCCCCGCAGGGGCCCGGGTGGGCCGCGCAGCCTCCGGCTCCCTCCCGCGGGCCCGCCTCCCCTTATCCGCCGCCCGCCTGGCGGCCGCCGCGTCGCAAGTCCGGCGCGGGGGCGGTCATCGGCGCGCTCATGGGCGTGCTGGCGCTGGTCTTCGTGCTCATCGTGATCGTGGGCGCGCTGGTGGGCCTGTCGGACCACGACGAAACGGTCTCGCCGATCGCGATCCCGACCTTCTCTCCGTTCCCCTCAGATGAAGCCACCACGGACACGCGACCGACCCGGAATCCGACCTCGGAGCCGACGTCGCGGCCCACGACGCGGCCGACTCCGGTGCTCAACCGGACGACGAAGAACAACACCCTCTACCGGGCGGGATCGCTGGCGAAACCGAACTGCCGGGCAGGGAACGCCAGCATCTACAACCACGCCCAGTTCAAGGCGCTGATTCTCAAGACCGGCACGTGCATGGGCAAGGCGTGGGCCCCGGCGCTGGAGCGGGTCGGGATCGACTGGAGCCCGCCGAAGTACATGATCGCGGCCCGCAAGGGCAGGGGCGCGTGCGGCGACTATCCCTCCCCCGGCAGCAACGTGCCGTACTACTGCCCGAGCAACAGCACGATCTACGCCTCCACCTCGGCCATGGCGAGGGAGTACGGCCCGCTCGGGTCGTGGAACGGGATCATCGTCAGCATGATGGCCCACGAGTACGGCCATCACATCCAGAGTCTGTCGGGCATCTCCGACTCCTGGTGGCGGCAGACGCTCGACTCCGGCTCGCGGAGCGGCAAGCTGGCCCTGAGCCGCCGGCACGAACTGCAGGCGACCTGTTTCGGCGGAATGTTCATGCGGTCGATCGCCGCCTCGTATCCGATCGACACCACCCGGCGCAACACACTCCTGTGGGCGTACAGCCACCTGGGCGACCCGCCGGGAGGGCCGCGCGACCACGGGAACACGCGCAGCAACGCCGCCTGGTTCCGCCAGGGATACACCCGCCCGTCGGCTTACCAGTGCAACACCTGGGCCGTCGGCTCCAGTTCGGTGTCGTGATGGGCCCCCCGGTTTACGTCGTTCTTGTCCGGATATGGGGGTTAGAATCCCTAGCCACAGCTTCGAAAGAGAGAGCGGTGAACCATGCGCGGCGGGGGTCCCGCTGACGAGGCCGGAGGACCCCGGAAAGGGCAGCGGCCAGGTCAGCCCAGCGGAGACAGCGGAGACCCAGGCCGACCTCGCGGGCACGCGCCTCAACCCGGCGAACACGCGGGCCCGCCCGGCGCAGAGCCGGGCCCGCCCAGCGGACACCCGACGCAACCCGGCGAACACTTAGGCCGGCCCGGCGCACACCCGACTCAACCCGGCGAACACCCGACGCAACCCGGCGCAGACCCGGGCCGACGTGGTGGGAGTGGGGACGACAAGGAGCCGACGGGCCCGCGCGCCGCGGCGGCCGGGCGGGGCCGGGGGCCGCGTTTCGGCCCTCCGCTGACCACCGCCTCCCTGATCGGCTGGACGGCGCTGTCGGCCGTCCTGCCCGGGGCGGCCCACCTGCGGGCGGGCAACCGCCGCACCGGGATCGCGCTGCTGGCGACGTTCGGCGTCGTGCTGGTCACCCTGGTGGTCCTGGTCCTGCGTCTGAAGGACAACGCGGGGGCCGCGCTGCGCGGCAGCACGATGACCGCCATCATGGCCGGCGCCGCCGCGTGCGCGCTCGCCTGGTTCGCGCTCGTGCTCCTTTCTTTCGTCGCCCTGCGCCCGCAGCGGCTGACGCAGACCGGGCAGGTGGTGTCCGGCATCGTCGCGGGCGTGCTGTGCGTCGCCGTGATGGCCCCGTTCGCCTTCACCGCCAACACGATCAGGACGGCCAGCCAGTTACTCGACGACGTCACGGCCCCGGTGGAGGGCTCGACCCCCGTCCCCGTACGCGCCGAGGACCCGTGGAACGGCCGCACCCGCGTGAACTTCCTGCTGATCGGCGGCGACGCGGCGGGCAACCGGCTCGGGGTGCGCACCGACTCGATGACCGTGGCCAGCGTGAACGTCGCCACCGGCAACACCGTCCTGTTCAGCCTGCCGCGCAATCTCCAGTACGTCCGGTTCCCCCCGAGCAGCCCGCTGCGCAAGGTGTTCCCCAACGGCTTCAACGCCGAGGGGCAGGGGCTGCTCAACTCCGTCTGGTACTACGCCGACAACAACCCCCAGGTCATGGGTGGCAAGAACAAGGGCGCGCAGGCGCTGAAGGACGCCATCGGCTACACCCTGGGCCTGAACATCGACTACTACGCGATCGTCGACATGTACGGCTTCGCGGCCCTGATCGACGCGGTCGGCGGGCTCAAGATCCGGGTCGAGCAGGACATCAGGTGGGGCGGCAAGTTCGGCACCGCCGGGACCATCAAGGCCGGTTACCGGACGCTCGACGGCGAGGAGGTGCTCTGGTACGGCCGCTCGCGGGTGGACAGCGACGACTTCTCCCGCATGGCCCGCCAGCGCTGCGTCATCGGCGCGCTCGCCCAGCAGGTCACCCCGGCCACGGTGCTCGCGAACTTCAGCAAGATCGCCGCGGCGGCCCGGCACATGTTCCGCACCGACATCCCCCGCGACCTGCTGGAGCACCTCGTCCCGCTCGGCATGAAGGTGCGCAGCGCCAAGATCACCAGCCTCCAGTTCGTGCCGCCTCTCATCTACACGGGCAACCCGGACTGGGCCAAGATCAGGCAGCTGACCAAGGAGGCGATCCGGGAGTCGATGACCGACTGGGGCGCCGTCGCGGCCACCGCCTCGCCGATGACCTCCGCCGGATCGGCGGCCTCCGCCACGCCCTCCGGCTCGCACTCCCCGTCGGCGTCGCCGAGCCCGTCCCCCTCCCGTACGCCGGTCGTCGCCGGGGCGAGCCCCCGCAGTACGCCCACCACGAACGACAAGGCGGCCAAGAGCCTGACGGAGCTGTGCGGCTTCTGAGCCGGCACTCCTGAACCGGGTTCCTGAACGCGGGTTCCCGAACGAGTGTTTCTGAACGGGGACCGGGCGACACCTGCGGGTTTTCGGAGAAGGCGTGGACGCGGCCCCTCGGATGCAGCAATGTTGTCACGTAACGTATCCACCTAGTCACGATCCGCCTAGTAACGGAGTGGACTCGTCGTGCGCGTACTCATCCAGTTGCGTCCGTCCCCCGACCTGGTCGCCGCCGTCGCCGACCCGTCGGTCTCCTCGATGGCGTCGGACGTCGCCGACAACCTGCCCGGGGTCGTCCTCGACCACTCGTACGCCCCCGTGGCGGTTCCGCGCCCGATGCCGGCCTCCCTCGGCGGGGATCCGCTGTCGCTCAACCAGCCGCTGGTCTTCTCCATGGCGCCCCAGGACGCCTCGGTCGTGGTCCGCGGGGAGATCGCCGACGACGAGGTCACCAGCAGGATCGCACTCCTGCCCGCGGCCCACCGCGACGTGGTCGCGGTGTACGCCGACCCGGCGATCGAGAGCTCGCTCACCTGCGGGGGCGACCCGGCCGTCGGCGACTGGCACGACGTCGAACGGCTGCTGCGCGTGCCCGACCTGACGGCCGAGGGGCTGGACGGCTCCGGCGTCCCCCTCGCGGTCGTCGACACCGGCATCAACGCGGCGTACGTCAAGGCCGCCCGCGGCCACGACGTGACAGTGGACCACGAGCGGAGCTGGAGCCCGCAGAGCGTCTCCGGAACCCCGGGAGACTTCCCCGTCGACCACGGCACGATGTGCGCCTTCGACGCGCTCATCGCCGCGCCCAAGGCGTCGCTGGTCGACGTGCCCGTGCTGCTGTCGCGGCGGCAGGGCGGCTCGACGCTCGACGGCCTGCTGTCCGACGCGATCGCCGCGTACGCCCACCTGCGCGAAGTCATCGACGCCCAGCCCGCCGAGTCGCGGGCGCTCGTGGTGACCAACAGCTGGGGGTCGTTCTCCCCGCGCTGGGACTTCCCGCCCGGACATCCCGGCAACTACTCCGACAACCCGGCCCATCCGTTCAACCTGATCGTCGGCAGCCTGGCCGAGGCGGGGGCGGACATCCTGTTCGCCGCGGGCAACTGCGGGGCGCAGTGCCGCGACAGCAGGTGCGCCTACCCGGACCGGCCCATCGTCGGGGCCAACTCCCATCCCCGCGCGCTGTCGATCGGCGGAATCGACACGTCGGGGACGCGGGTGGGCTACTCCTCCCAGGGCCCCGGACGGCTGGCCGCGCGCAAGCCGGACGTCTGCGCCTACACGCACTTCGCCGGCTCCGGCGCGCTCGGCGACGACGAGCCCGACTCGGGCACCTCGGCGGCCTGCCCCGTCGCGGCCGGGCTGGTCGCCGCCGTCCGCTCCCGCTGGCCCGCCACCGTGCTGGCGCCCGCCCAGCTCAGGACCCTGCTCCGCCGGACGGCCGATGATCGCAGTGCCGTAGGGTATGACCACGACTACGGATACGGCGTGGTGGACGCCGCCGGCATCATCGCCGCGCTGCGCCGCCGCGCCGCGAAAGCGGCCTGAGGCCGTCACGCCGTCCGGTGACAAGACGTCCAGCGGGGGGAGGCGGGGGCCGGTGGCCGAGGTGCTCATCACCGTGCGGCTCGCCCCGCCCGCGACGCTGGAGACCGCGATGCTGCGGCTCGGCCTCACCGAGGACGACGTCGACACCGCGTACGGCCTGGTGCCGGTCGATCCCGGCAAAAACCTGTACGTGCTGCGGGTGACGGAGGACGCCGGACGGCGCGTCGGCGACTCGGACGGCGGAACGGCGGACGGCGGGCCCTACTCCGATCCGCCCATCGAGCCCTACGGACCGCCGCGATGACCGCTCCCGTCTGGGTGGTGTCCGGTCCGCCGGGCGCAGGCAAGTCGACCGTCTGCGACCTGCTGCTGGCCCGCCTCGACCCGGTGCCCGCCCTGCTGGACAAGGACACAATGTACGGCGGCTTCGTCGAGGCCACGCTCGCCGCGCACGGCAGGCCTCCGGGCGAGCGTGAGGGGCCGTGGTACGACGAGCACGTCAAACGGCACGAATACGCCGGCATGACGGCGACCGCCAGGGAGATCCGCTCCCACGGCTGTCCGGTGATGCTCGGCGGGCCCTTCACCTCCCAGGTGCACGACGCGGCGCTCTGGCACGCGTGGGTGGAGGCGCTGGGCGGACCCGAGGTGCGCCTGATCTGGATTCGCTCGGACGGCCCGACGCTGCGTGAGCGGCTCGTCCGCCGGGGCCTGGCCAGGGATGGGCAGAAGCTGGAGATGTTCGCCGCATACCTGCGCGCCATCCGCGTCGACGAGCCGCCCGCCGTGCCGTACGACGAGGTCGACAACCGCCTGGGCGCGCCACCGCTGGAGGTCCAGATCGATCGGCTGACCGCGAGGACCTAGCCGGATCGGGTCTTCACCCGGTCTCGCGCGGCCGGTCAGGCCTGGAACGCCTGGATCATGAGCGCGGCGAAACGCCGGGAGGCCGTGAGCCGGGCGGCGGCCGAGGTGGCGCGGATGCCCCGGTGAGCCATGAGCATGAGGATCAGGTCGTCGAGGACGAAGTCGGCGCGCAGGTGGCCCGTCTTCTTGGCCCGGCGGGCGAGTTCGGCGATCGCGTTCAGCGTCTGCTCACGGCTCGCCGCGAGGTCCACCTCCTTGGGGTGGGCCGACATGAAGGCGTCGGTGAAGCCTCGGTTGCGGGCGTGCAGCTCGCAGATCTTCTCGATGACGAGGCGGAAACCGCGCCACGGATCCGGTTCGGCACGCCCCTCGTCGACGATGGCGTGGCACGCGCGCATCTCGTCCGTGAAGACCTCGGTGACCAGCATCTGCTTGGTCGGGAAACGGCGATACAGGGTGGCGGGGCCGACTCCGGCGCGCCGGGCGATCTCCCGCATCGGGACGTCGAGACCTTCGGCCGCGAACAGCGCGCGAGCCGCGTCGAGGATGCGCTCACGGTTGTCCAGGGCGTCGGAACGCAGGATCTGAGGCGAACGGCCGGTCACGGCTCTCACTTTAGCTAAACGGACGGCGGCGTCCGTTACGGTCCGAAGCCAGTGCAAAGCGATCCAGGAATGTGGAGACGACCTTGAGAGCAGTGGTGATCCAGGCGTTCGGAGGCCCCGAGGGCCTGGCGGTCATCGACCTTCCCACCCCGGCCCCCGCCGCCGGGCAGGTGCTGATCGCCACCGAGGCGATCGGCGTCGGCGGCGCGGACGCCGTGATTCGAAGCGGCGCCCTGGCCGCCTACGGTTTCGAGGAGGGCCACATCCCCGGCAGCGAGGTGGCGGGCACCGTGATCGCCGCGGGCGACGACGTCGACACCTCATGGATCGGCCGGCGGGTGTGGGCGTTCACCGGCGTGGGCGGCGGCTACGTCGAACAGGCGGTCGCACCGGTCGAGGAGATCCTTCCGCTCCCCGTGAACCTGTCCGCCGTCGACGCGGTGACGCTCGGCAGCTCCGGTGTGGTGGCCCACTTCGGCCTCTCCCACGCCCGCTTCGCCGCCGGCGAGTCGGTGCTGGTGCGCGGCGCGGCCGGCAGCATCGGAATCATGACGGTCCAGCTGGCGGCACGTGACGGCGCCGGCGCGGTGGCGGTCACGACGTCGTCGGCCGAGCGGGGCGAGCGCCTGCGCGAGCTCGGCGCGACCCACGTGCTGAACCGCTCCGGCGAGGGGGCCGCGGACGCTCCCGCGGGTTACGACGTCATCATCGACGTCGTCGCCGGCCCGGACCTGCCGTCCTTCTTCGGCAAGCTCAACCCGAACGGCCGCCTGGTGGTCGTCGGCGCGGTCGCGGGCCAGCCGCCGGCGGACTTCGGCACGGCGATGATGGCGGCGTTCCGCAGGTCGCTGACGTTCGCCACCTTCAGCGCCGACACGGTCGCCGGGCCCTCCCGGCGTGCGGTGAGGGCCGAGCAGTTCGCCGCCGCGAGCCGGGGCGAGTTGCGCACGGTGGTGCACGAAGTGCTGCCGCTGGAGCAGGCCGTGCCGGCGCACCGGAAGATGGACGCCGGCGAGGTGTTCGGCAGGATCGTGCTGACGCCGTAGCCCTCGCGGCCCACGGCGGTCGCCGGTCGCCGGTCGCCGGTCGCCGGTCACACGATCTCGTGGCCGTATGCGGCGGCGAGCGGCCGCAGGTCGGGGACGCCGAAGGCCGCGCACATGGACGCGAACGCCTCGGCCTTGTCGTCGCCGTACCGGCGGACGTGGGCCGCGTAGGCGCCGGCGGTGACGAATCTCGGCGGATCGGTCTTGCTGTGGAACTTGTCGGCGTACATCACGAGCTCTTCCTCGGCCGACTCCGCGAGATAGTCGCGGGGCGGCAGCGGCAGGCCCTGCCGCAGCACGTCCTCCCGGCTGATCCCCACACCCGTGTGGTGAGAGCAGAACCGGCACAGGATCTCGGGCAGGCCCTCCGCGCGGAGCAGTTCGTGGCCGAGGATCCCGTGGCGCACGTAGCCCGCGTGGTCGAGCCGTCCGTCCTCGCCGTAGAGCGGGTAGACCCCGATGTCGTGCAGCAGGCTTCCGGCCCGCACCAACTCGGCGTCGACGCCGAGCCCGGCGCGGTCGGCCAGTCGCAGGGCGATCGCGCAGACGATCTGACAGTGCGTGTGCACGAGCTCGAACGCTTCCTCCGTGGGCGCGTGTTTCACGTGCAGGGCACGGATCTCAGCGTCCGTCGGAAGCCGCATGCGCGGAGTTTACCAAGCGACGATCATCACCCAGGCTCTCGCGCAGGCTCCTGATCTCCTCGCGCAGGGCCGACAGCTCGGCGAGCGTCGAGCGGTCGTCCCTGGCCTCCTCCTCCATCGCGCTCACCACGACCGCAATGAAGAGGTTCAGGACGACGAAGGTGCAGATCAGCACGAACACGACAAAGTAGATCCACGACGAGGGATGACTCTCCATCAACTGCCGGTTGATCTCCGACCAGCCGTCGCCCGTCATGACCTGGAACAACGTGTAGAGCGACGTGGGAAGGTCGCCGAAGTAGTCGGGCGCCGCGGCGCCGTACAGCTTGGTGCCCATGACGGCGGCGACGTACAGGACGAGGCCGAGCAGGACGACGATCGAGGTCATCCCGGGGATCGCGGTGAGCAGCGCGGAGACCACCCGCCGCAGCGACGGCACCACCGAGATCAGCCGCAGCGCCCGCAGGACGCGCAGAGCCCGCAGCACCGACAGGCCGCCCGCCGTGGGGAGGAACGAGAAGCCGATGATCAGCAGGTCGAAGACGTTCCAGGCGTCGCGGAGGAACCGCCACCCGTAGACGTAGATCTTGGCCAGGATCTCCGCCACGAAGACGTACAGGGCGACATGGTCGGCGACGTGCAGTTCCGTGCCGTACCGGGCGACCGCCTCGGCGGAGGTCTCGACGCCCAGCGTGGCCGCGTTGAAGAGGATCCCCACGGTGATCGACTGCTGGAACCGCCGCGACTCGAGCAGGCGACGGACACGTTCACGCACGAAGGACTCCTGGGGGACATGGAAGATCGGCACAGAGCCTAGTGCCACCGCGATCCCGGACGGCTGCGGCAGGTCGACCTGGCGGCCGTCCGCCCGTGACCGCGTCGTACGAGGCGCTTGTCAGCGGGCGGCGGCGTCGACGGCCCGGGCCGACAGGACGTGGTCGAGGACCATGAGTGCGCACCCGGTGATGCCCGCGCCGGGCCCGAGGCGGCTGCGCTCGATCCGCAGGCTGCGGGTCGCGAGCTGGGTGGAGCGCCGGTAGACGACCTCGCGCACGCCCGACACCAGCGGCTGGAACATCTCGGCGACGTCGCCGCCGAGGACCACGACGGCGGGGTTGAGCAGGTTGACCGCGCCGGAGATGACCTCGCCCAGCCAGCGACCGGCCTGGCGCACCACGGCCATGGTCTCCGCGTCGCCGGCCCGGACCAGGGCGGTCACGTCGGCGAGCGACGTCACGTCACGGCCCTTGGCCCGCAGGTCGCGCAGGATCGCGGTGCCGCTGGCGACCGAGTCGACGCAGTCGAGGTTGCCGCAGCGGCACAGCACGCCCCCGCCGTCCCGCACGGGGATGTGCCCCATCTCCCCGGCCGCGCCGAGCGCGCCGCGCAGGATGCCGCCGCCGGAGATCACTCCCGCACCGATCCGGGTGGAGACCTTCACGAACAGCAGGTCGTCGAGTTCGGCGGCGTAGACGACCCGGTGCTCGCCCATCGCGATGACGTTCACGTCGTTGTCCACGAGCACCGGCACGCGGAACCGCTCGGCGATGATCGGCGGGATCACCACGCCGGTCCAGCTGGCCATCACGCGGGCGCTCTCGACCCGTCCGGCGGCGAACTCCACCGTCGCCGGCACGCCCAGCCCGATGCCGACGACGTCGTCGCGCCCGTCGAGCAGCTTCTCCCAGGTGTCCATGAGCAGGGGCAGGACCACGTCCGGCCCCTCCTCGACGTCGATGTCCAGGTCGGTGCGCTGCAGCACCTCGCCCGCGAGGTCGCACAGCGCGATCTGGGTGCGGCGGGCGCCGAGCGAGGCCACCGGGACGACTCCCCCGGAGGCGGCGAAGCGCAGCCGCATGGGCGGGCGGCCTCCGGTGGACGGCCCGTCGGCGTCCTCCAGGATCAGCCCGCGCTGGAGGAGATCGGCGACGCGATGCGCGACGGCGGGGCGGGACAGGCCCGTCACACGACCGATGTCGGCACGCGTCACCGCCTCCCCGCTCCGGATGAGCTGGAGGACCTCACCGGTGGTGGCTAGACGTGACATCGAGCGTAAGTGAAGCACAGAAGCTCACCTAAGTTCAATGACTTATTCATTTTGAGTTACATAAGTGAGCTTGAAAAGTCGCATAACTTCCGGATACTGTCCCATCCGTGCCCGATCGACACCTGGTGCCCGATCCACTGAAGGGGACCGGACGTCACGCCGGGCACACGTCCCGAGGCGACAGCCCCGGGACGCGTTGGACCCCGCCTCACGGCGGCCCCGGCAGGAGGAGGACCTTCCGTGACGAACCCCGTTATCACCGAGGTCACTGATCGCGTGGTCGCGCGGAGCCGCGAAAGCCGCGGAGCCTACCTGAAGCGGGTGCGCCGCGCCGGGGCCGAACTGCGTGAGCGGGGGCCGGCCCGGGGGCGGCTCGGCTGCGCCAACCTCGCCCACGGCTTCGCCGCCGCGCCGGCCGAGGACAAGCTCGATCTGCGCGGTACGGCGAAGCCGGGCGTGGCCATCGTGACGTCGTACAACGACATGCTGTCGGCGCACCAGCCGTACGAGACCTACCCGCCGGAGCTGAAGCGGGCGGTCCGGGAGGCCGGCGGCGTGGCGCAGGTGGCGGGCGGCGTGCCCGCGATGTGCGACGGCGTCACCCAGGGCCGGGCGGGCATGGAGCTGTCGCTCTACAGCCGCGACGTGATCGCGATGGCGACCGCGATCGCGCTGTCGCACGACATGTTCGACGCGACCCTGCTGCTCGGGGTCTGCGACAAGATCGTCCCGGGACTGCTCATCGGCGCCCTGCACTTCGGGCACTTACCGGCGATATTCGTCCCCGCCGGGCCGATGACCTCGGGCCTGCCCAACAAGGTCAAGGCCAGGGCGCGGCAGTCCTTCGCCGAAGGCAAGATCGGCCGCCTGGAGATGCTCGACGCCGAGGCGGCGTCCTACCACTCCCCCGGCACCTGCACGTTCTACGGCACCGCCAACTCCAACCAGCTCCTCATGGAGGTCATGGGCCTCCACCTGCCGGGGGCGACGTTCGTCAACCCGCACACCGAGCTGCGGCACGCGCTGACCGGGGCGGCGGCCCGGCGGGCGGTCGAGATCACCCCGCACGGCGCGGAGTACACGCCCGTCGCCGAGATCGTGGACGAGAAGGCGATCGTCAACGCGGTCGTCGCGCTGCTCGCCTCCGGCGGCTCCACCAACCACACCATGCACCTGGTGGCCATGGCGGCGGCCGCCGGCATCGAGCTGACCTGGGACGACATGGCGGCCCTGTCCAAGGTCGTGCCGCTGATCACCCGCATGTACCCCAACGGCCAGGCGGACGTGAACCACTTCCAGGCCGCAGGCGGCATGCCGGTGTTCATCGGCGACCTGCTGGACGCCGGGCTGCTCCACGAGGACGTGCTCACGGTCGCCGGGCGCGGCCTCGCCCTCTACCGATCGGCACCGGCGCTCAAGGAGGGCGCGCTGGTGTGGCAGGAGCGGACAGAGCCCAGCGCCGACACCGAGGTCCTGCGGCCGGTCGCCGAGCCGTTCTCCCCCGACGGGGGCATCCACATGCTGTCGGGCAACCTGGGCCGGGCCGTGAGCAAGGTCTCCGCCGTCAAGCCCGCGCACCTGGTGATCGAGGCCCCCGCCAAGGTGTTCGACGACCAGCTCGACCTGCTCACCGCGTTCGAGCGGGGCGAGCTCGACGGGCAGGACTTCGTCGCGGTCGTCCGCTACCAGGGCCCCCAGGCCAACGGCATGCCGGAGCTGCACAAGCTCACCCCACCGCTGGCCGTCCTGCTCGACCGCGGCCAGCAGGTGGCCATCGTCACCGACGGCCGCATGTCCGGCGCCTCGGGGAAGGTCCCCGCGGCGATCCACCTGTCCCCCGAGGCCGCCGACGGCGGGCCGATCGCGCTGGTGCGCGACGGCGACGTGATCCGCCTCGACTCGGCCGCCGGGACGCTCACCGTGCTGGCCGACCTCACCGGCCGTACGCCGGGGGGCGCCCCGCTGACCGACGAGCAGTGGGCCGGCACCGGCCGCGAGCTGTTCGCCTCCTTCCGCCGCACGGTCGGCCCGGCCGAGCGCGGGGCGAGCGTCTTCGGAGGTGCCGCGTGAGCCTTCCCTGGCTGGTCGCGGACATCGGCGGAACCAACGCCAGGTTCGGTTTGGTGACCCGACCCGGAGGGCAGCCGGAGGCGGTAGCCGTACTCGACGTTTCCCAGCATCTCGGCCTTGCCGATGCCGTAGCCGCCTATCTCGCAGACCATGCGGGCGGAGTTCGGCCGGGGGCCGCGTGCCTGGCGATCGCCGGTCCGGTCGAAGACGACCGGTACCGGCTGACGAACGCGGGGTGGTCGGGGTCGGTGAAGGAACTCGGCATCCCGCGAACGGTGCTGCTCAACGACTTCGAGGCGCTGGCGATCTCGCTGCCGCATCTGGCGGGGGACGATCTCGTGCCGCTCGGCGGGCCGCCGCCGGCCGCCGGCCTGACGAAGGCCGTGCTCGGACCCGGCACGGGTCTCGGAGTGGCCGGTCTCGTGCCCGTACGGGAGGGCTGGCAGCCGGTGCCCGGCGAGGGCGGGCACGTGGCGGTTCCCGTCGTCACGGACCTGGAGATGGAGATCGTCCGGGCGCTGCACGCCGACGGCATGCCGTACGTGGACGCCGAGCACCTGCTGTCGGGCACGGGGCTGCCGCGCCTGCACCGCGGGCTCGCGCTCGTGCGGGGCGTCACGGCCGAGGCCCGCACGACGAGCGGGCTGACGGCGGCCCAGATGACGGCGGCACAGATCACCTCCTCGGACGACCCGCTGTGCGTGGAGACCGTGGAGGTCTTCCTCGCCCTGCTCGGCGGTTTCGCCGGCGGCGTGGCGCTCACCCTCGGCGCGCGGGGCGGAGTGTACCTGGGTGGCGGCGTGCTTCCCCGCCTGATCTCGCGGATCCCCGGCAGCGCGTTCCGGGCCCGCTTCGAGACGACCGCGCCGGCGCTGACGGAGTACGCCGCCGGGATCGCCACCGTTCTGATCACCGCCGAGCAGCCCGCGCTGACGGGCGCGGCCGCCTGGCTCGCCCAGCGAAACCCCGATGTGGAGCTGGCGTGACATCCGCCCATGCCTGCCCTGCCCGCAGGGTACCTATTCCTCCCCCGGCCAAAGGCGGGGATCTCTTCGGAGGTAACTGATGAGCAACCTTCTCGACCTCGCGCCGGTCATCCCGGTGGTCGTCCTCGACGACGCCGAAAGCGCCGTCCCCCTCGCCCGGGCCCTGGTGGCGGGCGGGCTGCCGGTCATCGAGGTCACGCTGCGCACTCCGGTCGCCCTCGACGCGATCCGGCGGATCGCCGCCGAGGTGCCGGAGGCCGTGGTCGGCGCGGGCACCGTGCGCTCGCCCGGCGACGTGGAGGCCGCCACCGAGGCGGGCGCCCGTTTCCTCGTCTCCCCCGGCACCACGCCGGGCCTGCTCGCGGCCATGATCGCCGGGGGTGTGCCGTTCCTGCCGGGCGTCGCCACGGCCACCGAGGCCATGACGCTGGCCGAGCGCGGGGTGCGCGAGCTCAAGTTCTTCCCGGCCGAGCCGGCCGGCGGCGTCGCGTACCTGAAGTCGCTGAGCGGCCCGCTGCCCGACGTGCGGTTCTGCCCCACGGGCGGGATCACCCCGTCGACCGCGCCGGCCTACCTCGCCCTGCCCAACGTCGGCAGCGTCGGCGGAAGCTGGCTCACGCCGCGCAGCCTGGTGACGGCGGGCGACTTCGCCAGGATCGAGAAACTCGCGGCCGAGGCCGCCGCGCTGCGTCCATAGGCGCTCCCCTCGCGCCGCGCCCGTAGGCGCGCCCTGAGTTCTCCCAGCTCGCCGGTCCGTCCTTCCTCCCTCGGCGGAGCCGGTGGCCATGCTCGTGCCCGCGACCCGGGAACGTCCATGGGTGCCGGGCCCGCGACCGCTCACCCGCGGTGGCGGGCCCGGCGTCGTCTCAGCGGTTGACCAGCGGGCCCGAGCCGGTGGAGCCGCGCACCACGAGCTCGGGCCGGTAGACCAGCTCGACGTGCTTGGCGGGAGTGCCGCCGATCTCCTCGAGCAGGGTCTCGACGGCGGCGGCCGCCATCGCGCCGATCGGCTTGCGCACGGTCGTCAGCGGCGGGTCGGTGAACGCCATCAGCGGCGAGTCGTCGAACCCCACGACCGACACGTCCCCGGGCACCGACAGCCCGCGCTCGCGGGCGGCGCGGATCGCGCCGAGCGCCATGATGTCGCTCGCGCAGAAGATCCCGGTGCAGCCGCGGTCGAGCAGTGCCGCGGCGGCGGCCTGCCCGCCCTCGACGGAGAACAGCGAGTGCTGGATGAGGTCGTCGACGTCGGCCGGGCCGAGCAGCTGCGCCATCGCCTGACGGAAGCCCTCGATCTTGCGGATTACCGGGACGAAGCGCCGCTGCCCCAGCGCGAGGCCGATGCGCTCGTGCCCGAGGTCCACCAGGTGCCGCACGGCCAGGCGGGCGGCGAGCCGGTCGTCGGGCGAGATGAACGGCACCGGGACGGCCTCGTTGTAGCCGTCGACCAGCACGATCGGCAGCCCCCGGTCGGTGAGCCGGGTGTAACGGTCCATCCGCGCGGTGGTGTCGGCGTGCAGACCGGAGACGAAGACGATGCCGGACACTCCCCGGTCGAGGAGCATCTCGGTGAACTCGTCCTCGGGGGCGCCGCCGGGCTCCTGCGTGCACAGGATCGGCGTGTAGCCGTGCTGGACCAGCGACTTCTCCATCGCCTGCGCGAACGCCGGGAAGATCGGATTGCCGAGCTCCGGGATCACCAGGCCGATCAGGCCGTTGCTGCGCCGGCGCAGCCGCTGGGGCCGCTCGTAGCCCATCAGGTCGAGGGCGGTCAGCACCGCCTGGCGGGTGGCCGGGGAGACCCCCGCCTTGCCGTTGAGCACACGGCTCACCGTCGCCTCGCTGACTCCGGCCTGGGCGGCGATGTCGGCGAGCCGTGTGTTGTTCATGAGCGTCACTTTAGACATCTCTCGCGGACCACCAGGTGGCGGAATCGGGAGCGAGGCGGACGACGTCGCCGGCGGTTTCCGGTCCTCCGCTGGCCAGCAGCAGGTCGCCCGGCATCTCCATCTCCACCCACTCGGGCGTCATGTTGAGCACGCAGACGAACGCGTCGCCGCGGCGGAACGCGAGCGTCCCGGCCGGGCTGCCGGTCCAGGTCAGGGTGCCGTCGCCCAGCTCCGGGCGCTCCCGCCTCAGGGTGAGGGCGGTCCGGTAGAGGCTGAGCATCGACGCGCCGTCCCGCAGCTGGGCCTCCACCGACAGGTCGCGCCAGTCGGCCGGCATCGGCAGCCAGCTCTCGTAGATTCCCGGCGGGGCGAAGCCGTACGGCGGCTCGCCCGCGACGGTCCACGGGAGCGGCACCCGGCAGCCGTCGCGCCCGCTGTCGGGGTCGCGCAGCCGCTGCGGGTCCTGCAGGTACCGCTCGGGCAGGTCGAGCACCTCGGGCAGCCCCAGCTCCTCGCCCTGGTAGACGTAGGCCGAACCGGGCAGCGCCAGCATGAGCAGCGCCGCCGCCCGCGCCCTGCGCAGGCCCCGCTCGCCGCCGCCGTAGCGGGTGACGTGCCGCTTGACGTCGTGGTTGGACAGCACCCAGGTCGGGGGCGCGCCCACCAGCGCCGACGTGCGCACCGACTCGTCGATGACCTCCCGGAAGCGCGCCGCGTCCCAGGGCGTCTTGAGGAAGTGGAAGTTGAACGCCTGGTGCAGCTCGTCGGGGCGGACGTAGTTGGCCAGCCGCTCGGGCGAGGGCGCCCACGCCTCGGCCACCCCGATCCGCTCGCCCTCGTAGGAGTCGAGGATGCGGCGCCACGTCCGGTGGATCTCGTGCACGCCGTCCTGGTCGAAGAACGGCACGACCTGCGCGCCGATCATCTCGGCCTGGCCCGAGGCCCCGACGTCGGGCAGGCCCGGCGCCTTGACCATGCCGTGCGCCACGTCGATCCGGAAGCCGTCCACGCCGAGGTCGAGCCAGAACCGCAGCACGTCGGCGAACTCCTCGTGCACCTCCGGGTGCTCCCAATTGAGGTCCGGCTGCTCGCTCGCGAACAGGTGCAGGTACCACTGGCCGTCCTCGACCCGGGTCCAGGCGGGCCCGCCGAAGATCGACTCCCAGTCGTTGGGCGGCAGCTCGCCCGCCGCGCCCTTGCCCTCCCGGAAGACGTAGCGCTCCCGCGCGGGGCCGTCCGGCCCGGCCCGCAGCGCCGCCTCGAACCAGGGGTGGCGGTCGGAGGTGTGGTTGGGCACCACGTCCACGATGACCCGCAGGCCCAGCCGGTGGGCGTCCGCGATCAGCGCCTGGGCGTCCGCCAGCGAGCCGAAGAGCGGATCGACGTCGCGGTAGTCGGCCACGTCGTATCCGAAGTCGGCCATCGGCGAGGGGTAGAACGGCGTCAGCCAGATCGCGTCCACGCCCAGGTCGGCCAGGTACCGCAGGCGGCTGCGCACGCCGAGCAGGTCGCCGATCCCGTCGCCGTTGCCGTCCGCGAAGCTGCGGACGTACACCTGGTAGATCACCGCGTCGCGCCACCACCTGGTCGTGACCGCGGACGGCTGGACGGCGAGTTCGGTCATTGGGATCCCCCGATTCTCATATGAGGTCACGCCTTCGTCGCGCCGGCCGTCAGACCGGTGACGAGGTGGCGCCGGACGAGCAGGAAGACGGCGGCCGCCGGGATGGCGATCAGCACCGACGAGGCCGTGAGCAGGCCCCACTCCGCCTTGTGCCGGCCGACGAACCGGCTCAGGCCGACCTCGAGCGTGTACGTGTCGTCGCCCGTCATGAACGCCGTCTCGGCGTTCGTGTAGCTGTCCTGCAGCGCCGGCTTGACGGCGGCGCCCGACGTGATCAGATCCTCGACGATCTTCACCCCCGCCAGTGCCTGCGGAGACGAAATCGTGATCTTCTTGTTCCGGACGTCGACGAAGTCGCCGCCCTCGCCACAGATGAACGGAAGCAGGAAGTAGGCGTCCACGTTCAGGGCGAGGCCGCCCGCTCCGGTCTTCGACCTGACGTCGAGCGCCGCCTTCTTGAGGTCGGCCATCGTCGCCGGAGGCTCGTCGTAGCCCGCTTTCTTCAGTAGTTCCTTGTTGTACAGGAGCCCGAAGGTGTGCGTCACCTGCGGCACGCCGTATGACCTGCCGTTGTACGTGCCGCCGAACGGCGCGAGACAGCCGAGCCAGGCGAACGGCACGTTGACATCGCCGACCTTGATCCTCGGGTGTTCGGCCGCGAAGTCCGCGAGCGCCGCGGCCACCGCCGCGGACGTGAGGAGTCGCCTCATCAGCGTCGCACTCCTTGCTCAGGGGGGATTTGAGCGGAACGTAACAGGGGTGCGAACGGGATGAAAGGCCTTTCAGAAACTTTCCGTAATTTCGTTACATTTGACGCCCCAGAAAGGGGCGTGGGGAGGTCATGGCGCGACCCTGACAGCCGCCTTTAGCAAGGGGAAAGTTCCCAGTAACGAGAAGTTGCACGTAGATGCCGGATCTTTCACGACACGTATGGACACGAGTGCCTACGACGCGATGTACTACCTCATCATTCACACCGAAGGCTGGGGATCCGGGCGTGCCTGCCCGGGAGGAACGAGCGCGCATGAGCACCGTCGTCCTCGACAACGTGACGAAGATTTACCCGGGGGGGTACCTCGCGGTTGACCGTATGAACCTGCGCGCGGAAGAGGGTGAACTCCTCGTCCTGCTCGGGCCGTCGGGCTGCGGGAAGTCCACACTGCTACGCATGATCGCGGGCCTGGAGGAGATCACCTCCGGCGACCTGTGGCTGGGCGGGCAGCTCGCCAACAACCTCGCGCCCCGGGACCGGGACGTCGCGATGGTCTTCCAGAACGGCGCCCTGTATCCCCACCGGACGGTACGCGGCAACCTGTCGTTCCCGCTGGAGATCGCCAAGGCGGACCCCACGATGGTCAAGCAGCGGGTCGTCGAGCTGTCGCGCGCGCTGCACATCGACGAGACGCTCGACCGGCGGCCGGGCACGCTGTCCGGCGGCCAGCGTCAGCGCGTCGCGATGGGCCGCGCGATCGTGCGCCAGCCCTCCCTGTTCCTGATGGACGAGCCGCTGTCCAACCTGGACGCCGGCATGCGCACCGAACTGCGCATGGAGATCTCGTCGCTGGTGCGCGCCCTCGGCGTCACCACCATCTACGTGACGCACGACCAGGTCGAGGCCCTCACCCTGGCCGACCGCATCGCCATCATGAACCGGGGCGTGCTGCAGGACATCGGCACCCCGGCGCAGGTCTACAACGACCCCGCGACCGCGTTCACCGCCGCGTTCCTGAACTCCCAGCAGCTCAACCTGCTCGCGGCGACCGTGCGCACCCCGCAGAACCAGTTCATCATGCTGGACTTCGGCCCTCATCAGATCACCATGCCCTGGACCGATCCACGGGCGTACGCGGTGTCGCAGCACACCGGCACGCAGATCATCGTGGGGATCCGGCCCGACGGGCTTGTGCCGGTGCCGGAGCGGACGGAGGGCCCGACGTTCTTCGGCCGGGTCAGGACGCTGGAGTATCACGGTCACGAGTGGCTCGCCTACCTGGAGGCCGGGATCCCGGCCGTCAACGTGCCCGAACCGCCGGACCGCCGCCAGCTGAACGGCACCGGAGGCGGCGGCAAGGCGCGGTCGATGATGCGCCGCCTGCTGAACGGCTCGGCCCCCGCGGAGGAGGAGGAGCCGCAGCCGGCCCTCGCGCAGTCGGGCACGCACCGCCGCGCGGACCTGATCGTCAGGCTCGGCAACCGGCCCGTATGGCGCGCGGGCGACGCCGGCCGGGTCGCCGTCGACGTCTCCCGGCTCATGCTGTTCACCATGGACGGCACCCGCATCGACCCGCCGCGCCGGTAGGCCGGTCCGGCAGGACGGTCACGCGGTACGGCTGACGCCACCGGCCAGCACGGAGACGATCCCCACCAGGCGGACGATCTTGTCCAGCTCCGCCCGGTGGAACGCCGGCCCCTGGGAACGCGCCACCACCAGGTGGACGCCGTCCATCGGCACGCTCGTCAGGTGCAGCCCGCCCTCCTCGAACGCCGAGGCGCGCAGCGGGGTGAGGTCGGCCGCGGGCACGCTCTCGGGGGCCTGCCAGCTTCCGTGGACGATCGTGCCGTCGGCCGAGTCGACCGCCACCGCCCACTCGGCGCTGACCAGGTCGGGCACCGCGTCGACGAGGGTGACGTACGCCCGGTCGGGGTCGGCGGCGACGTGCCGGAGCAGGTCGTAGTCGGGGGTCGATCCGGGCGCCTCCCGCGTCGGCCACACGGCCTCCACCCGCGTGCCGGGCACCACGCCGATGCGCTCGCGCAGCTCGCCGGGCTCGAAGACGCCCGACCAGGAGACGGTGAAGTCGTCGACCGCACGGCCCGCCTGCCGCTCCAGCACGGTGACCTGCAGGATGTCCGCGCCCATCACCCCGAAAGCGCGCGCCACCTGGCCGAGCACCCCGGGCCGGTCGGGGAGCGAGACCCGCAGCCGCAGCAGCATCCCCACCACCTCCTTCTCGTGCGACACCAACAGTGTCGGACACACGTTTCGCGCCCGTTACGGCGGTGGGTCGCGAAATGGCGGCAACCTTTCTGGAAGTTGCGGCAAAGCCTTGCACGAGCCGGCGAGGCCGGCGGCCGCACCGGCGTGCCCCGAGGGCACCCCGCTCACCGTACAAGGCCGTCAGATCCCGGCGTGACCGGCCACGATGTGTGGAAACTGTCAGGTGTGGACGGAAACCTGCCGCCGCAGCCCGCGGCCACCGGAGCGGACGCCGGCCTGTCCAGGGCCACGGCCCAGTGGATCGACCGCGACACCGTCGCCTGGAAGGGCGCGGTCACCGCGGCGAACCAGTACGCGCTGGCCTATTCGCCCCGGGGTGACATCGGCTACGACAGGGGCGACCTGACCGGGGACGTCCGTCTCATCCGCCTGACGCCTGCCCCCGACGGGCCCGGACGGCTCAGCGACGCCCAGAAGGCCGCCTGGCCGCACCTCGCGTCTCCCGGCGGGGCGTACGGCGCGCTGACGGTGGACCCGCGCGACGCCGGCCTCGTCCGCGACGCGCTGCGCGGCCAGGTCGTGGCGATCGAGCGCGGGCCGTCGGGCGCGCTGCTGACCGCCACGGGCGTGCAGATCCCCGGCGTGCTCGACGACCTGTACTCCGGGGCCGCGACGGTCCCGCTCGGCCCCACCGGCGGCGGCGGACTCGCGGTGTGGGCGCCGACCGCGCGGCAGGTCGAGCTGGCCCTCTACGACGGCCCGTCCACCGATCGCAGGACGGTCCACCGGATGCGCAGGGACGACGCGACGGGCGTGTGGTCGGCCGACGGCCCGGAGTCGTGGCGGGGCAGGCACTACACCTACCTCGTCACCGTCTACGCTCCGGCCGCCGGGAAGATCGTGACCAACGAGGTGACCGACCCCTACAGCCTGTCGGTCTCGGCGGGCTCGGGGCGCAGCCAGATCGTCGACCTGGACGACGCGTCGCTGCGGCCCCAAGGGTGGACGGCGCTGAAGAAGCCCCCGGCGGTGCGCCAGGACCAGGCGACGATCTACGAACTGCACGTGCGCGACTTCTCGGCCTCCGACGCCACCGTGCCGGCCGCCGAGCGCGGCACGTACAAGGCGTTCACCCAGACCGGCAGCGCCGGGATGACCGAGCTGCGGAGGCTGGCTGAGGACGGGCTGACCCACGTCCACCTGCTGCCGGTCTTCGACTTCGCCACCGTGCCCGACCGGAAGGCCGATCGCACCGAGCCCCGCTGCGACCTGGCCGCGCTGCCGCCGGACTCCGACCGGCAGCAGGCGTGCATCGCGGAGACCGCCGCGAAGGACTCGTTCAACTGGGGCTACGATCCCCTGCACCACACCGTGCCCGAGGGCTCGTACGCGACCGACCCGGACCGGAGGATCAAGGAGTTCCGCGAGATGGTCGCGGGGCTGAACGGCGCGGGCCTGCGGGTGGTCATGGACGTCGTCTACAACCACACCCACGCCGCCGGGCAGGAGCCCACCAGCGTGCTCGACCGCGTCGTCCCCGGCTACTACCACCGGCTCATGGACGACGGCACGGTGGCCGCCTCCACCTGCTGCGCGAACACCGCCCCGGAGCACGCGATGATGGGCCGGCTCGTCGTCGACTCGATCGTCACGTGGGCGAGGGAGTACAAGGTCGACGGGTTCCGGTTCGACCTGATGGGCCACCACCCGAAGGCGAACATCCTGGCCGTGCGCGAGGCCCTCGACGCGCTCACGCCCGGGAAGGACGGCGTGGACGGCAAGTCGATCATTCTGTACGGCGAGGGCTGGAACTTCGGCGAGGTGGCCGACGGCGCCCGGTTCGAGCAGGCCACCCAGGCCAACATGGCGGGCACCGGGATCGGCACCTTCAGCGACCGGCTGCGCGACGCGGTGCGCGGCGGCACGCCGTTCGACGCGGACCCGGGCGTCCGGGGCTTCGGCTCCGGCCTGGGCGACGAGCCCGGCGACCGGCTCGCGCACCACGAGGACCTGGTGAAGCTCGGACTGGCGGGCAACCTGCGCGACTTCACCTTCACGGGGTCGTCCGGCACGCCCGTGAAGGGGTCGGAGGTCGGCTACAACGGCGGCCCCGCCGGGTACGCCGCCGCGCCCGGCGACACGGTGACCTACGTGGACGCCCACGACAACGAGACGCTGTTCGACGCGCTCGCCTTCAAGCTGCCGAAGGACACCCCGATGGCCGACCGGGTCAGGATGCAGTCGCTGTCGCTGGCGACGGTCCTGCTCGGGCAGGGCACCGCGTTCGTCCACGCCGGCAGCGAGCGGCTGCGGTCCAAGTCGCTCGACCGCAACTCCTACGACTCGGGCGACTGGTTCAACCGCCTGCTGTGGGACTGCCGCCCCGAAGGGCCCGAATCAGCACAGGGGAACGGTTTCGGCGGCGGCCTGCCGCCCGCGAAGGACAACGAGGCCCGCTGGCCGTACGCGCGGCCCCTGCTGGCCGACCCCGCGCTGCGGCCCGGCTGCGCGGCGATCGGAGCGGCCCGGGCGAGGTTCGGCGAGCTCCTGCGCATCCGCCGCTCCTCCCCCGCCTTCTCGCTGGGCTCCGCCGCGGAGATCGGCAGGCGGGTCTCCTTCCCGCCGTCCGGCGCCCCCGGCGTGATCGTCATGCGCATCGACGCCACCGGCGTCGATCCCGAGAACCAGGCGATCTACGTGGTGTTCAACGCCACCGGGAAGACCGCCGCACCTGCCGTTCCCGCGCTGAAGGGCGCCCGTGTCGCGCTCCACCCCGTGCAGGCGGCGTCGGACGACCCGGTGGTCCGGCAGGCGTCGGCGGATCCGGCGACCGGCACACTGGCCGTGCCCGCCCGCACGGTCGCGGTGTTCACTCAAACACCATGAGGACGCCGCAGGGGTAGGCCGCCGGGCCACGAGACCCCGCGTCCGGTTGCACGCATTACCAGGATTTGGGGAAATTTGGGGCGAGCTTTTCGATGGTGCGAGTTTCCCTAAGGATGACCATAAGTAGCCTCGGGTAATGCTCCTCCCCTGGTGCTCCCCTTCACTGCGGGCCCGGCTGGCGCTCCTCGCCACCGGGACGGCGGCGATCCTGCTGATCCCGCTCGCGCTCGTGGTGCACGTGCTCATATGCGACATGGTCGCGGACCGCATCTGGGACCGGAGCCTGGACACCGCCACCCACATCGCCGAGCAGATTCGCGACGGGCACCTGCGCAACCCCATATCGACCGGCGGGAACGACATCAACCTGATCGAGGTGGCGGGACCGGACGGCCGCATCATCGCCGAGAGCACGGCGGCCAAGAGCGTGCCCCGCCTGAGCCCGTTACGCCCTGCCCCCGACCGCGAGGTCACCCAGACGACGGTCTGCTCGCCCTCCGGGCGCGACTGCCTCTACGTCACGGTGCTGCGGCTCTCCCCGGAGTCCGGCTCCTACTCCGTCTACGCGGGCCGGGCGGCCCCGGCGATCTTCGGCATGTCCGTCACCCTGCCGGCGCTGCTCCTGGCCGCCCTGCTGCTCGCCGCGCTCGCGGGCTGGACGGCCTACAACGTGACGGGCCGCGCGCTGCGGCCGGTGGAGGCGATCCGGTCGGAACTCGCCGAGATCACCGAGAGGAACCCCGGCGGCCGGGTGCCCGAGCCGCCCGGCGACGACGAGTTCTCCCGGCTGGCTCAGGCGGCCAACGACGCGCTGTCCCGGCTGGACACCTCGATCCAGCGGCAGCGGCAGTTCGCCGCCGACGCCTCGCACGAACTACTCACCCCCATCGCCGGGATCCGGGCCCAGTTGGAGAGCGCGCGGCTACATCCCGAGGACACCTGCGAGGCGCTCTGCGCCGCGCTGCGCGACACCGAGCGCCTGGAGGCGATCGTCGCCGACCTGCTCCTGCTCGCGCGGGTCCTCACGGTTCCCGAGGCCGCCAGGGAGGAGGTCGACCTGTCCCACCTGGTCGTCGACGAGGTGGAGCGGCGGTCGGCGCAGCTGCCGACCCACCTCCACAGCACCCCGGGGGTGACGGTCAGGGCCACGCGCCGCCACCTCGCCCGAGTGGTGGCGAACCTGCTCGACAACGCCGAGCGGCACGCGCTGTCGGTGGTCTGCGTGCGGGTCGAGCGCACCGAGGACGCGGCCGTCCTGTACGTGCGCAACGACGGCAGTCCGATCCCCGAGGTGGACCGCGAGCGGATCTTCGAGCGGTTCTACCGTACCGACGCGGCGCGCAGCCGCGACCGGGGCGGCACGGGCCTCGGCCTGGCCATCGCCCGCGAGGTGGTGGAGGCCCACGGCGGCTCCATCCGGGTCGAGGACGTCAAGGACGGCGACCCCGGGGTGCGGTTCGTGATCTCGCTGCCGCTGGCCCCGGGCGCCGTGGGCGCTCCCACCCCCAACGGCGACCACCCGTCGGGCGACCACCCGTCGGGCGACCACCCGTGCGGCGACCGCCCCTCCGGCGACCGCCCGTCCGGCGACACCCAAAGTTAAGGACCGCGCCCCGGGTCGTTCAGCCCAGTAACCCCCAACGGGAGAACCTGCTGGCTAGTTTTCGGGACACCCCGGCCCCCATGGGTCACACGGGTTCCCGATGTCGCAGGTAGAGGAGTCACTCGTGCGAGTGCTGGCCGTCGTCCCCGCCCGTGGAGGGTCGGTGGGAGTCCCGCTGAAGAACCTCGAGAAGGTGGGCGGCGTCCCGCTCGTCGCCCGGGCGGTGGACGCCTGTCTGCGTGCCGAACTGGTGGACGAGGTGGTCGTCAGCACTGACGACGACCGCATCGCCGAGGTGGCCGAGGCCGCGGGCGCCCGGATCGTGCGCCGGCCCGCCGAGCTCAGCGGATCGACCGCCTCCAGCGAGTCGGCCGTGCTGCACGCCCTGTCCGAGCTCCCCTCGGAGATCTCCTCCGAGCTCCCCTCCGGGATCTCCGGCGAGGCGCCCGAGATCGTCGTGCTCGTCCAGTGCACCAGCGCGTTCCTCGACCCCCGCGACCTCGACGCCGCCGTCGCGAAGGTGCTGGACGGCGAGGCCGACTCGGTCTTCTCCGGCACCGAGACCTACGAGTTCGTGTGGACCGGCGCCGGCCACGGGGTGAACCACGACCCGGCCGTGCGCCCGCGCCGCCAGGACCGCGAGCCCCACTACCGCGAGACCGGCGCGTTCTACGTCATGCGTACGGAGGGCCTGCGTGAGCGCGGCCACCGCTTCTTCGGCAGGGTCGCGGTCCAGCCGGTGCCCGCCCGGCACGCGGTCGAGATCGACACCCCCGAGGACCTGGAGATCGCCCGGGCGCTCGCGCCGTTCGTGGACGAGCCGCTGCCGATCGACGTGGACGCCGTCGTCACCGACTTCGACGGCGTGCACACCGACGACCGCGCCTTCGTCGACTCCGACGGCCGGGAAATGGTCGCGGTCAGCCGCTCCGACGGGATGGGAATCGCGCTGCTGCGCCGGGCCGGGGTCAAGGTGCTCGTGCTGTCGACCGAGCGCAACCCGGTCGTCGCCGCCCGCGCCGCCAAGCTCGGCGTGCCGGTGGTGCAGGGCCTCGGCGCCAAGGACGTCGCGCTGCGCGAGTGGCTGGCCGCCGAGGGCCTGGCTCCCGAGCGGGTGGCGTACGTGGGCAACGACGTCAACGACCTGTCCTGCATGGCGATCGCCGGCTGGCCGGTCGCGGTGCCCGACGCCCACCCCCGGGTGCGCGCCGCCGCCCGCGTCGTGCTGTCGGCCCCCGGAGGCGCCGGAGCCGTGCGCGAGCTGTCCGACCGAGTGCTCGCGGCCCGCCCGGCCACCGCGCTGGAGACCGTCCCCGCCCCCGCCCCCGTCGCCGCGCCCCGCCACCTCGGGCAGCCGCGGCCGGTGCGGATCGGCCGGTCGCTGGTCGGTCCCGGGCAGCCCGTGTACGTGATCGGCGAGATCGGCATCAACCACAACGGCGACGTCGACATCGCCCGCAAGCTGATCGACGTGGCCGCCGACGCCGGTTGCCAGGCCGTCAAGTTCCAGAAGCGCACCCCGGAGATCTGCGTGCCGCTGGAGCAGCGCGACCAGATCCGGCAGACGCCGTGGGGCCAGATGACCTACATGGAGTACAAGATCCGGACCGAGTTCGGCGCGGACGAGTACGCCCACATCGCCAAGTACTGCGAGGAGCGCGGCATCGACTGGTTCGCCTCGCCCTGGGACGTGCCGTCGGTGGAGTTCCTGGAGGACATGGACGTCGTCGCGCACAAGGTGGCCTCGGCCTCGGTGACCGACCACGAGTTGCTGCGCGCGCTGGCCGCCACCCGCAAGCCGGTCATCCTGTCCACCGGCATGTCGACGATCGAGGAGATCGACGCGGCGGTGGAGATCCTCGGCACCGAGCGCCTGGTGATGATGCACGCCACCTCGACCTACCCGCTCCCGCCGGAGGAGGCCAACCTCCGCATGATCACCACGCTCGGGCAGCGGTACGGCGTGCCGGTCGGCTACTCGGGGCACGAGCGCGGGCTGCAGATCTCGCTCGCCGCCGTGACACTGGGCGCGGTGACCGTCGAGCGGCACATCACCCTCGACCGGGCGATGTGGGGTTCCGACCACGCCGCCTCGCTGGAGCCCACCGGCCTGGAGCACCTGGTCCGCGACATCCGCATCATCGAGACCGCACTCGGTGACGGCGTCAAGCGCGTCTACCCGGGCGAGGAGGCCCCCCGGGCCCGCCTGCGCCGGGCCACCGCGTGATCACTCTGTCCGTGGTCGTGCCGGTCCGGGACGGCGAGGCGTACCTCGGGGACGCGCTCACGTCGCTGGCGCGCAACCGGACGCGCGAGTTCGAGACCGAGGTCGTCGTCGTGGACGACGGCTCGGCGGACGCGACGCCGGAGGTCGTGGAGGACTTCCGGCGCGACCTGCCGGGGCTCACGGTCGTCCGCAACCCGGTGCCGCTGGGACTGGCCGGCGCCCGCAACACCGGGCTGAAGCTGGCCGCCGGCCGGTACGTCACCTTCCTCGACGCCGACGACTGGCTCGCGCCCGGCTACCTGCCCCGCCTCGTCGCCGCCATCGACGGGCTCGGATGCGACTTCGTGCGCGTGGACCACGTCCAGGTCGAGGGCCGCAGACGGGAGACGCACCGGGCGCCGCAGCCGCGCCGCGGCGTCGTGCTGGACCCGCGCGACGGCATCCTGCCGGCCGGCTTCAAGACGATGGTCGACTACCCCTACGCCTGGGCGGGGATCTACCGGCGCGAGCTGGACGACCTGCTGACCTTCCCCGCCGGGCTGCACACCGCCGAGGACCGCCCGTGGATCTGGCGGCTGCACCGCCTGGCCCGGTCCTACGCCGTGGTCTCCCTCGCCGGGGTGTTCTACCGGCGGGGGCTCGCGGCCTCGCTCACCCGGATCGGCGACGAGCGGCAGCTCCACTTCTTCGACGCCTACGACATCGTGCTGGACGAGGCCGAGCCGCGCTACCTGCCCAAGGCGGCCCGCAACCTGTGCGCGCTGCTCGCCCACCACGTGGAGCTGGCCGGCCGGTTCGCCCCGGCCGTACGCGCCCGGTTCGACGAGCGGGCGCGGGCGGCGCTCGCCCGGCTGCCCCACGAGGCGCTGACCGAGGCGATCGGCGGGCTGGAGCCCGAGCGGGCCGCTCTGCTCGACCCTTATCTACCGGGCTCCCACCTGGCGGGAGGGCCGCGTGCCTGACTCGACGCTGTTCTACGCCTCCACGCTGTTCGGCGCGATGACGCTCGCGGCGGCGATCGACGAGGGGCGGTTCCGCGACGGCGGCCGGGTCCTCCTGGTGTCGAACAACGCGGCGATCCCGGAGGTCACCCCGGCGCTGGACGAGGCGCCGGGGTTCGCCGCGCTGCGCGACCGGTTCGACCGCGTCCTGTCCTGGAACGAGATCATCGCGCCGCTGCACCCGTCGGACTGGAAACCCCGCTCGATCGAGACGCCCATGCTCGGCCGTCTGCTGCGCGACCTGATCGGCGAGCCGGACGAGCTGGTCCTGGAGTCGATCGCGGTGTCCCCGTCGCGCACGCTCGCCGGCCTGGTCAAGGACTGCCCGATCACCGTCTACTCCGACGGCCTCATGAGCTACGGACCGACCCGGGATCCGCTCCCCCAGGAGATCGCCGGGCGGATCGCCCGGCTGCTCCACCTCGACCTCGTCCCGGGCCTGGCGCCCCTGCTCCTGGCCGAGCACGGGGTGCCGGCCGAGGCCCTGGCGGACACGTCGTTCGCGAGCGTGGTGGGCCGGGTCGCGCAGGCGGCCGCGCCGGCGCCCCGCGCCGAGGCGGTCGTCCTCGGCCAGTACCTGTCCGCGCTCGGCCTGGTCACCGCCGCCGAGGAGGCCGCGCTGCACGAGCGCATGCTGCGCGGCGTCGCGGCGCGCGGCCACCGGACCGTGCTGTTCAAGCCGCACCCCGCCGCCGGGCGGCGGCACGCCCGCGAGCTGCGGCCGGTCGCCGCGGAGCTCGGGGTCGACCTCCTCGTGGCCCCCGAGACGACGCCCGCCGAGGCGTGCTTCGCCGGGCACCGCCCCGAGCTGGTCGCCGGGTGCTTCTCCACCGCGCTGGTGACCGCGCGGCGGCTGTTCGGCCTGCCGGTCACGACCACCGGCGCCGATCTCGTGCTCGAACGGCTCACGCCGTACGAGAACAGCAACCGGATCCCGGCGACGATCGTGGACGCCACGTTGCCCCGGCTGGAGGCCGACGGCACGGTCACCGAGCCGCCCGCCGCCGACCTCAGCGCCCTGGTCGCCGCCGTGGGCTACTGCATGCGGAGCACGGCCCACCCCGGCCTGCGCGAGACCGCGGCGGCGTACGTGGGCGCGCACGGACCGGCGCGCTACTTCAAGAAGCGCAGGCTGGAGTCGCTCGGCCTGATCGATCCTCCGCCTCCGCCTGCCCCGCCCGAGCAGCCGGCCTCACGCCTGCGCCGCCTGCTCAACCGCTGACGCTCCCTACTCGGCCGGCCCGCCGGCGGCCGGACGGTCACGGGGGGTGCGGATGAGGAGGATCGCGTGCGCCTCCTCGCCGCCGAGGGCCGCGTAGACATGGGGGACGTCCGCGGCCCACGAGAGGTGCTCCCCCGGGCCCGCGGTCAGCGGCGCGGCGGCGGGGCCCGTCCTGATCGTCCCCCCGACGACCGAGAGGTGCTCGGTGACCCCGGACGGATGCGCGGGCGAGGTCTGCTCGACCCCGGCGAGTATCCGCAGGCGGAACATCTCGTAGGTCGCGCCCGGCTCCCTGAACACCTCCAGCAGGGTGGACAGGACGGCCGTGCCCCGCACCGGCGAGGCGTCGCCGGCCGGGGCGCCGGGGTCCAGTGTCAGCGCGCTCATCGGGACCGACAACGCGGCCGCGATCGCGTACATCGTCTCCAGCGTGGGGTTGCGCGTTCCGTGCTCCAGTCCGGACACGGTGGCCTTGCCGACGCCGGCCCTGCGGGCGAGCTCCGACAGCGACAGCCCGCGTGCCTCCCGCAGCCCGCGCAGCCGCCGCCCGATAGCCGGGTCGAACCGGCTTGTCCCATCTGTACCCACCTGGCTATGGTGTCATCTGAAATCGTTCCGTAAACGGAACGGTCGTGTTCCCGGGGAGGGGCGATGCGGATCCTGCAGCCGGTGCTCACCGGTCTGGTCAGTGCGGTCGTCGGCTACGCCAGCGCGTTCGCGATCGTCCTCGCGGGCCTGCGGGCGGTCGGGGCCGACTCCCGGCAGGCGGCCTCCGGACTGCTCGCGCTGTGCGCCGGCATCGCGATCGCCGCCGCCGTCCTCTCCGTCCGATATCGGATGCCCATCGCGATCGCGTGGTCCACTCCGGGCGCCGCGCTGCTCGTCGCGACCGGCCACGTGGCCGGCGGCTACCCGGCGGCGGTCGGGGCCTTCGCCGTGTGCGGGGTCCTGACCGTGCTCGCCGGGATCGTCCCGTGGCTGGCCCGCGGCGTCGCCGCGATCCCCGGCCCCATCGCGGCGGCCATGCTCGCCGGCGTTCTGGTCCCGCTGTGCACCGCCCCGCTCCACGCGATGGCCGAGGTCCCGCTGCTGGCGGGGCCGGTCACGCTGACCTGGGCCGTGCTGATGCGGTACGCCCGGCGGTGGGCGATCGCCGGGGCGCTGGCCGCGGCCGTGGCCGGCCTCGCGATCAGCGGCACCGCGTTCCCGGCCGCGTCCCTGCGCCCCGACCCGGTGTTCACGATGCCCGCCGTGACCCTGCCGGCCCTCGTCGGCATCGCGCTGCCGCTGTTCCTGGTGACCATGGCGGGACAGAACGTGCCCGGGGCGGCCGTTCTGTCGACCTACGGCTACTCCGTGCCGCTGCGCGGCGCACTGGTGACGACGGGGCTCGTCAGCACGGCCGCCGCGCCGTTCGGCGGGCACGCCGTCAACCTCGCGGCCATCACCGCCGCCCTGACCGCCGGGCCCGACGCCCACCCCGACCCGGCCCGCCGCTGGATCGCCACCCTGGCCCTCGGCGCCGGGCAGCTCGCGCTGGGGCTGGGCGCCGCCTTCGCCACCGCGCTCGTCGTGGCCTCACCGCCGGTCCTGGTCACCGCCGTGTCCGGGCTCGCGCTCCTCCCGGCGCTCGCCTCCTCACTCGCCGGCGCCTTCACCGGGCCGGACCTGCGGGAGGCGGCAGCGGTCACCTTCGTCGTCACCGCCTCGGCGACGTCCATCGCGGGCATCGGATCGGCCTTCTGGGGTTTGATCGCCGGATCGCTCGCGCTCCTGCTCACCCGGCGCCGCGCGGCGTCGCGACCACCCGAGCCGCCGGTGCCGCCGGCCGAACCGGCCCCGCACGCACAAACCGTGCGGACACGCTCGGCATAGACGGCCGTCAAGGAGCGCTGTTCCCGTGGATCGACACCTCGACGCGGAGATCGGGCTTCTGCTGGAGTTCGATCGCGGCCGGGTGCGCGTCCTCAACCTGGCAGACGAGTTGGTCGTCACCGATGGTGCCCTGCCGGACGAGACCGGCTCAGTAGTCGCTGAGATAGGGATCTGTCTCCCTTCCGCCAGCGCCGTCGGCAGACCGGCGGCGCCCCTGATGCGATCGCCCGGTGACCGACCAGCTCGGCGTTCACCGCGAGGGCTGCGCGGGTGGCTGCGCCAGGCCGAGATCGACGAGGGGCAGCGGATCGCCGAGTTGGAGCGCGATGCAAAACGCCCGTCGGCAGGCTCGGGGCTCCCGCGGGCCTGCGGTGTCAGAGCTGGAAGATGCCGTCGGGGGCCGCGTCGCCGCTTCCGCCGATGAGCTCACGGAGGCGGCCGGCCTCGGGCGTGCCGATGTCGGTGAAGAGTGCGAGTGCCTTCCGCCAGTGGTGCTGGGCGCTCGCCGGTCCTTGCAACCGGTGCGACGCGGTCCCGAGAAGCATCAGGGCCCTGGCCTCACCCAGGCGGTGCCCGGTTTCCCGGTGCAGGTCGATCGCGTGCCGGGCCTGCTCGGCCGCCTCGGCGTGGTCACCTTCGCGCAGGTGCACCTCGGCGAGGGCGGTCAGCGCCTGGCCCTCCCGTACGCGGAAATCCGCCTGCCGGGCGATGGCCAGGGCGTCGTGGGCGAAGCCGCGCGCCTCGTCGTGGTTCCCGATGCGGGTGTTGACGAGGGCCAAGCCGGCAAGAGCCTCCGACTCGGAGTAACGGGTAGGCGCCTCCCGCGCCAGACGGAGACCACGCCTGTAGTGATCGATCGCCTCCGAGTGGCGGCCGAGATCGTGGTAGCACCCGGCGAGAGCGTTGTGGCCGGCGCAGTCCCTGTAGCGGTGCGTGAAATCGTCACTTAACCGGAGGGCGGCGCGGGCGCATTCCACCGCCTCGCTGAGCCGTCCCGCGTCCCGATGGATGCAGCTCAGGAAGACTAGGGAGTTGGCGTGGCTGGCGTCGTCTCCGATCAGACGGGCGACGCGCAGGGCTCGGTTCAGGTGCGCGGCGCCGACGGCGAGGTGACCGAGGTCGTAGTGAACCTGACCGATGGTTTCGAGCGTCGCCACCAGGCCCGCGCTCAAGCCGAGACGCCGCCATTCCTCCATGGCACGGTCGAGATGCCGGGTGGCGGCCCCGAGCCTTCCGCGCATCCGTTCCAGTTCCCCGAGGTTGTTATAGGTCATGGCGTCGCTGCCGTCGTGGCCGCCCTGCCGGCGCAGGTCGAGCGAACGGAGGAGGCTCGTCTTGGCCTCCTCCAGCCGGCCCAGATCCATCTGCACGGAGCCGATATTGGTGAGCGCTATGGCCTGACCCTCCCGCCAGCCCACCCGCCGGCTCAGATCGAGGGCACGGCCGAGGTGCGCGAGCGCCTGCTGCCGGCGGGCCGTGACATTGTAGGCGTGCGCCGTGCTGAGATGGAGAGCCGCCTGCGCCTGCAGGTCACCTTCCGCTCGCGCGGCCGACAGGCCCGCCTCGGCGACCGCGAACCAGTGAACGGAGTGCCGCCGGCGGGCGAAGTATCCCCGTAGGCCGTCGGCGAGTCGCCATGCCGCGGCGCGCTGCCCGTATTCCTCGGCATGGGTGACGGCTGCGACGAGGTTCAGGTGCTCGGCGTCCAGCCACGCCAGTGCGCCGCCGTGGCCGACGGGGACGCGGCCGGTCGGTGGCACCGTCGACGGCAGCCGGATCATGTTCGGGTAGAGCAGGCCCGCAGCCACGTTCGTGGCCTGCACGTAGTGGTCGTACAGCCGTTGGATGGCGCCGGCGCGCTCGTCCTCACCGTCCTCCTCCCAGTTCCGTTCGGCGGCGTACAGGCGCAGCAGGTCGTGGAAGGTGTACCGGCCGGGCATGTGCTCACTGATCAGGTGCGCGCGGGAGAGCTCCGCGAGCAGCGGACGTACGCGGTCCTCTGTCGCACCGGCCAGGCACACGGCGGCGTCGACGCCGATGTCCGGCCCGGCGTGGAGTGCCAGCAGCCGGAAGAGCCGCGCCGCCTCCGCGCTCAACGTGCGGTAGGACCACGAGAAGACGGTTCGCACCTGAGTGGCCGGATCACCACCGTGGAACGCGTCGAGGCCGCCCTGTACGGCACGCAGCTCCCCGGCGAGGGTGGCCAGTGAGAATTGGGGATTCATGACCGCGCGAGCGGTCACGACGGCGAGGGCCAGCGGAAGGCCGGCGCACTGGGCGACGATCTCATCGACCGCCCGGGGCTCGGCCCCGGTGAGCTCGGCTCCGAGGCGGCGGACCACCAGCTCGCGGCCCTCCGATGCGGAGAGCAGGCCGAGGGTCAGCGGACAACCGCCCTCGATGGCGACGAGCCCGGACATCTGGTCGCGGCTGGTCACCACCACGAGACAGCTCGGCGAGCCGGGCAGCAGCGGGCGAACCTGCTCGACGTCTCTGGCGTTGTCCAGCACCACCAGGACCCGGCGGTTGGCCAGCAGGCTCCGGTACAGACCCGCCTGGGCCTCGAAGCCCGGCGGAATGCGCTGGGGAGGCACCCCGAGCGCGTCGAGGAAGCTCCGGATCGCCTCCGCCGGCTCTATGGCCGCGGCCGTGGGATCGAACCCGCGAAGGTTGAGGTAGAGCTGCCCGTCGGGAAACCGGTCCCGCACCCTGTGTGCCCAGTGCAACGCCAAAGTGGTCTTACCGACGCCGGCGGTTCCCGACACCGCCAGGATCGTCAACGCGGTGGGCGAGTGGCCCGCGGCGGCCAGGTGGGCGTCGAGCCGGGCCAGCTCGGCCGTGCGGCCGGCGAAGCCGCGGGCGTCCAGCGGGAGTTGCGCCGGAACGGCTTCCGCCCGCGTCCCCGAGGGCGCGGCCGGTGCCGGTGCCGGGTGGCCGGTGTTCCCGAGCGGTGCCGCCCCGCGCTCCTGTTCCGCCCCCTGTTCCGCCCCCGCACCGGCGTCCGGGTCGCGGGGCGTCTCCGGGAGGGCCACGCCGCCGGGGACGGCCGGGGGGACGCCGCGGTCCGCCGCTTGGGGGGGCGGCAGCTCCTGGCGCAGGACTCGCAGATGCGCCGTCCTGAGCTCGCGTCCGGGCTCGACGCCCAGCTCTTCCGCTAGCCTGCGGCGGAGATCGGCGAACAGGCGCAGAGCGCCCGCCTGATCTCCCCCGCCGGCCACCGCCAGGATGAGGCGGGCGTGCAGCCCTTCGTGCAGCGGCTCGTCCGCGGCCAGCCTGAGCAGGTGATCGGCCGCGCTGGAGATGCTCCCGTTCTCGAGCGCGCTGTCGGCGAACGCCAGCGCGACAGCAATGTGGCGCTGGTTGAGCGCCGCCGCGAGCGGGTGGTGCCGCAACCGGGATCCGGTGTCGGCGAGCACGGGGCCTCGCCACAGGCGCAGAGCCCGGTCCCACAGCTCCAGGGCCGCCCGCGGATCCGCCGAGGCCCGCGCCTCCCCAGCCCTCCGGGCGAGGTCGTCGAACTCCGCGAGGTCGAGCCGTCCCGGCACCACCTCCAGCGTGTATCCGCCGCGATCCAGAGTGATGATCGAGGCGGACGGGCGGCGCCGCGGCTCCGGCTGGAGCAGCCCGCGAAGAGCGGCGACGTGCCCCTGCACCAGGGCCTGACATGTCCTGGGCGGCCGATCTCCCCACAGGACGTCGACGATCTCCTCGCGGGACACCCGCTGCCCCGGCTGCAGCGCGAGCAGGCCGAGCAGCTCACGCCGCATCGCCGACCGAATCTCGACGGGCCTGTCACCGTTCCGGATCACGGGCGGTCCCAGCACCCCGATATGGAGCGGCTCCACATCCGCCGGCCTGGCGGCCGGCTGTACGGTCTCCAACAGCGTACGCAGGTCGTCGCCGGTGAACCCGAGTGCCGACGCCAGCCGCCGCAGCGAGGACGCCCGCGGGCGGGCGACGCGGCCCGCCTCTATGTCACGCAGCGACCGGGCGCTGACACCCGCTCGATCCGCCAGCTCTCCCTGACCGAGACCCACGCTCAGGCGGCGGTGACGGATCAGACTTCCCAGCGAATACCGTGCCGGTTGCATGCGGACCAGTCCTCATGAGGTCACTTTTCAGGATTTAGCTACCTGCCGGTTGATTCTGCCGGTTCCTGCCGATTTTCGCTGTCGCCGCGGCGCCCATGGCGCATCGGCCGCGTTCGGCCAGGTCAAAGAGGAACCCGCCCGGCGTCAGACGGGCATGCTTCGCCGGACTCGAACCAGGCCGCGGCCCTGTCGCCTCCATGGCGCCTCCACGGTTCCCTCCTCGTAACGTCTCGGCCGGACGGATCAGGTTCGCCGCGTCGCGGGTGACGCCGGCGCCCTGCGAGGTGCGTGGATCTTCGAGGGGGCTACTCCGGTGGACGTGGTGATGAGCACCGACGATCTGCCCCCGGACGAGCGGTTCCGCGGCTGGCTCGACCACATATCGCGGATGGTGGCGCCGGTGAGGGCCGCCTGCGACGACCCCGTGCGGTTCACCGGCAGCATCGCGGCGACGGACCTGGGCGCGATCCAGGTCTCCTCGCATATGGTCTCCGGCTGCGAGGGGTTCCGCACCCCGCGGATGATCCGCCGGTCCGACCCGGAACTGTTCCAACTCATGCTCGGCCTCAGCGGGCGGACCATCGTGGCGCAGGACCAGAGGGTTGCGGAGCTGCGGCCGTCCGAGCTGGTGCTGTGTCACACCTCCCGGCCCTGCCGATGGGTGACGGGCGAGCGTGAGCCCGCGCGTGGGCTCCTGATGGTCTTCCCCGGCACCTTGCTCCCGTTCCCGCGGCATCAGGCCGAACGGCTCACGGCCACGTCCTTGTCCGCGCGCGGGCACTTCGGCGGGTTGCTGGGGAGCCTCCTCACCACCCTGGCCACCGACGCGGCGTCGTACGCGACGGCCGACGCCGTCCGGCTCGGCGCCGTGCTCATGGACCTGGTCACCGCGCTGCTCGCCCACCGCATCCAGGCGGGAGCGGCCGTGCCTCCCGAAGCGCGCGGCCGGACCCTGCTGCTGTCCGTCCAAGAGCACATCCAGCGGCACCTCGCCGATCCACGGCTCTCTCCTGCGACGATCGCCGCCGCCCACAACATCTCCCTGCGTACGTTGCACCGGTTGTTCGAGTCTCAGGAGACGACCGTCGCCGCGTCGATCCGCGCCCAGCGGCTGGAGCGCTGCCGCCGCGACCTGTCCGATCCATCGCTCGCCGGGCGGCCCATCCACGCCACGGCGTCCCGCTGGGGTTTCTCCGACACCGCCACGTTCGTCCGCGCCTTCCGCGCCGCCTACGGTCAGAGCCCGCTTGACTATCGGCTGCGGTACGCCGCCGCCGGCGAAGGGGAGGCGGCCGGGCTCCGGGCGACCCGGCGTCTCCCGTCATCCCCCCGGCGCGTACATCTCACCCAGGAGCTCCTGCCGGGCACGGCGCCAGCCCAGGGCCGGGGGGATCCCCGCGAGGCAGCCCGCCACCCCGGCGATCGCGAGGGTGGACGAGACCCCCACACCGTCGGCGAGCAGGCCGCCGAGGAGCATTCCCGCCCCCTGACCCGCCACCAGCAGTGACGACGCCATACCCAGCGCCTCACCACGCCGCTCCCGCGGCGCGATCCTGGTGAACTCGGTGTTGGCGGTCACCTGATAGGCGCTCAGGAGGCCCACGAGACCCCACAGCAGCAGCGAGGGGACGAAGCCGGGGAGCATCGCGGAGAAGACCAGAGGAAGCGCGGAGACGACGGCGAGCGGCCCCAGCCAGCGCAGTCGCACGCCGGCCGGGACGAACCGGGTCAGCAGGAAGACTCCCACCACGTTGCCCACCGGCATGGCGGCCATGAGCAACCCCACCGCCGTCGTGCCCCGCCCCAGCTCGGCGGCGTACGGCGCCGCCAGCACCTCGGGGATCACGTAGAAGCCGGCGAGCAGCGCGAGCGCCAGCAGGCTGCGCAGCGGAGGGCTGCCCAGAATGAGCCGACCTCCCCCCCGACGGCCGGGTGACCCCGTCTCGCCGGGACCGGAGGGGCTGGTCGCCGGCCGATGACGGAGGCCGAACCTCGTGACCGGCGCCATCGCCGCGAAGGCGGCGGCGGTGAGCATCAGGGTGCAGTTCGGCCCGAGCAGCCCCACCAGCACTCCCCCGAGAGGGAACGCGACAAGGGTGACGATCTGCGTTGTCAGGGTGACCGCCGCCACGCCCAGTGAGTAGGTCTCGCCCGTGAGGATCTCGGGGAGCAGGGCCATCTGCGCCGCCTTGGCGGGAGATTCGATCACCTGGACGACGAAGACCAGGCCGCAGAGCACGGGCAGCGGGATCCCGGGTACGGCGATCAGCGCGACCAGGCCGGCCCGCGACCATGCGCACACGACCAGGAGGTCGCGGTGCGGAAAGCGGTCGGCGAGCCTACCCAGGAGCGACCCCCCGACGATCGCCGGAAGCAGGGTCAGCGCGTAGACCAGCGCGGTGACGGCCGGCGACCCGGTGCGCTGGAAGGCGAGCACGGCCAGGGCCACCCGCGCCAGCTGGCTGCCGCCGCGCGACAGCGCCACCGTGCACCACAACGCCGTGAACTCCCCGGTTCCGAAGACATCCCCGTGCGAAGCCCGACGAGCACCGACGGCCATTCCACTCCTCTCGGAAAGCACAGTGGATCGGCGGCCGCAGCTGCCTCCGCCGATCCACTGAGGGCCCTGATTCAGGCCGGGTTCATCGACGCCCCTTCAAGGGCGGCCGTGCCGACGCCTGGCCAACCGTGACACGTCACCGAGCCCGTGCCGGGGACAGTCCGGCGGTTCCACGCGTCCGCCGTAGCGGTCAGGCCCAGTCGATGATTCGACGGATACGCATCAGACACCCCCTCCCCGAAATGGTGAGTCGCGGTGCGACGATCGCATTGCGGCGGTGGGATGTCGTGATGCCTGAGTGCCAATATGTTGACGACGCGTGCCACTTTCGGCGGCGTCGGCCAGGGTGGTGCGCCAGAAGGGCGCCGAACGACCGGCGGTTGCAGGTCAGGCGGAGCGCCGCCGGCGTCGTCTAGAACGCCTTTAGAACGCCTTGAGATAGCGGCGCATCCGGCGCTTGGCACGGTAGCCGTACCGCAGGACCTTGGGCGGCACCTCCAGGCGCAGCCGGGCGCGGCGCCGGGCGGCCGCGTGCTCGGGACCGTCGAGGAGCGAGCGGGCCGGCTCCAGCGTCCCCGCGCGAGCCGCGGCGACCAGCGCGGCGACGCGGCCGGTCCAGTCGCTGGCCGAGGAGTCGTGGAAGTAGTTGGCCCGGCACCACTCCTCGGCGGGGACCTGGAAGTCCGCCTTGGCCAGGTCGTCGAGCGTGCCCAGGCAGCCGCTGCCCTCGAACACCAGGTTGATCATCTCCGCGCTGACCCCGAAGTCGGACAGCACGAGTAGCGGCACGTTCCCGGCGATCGCCTCGAGCGCGGCCGTCGAACTGACCGTGACGAAACCGGCGGCGCGACTCAGATGTTCGTGCATCGGCCCGGCGGCGAAGCGCACGGCGCCCGCGGGCACCCGGCCCTCGGCCTCCATCGCGGTCCACAGCCGTTCGTAGTGGTGACGTTCGTTGTGCGTCTGCCGCTCGTCGTCGCGGGCCCGCAGCTTGACCACCACGTCGAGGTCGGGCCGGGCCCGCCCGAGGTCGGCCAGCGCGAGCAGGATCCGCTCCCGCTCCTCGCGCCGCCTGGGCACCTTGGCCTGGGTGGCGAACACGACGCGGTCGCGTACGCCCCCCGCGCCCCCCGCGCCGTGCGCGGCCGGTTCGCGGGCCAGCAGGTCGAGGTAGGGCAGGCGGGCCAGCGCCACCGCCCCTCCCCCGCCGAGCCTCGCGCCGATCTCGGAGAACTCGGCGACCTCCCGGCCGCTGTGCACGACGAACAGGTCGCAGCCGCTGCGGAACAGCCAGGCCTTCTCCGTCGCGGGCACCGAGATGCCGGGCAGCCCCGACATCAGCACCGGCCGGGGCCGCAGCCCGGCCAGCGTCTCCGCCGCCAGCGCGTCCACCACCGGCCCGGTGCAGGCCAGCAGCACGGCGTCGGGCCGGAACCGTTCGGCGGCCCGGCGCAGCTGCCGCGCCGCCAGCACCGGGGGAAGCCCCTCGCCCTGCGCGCGGGTGCCGCTCACCGCCGCGGCGATCTGCGCCGCGGACGGGGTGATGGGAGTGCGGACGACGGCCAGGTCCGTGACCCAGTCCTCCGGAGTCGCGTCGAGCAGGCCCGCGGCCCACTTGAGATAAGAGTCGGAGTCGGCCACGGCGAGCAGACGGGTCAAGGAGCGACCTTTCCGGGATCGTGCGTGTGGGGCTGATGCGGTTCGTGCGCGAAGAGCTGGAGGTGGGAGCGCAGCGACGGGACGGCCGAAGCCGTCCACCAGTCCTCCGGCACGTCCACGGCCTCCACCCGTACGCCCCGGGCCGACAGCAGGACGCGCAGCGAGGTCACCGCGGTGGACGGCAGGCTCAGCACCCGCTGGTCCGGCCGCAGGTCGCGCAGCGTCATCTCGGCGGGCGCCCCGGCGTCGTACACGGTCAGCCCGGCGATCCGGCGCACCCGGTCGAGGTCTTCGGGGTCCTCCCGCCGGTGGGGGAAGTACGCGACGGGCTCGTCGATCCGCTCCAGCCAGCGCAGGTAGCGGTCGCGGTGGATGAGCCCGTTGCGTACGAGCGAGGTGCCGAGCACGACGGTGCGCTCCTGCGGCGGCCGGACGGCGGGCTGGGCGCGCAGCCAGGCGAAGTCGTGCCGGACGAGCCGCGCGCCCGTGCCCTCCACCGCCTCGGCGAGGCCGGCGGGCACCGGGAGCGCGGTGAACACGGTGGGCCTGCGGGTGCGCAGGCGGAAACCGGCGGCCGCGGCGAGCACCTTGCGGACGACGCCCGGGGCCCCGCGGGCGCGCAGCAGCGGACGCCGTGCGACCAGCAGCTCAAGCAGGCGGATCGTGGCCAGCCCGTCGTCCACCAGCACCGTGCGGCCGGAAAGGGCCGTGACGAGGGCGAGCTGGACGCGCCCGGAGAAGGCGTCGCCCACCGCCCACGTCCGGCCCGGCCGGGGCACCCGCTCGGCCGGCTCGGCGAACTCCAGCCCCTCGGGCAGGCCGAGCCGCTCGAGCTCGCGGCGGGTCAGCCGCAGGGCCGGCAGCCCGGCGCGCGGCACCACCGTGGTGACGGGTCCGAGGAGCCCCGCGTGGTGCGCCTCGACGACGCACAGCAGCTGCAGGGGGGACTCCACCCATGCGACGGCCTGCCCCTGCTCGGCGGCGTGGCGCCGTCCCTCGTTCTCCACGCCCCGTAAAGAAACGTTCACGACGCGCTCACGCTAGCCACCGGACACGACAGCGGCGGGAACACCCGGTGAACAGCCCTCGAAGAGACCTTTTCCGGACGTCACGCCGGTATGGGAGGTATGACGGCCGAGGTGACCGGCTACGGCAGAGGATTCACCAGAGTCGTCCATGTGATGGACACGGTGCGGTCACGCGATCACAGGGCGTACGTTTCCCCAGGCGAGCGTGTGGCAATGATTGCTGCCGTGCCCCAACCACGACGACCGAGAAAGCTGTGGGCCGGGCTCGCCGCAGCGCTCCTGCTCTGCCTCGGGCTCACCGGCGCCTCCCATGCCGAGCCCGCCCCCGGACTCGCGGCTCATCGGCCCAATATCGTACTGATCCTCACCGACGACCTGGACGCGTCGGATCTGAGCCGGTTCCCCAACATCACCAATCTCCTGGTGCGCCAGGGCACCACGCTGTCCCGGTTCTTCGTCACCAATCCCTGGTGCTGCCCCTCCCGCTCGTCCATCCTGCGCTCGCAGTACATGCACAGCCATCAGGTGAAGAGCAACCGGTCGCCGACCGGCGGGTTCCCGAAGTTCCGGCCGCTGGAGGCCTCCACCCTCGGGACGTGGATGCACGACGCGGGCTACCGCACCGCGCTCATGGGCAAGTATCTCAACAACTACCCGGAGGGCGCGCCGCGCACCTACGTGCCGCCCGGCTGGGACGAGTGGCACGTCCCGGTCACCCGCCTCTACCAGGAGTACGGCTACACGCTCAACGAGAACGGCGCGATACGGCGGTACGGCGACGCCCCCGAGGACTACCTGGAAGACGTGCTGAGCGCCAAGGCCGCGGCGTTCGCGACGGGTTCCGCGGCCGGGCAGTCTCCGTTCTTCCTCTATCTCGCCCCGGTCGCGCCGCACCTGCCCGCGCATCACGCGCCGCGTCACGCCGCCGCCTTCGCCGGCGAGCAGGCGCCGCGGACCGCGTCGTTCGACCAGGCCGACCTGTCCGCCGAGCCCCGCTGGCTCAGGGAGCGCACGCCGCTGTCGGCCGCCGACACGCGCCGGATCGACCGCGTCCACCGCGACCGGCTGCGGGCCATGCTCGGCGTCGACGACATGGTGGGCGCCCTGGTCGAGGCGCTGACCCGGGCGGGCCGCCTGAACGACACCTACATCTTCTTCACCTCCGACAACGGCTTCCACCTCGGCCAGCACCGGTTGCGGCCGGGCAAGACGACGCCCTTCGAGGAGGACATCCGGGTGCCGATGGTGGTGCGCGGGCCGGGGGTCCCCGCCGGGGGCGTGGTCGACGCGCTCACCTCGACGGTCGACCTCGCGCCCACGTTCGCCGAGCTGGGCGGGGCCACGGTGCCGCCCACGGCCGAGGGCCGCTCGCTCGTCCCGCTCCTGCACGGACACGACGTCCCCTGGCGTGACGCCGTGCTCGCAGAGTTCTACCATCCCTCCTACTCGCCGCACTCGCCGCCCACGTACGCGATGGTGCGGACCGGGCGGTACGCGTACGTGGAGTACGAGACCGGGGAGCGGCAACTCTACGACCTACGAGACGATCCGGCGGAGCTGCACAACATCGCGGCGACGGCCGGGCCGGGCCTGACGGCCACCCTCGCGGCCCGGCTCGCGCTGCTACGGTCCTGCTCCGGACCGGTGTGCCGGCTGATGGACGTCTCGGGCCCGGGGATCTTTCTGGGCGGCGGCCTGTCCCTGGGGGCGGACGCGGCGGCCCACCACCGGGTGAGGTGACGAAGCGGAAAAGGGCGGGTGCCCCGGCAGGTTCGGGGCACCCCCTATTCATTTCTGCCCATATGGTGATGGGAGCGCTCCCAAGCGTGGTATGTCCTAGTATGTCCCCTTGACCAGGTCTAACCACCCAGGGAGTAACAGTTAGGTTTCGGCATATTGACGCCCCGGTTGCTCATAGAGGACCCTTCGTGGGAGCGCTCCCAACAGCTCTTGACACACCATGCGGGAGCACCGAGCAGAACCTTCGATCGCGGGCCGTGAGATCGGGGACCGGCCTGGGATGTACCTCCCACGAACGATTCGGGATACCACCTGAGAGGGGTCCGGAATGATTGCAAACTCGCGCCGCGGCAGGCTGCTCGCGGTCGCCGCGGTGGCGGCGCTGACTCTTGGCGCCACCGCCTGCCAGTCCGACGACAAGCCCGACACGGCGGCGGGCGGCGGGTCCTCGGCGGCAGCCGGCCCCGTCACCGTCACGCTCCAGACGTTCGGCGGCGGCAAGAACTTCGGCTACAAGGAGGCCGTCGACAAGTGGAACGCCGAGCACAAGGACATCCAGATCAAGTATGACAACCTGACCGATCAGTTCGAGCAGGTCTACTGGCCCCAGATGATCCAGTGGCTGCAGTCCGGCGCGGGCGCCGGCGACGTCGTCGGCATCGACGAGGGCGGCATGGGTCTGGCCAAGGCGCACCCCGAGTGGTGGGCCGACCTTGGCGAGTTCGGCCTGCAGAACCGCAAGGCCGACTTCGCCGCCTGGAAGTGGGAGAACGGCGTCACCGCCGACGGCAAGCTGTTCGGCCTCGGCACCGACGTCGGCGGCATGAGCCTGTGCTACCGCCGTGACCTGTTCGAGAAGGCCGGCCTGCCCGCCGACCGCGACGAGGTCAGCAAGCTCTGGCCGACCTGGGACGACTTCGTCCAGGTCGCCCACAAGTTCCAGGACAAGATCAAGAACACGAAGTTCGTCGACGGCACCAACACGCTCTACAACGTGGTCCTGGTGCAGGAGGGCGCCAAGAACGGCAACGTCACGTACTTCGACAAGGACAACAACCTGATCGTCGACAAGAACCCGGCGGTCAAGACGGCCTACGACTTCGCCCAGAAGATCAGCCAGGAGGGCCTCACGGCCAAGCTGCGCAACTTCACGCCGGAGTGGAACACCGGCATGAAGAAGTCGCAGTTCGCCACCCTCGGCTGCCCGTCGTGGATGCTCGGCGCCGTGAGCGGCGACGGCGGCGCCGGACCGGACTTCAAGGGCAAGTGGGACGTCGCGGCGGTGCCCGGCGGCGGCGGCAACTGGGGTGGCTCCTGGCTCGCCGTGCCCAAGCAGTCGAAGCACCCCAAGGAGGCCGCGCAGGTCCTCGACTACCTGACCGGTAAGGACGCCGAGGTCAGCGTCTTCAACTACGCCGGCAACATGCCGAGCAACGTCCAGGCGCAGCAGGACCCGGCGGTTCAGGGCGCGAAGAACGAGTACTTCAACGACGCCCCCGTCGGTGACATCTTCGCCAAGTCGGCCGCCTCGCTCCAGCCGATCTTCCTCGGCGTCAAGCACGCCCAGGTCAAGAACGCCATCGAGTCGGTCGTTTCCGCCATCGACGACGGCTCGGTGCCGTACGCGAACGGCTGGAAGAAGCTCGTCGACGACGCCGTGAAGGCCGCGGGCTGATCCTGCCCGCCAGGTGAGCACCGGCCCGCCGCAGCGGCACCCCGCCGGCGGGCCGGTCGCCTGCTTTCACCCGAAAGGTAACTTATGAGCCTGCACGTCGACGCCGGGCAACCCACCCGGGCACCGATGCCGCCCAGCCGGAGACACGTCCGGCAGAGACCGGGCCGGTCCTTCATGACCTGGCTGGACCTCAAGGCCGCACCGTACCTCCTGGTCTCTCCCTACTACCTGCTCTTCCTGATCTTCGGGCTCTTCCCGCTCGGCTTCACCCTCTACTTCTCGTTCTTCGACTACGACCTCACGGGCACGGTCGAATGGACGGGCCTCGGCAACTACACCGCCATGCTCGGCGACGCCGCCTTCTGGAAGGCGGTCGTCAACACCCTCGCGATGTTCCTCATCGCGACGATCCCGCAGATTCTGCTGGCCCTGATGCTGGCCAACGCGCTGAACAAGCGGTTCAAGTTCCAGCTGGGCGTCCGGCTGGGCGTCCTGCTCCCCCTCGTCACCTCGGTCGTCGCGGTGGCGGTCGTCTTCACCCAGCTGTACGGGCGCGACTGGGGCGTGGTGAACTGGGTTCTCGGCTGGTTCGGGGCCGACCCCATCGACTGGAAGGCCGAGCGCCTCCCCTCCTGGATCGCCATCGCGACCATGATCGACTGGCGCTGGACCGGCTACAACGCGATCATCTTCCTGGCCGGCATGCAGACGATCCCCAAGGACCTGTACGAGGCGGCCTCGATCGACGGCGCGTCCCGGCGGCGCCAGTTCTGGCAGATCACGATCCCGATGCTCCGGCCCACGATGATCTTCGTGGTGCTGAACTCCACCATCGGCGGCCTCACGCTGTTCTCCGAGCCGACGACGTTCTACAACGGCAACGTCCACGGCGGCACCAACAGCCAGTTCCAGACCGTCTCGATGTTCATCTTCGAGCAGGGCTTCCGCGAGTTCGACTACGGCTACGCCTCCGCGGCCGCCTGGCTGCTGTTCCTGCTCATCCTCATCGGATCGGGCATCAACTTCCTGCTCATCCGCCGGATCGGGGGCAACAAGTGACCACGCTCTCCGCGCCCGCCACCACGCGGCGGCGCCGCAAGGCGCCGGGAGGTGCCGGCAGCCTCTGGACCGCAACGCCGATGACGAGGCTCATCCTCGCGGTCACGATCATCATCTCGGCGTTCCCGCTGTACTACATGATCGTCATCGCCTCTCGCACCAACACCGAGGCGACGGACATGCCGCCGCCGTTCCTGCCGGGCGGCAAGCTCGGGGAGAACATCCAGCGCGTGCTGACCAACCCCGACGCGCACTACCTGACCGGTCTCACCAACTCCCTGATCATCGCCTGCACGGTGACGCTCTCGGTGGTGGTGATCTCGACGTTCGCCGGTTTCGCGTTCGCCCGGCTGAAGTTCAAGGGCGGCAAGATCCTGCTGCTGCTGGTGCTGCTGACCATGATGGTCCCGCTGCAGCAGATGGGCATCGTCCCCCTCTACCGGCTCATGGTCAGCCTCGAATGGGTCGGCTCGATCAAGGCCGTGATCCTGCCCTTCCTGCTCAACGGCTTCGGCGTCTTCCTCATGACGCAGTACACCGAGCAGGCCGTGCCCAACGAGCTGATCGAGGCCGCCCGCGTCGACGGCGCCTCCACCCTGCGGATCTGGTGGAACGTCGTCCTGCCGGCCGTCCGGCCGGGCATGGCGGTGCTGGGCATCAACACGTTCATGCTGATCTGGAACGACTTCATGTGGCCGCTGATCGTGCTGACGCCGGACAACCCCACGGTCCAGGTCGCCATCAACTCGCTCAACGCGAAGTACGGCACGGACTACGTGCTCATCTTCAGCGGCACACTCATGTCGATTCTCCCGCTCATCGTCGTGTTCATCGCGTTCGGCCGACAGATCATCGGCGGACTCATGGAAGGTGCGGTCAAGGCGTGACAACGCAAGGCACACGACCCGAAGCGGAGACGGCCGGCCTGATGTTCCCCACCAGGTTCGTCTGGGGCGCCGCCACCTCCGCCTACCAGATCGAGGGCGCGATCACCGCGGACGGGCGGGGCCGCTCCATCTGGGACACCTTCTGCAGCCAGGACGGGCGCATCGTGGGCGGAGACACCGCCGAGACCGCGATCGACCACTACAACCGGTACCGCGAGGACGTCAAGCTCATGGCGGACCTCGGCCTCACCGCCTACCGGTTCTCCGTCTCCTGGCCGCGGATCCAGCCCGACGGCTCCGGCGCGTACAACGCCAAGGGCCTCGACTTCTACAAGAGGCTCGTCGACGAGCTGCTCAGCTACGGCATCGACCCGTGGCTGACGCTCTACCACTGGGATCTCCCGCAGGCCCTGGAAGACGCGGGCGGGTGGCCCGCACGGGACACGTCGAAGCGCTTCGCCGACTTCGCCGCGGCCGTGCACGCCGAGCTAGGCGACCGGGTCAGGAACTGGAGCACGGTCAACGAGCCCTGGTGCTCGGCGTTCCTGGGGTACGCCTCGGGCGAGCACGCGCCGGGCAGGCGCGAGCCGGCCGCCGCGCTGCGCGCCGCGCACCACCTCAACCTCGCGCACGGCCTGGCCGTCCAGGCGATGCGGGCGCAGAACGCCGACTCTCAGATCGGCGGGTGCGTGAACCTCTATCCGGTCACGCCGGCCACGGGCAGCGAAGCCGACCAGGACGCCGCCCGCCGCATCGACGGGCTGCAGAACCGCTTCTTCCTGGACGCGCTGCTCAAGGGCTCCTACCCCGAGGACGTGCTGGCCGATCTGAGCCACCTGTCCGACATGGAGTTCATCCAGGACGGCGACCTGGCCACGATCGCCGCGCCGCTCGACATGCTGCTGATCAACTACTACAGCCGCTTCACCGTTTCCGGCGCGCCCGGCGGCGCAGCGTCCGCGGCCGCGGCGCCCACCGACTCCGGGTCGCCGTGGATCGGCAGCGAGCACGTAGGCTTCGTCAACGGCGGCCGCCCGGTCACCTCGATGGGCTGGGAGATCGACGACAGCGGCCTGCAGGAGATGCTGCGCCGGATCGCCGAGGAGTACCCGCGGATCCCGCTCTACATCTCGGAGAACGGCGCGGCCTACGACGACGCGATCGGCGAGGACGGCGCGGTGCACGACCCCGATCGGGTGGCCTACATCGACGCCCACCTGCGGACCTGCCACACGGCCATCGAGTCGGGCATCCCGCTGCAGGGCTACTTCGCCTGGTCGCTGATGGACAACTTCGAATGGGCCTGGGGATACGGCAAGCGCTTCGGCCTTGTCTACGTCGACTACGAGACCCAGGCGAGGACCATGAAATCAAGCGCTCTGTGGTATGCCGACACCATCAGGCACGGCGGCCTGCTGGGTCGGGCACAATAAGCGCAGACACGATAAGGGGGCAGTATAGATGAACGGGGACCGCCGTTCCGGAGGCCGGCCGACTCTGGAAGCGGTCGCCGCACGCGCCGGGGTCGGCCGCGGCACCGTCTCGCGGGTCATCAACGGCTCGCCCAAGGTGAGCGACCGGGCCCGCGACGCGGTGTTACTGGCGATCCAGGAGCTCGGCTACGTACCCAACCGGGCGGCGCGCACCCTCGTGACGAATCGGACCGACACCATCGCGCTGGTGGTGTCGGAGTCGGAGCAGCGCGTCTTCGACGAGCCGTACTTCGCCGGGCTGATCCGCGGCATCGGCTCCGCACTGGCGGAGACCGGCCTCCAGCTCATCCTCACGATGGCGCAGAACCGTGCCGAGCACGACCGGCTGGAGCACTACCTGACCGGGCAGCACGTCGACGGTGTGCTGCTCACCTCGGTGCACGGCGCCGACCCGCTGCCGGGCCGGCTGGAGGAGCTGGGCGTGCCGACCGTGCTCGGCGGCCGCCCGGTGGGGCTCAACCCGTACAGCTTCGTCGACATGGACAACCGGGCCGGCGCCCGGCAGGCGGTCAAGTACCTGCTCTCCAAGGGCCGTACCAAGATCGCCACCCTCGCCGGTCCGCAGGACATGGGCGTGGGTGTCGACCGTCTCGCCGGATACCGTGACGCGCTGCTGGCCACCGGTATGACCGAGCGCGTCGCGTACGGCGACTTCTCCGAGGAGAGCGGGGAGGCGGGCATGCGCGACCTGCTCGCCCGCCACCCCGATTTGGACGCCGTGTTCACGGCCTCCGACCCGATGGCGGTCGGCGCCCTGCGGGTGCTGAAGGAGCAGGGCCTGGTCGTGCCCGACGACGTCGCGCTCATCGGCTTCGAGGACTCCAAGGTGGCGCTGCACACCGACCCTCAGCTGACGAGCGTGCACCAGCCGACGGAGGCGATGGGCCGGCAGATGGTCCAGCTTCTGATCGCCAGGATCAACGGCGAGCCGCTGGAGCAGCCGGTCGTCATCCTCGACACCCACCTGGTGATCCGCACCTCCGCCTGACGCGGCCTCGGCGACCACGGCCGAACACGAGGCCACAACGACGAGACCGCCGCGCACCCTCGGGTGCGCGGCGGTCTCGCGTTGCGGCGGCCCGTGCTCCGGCGGAGAGGGATCAGCCGCCCGCGGACGAGAGCAGGCGCTCGGCCTCCTCATCCGACATGTTCTCCAGCTCGGCCACCAGCAGGTCCTCCAGTGCGACCGCCAGCTCGGCCACGGTGCGCCGCTCGAAGATCGTCCGGACCGGGACCTCCACCCCGGTCCCCCGGCGCAGCCGGGCCGCGATCCTCGTCGCGAGCAGCGAGTGCCCGCCCAGGGTGAAGAAATCGTCGTTCACGCCGATGGAATCGACGCCGAGCAGTTCCGCCCAGATCTCGGCCACCAGCAGCTCCGCGTCCGTGTTCGGCGGGACGTGCCCGGCCGACGACGTCCGGACCGGCGCGGGCAGCGCCGCGCGGTCCACCTTGCCGCGGCTGGTGAGCGGCAGCGCGTCGAGAACGACCCAGGCGGTCGGGACGAGATGGCGCGGCAGGGTCCGCGCGAGGTGCCCGGCGAGCTCCTCCCCGGTCGCGGTCCCGGTCACGTACGCCACCAGCTCCTCGGCGTGGACCGTCACGAACGCCTGGCCGACGCCCGGATGGTCGAGCAGCCGCGCCTCGACCTCGCCCGGCTCGATCCGGAAGCCGCGGACCTTGAGCTGCCCGTCGAGCCGTCCGAGGAACTCCAGCGCGCCCTCCTGGTCCCAGCGCGCCCGGTCGCCCGTACGGTATCTCCGCGATCCCGGCGGTCCCAGTGGGTCGGGGACGAACGCGGCGGCCGTGAGCGCCGGGCGGCGCAGGTAGCCGCGGGCCACCCCGGCACCGCCGACGACCAGCTCGCCGATCACGCCCTTCGGGACCGGCGCCCCGGCGGCGTCGAGCAGGTGGACCGTCGTCGCGCCGACCGGCCGCCCGATCGGCGGCCTGCCGTACGGTGTCGCGCCGAGGTCGGTCGCGGTCGCGATCACCGCGGCCTCGGTCGGGCCGTAGGTGTTCACCAGGCGGACGTCGTCGCCGAACCGGCCGCGCCAGCGCGTCACCGCGCCGCCGGACGCCTGCTCGCCGCCGATGACGACCAGACGGAGCGCGGGCGGCCAGGCGATCTGGTCGATCTCCTCGACCAGGTGGTGCCAGTAGGCGGTGGGCAGGTCGAGCATCGTGATCCGCTCCCCGCCCGGGGCGGCCAGCACGTCGGGCAGCGTCGCCGCCCCGCCCGGCAGCAGCACCAGGGTCGCTCCCGCGGCGAGCGTGGGGAAGACCTCTTCCAGGTGGGTGTCGAAGCTCAGCGACGCGAACTGGACGACGCGGTCGCCGGGCGCCAGGCCGTACTCCTCGCGCATCCACCGGATCCGGGCCGCGATGGCGCGGTGCTCGACGGCGACGCCCTTGGGCCTGCCGGTGGAGCCGGATGTGGAGATCACGTAGGCCACGTCGCCCGGCCGCGTCTCCCGCGGTTCACACCGGTCGCCGGCTTCACGCGGGTGCACGGCGGTGAGCCCGGCGGGCAGCGCCCGGGTCGTGATCACGTGTGTCGCCCCGGCGTCGGCGAGCGAGAAGGTCAGCCGCTCCTCCGGCTCGTCCGGCTCGAACGGCATGTAGGCCGCGCCGGCCCGCCAGACGGCGAGCAGCGCGCTGATCGCCTCGACCGAGCGGGGCAGGCAGACGCCGACCACGTCGCCGGGGCGCACCCCCTCCGCCCGCAGCTGCGCGGCCAGCCGCGCCGCCCGCTGGTCCAGTTCGCCGTAGGTGACCTCGGTCTCCCCGCAGACGACCGCGACGGCGCCGGGCGTGCGCCGGACGGTCTCGGCGATCAGCTCGGGGACCGTCGGTCCGGCAGCGCCGCCGCCGTCGCCGCCGTCGCCGGCCATGGCGTGGATGTCGGCCTCGTCGTCGCCGGTCCAGACGCGCAGCTCGGAGATCCGGCGATGCGGCTCCGCCACAGCCGACTCGAGCAGGAGCAGGAAGCGGTCGGCGAGCCGCTGGACGGCCTCCGCCTCGTGCGGAGATCCGCTGGACCCGTCGTGGCCGAACGACAGGACGATCTCGCCGTCCTCGAACCACGCCTCGGCGTACAGGCCGAGCTTGACCTGCCGGTACCCGTCGGGGAAGAAGCTGACGGACAGGTCGCCGAACGGCCGGGTGAGTCCCATGTCCTGGGTGTGCAGGACGAACATGGTCGGCATCAGCGCCTCGGGAGGGTGCCCGATCCGCTCGAACGGGACCGAAGGCCGGCTCAGCGCCGTCAGCGCCTCGCGCCTGATGCGCCCCAGCAACTCGGTGAACGACGGATCGCCGTCGAGGTCGCCGCGCAGCACGACGGTCTGCGAGAGATAGCCGATCAGCGGCTCCAGCTCGACCCGGTCGCGGCCGGCCACGGCCGTCCCGACGAGGACGTCGGTGTGGCCGGTGTGCCGGTGCAGCAGCACCTGGTAGGCCGTCATGAGCACGGTGAACAGCGTGGTCCTGTGCTCGCGGGCGAGCCGGTCCAGCTCGCCCGCGACCTCCCTGCCGATCCGGGCGACCTGGAAGCCCGCGTGATCCTCGTCGCGGACGCCGCCGCTCCCCACGGCGCAGGGCAGGTCGGGCGGCGGCGGATCGGCCAGCCGCTCCTGCCAGTACGGCACCGCGCGCTCGGCCCGGCGGCGCTGCCAGCGGGCGTAGTCGGACGGCTGGACCGGCAGCGGCGCCAGATTCGGCGCCCGCCCCTGCAACCGTGCGGTGTAGCACTCCGCCAGGTCGTCGAAGAGGATCCCCAGCGACCAGCCGTCGCCGATGATGTGGTGCATCGTGACGCACAGGACGTGGTCCAGCGCGCCGATCTCGATGACCGCGACGCGCAGCGGCACGCCCTCGGCGAGGTCGAACGGCGCGTTCACCCGCTCGGCGGCGAGCCGCCGGGCCTCCTCCTCGTCGCGAGCCTGGATCCGCTCGACCGGCGGGAGGGACTCCGCCGCCCCCGGCGGCACGGCGACCGCCCAGGGGACGCCGTCCTCCTCGTCGAACCGGGTGCGCAGGCCCTCGTGCCGGGCCACGACGTCCGCGAGGGCCAGTTCGAAGATGCCGGTGTCGAGAGGGCCGCGCAGCCGGCGGACGGTGTACATGGTGTAGGAGGCGTCGCGAGGATCCAGCCGCTGCAGGAGCCACAGCCGCTCCTGGCCCGGCGACAGGGGCGCCCTCATGCGTCCGACGCCATCTCGTCGAGCACGGCCGCCAGGTCCTCGGCGCTGAGGCCGTCGAGCTCGTCGCGGAGCGCGGCGATGTCGGCGAGGTCCAGGTCGTCGTCGTCGAGCCGGTCCATCGCCACCGCCAGGTCGGCCACCGTGGGGTTCTCGAACAGCACCACGATCGGCACGTTGATCGCGAAGCGCGCCTGGATCCTGGCGATGATCTGGGTGGCGGTCAGCGAGTGCCCGCCCAGCTCGAAGAAGTCGTCCTCGACGCCGACCGGCTCCGCGATGCCGAGCACCTCACCCCACATCGCCGCGAGGTCCTCCTCCAGCGCGGTGGACGGCGGCCGGTACGGCCGGCTCCGCGCCCGGGTCCACTCGGGCACGGGCAGGGCCTTGCGGTCGAGCTTGCCGTTGGGGGTGAGCGGCAGGGCGTCCAGCACCACGAGGTGCGCCGGCACCATGTACTCGGGCACGTCGCGGCGCAGCCGGTCACGCAGGGACGGCCACAGGTCGGCCCCCTCGGGCTCCCCGGCCGCGCGTACGACGTAGGCGACCAGACGCGGGAGCCCGTCGGGACCGTCGCAGACGCCGACGGCGGCGCCGGCCACCTCCGGTGCGGCCCGCAGCACGGTCTCGATCTCGCCGAGCTCGATCCGGAACCCGCGCACCTTCACCTGCTGGTCGGCCCGGCCCAGGTAGCGGAGCCTGCCGTCTTCGATCGCGGCGAGGTCGCCCGTGGCGTACAGGCGGGCTCCCGGCGCCTTAGAGAACGGGTCGGGCAGGAACCTGGCCGCCGTCTGGCCCGGCATGCCGCGGTATCCCCTCGCCAGGCCGGCGCCGCCGATGTGCAGCTCACCTGCCTCCCCGGGCGGCACGGGACGCCCGTCGGGGCCGAGGATGTGCACCGTCGTGTTGCCGATGGGCTCGCCCAGGTCGACGGGGACCGCGGACCCGTTCTCGTCGCTCCGCGCCACCCGCCCGGCCGTCGACCAGACCGTCGTCTCGGTCGGGCCGTACACGTTCCAGAGCCGGGCGCCCCCGGCGGGAGGGGCGCCGTCGAGGAGGGCGTCGGCGAGGTCGCGGGGCAGCGCCTCGCCCCCGCACAGCCGGGTCGCGACGTTCTCGGGGACCCCGCCGGACTCCAGCAGGATGCGCCAGCTCGCCGGGGTCGCCTGCATGATCGTCACGGCCTCGGACACGGCGCGCGACCGCAGGGCGCGGCCGTCCGCCGTCTCGTGCCCGGACGCGACCACCACCCGGGCGCCGCAGGCCAGGGGCAGGAGGAGCTCGAGCACCGAGATGTCGAACGACAGCGTGGTGACCGCCAGCCAGGCGTCGCGCGGGGTGAGTTCCAGCAGGGAGGCGAAGGACTCCAGCAGGTTGACCACCGCCCCGTGCGGCACGGCGACCCCCTTGGGCCTGCCGGTGGAGCCGGAGGTGTACATGAGATAGGCCAGGTCGCCCGCCACGTCACCCACCGGCCCGTCGGCCGATCCGTCAGCCGATCCGTCGCCGGACGCCCAGCCCCCGGCGGGAACGCCGTCCTGCGCCAGCTCCACGACGTCGGCGACGCCGTCGAGCAGCCGGGACTCGACGCCCTGGCCGGCCAGCACCAGCCGGATGCCCGCGTCCTCCCGCATGAACCGCAGCCGGTCCTCGGGGAATCCCGGGTCGAGCGGCACGTACGCGCCGCCGGCCCGCCACACGGCGAGCAGGGCGACGACCATGCCGGGGCAGCGCTCCAGGCACAGGCCCACCGGGACCTCCGGGCCGACCCCGCGGGCGCGCAGCAGCGCCGCCAGCCGGTCGACCCGGTCGTGCAGCTCCCGGTAGGTCAGCACGCCGCCGGCGCCGCTCACCGCGACCGCGTCGGGGCTCGCGTCACGCCACCGGCGGATCAGCGCGAGCGCCGTATCAGGGCTGGTCACGCCGCTCACCGCGTCACTCACTTTCATGCACCTTTCACTTCGGGAACGCTCGCGAACGTGCCGCTCAGCGCCGACAGCGGGACGTCCGGGTCGGCCCCGGCCCGCCGTACGACCTCGGCGAAACCGCCGAGGAGGCGGCGCGCGGTCGCGGGCGCGAACAGATCGCTGCTGTAGTCGAAAACGCCGCCCAGCCCTTCCGGGCCTCGCCACAGGTCCATCGAGACCTCCGACTTCGTGTGGCTGGGCGGGACCGTGTAGACCTCCCGGTCGAGGTCGGCCATCCGGGTCCCCAGCAGGTCGTCCTTGGGCAGGTTGTGCAGATTGAACATGGCCTGGCACAGCGGCGGCCTGCTGATGTCGCGCGGGACGCGCAGCGCGGCCAGGACGTGCTCGAACGGCACGTCCGCGTGCCGCATCCCGGCCAGGGTCGCCTCCCGCACGCGGTCCAGCAGCTCGTGGAACGACGGGTCGCCGGACAGGTCGGCGCGCAGCACCATCGTGTTGCCGAAGTAGCCGATCAGCGGCGCCAGCTCGCTGCGGGGCCGGCCGGCCACCGGCACGCCGACGCAGAAGTCGGTCTGGCCCGACGCCAGGGAGAGGGTCGCCTGGTAGGCGGCGACCAGGGCCATGAAGGACGTGCAGCGCCGCTTCCTGGCCACCTTCTCCAGCGGCGTGATCTCCTCCGGCGGCAGCAGCAGGGGCTCGCGTCCGCCGCGCCCGGACCAGCGGTCCGGGCGGGGGTGGTCGGCCGGAAGGTCCAGCGTGGGAGCGCCGGCCAGGCGGCGCGTCCAGTGCTCCAGGCCCTGCGTGTGGTCCCGCTGTCTCTCCTGCACCGCGAAGCGGGGGTACTGCGTGGGCAGCTCCGGCAGCTCGGGCTCGCGTCCCTCGCGCCCGGCGGCGTAGCACTCCGTGAGCTCACGCAGGAGCACGTCGAGCGACCAGCCGTCCATCACGATGTGGTGCAGGACGATGCACACGACCGCGTCGTCCGTGCCCGGCTCGGCCAGCCCGGCCCGCAGGGGAGGCTCGTTCTCCAGGTCGAACGGGCGCTCGACGAACTCCTTCAGCTCCCGGTCGAGGTCCGCCTCGCCGGACAGCGCGATCTTCTCCAGCGGCACCGGACCGGGCGGCAGCACGACCTGCACGGGGGCGTCCCCGCGCAGCCGGAAGCGGGTCCGCAGCACCTCGTGCCGCTCCACGATCCGGGTGAACGCCGCGGTCAGCGCGTCCACGTCGAGCGGCCCGCGCAGCCGCATGCACCAGGGCGTGTTGTAACTGGTGTCACCGGGGTCGAAGCGGCTGAGGAACCACAGGCGCTCCTGGCCCGGCGACAGCGGCCACTCCTGGCCGCCGGGGTCCCGCGGCGCGCCCACGAGGGAGCGCAGCAGCGCCGCCCGGCGCTCGGGGGGCAGCCCGGCCAGCTTCTCGATCAGCGCGGCGCGGCGCTCCGCGCTGGTCATCTGTCCCGGGCGCTCAGCGTTGCCGGGTCGCGCACGCTCAGCGGCCGCATGTCGGTCCACACCGTCTCGATGTGGGCCAGGCATTCCTGCCGCGTGCCCGCGAAGCCGGTGGCCCGCCACCCTGCGGGTGGCTCGCGGTCGCTCCACCATACGGAGTACTGCTCCTCGTCGTTGACGACCACGAGCATCGGGGAGTCGGTCATGTCACCTCTCCAAAAGGGTCATTGCGGAAGACGGGGCCCGGCCGCCGCCCTCGGTCGAGCGGGGACAGCCGGGCCAGCCGCCGGGTTCGGCCGGCGGCGCCGTGCACAGGACGTAGTGGTGGGGGGCGAGCACGTCGGTCCGGCCGGCCGCGGCGCGCATCATGGCGGTGTGGACGGCCTCGGGCGTGTCCAGCCCAGGCCGCGTGACGAGATACCCGGTCAGCCGGGCCGCCGCCCCGTCCGCGGCGCCGTCTTCGGGGTCCTCCACCACGACCGCGGCCAGGCCGGTCCCGCACACCCGGCGCAGCAGCGCCTCGGTCTCCTTCAGGTCCACCCAGTCGGGGCCGACCGCCGTCCACCCGGCGGGGCGCCGCACGGGGTCCAGGCCCGCCACCTTCGCCACCCGGTCCAGCGGCACCTCCTCGGTGACCGCCCGGACCAGCAGTTCCTCCAGGCCGGTGAGCATCCGCCCGGCGACGTCTCCGGGCAGGAAGGCCGTGTCCACCAGCACGTAGAACTCGCAGGTCGACGAGGCCGGGCCGGTGGCGAAGAAGATCCTCGCCTTCACCTTCGAGTAGGCGCCGACGAAGAACGTCCTGGTCCGGCTCCGCAGCGCGGCGAGCGCCTCGGCGTCCCCTGGATCGACCGCCGGCAGGCCCTGCCAGCGGCCCCCTTGCCTGACGTCGTTGTAGAACACGTCCAGGTCGATGTCGGCGCCGCGGTCCCACGCCTCCGCCTCCCGGGCGGCCAGCACGAGCGCGGGGTCGTAGTGCCCGTTCCGGTAGGTCGCCATGGTCCTGCGGTGTCCGATTCGCAGTGCGTCGGCGAACGTGCCGGCCCCCAGCTCGACGACGCACAGCCCGTCCTGGGCGGCGGGCCCGGCCATCGTCTCCATCCCCGGGTGGTGCCGGTTCGACACGATGAGCTGCAGCGCCACCGTGTGGTGCCCGGTGACGGCGGCCAGCAGCGCGGCGCTCGCGACCGTGAGCACGCTGGAGGTCGTCACGCCGTGCCGGGCGGCGAGCGCCTCGGCGGCGACGGCCGCCGCCGGGGAGTCCATCCCGTGCCGGACGAAGCGCGGCTCCTCGGGTTCCCTCGCCGGGAAGTCGAACATCGAACGCGGGGCGGACGCCAGACCGGCCTGCCAGTGCCGCAGCGCCTGACCGCCGGGCGGCGGGTCCGACCGCTCGGAGGCGGCCTGGTCGAGCGGCTGCCGGCCCGGGTCGGGCAGGTCCTCCCCCGCGACCAGCCGCGGCCACTCCGCGGCCACCATGTTCAGCGACCAGCCGTCGAGCGCGAGATGGGACAACGCGAGCGCCAGCGCGCGCGGCCGGCCTCTCTGGCAGACCACCGCGCACCGGATCGGCAGCTCGGCCGCGTAGTCGAACCCGGTCGCGGCCAGCTCGGCGGCCAGCGCCTTGGCCGCGCTCATCGGCTTGGCCGCCGCCTCGTACACGCCGACGGTGAGCCGGCCCTCCCGGCTCACCCGCTGGACCGTGTCCGGCCCGACGTCCTCCCCGGCCTCCCCGGTCTCCCCGGCCTCCCCGTCCCGGATGAACGCCGTGCGCAGCGTCTCGTGCCGCTCGACCAGACGGCCCACCGCCCGCAGCACGGCGTCCAGGCCGGCCGCACCGGTCACCGGCAGGGTCCAGGCCAGGTTGAAGTAGGGGTCGCCGTCGTCCAGCCACTGCGTGGAGCGCCAGATCCCCTGCTGGCCCCAGGTCAGTGCGGCCTGCCCGCCCCGTGCGCCGCGGAACTCCACGGTTCGCGGCGGCAGCGCCGTGAGACCGGTGATCTGCGCCGGCGGGCCCGCGGTCACTTCCGCTGCCCCGCGATGTGCTCGACCAGGCCGTCGAGCGTGTCGAGATGGCCGCCGTCCAGGTCGACGTCGCAGTCGAACTCGGTCTCCAGCAGGTCGATCAGCCGGAGGTAGGAGATCGAGGTGAGGCCGAGCGCCGGCAGGCTGCAGGTCGCCGCCAGGATGTCGGCGACGGCCAGGTCGCCTCCGCTCGCCTTCGACACCAGCTCGGCCACGCGCTCCCTCAGCATGCCTCCTCCCGCAGGCGGGCGACCTCGGCGGCGATCCCAGTGATCGTCGGCTCGTCGAAGAACACGTCGAAGGACAGCTCCACGTCCATCCGCTCGCGCACCTTCGCAATGATCTGAGTGATCGACAGCGAGTGCCCGCCGAGGTCGAACAGGTCCTCGTCAGGACCGATCTCCGGCATGCCGAGCACCTCGCGCCAGATCTCGCCCACCTCCGCCAGGTACGGCGCGGCGTCCGCCTCCCCGGCCCGGGCGAAGGACGGCTCGGCCGCGCCGCCGACCACGCTGGCGGCCACGGGGGGCGGCAGCGGCAGGTCGGCCACGGCGGCGTCCGGAGCGGCGGCCAGCGCCCGCAGCAGGGCGAGCAGGTGCTCGGCGACGGTCTCGCAGCCCGAACGGCTCAACACGAGCGGGTTGAACTGCAGCCGGGCCGCGACGCCGTCCGGCGCGTCCACCACCTGCAGGTGCAGCGTGCCGCGCACCGCGCGGTTGAACGCCATCCAGTCCACCGACGCCTCGACGCCGGGAAACTCCGGCGCGCTCCCGTCACGTCCGCGGTAGCTGACCGACACCGGCGTCAGCGCGGTGCGCGGGCTCACGCCGCCGACCGCACGCGCGAGCGGCACCTCCCGGAACCGATACGTGGCCCGCAACTCGTCGCGTACGGAGTGGGCGAACTCGGCGAACTTCCCGCCGGGCGCCGGGGCGGGCACCGGCAGCTCGTTCACGAACAGGCCGATGAGGCCCCGCGTCTCCTCGGTCCTGGTCGACAGGTCGACGGCCACCGCCGCATCCTCGTTGCCGTACGCCGCGAGCAGGGTGTGCACGGCGGCGAGCACCAGCTCGAACCGGGTGACGCCCATCTTGTCCGCGGCGACGGCGAGATCGGCGGGGAGCGCGAAGTCGACCGCGTCGCCGTCCGCGGCGCGGGTCGAGACCCCGGACAGCCCCGGCAGCCGCAGGTCCTGCCGGTCCTGCCAGCGGCCGCGCCAGAACCCGGCGGCGTCGCCGAGCAGCTCGGTCACCCGCGCGTTCTCCCGCTCGACGGCCTCGCCGTACGTCAACGGAAGGGCCGGCGACGGCAGCCCGGCGTAGGCGGCGGCCAGGCCGCGCACCAGGATGTCCTTCGACATGCCGTCGAAGACGGCGTGGTGGGCGACGAAGACGAGCAGGTGCCGCTCCGGCGCGAGCCGGAACACCGTGAACCTGGCGGTCGGCCCGGTCGCCAGGTTCATGGCGAGCGCCGTCTCACGATCGACCAGCTCGCCGAGCTCCCGCCCTGCGTCCTCGAATCCGGAGACGTCCTCGAAACCGATGGGCGGCGGCACGGCGCCGGGCAGCAGGCGCACCACGCCGTCCCGCTCCGCCAGGGCCGCGGCCAGCTGGGGATGCGCGCGGACCACGTCGTGGCAGGCGGCCAGCAACCGGTCCACGTCGAGGGGGCCGTCGAACCGGATGGCCAGCGGCATGTGGTAAACCCGGCCGCCGCAGCCCATCTGCTCCGTTATCCACATGCCGTGCTGTGCGAGGGACGCCTGCTCCCCCTCGCCGACGAGTGTCGGTGACATCTCACTTGCCTTCCGTCGTGCTGATCACGGAGCCGCCCAGCAGCGCGGGCAGCTCCTTCTTGATGACCTTGCCTGACTGGTTCCTGGGCAGGCTGTCGACCACGAGGATCCGTTCGGGCAGCTCGTGCCAGGCCAGCCGGTCCATCAGGAAGGCACGCACCTCGCTTTCCGACAACCCGGGGCTCTCCGACAACCCGGGGCTCTCCGACAACCCGGGGCCCTCGGACAACCCGGGGCCCTCGGACAACCCACGGCCCTCCTGCTGTCCCGGCGACCGCGGCGAGCTGGGCACGACCGCGGCCCCCAGCACGGAGCCCAGCACCGGATGCGGGAGCCCGAACACGGCCGCCTCGGCGATCCCCGGGTGCTCATGCAGCGCGGCCTCCACCTGGAGCGTGGACACCTTGAACGCGCCGGTCTTGACCACGTCGCTCTCCCGGTCGACGAGGTAGAGGTAGCCGTCGGCGTCCACGTATCCGACGTCGCCCATGCGCACCCAGCCGTCGCGGAACGACCGGGCGCTGGCCTCGGCGTCGCCGTAGTAGGACCGGGTGGCGGTGGGCGAGCGCATCCACACCTCGCCGGTCTCCCCCGGCGGGAGCGGGTCGCCCTCCTCGTCGGTGATGCGCAGCGAACCGCCGAACGCCGGCCGCCCCAGCGCGGCCGGTCGCGTCCGGTCGTAAATCATGATCGTCTGAGCGGGGGCGGCCTCGGTGGACGTGTAGTAGTTCGTCACGGTCGCGTTCGGGAAGGCCCCCGACAGACGTTCCGACAGGGCGGGGGGAAGCGCGGCCGCCGCCGACCCCAGCAGCACCACACCGGACATGTCGTGCCGCTCGTGCAGCCCGGCGTCGAGCAGCTCGATCGCCATCGAGGGCACCAGGAACACCGTGCCGGGGCGGTAGGTCTCGATCAGCCGGGCGAACCGGCCCGGGGTGAACCTCGCCGGGGTCAGCACGGTCGGCCGGGCGTCCAGCGCGTTGATCAGCATGGTCTGGCCGGCGTTGGTGCCGATCGGGAAGGCGTGCAGCAGGTGGCGCGAGTGGGCGAACCTGCGGTGCTTGGGCTGCGTGACGCACCCGTAGGCCAGGTTGGCGTGGCTCGCGCCGACCCCCTTGGGCCGCCCGGTCGTGCCGGAGGTGTAGAGGATCTGCGCCAGGTCGCCGGGCCGCACCCGCGGTCCCTCCCCCACCGTCTCCGGCCCGAAGCCGGCTTCCAGCTCCGCCGGGGTCGCGGTCCACGGCTCCACAGCGCCTTCCCCGGGCCCCGGCGGCGCCGCGAGGTCCCGGCCCAGCAGCACCGCCGACGCCGCGCAGTGCCCGATCATGTAGCGCAGCTCGGCGGGGGCCAGCCGGTCCGACATCGGCACGGCCACCGCGCCCGCCTTGAGCACCCCGAAGAACGCCACGGCGAAGTCGATCCAGTCGCGGCTGCCGAAGTGCAGCGCCACCCGCTCGCCCGGGGCGACTCCCCGGTCCGTCAGACCGGCGGCGAGCGCCGCCGACCTGCGGTCCCACTCGGCGAAGGTGAGCGTGCCGTGCCCCTCCACGATCATCGCGACGCCGTCCGGTTCCTGTCCCGCGCGCAGCCGCAGCAGCTCCGGCACGGTCAGACCGGGCACGCCCCGCGCTCCCCGCCCCCTCATCGTCCCCGTCGTCCCCGTCATACGTGCTCCTTCTCGGGTTCGCGGGCCGCCCGTGCGTCCGTGCCCACCTGTGCGTCCGTGCGGGCGGCCGCGATGCGCTCGGTCAGGGCCTGGTAGCCGACGACGTCGTCCGGCAGGGCGTCGGGCACGTCGGTGTCGAACCGGCGCAGCACCCGGATCCGCAGCGCGACCAGCGCGATGACCGCGATCGCCACCCCGAAGCAGGCGTACATGAAGCCGATCCCGCGCCCGGCGCCGGTGCCGAGCACCACGCCCGCCGTGCCGGCGAGCGGCCCGTCCGGGGCGAGCAGCGGCTCGAAGACCTGCGCGCCGTACGGCGCGACCAGGCCGAACCCGATGGGCAGGGTGGACCAGGCGACCAGCGTGTTCAGCGCGATGACCCGGCCGTGGAACCGCTGCGGCACCTTGACCTGGATGATCGTGGCGTAGACGCCGTTCAGCAGGGTGAGGCACAGCGACATGCCGAACGCGCCGACCCCGATGAGGAACAGGTCGGGGCGCAGCCCGGTCAGCAGGCAGAACACCGACAGGGCGAGCGTCGACAGCAGCACGCCGAGCAGCCGGCGGCGGCGCGGTCCGCCCCACGCGGCCATGGCCAGGCCGCCGAGGAAGGCGCCGAGCCCGCCCGCGAACGACACCCGGCCGACCTCGGCCAGCGACCCGAACGACAGGACCAGCGGCGAGATCATCATGAACAGCGGGGACAGGAAGATGTTCAGCACTGCGAAGTAGAACAGCATCGCGCGGAAGCCCCGGTTGCCCCAGGAGTGGCGGATGCCGCCCATCATCTCGGAGAGCACGCTCTCCCGCCGCTTCCAGGCCATCGTCGCCGGGAAGCGGATCAGCACGACGGTGAGCGTGGCGACGACGTAGCTGGCCACGTCGATGACGAGGATGCCCTCCAGCCCGATCGCCGCCATCAGCCCGACCGCGATCAGCGGCACGATGAGCTGCGCGGTGCCGGTGGCCATCTGGACGACGCCGTTGGCGTGCCCGAGGAACCGTTTCGGCACGAGCTGCGGGATCGCCGAGCCGTACGCCAGCCGTTGGAAGGTGAGCGCGACGGACAGGCAGACCAGCAGCGGATAGATGTGCCAGGTCTGCAGGTTGCCGGTCCACAGCAGCAGGCCGAGCGCGAGCTGGGTGCCGCCGGCGGCCGCGTCCCCGGCGATCATGACCTTGCGCCGGTCGAACCTGTCGACGACGGCACCGGCCAGCGGGGCGACGAGCATGCCGGGCAGCAGGCCGAGCACGGAGAACAGCGCGAACCGGGCGAGCGAACCGGTGGTGAGATAGATCCACAGCGGAATCGCGAACTCGGTCAACGCGGAGCCGGTGATGGAGACGAGCTGTCCGGCCGCGATGAGGAGGAACCGCCGCATGCTGGGCGGCGGGCCGACGCGCACCCGCGTGTCCACCGCGCCGTCCGGGTCGCCCGGGTCGCCCGGGTCGCCCGGGCCGTCCGTGTCGCCCGGGTCGCCCTGCGCCCCGCCCTCGATCACCTCGCCCTCGACCATCTCGCCCTCGACCACCGGGGTTCCGGACCGGCGTGACACGCCCTGCAACCACCAGGTGCGGCCCTCGTCCCGTTCCATCCCCTCCGTACGCCCGGAGGCGAGGGCGGCGTGGGTGCCGGTGACGATCTCGGCCAGCTCCTCGTTGCGGTAGCGCAGGAAGAAGTGCCCGGCCTCGTCGAGAACGACGCACGCCGTCTCGTCTGACAGGCAGTGCCACTCTTTGTAACGTTCCTGGTAGAACTCGGCCGCCGGGTCGCGCTCGCCGACCACGGAGATCACCGGCGCGCGCAGCGCCGGGCCGCCGCCCGCCTCGAAGATCCGCGTGAAGTACCGCTCGGCGGCGCGGGTGCCCTCGCGGCGGTTGTGCACGATCAGCTTGACCTGCTCTCGGCCGAGGTCGTCCACGTCGAGCCCGGCCGCGGTCAGGGCGTTGACCCGCTGCTGGTCGCTGGTGAGGCGGTCGAAGAAGGCTCCGAGCCAGTTGAGGCCGCGGCCCGGACGGGCGAAGGGGAACACGCCGCCGAGGTACAGCGCGTCCACCGTGCGGCCGTCCGCCTCCAGCCTCCGGGCCATCTCGGCGGACAGCATGACGCCGAGGCCGCAGTGGCCGTACAGCACCAGCGAGCCGCCGTTCCTGTCCATGATCTCGCAGATCTCGGCCACGCAGTCGAGCACGACCTCGTCGAACGGCCGGGCTTCCTCACCCAGCTCGTGACCGGGCACGGCGACCGAGTAGAGCGCCCAGTCGTCCGGCAGCGCGTCCGCGAGCGGCTGGTAGACGACCGCGCTGCCCCCGCCGTACGGCACGCACACCAGGGTGGTGGTGGCGGCCCGGGCGGGGGTGAGCCGGTGCAGCAGGGAGCGCGGCACGTCCCCCTCGGCCGTGAGCAGCCGGGCCAGCTCGCGGACGGTGCGGTGCTTGAACACGTCGAGCACCGTGATCTGCCGGTCCGGATGCGCCTTGCGCAGCCGGGCGATGACCCGCATCGCCAGCAGCGAGTGGCCGCCCAGGGCGAAGAAGTCGTCGAGCGCCCCCACGCGCTCGACGTCCAGCACCTCCGCCCAGACGCGGGCCACGTCCTCCTCGGCGCCGGGCGCCGGGGGGAGGTATTCGGCCGCCGCCACGTCGGCCTCCGGCTCGGGCAGCCGCGAGCGGTCCACCTTGCCGTGCGACTTGAGCGGCAGCTCGTCCAGCCAGGCGTACCGCGAGGGGATCATGTACGCGGGCAGCCGGTCGGCCAGCCACGCGCGCACCGCCGCGGTGTCCGGCCGCGCGCCGTCCACTTCGTTCTCCGCGTTCCCGGCCGCGGGGGCGGCGGGGACGGCGGGGACGAGGTAGGCGACGAGCTGCTCGCCACGCGGCTCGACCACGGCCTGGGCGACGTCCGGATGGTCGGCCAGCACCGACTCGACCTCGCCGAGCTCGACCCGGTAGCCGCGGATCTTCACCTGGAGGTCGCGGCGGCCGAGGAACTCCAGGTCGCCGGAGCCGGACCACCGGCCGAGGTCGCCGGTGCGGTACATGCGCGACCCGGGCGGGCCGTACGGGTCGGGGAGGAACCGGTCGGCTGTCAGGCCCGGCCGGTTCAGGTAGCCGCGGGCCAGCCGGTCGCCGCCGAGGTAGATTTCCCCGGGCACTCCCGCGGGCACCGGCCGCAACCGCTCGTCCAGCACGTACGCCCGCGCCCCGGGCAGCGGCGAGCCGATCGGCAGGCTCACGCTCGCCTCGGCCGGGCCGTCGGGAGCGGGCAGCCGGGCGACGTCGTAGGTGCTCACGCCCACGGTGGCCTCGGTCGGCCCGTAGTGGTTGACGACCCGGCAGCGGCCCATCGCCGCGAGCTCGGCCGCCCAGCCGCGCGGGGCCGCCTCGCCACCCAGCAGCAGCAGCTTCCTGGGCAGCAGGTCGTCCGGCCCGGCGTCGGCGAGCAAAGCGGCGAGATGGGACGGCGTGATCTTGAGGTAGTCGATCGCGGTCCGCCGGAAGATCTCCGTCAGCTCGGGACCGGCGGTGCGCGAGGGCACCAGGTGCAGAGTGCCGCCGGTCATCAGGCACAGGTAGAAGACCGTGACGCCGAAGTCGAAGGCGAGGGACTGGAGCAGGGCGAAGGACGAGCCGGGCTCCACGCCCAGCCGCTCGCGCACCCCGGCGAGGTAGACCATGGCCTCGTGGTGCTGCACGGCGACGCCCTTGGGCCGCCCGGTGGTGCCGGAGGTGTAGATCACGTACGCGAGGTCGCCCGGAGCCGTGGGCTCCCAGTGGTCGGCGGGCTCCGGCGCCTCCTCGTCGAGGTGCACGGCGGTGACGCCATCGGGCAGCCGGTCACGCAGGTCGGGGCTGGTCACGACGATCGACGCCGCGGCGTCGGCCAGGACGAACTCGAGCCGGGCGCGCGGGTGCTCCGGGTCGAGCGGCAGGTAGGCCGCGCCCGCCTTGAGCACGCCGAGCACCGCGACCGCGAGCCCGGTGGACTGCTCCAGGCAGATCGCCACGCGGTCGTCGCGCCGCACGCCGAGCCCGCGCAGCCGCCGGGCGAGCCGGTCGGCCGCGGCGTCCAGCTCGGCGTATGTGAGGGCGTCGCCGCCGCAGGCGACGGCGGTCGCGGACGGGGTGCGGGCCGCCTGCGCGGCGAACGACTCGTGGAGCGTCGTCGCCCCGCCGAAGGCGTCCGCCGCGGGCGCCACCGCCTCGGGAGCCGCTCCCGCGAATCCGAGCACGCGGTCGCGCTCGGCCGCCGGGAGCAGCTCCAGGTCGGACACCCGAGCGTGGGGGTCGGCGACGATCGACCTGAGCAGGTTCTCGAAGCACTCCGCCAGGCGCGCGATCGTGGCCGGCCGGAACAGCTCGGTGCGGTAGGTGATGTTGCCGCGCAGGCCGTCGCCCTGGTCCATGAGATAGAGCGCGAGGTCGAACCGGCTGGCGGTCACCTCGAACGGATACGCCGACATGGTCAGCCCCTGGGTGCGCAGCGGGGCCGACCGGTAGTTCTGCAGCGCGAACATCACCTGGAACACCGGCGACCTGCTCACGTCGCGCTCGACGCCGAGCTCGCCGACCAGGCGGTCGAAGGGCAGTTCCTGGTGCGCGTAGGCGTCCAGCGCCGTCTCGCGCACCCGGCCGAGCAGCTCGGTGAACGTCGGGTCGCCGGACAGGTCGGCCCGCATCGGCAGCGAGTTGATGAAGAGCCCGACGACCCGCTCCAGCTCCGGCAGGTCGCGCCCCGACACCGGCGATCCCACCGCGAAGTCGTCCTGGCCGGAGTACCGCGCGAGGAGCACCTGGTAGGCGGCGAGCAGGGTCATGTACAGCGTCGCGCCGTTCGCCCCGCCCAGCGCCGTGAGCGCGTCCGCCAGCTCGCGGTCCACGACAACGCCGTGGGCGGCGCCCGCCGAACCCTGCTCCGGCGGGCGCGGCAGGTCGGTCGGCAGTTCGATCGGCGGCAGCCCGGCCAGCCGCTCCCGCCAGTAACGGATGTCGTCCTCGTGGGTCCGTCCGCGTTCCCACAGCGCGTAGTCGCCGTACTGCACGGGCGGGGCGGCGAGATCGGGGTCGGTCCCGGTCCGGTACGCCTCGTGCAGGGCGAGCAGCTCCTCCATCACGATGTCGCACGACCAGCCGTCGGTGACGGCGTGGTGCATGGTCAGGAGCAGCACGTGCTCGCGGGCGGCGAGCCGGACCAGAAGCAGCCGCAGCAGCGGGCCGGTCACGAGGTCGAACGGCCGGTTCAGCTCCTCCTGCACGTTCTCCTGCACGGTGGCGGGGTCGTCCGACAGCCGCAGCTCGACCACGGGCTCGTCGTCCAGCACGATCTCCGGCGTGCCGTCCTCCGTGGTGACGAACCGGGTGCGCATGGTCTCGTGGCGGCGGGCCACCTCGGTGAGGGCGCGCTCCAGGGCCGCGCCGTCGATCTCACCGCCGTCCAGCCGGACGGCGAAGGCGACGGTGTAGGCGGTGGTGCCCGGGGCGTACTGCTCCAGGAACCACAGGCGCTCCTGCGCGTGCGAAAGCGGCGGGTGGGTGCCGGCCGGTCGCGGCGGCACGGTGACCTTCGCGGCTGCCCCGGCCCTGAGCCGCTGTGCCAGCAGCGCCTGCTTGGCCGGTGAGAGGCCGGTTCGGGTCACGACGCCGGCACCTCGGTTGAAACTTGCATTAAGAACATGGCATTCCTCTGTGCGCTCTGCGCCCCGGTACGCCGGCGGTACGATCCGAAGACGCGGACGACCAACGATCCGGCAGCGGAATCACCGCCGGTGAATTTCCTGCCTGGTGCCTGGCGCGGAATCCACTGCCGCTCGCGCCGGTGACCCCCATTTCGGACGCGGTAGTGGGAACGCTCCCACGGCAGTGGAGGCTAGGGATCGCGCCTTTCGTTCGTCAAGTGTCATGGAAGTTTCTGTCCGTTATTAGCCCCAAGGCGGGGTATGTGAGGATATTGCTGCAGATCACGGACAATTAGGTCTTAATCTCCCAATTGCGCCCTATTACGGGGGATTGACAGGGCCCCTAACCGCACCTACCCTGCGTGGGAGCGCTCCCAGAATGGGTGCTCCTGTCCCTGGCAGCGGGTCCCGGCGTCGAGCGCGCACTCGACCAGAGACGCACCAGGAGCGGACCACCTGTGATCGCCACCGCTGCACCGTCCCGGAGCCCGCGGCATGCCCTCAACGACGGGGATCTTCGCTCACTCCTCCTCATCCGGCACTTCGAACGCGCCCTGCTCCGCCTGTTCGAGCAGGGCGTGCTGAGCGGCACCACCCATACCTGCCTCGGGCAGGAGTACATTCCGGTCGCGGTCTCGGCCCTGCTCCGCGACGACGACTTCGTGTTCAGCAACCACCGGGGGCACGGCCACTTCCTCGCCCGCCATCCCGACCCGCACGGACTGCTCGCCGAGATCATGGGGCGGGAGGGCGCCCTGTGCGGCGGCGTGGGCGGCAGCCAGCACATCTACCACCGGCGTTTCCTGTCCACCGGCGTGCAGGGCGAGAGCCTGCCCGTGGCGACCGGGGTGGGCCTGAAACTGGCCGGCACGGGAGCGCTGGCCTGCGCCTACATCGGAGACGGCACCTGGGGCGAGGGCGCCGTCTACGAAGCGCTGAACATGGCCTCCCTCTGGCGGGTGCCGCTGCTCGTCGTGGTCGAGCACAACGGCATCGCTCAGTCGACCCCCACGTCCGCGCAGATGGCCGGCACGATCGCCGCCCGGGCGGCGGCCTTCGGCGTCCGCCACCACCACGTCACGTCCACCGACGTCGGCGAGATCAGGCAGGCCCTCGCCCCGCTGGTCGACGCCGTGCGGGCCGAGCCGTCCCCGCTGGTCGTCGAGTTCGCCACGCACCGCCTCGGACCGCACAGCAAGGGCGACGACACCCGCCCGCCGGAGGAGATCCGCCGGGTGCGGGAGTCCGACTGGTACGACCGGCACGCCGAGCTCGATCCCGAGTGGTTCGCCCGAATCGACCGCGAGCAGCGAGAGCTCGTCGAGCGGGTGGTCGCCGAGGTCTCCGCCCGGCCCCACTCCCGGTCGGGGGGAGCGGCGTGACCAGGGTCTCCGAGCACCTCAACCAGGCGCTGCACGATCTCATGGAGTCCGACCCCTCGGTCCACCTGCTCGGCGAGGACGTCGGCGACCCCTACGGCGGCGCGTTCAAGATCACCCGAGGACTGTCCGGCCGGTTCGGCTCCCGCGTGCGGTCCACGCCGCTGAGCGAGGGCGCGATCGCCGGGGTCGGCGCCGGGCTGGCCCTGGCCGGCGACAAGGCCATCGTCGAGATCATGTTCGCCGACTTCGTGGCGCTGGCGTTCGACCAGATCACGAACTTCGCGGCCAAGTCCACCTCGATGTACGGCAGGCCGGTGCCGGTGCCGCTCGTGGTGCGCTGCCCCACAGGCGGCAACCGCGGCTACGGCCCGACCCACAGCCAGAACCCGCAGAAGCACTTCATCGGCGTGCCCGGGCTGTCCCTGTTCGAGATGACGCCGTTCCACGACGTGGGCGAGCTGTTCGCCCGGATGTTCGGGCTCGGCCGGCCCTGCCTGTTCTTCGAGGACAAGGTCCTCTACACGCGGCAGATGTTCCGCATCGACGACCTGTTCCGGTTCGAGCTGGTGGACGACGTGGCGCGGGTGTACCTCGACGGCGCGGGCCGCCCCGACTGCACGCTGGTCACCCATGGCGGGCTCGTCCACCGGACGCTCGACGCCATGCGGGCGCTGCTCCTGGAGGACGACCTGGTCTGCGAGCTGCTGGTGCCCGCCCAGCTCTACCCCGTGCCCCCTCTGCCGGGACTGGAGGACGCGCCGCACGTCTGCGTCGTGGACGACGGAACCGAGGGCGGCACCTGGGCGGCCGAGGTGGCCACGGCGCTCTATCCGCGCCTGTGGGACCGCCTGCGCCGCCCGATCACGTTGATCAACTCGGCGGACGGGGTGATCCCCGCCGCCCCCCATCTGGAACGTGAGGTGCTCGTGCAGGCCGACAGCATCCGAGCCGCGGTGAGGGAGGCGCTGTCGTGACCGATTTCCGGGTGCCCAAGCTCAACAACAACGACACGTCGTACGTCCTGGTCGAGTGGCTGGCCGAGGACGGGCAGGCGGTGCGGGACGGCGATCCGATCGCGCTGCTGGAGACGTCGAAGGCGACCGAGGAGGTCGAGGCCCCCACCGACGGCGTCCTGCGGCGGCTGCTCGCCGAGGGGGCCGAGTGCGAGCCGGGGCAGGTGATCGCCCGCCTGCTCGGGAGCGCGGACGAGGCCGCCCCGGAAGCGGCGCAGGAAACCGTGCAGGAAACCGTGCAGGAGGCCGGGCGGGAAGCAGTGCGGGAAGCCCCGCAGGAGGCCGCGCACGGGAACCCGGGCGGAGCGCGGACCGCGGCGACGCCCGGCGACGCCTCCGGCGTGATCGTCACGGCGCCCGCGCGGGAACTGATCGAGGAGCACGGCATCCCCATGGAGCGGGTGCACGCCCTCGGCCGCAAGGTGATCAGGCGGACCGACGTAGAGGAACTGCTCGGCGGGCAGGAGCCCTCCCCCGCCGTCTCCCCTGCCGTCACCGGCGACGCCCCGGCGGGGGACGACGACGCACAGTGGATCACGCTGTCGCGGGCGCAGCAGCGGACGGCCGAGGTCGTCGAGCGGTCCCTCCGCGAGATCCCGGCCGCCTTCACGGCGATGAACGTCGACGTGACCGAGGTCCTGTCGCTCGCCCGCGACCTCACCCGCCGGCTGCGCACCCTGGTCGGCCTGCCCGAGATGGTGGTGAAGGCGGCCGGCGGGCTGCTCGACCGCTTCCCCATGTTCTTCGCGGCGCCCGGCCCCGGCCCGCGGGCGAGAAGGGCCGCCACCGCCGACGTGGGCGTGACGGTCGACGTGGGCCGCGGGCTGTTCATACCGGTCGTCCGCGACGCCGGCAACCGGCCGCTCGCCGAGATCGCCGCCGACCTGGTCGGCTTCCGCAAGACGGCGCTCACCGGGTCGTTCCGGGAACGCGACCTCCAGGGGGGCGCCATCACGCTCACCCTGCACACGAACGACGGCATCGTGTTCGCCGTCCCGATCGTCTTCCCCGGCCAGACGTGCGCGCTGTCGCTGACCGCGCCGCGTCCGGAGGTCGTGCAAGACGGCTCGGGCTTCGCCGTACGCAGGTTCGCCACCATAGGGCTTGCATACGACCACCGTTTCATCAACGGCCGCGATGCCGCGGAGTTCCTCGGCGAACTCCGCACGGCGCTCGAATCACCCGCGCGTTTCCTCAGCGAGAATGGATGAAGCCATGAACTCACCCGCACGGTTTCCGGCCGATTTCGTCTGGGGCGCGTCCACCGCGGCGTACCAGATCGAGGGCGCGACCACGGAGGACGGTCGCGGACCCTCGGTGTGGGACACGTTCTGCGCGGTCCCGGGCAACGTACGCGACGGTGACAGCGGTGAGCACGCCGCCGACCACTATCACCGCTACAACGAGGACCTGGACCTGATCGCCGATCTGGGCCTGGCGAGCTACCGCTTCTCCATCGCCTGGCCGCGGATCCAGCCGACCGGCTCGGGCAAGCCCAACCAGAAGGGCCTCGATTTCTACCGCCGGCTCGTGGACGGGCTGGCCGAACGCGGCGTCCGGCCGATGGCCACGCTCTTCCACTGGGACCTGCCGCAGGAACTGCAGGACCGAGGGGGCTGGGAGAACCGGGACACGGCCGAACGCTTCGCCGAATACGCCGAGATCTGCTACGACGCCCTGGAGATCAGGGACTGGCTGACGATCAACGAGCCCAAGACCGTGGTCGACTGCGGATACCGCTTCGGCAGCCACGCGCCGGGCTTCAAGGACGACGCGCGCGCGTTCGTCGCCTGCCACCACCTGCTGCTCGCGCACGGCCTCGCCTCCCGGGTGCTGCACGAGCGGCACCCCGGACGCCGCATCGGGCCGGCGCTCAACCTGCACCCCACCTATCCGGCGGACGACACGCCGGAGGCGCGCGAGGCGGCCCACCACCAGGACGGGCTGGAGAACCGGCTCTACCTCGACCCCGTCTTCAAGGGCCGCTACCCCGAGGACACGCTGCGCTGGATCTCCGAGCGCGGCCCGATGGCCGACCACATCCTCGACGGCGACCTCGGCGTCATCAGCGAGCCCATCGACGTCCTCGGCGTGCAGTACTACACACCGGTCTTCGTCGACGGCAAGGGCGAGCGGGTCTTCCGGCACGAGCGGGCCCAGGCCGAGTGGCTGGAGATCTACCCCGAGGGCCTCCACGACATCCTCGTACGAGTGCAGCGGGACTACCCCGGCGTGCCGATGATCATCACCGAGAACGGCCTGGCCACCGTGGACGGGATCGACGCCGACGGCCGCGTCCGCGACCAGCGGCGGATCGCGTACCTGCGCGATCACCTGAGCGCGACGCACCGCGCCATGGAGGCCGGTGCGCAGGTCGAGGCCTACCACGTGTGGTCGCTGCTCGACAACTTCGAGTGGGCCGAGGGGTACAGCCAGCGGTTCGGCATCGTGTACGTGGACTACGCGACGCAGCAGCGCACTCCCAAGGACAGCGCGTTGTGGTACCGCGACGTCGCGAAGAGCGGCGAGTTGCGCTGAGACCCCTGCGGGCCCGCAGGGCCCGAGGACGAGCCCTGAGGAAAAAGGGCCCGATGAACAGGGCCCGATGAACAGGGCCCGATGGCCGCGAACCGGGCCGGTGGCTTTCCGCCGCCGTTCCCGGGGCGCGGTTCTCACCCGCCCGCGCCTATTCGCGTTCCCGCGTCCTCGGCGCGCGGCGGTGCGACGCACGGCTGCCCATAACCGCTGAAACTTTCAGCGCGCAATGGTGGGCGGCTGCCCATGCACGTGCATACGAGAACAGGTTTGCGGCAAATCAGTGCCGTTAGACCGATCTACGCGATAATCCCGCGAATAAGTTGACGCGTCAGCCGAAAAGACTTAACTTTACTCGCAGTGGGAGCGCTCCCACTCTGCTCCGACCCCCCTTGGATCAAGGGCGATGAGCTGGGATAAAGTCCCTGCATACCGTCAGATGACCCGCTTCTTGACGTCGCGTCAGCGAGAGGACTCCCCCGTGCCCGATTACACGATTGCCGGCGGCGCATACCAGGCCACGGTCAGCGAGCGGGGCGGCGCGCTCCGGGCGCTGACCCACGAGGGCCGCGATCTGGTGGCGAGCTGGCCGGAAGGCGGGCCGGTCCCCTACTTCAGCGGCACCGTCCTGGCCCCGTGGCCGAACCGCGTGGTCGGCGGCACGTACGTCTTCGAGGGGCAGCGCCGACACCTGCCGGTGAACGAGCCCGACCGCGGCCACTCCCTGCACGGCCTCGTCGCCGAGCTCGATTGGAAGTGCGCGGAGCTGCTGTCCGTCGAGGACCACCACGGCCACGTACGGCTGACGCACGTCGTGGAGCCCACCGAGGGCTACCCGCACAGGATCGCCCTCGAGGTGCGGCACGCGGTGTCCGAGGAGGGCCTGTCGACCACGCTGACGGCGCAGAACGTGGGCGAGACGGCGGCCCCGTACGGCTGCGGGCCGCACCCGTGGCTGCTGGCCGGGCCCGACGTCACCGCCTACACGCTCAGCCTGCCGGCCGGGCGGGTGCTGCTCACCGACGACCTGCTCGCCCCCACCGACCTGGTGGAGGTCGCGGGGTCGCCGTACGACTTCACGACGCCGCGTGTGATCGGGGACACCGCGGTCGACCACGCCTTCGCCGGCGTGACGGAGGGGCGCGTGCGCGTGCTCGGGCCCGAGGGCGGGGTGGAGCTCACCTGGGACCCGGCGGTGATGCCGTGGGTCCAGATCTGCACCGGCACGGGGCTCGGCCACCGGGGGCTGGCCGTGGAGCCGATGACGTGCCCGCCCGACGCGTTCAACTCGGGCACCGATCTGATCGTTTTGCAGCCGGGGGACAAGCACGAGGCCACGTGGACCATCGCGGTCACCACTGCGTCATTGGAAGGGTGAATGGACAGCAAGACGAAGAGGCGGTTGTCCCCCGCCCAGCTCGACGAGGTCACCCGCGAGGCGCTGGGCTGCGGGGTGATCTCGTCGGAGGAGCTCACCGACGGCTTCGCCAACTCCGTCTGGCGGCTCGGCCTGGACGACGGACGTCAGGTGGTGCTCAAGCTCGGGCCGCCGCCCGACCTGCGGCTGCTGGCCTACGAGCGCCACCTGCTGCGCACCGAGGCCATGGTCTACCAGCTCGCCCAGCCAGCGGGGCTGCCGATGCCCACCCTGCTCAAGGCGTCGTTCGACGACCCGCTGCTGGGCGGCGACCTCCTGATCCTGTCCGCGCTCGACGGGGTGCCATGGAACCGGACGTCGCTGAGCTCCGCGGAGGAGAGCGCGCTGCGGTTCGAGCTGGGCCGCCACCTCGCCCGCCTGCACACGATCCCGGGCACGGGCGTCTTCGGCTACCCGTACGCCGGGCTGACCGGCAGGACGTGGCGGGAGGCGTTCCTCGTCATGATCGGGGCCCTGCTGGACGACGCGGTCCACTTCAACACCCCGCTCCCCGCGACGATCCTGGAGATCGTCGGGCTCGTCCACATGAACGCGCACGTCCTCGACCAGGTCACCACCCCGTCACTGGTGCACTTCGACATATGGCCGGGCAACGTGTTCCTGGACGGCGACAGGCGCGTCCAGGCGCTCATCGACCACGAGAGGGCGTTCTGGGGCGACCCGCTCGCCGACTTCGTCACCCCCACCATCTTCGACGAACTGCGCGAGGACGACCCGATGCTCGCAGGTTACCGGCAGGAGGCCGGCCCGGTGAGGCTGGACCAGGCGGCCCGCGTCCGGATCGCCCTCTATCGGGTCTACCTCTACCTGATCATGCTGGTGGAGGACGGCCCGCGGCAGTATCCGGAGGAGGCCTACGCCCGCACCAGGGACATCACCACGCGGTCACTGGTCGCCTGCCTGGACGTGCTGCGCGCGGGGTCCCGCAACCACGCGCACGTCTGAGGTCACGCCTCCAGCGTCAGGGACTGCGAGCCGCACCCGTTGCCGGTGTGCGGCTCGGAGTCGCCGGTCGCGGCGAGGGCGGCGGGCGCTCCCACGGTCAGCGACGCCATAAGGGACAGGACCAGCGCCCCGGCCGCGACGCGGGGCAGACGACTGACACGAGCACTCACAGCGGACTCCAGAAGGCCGACACCATTGATCACAAAATAGCGGTCCCGCGCGCGCTCCGGTAGGCCCACATCTGGTGGCCCGGCCCCCCGCGTGAGATGATTTCAGCGGGTGATGAATTATGGAGACGACATGTGTGATCGCGGGCGGTGGGCCCGCGGGGGCCATGCTCGCGCTGCTTCTGGCCCGCGCGGGCGTCGACGTCACTCTGCTGGAGAAGCACGGGGACTTCCTGCGCGACTTCCGCGGTGACACCATCCATCCCTCGACCCTCCAGGTCCTGGACGAGATCGGCCTGTCCGAGGCGTTCCACCGGCTGCCGCACCACAAGGCGTACCTGATGTCCGTGCTGACCGACGACGGCGAGGTGCCCATCGCCGACCTGCGACGCGTGCCGGGGAAGTACCAGTACATCGCCTTCGTCCCACAATGGGACTTCCTCGACCTCCTCACCCGCGAGGCGAGCGCGTATCCCCGCTTCCACCTCGTGATGAACGCCACAGTCGTCGATCTCATCCGGCGCGACGGCGCGATCCGCGGGGTGCGCTACCGCGACGAGCGGGGCGAGGAGCACGAGATCCGGGCCGTGCTCACGGTCGCCGCCGACGGCCGGCACTCCGACGTCCGGCGGGCGGCCGGACTGACGCCGAAACGGTTCGGCGCGCCGATGGACGTCCTCTGGTTCCGGCTGCCACGGGCGGAGGGCGATCCCGAGCAGCCGTTCCTGCGGGCGTCGACCGGCCGGCTCATGGTCGCCATCAACAGGGACACGTACTGGCAGCTCGCCTACCTCATCCCGAAGGGCGGCTTCGCCGCGCTCGAGGCGCAGGGCGTCGACGCACTGCGCCGCGAGGTGGAACGGCTGCTGCCCTTCCTCGCCGGCAGGACCGGCGGGCTGCGCCGCTTCGACGAGGCCGGCAGGCTCAGCGTGGAGCTGAACCGGCTCACGCGCTGGCACCTGCCCGGGCTGCTGCTGATCGGCGACGCGGCCCACGCGATGTCGCCGGTCTTCGGCGTCGGGATCAACCTCGCGGTGCAGGACGCGGTCGCGACCGCCAACATCGTCGGGCCGGCCCTACTGCGCGGCCGGGCCCCCACCGCGGCGCTCGCCAGAGTGGGGCGCCGCAGGAAGGTCCCCACGGCCGTCGTGCAGACCGCGCAGCGGGTGGTGCAGGAACGCCTCATCCGGCCGGCGCTCGCCGGTCCCGTGGCGCGGATCCCCGCCCTCACCCGTGTGCCGGTGGCGCGGTCGCTGGTGGCCCGGTTCCTCGGGCTCGGCGTGCTGCCCGAGCACGTACGTCTTCCGCTGCGAGAAAAAAGATCTCAGCAAATGGACAGGAAGGGGACCACACGGGACGCGGTGCAATAACCTTGGTACCCGTGAGCGCAACGAACCTCGACCCCGTGAGCGGCCCGGACACCTCGGGTGCCCTGGACACCTGGCGCGACCTGCCCGCGGCACAGCAGCCGGACTGGCCCGACCGCGGCGAGCTGGACAAGGTCGTCGCGGAGCTGGCGTCCGTGCCCCCGCTAGTGTTCGCCGGGGAGTGCGACCAGCTCAAGGACCGCATGGCCGCCGTGGCGCGCGGGGAGGCGTTCGTCCTGCAGGGCGGCGACTGCGCCGAGACCTTCGCGGGCGCGACGGCCGAGAACGTGCGCAACAAGCTCAAGACGCTGCTGCAGATGGCGATCGTGCTGACCTACGCCGGCCGCGTGCCGGTCGTGAAGATCGGCAGGCTCGCCGGGCAGTTCGCCAAGCCGCGGTCCAAGCCCACGGAGACCCGCGACGGCGTCGAGCTCCCGGCCTACCGGGGCGACATGGTCAACGGCTTCGACTTCACCGCCGAGACCCGCCGCCCCGACCCGAACCGGCTGCTGCGCGCCTACCACTCCTCCGCCGTCACGCTGAACCTCGCGCGGGCCTTCACCAAGGGCGGCTACGCCGACCTGCGCCAGGTCCACGCGTGGAACCAGGACTTCGTCGCGGAGTCCCCGGCGGGGCGCCGGTACGAGCAGCTCGCGCGGGAGATCGACCAGGCGCTCTCGTTCATGCGGGCCTGCGGGGCCGACCCCGAGGAGTTCCACACCGTGGAGTTCTACTCCTCCCACGAGGCCCTGATCCTCGACTACGACCGGGCGCTCACCCGGATCGACTCGCGTACCGGCCTGCCGTACGACGTGTCGGCGCACATGGTGTGGATCGGCGAGCGCACCCGGCAGCTCGACGGGGCGCACGTCGAGTTCTTCAGCCGCATCCGCAACCCGATCGGCGTGAAGCTCGGCCCGACCACCACGCCCGAAGAGGCCATCGCGCTGATCGACAAGCTCAACCCGGACAACGAGCCCGGACGGCTCACCTTCATCGCCCGCATGGGCGCGGGCAAGGTCCGCGACGCGCTGCCGACGCTGGTGGAGAAGGTCAACGCGAGCGGCGCCACCGTGGCCTGGGTGTGCGACCCGATGCACGGCAACACCTTCGAGGCGCCGAGCGGCCACAAGACGCGCCGCCTCGACGACGTGCTCGACGAGGTCGCGGGCTTCTTCGAGGTGCACCACGCGCTCGGCACCCACCCCGGCGGCATCCACATCGAGTTCACCGGCGACGACGTGACCGAGTGCGTGGGCGGCGGGCACGCGATCGTCGAGGAGGACCTGGCGCTGCGGTACGAGACGGCGTGCGACCCCCGTCTCAACCGCGGTCAGTCGCTCGACCTCGCCTTCCGCGTCGCGGAGCTCTACCGGTCGAGCTGACCCGCGCCGGGCCCGAACCGCCCGTCGCCGTTCGTCTGAATCCGCCGTCGCCCTCCGATCACTCGGACGGGGTGACGGCGGTTTCCGTTTCCCGGACGCCCCGGGGCGTCAGGAGCTCTTGGCCTCCGCCTCGATCTGGGCGCGGATGGCGTCCATGTCGAGCGCGCGCAGCTGCCGGATCAGGTCCGTGAGCGCCGGCTCGGGAAGGGCGCCCGGCTGGGCGAACACCACGATGCCGTCACGGATCGCCATGATCGTAGGAATCGCGGTGATCTCGAAGCCCTCCGACAGGGCCGGCTGCGCCTCAGTGTCGATCTTGCCGAACGTGATGTCCTCGTGCTCCTCGGACGCCTTTTCGAAGATCGGTGCGAAGGAGCGGCAGGGGCCACACCAGGATGCCCAGAAATCGAGCAGTACGATGCCGTTGTCGGCGATGTCGTTGAAGTTCTTCTCGGTTACCTCGATGGTCGCCACGGGCGACTCCTTTCGCTCGGTCTTCAGCGGGCATAACCAGCCGGACAATCCCAGCATTCCATTTCCCGATGAGCCTCGTGTGATTGGGCAGGAGACCTCCTTGACGTAGAAGGAGCACCCGGATGACGACTCATGCCGCACGGCCGAGCGACCTGACGGCCCAGAGGGGCACCGGCGCTCGGATCGCCTCATGGTTGTCGAGCACGGATCACAAGGTGATCGGCAACCTCTATCTGATCACCACGTTCCTGTTCTTCCTGATCGGCGGCCTACAGGCCATGGTCATCCGGGCGGAGCTCTTCGATCCCGGCATGCAGTTCGTCACGTTGCAGCAGTACAACCAGCTGTTCACTCTGCACGGCACCATCATGCTGCTGTTCTTCGCGACGCCGTTGTTCGCGGGGTTCGCCAACGCAATCATGCCGCTGCAGATCGGCGCTCCGGACGTGGCGTTCCCGAGGCTGAACATGGCGAGCTACTGGCTGTTCCTCTTCGGCGGCCTGATGGTCCTCGGATCGATGCTGACCGGCGGGGCGCCGACGTTCGGCTGGACGTCCTACACGCCGCTGGCGCGCGCGGCCTTCACCCCGCAGCTCGGCGGGGACCTGTGGGTGATGGGCCTGGCGCTGTCCGGTGTCGGGACGATCCTCGGCTCGGTCAACTTCATCACGACGATCATGTGCATGCGCGCCCCGGGAATGACGATGTTCCGGATGCCGATCTTCACCTGGAACGTGTTCTTCACCTCGATCCTGGTGCTGCTGGCCTTCCCGGTGCTCGCCGCCGCGCTGCTGGCGCTGGAACTCGACCGGAAGGTCGGCGCGCACATCTACGACCCGCAGACCGGCGGTCCGCTCCTGTGGCAGCACCTGTTCTGGTTCTTCGGCCATCCGGAGGTCTACATCATCGCGCTGCCGTTCTTCGGCATCATCACCGAGGTGATCCCGGTCTTCAGCCGCAAGCCGCTGTTCGGGTACGTCGGGATGATCGGCGCGACGATCGCGATCACGGCGCTGTCGGTCACCGTGTGGGCGCACCACATGTTCGCCACCGGCCGGGTGCTGCTGCCGTTCTTCTCGCTGATGACGTTCCTGATCGCCGTGCCCACGGGGGTGAAGTTCTTCAACTGGACCGGCACGATGTGGCGGGGCAGTCTCACCTTCGAGACGCCGATGCTGTGGGCCGTGGGCTTCCTCGTGACGTTCCTGTTCGGCGGTCTGACCGGGGTGATCCTCGGGTCGCCGCCGCTGGACTTCCACGTGACCGACACCTACTTCGTGGTCGCCCACTTCCACTACGTGGTGTTCGGCACGGTGGTGTTCGCGATGTTCTCCGGCTTCTACTTCTGGTGGCCGAAGCTGACCGGCCGGATGTTGAACGAGCCGCTCGGGAAGATCCACTTCTGGATGCTGTTCATCGGGTTCCACATGACGTTCCTCATCCAGCACTGGCTCGGCGTGCAGGGCATGCCGCGGCGGTACGGCGACTACGCGTCCGCCGACGGCTTCGCCTGGATGCACCAGGTGTCGAGCCTCGGGGCGTTCCTGCTCGGGCTGTCCACCCTGCCGTTCATCTACAACCTCTGGTGGACCGTGCGCCACGGGGAGAAGGTGACGGTCAACGACCCGTGGGGGCATGCCAACTCGCTGGAGTGGACGACGTCCTGCCCGCCGCCGCGCCACAACTTCGTGTCGATCCCGCCGATCCGCTCCGAGCGGCCCGCCTTCGACCTGCGGTATCCGCGGCTCGGCGGCAAGCCGGGCGAGCCGCCGGCGACCAAACGGGACTTCGTCGATCCCGACGCGAAATAGGAGCGCGCGACAGTAAGGGGCCCCCGTCGCCGGGGGCCCCTTCGCGTGCGGGTCGTCAGCCCTTGCCGCCGGGCAGGTTCAGCCCGATCAGCAGCGGGTCGTGGTCGGAGGAGCGGAACGCGTCGGGCCGGTAGAGGCTCGGCGGGTTGTACTCCAGGTTGTAGTCGAGGATGCGCGGCTCGTCGGCGTTGACATGCCAGATGGTCGCCCCGCTCACCCGCTTGACCAGCTGCTTGCAGGCCATCGCGTGGTCCAGTTCGCCCGACAGCCCGTCGAACAGGTAGCTGTAGCGCTGCGCCGCGGGGACGAACCGCTTGGACAGGCTGGTCAGGCCGCCCGTCTCCAGGGTGTGGATCGGGTCCTCCTCGCCGTACGCGTTGAGGTCCCCGATCACCAGCGGGTTCGGCAGGTCCATCGAGTCGATGAGACCGAGCACGGCCTTGGCCTGCCGTACGCGCTCGGCGTTGTAGCAGCTCTGCCCGTCGCCCTGGTCGGTGTCGCCGCTGTCGGCCTCCTCGTCACAGCCCTTGGACTTGAAGTGGTTGACGAGCAGCGTGAACGGCTGACCGCCGCCCGCCCGGCGGAAGGTCTGGATCAGCGGCGGCCGCCGGAAGACCGGATCGGTCGAGGAGCGCGTCTGCCCGACGAGGCTCAGCTTCGCCGGCTTGTAGATCGCGGCGACGTGGATGGCGTCGGTGCCCGGGAAGGGGTGGGTCAGGGCGGCGTACGTGCCCGCGCCCACCTCGGCGTTCAGGGCGTCGACCAGCGCGTTGAGCGCGGTCTGCCCGTTGTTCTCGACCTCCATGAGCCCGACGACGTCGGCGTTGAGACCCTTGAGCGTGGCGACGATCTTCTTGAGCTGCCGCTGCTGCTCCTCGGCGGTGTTCGCGCCGCGCGAGCCGAGCGTCGTGAACCAGTTGAGCGTGTTGAGACTGGCGACGCGGACGTTGCCGCCCACCGGAGAGGGGGCGGGCAGCCGCGGGTTGGCGGGCAGGAAGGTGATCTGCTCGGTGGGCTCCAGCAGGTAGTCCCCGAAGCCGTAGGTCAGCACGCCGGTCACGCCCACGGCGGTGTCGCCCAGCCGTACGGCCCGCGGCGTCGTGTACGGGATGGCGGCGGGGTTCTCGGTGCTGGAGCCGTCGTCGATCAGCAGCGACCTGCGGGCGTCGAGCGCGGGGTCCACGCCGGGCCGGTCCGTCGGCTGGAAGAGCCTGCCGCCGGCGGAGACCGTCACCTCGCCGTATCGGCCGAGGTTGTAGTGGTCGGTCACGGTCAGCGGCTCGGGGAAGGTCACGAGCACGTTCTCGTACGGCTCGAAGGCGGCGCCGTCGGCGCGCGGCAGGTCGTAGGCCTTCGGCGTGATCGTCCCGGTGCCGCAGACGTCCACGGCCGTGACGGGGGACAGCTCGGTGAGCCCGTTGAACTCGGTGACCCGGCCGGTGACGAGCACGCGGTCACCGACCTTGACGTCCTTCAGGGTCGGCCGGGCGAACGCGAACAGGCCGTCGGATGTGGCCGGGTCGGCGTCGGGCGTCGGGTCCTGGAAGTAGAACCCGCTGAGCTGGTTCGCGGCTTGGAAGTCGCCGGTCACCACGCCCTCGGCCCGGACGGTCTGCCCGGCGAGCGGGGAGGTGTCGCCGCCGCCCTGGACCTCGGCGATCTGCCGGTTCGCCGGCACCTCGCACGGGTCGCCGGTGGGCGTGGGTGTGGGCGACGGGGTCGGCGAGGCGGACGGCGAAGCGGACGGGGACGGGGAGACGGCGCCGCAGGGAGCCGGGGGCGTCGCGGCGTTGCGCGGCGCGGGCGTGCCCGCGGCGAAGTCCGCGGCGTTGTCGTCGGTGTCCGCGCAGCCGCCGCCGGCGCGCACCGCGGCGGTGGAGTTGCTCAGGCCCGGGGCCGCCGCCGTGCCCTCGAAGTAGTTGGCCGTGCCGTACCCGACGAGGTCGGCGATCTGCGCGGCCTGCTCCGGTGCGCAGGGCGAGGAGCCGCCGTTGCAGGCGAGGCCGGCGGCCGAGCGGACCAGGGCGACCTTGCCGGCCGTGGCGCTCAGGCTGAGCGTTCCGGTGGTGTCGGCGGAGGGCAGCGCACCGCTCGGCGTCGATCCGGCGGACAGCTGGACCAGGTGATACCCGCCGGGGGCGAGCGAGCCCGACAGGTCCTGCTTCTGGGAGCCGAACTGTCCGGTCCCGGTGGCACTCGTGTACTGGAGGGACCAGCCGTCCAGCGAGATCGTGGCGGTGCCGCGGTTGAACAGTTCGACGTAGTCGTTGGTGTAGGGGGCGCCGGAGTTGCCGCCGCCTCCGTACACCTGGCTGATCACCACGGCGCCCGGCTCGGCGGACGCGGGCGCCGGCGACGCGACCGCGACACCGGCGGCCAGGAGACCGGCGGCGGCGAGCGCGGCGACCACGCGGCCGCCGCGGCTCGCGCCACGTCTCAGGTCGCGGCCACCGGGGTGGTCATCGGGAAAGGCCCGGGAAAGAGCACGCATGTCCCGGACTTTAGGGGTAGACCTCTGCGACACCAGGACCAATAAGTGTCTTTACCGCAAACTTGTATGAATTTGCCGATCGCCTGGCGTCGCAACCGTTGGCGTGCTGCCCTTGCGCATCGCGGTCCGGGATGGATCGCTCCCATCCGGACCGGTCCCCCGGTCGTCAGTGGACGACATCAGTGGAAGACATCAATGGACGACGGCCACCGGGCAGGTGACCGCGTCGATCAGCGGCCGGGTGACCGTCCCGAGCCTGCCGAGCACCCCACGGGCGCGGGTCGCGCCGACGACCAGCATGGTCGCACCGGGTGAGGTGCCGGCCAGGACGTCGAGCACGGACCCCTCGACGGGCTGGAGCAGGGTGCGCACGTCCGGATACCGCGCCCGCCAGGGCTCCACGGCGCGTTCCAGCGCCTCGACGGCCTCCCGGCCGGGGACGTCGGACATCACCATGGGCGCCATGCCCGCGCTCCAGGCGGCGGCCGGGTAGCGCCACGCGTGCACCGCGATCAGCGACAGCCGGCGCAGGGCCGCCTCGCGGTAGGCGAAGGCGAGGACGTGGTCGTCGCCCCCGCCGACGCCGACGACGAGGGGGCCGGGGTTCCTGCGATGCGGCAGCGATCCCGTGCCGCGGACCACGATCACCGGGCAGAGCGCGTGCGCCGCGACGTGCCCCGCGACCGACCCCATCACGCGGCGGGCCGCGCCGCTCAGGCCGCGCGACCCCACGACGACGAGGTCGGCCGTCTCCGACAGCGCGACGAGCCGGTCGGAGGCCGGCCCCTCGAACAGGTCCTCCCGCACGCGGACGCCGCTCGTGCACTGCCGGGCGCATTCCGCGCCGTGCCACAGCACGTGCTCGGCCGCCTGGTGCAGCGACTTGCGCGCCTCCTCGTCACCCGCGCCGTACGGCGACTGCCAGGCGTGGCAGACGGTGATGGGCGAGTCCCTGAACTCGGCCTCGTCCATCGCCCAGTCGAGCGCCTGCATGGCGAAGTCGGAGCCGTCGTATCCCACGACGATGCCCCGGATGGCGGCCGGGCCGCCGGCCGGGCTGTTGGGGTCCATAGCCTCATGCTCCGCCCGGGCCGTGCGATCCGGCAGGGCGGAAAGTCCCGAGACCGGGAGGACATCCGGCCCCTGGCGGAGGCCGGGTCAGGACCGGCTGCCGGCGAGCACTTCCGGACGGCGGTCGTGCTCCATTCCGGGCAGCACGACGACGACCGGGCATCTGGCCCGCAGCAGGCAGGCGGAGACGACCGGATTGAGCACGGGGTAAGGCTCGGACTCGGCCTCGTGCGCGCCCAGCACCAGCAGGTCGGCGCCCTCGGTCGCGCGCAGCAGGACCTGCGCCGGCGAGCCCTCGACGACCACCGGCTCGACGTGGCGCTCACCGAGCTCGGCGACGGCCTGACCGGCCACGTCCAGCGCGGTTCTGTGCTCGTCCTCCCGTGAGGTGCGGCTCGCGATCGGCGCGTAGTGGGCGTGCAGCCCGCCCATCCACTCCCAGGCGTACACCGCCTCGACCCGCGCCCCGCGCAGCGAACCCTCGGCGGCGGCCCACCGCAGTGCGGCCTGCGACGCCATCGACCCGTTGATGCCCACCACGATCTTCGGCTGGTTCACGTTCCGCCTCGCTCTCCGCTCTCAGTCTCGCCGACCGGGGTTAACAGGGGGTTGCCGCGGCGAAACGGTCAGAAGACACCGCCCACGAGCATCCCTGTACCCACAAAGAAGGCCCGCACCTCCAGCCACAGGAGGGACAGGGCCATGTTTTGGGGGGCCGGTCTCACCTGAGGACAGGGTATCTGCGAACCGGAGCGGTGCCGCTCCCCCCCTTTGCCGATCCGGAGACGCCCGCTGGCCGTCTCGTTGCCCGCTCCACATACTCAAGCACAGCGCACGGCGGCCCGCGGCGGCAGTGCCGTACGGCTCCGCCCGCACAGGACCTTGGGCCAGGGTCAGGGATCACCCTGATGCGCCCCCGGGCTCCCGGCCGTACGCTTGCCACAGACCGGGGAGGGACGATGGGGAACGCGGGCCCGATCGACGAGTACGTCGCGTCGATGCGCCATGCGCTGCGGGGCCCGGGCGGCGCCAGGCGCGACCTGCTGACCGAGGCGCGCGACAGCCTGCTCGACGCGGCCGAGGCGTACGAGGGCGAGGGTCTCCCCCGGGACGAGGCCGAACGGCTGGCGGTCGCCGACTTCGGGACCGTGCCCGAGGTCGCACCGGGCTTCCAGGGGGAGCTGACGGTGAGCCAGGGCCGCCGCACGGCCGCCCTGCTGTTCCTCAGCGTGCCGCTCATCGCGTTCATGTGGGCGGTGATCTGGCGGATCTTCCCCGAGAGCCCGCATGTCGCCGAGATCAAGCCGGTGTGGTTCGGGCCGCTGGCCAGGACGGTGGACCTGCTCCAGCTCGGCGTGGGCGTGATAGGCGGCCTCGCGCTGCTCGCGCTCGGCCGCGGGGCACGGCTTGTCCGCCGCCCCGCGCTGGTCACCCGAGGTCTCGGGTTGTTCGTCTGGATCCAGACGCCGCTGATCGCGGTGATGGGCCTCACGCTGGCGGCGGCCGCGCAGGGCCCGGTGGGGTTCTCCGGCTACCTGCCCGGGGTGGCCGTGTCCCTGATCAGCTACGCGCTCGCCGGGTGGATGCTGTACAGCGCGGCGCACTGCCTGCGCTGCACGAGGGCGGTCCGCGCGCTCAGCGCAATGGATCGAGAACGCTCCCTATCGCGGTAGTGAACGACCGCCAGGCCGACCGCTCCCCTGTCAGCGCCTTGCGCCCGGCGTCGGTGAGGCGGTAGGTCCGCCGTTTGCGCCCCCCGTCGGAGGCCCACTCGCCGGCGAGCAGCCCGGCCCGCTCCAGCCTGCGCAGCGCGGGGTAGACCGTACCCGTCGGCACGTCGAGTTCCCCGCCGCTGCGCTCCCGCAGCGCCTCGATGATCGCGTAGCCGTGCAGCGGCTCATGCTCCAGCACGGACAGCAGCAGGGCGTCCATATGGCCCCGGAGCGCGTCGGCGTTCACGCCCGCAGCCTATCCCGGTTACTCATGCGTCGAGTCTATATGTAGGCTGTCTATATGTAGACAGCCTACCCATGGAGAATCAATGGACGTCGTCGACCTCGCCCGGACGCAGTTCGCCGTGACGGGAAGCCTCCACTTCCTGTTCGTCGTGCTCACGCTCGGGCTGGCCCCGCTGGTGGCGATCATGCACACCCGGTACGCCATCGGCGGGAACCCCCTGCACGAGCGGATGACCCGCTTCTGGGGGCAGATCTACGTGATCAACTACGCGCTCGGCATCGTCACCGGGCTCGTGATGGAGTTCCAGTTCGGGATGAGCTGGAGCGGGCTTTCGCGCTACGCGGGCGACGTGTTCGGCGCGCCGCTGGCCATGGAGACGCTGCTGGCCTTCTTCCTGGAGTCCACGTTCCTGGGCCTGTGGATCTTCGGCTGGCACCGGCTGCCGCGCGGGCTCCACGTGGCCTGCATCTGGCTGGTGACGCTGACGGCGTACGCCTCGGCGCTGTTCATCATGGTCGCCAACTCCTTCCTGCAGAACCCGGCGGGCTCGGCGGAGGAGGGCGGACGGCTCGTGCTGCGCGACTTCGGCGCCCTGTTCACCAACCCGACCCTCGTCTTCGCGCTCCCCCACGTGCTGAGCGCCGGCCTCTGGGCCGGCGGGTTCGTCGTGATGGGCGCCAGCGCCTACCACCTGTTCCGGCGCACTCCCGAGCGGGAGTTCTTCACCCGGTCCCTGCGCGTCGGCGTGCTGACCGCCTTCGTCGGGTCGCTGTTCACCGTGGGGTTCGGCTACGCGCAGTTCGGGCCGGTCGGCGACGTCCAGCCGGACAAGTTCCACGGGGCGGTCCCCGGCACCGCGCTCGGACTGATGATCACGATCGGGCAGCTCGTCCAGTTCACCGTGATGTTCGTACTGGCGCCGCTGCTCATCCGCGACGTGCTGGCCCGCTCGCGCTGGCTGCACCCGCTCCTCATGGTCATGACCCCGCTGCCGTTCGTCGCGGCGATCGCCGGCTGGCTCGTCCGCGAGGTCGGCCGCCAGCCCTGGATGGTGTACGGCAAGCTCTCCGTGGCCGACGCCCTCACCCCCGGGCTGACCCGGGCGGACATCACCGCCTCCTTCGCGGGGTTCGCGGGCGTGCTCGGGTTGCTCGCCCTCGTCGACTACGTCCTCATCGCCCGTGCCGTACGGCGCGGCCCGGGACGGGTCGCGCTCGGCGCCGCGGACCTTCCCGTCACCGCGGAGCCCGTCCCCGCCCACTCGCTGTAGAGGACACGCTCCCCATGGACATCTTCTGGTTCCTGACGTTCGCCGTCCTGCTGGCCGGCTACTTCGCCCTTGAGGGCTTCGACATCGGGCTCGGCGCGCTGCTGCCCGTGCTGGGCCGCTCCCCCGCCGACCGCGACCGCCTCGTCGGCGCGATGGCGCCGTTCGTGCTCGCCAACGAGGTGTGGCTGGTCGCGCTCGCCGGTGTGCTGTTCGGCGCGTTCCCGGTGCTGGACGGCCGGGCGCTGAGCCGCCTGTATCCCCTCGTCGTCGTCCTGCTGCTGGCCTGGATCGTGCGCGACGCGGGGCTGTGGTTCCGCCGCAGGGCCGACGGCGCCGCCTGGAGGCTGGCGTGGGACGGCGCGCTGTGGGCGGGCTCGACGGGGCTGGCGCTCGCCTGGGGCGCGATCCTCGTGGCCGTCGCGCGCGGTCTGCCCGCCTCGCCTCTCGACGTCCCGGCCGTGGCGGGAGGTCTGGCGCTGCTCGCGCTGCTCGCCTGGCACGGCCGCACCTTCGCGGCCTGGCGGCTGCAGGACGGCCCGCGCGGGAGCGGGCGGGCTCTGCTGCTGTCGGCCTGCGCCGCCGCCGCGCCCGCGGTCCTGGTCATGGCGGCCGCGGCCGGTCACATGCTCGGCAACGCCGCCCCGGATCAGACACTGACTGTGCTCAGTGTCATGGTGGTCCCGGCCGCCCCCATCCTCGTGGGCGCGCAAGTATGGGTATGGCGCACCTTCTCCAGGGGCGCGCTGCCGACGTTCTTCTGATGGGGGACCGTTGCACAGGGATCTCCTCCGGCTGGCCCGCGCGGAGCGGAGCGTCCGCGTCCATCTCGCCTGCTGTCTGGCGGCGGCGGTGGCGGCCGGGCTGCTCGTGCTCGTGCAGGCGGAGCTGCTGGCCGGAGTGCTGTCCGGCCGGTTCGCGGCCGCCGTTCTGCTCCCGCTGGCGCTCGTCGTCGCCTGCCGCGGGCTGCTCGGATGGGCGCAGGGAGTGCTCGCGGGCCGCGCGGCCACCGCGCTCAAGTCAGCCCTGCGGCGGCTACTCCTCGGCCGGGTGGAGGGTCTCGGACCGGCGTACCGGTCGGGTGAGCTGGTGACGCTCGCGGGCCGGGGACTGGACGCGCTCGACCCCTACCTGACGGGCTACCTGCCGGCGGTCGCCGTGGCCGGGGTCGTGCCGCTCGCGGTCGTGGTCCGGCTCTTCGTGGCCGATCTGGCCACCGCCGTGATCGTGGTGCTCACGCTGCCGCTGATCCCGATCTTCGGGGCGCTGGTCGGATGGACCACCAAGACCGTGACGGAACGGCAGTGGCGCGCGCTGGCCCGCCTCGGCGGCCACTTCCTCGACGTCGTACGCGGCCTGCCCACGCTGCGGGCCTTCGGCCGGGCCCGCTACCAGGCGTCGGTGATCCGCGAGGTGGCCGAGGCCCACCGCGCCGCGACCATGCGCACGCTGCGGGTGGCGTTCCTGTCGTCGCTGGTGCTCGAACTCGTGGCGTCGCTGTCGCTGGCCCTGGTCGCGGTGCCGGTGGGGCTGCGGCTGCTGTCGGGCTCGCTCGACCTGCGTACGGCGCTGCTCGTGCTGCTGCTGGCCCCGGAGGCGTACCTGCCGCTGCGCGCGATGGGCACCCGCTTCCACGCCGCCATGGAGGGCGTCGCCGCCGCCGACGAGGTGTTCGCGGTGGTGAATCCGCAGCAGGAGACCGGGCCGGAGATTGGACAGGAGACCGGGCCGGCCGCCGCCAGGACGGGCGCCGGGCGTGCCGCGCCCGCCGGCGGGCCGCCGGAGATCCGGCTGGAGGACGTCACCGTGCGCTACCCGGGCCGCGAGGAGACCGCCCTCCACCGCGTCTCGCTGGTCATCCGGCCGGGTGAGCGGGTGGCGATCGTGGGCCCGAGCGGCGCGGGCAAGAGCACGCTGCTGCACCTGCTGCTCGGGTTCGTGACCCCCTCGGAGGGGCGGGTGCTCGCGGACGGGACGGATCTGGCCGGCCTCGACCTCGACGAGTGGCGGCGGCGGCTCGCCTTCGTGCCGCAGCGCCCGCACCTGTTCGCGACGTCGGTGGCCGACAACATCGCGCTCGGTTCGGCCGACGGTCCGCTGAACACGGACGCGGCGGTGATCAGGGCCGCCGCCGAGGCGGCGCAGGTGGCCGAGTTCGCCGGCGCCCTGCCGCAGGGGTACGACACCCCGCTCGGCGAGCGCGGCGCCAACCTGTCGGCGGGCCAGCGCCAGCGGGTCGCCCTGGCCAGGGCCTTCTGCCGCCCCGCCGCCCAGGTGCTGCTGCTGGACGAGCCCACGGCGCGGCTCGACGGCAGGAGCGAGGCGGCGATCGTGGCGGCCACGCGCAGGCTGGCCGAGGGGCGCACGGCGATCATCGTCGCGCACCGCCCGGCGATGATCGACCTGGCCGACCGGGTCGTCCGCCTCGACGGCGGCGCCCTCGTCCCCCAGGTTCCCGCGCAGGGCGGGGAGGCCCGATGAGCCGCGCGCAGACGACCACGGCGGCTTCACCGCTGGCGGTGGTCACCGGCACCGGCATGGGCCGGCGGCTCGTGCTCGCCGCGCTCGCCGCGGCGGCGGCCGACCTCGCGGGGGTCGCGCTCATCGCGTCGGCCGCCTGGCTGATCACGCGGGCCGCCGAGCAGCCGCCCCTGGCCGCGCTGTCGGTCGCGATCGTGGCCGTGCGTGCGTTCGCGACCACCCGCGGCGTGTTCCGGTACGGCGAGCGCCTGGCCGGGCACGACGTCGCGCTGCGGGCCCAGGCGGGCACCCGCGAGCGTCTCTACCGGGCGCTGATCCCGGCCGGGCCGCTGCCGCAGCGCGGGGCCGACCTGCTCAGCCGCATGGTGGACGACACCGACGCCGTGCAGGACCTGCTCGTCCGCTGCCTGCTGCCGGCCGTCGCCGCGCTGATCACCGGCGTCGCCGCCGTCGTCGTCGCGGGCTTCCTGCTGCCCGCCGCCGCGTTCGCGCTCGCCGCCGGACTGCTCGTCGCCGGGGTGCTGCTGCCCGCGGGCACGGCCGCCGCCGCGCGGCGCTGGTCGGCCCGGATCGCCCCGGCCCGCGCCGACCTGGCCGCCCGGGTGGCCGACCTCGTCCACGGCGCGGCCGACCTCGCGGCGTACGGCGCGCGTGACCGGGCCCTGTCGGCGGCGATGGACGCCGACGGGCGGCTGTCCCGGCTGGAGCGGGGGCAGGCCTGGATCAACGCCGCCGCGCTCGGCGTCGGCATGCTCACGCAGGGGCTGACCGTCGTCGCCGTGGTCCTGACGGCCCAGGCCGCCGGTCTCGATCGGGTCGCGACCGCCGTGGCCGCCCTGACCTCGCTGGTCGCCTTCGAGCCCGCGCTGCCGCTGGCGGCGGCGGGGGAGCGGTTCGCGGGGGTGGTCGCGGCGCTGCGCAGGCTCGGGGAGACCGCCGCCACTCCCCCGGCGGTGCGCGAGCCCGCCGACCCGGCGCCCGCGCCCGAGCCGCCGCTGACGGTCGAGGTCGACGACCTCGTGGTGCGCCACGGCGGGCGTGAGCCCGCGCTGAACGGCGTGAGCCTGACGCTGACGCCGGGCCGCCGCGTCGCGGTGGTCGGCCCGAGCGGCGCGGGCAAGAGCACTCTGCTGTCGGCGCTGATGCGGACCGTGGAGATCGAGTCGGGCGCGATCCGGCTCGACGGGGTCGACGTGCGGCGCCTGTCCTCCGACGACGTGCGGGCGCTCGTCACGGGCCTCACCCAGGACCCGTACGTCTTTCAGGCCACTGTCGGCGACAACCTGCGCCTGGCCGGGCCGCAGGCGTCCACCGAGGACATCGAGGCGGCCGTACGGCGGGCCCGCCTGGACGCCTGGACCGAGCGCACCGGCTGGGACACGGTGCTCGGCGAGGACGGCCGCACCGTCTCCGGCGGCCAGCTCCAGCGGCTCGCGCTGGCCCGGGCCCTGCTGTACGACCCGCCGGTGCTGCTGCTGGACGAGCCGGCCGAGGCCCTTGACGAGGAGACGGCCGACCTGCTGATGGCCGACCTGCTGGACGCCACCCGGGGCCGCACCATGCTGCTGGTCACCCACCGGCTGCGCGGCCTGGAACAGGTCGACGAGATCGTCGTGCTGGAGGGCGGCAGGGTCACCCAGCGCGGCGCGCACGCCGACCTCGTCGCCGCGCCGGGTTACTACCGCGACCTGTGGGAGTCCGAGGCCCTCACCCGCCCCCGCGGCTGAACGCTCTCGCCCCGCCGCCTGTTCGCGTCAACCTTCTGTGAAGAAGGCATTGCGGATCTTGTCAGATGTAAGTAATTTTCAGGCAACACGATGGCCCTGCATGGCATTTACCTACACAGTGCGAATCCGCCCGGAGGCGGGGGTTCCTCGGAGGTTTCCGATGATCAAGAGGTGGATCGCGGGAGCGATCGGCGTGCTCGCGGTGGCGCTGGCGGCATGCGCTCCCGGGGGCGGCGAGGCGGACGGCGACAAGGTCACGCTGAGCCTGTGGTCGTGGCGGGTGGAGGACGTCAAGGCGTACGAGAAGATCCTCGCCACGTTCGAGAAGTCGCACCCCAAGATCCACGTCGAGTTCAAGCCGTTCCAGGCCACCGAGTACAACACCATCCTGGCCACCGGCCTGTCCGGCTCCGCCGGGCCCGACGTCGCCCAGTTGCGGGCCTACGGCGGGCTCCAGCCGCTGGTCGAGGCGGGCCGGCTGGTGCCGCTGGACGGCAGGGTCGAGGCCCTGTCCGGCTTCGACGCCAAGCTGCTGGAAGGCGCGAAGGGCCACAAGGACGGCAAGATCTACGGCGTGCCGTTCGCCTACCAGACGCTCCAGGTGCTCTACAACAAGAAGCTGTTCGGCGACAACGGCATCCGGCCCCCCGCCACCTGGGACGACATGATCGCGGCGGCCGGGAGGCTGAAGGCGGCCGGGATCACGCCGTTCGCCGTCGCGGCCGGGCCCGACGCCACCTGGACGCTGCCGATCGTCCACGAGATCTTCGGCAACGCCCGCTACGGCAGCGCCAGATTCCGGGACGCGCTGCTGAGCGGCGCCAAGAAGTTCACCGACCCCGACTTCACGGCCTCGATCACGCTGCTCAAGGACCTGGAGCCGTACTTCCCCAAGAACGTGGTGGCCGTCAAGATCCCCGACGTCCAGGCGCTGTTCGCCACCGGGAAGGCCGCGATGTACCCCACGGGCAGCTTCGACCTGGCGCCCGTGCTCGCGGCCAACCCGAGCCTGGAGGTCGGCGCCTTCCAGGTGCCGCCGCCGCCCGGCTCCCCGGTGACCACGCCGGTCACCCCGGGCTGGGCCGACGGCTCGTTCGGCGTCAACGCCGGGTCGGCCCACCAGGCCGAGGCGCTCGAACTGGTCAGGTGGATGGCGACGCCGGAGTTCGGGCAGCTCTACGCCAGTGAGCTCAAGCAGCTGTCCGCGGTCCCCGGGGTCACGCCGTCGGACCCGCTGCTGGCCGAGATGGCGAAGAACTACGCCGCCAACGGCGCGCCGTACACACTGCTCGTCGACTTCCGGTACGGCCAGCCGAACGGCGACGCGGTCTTCCGGGACGAGGTGCAGAAGATGCTGATCGGCCAGACCGAGCCGAAGGCGGTCGCCGAGAGCCTGCAGAAGGGCGTCGAGCAGTGGTTCAAACCGGGAGACTGAGCGCGCGCCGCGCGGCACGCACCGGCGCCGGCCGCAGGTACGTGCCGCGGTGGCGGGTGCTGGCCGTCTTCCTGCTGCCGGCGCTCCTGCTCTACTCGGTCTTCATCGTCTATCCGCTGGTCACCGCGCTCGACTACAGCTTCTTCGAGTGGCGCGGGATCCGGCAGGCGGGCTTCGCCGGGCTCGGCAACTACCGGGACCTGTTCGGCGTCTACCCCTACGACCAGCAGCTGTGGCGGGCGTTCGGGCACAACGCGCTGTTCTTCGCCGGGACGATGCTGATCCAGAACACGTTCGGGCTGCTGTTCGCCCTGCTGCTCCACCGGTACGGGCGCGGCAAGCGATTCCTGCAGGCCGCGTTCACCACGCCCTACCTGGTGGATCCGCTGGTCGTCGGCTACCTGTGGAGCCTGCTGCTCAACCCGACGTTCGGCCCGGTCAACTCGCTGCTCGACGCGGCCGGGCTGGACTCGTGGGCCCTGCCCTGGCTGGGTGACACGCGGACGGCGCTGCCGATCGTCATCGTGGTCAACGCGTGGCAGTGGGTGGGTTTCCCCATGCTGCTGTTCTCCGCCGCCCTCGCCGGAATCCCGGCCGAATACCACGAGGCGGCCCGGGTCGACGGCGCATCGGCCCGGCAGGCGTTCCGGCGCGTGACGCTGCCGCTGCTCACCCCGGCGATCGGTGTGGTGAGCGTGCTGACGTTCATCGGCAACTTCAACGCCTTCGGGCTGGTCTACGCGATGGCCGGGTCGACCGGCTCCCCGGCGGGCTCGACCGACGTGCTGGGCCTGCTGTTCTACCGGGTCGCGTTCGTGGAGGGCGGCACGGAGGCCATCGGGCGGTCGTCGGCGCTCGCCGTGCTGATGTTCGTGTTCATCTTCGGAGTGTCGCTGCTGGCCGGCTCGTACTTCCGCCGCCGGGAGAGGCGGCTCCTGTGACGGCCCGGCACCGGGCTCCCGGGCGCGTGGCCGTCCACCTGCTGCTGTGGGGCTACGCGGTCGTCGCGCTGCTGCCGCTGGTCGTCATGGTGCTCAACTCGCTGCGGCCCACGAGCGAGATCTTCACCGCGCCGCTGGGGCTGCCGGCGTCCCCCACGCTGCGTAGTTACGGCCGGGTGTGGACGGAGGCGTCGTTCGGCGCCTACCTGCTGAACTCGCTGGTCGTCACCTGTGGCGCGGTGCTGCTCGGCACGGCGGTCTCCGCGCTGGCGGCCTATCCGCTGGCCCGCTACGACTTCGCCGGCAACCGGGTGCTCGGGGCGTACTTCCTGGCGGGGCTGATGCTGCCGATCCGCCTGGGCCTCGTGCCGATCTTCTATCTCATGGACTCCATGGGCCTGATCGACTCGCTGCTCGGGCTCACGCTGCTGTACGCCGCGTCCGGAGTGCCGTTCTGCGTGTTCGTGCTGTCGGCGTTCTACCGTTCCCTGCCCGGCGAGCTGGACGAGGCGGCCCGGCTCGACGGGGCCGGTGAGTTCCGGATCTTCGGGCAGATCATGCTGCCGCTGGTGCGGCCCGCGCTGGCGTCGGTGATGCTGTTCCAGTTCGTGCCGCTGTGGCATGAGTTCCTCTACCCGCTGGTACTGCTGCGCTCCGACGAGAGGTTCACCATCCCGCGCGGGCTGTCGCAGTTCTTCGGCGAGTACACGACCGACTGGTCGGCGCTGTTCGCCGGGCTGGTCCTCGCCACGGCGCCCCTCTTCGTGCTGTTCGTCCTGGCGACCAGGCAGATCATCGCCGGGATGACCGCCGGGATGAGCAAGTAGATCGCCGGCGGGCCGTCCCCCCGGGGGCCCGCCGGCGACGATCGCGAACCGTCAGCCCGCCGACTGCTCCGCGAGCGCGGCGGTGATGGTGCTCTCCTTGCCGTCACGGGTGAAGGTGATGGTCACCTTGTCGCCGGGGCGGGAGCCGCGGATGGTGCCGACCAGCGCCTCCGCGCTGTCCACCACCTTCTCGTTGATCCTGGTGATCAGGTCGCCCTCTTTGAGACCGGCCTTCTCCGCCGGGCTGCCGGCCGTGATCGAGCTGACCACCGCGCCGGAGGCGCCGCCGACCGCGTCGGCCACGCTCACGCCGAGGAAGGCGTGCGTCGCCTTGCCCGTCTTGATGAGCTGGTCGGAGACGAGCTTCGCGGTGTTGATGGGGATCGCGAAGCCGACGCCGATGTTGCCCGAGCTGGAGCCCGACGTGGCGATCGCCGTGTTGACACCGACGACCTGCCCGGAGGCGTTGACCAGCGCGCCGCCCGAGTTGCCGGGGTTGATCGCGGCGTCGGTCTGGATCATGCCGCCGATCGTGGTTCCCTGGCTCTGCGGCTGCTGCTGTTCCATGCCCCAGGGGAACTGCGGCTGCTGCTGCTCTTCGGGGGCCTCGGTCAGCGTGCGGTCGAGGGCGCTCACGATGCCGGAGGTGACCGATCCCTCCAGGCCGAGCGGGCTGCCGATCGCGAGGACCGCGTCGCCGACCTGAAGCTTGTCGCTGTCGCCGAGGGAGGCGGGGGTCAGGCCGGACACGCCCTGCGCCTGGATGACCGCGAGGTCCGTGGTGGGGTCGGTGCCCTTGACGATGGCGCTGGCGGTCTTGCCGTCGCTGAACTTCACGGTGACCGTGCCGCCGCCCCCGCCCGCGCCACCGATGCCCACCACGTGGTTGTTCGTCAGGATCAGCCCGTCGGCCGACAGGATGACACCGGACCCCTCGCCGCCGGCCGTGGCGGTCTTCACCTCGATGGACACCACCGACGGCATGATCGCCTTGGCCACCGCGGCGATCGTGTTGGTCGAGGCGTTGGCCACTCCCTTGACCACCGGGCTCGCGATCACCGTCTGCCCGCCGTTCACGCTGTTCGCGACGAGGGCCCCGGTGACCCCGCCGCCCAGTGCCACGGCCACGAGCGCGAGGCCCGCGCCCGCCTTCTGACGGGTGGTCAGCGTGCCCTTGCGCGCCGCCGGCGGCGGAAACTGCCCCGTGTCATAGGAGCCGCTCCCGTAGGCGCCGTACGACTGGTACGCCCCGGTGTACTGCCCGTGCTGCGGCGGGGTGCTGCCGAACTGGCTCCAGCCGTGACCGGGGAGTATCTCGGTGTTCTCGTTGCCGGGAACGTGCTCGTGTGAGCTCATCGCCATCCCCCTCAATGGATTCGCCGGTGATCCCGGCGATCCGCCGGTACACGTAATACGATGACGCATCGGCGATAAGGTCACGCTAAGCGATCAGCAGTAGGGATCCCCGAGCGCCCTACGCGTACTTTATGTCAGCTCGTCCGAGGCCAGTACTCGTCCCTGAGCAGGCGCTTGTACAGCTTGCCCGTGGGGTGGCGGGGCAGCTCGTCCCGGAAGTCGACCGACTTCGGGCACTTGTAGTGGGCCAGGCGTTCCCGGCAGTAGGCGATCAGCTCGGCCTCCAGGGCGGGACCGGCGCCCGCCGGGTCCGCCGGCTGCACGACGGCCTTGACCTGCTCGCCCATCTCGGGGTCCGGCACCCCGAAGACGGCCACGTCGGCCACCTTGGGATGCATCGCCAGCACGTTCTCGGCCTCCTGCGGGTAGATGTTCACCCCACCCGAGATGATCATGTACGAGCGCCGGTCGGTGAGGTAGAGGAACCCGTCCTCGTCCAGGTAGCCGATGTCCCCCAGCGTGGTCCAGCCGCGGCCCCCGGGGTCCCGGACCGACGCGGTCTTCCCGGGATCGCCGTGATACTCGAACTTCGGTCCGTCGGAGAAGTAGACCGTGCCGTGCTCGCCGGGCGGCAGCTCGGCGCCGTCGTCGTCGAGGACGTGGGTGACCCCGAGCAGCGGCCGGCCCACCGTGCCCTTGTGGGCGAGCCAGTCCTCCGGGCCCGCGTACAGGAAGCAGTTGCCCTCCGTGCCCGCGTAGTACTCGTGGACGATCGGCCCCCACCACTCCATCATCCGCTCCTTGACCTCGACGGGGCAGGGCGCGGCGGCGTGGACGGCGCAGCCCAGCGACGACAGGTCGTAGCGCCGGCGCACCTCCTCGGGCAGCTTGAGCATCTTGACGAACATCGTCGGCACCCACTGCGCGTGGGTGACCCGGTGCCGCTCGACGAGCGCCAGCGCCTCCTCGGGGTCGAACCTCTCCATCACCACCACGGTCGCGCCGAGGCGCTGGAAGGACATGCTGAAACGCAGCGGAGCGGCGTGGTAGAGCGGCGCGGGCGACAGGTAGACGCTGTCGGCAGAGGGCGCGAACAGGAACTGGATGAGCTGCACCAAGGCCCCCGGGGCCTCCAGCGGCGCCCGGCTGAGCGGCGGCTTGACCCCCTTGGGGCGTCCCGTGGTGCCCGACGAGTAGAGCATGTCGGCGCCCTGGCACTCGTCGTCGAGCGGCGTGACGGGCCGCCCCGCCACGGCCTCCTCGTAGGAGGCGAAGCCCGGGGCGAGGCCGTCGACCATGAGCCGCAGCTCGACTCCGGGCGTGGCCTCGGTGACGGCGCTCGCGACGCCGGCGAGCTTCGCCGACGAGATGAAGACCCGCGCCTCGCAGTTGTCCACGATGTACGTCAGCTCGTCGGCCTGGAGCCGGGAGCTGATCGCGGTGTAGTACAGGCCCGAGCGGTGCGCGGCCCACGCGATCACGAGGAAGAGCGGATGGTTCTCCAGCATGAAGGCGATGTGGTCGCCGGGCTTCAGGCCCGCGGCCCGCAGCAGATGGGCCAGCCGGTTGGATTCCTCGTCGAGTTCGCGAAAGGTGATCACGCGGCCGGAGCCCGCCATGATCACCGCAGGCTTGTCCGGTGTCACCGCCGCGATCGCCCCAGGGTGCATAACCGAACGTTACTCGGTTTGCTTTCGGCGCGGTAGGCGCGAGCTCCCGACGCCTCCAGTCAGCTCTCCAGCGCCCGGTAGGGGTCACGCAGCGGCCTGGCCCGCTCGGCGAACGCGGCCTTGATCTCCGTCATGTTCGGCCCCGGCGCGTAGAAGCGGCCCTTCGTCTCGCCGTACGGCTGGAGCCATCCGGCGGCCGCCAGCTCGCGCAGGTCGCGGGCGGCCTGGCCCTGGCTCAGCCCCTCGTCGGCCTGGTACATGCCCCGGCGCAGCCGCCTGGAGACGAACACCTGGTAGAGCGCCGAGACCGTGCGCGGATGCAGGCCCTGCGCCCCGGTCCGCTCCTCCAGCAGCAGCCACACCTCGCCCGCCTCGGCGAGCCGGCGCCCCACCCGCTGCGCCTGCATGTGGTGGCAGCGCAGCACGAACCGCACCCACGAGAGGGTGTCCCGGTGCGGGCTCCACTGGCCGTTCTGCACCATCCGAAGCGCCTGGTAGTACTCAAGAGTGGTCTCGCCGGTTCCTAGCCACTCCTCAATGGACGAGAACTCCGGTGTGGTGATCTGGTCGCGGCCCAGCACGAGCGTCTGCAGCGCCCGCGACATGCGGCCGTTGCCGTCCCGCCACGGGTGGATGGCCACCAGGTTGAAGTGCGCCATGGCGGCGCGGACGTAGCTGGGCGCGTCGAGGTCGCCCTCGTTGAGCCACTCGACCAGCTCCGCCAGCAGGCCGGGGACCTGCTCATGGTCCGGACCCTCGTAGACCACCTCGCCCGTCGCGGAGTTCCGCACATAGATCCCGCCGGGGCGCGCCGTGCCCGGCGTCTTGTCCGCGTGGTGACCGATCATCATGAAGTTGAGCGCGTGGAGCAGGCCCGCGTCGTAGTGGAAGGCGCACGCCTGCGAGAGGGTGCCGATGTAGGTGAGCGCCTGCCGGTAGCCGGCGATCTCCCGTGCCACGGCCGCCGACGTCTCCAGCGGGTCCTCGCCGGACATGATCGACTCGATGTCCTCGACGCTGGCGTGGTAGCCCTCGATGGAGTTGGACCCCTGGATCGCCCGCGCCTGCAGTTGCCGCCGCAGCAGGCCGTCCCAGCGGTGGGCCTCGGCCAGCCGGTATTTCAGGTCGCGCCGCATCTCCTCGATCTCGGCGAGCACCTTCTCGTCCACGGCGTCCAGTGCCGGTGTGGCGTACAACATGAGGCCATGACAGCATGGACGAATCATCTGGTCAAGTGACTGAATGATTCGTCCACATATGGCCCGCGTCTCCGATGCGGAGACGCGGGCCGTGTGCGCGGAAGGGTCAGGCGACCGCCCGCTGCTGGGCGACCGTCGCCGGAGTGAGGGCCAGGTCGAGGACCTCGCGGACGTCGCTCACCGCGTGGACGGTGAGGTCGGCCAGCACCTCGGCCGGGACGTCGTCCAGGTCGGGCTCGTTGCGCGCCGGGATGAGCACGGTGGTGATGCCCGCCCGGTGGGCGGCCAGCAGCTTCTGCTTGACCCCGCCGATGGGCAGCACCCGCCCGGTGAGGGACACCTCGCCGGTCATCGCCACGTCGGCGCGGACCGGGCGGCCCGACAGCAGCGAGGCCAGGGCGGTGGTCATCGTGACACCGGCAGACGGGCCGTCCTTCGGCACCGCGCCCGCGGGCACGTGGATGTGCACCGACCTGTCCTTGAGCGACCCGACCGGCAACTCCAGCTCGGCGCCGCGCGACCGCAGGAAGGACAGCGCGATCTGCGCCGACTCCTTCATCACGTCGCCCAGCTGACCGGTCAGGGTCACACCGGTCGCCCCGGTCTCCGGGTCGGCCAGCGACGCCTCGACGTAGAGGACGTCGCCGCCCGCGCCGGTCACCGCGAGGCCGGTCGCGACGCCCGGCACCCCCGTACGCTGCCGGGCCTCCGGCAGGGACGACTCGGGCACGTGGCGCGGCCGGCCCAGATAGGAGACCAGGCCGTCGGCCGTGACCGTCACCGGGAGAGCCGCCTCGCCGAGGGCGACCTTCGCCGTCACCTTGCGCAGGACCCGGGCGACCGAGCGCTCCAGAGAGCGGACGCCGGCCTCGCGGGTGTACTCGCCGGCCAGGCGGCGCAGCGCCCCCTCCTCCACCGTCACGTCGTCGGCGGTGAGGCCGGCCTTGTCCAGGTTGCGCGGGAGCAGGTGGTCGCGGGCGATGGCGACCTTCTCGTCCTCGGTGTAGCCGTCGAGCGTGACGATCTCCATGCGGTCGAGCAGCGGGCCGGGCACCTGCTCCAGCACGTTGGCCGTGGCGAGGAACAGCACGTCGCTCAGGTCGAGCTCGACCTCCAGGTAGTGGTCGCGGAACGTGTGGTTCTGCGCCGGGTCGAGCACCTCGAGCAGCGCGGCCGTCGGGTCGCCCCGGTAGTCGGCGCCGACCTTGTCGATCTCGTCGAGCAGCACGACCGGGTTCATCGAGCCCGCCTCGCGGATGGCGCGCACGATCCGGCCGGGCAGCGCCCCCACGTACGTGCGCCGGTGACCGCGGATCTCCGCCTCGTCGCGGACGCCGCCGAGGGAGACGCGGACGAACCTGCGGCCCATGGCGCGGGCGACCGACTCGCCGAGCGAGGTCTTGCCGACTCCGGGAGGGCCGGCCAGCGCGAGGACGGCGCCGCTACGGCGGCCGCCGACCACGCCGAGGCCCTGGTCGGCCCGGCGCTTGCGCACCGCGAGGTATTCCACGATGCGGTCCTTCACGTCGTCCAGACCCGTGTGGTCGGCGTCGAGCACGGCGCGGGCCCCGGCGATGTCGTACTCGTCGGTCGTGTGGACGTTCCACGGGATGTCGAGCACGGTGTCGAGCCAGGTGCGGATCCAGCCGCTCTCGGGCGACTGGTCGGAGGCCCGCTCCAGCTTGTCGACCTCCTTGAGCGCGGCCTCCCTGACCTTCCCGGGCAGGTCGGCGGCCTCGATGCGGGCGCGGTAGTCCTCCTCCTCGTCGGAGGGGTCCCCGTTGAGGTCGGCGAGCTCCTTGCGCACGGCCGCGAGCTGCTGGCGGAGCAGGAACTCGCGCTGCTGCTTCTCCATGCCCTCCTGGACGTCCTTGCGGATGGTCTCCGCGACGTCCAGCTCGGCGAGGTGGTCGCGGGCCCAGCCGACCAGCTTGTCCAGCCGCTCGGCCGGGTCGGCGGTCTCCAGCAGCAGCAGCTTCTGCGGCGTCTGCAGCCAGGGGGCGTATCCCGCGCTGTCGGCGAGGACGGCGGGGTCCGCGATCTGGTTGACCGCGTCGACCACCTGCCACGCGCCCCGCTTCTGCAGGATCGTGGTGGTGAGGGCCTTGTACTCCTTGACCAGCTCCTCGGCCCTCGGCCCGGCCGTGACCGGCTCCAGCACGGTCGCCTCGACCCACAGCGCCGCACCCGGGCCGGTGGTGCCGGTGCCGACGCGCATGCGGTCGACGCCGCGGACCACGGCCGCGGGCTCCCCGCCCGGCAGGCGGCCGACCTGTTCCACGACGGCGCTCACGCCCACCGGGCCGTAGCGGCCGTCTATGCGGGGCACCAGCAGGACCGTGCTCTCGCCGTTGGCGCGGGCGGCGTCGATGGCGGCGCGGACCTCGGAGGCCGACAGATCGAGGGGCACGACCATGCCGGGCAGGACGACCTCGTCGTCGAGCGGGAGGACGGGAAGGATCTGGGACATCAGCACTCCACTAGGTTGAGTTATGTCGGCTCAACTAACAGGAGTCCAATCCTGTTCCCTGTTCTGCGTCAGTTCGCTGTGAGCGATCGTAATCATGTAATCCACCAGATCGCGACGACGCAATCACTCCTCCGGGTAACGCATGATGGCGTCCATGACATCCGGAAACATCCGGCTTCGCTCGGCTCCGGGCCGGTGGGTGCTGCTCACCACGGTCCTCGGGTCGGGCATGGCCACGCTCGACGGCACCGTGGTCAACGTGGCCCTTCCGGCCCTCGGGCGCGACCTCCACGCCGGGATGTCCGGCCTCCAGTGGACCGTGAACGCGTACACGCTCACCATGGCCGCCCTGATCCTGCTGGGCGGGTCGCTGGGCGACCGGCTCGGCAGGCGGAAGATCTTCGTCGCCGGGGTGGTCTGGTTCGCCCTGGCCTCCGCCCTGTGCGGGGCCGCGCCGAACACGTCCGTGCTCGTGCTCGCCCGCGCGCTCCAGGGAATCGGCGGGGCCCTGCTCATCCCCGGGTCGCTGGCGATCATCCAGGCGAGCTACGCGCCGGACGACCGCCCGCGCGCCGTCGGCGCCTGGTCGGGGCTGGGCGGCGTGGCCGCCGCCCTCGGGCCGCTGCTCGGCGGCTGGCTCGTCGAGACGGCCGGCTGGCGGTGGGTCTTCCTGCTCAACCTTCCGCTCGCGGCCGTCGTGGTCGGCGTCGCCGCCCGGCACGTGCCCGAGACCCGGGCCGCCGGGCCGCACGGCCGCTTCGACGTGCTCGGGACCGTCCTCGCCGCCCCCGCGCTGGCCGGCCTGACGTACGGCCTGATCCTCGCGGGCGACGGGCTGCTGCCGCTGGCCGCCGGGCTCGTCCTGGCCGCCTGCTTCGTGGTGGTGGAGATCCGGCGCTCCCCCCGGTCCCTCGTTCCCGTGGGCGTGTTCGCCTCGCGCGAGTTCACCGCGGTCAACGTCGTCACGCTGGTCATGTACGCGGCGATGGGCCTGGTGTTCTTCCTGCTGGTCGTCCAGCTCCAGGTGTCGGCCGGCCTGTCTCCCATCGCCGCCGGGTCGGCGATGCTCCCGGTCACGATCCTCATGCTGCTGCTGTCGCCCCGGGCCGGCGAACTGGCGAAGCGGGTGGGTCCCCGCCTCCCCATGACGGCAGGGATCTTCCTGTGCGCGGCCGGACTGCTGCTGATGAGCCGTATCGGTCCGGACTCGTCCTATTTCGCCGACGTGCTGCCCTCGGCGGTCGTGTTCGGGCTCGGCCTGTCCGCCGCCGTCGCCCCGCTCACCGCGACCGTGCTGTCCACTGCGGAGGAGCGGTACGCGGGCGTCGCGAGCGGGATCAACAACGCCCTGGCCAGGACGGGCGGTCTCCTGGCCGTCGCCGCCGTCCCGCCGTTGGTGGGGCTGACGGGGGACGCCTACGACTCGCCGGCGGCGTTCACCCAGGGGTTCCACACGGCGATGCTGGTCGGCGCGGCCATGATGGCCGTCGCGGCGGTCGTCACGTTCGTCACGATCAGGACGAACGTCCTCGCGACCGCGCCCGAACCGCCCGCCCCCGGCTGCCCGGTCGACGCTCCCCCGCTGAAGCTCAAACCAGAAGCTCCTTGAGATCCTCACGCAGGGCGGCCGCGTCGCGGAAGTGGACGGCGGCGAGCCCGGCCCGCTCGGCCGCCGCGACGTTCTCCGGCCGGTCGTCCACGAAGACGAGGTCTCCGGGGGCGACCCCGAGCCAGGCCACGGTCTCGTGGAAGATCTCCGGCTCCGGCTTCACCAGCCCCATCCGGCCGCTGTAGAACCGCGGGCCGATCGGCCGCATGAACGGCAGCCCGTCGATGCCCTCGGCGACGCAGACCGGCATGTTGGACAGCAGCGCCATGGGCACCCCGGCCCCGGCCAGCTCGTCGACGATCCCCACGGTCTCCTCGTTGGGCCGCGACCAGCTCGCCACGTCGAGGGCGACGACCGCGTCCAGATCCGCACCGGCCATCGGCCTGCCGTACACGTGCGACCAGTAGGCGGCCGGGTCGAGCGAGCCCCGGTCGAAGTCGAGCCGCACCTGCCAGTAGCGGTCCTCGAACCCCCGATCACCTCCCGCCATGCGCGCGACGTCTTCGGGGGCCTGGGGAAGCGACACGACGTTGCCGTAGTCGAAAAGCACAGTCTTCATGGTCGTACGATCATAACCGGTGTGCGGAACTCAGGTCACGTAGGCCCTGAGGAACTCGTTGGCGCTCCCGCAGCGCAGGTAGTTGCGCACGGTGTGGAAATCGAGCCAGTCGATGTCGCAGGAGACGTCCCGCTCGACGCCGTCGAAGCACGACGCCAGCATGGCCGGGATCGCCGCGATGTCGTCCTTGTCGGCGATGTTGATCCAGCGGCGCACCCCCGGCGGGCGCGCTCCCCGGCCCCGCACCGGGACCGGCGCGAGCCGCTCGAAGACGACGTCGCGCATGCCGAGCGGGCTGCCCAGCGTCACCAGTAACTCGACCGGGAGATCGGGGTGCGCCCACAGCGCCTCGTAGGCCACGACGCTGCCGAGGGAGTGGGCGACGACCACCCGGGGACGGCGCCTGCGGACGACGTCGGCCACCGCCTCGCGGGCCCGCACGCGCGGGTCGCCGCCGCCGAGATAGGCGGCCACCTCCGGGCAGAAGTCCTGGGCGAAGCGCACCGCCTGCGGGCCCATCCTCGCGAGCAGCCACCCGGCCAGCCGGTGCGCGAGACCGGTGAGCGACTCCCCCGCCGCGTCGCGGAACGGACCGCCGAGCTGGACCGCCCAGTCGGCGAGGACCAGCTTGGCCGGCACCGCCATCTGGCGCGGCGGCGCCGGCGGCCCGCTGTGCAGGTGGTGGGCGTAGTAGGCGATCTCGGCGAAGTAGTCGCCGGCGCCGTCCGCCCGGCCGGTGAGTCCCTGATGCAGGTAGACGTTCCACTTGGCCCGCATCGCCTCGGCCGCGCCGCCCGCCGACCCGCCGGCGTCCTCGTAGTAGTGGTACTTGCCGATGCCGTGGACGCCCACGATCGAGGTCATGCTCCCGCCCGTCCCTGTCGCTTGGAATACGGTCGCCTGGAATACGGGGGCCACTGTGCACGACGCCATGGACCGCGACAACCCACCGTCCGCGTTTACGGTGATAAATGGAGAGCGGCGGTGATATCTACCCCGATAAGTTGGTCGTCCCGTCCGCACACCGAATCCGTATGCCAAAGGAGTGAACCGATGTCAGGCCCGTTGCACGTGCGCGGCTCGATCGTCGTGCCCGAGGCGGAGCTCGCCTGGCGCTTCTCCCGCTCGTCCGGCCCGGGCGGCCAGGGCGTCAACACCACCGACAGCCGGGTCGAGCTGAGCTTCGACCTCGCGCGCACCACCGCCCTCGGCCCGGCGCTCAGGGCCCGCGCGCTCGAACGGCTCGCCGCCCGCCTCGTGGACGGCGTGATCACGATTGTGGCCTCCGAGCAGCGCTCGCAGCTGCGCAACCGGGAGGCGGCGCGGGAACGGCTGGCCGCCCTTCTCCGCGACGCGGTCGCGCCGCCGCCCAAGCGGCGCCGTCCCACCAAGCCGTCCAAGGGCGCCGTCGAGCGCCGCCTGGCGGCCAAGAAACACCGCTCCGGCCTCAAGCGCCTGCGCCGTACGGAGGACTGAGCCGCGCCGCGCTGTCGCGCAGGTGCCCGATGCCCGGCTATCCGAGATGGGCGGCGATGGCGTCCTCCCAGGAGCGGAGGAACGCCGGGTAGCCGGCGGCGAAGGCGGCCAGGTCGGCCTCGGCCACGGCGGTGAGCGGGGTGAGGTCGTAGGTGACCGTCACGTCACTGTGGCCGCGCTCCGCCTGGGCGAGCGTCACGCCGACGGTGCCGGCGTGGACCCCCTCGCACACGCGCGCGTAGGAGACCGACCGGCCGGGCTCGCGGTGCAGGACGATCCACGTGGTGGTCGTCCCGTGCCCATGGGTCTGGAAGACCGTGCCGGGCGCCGTGTCGTCCGCGACCGGTTCCGGGAACCGCGGCTCCCATCCCTCCACCCAGTCCCGCTCGCCGTACGGGGTGAACAGCCGGAAGGCCTCGGCGGGCGCGAGCGCGACCCGGAGCCTGCCGGTGAGGCGGCGACGCCGCGGCCCGGCACTCACCTCTCCTCCAGCCGGTGGGCGTCGGCGGCCGTCAGCGTCAGGCCGTAGACCTCCTTGAGCTGCCCGATCTTCGCGAGGGTCTCCGGCCCGAACGGCGACTTGCCCTCGAAGGCGTGCAGGACGATTCCCTCCACGAGGTCGCCGAGGGACATGTCCAAGTATTCGGCCAGGCCCTTGAGCACCTTCAAGGTGTTGCGCTCGACGCGAAGGCCGGTCTGCGTCCGTTGCACTGTTACCATGGTAACAACGTACCACTTTGGGCGGTGCTGGAGATGGGACGGCAGCGGGAGGACCAGCGCAGGGCCTGGTTCGCTTCCGGGAGCTCACCCGGCCGGGGCGTGCGCGTCCCCGAGGACGCCGCCGCCGACGCCCTCGCCTAGGTCCGGCGGTCCTCCATCTCCCAGATGTGGTCGACCACGTGCCAGACGATGCGGCGGGCGGCGTACCGGACGGGCCAGCCCGCACCGCCGGGAGGAAAGGCCGGCGCGGGCCGCGCGAGCGCTCCCGCGATGTCGTCGCGCATGGCGGTCAGGCCGGCCTCGTCCTTGAAGGGCTTGTGCCGCACGCCGATCTTGCGGGCGTACGCGCGCTCGGCCTCCACGACGTGGGCGACCATCTTGTCCCTGTCCCTGCCGCCGCCCCTGGGGCCCTTGCGCAGCTCCTCGGGGGAGGCCGCGGCCACCTCGGCGAGCACCGCCCAGGCCGCCCGGGCGAGGGCGACGGCACGCGCGGCCTCCGGCGCCTCCACCGGCTCCCGGTCGAAGTCCGGGATGGCGGAGATCGCGCCGAAGTCCGTCGTCCTGTCGCCCCTGACCCGCTCGACGACCGCCGGGTCTCCCGGCGCGAACTCCAGCCCCGCCCGCTCGGCGATCGTCCGGAAGCGCGGCGTGTAGTCCACGAGCGTGTCGAGCGCCGCCTCCTCCGTCCTGCCGATGCGGCACCAGCCCGGCCAGTCGATCGAGCAGGCGAAGACCTTCTTCGGGCCGATTTCCAGGTAGACGCGATGGTTCATGCCGGTCAGCATTGCACCCGTACCTGACGGAACGCGTCAGGTTCAGACCAGGTCGATGAGGTCGGCCACGGAGTTGACCACCTGCGTGGGCCGGAACGGATACCGGTCGATCTGGTCCTTCTGCGTGACGCCGGTGAGCACCAGGATCGTGTGGAGGCCGGCCTCGATGCCGCAGACGACGTCGGTGTCCATCCGGTCGCCGATCATCGCGGTGGTCTCGCTGTGCGCGTCGATCTGGTTGAGCGCGCTGCGCATCATCATCGGGTTGGGCTTGCCGACGAAGTACGGCTCCACTCCGGTCGCCTTGGTGATCATCGCGGCCACCGCGCCGCAGGCCGGCAGCGAGCCCTCGGTCGAGGGGCCGACGGGGTCGGGGTTGGTCGCGATGAAGCGGGCGCCGTTGTCGATCAGCCGGATCGCCCGCGTAATCGACGTGAAGCTGTAGGTGCGGGTCTCGCCCAGCACCACGTAGTCGGGGTCGAGGTCGGTCAGCACGTAGCCGGCCTCGTGCAGGGCCGTGGTCAGCCCCGCCTCGCCGATCACGTACGCCGAGCCCTCGGGCCTCTGGTCGGCGAGGAACTTGGCGGTGGCCAGCGCGGAGGTCCAGATCGCCTCCGGCGGCACCTCCAGCCCGGCCGCGCGCAACCGTACGGACAGGTCTCGGGGGGTGTAGATCGAGTTGTTCGTCAGGACGAGGAACCGCTTCCCCGACTCCTTCAGCCGCCTGATGAACTCGTCGGCACCCGGCACCGGCTGCCCCTCGTGGACCAGCACCCCGTCCATGTCGGACAGCCACGACTCGATGGGCTTTCGCTCGCTCATGTGTCCAAGCATGGCAGGTGACGGTGTGACGAAGCACATCTCTTGTTGTGTCCGGAAATATCCGGATGCGACCTCAGGTTAGGGGTGACATGAGCGAGGACAACATCCGCGGGGTGCCGCGTGGGGCGGCCGAGGCACCACTGTCGATCCTGGAGCTCGCGACCGTCGGCGAGGGCTCCACGCCCTCCGAGGCGCTGCGCGACGCCACCGAGCTGGCCCGCCGGGCCGAGGAGTGGGGCTACCACCGCATCTGGGTCGCCGAGCACCACGGCATGCCCGGAGTCGCCAGTTCCTCTCCGGCCGTGCTCATCGCGCACCTCGCGGCGGCGACCAGCTCGATCCGGATCGGCTCGGGCGGCGTGATGCTGCCCAACCACGCCCCGCTGGTGATCGCCGAGCAGTTCGGCACGCTGCACGCGCTGCACCCCGGCCGCATCGACCTCGGCCTCGGTCGCGCCCCGGGCACCGACATGGCCACGGCGAACGCCCTGCGCCGCTCGGCCGAGGTGGACCCCGACGAGTTCCCCCAGCAGGTGGCCGAGCTGACCGGCTTCCTCGACGGCTCGTTCCCGCCCGGCCACCCGTACGCGAAGATCCAGGCGGTGCCGCGGGGTGACGACCGGCCGCCGATCTGGCTGCTCGGCTCCAGCGGGTTCAGCGCCAGGCTGGCCGGGCTGCTCGGGCTGCCGTTCGCCTTCGCCCACCACTTCAGCGCCGGCAACACCGAGCCCGCGCTCGACCTCTACCGCTCCTCGTTCCGGCCCTCGGAGGTCCTCGACCGGCCGTACGCGCTGATCGGGGTGGCGGCCGTCGCGGCCGACACCGACGAGGAGGCGCTGCGCCAGGTCATGCCGGGCGCGCTGTCGTGGCTGCGCCTGCGGCACGGGCGGCCCGGCCGCACGCCCACTCCCGAGGAGGCGCAGGCCTACCCGTACACCCCGATGGAGCGGGAGTTCGTCCGCGAACGGCTGTCGACGGTGGTGCACGGCGACCCGCAGACCGTGCGGGACGGGCTGGAGGAGCTGCGCAAGCGCACCGGGGCCGACGAGTTGATGATCACCACGCAGGTCCACGGCGGCGCGGCGCGCCTGCGCTCCTACGAGCTGATCGCCCGGGCGTACGGGATGATCTAGTGCCGCGAGGGGCACTAGCCGCGCAGGAAGGCGACGACGGCGAGCACGCGGCGATGGGCGTCCTCGTCGGGAGGCAGGTCGAGCTTGGCGAGGATGTTCCCGATGTGCTTGCCGACGACGGCCTCCGACACCACCAGCGCGCGGGCGATCGCGGCGTTCGACCTGCCCTCCGCCATCAGGGCGAGCACCTCCCTCTCCCGTGGGGTGAGCCGCCGCAGCGGGTCGCGGCGGCGGCGCAGGAGCTGACGCACGACCTCCGGGTCCACCACCGTCCCCCCGCCGGCGACGGTGGTCAGGGCGTCCACGAACTCCTCGACCTCCCCGATCCGGTCCTTGAGGAGGTAGCCCACGCCGGTGCCGTCCCCGGAGTCCAGCAGTTCGGTCGCGTATGTCTGCTCGACGTACTGGCTCAGCACCAGGACGGCGAGCCCGGGGTGGGCGGCGCGCAACGCCACGGCGGCCCGCAGCCCCTCGTCGGAGAAGCCGGGCGGCATCCGCACGTCGGTGACGACGATGTCGGGGGCGTGCTCCTCCACCGCCTTCACCAGCGCCTCGGCGTCGCCGGCGGTGGCGGCCACCCGGTGGCCGAACCGGGCCAGCAGCGTGGCCAGTCCCTCGCGGAGCAGCACGCCGTCCTCGGCGATGACGACGGTCAGGGAAGGGCCGGCAGGCATTCGATCTCCGCGCGCAGCAGGGTGGGGCCGCCCGGCGGGCTCGACAGCATCAGCCTGCCCTCGACCGCGGAGACGCGGTCGGCGAGCCCGGCGAGCCCGGTGCCGGCGGTGACGTCCGCGCCGCCCACTCCGTCGTCCCGGATCTCGACGGTGAGCAGCCGGCCGTCGAGCCGTCCCCGCACCCGGGCCTGCTCGGCTCCGCTGTGCTTGGCCACGTTGGCCAGGCCCTCGCTGACGACGAAGTAGGCGACCGACTCCACCGCTTCCGGCAGCCGGGGGACGGCCACGTCGACCTCGACCGGGACGGGCGACCGGTCGGCCAGCTCCGCGACCGCGGCGGGCAGTCCGCGGTCGGCGAGGATGCGGGGATGGATGCCGCGGATCAGGTCGCGGATCTCCGCGAGGGCGAGCTTCGCCTCCTGGTGCGCCCTGGCCACGAGCTCGGCCGCCTCCGCCGGCGGGGAGACCTTGGCCAGGCCGAGCGTCATGGTCAGCGCGACCAGCCGCTGCTGCGCGCCGTCGTGCAGATCGCGCTCGATGCGCCGCCGCTCGACCTCGAACGCCTCGACCAGGCGGCTCCGGGAGCGGGTCAGCTCGGCGAGCCGCTCGCCCGGCTCCGCTTTCCCGGGCGTGAGCAGCAACCGGGCCAGCAGGGCGTGCGCGGTCGCGAGGGCGGTGATCGGGTAGGCCGCCGCCACGAGCACCGCGACCCCCAGGAGCGCGGCGGCGAACGCCTCGGTGAGCGAGTCGAGCGGCCAGAACTTCAGCAGCACGATGTGCCCCGCCTCCGCCACGCTGATCGGGGCGCAGATCATCACGAGCGGCACCACGAGGCCGTACGTGACGGCGATCAGCTCGACCGGGCCGAGCACGACGGCCAGCAGGCCCGTGTAGGCGAGGGCCCGCCACGTCGCCTGCTCCCGCAGGCGCGTCCCGAGCCAGCCGCGCGGACCCCGCCCCGCGGGGCGGTGGGGGCTCGGCGCGGGCTCCGCGCCCATGATCCGCAGCCGCCGGCGTTCGAGCGCGCCCAGCGGCACGGCGGCGACCACCGGGACCGCCAGCAGCGGCACGCCCACCAGGAAGACGGTGAGCAACGCCCCGGCGGTCAGCGAGACGACCAGCGACGCCAGCACGACCACACCGACGACCGCGCCCGTCACCAGATAGGCGAGGGCGCGCCAGGGCAGCGAGGTCGCCAGCAGGTCCTTTCGGGCGACGGCCTGCCACGAGCCGTTGAGGCGCACCCGACCCACCCTAGAGGCCGTCCGGGCCTGGTCGAAGACGGCCAGGCCCACCTGTGGAGGTAGGGCCGGCCATACCTCCGCCAGTAGGCCGGGGCGGCTGGCGGGTGCGGGTCCCGCACCGGTCTGATGAGCCGCATGAACGAGACAGTCCAGCAGGTCTCCGATCTGCGAGCGTTCGCGGGCGTGGCGCTGCGCCGGCAGGGCGTCGTGGGAGCCGTGGCCCCGAGCTCGCGCTCGCTCGCGCAGGCGCTCACCGCCGTCGTCCCGACGACCGGCCCCGCCGTGGTCGTGGAGCTCGGCCCGGGCACCGGCGCGATCAGCGAGGCCATCCGGGAACGGCTCGCCCCCGGCTCCCGCCAGCTCGCCGTCGAGATCGACCCGGGGATGGTGGCGCACCTGCGACGCGCCCGGCCCTGGCTGGACGTGCTCCAGGGCGACGCGGCCCGCCTCGGCGCGCTGCTGGACGAACGGGGAGTCTCCCGGGTCGACGCCGTGGTCAGCACGCTGCCGTGGACGCTCTTCCCCGAGGACGTGCAGGAGTCGATCCTCGGTGAGGTCGGGCGGGTGCTGCTCCCGACGGGGGCGTTCACCACGGTGACCTACCTGCCCGCGGTGCCGCTGGCCCGTGCGCGGCGTTTCCGGCGGCGCCTGCGCGCCGCCTTCGACGAGGTGCTCACGACCGGGCCGGTCTGGCGCAACGTGCCGCCCGGCCTGGCGTTCGTCTGCCGGAGGCCGGTCAGCCGTGGTTGAGCTGCTCGGCCGGCTTCCCGCCCCCCTCGTGCTCGCGGTCGCGGCGATGCTGATCGTCGCCGAGGCCGGCACGCTCGCCGGCGTGGCGCTGCCGGGGACGAGCGTGCTGGTGGCCCTCGGCTGCCTCACCCGCCTCGGCGCGCTGCCGTTCGCCGGGACACTCGCCGTCGCCGTGGCGGCCGCCGTCGCCGGCGCGCAGCTGTCCTACGTCCAGGGCCGCAGGCGCGAGGGCGCCACCGCCATCCACCCTCTGGTCGGCCGGTTCGCGCCCGCCGCGTGGGCGCGGGCCGGCCGCATGGTGGCGAGGAGAGGCGCCTGGGCCGTCGCGGGCGGTCAGTGGCTCGGCGCCGCCCGCACCCTGGTCCCGAGGCTCACGGGCTGGACGGGCGTGCCGTACGCGGCCTTCGCCCGCGTCAGCGTGCCCACGGCGGCGGCGTGGGCGACGACCCTCGTGACCCTCAGCCGGTTCGTCCCCGACCTCGTCGACGCGTTGACCGCTCACCTGGCCGTCGCCGGGCTGCTCGCCGTTGGGGCCGTCCTCGTCGTGGCCCTGGCGACCGTGGAGCTCACCGGGGAGCGAGGGCTTCGAGTGCCTCCTGGGCGCGGCGCATGGATTCGCGGGGGTCGGCCTCGGGGTTGCCGATCTCCGGATCGAAGTTGAGGTCGTGGAAGACCTCGGTCACGCCCTTGGCCTCGAGCGCCTCGACGTCCCGCCGGATCTTGTCGTACGACCCGGTCAGCGGGCCCTCCTCCGACGCGAGGGCGCGGGTGACGCCGCGGACCACGAAGCGCAGCGCGCCGGGGTCGCGGCCCGCCTGCCGTGCCGCCTCCTTCACGATGGCGATCTGCTGGTCGATCGTGTCCAGATCGGCCCGGCTGGAGCTGATCCAGCCGTCGGCGATCCGCCCGGCCCGCTCCAGCGCCACCCGGGCCGTGCCGCCGAGCATCACCGGCGGCGGCACGGCCGGTTTCGGGTCCTGGTGCGAGCGCGGCACCTCGTAGAACTCGCCCCGGTGCTCGACGACGTCCTCGGTCCACAGCCGCCGCAGCAGGCCGACGTACTCCTCGCCGCGCCTGCCGCGTCGCTCCATCGGCACGCCGGACGCCGCGAACTCCTCGGGCAGCCAGCCGAGCCCCAGGCCCACGTCGAGCCTGCCGCCGGACACCTGCTGCAGGGAGGCGAGCTGCTTGGCCATCAGGACCGGGGAGACGAAGGGCAGGTTGAGCACGGCCACTCCGAGCCGTACCCGCTCCGTGACGCCCGCCAGGTACGCGAGCGCGACGACGGGGTCGTGCACGCTCCGGTAGACCGGTCCCATCGGGTTGCCGACGGGATAGAGCAGGCGCTGGAACGTCCACAGCCCGTGGTAGCCGAGTTCGTCCGCGCGGCGCGCGACGCGTCTCATGTTCTCCGGCGTCGCCCACGAACCCGACACCGGCACGGAAAACCCAATCCTCATAACCGCACCCTAAGGTGTCCCCGTGATCGAGGAACTGGCACGGCTGGCGCGCCGCGACGGACCGGTGACGGTGCTCAAGCAGACCCGCGTGCTCGTGGTCCGGGCCGGCGACGTCGTCGTCAAGGCCCACCCCCCGGACACCGACGAACGCGCCCTGCGTGCCCGCCTCGACGCCGCCGCGAACCTGCCCGGCGTCATGCTGCCTCCCCTCGGCCTCGAACGGCTGGACGGCAGGCTCGTCACGATCTGGCCCGCCGGCGACGCCCTGACCATCGACGACGTCGACGCCGGGACCACCCCGTGGGAGGAGGGCGGCCGGCTGCTCGCCCTGCTGCACTCCCGGACTGCACCCCCGGAGCTGCCGCCCGCGGGGGGCCCGTCACGGCTACCCAGGGCGATGGCCGACCTGGCCGCGGCCGGTGTCCCCGGCCCGGTCGCCGCGCCCATCCGGGCGGCGTACGCGACGCTGCCCCCGGACCGTGCGGGCGGCACGCTCACGCACGGCGACTGGCACCTCGGCCAGATCGTCCGGCACGACGGCGCGTGGCTGCTGATCGACCCCGACGACCTGGGCGCGGGCGACCCCGCGTGGGACCTGGCCCGCCCGGCCGCCTGGTATGCCGCCGGCCTGCTCGACCCGCGGGACTGGGAGCGCTTCCTGACCGCCTACCTCTCGGCGGGCGGGACCGCCGTCTCCACGGACGACCCGTGGCGGGAACTCGACGCGCCGGCCCGGGCGTTGACCGTCCAACTGGCCGCGACGGCGGTGGCCACGGCGGCGCGGGCGGGAGAACCTCCCGACGACGCCGCCGAGGCCCTGGTGTCCGCCTGTAGGAGGATCGTCGCGGCCACGGAGGCCGAGACCTGACCGAGGGAGAGTTCGTCACATGGAGTGCCCCAAGTGCCGTGGCCGGATGCGGACGTTGGACCGCAACGGGGTTCACATCGAGCAGTGCGACAACTGCCGCGGGATCTTCCTGGACTACGGCGAGCTGGAGACGCTGGCCCGGATGGAGTCGCAGTGGGCCCAGCAGCACTACGCTCCGCCGCCGCCGCCGGCGCACGGAGGCCCCGTCTGGGGCGGCCACCACGGAGGTCACCACGGCCACCGGCGCAACAGCTGGGTCGGCATGCTGTTTTCCAGCTGATCCCTTTGTGAAGGCTTCGCCGCAGGCCGCGGCCCGGACCCGGGTCGCGGCCTGCGGCGTGCGGGTGTCCGGTCACCCCGGGAAGGCGTCCGGGTCCACCTCGCTCGTGGTGGCGTTCCCGCCGAAGACGGCGTCGAGGGTGAGCGTCCAGTCGCTCCACCTGACGCTGTACCCGGAGTAGACGGTCTGGAATTTCAGCGCGTCGTCGAACTTGGAGAAGCCGCAGTTCCTGGTGAAGGCACGGGTGCCCCTGTCGTAGTCCACACCGGTGGTGAAGTAGACGCGGTAGGTGCCGTCCTTGATGTCGGAGATCTTCGCGGTCGACCGCTTGCGCACGTAGAAGCTGACCGCCTTGCGCCCTGCGCGCACGAGGGTCACGACGCCGTCCTGCGTGCCGCCGTTCTTCACGCTCAGGCTGCCCCGGCCGCCGCGGATCGCCGACAGCACCGTCGCGCCGTTGCCGAGGCGGCGACTGGCCTGGACCGGCGGCCTGATCTGGACCACCGGGTAGTCTCCGGCCTTCACGAGGTCGCCCGCCGACGCCCTGAAGTCCTTGAACTCGCCCGACCTGCCGAGCCCCGCCAGCACGGCCGTCCCGTTGCACAGGACATGGGAACTGACGTCCTCGTCGAGCGCGCCGAGCCTGCCGTTCAGGCCGCGCAGCGCCGCGACGTAGTCGGCGTGCTCGGGGGCGACGTCCGCGGGAGGCCGCAGGCCGCCGAGCCGCGCCAGCGCGGACTCCAGAGCGCTTTGCGCCCGGTCGATGCGCTGGTGGAGCGACCGGAAGGTCCGTGCCTTGGCGATGGCGGCGAGCGCCGTACGGGCCGGGCGGCCGGCGGCGGCGAGGGCGCCGCGGTACGCCTCCGGCGTCAACGCCGGCGGGCCGGAGGCGGCGGTGGTACCGGAGGCGGACGGCGCCGACTCCTCGCCGGAGGCGGCCTTTCCCGATCCGCCGGGCGTCGCCGTGCAGGCCGAGAGGGTGACGGAGGCGGCCAGCAGGGCGACGGCGCCGACGGGGACGGTGCGTGAGAAGGTCCGGGGGGTGATCACGCGAAACACTGTCAGCCGGTAAGCGCACGCTGTCAACACGGGTTCACGCCGACGACGCCGCCCCCTCCGGGCCCAGGGCGAGCCACCGGGTGATGCCGATCGACTCCAGGAACGGCAGGTCGTGGGAGGCCACCACGAGCGCTCCCCGGTAGGCCGACAGCGCCTGCGCGAGCCGGCGCACGCTGGCCAGGTCGAGGTTGTTGGTCGGCTCGTCCAGCAGCAGGAGCCGCGGCGCGGGCTCGGCCAGCAGCAGCGAGGCCAGCACGGCGCGGAACCTCTCACCTCCCGAGAGCGTGCCGGCCGGCCGTTCGGCCCGCGCGCCCCGGAACAGGAACCGGGCGAGCCCGGCCCTGACGGCGTTGACCGACGCCGTGGGCGCGACCGCCCGGACGTTGTCGACCAGGCTGAGCGCGTCGTCGAGCACGTCGAGCCGCTGCGGCAGGTAGCGCACAGGCACGCCTCGCCGGACCGAGCCCTCACCCGGCGGGATCTCCCCCAGGATCGTGCGCAGCAGGGTCGTCTTGCCCGAGCCGTTCGGCCCCAGCAGGGCGATCCGCTCCGGGCCGCGGACGACCAGGTCGCCGATCGGCCCGGCGGCCGTGCGCAGGCCCTCCAGTTCGAGCACGGTGCGCCCGGCCGGCACCTCGGTGGCGGGCAGCTCCACCCGGATCTCGGCGTCGTCGCGCACCGCCTCCTCCGCCTCGGCCAGCCGCTCACGGGCGGCCGCCACCTTCTCCTCGTGCATCGCGCGGTGCTTGCCCGCCGAGACCTGCGCCTGGCGCTTGCGCTCCTGCATGATGATCTTCGGCTCGCGCTTCTGCTCGTACATCTTGTTGCCGTAGCGCACCCGCCGCGCCAGCTTGGTCTGCGCCTCGGCCAGCTCGCGCCGCTGGCGGCGCAGGTCGCCCTCGGCCGCGCGGACCATCCGCTCGGCGGCCTCCCGCTCGACCGCGAGCACCTCCTCGTACTCGCTGAGCGTGCCGCCGAAGGTGCGGCGGGCGGGCAGGTCGGCGATCTGGTCCACCAGGTCGAGCAGCGTGCGGTCGTGGCTGACCACGACCAGCGTCCTGGTCCACGACGAGACGGCGTCGTACAGCCGCCGCCGCGCGTCGAGGTCGAGGTTGTTGGTCGGCTCGTCGAGCAGCAGCACGTCGGGCTCGGCGAGGAAGCGCGCGGCGAGCCCGACCATGACGGTCTCACCGCCGGAGAGCGTCGCGACCGTCCGGTCGAGGTCCACCCCCGCGAGCCCGAGACGGTCGAGCTCGGCGCGGGCGCGCTCCTCGACGTCCCAGACCACCGCGTCGAAGTTCGCCTCGCTCGGGTCGCCCCGCTCGATCGCGTGCAGCGCCTGTCTCGCGGGTGTGATCCCCAGCAGGTCGGACACCGTACGGCTCGCGCCGAGCGGAAGGTTCTGCGGCAGGTAGCCCAGCCGCCCGGTGACCGACACCGAGCCGCTCACCGGGGTCAGCTCTCCGGCGATCATCTTGAGCAGGGTGGACTTGCCGCTGCCGTTGACGCCGATGAGCCCGGTCCGGCCGGCGCCGAACGCGAAATCGAGCCGCTCGAAGACGGACGTCCCGTCGGGCCAGGAGAACGACAGATCCGTACAGACAATGGAATGAGACATAAGGCGGCTCCAGGTATCCCCAAGGGCGAAACGGCGAACTAACCGTGGAGACACCGCGGGCACGGGCCGCGAGGCGAGGGTCTGCCTGAGGTCGCTGCGCCGGACCACCGATGGCGGCCGTGGGCGCGGTGTCGAGACCTCAGAGCTTCAAGTGACCCTCCAGGGTGCGGCGGCAGGATGTCGGTCACCATAACGCGGGACGGGGAAGGGACGCCATCGAATTGATCGGCCGTAGTCCCACCCGTCCCTGGGGGTGACAAAAGACCTACCCCGCTCCACAGGTTCGGGACCTTGTCGGTAAGGTGAACCTGCCCTAAGTTAGGTTAGGCTTACCGACCGTCCGGAGGACGATGTGTTAGCGAGTTACCTCATCGGCCTTCGCGAGGGCCTGGAGGCCACACTCGTGGTCTCCATCCTGGTGGCCTTCCTCGTCAAGAGCGACCGCCGCGAGCGGCTGCCCATGGTCTGGGCCGGCGTCGGCGTCGCCGTCCTCCTGTCCATCGGATTCGGCGCGCTGCTGACCTTCACCGCGGCCCACCTCGCCACGCAGCAGCAGGAGATGTTCGACGCCGTGACATCCCTGGCGGCGACCGTCTTCGTCACCTTCATGGTCTTCTGGATGCGCACGGCGGCCCGCAAGATGTCGGGCGAGTTGCGGGAGAAGATGGGCACGGCCCTGGAGCTCGGCGGCACCGCCGTGGTCGTGGTGGCGTTCCTGTCGGTCGCCCGCGAGGGGCTGGAGACCGCCCTGCTGTGGTTCGCCGCCGTCCAGGGCGCGACCAGCAGCGCGAGCCCGCTGATCGGCATCACGCTCGGGCTGCTCACCGCCGTCGCGCTGGGCTGGGGGCTCTACCGCAGTGCCCTGCGGATCAACCTCACGAAGTTCTTCACCTGGACGGGCCTGCTGCTGGTCCTGGTGGCCGCCGGGATCTTCAAGTACGGCGTGCACGACCTGCAGGAGTCGGGACTGGTGCCCGGCCTGAACACCTACGCCTTCGACATCAGCGGCGTGCTCGACCCCAGCGCCTGGTACTCGACGCTGCTGAGCGGGATGTTCAACATCACCCCGCAGCCCAGCGTGCTGGAGGCCGTCGCCTGGGCCGCCTATCTGATTCCCGTCCTCATCCTGTTCCTGCGGCCCGCGGCCAAGACGCCGGCGCGCCCCGCCCCCAAGTCTCCCCAACCCGCTTCCTGACCGGAGTCCACCGAAATGCGCACCCCCACCGTCCTGGCCGCCGCCGTGCTGACCCTCGCCGGTCTCACCGCATGCTCGTCCACGGGCTCCGGCACCACGACCGAGGCGACCGCGGCCGGCGACGGGAAGATCACCGTGGCCGCCACCGACACCGAGTGCAAGGTGGCGAAGTCCGACCTGGCCGCCGGCACCTCGACCTTCTCGATCACCAACAACGGCTCGAAGGTCACCGAGTTCTACGTGTACGCGACGGGCGACCGGGTCATGGGCGAGGTCGAGAACATCGTGCCCGGCCTGACCCGCGACATCGTGGTGGAGCTTCCCGCGGGCGTGTACGAGACCGCCTGCAAGCCCGGGATGACCGGCAAGGGCATCCGCGGCCCCCTCAAGGTCAGCGGCGAGCACAAGCCGCTGACCGGCGACGCCAAGCTCGCCGAGGCCGTGGCCGGCTACAAGCGCTACATCGAGAGCCAGTCCGACACGCTGCTCGACAAGACCAAGGAGTTCACCGAGGCCGTCAAGGCCGGCGACGTGGCCAAGGCCAAGGAGCTCTACCCGGTCGCCCGCACCTACTGGGAGCGGATCGAGCCGGTCGCCGAGGTCTTCGGCGACCTCGACCCGGCCATCGACGCGCGGGAGAACGACGTGGCCGACGGCGCGGAGTGGACCGGCTTCCACCGCATCGAGAAGGACCTGTGGGTCAAGAAGGACGTCGGCGGCGACGGCCCGATCGCCGACAAGCTGATGACCGACGTGAACACGATCGTGACGAAGTCCGCGACGGTGGACCTGTCTCCCGTGCAGCTCGCCAACGGCGCCAAGGGACTGCTCGACGAGGTCGCCACCGGCAAGATCACCGGCGAGGAGGACCGCTACTCGCACACGGACCTGTGGGACTTCGACGCCAACCTGCAGGGCTCGAAGGCCGCGGTCCAGGCGCTGCGCCCGGTGCTCGAGGAGCGCGACGCCGAGCTGGTGAAGACACTCGACGCGAAGTTCGCCGACGCCGAGAACGCGCTCGCCGCCCACCGCAGCGGCGACGGCTGGAAGCTGCACACGGACCTGTCCAAGGACGACCTCAGGGCGCTGTCCGACGCGATCAACGCCCTGGCCGAGCCGATCAGCAAGGTGGCGTCGGTGGTGGCCGGATGAGCGGCGCGGGGATCAGCCGCAGGCGGCTGTTCGGCCTCGGCGCGGCCGGTGTGGCCGGTGTGGCCGCCGTCGGGGCCGGGGCGGTCGCCGGCCGGTCCTTCATCGAGGAGCCGGTGGCCCACGCGGCCTCGGCCTCCGACCCCGTGCCCTTCTACGGCCCGCACCAGGCGGGCGTCACCACCCCCGCCCAGGACCGGCTGCACTTCGTGGCGTTCGACGTGATCACGAAGAACAGGGCCGAGCTGGTGGAGCTGCTCCAGGAGTGGACCGCCGCCGCGGCCCGGATGACCCAGGGCAAGGACGCCGGCACGTTCGGCGCCGTGGGCGGGGCGCCCGAAGCGCCCCCGGACGACACCGGCGAGGCGCTCGGCCTGCCCGCCTCCGGCCTGACGCTGACCGTCGGCTTCGGCCCGTCGCTGTTCGACGACCGGTTCGGCCTCGGCGACCGCAGGCCGCCCGCGCTCGCCGACCTGCCCGCCTTCCCCGGCGAGGACCTGCAGCCCGAGATCTCCGGCGGGGACATCTGCGTGCAGGCGTGCGCGCACGACCCGCAGGTGGCGGTGCACGCCATTCGCAATCTCGCGAGGATCGGCTTCGGCAAGGTCTCCGTGCGCTACTCGCAACTCGGCTTCGGGCGCACCTCGTCCACCTCGCGGGCGCAGACGACGCCGCGCAACCTCATGGGCTTCAAGGACGGCACCAACAACCTCAAGCTCGAAGACACCGCCATGCTGCGCGACCACCTGTGGGCCGCGCCCGGCGACGGCCCGGCCTGGATGGACGGCGGCGCCTACCTGGTCACCCGCAAGATCCGGATGCACATCGAGACCTGGGACCGCGCCCCGCTGGCCGAGCAGGAGGCCATCTTCGGCCGCGACAAGGGCAAGGGCGCGCCGCTCACCGGGCACGGGGAGTTCGACGCGCCGGACTTCGCCAGGAAGGGCCCGGACGGCGCGCCCGTGATCGCCGGCAACGCGCACGTACGGCTCGCGCACCCCGACGCCCACGGCGGCGCGCGGCTGCTGCGGCGCGGCTACAACTTCGTGGACGGATCCGACGGCCTGGGGCGGCTCGACGCCGGTCTGTTCTTCATGGCCTACCAGCGCGACCCCCGCACGCAGTTCGTTCCCATCCAGCGGATGCTGTCCCAGAAGGACGCGCTGAACGAGTACATCAAGCACGTCTCCAGTGGCGTGTTCGCATGCCCGCCCGGAGTGGCCGACGGCGGCGACTACTGGGGCCGCACGCTGTTCGCCTGACGCCCTCCGCCGCCGCGATCACAGGCGCGACTCGTACACCGCCCTGGCCTTCTCGATCAGGTCGAGGTGGTCGCGCAGCTGGGCCCGGGTCCGCAGCCGGGCTCCGGCCCTGACCAGTTCGTCGAGCAGGTCGAGCCATCGCAGGCACCAGCGCACGTCCTCCTGCCTGGCCACGTGCCGTCCCCGCACGTCGAGGTAGACCGGGCTGGTGTGGGCGTAGGCGCGCCCGCGCGGGGAGCGCGGATGGGGGCCGCCGCGGACCACGGCGACCACGTAGGTGGCGTCCGTCACCGGCAGCGACGCGGTGATCTCGTGGCCCGGCCCCTCGGCGAGCACGCCGGCCGCGGTCCTGATCTCCATGTGCTCCACCTCCGGCCCGACGGCCCTGGCCCGGATCGCGACCGTCTCGCCGCCCTCCAGACTGAGCGTCTCCCCCGGCCCAAGGTCGTCCACCGTGAGCTCCAGCCAGGGGCCGGTGGTGGCGAACGTGCGCCCCCGCCGTACGGCCTCGGCGAACGTCTCGGCGCTGAGCGGCCCGTCCACCCGGGCGTAGACGCGCTCCCAGCCGGGCGGGCTGGAGACCGTGTCCTGGCGGGTGAACGACAGCATGGTGTCGGTCCCGGCGAGCGCGGCGAGCCGGTTGCCCGCGCCGACCAGCCTCCGGTAGACCTCGGCCGTCCCCGGCGCGGGCGACAGGTCGCTGAAGTGCAGCACCTCCACCCCGTCGACCATGCCGAGGGCGGCGTCGACCACCAGGGCGCGGCCGGTGCAGTTCCTGGTCCCGTTCGCGGCCACGTCCTCCGGGGAGGAGACCGGGCCGTGGAAGGGGTGGGCGTACCCCAGGACCGCGCGCGGCTCCCGCAGGTCGCCGCAGACCGCCGCGTTGGGCGGCCAGTCGGCGTCGGCGCCGAAGCCCGTGTGGTAGACGGCGGGCGGCGCGGCCACCCCGAAGACGTGGACGTGCCCGAACAGGTCGTTGCGATACTCCACGCCCATGCGGGCGAGGTGCCCGGCGTCCGACCACGGCAGGTCGCGCCCGGCCCAGTGCTGGAGCGCCTCCCGGTCGTAGACCCGGTCCCCCGCGACGTTGCCGGCGACGAGGTTGAGCACGTGCAGGTCCTCGCCGAGCTGCGCGGCGGCCGCCTCCGCGGGAACGGCGACCAGGTCGCCCGCCCAGTTCATGTGGACGTGCAGGTCGGCGCCGTACCAGCCGCGGGCGGCGGCGTCGTACAGCCGCTGCGGCGCGAGCCCGACCAGCGTCTCCTCCCCCGTCCTCGGGACCACCGTCGTCTCGGCGACGCCGTACTCCATGCCGCGCGTGACCCGGATCGTGACCGGCTCGCAGGGCACGGCGAGCACGATGTCGTCGCCGTGGAAGAACGGCCTGTCGTCGTTGTCGCGCCGTTCCGGCACTCCCTCCGGATACCACCCATGGCCGTCGGCCGACGTGACGCTCCACCGGCACGGGAAGCCCGCGCGCAACCACAGCCGCGCGGCCGGGGCGGGCCGGGTCAGCCCCGACAGGTCCACCTCCTCGCCGTCCACCGTGAGCATGGTCGCGGTCGTCACGTCGATGAGCCGGGCTCCGCCCGCCGCGATTTCGTACGGGACGCCGTCGGCCGTCACCTCCACCGGGTGCGGCAGCGCGGAGTCGACCAGCAGGATGACGGGCGCCGGCCCCGGCGACAGCAGCGGCCGGGCCGGGCCGTGCTCCAGGCGGTGCTCCAGGCGCTGCTTCATGCGCCGGCCGTCCGCGGTCAGCCGCAGCGCCACCAGGCCCCGGGGGACCTCGCCGGCCAGCGTGTCGCGGAACTCCGCGTCGAGGTCGGGCCTGACGGTCATCCGGTCGGCCGCCTCGGGAAACCGCAGGAACGGCATCATCCGGACGTAGCCCAGCGGCGGCTCTCCCCAGGTGATCCCATGTGCGGACAGTAACGCCCGGTACTCCCGCAGAGCGCGTTCCACCTGCGGCGGCATCATCGGATCGTGGTTCATCGCACCTCCCCGTAATCGAAAGCGGCCACATGGTGGCACGGTTTCGGCCTGGGAAAACGTGCAACAGTGCATTCCCGGTCACAGGGGTAGCGATCTGTCTCACCCGGGAGGAAAGGTGATCCCCCGGGTGTCATGAGAGGCGTCCGCCTGGTCTTCGGTGGCCAGGAAGGCCGCCAGGATCCGGTCGGCGGCCAGCGCCGGGGTGAGGGTGCCGTCGAGGACCTGTCGTTCGATCTCCGGCGCGATCTGACAGGTGGCGTCGCGGAGCATGGCCAGCAGCCGCTCCCTGACCAGCGCCCACGTCCACTCGACCTGCTGGCGGCTGCGCCTGGCGGCGAGGTCGGCGTCCTCCTGGTGGCGCACGACCTGCGCCCACAACTCCTCCAGCCCGGCGCCGGTGAGGCCGCTGCAGGTCAGCACGGGCGTGGCCGAGCGCAGCAGCCGCAGCGCCCCGGACAGCTCGCGCGCCGCCTTGCGCGCGGCCGTCTCGTGCTCCCCGTCGGCCTTGTTGACCGCGACGACGTCGGCCAGCTCCAGCACGCCCTTCTTGATCCCCTGGAGCTGGTCCCCCGTGCGGGCGAGGGTGAGCAGGAGGAAGGTGTCGACCATGTCGGCGACCGCGGTCTCCGACTGGCCGACCCCGACCGTCTCGACGAGCACGATGTCGTAGCCCGCCGCCTCCACGACGACGATGGCCTCGCGGGTGGCCGTCGCCACGCCGCCGAGCGTCCCAGCAGTGGGGGACGGCCGGATGAAGGCGTTCGGATCGGCCGACAGCCTGGCCATCCGGGTCTTGTCCCCCAGGATGCTGCCGCCCGAGCGCCGCGACGAGGGGTCCACGGCCAGCACGGCGACCCGGTGCCCCTGCCCGGTGAGATGGGTGCCGAGGGCCTCGATGAAGGTCGACTTGCCGACCCCGGGCACCCCGGACACGCCCACCCTGCGGGCCTTGCCGGAATGCGGGGTGAGCTCGACCAGCAGCCGCTGCGCCATCTCCCGGTGATCGGCCCTGGTCGACTCCACCAGCGTGATGGCCCGGGCGGTCCACCGCCGGTCGCCCGACAGCACGCCCTTGACGTAGTCGTCGATCACCGGTGCGGTCACCGGTGACCCAGCCGGGCGGACAGCTCGCGCAGCAGTTCCAGGGCGGCGTCGGCGATCACCGTGCCGGGCAGGAAGATCGCCGAGGCGCCCGCGGTGCGCAGCTCCTCGACGTCGCCCGGGGGGATCACCCCGCCGACCACGATCATGACGTCCTCCGCGCCGAGGCCGGCGAGCGCCTGCCGCAGCGCGGGCACCAGCGTCATATGTCCGGCCGCCAGCGAGGAGACCCCGACCACGTGCACGTCGGCCTCGACGGCCTGCCGGGCGACCTCCTCCGGCGTCTGGAACAGCGGGCCGACGTCGACGTCGAAGCCGAGGTCGGCGAAGGCGCTCGCGATCACCTTCTGGCCCCGGTCGTGACCGTCCTGGCCCATCTTCGCGACGAGGATCCGGGGCCGGCGGCCCTCCGCCTTCTCGAACTGCGCGCACGCCTCCCGGACCCGGTCCGCGCCGCCGCCCACCTCCGCGCGGTACACGCCCGATATCGTACGGATCTGCGCGGCGTGCCGTCCGAAGACCTTCTCCAGCGCGTCGGAGATCTCCCCGACCGTGGCCTTGGCCCTGGCGGCCCTCACCGCGAGCTCCAGCAGGTTCTCCCCGCCGGCCGCGCCCTTCGTCAGCGCCTCCAGCGCGGCGTCGACGGCGTCGGCCGAGCGCTCCTCGCGCAGCCTGCGGAGCTTGTCGATCTGCTGGTTGCGCACGGCCGTGTTGTCGACCTTGAGCACCTCGATCGGCTCGTCGGACTCGGGGCGGTACTTGTTGACGCCGATCACCGGCTGCCTGCCGGAGTCGATGCGGGCCTGGGTGCGGGCCGCCGCCTCCTCGATGCGCATCTTGGGCAGCCCCTGGTCGATGGCCCTGGCCATGCCGCCGGCCCGCTCGACCTCCTGGATGTGACCCCATGCCGCCCGCGCCAGCTCCCGGGTCAGCCGCTCGACGTAGTAGGAGCCGCCCCACGGGTCGATCACCCGGCAGGTGCCCGACTCCTGCTGGAGCAGCAGCTGGGTGTTGCGGGCGATCCGCGCCGAGAAGTCGGTCGGCAGCGCGAGCGCCTCGTCCAGGGCGTTGGTGTGCAGCGACTGGGTGTGGCCCTGGGTGGCCGCCATCGCCTCGACGCAGGTCCGTACGACGTTGTTGAACACGTCCTGCGCGGTCAGCGACCATCCGGAGGTCTGGCTGTGCGTGCGCAGCGACAGCGACTTGGGGTTGCGCGGGCCGAATCCCTTCACCAGGCGGGCCCACAGCAGCCGGGCGGCGCGGAGCTTGGCGACCTCCATGAAGAAGTTCATGCCGATGCACCAGAAGAACGACAGGCGTGGCGCGAACGCGTCGACGTCCAGCCCCGCCGCGACCCCGGCGCGCAGGTACTCCAGCCCGTCGGCCAGCGTGTAGGCGAGCTCCAGGTCGCAGGTGGCCCCGGCCTCCTGGATGTGGTAGCCGGAGATCGAGATGGAGTTGAACTTCGGCATCTTCTCGGAGGTGTACTCGAAGATGTCGGAGATGATCCGCATCGACGGGTCCGGCGGGTAGATGTAGGTGTTGCGGACCATGAACTCCTTGAGGATGTCGTTCTGGATGGTCCCCGCCAGCTTGTCGGGCGTGACGCCCTGCTCCTCGGCCGCGACGATGTAGAGCGCCAGGATCGGCAGCACCGCGCCGTTCATGGTCATCGACACGCTCATCCGGTCGAGCGGGATCCCGTCGAACAGCTGCCGCATGTCGTAGATCGAGTCGATCGCCACGCCCGCCATGCCGACGTCGCCGGCGACGCGCGGGTGGTCGGAATCGTAGCCCCGGTGGGTCGCGAGGTCGAAGGCGACCGACAGGCCCTTCTGCCCGGCGGCCAGGTTGCGCCGGTAGAACGCGTTGGACTCCTCGGCGGTGGAGAACCCCGCGTACTGCCGGACGGTCCACGGCTGGGTGACGTACATCGTCGGGTACGGCCCGCGCAGGAAGGGCGCGACGCCCGGGTAGGTCGCGAGGGACGGGCCGTCCTCCAGGTCGGCCGCCGTGTAGAACGGCTTGACCGCGATGCCCTCCGGGGTCTCCCACACCATGTCACCGGGACGGACGTCCGGCGCCGTGGCGCTCGACCCCAGGTCAATCTCCGAGAAATCCGGAATCATCGGTCCACTCCCAGCTCGTCGAACGTCGCGCGGAGCACTCCCAGCGCGTCGCAGCCGGCGTACAGGGTGGCGTCCACCCCCTCATACTCCCCCTTTCCGGCCAGCCAGATCGTGCGTGCCCCGGCCTCCCGCAGCGCCGCGGCGACCGCCGGGGCGTGCTCGCCGTACAGCCGATCGCTGGAGCACAGGCAGGCCACGGGGGTGCCGCAGTCGCGGAAGGCCGCGGCGATCGCGGCCGGGTCGGTTCCCGGGCCGCTGGTGACGGTCGCGACACCGCCCGCCGCGAACAGGTTGGCGGCGAACGCCGCCCTCGCGGTGTGCGCGGCGACCGGCCCGATCGTGGCGAGGAACACCGCGGGCCGGCTCGGCTGGGCGTCGGCGAGGTCGCGCAGCGCCTCGAACTCCTCGGCGTAGCGCGTCACCGGCAGTCCCCCGCCCGGTGCGCCGCCGGACGCGCCGCCGGACGTCGCGGCGAGCCCGGGGCCGGGCCGCCGGGACACCGGCCGCTCCTTCAGATCGGGGAACTCGCTGACCCCGGTGATCGGGTCGCGGCGGTGGGCGAGGTTGTCCGCGCGCCCGGCCCGGGTCGCCGCCAGCCGCTCGGGGACCAGCCGCTCCAGCGCGGCCGCCATGCCGCCGGCCCGCTCGATCTCCTGGAACCACTCCCAGGCCCGGGCGGCGAGGTCGTCGCTGAGCCGTTCCACATACCAGGAGCCGCCGGCCGGGTCGGCCACGCGGGCGACGTTCGCCTCCTCCACCAGCAGCGCCTGGGTGTTGCGGGCGATGCGGCGGGCGAACGCGTCGGGCAGCCCGAGGCAGGCGTCGAACGGCTGGACGGTGACCGCGTCGGCCCCGCCCACCCCGGCCGCGAAGCAGGCCACCGTCGTGCGCAGCATGTTCACCCAGGGGTCCCTGACGGTCATCATCGCCGAGGAGGTGACCGCGTGCTGGAGCTGGGCTCCCAGCCCACCGACCACCTCGGCGACCCGCGCCCACAGCCGCCGGGCGGCCCGGAGCTTGGCGATGGTCAGGAACTGGTCGGCGGTCGCGGCGTAGCGGAACTCGAGCTGCCCGAACGCCTGCTCGACCGTCAGGCCGGCGCCGGTCAGCGCCCGCAGGTAGGCGACGCCGGTCGCGACCGAGCAGCCGAGCTCCTCGGCGTCGGCGCCGCCCGCGTCGTGGTACGGCAGCGCGTCGACGGTGATCGCCCGCAGGCCCGGATGATCCACGGCGCAGCGGCGGGCGAGCGCCACGGCGGCGCCGGTGTCCACGGTCGCGCCGGTGCGGGCCGCCAGCCCGAGCGGGTCGGCGCCCAGATTGCCCGCAGCCCCCTCCACGGCCAGGCGCAGGAACGCCTCCGCCGCCTCGGCCGTACGCGGGCCGGCGTCGAGGACGACCGGGGCGAGGTCGAGCAGGACGCCGTCGAGCACGGCCGGCAGCGCGGCGGGATCGATCGCGTTCAGATCGAGCCACAGGGACGTGACGCCGTTCTCCAGGTCGGCGTGGATCGCCTCCCGGGTCACGGCCGGATCGGGGTCGGCGTGCCGCTGGCGCACGTCCCACGGGCCCGGTGCGCGCGTCGGCCGCGGCGCGGCCGGCAGGTCCGCGGCGTCGTACAGCGGGGCCACCGCCACCCCGTCGTAGGTCGTGGTGGTCAGGGCGGCCTCGGCCTCGCCCGGCGACCCGTCCCAGCCCGATCTGCGCAGCACCTCGGCCGCGAGCGTCCGCCACTGCTCCCGCGTGGCCTGCGGGAACCCCGCTGCGGGATCGGCGAGATCGTCGAGTTCAACAGGCGGCACCGTCATGAACCGGATGCTAAATGCACCGGCCCGGTCTCGGGGCAACGGGGTGCCGGTCTGTGGACAACTCCGGGTGCCTCATGACTTGGCGAATGCGGCGTTCCAGGTGTCGGGGCCGACGATGCCGTCCACGTCGAGGTGGCGGTCCTTCTGGAACCTGCGGCACACGTCCTTCGAGTCCGGCCCGTACGCGCCGTCGACGACGATGTCGTAGCCGAGCTCCTTCATCCGGGCCTGCCAGGCGCGCACGTCGTCGCCGCGCATCACGGGCGGATATTTGAGCAGGCGGCCGGGCCACTTCTGCGTGGGCTGTGGTTCCGGCTCCGGTTCGGGGTCGGGCTGCGGCTGGGTGGTGCCGGGACGCGGCGCGCCCTTCTTGACCCAGGCGTACAGCGGGTCGCCGGGGCAGTCGGTCGAGTAGCCGTCGCGGTGGCCCTTGATCTCCTTGCCCGCGCCGCCCTTGGCGCGCAGATACTCCACCGCGTCGAGGATCGCGTGCAGGATGCCGTCGGTCGGCTGGACCAGGCCGGCGTTGCCGACGAGTCCGAGCACGGCGTAGTGGCCGGAGTTCAGGCCGGGTCCGTTGGCGGCCGGCAGGTGTCCCGGCCCGCGACCGACGAAGACCTTCCGGTGGGGACACGCCACCATGGAGTATCCGATGTCGATCCAGCCGTTGCCGTCGATATGGAAGTCCTGAATCGACTTCACCATGGCCACGCACTTGGCGTGGTCGCCGACGATGCCGGGATCCACGCGGCCACCGGTGTAGTGGACCTTCACGCCGCGCGTGGAGGCCAGCGACGAGTACGAGCCCCTGGGGGAACGCGCGCCCCATGCAGCGCGAGACACGAGATCGATGGCCACAGTGCTCTCCGTTGCAAACCGTACGACTGGACGCCGAGCGTAGCGGTAACGCCCCAATAGGTACTGACTTTTGCCCAGATGAAACGGCTTAAACAGCAGGAAAATCGAATAACCCAAATAAATCCAATCGACAGAGTGAGACGTTCGTCGAGATCATCGCTGTATGTCCGTTCTCAAGGAGGTCGACTTCTCTCCTCACTCCACGCCCCCACCCCCGGTGCCGATGCGGATCTGGCTCGACGACGCCGACAGCCCGGCCGACGTGATCGACGCCATGGCGCTGTCGCCGTTCGCCACCGGCGAGCAGCCCTGGTCCCGCACCACCAGCCTCGGCCGGGTCCGCGCCGACGCCCCGCTGACCGCCGAGGGCGGCCGGCTGCTGCGCGTCGCCCAGCACACCGACGGGTACGAGACCCGGCTGGTCGCGGGCGAGGGGTGGACGCTGCGGGTGGTCCGCGGCGCGAACCGGTCGGCGACGCTCACCGCCACGGCGGTCAGCGAGGAACTGGCCGGCTCGGTCCTGGAGCAGGCGACCAGGGACGCGGAGGAGGCGGCCCCCGACGCCGACCACGTGCGGATGGGCTTCTGGTGGCGGTCGAGCCACGGCCCCCACCGCTCCGCCAAGCCCATCACGACCTCGTCCTGGCAGGAGATCAGGCGGAACTACCCCCGGGCCGCGGCCCGCCGCCTGGACGCCCTCATGGCGACCACCGCGGCCGGCGTGACGGGCCGGCTGGTCCTCCTGCACGGCCCGCCCGGGACCGGCAAGACGACGCTGCTGCGCACGCTCGCCCGCGAGTGGGCGCCCTGGTGCCAGGTCGACTGCGTGCTCGACCCCGAGCTGCTGTTCAACGACCCCGGCTATCTCATGGACGTCGCCGTCGGCTGGGACGGTCCGGGCGAGGACGACGAGCCGCGCTGGCGGCTGCTCGTCCTGGAGGACTGCGACGAGCTGATCCGCGCCGAGGCCAAGCAGTCGACGGGTCAGGGCCTGTCACGCCTGCTCAACCTGACCGACGGGCTGCTCGGCCAGGGCAGGGACGTGCTCGTGGCCATCACGACCAACGAGGACCTCAGCCGGCTCCACCCGGCCGTCGTACGGCCCGGGCGGTGCCTGGCGCAGATCGAGGTCGGCCGGTTCGAGGCGGACCAGGCGGCCCAGTGGCTGGGCGCCGGGGGCGCGGGCACGGGCGGGAGCGCGAGCGGGACGACCCTGGCCGAGCTGTTCGCCCTGCGGGACGGCCGCCCGGCCGCCGCCGAACCCGCCCCCGCCACGGGGCTCTACCTCTGACGGGCGTAGCGTCCCGTGTGTCGGATACGTAAACCATCCGATGTGCCAGGTCGGGGCGGTAACAACAATCGGCGAGGTGGTCACCCTGCTGTCGGCCGGACCGAGCCCCCAGGTGAGCCCCGTCGTCCTCCACCGGTGGTCCGTCGAGGCTCGGGAGACGGGGACAACGAAATATCTGGATCCGTTCGCCCCCGGCGGCGAGCGGGAGTGGCCCTACATCCGCTGGACGTCCCCGGAGCGGGAGATCGGCTTCGCGGCCACCGAACTGGTGCCGTCGTGGACGGCCGCCGCGCCGCCCGGCGCCTGGCTGGAGATCGAGATCCAGGCGCGGGCGGTCACCGGCGGCCTGACCAAGTGGTACGTCATGGGCCGTTGGGCCGAGACCGGCGCCGACATCCACCGCACGTCGCTGCCCGGCCAGGGGGACGCCGACGGGGACGTCGCCGTCGACACCTTCGTGGCCGCCCGCTCCGTGACGTCGTACCGCGTGCGCGCCACCCTGTACGGCAGCGGCGGCGGCGTGCGCTCGCTCGCCGTGATGGCCTCGGCCGTGGGGCAGGCGGGCAGAGGCGGCCCGCCGGGGTCGCGGGCCGTCGAGCTCGACGTGCCGCGCCGTTCGCAGAAGGTCCACACGGGGCACTATCCGCAGTGGGACGGCGGCGGTGAGTCGTGGTGCAGCCCCGCGGCGTTCACGATGGTGCTGGGCTACTGGGGGCTGGGGCCCGCCCCGGCCGACCTCGCCTGGGTGACCCCCGGCGACGCGTGCCCGGCGGTCGACCACGCCGCGCGCGACATGTACGACCACAGCTACCAGGGCACCGGCAACTGGCCCTTCGGCGTCGCGTACGCCGGGCGGTACGGGCTGGACGGCTTCGTCACGCGGCTGCGCTCGCTGGCCGAGCTGGAGCGGTTCATCGCCGCCGGGATCCCGGTGATCACCTCACAGGCCTTCCGCGATCACGAGCTGCCGGGCGCCGGATACTCCACCGGCGGGCACATCATGGTCGTCACGGGATTCACGGCCGAGGGCGACGTGATCGCGAACGATCCGGCCGCGCCGGACGACGGCGGCGTGCGGCGGGTGTATCCCCGCGCGGCGTTCGAGAGCGTCTGGCTGCGCGCCACGAGCAGCGGGGGGATCGCGCACATCGTGCATCCCCCCGGCACTCCGCTTCCAGACTCCGGGGGGAACTGGTGACCATTCGGGCCGTCGACGTCGCACGGGTGGACGACCGCCCGCTGTGGGTGGAGATCTCGGGAGACGAGGTCTGGTGGGACGAGCCGCGCCCGCGCGAGGGCGGCCGGCGCTGCGTGGTGCGGCGCAGGGCCGACGGCGTGATCGAGGACGTGCTCCCGCCGGGCTGGAACGCCAGGAACCGGGTCATGGAGTACGGCGGGCGGTCCTGGCGGGCGCACGAGGGCCGTCTGGTGTTCACCGACTGGGCGGACGGCCGGATCCACCTGTGCTCCCCCGGCGAGGAGCCGGTCCCGCTCACCCCCGAGGAGCCCGCCCGCTACGCCGACCTCGTCGTCCACGGCGACACGGTGTGGTGCGTGCGCGAGCGGGGCGACGCGCGCAGCGGCGAGCGCGACATCGTCGCGGTGCCACTCGACGGCTCCCCCCTGCGCAGCGTGGTGAAGACCCATCATTTCCTGATGAACCCGCGCGTCTCGCCGGACGGACGGTCGCTCGCCTGGATCGGCTGGAACCACCCGGACATGCCCTGGGACGCCACCGAGCTCTGCGTCGGATCCGTGGACGGCGGCCCCCACCGCGTCCTGCTGTCCGGCGCGTCCACCTGCCAGGCCGAGTGGCGCGACGACGGGAGCCTGTACGCCGTCACCGACCCCACCGGCTGGTGGAACATCCACCTCGTCGGGGTGGACGGCACGGCGCGCGACCTGACCCCGGTGCCGCTGGAGTTCGGCGACGCCACCTGGAAGATCGGCGCGACGTTCTTCGCCGTCGCCGGCGGGCGGATCGCCTCCGTGTACGGCACGGCCGACGAGCGGCGGCTGGGAATCCTCGACGCCCCCGCGACGGCAGGCTCCCTCAGGGACGTCGGCGGCGATTACACCCACTGGGCGCCCGCCCTGTCGGGCCGGGGCTCCCACGTCGTGGGCGTCGCGGCCTCGCCCCTCCGGCCGTACGAGGTGGTGCGGGTCGACCTGGACACCGGGGCGCGCGAGGTGCTGTCCTCCGGCAAGCCGGTGCCGGGGGACGCCGAGCTGCCCACACCCGAGGCGGTGACGGTCGGGGGAGTCCACGCGCACCTGTACGCCCCGTCGTCCGGCGGCGGGCCCGCGCCGTACGTGGTGTTCGTGCACGGCGGTCCGACGAGTTCGGCCCCGCCGGTGTTCGACCTGGAGATCGCCTACTTCACCAGCAGGGGCATCGGCGTCGCCGAGGTCAACTACGGCGGCTCCACCGGCTACGGCCGGGCCTACCGCGAGCGGCTGCGCCACAGCTGGGGCGTGGTGGACGTGCGCGACTGCGAAACGGTGGCGCGGTGGCTGCTGGACACCGGGCGGGCCGGGAAGGTGGCGATCAGAGGCGGCAGCGCCGGCGGCTGGACGTCGATGGCCGCGCTCGTCCACAGCGACGTCTTCTGCGGCGCGGTGTCCCACTACGGCATCTCCGACCCCGAGCACTGGGCGGCCGAGACGCACGACTTCGAGTCGCGCTACCTCGACGGGCTGATCGGCCCGCTGCCCGAGACCCGGCAGCGCTACGTGGACAGGTCCCCCGAACTGCACGCGGAACGGGCGTCCGGCCCGGCCCTGCTCCTGCACGGCCTGGAAGACAAGGTGGTCGATCCCGCGCAGTCGGAGCGTTTCGCCGCCGCACTGGCCCGCCACGGGCACCGGTGGGCATACCTCACCTTCGAGGGCGAACAGCACGGCTGGCGGCGTGAGGAGACCATCGTCCGGGCGCTGGAAGCCGAGCTGGCCTTCTACGGGATCGTCTTCGGCTTTCCGACTCCTGAGGTCCCGCCCCTGAAGCTGGAAGGTGGAGTGTCGTGAGCGAGGTCGCGACGATCTGCTCGGAACTGCTGCGGATCGACACCACCAATGACGGGTCCGGCGACGGGCCGGGCGAGCGGCGAGCCGCCGAATACGTGGCGTCCCTGCTCGCCGAGGTAGGCATCGAGCCGGTGGTGTTCGAGTCGGCGCCGCGCCGCACCAGCGTGGTGGCGCGCATCCCCGGCGACAGCCCCGACGCGCTGCTGCTGCACGGTCACCTCGACGTGGTGCCCGCCGACCCGGCCGAGTGGCGTACGCACCCGTTCTCCGGGGAGATCGCCGACGGCTGCGTGCACGGCCGGGGCGCGGTCGACATGAAGGGCACGCTCGCCATGACCCTCGCCTGGGCCCGCGAGAACGCGCGCAGGGGCGTGCGCCCCAGGCGCGACCTCGTGCTGGCCTTCCTCGCCGACGAGGAGTCCACCGGCGAGTACGGCGCGGGCCACGCGATCGAGCGGCACCGCGACCTGTTCGAGGGCTGCACGGAGGCGATCAGCGAGTCCGGCGGCTTCTCCTGGTATGAGGGCGACGTCCGCGTCTACCCGGTGGCCGTCGGGGAGCGCGGCACCGCGTGGATGCGCCTGACGGCCCACGGCGTCCCCGGCCACGGGTCCAAGCCCGCCGTCGACAACCCCGTGGCCGAGCTCGCCCGTGCCCTCGCCCGCCTCGCCGACCACCCCTGGCCCGTACGGCTGACGCCCGAGGTGGCCCGGCTGATCGACGAGCTGTCGCGGGCGCTCGGCCGGCCGATCGACGTCGACCGGCTGGAGACGGAGATCGAGCGGATCCCCCGGGCGGCGGCGCTGTTCAAGGGCGTGCTGCGCAACTCGGCCAACCCGACGATGCTCGACGCGGGATACAAGGTCAACGTCATCCCCGGCACCGCCGAGGCCCACGTGGACGGCCGGTTCCTGCCGGGGCAGCGCGAGGAGTTCCTGGAGACCGTCGACCGGCTGCTCGGGCCGAAGATCACCCGTGAGTTCGTCAGCTTCGAGGAGGCCGTCTCCTCCCCCGCCGAGGGCCTGTTCGACGAGCTCACCGCCGCCCTGCTCGCCGAGGACCCCGCCGGCAGGCCGGTGCCGTACGTCATGACCGGCGGCACCGACGCCAAGTGGTTCGCCAGGATCGGCATCAGGGGGTACGGCTTCGCGCCGCTGCTGCTGCCGCCGGACCTCGACTACTTCGGCATGTTCCACGGTCTCGACGAGCGCGTTCCGGCCGAGGGCCTGGAGTTCGGCGTCCGCGTCCTCGACCGGCTGCTCGTCGCGCCCTCGTAGAAACGCTCAGCCCTGAACGCTCAGCCCTGAACGCTCAGCCCTGACAGAAGGTCGCCCGGATTTCAGGCGGTCGTGCGGAACGGGCGGCCGTTGTCGTCCAGGACGGTCACACCCTGCTTGCCGGCACTCACCCAGCGCACCTCGATGCGCCAGGAACAGTCACACGTCGTCGTTCGCACGCGCAGCCGCATGGTCAGCGTCTCCGAGTTCCGCACCGAGAAGACCTCGGTGGACGGGAGGAAACGCGGCGTGCCGCCGTCGAGATCGGCCACGAGGTCGTACACGGGCGCCTCACCCATCGCGGCGGCCTCGACGAAGCCTTCGCAGTCGACGGTGCTCCCTCGCATCGGCGGTCTGCGGGAGACGATCAGCGGCCTTATGTCCTCCAGCACCGCGGCCTGTGGGATGAGCCCCTGCACGACAACGGTGATCTCCGTGGTCCCCTTGTCGACAGCCCCGTTGCGGTCCAGCCACGCGCGCACTTCGCGGCCCGAGCCGGCCGCCTCCCATTCGGGTCGGCCCGGCACCTTCCACTGCAGACCGTCACACTCGGCGGCCTTCGTCGTGACGAAGGCCAACGGATTGGCGGCGCGGCTGGGCTCGCCCACAGAGAGCAGGGAGTTCAGGACGGCAGAGACGACGAGCGCGGAAACAAGCGCGGAAACAAGCGCCGAGGCACTCAACACGAGGCGAGCGGACGCGCGGACAGCGGCCCGGGGGACGGTGGCCGTCGGCTCTCCGGGCGCCGCGGTCAAGAAGTACTGACGCAACTCCCCGTGCCGGAACTGATACGCCGAGCCGGCCGTGGTGCGCATGATCCCAGCCAGCACGGCCCAGTCGAGGAACGCGCCGAGCCGCATCGGCAATCGCCGCTGAAAAGCCTGAATCGCCAGGGCGACGGCGTAGCGAACGGTTGTACGCGTGAACCAGATGCCGGACGTGATCCCGATAAGGAACCCGACGGCCACGACCGCCTTCACTTCCCGGTACTCCGCACCGAATCCCAGGGCCCACCGCAGGACGAACGATCCGCCGAAGCCCATCACCAGGATCGGGAGAAGGGTCACCAGCACGCCCACGATCACCTCGTTTCGCATGGCCGTACGAATCGAGACGGGAGCCGTCTCGTCCACGTCCGCGAAGAGGGCGGTGAGAGCGGTCAGGCACAGCAGCGTCACGACCGCGAAGCTCAAGGACGGCCATCCGAGAAGCCACAGCAGAGCGACGGCACCCGTGACGAGGATCAGCACGGACGCGGTGACCCGAATCGGGACACGGCGGAGAATCGACAGAGGATCGCGCAGGTAACGGACCGGCGTTTCCGCCCTGAGCGTTCCGGCGACGACCAGCGCGCCGACCGAGAGGCCCGCGGAGACGACGACCACACCGGCCGGGGCCGCCATGAGGGGCAGGACGGAAATCCACACGAGAGGGACGACGATCATCAACGCCAGCACGCCGTGAAGGAGTCTGGGAAGCCATGCGCCGGCGATCGTCCATATCCGGGCCGGCGAGATTTCCGGACCACGGCCCCCCTGCCTTCGCTGAAGGACCGTCTGCTCGGCAAGCGTGCGGAGCCACCGCCCGACGTCCGCCTCGCTGTAGCGAGATCCCTGGCAGGCCAGTCGGACGAAGCCGTCCACGAGAAGGGACCGGAGGCCGGCGGCGGTTCCGGAGTCCCCGAGCGTCCTGGGGACCTCCGCGAACGCGCGAACCGCGATGGACAGCCACAGCGGGGTCCGCAGCATGGTCCTGCGCTCGTGGTCCAGTCCGTCGATGACCCGGGACCACTCGTTCTGCAGAGCGTCACGGCCGCCGAAGCGAACCCGGAGGTACTCGTGGATGGCACCGGCGTCCAGCGCCATGATCCGTATCGACCGCTCCCCGTCGAGACGCCGGGCCGTGTTCTCGTATGCGGCCGGTTGCGACGCCAGCACGACACCGCGCAGTTCGTCCGCCACGTAGTCGTTGACCCGCTCGATCGTGCGGCTGACCCGGCGATCGGTCGCGGGCGAATCCAGTTCGTCGAGGCCGTCGAGCATCGGGAGGATACGCCCGGTGCGTACGAGTTCCCTTGCCACCGGCGTCGAAAGCCGGAACTCCTCCGCCAGTCTCCCCGCGATCCACGCGGAGATGTCTCCCGCCTCCGGATCATAGGAGGCGATCGGGAGCCGATAGGGAATGTGCCCGTCTCTCGGATGGGTCCTGTCGCCGTCCGCGGAGGGCGTCACGCGGCTCTTCAGCAGGTGGATCGCCAGAACCGTGAGAAGAACGGTCTTGCCGGATCCCGCCGGTCCGAGAACGGCCAGGCGAGGCCGGTCGAGCGCCCGGAAGTACGTGTGGATCGTCGAAAGATCGCCGGCGTTCCGGCTCCGGTCGTCGCCGAAGACGATCAGGGGGGAACTCCGCCACCGCGGGGCGGGCTCGTCGCTGAGCAGCGACAGGCGGATGGCGTCCCCGACGTCTCCGCCGATCATCTGTTTGAGGCCGTCCAAGTACGCGTGGAGCATGCCTTCGGCCAGCACATCGGCGACACCGTCCAGGTCGTCCGCGGAAAGCCGTCGTGGACGCAGCAGCCAGCCCAGGGCCGTGAGGGCCACACCGGCGAAGCCGATCGGAAGGGCCAGGATGTTGGCCCAGCCCACCCACCGGTTGAACTCGCCGTCCGACGAGGACGCCATCGCCCGGACGACGGGCGTGAAAACAAGCAGCGCGCCCGCGGACGTGAGCAGCACGACCCCCATCCGCATCCATCGGGACTCGGCCACCCGCAGCCATATAGCGCCCATAGCGACACCATCATCCAGCCGATCAAGCCCTGCCGGCAGGCTTTTCCGGTGCCCGGGGATGTCAGCGCAGGCGGGGGTCGAGGGCGTCGCGGACGACGTCGCCGAGCATGAGGAAGCTCAGCACGGTCGCGGTGAGGAACAACGCGGGGAAGACCAGCAGGTGGGGGTGCTCGGCGAAGAACGTCTGGGCGATGTTCAGCTGCAGGCCCCACGACACGTCGGGATACTGCAGGCCGACGCCGAGGTAGTCGAGGGTCGCCTCCCCCGCGATGACGTTCCCGACGTTGAGCATGGCCACGACGATGACCGGCGCGACGGAGTTGGGCAGGATGTGGCGCATCATGAGCCTGCGGTCGCTCGCGCCCAGCATGCGGGCGGCGGCGACGAAGTCCATGTCCTTGACGGCGATGACCTGCCCGCGCATCAGCCGGGTCATGGTCGTCCAGCCGAGCAGCACGAGGACCAGCGTCATCGCCCATATCCCGTGGTCGGGGAAGGCGACCAGCACGACGGTCGCGCCCAGCACGAACGGGATGCCGAAGAACACGTCGGTGAGCCGGGAGATGACCGCGTCGGCGACGCCCCCGTAGTAGCCGCCCACCAGCCCCAGCAGGATGGAGATCAGCATGGCGAAGACGGTGACCGAGACGCCGACCACGATGGACGCCCGGGTGCCGTGCACGACCTGGGACCAGTAGTCGCAGCCCTGCAGGTCGTACCCGAACAGCGCTCCGCCCGCCGGGCCGCGCTTCGACATGCGCAGGTCGCAGGCCTCGTTGGGGCCGAGGTGGGCGAACAGCCCGGGGAAGGCCGCCATCGCCACGGCCACCAGCAGGACGGCCGCGGAGAACCAGAACACCACCCGGCCGCGCAGTTCCAGCCAGGCGTCACGCGCGAGCACGGCGGATCCTCGGGTCGAGCACGCCGTACAACAGGTCGACGGCCAGGTTGGCGAGAATGAAGATCATGACGAGCAGGGTGACGACGCCGACGACGACAGGACCCTCCTGAAGCTGGATGGACTGGAACACCTGCTGGCCGATGCCGGGCAGGTTGAAGATGCCCTCGGTGACGACCGCCCCGGCCATGAGGTTGCCGAAGTCGACGCCGAGGTAGGTCACGACCGGGATGAGCGAGTTGCGCAACGCGTGCAGCCCCACCACCCGCCGCCGGGCCAGCCCCTTCGCGGTCGCCGTACGGACGTAGTCGGCGCGCAGGTTCTCCACGAGGGAGGTGCGGGTGAGCCGGGCCACGTACGCCAGGCCGAACGAGCCGAGGACCATGCCGGGCAGCAGGTAACTGACCGGCCAGCCTTCCTCGGTCCCCGCCGTCGGGAACAGCCCCAGGTTGAGGCCCAGCAGGATCTGGGCCGTGTACCCGACGACGAACACCGGGACCGCGATGACGAACGTGGTGCCGGCGAGGACCGCCGTGTCGGCGGCCCCGCCGCGGCGCAGCCCGGCCAGGACGCCGAGGCCGATGCCGACGACGAGTTCGAAGACCCAGGCGGTCAGCGCGAGCTGCGCGGTGACCGCCCACCGGTCCTGGAGGAGCTCGCTCACCGGCTGGCCGGTGAAGGTCTCCCCCAGGTCGCCCTGGAACACCCCGAGCATGTAGCGGCCGTACTGCACGAGCAGCGGCTCGTCGAGGTGGTAGCGCGCCCGCATCACGGCGAGCACCTGCTCGGGCACCGGCTTGTCGCCCGCGAGCGCCAGGATCGGGTCGCCCGGCAGCACGAACACCATCGCGTAGATCAGGAAGGTGGTCGCGAAGAACGCCGGGATCGCCTGGGCCAGGCGCTGCGCGGCGTACCTCACCCTCGTGTCACCCCTGTTTCACGGTGATCGTGTACAGGTTCTTGCTGTACGGGGTCACGTCGACGCCGCTGAGCCGGCTGGTGAAGCCGATCTGGTTCTGCCAGTTCCACAGCGGGATCATCGGCATGTCGGCCAGCGCGACGTCCTCGGCCTTCTGGTAGAGCGGCAGGCTCGCGTCCAGGCTGGGCGCGGAGTTCGCCTGCTTGATCAGGTCGTCGAACTCCTTGTTCTCCCAGCCCATCCGGTTGCCCGCGCCCCACATGTACTCGAGGTAGTCCTGGGGGCTCGGGTAGTCCATGACCCAGTTGTTGCGGTAGGGACCGTCCTCCTTGCGCTGGCGCAAGGTCGACAGGTAGTCGGCGGCCGGGATCTTGCGGAACTTGATTTCCGAGATGCCGAGGTTCTGCTTGAGCTGGTTGGCGACGGCGGTCATCCACTGCTCGTAGCTCGGGTCGGCGTTGGAGAACCACAGGTTCAGCGTGCCGCTGAAGCCGCCGGCCTGGTCGAACAGCGCCTTGGCCTTGGCCGGGTCGTACGTGCACGCCTCGCCGCAGGCGTTCTCCCGGTAGCCGGGCACCAGCGGCGCCAGCAGCGACGCCATCGGCTTGAACGCGCCGTCGTAGACCGCGTCCACGATGGCCTGCCGGTCGATGGCCATGGAGAACGCCTTGCGCAGGTCGGCGTCGGCGAACCGCTTGTCGAAGGTCGGGAAGCCCAGGTAGTCCATCGTGCCGTCGGGGGTCTGCACGAAGCGGTCGCCGAGCAGCTTCTTCGCCTCGCCCGTGCTGGCCGGCGGGACCGTCGTCATCAGGTCCACCCGGCCGGCCCGCAGGTCGGTCCACGCCGTGTCACGGCTGGCGTAGATCTTGAAGGTGACGCCGTCCGCCTTGGGCGTGCGCTCGCCCGCGTACGAGGGAGACCGCTTGATCGCGATCTGCTTGTTGTGCTCCCACGCGCCGTCGAGCACGAACGGCCCGTTGCCGACCGGCGCCTGGTCGAACGCCTTGAGGTCGGTGAACGCCGCCTTCGGCATCGGCGCGAACGCGATGTAGGCGAGCGTGATCGGGAACTGGCTGAACGGCGCGGTGAGCGTCACCTCGAGCGTGGTGTCGTCCACCACCTTGAGGCCGCTCATCTTGTCCGTGGACGGGTCGCCCTTCTCGGGGTTGAGCTTGTCGTAGCCCTCGATGTTGGCGAAGTAGTAGTTGTTGGTCCAGCCGTTGGGGCCGTAGGCCGTGGCGTTCCAGGAGTCGGCGAAGCTCTGCGCCGTGACCGGCTCGCCGTTGCTGAACTTCTGCCCCGGCTTGATCTTGATCGTCCAGACCTTCTGGTCGGTGCTGCTCACCGACTCGGCCGCCCGCATCACGGGCTTGCCACTGGCGGCGTCGATGGAGACCGGAGTCTCGAAGAGCGTGTCCAGCACCGTGATCGAGTAGTCGCTGGAGGTGTTGCCCGGGGTGAGATGGTCAGGCTCCGTCAGCGCGACGGAGAACGCGTTCGCCTCCTTGCCGCCGCCCGCCGGCGACGATCCTCCCCCGCCTCCCCCGCACCCGCCGCTCAGCATGATGGCCGCCACAGCGAGGGCGGCCGCCCGGCTTCTCGTGACCCTCACTGGTCCTCCGCCTCATCGTCGTGTTGCGGGTGAGGGTAGGAAACGGGGCCGCCCTCTGCATCGGAGACTTTACGTATTCCATGCGGAACCTTTACCCGGCAGGCTGAGCATGGAGGATCCATGGACGCAATCAGCCTCAGCGCGCGGAGCCTGCACGCCGTCGCCGAACTGGGCTTCCAGGTGGCCCGGCAGGGGGCACACGGGGCGATGACCGCGCTGGGAGAGGTCATCCCCGTGGAGGCGTACGAGTTCGTCGCGTTCGACCCGGCGACCGGCCGGCACCGTTCGCTGGTGTCGGCGGGGTACACGCGGGTGGACGACGACGCCGCGGAGGAGTACGCCCGGCTCGACGCCTACCGCCGGGCCATGTCGCTGCGCACGTCCGTCGTCATGGGTTCCCCCGGCACCGAGCGCTACTTCCGCCGCCACCTGGAGCCGTACGGCTGGCGCGCGGGGATCACGACGCCGCTGTTCCTGACCGGCGGGCGCTACACCGGGCTGCTGCACGTCGGCTCCCGCGCGGACCTGCCGCCCGAGGCGCCCGCCGTGATCAGCGCGGTCTCCCCCGCCCTGGCCCACCTCACCGACGTGACCCGCTGCGTCATCGACCCGATGGGCCTGCCGCCCGGCTTCCACGCCGTGGCGTACGAACGGGGCGGGCGGCGCAGGGACGTGGCCGGATGGCCCGCGTCGGAGGCGCTCGCGGCCGAGCCGGCGATGGCGGAGCTGGCCAGGGCGTTCATCGACTCCCGCGAGCTGTCGCGCCGGGGGCTGTGGCCGGACGGCACCGGCCAGTGGCGCGAGCTGCGCCTCCACCGGGCCGGCGTGGGCTTCCACGGCTCCATCCAGGGCGCGGTCATCGCCGAGCGCCCGTGCGCCCTGCCGTACGACCTGACCTCGCGCGAGATCGAGGTGCTCACCCGGGTCGCGCAGGGCGACTCCAACCCCCAGATCGCCGCCGCGCTCGTCCTGAGCGTGCGCACCGTGACCACCCATCTGGAGCACATCTTCGCCAAGCTGGGTTGCGACAGCCGTACGCGCCTGACCATGAAGGTTCTCGCCGAGGGGCTGTGCCGGCTCGACGTCCCGTGATCCCCGTAATGATCGCCCTCACGGGACGCGCCAAGGCCGGGTCCGACATTATTGGCGCATGTCGGTTCACGAGCGTCGGCGGCTCCCCACGGGCCTGGAGCTGCTGTTCGGCGACGGCGGCGACGGGCGGGTGCTGTCCGTCGACCTGCCGTCCGGTTCCCTCGTGTGGCCGGACCCCGACTACGACCGGCTGCGCGCCCATCACCGCCCCTCGTTCTGGCTGAGCGACGAGCCGGTGCCCGCCGGGCTGTGGGCCCGGCTGCGCGCCGAGCACCCCCGGTCGGGCCTGTGGCCGATGCTGCTGGAGGACGGCGTGCAGCCCTGGTCGGCCGGGCAGATCGCGCCGGACTCGCCCGACCAGGTCGGCTACTACAGCGCGGCCGGGTTCATGGCCGAGGCGTGGCAGGACCTGCTGCTGGGCCACGAGGCCTACCTCGCGCCGTTCGGAGCCGAGTGCCCCGGGATCGCACCGCCCGCCGCGCTCGTGGCCGACCCCGACGTGGTCGCCGACTGGTACGCCGACGTGGTGGCCGAGCGGATGACGCCGCTCGGGCTCGCCGCGGTGGACCGCGGCGCCGACGCGATGGTCGCCATGGGCTGGCAGGGGGCGCTGCACCACAACGAGTGGACCGTGCCCCTGGCGGCCGTCGTGCGCAGCTGGGAGGAGCGGTTCGGGGCGCGGGTGGTCGGCATGGGGTTCAACACGCTGGACCTTAGCGTCGCCGCGCCGCCCGCCACCCCCGCGCACGCGCTGCACGTGGCGGCCGAGCACTGGACGTTCTGCCCCGACAGCGTCCTTCAGGGCCCGGGCACACTGGCCGACTACGCCGAACAGATCGTGGGCCAGAACGCCTGGTCGTTCTGGTGGGATTGAGGCGATAATTACCGGCGGACTGATGACGAGCGAGGGAGGCGGTTTGGGCGGCACGGAGCCGGGCGGGGGCGAACGGCCCGTCAAGGTGGCGGGTCTCAGCACCGGCACCGCGAACATCGCCCGGATGAGCGACTACCTGCTCGGAGGCAAGGACAACTTCGCCGCGGACCGGAGGTTCGCCGAGCAGCTGACGGCCATCGCGCCCGAGGTCAAGACGATGGCGGTGGACACCCGGGAGTTCCTGGAGCGGGTGGTGCGCTTCCTCATCGAGCAGGGCGTGCGGCAGTTCCTCAACGTGGCGTCCGGGCTGCCGACCCGGCGCAACACCCACGAAGTCGCCCAGGAGCTCGCGCCCGGCGCCCGCGTGGTGTACGTCGACGACGACCCGGTGGTGCTCAACCACGCGCGGGCCGTGCTCGCCCGCGACACCTGCACCGGGGTGGTCGACGGCTCCATCCTGCGCCCGGCGGAGATGCTCGCCGACCCCGAGATGCTCCGGCTCATCGACTTCACGCAGCCGGTCGGGGTGCTGATCCCGGCCCGGCTGCAGTACCTCCCCGACGCCGTCGAGCCGTACAAGTGCGTGGCCCACCTGCGCGACCACCTCGCCCCGGGCAGCTACCTGGCCATCGGTCACGCCGTCTTCGACAGCCGTCCCGAGCTGGCCGCGCCGATCGTCGACCTGTTCCGGCAGATCGTGCCGCAGGCCGACGACGCGACGCGGGACCGGGAGAAGGTGCTGCGCTTCTTCGACGGCACGGAACTCGTCGATCCCGGCCTCGTCTACATCCGCCAGTGGCGGCCGCGGATCCCCCAGAGCACCGGGCAGGCACAGCGGGTGTGGATCGTCGGCGGCGTCGGCCAGGTGCTCTGACGACCTACCGGATGAGCACGCACGAAGGGGTGCCCACCGTCAGCGCCTGACCGGTCGGCTCGGGCAGCCCGTCCCTGAGCGCCAGCACGGCGACGGAGTCGGACCGCTGGTTGGCGACGTAGAGGCGGTCGCCGTCGATCGCGAAGTGGCGTGGCCAGCTTCCCCCCGACGGCACTTCGGCCGTCATCGTGAGACGGGGCCCGTCCACCTCGAAGACGCTGATGGTGTCCGGCCCGCGGTTGGCGACGTACAGATGGCGGCCGTCGGCGGACAGCGCGATGTGAGCGGGGAGGTTGTCGCCGCCGCTCGCCCGCACCGCGCCCGCCTCGCGCCACTCGTCGTCGTAGACGCGCACGGTGCCGTCGAGCTCGCCGGTGACGTACCAGTGCCCCTCGTGGTGCAGGAAGTGCCGCGGGCCGCTGCCGGGGGCCAGCCGTACGGGGCCGTCCGGATGCGGGCGCATGCCCGGCAGGAAGCGGCGCATCTGGTCGGTGCCGAGGTCGGTCACGTACAGCACTCCGCCGGGCCCGAAGACCGCCTGGTGCGCGTGCGGGCCCTCCTGCCGGTCCGGACGGGGGCCGCGGCCCTCGTGCGGGAACGTCAGCGGGCCGGGCTCGGGCATCCCGTCCTCACCCAGCCGGTAGGCCGTGACGGTCCCGTCGCCGTAGTTGGCGATCGCCAGCCACCGGCCCTCGGGGTCGAGCGCCAGGTGGCACGGCAGCGAGCCCCCGCTGGGGTGCTCGGCCAGGAGCCGGGGGGCGGGATCGTCGTCGGCGAAGACCGCGAGCCCGCCGTCCGCGGCGCGTTCGAGCACCGCGTACAGCAGCGGCAGCCGGGGGTGCGCGACGACGAACGACGGACCGGAGACGGTCGTCTCGCCCACCGCCTCCAGCCGCCCGTCCGCGTGCGACCGGGCCACCGTCAGGCCGGGGCCCGAGCCCTCCGTGTCGGAGGTGTATCCGCCGATCACCAGACCGGGTCGGGACATTCGCGCTCCAAGGCTCAGCTCGTCGGGATAACGCATGGTATCGGCCGGACGGGGCCGGGTAGGCGACCGCGCCGGGACGGAGTAATCATCCGTGCCGGAGTTCCCCAGGACGCCGACGAGACTCCGGCGATAGGGGCATATGCCCCATGTCGCTTATATCCACTGGCGCATGGGCAGGTGGTGGCCAGGTGTCTCGTCACTGCGCGGACGTCTTCCGAACCGATCTCGTCTCGGCGGTGCGGCGGCTTGCGGTCGCCGCGCTCGTCGTCTCGCTGGCCGGTCTCGCCGTTCCGGAATCGGCGGACGCGGCCTCCGCTCCGCTGCGCCGCAAGCCGCAAGCGGCCGCGGCCGATGCGAAGGCGCCGGCCCATGCGAAGGCGAAGGCCAGGCCCAGGCCCGGCCCGCGCGGTTACCAGGTGGCCCGAGGCGGGCGGACCAGCGCCAGGCAGTACAAGTCGGGCCGTGGCCGGAACATCCAGAACCTCAACGGCGTCTACACGCCCTCGCTCCTGAGCGGCCCGCAGTCGACCTCCGTCACCTCCGCCGGGAAGATCAGCAGCCAGGGCGCCTACTGCGCCCCCGGCGGCGGGTCCTGCGACGTCTCGCAGAACATGAGGTGATCAGCTCAGCGGGACGCTCCATTCCAGGCGGGCGCCTCCGGTGCCGGGGGAGGTGAGGGTGAGGGCGCCGCCGAGTCGTTCGGCGCGGTCGGCGAGGTTGCGCAGGCCGCTGCGGCGGCCCTCGGCGGGGATGCCGACGCCGTTGTCCTCCACCACGAGGGTCAGCCGGCCGTCCGCGGCGTGGACGGTGACGTCGGCTTGGGTGGCTCTGGCGTGGCGGACGAGGTTGGACAGGGCCTCGCGCAGGACGGCGAGCAGGTGTTCGGCGATCTCGGCGGGCACGTCGTTGTCGAGCCGGCCCTCCAGGCTCAGGCCGGGCATGAAGCCCAGGTGCCCGCGGGCGCCCTCGACCAGGTCGACGACCTGGGCGCGCAGGCTGGGCGAGGCGTCCTCGCGGGGGGTCTGCAGGGCGAAGATGGTCGAGCGGATCTGCCGGATGGTGGTGTCCAGTTCGTCGATGGCGCTTTGCAGGCGGGTGGAGGCCTCCGGGCGTTCGACCAGGCGTACGGCGCTCATCAGGGTCATGGCGACGGCGAACAGCCGCTGGATGACCACGTCGTGCAGGTCCTTGGCGATGCGGTCGCGGTCTTCCAGCAGGCCGAGCCGCTCGGCGTCGCGGCGGGTCTCGGCCAGTTCCAGTGCGACGGCGGCCTGTCCGGCGAAGGCGTGCAGCGTGCGTAGCTCCGACTGGCTGAACGGCATCCGTCCTGAACGTTTCACCAGGGCCAGCACCCCGCGTACGGCACCGGCCGCGCCCAGCGGCACCGCCGCCACCGGGCCCGGGTCCAGGTCACCGGCGAGCTGGACGTCACCGCCGGCGGGGTCGTCCAGCATGAGAGGCTCGCCGCTCAGGAACGCCCGACCGGACAGGGAGCCCTCGATCGGCAGGACGGCGTCCTGCAGGACGCCGTCCTCCAGTGCCACCTGCAGGGCGTCGCCGCCCTTGCGCGGCAGCAGGATCGCCACGGCGTCGGCGTCGGCCATCTCGCGGGCGCGCCGGGCGATGAGCGTGAGGACCTCCTGCGGCTCACCACCCGACAGCAGCCGGGTGGTGATGTCCGAGGACGCCCGCAACCAGGTCTCCCGGCGGCGGCTCTCCTCATACAGGCGGGCGTTCTCGATCGCCACGCCCGCGGCGGTGGCCAGGGCGACCACGATCGCCTCGTCGTCCTCGTCGAAGTTCCCGCCGCCGCGTTTCTCGGTGAGATAGAGGTTGCCGAACACCTCCTCGCGGACCCGGACCGGCACCCCCAGGAAGCTGCCCATCGGCGGGTGGCCGGGCGGGAAGCCGTAGGACTCGGGATGCCGGGAGATGTCGGCCAGCCGCAGCGTCCGCGGCTCCTTGATCAGCAGGCCGAGCAGGCCCAGCCCGTGCGGCCAGTGCTCGATCCTGGCGATCTCCTCCTCACTCAGCCCCACCGGCACGAACTGGACGAGCGTGTTCTCCTCCCCGATCACGCCCATCGCGCCGTACGTCGCGTCCACCAGCGTCGCGGCGGTGGCCACGATGCGCCGCAGAACCACCTCCAGGTCGAGATCGCTGCCGATCGACACGACCGCCTCCAGCAGCGCGTGCACCCGATCCCGGGTGGCCAGCACCGCCTCCAGACGCGACTGCAACTCCGCCAGCAGATCGTCCAGCCGCATGCTGGGAATCAGCGACCGCGGCTCGTTCTCCCTCATGGTGCAGAAGTCTGGCAGCACGGGGGTCCGGTGGGCACGGGGGTCCGGTGCGTCCTTCAGATGTGGTGACGGCGCCACCTCTGGTCGGCCGCCGCCCAGGCGGCCTCCCACTCGCGGTAGCGCCTGCGGTCCAGCCAGCCACGTGCCAGCGCGAAGCAGGCCCAGGCCAGGACGGCGACGCTCGCGACGGCGCCGGCGGCGGCCAGTCCCGCCCTCGTCATCGTCTCGGCCCGCTGCGGCGGCGGCGCGACCGGCCTGCCCGCCGCGTCCACCCACAGCCGCGCGTTCGCCGGGCCGTCCCGCAGGAGGAGCGCCGCCGGAACCACGCCCTCCCGGACCTCGCCGGACGGCAGCGTCCACCGCGCCGGGCTCACCGCGGGCAGACCACGGCCGTTGGCTTGCACGGCCGGCGCGGCCTCGATCGACGCGGCCCCGATCGACGCGGCCCCGATCGACGCGGTCTCGACCAGGGTGACCTCGACCAGCTGCCGCGTCCCGGACCCGGCCCGCTCGGCCGCGATGCCGTCGTCGTACACCGCGCGAGCGGCCAGCGCCGCGGGCAACACGGCGAACAGGACGGCGGCCAGCGCCGCCGCCGCGAGCGCCGCCTCGATCCGGTCGGAACGGCGGCGCAACGGGTTGCGATCGGGCCGGTAGCGGCGTAACCGTGACACGACCCAGCCGACGATCGCCCTCATCGCGCACCTCCTGTCGGGGTCACAGGAGATCCCACTTCCCCGGACGGGGCCGTCCACGCCCGCCGAATCAGTCCACCACGTCGGAGGCCGCGCGGCGGACGCTCTCGCTCTCGTCGATGACGAACCCCAGCCGCATGACCATCTGCGGCGCCTCTCCCGAGCACAGGTGCCTGCGGATGAACTCCCGCAACTCAGGCATCTCCAGTGCCTGCGTGTGGAAGGCCACGCTCACGCCGTACGCGGAGGCGTGCAGCAGCGTCCGTTGCAGCGCCTCACCCGCGCGCAGCCAGTCCTCCCGGCCGTCGCCCGCGGTGGTGAGCAACGCCACGAGGCCCGTCGACACCGACACCCGCTCGTCCGGCGCCATTCCCCACTCGTGGCCCCGGGCGTAGTCGCGCGGTGCGAAGTGCTGGGGATGCGTACGCCGCGGATCGGTCGGATAGCCCGCCGCGGGCACCCCGTCGCGGCGTGAACTGCCGGGCGGCCGGGCCCAGCGCATGAGTTCGAGGACGAACAGCCGGTTCTGCGACTGCACGTCCTGGGCCGCGCCGGTGAGCGCGGCGAGCACCCGCGCGGAGGACTCCGACCCGATCGGTCTCAGATGGCCGTCCTCCTCCGCCGCCTCGGCCACGAGCGAGTCGACGAGGCGGTCGGGCACCGGCAGAGCGGTGAACCCGGACCGGTGGGTGCGGCGGCGCTCGATCTCCGCATGCAACAGGCGGGTGTGCTCGCCCGGCTCTCGCCCCGGCCGCACGCGTACGGTGGCCAGCAGCAGCGGACGCTCCGGATCGGGGAAGCGCCGCACCTGGGGCTCGTAGCCGAGCGCCTCCAGCATGATCCGCACGTTGAACAGCGCGGCGCCGCAACTGATCGTCATCTGCCGGCCGGTGGGGTCGGAGACCCGCAGCTTCCTGTCGGGGTCGGCGCGCAGGCAGATCTCGTCGCCCGAGACGCCGAACGACCAGGGCTGGGTGTTGTGGATCGAGGGCGCCCACAGGGCCGCCTCCACCGCGGCCCTGGCGGCCGGCGCGATCCCTTCAGCGGTCCGAGTGTTCACGGTCTCCCCCTGTGGTCGGTCACAGCAACGGTGGGGCGATGAGCAGGTCGTCCACGAGGAAGACGAGGTCGGCGTCCACCTCGACGACGCCCTCGACCCGGCGTACGGCGTGCAGCAGCGGCTTGGTGTCCGACCTGCGGGGCACCTGTCCGCTGATCGCGACCACACCGCCGGAGACGGTGATCCGGAGGTCGTCGGGACCGAGGTTCAGCCGGGCGGCGATCTCCTCGATGTCGGCCAGGATGTCCTCCGCCGGCCGCACGAACACCCGCAGCAGGTCGCCCTGGTGAACCGTCCCCACGATGCGGCCGGTCATCGCGTCGATCACGGGCAGCTGCTTGATGCGGTTGCGGTGCATCAGCCTGGCCGCGTCCCGCACCGACGTGCCGCCGGTGACCGTGATCGCGGGGCGGGTCATGATCTGGCCGGCCTTCGTGCCCGCCGCCTTCCGGTGCTCCTCCCGCCTGCGGGGACCGTCGAGCACGCTCTCGCCCGGATCGATCTCCTTCAGCAGGATGTCGTCCTCCGACACCACCCCGACCGGACGCCGGTCGGCGTCGATCACCGTGACGGCCCCCACCTTGAACCGCTGCATGGTGGCGACAAGGTCTGCGAACGACGCGTCCATCGGCACCGCGATGGCGACCTTGCCCATGACATCCTTCACTTTCGCCGTCATGACGACGCCTCCCATCTCTCAGTGCCCAGCGTGCCTCGCCGCGTCTTCCGAGGTCAGCGGTGAAGGTCCTGACCGCCTGGGACTTTCGGCCACCCATCGCGCCGTCCGGGGCAGGGCATGGCGAAGGGCCCCACCGGTAGGGCCGTCCGGCCCTTCGCATCCGGCCCGTACGGCGGTGAGATGGGAGTGGGAACGGCAGACGGCCCGGGAGGAGCCGATCATGCACATGAAGGTGCGAGACGTCATGACGAGCGAGGTCGCCTCCGTCAACGGCAGCACGCCGTTCAGGGACGTGGCCGAGGTGCTCATCGCGCACGAGGTCAGCGCGGTGCCCGTCGTCGACGGTGAGGGCCACGTCGTCGGCGTGGTCTCCGAGGCCGACCTGCTGCGCAAGGAGGAGTTCCGCGAGCAGTTCTACCGGGAGGGCTACCGGCCGCCGCTACGCGCCCGCCTGCGTGAGGCCGTGGGGCACGGGGCCGCCAGGAGCCAGGAGCGGGCCCGTGGGGTGACCGCCGCCGAACTCATGTCCGCCCCTGCCGTTATCACCCGGCCGTACACCAGTGTGGTCAGCGCGGCGCGGCAGATGACCCAGCACGGCGTCAAGCGCCTGCCTGTCGTGGACGACGAGGGCGTGCTCATGGGCATCATCAGCCGTCACGACCTGCTCAAGGTTCTCGCCCGCGCGGACGCCGACATCGCCCGCGAAGTCCGGCAGGACATCGTCGAGAACTGCCTGTGGGCCGACCTGTCGGGCGTCGAGGTCGCGGTGTCGGACGGCGTCGTGACGCTCACCGGTGCCCTGGACCGCCGCTCGCAGGCGAGGGTGCTCACACGGATGGTCGAACGGACCAACGGCGTGATCGAGGTCGTCGACCGCCTGGAGTGGAAGGAGGACGACGTCGGCCCATGGGAAGGAGCCTGATCCTGGAGCCTGGCCTCATGTTCCCGGTTCACGTCTTCCGGACTCTGATGTGGACCGGGTGGTAAGTGAAGGCCCAGCGGTCGGTGCCGGTCTTGTGGCGGGTGTAGCGGTCGGGGTGCTGGTAGCGATCGCGGTTGTGGAACTGGCAGGCCGGCCCGAGCAGCTTCAGGTCGGTCAGGCCGCCGGTGCCCCAGTTGTCGGCGTGGTCGATCTGGCACATGGTGGCGGGCAGCGGACAGCCGTCGATCCAGCAGGTGGCGTAGCGGGCGTAGACGGCCCGTCGCTGGGCGGGGGTGGCCAGGCGGACCTTGCGGCCCATGTCCAGCACCTGCCCCTCGGCATCCATCACCAACCGCACCAGAGCGCTTGTGCGGGCCAGGCGATGCACGCTGGAGACCGGCAGCATCTGCCCGGTCGCCAGCAACAACCCCGGCGCGGTCCCCAGCAGCGCCCCCGGCACCGCCCCCAGCCCCGGCTCGCCCGGCGCTGCCCCCGGCAGCGTCCCTGACGCTGTTCCCGATGGCCTCCCCGGCGGCCTCCCCGGCGCTGCATCCAGTGGCTTACCCGGCGGTGTCCCCGGCCCAGGCTCGCTCGACGGTGTCCCGGGCTCTGGCTCCGATGGCCTCCCCGGCTCCGGTCTCGGCGCTCCCGGTGCCGCGCCTCGCGCCGTCCCTGCTCCCGACTGCTCATGGTGCACGTCGTTGCGGCCTTCCGGCGTGCCCTGCCCATGCCGGCAGTCCCCCGCAGGCTGATGCCCGGCGTGAGTGTGATGCGTGGCGGCGTCCTCGGGAGGAGGATCCGGCCATTCCGCCGCGCGGGAGTGCGCCGCGCGGGGACGCGCCACATGTGGTGGCACCGCGTCTGGTGGCGCTGTGTGTGGGGGCGTGCTTCCGCCGCAGGCGGGCCGTGCCGCTGCGGGCTCGGGGTCTGTTTCAGCTTGGGCCGCCGCATGGTCGCGGTCTGCGCCCCTGCGCAGTGCGGTGTCGTCGCCCTTGGCAGACGCAAGATCAAGGTCGGTGTTCCCGGCAGCGGCGTCCGCGACTGCATCGGTATCGGCCGTCGGACCGGCCGCTGTCTCGGCATCAGCATCGGCTGCCGGGGCGGCTGCTGTCTCGGCTTCGGCGGTGTCGGGGTCATGTGGCCGGTAGGGGCCCTCACCCTGAGTAGGAGCGGCATCGTCGGTTATGCCCGCGTCGTCCACGTTGCCGGGGTCGTCGTCGCTGGGGATGGCGTCGCTGGGGATGGCGTCTTCGACGTCGCCATCTTCCACATGGCGCGGCCCGTCAACGCTTCCGGTGTCGCCGAAGGCACTGGTGTCCTCGCTGCTCCAGCCATCCCCGGCACTGGGCGCGCCCTCGGCATCCTGAGCGTCCTGGACGTCCCCGGCACCCTCGCCGCCCTGCGCACCCTCGGCGCCATCGCCGTCCTCGGCGTTCTCGCTGTCCCAGCTATCATCGGCGCTGGCCGCACCCTGGGCATCCTGGCGGTCCTCAGCACCCTGCGCGTTCTCGGCATTCTCGCTGTCCCGGCCGTCCTCGGTGTCCTCGGCACCCTGCGCGTCAGCGGCCTCGGCCTCTTCGGCGTTCTCGCCGCTCTCGGTGTCCTCGGCGCTGTCCGGACCCTGGACGTCCTCGGCGTCCTCGGCATCCTGGGCGTCCTCGGTGGCTTCGGGGTGGTCATTGCCGGGGGCGGGGTCTTCGGGGTGGTCGGGTTGGGGGTCGGTGGGCAGGGATTCGGCGTTGACCAGGACCAGGAGCTCAGCGACGATCTTCTGCTCCATCAACGCGATGAACGCATCCGCCTGGCGGACCCGCAGCGGCCGATCATCGCCCTCCGCACGCGGCTTGGCATAAGCATCCAGCAGCGCCCGCAACCGCGCCGCCGCCTCACGCGGCAGATAGAACTCCCCCTCCAACCCCCCACCCGCAGTGGGGCGGACCCGCAAAAACCGCCGCCCGTAATCGGCCCGCTCGTCCCGCTCCTCACCATCAGGGTCCAACACCGCCCGCAGATACCGCCCCGCCTTGGCCACCTCCGCCGGCCCCGCCTTACCCGCCAACTCCAGCAAAATCGGCTCGGCCAGCGCCGCGTGCTCATCACTCAACCGCGCGGTGGCCATGCAGATCGCCTCCACCACCCCCGCCGACAACACCCCGGCGGCGAACTTCTCCCGCACCCTCGGCAGACGCGCCAACTCCACCGCCAGGGTCAGCAGGCGACCTGCTCCGGCCACGCTCATCCCGGCGGCGGTGCGTAGCCAGCTGCGGGTGGAGGCATGCCCATGCTGCTTGGCCTGCCCCGCCCGATGCACCTGCCCCACCCGATCCGCCAACGCGCACGTGATCCGATCCCGCGCGAACAGCAAATCCTCAGCCTCAGCCACACAGATGCCCGCATCGCCCGGCAACGCCGCCAGCGCCAACGCCTGCGCCGACTCACGCAACGAACCCACCAACACCCACGACGACCGACCCCGAGCAGCACCAGTAGCAGCATCGCGGGCACCGGCACCACAACCACCGGCACCACCGGTGCTCCCAGCACCGGAACCAGCACCACCGGCGCTCTCAGCATCGGCACCACCAGCGCTGTCGGCGCTGTCGGCGCTCGAACCATGGGCACTACCGGCGCCACCGTCAGAGCTCCAAGCGGTGCCATGTGCGCCACCAGCTCCGTCAGCGCCGGGGGACGCACCGGTGGTCGCACTCGTGGAGACACCCGTGGAGACTCTGGTGGACGCACCCGTACAGGCGCCGGCAGGCGGGGTCGCAGATGCGCGGTTTCCGGCAGTGGCGTGCAAATGCGGTGGCATTTGCCCAACGAGGCACTGCCACCTTTGTGTTACACGTGGATCCCGGCTCGACTCACCGAAAATTCCCCTAATGTGATCGTCGGCGTAGGTCGCACTTTTGGAGAACAAAAGGGTCGACTGGGAAGTCAGCCGCTCCCACCAGTTCTCATCTGGAGCGTTCGAACGGTCGAGGCGCTCAGGGTCGATATGCGGCGACTCCATGACACCTCCTCGCGTTCTTTCGAATCTATGTATGGATCCTTTCACGCGCTGCTTGCCCTGCTCAAGCGCGAAAGCGAATTAAATGGGGTCACAGGCAGAGGTGCAATTGAGTGCATAGCCTCCTCAAAGTACATAGCCTCCATAATCCGACTCGCTCAGTGGCCTCCGATTCCTGGGCCCGGAAATCGCTCGCGAACTTCTCTCCCCAGGGCGGCCAAGCCCCCGCCGCCCACCCCGCCACCGACACCGACACCGACACCGACACCGACGACAAACACCTTCGCCGGTGCCCGCGCCGAACCGCGCGTGCCACTCGCCGGCGAGGAGGGCCGCGGTGCCGATCTCTGGCCTCTCTGCGGCGGCCCCTCGGCTCGGGCAGCGCGAGACGACGGTCCCATGCCGCCACCCGGGCGATCATGGCGGCGATTTTCACGCCGGCTGAGGATGCCGCGACGCGGGCTTTCACCTGCGATGACGCCGGACGCACCGACGCGCCTCACTGGGCACGACAGAGGCGAATTCCGGAAAAGGTGGTTTCCGTCCTCCCATCGGCGGTAGCCCAGTAAGGGACCGACCAAGCGAGAGACAAGGAGAAGCACGTGATCACTCACGAGCAGATCCCCATGATGCTCGACAACCCGGTCCACGACCCCAACGGCGACAAGATCGGTGAGGTCGCGCAGGTCTTCCTCGACGACGCGACCGGGCGGCCGAAGTGGCTCTGCGTCAAGACGGGACTTCTCCGCACCAAGGAGACCTTCGTCCCGCTGCACAACGCGAGCCTGACGGCCGGCCATGTCGAGGTCCCGTACGACAAGGAGCACGTCAAGAACGCGCCCGACGTGGACCTGGGCTCCGACGGACACCTTTCCGCCGAGCAGGAGCGTGAGCTCTATCGTCACTACGACATGGACTGGGACGGCGCCTGGGAACGCGCCAACCGAGCCGACAGCCTCACCGGCTGGGCCGACAGCGCCGGGCGGCGCGAACGCGAACGGCTCGGGCTCGGCGCCGACGAGCCCGGCGGCTACACGGACGACGTGGGCCGCAAGGACCACACGGGCCACACGGACCGCACCGACTACCCGGACCGCACCGACTACCCGGACTACGCGGTGACCCGCGGCGGGGAGCGATACGGCACCGACGATCCGGCGCTCGGGTCCAGGGACCGGCTGGACGCCGAGATCCCCGGCACGCGACCGGGTGAGCCGCTCGCGCGGCGGGATCCCGAGACGCGGTCCGAGGAGCTGTTCGGCGGCGGCGATCCCTCGCGCACGTCGAGCGAGTGGTACGGCACCGAGGACCCGGCGGCCCGGTCACAGGAACGGTTCGGCACCGGCGATCCGGTGACCAACGCCGGCGACCGGTTCGTCACCGACGAGGACACCCGTGATCGGGACATCCGTCGCCGGGACATCCCCGACGAGGACGAGCCGCGCCTGTAACCCGAAGCGGATCCAGTAACCCGATACGGACACAGGCGGATCCAGGCGGACCCAGGACAGGCACGGAAAACCCCGACCAACCTGGGAAGCCGCTCGTCCCCAGCCCCGTTGCCCCGGCGCGCCTCCGCCGCCGGGGCAACGGCATGCCCGGCCACTCATCCGGCCACTCGTCCGGCCGCTTACCTGGCCGCTTTCAAGCGTCTTTCAGTCGTCGTTGATGACCTCGCCGTGCACCACGGGGCCCCGGCCCGCTCCGGCGGGCCCGCCGAAGCCGCCCGCGCCACCGAAGCCCGCCCCCTCGCCCTCGCCGAACCCCGCGGTCCGGTCGAAGAGCGGCGCGTACGGCGAGCGGGCGGCGAGCGAGCGCACGCGGCGGCCGAAGAACCACGAGAGCCACCGCCGGGCGATCGGCCGGGTGAACGGCAGGATCAGGAAGAACCCGAACACGTCGGTCAGGAAGCCCGGGGCGAGCAGGAGGGTGCCGCCGGCGACGATCATCGCCCCGTCGGCGAGTTCACGCTCGGGCATGCGCCCCGACTCGACGGCCGTGCGCAGCCCCGCCCACGCCCGCCGCCCTTCACGGCGCACCAGCCAGGCCCCGAGGATGCTGTCGGCGAAGAGCAGGGCGACCGTCTCCCACCCGCCGATCACGGACCCCACCCGGATCAGAATCCAGATCTCCAGGACGGGAACCAGGAGGAACCCGAGGAACAGCCCGATCCGCACCATGTCACGCCCCACTCACCCCGGCACTCGTACGTCTGCGTCAACGTTCCCGCGGCCCCGGGGGTTCCTGTGGATCGTGGCTATCGCCGCGGGCGAAACCGCTCGCCGAGACCGGCGACCCCCCAGACGGCCACGCGCCAGAAGGCCTCAAGGATGATCTTGCGGCTCATCTTGCTGCTTCCCACGGTGCGCTCGACGAACGTGATCGGCTTCTCGGCCACCCGCAGGCCCTGCCGTACGGTGCGGAGCGTGAGGTCCACCTGGAAGCAGTAGCCCTGCGACTCCACGTCGTCCAGCCCGATCTTCTGCAGGGTGGCCGCGCGGTAGGCCCGGAAGCCCGCCGTGGCGTCGCGCACCGGGATGCCGAGCACCAGCCGGACGTAGGTGTTGGCTCCCCGGGACAGCAGCTCGCGCGAGAACGGCCAGTTGACGGTCTTGCCGCCGGGCATCCACCGGGAGCCGATCGCCAGGTCGGCGCCGTCGGTCAGCGCGTCGAGCAGCTTGTGCAGCTCCTCGGGCTGGTGGGAGCCGTCGGCGTCCATCTCCACCAGCACGTCGTAGCCCTCGGCCAGGCCCCAGTGGAATCCGGCGATGTAGGCGGCGCCCAGCCCCTGCTTGCTCGTCCTGTGCAGGACGTGAATGTGGTCGTCCGCCTCGGCCAGTTCGTCGGCGATCCGGCCGGTGCCGTCGGGGCTGTTGTCGTCCGCCACGAGCAGGTACGCGTCGGGCAGCGCCTCACGCAGCCGCCGCGTGATCATCGGGAGATTCTCCCGCTCGTTGTACGTGGGGACGATCACGAGCACCCGTCCCGGGGTCCGCTCCATCAGCCTCTCCTCCGCCCACAGATGGCTGCCACCGTCGCTCCGGCTCCCATGAGTACCATGATCCACTCCGGCGATGCGCCCAGCTCCGCCGCCACCGTGTTCTTCGTCCTGACGGGGACATCCAGGACGTTCATCGCTGCGACCAGCTCGCCGGTATGCCATCCGACCCGGCCGTCGGGACCGACGTACGCGGAGATGCCCGTCGTCGCCGCGGTGACCACGGCCCGGTTGAACTCCACCGCGCGCAGCTGCGACATCGCAAGCTGCTGGGGCGGCAGATTGGTGAGCGCGTAACTGGCGTTGTTGGTCTGCACCACCAGCGGCGTGCCGCCGGCCAGCACCGCGTCGCGCACCGTGCTGTCGAACGCCACCTCGTAGCACTCCACGGTGCCGATCGTCACCGGCCCCATCCGCAGCGCCCCCGGCTTGTCTCCGGCGACCGACTGCCTGCCGACGAGCTGGGCCCGCGACGACAGCGCCAGGAACAGGTCCTTCATCGGCGTGTACTCGCCGAACGGCACCAGCCGCCGCTTGTCGTAGTACGCGCCGGGACCGGTGACCGGGTCCCAGACCACGCCACGCGTGGCCCGGTTCTCGGTGCCGATCTTGGCCACCGCGCCGACGAGGATCGGCACACCGATGTCCTTGGCGGCGGAGTCGATCACCTGCCGGGCGTACGTGCTGGTGTAGGGGTCGATGTCGGTGGAGTTCTCCGGCCACACCACGATGTCGGGCCGCTGGAGTCTCCCCGCGCGCACGGCCTCGGCCATCCGGTGCGTCTCGTCGGCGTGGTTGCGCAGCACGACGGCCGGCTCGTCGCCGAGGAAGTCCATCCCCCGCCCAGGGACGTTGCCCTGGATGACACCGATCCGCACTGTTTTGTCCTCGCCGCCGGGCCGGGGCACGACCAGCCCCAGTACTGGTACGGCTATCGCGGCGAGCAGCGTCCCGGCAAGCACCCGGTCGCCCCGCCACCTCAGCGGACGCCGTGTGACCAGCGCGGCGAGCAGGGCCCCGGTGAGGGCGACCGTGAAACTTACAAGCGGAGCGCCGCCCAGCGCGGCGAAGCCGGTGTACGGCGACTCGCCCTGGCTGAAGGCCAGCCGCGCCCAGGGGAAGCCCCCGACGGGGAACAGGCCACGGGCCCACTCCTGCACGACCCACAGGCAGGCCACCCACAACGGCCACAGGCGCAGCCGCATGACGAGGACGGCCATACAGGCCAGCGCCGCCCAGAACAGGCTCTCGATGCCCGACAGGGCCAGCCAGGCGTCATCCCCGATCGGGCGGACCCACGCCAGCGTCGGCAGGAGGAACGCCAGCGCCCCGGCGTACCCGATCCACGCCGCCCGGCGCAGGCGCAGGCCGTACAGCGCGAGGGCGAGCAGCGCCACGCCCACCGGCGCGCAGAACCACCAGCCGATGGGCGGGAAGGCGAGATAGAGCACCAGGCCGCCCACGACGGAGGCGGTGAGGCGGATCAGGACGCCCGGCACTCGTGGCGTCGGCGCCGCGGCAGCGGGCGAAGCCGCGTCCTGTGCCGTCTTCAGTGCCACAGGGCAGTCTCTCCTCGCATGTCGATGCTCCTGACGCCAAAAATCTTTCCAGGTCAGAGTCGCAGACGGCGGCGCAGGCCGCCAAACCGGCTTCAGCCACTGTACGGCGGCGAGGAGCAGGTGGAGGAGAACAGAGAAAGGGAAGAAGGCCCGGGCGGCCCTTCGGACCGGTTCCGTCCCGTCGGCGGCGGGCGCGGAGCTCCGTTGTCTACTGGGTGCCCGGGCCCCTCCTGGGTCCAACCCCCCGGCCGGATGGGGTGCCCCGCCTCGGCGGAACGCCACCCTGCGCCTGGTGTGCTGACGGAGTCACGCTCCGTCATCGACGCAGAGGTCAGCGGCGCCATAGAGCGGCCAACCGGTCAGTCCCGTGCTGGACTGCGCAGCAAACTACCGACCTCAGCGCAGATGTCAACCGCGTCCCGATCAGCGGAAATACCGCATTTCCGCAGGTAGGAGCGGTGCCCGTTCGGCCTGGTTCCAGTCAACGTCGTTCCAGGCCGTTCAGGACCTCGGGCAGCTCCTCCGTGTGGACGACGCCGAGGCGGCTCGTGGCCCGGGTGAGGGCGACGTAGAGATCGCTCGGGCCGCGCGGCGACTCACGCAGGATGCGGCCGGGTTCGACCACGATCACCGAGTCGAACTCCAGCCCCTTGGCCTCGGTCACCGACAGCACCGCCACGGGCGCGTCCAGCGCGGCCGGGCCGGGCCCGGTGGCCGCGCCGGGCACGGCGGCCCGGACGATCGCCCCGACCTCCTCGATCATCCCGGCCGGGGCGATGACCACGAGGCGGCCCTCTCCGACGACCTCGGCCGCGACCACCGGACCGGCCTCCGCTAGGGTGGCGACCCGCAGGGACCACGGCCGCTCACCCGTCTCCCGCACCGACTCCGGCGCCTTGAGGTCGGCGCCGACCAACTGGAGCACGCGGGCGGCGACCTCCATCAGCTCGGCGGGGGTGCGGTAGTTGACGCTGAGATGCTCCTCGCGCCAGCGGCCCGCGACGTACGGATCGAGGACCCGGGCCCAGCTCGCCGCACCCGCGGCCGACCCGGTCTGCGCGATGTCGCCGACGATCGTCATCGACCGGCCGGGGATGCGCCGCATGACCATCCGCCACGCCATCTCGGACAGCTCCTGGGCCTCGTCCACGATCACGTGGCCGAAGGCCCACGTGCGGTCCCTGGCGGCCCGCTCGGCCGTGGTGAGATAGGTCTCCTCGGCCTGCTGCCGTTCGGCGAAGCGCTCGGCGTCCATGATGTCGGCCAGGCCGGTCAGCTCGAGCACCTCGCGGGCGTAGGCGATGCGCTCCTCGCGCTCCTGCTCGGCCCTGCGCGCCGCCCGCAGCACCCCCTCGTCGATGTCTCCCAGCAGCTCGGCGGCCTCGTCGAGCAGCGGCACGTCGGCCGCGCTCCACCAGTTCTCCCTCGCTCTGGGCGGCTCGCGCAGCAGCAGGTCGCGCTCGGGCGCGCCCAGCCCGGCCGCCGCCATCCGGTCGCGGTCGGTGAACAGGCCGATGAGCAGTTGCTGCGGCGTGATGTAGGGCCACAGCCGGTTGAGCGCCACCCGCACCGGTTCCTCGGTGCGCAGGTCCTCGCGCAGGTCGGCGAAGTCGGCCTCGTCGAGCGCGCCACGCCCCAGGTGCCTGGCCGCCTGCCGGGTGAGCACGGTCAGCAGGTGCCGTACGAACACAGCCCTGGCCTGGTTGTGCGGCCGGCGCGAGCGGTGGGCCTTCGACCGGGCCGCCTCCAGCGTCTGCCGGTCGAGCTTCAGCGTGAACTTGTCGAGCTTGATCTCCACGGGCGTGCGCGGCATCCGCTGGCGCCCCCGTACGGCCCGGGCGATCACGTCGGCCATCGCGATCCGGCCCTTGACCGCGGCGGCCTCGGGCGGATCCTCCCGGGTCGCGGTCAGGCCGGGGTACAGCTCGCCCACGGTGGACAGCATCACGTCGGTCTCGCCGAGGGACGGCAGCACCTGCTCGATGTAGCGCATGAAGGTCGGGTTGGGCCCGAGGATCAGCACGCCCCGGCGTTCCAGCCGCTCACGGTAGGTGTAGAGGAGGTAGGCCGCGCGGTGCAGGGCCACCACGGTCTTGCCGGTGCCCGGGCCGCCCTGGACGACGAGCACGCCGTTCAGGTCGCTCCGAATGATCTTGTCCTGCTCGGCCTGGATGGTGGCGACGATGTCGCGCATGCGGCCGGTGCGCTTCTCGCCGAGCGCGGCCAGCAGCGCCGCCTCGCCGTTCAGCGACGCCCGGTCGGCGTCGGTGAGGCTGTCGAGGTCGAGCAGGTCGTCGTCGATCGCGGTGACCCTGCGGCCCCGGGTGTGCAGGTGACGCCGCCGGGTGACGCCCATCGGGGCGGCCGGGGTGGCCCGGTAGAACGGCTGTGCCACCGGGGCCCGCCAGTCGATCAGCAGCCGGTGCTGGTCGTCGTCCGACAGGCCGATGCGGCCGATGTACAGCCGCTCACCCTCCGAGTGGTCGAGCCTGCCGAAGCACAGGCCGTTCTCCACCGCCCACAATCGGGCCAGCCGCTGCGTGTACATGACGGCGAAATTGTCGCGCTCCGAGCGGTTTTGATGGGTGCCGAAGGCCCCCTGGGCCAGCACGGCGTCGAGCTGCCCGCGCGTGCGCTCCCGCAGCACGTCGAGGCGCTCGTACAGCGCGGCGACGTACTTCTGCTCCCGGGCCAGCTCGCCCGTCGAAGACTCTGGCATAGGCCGCCAGATTCTACGTGCCGTCCCGCTCTTCTCCCGCATCGGGCACGGCGCAATCACGGGTGCGGTCACGGGTGCGGTCACAGGTGGATCTCGGCGCGGACGACGGTCTTGACGGCGCCGGGGCCCGTTCGTACGGTCGCATCAAAAGTTAGGAAACTTTCCTAACCGGCTGTGGTAACCGGCTGTGTGGGAGAACGCATGACCCGCCCCATCGCGGGGACGCCGAGCCTGTTGCGCGCGATCAACGACCGTGCCGCGCTGATGGTCCTGCTCGAACGCGGCCCGCTGACCCGGCCCGAGCTGGGGGTGCTCACCGGCCTGTCCAAGCCGACCGCCTCCCAGCTGCTGGCCCGGCTCCAGGAGGCCGGCCTGGTCGTCCTGGACGGCATCCGCGAGGGCCTGCCGGGCCGTACGGCCGAGCTGTACCGGATCAACCCCCGCGCGGCGCACGTGGCGGCGCTGGACGTCACGCCGGCGCGCATCAACGCGGCGGTCGCGGACGTCACCGGGGCGGTCGTCGCCGAGCACCGCCTGACCACCCCCGGGCGTACCGGAGGCGACGTGGTGGAGCGGGTCCGGGCCGCGCTCACAGGGGCGTGCGGCCCGGCCGGGCTCGACCCGACGGAGCTGAGCCGGGTGGTCGTCGGCATCGGCGGGGCCGTCGACCCCTCGACGGGCAGGCTCGGCTACGCCGCGCACATCCCGGGCTGGCACATCCCCGACCTGATCGGGACACTCCGCGACGGGATCGGCGTGCCGATCGACGTGGAGAACGACGTCAACCTCGTCGCCCAGGCCGAACGGTCCAGGGGCAGCGCCCGGGGCCACCAGGACTACGTGCTGCTGTGGGCCGACGAGGGCATCGGCGCGGCCCTCGTCATCGGCGGCCGCCTCCATCGCGGGGCGACCGGCGGCGCGGGCGAGGTCGGTTACATGCCCGTGGCGGGCGCCCCCACCGCGCGGGACGTCGGCAGGCGGGCCAACCACGGGTTCCAGGCGCTGTCGGGCGGCCCGGCCGTGCTGGCCCTCCTGCGGGCGCACGGCGTGCGCGGCTCCACGCCGAGCCGCGCCGTCCGCAACGCGGTCGCCCTGGCCGGACGCGGCGGCCCGGACGGCGAGAGCGCGCGCGAGGCGCTCCGCGACCTCGCCGGCCGCCTCGCGCTGGGGCTGGCCGCGATCACGGCCGTGGTCGATCCCGAGATCGTCGTGCTGTCCGGCGGCGTGCTGCTCGCGGGCGGCAAGGTCCTGCGGGAGACGGTCGAGCGGGAGCTGCACACGCTGACCATCCCCCGGCCCCGCGTGCTGCTGTCCGCCCTGGAGGGCAACCCGGTCCTCGCCGGGGCCCTCGACCTCGCGCTCGGCGCCGTACGCGAGGAGCTGTTCGGCGCGGTGAACACATCCCCCTCTATGCGCTAGAGAGGCACCCCCATGAAACGCCTTCTCCTCGTCTCCGCCGCGGCCGGGCTGGCCGCGCTCACCGCCTGCACGGCCGGCACCGAGAGCGGGCCGCCCAAGGTGGCCCAGAGCGGGGCGAGTCACGCCCCGGTCACCATCGAGTTCTGGCACGGCTTCAGCGCCGACAACGAGCTCAAGGCCTTCGACGAGACCCTCGCGGGATTCCGGACGAAGTTCCCCTGGATCACGGTCAAGGCGACCAAGGCCGTCCAGGACAGCCAGATCCTCCAGTCCGTGCGCGGCGGCAATCCGCCCGACGTGGCCCTGTCGTTCACCACCGACAGCGTCGCCGAGTTCTGCAAGGCCGGCATCTTCCAGGACCTCAACCCCTACCTGGAGGCGAGCGGCATCGACCCGGCGGCGCTGTTCCCGAAGGTGATCGCCGAATACACGCAGTATCAGGGCAAGCGCTGCGTGATGCCGATGCTGGCCGACGCGTACGGCCTCTACTACAACAAGGCGCTCATGAAGGGCCACCAGCCCCCGAAGACGATGAGCGAGCTGGCCGACCTCGCCAAGAAGCTGACCGTCAAGGACGACAAGGGCGACATCAAGGTCGCCGGGTTCGTCCCGACGAGCCAGATGTACGAGAACGCCCCCATCCACACCGGCGTGATGGTCGGCGCGAAGTGGACCAACCCCGACGGCACCTCGGCCATCGGCTCCGACCCGCAGTGGAAGAAGCTGATGACCTGGCAGAAGGAGCTCACCGGCTGGTACGGCTACGACAGGATCGAGAAGTTCCGCAAGAGCTTCGGCGACGAGTGGTCGGCCGAGAACCCGTTCACCGCGGGCAAGGTCGCCATGGCCATCGACGGCGAGTGGCGCACGGCGATGCTCGCCTCCGACGCTCCGGACCTCGGCTACGGCACCGCGCCGCTGCCGGTAGCCGACGACCAGCCCCAGCGGTACGGCGCGGGCTTCATCACCGGCACCGTCATCGGCATCCCGCGCGGCGCCGAGCACCCGGAGGCCGCCTGGGAGCTGGTGAAATACCTCACCACCGACACCGGCACGCTGGTGACGCTGTCGAACGCGATCGGGAACGTGCCGAGCACGCTGCCCGCGCTGCAGTCGCCGGACCTCAAGAAGGACCCGAACTTCCAGACCTTCCTCGACGTGTTCGCGAATCCGAACAGCACGACGCTGCCGGCACACGTCAACTCCGTCTTCAACCAGCAGACGCTGCAGGAGGCGCAGATCAAGTGGGAGTCGGGCCGCGCGTCCGACCTGGACGCCCTGCTCGCCGAGGTCGACAAGAAGATCGACGAGAAGCTCAGGCTGACGGCGGGCTGAGCCGATGCGTGGAAACCTGCGTGCCCTGCTCTACCTGTCCCCCTGGCTCGCCGGGTTCGTGATCTTCTTCGTCTACCCGCTGGTGTCCACGGCCTACTTCTCCTTCCAGCGGTACGACCTGTTCACCCTGGAGCCCGTCGGGCTGCTCAACTGGGAGTACTTCTTCAAGGACCAGGCGGCCTGGACGGCGATCCGCAACACGCTGTGGCTCGTCGTGGTGATGGTCCCCCTGCGGGTGCTGTTCGGCCTCGGCGTCGCCCAGTTGGTGACCCGGCTGAAGGCCGGCGCCGGGGTCTACCGCACGATCTTCTACCTGCCGGCCCTGGTGCCGCTGGTGGCCGGGACGCTGGGGTTCGTGTTCCTGCTCAACCCCGGCACCGGGCCGGTGGACGCGATCCTGTCGGCGGTCGGGCTGCCCGCCCCCGACTGGTTCGGCGACCCGGCGTGGTCGAAGTGGGGGCTGACGCTGCTGGGCCTGTGGTCGATCGGCGATGTGATGGTCATCTTCATGGCGGCCCTGCTCGACGTGCCGAAACAGCTCTACGAGGCCGCCGCCATCGACGGCGCGGACGGCTGGCGGCAGTTCACCTCGATCACGCTGCCGGTGATCCGGCCGGTGCTGATGTTCGCCCTCGTCACCGGGGTGATCCAGACGCTGCAGTACTTCACCCAGGCCGAGGTGGCCGCGCGGGTCGCGTCCGGGGCGACCGACTCGGCCGGGTCGGTCTTCACCCCGGGCTACCCCGACCAGTCGACGCTGACGTTCCCGCAGTGGCTGTTCCAGCAGGGCTTCCGCGACTACGCGATGGGCTACGCCTGCGTGCTCGCGCTGGTGCTGTTCGCGGTCGCGATGGCGTTCACGCTCGTCCTGCTGCGGCAGTTCCGTTTCGCCGAGGAGGAGTCGTGACCCCGACAGCGAGACGGACCGCGACCCGGACCGCGCTGCTGTGGGTGGCCCGGCACGCGCTGTCCATCGCGCTCGCGCTGATGTTCCTCGGCCCGCTGGTGTTCATCGCGCTCACGGCCCTGATGAGCGACCGGCAGGCGCTCACCTCCGACCTGTGGCCGCACACCTGGAACTGGGGCAACTTCGCCGAGATCTTCGAAAAGGCGCCGCTGCTGACCTGGATCCGCAACACGCTGCTCTACTCGGTGCTCGCCACCGCGTTCATGCTGGTGTCGTCGATCCCCGTGGCGTACGCGCTGGCGCGGTTCCGCTTCCGCGGACGCCGGCTGGCGTTCCTGCTGGTGATCACCACGATGATGCTGCCGCCGCAGGTCGTGGCGGTGCCGATCTACCTGATCTGGGCCCGCTTCCACCTGACCGGCACGCTGTGGCCGCTGATCCTGCCGATGCTGCTCGGCGACGCGTTCTCGATCTTCCTGCTGCGCCAGTTCCTCGTCACGATCCCGCGTGAGTACTCCGACGCGGCGAAGGTCGACGGGTGCGGCGAGTTCCGCACGCTCGTGCGGGTGATCCTGCCGATGGCCCGCCCGGCCATCGCCGCCGTCGCGCTCTTCCAGTTCTTCTACTGCTGGAACGACTACTACGGGCCCCTGCTGTACGCGGGGACCGACCTGGACAACTGGACGCTGTCGCTGGGCCTGGCGGCGTTCCGGTCGGTGCACCGCGTGCAGTGGAACCTGACGATGGCCGCCACGCTGCTGGCCATGGCCCCGGTGATCATCGTGTTCTTCTTCGCCCAGAAGGTCTTCATCGAGGGCGTCAAGCTGACGGGAGTCAAATGAAGCTGGCCGTTGTCGGGGGCGGTTCCACGTACACGCCGGAGCTGATCGACGGTTTCGCCCGCCTGCGCGGCGAACTGCCGCTGTCGGAGATCGCGCTCGTCGACCCCGACGAGGGACGGCTCGCGACGGTCGCCGGGATGGCCCGGCGGATGCTCGCCCGCGCCGGGCACCCGGCCGCGCTGACCACCGCCACCCGCGTGGAGGACGGCGTGGCCGGGGCCGCGGCGGTGCTGCTGCAGTTGCGCGTCGGCGGCCAGGCCGCCAGGAACGTCGACGAGACCCTGCCGCTGGAGTGCGGCTGCGTCGGGCAGGAGACCACGGGCGCCGGGGGCCTCGCCAAGGCCCTGCGGACCGTGCCGGTGGTGCTCGACATCGCGGAGAAGGTGCGCGCGCACGCGCCCGGCGCGTGGATCGTCGACTTCACCAACCCCGTCGGCATCGTCACCCGGGCGCTGCTCGACGCCGGGCACCCGGCCATCGGGCTGTGCAACGTGGCCATCGGGTTCCAGCGTCGCTTCGCCGCCCTCCTCGGCGTGACCCCCGAGCGGATCGCGCTCGGCCACGCCGGGCTCAACCACCTCACCTGGGAGCGGTCCGTGCTGCTCGACGGCGTGGACGTGCTGCCCCGCCTGCTGGACGAGCACGGCGAGGGCATCGCCGAGTCCGTCGGCCTGCCGGTGGAGCTGGTCCGCCACCTGCGCGCCGTGCCGTCGTACTACCTGCGGTACTTCTACGAGCACGACCGCGTGGTGGCCGAGCAGCGGACCTCGCCGTCGCGGGCGGCCGAGGTGGCGGCGATGGAGTCGGCGCTGCTGGAGATGTACGCGGACCCGGCCGTGGACACCAAGCCCGACCTGCTGAACAGGCGCGGCGGCGCCTTCTACTCGGAGGCCGCCGTCGCCCTGGTCGCCTCGCTCATGGGCGACCGCGGGGACGTGCAGGTCGTCAACACCCGCAACGACGGCACGCTGCCGTTCCTGGACGACGACGCGGTGATCGAGGTGCCCGCCACCGTCGGGGCCGCCGGGGCCGTGCCGCTGCCCGTCGACCCCCTGGAGCCGCTGTATCGGGGCCTGGTCGCCCACGTGTCGGCGTACGAGTCGCTCGCCCTGGAGGCGGCCCTGCACGGTGGCGAGGACCGCGTCAGGGACGCCCTGCTGGCCCATCCGCTGGTCGGTCAGGCATCCCTCGCCGACGACCTCGCCGCGCGCCTCGTGGAGGCCAACCGCGCCTTCCTGCCGTGGGCGGTGACCCGGTGACCCCCTCCCGGAGGGTCCTGGCGGTGGACGGCGGCAACAGCAAGACCGACGTCGCCCTCGTCCGCGAGGACGGCACCGTGCTCGCCGCCGCGCGGGGGCCCGCGTTCCTGCCGCAGAGCGCCGGAGCCGAAGCCGCCGTCGACGTGATCGGCCGGACCGTGCGGCGGGCCCTCGCCGACGAGACCGCCGCGCCGCCGTACGCCGACCACGTCGCGGCGTACGTCGCGGGGGCGGACCTGCCGGTCGAGGAGGAGCGGCTACGAACCGAACTGCTGGCCCGCGGCTACGGCGCGAGCGTGGTCGTCGGCAACGACACCTTCGCCCTGCTGCGCGCCGGGTCGTCCACCGGATGGGGTGTGGCCGTCGTCTGCGGCGCCGGGATCAACGCGGTGGGCGTCTCCCCTACCGGGCGGGTCGCCCGCTTCCCCGCGCTCGGCCGCCTCAGCGGCGACTGGGGCGGCGGGCACCATCTGGGCGAGGAGGCCCTCTGGCACGCCGCGCGCGCCGAGGACGGCCGCGGCCCCGCGACCGCGCTGACCGACGTCGTGCGCGCCTGCTTCGGCGCCGCCACGGTCGAGGAGGCCGTGGTCGGGCTGCACTTCGGCGACCTGCCGGCCGACCGGCTGCACGCCCTGGTGCCGCCCCTGCTGGCCGCCGCCGCGGACGGGGACGCGGTCGCCGGGTCGCTGGTGGAGCGGCAGGCCGAGGAGATCGCGCTGCTCGGCGTCGTCGCCATGCGGCGGCTCGGCCTGCTCGCCGCGCCCTGCGACGTCGTGCTCGGCGGCGGCGTGCTGACCGCCCGGCATCCCCTGCTGACGTCGCTGGTCGAGCGGCGCTACGCCGTACGCGCGCCGCTCGCCCGGCTCGTCGTCGCCGGCGTTCCGCCGATCGTGGGCGCCGCCCTGCTCGGCCTCGACCGCCTCGGCGCGCCCCCCGAGGCGTACGCCCGGGTGCGTGCGCACTTCCTCCGGGAGGAGGACGGCGCTCAGCCCTCGGCGGCGTCCGGCTCCGGCTCCTTCTCGATCACCGGGGATCGGTAGTCGTACGGCGTGCTGAGGACGACGGTCGTGCGCGTGCTCACGTTGGCCGAGGCGCGGATCTGCTGGAGGAGCTCCTCCAGCGCCAGAGGAGAGGCGACGCGGACCTTGAGGATGTAACTTTCATCGCCCGCGACGCTGTGGCACGCCTCGATGGCGGTCAGATACCTCAGCCGTTCCGGCGCGTCGTCGGGCGCGGAGGGGTCGATCGGCTTGATCGAGACGAACGCGGTCAGCGGAAGACCGATCTCGTCGTAGTCCACGAGAGCGGCGTACGCACGGATGACACCACGCTTTTCCAGCCTGCGTACCCGCTGGTGCACGGCGGAGACCGACAGCCCGGTCTCCTTGGCCAGATCGGTGAAGCTCATCCGGCCGTCAGTCGCCAGCAGGGTGACGATTCGGCGATCGATCTCCTCCATCTCAGCAACGGTAGCGCCGCCCGAGACTGTCTCGTCCCGAAGCCACCGAATTGCCGCTTTGCCGGAACTGTCGGTCGGGCTGGCTAGCTTGCGATCATCGCCGAGACCGGAGGTCGACTGATGTATCGACAGGGAGACGTCCTGATCGTGCCCGTGACGGAGGAGTCGGTGCCGCGCGGGCTTCGCCCGGTGCCGCGCGACCCGCGCGGGCGGCTGGTGCTGGCGGAGGGCGAGGCGACCGGGCACTGTCACGCGATCCCGGGCCCGGGAACGCTGTACCCCGGTTTCCTGCACCTGCCCGCAGGCGGACGCCTCGTCCACGAGGAGCACGACCCGATCCCGCTGCCGAAGGGCTGGTTCCGGGTGATCCGCCAGCGGGAGTACGTGCCCGGCTCGTTCCGGACGGTGGCCGACTGATGGGCCGACTGATGGAGACGACAGAGACGGTGGAGACGGCGGTCTGGGACCAGGTGGCCTTCGCCACCGGCGAAGGGGACCACGACGAGGCGTCGGCGGGTGTGCGGCTGGCCTACCGCGAGGCGGGCCTGCGCGAGCCCGAGGTGATCGTACGGCTGGCCTCCCCCGCCGCCGGGGCGATCACGGCGGTGTGGCTGCTCGGCACCGACGAGGTCCGCGCGGCGATGGAGGAGATCGGCTTCGGGCGGCTGCGGGCCTTCGACGGCATCGACCCCGGGGTCTCGGTGCGCTACGAGGTCCGCACCGTGCCCTGGGAGAGCGCCAGGGCGGAGGCGAGCGCCGCCGCCGGGCCGGCCGGCTGGGCCCGGTTGTGGGAGGACACGGGCGGCCGGCTGTGGCCCCGCGTCGACCGGCTGGTCACCGAGATCCGTAGGGCGATCGGCGACTTCGGCGGCGACGTGCTGCGCCAGGCGACACTCGACGCGGTGCTCGGCCAGCACGACGCGCCCTGGCTGTCGGCCTTCGATGGGCTGGAGGGGCTCAAGCGGGCCGCGCGGCACGCGGGCTGGTGGTGGCCGTACGAGCGGATCGCGATCGTCACCGACCGGCCGGTGGAGCTGCACCTGGACGACGCGGGACGGCTGCACTCTACTTTCGGCTCCGGCTCCGGCTCCGGCTCCGGCTCCGGCTCCGGCTCCGAGGCCCCGGCCCTGGCGTACGCCGACGGCTTCGCGCTGCACGCCTGGCACGGGATGCCGGTCCCCGCGGGGTTCGGCGCGGCCATGGCCGCGCTCACCCCCGAGCGCATCCGCGCGGAGGACAACGCGGAGCTGCGCCGGGTCATGCTGGAGCACTTCGGCCTCGACCGCTACCTCGCCGAGTCGGGCGCCCGGCCGCGGCACTCCGACGAGACCGGCGTGCTGTGGCGGATCGACCTGCCGGGCGACGAGCCGGTGGTGATGGTCGAGGTGGTCAACTCGACGCCGGAGCCGGACGGCGCCCGGCGCACCTACTTCCTGCGGGTCCCGCCGTGGGTGACCAGGGCCCGCGAGGGGGTGGCGTGGACCTTCGGCGTGCCCGAGAAGGACTACCGCCCCGAGCGGGAGACCTGATCCCCGGCGGCACTCCAGCCAGTGTTCCAGCCAGTGTTCCAGGAGGCGGGGACGCGTTCCAGCACGCCTCCCGCGAAGACGTCGTAGAGGCCGAGGGGCTCCAGGTGGACGTACCCGATGTGGCAGTCGCAGACGGGCAGCGGGCAGGCGCGGGGCCGCAGGGCGGGGCGGAAGGAGCCGTCGTAGAGGTTGCCCAGGATCTCCGGCACGAAGTGGCAGCGCCTGACCGTCCCGTCGCCGTCCACCGAGATCACGCTGTCCCCCGTACGGCACGGCAGGCCCAGGCTGCGGTGGGCGTGCCGGCTGTGACCGAACAGCGGGTCGACAGCCGTCCAGTCCGCGGCCTCGGCGTCGCTGTAGACCCGGCCCTCCTGCGCGTTGACCCACAGGTAGGTCTCGGGCGGCAGGTCAGCCCGGAGCCTGCGGGCGTCCGCCAGATGCGCCGGGTCGCCGACGATGCCGACGCTGTGCCGTACGGGCAGCGAGCGGACCTTGGGCAGGAACCGCTCGTAGGGCACCTGGGTGGGGTGGTAGGTCACCCACAGCGCCGCCCGGTCCGATGCCTGCGCGAGCCAGCCGGTGCGGCAGCTCAGGTTCGTCTGGATGGCCACCCGGCGCACGTTGCCGAGCCAGGACAGCCGCACCAGCGCCTCGCGATACCAGGACCGCACCAGCCCCTCGCCCCACGGGGTGAACAGCACCGAGATCTCGGCGTCCTGGGCCGCCACCCAGGCCGTGAACCGCTCCAGAGCGGCCCGGTCGGCGCGCAGTTGTTCCGGGGTGTCCCTGCGCTTGGCGAACGGGCAGTAGCCGCAGTCGTAGTCGCAGCTCGCCAGCGGCCCTCGATACAGGATGCTCAGCATGCGGCGTATCCCTCCATGAGGGCCCGCACGCGCGGTGAGAACAGCGCGGGGCCGATGGCGTCGGAGTGGGCGAGCCCGTCGGGGGTCGGGCGCACCGCGGACGCGTCCGCCGTCAGCCAGCCCGGGAAGCGCTCCAGCAGGGGGAAGTCGTCGAGCACGTCGGTGCCGAACCTGGACCGGTAGAGGTCCCGCGACAGCCCCTCGGTCCGCAGCAGCGACTGGATGAGGTGCCGCCTCCTGCGCTCCTCCTCGTCCAGGGCGAACCCCACGTTGGCCACGCCGAAGTCGTCGCGCCGCACGTAGTCGTCGATGATCGTCCGCACGTGGCGGGCCCCGACCGCGTACTCGAAGGAGTGGTGCAGGGCGCTCGTGTACGACCGGGCCCCGCAGCCGAGGCCGACCATGCCGTCGGTCTGGCAGCAGTAGTCCGCGGACTCCGTCGTGCCGGGCGGCCCGGACAGCCCGGGCGGCCCGGGCAGCCGGAACATCCGCATGGACACCTGTTCGTAGCCCGCGTCGATCAGGTGGTCGCGGCCCAGGCGGTACAGCTCCATGCGCTGGTCGTCCCAGGCGCGGTCCTGCCTGCCCAGCCCCGTCAGAGGCCGGACGTACAGCGGGTAGAGGTACAGCTCCTCCGGCCGCCACGTCAGCGCGGCCTCCAGCGAGTGGCGCCACGAGTCCGGCGTCTGCCCGTCGATGCCGTAGATCAGGTCGATGTTGAGGGTCGCGATGCCGGACGCCCGGATCGCGTCGAGCGCGGCCTCCACCTCCGCGCGCTTCTGCGGCCGTACGGCCGCGCGCGCCTCGGCGTCCACGAAGCTCTGCACGCCGATCGAGATCCGGCTCGCGCCCCGATCGGCCAGCACGGCGAGGCGGTCGGGCGTCGCCGTGGCCGGGGAGGTCTCCACCGACAGCGGGATCTCCCGCAGGCCGACGCCCATCGCCTGCTCGGTGAGGTCGAACAGGCGGGTCAGCTCCCGGGCGTCGAGGTAGGTGGGCGTGCCGCCACCCAAGGCCGCCGTCGTGAAGCGCGGCCCGTCAAGGGCGGCCCGTACGGCTCGCGCCTGCCGTTCCAGGGCGTCCAGGTAGGCCCCGATGAGACCCTCGGGAGCGCCCGTGCGGGTGAACAGGTTGCAGAACCCACACCGCATCTCGCAGAACGGGATGTGGACGTACAGCGCGCCCGCCCGTTCCCCCGCCCAGACCTCGCTCAGGGCCGGGCGCGGGTCGAGCGGCCGGTAGGCGGTCTTGTGCGGGTAGGCGTAGACGTATCCCTCATAAGGCGTCAATCGTGCTCTCCATCGGCTGATCCAAAATGAACTCGGCGTAGGGCACCGTCCAGACGACCTCGTGGCCCACGCGATGCCCGACGTGCCCGTCCTCGCCGTACGCCGTCCCGTGGTCGGAGCAGACGATGACGAGGCAGGGCCGGCGCATCAGCGCGTACAGCCTGGCGATGTGCCGGTCGACGTATTCGAGCGCCGCGGCGTGGGTGTCCCGACCGTCCCGGGTGGCGCCGGGCAGATGGAAGTGGTTGGGCTGGTGCAGCGCCGACACGTTGACGAACAGGAAGACCGGCCGGTCCCGCCGGGCCAGCACCTCCTCGGCGCGGTCGATCTGCCGTTCCAGCGAGTGGGGGCCGGTCACCCCGAACTCCGGCTCCCAATGGCTCTCCGCGAACAGCCCGGGCAGGGCCGAGCCCAGCGGGGTCAGCTTGTTGAAGAACCCGACACCGCCGATGCAGACCGTGTGGTAGCCGGCGCGGGCGAGCCCGGTGGGCAGGTCGGGCGCGCCGAACACCCAGGTGCCCGACCCGGTCGTCTCGCTGCCGGGGAAGGTGGCGGCGAACAGGCGCGGGTGCGGCCCCGGCGTGACCGGCGTGGGCAGGAACCCCGCGAAGATCGCGGCGTGCGTGGCGTAGGTGAAGCTGCCGGGGCTGTGCCGCCGCTCCCACCTGCGGCCGCCGGGCAGCAGGCCGGGCAGCCGCCCGGCGTCGGCCAGCTCGGCCGCGACGTCGTAGCGGAGCGTGTCGAGCGTGACCAGGAGGATGTCGTGGGTCCCCACGACCTCGTTCATGTCCATCGCCGGCCCGAGATCGCCTCGGCCTGCTCGGCGTAGGTGTCCCTGCCCGTGCCCGCCAGGTCGCCCAGTCCCGGCAGGAGGTCGCCGAACGCGTTGACCTCCGCCACGGCCACGGACCGCCGGTCGGCCCCGACCATGAGGTCGACCCCGGCGGTCAGGCTCCCCGGGAAGCACGCGGCGGTCCGGGCGGCCACGTCGAGCACCCGCTCCCACAGGCCGGGCCGCGCCCGGACCACGCCGAGGTCGCCCCGCAGGCCGCCGAGGTGCAGGTTGGTGATCGGCGTCCTGCTCGTGCGCATCACCGCGTGGGTCGGGATCCCGGCCACGGTCACGACACGCAGGTCGAACGTCCTGCCGCTTGCCGACGCCTTCGGGAACCACCGCTCCACGTGCAGCCCGTCGGGTGCGAGCGTCTCGACCAGCGCCTTCACGTCGGCCTCGTCCTCGTACGAGCGGACCCGCAGCGAGTTGCACAGCGTGCCGCCGATCCAGGTCGCCGACGTCACGGCCTTGACCCGGCCCGCGTGGGCCTGGAAGGCGACCACGCCGGAGGCCGACGAGCCGTGGGCGGGCTTGACGAAGACGCGGGCCCAGCCCCGCTCGGCCATCCGCTCGCGCAGCTCGCCGTACGAACCGGCTTCAAAGGCGGGCGGCACCGGCACCCCGGCCGCGGACAGCCGGGCGTGGCAGCGGCGTTTGTCGAACATCACCGCGATCTCCTCGACGTCTCCCAGCAGGCGGACGCCGGGGAGCGCGGCGATCCTCCGCAGCCCCGCCGTGAAGGCGGCATACCAGGCCGCGCCCCCGCCGACCCGGGTGGGATCCCCCGGTCCGCGCAGCAGCGCGTCGGTCTCCGCGTCCTCGCCCGGCGAGTCGATCCGCACGAGCGTCCCCGGCGGCAGGCCGATCTCGCGTCCGGTCAGCACGTCACGCCAGGGCACCACCCGCGGTTCCGGCAGCCCCCTGGCCACGGCGGCGTCGCGGAACATCGTCACCCGCCGGTCACCCGGCACGCCGACGACTGCGAGGCCCGGTGTCACTCGCTCACCGCCACGTAGCGCTCGTCGTCCGGCTGCCGCTCGGACAGGTCCACGTCGACGCCCGGCAGTGACGCGGCGATCCGGGCCGCCATCGCCCCGCTGATGTAGTGGTGGTGCAGGTCGAGCCGGCGCAGATGGGTCAGCGGCTGCCCGCCCAGCAGCGCCTCCGCCCCGGCGTCGGTGAGCTCGCCCATCGACAGGCTGAGCTCCTCCAGCCGAGCCACCACGGGAGCGGCGGCGACGGCCGCCGCGATCTCGTCCTGCGCCGGGCTGTCGCACAGGCCGAGCCGCCGCAGCGCGGGCAGCCGCTCGCCGGACAGGATCGGCGCCAGGTCGGCCACGGTGGCGTCCCCGCCGTAGTTCTCGACCCCGAGCCACATCTCCAGGTGCTCCAATGCGGGCAGGTCGCAGGCCCCGACCGCACGCACCACCGCGGCGGGCAGCCCGCCGCACTCGAACCGCAGCACCCGCAGCCGCTCGTGCCGCACGGGCCGCAGGGTCAGCCCGTCCGAGCCGCGCACATCCAGCCGCTCCAGGTGCGGGAACGCCTCCAGCAGCGGGGTGACGTCCCCCTGCTCGATCCAGGAGATCTCGGACAGCTCCACGCTGACGAACCCCAGGAAGACCGACCGGAGACGGGGCAGCCGTGCCGCGTTGGCGGCCAGGAACTCGCCCACGTCGTGCCCGTAGTGAACCAGGACGATCGACTCGATCGAGTCGCCGTCCACCGAGTCGAGCAGGCGCCGGAGTTCCTGCTCGAGTCCCGGCTCTCCCCCGTTGCCGGACAGCCCGTTGGTGAGAGCCCACGCGACCGCCGAGGGATCGGCGACCGTCTCTCCCGGCTCCACCACCGGCCTGCCGGCGAAGAACTGTCCGCTCTCCCACTCCAGGCCGTACAGGTAGAGGTCCTCGTGGACGAAGGTCTCGCCGGGGTCGGGCGCGGCCGTCACTCGCTCACCGCCACGTAGCGCCAGATCTCGCCCTCGTCCTCCTCGGCCTCCTCCTGTTCCGACAGGTCGACCTCGACGCCCGGCAGCGCCTCGGTCACCCGGGCGACCATCGCGTCAGTGAGGAAGTGGTGGTGCAGGTCGAGCGTGTGCAGATGAGTCAGCGGCTGCCCGCCGAGCAGGGCCTCGGCCCCGGCGTCGGTGAGCACGCCCATCGACAGGGCGAGGGACTCCAGCCGGGCGACGACCGGCGCGGAGGCAACGGCCGCCGCGAGCTCGTCCTGGATCTCGCTGTCCTGCAGACCGAGGTGGCGCAGCGCCGGCAGCCGCTCGCCGGACAGGATCGGCGCCAGGTCGGCCACGGCGGCGTCGCCGCCGTAACTCTCCTCACCGAACCACAGGTCCAGGTGCTCCAGGGCGGGCAGGTCGCAGGCCCCGACCGCACGCACCACCACGGCGGGCAGCCCGCCGGTCTCGAACCGCAGCATGCGCAGCGACTCGTGCCTGACGGGCCGGAGTCGCAGCCCCGTGCCGCCGCGCACCTCCAGCCGCTCCAGCCGCGGGAACGCCTCCAGCAGCGGCGTGACGTCCGACTGCTGGATCCAGGAGATCTCCGCCTCGTCGCTGCTGATCGCGCCGACGAAGAGCGAGCGTAGCCCGGGGAACCGGGCGGCGTTGTCCGCGAGCAGGCCGACGATCTGCTCCGACGACGTGCCGTAGCAGTCCTCCCACCCGCCGATCACCAGTGCCGGGACCCTGGCCGTGTCGACACGCCTCAGCAACACGTCGAACGCGTCGGCGATGGGGTAGTCCCGGCCCCAGCCCGAGCTGATCCGCACCGCCACCGAAGCCGGGTCGGGGATTTCCTCATCCTCGGGGACGATCTCGATCACCGGCAGCCCGGCGTAGCTCTCCTCATAGCGATGCTGGTAACCGAAGTAGGGGTCGTAGGGAATCATGGGCGGACTTTCTCGTCGGGGGGTGTCGGCGGGTCCGTCCTACCAGACCCGGGCGACAATTCCGCGATCACGCATCCGCGGCCAGCGCCCGTACGTCGGGGTGCATGCCGGGGGTCGCCGACACGAGGGCGGCCAGCGAGCCGAGGATCGTCACGGGCCTCGTCTTCGACGCCTCCACGGCGGCCAGGTAGCGCCAGGCCACCAGTTCGGCCACGTCGTCGCGGGCGTCCGGGTCCACCCAGGCCGTGGCGACCATCGCCAGCAGGGCGGCCTCGGTCACCCAGTCCTCCGGCCCGTACGCCAGGTCGGCCAGCACGCTCCTGCGCTCGGACTCCGCCCACGCCTGACCGGCCCGGTGGTGGGCGATGCCGAGGCAGGCCCACGCCTGGACCTGCCTGATCCACAACGGCACGGCCGCGGGCTCGCCGTACGGCGACAGCGGCGGGTGGGCGAGCACGCCGAGCAGGTCGCCGAGGGACAGGCCCGACAGGCGTACGGCGTGGTCGTAGGCGGCCGGCAGGTGCGGCCAGCGCAGAGTCGCGACGGCGGCGACGGCCTCCAGCGCCTCGCGCGACGGCGGGGGCACGGCGGGCACGGCCGTCAGGCCCTCGTAACGCCACACCCGGCGTGCCACGGTCCGCACCGGGCCGTGGGCGTACACCTCCGGGACGGTCAGCCGCGCGTCGGGTTCCGGCGCGCCGGCGATGGTCAGTGCGAAGCCGGGCACGACCTGGGAGAAGGCGAGCAGCGCGCTGGGCGGCTCGGGGGCGGAGACCGCGAGCTCGACGCTCGCCGGGACCTCCTCCTGCTCCGCCATCTGGTAGAGCACGTCGATCACCGACTCCGTCGGGCCCGGGACGCGTCCCAGCCAGAGGCGCAGCGCGCAGTGCTCGCCGAGGACCGCGTCGCCGTGCTCGTTGCCGGGGTCGTCGCGCAGGTGGTCGGCCAGCTCGACCAGGTGCCGGACGTCCCCGTCCCGCTCGAACCGCATCCCGCAGGCCGTCGGGTAGGCGTTCGGGTGCCGGGGCTCGCGCCGCAGCGCGCGCTCCACCCACTCCAGGCCCTCCTCCGGGCGGCCGCTGCTGTACAGCATCTCGCCGATGTCGGTGTACAACGCGAGGTTGGCTGGGTCGTGCTCGAGCGCCCGCACCATCGCCCGCTCGGCCTCGGGCCACCGCCGCAGTTCGCGGCACGCGTATCCCTCGGCCAGGGCGGCCTGGAAGGAGGGCGCCAGCGCGTAGGAGCGGGCGGCCAGCTCCACCGCCTCCTCGGCCTCCCCCACCCGGCGCAGGAGGAGCGAGGCCAGCCACAGCAGCGCCGCGTCGTCCGGGTGGGCGCGCAGCGCGCCCCGCACCAGGGCGACGTACGGCAGCAGCGCCTCGCGGCCGTCCTCCGGAACCGTGCCGGGCAGCCCGGAGGCCAGCAGCGAGACGAGCGAGCCCAGCTCGTCGGGCGGGATCCGCCCGGGTAGCTCGGGGTCGAGCACCCACGGGACGTGCGCCCAGCGTCCCGCCGGCTCGTGCCGCTGCACCGAGATCAGCAGGCGCAGCGCGGGCACGTGCTCGCCTCGCGCGGCCAAGGCGTGGGCGCGGGCCAGCGCGGTGCCGAGGAAGACCGGCTCGTCCAGGGGAAACAGGTCCGGCCCGCCGCCCGGCCCGGCCAGCAGCCGCGCCAGCATCTCGTGGGCCTCGGGCAGGGCGGGATCGTGGGCCAGCGCCGCCGCGACGTGCGCGGCGGCGAGCCCGGTCTCCCCGTCGGCCAGGGCCAGCCGCGCCATGCTGACCTCGCCCTCGGCCTGGGCGCGGGGATCGTCCATGCCCTCGTCGATGCCCTCGTGCGTCATTCGTCCTCCGATCCGGCAGTCGTGATCATCACTCTGCCAGAGCGGCGGAGAGCACGGCCTCGGGGATCAGTCGACCACGACCAAATCCCTGGTCGTGACGTTCATCCGCTCTCCGGCCGTCTCGCCGCAGACGACGATGTCCTCGATCCGGGCGCCGTGCCGACCGGGCAGGTAGATGCCCGGCTCGACGGAGAAGGCGAATCCCGGCCGCATCTCCTCGGTGTTGCCCGCGACGATGTACGGCTCCTCGTGCGTCTCCAGGCCGATGCCGTGCCCGGTGCGATGGATGAAGTACTCGCCGTACCCCGCCTCCGCGATCACCTCGCGGGCGGCGGCGTCCACCGACTCGCAGCTCACGCCGGGCCTGACGTGGGCGCAGGCGGCCTCCTGGGCGCGCTTGAGCACCTCGTAGTACGCCGTGAAGTCGGCCGGCGGCTCGCCGACGCAGTACGTCCGGGTGGAGTCCGAGCAGTAGCCGCTCGGCATGACGCCGCCGATGTCGACCACGACGGGCTCGCCGGGCCGGATCACCCGGTCGCTCAGCTCGGCGTGCGGGCTGGCGCCGTTCGGGCCCGAGCCCACGATCACGAAGTCGACCCGGGCGTGACCCGCGTCGACGATCGCCTCCGCGATGTCCTTGCCGACCTCGCGCTCGGTGCGACCGGCCTTCAGCAACCGGGGCACCAGGGCGTGCACGGCGTCGATGGCCGCCCCCGCCTCCGCGAGCGCCGCCTTCTCCTCGGGCGACTTGCGCATGCGCAGCTCGCGCAGGACGCTCCCGGCCAGCACCTGCTCGGCTCCGGGCATGGCCGCGCGGAAGCGCAGCGACTGCATCGCCCACATGCGGTCGGCGAGCCCGACCCGGGCGACCGGGCCCAGGCGGTTGGCCACTTCGGCGAACGGGTCGTCGGTCTCGTCCCACGCGACGAACTCGATGCCGAGCCGGGAGGCGGGCGAATGCTCGGCGGCCGGCAGCTCCAGGCGCGGCACCATCAGGAACGGCTCTCCGGACGCCGGCACGACCAGGCAGGTCAGGCGTTCCAGCGGCAGCGCGTCGTAGCCGGTCACGTAGCGCAGGTCGGGTCCTGGGGTCAGCAGCAGCGCGTCGAGGCCGGCGCGGTCGACGGCCTCGCTGACTGCGGCCGGACGGGTCGTGGGATACAGGCCGGAGGGCTCCGGGGACATCGTCGTCACGCGACCTAATCTAACGAGCGCGGGCCCTGACGACGTACTCAGGTGCGCATACCACAGCCGCCACGCGGGCGAGCTTCGAGAGGCTCTGGCTTATTCCACGCCATAGAAGAAAACCAACCCCTGTGGAATGCAGGGCTGCTACGCTCCGCGTCAGGACGAGCACAGAACGTCCGCATGGCACTGCAAGAGCGGCATCGAGAGCGAGACAAATGGTCGGCGTAGTGGGCGGCACAAGGCCCGCCCTTCCCCCCGCGGACGACCGCGACCCGGACACGACTCCCGTCGCCGTCCCCCTCATGGTCCAGGACATCGGCACGGTCCAGGACCTCGCCGGACGGTGGGCGGAGCGCCGGGAACGCGCCGCCGAGGAGCGCCGCGTCACCCTGGCCCTGCGGGAGGCGATCCTGCCCGAGCCCGGCGCGTCGATCGACCTGCCCTACGCCCGGATCGCGGTCCGGTACATCCCCGCGGGCCGGGCGTCGAGCCTCGGCGGCGACTGGTACGACGCCGCGCCGCTGCCCGACGGACGCATGTTCCTCGCGGTGGGCGACGTGTCCGGACACGGCCTGCCCGCGATCGCCGAGATGGCTCAGCTGCGTCACGCGCTGCTCGGCCTGAGCATGACGGGGGCCTGCCCCGGCAGGCTGCTGACGTGGCTGAACGCGATGGTCCTCACCCGGCTGGACGACACCACCGCGACCGCCGTGTGCGGCCACTTCGACCCGGCGACCCGCCTTTTCACGTGGGCACAGGCGGGCCACCTCGCCCCGATCCTGGTGCGTCGCGGGGGCGCGCGCCAGCTCGGGGCGCCCAGGGGAGTCGTGCTCGGGGCGACGTCGAGCCTGCCGTACGGGGTGGCCGACGTGCGCCTCGAGCCCGGCGACCTGCTGCTGATGTTCACCGACGGCCTGGTGGAGCGGCGCTCGCGCGACATCGGCGCCGGGGTGTCCCTCATCATGGAGGCGGCCGTGGCGACCGGGCTCGGCACAGCCGGAGCGGACCTCGACGCGGGCCTCGACCGCCTGCTGGAGGCGATCGGCGGCCCCAACCCCGAGGACGACACCTGCCTGCTGGCCGTGGCGGTGACCGGAAAGGGTCCGCGGCGCCCCTGACAGGCGTGACAATGGCAGGGTGCTGATGCTTCTCGACACCCCGTCGCTGTACTTCCGCGCGTTTTACGGAGTCCCGGAGTCGGTGACCTCCCCGGACGGCATGCCGGTCAACGCGGTGCGCGGGCTCCTCGACATGATCGCCACCCTGGTCCGGCAGCACTCCCCCACCCAGATCGTGGCGTGCATGGACGCCGACTGGCGGCCGGCGTTCCGGGTGGCCGCGATCCCGTCGTACAAGGCGCACCGGGTGGCGACCGGCGACGAGGAGGAGGTGCCGGACACGCTGGCCCCGCAGGTCCCGGTCATCGAGGAGGTCCTGGACGCGCTCGGCATCGCCCGCGTCGGCGTCGCCGGCTACGAGGCCGACGACGTGATCGGCACCTACGCGACCGCCGCGACCGGCGCCGTGGACATCGTCACGGGCGACCGCGACCTGTTCCAGCTCGTCGACGACGAGAAGCCCTGCCGCGCCCTTTACACAGTAAGGGGAATCCGTAACCTCCAGATCGTCGATGAGGCGTTCGTCCGGGAGAAGTACGGCATCCCGGGCCGGGCGTACGCCGACTTCGCGACGCTGCGCGGCGACCCGAGCGACGGCCTGCCCGGCGTCGCCGGCATCGGCGACAAGACGGCGGCGGCCCTCATCACGCGCTTCGGATCGCTGTCCGCGCTGGTCGCCGCGCTGGACGACGGCGGCGCCGACGGCTTCCCCGCGGGCGCGCGCAACAAGCTCGCCGCCGCCCGCGACTACCTGGAGGTCGCCCCCGCCGTGGTCCGGGTGGCCCGCGACGCCCCGGTCCCGGATGCCGACATCACCCTGCCCGCCGCGCCGCGCGACCCCGAGCGACTGATCGCGCTGTCGGAGAAGCACGGCCTGGACAGCCCGCTCAACCGCCTGCTCGCCGCGCTTACCCAGTAGGGCCGTATACGGCCCGGTATGTCCGCACTCGGGTAGGTTGATCGCGTGCCGCGCACGACGATCCACCTCCACGACACCGCGGACGGGCTCCGCCCTGCAGTAGAAGCAGGGTTCGCTCGCATCCGCAGCGAGTTCGACCTGCCGGACCGGTTCCCCGCCATCGCGCAGGAGGAGGCCGAGCGGGCCGCCGCCTCTCCCACCGCGCCTGACGAGGATCAGACCGGCCTCCCGCTGGTGACCATCGACCCGCCCGGCTCGATGGACCTCGACCAGGCGCTGTGCATCGAGCGGCGCGGGACGGGCTACCGCGTCTGGTACGCGATCGCCGACGTCGCGGCGTTCGTCCGGCCCGGCGGGGCGATCGACGCCGAGGCGCGGGTCCGCGCCGAGACCGTCTACATGGCCGATGGACGCGTGCCGCTGCACCCGCCGGTCCTGTCGGAGGGTGCGGCCAGCCTGCTGCCCGGACAGGCCCGCCCCGCGGCCCTGTGGCGGCTCGACCTCGGGTCCGACGGGGAGATCGAGGCGGTGGACCTGCGCCGCGCGCTGGTGCGCAGCCGGGAACGGCTCGACTACGAGACGGTCCAGACCGCCGTGGACACCGGCCGGGCCGAGGGGACGATCGCGCTGCTCGCCGAGGTGGGGCCGCTGCGCCTGGAACGGGAGCGGGCCAGGGGCGGGCTGTCGCTGCCGACCCCCGAGCAGCAGGTGGTCCCCGACGGAGACGGCGGCTACCGGGTGGAGTTCCGCACCAACCTCCCCAGTGAGGCGTGGAACGCCCAGATCTCGCTGCTCACCGGCATGGCGGCGGCCCGGATGATGCTGGACGCGGGCGTGGGCGTGCTGCGGGTCCTGCCCGAGGCGGGCCCGAAGGACGTCGGCAAGGTCCGCAGGGTCGCCGCCGCGCTCGGCGTGCCCTGGCCCGACGGCACGTCGTACGCCGAGGTCGTGCATGGGCTCGACCCGAAGATCCCCGGCCATGCCGCCTTCCTGCACGAGTCGACGGTGCTGCTGCGCGGCGCGGCCTACCTCGCCTTCGACGGTTCGGCGGCACCCGCGCAGGTGCTGCACGCCGCCCTGGGGGCGCCGTACGCGCACGTGACCGCGCCGCTGCGGCGGCTGGTCGACCGGTTCGGCACCGAGGTCTGCCTGGCCGTGGCGGCGGGCCGCCCGGTCCCCGAACAGGTCGCGGCGGCGCTGCCCGGCCTGCCGGAGGAGATGGCCACGGGCGGCAGGCGGGCCGGCGCGGTGGAGCGGGCCTGCGTGGACCTGGTCGAGGCGGCCGTGCTGCACCCCAGGATCGGCGAGGTCTTCGAGGCGGTCGTCGTCGACGTCACCGACGGAAAGCCGGGCGGGCAGGTGCAGGTCACCGAGCCCGCCGTCATCGCCCGCTGCGACGGCGACCGCCTGCCGCTCGGCGAGCGCGTCCCCGTACGGCTCACGCGCGCCGACCCCGCCACCCGCGAGGTTCGCTTCACCGCCGCCTGAGCAGGCTCAGCTCACCGACGAGTAGGCGACGACGCCGCGGCGCATGGCGTCGATGGCCTTGAGGGCGTTCTCGGCGACCTTGCTCCCCTTGGGCGCGGCGTCCCTGAGCTGGCCGAGCAGGTCGAGCAGCTGCTTGATCCAGCGGACGAAGTCGCCCGCGGCGAGGTCGCAGTCGGTCAGCACGGCGTCGAGACTGTGGCCCTTGGCCCAGCGGAAGGCCGCCCAGGCGAAGCCCACGTCGGGCTCGCGCACGAACGACAGCCCGTGGTCCTCCTCGATGCCCTCCAGCTCGCCCCACAGCCGCACCATCTCGCCGAGCGCGTCGCGCGTGGCACCGGCCGGGATCTTGGGGCTGCGGACGTCGTCGGCCTGCCGCGACTCGTACACCAGCGACGACACGCACGCGGCCAGCTCGGCGGGGTCGAGGCGGTTCCACACGCCCGCCCGCAGGCACTCGGCCGTGAGCAGGTCGAGCTCCGTGTAGAGCGAGGCGAGCCTGCGGCCCTGCTCCGTGACGGACTCGCCCTCCAGGTAGCCGAGCTGGTCCAGCACGCCGCAGACCCGGTCGAAGGTGCGGGCGATGACGTGGGAGCGCCCCTCGACCCGGCGGCGCAGCCCCTCCGTCTCCCTGAGCAGCTTGTGGTAGCGCTCGGCCCAGCGGGCGTGGTCCTCACGCTCGTCGCAGCCGTGGCAGGGGTGCTGGCGCAGCTCCCGCCGCAGGCGCGTGACCTCCTCGTCCTCCTGGGCGTGGTCGCGCGCCCGCGGCGGCTTGCCGAGGTCGCGGTCGCCCAGCTTCGCGTGCACGGTCGAGACGAGGTTGGCCCGCTCCTTCGGTGAGCGCGGGTTGAAGCCCTTCGGGATCCTGATCTTGTCGACCGGTTCGACCGGCACCGGGAAGTCGGCCGCCGACAGGCGCTTGACCTGCTTGCCGATCGTCAGCACCAGCGGCGAGGGGCCCTCGTGCCCCCGGCCGTTGACGCCCGGGTCGAGCACGACCGCGATGCCCGCGCGCCGGCCGCCCGGCACCCGGATGACGTCGCCGGGCTTGAGCACCTCCAGGGACTGCACGGCCTGCGCGCGGCGGGCCGCCCCCCGCTGGCGCGACAGCTCGGCCTCGCGGTCCGACAGCCGCCTGCGCATCGCGGCGTACTCCTCGAAGTCGCCGAGGTGGCAGGTCATGGCCTCGGCGTAGCCCTCCAGGGCCTGCTCCGCCTTGCGGAGCTGGCGGGCCAGCCCGACCACGGCCCGGTCGGCCTGGAACTGGGCGAAGGAGTCCTCAAGCAGGGTCCGCGCCCGCTCCCGGCCGACCTGCCCGACGAGGTTGACCGCCATGTTGTACGACGGCTTGAAGCTGGAGCGCAGCGGATAGGTGCGGGTGCCGGCGAGACCGGCGACGGAGAGGGGGTCCATCCCCGGCTGCCAGACCACCACCGCGTGGCCCTCGATGTCGATGCCGCGCCGCCCGGCCCGCCCGGTGAGCTGGGTGTACTCCCCCGGGGTCAGGTCGGCGTGGGTCTCGCCGTTCCACTTGTCGAGCTTCTCGATCACCACGGACCTGGCCGGCATGTTGATGCCGAGCGCCAGCGTCTCGGTCGCGAAGACCGCCTTCACCAGCCCCTTGGTGAACAGCTCCTCCACGACCTCCTTGAACGCCGGGAGCATGCCCGCGTGGTGGGCGGCCAGGCCGCGCTCCAGGCAGTCGCGCCATTCGAGGTAGCCGAGCACCGCGAGGTCCTCGTCGGGCAGGTGCGCGGTGCGCTCGTCCACGATCTGGCGGATCTCGTGGCTCTCGGCCTCCGTGGTGAGGCGCAGCCCCGAGTAGAGGCACTGCATGACGGCGGCGTCGCAGCCGTTCCTGGAGAAGATGAAGGTGATCGCCGGCAGCAGGCCCTCGGCGTCGAGCCTCTCGATCACGTCCGACCGGCTCGACGTCGTGCCCCGGCCGGGCCGCGAGTAGCCCCGCCTGCCCCTGGCCTGGGCCAGCCGCATCTCGTCGCGGGAGATCCGCATAAGGGACGGGTTGACCCGCAGGGTGCCGTCGCCCTCGTCGACGAACAGGTCGAACATCTTGTTGCCGACGAGCATGTGCTGCCACAGCGGGACCGGCCGGTGCTCGTCCACGATGACCGTGGTGTCGCCGCGCACCTCGCCCAGCCACTCGCCGAACTCCTCGGCGTTGCTGACCGTGGCCGACAGGGCCGCCACCCGCACCGACTCCGGCAGGTGGATGATGACCTCTTCCCAGACCGCGCCGCGGAACCGGTCGGCCAGGTAGTGGACCTCGTCCATCACCACGTACGCGAGGCCGGTCAGCGTGTTCGAGCCCGCGTACAGCATGTTGCGCAGGACCTCGGTGGTCATGACCACGATCGGGGCCTCGCCGTTGACGCTGTTGTCGCCGGTCAGCAGGCCGACCTTGCCCGCGCCGTACCGCCTGACCAGGTCGTTGTACTTCTGGTTGGACAACGCCTTGATCGGCGTCGTGTAGAAGCACTTGCGGCCCTGCTCCAGGGCCAGGTGGACGGCGAACTCCCCCACCACCGTCTTGCCCGACCCGGTGGGCGCGGCCACCAGCACACCGTCACCGGCCTCCAGCGCCTGGCAGGCGTCGATCTGGAACTCGTCGAGCTCGAAGTCGTAAAGCTCGCGGAACGAGGCGAGAGCGGGTCCGGCGCCGGCCTGCCCCTCACGGAAGGCGGCGTAGCGTTCCGCTGGCGTACTCATACCGTCAACCCTACCGATAACGGGATTCCGGGCGTCCGTCATCGGTGATCCTTCTACGCGCCGCCTTGATGGCGTAGCGCAGCGCTGGGGGTCAGGGCGCCAGGACGCGCACCGCTCCCGGCTCGACGGCGCAGGTCAGCGGGGTGGGGCCGGCCCGCTCGCCGTCGGCGTACGCGACGACGTCCCCGTCCAGGGCCTCGATCTCCACGCGGCGGGCCCGCCGCAGGGTCACGGCGGGGTGCCCGGTGTGGCTGCCCCGGTAGACGCGGGGGAAGATGCGCAGGAACCCGCCCGTGGACAACGCCCCGACCACGAGCACGTCGAGCAGACCGTCGTCGGGCCGGGCCTGCGGGCACACCCGCATCCCGGCGCCGTACGACCGGGTGTTGGCCACCGCCACCAGCATCGCCTCGCGCTCGACGGCCTCCCCGTCGAGGGTGATCCGGAACGGGATCGGGGTGAACGACCGCAGTTCCCGTGCGAGCGCGACCAGGTACTTCGCCATTCCGGGCGGCCAGGTCATGGCGTTGGCCCGTTCGTTGACGCGGGAGTCGAACCCGCAGGCGAGCACTCCCGCGAACCACTCGCCCGTCCCCAGCCTGGCCGCGTCGATCACCCGGCAGTCGCCCGCGGTCACGATGTCCGCGGCGGCGAGCGGATCCCCGCGCGGGATGCCGAGGGCGGCGGCGATGTCGTTGCCGGTCCCTGCCGGCAGGATCCCGAGCGGCACGGCCGTCCCGGCCACGGCCTGCACGGCCAGGTGGACCAGACCGTCGCCGCCGAAGGCGACGAGCGCGGCCGGGCCGGCGGCGACGGCGTCGCGGGCCCGGCCCAGGGCGTCCGCCGCCGAGGTCCCGACGACCACCGAGACCGGGCGGCCGCCCGTCCGCAGCCGCCGCAGCACCGGGTCGAGCAGGCGCAGCGTACGGCCGCCGCGGGCGGTGGGGTTCACCAGGACGACGATCTCATCGGCCATACGCGGAACCTACCGCCGCCCACCGGGCGACACCAGAGGAAGATTCGGTCAGTCCCTCGCGTCGACCGAGTCCGCCGTACCCGCGGTGGCGGACGACCCGTCGAGCTCCTCCTCGATCGCCCGTGCGTGCGCCGCGTCGGCGGCGTCGCGCTTCTTGTCGTGGAAGTACATGAACGCCTCCGCAACGAAGAACAGCGCGACCATCGGGACCGCCAGGGCCAGCATGGTGATGGGGTCCTGGCTCGGCGTCGCGACGGCGGCGAAGACGAACATCAGGAACACGACCATGCGGGTGTGCTTGGACACCGTGTTGAACCGGAGCACCCCGATGACGTTGAGGAACACCAGCAACAACGGCATCAGGAAGGAGACGCCGAAGATGATCAGCATCGCGAGCGCGAAGCTGAGGTACTCGTTGATGCTCACCAGCGTCAGCGTGCCCTCGGGGGCGAAGCCGAGCAGCAGGGACAGGCCCTTGTCCATCGTGACGTAGGCGAGGGCCGAGCCCGCGGTGAACAGCGGGACCGAGAGCCCGAGGAACGCCATGGTGTAGCGGCGCTCGTTCCGGTACAGGCCCGGGGTCACGAACGCCCAGAGCTGGTAGATCCAGAACACCGCCGAGACCACCACGCCGAAGATCACGGCGACCTTGAGGTTGACGAAGAACGAGTCGAAGACCCCGTTCACCACCAGCGTGCACTTGTCGCCGTTCAACTGGTGGGCCTGCGGCAGCCGGCAGTACGGCTGCTTCAGGAAGTTCCAGATGGGTTCGAAATAGATGAACCCGACGGCGGTTCCGACGACCACCGCCAGGATGGCCTTGATCAGCCGGTTGCGCAGCTCGCGGATGTGCTCCATGAGCGTCATCCGCCCGTCGTCCGCCGTGACGGCGGGAGTCGACCGTTTCAACAGGGCCATCTGGTTCGTCCTGGGGTCAGTGGGGGTGCGGCGCCTAGTTGGAGCGCTGCTCGTTCTGCGAGCTCACCGGCTGCTGGCTTTCCCGCAGCCTCCGGTTCTCCTCCTCCAGGACACGCAGCCGGTCCTCGACGGACGGGGTGGCCGGCGGGATCTGCGCCGCCGGCGGAGCGACGGGCTCGGCCTGCGCCTTGACCGTCTGCCGCTCCTCGTCCTCCTCGCTCATCTTGCTGGTCTCCTTCTTGAACATGCGCAGCGACTGCCCAAGGGCCCTCGCGGTGTCCGGGAGCTTCTTGGCTCCGAAAAGAAGGATCAGAACCAGGAGGATCAGAATCCATTCCATGGGTCCGAGGTTGGGCATGTCGTGTCCTTACCGCGAGGGCCGTGGGTACTACCCCCGATCGTACGCGCACCGCACGCCAAAGTTCACCTGTCCTCGGGCTTCAAAACCACATCAATCGTGGGCAAAGCCCCTTATTCCGGCACGCGGAGCCGCCCCCTGGCCCGCTTGACTTCGGCGTGCAGTTCCCGCGCCGCGGTGAGCACCCGGACGGCCGGCCACACGAGGACGGCGAGCCCCGCCACCGCCACCGCCGACAGGGCGAAGATCCATGTCATCGCGGCCTCCTCCGTGTGTCAGGCGGTCTCGTAGTTGGCCAGCGCCTGCTTGGCGGTGGCCGTGACCCGCTCGGCGAGGGACGCCGGCGACAGCACCCGGCCGCTGTCGCCCAGCCGGAGCGCGAGCCGCACCAGCCAGGACTGGTCGCGGGCCCGCAGCGAGACGCGCAGGCGGCCCTCACCGAGCTCGGCGACCTCCTCGCAGGGGTAGTACTCCGCCACCCAGCGGCCCGCCGGGGTCAGTTCCAGCTCCACCAGCTCGTCGCTGTCCGACGGCCGGAACACGCCGCGGGTGACGTCCATCGGCTCGGCCCCGGCCGGCGGGTCCGCGGGCACGTCGAGGATCTCGACGTCCAGGATCCGGTCGACGCGGAACATCCGCATCGCCTCGGCGCGGTAGCACCAGCCCTCCAGGTAGTGCCGCCCGTCCACGAGCACGACCCGCAGCGGGTCGACCTCCCTGGGGGTGATCTCGTCGCGCCCCGGCACGTAGTAGCGCAGCGACAGCCTGCGGCTCCTGCGGGCGGCGTCGGTGATGACGGCGTGGGCGTCCGGGGCCGCGCCGATCTCCACCTGGACCTGGCTGCTGACCGTGGCCGCGCCCTCGCCCGCCGCCTGCTCCAGCTTGGCGATGACCCGGCCGAGCACGTCCCGGCCCTGGAACTCGGGTAGTTCGTCGAGCATGCGCAACGCGACGAGCAGCGCGCTCGCCTCGTCCACGCCGAGCTTGAGCGGCCGGGCGATCGCCTCGGCGTTGTCGATGAGGATCTCGCCGCCGTCCCACGAGACGTCGATCAGGTCGCCGGGCGTGTGCCCGGGCAGGCCGCACATCCACACGAGCTGAAGGTCGTCGACGAGCTGCTTTTCCGACAGGCCGAACAGCCGTGCCACCTCGGGCACCTGCGCGCCCGGATGCGACATGAGATAGGGCACGAGCGCGAGCAGCCGCGGCAGCCGGTCCGAGCTCACTGCAACGCCCCCTTCAGACGGCGGATCACGGCCTCGCGCGCGTCCGGCGGGTCCACCACGACGGCGTCGGAGCCAAGACTGGCCAGCCACCCCGCCAGCCGTTCGGGGTCGGCGAAGGTCACCTCGGCCTCGTCCCACTCGCCGGGCCCGGTGCGCACGGCCTGGGCGGCGTGCCGCAGGCCGAGGCAGCTGCCCTTGCGCACGCGCACCAGGGCGACCCGCTCGTTCGGCAGTTCCTGGTAGCCCACCATGGCCCGCAGGTCCAGCCCCTCCGGCACGGTGAACGCCCCCGGCCGTCCCAGCGTGGACACGGCCCCGGTGATCCGGCTCAGCCGGAAGACCCGGGCGGCGCCGCGGTCGCGGTCGTGCCCGGCCAGATACCACCGGCCGCGCCTGCTGACGACCCCCCACGGCTCGACGGTGCGCCGCAGCACCGACTCACTGCCGGCCGAGCGGTAGTCGAAGGCGACCGCGCGCCGGTCCCGCACGGCCTCCCACAGCGCGGGGAACGCGGGGTCGCGGGTGTCCACCCGCAGCTCCAGCGGGCTTTCGGCGAGGTCGGCGTGCACGCCGCCCGCGGTCAGCTTCAGCAGCGCCCCGCCGGCCGCCTCGGCGAGGCTCGCCCGCTGCCACACCTGCGCGGCCAGGCCGATGACGGCGGCCTCGTCGGGCTCCAGGGTGATCTCGGGCAGCTCGTACGCCTCGCGTACGATCCGGTAGCCGGGGTCGTCCTCCCAGGGGTCCTTGTGGACCTCGATGGGGATGCCGATCTCGCGAAGCTCGTTCTTGTCGCGCTCGAACATGCGCTGGAAGGCCTCGTCGTTGTCCGGGTCGTACCCGGGGACGGCCTGCCGGATCTGCTCCGCGCTCAACGGCCGCCGCGTCGCGAGCAGGCAGATAACCAGGTTGAGCAGCCGCTCGGTCTTCCGCCGCGACATCGGGCCTCCCTTCCAGTCGAGAACGCTACCCTTTTCGGCGTGATCAGATGGCGCAAGGGCGAAGTGGTGCGGGTCCGGCGCGAGTGGCCGGGGGCGGTGGAACTCGACGTCGCCGTCGCCGAGGGCGAGTGCCGGGCGCTCGCCTATCCCCCGCTGGTGGGACGCCCTGAGGTGGGCGACACCGTGCTGCTCAACACGACCGCCCTCGCCATGGGTCTCGGTACGGGAGGGTACGCCATGGTGGTGGCCGTCCCGGACCGTTTACCGCAAGATCCTTCCGGCCCCGGCCACTTGGTGAAAGCACGCTACACCCCGTTGCAGGCCACCGTGCTCGGCGCGGACGAGCAGGGGTCCCCGCACCACGAGGCGCTGCGGGAGGCCGACTCCGTCGACGGGATGCCCGTGGTGGTCGCCGACCTGCACTCCGCCCTGCCCGCGATCCTGTGCGGCCTCTACGCGGACTCCCCGGGGATCAGGGTGGCGTACGTGATGCAGGACGGCGGGGCGCTGCCGGCCTGGTTCTCGATGTCGTGCGCGACGCTGCGGGAGCGCGACTGGCTGTGCGGGGTGGTGACGACCGGGCAGTCCTTCGGCGGGGACGTCGAGGTCGTCACGCTCCACACCGGCCTGCTGGCCGCCCGGCACGTGCTCGGCGCCGACGTCGCCGTGGTCGCGCAGGGGCCGGGCAACCTCGGCACCGGCACCCGCTGGGGGTTCTCCGGCGTCGCCGCGGGCGAGGCGGTCAACGCCGCCGCCGTGCTGGGCGGGCGGCCCGTGGCCGCGCTGCGGGTCAGCGAGGGCGACCTCCGCGAGCGGCACGTCGGGGTGTCGCACCACTCGCTCACCGCGTACGGCCGGGTCGCGCTGGCCCCGGCCCGGGTCGTGGTGCCGGACCTGCCCGGCGCGTTCGGGGCGGCGGTGCGCGAGCAGGCCGCGCCCCTGGCCACGCGCCACGAGATCGTGACCGTGCCGGTGGAGGGCCTGCATGAGGCGCTGAAGGCGTCACCCGTGCGGCTGTCCACGATGGGCCGCGGGCTGGAGGGGGACCTGGCCTACTTCCTGACCTCCGCCGCCGCCGGGAGGCACGCGGCGTCGCTGCTGTCGTAGAAGTCCTTGAACGTGAACGCCTCCGGCCCCGGCCCCTGCGCCCGGAGCAGGTCCAGGCGCGCCACGGCCTCGTCGAGCGGCGGCAGGTGGCCCTCGGGCACCCACCACATCACCGTGTACGGCTCGGCGATCCGATGGAACCACTCCCGGCGGCGCCGCATCACCTCCAGGTGGGCGCTGCGGTAGACGAAGTTCCACAACGTCTCGCGGGACTCCCAGACCGAGAGGTTCACGACCAGCATCGGTCCGTAGTCGTGCTGGATCAGGTCCGTGGGCTCATCGCCCTCCTTCATGCGCCAGACGAAGCCGGGCGCGGCGTCCGACACCTGGTAGATCGGCGCCAGGGCGTCGAGGAAGTCGGTCAGCGCGGGCGAGTCGAGGGGTTCCCTGAGATGGGCGACGTTGAGCTGGGCGAGATGCATGCCGCGATTCTATGTCAATCTACGTTGTTTTTAGAAGACGTGAAGGCCACACAGCACTCTCCCGGTCTCGGATCGAGCGTCGCGACGACCCCGGTCTCGCCCAGACCGGCCAGCATCCCCTCGCAGAGCGCGAGGTTCATCGAGCACACGAGCAGCGGGTGGCTTTCGGCCAGCACATGGAAGGGGCAGTTGCGCAACCGCACCCGTCCGTCCTCCTCGTACGGCTCGTAGCCGCGCGCACGCAACACCTCGGGGAGATCCGCGGCATCGGAGGCGGCCAGACGCTCTCCGGTCCGCCGGGCGGCCTGCTCGGCCTTCTCCTCTCCGCCAAGCAGGTCGACGGTCTCGGCCAGCACGAGCGCGAGCGTGCGGTAGTCGCGGGGCGGCAGGCTCACGGTCCGCTCCTCGCGCACCCGCCGGTAGACCTTCGCCGGGCGACCGCCGCCGGGGCCGGCCTTGCCGCTCAGCCGCTTGAACCTCGACTCCAGCAGGCCCGCCTCGACCAGTTTGTCCAGGTGATGAGCCGCCAGCGTGCGCTGGACGCCGGTCGCCTCCGCCGCCTCGTTGCGGCTCACGTCCCGCCCCTGCTCGGCCACGAACCGATACAGCGCCCGCCGTACGGGATCGCCGAGCACGGTCATCGACTCCAGGTCGTCGCTCGTCACAGCCGGAGTCTAGGTCGTGCCGTCGCCGGGACCGTTGACACCGCCGTGCGGCACTGCTTTTCTCAGGAAACCTTCCTGATTAAGTCCCCTCACGAGGGCTCACCCCCGCCCGCGCCCCCTTCCCGCCACGACGCACGGACGCCGGGAGGAGAACGGAGCGACGCACGTGAAAGACCCGCTGACCAGGCGCACTCCCGGGCGCGCGGCTCTGCTGCTCGTGGCCGCCGCGGCCGTACTCCCCGCGAACGCGGCGGTAGCCGGCACCGGCGGCCCGGCCGCCGCCGGGGAGACCGTGAAGGTGGCGGTCGAGGCGGTGCCCGCCGACCTCACGTACCGGGAGAAGAAGGAGATCGCGATGGAGCTGGTCTCCAGCGCGGAGAACTCCTCACTCGACTGGAAGGCCCAGTACAAATACATCGAGGACATCGACGACGGGCGCGGCTACACCGCCGGGATCATCGGCTTCTGCTCGGGCACCGGCGACATGCTCGACCTGGTCGAGCTCTACACCGCGCGCAGGCCCGGCAACGTGCTGGCGACGTACCTGCCCGCGCTGCGGAAGGTGAACGGCACCGACTCGCACCGGGGGCTGGACCCGCACTTCCCCAAGGACTGGCGCGCCGCCACCGCGGACCCCGTGTTCCGGCAGGCGCAGAACGACGAGCGCGACCGCGTGTACTTCGATCCCGCCGTGGCCCAGGCCAGGGCCGACGGCCTGCGCGCGCTCGGGCAGTTCGTCTACTACGACGCCATGGTGATGCACGGCCCCGGCAGCGACCCGGTCAGCTTCGGCGGCATCCGGAAGGCGGCCATGAAGAAGGCGAGGACCCCGGCGCAGGGCGGCGACGAGGTCGCCTACCTCAACGCGTTCCTCGACGCCCGCAAGGCCGCGATGAAGACCGAGGAGGCGCACGGCGACACCAGCCGGGTCGACACCGCCCAGCGGGTGTTCCTCAAGAACGGCGACCTCGACCTCGACCCGCCGCTGCGCTGGAAGGTCTACGGCGACAGCTACCAGATCCTCGGCTGACGCCCGCACGCGAACGCCCCTACGGCAAGAGCCCCTCCCACCACCCGGGTGAGAGGGGCTCTTGGCGTGCGTCGCCGTCAGGCCGCGCCGAGGACGTCCACGACGAAGACAAGCGTGTCGGTGCCCTTGATGCCGCCCTGCGCGTTGCCCTCCTTGCCGTAGCCGAGGTCCGGCGGGATCGTGATCAGGACGCGGCTGCCGACCGGGACGCCGGTGAGGCCCTGCGCCCAGCCCTTGACGACCTGGTCGAGGGCGAACGTCGCGGGCTGGCCGCGGTCCCAGCTGGAGTCGAACTTCTTGTCGGTGCCCCAGATCTTGCCGATGTAGTGGGCGAGGACCGTCTGCCCGGCCTTCACCTCCGGGCCGCCGCCCTTGATCATGGTCTTGACGACCAGCTTCTTGGGCGCCTTCTCACTGGTCTTGGTGGTCAGCTCCGGGGCCTTGTCTCCGCCGGCGCTCCCGACCTTCACACCGTTCACGGCGGGGTCGACGGCGGTGCCCTGGACGGCCTTCATCGCGGCCGACACCACGTCGATGACCAGCACCTGGGACGAGGCGTCGAAGTCCTGGCCCTGCTGCTTGGCCTGCTCGGCCTGCTCCGCGCTCAGGTTGTCCTTGGCGACCACGGCCATCACCCGGCCGCCCGGCTTGGCGCCCACCAGCGCCTCGTGCAGCGCCTTGGGCAGCTGCGGGCTGACCGAGACGAACTCCGACTTGCCCTGGTCGTAGTCGGAGCCTGCCGCCTTGTTCTCCTTGCCGTCCCAGTTGTAGACGGTGACGTTGGCGGTGAGGACGTCGCCGTCCTTGGCCGGGGTGCCCTGGCCCTCGATGACCTTGATGGAGGCGGACGTGAGCGAGGGCTTGCCCGCCGGGAAGGTCAGGGTGGGCTTCTTGCCGGCCTCTCCCGTCACCTTGATGGCCGAGGCGGCGGCCTGGCCACTCGAGGTGGGGCTCGCGCTGGACGCGGTCTTCTGCGCGGTTCCGCACGCGGCGGCGAGCAACAAGGGCAGGGCGGCGACGAGTGCCGTACGACGGCGCATATGGGAATCCTCAAACAGACAGCGGGTCCGGGCTAGGCTACCCGAACCCGCTGTCAGAGCGGCGTAAGAGATCACATACCCGCGATGAGCTTCTCGACTCTCTCGTCGACGCTGCGGAACGGATCCTTGCACAGGACCGTCCGCTGGGCCTGGTCGTTGAGCTTCAGGTGGACCCAGTCGACGGTGAAGTCGCGCCGCTTCTCCTGGGCCTTGCGGATGAACTCTCCGCGCAGCTTGGCCCGTGTGGTCTGCGGCGGAACCGACTTGGCCTCGAAGATGCGCACGTCGTCGGCCACCCTCTCGACGGCCCCCCGCTTCTGCAGGAGGTAGAACAGCCCGCGCTTGCGGTGGACGTCGTGGTAGGCCAGATCGAGCTGCGCGACGCGCGGCGACGACAGCGGCAGGTCGTACTTCTGTCTGTAACGTTCAATCATCTGGTATTTGGTCACCCAGTCGATCTCCCGCGAGACGAGGTCGAGGTCGCCCGTGTCGACCGCCCGGAGCGTGCGCTCCCACAGCTCCAGCACCCGCTTGGCGATGGCGTCCCCGCCGCGCCGCTCGACGAAGTCCTGCGCCTTGGTCAGGTACTCCTGCTGGATCTCCAGCGACGAGGCCTCGCGGCCGTTGGCCAGGCGCACCCTGCGCCTGCCCGTCATGTCGTGGGACACCTCCCGGATCGCCCTGATGGGGTTCTCCAGAGACAGGTCGCGCATCACCACACCTGCCTCGATCATGCGCAGCACCAGGTCGGTGGCGCCGACCTTGAGCAGCATGGTGGTCTCGCTCATGTTCGAGTCGCCCACGATGACGTGCAGCCTGCGGAACCGCTCGGCGTCCGCGTGCGGCTCGTCGCGGGTGTTGATGATCGGCCGGGACCGCGTGGTCGCCGAGGAGACGCCCTCCCAGATGTGCTCGGCCCGCTGGGAGACGCAGTAGACGGCTCCGCGCGGGGTCTGCAGCACCTTGCCCGCACCACAGATGATCTGGCGGGTCACCAGATAGGGGATCAGGACGTCGGCCAGCCGCCCGAACTCCCCGTGCCGGCCCACGAGGTAGTTCTCGTGGCAGCCGTAGGAGTTGCCGGCCGAATCAGTGTTGTTCTTGAACAGGTAGATGTCTCCCGCGATGCCCTCCTCGCGGAGCCGCTTTTCGGCGTCCACGAGGAGGCCCTCCAGGATTCGCTCCCCCGCCTTGTCGTGGGTGACCAGCTCCACGACGTTGTCGCACTCAGGGGTGGCGTACTCGGGATGGCTGCCCACGTCCAGGTAGAGACGTGCGCCGTTGCGCAGGAAGACGTTGCTCGATCGGCCCCAGGACACCACTCGCCGGAACAGGTACCGCGCCACCTCGTCCGGCGACAGCCTCCGCTGCCCGCGGAACGTGCAGGTGACGCCGTACTCGTTCTCCAGCCCGAATATGCGTCGATCCATCACCTCACACTATTCCCATAAACCGGCGGGCGAACAGTGATCAGGCGGTGGGAATGCCGAGAAGGAGAGGTCAGGCCGCGTAAATCTCCGCGACCTTGACGATCTGCCCGCCCTGAACGGTGATGAGCGCCCGAAGGTCGCCCGCGTCGGCCCGCAGGACCAGCTTGTCCCGTGAGCAGCGCTGGGTGCCGAGGTACTCGCTGTCGATGGTCTGGTCCTTGCCGTCGCAGCCGACCGCGCTGAGGAACACGACGTTCTTCGCGATCGGTGCGGCGAAGGCCGTTACGTCGCCCTCCGGCGGCCCCTCGAAGTGGCCGCTGGTGCTGCCGCCGTACTCCTTGACGAACTTGACGGGCCGGTACTCCGCCACGTTCTCGTCGTGCATGGCGACCAACTGGCCGCGTACGACCCCGTTGCTGCTGGGGCTGAGCCCCTTGGTGAAGTCGTGCCCGGGGTCCGACTGGAGGGTCCCGCCGAACGGCGCCGGCGTCTTGTCGGTGATCGGCGGCCCGGCCTTGACCGGCTTCCGCGTCGGCGCGGTGGTGCCCGAGTCGGTGGGCGTGTCCGCCGCCGGGGTGCCGGAGGCCGCCGGGTCGGCGGACGGCTCAGCGGGCGACGCCGGGGCCGTCACCGTCACGGTGGCGGTCACCGTGGGCGCGGCCGAGGTGCCGGAGGCTCCGGAGCATGCGGTCAGCGACAGGAGGGCGACGGCGGCGGCCGGAAGGCCCGCTCGCCGGAAGAGATCAGAAGTCGTCATAACGGGATGAGGGTAGCGAAATCGGGGATTGGCTGGACCGAAACGCCCGAGCCGGCCCCATGACACGGCGGCGCCGCGCCCCTGCCGGGGGCGCGGCGCCGCCGTGCGTACGGACGGGGGGCCGGGCTACTCGCCGGAGCCCGTGTCGATGTCTCCGTCTGGGGCGATCGGCGGGGCGGTGTCGGGGGCCTGCTCCGCCTGTGCCTGCTGTGCCTGCTCTGCCTGGACCTCCTCGGCGGCGGGCTGCCGCGCGCCCCCCTGGCTCTCCTTGGCGGCCTCCAGGAGCTTTTCCAGGCGGGGCCCGGTCAGGCGCAGGAACTTGCGGTGCTCCCTGCCCCTGTCGAGGACGGCGACCTCGATCTGGGTCACCGGGGGACGCTCGCCGCCCGGCTCGGTCAGAGCCGCCAGCGCGGCGTCGAGGGCCTGCGGCAGCGGCAGTCCCTCGCTGTAACGCTCCTTCAGGCGCCCTCCGACGGCCTCGGCCTGGCCGCCGATCACGGCCATGCCCTGCTCGTCGAAGACGGAGCCGTCGAAAGTGATCCGGTAGATCTGGTCGTCCTCGGCCGCCTCGCCGACCTCCGCGACGACGATCTCGACCTCGAACGACTTGATCGACTCGGTGAAGATCATGCCGAGGTGCTGGGCGTACAGGTTCGCCAGGCCGCGGCCGGTGACGTCGGTGCGGTTGAACGTGTAGCCGTTGATGTCCGCGTAGCGGATGCCGGCCAGGCGGAGCGACTCGAACTCGTTGTAGCGCCCCACCGCGGCGAAGCCGATGCGGTCGTAGATCTCACTGATCTTGTGCAGCGCCTTGGACGGGTTGGGCGCCACGAACAGGATGCCGTCGGCGTACTGCATCACGACCACGCTGCGACCGCGCGCGATGCCCTTGCGGGCATACTCCGCCCTGTCCCGCATGATCTGCTCGGGCGAGGCATATCCTCCGAAGGGGATGGACACCGGGGGTGATCCTCTCTTGGGTTAGCGCAGCGGCGCGGTCGGGCCTTCGGGGGCGGTCATCCGCCTCTCCAGCATGGACTCCACGAATTCGGCGACCTCGTCGTCCGGGAGGCGACGGAAGCCGTCGTCGGTGATGACGGACACGACCGGCCAGATCTTCCGCATCACGTCGGGGCCGCCGGTCGCCGAGTCGTCGTCGGCGGCGTCGTAAAGGGCGTGCAGGCAGGCCAGGACGGTGTCCTGCGGGCTGGAGTTCTCCCGGTAGAGCTTCTTGAGCGAGCCCCGGGCGAAGATCGAACCCGAGCCGATCGAGTGGAACTCCCTCTGCTCGTACGGCCCGCCGCCCACGTCGTAGCTGAAGATCCGCCCGGTGCCGTGGGACGGGTCGTAGGCCGCGAAGAGCGGCACGACGACGAGGCCCTGCATGGCCATGGGCAGGTTTCCGCGGATCATGGTGGCCAGGCGGTGCGCCTTGCCCTCGGTCGACAGCGAGCGACCCTCGGTCTTCTCGTAGTGCTCCAGCTCGACCCGGTAGAGCCGGGCCAGCTCCAGGCCGGTGCTCGCGGTGCCCGCGATGCCCATGCAGGAGTAGTCGTCGGTGCGGAACACCTTCTCGATGTCCCGCTGCGAGATGATGTTCCCGGAGGTCGCACGCCTGTCGCCCGCCATCACCACGCCACCGGCGCAGGTCGCCGCGACGATGGTGGTCGCGTGCGGGATCTCGTCACCCACCGGCGCCGCCAGCGACTCGTTGCGGGCGGGATGCAGGTTCGGCGCGTGCACGCCTAGGAACTCCGAGAACGACGACGATCCCGTATATGTGAAGAGGCTGTTCACCCAGGCTGGCTGAGATGCCACGCGACTCCCTCCAAGCATGCGTTGTCACTACGCCCGACCATACTCAGGTCTCAGCGCTGCTTGCACTCTTCCCGATCAGCTCAGCGCGAACCAGACATCCCGCAAGAGGCCGGGCGCGCGTCCCTTGCCCGTTCGCCGGAACCGCTTCTTTACGTGTCGATGATCGTGTGCGAGGGTCGGTTCGTCCGTACGTCGGGTCCGGACGGCCGCGCCCGCGGTGCGAGCCGGAGGTGACGGACCCCCGGAGCCCGGAGAGAAGGGGCCTTCCGGGGGAAGGTGGCGGTGGTGGAGAACCTCGGCACGGCCCATCTCGTCACGCTGGAGTGCACGGACCGCCTGCTGCGGGCGGCGCCCCGCCCGGGCCGGGCACTGCTCCACCGCGACGGCGCCCCGGTGGGTGGCGCGTGACGACCGGGGCCGCGATCAGCGGGACGTGGACGCTGGACGACCGGCTGGCCGGGCCGGTGGCGGAGGTGCCGGTGGAGGTGCGGCCCGGCACGGCCGCCCTCACGGTGCGTCTGTCCTACGACCGGTCGGCCGGCGTGCTCGACCTCGGCTGCGCCGGGCCTGCCGGGTTTCGCGGCTGGTCGGGTGGGGCGCGCTCCGAATACACCATCACCCCGTCCTGGGCCACCCCCGGCTACCTGCCCGGCGAGATCGAGCCCGGAGTGTGGCGGGTGCTGGTCGGGCTGCACCGGGTGCCCCTCGGCGGCCTGCCGTACGAGATCCGGGTGATCAGGCATGTGCGGCCGCCCGCCCGGCCGCGCCGGCGCCGCGCCCGCTTCTCCCGCGTGCCGGGGCCCGTCCCGCCGGAGCCCGCCGCCGTGCGGCGCCGGCTGCCGTCGCCGCCGGGATACCGCTGGCTCGCCGGGGACCTGCACGCGCACACCGACCACTCGGACGGGACGCTGAGCGTCTACGAACTGGCCGGTGTGGCGGCCGCGGCCGGGCTGGACTTCCTCGCGGTGACCGACCACAACACCGTCAGCCACCACCTGGAGCTGGCGGCGGCCTCGGCTCTGGCCGGTCTCGTGCTCGTGCCGGGGCAGGAGGTGACCACCGACCTCGGGCACGCCGGCGCGCTCGGGGACGTCGGCTGGATCGACTTCCGGCGGCCCCCCGACGAGTGGGCGAAGGCCGTGCGCGACCGGGGCGGGGTGCTGTCGGTCAACCATCCGGTGGCGGCCGACTGCGCCTGGCGGCACCCGATGGCCGACCGGCCGCGGGTCGTCGAGCTGTGGCACTGGAGCTGGTGGGACCGCAGCCGGGGCGCGCCGCTGGCCTGGGCGCAGGCCTGGACGCACGGTCTCGCCGGCGACCCGGACGGCGATCTGGTGGTGGTGGGAGGCGGCGACTACCACCGGCCCGAGGAGGGTCATCTACCCGGCGCGCCGACCACGTGGGTGCTCGCCGAGGGCGACGGCCGCGGTCCCGAGGCGGCCGGGGCGGTCGTACGGGCGGTGGCGGAGGGGCGGACGGCGGTGTCGGCCTCCCCCGGCGCCCCGCTGCTGCTGCGGCTGGAGGACGAGTTCCTCGCCGTGGACGCCGACGGGCTGGTGCTGTGGGGCCCGCAGACCCGGCGGATGGTCAGGGGGGACCTCGCCCTCCTGCCCGCCCATCCCGGGGTGCACCGGCTGGAGACGCACGCCAACGAGGTGGTCGCCCTGTGTAGTTGAAAGCGTGCAGCTGAAACCGTGTAGCTGAGAGCCATGTAGCCGGCCGCACGTGGCGGGGGTTGCGCTCCACCACCGATGGGGAGGTGCAGGGCAGGTCGCCGAGCGGAGGAGGGTGAGGACGTGGAGACGGTGAAGGTGGGGATCGCCGGGCTCGGCGTGGTCGCACAGGTCGTCTACCTGCCCCTGCTGGCGCGGCGGCGCGACCTGTTCCGGATCGCGGCCGTGTGCGACCTCGACCGCGGCCACGCGGAGACGGTCGGCCGGGAGGCGGGCGTCCCGGCGTACGACGACCCGTCGGCGATGCTCGACAAGGGCGGGTTCGACGCGCTGATCGTGCTCACACCGGGGTCGCACGGGCCGCTGGTGCGGGCCGCACTCGAACGCGGCCTGTGGGTGCTGTGCGAAAAGCCCCTCGCCTACAGCCGGGCCGAGCTGAGCGGCTTTTCCGGCGAACGGCTGATGACCGGCTACATGAAGCAGTACGACCCGGCCTCCCAGCGGCTGCTGGAGGCGCTGCACGAGGCCGGCGGGCCGGAGGTCGTCCGCCATCTGGACGCCACCGTGCTGCACCCGTCGGAGGAGTCGCAGTTGCTGTTCGCCCGTGCGCGGGCCGGACATCCCGCACCCGAGCGGGTGGCCCCCTACGCGGAGGCCGACGAGCGGGCCCTCACCGCCGCGCTCGGCACCTCGTCGGAGCGGCTGCGGCGGCTGTACGCCGAGGTGCTGCTAAGCAGCCTGTGCCACGAACTGTCGCTGATACGGCTGTTCACGGGGTCTCCCGACACGGTGGACCACGTGGCGGTGTGGCCGGTGGAGGCGTTCCCGCCGTCTCTGGAGGTGAGCGGGACGCTCGGAGGCGAGTGCTCCGGCAGGTACGGCATCCGCTGGCACTACCTGCCGAGCTACCCGGCCTACCACGAGGTCATGACGCTGCACCATGAGCACGGCTCGCTGGAGCTGCGCTTCCCCTCCCCCTATCTGCTGAACGCGCCCACCCGGCTGACGGTCACCTCCCGGATCGGCACGACCGAGCGGACGGTCGTCAACGAGGACGTCGCCGAGGCGTTCGAGCGCCAGCTGCGCGCCTTCCACCGCTTCGTCACCCAGGAAGAACCGCCGCTCACCGGACTCGGCGGGGCCCTGGAGGATATCGTCACGGCGCAGCGAATCGTGCACCGGTACGCGCGGTGGGCGGGCATCCCCATCGGCGGCGAGTGCGCCCAGGAGGTCGACGGCGCCCTGCGGGAGCCGGCCACTGGGACCGGCAGCGGCTACGCCGAGGAGGACGGGAGTGGAGCCAGCGGTCACGCCGAGGAGAGCCTCAGCAGATAGCGACAGGATCGTGGTGGTCCCGCACACGCACTGGGACCGGGAGTGGTATCTGCCCTTCCAGCGGTTCCGGGTCGGGCTGGTGCGGGTGCTCGACGAGGTCCTGGACGCCATGGCCGCCGACCCCGCCTACCGCTTCACGATGGACGGCCAGCTCGCGGCGATCGAGGACTACCTGGAGATCCGGCCCGCGCGGCGCGGCGACGTCGCCCGCTTCGTCGCCGAGGGACGGCTGGCCGTCGGGCCCTGGCTGATCCTCGCCGACGAGTTCCTGTGCTCGGGCGAGACCCTGCTGCGCAACCTGGAGTACGGCATGCGGGGCGCCGCCGCGCTGGGCGGCGCGATGCCCGTCGGCTATCTGCCCGACCAGTTCGGCCACTGCGCCCAGATGCCGCAGATGCTGGCGCTGGCGGGGCTGCGCCTGGCGTGCCTGTGGCGCGGCGTGCCCGCGCACGTGGACCGGGACGCCTTCGACTGGACCGGCGCCGACGGCACCACGATCAGGACCCGGTATCTGCCCGGCGGCTACGGCAACGCCTTCGGCCTGTTCACCGGCCCGGCCGAGGGCATGCCCGGCCGCGTGGCGGCCTTCGTCTCCACGGCGGAGGGCTGGGCGTCCGGTGACACCCTGCTGGCGATGTACGGCGCGGACCAATCGGCGCCGGCCCGCGAGATCACCGCGTCGGGGCTCCGCGTCGCCACCCTCGCCGAGGCCCTGACCGCCGATCCGGCGGAGGGAGAGGTGCCGCGGGTGGCGGGCGAGCTGCGCTCACACGCGCGGGCCTGCATCCTGCCCGGCGTGGTCTCGGCCCGGGTGCCGCTGAAGCAGGCGATGGCCCGCGCCGAGCGGACCCTCATCCGCTACGCCGAACCGCTGTCCGCGCTGTGGCTCTCCGACCGGTCCGCCGGTGAACGCCTCATCGACATGGCCTGGCGGTCGGTCATCGCCTGCAGCGGGCACGACTCGGTCACGGGGTGCGGTTCGGACGAGACGGCCCAGCAGGTGGCCGCGAGGATCGCCGAGGCCGGGCAGACGGCCCAGGCGGTGGTGGACCTGGTCGCGGCGTCCCTCGCCGAGGCCGCGCCGAAGGGCGCGCTGGTGGTCGTCAACCCGTCCCCGTTCGAGCGGACCGGCCTGGTGCTCGCCGACCTGCCGGAGGACCGCGCGTCCCTCGTGGACGCCTCCGGGCGGGCCGTCCCCGTGCAGCGGCTCGAACACGCTCCGACCCTGCTCGACGAGACCGTCATGGACGACCTCTCCCGGCTTCTCGTGCGCGTCCACGAGCGGGAACTGTACGGCCAGGAGATCGTGTCCTGGCACGCCGGGGACGGCGTGTTCACCGTCACCGTGAGCAGGCACGCCTCCGGCGCGTACTCCTACGAGGACCTGCGCCGGGCGGTCCTCGACGCCGGTCCCGGGCCGTGGGTCGTCCGCACGGTGGCCGAGCCCGTGGTCACCGTGGCGGCGCTGGTCACCGTGCCGCCGCTCGGCCGTGCCGTCCTCACGCCCCGTCCGCCGACGCCCGCCCGGCCGGCTCCCGTCGCGAACGCCCTGCGGACCGACCCGTACGGATTCGAGCCGGTGCTGGACAACGGGCTGCTGCGGGTGCGCGTGGCCGACGACGGGACGCTCTCGCTGCGCGGCGCGGACGGGGTGGAGGTCCACGGCGTCGGGCGGATCGTCCACGGCGGGGACATCGGGGACACCTACAACCACGCGCCCCCGCCGGACGACCGGCTCCTCGACCGGCCCTCCCGGGTCGTCGTCGAGGAGATCTGCGCGGGCCCGCTGACCGGGGCGTACGAGATCACACGGGTGTACGACTGGCCGACCGGCCTCGGAGGCGACGGCGACGGCGACGGCGACGAGACCGTGCCGACGGCGGTCACGACCCTGGTGGAGCTCAGGGCGGGCGAGCCGTTCGCGCGGTGTGAGATCACCATGGACGTGCGCTGCCGCGACCACCGCGTCCGCTGGCACGCGCCGCTGCCACGCGCGGCGGCCGAGTCGTACTCCGAAGGGCAGTTCGCCGTGGTGCGGCGCGGCCTGACGGCCGAGGGCGGGAGCGAGAACGGGGGCGGGGGCGGGGGTGAGAACGGGGGCGGCGAACGCCCGATCCCGACCTTCCCCGCCGAGTCCTTCGCCGCCGCCGGCGGCCTGGCCGCGCTGCTCGACCACGTCACCGAATACGAGATCGTCAGGGACGAAGTCAGCGGGGACGAGATCAGCGGGGACGGGACCGAGATGGCGCTCACGCTCGTGCGGTCCGTCGGTTACCTGTCCAGGAACCGCAACCCCTACCGGGACGAGCCCGCCGGGCCCGAGGTGCCCACTCCGGCGGCCCAGTGCCAGGGGCCGCTGACCGTGCGCTTCGCCGTCCTGCCGTACGCGGGCGAGTGGCACGAGGCCGGGCTGCCGAGGCTCGCCGAGGAGTTCCGCCACGACCTGCCGGGCATACCGGGCACCGGTGCCGCCACGGCGGGGGACGTGAACGGGGACATGGACGGGGACATGGACGTGAACGGGGACGGCCCGGACGGAGGCGGTCGCCTCTCGATCAGCGGGGACGGCGTCATGATGGCCGCTCTGCGCGAGCGGGACGGACGGCTGGAGATCCGCCTGGTGGCCGAGCATCCCACGGCCACCGAGGCGGTCATCCGGGGAGATTTCACCGCAGCCTGGACGGCCGGCGTGCCGGGCTCTCCCCTGAGCCCTCTGGAGGTGTCCCGCGACGAGCTGTTCGGCGACAAGCTGTTCGGCGACGCGCCGTTCCCCGGCGACGGGGCGGACGGGCGGGGGCCCGCGGAATCCACGGGGCCGCCAGGCTCCCCGGGCGCTCCGGACTCCCCGAACGCTCCGAACTCCCCCGGCGCTCCGGACTCCCCAAGCGCTGCGAGCTGCCCGGGGTCCCCAAGGCCGTGGCGGACGGTGCGCGTCCCGCTGACTCCCTTCGAGATCGCGACCGTTCATCTCGGCAGAGCCTGACGCCCGGCCCCACCTCGACCAGGCGGTCACGAGGCCAGTCATAAGGCCACTTCACGGCACCACTTCACGCGCCCGCTTGACTGGCCCCACTTCACGAGCCAGTTAAGGAGCCCCACTTCACCGGCCGGTGCAGCCGGTACGGCCCGCCGGCGTGGCCCAGCGCGTCATCGTCTACCGCTCGTCTGTCACTCGTCGGTCGCATCGTCGCCGAGGGCGGCTTTGTGCGCCCGCCATCGCGGTGCGGCGGCGAGTGCGCTCAACGGCGTTCCCGCGCCCGACGACGGCCCTGCCGGGGGAAGTTCCCCCCGGCGTGGCCGCCATCGGCCCGGACGCCTTCCGCCCGGGCTACTGCCCGCCCTTCTGCACGTAGGAACGGACGAACTCCTCCGCGTTCTCCTCGAGGACCTCGTCGATCTCGTCCAGGATTGCGTCCACGTCGTCGGTGAGCTTCTCCTGACGCTCCTGAACGTCCGGGGACGCCTGCGCCTCGGTCTCTTCGACTTCGTGCTCCTGGCGCCCTGTCTGCTTCTGGCCGCCGGTCTCCTTGGTCGCCATCCCTGACACCTCCGCTGCTCGGGGGGACGCCTCTCCCCATATCTTCCCCGAACCGACCGACAATGCGCGCGAAAGAGCGTGCGATCTTCAGCCGGACCCCTGTGGCCACACAACCCGGTGGGCGCCGGGAAGGCAAACGCGCGGGGATCGCAGCCCTGCGGCGGGCATGCCGGCCCGCAGGAACCGTCGTCGTTAGACCGGATCGTTATCGACCTCACACTCCCCGTGGCCGCCTTTCGGCGCAGAGCGACCGCGTCCGGGACGACAATTGATGGATCACGGCACGACCTAGCGCACGGGTGGTCGATGGCATCGCACGCACGGCAACTGCTGGCGGATCGGTACAAGCTGCTGACGCCCTTCCGTCGCGACGGCGGCGGGATCATGTGGCAGGCACACGATCTGCGCCTCAAGCGCGACGTCGCGATCAAGGAAGTGCAGCCGCCGTACCGCGTGGACGTGGCCGACCTGCCGGCCGCCCGCAGGCAGGCGCTGGGAGAGGCCCGCTCCGCGGCCCGGCTCAGTCACCCGGCCGTCATCACCGTGCACGACCTGCTGGAGGACAAGGGCCGGCTCTGGATCGTGACAGAGCTCCTGCGGGGCCTCACGCTGGGCGCCACCGTCCGCCACCTCGGCCGGCTGCCGGTCCACTGGACCGCCTGGGTGGGCTTCCAGCTCCTGTCGGGCGTACGGCACGCGCACGCGATGGGCGTCGTCCACGGGGACATCCGGCCCGCCAACGTCATGCTGACCGAGGACCGGGTGGTCCTGACCGACTTCGGCATCGCCGCCTTCGACCGGGATTCCGGGGGGTCGGCGACCGTGCCCGTGGGGCGGTCCGGCGCCTACCTCGCCCCCGAGCGGCTGCGTGGGAAGGGCCTGGCCCCCGCCGCCGACCTGTGGTCGTTCGGCGCCACGCTGTACTGCGGTGTCGAGGGGCGGTCTCCGTATCCGGCGACGGAGTCGCTGCCGGACGCGGCGCTGCTGGGCCGCGAGCCCGAGCCGCCGCGCCGGGCGGGGATCCTGCGACCCCTGATCGAGGGCCTGCTGCGCCACGACCCGGACGAACGGCTCACCGTCGAGCAGGCGATGCCCGTGCTCGTGGACGTGTTGCGGCGGCAGGGCATCCCGGCGGCGGCACCGGGCCGTACGGCCGCCGGCGAGTTGCCCAGCCGCACCGCGCCCAAGCCGAGCGGGGCGCACCCCCACGGCCGCTCCTCCGGCCACGGATGGCCCCTGGCGCCCGGGGAGCTCACGACCGGGCACTTCCACGACGCGGAGTCCCGCCGCCGCGACAATCCCTACTTGCCGGCCCTCACGACCGGGCCCCGCCGGCCCGGGCCTCCGCGCCTCCCGTAGCGCCCGTAGACCCCGTAGACCCCCCTAGATGTTCTGACCATGGACGTTGGTGACAGCGGTGGAGGATCGGCGACACGCTGTCGATGACCTTGAAAAGGGTGAGGGCCTTCTGGCGTGGTGTGAGTCGACCAAGATTCACATCGCCCGGAGGCCCTC
>NZ_VIRL01000127.1 GCF_006874465.1 Microbispora bryophytorum | reverse complement strand
ACCAAGCATGCCGATGCATTGACGATTAAGCTTGGTGGACTGCCTTGGCGAGGTTTTGAGCCGCGTACCGGTTGGCCGGGACCGGCAGCCCGAGATTCCCGCGCAGCGTATCGCTTTCGTACTCCGTCCGGTACAGGCCCCTCGCTTGAAGGATCGGCACCACGAGATCGACGAAATCGGCCAATCCGTTCGGCACCACGGTCCGGACATTGAAGCCGTCAGCCGCCCCTTCTTCAAACCATTCCTGAATCAGGTCGGCGACCCGCGCCGGCGTACCGATAAACGAGGTGCGCGGGGTCGAAGCCCGCAGCGCCACTTCGCGGCGCGTGAGCCCCTGCTCCCTGGCTTCCTGCTTGATTTTGTCCGTCGTGCTGCGGAAGC
>NZ_VIRL01000126.1 GCF_006874465.1 Microbispora bryophytorum | reverse complement strand
TTGGGGGCCCGCCCGGGGTTGTGGCGGCCCCCCCCCCCCCCCCCCGGCGCTGTCCGCCCCCGCCCCCCCCCTCCCCCCCGCGCCCCCCGGGTCGGGGCGCGGGCGCCCCCCCCCCCGCCCCCCGTCCCCCCCCCCCCCCCCCCCCCCCCCCCCCCCCCCCCCCCCCCCCCCCCCCCCCCCCCCCCCCCGCGGCCCCCCCCCCCCCCCCCCCCCCCCGGCCGCCCCCCCCCCCCCCCCCCCCGCGGCCCCCCCCCCCCCCCCCCCCGGGCCCGGGGTCGCCGCCCCCCCCCTCCGCAACCGGCCCCCTGCCGCGGCGACAGACAGCGGGGGGGGTTGTGGGGGGGCGCCCGCCGCGTCTCCCCCCCTCCCCCCCC
>NZ_VIRL01000125.1 GCF_006874465.1 Microbispora bryophytorum | reverse complement strand
AAGACGCAATCGTATACGCCGGCGCTGCTACCACGAAAACAAATACGAACAATGCGATTACCGCGATAGTTACCCATTTAATTAAGCGCTCCATCATTCCGCCTCCCCCGGTTTTATAATCTTCTCGCGGACAAGATACGAAAGCCCAATCGCCACCGCATCTGATTCGTCATCTGTCCGAAATGTAAAGTCGGCCGGGAGCGAAAGTATCCGCCGTACTCCCGCCTCTACTTCGTCTTTTGATGCGCTGCCTTTTCCGGTTACGTCCTTCTTAACTGTTGTCGGCGTGATCTCGACATCCGCCTTATAGCCGTATTTACCGAGCGCCAAGTCGATGACAGCCCACGCACAAACGGTGTTTGGTGCGTGGGCTGTCATCGAC
>NZ_VIRL01000124.1 GCF_006874465.1 Microbispora bryophytorum | reverse complement strand
TGGTTTTTTAGGAGCGGGTGTTATTTTACGAAAAGAAAATGACAGCATCTCTGGGCTTACAACAGCCGCTATTATCTGGGGGGCAGCAGGTATAGGTATTGCTGTTGGTGCAGGGTTTTATCCCGAAGCTATTACCGGAGTTGTACTGCTCATCATCAGCGTTGAACTTCTCCCTTTCCTTATTACTATTCTAGGGCCTAGGCAACTGCGCGAGAAAGAGCTTATTCTTCAACTTAAGCTGGCTGATAAGCACAATATTTTTGATACAACTAACAGCATTAGAGAAAAGAATATTACAATAAAAAATATTCGAATCAAAGATTTAGACACCAATGAATTATATATACGTATGAAAGTGTCAGTTAATAATCAGCGTCCTACTACAG
>NZ_VIRL01000123.1 GCF_006874465.1 Microbispora bryophytorum | reverse complement strand
GCGGTATTAGCCGTAACGCCAAACTCTGTAATCAGATGCGGAATCGCAACATTTAGCAGCGTTTGGTTTAAAATTGCTAAGAACAATCCAAGCATAAGTACGACTAGTAGCGGGATATGCTTTTTAACTGAGCTTTCCTCTGGTTGTATCGTGTTTGCTGACATCAGTTCCTTCCTCCTTTCTTCTCTTCTTAATCATGTACGTTCTTAGTTTTTAGAGATTTTAACTTCTGCGTTCATACCTGGCAGTACGTTTTCAGAGTAGTTAGAAATAGAGATTTTAACAGGAACTGTTTGTGATACTTTCGTATAGTTGCCGTCTGAATTAGAGCTTGGCATTAATGAGAAAATTGAGTTTGTTGCATAACCGATTTCTTCTACTTTTCC
>NZ_VIRL01000122.1 GCF_006874465.1 Microbispora bryophytorum | reverse complement strand
CCCCACCACACCAACCCATCGGGCCCCCCCTTCTCCCCCCCACCCCCCCTTTCCGTCTCGTGGGGACACCAGGGGGGGGGGCGAGCGGGGGTGCCCCCCGGGGGCTTTGAAGCGCTTGCCGGCAGAGCCGGCCCCGGTCGCGGGCCCCCCCCCCCCGCCCCCGCCCCCCCCCCCCGGGGGAGCCCGATCCGGGGGGGGCCCTCCCCCCGCCCGGCCCGGCCCCCCTTCTGGTGGCCCCGCCCCGGCGGCGTTCGCCGGGGGGCCCCCCCCGGCCCCTCCCTCCCCCGGTCGCCGGTTGCCCCGCCGGCCCCCCCCCCGGGGGTGCTCTGCCCCCCCCCCCCGGGGGCCCTGGGGGTTTCCCCCGCCCCCCCGGCGGGCCCCCCCGCGG
>NZ_VIRL01000120.1 GCF_006874465.1 Microbispora bryophytorum | reverse complement strand
CCCGTCGGGGAGCACGAGCGCGCTCAGGAGTGTGAGCTCGGGGCGGTGTCTGGACGTCACCGGTGTGTCGCAGGCCAACGGCGCCCTGGCGCAGGTCTGGGACTGCAACGGCCAGAACAACCAGCAGTGGACCACCACCAGCGCCGGTGAGCTGCGGGTCTACGGCAACAAGTGCCTCGACGTCAACGGTGCGAGCACCGCCGACGGCGCCAGCGTGATCATCTGGGACTGCAACGGCCAGAACAACCAGAAGTGGCGCCTGAACTCCGACGGCAGCATCACCGCCGTGGGCGCGAACAAGTGCCTCGACGTCTACAACAACGGCACCGCCAACGGCAGCAAGGTCATCATCTGGACCTGCAACGGCCAGAACAACCAGAAGTGGACCCG
>NZ_VIRL01000119.1 GCF_006874465.1 Microbispora bryophytorum | reverse complement strand
TTCAAGTTTAAAACGATTGATTCGAGCCTAAGAAATAAATAAAAAGAAGTGGTAAAAATCACTTCTTTTTATTTTGTTTTATTTAAAATGTCAAGGAAGCTAGTACTAATTGCTGAACTTTCTAAAATTTTATTTTCAAACGGATGGGGAATAATAATTTTACCAGCATGAAGCATCATTCTCTCCTGTGATTTTTGACCATACAAAGCATCACCAATGATAGGATGATTTAATGAAGATAAATGGACACGTATTTGGTGAGTTCTTCCAGTATCTAAGGTACATTTAACAAGAGTTTTGTCAGTAAATTTTTTGATAATCTCAACATGAGTCACTGCTTTTTGACCCTTTGCGGAAAGGATTCGTTTATTTTTATCATGGCGATTCTGAC
>NZ_VIRL01000118.1 GCF_006874465.1 Microbispora bryophytorum | reverse complement strand
AACATTCTCTCTCTGCATCCATTGAGCGAGCGCTCTGTCTACGACGAGGATGCCACAGTTCCGGGAGCTGACTTTGTTGCGCGCCAGATCCGTGGCGAATACGGAATCAAGATCAAAAACGCGAACGAAAAAATCGCCATCCTCGAAAATATCTCGACAACTGTATCTTAAAGACAATCGACGGGCTTCGGCCCGTCTTTTAATTTGAAAGGAGGCCAACAATGGCAATTACAGATGAACAGAAACGGAGATTAAATGAATCTATGCCAGTCGCCAACGATCTAAAGCTCGGTGACATCATTCAGGAGTTACAAGAAAGCGGTGGGACTGCCGGACCAAAAGGCGATCCCGGTCCGAAAGGCGACCCAGGACCAAAAGGAGCGGACGGGTTCGG
>NZ_VIRL01000011.1 GCF_006874465.1 Microbispora bryophytorum | reverse complement strand
TACGGCGGTTATAGCGGCAGGGAAACACCCGGTTACATTCCGAACCCGGAAGTTAAGCCTGCCAGCGCCGATGGTACTGCACCGGGGACGGTGTGGGAGAGTAGGACGCCGCCGGACAATCTTTGTGAAGGGCCGCCCCTGTTGGGGCGGCCCTTCCGCGTTTCTGAGGCCATGTCCCTCATCACGCCGAAGCCCACGTTGGCGGGGTGCGAAAGGCCCTGTCGAGGCCCAGGCGGTGATGAGGCGCGCTAGGCTGGAAGTGCCGGGCCACCTCACGGGTGGCCTTCGTCGCATCGGACGAGAAACGAAGGCTGCGGCGGACGCGATCCCAGCGGACCTGCGGCGCAAACAACATGTCTTCCCTGGAACTCATCAGGTGTGGGGCGGATCCCCAATAGCGACATAAGCGGAAGACAGAGCCCTGCGGCCGGCGAACCGGACGCGGTGAGCAAGCAACAGAGGACAGAAGTGAACAGAGAAGACGGGCGCGACGGCGCGGGCCGTGGCGAAGACAACCGCGACGAGACCAGAAACCGGGCTGAGCGCACCGGAGGATCCCGCGGTAACGGAGGAAGCGGCGGCTTCGGCGGTCGCTATGGAGAGCGGCGAGAGGGCTCTCGCAGCGACCGGAGCGACCGCAGCGATCGAGGCGGCGAACGCCCGTTCCAGTCCGACAGGCGTGGCTACCGCGACCAGGGCGGATCGCCCGGGGGACGCTTCGGTGCGCGTGATCGCGGCGACAGGCCTTCCGGCTCCTACGGGGATCGGGACAGGCGCGACGGCTATCGTGACCGGGACGACCGCGGTCCCCGTCCCTTCGGTGGTGGGGATCGCGCGGGTGGCCGTACCGACGATCGCGGCGGATACCGCGGCCGCGACGGGGGGCGGAGCTTCGAGCGCGGTGCTGAACGGCCGCGCGGAGCCGGCGGCTTCGAGGGACGCAGGGAAGCCGGGGCCTCCGAGGGACCTAAGGAGCGCGTCTATCAGGACCGGGACACCTTCCGCTCCGATCGGCCGCGCCGCCCCTACGGGGACCGTGACAGCTCCCGAGGCGGACAGGGCTCTCGGGATCGCGAGGAACGGGGCGGACGCCCGTTCCGCTCCGACGACCGCGGCGGTCGGCCGTCCGGCGACCGACGCACGGATCGTCGGGAAGGCGGGGGGTACGGAGATCGCCCGCAGCGGCGGGAAGGTGCCGGTTTCGGTGATCGCCCGCAGCGGCGGGAAGGTGCCGGGTACGGAGACCGCCCGCAGCGGCGGGAAGGCGGCGGTTTCGGTGATCGCCCGCAGCGGCGGGAAGGTGCCGGGTACGGAGACCGCCCGCAGCGGCAGGGTGGCGGTTTCGGCGGGCGCTACGGCTCCCGCGAGCGCGACGGCCGTGAGGGCAGGGAGAATCGGGAGAGCCGGGAAGGGCGCTTTTCCGCGCCTCGGTACGATCGCGGCGATCGTGACGGGTCTGCCAGTCGCCCGCCGCGACCTGCGGACCAGGAGCGCGGCTACGGCCGTGACGACAGAGGCGGAAGCGGCTCCGAGCGCCAGGATCGTCCCCGGCGGCCGTACGGCGACCGAGGCGCCGACCGAGGTAGCGACAGGGGCGGCGATCGAGGCTTCCGCGGTGAGGAGCGGCCGCGACGTTCGTTCGGCGACCGCGACGGCAGGAGCGGCGGGGACGACAGGCCCAGGCGCACTTACGGGGACCGGCAGAACGCTGGTGGCGACCGGGCCCGCGACCGGGACTCGTTCCGCGACGGGCCGAGCCGTACGTCGGGAGACCGGCCCGGGGGGTCTTTCCGGGATCGTGACGACAGGCGTCCGGGCCGCGACCGTGAAGAGGGAACTCGGACGTTCCGTGGGCGTGAGCCGGGCTCCGGCGACCGGCCGCGGCGCCAGTTCGGCAGCGATCGCGGTGCCCGGCCGTTCGGAAGGGACCGTGACGAGTCCAGGCCGTTCGGCGGCGACCGCGACGCGGCGCGTCCCTTCAGCCGCGACGAGCGGGGCGGCAGCCGTAGCCGCTACGGCAGGCCGGACGAGCCGAGCAGGCCGAGGCAGGAGGAGATTCCTCCGCTCGACCCGGACATCACGCCGGACGAACTGGACCGTGAGGCGCGTGCGGAGCTTCGCTCGTTGCCGAACGACCTGGCGGACCTCGTGGCCGGTCACCTCGTGGCGGCCGCCCGTGCGCTGAGCGCGGAGGATCCGGAGAAGGCCTACGAGCACGCCAAGGTGGCCCGCCGCTTCGCGGGCAGGATCGGCGTGGTCCGCGAGGCCACCGGGATCGCCGCCTATCACGCCGGTCAGTACGCCGAGGCGCTGGGCGACCTCCGGGCAGCGCGGCGGATCAGCGGCTCGGACGAGTACCTGCCGATCATGGCGGACTGCGAGCGCGGGCTCGGGCGGCCCGAGAAGGCTCTCGACCTCGTCCGGTCGCGGGAGGCCGAACGGCTGGACCGCGCGGGCAAGATCGAGCTGGCCATCGTGGAGTCCGGTGCCCGTCGCGACCTCGGCCAGCACGACGCCGCCGTGATCACGCTGCAGCGGGTCCCGGAGTTGCGCGACCCTCAGCCGAAGCCGTGGTCGGCACGCCTCGCCTTCGCGTACGCGGACGCCCTGGCCGACGCGGGGCACGAGGAAGCGGCGACCGACTGGTTCGCCCGTGCCATGGCGTTCGACGAGGACGGCGAGACCGATGCGGCCGAACGCTACGCCGAACTGACCGGCGGACTCATCGAGGATCTGGAGGAGAACTACGACGAGTCCGATGACGAGTCCAGTGACCTTCTGGACGACCTTGCCGACGACGACGAGGAAATCGACGACAAGGGCACTGTCGAGACGGCCAAGGACGAGGACCAGGCGGACCTCTCCGGCGCCGCCCGCGACGAGGATCTCGCCGACGAGGATTTCTCTGACGACGACCTCGCCGACGACGACCTCTCTGACGAGGACGATCTGACCGGGGATCGGGCGGACGGCGACGACGTGGGTGACGATGCCGTGGGTGACGACGCCGCGGGCGACGATGCGGCCGTGACGTCCTCGACCGGTGAGGTGGCCGCACCAGCGGCGCCTGTGGCAACGCCGGCATCGGGTCGCGAGGAGACACGCGACGCCGATGCGGGGGCCGAGCGACCTGCCGCCAAGAGCGCGCCGTCCTATGGCCCCGCGTTCATCGAGCCGAACTTCGGCGACGTGCTCGACGACCCCGAGGACCCCGAGGACCCCGAGGACCCCGAGGATCCGGCGAAGCGCCAGCCCTGATGTCCCGGACGGGCGCCGCTTCGGCGGCGCCCGTTCACTTTTCCCGGGAGAAGCCGCGCCTCAGCACCGGGTCTTTCCGAGCGCTTGAAGTCAGCGCGGGGTGCGATCGAGCCAGTGCATGATGCCCGCGACGTTCGACGGCGCGCCGCTCAGCAGCTCGAACTGCTCGGCGGTGGCCTCGTCGGCACGTAGCGCGGCGTACCGCTCCCGCGTCCGGTCGCGCACCATGGCGACTGCGTGATCGAGGTCGAGTCCCTCGTCTCTGGCCCGTCTGGTGAGGTCCACCCAGATCCGGAGTTCCTCGGCCGACCGTTCGAGGGTCGAGGGCACGTCCTCCACCGGTCCGTAGTGGCTGAACAGCAGTCGTTGCGGTTTCAGGGCCGCGAACAGCCCGATCGAGCCGAGGGCGACGTCGAGGTCGAAGTCCGGCGGCGGCGTGGCGGGCCGCAGGTCTCCCGTCTCGGGCAGATACACGCCGGCGGCGTCGCCCACGTAAAGGTCGCCGGTGAGCGAGTCCAGCAGGCCGACGTGGTGTTTGGCGTGGCCGGGGGAGTAGTGGCTCGCCAGGGTGCGGCCGTTGCCCAAGGCGATCGTCCCGGTGTCGCCGAGGGCCCTGATGCGGGCCGCGTCGGTGGGCGCCAGAGCGCCGAACAGCACGTCGAGCTTGTCGCCCCAGACCATCTTGGCGCTCGCCATGAGCCGGGAGGGATCGGCGAGATGACGGGCGCCCTTCTCATGAACGACGATCTCCGCGGAGGGATAGAAGCTCGCGATGTCCCCCACGCCGCCGGCGTGATCCAGGTGGATGTGGGTGACCACGACGGTCGCGAGGTCGTCCGGTCCCACCCCGAGGGAGGACAGGGCGTCCCTGACCACGGGAGCCGAGGTCGAGGTGCCCGTCTCGACGAGGCAGGGGCGGTCGCCGAGGATCAGGTAGCCCGCGGTGATGCCGGAATAGCCCGCCATCCGCGTGTCGATCTCGTAGACGTCGCCCCCGAGTGGAGTCACGTTGTCCACAGCCCACCCCTGAAACTAGAACCGGTATTCACAGAATGGCATTCAGAGCCGTGCCGGCCCAACCCGGTCACGGATAGTGATCTCCACGGCAGAGAGGAGATCACATGCACTGCAACGAGGTGGTGCTGGTCGGGCGGCTGTCCATGGAGCCCGCACACCGGGAGCTGCCGAGCGGAGCCCTGCTGACGCGGTGGCGTCTCGCGGTCCGCCGGCCGGGAGGCCGCTCGGCCCGTCAGCGGTCGGACGCGATCGAGTGCGCGACGCTCGACGACGGCGTGCGCGACATGCTGGCCGGCTGGCGACTCGATGATCTGGTCCAGGTGGAAGGCGCGCTGCGCCGCCGCTGGTGGCGCGGCGGCAGCCGCTACGAGATCGAGGTCCGTACGGCACGCCGCGTCGAACCGGCCGCGCCTCGCGGCAGGCCGCGCAGGACAACGCCCCACGCCGGGGACGGCCCCGCCGCCGAGACCGGTCCGGCCGGTGACGCCGGTGAGGTCGCCGACGCTTGTTCGATCGACGAGAAGCCCTCCGGTGGTGAGGCGTCGTCCTGCGACCACCAGGACGACGCAGGCTCGACAGAGCCGGCGACGAGGTGATCAGACGAGATCAAACGAGGTGATCAGTCGGTGGCGAAGGTCCGCATGACCAGGCCCGTACGGGGCTTGGGGCCGAACGAGGTCGACTTGCGCGGCACCCGCTCACCCTGCGCGGCGACCGTGAGGACGTCCTCCGTGGACAGCGGATTCAGCAGCACCGCCGTCCCGCCGAGCCGGCGCGCCATGTCCACGGCGGCGAGCGGGTCGTGGTGCACGACCATCACCGACTGCTCGCTGTCGGTGATCCCCCATACCTTGGGCAGGAGGAACGTCGTGAGGACCGAGGTGTCGAGCATCCGCCACCGCGGGGACTGCCCGGCCGGCATGGCGCGCTCGACCTGCAGCGGGTCCGGATCCGTCAGCAGATGGGCGGGTCCCTCGCCGGCGAGCACGAAGGCGGGGCCGGTCGCGGTGGCGAGCCCCGCGAGGGCGTCCTCGACCAGGGGGAACTCCTGGGCCTGCCAGGCGCCCTTGGCCCGGGCGACGGCCTCCTGCAGGGGCAGCCCCGGGATGACGCGGTGGATGGCCCTGAGGTCGGGCGGGTAGACCGTGGAGTCGACCAGGTACGCCAGGCCGTAGTCCCAGGGGCCGGGACCCATGTGGTCCTTCCGCAGCGCCTCGTAGGTGGCGTAACGGTGGTGACCGTCGGCGATCAGCGCATGACGATCACGTAGGTCCTCCGCGACGGCTTCGATCTCGTGGGGGTCGGTCACCGCCCAGAGCCGGTGGTGCACGCCCTCACGAGTGCGGATGTCCACGAGCGGGAAACGTTGTGTCGCCACGTCGTCGACGAGCCGGGAGGCGGTGCCCCCGCCCTCGTACAACAGGAAGATCGGCTCGAAGTTGGCCTGCGTCGCCCTCATCAGAGCGAGCCGGTCGGCGACGGGCTCCGGCAGGACGTTTTCATGCGGAAGGATCGCGGGCGACCCGACCCCGACACCTCCGATCAGCCCCCGCTGCAGGAAGCCGACGCCGCTCTGCTCGTACACGTACAGGCCGGGCTGGGAGTCGACTGTCAGCACTCCGTCGGCGAGCCACTCGTGCAATGTGGCGCTCGCCTCGCCGTAGTGGCTGGTTCCGGGAAGGATCAGGCGCACCACGTTGTTCGGATGACGACTGAGCAGTTCCCGCAGTTCGTCAGGGAAGATGAGATCGTACGGCGGGGAGGTGACAGCGGCCAGATTGTCCACCGCGTAACGAACACCGTGGAACGGACGTATCACCAGTCCCGCCCGTTCAGAACTCTCCATACCGGGCATGTTGCCATAAGTGCCCGGACTCCCCGACGCTGCGGTGCCCGGTTGCTTGTGAAATCGGAGTGCAGGAGGGCTTACCCAATGATCGAAGGACGAAACGAGGCCTCTGCTTTTTCCAATGACCCGGGCGGTACGCCTTCCGGTGGCGTCTACGAGTGGTTCAAGCGTGGCACGAAGCTCCTTGAGGAGGGCAGTCCGGCCGCGGCGGCGGCGATCCTGGAGCATGCCGTACAGGCCGAGCCCGACTCGCCCAGCATCCGCGAGGCCCTCGCCCGGGCGCAGTTCAACTCGAAGCGCTACGACGAGGCCGCGGGCAGCTTCCGCTGGATCGTCGACGCCAACCCCGCCGAGGACTACGCCTACTTCGGTCTCGGCTTGTCACTGTGGCGCAGCGGAGACATCGAGGGAGCGCAGGAGCCCCTCGCGGTGGCGGTGGCGATGCGCCCCGACCTGCGGCACTACGTGTCCGCGCTGAAGCAGGTCAGGGCCACGCTACGGGCGAGGCAGGCGTGACCGTAGGTCATACTTCCGACATGCCAGAAACCACCGGCGTGCTCGTGGACGCCTACGACACGCTGCTGCTCGACCTCGACGGTGTCGTCTACCTCGGCAAACACGCGGTCCCCGGCGCGCCCGAGGCGCTGGTGAAGGCCGGGGACCAGGGCGTGCGGCTCGCGTTCGTGACGAACAACGCGTCCCGCACGCCGGGGGCGATCGCCCAGCACCTCCGCCATCTGGGCATTCCCGCCGCCCCGCAGGACGTGGTGACGTCCGCGCAGGCGGCGGCCCGGCTGGTCGCCGAGCACGTGCCGGGGGGCTCGGCCGTCCTCGTGGTGGGAGGCATGGGACTGCGGATGGCCCTGCGCGAGCACGGCCTGCGACCTGTGACCACGGCTCTGGACGCGCCGGCCGCCGTGGTGCAGGGCATCGCCGACAACCTGTCCTACGGGCTGCTGTGCGAAGGGGCGCTCGCCGTACGTCAGGGGGCGTGGTTCGTCGCGGCCAACGCCGACACGACCATGCCCACAGGCCGGGGCGAGCAGCCCGGGAACGGGTCGATGAGCCGCGTGATCGCCACCGCGACCGGCGTCGAGCCCGTGGTCGCGGGCAAGCCCGAGCCGCCGCTGCACCGCGAGTCGATGATCCGCACCCGCGCCGAGAGGCCGCTGATCGTCGGTGACCGGCTCGACACCGACATCGAGGGCGCGACCCGGGCCGGTGTCGACAGCCTGCTCGTGCTGACCGGCGTCGCCACTCCTGCGGACGTGCTCACCGCCGCGCCCCATCACCGCCCCACCCATATCGCCGCCGACCTGTCCGGTCTCCACGTCCCCGTGATCCCCGTACGGCGTGGTTCGGGCGGCTGGACCTGCGGCGGGTGGACGGCCGCATGGCAGGACGGCGAACTCGTGCTCTCCGGGGAGGGCGACCCCGTCGAAGGGCTGCGCGCGGCGTGCGCCGCCACCTGGGAGGCGGCGGGGGACGGCCACGCGGACGAGGACGCGGTGAAGGGCGCTCTGGCGGCGCTCGGCCGCTGACCGGCGCGGTGGCAGCGTGACCGGGGCATTCGCGTCACCGTGCCGGCCGGCGTCAGAGGCGGTGGGAAGCAGGCCCTCTTTCACGGCGCCGGACGGCTGCCGTGGCACCGGTGTCGTCCGCTCTCAGGGCTCGTTCGCCGATCCACTTCGGCACAGGTGAGCGTCCACCCGCTCGCGCACCGGAGCGTCATACAGGACCGTGACGCTGGGACGGCGACACCGGCGTGACATCGGGGCGGCGACACCGGTGTGACACCGGGATGGCCGCCACCGCCCGGTGACCGAGTTTCGCCGTTTCGGGGCCCCGCCCACCGCGCGGCGGGTGGTCTCGCGCAGGTGCGTCGCGGATCCGGCGCGGCGGTCAGAGGAGCTTGCGAAGGCGCAGCAGATCGCCGAGGCTCGCGTCGATCTTGATCCGGCCGCTCAGGAGCGCGCGGCCCATGTCGAGTTCGCCGTTGACCATCGAGACCAGGTCCTCGCTCTTCAGCGTCAGCTTGACCTCGGCGGGCCGGCCGTCCTCCGGAGGCACCTCCTTGAAGGGGTCGAGCCCGCCCCGGTGGATGCGACCGTAGAAGGTCGCGCCGAGATCGGAGATCCGGCAGGCCAGCCGGCGCTCGACCACGTGCTTGGCACGGTCCTCCTCGCTTATCTCGTCGAAGTGCTCGACGAGTTTGTCCAGCGCCGCCCGGCATTCCTCGACGGTCGCCATGCGCCTGCCCTTCTTCTCGCGGACCGTGTGCTCTCGCCGACCGTGGGTGCTTGTGAACCGCGCCCAGACCACGGTCGGCGATGTGATTCCCCTCTAGCTACCGACAGTAGCTTTCCACGGGGGGCCTGCGCGAAATCCGCGTCGGGTCATGGAATGGTCACGGCACGCGTCCGGTGGTCCGCGAGTCGTAGATTTCGCAACAGATGGGACGGCGAGGGGCCATGGCCTCCCTCAGGCACCTGAAACGAGATCATGCAGGGGGCAAGGGCCGCGGTCCCCTGCGGAACGGCCAGGACCGCGCACGACCGTCGGTGGGGTCCGATAGCGTCGAGGCGACCGGCGTCGCAGGGGCTCGTGCGGGACCCGCGGCCCGGCCGCGTGTCGCCCGGCGACGCCCGGGACCCGGTCCAGCGACGCCTGGGACCCGGTCCGGCGAGAGCCGGGCCGAAGCCCCGGGCGAGCGTGCGCCCGCGCACGGGGAATCGTGGCAGGCAGGCGGCGCGGCAGGCAGGCGTGACGGGGTAGTTGATCGGAGCAGGAAGAGATCATGACGGACAGCGGGATCGCGGCCGGGGAACACCTCGCCTCGGGGGCCGGCGGCGTGCAGACCGTGTTGTCGCCTCTCGGACGGCTGGCTCACACGCCGGTGTCCGACCACGTGGACGTCTTCGAACAGGTCCTCGCCGGCCTCGAAGCGGTGCTCGCCTCCGTGGAGGATGCCGGCGGGTGGCAGCCCGAAGCCCGCGGCGGCCAGGAGAGTGGTCGGTGAGCGTCACGGGAGCGGTCGCGGACGCCGCGAGCCGGGGGTCCGCGCAGCGCGGGACGGTGCGGGGCGGCGCGATGTTGCAGGGCGGCGCGGTGCTGCGGGACGGCGCGATGTTGCAGGACGGCCCGGCGGTGCAGGACGGCGCGGCGGTGCGGGCCCGATGAAGCGTGTCCGGCTGGACAGCGAGCTCGTGCGCCGCGGGCTCGCCCGGTCCAGAGAGCAGGCGGTCCAGCTCATCGAGGCGGGCCGGGTCAGCGTCGGAGGCCGGTTGGCGGGCAAGGCGGCCACGCAGGTGGACACGGCCGCCCCCATCGTGATCGCCGAGACGGCCGAGGGCCCCGACTACGTGTCCAGGGGCGCCCACAAGCTGCTCGGCGCGCTGCGCGCGTTCGAAGGGCTCCGCGTCGAGGGACGCCGGTGTCTCGACGCGGGCGCCTCGACCGGCGGCTTCACCGACGTGCTGCTCAGGAACGGCGCCGCCCACGTGCTCGCGGTCGACGTGGGATACGGCCAGCTCGCCTGGTCCCTGCGCACGGACGAGCGGGTCACGGTGATGGAGCGGGTCAACGTCCGCGACCTGACCCCGGAGATGGTGGGCGAGCCGCCGACGTTGATCGTCGGGGATCTGTCCTTCATCTCCCTCCGGCTCGTCCTCCCCTCGCTGGTGCGCTGCGCCGCCGAGACGGCCGAGTTCGCGATGCTGGTCAAGCCGCAGTTCGAGGTCGGCAGGGAGCGTGTGGGCGCGGGAGGGGTCGTCCGCGACCCGGTCCTGCGGGCGCAGGCGGTGCGGGACGTCGCAGCGGCGGCGGGCTCGCTGGGCCTGACGGTGAAGGGTGTGACGGCGAGCCCGCTGCCGGGGCCGTCGGGCAACGTGGAATACGTTGTGTGGCTCGGGAAGGGGGCGGGACACGATCCCGTTCCCGATGTGGACGCGGCCATCGACACGGCGGTCGCGCAGGGACCCAGGTGAGCGCGGGCGGCGAGGCGTGGAGACGATGAGCGCGATGAGCACGGGCGGCGCGGCGGGCGGCCGGGCGGACGCCAAGAGGACCGTCCTGGTGACGGCGCACACGGGCCGGGAGGCGGCGGTGCGCAGCGCCCGCCTGGTCATGGAACGGTTGATCGGGGAGGGCATCAACGTCCGGGTGCTCGACGAGGAGGCGGAGGAGCTCGGCTGCGCCCATGTCGAGGTGGTCCCGGAGCACGGGGCGGCGCTGGAGGAGGCCGAGCTGATCATCGTGCTGGGCGGTGACGGCACGTTGCTGCGCGCCGCCGAGCTGGCCCGCCAGGCCGCGGTGCCGCTCCTCGGCGTGAACCTGGGGCATGTGGGCTTCCTCGCCGAGGCGGAGGTGGAGGATCTTGCGTCCGTGGTGGACCTGGTGGTCGAGGGCCGCTACGAGGTCGAGGAGCGCATGACGATCGAGGTCGTCGTGCGGCTGAACGGGTCGGTTCTCGCGCGGACCTGGGCGCTCAACGAGGCGTCGGTCGAGAAGAAGGACCGCATGCTGGAGGTCGTCGCGGAGATCGACGGCCGCCCGTTGTCGCGCTGGGGATGCGACGGCGTGATCTGCGCGACCCCCACCGGATCGACGGCGTACGCCTTCTCGGCCGGCGGTCCCGTCGTCTGGCCAGAGGTCGAGGCGCTGCTCCTGGTGCCCAACAGCGCCCACGCCCTGTTCGCCCGGCCGATGGTGGTGTCGCCGAAGTCCACGCTCGCGCTGGAGATCCTCCCCGAGACCAGCGCCGGTGTGCTGTGGTGCGACGGCCGCCGCCGCTTCGACATCCCGCCCGGCGCCCGGGTGGAGGTCCGCAGGGGTGAGGTGCCCGTACGGCTGGCCCGCCTGCTCGGTGTGGAGACCACCGGAGCGCCCTTCACCGACCGCCTGGTCGCGAAGTTCGGCCTGCCGGTGCAGGGCTGGCGGGGCCGCGTACGCTCCGGCTGACCGCGTTCGGCGTCGCGATCCACAGCGGGTTGTGGCGGTTGGTGATGATATGCCGGATGAGCAGGGCTTTCGTGTCCACAGATTCTCGTTCGGGTCGCGGTCCGGACACGCAGTCCTCGAAAATCTTGACGAGTTACGCGTAGGATCTCTGGCGAGTTCGGTCGGCAAACGGGAGGGACCAGTGCGGCCACGGGTCGAGGAGGTCCGCATCCAGGGGCTCGGCGTGATCGACGAGGCCGTGCTGGAGCTGTCGCCGGGATTCACCGTCGTCACGGGTGAGACGGGGGCCGGCAAGACGATGGTCGTCACCGGTCTCGGCCTGCTGTTCGGGGGGCGGGCCGACCCCGCCAGGGTCCGGCCGGGCGCCGACAAGGCGCTGATCGAGGGCACGCTCGTGATCGAGCCCGGGGGGCGCGTGGCCCAGCAGGTCGCCGACGTCGGTGGCGAGGTCGAGGACGGACAGCTCATCATCTCCCGGTCGGTCTCGGCGGAGGGCCGCTCCCGCGCCTGGCTGGGCGGCCGTGCCGTACCGGTGGGCACGTTGACGTACATCGCCGACGACCTCGTGGCCGTGCACGGGCAGATGGACCAGCAGCGGCTGCTGCAGCCCGGCAGGCAGCGTGCGGCGCTCGACCGTTACGCCGGCGACGAGCTGGTCAAACCCCTGCGGGCCTACGAGCAGGCCTACAAGCGGCACAAGCAGGTGGGAGATCTGCTCCATGAGCTGACCGTCAAGGCCAGGGAGCGGGCGCAGGAGGCCGACGTGCTGCGGTTCGGCCTTGAGGAGATCGAGAAGGTCGAGCCCAGGCCGGGGGAGGACGCCGAGCTGAAGGAGGAGGCGGAGCGGCTCTCCCACGCCGACGCGCTGCGCACCGCCGCCACGACCGCGCACGCCGCGCTGCTCGGGGATCCGATGTCGAGCGCGCAGGACATGCAGGACGCCGTGTCGTTGCTCGGTCAGGCCAAGGCGGCCGTGGAGTCCGCACGCGACTTCGATCCCGCGCTCGCCGGGCTCGCCGGCCGCCTGGCCGAAGCCGGCTACCTGGTCTCCGACGTGGCGACCGAGCTGGCCGCGTATGCCGAGTCGGTCGAGGCCGACCCGGCGCGGCTCGCCGCGGTGCAGGAGCGCAGGGCGGCGCTGAACGGGCTCATGCGCAAGTACGGCGAGGACGTCACGGCCGTCCTCGGCTGGGCGCAGCGGGCCGCCGAGAGGCTGTCGGAGCTCGACGGCGACGACGAGCGCATCGAGGAGCTGACGCGGGAGCTCGGCGAGCTCACCGAGCGGGTGGGTGAGCTGGCCGGTGAGGTGACGGCCATCCGCACCGTCGCCGCCGACCGGTTCGGCCAGGCGGTGACCGAGGAGATGACCGCGCTCGCCATGCCGCACGCGCGGGTCAGCGTGGCGCTCACCGCCACCGACGGCTTCGGCCCGCACGGCGTGGACGAGGTCGAGCTTCGGCTGGCGTCCCACCCCGGCGCGCCGCCGCTGCCGCTGACCAAGGGCGCCTCCGGCGGTGAGCTGAGCCGGGTGATGCTCGCCATCGAGGTGGTCTTCGCCGGGGCCGACCCCGTTCCGACGTTCGTGTTCGACGAGGTCGACGCGGGCGTGGGCGGAAAGGCGGCCGTGGAGATCGGCAGGCGGCTGGCCAAGCTCGCGAGGACGGCGCAGGTCATCGTGGTCACCCACCTGCCGCAGGTGGCGGCCTTCGCCGACCAGCACCTCGTGGTCGAGAAGGCGAGCGACGGCAGGGTGGTCCGCAGCGGCGTCGTGACGCTCGACCAGGAGGGCCGCGAGCGGGAGCTGTCGCGGATGCTCGCGGGCCTGGAGGACTCCGAGCTCGGCCGGGCGCACGCCGCCGAGCTGCTGTCGATCGCCGCCGCCGACAAGGCCGCCTGGGAGAGGGCGTCCTCGGGAGCGGCCAAACGCCCGGGCCGCCGCGCGGCAGGCTGAGGGCCGCCCTGCGCCGCCGTGGAGTGCCCTGCGGGTCCGCAGACGCACGTACACTCGGCGGGGCGCGCGGGGGTGACGTTTGGAGCAGGGCGCGCCGGGAAGCAGTCAAGCCCTGGCATGCGGGGGCGGAGGAACGGGGGCGGACGGCGTCGCGGAAGATGTGCGTTGGCTCGGCTGCCCCGGTCGTCGCACCTCGGCAACATCCCTGACTTGCAGTGACAAATCAGACGAGCCGTGGGGTGTGGAAGCGTGGCGGTCGCCGCCTCTGGCAGGATGGTCATGATGAAGGTCCCGAGCTTGAATGTTCCGGGCCTCCGCCGCAGGAAGGCCGACGGCCTTCCCGGGGTGACGGCAGTGGCGAGAATCGACAGGCGGACGAAGAGGCTGACCAAGCGCCTCAAGCCCGGGGAAATCGCGATTATCGATCACGTCGACATCGACCGGGTCAGCGGGGAGGCTCTCGTCGCGTGCGGCGTGGCGGCCGTGGTCAACGCCGCCGCGAGCATCAGCGGCCGCTATCCCAACCTCGGGCCGCAGATCCTGATCGACGCGGGCGTCCCCCTGATCGACAACGCGTCATCGGAGCTGTTCGAGCGGATCGCCGACGGTGACGTGATCCGCGTCCACGACGGCATGGTCTATCTCGACGAGGAACTGGTCGGCAAGGGGCAGCCGCAGGACGCCGAGAGCGTCGAGGCGGCGATGACCGAGGCCCGCGCGGGCCTCGCCGTCCAGATCGAGGCCTTCGCCGCGAACACCATGGAGTACGTCCGGCGCGAGCGGGATCTCCTGATCGACGGGGTCGGCGTGCCCGACATCCGCATCTCCCTGGAGAACCGCCATGTTCTCATCGTGGTGCGGGGTTACCACTACAAGGAGGACATCGCCACGCTCCGGCCGTACATCCGGGAGTACCGCCCGGTGCTGATCGGCGTGGACGGCGGGGCGGACGCGCTCCTGGAGGCCGGGTACGCGCCCGACATCATCGTGGGCGACTTCGACTCCGTCTCGGAGAAGGCGCTGTGCTGCGGCGCCGAACTGGTCGTCCACGCCTACCGCGACGGGCGGGCGCCGGGGCTCGAGCGGGTGCGCAAGCTGGGCCAGGAGGCGGTCGTGTTCCCCGCGACCGGGACGAGCGAGGACATCGCGATGCTCCTGGCGGACGACAAGGGCGCCACGCTGATCGTCGCGGTGGGCACCCACTGGACGCTCGACGAGTTCCTGGACAAGGGCAGGTCGGGCGCGGCGAGCACCTTCCTCACCCGCCTGCGAGTGGGCAGCAAGCTCGTGGACGCCAAGGGCGTGAGCAGGCTCTACCGCAGCCGGATCTCCACGCCTTCCCTGTTGCTGCTCGTGGCCACCACGCTGGTCACGATCGGCGTGGTCCTCTCGGTATCGCCGATCGGCCAGGTGTGGCTCAACGGCCTGCGCGTGGCCTGGAACGGCTTCATCTTCTGGCTGGTCGGACTCTTCTCGTGATCGATTTCCGTTATCACCTCGTCTCGATCGTGGCGATCTTCCTCGCGCTCACGGTCGGCATCGTGCTGGGCAGCACCGTGCTCGAGCCCACGTTCTTCAAGTCGGCCGAGGAGATGACCGCGTCGCTGCGGCAGGCCAACGAGAAGTACCTGACGCAGATCTCGGAGCTGCGCACGCGGGAGGAGGGCGGCGACTCGCTTGTCACGAGCCACCTGCCCGACCTCGTGCGCGGCCAGCTCGCGGGGGAGCGCGTCGTGCTCGTCGAGGCTCCCGGCGCGTCGGCCGCCCTGCGGGACCCGGTCGAGAAGCTCGTCACGAGCGCGGGAGCTGCCTACACCGGCAGGATCAGCCTGACCGAGAAGTTCATCGAAGGCGAGCAGGCGAGCGTGGTGGACGGGCTCGCCACCAACCTCGCCCCGGCCGGCGTCACCTTTCCCGACGGGGCCTCGCCGTACGACAAGGCCGCCGCGATGCTCGCCGGCGCGATCGTGACCAACGACCGCGCGCAGGCGGGCCGGGCCAACCCCGCGGCCGCCGGCGTGCTGGAGGCGTTCCAGGCCGGCGACTTCCTGACCCTGAACGGCAACCCCGAGCAGCGCGCGACGATGGCCATCGTGCTCGCGCCGGCCCAGCCGTACGAGGGGGAGGACGCCGACCGGCAGACGAACGCGCTCGTCTCGGTCGCGGCCGGCCTCGACAGCGGCGCTCTCGGCACCGTCCTGGCCGGCACCGTCACCGCCTCCGCCAACGGCGGAGTCATCGGGGCGCTGCACGACACCGGCGGTGTGGCCTCGGCGGTCTCGACGGTCGACACCGTCGATTTCGCCGCGGGCCGTATCGTGGTGGTCTACGCTCTGCGGGAGCAACTGGCCGGCCGTTCGGGCGCGTACGGCGTCGGCAGCGGCGCGACGGCGTTCGAGCCCACGGTGACCGCGCCCAGCCAGACTCCCACTCCGGCGGCGAGCCGGGGCTGAGCCGCCGGTCGCCACCTCACGCCTGACGATTACGGAGAGAAGGGCAACAGCCGTGGCCAGACGTCCCCAGGCCGGCACCCGTGCCGCCGCGGCGCTCGGGGCCGCCGTCGGCGCCGCGCTCGGTGCGGCCGCCGCGCGTGCCGCCTTCGCCGCCTTCCGGCGCCGCCCGCCGATCGGCGACGAGAAGACCGCCGACGAGTACTGGACCCGGGTCAACCACCGGGGCGAGCCGGTCACGCTGCTGGAGGGTCCCGCGTTCGCCGCGGGCGCCGTCGCCGCCTCCGCCCTCGCCCCCGGCCTCCCGGTGCGCGCCCGCGCGGCCGCCGTGCTCGCCGGTGCGGGCAGCGGCGTCCTCGGCGCGTACGACGACCTGTTCGGCACGACCTCGTCCAAGGGGTTCAAGGGCCATCTGGCCGCGCTCGCGCGCGGCGAGGTGACCAGCGGTGCGGTCAAGATCCTCGGCATCGGCGCGACCGGGCTCGCCGCGGCGGCGCTCGCCCCCCATGAGGCCCGGAGCGGGGGTGTGGCGGCGCGGTCCTTCGACACGCTCGTCGACGGTGCGCTGATCGCCGGCAGCGCCAACCTGGCCAACCTGTTCGACCTGCGGCCCGGCCGTGCGATCAAGGTGGGGCTGCTGGCCGGGGTTCCCCTGCTGGCCGCCTCGATCGCCGCGCCGTACGGCCCGCGCTCCCGCCAGGCCGCCGCGCTGACCGCCGTCCCGCTGGGCGCGGCGGCGGCGCTGCTGCCCGAGGATCTGGGCGAGCGGGCGATGCTCGGCGACTCCGGGGCGAACGCGCTCGGCGCGCTGCTCGGCCTGGCGGCCACGGCCCGGCTGGGCAGGCCCGGCCGGATCGCCGCCCTCGGCGTCGTCGCGGCTCTCACCGCCGCCTCGGAGAAGGTCAGCTTCACCAAGGTCATCGCCGGGAACCCGGTGCTCAACCGCCTGGACATGCTCGGCCGCCGCGCTCCGCAGACCGTCCCCGGCACGCCGGGGTCGCGCGGGTGACCTGGACGACCAGGGCCGTGCGCGGAGGCGTACGGCACCCGCATGGATAAGCGCTATGGGTAGGCGGCATGGTTAGACGGCTCGGGGCGGGGATCGCGGGGGCGGCGGTCCTCATCGGAGTCATCACGGTCCTGGCGCGGGTGACGGGCTTCGCCAAGCAGTTGGCGTTCGCCCGCACGGTCGGCACGAACTGCCTGGCGACCGCCTACTACACGGCCAACAACGTGCCGAACATCGTCTTCGAGGTCGTGGCGGGCGGCGCGCTCGCCGGGATGGTCGTCCCGGTGCTCGCCGGCGTCGCCGCCAGAGCGGACGGCGGGGCGCGCGCGGAGGTCGGCCGGATCGCCTCCGCGCTGCTGACCTGGATGGTCGTGCTGCTGGTGCCGCTCGCGGCGCTGACCGCGCTGGTCGCGGGGCCGCTCGCCCGGCTGCTCGTCGTCTTCGGGGCCGGAGAATGCGACGTCGGGCAGGTCGCCGCCGTCGCCGCGCGCATGCTGGTCGTCTTCGCGCCGCAGATCCCGTTGTACGGAATGGCCGTGGTGCTCTACGGCGTGCTGCAGGCCCATCGCCGCTTCTCGGGACCGGCGCTGGCGCCGCTGGTGTCGAGCGTGGTGGTCATCATCGCCTACCTGGCCTTCGGGCCGCTCAGCGGCGGCCACAAGGATCCTGCCACCGTGCCCGGACCGGCCGAGATCGCGCTGTCGGCGGGAACGACGCTCGGCGTGCTGGCTCTGGTCGTCACCGTGGTCGGGCCGGCCTTACGGCTCGGCCTGCGGTGGCGGCCCACGCTCCGCTTTCCGGAAGGCGTCGCCGTACAGGTGCGGCGGCTCGCCCTGGCCGGGCTGAGCGCGCTGGTCGCCCAGCAGGCCGCTGCGGCGATCCTGATCCCCGTCGCCAACCGCGTCGGCGGGGGCGTACTGCCCGCCTACAACTACGCCTGGGCGATCTACCAGGTGCCGTACGCGGTGCTCGCGGTGCCCATCGCGACCAGCGCGTTCCCCGCGCTCGCCGCGCGGGCGCAGACCGAGGACGCGGGCGGGGACGCGGGCGGGGACGAGGGTGGGGCCTTCGCGGCGCTGGCGGCGCGGACGACGCGCGCGGTCGTACTGGTCTGCGGCCTGGCGGCCGGCGCGCTCGCCGCGGTCGCGGCGCCGGTCGCGCACGTCTTCCTCGCCCAGGCCGACACCGCGGTCGCCGCGGCGGAGTTCGCCCGGGGGATCGCGCTGTTCGCGCCGGGGCTCATCGGATACGGCCTGGTGGCCCACCTCAGCCGGGTGCTGTACGCGGCGGGACAGGGCAGGGCGGCGGCCCGGGGGCAGGTCGCCGGGTGGCTGGTCGTGGCTGTCGCCCAGGTGGCGCTCGCCCTCGTGCTGCCGGACGGCTGGGGTCTGGGCGGGCTCGCGCTCGGCCAGGCGGCCGGCATGACGGTGGGGGCCGGGCTGCTGCTGGCCTCGGTCGTGCGGGCACGAGGCGCGCGGGCCGCCCACGGCGTCTCGCGGGCCGCTCTGGCCGCCCTGCTGGGCGGGGGCGCGGGCTTCCTCGCGGGCGCGGCGGTCGCCCGGCTTCCCCTGTCGGGCGAGGGCCCGTGGGGCGGCCTCCTGACGGCCGCGCTGGCCGGTCTGGCGGCCCTGGTCGCGGGGGTCCTCGTCGCCGCACTCGTGGACCGTGGGGACCTGGCCGCCGCCCTGTCAGGAGTGCGGCGGGGGAGAGGCGCGAGCCCGGCGGACCCGCCGGCCGAGGAGGCGGTATGAGCGAGCGGATCGGTAGGCACTGCGGCTGGAGCGGCGCCGGATCGCCTGCCTCCGGCACAGCCGGACGCCGAGCCGGTGGCGAGGAGCAGGCATGAGTCGAATCGTGCTCGTGCTGGGGTCGAGCATGGGGGGCGTGGCGCGGCACGTGCGGATGCTCGCCGGCGGGCTCGTCACGCGGGGACACCGCGTGCTGGTCGCGGGTCCCGGCGGCACCGAGGAGGCTTTCTCCTTCACCGGCACCGGCGCGGGCTTCTCCGAGGTCGAGATCGCCGACCGGCCGCACCCCTCGCACGACCTGCGGACCGCACTGCGCCTGCGCGGGCTCGCCCGCGGCGCGGACGTCGTCCACGCCCACGGCCTGCGAGCCGGCGCGCTGGCCGCGCTCGCTCTCACGGGGTCGCGGGGCTGGCCGCGCCTCGTGGTCACCCTGCACAACGCGGTCACGGCGGGCGGCGCGATCGGCGTGGTCTACCGGCTGCTGGAGCGGATCGTCGCCCGGCGCGCGGACCGTGTCCTGGCCATCTCGCCGGATGTCGCGCAGCGCATGCGGGGCAGGGGCGCCCGGCGGGTGGACCTCGCGGTGGTGCCCGCGCCGCCGCTCGCGGAACCCGCCCGCCCGGCCGAGGACGTACGGGCCGAGATCGCCACGCGGCTGTCCGGCACGGGGTGGTCCGGCGCGGGGTTGTCCAGCACGGGGTTGTCCAGCACGGGGTTGTCCGGCACGGGACACGCGCCGCAGGCCGCGCAGGAGCGGCCGATCCTGCTCACGGTCGCCCGGCTGGCCCAGCAGAAGGGCCTGGAGACGCTGCTCGACGCGGCGGCCGGGCCCTACAAGGGGGATCCGGTCTTCGTGATCGCGGGCGACGGGCCACTGCGCGAGGAGCTTCAGGCGCGCGTCGACGCCGAGGAACTGCCCGTGGTCCTGTACGGCTGGGCCGAGCCGGCCGACCTGCTCCAGGTCGCGACGGCGGTGATCGTGCCCAGCAGATGGGAAGGGCAGCCGCTGAGCGTCCAGGAGGCGCTGCGGGCGGGCAGGCCGATCATCGCGACCCGGGTGGGCGGCGTGCCCGCGATGGTAGGCGAGGCGGCCCTGCTGGTGCCGCCGCAGGATCCCGGCGCGCTGAGCCGGGAGATCGGCCGTCTGCTCGGCGAGCCCGCCCTGGCCGCCCGCCTGGCGCAGGCGTCCGAACGCCGGGGCCGTGAGCTGCCTGACGAGGACGCGGCGCTGCGGGCGGTGCTCGCGGCGTACGGGCTGGCGTCCTAGCGGCGCCCGGGGAGTGGCGGCGACAGGGAGCGGCGGCGACAGGGGGTGGCGGCGACAGGGGTGGCGGGAGGGTGCGACTCCCCTCCCGAGCCGGTGACACAAGGCCGTCGGGCCGGTGAGCCGTCGCCTGTTCTCGCCGATCAGCGCCGACGTTCCGGCAAGGATTAGGTGAGGCTAAGTCTGATCCATATACTGGACGGGTTGGGGGGGAGTATCCCTTCGCGGCGGTTCCGTCATCACGGTGTCAGCACCCGGGGCCGTCGGTCCGCCGTGCGCGTACGGGCGGGAGAGACCTCCGGCAGTGTGTTCAGCGCGCGCCGGAGGTAGTCGTGGTACATGCACCCTTGTGGTTGTGGGCCCTGGTCATCGTGGGTCTCGTCGTTGTGGTCGCCATCGACCTGTTGATCGTCGATCGTGGTGAACCACGCGAGTTCTCCATGCGGCAGGCAGGCATCTGGGTGGGCTTCTACGTCTGCCTGGCCGTGTTGTTCGGCATCGGGTTAACGGTCTGGGCCGGTGCCGGAACAGGTGGCGAGTTCTTCGCGGGCTATCTGACGGAATACAGCCTCAGCGTCGACAACCTGTTCATCTTCTACATCATCATGACCCGCTTCGGGGTGCCCCGGATCTACCAGCACAAGGTCCTGCTGGTCGGTATCGTCCTCGCGCTCGTCATGCGCGGGATCTTCATCGCGATCGGGGCCGCCGCGCTGAGCCGCTTCGGCTGGCTGCTGTACGCGTTCGGGGCCTTCCTGGTCTACACGGCGTACACGCTGGTGCGGGACCACAACAGGCAGGACGAGGAGTTCAACGAGAACATCCTCCTGCGCTGGGCCCGGCGGGTCTTCCCGACCACTCCCGACTACGTCGGCTCCCGGGTGACCGTTCGGGTGGACGGCAAGCGCATGGTGACGCCCATGCTGATCGTGATGATCGCGATCGGCACCACGGATCTGCTGTTCGCCCTCGATTCGATCCCGGCCATCTTCGGCCTCACGAAGGCGGCCTTCATCGTGTTCTCCGCCAACGCGTTCGCCCTGATGGGGCTGCGTCAGCTCTACTTCCTGCTCGGCGGACTGCTGCAGCGGCTGGTCTACATCAGCTACGGATTGGCGTTCATCCTCGGTTTCATCGGGGTTAAGCTGATTCTTGAAGCACTTCATGAGAACGAGGTCTCCTGGGCCCCTCAGATCCCCATCTGGGTGTCGCTGGCGGTCATCGGCGTGACCATGGCCGTGACCACCGTCGCCAGTCTCATCAAAGCTCGTCGCGACGAGAGAACCATTAGTCCGGTGGAACCCTCCCAGACGGAGGCGTCTCAGGCCGAAGCCCCCCAGGGCTAGCAAAACGGGAACTCACCCTGTTTGCTTGTTCTCGTTGTGCCACGCATTGACTGCCGGATCGGTAATATCGATCGTTAGCTCGCATGCCGCTCCATAGTCGCCCGAAGAGTACAAAGGTCATCTGTGTCCAACGAATCGTTGCCCCGCGGCCCCGAATCCGGGCTCGCGGGAAGTGCCCGGGGCCGAGTCAGGCTCGCACGCGGCGTGTCCCCGTGGCTGGCTCCGACCGCCGCGGCGGCAGCCGCCACCGCCGTTCTCACCCGCAGGTCGCCCCGTTGGGCGCTGGCCGCGGCGCCGCTCGCCGCCCTCACCGGCGGGATGCTGTGGTTCTTCCGCGACCCCGAGCGGACGCTCGGCGAGGGCAGGCTCATCTCGCCCGCCGACGGTGTCGTGCAGAGCATCGACCCGTGGCCGGACGGCCGCACCCGGGTCGCGATCTTCATGAGTCCGCTGAACGTGCACGTCAACCGGGCGCCCGCGGCCGGCACGGTCACCGCGGTCGAGCACGTGCCCGGCGGCTTCGTGCCCGCGTTCAACAAGGACAGCGACAAGAACGAGCGCGTCGTGTGGCATTTCGACACCGCGCTCGGGGACATCGAGATGGTGCAGATCGCCGGCGCCGTCGCGCGCCGCATCGTGCCGTACCTGTTCGCGGGCGCGAAGGTCGTCCAGGGCGAGCGGGTGGGACTGATCCGTTTCGGCTCCCGGGTGGACGTCTACCTGCCCGAGGGCATCAGGCCGGCGGTCACCGTCGGCACCCGGACCGTCGCGGGGGTGACACGCCTTGACCACATCTGACCTCGGCGCCGAAGCCGCCTGGCCGGTGGAGGAGGTGGATGAGGAACCACGCGGGCCCGTCGGCAAGGCGTTCCGCCTGTCGGCCGCCGACTCCCTCTCGCTGGGCAACGCCCTCAGCGGCTTCCTCGCCGTCTGCGTGCTCGCCTGGTCGGCGATCAGCGACCTGCAGGCCAGCGGTAAGTTCGCCCCCGACCCGCGCTTCTTCGGCACGGCCGTGGTGCTGCTGCTCATCGGTGCGACCTGCGACCTGTTCGACGGCCTGGTGGCCAGGAAGTTCCGCGCGTCCGCGATGGGCGCCGAGCTGGACAACCTCGCCGACGTGATCAGCTTCGGCTTCGCGCCCGCCTTCATGGTGGTGATCTGGGCCGGCTTCTCCGGCAAGCTCCCGCTGTGGCTGGTGCTGTGCGCGGCCGGGTCCGTGCTGCTCGCCGGCGTCGTACGGCTGGCCCGGTTCGCCTGCGTGAAGACCAAGAGCGGCGACTTCATGGGCCTGCCGATCCCCATGGGCGCGATGACCGTGGTGTCGATCGTGCTGCTCTTCCAGCCGAACTACGTCACGCTCGCCGCCGTCTTCGCCGTGGCCTGGCTCATGGTCAGCCGGATCGAATACCCCAAGCCCAAGGGCAACCTGGCTGCCGTCGTGCTGGGCTGGATGCTGATCAACGTGGCCTGCCTGACGATCTGGGCGGCCGGTCTCGCGGGCGGTGACCAGCTCATCAAGGTGGGCGCCACGATGCAGATCGCGATCGTGTCCGCGATTCCGCTTCGCGTTCTCATGTTCAAAAAGCAGCAGCGCAGGGAACGACGCTCGGAGAACGCGGGCTGACGTCGTCGAACGGACAGGGCCCCGGTCGGCTGGGGCCCGTCATCTTGGGCCTGGCCAATGACGTGGAGAAAACGCCTAGTCCAATGGAGCCCTGGTCGCCATGCCTCGTGAGCACACCCGGACGTACTTCCTCGGCAAACTCGCCCGGGAGCTTGAGCTACGAGGGTTGGAGGCGTCCCTGCGCCCCGACCCGCCGTCGCTGAAGGTCCGCGACCCGGACGCGGCGCTGTTCACCGAGACCGTGGACTGCGTCGCGATGTCGGACGGCTGGTTCTACCGGTGGTCCTGGGGCGATGTGGTGGAGAGCGCGGAGGAGCCCGCTCTCGCGGCCGACCGCATCGTGAAGGTCTTCACCACCGGCGAGCCCCGGCCGCACCCTGCACTCGGCGACGCCTGACGGGTCGCACCCTGCACTCGGCGACGCCTGACGGGTCGCACCCTGCACTTGGCGACGCCTGACGCGTCGCACCTGCTCTCAGCGCCGTCTGACCGGTTCGGGTGTCACAGCCGGATCCACTCCGTCGCCGTGGTGACCTCGTCCAGAACGTCCGGGAGGGGATCCACGCCCAGCCCCGGGCCGTCCGGCACGTCGAGGTGCCCGCCGTCCAGTTCGAACGGCGGGGTCACGTCGGTGTGGAAGTAGCGCCGGGAGGCGGAGGTGTCGCCCGGCAGCGTGAAGCCGGGCAGCGCGGCCAGCGCGACGTTGGCCGCCCGGCCGATCCCGGTCTCCAGCATGCCGCCGCACCACACCGCGACGCCGTGGGCGCGGCACAGGTCGTGGATGCGCCGGGCCTCCAGATAACCGCCCACCCGCCCCGGCTTGATGTTGATCACGGAGCACGCGCCGAGGCTGATCGCCGCCGCCGCGTGGGCGGCCGACTCGATCGACTCGTCGAGGCAGATCGGCGTGCGGATCGACCGGGCGAGCCGGGCGTGCTGCACGAGGTCGTCGTCGGCGAGCGGCTGCTCGATCAGCAGCAGGTCGAAGTCGTCCAGCCGGGCCAGATGACGGGCGTCCGCGAGGGTGTAGGCCGCGTTGGCGTCCACCTGGAGCAGCAGGTCCTCCCCGAACCGCTCCCGGACCGCGCGCACCGGCGTCACGTCCCACCCCGGTCCGATCTTCAGCTTGACCCGTACGTACCCCTCCTCGACGTACGCCCCGACCGTGTCGAGCAGCTCGGCCACCGAGCCCATGATGCCGACCGAGACGCCGCAGGGGACGCGGTCGCGGGTGGCGCCGAGGTATCGGGCGAAGGACTCGCCGGTGGTCCGGAGTGACGCGTCGAGCACCGCGGCCTCCAACGCCGCCTTCGCCATCCGGTGGCCCTTGAACGGCGCGAGGGCGGGACCGACGGCCTGCGGGTTCGGCTCGCGGGGCAGCGCGGGGATCAGGAAGCGCCGCAGCACGTCGGCCGCCGCGTCCACGTACTCGGAGGAGTACAGCGGCTCGGCCATCGCCACGCACTCGCCCCAGCCCTCGGCCTGCGGCGTCACCACCCGCACCAGCAGGACGTCGCGGGTGGTCTCGGTGCCGAACGACGTCCGGAACGGCGCGACGAGCGGCATCGCGATCCGGCGCAGTTCGATTCCAGTGATCTCCATGAGGTGCCAGGGCTCCAGGGGAAGGACGATGTGCGCCGACCACTATACGGACGCGGTGCCGCGGTCCTCAGACCACCAGCCCGAGCAGGAGCACGCAGCAGAACGACACCACCGAGATGATCGCCTCCATGACCGACCAGCTCCTGATCGTCTCGCCGACGGACATCCCGAGATACTCCTTGACCAGCCAGAACCCGGCGTCGTTCACGTGGGAGAAGAACAGCGACCCGGCGCCGATGGCGAGCACGAGCAGGGCGACGTGGGCGGGGGAGAGCCCGGCCGCCAGCGGCGCGGCGATCCCGGCGGCGGAGATCGTGGCCACCGTGGCGGAACCGGTGGCCAGCCGGATCCCGACGGCGATCAGCCAGCCGAGCACCAGCACGGGCACGTTCGCGCCCTGCGCGGCCTCGCCGATGACCTTCCCGACGCCCGAGTCGACCAGGGTCTGCTTGAATCCGCCGCCCGCGCCCACGATGAGCAGGATGCCGGCGATCGGCGGCAGCGAGTCGGCGATCGCCGAGGAGATCCGGGCCCGGCCGAAGCCCGCGGCGCGGCCCAGGGTGAACATCGCCACGATCACGCCGATCAGCAGGGCGATCAGGGGCGTGCCGAGGACCTCGAACGCGGTGCGCACCGCGTGGCCCTCGGCAGGACGATCTCCGCGACGGCCCGGCCCAGCATCAGCACGACCGGCAGCAGGATCGTGGCCACCGTGACGCCGAACCCCGGCCTGGGGTGGTCAGCGTCCCCCGGTTCCGCGTTCTCGGACTCTGGGGTCTGCTCGCGTTCGAGCCGCTCCGGCGGCGCCGGCCGCACCCAGCGGGCGGCGAACCGGGCGAACAGCGGGCCGGACACGATCACGGTCGGGATGGCCACCAGCAGGCCCAGCCCGAGCGTGAGCCCGAGGTCCGCCTTGAGCGTGTCGATCGCGACCAGCGGCCCGGGATGCGGGGGCACCAGGCCGTGCAGGACGGACAGTCCCGCCAGTGCGGGGATGGCGATCAGCAGCAGCGGACGGCCGCCGCGCCGGGCCACCAGCAGGATGACGGGGATCAGCAGGACCAGCCCGATCTCGAAGAACATCGGCAGTCCGATGAGCACCGCGATGAGCGTCATCGCCCATGGCAGGGCCCGGTCGCCGCTGCGGCGCAGGATGCCGTCCACGATCTCCTCGGCCCCGCCCGAGTCGGCCAGCAGCTTGCCCAGCATCGCCCCGAGGGCGATGAGCACGCCGACGCCGGCCACGGTCGAGCCGAGCCCGGCGGAGAAGCTGTCGATCAGCTTCTCGGGGGCCATGCCGGCCCCCAGGCCGAGCACGCCCGAGCCGAGCGCGAGGGCGAGGAACGGGTGGGTCCGCAGCTTCGTGATCAGCAGCACGATGACCGCGATGCCGGCCAGGGCGGCCACGATGAGGCGGGTGTCGTGGCCGCTCCACGCGGCCGTGCTCGCGAGGTGGGTCACGAGGGGGGTCATTCGGGGCTCCTCCGACGGTCCGTGCGGTAGCCGCTGCCCGGCAGGAGCTCCCCGAATCACGTACGCCCGCCCACCGGATTAATCGCCCGGGGGGCGGGACACCGTCCGGGCGTGCGTCACGTCACCAGCCGCGGGCCTTCCACTCGGGCAGGTGCGGCCGCTCGGCGCCGAGCGTGGTGTCACCGCCGTGACCGGGATAGACCCACGTCTCGTCGGGAAGACGGTCGAAGATCCGTTCCACCACGTCCGTGAACAGCTGCTCGAACCGCGCCGGGTCCTTCTGGGTGTTGCCGACGCCGCCGGGAAACAGGGAGTCACCGGTGAACAGGTGGCGGTCCTGATAGAGCAGCGCGATCGAGCCGGGGGTGTGGCCGCGCAGGTGGATGACGTCCAGCGTCACCACGCCGACCGTCACCCGGTCGCCGTGCCCGACCTCCCGTGTGATCGTCACCGGCAGCTCGGGGGCGTCGAGGGGATGGGCGAGGGTCTGCGCGCCGGTGGCGCGGGCGACTTCCACCAGAGCCCCCCAGTGGTCGCGGTGCCGGTGGGTGGTCACGATCGAGCTGATCGGCATGTCGCCGATGAGATCGAGGAGCCGCTCGGGCTCGGCCGCCGCGTCGATCAGCAGCCCGTCGCCGGTCTCGGTGCAGCGGAGCAGGTAGGCGTTGTTGCCGAAGTCGCCGACCTCGATCTTCGAGATCGTCAAGCCCGGGACCTCGCGTACGTCGGCGGGCCCGCCCTTGGCGACGTTTCCGGTGTAGGTCATGATCGTTCCTCTCTAGTTGTCGGCGGGCGGCCAGGACGAGGGTGGTTCGGCGGGCAGCCCCGCCGGGGACGGCTTCGGCCAGGGCGGCGGGGACGGCAGTGTCCCGGCCTGCTGGAGGTGGCCCCGTGGGGAGGTGAGGCGCAGGCCCGCGCCGTCGGTCCTGCCCGCGAGCCAGGCGACCAGCTCGCGCGGAGTGCCCTCCACGACCGGGCCGTCGCCGAGGCCGGTCCACGTCCTCAGGACCCGGCCGGTGCCCGGGTCGAGCGCGACGACCTCGCCCACCGGGCACTCGTCGCCGAGCCAGAGCATCGTGTCGTACAGCTCTCGTCTCACGTACGTCTCGGGCCAGTCGGCCCATCCGTAGCCTGCCCCGAGGTCGGCGTGGTGCACCTCGACCTCCCTGAGCCGGCGGATCGGAACGTACCAGGCGGGGTGGTCGGGCGGGTTCATCCCCGAGACCGGCGCGGTCCACGCCTCGGCGGGCATCCGCCCGGCCGCCGCCGCGAACCGCTCCGCACTGTCGCGCAGGTCGGCGAGCTGTTCGCCCGGCCGGCGGCCGGCGCCCGCCTCGATGCCGGCCTCGCGGGCCCGTGCCGACGCGTACTGCGGGGTGCGCACCCCCGTACGCGCCCAGGTCAGCAGGTTGACGTAGCTGTCGGCGTTGCGGGCGACGTGCGCGAGCACGTGTCCCCTCGTCCACCCCGGCAGCAGGGACGGCGCGCGGAGATCCTCGTCGGTGAGGCGGGCGGCGGTCGCCAGCAGGCGCTCGGTCGCCTCGGCCAGCTCCCGCTCGATCTCGTCGATGAAGGGCATGGGAAGAATCATGGACCCTGAAGGCCCCGGCCGGCGTCCCCGTCACCCCGTGGGAAGAGGACGGCTCCCCCGGCGGTTGTATGAGCAGGGGTTTCGCACGGATGCCGGGCGCGGGTTTGACGAAGCTCATACTCTGGTTCACGGAGCGTGTCCCACGATGCACGCGGGGCCGCCCTCTCCGGCCGCCGGACGATGCCCCCCGAAATTGTCGGTGGCTCTGGATAGCCTGCCCGTGCACCTCCATTCACCTCATCGACCTATCGGGACCACCGTGGCTGACCGCCTGATCGTGCGTGGCGCACGCGAACACAACCTCAAGGACGTCTCGCTCGACCTACCGCGAGACGCTCTGATCGTTTTCACCGGGCTCTCGGGCTCCGGCAAGTCCAGCCTGGCCTTCGACACGATCTTCGCCGAGGGACAGCGGCGATACGTGGAGTCCCTGTCCGCGTACGCCCGGCAGTTCCTGGGTCAGATGGACAAGCCCGACGTGGACTTCATCGAGGGCCTTTCCCCGGCCGTCTCCATCGACCAGAAGTCCACCAGCCGCAACCCCCGTTCGACCGTCGGCACGATCACCGAGGTCTACGACTACCTGCGTCTGCTCTGGGCGCGTATCGGCAAGCCGCACTGCCCGCAGTGCGATCGCCCGATCGCCCGCCAGACACCGCAGCAGATCGTGGACCGTGTGCTCGAACTTGAGGAGGGCACCCGCTTCCAGGTGCTCGCCCCGATCATCCGCGGCCGCAAGGGCGAGTACGCCGAGCTGTTCCGCGAGCTGCAGACCAAGGGATACGCCCGCGCCCGGGTGGACGGCACGATCGTGCGCCTGGAGGAGCCGCCCACCCTCAAGAAGTACGAGAAGCACGACATCGAGGTGATCGTCGACCGGCTGTCGGTCAAGGAGGGCGCGCGGCGCAGGCTCACCGACTCGGTGGAGACCGCGCTGCAGCTGTCCGGCGGCACGATCACGCTCGACTTCGTCGACCTTCCCGACGACGACCCCAACCGTGAGCGCTTCTACTCCGAGCACCTCTACTGCCCCTACGACGACCTGTCGTTCGAGGAGCTGGAGCCCCGGTCGTTCTCGTTCAACTCGCCCTTCGGGGCCTGCCCCGAGTGCACCGGCCTCGGCACCCGCATGGAGGTCGACCCCGACCTCCTCGTGCCCGACCCCGAGCGCACGCTGGGCGACGGCGCGATCAGTCCGTGGGCGAACGGCCACACCAGCGACTACTTCGTGCGGCTGCTGGAGGCGCTGGGCAACGCGCTCGGCTTCGACCTCGACACCCCGTGGGAGCGGCTGCCGAAGAAGGCGCAGAAGGCGATCCTGCACGGCCACGACGAGCAGGTCCACATCCGCTACAGCAACCGGTACGGCAGGCAGCGGTCCTACTACACCGAGTTCGAGGGTGTGATCCCCTGGGTCCAGCGCCGGCACGCCGAGTCGGAGAGCGACGCCAGCAGGGAGCGGTTCGAGGGCTTCATGCGCGAGGTGCCCTGCCCGGCCTGCAAGGGCCGCCGCCTCAAGCCGGTCTCGCTGGCCGTGACCGTCGGAGACGCCTCGATCGCCGAAATCTCGGGCATGTCGATCGCCGACTGCGCGAAGTTCCTGTCCGGCCTGCGGCTGTCCGAGCGGGACATGCACATCGCCGAGCGGGTGGTCAAGGAGATCAACGCCCGGCTGGGCTTCCTGCTCGACGTCGGCCTCGACTACCTCACGCTCGACCGCGCCGCCGGCACGCTGGCGGGCGGTGAGGCGCAGCGGATCCGGCTGGCCACCCAGATCGGCTCCGGCCTGGTCGGAGTGCTCTACGTGCTGGACGAGCCGTCCATCGGCCTGCACCAGCGCGACAACCAGCGCCTGCTGGAGACGCTGGTCCGGCTGCGCGACATGGGCAACACGCTGATCGTGGTCGAGCACGACGAGGACACGATCGCCGCCGCCGACTGGGTGGTCGACATCGGCCCCGGCGCGGGCGAGCACGGCGGCCAGGTCGTCGTGTCCGGCACCGTGCAGGACCTGCTCGCCAGCGAGGAGTCGCTGACCGGCGCGTACCTGTCGGGCCGCAAGGCGATCACCGCGCCGGAGGTCCGGCGCCCGCGGGACAAGAAGCGGCAGCTCGTCGTCAAGGGCGCCCGTGAGCACAACCTCAAGGGAGTGGACGTCGAGTTCCCGCTCGGCGTCTTCACGGCGGTCACCGGCGTTTCGGGGTCCGGCAAGTCGACGCTGGTCAACGACATCCTGTACGCCGCGCTGGCCAAGGAACTGAACGGCGCGAAGACCGTGCCCGGACGGCACTCCCGGGTCGTCGGCACGGACCTGGTGGACAAGGTCGTCCACGTCGACCAGTCGCCGATCGGTCGCACGCCGAGGTCCAACCCCGCGACGTACACGGGCGTCTTCGACCATGTGCGCAAGTTGTTCGCCGCCACGGCCGAGGCGAAGGTCCGCGGTTACCTGCAGGGCCGGTTCAGCTTCAACGTCAAGGGCGGGCGCTGCGAGGCGTGCTCCGGCGACGGCACCATCAAGATCGAGATGAACTTCCTCCCGGACGTCTACGTCCCCTGTGAGGTCTGCCACGGCGCCCGATACAACCGGGAGACGCTGGAGGTCCACTACAAGGGCAAGACGATCGCCGAGGTCCTCGACATGCCGATCGAGGAGGCGCTGGAGTTCTTCGAGGCGATCCCCGCCATCCGCCGTCACCTGCAGACCCTCAACGACGTCGGCCTCGGCTACGTACGGCTCGGCCAGCCCGCGACCACGCTGTCCGGCGGCGAGGCGCAGCGGGTGAAGCTCGCCTCCGAGCTGCAGCGGCGCTCGACCGGCCGCACCGTGTACGTGCTGGACGAGCCCACCACCGGCCTGCACTTCGAGGACATCAGGAGGCTTCTCGGCGTGCTCAACCGGCTCGTGGACGCAGGCAACACGGTGATCGTGATCGAGCACAACCTCGACGTCGTCAAGACCGCCGACTGGATCGTCGACATGGGGCCCGAGGGCGGGTCCGGAGGTGGCAGGGTCATCGCCACCGGCACGCCCGAGCAGGTCGCCCGGGTCGAGGAGAGCCACACCGGCGCGTTCCTGCGCAAGATCTTGGGTGTATGAGTATTCGTCTCATTATTTCTCCCTACTCTTCTGCTTCCGACCGCGTCACCCCCCACCGGCCACGGGGTGATGGCCGTACCTGAGGACACACAGGGTGACGCGTCGCGCAGGGGAAGGACCCGGGACCGTGGACGTCCCGGGCCGTCGCATCAGGGAAGGATGAGCATGACGGATACGACACGCCGGGCCGTGATCTTCAGCGCGGGAGGCGCCGGGCTGGCGGCGGCGCTGAGCGCGTGCGGCGCCTCCGGGGGGGACGACACGACGGCGTCGGCGGACCAGGGCGGCCAGTCCCAGGGGGCACAGGGCGAGGGCGAGCTCGCGAAGACCTCCGACATCCCCGAGGGCGGCGGCAAGGTCTTCAAGGACCAGGACGTCGTCGTCACGCAGCCGGCGGCCGGCGAGTTCAAGGCGTTCAGCGCGACCTGCACCCACCAGGGCTGCCCGGTCGGCAGCGTCTCGAACAACGAGATCGTCTGCCCGTGTCACGGCAGCAGGTTCAGTGCGAAGGACGGCTCCGTGGTCAACGGCCCGGCGGCCAGGCCGCTCGCCGAGAAGAAGATCACGGTGAGCGGCGAGAGCATCACCCTCGCCTGACGGCGGCTGCCGGGTCCGGCGCCGGCTCGGGCTCGATGGCTGGTGGCCGTGGCGGTGATGTCCACGGCCGCTGGCGGGCGAGCCCCCGCGCCTGAGGGGTGGCACGAGGCGCCGCCGCCCTACATCGCGTGCGAGCCCGGCGCGATGGCGGGCGGCCCGCCCGGCGGCGAGGCGCTGGCGGCTCTCGCCGTCGCCGGGTCCGCCGGGTCCGCCGGGGACGGCGGGGACGGCGGGAATGTCGGCGGGGGCCAGTAGTCTTTTGAACGTGGCGGATCCGGCAACTTATCGACCGGCGCCCGGATCGATTCCCGAGTCGCCAGGCGTCTATCGCTTCCGCGACCCGGGCGGCCGGGTGATCTACGTGGGCAAGGCGAAGAGCCTGCGGCAGCGGCTCAACTCGTACTTCGCGGACTTCGCCGGTCTGCACCCGCGGACGCAGACCATGCTGACGACCGCGGCGTCCGTGGACTGGACGGTGGTCGGCACCGAGGTCGAGGCGCTCCAGCTCGAATACTCCTGGATCAAGGAGTTCGACCCCCGGTTCAACGTCAAGTACCGCGACGACAAGTCGTATCCGTACCTGGCCGTGACCATGGGGGAGGACTTCCCCCGGGTGCAGGTGATGCGGGGGGCCAAGCGGAAGGGCACGCGTTACTTCGGCCCCTACTCGCACGCCTGGGCCATCCGGGAGACCGTCGACCTGCTGCTGCGCGTCTTCCCCGTGCGGACGTGCTCGGCGGGGGTCTTCAGGCGGGCAGGCCAGATCGGGCGGCCCTGCCTGCTGGGATACATCGACAAGTGCTCCGCGCCCTGCGTCGGCCGGGTCACCCCCGAGGAGCATCGCGCCCTCGCCGAGGACTTCTGCGACTTCGTGGCCGGCAACACCGGCCGCTTCATCAAGCGGCTGGAGCGCGAGATGCGCGAGGCGGCGGCCGTGGAGGAGTACGAGCGGGCCGCGCGACTGCGCGACGACGTCCAGGCGCTGCAACGGGCCCTTGAGAAGCAGACGGTCGTGCTCGGCGACGACACCGACTGCGACGTGATCGCCCTCGCCGAGGACCCGCTTGAGGCGGCGGTCCAGGTCTTCTATGTGCGCGGCGGCAGGATCCGCGGGCAGCGTGGCTGGGTGGTCGACAAGGTCGAGGAGGCCGGCCCCGGCGAGCTGGTGGAGCAGTTCCTGCTCCAGATGTACGGCGAGGCGACGATTCCCCGCGAGATCCTCGTGCCGGCGCGGCCCCCGGACGAGGCCGCGCTGATCGAGCTGCTGAGCGAGCAGCGGGGGTCCCGCGTCGACCTGCGCGTTCCCCAGCGCGGCGACAAGAAGAGCCTCATGGAGACCGTGGAGCGCAACGCGAAGGAGTCGCTCGCCCAGCACAAGCTGCGCCGCGCGAGCGACCTGACCACCCGCAGCCGTGCCCTGCAGGAGATCGCGGACGCTCTCGACCTGGACCAGGCGCCGCTGCGGATCGAGTGCTACGACGTGTCGCACATCCAGGGCGAGAACGTCGTGGCCTCGATGGTGGTCTTCGAGGACGGCCTGGCCCGCAAGAGCGAGTACCGCCGCTTCTCCATCAGGACCGGGGAAGGCGACGTCGCCTCGATATACGAGGTCATCTGCCGGCGGTTCAAGCGCTACCTGGAAGAGCGGGCGGCGACGGGCGAGCTGGACGCGGGGACGGAGGACGCGGCGGCTCACGACGGAACGACTCACGGCGGGGCGGGGCGCGATGCGGCGGAGAACGGCGAGGTGGCGCATAACGGGGCGGCGCACGACGAGGACGGGTACGGCGCGGCCGAGCGCGGAGGCGCCGGGACGCCGATCGACCCGGAGACAGGCCGTCCCCGCAAGTTCGCCTACCCGCCCAACCTCGTGGTGGTGGACGGCGGCCCTGCTCAGGCGGCGGCGGCCCAGCGCGCCCTGGACGAGCTCGGGATCGACGACATCGCGGTGTGCGGGCTGGCCAAGCGGCTGGAGGAGGTCTGGCTGCCCGGCGACGACCAGCCGGTGATCCTGCCGCGAAGCAGCGAGGGCCTCTATCTGTTACAGCGCGTCCGCGATGAAGCACACAGGTTCGCTATCACCTACCATCGGACGAAGAGGTCGAAATCGCTTAAAGAGAGCGCGCTCGACCACGTGCCGGGCCTGGGCCCGGCACGCCGTCAGGCCCTGCTGCGGCACTTCGGCTCGGTGAAGCGGCTGCGGGAGGCGAGCGCGGAGGAGATCCGTGAGGTCCCCGGCATCGGCCGTGCGACCGCCGAGGCCATCGTCGCGGCGCTCCGCGGTGAGAGCCCGTCCCCGGCGGAGCAGGGGTCGTGAGGTGCTCGCGAGAGCGCCTCGGCGTGTCCCGTCCCGGGCGGGGCTGCGGGGAGGGCGCCGCCGGAGCCGCGCGGCGTGGCGGTGGCGCGACCAGGTGAAGAGGTGTCATGCTCCGGCACCAGATGGTTCCTCCCGCGCGGAGCGGGCCCCGTCCCGGCGGGCGGGGCGGCCACCCCGGCATGGGGGTGGACGGGGCTGACGTTGGGCGGGCTGACATGGGCGGCAAGGCGGTGAGCGGGCGATGAGCACGACTGAGCCGGCATTCGTGGTGATCACCGGAATGTCGGGGGCGGGGCGCAGCACCGCCGCGAAGGCTCTGGAGGACCTCGGCTGGTTTGTGATCGACAATCTGCCGCCGGGGCTGCTGTCCTCGCTCGCCGAGGAGGCAGGCCGGGTGAACATGGCGACCGACCGCGTCGCCGCGGTCGTCGACGTGCGCAGCCTCGCCTTCACCACCGACCTGAACGCGGCGATCGAGGAACTGGTCGGGCGCGGCGTCGGCGTCCGGGTGATGTTCCTGGAGGCGAGCGACGAGGAACTGGTCCGCAGGTTCGAGAACGTCCGGCGTCCCCACCCCCTCCAGGGTGACGGGCGGCTCGTCGACGGGATCGACCGCGAGCGCGGCATCCTGCGCGAGGTCCGCGCCAACGCCGACCTCGTCGTCGACACGTCCCTGCTGAACGTCCACGAGCTCCGCAAGAAGATCGTGTCGTTCTTCGGCGGCGAGGACCGTCCGGGGCTGAAGGTGAACGTGGTGTCCTTCGGCTACAAGTACGGCCTGCCGGTCGACGCCGACCTCGTCGTGGACTGCCGGTTCCTGCCCAACCCCCACTGGGTGCCGGAACTGCGGCCCATGAACGGGCTCGACGCCCCCGTGCGCGACTACGTGCTCGGCCAGCCGGGGGCCAAGGAGTTCCTCGACGGCTACGAGGAGGTCTTCGGCATCGTGGCCGCCGGATACGCGCGCGAGGGCAAGGGCTACGCCACCCTCGCCGTGGGCTGCACCGGAGGCAAGCACCGCAGTGTCGCGATGGCCGAGCAGCTCGGCGCCCGCCTGCGCGAGCGCGGCATGGACGTCCAGGTCAGCCACCGGGACACGGGCCGAGAGTGACGGCCCCCGCCCGGCCCGCGGGCGGGTCCGCGGGCGGTATCCCGTACGGCCGGCCCCGGCGGGCCCCGGGGCCGGGCCGATCGGCACGACATGAGCGCCACGGCTCCGCAGGGCGGTGCTCGTGGCGAGGCGAGGAGGACGATGAAGGACCCCGCCCCGGAAAGACCCGCGGACCCCTCCGCCCCCGATCCCCTGAAGTCCCCCACCCCCGGCAGCCCGATGCTTTCCCCGCGCCCCGCCGCCCCCGCGAGCGGTCCCAAGGTCGTCGCGCTCGGCGGCGGCCACGGCCTGTACGCCTCCCTGTCGGCCCTCAGGACCGTCACCGACGACCTGACGGCCGTGGTGACGGTCGCCGACGACGGCGGCTCCAGTGGGCGTCTCAGGCGCGAGCTGGGGGTTCTGCCGCCCGGTGACCTGCGGATGGCTCTCGCGGCCCTGTGCGGCGACGACGAGTGGGGCCAGACATGGAGCGAAGTCGTCCAGCACCGTTTCAGAAGCGAGGGCGATCTGCACGGCCACGCCGTCGGCAACCTCCTCATCGTCGCGCTCTGGGAGCTGCTGGAGGACCCCGTCGTGGGCCTGGAATGGGTGGGCCGGCTGCTCGGCGCGCACGGCCGGGTGCTCCCCATGGCCTCCGTGCCGCTCGACATCCAGGCGGAGGTCGAGCTGGACGGGACGGTCACGACGGTGCGCGGGCAGGTCGCCTGCGCGCTGACGCCCGGGCGGGTGCGCTCCATCTCGCTGGTGCCGTCCGATCCGCCCGCCTGCCCCCAGGCGATCGAGGCGATCGAGGCGGCCGACTGGGTGGTCTTCGGGCCGGGCTCCTGGTTCACCAGCGTGCTGCCGCACCTGAAGGTGCCCGGACTCGCGCGGGCGCTGCACGAGACGAGCGCCAGGCGGCTGGTGATCCTCAACCTCGCGCCGCAGGCGGGGGAGACCGACGGTTTCTCACCCGAACGGCACCTGGAGGTGCTCAGGGAGCACGCCCCCGCGCTGGTCGTCGACGCGGTGATCGCCGACGGCGGTGTGGTCGCCGACCCGAAGGCGCTGGAGAAGGCGGCCTGGTCGATGGGCGGCCGGGTCGTTTTGGCCGATGTGGCCGCCCCTGACGGATCTGTGCGGCACGACGGACCACGTCTTGCCACTGTCCTGGATGAGATTTTCCGTGAGAAGCGGTGATTGCGTGCTCGCCTGGTGCGAGAGACTGACGGGCAGAGTCTGTCTGGGGGAGGACACGAGCTGATGGCCATGACGGGTGTGGTGAAAGACGAGCTGAGCCGCCTTCCGGTGCTCAAGCCCTGCTGCCGAAAGGCGGAGGTCTCGACGCTGCTGCGGTTCGCCAGCGGGCTGCACCTGGTGGGCGGGCGCATCGTGATCGAGGCCGAGCTCGACACCAACGCCACCGCCCGCAGGCTGATCAAGGACATCGGCGAGGTGTTCGGCCACAAGGCCGAGGTGCTGGTCCTGGCCCCCGCCGGGCTGCGCAAGGGCTCGCGCTACGTCGTGCGCGTCTACAAGGACGGCGAGGCGCTGGCCCGGCAGACCGGCCTGATCGACAACCACGGGCGTCCCGTGCGCGGGCTGCCCCGGCAGGTCGTCTCCGGGGCCACCTGCGACGCCGAGGCGGCCTGGCGGGGCGCGTTCCTCGCGCACGGCTCGCTGACAGAGCCCGGCCGGTCGATGTCGCTGGAGGTGACCTGCCCCGGGCCGGAGGCGGCGCTGGCCCTGGTCGGCTCGGCCCGGCGGCTCAAGATCCACGCCAAGGCCCGCGAGGTGCGCGGCGTCGACCGCGTGGTCGTGCGCGACGGCGACGCGATCAGCGCGCTGCTGACCCGGCTCGGCGCCCACGACAGCGTGCTGGCCTGGGAGGAGCGGCGGATGCGCCGCGAGGTGCGGGCCACCGCCAACCGCCTGGCCAACTTCGACGACGCCAACCTCCGCAGGTCGGCCAGGGCGGCCGTCGCCGCGGGCGCGCGGGTGCAGCGGGCGCTGGAGATCCTCGGCGACGACGCTCCCGAGCACCTGGTGATCGCCGGTCGGCTGCGGGTCGAGCACAAGCAGGCGTCCCTGGAGGAGCTCGGCCAGATCTCCGACCCGCCGCTGACCAAGGACGCCATCGCCGGGCGCATCCGGCGACTGCTCGCGATGGCCGACAAGCGCGCCCAGGATCTCGGCATCGCCAACACCGAGGCCAACCTCACCGCGGACATGCTCGTGCAGTAGCGACCGCCACCCCGGTCCCGTCGCGGCGCCTCCCGGCCGGTCGGCGGCGCGCCGGCGGGCGCCCGGGCGAGGGCGCGGTGGAACGGTGCGACGGGGGCGTCGTCGTGCGGGAAGGGCCCGCTCACCGGCTCGGACGGGCTGACACGCCGTCAAAGCGCGGCCCGGTGGTCTACACCAATTTGGGTCCGATAAGGTCTGTCATTGAGGTTTAACACAGCCCTGGCGCCGGTACTCCGGCGCACGACGTACGAGGAGATCGGATCCGTGAGCATCCGCGTAGGCGTCAACGGCTTCGGCCGTATCGGCCGTAACTTCTGGCGCGCTGTGGCGGCCAGCGGCAAGGACATCGAGGTCGTCGCCGTCAACGACCTCACCGACAACGCCACGCTGGCCCACCTGCTGAAGTACGACAGCATCCTGGGCCGCCTGCCGTACGAGGTGAAGGCCTCTGCGGACGAGATCACCGTTGACGGCAAGGCGATCAAGGCGTTCGCCGAGCGCGACCCCGCCAAGCTGCCCTGGGGCGACCTCGGCGTGGACGTCGTCGTCGAGTCGACCGGCCTGTTCACCGACGCCACCAAGGCCAAGGTGCACGCCGACAACGGCGCGAAGAAGGTCATCATCTCCGCGCCGGCGAAGAACGAAGACGTGACGATCGTCATGGGCGTGAACCACGAGAAGTACGACCCCGCCGCTCACACGATCATCTCCAACGCCTCCTGCACCACCAACTGCCTGGCCCCGATGGCCAAGGTCATCAACGACACCTTCGGTATCGAGAAGGGCCTGATGACCACCATCCACGCCTACACGCAGGACCAGAACCTGCAGGACGGCCCGCACAAGGACCTGCGCCGCGCCCGCGCCGCCGCGCTGAACATCGTCCCGACCTCCACCGGCGCCGCCAAGGCGATCGGCCTGGTCCTGCCGGAGCTGAAGGGCAAGCTCGACGGCTACGCGCTGCGTGTGCCGATCCCGACGGGCTCGGCCACCGACCTCACGGTCGAGGTCGGCCGCGAGACCACCGTCGAGGAGGTCAACGCCGCGCTCAAGGCCGCCGCCGAGGGCTACCTCAAGGGCTACCTCAGCTACACCGAGGACGAGATCGTCTCCAGCGACATCGTCACCGACCCGTCGTCCTGCATCTTCGACGCCGGCCTGACCAAGGTCATCGGCAACCAGGTGAAGGTCGTCGGCTGGTACGACAACGAGTGGGGCTACTCCAACCGCCTCGTGGACCTCATCGAGTACGTGGGCGCCTCCCTCTGATGATCGGAATCGACGAGCTCGACGTGAAGGGCCGGCGCGTGTTCGTGCGCGCCGACCTCAACGTCCCCCTCGACGGGGAGACGATCACCGACGACGGTCGCATCCGGGCGTCGGTGCCGACGATCAGGAAGCTGATCGAGCGCGGCGCGAAGGTCGTCGTCGCGGCCCACCTCGGCCGTCCCAAGGGCTCCGTCACGCCGAAGTACTCGCTCGCCCCGGTCTCCCGGCGGCTGGCCGAGCTGCTCGGCGAGGACGTGGCGTTCGCCACCGACGTGGTCGGCGAGTCCGCGCAGAGCGTGGTGGCGGGCCTGCAGGACGGGCAGGTCGCCCTCCTGGAGAACCTGCGCTTCGAGCCCGGCGAGGAGTCCAAGGACGACGCGGTCAGGGGCGAGTTCGCCGGCAGGCTGGCCGACCTCGCCGAGCTCTACGTCGGCGACGGCTTCGGCGCGGTGCACCGCAAGCACGCCAGCGTCTACGACCTGCCCAAGCGGCTGCCGCACGCGGCGGGCGACCTGGTCCTCGCCGAGGTCGAGGTGCTGCGCAAGCTCACCGAGGACCCGGCCAGGCCGTACGTCGTCGTGCTGGGCGGCGCGAAGGTCTCCGACAAGCTCGGCGTGATCGCGAACCTGCTGTCCAAGGTGGACCGCCTGCTCATCGGCGGCGGCATGGCCTACACGTTCCTGAAGTCGCAGGGCTACGAAGTGGGCAAGTCGCTGCTGCAGGAGGACCAGATCGACCAGGTCAGGGGCTTCCTCGACGAGGCGGCCTCCCGCGGGGTCGAGCTGGTGCTGCCGGTGGACGTGCTGGCCGCCACGGAGTTCGGCGCCGACGCGCCGCACGAGGTCGTGGACGCCACCGCGATCCCGGCCGACCGCGAGGGCCTCGACATCGGCCCCCGCACCCGGGAGCTGTTCGCCTCGAAGCTGGCCGACGCCCAGACCGTGTTCTGGAACGGCCCGATGGGCGTGTTCGAGTTCGACGCGTTCTCCGGCGGCACCCGCGCGGTGGCCGAGGCGCTGGTCAACTCCAAGGCGTTCACCGTGGTCGGCGGCGGCGACTCGGCCGCGGCCGTGCGCAGGCTCGGCCTGCCCGAGGACGGCTTCTCGCATATTTCCACCGGTGGCGGCGCGAGCCTCGAGTACCTCGAAGGCAAGACGCTGCCCGGACTCGCGGCGCTGGAGGAGTAGATGGCTCGCAAGCCGCTGTTCGCCGGCAACTGGAAGATGAACCTCAACCACCTTGAGGCCATCAACCTGGTGCAGAAGCTGGCGTTCACGTTGACCGACCGCGACTACGACAAGGCGGACGTCGCGGTCATGCCGCCGTTCACCGACCTGCGCAGCGTGCAGACGCTCGTGGACGCCGACAAGCTCCGCATCACCTACGGCGCCCAGGACCTGTCCGCGCAGGACTCCGGGGCGTACACCGGGGAGATCTGCGGGAGCATGCTGAGCAAGCTCGGCTGCACGTACGTGCTGGTGGGGCACTCGGAGCGGCGGGAGTACCACGGCGAGGCCGAGATGCTGTGCAACGCCAAGGTCAAGGCCGCCTACCGGCACTCGCTGACGCCCATCCTGTGCGTGGGCGAGGGGCTGCCGGTGCGCCAGGAGGGCCGCCACGTCGAGCACACGCTGGCGCAGCTCGACGGCGCGCTGGAGGGCGTGACCGCCGAGCAGGTGAAGTCCATCGTGATCGCGTACGAGCCGGTCTGGGCGATCGGCACCGGCGAGGTCGCCACGCCGAAGGACGCCCAGGAGGTGTGCGGCGCAATCAGGACGCGACTCGCCGAGCTCTACGGTGACGATGTAGCCTCCGTTGTCCGTATCCTTTACGGTGGCTCGGTGAAGTCGGGCAACGTCGCCGGCATCATGGCGGAGGCCGACATCGACGGCGCCCTCGTGGGAGGGGCCAGCCTCGACGCGGGAGAGTTCGCCAAGATCTGCCGACTCGGCGAGACCGCCGGCTAGCTGAGCCGTTTGGGGGGTACGACTTGACATGACGTCGTACCCTCAAAGAACACAATTGAATCGTCACGCCGATGGCATCGTGCACAACGCGTCGTGCACGCCCGGACATAGGAACAGGTCTACGGTGACAATCGGAATCTCCATCGCCCTCATCCTGTCGAGCGCTCTGATGGTGCTGCTCGTCCTGCTCCACAAGGGCAAGGGCGGCGGCCTGTCCGACCTGTTCGGCGGCGGGTTCACGTCTTCTTTCGGCGGTTCGTCGGTGGTGGAGCGTAACCTGGACCGTCTCACCGTCATCACCGGCGTCGTCTGGTTCGTCTGCATCATCGCGCTGGGCCTGCTGCTCAAGCCGTAGCGGACGGCCTCCGGCCACGCGTGGCAGAGATTCACCTCCCCCCGTCCGCGGGGCGATCGAGCAAGGAGTTCATCGGTGGGTAGTGGCAACGCGATCCGTGGTAGCCGAGTCGGCGCCGGCCCCATGGGAGAGGCCGAACGCGGCGAGGCCGCCCCCCGTGTGCGGGTCTCGTTCTGGTGCGCGAACATGCACGAGACGCGCCCGAGCTTCGCCAGTGACGCGGCCGTCCCCGAGTTCTGGGACTGCCCGCGGTGTGGGCTGCCGGCCGGGCAGGACCAGTCGAGCCCGCCTGCTCCGCCGAAGAACGAGCCGTACAAGACGCACCTCGCATACGTGAAGGAGCGCCGTAGCGACAAGGACGGCGCGCAGATTCTCGCCGAGGCGCTGGAGCGGCTGCGCTCCTCCTCCCGCCCGATCTACTGATCCGGACTCCCGGTTCATCGATCCGGACAACCGTGCAGGCCCTTTCCGCTCAGGCGGGGAGGGCCTTTCACGTATCCGCATGCCCCCGCTCGGCGGCGCGGTAAACGCTCGTGGCGATGTGGGCGAACGAGCGGATCAGCGGGCCGGCGTCGGCGCTGTTCCAGGCCAGGACGAGGCGGCTGGGCGGCATGTCCGCCAGCGGCACCGACGCGAGCCCCTCGGGGAGCGGATGGGCCGCCGGCGCGAGCCCGACCGTGCCGTTCCACAGAACCGCCTGCAGGCACTCGTGGACCGTGCGCACCACCGGGCCGTCCCTGAGCTCGCCGCCCGGTGTGGTGGCGTTCCAGTAGGCGCGCCAGACGGGATCGGTGCCGTCGGGCAGCCGGAACCACGGGCGGCCGGCGAGATCGCTCAGCCGCAGGGTCTCGCGACAGGCGAGCGGATCGTCGGCACGCAGGACCACGCCCATGGGGTCGGAGCGCAGCAGGCGGGTGGTGATCCCGGCGTCGTCGAACGGCTCCCTGGTGATGGCGACGTCGACGAGTCCGGCGCGAAGGCCCGTGGTCGGGTCGGTGAAGTCGGCTTCGCGGACGCGTACCTGGACTCCCGGGTGACGCCGGCGGAAGGCCGCGGCGAGCCGGGCCCCGGCCTGCTCGGCGCTGTCCGCGAGAGTGCCGATGGTCAGGGTGGCGGCGCCGGCCGCGGCGGCGACCCGGGCGCGCACCCGCTCGGCCTGCTCCAGCAGCGCGCGTGCCTCTTCGTAGAGCGCGGCCCCGGCGGGGGTCGGCGTGACGCCGGTGGGCGATCGGTGCAGCAGGAGAGTGCCGAGATCGGCCTCCAGCTGCCGGACGGCGCGGCTCAGCGGCGGCTGGGTCATGTGCAGGCGCGCGGCGGCCCGCCCGAAGTGGCGCTCCTCGGCGACCGCCACGAAGTAGCGCAGCGAGCGTAGGTCCATCACCGGCGACGATACCGGGACGGTATCGGGCGTGCGCAACCGGTGTTGGACGCGGCACAGCATCCGGTAATGGACTGGAGCGGCCAGATTGCCAGGCTCTCCGGAAAGTGGATGTCATGTCGAAATTCGTGCTGCCCGAGCCCGTCGTGCGGATCGAGGATGTGCGGGAGCTCGCCCGCGACCTGCTGGTGATCCCCAATCGCCGGGTGCCGCTGGTGCCCAACATCGGCGTCGTCGGCGGCGCCCATTCCGTGCTGGTCGTCGAGACCGGCATGGGCCCGCGGAACGCCGAGGCCGTGCTCGCGTTCGCGGCGGAGTACGCGGCAGGTCGCAGGCTCTATCTGACCACGACGCATTTCCACCCGGAGCATGCGTTCGGGGCGCAGGTGTTCGCCGGGAAGGCGACATTCCTGGTCAACCGGGCGCAGGCCGAGGACTTGGCCGCGAAGGGCGCCGCCTACCTCGAAATGTTCCGGGGGCTCGGCGAGCCGGTCGCCCGGCAGCTGGAGGGCGTCGAGATCGCCAGTCCGGACGTCGTCTACGACGACGCGTACGACCTCGACCTGGGAGGGCGGGTGGTGCGGCTGCGAGCCGCCGGCCGGGCGCACAGCAGGGGCGACCAGGTGATCACGGTCCCCGACGCCGGGGTGATGTTCACCGGCGATCTCGTGGAGGCCGGGCAGTTCGCCATCTTCCCGTGGTTCCCGCCGTACGACACCGACGTCTCCGGCATCCGCTGGATCAGCGTGATGAGGCGGCTGGCCGACGCGTCGCCGCAGGTGGTGGTGCCCGGTCACGGCGACGTCGGCGGCCCGCAGCTGCTCGCCGACGTCCGCGACTACCTCGAGCTGCTGCGCGACGAGACCTGGGCGCGCCGGGACTCGGCCGTGAGCGAGCAGACGATCGTCGAGGAGGTCAGGGCGCTCATGATCGAGCGGCACCCGGAGTGGGCCGGCCCGGAATGGATCGATAAGGGCGTCGGCTGCCTGTGCGCCGAGCACCCCGTATGAGCTCGCGGGCCGTCGGCGTCACCGCCTGCGTCCGGCCGCGGGCGCCGGCAACGGTCATCCGCCGTGCACGGGCTCGCCGTCGAGGAACGTCATGACGACCCCGGTCGTCCAGATGTCCTTCGGATCGAGGGCGAAGGGGTCGCGGTCGAGCACGACGAGGTCGGCCGGGCGGCCCTCCTCGATCACCCCGGCGGGGGAGCGGTTGATCCAGGCCGAGCCCTCGGTGTAGGCCGTCATGATGGCACGCAGGTCGAGGCTCTGCTCCGGCAGGAACGGGGTCTGGGCCGTCGGGTACGTCGCGTGGACGGAGCTGCCCGGCTCGGTGCGGTTGACCGCCACGTGCATTGCCTCCAGTGGGTTGGCCGAGGAGACCGGCCAGTCCGAGCCGCCGGCGAAGCGGGTGCCGTGCCGCAGGAGGTCGGCGAAGGGATACTGCCAGGAGGTGCGCTCCTCGCCGAGGTAGGGGATGCACAGCTCGTCCATCTGCAGGTGGTGGGTGGCCCACAACGCCTGCAGGTTGGCCGTCACACCGAGCTCGGAGAAGCGCGGCACGTCCTGCGGCGTGATGATCTGGACGTGCGCGATGTGGTGCCGGTTGGCGGGGTCGGTGCCGGTGAGCGCGTCGAGCGCCTCGCGCACGGCACGCTCACCGATCGCATGGAAGTGCACCTGGAAGCCCAGGGCGTCGAGCTCCTTGACGTACCCGCCGAGCAGCGCGGGGTCGATGTACGACAGGCCGGTGCCGCCGCAGCGGCAGTAGGGCTCGATGACGGCGGCGGTGAAGTTCTCCGGGATGCCGTCCTGCATGATCTTGACCGAGGTCGCCCGGAACCGGTCCAGGCCCTCGGTCGCCGCGCGCCGCTCGATCAGGCTCGGAATCTGCTCCGCCCCCTGCGCGCGGTCCCACCACAGGGCGCCGACCACGCGCGCCTTCAGCCGCCCGGAGGCGGCCGTGCGGACGTAGGCGGGCAGCGGGTCGTCCGACCCGGCGTACGACCCGACGATGGCGTCCTGCCAGCCGGTGATGCCCAGCGAGAACAGGTGGGCCTGTGCGTCCATCAGGGCGGCGTCGACGTCGGCCGGGGTCGGGCGCGTGGTGAGCAGGCCGACGAGGTCCATGGCGCCCTCGTGCAGCACGCCGCTCGGCGTGCCGTCCGGGTCGCGCTCGATGCGGCCGTCCGCGGGGTCGGGGGTGTCCTTCGTGATGCCGGCGAGCTCCAGAGCCCGCGTGTTGACCCAGGCGGCGTGGTGGTCGCGCTGCACGAAGTACGCCGGGCGGTCGAGGAAGTCGAGCTGGGAGCGGTGGGGGAGGCCGCCGGGGAAGGCCGACATGTCCCAGCCGCCGCCGTCGATCCACGCCTTGTCCGGATTGCTCACGGCGTAGCCGCCGATCTCCGCCGTGTAGGCGTCGAGCCCGTACACCTCGGCCAGGTCGCACTTGGCCCGCTCCAGCCCGGCCTGCACGGGGTGGATGTGGGCGTCGGTGACTCCCGGGGTCAGCAGGCCGCCGCCGAGGTCGATCGGCTCGGCGTCCCGCGCCAGCCGTACGAGGTCGGACTCGGGGCCGACGGCGGCGATGACGCCGTCGCGGACGAGCACCGCCTCGGCGAACCCGCCGGGGACGAAGACGCGGCCGCCGCGGAACAGGAGGGAGGAACTCACAAATCAGCCTTTCAGTGCCCGGTGATCTTGTCGGCGATCCTGGCCAGTACGGACGTCCTGGCCATGCCCCTGTTCTCGCGGGCGTCGGCCAGGCGGTAGAGACGGTACATCGAGTGGACGCCGAGCCAGCGCAGCGGCTCGGGCTCCCAGGCGCGCACCCGCCGGTCCACCCACGGCATCCGGGTCAGGTCGGTGTCGCGGCGCAGCGCCAGGTCGCACAGCGTGCGGCCGGCCAGGTTGGTGGTGGTCACGCCGTGGCCCGTGTAGCCGCCCGCCCAGCCGAGGCCGGTCACGGGGTCCAGGTGGACGGCCGAGCACCAGTCGCGCGGCACGCCGAGCACGCCCGACCAGGCGTGCTCCACCCGCGACCCGGCGACGGCCGGGAAGAACGCGACCAGCAGGTCCCACAGGGCGTCCACGGTCCAGTCGTGCGTGTGCCCCCGCTCGTCGATCCGCGATCCGTACAGGTAGGGCCTGCCACGCCCGCCGAAGGCGATGCGGTCGTCGGCCGTGCGCTGGGCGTACATGTAGTAGTGCGCCATGTCGCCGAGCAGCTCATGGCTCTGCCAGCCGATCTCCGCCCAGACCCGCTCGGGCAGCGGCTCGGTGACGATCATGGAGCTGTTCATGGGCAGCCAGTCGCGGTGGTGACCGGTGATGGTGGCGGTGAATCCCTCGGTGCAGCGCAGCACGTGGTCCGCCCGCACGGTCCCGTACGGCGTGACCGCCGCCGCCGGGTGTGTCCTTCCACCCGGCGTGATCGCGGTCACCGGGGTCTGCTCGTAGATCTCGACGCCCAGGTCCCGTACGGCCCGCGCCAGACCGCGGACGAGCTTGGCCGGCTGGATCCTGGCGCAGTGCGGGCTCCAGGTGGCCCCGGTGGCGCCCGCCACGCGCAGCCGGTCGTTCATCTCGTCGGTGGTCAGCAACCGGACGTCGTCGGCGTCCCAGCCCCAGGCGCGCTGGCCCGCCAGCTCCTCGCGCAGCCGCAGGTCCTGCGCCGGGCCGCGGGCGACGGTGAGCAGGCCGCCCTTGACGATGTCCGCGTCGATGCCCTCCCCGTGGGCGACGCGGATGACCTCGTCGACGGCCTCGAACATCGCGCGCTGCAGCAGCCGGGCCCCGTCCCGTCCGTGGGTCTTGGCGTACCGCTCGGGTGAGCCGGCCAGCGCGCCGGTCAGCCAGCCGCCGTTGCGTCCCGACGCGCCGAACCCGGCGAACTCCTTGTCCAGCACGACGATCCGCAGCGACGGGTCGGCCTTCTTCAGGTAGTAGGCGGTCCACAGTCCGGTGTAGCCGGCGCCGACCACGGCCACGTCGGCCCGCAGGTCGCCGCCGAGCGGTTCTCCAGGCGCGGGCATCCCCGGCGACCGGTACCAGAAGGACACCTCGCCGTTGACGAAACCGGGGGACAGGGGAGCGGTCATGGTGCACATCCTGCTGTATCCGTACTCATCCCGCCATTCGGCGACGGATGTCGTGGAGATTCACGAAGACACATGCGGATAACAGTATTCGTAACGTCCTCCATCGGAAGGAAACCATCGGCTCACCGCCGTGTAGCAGGCGCGTAACAGCGCTCCGGCAGGCTGAAGGCCGGCACAACGGAGGGAGCGGGTAGCGATGGGGTTCTTCCGGATCCGTACGACCGTGGACGAGCGTCCCGGGCGCCTGGCGTCGCTGGCGACCGCCCTGGCCGGCAAGGGCGGCAACATCCTGGGCCTGTCGGTGCAGCCCGACACGGACGGCACGGTCGACGAGTTCGTCACGGACATCCCCGCCTCCCCCGAGGCCGTACGCGCGGCGCTGGAGGCCGCGGGCGGGAGGCGGGTGCGGATCGTGCCGGCCACCGCGCACGAACTGACCGATGAGCCGACCCGTACGCTGCTGCTGGCCGCCCGGCTGCGCTCGGCTCCCTGGCGCCTGCCGGAGATCCTGGGCGAGTTGCTGCGCGCCGACGACGCCCGCTGGGTGTACGGCGCGAGCGCCGTGCGCTCGCGGGAGGAGGACGGCGACCGGGCCGACGGAGAGGCACTGGAGCTGCCCGACCCGACCCTGCTCGTGGTGCCCGTGGCGCCGCGGCGGTCCATCCGGCTGCGCCGCTCCGGGCTCCCGTTCACCCTGACCGAGGCGGCCCGCGCCGCGGCGATGGTGCGGCTGACGCAGCCGCCGGCGGAACCGTCCGCGGCCGAGGGGCCGGTGCGGCTCGCCGACGGCGCGGAGGTGCAGGTCAAGCCGCTGACCTCGCTCTACCGCGAGGCGCTGCGCGACCTGCATGAGCGCTGCTCACCCGAGACGCGCAGGTTCCGCTACTTCACCGCCAACCCCACCCTGCCGCCGCGCGTCTTCGACCGGCTGTGCGATCGGGCCCGCGGCCAGTCGCTCGTCGTCGGGCACGACGGCCAGGTGGTGGCGCTCGCGTCGCTGACGTTCTCCGCGGACCCGGGCATCGCGGAGATCGCCTTCCTCGTGGAGGACCGCTGGCAGGGCCGGGGGCTCGGCGGCCGGCTGGCGCGGATGCTCCTCGCCCAGGCCAGGGACCTCGGCTTCGCCGAGGTGCGGGCGACCCTTCTGCACGACAACACGCGCATGCGCAGGCTGCTCGGCTCCCTCGGCGCGACGCTCACCCACACCGAGGATCCCGGTGTGATGGAGGCGCGGATCGCCGTGGGCGTGATGGCGACGGCTTCCCCGAGCTGACGTCATCACAGGTGATCCTCCTGGTCCGGTGTTGCTCAGGGCACCGGACCAGGACGGGTCGCCGTGCTTGGTCGCCGCGGTGCGTCAGCGCCGCCCGCCGAACTCCCAGTCGTGCACCTCGATGTCGGCGTACCGGCCCTGGGTCAGGACGGCGCGTGCCGCGTCCGGGTCAGGCGCCCTGACCAGCACCGCCGTACCCAGCCAGGTGGTGCCGTCATCGGACAGCAGCGGCCCGTAGGCGATCAGCTCGTCCCGGCCGGGCGGCGGGACGAGGTCGGCCGCCTCCCCGGCGCCCAGGCCCAGCACCAGGTATCGGTTGCCGCCGTCCCTGCCGCCGGGGAAGTCCCACATGGTGCGACCCAGCACGTTGCGCCAACGCCGTACCATCACGTCCCGATACACACCGGCCTGGTAGTTGGGCTCGTTGAAGGCGAACGCACGCGCCGTGGCGGGATCCGGTAGGTCCACGATGTGCACGCTGCCGGTGGCGACGTCGGTGACGCAGTCGAAGGTCGGGCCACGGGCGATCATCTCCGCGTCGTACCGGTCCATGTAGGACCAATGCTCTTCCAGCAGTTCGTCGCGCAGCGCCCCCGAGCCGGGCCGGTCGCGGTGATAACAGAAGAACTCCATGGGAGGAGTACCTACCATGGTGGAACGCGGCGGAGAAGTCGGGTACACGTGGTCTGTGGACGTCGACGAGGCCGCCGACCGGCTCTACGGCATGGTGCCCGAGGAGTTCACCTCGGCCCGCGACGCGCTGGCCAAGGAGGCGAAGGCGGCGGGCGACGCGGCGCTGGCCAAGCGGATCAAGGCGCTGCACAAGCCGACCGTCGTGGCCTGGGCCGTCAACCGGACCGCCCGGGAGCGGAGCGAGGAACTCGGCCGGCTGCTCGACCTCGGCCGGCGGCTGCGGGACGCGTGGCGGGCCCAGGACGCCGACGCCCTGGCCGAGGCGGGCCGCGAACGGACCCCGCTCATCGCCCGTCTCGTCCGGTCCGTGCGCGAGACGGCGGAGGAGGCCGGGCGTCCGCTGGCCCCGGCCGCCGACCTGGAGATCGAGCAGACCCTCGACGCCGCCGTGGTGGACGAGGACGCGGCCGAGCAGGTGCGTCTGGGCCGGCTGACCCGCCCTCTGGGCTACAGCGGCTTCACACCCGCGCCGATCGTACGGACCGCACCCGAACCGGCAGCGCGGAAGAAGCCCGGACGCCGGGAAGCCGAGCAGGAACGGCACACAGCAGAGCGGGAACAGCACACTGCGGAGCGGGAACAGCACACAGCGGAGCGGGAACAGCACAGTGCGGAGCGGGAACGCCGGATCAAGGAGCTGGAAGGCGCTCTCGCCGAGGCTGAGCGGGCCGCACTGGAGGCGGAGCGTGGCCGCGCCGACTGGGAAGCCGAGCGAGCAGAGGCCGCACGCGAGCGCGAGCGGCGGACGGCCAGGGTCGAGACGCTCAACGCGAAGCTGGCCAAGGCCAAGGACAAGCTGAACGCGGCCGAGCACCGGCTGGAGGTCGCCCGCCGCGAGGAGACGAACGCCGAACGCGCCGCCCGCTCGGGCTGTACACGTGTCGATGAAGCGCGTGCCGCCCTGGACGAGGCCCGATCAGGCCACGAATGAAGGCACGGCGGGGAGGAGCGGGCGGGAGGGAGGCCCACAGCGAAGGCCCTGCGCAGCGGGCTTCGCGAAGGCCGGACCTCACGCCCGGCGCAGTGGGCTTCGCGAGGGCCGGACCTTCTGCCCCGAGCGGCGGGTTTCGCGAGGGCCGGACCTCACGCCCGGGGAAGCGGGCTTCGCGAGGGCCGGACCTCACGCCCGGCGCAGTGACGTCGGTCAGCGGGCGGTGCTGCCTCACCTTGGTGACGTCTCACACCGGAACGGCCGGGCCGGGGCGTAGGCCCCGGCCCGGCCGTTCCGGTGTGATCTCCCGTCAGGGGGAGGCGATCCGCCCCAGCGATGGTGGGATCTTGTGTGCGGCGGCGCGGTCGAGCAGGAACAGCGTCCGCTGCCGCCCACGCGCCCCGGCGGCCGGAATCTGGAACGGCCCGGCGTCGGACAGCGCCATCCTGACCGCCTGCGCCTTCTCCTCGCCCGCCGCGACGACCCAGACCTCCCTGGCGGCCCGCAGAGCGGGGAACGTCAGCGACAGCCGGGTCGGCGGCGGCTTGGGGGAGCCGTGCACGGACACGACCGGCCGCTCCTCCTCGTATACGGCCGGTTGGCCGGGGAACAGCGAGGCCACGTGGCCGTCGGGGCCCATGCCGAGCATCAGCACGTCGAACGACGGCACCGGCCCGTGGTCCTCCGGCCTGGCCGCCTTGGCCAGCTCCACCGCGTACGCGTCGGCGGCCTCCTCGGCGGTCATCCCCGAGTCGGGGCCGGGCATCGGGTGCACCCGCGCCGGGTCCACGTCGACGTGGTCGAGCAGGGCCTGACGCGCCCCGGTCTCGTTGCGCTCGGGATGACCGGTCGGCAGGAACCGCTCGTCGCCCCACCAGACGTCGAGCGCCCGCCAGTCGATGGCGTCGTGCGCCGCCGTCCCCGCGAGGGCGGCCAGCGTCGCGATGCCCACGGTGCCGCCGGTCAGCACCAGGTGCGCGGAACCGCGGGCCGCCTGCGTGTCCACCAGCCGCGTGATGAGGCGGGCGGCCACGGCCTGGGCCAGCAGTTCGGCGTCGCGGTGGACGAGGACGGTGGGAACGCCGGTCACGCCCGTCCCCGCCCCTTCATCTCCGCCAGCCGGCGGATCGCGGCGGCGTAGATGTCGTCGGGGTCGAGCCTGCGCAGCTCCTCGGACAGCAGCTCCGAGGTCGGCCTGCGGGCCAGGGCGACCCGCCGGTCGGGGTTGCCGGGCCGCGACAGCGTGGCGAGCCTGGCGTCGGTCCTGCTCACCGTCAGCTCGCCGCCGCCCTCGATGGACAGCCGCACGCCCGTCAGGCCGGGGCCGGCGGAGTCGGCGATCTCGATCGGCGCCTCCAGCCGGTCGCACAGCCAGGCGGCCAGCAGCGGCGCGCTGGGGTTGCCCGCCGCGGCCTCGACCACGCCCCCGGTGATCTTCCCCATGGGCTGGTCGAAGGCGGCGGCCAGCAGGCTGCGCCACGGCGTGAGCCGGGTCCAGGCCAGGTCGGTGTCGCCGGGGACGTAGCTGCCGGCCCGCGAGGAGATGGCGGCGACCGCCTCCCCGGCCGATCTGGCGTCCAAGATCCGGCGGCTGCCCAGGTGCCCGATCGGGTGCTTGGCGGGAATCTCCGGGCACTCGCCCGGCCACCACACCACCACCGGCGTGTCGGTGAGCAGCAACGGCGTGATCACCGAATCGGCGTGCTCGGTCAGCTCGCCGTACAGGCGCAGCAGCACGACCTCGCCCGGTGCCGACTCGCCCACGCGGATCTCCGCGTCCAGCCGGTTGGGCTCGGCCGGGTCGCGGATGATCACCATGAGGATGCGCGAGGGGTGCTCGCGCGCCGCGTCGGTGGCCGCGCGCAGGGCGTCGTACTGTCCCGCCTCGTCCACCACCACGACGAGGGTCAGCACCATGCCGACGGCGGGCGCGCCCATCTGGTGCCGCAGCCGGGTGAGCGTCGAGGAGATCCTCGACGCGGTCGTCTCGGTCAGGTTGAAGGTCGTCACACCGCTCTCCGCTCGCTTGACCCCAGATGCGCCGTGCTGACAGCCGCGTTCACAGCCGCCTCCAGGCGCGTCCGTCCCTGGCCAGCATCGCGTCGGCCGAGGCGGGACCCCAGGAGCCGGACGCATACCCCTCGGGCTGGCCCTGGGAGGCCCAGAACTCCTCGATCGGGTCGAGGATGTTCCACGACAGCTCCACCTCCCGCTGGTGCGGGAACAGCGGCGGATCGCCGATGAGCACGTCGAGCAGCAGCCGCTCGTAGGCCTCGGGGGAGGACTCCATGAACGACTCGCCGTAGGCGAAGTCCATGTTGACGTCCCTGACCTCCATGGCCGTGCCCGGCACCTTGGAGCCGAAGCGCACCGTGATGCCCTCGTCCGGCTGGACGCGGATGACCAGCGCGTTGTGCCCGAGGATCTCGGTGTCGTCCTTGCTGAACGGCAGGTGCGGCGCCCGCTGGAAGACGATGGCCACCTCGGTCATGCGGCGGCTGAGCCGCTTGCCCGTACGCAGGTAGAACGGCACTCCGGCCCACCGGCGGTTGGCCACCTCCAGCTTGACCGCGGCGTACGTCTCCGTGGCGGAGTCCGAGGAGATGCCCTGCTCCTCCAGGTAGCCGACGACGGGCTCACCGCCCTGCCAGCCCCGGACGTACTGGCCGCGGGCGGTGCCGGTGGCCAGGTCGGCGGGCAGCTTGACGGCCCGCAGCACCTTCTCCTTCTCCCGGCGCAGCGCGTCGGCGTCGAAGGAGGTGGGGTCCTCCATCGCGACCAGCGCGAGGAGTTGGAGCAGGTGGTTCTGGATCACGTCACGGGCGGCGCCGATGCCGTCGTAGTAGCCGGCCCGGCCGCCGATGCCGATGTCCTCGGCCATCGTGATCTGGACGTGGTCGACGTACCCGCGGTTCCAGATCGGCTCGTACAGCGTGTTGGCGAAGCGGAGCGCCAGGATGTTCTGGACGGTCTCCTTGCCGAGGTAGTGGTCGATCCGGAAGACCGAGCTCTCCGGGAACACCGCGCTGGTGATCGCGTTGAGCTCCTGGGCGCTCTTCAGGTCGTGCCCGAACGGCTTCTCGATGACGACCCGGCGCCAGGAGCCGTCGGGGCCCTTGGCCAGGTTCGTCCGCTTGAGCTGCTCGATCACGAGCGGGAAGAACTTCGGCGGCACCGACAGGTAGAACGCGTAGTTGCCGCCGGTGCCCCGGGTCTCGTCGATCTCCCTGAGCATCATCGCGAGCACGTCGAAGGCGCCGTCGTCGCCGAACTCGCCCGGGCAGAAGTGGATGCCCTCGCTGAGCTGCTTCCAGACCTCCTCGCGGAACGGCGTCCGCGCGTGCTCCTTGACCGCCTCGTACGTGACCTGGGCGAAGTCCTCGTGTGCCCAGTCGCGGCGGGCGAAGCCGACCAGGGAGAAGCCCGGGGGCAGCAGCCCCCGGTTCCCCAGGTCGTAGATCGCCGGCAGCAGCTTGCGCTTGGCGAGGTCGCCGGTGACGCCGAACAGCACGAGCACGCACGGCCCGGCGACCCGGGGCAGGCGCCGGTCGCGCGGGTCGCGCAGCGGGTTGGCGGCCATGGTCAGCTCGGTGGTCGCGGTCGTGGCGGCCTGAGCGGCGGCCAGGATCGCCCGCTCCGCATTCGTCAACTCGTCCCCCGCCTCCTGCGCGACGCCGGACGAGTCCGGCGCCTGCAGAGCGTCGTCGGCGGGGGCCTGCGGCTCCTGTTGCTCCGTCATGTGTCCTCCCTGCGGACGGGCCCTTCGCCAGTAACGCATCGCATGGTCAGAGCTCCTCCGCCACGGAGAGCAAATGCCTGATCCCGGCGACGCGGTCGGTGAGGTGCAGGCGCACGGCCGGCCGGCCGCGGGAGGTCAGGGCTCCCAGGTCGCCCAGCGCCTGCGCGAGTTGCAGCCGGCCCAGCGTGTAGGGCTTGCCGGGGACCTCGACGTCGTCGGTCACCACCCCGGTGATCTGCAGGAACACCCCGGCCTCCGGCCCGCCCTTGTGGTACTGGCCGGTGGAGTGCAGGAAGCGCGGGCCCCAGCCGAACGTGATCGCGTGGTCGGTGCGGTAGTCGAGCAGCGCCCGCAGGGTGGCGACGTCGGCGCTCGCCCAGGTCTCGGTCATCTCCTCGAAGGACGCATCGCCGATGACCGCCGCGTCGAACGCCGCCTCGCGGTCGAGGTACGCCATGATCGCCAGGTAGCCGCGCTCGGGAATCGCGCGCAGCAGCCAGGTGAGGACGTCGGCCAGGTTCTTGAGGTCGCCGGGCAGGTCGCCGTACACCTCGACCGGGCCGTCGGTGAGCACCGGGGTGCCGGTCGGCAGCGGGCCGTCCCCGGCCTCCTGCAGGATCCGGGTGGTGTTCTCCTTCGACTCGGCGACGTTGGGCTGGTCGAACGGGTTGATCCCGAGCACCCGGCCCGCGATCGCCGTCGCGTACTCCCAGACGAGGAACTGCGCGCCGAGCGGGCCGTCGACGGTCGTGCCGCTGTCGGGCCCGATGGTGACGAGGAACTGGTCGCGGGCCTCGGCGGCCTCGGCGCCGACGACGGGCAGGATGCCCTTGCCCTCCTTGCCGGTCGACTCGGCGATGAGCTGCTCGATCCAGTCGGGCAGGCCGGTGATTTCGGAGGGCGCGTCGCGCAGGATGAGCTTGTCGCGCCCCTGCAGCGCCCGCGCGCCGAGCAGCGCGCCGAGCTCCAGGCCCGGGTTGCCCTCGTCCTGCGCGAGCAGCGGCGCCACCGCGGCGGCGTCGTCGAGCAGCCCGGCCACGTCGGCGCCCGCCAGGGCGCTCGGGACCAGGCCGAACGCGGTGAGCGCGCTGTAGCGGCCGCCCACGTTCGGGTCGGCGAGCACGACCGGATATCCGGCCTCGATGGCCGTCCGCTCCAGCGGCGAGCCGGGGTCGGTGACGACCACGATCCGCTCGGCAGGGTCGATCCCCGCGTCGCGGAACGCCTGCTCGTAGATGCGCCGGTGGCTGTCGGTCTCGATCGTGCCGCCGCTCTTGCTCGCCACCACGACGATCGTGCGGTCGAGCCGGTCGGCGAGCGCGCGCCGCACCTGGTGCGGGTCGGTCGTGTCGAGGACGGTCAGCGGCACGTCCCCGGTGGCGCAGATCACCTCGGGAGCGAGGGAGGAGCCGCCCATGCCGGCGAGCACCACGTGGTCAAGGCCCTCGGCGCGGGCCCGCTCCACCAGCGTGGCGATCTCCGGGAGCAGCTCCCGGCTGCTGCCGGGCAGGCCGAGCCAGCCCAGCCGGATCGCGGCCTCCGGCTGCGCCTGCGGGCCCCACAGCGCGGAGTCGCCCGCGGCGAGAGCCGCGGGCACCCCCTCGGCCACGAGCTTGTCCTTGACCGCCGCGACGGCGTCCGCCTCGTCGCCGAGGGTCACCTCGATTGACATATGCAGCTCAGGCCTTCCGCAACTCGCTGTCGACGGTTTCGAGAAGCTCGGTCCAGGACGCCTCGAACTTCTCGACGCCCTCCTCCTCCAGCGCGCGGACGACGTCGTCGTAGTCGATGCCGGCCTGCTTCAGCGAGGCCATGACGTCCCACGCCTGCTGGTAGAAGGGGCGGATCGTGTCGCCCGAGATCCGGGCGTGGTCGGCCGAGGAGTCCAGCGTCTTCTCCGGCATGGTGTTGACGATCCCGGCCGTGACCAGCTGCTCCACGTACAGCGTGTCGGGGTAGTCGGGGTTCTTCACACCGGTGGAGGCCCACAGCGGGCGCTGCGGGCGCGCGCCCGCCGCGCGCAGCGTCTGCCAGCGCGGCGAGTTCACGACCTCCTCGTACGCGGCGAACGCGAGGCGGGCGTTGGCCACGGCGGCCTTGCCCTTCAGCTCGGCGGCCTCGGGCGAGCCGATCTTGTCGAGGCGCTTGTCGATCTCGGTGTCGACGCGGCTGACGAAGAACGACGCGACCGACTCGATCGTGGCCAGGTTGAGGCCGTTGGCCTTCGCCTTCTCCAGGCCGCTCAGCCAGGCGTCCATCACCTGGCGGTACCGCTCCAGCGAGAAGATCAGCGTGACGTTGACGCTGATGCCCTCGGAGATGGCCTGGGTGATCGCCGGCAGGCCCTCGACGGTCGCCGGGATCTTGATGTGCAGGTTGGGCCGGTCGACCAGCCACCACAGCGCACGGGCCTCGGCGATCGTCGCCTCGGTCCTGCGGGCCAGGCGCGGGTCCACCTCGATCGACACGCGCCCGTCGACGCCGCGGGTGGCGTCGAAGACCGGCCGCAGCACGTCGGCCGCCCAGCGGATGTCGAACGTGGTGATCGCGCGTACGGCCTCCTCGACCGTCACGCCGCGGGTGGCGAGGTCGCGCAGCTGCGCGTCGTAGGCGTCGCCCTTGCTCAGCGCGGAGGCGAAGATCGTGGGGTTGGAAGTGACTCCAGTCACGTTCTTGTCGCGGATCAGGGCGGCGAGGTTGCCGGAGCGCAGGCGCTCCCGGCTGATGTCGTCGAGCCAGATGGAGACTCCGGCGTCAGTCAGCCGCTTCAGATTCTCATTCATCCTTCGTCCCTCAGTTTCCGGTCGTCTCGCCCTTGTCGGCGCCCGTCTTGGCCAGGCTGGCCTTGGCGGCGGCGACGACGCGGTCGGCGGTGAGGCCGAACTGCTCGTAGATCGTCTTGTACGGTGCGGACGCGCCGAAGTGCTCGAGACCCAGGACCTCGCCCGCATCTCCCACGAACTCGCGCCAGCCCAGCGTGATTCCCGCCTCGACCGCGACCCGGGCCTTGACGGCGGGGGGCAGCACGGTCTGCTTGTAGGCGGCGTCCTGCTCCCGGAACCACTCCACGCACGGCATCGAGACCACGCGGGTCGGGATGCCCTGCGACTCCAGGATCGTGCGGGCCTCGACGGCGAGCTGGACCTCGCTGCCGGTGCCGATGATCACGACGTCGGGCTGGCCGTTGGACGCGTCCTGCAGGACGTAGCCGCCGCGCGCGACGGCGTCGGGGTCGCCCGCGCCGTCCAGGGTGGGAACGTTCTGCCGGGTCAGCGCGAGGCCGGCCGGGCGGTCGTTGTGCTCAAGGACGGCCTTCCACGCGGCCGCCGTCTCGTTGGCGTCGGCGGGGCGGACGACGTCCAGGCCGGGGATCGCGCGCAGCGCCCACAGGTGCTCGATCGGCTGGTGGGTCGGGCCGTCCTCGCCGAGGCCGATCGAGTCGTGCGTCCAGACGTAGGTCACCGGCAGCTTCATCAGCGCGGCCAGCCGCACCGACGGCCGCATGTAGTCGCTGAACACCAGGAACGTGCCGCCGTACGGACGGGTGCCGTTGTGCAGCGCGATGCCGTTCAGGATCGCGCCCATGCCGTGCTCCCGGATGCCGAAGTGCAGCGTCCGGCCGTACCGGTTCCCTGGGAACTCCTTGGTCTGGTACTCGTCCGGGATGAAGGACGGCTCGCCCTTCATCGTGGTGTTGTTGGACTCCGCGAGGTCGGCCGAGCCGCCCCACAGCTCCGGCAGCACCGGCGCGAGCGCGCTCAGCACCTCGCCGGACGCCTTCCGGGTCGCGACCTGCGAGCCGATCTCGAACGACGGCAGCGCCTTGTCCCAGCCCTCCGGCAGCCTGCGCTTGGAGATCCGGTCGAACAGCTCCGCCCGCTCGGGGTTGGCCTCGCGCCAGCTCTGGTAGCCCTTGTCCCATTCGGCGCGCAGGGCCCGGCCGCGCGCGACGACCTCACGCGCATGGTCGAGCACGTCGGCGGGCACGTCGAAGCTCTTGTCGGGGTCCATTCCGAGGACGCGCTTGGTCGCGGCGACCTCGTCGGCGCCCAGGGCCGAGCCGTGGATCTTGCCGGTGTTCTGCTTGTTCGGCGCGGGCCAGCCGATGATGGTGCGGAGCTTGATGAACGTCGGGCGCTCGGTCTCCGCGCGGGCCGCCTCCAGCGCGTCGTACAGCGCCTGGACGTCCTCCTTGTACTCCCCGGTCGTGGTCCAGTCGACCTCCAGGACGTGCCAGCCGTACGCCTCGTACCGCTTCGCGATGTCCTCGGACAGGGCGATCTGGGTGTCGTCCTCGATGGAGATGTGGTTGGAGTCGAAGACCACGGCCAGGTTGCCGAGCTTCTGGTGGCCGGCCAGAGCGCTGACCTCGTGGCTGATGCCCTCTTCCAGGTCGCCCTCGGAGGCGAAGCACCAGATCATGTGGTCGAACGGCGAGGCGCCGGGCGCGGCGTCCGCGTCGAACAGGCCGCGCTCGCGGCGGGCCGCCATGGCCATGCCGACCGCGTTGCCGAGGCCCTGGCCGAGCGGGCCGGTCGTGGTCTCCACGCCGGCCGTGTGGCCGTGCTCGGGGTGGCCCGGGGTGAGGCTGTCCCACTGCCGGAGCGCCTTGAGATCGTCCAAGGTCAGGCCGTAGCCGGACAGATAGAGCTGAATGTAGAGCGTCAGGCTCGAATGCCCACAGGAAAGGACGAACCTGTCTCGTCCCGCCCACTTGGGATCCGAGGGGTCGTGACGCAGGATCCGCTGGAACAGAAGGTAGGCGGCGGGCGCGAGGCTCATCGCGGTGCCGGGGTGACCCGATCCCGCCTTCTCCACGGCGTCCATCGCCAGGGCCCGCACGACGTCGACCGCCTGCCGGTCAAGATCACTCCACTCAAGGCTTGCGCTGCTCAACTGCTCGATCCCCTCTTGTTTTTCGCGCCGGTTCTGGCATTTCCCGCCCACAGGGGACCCTAACGGGTTCCTCGTAATACCGTTTGGTAGCCACCTCGGTAACAGCGCCTGCGGCTTCGGCCCCGGTTCGGGGACCACCTGCGGTGGCGACTACAGTGATTGACCAAGTGCCGGCTGCCGCCCGCAGACAGGCTGCCCGGAGATCCGCCCTAATCAGAGGTTACGCGTTGACCCCGCATGTGATGGAAGCGCCTTGACGGTCCTGACGAACAAGCAGACGGTGACCCCCCTCGGGTCCGCCGCGACGGCCACGGCTCCCCGCTCCATCGGGGCGCTCGTGAAGGCCTACGTGGCGCTCACCAAGCCCCGGATCATCGAGCTGCTGCTGATCACGACCCTGCCGGTCATGTTCCTCGCGGCGCATGGCCTGCCCGACCTGTGGACCGCGACCGCCACCATGGTCTTCGGCACCCTGTCGGCGGGCAGTGCGAACGTCCTGAACTGCTACATCGACCGGGACATCGACCGGACGATGCGGCGCACCCGCAGGCGGCCGCTCGCCAAGCACGACGTGTCGCCGGCCGGCGCACTGGTCTTCGGTGTGATTCTCGGCACTCTTTCCACGCTCGGGCTCGCGCTCACGGTCAACGGACTGGCCGCCGCGCTGTCGCTGGGCGCGATCCTGTTCTACGTCTTCGTGTACTCGCTGGTGCTCAAGCGGCGCACGTCGCAGAACATCGTGTGGGGCGGCATCGCCGGCTGCATGCCGGTGCTGATCGGCTGGGCCGGCATCACCGGCGGGCTGTCGTGGGCCCCGGTCGTGCTGTTCGGCGTCGTGTTCTTCTGGACGCCGCCGCACACCTGGACGCTCGCCATGCGCTACCGCGAGGACTACGCGGCGGCCGCCGTGCCGATGCTTCCGGTGGTCACCACCGAGCGCCGGGTCGTCCAGCAGGTCGTCGTCTACACCTGGGCCACCGTGCTGTGCTCGCTGCTGCTGTGGCCGATCGCCGGCACCTCCCTGCTCTACCCGGCCGCCGCGCTCGTGCTCGGCGCGGTCTGCCTGGTGGAGGTCTACCGCCTGCTCGGCCGGGTCAACGCCGGCAAGACCGGCGTCGACCTGCGCCCGATGCGGTTCTTCCACTGGTCGAACATCTACCTGGCGCTGCTGTTCCTCGCCGTCGCGCTCGACTCCCTGTTCGCCTGATTCGCTCGCTTCACCCAGGAGGTCCCGTCCGGGGTTCGGACGGGACCTCGTCTGTGCGTCGGCTCTGAGCGGGCGGGCGGTCAATCCGGCCCAACCCGCGAAGACTCGGCGAACCCCCGGCGACGCCCTGAGCGTCAGGCGCGATAAGTGCGGCGGACGTTGTCGTCGGGGGCGGGCAGGCGCTCGGCGGCCGGTCCCTCGGCGAAGCCCTTCAGCAGGTTGGTCGTCGCCGCGGTGACGAAGGCCCGCGTACGCGCGTCGATGCCGTGGGCCCGCGGCAGGTCGCGGGTGCGCGCCATGAGCGTCTCGGCCCACCGCATGGTCCCCGAGGCGAACACCCCGGCCCCGCCCGGGGCCGTGTAGTAGGCCGCGTCGGCGAAGCTGGGCCGCCCCACGCAGGTCACCGGCGAGTGGGCGAGGATCTGCAGCGGCCTGGGCGTCGGCACGTCGGTGTTCACCCGGTCGTACTCCACGCCCACGAGGTGCGCGAACGCGTCGCCGCGGCGCACGCCGGTGCCCGCGAAGATCCAGTGACGGGGCTCGTGCACCACGAACGGCGCGTCCACCGGATATCCGTCGTAGTAGACCCCGATGAGCGACGACTCGGGATCGGCCTTCGGCGCCGCGCGGAAGTCGGTCGTCGCCAGCGACGGGCGCGTCCGGACGAGCGGGTCGCGGTCCACCGCCGTCTTGTAGCAGACCACCAGCTTGCCGTCCTCTTCCATCCGGACGCGGCGGTAGCAGGTGTTGGCGCCGAGGAAGGCCAGGTTGGCGCCGGCGTCGCGGGCCTCGGTCACCGTGCGGCGCATCCCGGGCGTCCAGTACTCGTCGTGCCCGAGGAAGATCACCGCGGAGGCGCCGGTGAGCACGTCGTCGCCGGCCTCCAGGTCGCCGCCCGTCGTGTACGCCAGGGGCAGGCCGAGCCGTTCGGCGAGGGCCACCACCGGCCGTTCGTGGATGAGGAACTTCTCCATCCCGGTGCTGTCGTAGGGCCGGTCGAAGCTGACCGCGAGCGAGCGGCTCTCGTAGCGGCCGTCCTCGCCGTAGTAGAGGCTGTAGCCGCCCCACCGGTTGTACGCCTGCCAGGTGGGGGTGGCGTGGACCAGGACCGTCCGGCCGGCCGCGGAGGCCGAGCGCACGACCAGCGGCACATACCGCTGGTGGCCGCGCTCGGTGTCCAGACGCAGCAGGTAGGCCCCCTCCGGCCAGCCTTCCGTGGACACGCTCAGGGAGCGCCGCCACCCGGCCCGTACGGTGCGGGTGTCGCCGGCGAGCCGTCCGCGGCCCTGGTCGCGTCCCCTCATCCACCCTGAACGCCACACCCGGCGGGCTAGTGTCCCGCCGTACCAGCCCATCCGGTAGGCCGTGACCCGGTAGCGGCCCTCGGTGGTGGAGACGTGCAGCCCGAACGACTCCCCGGGCAGCACGCTGGCGCGGTCGCCGTAGCCCTCGATCGCCTCGTCCGGGCCCCGCCTGCGCAGCCGCCAGTCCGCGTCGCCGGGGAGCAGCCGTTCCGCCGTCGCCTTCCTGGCCGGCGACGAGGAGGTGGCAGAGGGCGAAGGGGAGGCGGGAGTGGAGCCTTCCCGGGACCCGGGCGCGCATGCGGCGACCGAGCCGACGGCGGCGGCGCACGCGACACGGAGGAAACCGCGTCGTCCGAGCCCCTCACGTGGTGCGACATCCATGATCGCCCATTGTGCCCGCAACCGGCACGTGCTCGGGACGACCGCGTGCCTGCGGGATACTTGCCATGGCACGGAATGCGTAGGGATCTTTTGAGGCCGGAGGAGGACCGCGGCGGGCGTGGTCGGTTACAGTCGCACAGTGGCAGGCCTCGACCCCCGCGCCGTTCTCAGAGAGCGTCCGTCCATCGGCCTCATCGTGGGTCTGGTCGTCGCCGGAATCTGCGCCCTGGTGTCGTTCTCCTTCGACATCATCAACGGCGATCCGGTCCAGTTCTTCATCGCGCTCGGGCTCGCCGTGGCCCCCGTGCCGCTGCTGCTCGCTGGCGTGCTCGCCCTCGACCGCATGGAACCCGAGCCGCGCACCAACCTGATCTTCGCGTTCGCCTGGGGCGCGGGCATCGCCGTGCTGCTCGCCGGCGTGCTCAACTCGCTCAACCTCGTCTACGTGGCTCATCAGCTCGGGGACGCGACGAGCGCGCGCAACCTGGTCGCCACCTTCGGCGCCCCGCCCGTGGAGGAGACGGCCAAGGGGCTGGTCCTGCTCGGGCTGCTGTGGTTCCGGCGGCAGGAGCTGGACGGGCCCACCGACGGGATCATCTACGCCAGCATGGTCGGGCTCGGCTTCGCCATGTCGGAGAACGTCAGCTACTACCTGGCCGCCCTGGAGGAGAACGGCGCGCAGGGGCTCGCCGCGACGCTCGTGCTGCGGGCCGTGCTGTCGCCGTTCGCCCATCCGCTGTTCACCTCTCTGATCGGCATCGCCGTCGCGTACGCCGCCCAGCGCGGCGGCGCGGTGGGGGTCGTCGTCATCGTCATCGGGTGGATCGGCGCGATGGTGCTGCACGGCCTCTGGAACGGCTTCGCCACGTTCGCCGGCCTCGGCGGGCTCGCCATCGCCTACCTGCTGCTGATGATCCTGCTCATCGTCGAGCTCATCGTGATCTTCCGGGACAGACGGCGGATCGTCGGCCTGATCCACCACTACCTGCCGCCGTACGAGCGCAACGGGCTGATCAACCAGGCCGACATCTTCATGCTGTCGTCCCTGCGCCGCCGTCGGCAGGCCAGGGTGTGGGCCAAGGCCCACGGCGGCAGGGCCGGGGCGCGGGCGATGATCGACTACCAGGTCGCCTCCACCGAGCTCGGGCTGCTGCACGCCCGCGCGGCCCGGGGCGGGGTGGACGAGGAGGCCTTCCGCGCCCAGCAGCGCTCGCTCGCGGACCTCATGGCCTACGCCAGGCTGTCGTTCCCGCTGCCGGAGCGCCACCAGGCGAACGCCGCGCGGGGGGTGCCTCCGCCGGGGTACGCGCCGGGCGCCCCGCCCCCGGGCCGATGGCAGGGCGGTGGCCCCGCCGTGCCGCCCTGGTACGGACAGCCGCCGGGCCCGACGCAGGGCCCGACACAGGGCCCGACACAGGAGCCGACAAGGGGTCCGTCACAGGGCGGCCCCGGGCCGGGTGCCGAGCCGGGCGCCGGGCCCGGTGACCCGCGGCGCTGAGTCCACGCCGCGCTGAGTCCACGCCGCGCTGAGTCCACGCCGCGCTGAGTCCACGCCGCGCTGAGTCCACGCCGCGCTGAGTCCACGCCGCGCTGAGTCCACGCGGCGGCACGATCGCGGTGCCGCTTGGCCCAGGCGGGCGGTGCGTGTTTCAATCACAGTGCGCGGTGGCCACTTGATGGGTGGGCTCCAGGAGGGCGTGTGGCGATGCCGCATGCGTTCTTCTCGTACGACAGCCCGAGACGGCGCGACCTTCCCGCGAAGGCGTGCCCGCCCACCATGAGGAGAACCCCCCACCATGGGAACCCCCAGCGAGAAAACCCCCGGCACGAGAGTCACATGGCAGTCCGCGCGTGTGAGATCGCTGTCGATGACATCCGGGCGAAAATTCGCCGTCCTCGCCGCCGTCGCGGCCGTGCTCGCCGGTCTCATCGCGGTCCTGACGCAGACCGCGGCCGAGGCGCACGGCGCCCTGCAGGCCCCCGCGAGCCGCACCTACGCCTGCTACACCGACGGCCTCACCGGCGGCCAGATCATCCCGAACAACCCCGCCTGCAAGGACGCCGTGGCGGCCGGCGGCACCCAGCCTCTCTACGACTGGTACGGCGTGCTCCGCTCCGACGGAGGCGGCCGCACCCGGGGCTTCATCCCCGACGGCCAGCTGTGCAGCGGTGGTTTCAGCAAGTACGCCGCCTACGACGCGCCACGGACCGACTGGCCGACCACCACGCTGAAGGCCAACAGCACCTACAACTTCGTCTACGGCGCCTGGGTGCCGCACCCCGGTGGCTTCAAGCTCTACGTCACCAAGGACGGCTGGGACCCGACCCAGCCGCTCACGTGGGACGACATGGAGGAGCAGCCGTTCCTCACGGCCGACCCCGAGCCTGAGGTCAGCAACGGCGCCTACCGCTTCTCCGGCAAGCTGCCCGACAAGAGCGGCCGGCACATCATCTATGCGGTCTGGTACCGGTCGGACAGCCAGGAGACCTTCTACGGCTGCTCGGACGTGAACTTCCTCCGCGACGGCGCCTCGCCCAGTCCCTCGCCGAGCGCCTCGCCCACCAGGAGCCCGTCGCCCGGCCCGTCGCCCACCAGGAGCCCGTCGCCCGGCCCGTCGCCCACCAGGAGCCCGTCGCCGAGCCCCTCGGCCTCCCCGACGTCCGGGAACCCGGCGTGCACGGCCACGGTGAAGCTGACCAACACCTGGCAGGGCGGCTTCCAGGGCGAGGTCACGATCAAGAACACCGGCACGGGCCCGCTCAACGGCTGGTACATCCAGTGGCAGATGTCGAACGGCGCGACGATCACCCAGGCCTGGAACGGGACGTCCATGCAGAGCGGGCCGTTCGCGATGATCCACGCCCCGGAGTGGAACTCCTCGCTGGCTCCTGGGGCCTCGGCCACGGCCGGGTTCCTCGGCAGCGGGTCGGCCACGCCGTCGATCAGCGACATCAGCTGCGGCTGAGCGAGGCCTGACCTCGCCGGGCACGGCCCGGCGCCGACTCCGCGGGAGACGCCCGGGGGACCGTCATGGCGGCCCCCCGGGCGTTGCGCGATGGGTGGACGGAGGAGGATCCGCCTCGTACCCGCGGTGCGATAGCCACTGTGGGTGTGGCCTCACCTCCCTCTGGGGATGGTGGGAGCGCTCCCACGTCGCCCGGACCCTAACGCGTCACGCCGTCACCGGCCAGTGGACGGACCTCCGCCCGTCCCGTCGGCCCAGCTCAGGGCGGGCCGCCCGGTGAAAGTTTCGCGCGCCGCCCGCCGCGCCCCGGCGAGACGGGGAGTCGGCCGGCCAGCGCGCGGTCGAGCGCGGTCTCGCGACGGCCGAGGAAGCGTGGTGAGGAGTGCAGGATCACGCTGTCCAGCAGGCCCTTGGCGGAGGCGGGAAACTCCCTGACGGCGTAGACCACCGTCTCGAGCGGCCAGTCGCGGCTGGAGTCGTCGCCGACGCCGAACGCGTCCAGCCCGGCCGCGCGGCACAGCGCGACGGCCCGGGGAAGGTGGAACACCTGGGTCACGACGAGGAGGCGGGACGCGCCGAAGACCTCCTTGGCCCGTACGCAGGAGTCCCACGTGTCGAATCCGGCGTAGTCGAGCACGATCTTTGCGGCCGGGACGCCGTGCGCGATCAGGTAGTCACGCATGATCGAAGGCTCGTCGTAGTCCTTGCGGCTGTTGTCGCCGGACAGCAGCAGGGCCCGCGCCTTGCCCGTGCGGTACAGCTCGGCGGCGATGTCGAGCCGGGCGCCCAGCATCGCACTGGGTTTCCCGTTCCAGACGCCCGCGCCGAGCACGAGCGCGGCCGGCATCGCGGGCACCTCGGCGGTCCAGCGCGTGCCCGGCTCGGCCGTCACCCGGTGGGCAGCGCTCGTCAGCCAGGCCCAGGTCATCGGTGTCAGCGGCAGCACGGTCAGGGCGACGAGCCCCTGGAACCCCCGGCGCAGGCCCGTACGCGACCAGGTCCAGGGGCGCACGACCCGAGACAGGAGACCTCCGCGCGACGAGGAGCCCGGTGACCCCTCCACCTCGGGTCACACCCCCGCGTGGTGCGGCTCCGGCTGCTCGGGAGCGGGGACGGGCGCGGGGCCCCGGCTCCGCATGAGGAAGACGACGCGCAGCGCGCAGATCCACACGAGCGTGGCTCCCAGCACGTGCAGGAGCACCAGGGCCGCGGGGACGGCGAGGAAGTACTGCACGTAACCGATCACGCCCTGGGACAGCTCCACCCCGAGCAGCACGAGCGCGCCGCGCCGGGCGCGGACGGGGGAGCCGGTGACGTGCAGGGCGAACAGCAGGGCGAACGTCAGCCCGACGACGACGTAGACGATGTCGGTGTGCAGCCGCACCACGCTCTGGATGTCGAAGCCGAAGCGGGAGGCCGCCTCGTCTCCCGAGTGCGGCCCGGTGCCGGTGACCACGACCCCGGCCAGCAGCAGCACGAAGGCCGCCGCGGCCAGCACGTACGCGAGCGTGCGGATGTCCTTGTGGACCAGCCGCCGCGCCGGGGCGTCGCCCTCGCCCGCCCGGGCGAACAGCACGACGGCGGCGGCGGTCATCCCGATGGACAGCAGGAAGTGGACGCTGACGGTCACCGGGTTGAGCAGCGTGCGTACCACGACCCCGCCCCACAGGGCCTGGACGAGGACGCCGGCCGGCTGCACCAGCGCGAGCCGCAGCAGGACCGGCCGGCCGCGCTCGCCCCGCGACAGTCGCCACGCGGCGATCACGCACGCGACCGCGACCGCGAGCACGAGGAACGACAGCAGTCGGTTGCCGAACTCGATCGCCATGTTGACCGGCGCGTGCGTGTCGATCCTCGCCGGCACGAAACTGTCGGGCGTGCAGCGCGGCCAGGTCGGGCAGCCCAGGCCCGAGCCGGTGACGCGGACGGCGGCGCCGGTGACGGTGATGCCGATGTTGACCACGATCGCCGCCAGGGCCCACCGCCGCATCGACTCGCTCGTCGGGAACATGAACGAGCGGTAGAAGGCGAGCAGCGTGCCGCGGATCCGGTCAGTCGTGGGATTCACGGAATTCATCGTAGGCGGCCCTGTGGGCGGTCCCTCTCCCGGGCCGCGCGCGCCTCCGCCGCCTCGGGCCCGCCGCGTCCGCGCTGATCGTTTTCCTGGCAGGGCCGGTACGATCGGCCGTACGGGACCGAGGAGGGGCCGGTCGATGGGCGGGGCGGGGAACGGACCGGTGGACCGCGCGTGTGACGACCTCCATGCGCCGGGCGCCGGAGCGCGGCAGAACCTGCGCGAGCGCGTGGCGCAGGCGCTGCGCGACGCGTTGGTGGCCGGGGAGATGCGGCCCGGCGTCGTCTACTCGGCCCCCGCGCTGGCGGCCAGATTCGGGGTCTCGGCCACGCCGGTGCGCGAGGCGATGCTCGATCTCGCCAAGGAGGGCCTGTTCGAGGCCCTGCGCAACAAGGGATTCCGGGTCGCGGAGGTGTCCGAGCGCGACCTCGACGAGATCATCGAGATCAGACGGCTGCTCGAGGTGCCGACGGTGGCCCGGCTCGCCGGTCAGTGCCCGGCTGCGGAGGCCGAGGCGCTGCGCCCGATCGCCGAGGAGATCGTCTCGGCCGCCGGAAGGGGCGACCTGCTCGCCTACGTGGCCGCCGACCAGCGGTTCCATCTCGCGCTGCTGGCCCTGTCGGGCAACGCCCGGCTGGTCGAGACGGTCAGGGACCTGCGCGGCAGGGCCCGGCTCTACGGGCTGCGCGGGCTGCCCGACGCGCGGATGATGGCGGCCTCGGCGTGCGAGCACCTCGACCTTCTCGACGCCCTCGTACGCGGCGACGCCGCGGCGGCCGAGAGCCTGATGAACCACCATCTCCGGCACGTGCGCGCGATCTGGTCGGGCGGGCCGGCGTCGCCCTGGTGACCGCGTCGGACGCGGGGTCGGACACCGGGTCGAACGCCGGGTAGAACACCGCGTCGAACGCGCGATCCCGCGGCCGACCGGACGCTCAGGCGTCGGCGCGGGTGGCGCCGATGGAGGCGACGACCACGCAGCCGATCGCCGCCCACTCGCGAATCTGGAGCACCTCGTGCAGGACGAACAGGCCGACGAGCGCGGCGGCGGCGGGCTCCAGGCTCATCAGGATGCCGAAGACCCGCTTGGGCATCCGGCGCAGGGCCTCGAGTTCCAGCGAGTAGGGGATGACGGAGGAGAGCAGGCCCACCCCCGCGCCGACCAGCAGGATCTCGGGCCGCAGCAGATCGCTCCCGCCCGCGGTGACCCCGATGGGCGCGACGACGATCGCGGACACGATCATGGCGAACGACAGCCCGCTCGCGCCGGGGAAGCGGGCGCCGGTGGCCTGGGAGAACACGATGTAGGCGGCCCAGAACGTCCCCGCCAGCGCGGCGAAACCGATTCCCGCCCAGCTCACGGTCCCCGCCTGTCCCCAGGGGGCGAGCAGGATCACGCCCGCGGCGGCCAGCGTCACCCACAGCAGGTCGACCCGGCGGCGGGAGGACACCACGGCCAGGGTGAGCGGCCCGAGGAACTCGATGGCCACCGTGACCCCGATCGGCAGCCGGGCGAGGGCCTCGTAGAACGACAGGTTCATCAGCCCGAGGCTGAGCCCGAACGCGACGCCGACGGTGACGTCGCGCCACGACAGCCCGCGCACCCTGGGCCGGACGACGGCCAGCAGCATGACGGCGCCGGTGGCGATGCGCAGGAAGACCACGGCCGAGGGGGGCAGCTGCGTGAACAGGTTCTTGGCCAGTCCGGCGCCCACCTGGACCGACAGGATGCCCAGCAGCACCAGCCCCGACGGGGGTATCGCGTCCGAGGCGGCCCGTAGGGCCCTGCCCGGCGACGGCCTCATGCGATACGGCTCGGCTCCCGGAAGGGATTCAGCGGTCATGCCGGCGGCCCCACAAAATGGCATAGATCACGAGTAAACGCCCGCAATCATATGCGCTGAGCAGCAGCTCGCCGGTGCGGCCCCCCGGCGTCGCTCCCGCGCCGTCACTTTCGGAGCCCGGGGTCGTTCAGGCCGCCCGGTGGCAGTCCCGGCGGCTCGCGTCACTCCCAGCGGAAGGTGCGGGCGGCCAGGACGAGCCCGGCCACCGTCCAGCACAGCAGCACGAGCAGCGCGCCGCCGGGGAAGCCGCCGCCGGCGCTCAGGACGGTCCGCAGGCCGGAGGTGAGCGCGCTGATCGGCAGCAGTCCGAGCACGTGCTGCACCCCGGCGGGGAACCGGTCAAGCGGGAAAAGCACGCCGCCGAGCCCGAGCAGCACCAGGTAGACGAGGTTGGCCCCGGCCAGCGTCGCCTCCGCCCGCAGTGTGCCGGCCATGAGCAGGCCGAGGCCGCTGAAGGCGGCCGTGCCCAGCAACAGGAGCGGCACCGCCCACAGCGGGTCGCCGTGTGGCGACCAGCCGAGCGCGAGCGCCACCGCGACGATCACCACGACCTGCAGCGCCTCCACGGCGACGACCGCGACGGTCTTGGCCAGCAGCAGCCCGGTCCGCGACAGCGGGGTCGCGCCCAGGCGCTTGAGCACGCCGTACCTGCGCTCGAAGCCGGTCGCGATCGCCTGCCCGGTGAACGCGGTCGACATGACCGCGAGCGCGAGGATGCCGGGGGCGACGAAGTCAATGCGCGCGCCGGCGCCGACGTCCACCAGCGGGACGGTGGAGAAACCGACGAGCAGCAGGATCGGGATGATGAGCGTGAGCAGGAGCTGCTCGCCGTTGCGCAGCATGGCGCGGATCTCCGCGCCCGCCTGGGCGAGGACCATCCGGTGCAGCGGTGCGGCTCCCGGCCGTGGCGTGAGGTCCAGCGTGGCGATCGCGGTCACCGCAGCTCCCTGCCGGTCAGTTCGAGGAAGACGTCCTCCAGCGTGCGCCGCTCGATGCGCAGGTCCTCGGTGGTGACGCCCTCGGTGGCGCACCAGGCGGTGACGGTGGCGAGCAGCTGCGGGCCGACCTGCCCCTCGATGATGTAGTGCCCCGAGGGCGACTCCTTGGCGGCGCTGCCCGGCGGCAGCGCGGCCAGCAGTTCCTCCAGGTCGAGTCCCGGGCGCGCGCGGAACCTGAGCTGACGCTCGGCGCCGGTCAGCGACTCGGGCGTGCCTTCGGCCACGACCCGGCCGTGGTCGATGATCACCACGTGGTCGGAGAGCTTCTCGGCCTCGTCCATCTGGTGGGTCGTCAGCACCACCGACACTCCGGCCGCGCGCAGCGCGGCGACCAGGTCCCAGCAGGCGTGCCGTGCCTGCGGGTCGAGCCCGGCGGTCGGCTCGTCGAGGAAGACCAGTTCGGGCCGTCCGATCACCGCCGCCGCGAGCGACAGGCGCTGCTGCTGGCCGCCCGACAGCCGCCGGTACGGCGTGCGCGTGTGGTCGGTCAGGCCGAGCACGCCGAGCAGGGCGCCGGGGTCGAGCGGGTGGGCGTGGAACCCCGAGACCACCCGCAGCCACTCGCCCGCGCGGGCGGCGGGAGGCACCCCTCCCGTCTGCGGCATGATTCCCAGGCGCGGCCTCAGGGCGGGGTCGGCCGGTTCCAGGCCGAGCACGCGCACGGTCCCGCCGTCCGGCCGCCGGAAGCCCTCACAGATCTCGATCGTCGAGGTCTTGCCCGCGCCGTTCGGCCCGAGGATCGCGGTGACGGCGCCCCGCGCGCAGGTGAGGGTCAGCCCGTCGACGGCCGTGGTGCTTCCGTAGCGCTTGACCAGCCCGTCGATCTCGACCGCCGGCGCGACGTCGCCCGCGCCGCCGAGCGTGCTGTCGAACGCGCTGTCAACCTCCGGCACTCCCACCGGCCCCCCCTCACAGGACCGACCGCCGGAGCGGGCCGGATGCGGGCCGCCCTGGTCGGTCGTCGACGGCATCGAGTCTAGGGAGCGGGAGGCGCGCTCTCGTCGGCGAGTGCCTCCATTCCAGCCCCGGGAGGCAAAGGATGCGGAAAAGTCTCATCGTCGCAGGTTAGGTAAGGCTTGCCTGCGTGAGAAATTGCATCTCCATCGACCCCATCTTGGGTTTGTCGCCGGGGAAGGAATTACGGCACACTGATGTTGTGAAAAACGTGCAGGGGAAGCAGAACGCCGAGAAGGCCGTGGTGACGCGGCCCGTTTCGGCGTCCCCCGTGCACATGGACATCGGTGCCGAGCGCGGCACCCGGGCCAGGGTGGCGCGGCTCATCCTGGAGCACGGCCCGGTGAGCGCGGCGGCGCTCGGTGAGCGGCTCGGGCTTACCCCTGCCGCGGTGCGCCGCCATCTCGACGCGTTGCTGGCCGAAGGCATGATAGAGCCGCGTACGGCCCGCCCGCGCGGCCAGCGGGGGCGCGGCAGGCCGGCGAAGATGTTCGCGATCACCGACGCGGGCCGCAGCGCCTTCGTCCACGCCTACGACGACCTCGCCGGCAGCGCGCTGCGCTTCCTGGCCGAGCGCCTGGGCGGTGAGGCGGTGTCGGAGTTCGCTCAGGCGCAGGTGTCCGGGCTGGTCGGCCGGCTCGAGGCGCTGATGCGCGAGGTCCCCGCCGACCAGCGGGTCCGCGTGCTGGCCGAGGCGCTGTCCACCGAGGGCTACGCGGCCTCGGCGTCCGCGATGGGCAAGGGCGGCGAGCAGCTGTGCCAGCACCACTGCCCGGTCGCGCACGTCGCGGAGCAGTTCCCGCAGTTGTGCGAGGCGGAGACCGAGGCCTTCGCCCGGCTGCTGGGCACGCCGGTGCAGCGCCTGGCGACGATCGCCAACGGCGACGGGGTCTGCACCACCCACGTGAGTTCACACGCGCTCGCCGCCCGGCACGCGCGTCCCGATCTATCAGCCGCCGATTCATCGACCGCCGATTCATCGACCGCCGATCTATCGGCCGCACATCCATCGAGCACATCGAGCACATCGACGAGCAAGGAGTCCGGAAGGTGACTGTCACCGACCGCCCGGAGCTGGAAGGCCTCGGGAATTACAAGTTCGGCTGGGCCGACGCGGACGTGGCCGGGGCCACCGCCCGGCGTGGGCTGTCCGAAGAGGTCGTCCGCAACATCTCCGCGCTCAAGAACGAGCCGGAGTGGATGCTCGACCTGCGCCTCAAGGGCCTTCGGCTGTTCGGGAAGAAGCCGCTGCCGACCTGGGGTTCCGACCTCACCGGCATCGACTTCGACAACATCAAGTACTTCGTCCGTTCGACCGAGAAGCAGGCCGCGTCCTGGGACGAGCTGCCTCCCGACATCAAGAACACCTACGACAAGCTCGGCATCCCGGAGGCGGAGAAGCAGCGCCTCATCGCCGGCGTCGCCGCCCAGTACGAGTCCGAGGTCGTCTATCACAAGATCCGTGAGGACCTCGAGGAGAAGGGCGTCATCTTCGTCGACACCGACACCGGTCTGCGCGAGCACGAGGAGCTCTTCAAGGAGTACTTCGGCACGGTGATCCCGGTGGGCGACAACAAGTTCGCCGCGCTCAACACCGCCGTGTGGTCGGGCGGCTCGTTCATCTACGTGCCGCCGAACGTGAACGTCGAGATCCCGCTGCAGGCCTACTTCCGGATCAACACCGAGAACATGGGCCAGTTCGAGCGGACGCTGATCGTCGTGGACGAGAACTCCTACGTCCACTACGTCGAGGGCTGCACCGCGCCGATCTACTCGTCCGACTCGCTGCACTCGGCGGTCGTCGAGATCATCGTGAAGAAGGGCGCCCGCTGCCGCTACACGACGATCCAGAACTGGTCGAACAACGTCTACAACCTGGTCACCAAGCGCGCCGTGGCGTACGAGGGCGCGACCATGGAGTGGATCGACGGCAACATCGGCTCCAAGGTCACGATGAAGTACCCGGCCGTCTACCTGATGGGCGAGCACGCCAAGGGTGAGACGCTGTCGGTCGCCTTCGCCGGTGAGGGCCAGCACCAGGACGCGGGCGCCAAGATGGTGCACCTCGCGCCCAAGACGTCCTCGACGATCATCTCCAAGTCCGTGGCGCGCGGCGGCGGCCGCACGTCCTACCGGGGCCTGGTGCAGATCGAGGAGGGCGCGGCCGGCTCGGCCTCGACCGTCAAGTGCGACGCGCTGCTGGTCGACCAGATCAGCCGTTCCGACACCTACCCCTACGTGGACGTCCGCGAGGACGACGTGTCGATGGGCCACGAGGCCACGGTCTCCAAGGTCTCCGAGGACCAGCTTTTCTACCTGATGAGCCGCGGCCTCGGCGAGGACGAGGCGATGGCCATGATCGTGCGAGGCTTCGTCGAGCCGATCGCCCGCGAGCTGCCCATGGAGTACGCCCTGGAGCTCAACCGCCTGATCGAGCTGCAGATGGAAGGAGCGGTCGGCTGATGGGCCTGGACACCAAGCCGCTGTCGACGTTGCACGAGAAGTCGTCGTACGACGTGGCCGACTTCCCGGTGCCGACGGGCCGCGAGGAGGAGTGGCGCTTCACGCCGCTGTCGCGGCTGAAGGGGCTGCACAACGGCACGGCCGCCGTCACCGGCGGCGTCGTGGTGGACGTCGAGGCAGCACCCGAGGTGCGCGTCGAGACCGTCGGCCGCGACGACGCCCGGCTCGGCCGGGCCTACACGCCGGCCGACCGGGTGAGCGCGCAGGCCTACTCGTCGTTCGAGAAGGCCACCGTCGTCACGGTGCCGAAGATGACGGCCGCCTCCCGGCCCACCGTGGTCACGCTGCGGGGATCCGGGGCGGGGGCCACCGCCTACGGGCACATCCTCGTGTCGGTGGAGCCGCTGGCCGAGGCCGTGCTGGTCCTGGACCACCGCGGCAGCGCCGTCTACGCCGACAACGTCGAGTTCGACGTGGCCGAGGGAGCGACGCTCAAGGTCGTCAGCGTGCAGGACTGGGACGACGACGCCGTGCACGTCTCCCACCACCACGCGCGGCTCGGCAAGGACGCGACGTTCCGCTCGTTCGTGGTCACCCTCGGCGGCGACGTCGTACGGCTGTCGCCCTCGGTGTCGTACACCGCGCCGGGCGGCGACGCCGACCTGACCGGCCTGTACTTCGTGGACGCGGACCAGCACCTGGAGCACCGCCTGCTGGTGGACCACAGCGTGCCCAACTGCCGCAGCAACGTGACCTACAAGGGCGCGCTGCAGGGCGACGGCGCCCACGCGGTCTGGATCGGCGACGTGATCATCCGGGCCGAGGCCGAGGGCACCGACACCTATGAGCTGAACCGCAACCTCATCCTCACCGACGGCGCCCGCGCCGACTCGGTGCCCAACCTGGAGATCCTCACCGGCGAGGTCGCGGGAGCGGGCCACGCGTCCGCCTCCGGCCGCCTCGACGACGAGCACATCTTCTATCTGCAGGCCCGCGGCATCCCGTTCGACGAGGCCCGCCGCCTGGTCATCCACGGCTTCTTCACCCAGATGCTGGAGAAGATCGAGGTGCCGGAGATCCGCGAGCGGGTCCTGTCCGCGATCGAGGCGGAGCTGGCCCGATGAGTGCCGACACCGCCCACTGGGAGAAGGTCTGCCAGGTCGGCGACATCCCCGACGGCGGCGTCATCGGCCTGGAGGTCGGGGAGACGCCGGTCGCGCTGGTGCGGACCGGCGATGAGGTCTTCGCCCTGCACGACGTCTGCTCGCACGCCGAGGTCCGCCTCAGCGAGGGCGAGGTCTACGACCACACGCTGGAGTGCTGGCTCCACGGCTCCTGCTTCGACCTGCGCAGCGGCAAGCCCACCGGGCCGCCCGCCACCAGGCCCGTCAACGTCTACCGAGTCAAGATCGAAGGCGACGACGTGTACGTCTCGCTCTCGAAGGAGTAAATACAAGTGTCCACCCTTGAGATTCGTGACCTGCACGTCGCCGTGGGCGACAAGGAGATCCTGCGCGGCGTCGACCTGGCGATCCGCAGCGGCGAGACGCACGCCATCATGGGCCCGAACGGCTCGGGCAAGTCGACGCTGGCCTACGCCGTCGCCGGCCACCCGAAGTACACCATCACCTCCGGCTCCGTGCTGCTCGACGGCGAGGATCTGCTGGAGATGTCGGTGGACGAGCGCGCCCGCGCCGGCCTGTTCCTGGCCATGCAGTATCCGGTCGAGGTGCCCGGCGTCAGCGTGTCGAACTTCCTGCGCTCGGCGATCACCGCGGTCCGCGGTGAGGCGCCCAAGCTGCGCGAGTTCGCCAAGGAGCTGAAGGCGGGCATGGACGCGCTGTCCATCGACCCGGCCTTCGCCCAGCGCAACACCAACGAGGGCTTCTCCGGCGGTGAGAAGAAGCGCCACGAGATCCTCCAGCTCGAACTGCTGAAGCCCAAGATCGCGGTGCTGGACGAGACCGACTCCGGCCTCGACGTCGACGCCCTGCGCGTGGTCTCCGAGGGCATCAACCGGTTCCGCGCGAGCGGAGACACCGGCGTGCTGCTGATCACCCACTACACCCGCATCCTGCGCTACGTGAAGCCGGACTTCGTCCACGTCTTCGCCGGCGGGCGCGTGGTGGAGGAGGGCGGCCCCGAGCTGGCCGACAAGCTGGAGGCCGAGGGCTACGAGGCGTACACGTCGAAGGTGTCCGCCTGATGAGTGCGCCCGGCTTCGACGTGGAGAGGATCAGGAAGGACTTCCCGGTCCTCGGCCGCGAACTGCCCGGAGGCAGGTCACTGGTCTACCTCGACTCGGGCAACTCCTCCCAGAAGCCGGCCCAGGTGGTCGAGGCCATGCGCGACCACCTGACCTGGCACTACGGCAACGTCGGCCGGGCGCTGCACGTGCTGGGCAGTGAGTCGACCGAGGCGTACGAGGGCGCGCGCGACAAGATCGCCGCGTTCGTGCAGGCCCCGTCGCGCGACGAGATCGTCTTCACCAAGAACGCATCCGAGGCCCTCAACCTCGTCGCGTACGCCTTCGGCAACCCCGTCGGCGAGGACGAGCGGTTCCGGATCGGCCCCGGCGACGAGATCGTCATCTCGGAGATGGAGCACCACTCCAACATCGTGCCGTGGCAGCTGCTCGCGCAGCGGACCGGCGCGACGCTGCGCTGGTTCCCCGTGACCGACGAGGGCCGCCTCGACGTCGGGGGCCTGGAGGAGCTGGTCAACGAGCGCACGAAGATCGTGTCGATCACGCACCAGTCGAACGTGCTCGGCACGGTCAACTCGGTCTCGCCGATCCTGGCGCGCGTGCGCGAGGTCGGCGCGCTGATGATGCTCGACGCGTCGCAGTCGGTGCCCCACCAGCCCGTGGACGTGACCGAGCTGGGCGTCGACTTCGTCGCCTTCACCGGCCACAAGATGGTCGGGCCGTCCGGCATCGGCGTGCTGTGGGGCCGCCGCGAGCTGCTCGACGCCATGCCGCCCTTCCTCGGCGGCGGCGAGATGATCGAGGCGGTCTGGATGGACCACTCGACGTACGCGCCGGTGCCGCACAAGTTCGAGGCGGGGACGCCGCCCATCGTCGAGGCGATCGGTCTCGGCGCGGCGGCCGACTACCTGACCGCCGTGGGCATGGACCAGATCAAGGCGCACGAGAAGGAGCTGGTCGCGTACGCGCTGGAGGCGCTGCCGGAGGTCCCCGGGCTCAGGATCATCGGCCCGCACACCCCCATCGCCCGCGGCGGCACGATCTCGTTCACGCTGGAGGGGATTCACCCGCACGACGTGGGGCAGATCCTCGACGACGTGTACGGGATCGCGGTGCGGGTAGGTCATCACTGCGCCCGGCCGCTCCACCTCAGGTTCGGAATTCCGGCCACCACGCGGGCGTCTTTCTACCTGTACAACACGACGGCCGAGATCGACGCACTGGTCCGCGGCCTCCACCACGTGCAGAAGGTGTTCGGCTGACCCATGATCGGTGAATCCATGTACCAGGAGCTGATCCTGGAGCACTACAAGCATCCCCAGGGGCGGGGACTGCGTGATCCGTACGACGCGGAGGTGCACCACGTCAACCCAACTTGCGGCGACGAGGTGACGCTGCGCGTGAAGGTGGCCGACGGCGGCAAGGTGCTCGACGTGTCCTACGACGGCCAGGGTTGCTCCATCAGCCAGGCCGCCGCCTCGGTGCTGCACGAGCTCGCCACCGGCTCCACGGTGGAGGAGTCGCTGTCGGTGGTGGACGAGTTCACCCGGCTCATGCAGGGCAGGGGCCAGGTGGAGCCCGACGAGGACGTGCTGGGTGACGCGGTGGCGTTCGCCGGTGTGGCGAAGTTCCCCGCCCGCGTCAAGTGCGCGCTGCTGGCCTGGATGGCCTACAAGGACGCGCTGATGAGGAGCCAGGGATGACCGGCCGCCCCGGCCGCGTTGCGATGGACGGCGCCGCGCCGCGGGCGCCGAGAGGTGAGGAGACGACGTGAGCAAGCCGACCGAGACCCCCACGGGAACCGCGACCGACGCGGCGACCGGAACCTACGACGAAGAGAGCTCCCTTGACGACGTGCTCGAGGCGCTGAAGGACGTCGTCGACCCCGAGCTGGGGATCAACGTGGTGGACCTCGGCCTCGTCTACGGCGTCAACCTCGACCCGGCCGGCGAGGGCGAGCGTCCGATCGCCACCATCGACATGACGCTGACCAGCGCCGCCTGCCCGCTGACCGACGTGATCGAGGACCAGGCCAACTCGGCCCTCGCCGATCTGGTCTCCAACGTGGTCATCAACTGGGTCTGGCTGCCGCCGTGGGGTCCCGACAAGATCACCGACGAGGGCCGCGACCAGCTTCGCATGCTCGGTTTCAACGTCTGACCGGCCGACCGGGCCCGGTCCTGTCACCGCCCCGTGCGTCCGGGGCCTCACACCCCGGACGGACGCGTTCCGGCGGTCGTTCCCCGAGTGCTCACGACGCGGCTTTCGCGACGTGGCTTTCAGGACGCGGTGCTCGTGACATGATGCTCTCGACGCGGCGCATTCGCCGCCTTCCCTCCGCGGAACCGCCGTAGCGGTGCGGGAATGCCGTACAGTTGTTCTTTGCTTCGCTTTGCGCGACGTGAGTGTCGGGCGTCCGTGGGATGCCGCCACCCGGCGGCCTCCACTTCTGCGGGACGCGCTCACGGCATCACCCGGGCGCAGGCCGCTTCAATCTCCGGCCCGCGGCGCCCCGATCGGTACGGCTCGGCTGCCGTATGTGTTCAGGCTCGTCCTTTCGCAGAAGTGACGCGCCCACGTGTTCCGGCACGTTTCTTTCTACGAAAGGCACGATTTCGTGACCATGCTTGACCTCGGTGAGGGCACCGAGACCCGCGCCGAGTTCGCACTGCTGGGTCTGCCCAAGCCGCTCGTGGCGGGGCTGACCCGGCAGGGCATCAACGCGCCGTTCCCCATCCAGCGGGCGGCCATTCCCGACATCCTCGCCGGGCACGACGTCCTCGGCCGGGGCCAGACCGGCTCCGGCAAGACGCTCGCCTTCGGCCTGCCGACCCTGACCAGGATCGCGGGGGAGAAGGCACGCCCCGGACGGCCCCGGGCCCTCGTCCTGGTGCCCACCCGTGAACTGGCCCTGCAGGTGGCCGACGCCCTCGAACCGCTCGGCCGCGGGCTGTCGCTGCGCACCCGCACGGTCGTCGGCGGCATGTCCATGGGCCGCCAGATCGAGGACCTGCGCCGGGGGGTCGACCTCGTCGTCGCCACGCCCGGCCGCCTCGTCGACCTCATCGAGCAGGGCGAGTGCGCGCTGGACGACGTCCAGATCACCGTCCTTGACGAGGCCGACCACATGTGCGACCTCGGGTTCCTGCCCGTGGTCAGCGCGCTTCTTGCCCGCACGCCCGCGGACGGGCAGCGCCTGCTGTTCTCCGCGACGCTCGACGGCGACGTGGACACGCTCGTCAAGCGCTTCCTGACCGACCCGGTGATCCACTCCCTGGACCCGGCCACCTCCTCCGTGGAGACGATGGAGCACCATCTGCTCCAGGTGCACCGCGACGACAAGGCGGACGTGACGGCGGAGATCGCCAACCGGGCCGGCCGTACGATCATGTTCGTGCGTACCCAGCACGGCGTGGACCGCGTAGTGAAGCAGCTCGCCCGGTCGGGGGTCCGCGCGGGCGGTCTGCACGGCGGCAAGCGGCAGAACCAGCGCACCCGCATCCTCGACGGGTTCCGCGAGGGCACCATCGGGGTGCTCGTCTGCACGGACGTCGCCGCCCGCGGCATCCACGTCGACGACGTGAGCCTCGTGCTGCACGTGGACCCGCCGGCCGACCACAAGAGCTATCTGCACCGGGGCGGCCGTACGGCCCGCGCGGGCGAGCGCGGCGTGGTGCTGACGCTGGTCCTGCCGAGCGAGCGCCGCGCCACCGACTCGATGACCCGTAAGGCGGGGGTGACCCCGTCCCGTCACCGGGTGACGCCGGGCGACCCGGTCCTGGCCGAGATCGCCGGGGCCCGGCGGCCGAGCGGCGCGGCCGTGCCGGTGTGGGAGCCCGACGTGCGCAGGCCGCTGCGGCCCGCGCGGGACGACCGGGCGCCCGGCCGCCGACGGCACAACGGGGAGCGTCATCGCGGCGACAGCCGCACCGAGCCCGGCGCCGGCCACCGCCGTGGCCGCGCGGGCGGGCACAGCGGCCAGGCCGGGCACGGTCAGGCCGGATTCGGGAGCCAGGGCGGCGGTCAGGCCGGGCACGGTCAGGCCGGGTACGGGAGCCAGGGCGGCGGTCAGGCCGAATACGGAAGCCAGGCCGGCCGCGGAGGTTACGGCGGCGACGGCGGCCAGGGCGGCCGCGGAGGTTACAGCGGGCGCCGCGGGCGCGGAAGCCGCTTCACCGGCCGCTGAGTCCTCCTCGCCACATCGTCTTGAGCACCACTTCCACCGGGCCGTCCGTACGGGCGGCCCGGTGGCATGTGGGGGGCCGGCTTTGCCGTTCGGCCCTTCAGGTCAGCCGCCCAGATCAGCCCCCCAGGTCAGCCCCTCAGACCGCTCAGCGCGATCCCGCGGGTGTAGTAGCGCCGGCGCATCCCGCCGCGCGTCGAATTCGCGCAGAGACCGGCACTAAACCGGATCAGTTTCTAGAGGCTGTTTCATCCTGCCGGTTCGGAGGCCGCGCCGTACGGGGCATGTTGCCCCAGTTCAACTGGGTGAACGGTGATGAGGTGGATCGAGTGGATGGCCCTTAACCGGGTCAGAAGTCTGAAACAAGGCACTTGTGTAACCTTGCGGCGTAACACGAGCCAGGCCCACCACTTCACGGGAGCCCCCATGTTCGTCGATCTGCCCCTCGACCAGCTGCGTGCGTACCTGCCCGAGCGCCGGGAGCCCGCCGACTTCGACGCCTTCTGGGACCGCACGCTCGCCGAGGCGCGTGTGCACGACCTGAACCCCGTCTTCGAGCCGTACGAGGCCGACCTCGCGCTGGTTGACGTGGCCGACGTGACGTTCGCGGGGTTCGGCGGGCATCCGATCAAGGGGTGGTTCATCGCGCCCGCGGGCGCGTCGGGCCCGCTGCCGTGCGTGATGGAGTTCATCGGGTACGGCGGCGGCCGCGGCCGGCCGCACGACTGGCTGCTGTGGCCGGCCGCCGGATACGCGACGTTCGTGATGGACACCCGTGGGCAGGGCGGCACCTGGCGCTCGGGCGACACACCCGACCCGGTGGGCGGCAACGGCGCGCAGATCCCCGGCAAGCTCACCCAGGGGGTGTTCGACCGGGACGACTACTACTACCGGCGGCTCTACACCGACGTCGTGCGTGCGGTCGAGGCGGCCAGGTCGCATCCCCTGGTGGACGCCGGGCGGGTCGTGGTGACCGGCGGCAGCCAGGGCGGCGGCATGGCGCTGGCCGCCGCCGCGCTCGTGCCGGACCTCGCCTACGCGTTCGTCAACGTGCCGTTCATGTGCGACATCCGGCGCGCGGTCGAGATCACCGACGAGGACCCGTACGGCGAGCTGGGCCGGTTCTGCGGGATCCACAGGACCCGGGTCGAGGACATCTTCGCGACCCTCGACTACTTCGACGGCCTGCACTTCGCGGCGCGGGCCCGCACGCCCGCCCGGTTCTCCGTCGCCCTGCGCGACGGCGTCACCCCGGCCTCGACCGTGTTCGGGGCCTACAACCACTACGCCGGCCCCAAGGACATCACGGTCTGGCCGTTCAACGGCCACGAGGGCGGGGAGTCCCAGCAGGCGCTGGAGCAGCTCAGGCTGGCCAGGAAGATCCTCGGCTGACCCCTGATCCCGCCGCGTCCGGGCAGGTGCCGATCTCGCAGGGTGGACGCGGGGCGCGGCGGCCCGCCCCCCGCGACTACCCTGGGGCCGATACCCTGAACGCGCAGGCCCACGACCTGAGAGAGACCATGAAGACCTTCGAAGAGCTGTACGCCGAGCTGGCAGAGAAGGCGCGCACCCGGCCCGCGGGGTCCGGCACCGTGGCCGCCCTGGACGCCGGCGTCCATGCCATCGGCAAGAAGGTCGTCGAAGAGGCCGCGGAGAGCTGGATGGCGGCCGAGCACGAGTCGGCGGACCGGGCGGCCGAGGAGATCTCGCAGCTGCTCTACCACGTCCAGGTCCTGATGCTGGCGCGTGGAATCGGGCTGGACGAGGTCTACAAGCATCTGTAGCCGCCGCGGCGGCCGCAGATCGACCAACGACCTCGTTCTTCCCGAAAGGATCTTCCACTCATGCTGCGCATCGCCGTACCGAACAAGGGCGCGCTCTCCGAGGCCGCCCAGACCATGCTGAAGGAGGCGGGCTACCGCCGGCGCAGGGACAGCAAGGAACTCGTGCTCGTCGACTCCGAGAACTCCTGTGAGCTGTTCTTCCTCCGCCCGCGCGACATCGCCGTCTACGTCGGCGAGGGCACCCTGGACGCCGGAATCACCGGGCGCGACATGCTGTTCGACTCCGGCGCCCCGGCCGAGGAGGTCGTGCCCCTCGGATTCGGCCAGTCGACGTTCCGCTTCGCCTCCACGCCGGGCGCCTACTCCGGCGTCGCCGGCCTGTCCGGGCTGCGCATCGCCACCTCCTACCCCGGGCTGCTCGGCAAGTACCTCGCAGACCAGGGCGTGGACGCCCGGGTCATCAAGCTCGACGGCGCGGTCGAGACGGCGATCAGGCTCGGCGTCGCCGACGCGGTCGCCGATGTGGTGGAGACCGGCACGACGCTGCGCAACGTCGGCCTTGAGGTGTTCGGCGACCCGATCGCGCACTCCGAGGCCATCTTGATCAAGCGGGCCGGCGCCCCCGAGGCCAACGGGTTCCAGCAGCTCATCCGCCGTCTGCAGGGCGTGATCGTGGCTCGCGACTTCGTGATGATCGATTACGACATCCGGGCCGAGCGCATCGACGAGGCCATCGCCATCACCCCCGGCATGGAGGGGCCGACCGTCTCCCCGCTCCACCGCGAGGGCTGGGTGGCCGTGCGGGCGATGGTCCCGCGTAAGGGCCACCAGTTGGTGATGGACCAGCTCTGGGAGATCGGCGCCAAGGCGATCCTCGTCACCGCCATCTTCGCCTGCCGCCTCTGACCTGCCGCCTCTGACCTGCCGCGTCTGAGCCGCCGCCTCTGACCTGCCGCCTCTGAGCCGCCGAGCCGGCCGGGTGAGGTCACCCGGCGGGGCCGGGGAGCCGCCCGCGCCTTCCGGCCGGGCGGTGGCGGCCGTCTCCGCCCGCCTGTCCGTCCCTTCGTTTCCACTCGGTTCCACGCGTGAACCCGTGGCCTCCCTGTGCGGGAGGTCCCGGGCGGGGACCGTTTGACACTTCTAATGGCTAACCGCTATCCATTGGATAACCGTTAGAGGGGGTCGCATGCAGGACGCGGTGCTGGCGATGCTCGCCAAAGAGCCGTCGCACGGGTACGACCTGCGTGCCCGGCTGCGGCGCAGTCTCGGCCCGCTCGGCGAGTCGATGAACCCCGGCCAGATCTACGTGACCTTGACCCGGCTGGAGAAGGCCGGGCTCATCGTCTCCGAGCGGGCGAGCGGCCTGCCCGAGCGGCCGGAGCGGAAGGTCTACGCGCTGACGCCGGCCGGGCAGGAGCGGGTGGCCGCCTGGCTGACCGAGGTGGGCTGGCCGAAACCGGACCTGGCGGAGTTTCATCTCAAGCTCGTTGTGGCGGCCGCGGCCAGGCTCGCCGACCCGGTCGAGCTCGTGGCGGCGCAGCGCCGTGAGCTGCTGCGCCGTCTGCGTGAGGCGCAGCACGCCGCTCTGGCCGAGCCGGAGGGCTCTGCCGCCGTCCTGCTGCTGGAGGGGGTCGTGCTGCGGCTGCAGGCTGACCTGCGCTGGCTGGAGGCCTGTGAGCGGGCCTGGTCCCCGGTGTCCGCGGTCGACGACGAAGCTGAGGATGCATGAACGCGCTGATCGGGGTTCGCGGCCTGGTGAAGGAGCACGGCGAGGGACGGAGCCGGGTCCGCGCGGTCGACGCGGTCGACCTGGAGGTCCCCGAAGGGCAGACGCTGGCGGTGATGGGGCCCAGCGGCTGCGGGAAGTCGACTCTGCTGCATCTACTGGGCGGCCTTGAGCGGCCGACCGACGGGGAGGTGTGGCTGGCCGGGCGGCGCGTCGACACTCTGAGCGAGCGGGCTCTGGCGCGGCTGCGGCGCCGGTCGGTGGGATTCGTCTTCCAGGCCTTCCACCTCATGGAGGAGCTGTCGGCGGCCGAGAACGTGGAGTTGCCCGCGTTGCTGGCCGGGCGCTCACGGCGCGAGGCGAGGCGGCGCGCGAGCCTGCTGCTGGAGCGGGTCGGGCTCACCGGCCGCGCCCGGCATCTGCCTTCGCAGCTGTCCGGCGGACAACGCCAGCGGGTCGCCATCGCCCGCGCGCTGGCCAACGATCCCTTGGTCGTCCTGGCCGACGAGCCGACCGGAAACCTCGACACCGCGGCGACGCACGACGTGCTGAGGATCTTCGAGGAACTGCGCTCCGCGGGGCAGACCCTCGTGATCGTCACGCACGACGAGCGAGTCGCGGCCACCGCGGACCGGCTCGTGTCCATGCGCGACGGGATGTTCGTCGACGACACCCGGCTGGCCGGCACCGGCACCGGGTGGCTCGGCGGCCTGATCGGGCTGGACGGCTGACCGCGATGGGCAGCGCCGTGATCGTGTTCCGGCTCGTCCTGGCCGACATCCGCCGGCACCGGGCCCAGGCCGCGATGCTCCTGCTCGCGGTGACCGTGGCCACCGCCGCCTACGCCCTGGGCCTGTCGCTGCAGGGGGTGAGCCAGGCCTTGTACCAGCAGACCCGGGAGGCCACCGCCGGCCCCGACGTGGTGGCGCTCGCCCCCGATCCCGGTCCCGCCGTCGCCCCCACCCTGACCTCGCTGGCGCGCGCCCCCGAGGTCGTCGCCCACAACGGTCCCTACCGCATCGTCTACGCCACTCTCGTCGCGGGCGACGCCACCTCCAAGGTGGTGGTGCACGGCGCCGCGAACAAGCCCGGCGCGGTCGACCGCCCGCTGGTGACCTCGGGCCGCTGGGTGCGTTCCGGCGGCGCGGTGCTCGAACGGGGTTTCGCCGCCGCGCTCGGTGTGCGCGTCGGCGACCGGGTGACCATCGAGGGCCGCGCGTACCCCGTCGTCGGAATCGCCGTCACCGCGGCCACCTCCATCTATCCGTGGGCGGCGCAGATCGGCCCTGGCGGCGGCCCCAGCGACCCGACCGGACTGGCCTGGCTCACCCGATCGGACGCCCGCGCACTGGCCGCCGGAAACGATCTGCCGGTGACCACGGCCATGGACCTCAAGCTGCGCGACCCCGACGCCACCCAGGCCTTCGTCGACGCCCACCACCACCCCACCGTCAGGGTCACCTTCCACACCTGGCAGTTCAAGGCCGAGCAGGACGCCGTCATGCTCCGCGACAGTCAGCCGATCCTGGTCGTCGGCAGCTGGCTGCTCGGGTTCCTGGCCGTCACCGGAGTGGCGGCTCTGGCCGCGGGACGCGCCGGGGAGCAGTCACGGCGGGCGGGACTGCTCAAGGCCGTCGGCGCCGGCCCCGGCCTGATCGCCGCGGTCCTGCTCACCGAATATCTGGCGCTGGCGCTGCTGGCCGAAGCGCTGGGTCTGGTGCTCGCCCGCCTGGCCGAGCCCGCCATCGCGAGCCCCACCGCCAGCCGGATCGGCGACGTCGCCGGCCCGGCCGGAGCCACCGTCGTCGCGACGACCGCTCTCGCCGTGGCGGTGGCGGGGCTGTCCACCCTGCGTCCCACGCTGCGCGCACTGCGCACCGCGACCGTCACCGCACTGGGCGGCGCCGCCCGCCGCCCCCGTCACCACCCCCTGCTGACTGCGCTGTCCGGGCTGCTGCCCGCCCCGCTTCTGCTCGGGCTACGGCTGACCGCACGGCGGCCCGGCCGCGCCGTGCTGCAGGCGTGTTCCACGGCCACCACGCTGATCGCGGTCGTCGCCTTGCTGGCCGTCCACGCCCAGCCCGCGCGGGAGTACGGCCTGGGCTCCTCCGCCCTGCCCAACCTGCGAGACGTCCACGACCGCCGGCTGCTGCTGGCGGTCACCGTCCTGCTGATCGCGCTCGCCGCCGTGAACACCCTCGCGCTCACCTGGACCACCGCGACGGAGGCCCGGGTGAACATGGCCGTCGCGCGTACGCTCGGCGCCACCCCGGGGCAGGTCTGCGCGGGGCTGTCCACCGCCCAGCTTCTGCCCGCCCTGCTCGGCGCCGTCGCCGGCGTACCCCTGGGCGTCTTCGTGTACTGGCTGTTCAGCGCCGGGGAGACGACCGCGCCTCCCATGTCCTGGATGATCTCCGCCGCGCTCGCGGTCCTCCTGGCGACGGCGGCGCTCACCGCCCTCCCCGCACGCCTGGCGGCCCGCCGTCCCGTGGCGCCGACCCTCAGTGCCGAGGCGGCCTGACCCCCGGGGCCCGTGGATGACAAATGTCACCGCGAAGGCCGGAGACGCGGCACTGATGACCGGACCCGCCCGATCCCTACCGTGAGGGCATGAACGCCATCGCCTTCACCGACGTCACCAAGAGATACGGGGACGTGCTCGCGGTCGACGGCCTCGACCTGGAGATCCCGGCCGGCGCCACGGTCGCCCTCCTCGGGCCGAACGGGGCCGGGAAGTCCACCTCGCTCAACATGCTGCTGGGCCTGCTGCGGCCCAGCTCCGGCGAGATCCGGGTCTTCGGCGAGGCGCCGGAGACGGCGGTCGCCAACGGGGAGATCGGCGCGATGCTCCAGGAGGGCGCGCTGATCCCCGAGCTGACCGTGGCCGAGACCGTGGACTTCGTCCGGCGGCTCTACCCGCGTCCGCTGCCGCTGGAGGAGATCCTCCGGCTCGCCGACCTCACCGAACTCGCCCGGCGGCGGGCCGACCGGCTGTCCGGCGGCCAGACCCAGCGGGTCCGGTTCGCGCTGGCCGTCGCGGGCGGGCCGAGGCTGCTGTTGCTCGACGAGCCCACCGCGGCCATGGACGTCGAGTCCCGCCGTACGTTCTGGGACAACATGCGGGCGTACGCCGCAGGGGGCCGGACGATCCTGTTCGCCACCCACTATCTGGAGGAGGCCGACGAGAACGCCGACCGGGTCGTCGTGATCGCCCGCGGCCGGGTCGTCGCCGACGGCAGCGCCGCCGAGATCAAGGCCGGGGTCGCCGGCCAGGCGGTGAGCTTCCTGCTGGGCGACCAGCCGGTCGCCGGGCTCGACGCCCTGCCCGGCACGACCGGCGTGGAACTCCAGGGCGGCCGGGTCACGCTGCGCACCACCGACCTCGACGCCACCGTCGCCGCCCTGTATCGCAAGACCACCCTCGACATCCGCGACCTCCAGGTCCACGGGGCCGACCTGGAGGACGCCTTCCTCGCCCTCACCAAGGAGGCCTGACGATGCGGCACTACATCAAGGTCGAAATGCTGCGGATGCTGCGCAACAAGCGCTACATCATCTTCGTGGTCGCCTTCCCCGTCGGGTTCTACCTCCTCTACTCCAACCTCTGGGGGGCGGAGTCCGACCAGGCGACCGGGCTGCGCGGCAGCGTCCTGCTGATGGTCTCGATGGCCGCGTACGGCGCGCTGGCCGCCGCCATGATGTCGACGGCCGTGCCCTGGTCGCAGGAGCGGCACAGCGGCTGGCTGCGGCAGCTCCAGATCACTCCGCTGCCGGGCCGGGCGATCATCCTGACGAAGCTGGCCTCCTCGATGCTGCTGGTGCTGCCGTCGCTGCTGCTGGTCGGCCTGGCCGCGGTGCTGACCCAGCACGTCTCGCTGCCGCCGTTGCAGTGGGTGGAGCTGATCCTGGCGATGTGGGCAGGCACGATCCCCTTCGCCGCGCTGGGCCTGGCGATCGGGTCCCTGCTGCCGCCGGACACCGCGCAGCCCGTCGCGATGATCGGCATGTTCGGGCTGGCCCTGCTCGGCGGGCTCTGGTTCCCCGAGAGCATGATGCCCGCGGCCATGAAGAGCATCGCCCACGTGACCCCGTCGTACGACTACGCGCGCGTGGGATGGCAGATCGCGGCGGGCGAGGCCCCGCACGCGGCCGACGCGGCCGGCATCCTCGCCTGGGGGGTGGCCCTGGTGGCGCTGGCACTCGTCGCCTACCGTCGTGCCACGGTGCGCGCCTGATCGGACACGGCGCCACGGTGCGCGCCTGATCGGACACGGCGCCACGGTGCGCGCCTGATATCCGCCACGTTCGGAGGGACAGAGAGATGAGCCGGCTGGCCAGCGTGTTCACCTTCGGCGGGATGGACGACCGTCCCCTCCGCCTGAGGCGCCTGATGGGCATGTCGCTGGGTCTGACCTACCTCTTCTACCCGGTGTCCGAGGTGACCGACGGCACGGTGAGCGGCGCGCGGGCGGTCTGGTGGATGGTCTCGCTCGCGGCCTTCGTGGCCGTCTACCTGGCGGTCGTGCTGGGGCCGCGCGATCTCGAGCACCATCCAAGGTGGATGTTCCCCCTGCTCGGCGTCGCGACGGTGATGGGGGCCGTCTTCCCGTTGATCTTCCAGAGCACTTCCTGGCTGGCCCTGCCGGTCTACCTGGTGGTCGTCTATGCGATGGGTCTGCCGCCCCGCCGCGCCCTGCTGGGTCTCGCGACCATGGCCGTGCTCGTCGTCGCCGAGGGCAAGCTCATGGGCGCCGACGACGGCACGGTGTGGGCGCTCGTGCTGCAGATCGCCACACTCGGCGTGCTGTTCATGAGCGTCCGCAACACTCGCGTCCTCGTCGTCCAGCTCAGGCAGGCGCAGAGCGAGGTCGCCAGGCTGGCCGCCACGGAGGAGCGGCTGCGGATCGCCCGAGACCTGCACGACCTGCTGGGACACAGCCTCTCGCTCATCGTGCTCAAGAGCGAGCTGGCCCGCCGCCTGGGCGAGCAGGGCTCGCCGAAGGCGGCCGGGGAGGTGGCCGACATCGAGTCGGTGGCGCGGCAGGCGCTGGCCCAGGTGCGCGAGGCCGTCAGCGGATACCGCCGGCGCCGCCTGTCGGAGGAGATCGACGGCGCCAGGTCGGCGCTGGGCGCCGCCGGCGTCGCCCTCACCGTGCGCACCCGCGGCACCCCGCTGCCCGAGGACCTCGACGGCCTGTTCGCCTGGGCCGTACGCGAGGCCACCACCAACGTCGTCCGGCACTCCGGGGCCACCCACTGCGAGATCGACGTGGTGTACGGCGAGGAGGGCGCGGTGCTGGAGATCGCCGACAACGGCGGCGGCGCGTACGAGCCGGGCAACGGCCTCACCGGGCTCGGCGAGCGGGTGCGTGCGGCGGGCGGGAGCCTGGAGGTCGAGGCCGGCAAGTGGGGGTTCAGGGTGCGGGTCGCGGTTCCGCCGCCCCTGGGCCGTACGGCGGAGCTGATCGCGGATAGGTTGGGCGAGTGATCAGGGTCGTACTGGCGGAGGACCAGAGCATGGTGCGGGGAGCGCTCGCCTCCCTGCTCGGCCTGGAGCCCGACATCGAGGTGGTCGGAGAGGCGGCGGACGGGGACGAGGTGATCGCCGTCGCCGAGGCGACCCGGCCGGACATCGCGCTGCTCGACATCGAGATGCCCGGCAGGGACGGAATCTCCGCCGCGCAGGAGCTGCGCCGCCGGGTCCCCGGGTGCCGGGTGGTGATCCTCACGACGTTCGGCAGGCCCGGTTACCTACGCCGCGCGATGGAGGCCGGGGCGGTGGCCTTCCTGGTGAAGGACAGTCCCGCGAGCGAACTGGCCGCCGCGATCAGGCGGGTGCTGCGGGGCGAGCGCGTGATCGACCCGGGTCTGGCCGCTGCCGCGCTCAGCGCCGGGCCGAACCCGCTGTCGACACGCGAGCGCGACGTGCTGTCCGCGGCCGCGGACGGCTCCACGATCAACGACATCTCGCTGCGGCTGCACCTGTCGGAGGGCACGGTGCGCAACTACCTCTCGGCGGCCATCCACAAGACCGATGCGCGCAACCGGATCGAGGCGGTCCAGAAGGCCCAGGCGCAGGGCTGGCTCTGACCGGCGAGGCGGGCTCAGCGGGCCGGCTGCGCCTGGAGGGCGGCGGCGTGTCGCAGCAGGTCGCCGACCCGCACCACGCCCATGCACCTGCCGACTTCGTCGACCACCACGAGGTCGTCGTACACGCGGGCGTTGTCCTGCCCCGCCACCTGCATGGCCGCGATCACCGGGGTCGTCTTCGCCACGATCTTCGCGGTGTCCGCCAGACGGGCGGCGGACTTCTTCGCGTGCAGCGCGTGGCCGTACGCCCCGGCCATGAAGAGCAGGAACCGGCTGCGGTCGATGCTGCCCTGCGGCCGCTGGTATTCGTCCACCAGGATCACGCTCGTGATCGAGGGCTCGGCGCTCAGCACGGCGACCACCTCCTCGGCCGTCGACCCGGCCGGCAGCGTCACCGCGGGAAGCAGGAGCTCCTGCACCCTGGGGCCCAGCGACGCGGTGACCGCGGCCGCCTCCGGCACCGGCAGCGGCACGTGGACACGGTTGTAGCCGTGGGAGGGCCGCCAGTCGGACGGCGCGAGCAGGGGGCCCTGCGTGAGCCTGATGCCCCAGCCGCGTATGGCCGCCAGCTCCGTCTCGTCCCGCACGCCCGGGGCGAGCACGTGCGCGCCGACGCCGCGCGCGAGCCGGACCAGCGATTCCGCGAGCGCGCCGCGCCGGGGGTCGCGTGGCCCCCGCCTCACCAGGTCGGAGGACAGCGCGATCACGTACGGCGAGGCGTCGGCGAGCAGGTCGAGCGGCAGCGCGGTGGTGCCGACCCCGCCGAACGCGATGAGGTAGCCCACCGCGCGCAGGCCGTCGATCCCGGACAGCAGGGCCGTGCGCTCCACGGGCCCGGGATCGCCCTCGATCACGAGGATGACCTCGCGGGGACGCCGGTTGCACACGCGCATGGCCTCGTGCAGGGGTGCGAGGCCGGCCGTGCCCCCGGCGACGGCGGCGGCGGAGATCGGCAGGACCAGCGGCAGCAGGGCCTCCTCGCGGGCGGCGGCCAGCAGGCCGTTCACCGTGCCCGCGACGCCCGCGACGCCCGGGCCACCCGGGCCGCCGGAGGAGGCCCGCTCGGCGGTCACCTCGATGGCCACGGCGCCGCCGGTGTCGAGGTCGACCACCGGGAGGAAGCGCGGAGTGGCCGGGCCGGGGAGGCCGGGCTGGTGACCCTCGGGCGGGTACACGCGCTGGTCGTATGGCGGGGCGGCCGCCGCCGGGGTGTATCTGCGCACCATGGTGGCCGGGTCGTGGTCCCCCGTCATGTCCGCGGGGCCGTGTTCTCGCACGCTGTCCCGGGGGAACGGGGTCGCCGGGGCCGGACCGGACGCCGGGGTGCGTTGCGAAGCCGCGGCGAGCGGCGCCGTCGGAGGGGAGGGGAGCGACACAATTGAATTGTGGGACGCCCAATCCCCGCACTTGCCGTCTACGGGGGGAAATTCACCTATATTTCCTCGTCAGTTGGACGGAATCCTACAGACGGGGCACGAGTAGGCTGATCAGCCATGACGGCAGGGCCCGCCGCTGGAGGCGGCAGATGGATCTCGGTCGCCCCTGAGAGGCTCGCCCGATGGATCGCGAGCTTCGCCGGGCGGCACGGCACGATCGAGGCCGTCGTCCTGCCCGACCTGGTCCGTCTCGACGCCGCCGACGGCGCGATCGCCGAGTGCCACATGCCGTTCCCGCCGCTGCGCCCCTCCCGCGACGGTGAAGGTGACGGTGGGCACGAGGACGAGCCGCGCCTGCCCCCGCCCGCGGCGGCGCTGGTGGCCCACGTGCGCCGTGAGCGGACCGTCGGCGTGCTGCTGGCCCGGCTCGGCGGGCACGCCGCCGGCGTCTTCACCGGCGCCCGCCTCGTCACGGGCAAGGTCGGCTCGCGCCAGGTCCACGGGCGCAGCGCGGCCGGCGGGTGGTCGCAGCAGCGCTTCGCGCGGCGCAGGGACAAGCAGTCGGCCGAGGCGCTGGGGGCCGCCGCCGAGGTGGCCGCCCGCGTCCTCCTGCCGAGGCTCGCGGACCTGGAGGCCGTCGTCCTCGGCGGGGACCGGCGCTCGATCGACGAGATCAGGCGCGACCGGCGCCTCGCGCCGCTGTTCGCCCTGGAGACCGGCCCCTTCCTCACCGTCCCCGATCCCCGGCTGGCGGTCCTGGAGGGCGCCCCCGCGTTGTTCCGCGCCGTACGGATCCGCCTGATCGACCCCTGACCGGCCGTGCGGCGGCGGGGCGGCGGCGGAGCGAGGGCGGGGTTTCACCGCAGACGGCGGTGGACACGGCGGCACTACACTTGAGCCCATGCGCGCTCCCGACTGATCGCTCCCGGTGCCGACGCCGACCTCATCACCTACGGGAGTGTCCCCTTAACCATGATCATCGCTACCGACATCGAACTTCGCGCCGGCTCGCGCCTGCTCATCGAGGGCGCCTCGTTCCGGGTGAACCCGGGCGACAAGATCGGCCTGGTGGGCCGCAACGGAGCCGGCAAGACCACCCTCACCAAGGTCCTGGCGGGAGAGGGCCTGTCCGCCGCGGGCACGGTCACGATCTCCGGCAGCGTGGGCTACCTGCCGCAGGACCCCCGCACCGGCGACCTGAGCGTGCTGGCGCGCGACCGCATCCTGGCGGCCCGCGGCCTCGACGAGGTGCTCCGCGAGCTGCGCGAGGCCGAGGCCGGGATGGCGTCCGACGACCAGCGCGTACGCGACCGCGCGGTGCGCGCCTACGGCCGCCTGGAGGACCGCCTGCACGTCCTCGGAGGCTACGCGGCGGAGTCGGAGGCGGCCTCGATCGCCTCCAGCCTCGGGCTGCCCGACCGCGTCCTCGGCCAGCCGCTGCAGACCCTGTCCGGCGGCCAGCGACGGCGGGTGGAACTTGCCCGGATTTTGTTCTCCGGAGCGGAGACTCTCCTGCTTGACGAGCCGACAAACCACCTCGATGCGGACTCGATCGGCTGGCTTCGTGAGTTTTTGCGCTCGCACCAGGGCGGCTTGGTGATCATCAGCCATGATGTGAACCTTCTTGAAGCGACGGTAAACCGGGTGCTCCACCTCGACGCGAACCGCTGCGTGATCGACACCTACAACGTCGGCTGGAAGGCCTACCTCGCCCAGCGGGAGACCGACGAGAAGCGGCGCAAGCGTGAGCGGGCCAACGCCGAGCGGCAGGCGTCGGCCCTGCTGACCCAGGCCGACCGCATGCGGGCGAAGGCCACCAAGGCCAAGGCGGCCCAGGACATGGAGCGGCGCGCCCGGCGGCTGCTGTCCGGCGTCGAGGGCGAGCGGCGCTCCGACCGCGTCGCCAAGCTGCGCTTCCCCGACCCCGCACCCTGCGGGAAGACCCCGCTGACGGCCCGCGGCCTGTCCAAGTCGTACGGCTCGCTGGAGGTGTTCACCGACGTCGACGCCGCGGTCGACCGGGGCTCGCGGATCGTCATCCTGGGCCTGAACGGCGCGGGCAAGACCACCCTGCTGCGGCTGTTCGGGGGCATCGAGAAGCCCGACACGGGCGAGGTGATGCCCGGTCACGGGCTCAAGCTCGGCTACTACGCGCAGGAGCACGAGACGCTCGACCCCGGGCGTACGGTCCTGGAGAACATGCGCTCGGCCGGGCCCGACCTGGCCGACGTCGACCTGCGCAAGGTGCTGGGGTCGTTCCTGTTCACCGGCGACGACGTGGACAAGCCCGCCGGGGTCCTTTCCGGCGGCGAGAAGACCCGTCTCGCCCTCGCGACGCTGGTGCTGTCGAGCGCCAACGTGCTGCTGCTCGACGAGCCCACCAACAACCTCGATCCGGCCTCCCGCGATCAGGTGCTGGCGGCCCTCGGCTCCTACACGGGCGCGATCGTGCTGGTCACGCACGACGAGGGGGCCGTGGAGGCGCTGCAGCCCGATAGGGTGATTCTGTTGCCAGACGGAGTAGAAGACGCATGGAGTGACGAATTTTCCGATCTTGTGGCGCTTGCCTGATCTTAATTTGAGCGGGTAGGGATCTTTTCCCGCGGAGTAGGTAGCCGATCCCGTCGAAATGACTGATCATGGGCTGAAGTAACGCTGCGGAAGTCTGGCACTACAGGAGGTACTCGTGGCCGAGACTCTGAAGAAGGGCACCCGGGTGACCGGGGCCGACCGGGAAAAGCTGGCCGCCGATCTCAAGAAGCGCTATTCCGCGGGTGAGAGCATCCGCGCCCTGGCTGCTTCCACCGGCCGCTCGTACGGGTTCATCCACCGCATCCTGAGCGAGTCCGGGGTGACTCTGCGCGGGCGCGGCGGCGCGACCCGGGGCAAGTCCAAGCGCTAGAGATCCACCTCAAGACGCGCGACCGCAGCCGCTCGTTCCTGCAGGAGGGGCGGTCGTGTCCGATCAGCCAGAACGATATTCGGTAAGCTCGGGCGCGACCGCGAGATGAACAGGAGGGCGGACGCCCGGCACGGACGGTGCGCCGCACCGGACCGGCCGTGCGAGGCGACGTCTTCCGCACTGAAGCAGGAGCGGGGCATGGCGGAAGCGGCAATGGGGGGATATCCGGAGCACGCCCGTGTGACGGGCGACGGCTCCGATGCGTCGACGATCTCGGCGGCCGCGCCGGCCGGGGTCGGACTGCGTTTCGAGGTGGACGGCGAGATCGCGACCGTCACTTTGGACCGGCCGGACAAGCGCAACGCTCAGACGTTCGCGACATGGTCGGCCCTGGCCCGGATCGGGGAGACCCTTCCGGAGCAGGTGAGAGTGGTCGTGGTCAGAGGCGAGGGGCCGTCCTTCTCAGCCGGGATCGACCTGCGCATGTTCACGCCCGAGGGGGTGCCCGGACAGGAATCGTTCGCGAGCGCCGCGGCGCTCGCCGACACCGAGTTCGAGCAGCGCATCGCCGAGGCTCAGAAGGGTTTTCTGTGGCTGCGCAGGCCGGAGATCGTGTCGATCGCGGCCGTGCAGGGCCACGCGATCGGGGCGGGCTTCCAGCTCGCACTCGCGTGCGACCTGCGTGTCGTCGCGGACGATGTGAAGTTCTGCATGAAAGAGCCCGCGCTGGGGCTGGTTCCCGACCTGACCGGGACCAAGCCCCTGGCCGACATCGTGGGGGTTCCCCGGGCCATCGAGATGTGCCTGACCGCGCGTACCGTTGGTGCCGCCGAGGCCGTACGCCTCGGTCTGGCCGAGATCGCGGTGCCCGCGTCCGAGCTGGCCCAGGCCGTAGAGGACCTGGCCGCGGCGCTGCTGGGGACCGACCGCGCCGCCGCGGCCGCCACGAAGCGGCTGCTGCAGGCCGCGCCGGGACGCACACTGGAGGAGCAGGCGGCCGCCGAGCGGGCCGAGCAGGTGGTGCGCATCCGGGCGCTGTTCGGGGCGAACGGATAGGTGCTGCCGGAGTCGGACGGACAAATGCTGTTCGCTTCGAGCTGACCGGGGAATCGGGGGAGTCCTCTCACTGCTGCACGGCTGGGAGGATGTACGACATATGTCGATGATGAACGGGGGCTACGGCCTTCAGGTGATGCGGTCCTTACGGCGTGACAGCTCCGTGACGAAGGAGCGGATCGCGCCGGGGACCGTCCGGCGCATCGCCGGATACGCCCGGCCGTTCCGCACACAGATCGCCGGTTTCCTCGCGCTGGTCATGGTCGACGCGGTCATCGTGGTCGCCAACCCGCTGTTGATGAAGGCGATCATCGACTACGGCATCACCCCTGGGCGGGTCGACGTCGTGATGTGGCTCGCCGTGGTGATCGGGGGGCTGGCGGTGCTGGACGCCGGGCTCGGCCTGCTCCAGCGGTGGTATTCCGCCCGGATCGGCGAGGGCCTGATCTACAACCTGCGCACCGAGGTCTTCGACCACGTGCAGCGGATGCCGGTCGCGTTCTTCATGCGCGCCCAGACCGGCGCGCTGGTGTCCCGGCTGAACACCGACGTCATCGGGGCGCAGCGCGCCCTCACCAGCACGCTGTCGTCGGTGGTGTCCAACGTCATCAGCCTGGTCATGGTGCTCGTCACCATGCTCGTGCTGTCGTGGCAGGTCACGCTGGTCGCGCTGGTCCTGTTGCCGATCTTCGTCTTCCCGGCGAAGTGGGTCGGCCGCCGAATGTCCACGCTGACCCGCGAGCAGATGCAGCTCGACGCCGAGATGAGCTCGGTGATGACCGAGCGGTTCAACGTGGCCGGCGCCATGGTCGCCAAGCTGTACGGCAGGCCGGACGACGAGGCGGCCCACTTCGCGGACCGCGCGGGACGGGTCCGCGACGTGGGCGTGATCGTCGCCATGTACGGCGCGGTGTTCCGCATCGCGCTCGGCCTGGTCGCCGCGCTGGCGACCGCCCTCGTCTACGGTCTCGGCGGCGTGCTCGCGATCTCCGGGGCCTTCGCGCTCGGCACCCTGGTCGCCCAGTCGTCCCTGCTGATGCGGCTCTACGGCCCGCTGACCAGCCTGTCGAACGTCCACGTGGACGTGATGACCGCGCTGGTGAGCTTCGACCGCGTCTTCGAGGTGCTCGACCTCAAGCCGATGGTGGCCGAGAAGCCGGACGCGGGACCGATCCCCGAAGGACCGGTCACGATCGAGTTCGACGACGTCCGCTTCCGCTACCCGGCCGCCTCCGATGTCTCGCTGGCGTCGCTGGAGTCGGTGGCCCGCCCGGACACCGGGCCCTCGCAGGAGGTGCTCAAGGGCGTGTCGTTCACCGCGCACCCGGGCGAGCTGGTGGCGCTCGTCGGTCACTCGGGCGCGGGCAAGACGACCATCACCTCACTGGTGTCCCGGCTGTACGACGTGGACGAGGGGGCCGTCCGGATCAACGGCGTCGACGTCCGCGACGCCACCCTGGACGGCATCAGGGACACGGTGGGAGTGGTCATGCAGGACGCCCACCTGTTCCACGACACGATCGGCAGCAACCTCCGCTACGCCCGTCCCGAGGCGACCGACGAGGAGATCTGGGAGGCCCTGCGCGCGGCCCAGATCGCCGACCTGGTGAAGAACCTGCCGGAGGAACTGGAGACGGTCGTCGGCGACCGCGGCTACCGGCTGTCGGGAGGGGAGAAGCAGCGCATCGCGCTGGCGCGGCTCCTGCTGAAGGCGCCGCGGGTGGTGGTGCTGGACGAGGCGACCGCCCATCTGGACTCGGAGTCCGAGGCCGCGGTGCAGCAGGCGCTCAAGACCGCCCTGCGGGGGAGGACGTCGCTGGTGATCGCCCACCGGCTGTCGACCATCCGCGAGGCCGACACGATCCTGGTGGTCGACGACGGCCGGGTCGTCGAACGCGGCCGGCACGAGGAGTTGCTGGAGCGGGCCGGCGCCTACGCCGAGCTGTACCGCACGCAGTTCACCGGCTCCGGCCCGGGCGGCGCCTGAGGCGCACCCGAGACGCCTGGCCTGACACACAGCTCGGCGTCAGCGGCGCCTCAGATACGGCTCGGCGTCAGCGGCGCCTGAGACACGGCTCAGCGGTAGCCGAGGCGGGCGAGCTCGTCCCTGGTTACTTTCTCCACCAGTTCGGCGTCCTCGGCCGACAGCCGCCTGCGCCAGCTTCCCGGCCGGGGGATCGTCCTGCCGTACAGCGCGATCGTGGAGATCTTCGATTCCAGGAAGGACGACACCGCGTCGATCGCCTCTCCCGGCGAGGCCACCATGTCCTCGTACCGCAGGGTGAGCAGATGCTCGCCGGGCAGTTCGCGGCGCAGGGCGGCGCTCAGCCGCACGGCGCCGCGCCAGCGCAGGGCGCACTTGCCCGCGGGCGGCATGCCGGCCCAGCGCTCGCGGTGCTCGGCCGAGCGCACGCCGAGGAACGGGTTGGGAAACTCGGCGTCCTCGCTCAGCATGTGGGGCTTGACCCAGGTCATGCAGGCGGGGTCGGCGAGCATGTCGGCAACGACGTCGCGGCCGTCGCGGATGATCTGGATGAGCCGGGCGTCGGGGAACGCCCGCAGCAGCACCGGCACGCTGTAGAGCAGGTCGGGGCTGGCGTCGCCGAAGCGAGACAGCGCGCCCGGCCCGACGCACGGCCCCGCGCCGACGATGCCGCCCGCCTCCCGGCAGGTGGCCGTGCACTCCGCGCACGCCGCCGGCACCACCTGCCACGCCTCGGCCAGCACGTCGCGCAGCACCTGCGGGGCGCCGCCGCTGCGGGCGATCGACGGCCTCCTGGCGAAGGCGTGGACGACCCGTGCCACCGGGCCCCTGCCCATGGTCACGTGGAAACCCGGCGAGCGCTTGAGGGCACGGCTCAGCAGGTCCGCGCCGGAGTGCGGCGCCGCGACAACGAACACCGGACGACGGACCTTGACACCGTTGACCACGAGGATGTGCGTCGGAGGTCGCATAGATACCGCTAAGTCTGACACCCTTTGAAGGGTGAGCGAGCGCTTCCGCGGCGGGGCGGACGGTGACGCCTCGGTAACGGTCCCGAGCCTGCCCCGGCGGCTGCGGCCCGGCGACACCGTCGCGCTGGTCGCGCCGGCCGGCCCCGTCGATCCCGTACGGCTCGAGCGCGGCACGGAGGTCCTGTCCGGGCTCGGACTGCGGGTCGTGCACGGGGCGTCGATCCTCGCGCGGGAGGGCTACCTGGCCGGGCCGGACGCCGCACGGGCGGCCGACCTCCAGGACGCGTGGTGCGATCCCGGGGTGGCGGCGGTCATCTGCGCCAGGGGCGGCTACGGCACCACCCGGCTGCTGGGGTTGCTCGACTGGGACGCCATGACGGCGGCCGGTCCGAAGATCCTGCTCGGGTCGAGCGACATCACCGCGCTGCACCGGGCCTTCGCCGACCGGCTGGGCCTGGCGACGCTGTTCGGGCCGATGCCGGCGGGCGCGACGATCAGCGACCCGGAGGGGCCCGAGCCGGTCACCTTCGCCCACCTGCGCGAGGCCCTGTTCGAAGGCGGCACGCCCGCGCCGGTCACGGGCGACCGGGTGATCGTGCCCGGCCGGGCCGAGGGCCGGCTCACCGGGGGAAACCTCGCTCTGCTGGCCGCCCTGTGCGGCACGCCGTACGCGCTGCGTGCGCGGGACCGCATCGTCCTGCTGGAGGACGTCACCGAGGAGCCGTATCGGATCGACCGCATGGTGACGCAACTGCTGCAGGCCGGGTGTCTCGACGGCGCGGCGGGCATCGTGCTGGGATCGTGGGTCGACTGCGGCGACCCGCTGCCCGTGCTGACGGAACTCCTGGTCCCGCTGGGCGTCCCGGTCGTCGCGGGCCTGCCTGTCGGCCATGGCACACCACAGATGGCGATGTGGTTAGAGACGAATGTGGCTATTGTGACCGAATCGTGCTCTGTCGCGGGCACCTTCCGCGACTCTGACGCGGCAACCTGAGACGCGCCCGGATATGCCCGGGCCGTGGTGAAGGGATGGTGCGTTGGGACTCCTGCGGCGACTGCTTAGCCGGACGCGACCGGACCATCCCGCTCTGAGAGCCGTCGAGGACGTCGATCTCGACTCCCTGCTGGCCCTGGTCGCCGAGACCATGGGCTACACCTGCGCGTTCGCGGCCGACGGCACGTCGCTGACCCTGACCTCGCCTGAGCGTGAGCGGGCGGTGAACCTCGTCGGCCTGCGCAGAGAGGCCGGTCGCCGCGCCCGCGAGGACTGGCCGATGCTGGTCTCCGAGCACCTGGCCCACGCGGTGTCGGGCGAGCCGTTCGACGCCTGCAACCTCACGCCCATCAAGCCGCTGCTGCGCACGCGGGTCCACGCCGCGGACGACCCCGCCTTCCCCGACCCCTCCCGGATCATCGGCCGCCACCTCAGCGCCGACCTGATCGAGGTGCTGACCATCGGCGCTCGTCCGGTGCGCCCGGAGGAGGCCTTCTGCTGGCCGATCCCGCCGGCCGAGGCGCTCGACGTGGCGATCGGCAACGCCCTGACCGACGAGCGGCCGACCGTGTCGCAGCTCGACCTCGCGGGGACCGAGGTCTCGCTGCTGTCCGCGCCAAGCGCGGCGGCCCACCTGCGCCGCCTCACGGCGTACATGGACGTGCCCGAGGACGGCACGCTCGCCGTGCTGCCGCATCGAGGCATGGTCGCGGTGCACCCGGTGGCCGGCATCGGCGTGGTCCGCGCGATCGAGCGCCTGCGCATCTTCGCCCACCGGGAGCACGCCGGCCGGACCGACGGGCTCAGCCCCCACGTGTACTGGTGGCGCCGGGGCAAGCTGACCCGCATCCAGGCCGACCTCATCAGTCACGACGGGCAGACCCGGCTGGTCGTCGCGCCGCCGCCGGAGTTCGCCCGGCTGCTCGCCCGCATCGCCGGCCAGTCGTAGCCGGCGAGCCGTGAACCGGGTGCGGGGGCACGCCGGCCGGGAGCACGAGTGGCCCACCATGCTCTGGGACGCCGGCGGCGTGAGCCCGCGCGGCGACGACGCCTATCCGGTGCCCACCCGGCTGTATCGGTCGCTCGGGTTCCGTGAGTGCGCGAGGAGCCTTGGCTACCGCTGCCCGGCGTAGCCCGCAAGCGCCTGGGCGGTGCGGATGAGGTGGATGTGGGTGAAGGCCTGGGGGAAGTTGCCGAGTTGGCGGCCTGTTCTGGGGTCGTATTCCTCGGCGAGGAGGCCGACGTCGTTGGTGAGGGCGATGAGGCGTTCGAAGAGTTCGACGGCGTCGTCGTGGCGGCCGATCATGGCTCTGGCCTCGGCGAGCCAGAAGCTGCAGGCGAGGAAGGCGCCTTCGCCGCCGGGGAGGCCGTCGACGGGGTTGTCTTCGGCGAGGGGGTAGCGCAGGACGAAGCCGTCGGTCATGAGTTCGCGTTCGATGGCCTCGACGGTGCCGATGACGCGGGGGTCGTCGGATGGGAGGAAGCCGACGATGGGGATCTGCAGCAGGGCGGCGTCGAGTTCGCGGGAGCCGTAGGACTGGGTGAAGGTGTTGCGTTCGGGGTCGTAGCCCTTGTCGCAGACCTCGGCGTGGATGCGGTCGCGCAGGGCACGCCAGCGCTCCACGTCGCCCCTCCGGCCCAGCTCCTCGATGACACGGACCATGCGGTCGGCCGCGACCCAGGCCATAACCTTGGAGTGGACGAAGTGCCGGCGGGGGCCGCGCACCTCCCACAGTCCCTCGTCCGGCTGGTCCCAGTTGTGCTCGAAGAACTCCATGATCTTCGTGACCAGGGCCCAGGCGTGGTCGTCCGGCGGCATGCCCTGCTTGCGCGCCTGAAAGAGGGCGTCGACGAACTCCCCGTAGATGTCGAGCTGGAGCTGGGTCGCCGCGCCGTTGCCGATCCGCACCGGCGTCGAGTTCTCGTAGCCCGACAGCCAGTCGAGGGTCATCTCCGGCAGGCGGCGTTCGCCGGCCACGCCGTACAGGACCTGGACGTCCTCGGGGCGGCCGGCGATGGCGCGCAGCAGCCAGGAACGCCAGGCGTCCGCCTCCTCGACGTAACCGGCGCCGGTCAGCGCGTCGAGCGTCATGGAGGCGTCGCGCAGCCAGCAGTAGCGGTAGTCCCAGTTGCGCACCCCGCCCAGGTGCTCGGGCAGCGACGTGGTCGGCGCGGCCACGATGCCGCCGGTCGGGCTGTAGGTGAGCGCCTTGAGTGTGATCAGCGAGCGGACCACGGCGTCGCGCCAGCGACCCCGGTGACCGCATCGGGAGACCCACTCCTCCCACAGGAGCCTCGTCTCCGCTAGCTGCTCCAGCGGGTCGATCCGCTCCGGCTGCGGCTGGTGGGAGGGGTGCCAGGTGAACACGAACGGCAATCGCTGCCCGGCGGTGACGGTGAACGTCGCCTCGTGCCGGTAGTCGCCGCCGCGCAGCGGGACGGGTGAGTGGATCCAGACCGAGTCGGGGCCGCCGATGGCGTGCAGGTGCCCGTTCCTGCGGCGCACCCAGGGGACGATGCGGCCGTAGTCGAAGCGGATGCGGATCTCCGTCGTCATCTCCACGGTGCCGGACAGGCCCTCCACGATCCGGACGAGATCGGGGTTGGCGTGCCGCGGCGGCATGAAGTCGATGACCTTGACCGCGCCCGTGGGCGTCTCCCAGACGGTCTCGAGGATGAGCGTGTCCTCGACGTACGCGCGGCGCGTGGCCTGCTCGTGTCCGGCGGGGGCCAGGCGCCAGAAGCCGTTGTGCTCGTCGCCGAGCAGCCGGGTGAAGCAGGAGGGGGAGTCGAACCGCGGCAGGCACAACCAGTCGATCGAACCGTCCCGGCCGACGAGGGCGGCCGACTGCATGTCACCCACCAGGGCGTAGTCCTCGATCCGCATGCCCGTCACGCTACCGGGCGCGGGCCGTCCGCTCATCCGCGGGCGGATTGCCCTGTCGATCGGATGGATTCACTGATGCAGGACGCGAACGGATCCTGCGTCTGCCACTTGGCGCCGATCGTGCTGGAGTCCGCTGTTCTCATGATCGCGGTGGTCGTGAGAGTCGGTGTAGCGGTCATGGCCGAGCGTACGACTGTGCTTCGGTCCGTCCAAAAATGAGTGCTTCCTGGCCGCATGGAGGCGGCATGGGGTGCCGCCGGTCGGGCAAATTGGAGGCGGACATAAAGGCCATAACAGACATATATCGGCGCGCCGGTGGACTGGCGTCGCTGCGACCACGGGTCCGCGTACCCCGGGAAGCCCGGCCGGAGTTCCTCGCCTCGGTCCCCGCCATCGTCGCGGGGTGGTCCGTGATGGCGGGGGCCGGGGGCCACGGCCTGCCTCTACATCGCGTTCGCGGAGTGCTCTCCGTGATCGCCGGAGTTGACGCCGGGCGTCCGCGGGCTCACGAGCGCACCCGCGACGGGCGGTCCGCGACCTCGGCGGTGGGGAGCCGTCACCACCAGCGCACAGGCGGACCCAGTCGCGCCACAGGCGGACCCCCGTATTGAGCCGCCCGCAACCAATCCGGGACGAAAGGATCAAAGATGCGAGCAATCACCGTGCGTGATCGTGACGCTGATGTCGGCGGTCTCACCCTGACCGACATGCCGTACCCGCACGCCGCGGAGAACGACGTCATCGTGCGCGTGCACGCCGCGGGCTTCACCCCCGGAGAGCTCGACTGGCCGGCGACGTGGACCGATCGCGCCGGCCGCGACCGGACACCCACCATTCCGGGGCACGAGCTGTCCGGAGTCGTGGTCGAGCTCGGCTACGGAACCACGGGCCTGACCGTGGGCCAGCGGGTCTTCGGACTGACCGACTGGGCTCGCAACGGATCCCTGGCGGAATACACCGCGGTGGAGGCGCGCAACCTCGCCCCCCTCGCGGCCGACGTCGACCACACCGTGGCCGCCGCGCTGCCCATTTCCGGACTGACCGCGTGGCAGGCCCTGTTCGACCACGCCCACCTCACGACCGGCCAGACCGTCCTGATCCATGGCGCCGCGGGCGGCGTCGGCTCGATCGCCGTCCAACTCGCGCGAGAGGTAGGCGCCCGGGTGATCGGCGCCGGCCGGGCCGACGACCGCGATGTCGTGCTCGGCCTCGGCGCGCGGACCTTCCTCGACCTGGACGCCGACGACCTGCGGGGCGTCGGCGAGGTGGACGTGGTGCTCGACGTGATCGGCGGCGACATCCTCGCACGATCGACCGAGCTGGTACGTCCGGGCGGCACCCTCGTCACCATCGCCATGCCGCCCACCGTGCAGCCCAAGGACGGGCGAGCCGTCTTCTTCGTCGTCGAGCCCGACCGCGCCCGGCTGACCGACCTGGCCGAGCGCCTGCGGGCCGGACGACTCAACCCCATCGTCGGCGACGTGCGACCGCTGGCCGAAACGGCCGCGGCGTTCGCCCGTCACCGCCGCACACCAGGCAAGACCATCATCCAGGTCACGGACGAACAAGGAGCACAACACTCATGATCAGAGAGCGAATCGCCGGCGGAGTGCTGATCGCCGGCGCTGCTGCCGCGATCCTCGGTTGCGCCCCCGGGACGGAGCAACCGGCCGCGCAGGCCATCCGGGCGTCACAGGCCCAGGTCACCACCGTCACCCAGGCGACACACGCGACACAGGAACACGCCGGCGCGGCGATGGCTACGGGACACCCTTCGGAGAGCCTCAAAGTCCTGATCCAGAAGGCGCTCCCGAACGTCCCCGGCAAGACCTTCACCTCGGCGATCGTGACCCTGCCGCCGGACGCCCGAGCCATGCCGCACCGGCACGGCGACGCGTTCGTCTACGCCTATGTGCTCAAGGGCACGGTACGCAGCCGGCTTGACGGCGCACCGATGCGGACATACCACCAGGGCGAGAACTGGACCGAGCAGCCAGGAGCCCACCACGTCGCCACGGAGAACGTCAGCAACAAGGAGCCGGCCGAGCTCCTCGTCGTCTTCGTCTCCACAACCGGGGATCCGCTCAAGGTCGACGACCCGCACAAGTAGCCCGTCGCGACACTCCCCGGTGCATGAGTCACCGACGCCCGGGCCGGTTGTCCTGGCTGGGGCGGACTCCTGACCGGCACTCTTCGCCGGTGCTGCTCGGCCACCGTCGGCTTGGAGGTGTGGGTCGACGGGCAGCGCCGCGCGAGCAGGGTCGATGCCGCTTCAGGACCTCCCGAGAACGACGTCCTTGAGCTCACCGCGCGCTGGTGCGGGTGCGGGCCACGGCCGGTGCGGGTGGTGCCGATGTTCGTGCTCCGCTCAGCGCCTGGGCGGTGTGGATCAGGTGGACGTGGCTGAAGGCCTGGGGGAAGTTGCCGAGTTGGCGGCCTGTTCTGGGGTCGTATTCCTCGGCGAGGAGGCCGACGTCATTCGACAGGGCGATGAGGCGTTCGAACAGCTCGACGGCGTCGTCGTGGCGGCCGATCATGGCTCTGGCCTCGGCGAGCCAGAAGCTGCAGGCGAGGAAGGCGCCTTCGCCGCCGGGAAGGCCGTCGACGGGGTTGTCTTCGGCGAGGGGGTAGCGCAGGACCAAGCCGTCGGTCATGAGTTCGCGTTCGATGGCCTCGACGGTGCCGATGACGCGGGGGTCGTCGGGGGGCAGGAAGCCGACGATGGGGATCCGCAGCAGGGCGGCGTCCAGTTCACGGGAGCCGTAGGACTGGGTGAAGGTGTTGCGTTCGGGGTCGTAGCCCTTGTCGCAGACCTGCGCGTGGATGCGGTCGCGCAGGGCGCTCCACCGGTCGAACGGCCCGGTGCGGCCCAGCTCCGCGGCCCCCCGGGTCACGCGGTCCAGAGCGAGCCACGCCATGATCTTGGAGTGGACGAAGTGCCGGCGGGGGCCGCGCACCTCCCACAGTCCCTCGTCGGGCCGGTCCCAGTTGTGTTCGAGGAACTCGGCCCCTTTCATCACCAGTGACCAGGTGTAGTCGTCGGGCGGCATGCCCTGCTTGCGCGCCCTGTAGAGGGCGTTGACCACCTGACCGTAGACGTCGAGCTGGAACTGGCCGGCGGCGCCGTTGCCGATCCGGACGGGGCGTGAGCCCTCGTAGCCGGACAGCCAGTCGAGCGTCGTCTCCGGCAGGCGGCGCTCGCCGGCCACGCCGTACATGATCTGGTGGTCCTCGGGGCGGCCGGCGATGGCGCGCAGCAGCCACACGCGCCAGGCGTCCGCCTCCTCGACGTATCCGCATCGCAGGAGCGCGTCGAGTGCCATCGCCGCGTCGCGCAGCCAGCAGTAGCGGTAGTCCCAGTTGCGCACTCCGCCGAGGTGCTCGGGCAGCGAGGTGGTCGGCGCCGCGATGATCCCGCCGGTCGGGCTGTAGGTGAGCGCCTTGAGCGTGATCAGCGATCGGACGACGGCGTCCCGCCAGGGACCCCGGTAACCGCAACGGGAGATCCACTCCCGCCACACGGCGACGGTGAGGCCGAGCTCGCGCAAAGGGTCGATGCGCTCCGGCTGGGGCCGGTGGGAGGGGTGCCAGGTGAAGACGAACGGCACCCGCTCGCCGGCGGCGACCGTGAACGTCGCCTCGTGCCGGTAGTCGCCGCCCTCCAGGCAGATCGGGGAGTGCACCCAGACCGAGTCCGGGCCGCCTACGGCGTGCAGGTGACCGCCGATCCGGCGGGCCCACGGCACGATGCGGCCGTAGTCGAATCGGATGCGGATCTCGGTCGTCATCTCCACGGCGCCGGACAGGCCCTCCACGATCCGCACGAGGTCGGGATTGCCGGAGCGGGGCGGCATGAAGTCGACGACCCTGGCCGTCCCGGTGGAGGTCTCCCAGTCGGTCGCGAGCACCAGCGAGTCCTCGACGTACGCCCGCCGGGTGGCCCTGTCGCGTTCCGCGGCGGCCAGCCGCCAGAAGCCGTTGTGTTCGTCGCCGAGCAGCCGGGAGAAGCAGGAGGGAGAGTCGAACCTCGGCAGGCACAGCCAGTCGATCGAGCCGTCCATGCCGATGAGGGCGGCCGACTGCGTGTCCCCGATCAGGGCGTAGTCCTCGATCCGCACCCGCTCGCCTCCCCGCGCTCGCCTCCCCCTGCGTACGGCGTGTCCCCCTCAGCGCCGGGTGTGGGCCTCCTCCCTCGGCAGCGGGCCCACGCCGGCCCGCCGGCCCGGGCGCATCCGTGCGTGCCGTTGCCCGGGGCCCGGTCCGGTACGGCCGGCCAGGGCGTCGGCCACGACCCCGGTGGCGAAGGCGTATACGGCCTTGTGGAGCACATCAACGCCGAGTTCGAGACGGGGCCAGGTGGGGGGCGGCGCGCCGACCCCGGTGGCGTTCTCCAGGATCTGGTCGTTGGTGAGCCGCACCACGGCGAACTTGGCCGACGACCACGGGCCCCTCAGCCCGGCGTGGGCCATGACGGAGCGCAGGACCCCCAGCAGCGCGCCCTCGCCGTAGTGCATGGCCCAGTTCACGGCGTCGGACGCGCGACCGGACCGCTCGGCCATGCCGGTCAGGCGTTCCAGGACCCGCGCCGGGACGTAGGAGCCGGGCCGCCCGGTCAGGCGCTGCTCCACCTTCTCGCCGAGGGTCATCACCGCCGCCCCGGCCGCTCCGGCGACCAGGCCTTCCCAGAGCGCTCGCCTCATCATGACCGCTACGTACCCGGTGGCCGGGCGGTGTCCCCGGCGGGAGCCCACAGCTTCATGAAGACCTGCGTCACCGGGCCGATCGTCACCGCGAACACCACCGTGCCGATCCCGACCGTGCCGCCGAGCAGCCAGCCCACGGCGAGCACGCCGATCTCGACGACCGTGCGGGCGAGCCGGATGGACAGCCCGAGCCGGTTGAGGCCCGTCATCAGGCCGTCGCGCGGCCCCGGACCGAAGCCGGCGTGGATGTAGAGGCCCGAGGCGGCGGCGATGGCGACGATGCCGCCCAGGAGGAAGGCCCACTGGACCGGCCAGGCCGTGGGCGCGGGCACCAGCGCCATCACCCCGTCGGCGCTGGTGCCGACCACCAGGACGTTGCTGATCGTGCCGAGGCCGGGGCGTTGCCGCAGGGGGATCCACAGCAGCAGCACCAGCGCGCCCACCAGGTTGATGCACAGGCCGATCGACCACCCGGTGCGCACCGACATGCCCTGGTGGAAGACCTCCCAGGGGTCGAGGCCCAGCCCGGACCTGACGAGCAGGGCGATTCCGGCGCCGTACAGCGCCAGGCCGGTGTAGAGGCGGATGAGCCGCAACGGGAGCGAACGGGGGCTGGGGAGGGAGAGTTCGGTCATAGTCGGCCCATCGTGTACGCGGCCGGGGTTGCGGGAAAAGGGCCAATCAGAGAAATTGGCCTTTATGGACCGGCACCTCAGCGCTCCCCAACTGGCCAGGCTCGTCCGGAGCGGCATCGGCGACGGCACAGGGAAAGGCATCGGGAAAGGCGCGGGCGACGCGCGGGAAGCCCGGCCCTACTACCGGGCGCTCGCGGAGGCCGTACGCGGCCTGGTCCTCGACGGCAGGCTCGCCGTGGGGGTGCGGCTGCCGGCCGAGCGGCACCTGGCCGAGTGCCTCGGAGTGAGCCGCACCACCGTGACCGCCGCGTACGACCGGCTGCGCGAGCAGGGCTATCTGGAGAGCCGGCAGGGGTCCGGCAGCCGGGCGGCCCTGCCCGACGCGGGCGCGCTCGGGACCGACAATCCGTGGCTGGCGTCGGACGACGGGCTGCTGCCGCTGCACGCGGCCGCGCCCGCGGCGACCGCGCTGCTCGGCGAGGCCATCGAGGAGGCGGGCCGGGCCTACCATCGGTACGCGCTGGGGATGGGTTACCACCCGGCGGGGCTCGCGCCGCTGCGCGAGGCGATCGCCCGCAGGTACGGCGAGCGGGGGCTGCCGACCCGGCCCGAGCAGATCCTCGTCACGGCCGGGGCCCAGCAGGCGATTCACCTGCTGATGTCGGTGTTCGCCGGGCCGGGGGACCCGGTGCTGGTCGAGTCGCCGACCTATCCGCACGCGCTCGACGCGGCCCGGATGCGGGCAGCCCGGCTGGTGCCGGTCGGCGTGGAGGAGGACGGCTGGTATCTCGACCTGGTGAGCGGCGCGATGCGCCAGTCGGCGGCCCGCCTGGCCTACGTCATCCCCGACTTCCAGAACCCGACCGGCCACCTCATGGCCGACGGCACCCGCGCCGAACTGGTGGAGGCGGCCCGCCGGCACGGCGTCACGCTGATCGCCGACGAGAGCTGGGCGGAGATCGTGCTGGACGAGACGGCGCGTGCGGCGCCGCTCGCCGCCTTCGACACCGACGGCCGGGTGATCAGCGTGGGCTCGGCCTCGAAGCTGTGGTGGGGCGGCCTGCGGGTCGGCTGGATCCGGGCGAGCGCCGCGACCGTCCGCCGCCTGGCCGTGCTGCGGGCCGCCGTGGACATCGCGGGCGCGGTCTTCGAGCAGCTCGTGGTCGCGCGCCTGTTCGAGCGGATCGAGGAGGCGCGTGCGGAGCGCCGCCGCACCCTCGGCGCCTCGTGCGCGGCGCTCGCCGCGGTCCTGCGCGAGGAACTGCCCGGCTGGGCGTTCAGGGTGCCGCGCGGCGGCGGCTCGCTGTGGGTGCGGCTCGACGGGCCGGTGGCGAGCTCGGTCGCCGGGGCCGCCGCCGCCCGTGGCGTACGGCTGGCTCCCGGACCGTGGTTCGGGGTGGACGGCACGCTGGAGGGCTACCTGCGGCTGCCGTTCACCCAGCCGCCGGCCGTGCTGGAGGAGGCGGTGCGCCGCATCGCCCGCGACCCCGCCGGCTATCGCCCGTCCGAGCCGCTCACGCCGACCCTGTGAGCGCCGCGTTCAGCCCTGTCTCCCGTTCAGTGCTGTCTCCGCTTCAGCCGGGCGCGGGCACCGACGGCATGTGGTGCTCGGCCATCAGGGTGCGGAGCCTGCGCACGAACAGCAGCATGACGAGCCCTGCCGCTATCGCGGCGAGCGCGAGGACGAGGTAGTAGACGGGCATCGGCACGACCGTGGTCAGCCGGTAGGCCTGGCCGCCGACGGAGTCGCCGAGGGCCATGGAGAGGAACCACAGGCCCATGAGCTGGTTCTCGAACGCCCGGGGGGCGAGCTTGTTGGTGACCGACAGCCCGGCCGGGCTGAGAAACAGCTCGCCGACGGTCTGGATCAGGTAGACCGACAGCAGCCACATGATCGAGACCTTCACCCCGCCGGAGGCGGCGCCGGCCGCGACCGACATGACGACGAAGCTCACCCCGACGCACACCAGGCCGACCGCGAACTTGAGCGGCGTGCTGATGCGGGTGCCCGCCTTGAGGAACATCTCCGCGAAGAGGGGGGCGACGAGGATGATCGCCAGCGAGTTGACGTTGCCCACCCAGCCCGGGGGGATCGTGAAGCCCAGCACGTTCAGGTCGGTGTCGTTCTTCGCGAACAGCAGCAGGGCGCTGCCTGCCTGGTCGTAGACGAGCCAGAAGATCGCGGCGGCCAGGAACAGCCAGACGTACGCGAACAGCCCCCTCCGCTCCTGCTCGGTGACCTCCCGCGAGGAGAACAGGAAGGCGAAGTACGCCACCGGCACGGCCGCCGTCACGACCGTGAGCACGAGGGCGAAGCGGTCCACGGTGAGCGTGCCGCTGAGCGCCCACAGGGCCAGCGCCCCCGCGCCGGCGGCGAGGCAGACGCCCGCGACGACCTTGAAACGCCGCTCCTCGTCCGGGGTCAGGCGGTGGTCCGGCTCCTCGCCGGCGCCGCACAGGGTGGCCCGGCCCCGGACGTACTGCGTCAGGCCCACGGCCATGCCCAGCGCCGCCGCGCCGAAGGCGAGGTGCCAGCGGTCGCCCGTCTGGAGCCAGGGCACGATCATGATGCCGAGGAACGCGCCCAGGTTGATGCCCATGTAGAAGATCGTGTAGCCGGAATCGCGCCGGGCGTCGTCCTCGTGCCGGTACAGCTCGCCCACCAGCGCCGACATGTTCGGCTTGAGCAGCCCGCTGCCCAGCGCGATCAGCACGAGGCCGAGCCAGACGAACCCGCCGCCCATGGGCATCGCCATGCTGACGTGGCCGCCCATGATGACCAGGGCGCCGCACAGCACGGTCCTGCGCGCCCCGAGCAGCCGGTCGGCGAGCCAGCCGCCCGCGATGGCGAGCAGGTAGACCGAGGCGATGTAGACGCCGTAGATGCCGACCGCGGTGGTCTCGGGCAGGCCCATGCCGCCGCGCGTGACGGGCGCGGTCAGGAACAGCACGAGGACGGCGCGCATGCCGTAGTAGCTGAAGCGCTCCCACATCTCCGTGCCGAACAGCGTGGCCAGCCCCCGTGGATGGCCGAAGAACGTCTGCTCGCCCGGCGGCGGGCCCGATCTTCCGGATGCCATGCGATCCCCCCGATCACGCACCATCCTGTGTACCTTACCTGGCTTTATGTCCCTTTTGTCCGATTGTGATGGCGTCGTGAGGGGCACGGCAGCAGCGGGGTCACACCAGGATCGCACCGCCGTCCACGGTGAGGACCGTGCCGGTGACCCACCCCTGGGTCATGCAGTAGAGGTAGGCGGGCGCGACGTCGCCCACCTCGCCGACCCGTCCCGCGGGGACGGCCGCGCCGACACCCTCATACATCGCCTGCCGGTCGGTCTCGCTCATCGACGCCCACAGGGGCGACCGTACGACCCCGGGCGAGACGGCGTTGACGCGGACGGGGGCGAGCTCGACGGCGAGGGCGCGGACCAGCGACTCGATCGCCCCGCAGATGCTCGCCGCGACGGCCCAGCCGGGGCCGGGCCGGTCCTTGGCGACGCCGGTGGTGAGGGTGATCGAGCCGCCGGCGCGGATCAGGGGGACGGCGGCCTGGACGGCGGCCAGGGCGCCGAAGTAGCGCACGGCGAAGAAGTCCCGGGCCGCGGCCAGGTCGAGCGTGGCGACAGGCATGAGGTCCAGTGCCTCCCCGGCGGTGAACACCAGGTGGTCGAGCTCGCCGATCTCCTGGAGCACCGCCCGCACGCGGGAGGGGTCTGCGAGGTCGGCGACCTTGCCCACGGTCCCGCCGGGGAGGGCGGCCAGCGCCCGGTCGACGCCGGCACGCCTGCTGGACACCACCGCGACCTCCGCGCCCCGGGCGGCGGCGGCCTCGGCGGTGGCGAAGCCGATGCCGGAGGTGCCGCCGAGGACGACGACGCGCTGTCCCTTGAGGTTCATGAGACGGGCCTTTCCATAAGTGCCGTTCTGTCCCCTTCACGATGCCGCCGCACCGGCCCCGCCGTCCAAGACCCTTCCGGGCCGCTGTAATACCCTGAGGGCATCACGGAGCGGAGGAGATGCCGGTGGACGTCGACCTGCGCAAGCTGCGCTACTTCGTCGAGGTCGCCGAGCGGCTGCACTTCGGCCGCGCCGCGCAGGCGCTGCACATCGCGCAGCCCGTGCTGTCCCGGCAGATCCGCGCACTGGAGAGCGAGCTCGGGGCTCAGCTGTTCGTCCGGGACAGGCGGGCGAGCGAGCTGACCCCGGCGGGCCGGCAGCTGCTGGAGGACGCCCGGCCCTTGCTGGCCTCCGCCGAGGCGCTGCGCCGTCGCGTGGGCCGGGCCGCCCGCGGCCCGCGCGTGTTCGCCGTGGGGTTCATGCCGGGCCTGATCGTGACGCCCGCGGTCCGCGCGCTGTCGGCCCGCCACCCCGGCCTGACCGTCGAGGTGCTGCGCATGAGCTGGGACGACCAGGCCGAGCTGATCCGCGACGGCCATGTTGACGTGGGCTACGTCCGCCTGCCGATCGATCGACGGGGCCTTCGGACGCGCCACCTGCTGTCCGAGCCCCGCGTCGTCAGCCTGCCCGCCGACCACCGCCTCGCGGGCAAGGACGTGATCAACGCGGCCGACCTCGCCGACGAGCACCTGCTGCAGGACCCGGACGCCGTCCCCGAGTGGCGGGACGTCGCCACCGAGATGGCCACCGGTTCCCGCGGCGCGGGGCCGCAGATCCGCACGGTCGAGGAGAAGCTCGAACACGTCGCGGCCGGACGCGGGATCGTCATCCTCCCGCTGTCCACGGCGACCTTCTACACCCGTCCCGACGTCGTCCACGTCTCCGTGTGCGACCTTCCGCCCAACCAGGTGCACCTGGCCTGGGACGCCACCCGCCGCAGTCCGCTGATCCAGGAGTTCGTCGGCGTGGCCGTCGCTTCACAGGGCTGAATCTCGCTCGCGCCGGCTCTCCGCCGGGGTCTTGCCGACGGTGATCTCATGTGGTGCGATGCATGCCACGCGTGCGAAATGCCCGTTGGGAGGCGCGATGACCGGCGTGCTGGAAGAACGGGCCGCGATCGAGCGGGAGATAGCGGGCAGGACGATCTGCGAGCAGCTCAGGTGGGCCGCGCAGGGGCATCCGGACTCGCCGGCCTACTCCGATCCGGCCGGGGACGGCTGGACGACCCTGACCTACGCCGAGGCGCGCAGGAGGGTGCTGCAGATCGCCGCGGGCTACGCCGCGCTGGGCGTGCGGCCGGGCGACGCCGTCGCGCTGATGCTGGTCAACCGCAGCGAGCACGTGCTGGCCGACCTCGGGGCCGTCCACGCGGGCGCCGTCCCCTGCTCGATCTACGCGACCTTCGCCCCCGAGCAGGTCGCGTACGTCGCCCGCGACGTGGGGGCGCGCATCGCGGTGCTCGGCGGCCCGGCCGACCTGGCCCGCTGGGAGCCGGTCCTCGGTGAGCTGCCCGCGCTCACGAAGGTCGTCATGCTGGAGGGCGCGCCCGAAGGCGACGAGCGCTTCCTGAGCTGGGAGGCGTTCTTGAAGCTCGGCGCCGGCGCGCTGGCCGCCGACCCGGCCGCGGTGGACGCGCGCTGGCGCGCGGTGACCGCGGAGGACACGCTGACCGTCCTGTACACCTCGGGGACGACGGGCACCCCCAAGGGCGTCCCGCTGACGCACGCCAACGTGCTGTTCGAGATCGCCTCCACCCAGCGGATGATCCAACTGCCCACCCACGGCACGCAAATCTCCTACCTCACCTACGCCCACATCGCCGAGCGGGTGCTCAGCCTGTACCTGCCGCTGGTCAAGGTCAACCACGTCCACTTCTGCACGGACATGGCGAACCTCGGCGCCACGCTCGGCCGGGTGCGTCCCGTGCTGTTCTTCGGCGTTCCCCGCGTCTGGGAGAAGATGACGTCCCGTCTGCAGGCGCTGCTGGCCACCCAGCCGCCCGAGCAGCAGGAGAGCGTGCGCGCGGCGATGGCCGCCGGGCTCGCGTACGTCGAGGGGCTGCAGCACGGCCGCACGGTCACCCCCGAGGTGCGCGAGGCGTACGAGCGGGCCGACGCCGCGCTGCTGTCGGTCGTGCGCGGCCTGATCGGGCTCGACCAGGCCCGCTGGTGCGCGACCGCCGCCGCGCCGATGCCGGTCGAGGTGCAGCGGTTCTTCGCCGGCCTCGGCCTGAAGGTCATCGACGTATACGGCATGACCGAGACGACCGGCGCCTTCACCGTCAACTCGCCGGACGTCTTCAAACTCGGCACGGTGGGCCGGGCCGAGCCGGGCGTCGAGGTGCGGATCGCCGAGGACGGCGAGATCCTCACCCGCAGCCCGCTCAACACCCGGGGCTACCTCGGCCTGCCCGAGGCGACCGCCGAGCTCCTCGACGACGACGGCTGGCTGCACACCGGCGACGTGGGGTCGGTCGACGAGGACGGCTTCGTCCGCATCGTCGACCGCAAGAAGGAGCTGTTCATCACCTCGGGCGGCGAGAACGTCTCCCCGGCCGCCATCGAGGGCCATCTGACGGAGCATCCGCTCATCGGGCAGGCCCTCGCGTACGGGGACCGCCGGCCCTACCCGGTGGCGATCCTCACCCTGGACGGCGAGGTGGCGCCCGAGTGGGCGCGGGCGCGCGGCATCGCCTTCGGCTCCCTGGCCGACCTGGCCGCGCATCCGGACGTGCTCAAGGAGGTCGAGGCGGCGGTCGAGTCCGCGAACCGCAAGCTCGCCCGGGTGCAGCAGGTCAAACGGTGGCGGCTGCTGCCCGTCGAGTGGACGGCCGAGACCGCCGAGCTCACCCCCAGCCTGAAGCTCAAGCGCCGGGTCGTCCACGCCAGGTACGCCGAGGTGATCGAGGAGCTGTACGCGACCGGCTGATCCCGGGGCGGGCTCTCCCCGGGGCGAATCTTTACCGGCCCGGGAGTGTGTCGGGGGCCGGGGGCCCGGCGGGTGTGCGTACGGTCACGGGGCATGATGAGACCTCTGCTCGCGACGCTGGTCCTCGCGACCGCGACGACGGCGGCGGCCGCGCCGGCCCCCGCCTCCGGTGACCTGGCCGTCCGCTCGGTCGAAGTGCGCCCGTCCAACCCCGTGGTCGGCCCGAGCGGGTCGGTGCGGCTGGTCGTCGACGTGGTGGCGCGCGGAGCGGACCGCGTCTCCGTCGTCCTGGAACCGGGCCGCGCCCCCTCGGAAGGCGACGAGCCCGGAGGAGAGCCAGGCAAGGAGCCGGAGCCGGCCGTGACGCCCTCGCCGCCGTCCGGCGACGCGGTGCCGGTGCCGGTGCCGGTGCCGCCCGCCTCACCGGACCCGGTGGTCCCCCCGGGTGCCGCCCTGCCCGCGACCGTGCCCCTGCCGGGCCTGGGCGGGCTGGCGTCCGCCGCGATGCCCCGCGTGATGGGCGCGTCGCGGGACGGCCGGCCGGTCCGCCGGATCTCGTCGGGGGAGTGGGAAACCTGGCGGTTCCTCCCGGACAAGCCGCTGTCGCGGTGGTATCCGAACGGCCCGTGGACGGTCACGGCGACCGCGGTCAACGCGCAGGGCGAGCGGGCCGTCGCCCGGGGGGAGTTCAACCTGCGCCGGACGACCGAGATCGAGGGGCTCAAGGTGGTGCGCGACGGAGACGACGTGCGCGTCACCGGGACGCTGCTGCGGGTGGACCCGGTCGGGAAGGTCGACTACCGGCCCTTCGCCGGGCAGCGGGTCAGGATCCAGTTCCGTCCCGCGGGGTCGTCCCACTGGATGACCGTCGAGGAGGCGGTCACCCGCAGGGACGGCTGGTTCTCCGCCCGCGTCCGTGCGGACGGCGAGGGCGCGTGGCGTGCCGAATATCCAGGGACATCTCGGTATGCCGCCGACGCCAGCCCGCGCCGAGAAGTGTGAACGGGCCGCCGACGCCTCAGGTGCTCCCCACGCGTCCATAACGCGAATATCGGGAAAGTTATCGTTCCGAGACCTATTTTCCGAAGATGTGAAGCAACTTTTCTCTCCCTTGTGACGTCTATGACGTAGGCGTGCCCCAAACCGGGGGCGCGTTCCTGAACGGGGAGAGGATCACCCTCATGGTGAAACGAGCTGCTACCACCCTGGTAGCGGTCGCCATGGGCGCCACGGCGCTCGCGACTGCGCCCGCCTTCGCGGACACTGTCGTGCCCACGCCGTCGCCCACGCCGAGCCCCACCGTTGGGCACAACTTCCTTAAGCCGCACACGCCGAGCCACTCCACCGGGCACAACTCGCACAAGCCGTACACGCCGCACCCGAGCATCGTGTCGGTCGACGTCGACCCGAACGTGGTCGTGGTGAGCAAGGGCCGGTCCACCCAGGTCACCGCTCGCGTCACGGCCAAGGACGTCAAGAGCGTGGACATCGACCTGTGGGGCCAGAGGAGCCACGGCGACCACGGCGGCGACCACTGGTTCGGCAACGAGAAGGGCGGTCACAACGACGGTCCGAAGTTCGACCGCGCCTCGCGTTCGTTCAGCTTCGACTGGAGTGACCGGGCGGGCACCTACCGGGTGCACGTCGAGGCGATCGGCCTCGACGGCAAGAAGTACACGGCCGACCGCGCCTTCACGGTGAAGCGCAAGGAGTGGCACGCGCCGCACCCGTCGGGCCCGAAGGCGACGCGGATCGCCGGCTTCGACGCCACGCCCGAGCCGGTCCGCAAGGGCCGCGCGCTGACCCTCAAGGGCAAGCTGCAGGTCGCGCAGTGCTGGGGTGACTGGTACTACGACGGCTGGAACAACCTGTCCGGCCGTCCCGGCGGTGACCGCTACTGCTCCGACAGCCACAACTACTGGAACAACTGGCACTGGCTGGGCTCGCAGAACGTCAAGGTCTACTTCCAGTCCTCGGGCTCCCACAAGTGGCAGTACGTGGACACGATCAAGACCGACGGCGACGGCGACTTCGCCACCAAGGTCCGGGCCTACCGGTCCGGCACCTGGGCGGTGCGGTTCGACGCCGGCCATGGGCTCAAGGGTTCCGAGGCGACCGACTACGTGAAGGTCGTGCGTCACTAGGAAACCCGACCGTGACGCCCGGCTCCCTTGGGGGCCGGGCGTCCGGCTTTCTCGGACGCGGTTCCTGATTAAAGCTGACAGTTCGGGTAGAGAGGTCCCGGCGTGCGCGCGGAACCTGCATAGTGAGTGAAGCGCTGCGGTCACCAACGGCGAGCACCCGCTCGCACCGCGTGTAGGGGGTCTGGGTTGATCCGACTGATGCTCGCCGAGGACATGCACCTGATCCGCAAGGCGCTGGTCGCTCTGTTGTCGAGCGAGGACGACCTCGAGGTGGTGGCCGAGGCGGACAAGGGCGAGGACATCGTCCGGCTCGGCTGCCTGCGGCGCCCCGACGTCGCGGTGCTCGACATCGGGATGCCCGGTGTCGACGGCCTCACCGCGGCGGCCGAGCTGCACCGCCGGTTACCCTCCTGCAGGACCGTCGTCCTCACCGGGCTCGGGACGCCCATGGCGCTGCGCAAGGCGCTGGACGCCAACGTGCGCGGCTTCGTCGTGAAGGACGCCTCACCGGGCCACCTCGTGGACTGCATCCGCCGCGTGGCGAAGGGAGAGCGGGTCATCGACCCCGAGCTCGCGGTGGCCGCGCTCGACGCCGACAGCAACCCGCTGACCGCCCGCGAGCTCGACGTCCTGGAGACCGCGGCCGGCGGCGCCACCGTCGGCGAGATCGCCGACCGCCTGTCGCTGTCGCGGGGCACGGTCCGCAACTACCTGTCCCGCATCCTCACCAAGGTCGGCGCCCGCTCACGCGTCGAGGCGATCCAGATCGCCTCCGAGTGCGGCTGGCTGTGGCCCGCCGTCGGCCGTGACATCGGCATCCTGCGCTACCGCTCCCGCCGGTAGCCTCCCCGGGCCCTCCCAGTGACCCACCAGGTCGGCGTACAGCGGTGAGGACGCCGCCATCTCCTCGTGCGTGCCGAGCAGGACGCGGGTGCCGTCCATGACCAGCACCCGCCGGGCCCGCAGGGCCGAGGAGATCCGGTGCGCCACGACGATCACCGTGCCCCCGCGCGCCGCGAAGGCCGCCTCCGCCCGCGCCTCCGCCGCCGGGTCGAGATGGCAGGTCGCCTCGTCGAGCACGACCAGCCGGGCGGGGGACAGGTAGGTCCTGGCCAGCGCGACGAGCTGCCGCTCGCCCGCGGACAGCTCGGCCGGGTCGAGCGGGCCGCCCGCGGTGCGCTGTGCGAGCTCCGCCAGCCCGAACGCCGCCACCGCCTCGTCCACCCGCTCGGGAGGCGTCCCCGGCGCGAGGTACGTGAGGTTGTCCGCCAGGGTGGCGGGGAAGACGTACGCCTCCTGGGGGATCAGCGCGCGGGCGGCCGGGTGGACCCGCGCGGCCGGGACGCCGCCGACGAGGACCTCGCCGTCATCCGGAGTCAGCAGGCCGGCGACGAGCGCGGCCAGCGTGGACTTGCCGATCCCGCTCGGGCCGACGACGGCCAGATGGTCGCCCTCGGGCACGTCGAGGTCCAGGCCGTCGATGACCGGCTCGGGGGCCTTGCGTCCCGGCGTGCCGTACGCGAAGCGCACCCCGCGCAGCTCCAGCCGGACCCCGCCGGGCTCCCGGTCGCCGTGCGGCACGGGCGGGCCGGGCGCGTGCAGGATGCGCTCCAGCGTGACGGCCAGACGGACGCCGCTGACGCCGAGCCCCTGGACCAGGCCGCCGAGCGCGGGGGACAGCGACTGCATGACATAGGTCAGCGAGCCGAGGATCACCCCGCCGGTGACCCCCTGGCGCACCAGCCAGGGCGCGCCCGCGAGCAGGAGCACCACCGGCAGCCACGCCCCCACCGCCAGCGACAGCGTCCGCGACGCCGTCACCCGGGCCAGCGCCCGCGCGGCCCGCGCCTGCCGGGAGACCTCCCGCCCGACGCTCGCCGCGACGCGCGCCTCGCCGCCGCAGGCGGTCACGTCCCGCAGGCCGCCCGCCATCGCGGCCACCGCGGCGGCCGTGCGCTCGTCGGCGACGATGAACTCGCGCTGACGCCGCGCCAGGGCGGGCAGGGAGAGGAGGAATAGGCCGAGCCCCAGGGCCACCGGCGTCAGCACGAGCGGGACGACCTCCGGGGCCAGCGTCGTCAGCCCGGCCGCCACGCCGGCCACCGTGAACACGAAGGTCCTGACCGCCGTGATGATCGCGCCGAAGGCGTCCCTGGCCAGCTCGACCTGGTGGTTCATCCGGGCGACCGCCGCGCTGTCGCCGCCCCGCCCGGCCCGCAGCGCCCCGGTCACCACGCGCCGCAGCAGGTCGTCGCGGAACGGCTCGACGATCCCGGCGATGAGCAGCAGCACCTGCCGGGCGGCCACCGCGGCCACCGCCCATGCGACGGCGAGCACCGCCAGCCACATCAGGCCGGCGCCGGGCCGCCCCGCGGCGAAGCCGTCGTCCACGGCCCGCGCGATCGCGTACCCGCCGCTCAGCGCGGGCAGGGTCTCCGCCACCGACCAGCAGGCCAGCCGCAGCAGCCGGGAGGGCTCGCGCCGCAGGGCCCGCACGACCACCCGCCCGGCGGCCGCTCCCGGCCGCCCTCCCGCGGGTGCGCGGCGCTTCACGAGGCCTCCTCGGCCCGGAAGACCGCGCGGTAGCCGGGGTCGTCCCACAGCCGCTCGTGCGTGCCGGTCGCGCGCACCCGCCCGTTGTCCAGCCACACGACCTGGTCGGCCTGCGCCGCCGTCGTCACGCGATGGGCCACCACCAGGCGGGTGCGGTCGGACAGGCTCCCGGTGAGCGCCCGCCCCACCTGCCGCTCGGTCACGGTGTCCAGGCTGGACATGGCGTCGTCCAGGATCAGCAGCCGGCCGGCCTGGGCGAACGCGCGGGCCAGGCCGACCCGCTGGATCTCGCCCCCGGACATCGGCGCCTCGCCGGCCGGGGTGGCGTAGCCGAGCGGCAGCCGCCGGATGAAGGCGTCGGCGCGGGCGGCGCCCGCGGCCGCCCGCACCGCGTCCTCGCTGCGCGCCGCGTCTACGCTTCGCACCGTGTCCTCGCTTCGCTTACCGGCGTCGTCCCGTGCGGCGAGGCCGAACGCGACGGCCTCGCCCAGCGTGTCGCCGAACAGCGCGGGCCGCTCGAACGCGTATCCGACGGCCCGGCGCAGCGGCTCGTGGCCGATCTCACGCAGCGGCACGCCGTCCAGCAGCACCGTGCCGCGCTCGGGATCGACGAGCCGGCCGGCGACGGCGGCCAGCGACGACTTGCCCGAGCCCGAACGGCCCACCACCGCCGTGCACGTGCCGCCGGGCACGACCAGGCTGACACCGCTCAGCAGGCGCACACCGTCGGCCCGCACGGTCACGTCGCGCAGCTCCAGGGTGCCCGGGCCCGGCGGCAGCGGCCGGTCCCCGTACGCCGGGGGCGGCACGGCGAACAGCTGCTCCAGGCGCAGGGCGGCCGACCGGGCACGGGCGATGCGCGCCGCGTACCCGAGCGCCGACCCCAGGCCCGCCCCGAGCACGACGTAGCGCGCGGCGGCGAGTAGCTCCCCGACGGTGAGGCCGCCGGCCGACAGGCGTAGCCCGCCGACGGCGAGCACGGCGATCTCCAGAAGCGGGATGACGACGGCGGCCTGGACACCCGCCCGCGCCTGCAGGCGCCACAGCGCCAGGCCGTGGGCGCGCAGGCGGGGGAGCGGGGCGAGCACGCGCGCCGCCTCAAGGTCCTCGGTGCCGGCCGCGGTGATGGTGCGGGCCCCGGCGAGCGCGCCCACCAGCATGGCCGCGATCTCCCCCTGAGCCTGCTGGTAGCCGCCGGAGGCCGCCGTGGTCCTGCGCATGAACGCGCGCAGCACGGCCACGATCAGGAGCAGACCGGCCACGAGCGTGACCGCGAGCCACGGGTCGATCAGCGCGAGGGCGACGACGCTGCCGGCCGCAGGAATGATCAGCGTGGCGGCGGTGACCACCGCCTCGGGGGTCCGTCCGGCCTCCTCCACGTTCACCCCGGCGCGGGTGACGATCTCACCCGCGGTGAAGTGGCGGGTCATGCCGGCGCCGACGGACAGGGTGTGGGCCACCACCCGGGAGCGCAGCCACTGCGCCGCCCGCGCCCCGCTCACCCCGGCCGCGAGCACGCCCAGCGCGTCGCACGCGACGACCAGCGCGACCAGCAGCGCGGCGGTCGTGAGCGGGCCGGTGAGCCCGGACCCGGCCTCGGGCCCCGCTCCATCCCGCGCCTGGATCCGCACCACGGCGTCGACGGCGCGGCCGAGCGCCGCCGGGAGCATGAGGTCGGCCGCGGCGCCCAGCAGCGCCGTCGCCGTCAGCGCCGCGAGCCACGGGCCGCCGCGCCGTACGGCCCGTGCGATCAGCAGGTCCGCCGGACGAGAGCTCACCGGGTCCTCCAGAAGGGAAAGGCCGGACAGGACGGGGCACGGGAACGCTTCCGCGTTTCCGGCCGGGGCCGGAAACGCGGAAGCCTGGGCGGCCGCGACGACCGCCCAGGACTCCCTCAGCGTGCTATCAGCCGCAGATCAGGCTGAGGCTGCTGTTCTCGTGCGGGGTGCAGGCCAGGAGGCTCAGGTTGCTGCCGCCGCCGCCACCACCGCTGTGGCCGCCGGGAACCTCGAGGGTCTGCAGGTCGAGAAGCGCCATCTGGATCATCTCCTTGTATGGGTTCCATCAGCCGGATGCGGCTGAAGTTCGTGTTCTTGGGAGGGTCGTCAGCCGCAGATGATGCTGAGGCTGCTGTTCTCGTGCGGGGTGCACCCGAGCAGGCTCAGGTTGCTGCCGCCACCGCCGCCACCGCTGTGGCCGCCGGGGACCTCGAGGGTCTGCAGGTCGAGGAGCGCCATGTGCGTTCACCTCCTTCCGGGGCTGGTCGGGACGTTCGACCCGGCGGCGGTGCGCAGGGGCCCCTGCGCCTGAGACCGTCCGGGGGGCTCGAGAAACGGGAGGTGGACCGGCTCGTCGTGCAGCGCGGTGCCGAGCGCGAGCAGCACGCCGGCGCTCCCGGTGGACAGATCCATGGACAGGCGGAGCAACTGGGCTCCGGGGAAGGCCAGCCCGTCCTGGTGGGGAAGCTCGTGCCAGGTCAGCCGGGCGATCTGCGCCGCGGCGGCCTCCGGGTCGGGGCGGGAGCCGGACGACAGGCAGGCGATCATGCCGGCCCGGCCCGCGAACAGCCCCGACTGGACGTAGTAGTGCAGGGTCGTGACCGGCCGGATGGCGGCCAGCGACTCGGCGAAGATCTCGTCGTGCCGATGGGTCAGGTAGCGGTCCAGCACCAGGCCGATGCCGGCCGACCCCTCGTCGAGGTAGGGATTGGTCCGCCAGCCCTGCTGCACCTGGAGCTGACCGTCCTCGCGGCCGACGCACCGGCGCAGGTCCTGCCGCAGCGCGGTGGCCGCGAGGTCGAGCAGCCCGGGATCGCCGGTGCGCTCGTAGGCGTGCAGGAACATCAGGGCGGGTCCCGACGAGCCGTACATCAGCCCCGCGTGCGGGTGCCGCCCGCCGCTGATCTCGGGCACGTCGTCCGGGCCGCCGAGCCGGTCGGCCACCACCGCCACGACCTGCGCGGCCCGCTCGCGCAGCTCCGGCTCGCCGGTCGCGTCGTGCAGGTGCATCAGGGCGAGGGCGACGCCCGACAGGCCGCGGTAGAGGCTCAGATCCAGCCCCTCACTGAGCTCCCGCGCGCATCGCCGCGCCACGTCGAGCGCCTCCTCGCGGCGGCCGAGGGCCTCCAGCGCGTACGCCACCCCGTGCAGGCCGTCGTAGAAGCCGGGCCCGATGCCGGGTCTGGCGGCCTGCCTGAGCAGCCACTCCTCGTGCTCGGGGAAGCGCCCCGACCCGGTCGCCGCGAGCGCGTACAGCACGCCGGCCGCGCCGTTGGCGAGGCTGACCCCGCCGCCGGGCTGGAACTGGACGATGTCGCCCGGGAACAGCCGGTCCTCGCGGTCCGGTGTCGCCGAGGCGAGGATCGCCTTCGCCAGCGCGTCCCGGACGGCGGGCCACCCCTCGGTGAGCCGGTCCGGCCGGGGCAGCCGGCTCGGCTGCGGCGCGGGCGGATCCTCGCCGAGGATCGTCCGTACGGCTCCCTCGATCAGCGCGGGGGGCACGGGGAACGTCTCGACGATCAGCCGGCCGAGCTGGGCGGCCTTGGGCCGGTGGAGCTGCAGCAGCATGGTGGTCATCGGGGCGAACACCCCCAGGTGCAGGCAGGCCAGCGCGTACTCGTCGGCCTCGACGCCGGCCAGCTCGCGCGGCGGCACGAAGCCGGGATTGGCGAGCGTGGGCCGTCTGCGCTCCTCGACGGGAGAGGAGACCTCGAAGTCGATCAGGACCACGCGGTCGCCGTCCACCAGGATGTTGAAGGGGTGCAGGTCGCCGAACACCACGCCGCGCTCGTGCAGCGCCGAGACCGCGGCGCGCACCTTGGCGAGCATCCCGATGGCCCACTCGGTGTAGTCCGCGTCCAGCTCCGGGGTGCGGTCGGCCCGCGTGAGGGGGTGCCGCTGGGCGATGAGCTGGCTGAGCGAGGTGCCGTCGACGTACTCCTGCACCAGGAAGTGGTGCTCGCCGGCCGTGAAGTAGTCGCGCAGCGCCGGCACGACGTCGAGGCCGGCCAGGCGCTCCATGATGGCGGCCTCGTGCCGCAGGCGGGTGACGGCGTCGCGTCCCTCGACGTCGAGCCCGGCGTGCGGGCGGCCCTCCTTGAGCACCACCTTCTCGCCGGTGCGCCTGTCGCGGCCCAGGTAGACGCCGCCGCCGTTGGAGAAGTGCAGGACGCTCTCCACGTCGTACGGCACGCCTTCGAGGGTCACCGCGTTGCGCGCGGCCAGGTGCGGTTCGAGGAACGCCGGCAGGGTCACCCAGGAGGGCAGGGCGAACGCCGGACCGCGCACGTCGGGGACGAGGTTCCCGTCGGCGTCCTCGATCGCCAGCACCCGCTCGCCGTTGTCGTCGAGGCAGTGGCGCTCGGCGAACCCGCCGTACCGGACGAACAGGGGGCCGTCGCCGTACCGCAGGTCGCTGAGGATGTACGGGCCCTCGACGCCGTCGAGGATCTCGGCGAGCTCCTTGAGCGTCAGCTCCAGCTGCGCCTCGTCCACGGGATAAATGGTGACCAGCTTGCCGCTCGACCCGCGGAAGGCGTACTTGGAGTTCTGCATCGTCATCACGCGCCGGCCGCGCAGGAACTTGAAGGCCAGCCCGCGGGGTACGCAGTAGTCCCAGGCAGCCGCGATCACCCGCTCCGCCTCCGGCACGGAGGAGGAGATGTGGATCTTCCAGCCCTGAGTGGGCAGACCGGCACCGACCGGCGCGTAGTGCAGCCAGGTCTCGCTCTCGGCGTGCGCCCATCCGTCGGGGGTGGGGCGGGCCGCGATGGTGAAGTCGGGATGCTCCGCGCGCTTGGTGTCGAGGGTGTCGTAGAACAAGGGATCTGCGAGGCAGTAAATCTCGTACTTACTAATCACAAGATGTCCCCTTAGGCCGGTCACGTCAAAGAATTCCGGAAATAAGGAGAAGGGCCAAGTTACGCCCGTCAACTGTGCCTTGTGAAATCTGCATATAACGAACCGTGACGCAGTCATGGGTCGACGGGTGATGCCGCTCGCGGCTATCTCCTCGATGCCACCCGGACTATTCGGTCAAGGGGCTGGTCAAACACGCCACGCCGCTGTGCGGGGCCTTACGCGTGGCCTCAAACGGGCCCTTGTGCGGAACCTCGTGCGGGGCCTTGTGCGGGGCCTGGTGTGCGGCGGCGAGAGGGATGGGGGCGGTGCGCGAGGCACACGCGTGCGGCCGGCCGGCGCTCAGAACGCGTGGAGGGCCACATGAAGGCGCGGGTGTCGCACCCTGGACGCCGGGTCGTGGCAGGTGAGCGTGGCCGGTGTCAGCGGCGGTCCCCGCCCCTGCGGGGGATTTCGGCGATGAGACGGAACCAGCCGTCGGGGTCGAGGACCGTTCCCACGGTGCCGGCGAGCGCCGCCGCCCGGTTGCGGAGGTTGTCCAGCCCGGTGCCGTCGCCGGGTCGTACGGAGGGGTCGACGCCGTCATTGGCGACGGTGAGCGTCGCCACGCCGCCACGCACGACGATTTCGATCGTGCACAGGGTCGCCCTGCTGTGGCGCAGGACGTTGGTCACCGCCTCCCGCACCATGATGGCAAGCACCGCGCTCACCTCGTCGCCCAGCTCCGCCTCGGTCGCCTCGACCTTGCAGTCGGTTCCGTAGGCATGGAGCACGGCCCGCGCGTTGGCCAGTTCCGAGGCGAGCGAGACGTCCCGGAAGGAGCGGGTCACGTTGCGGATGTCGGCGGACGCCTGGCGGATGGACTGCACCACGTCGGCCAGCGCGGGTCGCAGGGGGCTGTCGTCGTCCGCGAGCCGGTAGGCGAGTTCGCTGCGCAGGCTGGCCAGCCACAGGCGGCTGCTCACGAGGTCGTGCACATCACGGCCGAACTGCTCGCGCGCCTCGGCCGCCGCCTGCCGTGCGGCCTCGGCCTGCATCACGCGCAGCCGGCGCAGGCGCATCACGAGGACGACCAGCCCGGCGATCAGGAGCGTACCGAGCAGGGCCAGCGGTGCGAGCAGGGCCAGCGGTGTGACCAGGGCGATATGCGGCAAGTGAGGCAAACGACGACCCTCCAGTCATCCTTGCCGTAACATCGGCCTCGCCATTCGGTACACACGTCAGATCTTTGCATACCGGTCCTGAAATATGGCTACTTCATTCATGCCGAAGTAGGTTCTATTACTGCCGCGTATATGAGGCCTCTGGGGCACCCTAAAAACGGGCGTTCATGAACTGTGAATCCGGCTGTAACAATTCACGGATCCGTGCCTGTTTCGCGTGGGAAGGGCCCCGGGATCCCGTCAGGCGAGGGGCCCGGGATTCCCGGAAGTCGAGGGGCCCCGAGGGCGTGGGGGCCCGGAGGGCATGGGGCCTGAGCGTGTGGTCTCGGAGCGTGTGGGGTCTCGGAGGGTGTGGGGTTCTGAGGGCGCGGGGTCCTGGAGGGGGCGGCGCTCAGGCGAGCGACCGCACCGCCGCCCCGAACACCGCGGGGAGGCGTCGCGCGGCGGGCACGATCATCCTGGCCGCGGGAGGGTGCCGCCGGGCCCGCACCAGCGCGGCCGTCAGCAGGCGGGATCGCCACGACAGGCGCCGCCAGGCGTTCTCGTACTCCTCGGGGCGGCCCGCCCGCAGGCACCCGACGAGGGCGCGGGCCGACAGCAGCGCCAGCGAGATCCCCTCGCCGGTGAGCGCGTCCACATAGCCCGCGGCGTCGCCGACGAGCAGGATCCTCCCCGCCACCCGCCGCCGCACCCGCTGGCGCAGCGGCCCGGCCCCGCGCACGGGGGTGGCGGGCGGGCCGTCCAACCGGGCGAGCAGGTCGGGGAACCGCGCCAGGTGCTCGTCGTAGGTCCGCCGCTCGCTGCTCAGCACGGCCACGCCGACCAGGTCGTCGCCCACCGGCGTGACGTACGCCTCGCCGCCGGGGGCCCAGTGCACCTCCACGAAGTCCGTCCACGGCGCGATCCGGTAGTGGCGGCGCAGGCCGTACCTGCGGGGGCCGCCGGACGGCAGGTCGAGTCCGAGCCGCGCCCTGATCGGCGAGTGCAGCCCGTCGGCCGCGACCAGCCACCGCGCGTCAATTTCCCGGCCACACAGTTCGGGGCCAGACAGTTCCGGCCCAGACAGTGCAGACCCGCCCAGTTCCGGCCGGCCCAGTTCCGGAGTACACAGTTCCGGAGCAGACAGGTCCGGCCCGCCCGTCACGTGGGCGCGTACGCCCTCGCCGGCGGCGTGCACCGCGTCCACCCGGCCAGGCACCACGCGGACGCCGAGGTCCCGGGCGCGGAGGGCGAGCGCGGTGTGCAGGGCCGTCCGGCGCACGCCCAGTCCCGGGCCGTCCCGGAACTCCGCCTGCACCCGGTGCGGCCCGTCCACGTAACGGATGCCGCAAAACGGCCTGCCGTCCGGCACCGCCACCCCGAGGTCCGCCAGCGCCGCCGCGCCGGTGGGCATCAGACCCTCCCCGCACGCCTTGTCGACCGGACCCGGCCGCGGCTCGACCACGACCGCCTCCATGCCGGCCAGCGCCGCGTTGATGGCCGTGGCCAGCCCGGCGGGCCCGCCGCCGGCCACCAGCACGTCGATCACGCCGCGGTCCCCGCTCCGGCGTCGCGCGCGGCGGATCCGGGGGCCGCGGTGGCGAGCGCCGCGTTCTCGCAGCGCAGTCGCACGACCATGAGCGGCACGTTGAGCAGGGTGAAGGCCAGCGCGGTCAGCCAGGCGGAGTGCACGAGCGGAAGCGCCGCGCCCTCCACCGCCACCGCGACGTAGTTGGGGTGGCGCAGCCACCCGAACCGGTACGGCCCACGCGCCACGAGCGGCAGGCCGGGCACGACGATGACCTGGGTGTTCCACTGGGGACCGAGTGTGGTGACGCACCACCATCGCAGCGCCTGCGCGGCCAGGACCAGCCCGAGCATGGGCCAGCCGAGGCCGGGGACGAACGGCCGGCCCGCCAGCCACACCTCAAGCAGGCATCCGGCCAGCAGCCCGGTGTGCAGGGCGACCATCCAGGGATAGTGGCCCCCGCCGTACACCACGCCGCCCCGGCCGAGGCTCCAGCGGGCGTTGCGGCGCGCGACGACGAGTTCGGCAAGGCGCTCCATCGCGACCAGCGCGACGAGCAGCACATACCACGGTGACACGGGCATGGGCGGCACGGCTCCTTCTACCAGCGCAGCAGGACGAGTTCGGAGCAGAACCCCGGGCCCATCGCCAGCAGCAGGCCCGGCGTGCCCGGCGGCGGGGGCCGCAGGGCGAGGGTGTCGCGCAGCACGTGCAGCACCGAGGCCGACGACAGGTTTCCGTTGGCGGCCAGCGAACGCCAGGTGAGGTCGAGCGCGCCGTCCGGGAGCGCGAGTGTCTCCGCGACGGCCTCCAGCACCTTGGGGCCGCCGGGGTGGCAGACCCAGGCGGTGACGTCGCCCGCGGTCAGGCCGTGGTCGGCGAGGAACCCGTGCACGTCGTCGCCCAGATAGGTGCGGACCACATCGGGCACCCCGGCGTCCAGCACGACCCGGAAGCCGCTGTCGCGGACGTCCCAGCCCATCACGCGTTCCGATCCGGGATACAGGTGCCCACGCGTGGCCACCACCGAGGCCCGCGCCGCGTCCACGGGGGGCGGCTCGCGCTCGTCCCCGTACGCGACCACCGCGGCGGCGCCGTCGCCGAACAGGGCGCCCGCCACGAGGTTGGCCGTGGAGGCGTCGTCGCGCTGCAACGTGAGAGAGCACAGCTCGACCGAGAGCAGCACCGCCACGTGTCCGGGCCAGCCGCGCAGGTAGTCGTGCAGCCGGGAGATTCCCGCCGCGCCGGCCACGCACCCGAGGCCGAACACCGGCACCCGCTTCACGTCCGGGCGCAGCCCGATCCGGTTGGCCAACCGGGCGTCCAGCGACGGCGCGGCGACGCCGGTGACCGACGTGCACATGATCATGTCGACGTCCGCAGGGGTGAGGCCGGCCGCCTCCAGCGCCCCCGTGACGGCCTTCGCGCCCAGGTCGAGGGCGGCCTCGATGAACAGGTCGTTGGCCGCGCCGAAGCCGTCGAGCTTGCCGTACTCGTCGAGCGGCAGCACCAGGTTGCGGTGCTCCACCCGGGCACTGGCGTGCAGCCGGTCGAGAAGCCGGCGATCGGCGCCCGGCGGAAGGCAGACTCTCGCCAGCGCATCCGCGACCTCCGCCTGCGAGTGGCGATGCGGGGGAACGACACCATGGACGGCCGCGATCCGCGTCATCTCACATCCCCGTGCAGGCGAAAACCGTGACAAGTCTCTCTTGCCCATTGGCGGCCGCCGCATACCTTCCGACGCCGATCGTGATCTGTATCCGGGGTGCCCGGTTACGCTCAGGATCGTGACCGGTTCAGGGGAGCTGCCCGACGAAACGGCGGCGATCGGCGGCGAGGGCGCCGCCGGGCCGGTTCGCCGCGCGGGCCTCGCTCCGGCGGACTTCACGGGCGAGGCGGACGGGCGCCGCCGGGCGGCGCGGACGGTGGCGCAGGCGGTGGCGCAGGCGGTGCCGCGGAGGGTGCCGCGGACGGTGGCCGGGCTGGCCCGGGCGTGCCACCCGGGTCCGGCCGCCGCGGTGACGATCCTGGTCGCGGCGCTCGTGGCCGTCGCGGGGTGGGGCCCGGCGGGGACGGCGCTGACGGCCCTCGCCGTGCTGACCGGTCAGCTGTCCGTGGGCTGGTGCAACGACGCCGCGGACGCCGCCGTGGACGCCGCGGCCGGGAGGACCGCCAAACCGATCGTCGCGGGCCTGGTGTCCGCGCGTACGGTGCGCGTCGCGGCGTTCTCCGCGCTGGCGGCCTGCGTGCCGCTCTCGCTGGCCTGCGGCGTGGTGGCCGGGGTGACGCATCTGTCGGCCGTCGCCGCGGCCTGGGTCTACAACCTGTGGCTCAAGGGCACGGCGGCCTCGTGGGCGCCGTACGCGGCCGGGTTCGGCGCGGTGCCCGTGTTCGTGGCGGCCGGGACGCCGGGCCACGCCCTGCCGGCGTGGTGGGCCGTGCTCGCCGCGGCGCTGCTCGGCTGCGCGGCGCACCTCGCCAACGTGCTGCCCGACATCGAGACGGACGTGGCGACGGGGGTGCGGGGCTGGCCGCAGCGTCTCGGCTCCGCCCGGGTGCGGGTTCTGCTGCCGCTGCCGCTGCTGGCCGCGTCCGCGCTGCTGGTGGTCGCGCCTCCGGGGCCGGCCGGCCCGGTCCGATGGCTCGCGCTCGCCGGGGTGGCCGGGTGCGCCGCGGCCGGGCTGCTGCTCGGCCGGCGGGTGCCCGTGGCGCCCTTCGCCGCCGCGATCGGCGCCGCCGGGATCGACGTCCTGCTGCTCGCGGTCACGCCGGGCGTCGTCACCGCCGGCTGACTCTCCGCCGGCTGACTCCCGCCGCGGCCACGCTCGGCGTCATCCGGGGAAGTCACCTGCGGGGAAGGAACAGCCCCAGGCCCACGGCGGCGATCGGCACCAGGCAGAGGATCGTGAAGACGCCCTGCGGGCCGTACGCCTCCGCCGCGACGCCGAGCGCCGGCGCGGCGAGCCCGCCGACGCTCACGGCGAGTCCGAGCGTGACGCCGGCCGCGGTGCCCGGCCGGTTCGGCAGGTAGTCCTGGCCCAGCTTCACCAGCACGGCGAACGGGATGTTGATCGCGATGCCCGCCAGCACGGCGAACACCAGCGGCAGGGAGGGCCCCGGCAGCAGGCGCAGCCCGGCGAGCGCGGGGATGGCCAGCAAACCGCCGATCTGCACGGTGCGCACGAGCCCGATCCGGTCGGCGAGGCGCCCCCCGATCAGCGTGCCCGCGACTCCGCCGACCAGGAAGCAGGCCAGGGCCGTGCCCGCGAGGCCGCGGCCGGCGTCCAGGTGCCTGATCCAGAACAACTCGATGAAGGTGAGCACGCCGAAGAACGTCACCGACCTGACGACCTCGATGCCGGTGAGGACCATGAACGGCGCCCACCTGTCGGTGCCCGCGCGCGGGCCCGCCGTGGACGCCCGGGCCGAGGGCCGGCTCCTGAGCAGCGCGAACGCGACGAGCAGGGCCGGCGGGATGAACAGGACCGTCGCACCGACGCCCATCGCGATGAGCGCGGGCGTGGCCAGCACCGGCGCGAGGAAGAAGCCGACGCTCCCGCCGGCCGCGAAGACGCTCATCGCCGTGGCGCTGTCTCCCGCCGCCTCCCTGGCCCCCTTGCCCGCCGCCGGGTGGAACATGGCCACGCCGAGCCCGGACAGCAGGACGAGGGCCCAGACCGCGGGGTAGGGCTCCATCAGCCCGGACAGGCCGAGGCCGAGCCCGGCCAGCGCGACGCCGGCGGCGGCCAGCCAGCCCAGGCGGAAACGGTCGACCGCCAGGCCGATGAACGGCTGCGGGATCGAACTTCCCAGGGCCGCGGCCATGGTCAGCCCGGAGGCGGCCACGTAGCCGTAGTGCCGGTCGAGCACGAAATAGGGCACGCAGGCCGGCACCAGTCCCTGGTAGAGGTCGTCGACGGCGTGCGCGGCCGCCCACAGCCACATGCGCCGCCATGCGGACGCCGCCCGCGCCGCCGGCGCCCGAACGGATGTCTCTGTCACTGATCGTCTCCTTGAAAGGCTCCGTCGAGCATCCCGGACGACCGAGTCGGCGAACTAGCGATACTCTGCCGAGTCATGTCGGCAATCCGCCATTCCGAAAGCGGCGGCCCGTCCCGTGTGCCGCTGGCCCACCGCCAGCGCATCGGCTGGCACGACCACGCCTCGCACCAGCTCATCCATCCGCACCGCGGGGTGCTGCGGATCTCGACCCCGATCGGCGACTGGGTGGTGCCGCCGCACCGGGGCGTGTGGATACCGGCAGGGGTGGCGCACGCGCACGAGGCGTACGGGCCGACCGAGATGCGGGCGCTGGTCTTCGACCCCCCGGTCAACCCGCTGCGGCTGGACCGGCCCACGGTCCTGGCGATCACGCCGCTGCTGCGGGAGGTGGTGGTCGCCCTGACCGGCGACGACGAGCCGGCCGCGACGCAGCGGGCCAACCTGGAACGCGTGCTGCTCGACCAGCTCCGCAAGGTCGAGGCGCTCCCGCTGTGCCTGCCGGCGCCGTCCGACACCCGGCTGCGCGACGTGGCCGCGATCCTGGAGGCCGACCCGGCGGACGGCCGGACGCTCGCCGAACTGGGCGCGGCGGTGGGCGCCTCGGAACGCACGCTCAGCAGGCTGTTCCGTGCGGAGACCGGCATGAGCTTCCCGCAGTGGCGCACCCAGCTGCGGCTGCATCACGCGCTCATCCTGCTGGCCGGCGGCCGGTCGGTGACCTCGACGGCCGCGGCCTGCGGCTACAGCGGCCCCAGCGCGTTCATCCAGGCGTTCAGGCACGCCTTCGGCACGACCCCGCACGCGTACGTACGCTCGTGAGGCGGCCGGCTACGGGCGGGTGAGCACCACGTAGCCGGCCTCCTGGAACACCACCCGGTAGCCCTGCGCCAGCAGCGTCTCGACCCGGGCGATCTGCCGGTGGACCGAGCCGAACGGGAAGCTCCCTGCCCCCACGTCGGCGGCGACCCACGGCGCCCCGCGCGGCGTGCGGTCCCACAGCAGGGTCCGCGTACGCGGCGACAGGGCCGGGGCGAGGGAGCCGGCCGCCTCGACCAGCACGCCGTCGGGCACGGCCGCGACGGCGCGCCCGGCCGCGTGCGTCCGTGCCGTCTCGGCGTGGAAGGAGGGCGTGAACAGCGCCCCGAACGAGAAGAACGGCACGAGCGCGAGCGCGGCGGCGAGCACGAGCAGCGCCCATCCGCGCACGAGCCTTCCGGACCGTCCCGGAAAGCGGGCGGCCGCCCGCAGCGCCCCGTCGATCCCGGCGGCGAAGACGACCGCGACGACGAAGGCCGTGTAGTGGTATCTCGGGGTCCACCAGTTCGGATAGGTGCTGGCGAGCATCCGTTCCAGCAGCGGCGGCAGCAGAGCGAGGCCCAGCGGGGACAGCACGGCGGTGAACAGCACGGGAGCGAGCGTCAGCACGAGCGTGCGCAGCTTCAGCGGCGGATCGGCGAGCAGCGCGACGACGTCGCCGGGCCGGGTGACCGCGTGCACCGCGGCCCGGCGCAGGTCCGGGCCCAGCGTCCAGTACGCCCAGTAGTAGCCGGCCCTGCCGCCGAAGTGCGGGATGAGGAGCCGCGTCGTCACCAGGGTCGCGGCGACGCCGCCGACGACGAGCAGCGCGCCGAGTCTCCGGTCGCGGCGGCGGGCGAGGAGGTACAGCCCGAACCCGGCCAGGAGCAGACCCATGTCCTCCTTGACCAGCAGAAGCGCCAGCCCCGCGAGGACCGCCGCCCGGCTGCGCCCGGCCTGGTAACGCTCCAGCATGGCCGCCGTGAGCAGCGGCGCGAACGCCACCTCGTGGAAGTCGAAGGCCACGGCCTCGGTGATCGGCCACGACAGGGCGTAGGCGACCGCGACGGGATAGGCGACGCGCCGCCCGGCCGTGACCGCCGAGGAGGCGCGGAAGGCGTACGCCCACACGAATGGGATCGACAGCGCGAGCAGGACGGCCTGCGCGACGAGCAGGGTCACGGGCCCGTCGTGGATCCAGTACAGCGGTGCCAGCAGCGCGAGCGCCGGGGACCAGTGGTCGCCGAGCACGCTGAACCCCGGCCCGAACCCGTTGTGCACGCCCTTCAGCATCGACACCGGCGGCTGGAAGTGGGCATACGAGCGGATGGCCTGGTCGAATATCACCAGGTCGTACGCGCCCGCCCGGAACCGCGCCAGCGTCACGCACGAGTAGAACGCATACAGCGCCGCCGCCGCGACGGTGAGAACCGAGACGCAGGCGAGGTCCCTGCCGGCGAACATCCCGTGTCATCCGCTTCCGTCTGCTTTCCGCGCAGGTTATCGGCGGCGCCGCCGGGCGGACCGGGACCGCCGCCCCCGTTTCCCGTCATCGGCGGTCAAAGCTCCGGCCCGCCTCACCGGGGCCGGCTCAGGACGCAGAACCAGCGGCCGGCCTCGGTCCACACCTCCTCGGGGTGGAGGCCGGTGCGCCCGGCGAGCGGCCCGATATCGGAGACGCTGACCCGTGCCCAGGCGAACCACCCGGTGATCCTGCCCTCGCGGCGCAGCCGGACCCGTTCCGCGCGGGTCGCGGCGCCGGGGGGATCGAGCTCGGCGACGACCTCGCCGCCGGGCCGGAGCAGCTCGCGGACCCGCCGCAGCAGGGCGTCGGGGTCGCCGCCGATGCCGATGTTGCCGTCGGCCAGCAGCACGGTGCCCCAGCGGCCGGCGCCCGGCACGTGGCCGAACACGTCGCGGCACAGGGCCCGCCCGCCGGCCAGGCGGGTCAGCCGGACGGCCCTGGGGGTGACGTCGATGCCGAGCGCCCGCACCCCTCGCCTCGTCAGCGCCACGGTCAGCCGTCCCGGTCCCGAACCCACGTCGAGTGTGGGGTCGGCGCAGCGGGCGAGCATGGCCTCGTCCCCGGCGGAGTCGTGGAGCCAGCGCCACGACTCCAGCGGCCACGTCCTGCCGTCGGCCGACTCGACCTCGACCGGTGCGCCGTCCAGCGACTCGGCGTAGAGGGGGCCGATCACGCGGGGACGTCCGCGCCGAGGGCCGCCACCGCCGCCGCGAACCGCGAGGTGGGGACCCGCGCGGCCACCGCGTGCGCGTCGGCCGCGGTGTCCACGTCGGTCAGTTCGGGCAGCAGGGCGGCCCGCACGCCCGCGGCGCGGATCCGCTCCATCAGCAGAGCCCCGGTGTCGGGCCGCGACATCGGCAGCCCGGCCAGCAGGGCGGGGTCGGGCCTGCGCTGCCCGAGCAGCCAGAACCCGCCGTCGGCGGCCGGGCCGACGACGACCTCGTGCCCGCCCAGCAACCGCCCGGCCTCGGCCAGCAGGGCGGGGGTGACCTGCGGGGTGTCCATGCCGATCAGCACGACCGGCACGGGAAGGGCCGCCCACGCGTCGGCGAAGGCGGCGGTCAGCCGCGCGGCCAGATCGTCGCCCCGCTGCGCGACCACGTCGTACCCCGCGGGCAGCCAGGCCCCCGGCGCACCGAGCAGGGCCAGTACCCGGCGCGCGGCGGGGGTGGCGGCGACGGCCGACAGCGTGTCGCGCAGCGCCGCCTCCGCGAGCGTGGCGGCCTCCCGCGCGGTGTACGGCGGCGTGAGCCGGGTCTTGACGGCCCCCGGCACGGGCGTCTTGGCGATGACGACGAGCTGCGTCGCGTTCCCGCCCGTGGCCGGCGTCACGCCGCCCGCCACATGTCGCGGACCGTCCGCACGGTGCCGCCCACGGTGCCCGTCACCTTCGAATGGCCCACTCGCGGCAGGTAGTCGACCTCGACCTCGTCGATGCGCCAGCCCGCCTCGCTCGCCCGCAGCACCATCTCCAGGGGGTAGCCGAACCGCCGGTCCCGCAGGTCCAGGGCCAGCAGCGCTTCACGGCGGGCCGCGCGCATCGGGCCGAGATCGTGCAGCGGGGCGCCGGTGCGGCGGCGCAGCCGCCAGGCGAGCACCCGGTTGCCCAGCCGGGCGTGCGTGGGCCACGCCGATCGGGTGACGGGCATGCGGCGGCCGAGCACCAGGTCGGCCGTGCCGCTCACCACCCCCTCCGCGACGGACGGCACCTGCCGCGGGTCGAGGGAGGCGTCGGCGTCCATGAAGCACACGACGGGGGCGGTCGCGGCCGTCAGGCCCGCGTGGCAGGCGGCGCCGAAGCCCGGCCTGGGCTCGGTCACCACGAGCGCGCCGTGCCGGGCGGCGACCTCGGGCGACCCGTCGGTGGACCCGTTGTCCACCACGATGGCGCGGTAGCCGTCCGGCATCCGGCCGAGCACCCAGGGCAGCGCCGCCGCCTCGTCGAGGCAGGGAAGCACCACATCGATCTGCATGCCGCAGAAGCTAGGGCCGCGGGAGCCGCGAAGTTCTTACGAAGTGGCTACGGGGCCGCCCAGTTCTTACGAAGTGACTACGGGGCGGCCCAGGCGAGGGGTAGGCGTCCCCGGCGCGCCTACGGTGTCGGTCGTGACGGCACGGTCGATGACAGGGCGGCGGCGGGCGCTGGCGGCCTGGGCGGCGCTGGTGGCGGGCGCGTTCGCGGTGGGCGGTCTGCTGCACGCCCTCGGGGTGCTGCGCATCGACCACCTCCCGCCGCTGCACGCGCTGGCGCGCCTGCCCACGCTCGCGCTGATTCCGGCCGCGGCCTTCGCCGCGGTCGCGGTCCCCGTGCTGCCCAGGCTGACCGCGCACCTGCCGATGCGCGCGGCGCTGGCCGTGGCCTTCGCCGCGTCGCTCGCGTGGACGGTCCTGCTGGCCGTGTCGGGGGAGGGGCTGGCGTGGCCGTTCACCCACCCGCAGGAATACCTGGCCGGGCTCGGGGCCGTGGGCGACGACCCCCTCGGCTGGCTCGCCGGGTTCACCCGGGACCTGCCGGCCTATCCCACGCATGTGCGCGGCCATCCGCCGCTGCCGGTGCTGGTGCTGTGGGCGCTGGCGGCCGCCGGGCTGCCGGGCCCGTTCTGGGCCGCCGTCCTCGTGGTCGTGACAGGGTGCTCGGCCACGGTCGCGATCGGGCTGGCGGTGTGGCGCGTCGCGGGGGAGGAGGCGGCCAGGCGGGCGCTGCCGTTCCTCGCCCTGTGCCCGGCGGCGGTGTGGATCGCCACGACCATGGACGCGTTCTTCGCGGGTGTGGGGGCGTGGGGGACGGCGCTGCTGGTGCTCGGCGCGCGGAGCCGGGCGGGCCGGGTGGCGCTCGGCCTCGGCGCGGGGCTGGCCCTGGGCGCGCTGCCCTACCTCAGCTACGGCCTGGTGCCCTACCTGCTCATCCCCCTGGTGGCGGCGGTCGCGGTGGGGGTGCCGCGGGCGACCGTGGCCGCCTGCCTGGCCGGGATGGCGGGGGTGAGCGCCCTGTTCGCCGCCGGGGGGTTCTGGTGGCCCGCCGGGGTGCTCGCCACCCACGCCGAGTGGGCGGCCGATCCCGGTGCGGCCCGGCCGTACCTGTACTTCCTGGTCGCCAACCTGGCCGTGCTCGCCCTGGTGACCGGCCCGGCCGCCGCCGCAGGGCTGGTGGCGCCGGGGCGGGCCGGGGAGCGGATCCTGCCCGTGGCGGCGCTGGTCGCGGTGCTCGCCCTCGACGTCAGCGGCACCACCCGGGGCGAGGTGGAGCGGATCTGGCTGCCGTACGCCCTGTGGGTGGCAGCGGCGGCAGGGCGTACGGGAGCCGGGGGTGAGGGAGCCGGGGGTGCGGGCGGCCGCCGCCTGCTCGCCGCGCAGGTGGTGGTGGGCCTGCTACTGCAGGGGTTCGTCCGGTCGCCCTGGTGAGCGCGTCGTGTGTCAGCCGGCCAGCGGTGCGTGGGCGAACTCCCGCATGCCGTCGGCGAACCGGACCCGCGCCCGGAACCCGAGGCCGGCGGCGGCGCGGTCCGGGGAGGCCACGATGTGCCGGACGTCGCCCAGCCGGTAGCGGCCGGTGACCTCGGGGGCCGGTCCGCCCCGCGCCGCGCCGAGCGCGTCCGCCAGGTCGCCGATCGTGCGGGGCTCGCCGCTGGCCACGTTGTACGCGCGGAGCCGGCCGGGCGGGGCGGACTCCAGCGCGTCCAGCGCGGCGAGGTTGGCCGCCGCGACGTCGGCGACGTGGACGAAGTCCCTGCGCTGGCCGCCGTCCTCGAACACCTGCGGCGCCCGCCCGGCCTCCAGCGCGGACCGGAAGATCGCGGCCACCCCCGAGTAGGGGGTGTCGCGCGGCATGCCGGGGCCGTACACGTTGTGGTAGCGCAGGGCGACCGCCACGCCGCCGGTCTCGCGGGCCCAGCCGGCCGCCAGGTGCTCCTGGGCGAGCTTGCTCGTGGCGTACGCGTTGCGCGGATCGGCCGGGACGTCCTCGTCCACGGTCCCCGGCGTCAGCGCCCGCCCGCAGCGCGGGCACACCGGCTCGAACCGCCCCGCGGCCAGATCCTCCTCGTCCCGGGGGCCGGGGCGCAGGCGGCCGTGCTCCGCGCAGTCGTAGACGCCCTCGCCGTAGATCACCATGGACGACGCCAGGACCAGCCGGGCGATCCCGCGCCGCGCCATCGCGGCGAGCAGCACCGCGGTCCCGAGCGCGTTGACCGACACGTAGTCCGGGAGGTCCTGGACGTCGACGCCGAGGCCGACCTTGGCCGCCTGGTGCACGACGGCGTCGGCGCCGTCCAGGGCGCGCTCGACGGCGTCCTCGTCCCGCACGTCACCGGCCGTGACGTCCGCGCCGCCGCGCAGGTCAAAGCCCCGCACCTCGTGCCCGGCGTCGCGCAGCAGCCCGGCGACACGGGTCCCGATGAAACCGGCCGCGCCGGTGACCACGATCTTCATCCCGTGACGGTAACAACCGCCCACCACCCTGAAAGTTTCAAGTTCCTTACGGGTCGACCGGCACGGATGCGAGCGGGCTTTGACGGGCCCGCGCCGCCGACCTGATGATCCGGGCGATGCCGTCGGGGATCGACGTTCCGGAGGGTGGCTCGTGTCCAGACTGTCGTGGCCGGCCGCGTGGACCGCGGCGGGCGCCGTCGCCGCCGCGCTGCTGGCGGCCAACATCGCCGCGCCGCCCGTCCTCGCGACGAGTGTGGCGTACGCCGCCTCGGCCTCCACCGGCGAACCGACGCCGCAGCCGACCGGGTCGCCCGGGACGGACACCACGCCGCCCACGGCCCCGGGCGAGGTGCGGGCGTGCCCGCCGCCCCTGCCCACGGGCGGCACGCCTCAGGGCGTGGTCGGCCTGTGCTGGACGGCGTCCACCGACGACGTCGGCGTCACCGGCTACGAGGTCTACCGCCTCACCCCGGACGGCTTCGTCAAGGCGACCGCCCCCACGTCCACGGTCAGCGTCGTCAGCGGCCTGACCATCGGCCGGACCTACACGTTCTACATCGTGGCCAAGGACGCCGCGGGCAACACCAGCAGGCCCACCGCGCCGTTCAGCACCTCGGCGGTCACCGGCATGTACGTGTCGCCGAGCCCCGGCACGGGCGACACGACGCCGCCGACCAGGCCGACCGGGATGCAGGCCAACTGCCTGCCCGACTTCAAGGGGACGTCGTTCTGCTGGACGGCGTCCACCGACGACGCCGGGGTGACGGGCTACGACGTCTACCGGCGCACCGACACGGCCTGGATCCCGGTGGGCACCCCCATCGGCACGCACTTCACCGAGGGCAACCTCGTCACCGGCCAGTCGTACGTCTACTTCATGGTGGCGCAGGACGCCGCGGGCAACCTCAGCCTGCCGTCCGACCTGGTGACGGTCACGGCGTCGGGCGGCTACCCCACCTACACGCCGCCCCCGGTCAGCTGCGAGATCGAGTACACCTCGTGGTCGTGGAGCGGCGGCTTCTCCGCCAACGTGAAGATCACCAACCTCGGTCAGACGCCGATGAACAACTGGACGCTGCGCTTCGTCCTCCCCGACGCGGGGCAGAAGGTCGCGAGCGGCTGGTCGGCCACCTGGTCGCAGTCCGGCAAGGACGTCACCGCCGCGGCCATGCCGTGGAACTCGGTGATCCAGGGCGGCGCGTCGCTGCAGATCGGCTTCAACGGCACCCTCACGGGCGCCAACCCCGATCCCACCGGCTTCACACTGAACGGCGGCGTCTGCATCCGAGGCTGACCTCCGCCGCCGTCCCGGCCGCACGGGCGGCGTCCGTCCGTTTCCGGCGGACGGACGCGGGCAGTCAGGACATATGCCGCTGTTCGACACCACGCTGCTCCTGCTGCTCGAGGGCTACGCCTGGCTGCCGGCCCGCTGGCGGGAGACCCAGGGGGAGATGGTCCACACCCGGCTGATGGGCCGGCGCGCCGTCGTGCTGCGCGGGCCGGACGCCGCCCGCTTCTTCTACGACGACAACCACGTCCAGCGGGCCCCCGCGCTGCCCGAGCCGATCAAGAGCACGCTGCTCGGCCACGGCGCGGTGCACACGCTCGACCAGGCCGCGCACCGGGCGCGCAAGGGCATGTTCATGTCGCTCATGACGCCGCGGAGCGTCGCCGCTCTGGTGGACGAGACCACCGCCGCGTGGGACGAGGCGGTGGCGACGTGGCCGGACAGGGGACACGTCGTGCTCTTCGACGAGGCCGCCCGCGTCATCACCCGGGGAGTGTGCCGGTGGGCCGGCATTCCGCTCACCGAGGAGGAGACCGGGCCGCTCGCCGCCGACCTCGTCGCGATGGTCGACGGCTTCGGGTCACCGGGCCCGCGGCACTGGCGGGCCCGCGACGCCCGCAGGCGCCGCGAGGCGTGGCTGGCGGCGCTGGTCGAGGACATGCGGCGCGGGACGCTGCGGGCGCCGGGCACCTCGGCGCTCGCCGTGGCCGCCCGCCACCGTGAGCCCGGCGGAGAGCTGCTCGCGCCCCGGATCGCGGCGGTCGAACTGCTCAACCTGGTGCGCCCCACCGTCGCCGTGAGCTGGTTCCTCTCGTTCGCCGCGCACGCGCTGCACTGCTGGCCGGTCACCCGCGTCCGCCTGTCCGAGGACACCGACGGGACGTACGCCGAGGCGTTCGCCCACGAGGTGCGGCGCTTCTATCCCTTCGCGCCGTTCGTCGCCGGGAAGGCCGTCACGGATCTCACCTGGAAGGGCGAGCCGATCCGGGCCGACTGGCTCGTGCTGCTCGACGTCTGGGGTCAGAACCACGACCCGGCGCTCTGGCCGAACCCGTGCGCCTTCGACCCGCGCCGCTTCATCGGACGCGAGATCGGCCCGTACGACCTGATCCCGCAGGGCGGGGGTGATCCGGCGGAGGGCCACCGGTGTCCGGGCGAGCCGGTCGTGGTGGGCCTGCTGGAGGCCCTCGCGCCGCGGCTGGCCCGGCTGGACTACAGCGTGCCGGAGCAGGACCTCACCGTCTCGCCGTACCGGATTCCGGCCCGGGTGGCGAGCGGCTTCGTTCTGCGTCCGGCCGGCGCCCGTCCAGCCGGCACCGCGCCGCGCGAGACCGAGCCCAGCGAGGGCGAGCCCCGCGAGAGCGGAGGGGCGCGACGGCGGCGCCCCTCCGTTCACCCCTTGTAGTTGAAGACCTGGCGCAGCGTGTGCCGGACCTCCACGAGGTCCTTCTGGTCCGCCATCACCTGGTCGATCGGCTTGTACGCCTCGGGGTGCTCGTCGACCAGCGCGGCGGCCCTGTCGGAGTTCCAGGTCCGGCCGCGCATCGCCTCCCTCAGCGATGCCGGTGACAGCTCGCGCTTGGCCCGGCTCCTCGACATCCTGCGTCCCGCGCCGTGCGAGCAGGAGTTGTACGACAGCGGGTTGCCCCGCCCGCGCACGATGTAGGACCGGGTGCCCATCGAGCCCGGGATCACGCCCTCGTCTCCGGTGTCCGCCTTGATCGCGCCCTTGCGGGTGATCCACAGCTCCTTGCCCTGATGAGTCTCCATCTGGGTGAAGTTGTGGTGGCAGTTGATCGTCCGGACCCGGGCGCCGGCGCCGACGACGCGGAACAGCGCCTCGCCCAGCACCCTGTCCATCCGCGCCCGTGACGCCATCGCGTAGCGCTGCGCCCACAGCATGTCCTCGATGTACGCGGTGAACTCCGGGGTGCCCTGGGTGAAGTAGGCGAGGTCGTAGTCCTCCATCCCGATCCCCAGGCTCCGCATGAGCCGCTTCGCGCCGTTGATGTGGGCGGTGGCGAGCTGGTTGCCGATCCCGCGCGAGCCCGAGTGCAGCACGGTCCAGACCCGGTCGCGCTCGTCGAGGCAGACCTCCACGAAGTGGTTGCCCGAGCCGAGGGTCCCGAACTGGCAGGCCACGGTGCTTTCCTGCTTGGGCGTCAGGCCGGTGTGCGGCCGGCCCAGCTCGCCGAGCGCGCGGTCCGCCGCGCGGTCGTCGTGCCCCTTGCCCACGCCCGCCGGGATGCGCCGCTCCACCAGCCGCATCAGCGGGTCGAGCGTGTCGGGCAGGTCGGCGGCCGTGAGCGTGGTCTCGGTCGCGACCATGCCGCAGCCGATGTCCACGCCGACGGCGGACGGGATGATCGCGCCCTCCGTGGGGATCACCGAGCCGACCGTCGCGCCGATGCCCACATGCGCGTCCGGCATGAGCGCGACGTGACCAGGCACGAACGGCAGGCGCGCCGCGCGGGCGGCCTGGTCGATCGTCCCGTGGTCGATCTCGCTCGCCCAGGACAGCAGCTTCGGGGCGATGTGCTTCGGCATGGTTGGATCTCCTCCTCGATCGAGATCCACTGTGCCGGGCCAAGGCGGGAATCCCAACCGAATATCCGGCGGAAAGTCGTTTGCCGCCCTACCCGCCCGTCGCCCATCATGCCGAGATGAGCGACGATTCCCGGGACCCCGGTGGTCGGGACCAGGAGGAGCGGCGGCGCCGCCCCGATGACGACGACCCGGCCCCGCCCGCCGGCGGCGTACGGCTGCCGTGGACCGCGGTGCCCGCGCACCTGCGGCTGGCCGTGGAGTTGCGTCTGGGGGACCGCGTGACCGAGGCCGTCACCCAGCCCGGCGGATTCTCCCCGGGCGTGGCCGCCCGCCTGCGGCTCGCGGGCGGCGGCAGGGCCTTCGTCAAGGCGGTCGGGCCCGAGCCGAACCCGCTCAGCCCCGGCATCCACCGGTCGGAGGCCCGGGTGGCCGCCGCGCTGCCGGCCACGGCGCCCGCGCCCCGGTTGCTCGCCTCCTTCGACGAGGACGGCTGGGTGGTGCTGCTGTTCGAGGACGTCGAGGGCCGCACGCCGGCCCAGCCCTGGGTTCCGGCCGAGCTGGACCTGGTGCTCGGCGCGATCACCGAGCTGGCCGAGTCGCTGACCCCCGCGCCCGTGGCCGTGCCGCCGGCCGCCGAGCGGCTCGCCGAGGAGTATCAGGGGTGGCGGCGTCTGGCGGCCGGCCCGGACGGCCGCACGCTGCAGGGATCCGATGCCGCGTGGGCCCGGCGGCACCTGGACCGGCTGGCGGAGCTGGAGGCGGGCTGGGGCGCCGCGGTGGAGGGCGACACGCTGGCCCACGCCGACCTCCGGGCCGACAACCTGCTGCTCACCCCGGACGGACGCGTGCATGTGGTGGACTGGCCCTGGGCGTGCCTCGCCACCCCGTGGTTCGACCTGCTCGGGATGCTTCCGAGCGTGGCCATGCAGGGCGGGCCGCCGCCCGCCGAGATCTTCGACGGCCACCCGGTCGCGGCGAAGGCGGACGGCGACGCCGTCACCGCGGTCCTGGCCGCCGTGACCGGCTTCTTCCTGCAGCGGGGAAGTCTGCCCCCGCCGCCGGGTCTGCCCACGCTCCGCGCGTTCCAGCTCGCGCAGGGCCGGCCGGCGCTGGCCTGGCTGCGGCAACGGACCGGCTGGAAGTGACGCCCGCTCCGCCGGTTTCGTTTGCGCGAGAGGAGATCGAGTATGAACGCCGCCTCGGCCGCCGTGGGTGGCGCGGCCGCCTTCGTCTGGCTCGGAATGGTGCTGGCGATCTCCTTCCTGGAGGCGCCGCTGAAGTTCCGCGCGCCGGGGGTGACGATCCCGATCGGGCTCGGCATCGGCCGGCTCGTCTTCCGCGCACTCAACGCCGCCGAGGCCGTGCTGGCGGTCGTCGTGATCGTGGCGGTCGCGACCGGATCGCCCGCGACCCTCGCGGTCGTGCTCGCGGCGGTCGCCGCGGCCGTCCTGATGATCCAGATCGCCGCCGTACGCCCGCCGCTCAACCGCAGGTCCGACCGCGTCCTGGCCGGCGAGGACCCGGCGCGGCACAGGTCGAGGGCGCACCTCTACTACGTGGCGCTGGAGGTCGTGAAGGTCCTGGCGCTGCTCGCCCTGGGCTGCGTCCTCCAGGCCGTGTAGCGGTCCGTCCGCGCCGCGTGGCCGGGGACGGACCGCCTCAGGGCGGGCGCGATCAGGGGTGTTTGACGACGGTGAGCAGGACCGCGCTGTCCTCGACGGCGTCGAGGGCGTGCCGTGCGTCGGGAATGGTGAGCAGGTCCCCGGGCCGCCCCTCCCACGAGGCGTCGCCGCTGCTCAGCCGTACATGACCGCGCAGCACCAGCAGGGTCGCCTCACCCGGGCTCTCGTGCTCGGCGAGGCCGGTCCCGGCGGTGAGGGCGAGCAGGGTCTGGCGCAGCGCGTGCTCGTGGCCGCCGTGCATGCTCTCGGCCGCGCGCCCGCTGGAGGCGACGGCGGCGCGTTCGAGTAGTTCCCCGGCCCGTGCGTCGAGAGAGATCGGCTCCATGCCCTCAGTCTGCCCCACGCTCCATGCGGTGCCCCGCCCGCGGGGCCGGGCGCCCGCGTCCTGGCCGTGCACACGAAAGCGCGGTCCCGGCCTGTAGCCCGGCGCGGGCTCGCCCGCCGCGAGCGGATCGAGCGCCGTCGCCACCGCTGAGCCCGCGCGGAGACGGCGCTATGCCGCGGTCACGGCCTCGCACACTTCCTTGTGCGCCGCCTCCGCGATGCAAAGCATCATTTCCGCATAGGGCAGCAGGCGCGTTCCCGCCTTCGTCAGGGCGATCCGGCGGCCTCTCCGGTCGAACAGGACCGCCCCGACGGCTTCTTCGAGACTCCTGATTTGCGCGGTGACACTGGACTGGGCGTAGTGCAGCTTCTTTGCTGCCATTGTGAAGCTCAGCTCGGTCGCGACCTCACAGAAAGTGCGTAGCTGCTGCAGGTTCACACAGAACGACAAAGTACCCCCTATAACCCGAGATCAGCGTGTGGTCAAGGTGGTGCGCGCTCATTTCCAGCGATTTATTTACCATGCCCATCGGCATTCTGCCACGCATTGAGGCGATGCGTGAACACGGACCCTGGGCGCGGGTTTCATCGCCAATTCAGCCGCGCCTCGGGATCGCTTCTCAAGGGGCCGAAAATGGAACGCCTCTTTGCCGGACCTGTTCGTGAGCGGACGCCGGAGATTTGCCCGCCCGTACCGCCGCGCCGCCGGGCGCGTCCCGCCGTACGGCCGGCCGGGAGTCACCGACCCCCAGAGGGACGGTGGAGATCCCGGCCGGCCGCGGCGTCTAGTAGTCGGCGACCGCGGCGGAGGCCGCCACCCGGCGCCGTGCGGAGGCGCGCAGCGCCGCGACGAGCGTCAGCAGCATGGTGACGACGGAGATGCCGGTGACGACGTAGAGGCCGTTGTGGTAGCCGGACAGGGTCGCGGTCGTCTCGCCCGCCTCGCCGCCGGCCGCCATCGTGGCGGTCACGATCGCGAGGACGATTGCCGCGCCGACCTGGTAACCCGTCTGCAGCACACCGGCCGCCAGTCCCTGCTCGGAGTCGGCCACACCGGTGGTCGCCTGGACGTTCGCGGCGGGGAAGGAGAAGGGGAAGGCCACGCCGATGAGCAGAATGCTCGGCAGGATCACCCAGACGTAGGGAGACGCCTCGTCGATCCGCAGGAAGAGCAGGTACGAGGCGGTGTAGGCGACGAATCCCGCGAAGATCATCCACCGGACCCCGAACCGGGAGATCAGTTTGCCGGCCCGCGGCGCGATCGTCGCGATGAGCAGGCCGATGGGGAGGAAGGCCAGCGCCATCTGCATCGGCGACCAGCCGCGCAGCGACTGCAGATAGAGGCCGCCGATGAACTGGAAGCTCATGTAGGTGCCGAGGATCGCCGCCGCGACCAGGCTCGCGCCCACCAGCGCGCCGTTGCGCAGCAGGCCCAGGCGCAGCAGGGGCTGGGCCGTCCGGCGCTCGATGAGGACGAAGGCCAGGAGGAGCACCACCGAGGCGGCGAACATCCCCAGGGTGCCCGGCGACGTCCACCCCGCGGTGGGCGCCTCGACGATGCTGTAGACGAGCAGCAGCATCGCGGCGGTCACGGTGACGGCGCCGGCGATGTCGAACGAGCCCCCGCGCCGCCCCGACGCGGCGTCGCGCGGCACGAGCGACAGGGCGCCGGCGAACGCGATGAGCGCCACGGCGACCGGGAGCAGGAACGTCCAGCGCCAGTTGATCTCGGTGAGCGAGCCGCCCACGATGACACCGGTCGAGTAGCCGACCGCGCCGCACGCCGTGTAGATGCCCAGCGCGCGGTTGCGCTGCGGGCCCTCGGCGAAGCTGGTGACGATGATGGACAGGCTGGCCGGGGCGGTGAACGCGGCGCCGACGCCCATGACGAACCGGGCGACGATCACGACCAGACCCTCGTTGGTGATGCCGCCGACCAGCGACCCGACGGCGAAGACGGCGACACCCACCAGGAACATGCGGCGACGGCCCAGAAGGTCCGCCATGCGCCCGCCGAGCAGCAGGAAGCCGCCGAAGCCGAGAACGTACGCGCTCACGACCCACTGCACGGACTCGGTGGTCATCCCGAGGTCCGCCTGGATCGGCGGCACCGCGATGCCGACCATGATGTTGTCGAGAGCGTCGAGGAAGAAGGCGGCGCAGACGCTGACGAGCAGGCCCCACTCGCGGAGCCCCCACGAGTTCCCCTCTGCCGGTGCCTTCGTCTGCGTTTCGGCTAACGTCTGGACTTTTTCTTCTGGTGAAGTCGTCATGACTGTCCTAATCCACTCCGGTCGTATTGTCGCTGCCGCCGCGCCGAGGGGATGGGGAGCCGATCCCGAGCCTGGAGCGGAGGCTCTTGCCGCCCGCGTCCGACGCCGGCGGTAAGCCAGGGGCGAGGGGATGTCGTCCCTCGCCCCTGGCCGGCTTCACCGTCGCGGGTCAGCCCTTGAGCCCCAGCGGGAACGGCGCCTGAGGCGTCCCGCCGAGGAGATGGGCCCCCGCCGACTGCACGATCTGCTCCTGGGCGAGGATGTGCTGGCACATGGTGTGCAGGTCCCGCAGCCAGCGGTCCAGGGGAGAGGTCCGGTAGATCGAGGCGGTTCCGACGAGGTCGGACAGCCGGGAGACGATCGAGCGAGCCGTCCTGAACGCGTTGACACGGGCCAGCGCCGAGGAGACCTGCTGGTCCGGGGTCGGTTCGACGCCGGACCGCAGCCGGTCCCACAGATCGTGCAGGGTGCCGTAGACCGCGTAGCGTGCCGCGGAGAGCTCCATCTCCGCCTGGCCGATGGTGGTCTGCACGCGGTAGCTGTCCGACCACGGCATGCCGGTCGCCCGCTCGACCCGGCCGGCCGCCAGCTCGCGCACGTGGTCCAGGGCCGCGCGGGCGACTCCGAGCGGCACACCGGGCACGTTGCTCAAGAAGGCGTCCGGAGCGGTGAACGGTCCGGACCGCTGCGGCTGGGTGAAGTCGAAGGAGCGCTCCTCCGGGACGAACAGGTCGGTGGCCTGGTAGTCCATGCTGCCGCTGCCGGCCAGCCCGGTGGTGTGCCAGGTGTCGACCTTCTCGAACTCCTCGCCGCGGGCCAGTATCAGGCGCCAGTTCATCGGCGCGCCGCCGGGCCCCGGCTCGGGCTCGCCGTCCTGGTGGACGACGCACCCGCCGACGACCCAGTCGGCGTGCGTGACTCCACTGCCGAACGGCCAGCGGCCGGTGACGCGATAGCCGCCGGGCACCCGGTCGGCGCGGCCCACCGGGAAGATCAGCCCGGCCGTGATCGCGTCGGGGTTGGCCCGCATCTCCTTGACGACGAACTCGTTCAGGTAGCCCGCGTAGATCCAGGTGTCCATACCGATCATGGCGCACCAGCCCGCGGCGGCGTCGCCGTAGGAGAGGGCCTCGATGACCTCGGTCTGCTGGGCGAAGGTGAGTTCCGGGCCGCCCCACTCGTTGGGCATGCCGATGCGGAAGACACCGGTGTCGCGGAGCAACTCCACGACGTCCTTGGGGAGGTGTCTGGTGCGCTCGATCTCCTCGGAGCGCTCGCGCAGCAGGGGAGCCGCCGCCTTCGCTCGCGCCAGGATCTCCTCCGGTGAAGCGGGAACCTGCTCGCGCCCTGTCACGGGGCGCAGAGTCTCCGGCATGGTCATGTGAAATCCTCCTGTTCGTGGCTTCGTCTCTGGTCCGATCGCAGCGACGGACTGCCGCCGTCCGCTGGTGACTCCAGGCCGCCGTGGCCCGTAAAGCGGGACGGTGTGACAGTCCTGGCCACTTCGCAGCGGGTTCCACGCTAGGAACGGTGACGCCTCACCGTTCGCTCGAACGCGCACGCGATCTGGTACGTCCGCACATGCCGGACGTGACCGACTCACCCCATGCCCGGTGGCGAGGACCCATGTGACAAGCAGTGACATGGCCCCTCTCCCGAGCGCTCAGGCAGTGCTCCATATAACCGTCATCGCCGACTTTAAAGGTTAGAAACGCGACGTTGCAACCGGTCACTTATGATTGAGGGGTTAGAGCAGGCGGTAGTTGGAGGATGTCGCCATGACCGAGCCCGACCCGCGTCCGTTCGTCCGGGAGCCCCTCGCCCTCGACCTGCTGAACACCTGGTGGAAGGAGCACGGCCGGCTCCACGACCTGCTGGACTCGCCCTCCGGGCTGCGCGTGTGGCTGGCCGGCCACGGGATGGCCGACCGCTTCGCCGCGGACGAGGAGTCGCTGAAGGCGGTCGTCCACGCGCGCGACGCGCTGGCCGCGGCGGTCGCGGGCCCGGGGGGTCCCGCCGTCTACCGGCAGGTCGACGACGTCCTCGCCCATGGGCGCGTCCGGCTCACCCTCACCGCGGAGGGACCCGGAGAGACGGCGGAGTTCGACGATCCGGCGTGGGGGGCGGCGTGGACCGCCGTCCGCGACTACCTGGACCTGCTGGTCACGGCTCCGGACCGCATCCGGCTGTGCGCCCAGCCGGACTGCATCCGCTACTTCCTCGACACGTCCCGCAACGGCACCCGCCGCTGGTGCTCGATGTCCCTGTGCGGCAACCGGGTCAAGGCCGCCCGGCACTACGCTCGGGCTCGTCCCCCCGGCGTCTGAACCGGCCATCCGGCGGTTCTGGTCTCGAAAGGTTTTCGCTCATGTCCCATGGCGCTCTGCCCGAGCACATCGCCGATCTCCTCGCCCAACCGAATCCCTGCGTCATCAGCACCGTCCGTCAGGACGGCGCACCGGTCTCCGTGGCCACCTGGTACCTGTGGCAGGACGGGAAGGTGCTGGTCAACATGGATGCCGGGCGCAAACGGCTGAGCTACCTGCGCGAGGACCCCCGGGTGTCGCTGACGGTGCTGGACTCCGGCGGCTGGTACCGCCACGTCAGCCTGCAGGGACGGGTGGTCACGCTGGAGGACGACCCGGACCTGAAGGACATCGACCGCCTCTCCGTCCACTACACCGGTGAGCCGTACCCGAATCGCGAACGGCCGAGGGTGAGCGCCTGGATCGAGATCGACACCTGGCACGTGTGGGGGTTCTCCGCCGGGTCCTGAAACGCGGGCCCGCGCCGGTCGGCCCGCGCCGGTCGGCCTGGGGCGTGCGCCCGCCGGACGGCCGGTGCCGCCGGGGGAGCGGGTCCCCCGGCGGCACCGGTGGCACGGGCTCGGCCGGATCAGGAGCGCGGCGTGAACGCGGCGACGCGGCCGGCGTCGCGTGCCGCCTCGAACCGCTCACGCAGGTGCGCCCTGCGGAGCTTGCCGATGCCGGTCTTGGGGATGTCCTCCCTGCCGACCGGCACGACATGTGCCACGCCGACGCCGAACGCGTCGGTCACCCGGCCGCGGATCAGGCGTTCGGCCTCGGCGGCCGGCATCCCGTCGCGGGGGTGGAAGAACACCGCCAGCTCCTCGGTCTCCCCGTCCTGTCCGGCGACCAGGCAGGCCACCGTGTACGACGGCTCCACGAACGGGAGCTCCTCGACCCGGGCCTCGATCTCATGGCCGTGGTAGGTGATGCCGTCGAGCAGGATGACGTCGTCGGCCCGGCCGGTCACGGTGAGGATCCCGTCCTGGATGTAGGCGAGATCGCCCGACTTGAACCAGCCGTCGGCGGTGAACGACTGGCGGTTCTGCTCGGGGTTGCGGTAGTACCCGGCCGTCACCGGGGCGCCGCTGACCTGCAGGTTGCCGATGGCGCCGGGGGGCACGAGCGCGTTGTGCTCGTCCACCACCCGTACGGACGTGCCGGGCTGGGGCCGTCCCACGGGGACGTACCGCTCGTCGCCGCCGTCGCCGGGGGAGAACCGGCAGTCCACCACCCCGGCGGAGGTCTCCGACATGCCCCAGCCCGGGTACATCGCGTCCGAGGGCAGCCCGAAGGGGGCGAGCAGCTCCAGGAAGCGCCGGACCACGCCGTTCCTGATGGCCTCGCCGCCGTTCATGATGTACCGCAGGCGGCTGAGGTCCCAGGACTGCTCCTTCAGCCGGTCCGCCTGGTCGTTGATGAGCCCGAAGGCGAAGTTGGGCGCCCATGTCGTGTCCGCGCGGTGGCGGTCCATCGCGGCGATCCAGCGCAGCGGGTCTTCGAGGACCCACTCGATCCGGGCATGGACCTGGTGGCAGCCGAGGTAGACGTCGCGGACGTGGAACATGACGAGGCCGCCCACGTGGTCGAGCGGCATCCAGTTGAAGGTGCGGTTGGCCCCGCCCATCCGGTTCACCCGGGCGGTGCCCGCGGTGCGGCTCAGCACGTTGCCGTGCGTGAGCACCACGGCTTTGGGCACGCCGGTGCTGCCCGACGTGAGGAGGTACATGGCCGGGTCGCCGGGTTCGGCCCGGTGCCGTCGGTCGTCGGGAGAGTGGGAGAGCAACCGGCGGGTGTCCCCCAGCCACGCGGTCCGCCAGGCGGGATCGGCGAGGACCTCCCGGGACAGCGGCTGCTCCGCACCCGTGATCACCCACGGCTTCCCGTAGCCGTTCCAGACCCGCTGCAGCAGCCCGGGCGCGGCCTCCCGCTGGACGGCGGTCGCGCCGGCGTTGACGGGCATCGGGACGTGACCGCCCAGGACGCAGGCCCAGAACGCGACCAGCAGCTCCGGGTCGTCGGCCACCTGGAGGACGACCGTATCCCCGGGCGCGACACCGGCCGCGCGGATCCCCGCGAGCATGCGCGAGGCGGCGTCCAGCAGCTCCCGGTAGGTCATCCGGGACTCCGACCCGTCCGGCCGGATGAAGACGATCCCCTCGGCGCTTCCCTCCCGCGCCGCCCGGACGAGCGCCGCACCGAGGTCCGGGACGTCGGGGGCGAGGGCCGCACCGCCGTCGAGTAGCGAGATGCCGGCGTTCGTCACAGCGCCTCCTCCCCCTCCGCGGTGGCCACGATCACGACCGGGCCGCGCCCGTGCGGGGGGACCTGCTCCTTGCGGAAGCCCCCGTACTCGGCCGCTGTCCCGAGACCGGCGTCGGCCAGCAGCTCACGCACCTCGGGCCCGGTGAGGACCGCCTGGTCGAAGAAGTTGTCGTACATGCTCACCCGGCCGTCGGCCTCCCGTACGAGCAGGGTCTCCTCGTTCCTCCAGGTCGCCGCGCGGGGGTTGAGCGACTGGCGGGCGAGCCGGGTGACGAGCACCCCGTCACCGCGGTGGTGGGCGACCGTGTACGGCTGGTAGCTCTCCACGAAGTTCAGCAGGTGGCCGAACTCGAGGACGACGTGCCCGCCGGGCAGCAGCAGGCCGCGCATCTTCCGCAGGACGCGCCGCAACTCCGCCCGGGGCAGGTAGTTGAGCGTCATGAACAGGCAGTAGACGAGATCGAACCGCTCCTCGCTGTCGAAGTCCTCGACCCGCTCGTGGACGTATTCGACCCTCTCTCCGCCCATCCGCCGCGCGTACTCGACGAAGCCGGCGCTCTGGTCGACGCCGACGCCGCAGTAGCCGCGCGCGCCGAGTTCGCGGAGGTTGGTGCCGGTCCCGCAGCCGAGGTCGAGGGCCCGCCCGCCGTCCGGCAGGAGGGAGGCCAGGAAATCCGTCTCCGCGGCGAGGTTCCGGAAATCCCTGCGCATCAGCTCGTAGTACTGTCCGGGGAATTCGAAGCTGGTCACTGCGTCACCTTTCCGCTGGTCGGTCAAATCGGTGCGGGGCTGCCGGTGGATTCGGCGGGGCTCGTGTTTCGTTGCTTCCGGAACTCTCTGGGCGTGATGCCGTACCGATCCCGGAAGAGGCGGCTGAAATGCGAGGCGCCGTAGAATCCCGATCGCTCGCCCACGGCAGCGATGGACAGGTGGTCGAGCCCGGGATCGGCCAGCTCCGCCCGGCAGCGGGCCAGTCGCTCGTCGCGGATCCAGCGCGCCGGGCTGGTGTTGTGCTCCTGGAATATCTTCTGCAGATACCGGAGTGAGACGTTGTGCCGCTGGGCCACGACGGCCGGGGTGAGGTCCGGGTCGGCGAGCCTTTCCCGGATGTACGCCTGGATGCTCAGCATCAGGGCCTGCCTGCCCGCGTCGGCGTCGGCGGCCAGCGACCGCATGCGCTCGGCGAAGAAGGCCGCGGCCAGGCCCGCCACGCTTCCACCCAGCAGCCCGATCGCCGTGCCGACCTTGCCGCTGTGCTTCTCGAGCCCGATGAGGAGATTGGACACGAGCGCGCCGAGTCCCTCTGAACCGGTGCAGGATCTCGCGGTGAGAAGTTCGGTGTCCTTCGGCGTGAGTCCCATCAGACGATGCGGAAACAGCAGGGTCGCCATACGGAACGGCTCCGGCATGACGATTTTGTAGGGCCGAAGACTGTCATAGCAGACGAATTCCGGATCACGGACGACCGCGTGCCGGCCGTCCTGGAAGACCCATATCTCGCCGGTCAGCGGACGGCATACCCTCAGGTATCCCTCGGCACTCCGGTCGATCAGCCTGCTGGGCCGGATGAGTTCTCGGGGCCCTCCGTCGACCAAGGAGAACCGAACTTCACCGAACTGCCTGACGGACGTGGTCCCGTCGAGCTCCGCCCGGTGATCACGGATGATCTCCAGGTGACCCTGCGAACGCGCGATCGGTTTCGTGGGGACGGCGGTTTGACGTGCAATCGGTACTTGGACAGGCAGCATCGATCAATCACCTCGTCGGTAAGACCTAGTGGTAGACGTGCCGTTCCGCGAAGGCACAACCGCGACCTCTTCATACGGGGCTTAGTCCTCGAACGGATTGATGTCGCCCCGGGGTCCGCTTCGCCCGTAAGACATGAGAACATGCGCTTTGCCCGGTTTGCTATGGCGATCGAAGTTTTCGATGACTGCCACACGTGCCGCGGAAACAACGCCGGTGGGCCGCGGACGCCGCCCACCTGGATCCGGTCATGCCGCCGGCCGCCGAACCGTACTACCGCGCGCGGTCACCGGCGATTTACGCGCGTATCCGCGCAAGGAAACGTGCGTGCTCCACCAAGTGGGCGGACGGCCGCGTCGCTAACGTCCAGTCGTCGCCCGGGCCTTTCCGCCGGCGGCGGCGCATTCCCCGCATCGGGTGACGGCGCCCGCGCGGGCCGGCGTCGTCGGCGCCGGACGGAGCTTCCTGCGGACACGAGGAGATCGACGTGGTCAAGACGCGCCACCACGAGGGCGAACAGGCAGTGCAGAAGCGGGCGGGCGAGGGACACGCGGGCTGGGGGTCTCCCATGTTCGACGACGTGATCCAGCCGGGGTTCGCCCACTTCCTCAGGCGGCAGCGCATGCTCGTCCTCGGCGCCGCCGATCCCGGGGGCGCGGTGTGGGCCTCCCTCGTCACGGGAGGCACGGGGTTCGCCGGCCCGGCCGGCGACCGCGACCTCGTGGTCGCCGCCCTGCCCGTCGCACTGCAGCTGACCGGCCGCGCCCGGGTCGACTGGGACCCGCGGCGAAGCGCGGAACTGCCCGGGGCGCTGCGGATCGTCGAATTCGACGTGGAACGCGCGGTGGAGATCCGCCACGCGACCACGCTGCGCTGGGGCCCCGGCGCCTTCGTCCCCCTGCGGCCCGGCGCCCGGCGACGCCTCCCCCGGCGCTGATCCGCGCCTGTGCGCTTTCACCGGAGAAAACGCGAACGGCGTGTGTCCCTGCGCCACGGCCCGGTCGCCCTGAGATCGTCGTGCACCGTCAATCTCCGGTGCGCACTCCGGCAAATGTCCGAGCCGGCGCTCGGTAATGTCGTCGGTGTCGAGCCGATTCGATTTACGTTCTGCGGCCGTCGAGGGTCCGTCCCGCGGGGGTCGTCATTTCCTGAGCATGCGTTGAATATCTCGTGTCCGATGCTCCCCGGGAGGACCAACGATGGGTGAGGCGCCAACGGCAAATCAGGTGGCGGTCGCCGTGCAGGACGACCTGCGCACGGTGATGCGCAATTTCGCCACCGGCGTGTGCGTGGTGACCACGTTCTCCGGCACCGCTTCGCTCCGCACGCACAACGCCCTGACGATCAATTCACTGACCTCGGTCTCGCTGGACCCTCCGCTGATATCGCTGAGTATCCGCCGTGAGTCGACGTTCCTGGCCGATTTGATGGAGTCCCGGGTCTGGGCGGTTTCCATCCTCGACGCCGAAGGTGAGGATCTGGCCCGGATATTCGCCCGTCCGGAACAGGAAAGGAAAAAGGCACTGAGCAGTCTCCCCGCGAAGCCGGGCGAGCGGACCGGCGCCCTGCTCCTGGACTCCTCGGCATGGCTGGAATGCCGCTACTGGAATCACCTCGTGGCCGGCGACCATCTTCTGATCGTCGGGGAGATAGTCGGACTCGGTACGAACCATGCGCGGGTGCCGCTGGTATTCCTGCAGGGGGCATTCCACCGAATCGACCTGAACCGGATCGGCTAGCGCCATTCCTTCTCCATAATCGACAGGCGAGGCTGACACATGTCTGGAATCTCAATCGGTGTGATCGGAGGCGGCGCGTCCGCGGTCTGCCTCATCGACGCGTTGGCCCGGGAGCGGGGAAGGCCGGGCAGCATCACCGTCTTCGAACCGTCCCCCAACCTGTGGCGGGGCCGGGCCTACCAGGTCGACACCGAGGTCATCAAGGTCAACGCGACCCCCGACGACATGTCGGCACGGGTGGGCGATCTTCACCACTTCGAGCGCTGGCTGGAGCTACGGGAGCGCGTCGCCGACGACGCCGGGTACGTCGACGCCTACTCGGGAGCGCGTTTCGTCCCGCGCACCGTCTACGGCGAGTACCTGGAGCAGACGGCGTACGCGGCACTGGGGGAGCTGCGCAGACAGGGCTGGCGGGTCGACCTCGTCGGAGCCGCGGTCACCGGAGCCCGCCGGACCGCCGACCACGTGCTGCTCAGCACGGGCGGCACGAGCGCCGCCGCTTTCGACTACGCGGTTCTGTGCGTGGGAGGTGACGGCCCCAGGGACGTCTACGGGCTGACCGGCGCGCCCGGCTTCGTGCCCGACCCGTACCCTGTCTCCGGCAAGCTCCGCCACGTCGGGGAGCGGCAGGACGTGGCCGTCGTCGGCAGCGGCCTGACCGCGGTCGACGTCATCCTCCAACTCGACGCGCAGGGGCACGAGGGACGGATCACCCTGCTGTCCAGGAGGGGTGTGCTCCCCGCCGTCCGGCAGCGGCCGCTCGAGCTCGAACTCCGCCATCTCACCAAGAGCCACATGCGCTCCCTCGCCCGGCAGCGGCGGGAGATGTCCGTCGAGGACTTCACGGCGGTCGTCCGGGCCGAGCTCGTGGAGGCCGGCGCGGACCTCGACGCGATCCGCGCCGAGATCGTCGACGTGGACATGGAGCCGCCGGTCGACCGCCTGCGCCGTCATCTCGCCGCGGTGGACTCGCCGGACCCGGGCCTGCGGATCCTGCAGCGCGCGGTCCCGGACATCGGCCCCGACGTCTGGCCCCTGCTGACCGAGCGGGACAGGGCGGCGATGCTGCGCTCCCACTACCGCACCGTCATGAGCCTGTGCTGTCCGATGCCGCCGAGCAGCGCGGCGCGGCTGCTCGAACTCGTCGACGCCGGCCGGCTGGAGGTGCGGTCCGGGCTGCAGAAGGTCGCCGTGCGCTCCGGTGGCGGCTTCGAGCTCGCCACCTCCGACGGGGAGGTCATCGGCGCCGACACGGTGATCAACGCGGTGAACGCGTCCGAGGACCGCATACCGGCCGCCGCGCGGTCCCTGGTGACCTCGCTCACCGCCGGCGGCGCCGCGAGCCCCCACCCGCACGGCGGACTCCGGCTGGCCCGGGAGACGAGCCGCCTCATCGCGGGCGGCGCACCGGATCCGCGCCTGTACGGACTCGGCACCATCGGGGCCGGAGCGCTCTTCTTCACCTTCGGCATCCCGTCGCTGGTGGACCGCGGCGAGGACATCGTCGCGGCCATCCTCCAGCACGCGGAGGCCGGAGAGACCACCCGGTCCGAGGACGTCCTGCTCCCCGCGTAGCGGGGCCCGGCAGCCGCGCCCGCGCACCGGCTCAGCACCACCCCAGCAGCACAGGCCGGCAGCACAGACCAGCAGCAGAGAGGTGAGACGACCATGAGCATGACCACGGCCGCCGAGACGCGCCCGGCGTACCTCGCGGACACCGCGACAGGCCTGCCCATCCCGGGCGAGCCGGTCTTCGACAACCCCGACGACACCCGCCGCCACCGCAAGCAGCGCCTGGCGGCCGCCCTCCGGCTGTTCGGCAAGTACGGATTCGGGGAGGGCATCTCCGGCCACATCTCCGTACGCGACCCGGAACACCACGACCGTTTCTGGGTGAACCCCTTCGGGGTCTCCTTCAACCGCGTCCGCGTCACCGATCTGATCTGCGTCGACTCCACCGGACAGGTCGTCCACGGCAGGCACCGGGTCAACCCCAGCGCGTTCGTCATCCACTCGCAGATCCACGAGCTGCGGCCGGACGCCACCGCCGCGGCGCACGGGCACACGGCGCACTCGCGCGCGCTCGGCGCGCTCGGCCGCCTGCTGGAGCCGATCGACCAGGAGTCCGCCGCCTTCTACGGCAGGCAGACCCTCTACGAGGCGTACGAGGGTCCCTCCGTGTCCATGGAACAGGGCCGGGACATCGCCGAGAAGCTCGGCGACAACCGCGCCATCCTGCTGCGGCACCACGGGCTGATCACGGTCGGCGGCTCGCTGGACGAGGCGGTCCACTGGTTCTTCACCTACGACAGCTGCGCCCAGGTGCAGCTGCTCGCCCTGGCGGCCGGCACCCCGCAGCGGTTCACCCGTGAGCAGGCCGAGGCCGCGGGCGCCGGGTTCGGCGATCCGCAGCTCGGCTGGTTCAGCTTCCAGCTGCTCTGGGACGAGATCGTCGCCGAGCAGCCCGACCTGCTCGAGGAGTAGCACGCCCGCCGAGGTCCGGGTGCGCGCGCATCCGGACCCGGCACCCACACCCGTGAGGCAGAAGGTGCGACCCAACGCGTGCATCGCCATCGAAAGCACGGACGATCTCGTCCCCAGCCGGAAGACACCACAGCCATGAATCCTTCGCAGAGTGCCCCGGTGGGCCAGCCCTGGCGAGACCTACCTGCGGCGCAGCAGCCCGAGTACCCCGACCGCGAGGCTCTGCGCGGTGTGATCGCGGACCTCGAGTCGTACCCCCCGCTCGTCTTCGCCGGCGAGTGCGACCAACTGCGCGCCCACCTGGGAGCAGTCGCCAGGGGTGAGGCGTTCCTGTTGCAGGGCGGCGACTGCGCCGAGACCTTCGGCGGGGTCTCCGCCGGCCAGATCCGCGACAAGCTCAAGACGCTGCTCCAGATGAGCGCGGTCCTCACGTACGCCGCCTCCCTGCCCGTCGTGAAGGTGGGCCGGATCGCGGGGCAGTACTCCAAGCCGCGTTCCGCGCCCACCGAGACCCGCGACGGCGTGACGCTCCCGAGCTACCGCGGCGACTCCATCAACGGCATGGAGTTCACCCCCGAGGCCCGCACACCCGACCCGGAGCGGCTCAAGCGGATGTACCACGCGTCCACCTCGACGCTCAACCTGGTGCGGGCCTTCGCCACCGGCGGGTACGCGGACCTGCGCCAGGTGCACTCCTGGAACCAGGACTTCGTGCGGTCCTCGCCGGCGGGGCGGCGCTACGAGTCCCTGGCCCGGGAGATCGACCGGGCGCTGAGCTTCATGAACGCCTGCGGGGCGGATCCGGGGGAGCTCGGCGCGGTGGAGTTCTACGCCTCCCACGAGGCGCTGATCCTGGACTACGAGTCGGCGCTCACCCGGACGGACTCGCGCACCGGGCGGTTGTACGACGTGTCGGCGCACATGGTGTGGATCGGGGAGCGCACCCGGCAGCTCGACCACGGGCATGTCGCGTTCGCCGCGGAGATCCGCAACCCGATCGGGGTGAAACTGGGCCCGTCGAGTACGCCGGAGGAGGCGCTGGCCCTGATCGACCGGCTCGACCCCGAGCGCGAGCCCGGCCGGTTGACGTTCATCACCCGGATGGGCGCGCGGGCCGTCCGCGACCGGCTGCCCGAGCTGGTGGAGAAGGTGACCGCCGAGGGCGCCCAGGTGGTGTGGGTCTGCGACCCGATGCACGGCAACACCTTCGAGGCGGCCTCCGGGCACAAGACCCGCCGTTTCGACGACGTGCTCGACGAGGTCAGGGGCTTCTTCGAAGTCCACAGGGCGCTCGGCACCCACCCGGGCGGCATCCACGTGGAGCTCACCGGGGACGACGTCACCGAGTGCCTGGGCGGCGGCGACGAGATCCTCGTCGACCACCTGCACCGGCGCTACGAGACCGCCTGCGACCCCCGGCTCAACCGCAGCCAGTCCCTCGAACTGGCCTTCCTCGTCGCGGAGATGCTCCGTCAGGACCCGGCGGGGAGGGGGGCTTCCCCGGGCGGGACGGAGATGACCGTCCGGGCGGTGCGGGGCGCCGTCCAGGTCGAGCGGGACGACGAGCCGCACCTCCTGGAGAGCGTCCAGACCCTGCTCTGCAGGATCATGGATGTCAACGACCTGTCGCCCGACGACCTCATCAGCATCGTGTTCACCTCCACCCCGGACCTGGTGAGCGCGTTCCCCGCCGCGGCGGCCCGCGCGATCGGCCTCACACACGTCCCCCTGATGTGCGCCCGGGAACTGGACGTGAACGGAGCGCTGCCCCGAACGGTGCGCGTCCTCGCGCACGTGCGGACGGCTCGAGCCGTCCGCGACGTCCGGCACGTGTACCTGGGGGGCGCGGCGGCGCTGCGCGAGGACCTGGCACAGCCGGGAGAAGGGGGAGTGACCCTGTGATGCGCACCATGGCGGTGGTCGGCACAGGTTTGATCGGGACATCGGTGGGGCTCGCGGTGAGCCGGCACGGCGTCATGGTGCATCTGCTGGACCAGGACGAGACGGCGGCCCGCACCGCGGCGGCGCTGGGCGCCGGTGTGGCCGGCGCCCCGGCGGAGCGGGTGGACCTCGCCGTGATCGCCGTACCGCCCAGCAGGGTCGGCGCGGTGCTGGCCGAGCAGCAGTTGCGCGGACTCGCCCACGCCTACACCGACGTGGCGAGCGTGAAGTCCGCCCCGGCCCGGGACGTGTTGCGCACCATCTCCGACCCGGTGACATTCGTGGGCGGGCATCCGCTGGCCGGCCGGGAGAGGTCGGGCCCGCTCGCGGCCCGCGCCGACCTCTTCGAGGATCGGTCATGGGTGCTCACGCCCACGCAGGCCACGTCGCAGCCGGCCCTGAACCGGGTCCTGGAGATGGTGGCCCTGTGCGGTGCGATCCCCGTGGTGATGGAGGACCAGGCGCACGACGCCGCCGTGGCGTTGACGTCCCACGCCCCGCACGTGGTGGCGAGCCTGATGGCGGCGCGGCTCCAGGCCGGGCCCGAGGAGGCCTTCCGGCTCGCCGGGCAGGGACTGCGCGACGTCACCCGCATCGCGGCCGGCGATCCCCGCCTGTGGCGCGACATCCTCCAGGCCAACGCCGCCGCGGTCGCCAGAGTGCTGCGAGCGCTGAACGACGACCTGTCGGCCGTGCTGGCGGCGCTCGACGACCTCGCGGCGGCCGAGCCGGTGCGCGAGGGTCACAGCGTGATGAGGATCGAGGACCTGCTGCGCCGGGGGATCGCCGGACTCGACCGGATCCACGGCAGACGCACCGGCACGGGGCCGGGCCAGGTGCGGCTGCGGGTCGCCCTGGGGGAACGGCCGGGGGAGCTGGCGCTGCTGGTCGCCAGGCTCGCGGAGTTCGGAGTCGGCCTCGACGACGTCGCCGCCACGGCGTCTCCGGATCGTGGGGCCCTCTTCGCGGAGTTCGGCCTGTCCGCGATCCGGGCGGAGGCCGCGCAGCGGGCGCTGACGGAGGAGGGCTGGGCCGCCGAACGCCTCCACCCGATCACGGCGCCGGCGGGCTCGGGCGGCGCGGCCGGCGTCGCCCCCCTGCCGCCCGCCGATCCCGGCGCCCAGTCCCTTCACCACCAGGTGGAGGCCGGCCGGCAGGAGGCCCTGAGCAAGCCCTGAGCGAGCCGTGAGCAAGCCGTGAGCGCGGCGGCGGCGAAGGCCGGTCGGGGCCCCTGGCCCGGGCGGAATCACGGCGGACGCCGGGAGGTTGCCGCCGTCGTGACGGCAGGGCTTAGGCTTGAGGCTCTCTGGGGTTGGAGGTCCTTTCGTGCTGGTTGACTCGTTCGGCCGGGTCGCGACTGATTTGCGGGTGTCGCTGACCGACCGGTGCAACCTGCGGTGCGCGTACTGCATGCCGCCCGAGGGCCTCGACTGGCTGCCCAAGCCCGAACTGCTCACGGGTGAGGAGATCGTCCGCCTGGTGACGATCGGCGTGGAGCGGCTCGGCATCCGGGAGGTCCGCTTCACGGGTGGCGAGCCGCTGCTGCGGCGGGAGCTCGTCGAGATCGTGGCCGCGGCCGCCGCGCTGCGCCCGCGTCCCCAGGTGTCGCTGACGACCAACGGCATCGGCCTGGCCCGCCTCGCGGAGCCGCTCGTGCGGGCCGGTCTCGACCGCGTCAACGTCTCGCTGGACACGCTCGACCGCGACGTCTTCGTCCGGCTCGCGCACCGCGACCGGCTGCGCGACGTGCTGGACGGGCTCGCCGCGGCGACGGCGGCGGGCCTCACGCCGGTCAAGGTCAACGCGGTGCTGATGCGCGGCGTCAACGAGCACGAGGCCGCGCCGCTGCTGCGCTACTGCCTCGACCAGGGGTATGAGCTGCGCTTCATCGAGCAGATGCCGCTCGACGCCCAGCACGGCTGGCGCCGCGACGACATGATCACGGCCGACGAGATCCTCGGACTGCTGAAGGAATCCTTCGACCTGACCGAGGACGACCCGCGTGAGCGGGGCAGCGCCCCCGCCGAGCTGTTCCTGGTCGACGGCGGCCCGCAGCGAGTGGGCGTGATCGGCTCGGTCACCCGGCCGTTCTGCGGCGCCTGCGACCGCGTCCGGATCACCGCCGACGGCCAGGTCCGCAACTGCCTGTTCGCCACGGAGGAGTCCGACCTGCGTGCGGCGCTGCGCTCGGGCGCCTCGGACGAGGAACTGGCGCAGCGATGGGTCGCGGCGGTGCGGGGGAAGAAGGCCGGGCACGGCATCGACGATCCCGCGTTCCTGCAGCCGTCCCGTCCGATGTCGGCCATCGGCGGTTGACGGAGCCCCCGGAGAGCCCTGGAGCCCTGGAGCCCGTCGTGCGTTCCCGCCACGAAACCGGAACCGGAACCGGAACCGGATCGGGGGCGTACGACGCCGTGATCCTGGCGGGGGGCCGGGCCGAGCGCCTCGGCGGGGCGGACAAGCCGGGCGCGCTCGTCGGCGGGCTGCCCCTGGTGGAGCGCGTGGCGGCGGCGGTCCGCGACGCCCGCGCCGTCGTCGTGGTGGGCCCGCCGAGGGACATGCCGGGCGTGCTGTTCGCCCGTGAGGACCCCCCGGGCGGAGGGCCGGTTCCGGCGTTGCGTGCCGGGCTCGCCGGGGTGACCTCCCCGCTGGTCGTGCTGCTCGCCGCCGACCTGCCGTTCGTCGCCGCCGACCACGTCGGGGCGCTCCTGGCGGCCGTGCCCGAGGACGGCGCGGGCGCGGTGCTCGTGGACGACGAGGGCCGCGAGCAGTGGCTCACCGGCGCCTGGCGGACGGCCGCGTTGCGGGCCGCGCTCGGTCCTTACGAGGGGCGGTCGCTGCGCGGGCTGCTCGGCCCGCTGGCACCGGCGCTCGTGCGCCCGCCCGTGGCGCCCGGGGAGACCCCGCCGTGGTTCGATTGCGACACCGTCGACGATCTCCGCGCGGCCCGCGAGCGGGCCCGAGGGCGCGGGTGAAGGGAGTACGCGTGAACGTGCTGGAGGAATGGACGGCACTGGTCTGCCGCGAGCTGGGCATCGACCCCGCCCGGGTGGACCGGACCGCGGTGCTCGACCTGACCAGGGATGTGGCGCACGGAGTGGCGCGGCCCGCCGCTCCGCTGACCGCCTATCTGGTGGGGCTGGCGCAGGGCGCCGGCACCGCCCCGCCGGACGTGGTGGAGCGGTTGTCCCGGATGGCCGAGGACTGGGCGGCGGAGGCGACCGCAAGGACGGCCGCGACCACTGACACCCCCGACTCCTGACGCCGGTTTCCACGGCCCCGGCGCGCCGCATGAAGGGGAAGGGCGGGCGCCGGGGGCCGCTCGGCGGAAGGGCCGTCCCTGCCGGGGACGACCGCGACGGCCGGTCTGTGACGACGTGCGCAGGGCCGATATCTGTGCCGACTCGTAACCGTGCGAAGTCGAAACCTGTGCGAACTCAAAGCCGTGTGAAGTCGAAGCTGCGTGAAGTCGAAGCTGTGCGAAGTCAAAACGTGGGGCGGGTTTTATGGAGAAAAGGGCGACGCCGGGTGGTTACGGGGGCAAACCACCCGGCGTCGCTTCATCGGCGTTCCGACGGGGGCCCGGAACGCCGGCACCAGCGCTCCGACGGGGGACCAGAGCGCTTGGCTAAACTGTACACCTCCAACCCATGGGTTGCGTCAAGACTTTGTCACGACCCGATCTCGCGTCGATGGCGTGGTATCTCGTTTTGGTCAGGTGAGGTCAAGTCCGGGGGTGGAGGAGGCTCGTGACCTCGCTGATTGGCCCCGATAACGGCAAGGTATGGCAAAAGAACCGCGCCTGCGACGAACAGGGCCTTGACAGGCCAGGGGGCAGGCACCGCCACCGCCAGAATGAGGCACACGAGCCGGACGCCCATCTTGATGAGATAGCTGATCTCCCGCTTGCGCACGTCGTCGGTCAGCGACGGCTGGGCGTCCGTCACCTGGTGAACGACCGCGCGGTCTTTTCGCAACCAGCGCCATGGATTCACGCTTTCCACGGTAGACCCCGGGGGAGGCGAGAGTGATTCCCGCACGGCGATACGATCACGCGACAGGCACAGGCAGGAGGACGTGATGTCGGACCGCACCTATCGGGTGAGCGAGATAGTGGGCACGTCGGCCGAGAGCATCGACCAGGCTGTTCGCAACGGCGTCAGGCGGGCCGCCCAGACGCTGCGGCACCTGGACTGGTTCGAGGTGACCGAGGTGCGCGGGCACATCGTGGACGGCGAGGTGGCCCACTTCCAGGTCGGGATGAAAGTCGGCTTCCGCCTTGAGGACGCCGAATAAGGCCCGAATGAGGCCCGAATGAGGCGACGCGAGGTCCCGGCGCCGGCCGGCGGAGCGCTCTTCCGCTCCGCCGGCCGCTGACGACCCACGACCCATGCGACCGGTGGCGGGGTCGCGACCCCGCCGAGTGACGAGCCGTCAGCTGGCCTGGCTGACCGTCGACATGTTGAAGTCGGGCACCCGGACCGGCGGCATGACGGCGCGGGTGAACCAGTCGTTCCACTCGCGCGGCAGCGTCTGCTCGCTCGGGCCCACCTCGCCGAGGCGGCCGAGCAGGTCGACCGGCGACTCGTTGAACCGGAAGTTGTTGACCTCGCCCACGACCTCGCCGTTCTCGACCAGGTAGACGCCGTCTCTGGTCAGCCCGGTGAGGAGCAGCGACTGCGGGTCGACCTCCCGGATGTACCACAGGCAGGTCAGCAGCAGGCCCCGCTCGGTCGAGGCGATCATCTCCTCCAGCGAGCGGCCGCCCTCAGGCCCCGTCATGATCAGGTTGTCGATCTGCGGGGTGGCGGCGAGCCCGGTCAGCTCGGCCGAGTGCCGGGTCTGCACGAGGTTGGTCAGCGTGCCGTCGCTGATCCACTCGGTGTGGGCCAGGGGCAGGCCGTTGTCGAACACCGACTGCTCCCGGCTGGAGGAGTGCGCGACGACGAACGGCGTGCACTCGACGCCGGCCCGCGCCGGATCGCTGTGCAGCGAGATCGGCATTGTCGAGAGCCGCTCACCCACCCGGGTGCCGCCGCCCGGCCGGGAGAACACGGTGCGGCCGTCGGCGGCGTCCCGCGCGCCGGCCGACCAGTACAGGTAGATCATCAGGTCGGAGACCGCCGTCGGCGGCAGGAGCGTCTCGTAGCGGCCCGGCTCCAGGCTGATCCGCCGCTTGGCCCAGTCGAGCCGGCGGGTGAGCGTCTCGTCCAGTGCGGCCACGTCCACGTCGGAGAAGTCGCGGGTGGCCACGCCCGTCCAGGCCGAGCGCGTCATGTCCGCCGACTTGGCGTTCAGTTCGAGCCGCCCGGTCGGCTGGTCGTGACGCACCCGCAGGCCCGCGGACGATCCGACGAACGTCGAGGTCACGCCGTGCTCGGCGAAGCCGTACAGCCGGCGTCCCGAGGCGTCGGCGGCGGCGAACGCCTCGCCGAGCGCGGGGGCGAAATCCCCGAACACGTCGATGGAGGTCGGCTCCACCGGGCGCTCCCACCCCGCACCGGCGGCGCCCTCCACCAGAGGCCGGGCGTCCTCCGACGGCCGGGCCTCCCGCGCGGCGCGATCCGCCGCGGCCACCACGTCGGCCAGCTGGTCGGCCCGTACGGCGGAGCGCGAGACGACCCCCACCCCGGCGCCCACGACGGAGATCACGGTGAGCCGGGACGAGCGGGCGACCCCGTTGGTCGTCAGCGTGTTGCCGGCGAAGCGCAGGTTGGCGGTCGAGCCCTCGTCGGCGATGACGACGCAGCCGTCGGCCTCGCTCAGCGCGAGCGCCCGCTCCACCGTCTCCTGTGGTGTGGTCACCCCGTCGCTCACTTGCTGCCACCCTCCTGGACGGTGTTGAGGATCCGTACGCCGCGGAACAGCGCGGCCGGAGCGCCGTGACTGACCGGCGCGACCTGGCCCGGCTGGCCCTTGCCGCAGTTGAAGGCGCCGCCGAGCACGTACGTCTCCGGGCCGCCGACGGCCTCCATGGAGCGCCAGAAGTCCGTCGTGGTCGCCTGGTAGGCCACGTCGCGCAGCTGCCCGGCCAGGCGGCCGTTCTCGATCTTGTAGAACCGCTGGCCGGTGAACTGGAAGTTGTACCGCTGCATGTCGATCGACCAGCTCTTGTCGCCGGCGACGTAGATCCCGCGCTCGACGCGGGAGATCAGCTCGTCGGTGGACGGGCCGTCCGCGGCCGGCTGGAGCGACACGTTGGCCATCCGCTGGATCGGCACGTGCCCGGGGGAGTCGGCGAACGCGCAGCCGTTCGACCGGCCGAGCCCCTTGAGCAGCGCCATCCGCCGGTCGAGCTGGTAGCCGACCAGCGTGCCCTCGCGGACGATGTCGAACGACTGGCCGGCCACGCCCTCGTCGTCCCAGCCGACGGTGGCCAGTCCGTGCTCGACCGTGCGGTCGCCCGTCACGTTCATCACCGGAGAGCCGTAGTGCAGGCTGCCGAGCTGGTCGAAGGTGGCGAAGGATGTGCCGGCGTAGGCGGCCTCGTAGCCGAGCGCCCGGTCCAGCTCGGTCGCGTGGCCGATCGACTCGTGGATCGTCAGCCACAGGTTCGACGGGTCGATCACCAGGTCGTACGGCCCGGCCTCGACCGAGGGCGCCTTGAGCTTCTCGTCCAGCAGGTCGGCGATCTCGGCCAGCTCGGCGGGGAAGTCCCAGCCGGTGCCGGTCAGGTACTCATACCCCCGGCCGACCGGCGGGGCCAGCGTGCGCATGTCGTCGAACCGGTCGCCGTCGGCCCGCATCGCGGTCAGGACGGGGTGCAGCCGCACGCGCTGCTGCGTGGTCACCGTGCCCGCCGTGTCGGCGTAGAACTTCTGCTCCTTGACCTGCATGAGCGAGGCCGAGACGTGGTCGACCCTGCCGAGCAGGCCGGACGACCACTCCGCCAGCAGCGCCGCCTTGTCCGGCAGCGGCACGTCGAACGGGTCGACCTCGTAGGCCGACACCCAGGTCACGTCGTCGTACACCGGCTCGGGGGCGAGCTCCACCGGCTCGCGGTTGATGGGCGCACTGACCGCCGCCACCCGTACGGCCTCCTCGGCGGCCCGGGCCGCCGCCTCCGGGGTCAGCGCGATCCCGGACGCGAAGCCCCACGTGCCGTCCTTGATCACCCGTACGGAGAAGCCGAGGTCGTCGGCGTCCGAGGAGCCCTCGAGCCGGGCGTCGAACAGGCGCAGCGTCTCGGCGCGCACGCGTTCGAGCCGGAACGAGGCGTGCTCGGCTCCCAGGTCACGGGCGCGCTGCAGGGCCGCGTCCGCCAGCCGCCGCAGTGGCAGAGCGAGGAAGTCGGGGTCGATCTGGCGCATGTCCACGATCCTAACCCTGTGATCTTGTGCCCTGCGGACAAGTGGACTACCCCCAAGTAGCCGATACGGTCGGTCGCATGGTTCGCTCTGTACTCGTCACCGGCGGAAATCGCGGCATCGGCCTCGCGATCGCCCGCGAGCTCGCCGCCGCGGGGGACGCCGTCGCCGTCACCTACCGTTCCGGCGAGCCCCCGGAGGGGCTGTTCGGGGTTCGCTGCGACGTGACGAGCTCCGCCGACGTCGACGCCGCCTTCGCGAAGGCCGAGGCCGAACACGGCCCGGTCGAGGTGGTCGTCGCCAACGCGGGGATCACCAAGGACACGCTGCTGCCGATGATGAAGGAGGAGACCTTCACCGACGTCATCGACACCAACCTGACCGGCGCCTATCGTGTCGCCAAGCGGGCCGTGCGGCCCATGTTGCGCCTGCGGCGCGGTCGCATCGTGCTGATTTCCTCCGTCGTCGGCCTGTCCGGCTCCGCCGGCCAGACCAACTACGCCGCCTCCAAAGCCGGCCTGGTCGGCTTCGGCCGGTCGCTGGCCCGCGAGCTCGGCTCGCGCGGCATCACGGTCAACGTGGTGGCGCCCGGATTCGTGGAGACCGACATGACCGCGGTGCTCGACGAGGCGCAGCAGGAGCAGATCCGCAAGAGCATCCCGCTCGGGCGGCAGGCGCAGGCGGAGGAGGTCGCACGGGTCGTCAGGTTCCTGGCGAGCGACGACGCCTCCTACATCACCGGGGCGGTCATCCCCGTCGACGGCGGCCTCGGCATGGGCCACTGAGCGGACAGACTGGAGCTGGACATGGGTTTGCTGGACGGGAAGCGACTGCTGGTCACCGGCGTCCTCACCGACGCGTCGATCGCCTTCAACGTGGCCAGGCTGGCGCAGGAGGAGGGCGCCCAGGTCGTGCTGACCGGTTTCGGCCGCCTCAGCCTGGTCGAGCGCATCGCCAAGCGACTGCCCGAACCGCCGCCGGTGATCGAACTGGACGTCCAGAACACCGATCACCTGGACACGCTCGCCGACCGCGTCGGCGAGCACCTCGACGGGCTGGACGGAGTCGTCCACTCGATCGGGTTCGCCCCGCAGACCTGTCTGGGCGGCAACTTCCTCAACACGTCGTGGGAGGACGTCGCCACGGCGGTGCACGTCTCGACGTTCTCTTTCAAGTCGCTCGCCGTCGCCTGCCTGCCGCTGATGAAGGAGGGCGGCTCGGTCGTCGGCCTGGACTTCGACGCGACCAAGGCGTGGCCGGTCTACGACTGGATGGGCGTGGCCAAGGCCGGGCTGGAGTCGTGCTCGCGCTACCTCGCCCGTGACCTGGGCAAGCACGGCATCCGGGTCAACCTCGTCGCCGCCGGTCCGCTGCGCACGATGGCGGCCAAGAGTATCCCGGGGTTCAAGGAGTTCGAGGACTCCTGGCCGGAGCGCGCGCCGCTCGGCTGGGACCTGGCGGACACCGCCCCCGCCGCGAAGGCGTGCGTCGCGCTGCTGTCCGACTGGTTCCCCGCCACCACGGGCGAGATCGTGCACGTCGACGGCGGCGTGCACGCGATGGGCGCCTGACGGCGCCCCGTTCGCGACATCCCGCCCCTCGTCAGGGGCGGGCTCACGGGCCGCGGCGGCTTGCGGATCTTGCCGCGGCCCGGCGCTCCGCTTAGCATCTGGCGTGTCTGACGCCGCCCGTTCTCCGGAGCGGGCCTGTGGACGGTCAGGCGTGAGCGTGACGCCCGGGCCGCCCCGTCCTCGTACGCTCCGGGGACGGCCTCGCCTGCGACGACGTTGCCGCAGAACTCGTGTGCGCAGAACTCGTGTGGGGACCATGGGACGACCAGAGCGCCACCTCAGCCCCGAGGAAGGGCCCGTGCAGGCGTTCGCCGTCGCGTTGCGGCGGCTGCGCGAGGAGGCCGGGTCGCCCACCTACCGGGCCCTCTCGGAAAGGGCGCACTACTCGCCCACGGTGCTGTCGCAGGCCGCGAGCGGCCGTGTCTTCCCGAGCCTGGAGGTCACCCTCGCCTTCGTACGGGCCTGCGGGGGCGACGAGGAGGCGTGGGCGGGGCGCTGGCATCGCGTCGGCGCGGAGATCTCGGGGCGGACGGCGGAACCGCCGGAACCGACCCCGGGCGGTGGAGGGCCCTCGTCTCCGGCTCCCGGCGCCGCCGAGGCCGTCTCACCGGCCGAGGACGGCGGCGGGCTTGGCGGGCCGTGGTGGCGGGCATGGCGGCGCGCACGATCACGGCCCTGACGGCGGGCTCCGTGACGCGCACGATGCCGGCCCTGATCGGCGGAACCCGTCGATCGGCAGGGCGCAGCTCCGGCCGGTACGCTGCCGCGCTCAGGCGAGCCGGTGGCGTCCCGTCTTCCCCGGCAGCCGCAGGCCGCCCTCGAAGGGGATCGACTCGTCCGGCTCCTCCTGCCCGGCACGCGCCCGCCGGGCCGAGACCACGCGGGTGGCGAGCAGCGCCGACAGCAGCAGAACCGCGGTGAGGGCCGTCCCGGCCGCGTCGTAGGTCCGATGGTCCCGAGCGCGCGCGCCCGCCGGGGCGCCGCGCAGTTCGGGCAGTTCGGGCATCTTCTGCCCGGGCCACAGGAGGGGGATCACGCCGTCCTCGTCGGGGTCCACCTTCGCCGCGCGGCCCGGATCCGGAGTGTCCTCGAGCGCCGCGACGAGACGCGGCCGGTAGGGCTCGGGCGAAAGGGTGCCCTCGGGCGTCAGGGACGCCTTGGGCCGTGTCGCCTTCTTGCCGGCCGCCTGCGTCTTTCCGTCGTCCTCGCCGCTCTCGCGGCGCTCATCGGACGCGCAGCCCTCGCCGGCGACCAGGGGCAGGCAGGTGTCCTGCACGGCGCGGGTCAGCCCGTCGGTGAGCTTCTGGACGCTGGGGGAGGGGCTGTGGGCGGCTGCGCCCGTCACAGCTCCGGTCGCGCCGCGCACCGCTTCCGTGGCTCCGCTCACCGCTCCCGTGGCGCCGCTCACCGCTGTGCCCGCCGCGGTCGCCGCCGCGGTCGCCGCGGCGGTCGCGGTGCTCGTTGCTCCGCGCGCCGCCGCGGTCGCGGTGCTCGTGGCCCCGGTGAGCGTCTGTCCGGCCTTGTCGACCGCCTTGCCGACGTCGTTCACCGCCGTGCCCGCGGCTCCGGTGGTCGTCTTCAGCGTGTCGTCCACGGCCTTCGTGACCGGCTCCGTCAGCCCGCCGGTGGCCTTGTCCGCGACGTCGGTGACGCCGTCCGTCAGCTGGCCCACGCCGTCCACGAGGGAGCAGACGCCGCCGGTGATGCCGGAGACCAGGCCGCCGCCTCCCGTGCAGTCGAAGGCCTGTGCCGGGGATGCGGCGAGAGGGAGTCCTCCGCCCAGGGTGATCGCGAGAGCCCCGGCGGAGATCGCGGAGGCCTTGCCTACGATCCCCATGTGTCCCCTTCCGCAGTGCTCTGGTCCATCCCCCGACATACCCGCCACTCTTCGCCCGAGCGCGGGGTTATGCAGTAGAAAGTTGCAGTTCGGTATCGATGTGTGATACGTGAGGACGATTCTCGTTCGCCGTCCACGTCCGGCACGGCGGATCAGGGGTCGGAGACGTCGTCCAGTGCCTCGCGGATCTCCCACGGCAGTGTCAGCTTCTCGGCCTGTAACACGCCGAGGAGTTGCGCGTGGGTGCGCGCGCCGACGATCGCCGACGACACGCCCGGGCGGTCGCGCACCCAGGCGAGCGCCACGGAGAGCGGCGACACGCCGAGCCCCTCCGCCGCCGTCGTCACCGACTCCACGATGCTGCGGCACCGTTCGTCCAGGTACGGCCGGACGAACTCGGCGAAGTGCGGGGTGGCGGCGCGGGAGTCCGCGGGAATGCCGGTGCGATACTTGCCGGTCAGCACGCCGCGCCCGAGCGGTGACCAGGCGAGGACCCCGGCGCCCACATGCGCGGCGGCCGGCAGCAGTTCCTCCTCGGCCTCCCTGGCCAGCAGGGAATACTCCACCTGCGCCGCGACGATCGGGGCCCGCGAGTCGCCGCACCGCTGCCACGTGGCGGCGGCGGCGAGCTGCCAGCCCGTGTGGTCGCACACGCCCGCGTAGGCCGTACGCCCGGTCGAGACGGCGAAGTCGACGGCGGCGAGCGTCTCCTCCAGCGGCACCCGGGGGTCGAACGCGTGGAGCTGCCACAGGTCGACCTCCTCAAGCCCGAGCCGGGCCAGGGAGGCGTCGAGGGCGCGGATCAGGTGACGGCGGGAGGCGTCGCGCTCACCGCCGGGAGTGAGCACGGCCTTGGTGGCGATGACCAGCTCCGAGCGCGGCACCACGTCGCGGACGAGCCGGCCGATCAGGCGCTCGGCGTCGCCGCCGCCGTACACGTCCGCGGTGTCGATCAGCGTGCCGCCGGCTTCGGCGAAAGCGGTGAGCTGCGCCGTCGCCTCCTCGGCGGAGGTGTCGCGGGCCCAGGTCATCGTGCCGAGCCCGATCCTGGACACCGACAGACCGCTGCGCCCGACTAGTCGCTGGTCCATGGTGCGGACAGACTAGCCGATAGGCTGTCCGCACCATGGACGTACTACAGGCGATCGTGCTCGGGCTCGTGCAGGGTCTCACCGAGTTCCTGCCCATCTCCAGCTCGGCACACCTGCTCATCGTGCCGAAACTGGCCGGGTGGGACGACCCCGGCGCCGCGTTCACCGCGGTGATCCAGCTCGGCACCATGCTCGCGGTGCTCATCTACTTCTGGCGGGACATCGTCCGGATCACCTGGACCTGGCTGCGCAGCCTGTGGACGCCGGAGCTGCGCGGGGACCTCGACGCGCGCATGGGGTGGTACATCGGGCTGGGCACGATCCCGATCGGTGTCGCCGGCCTGCTGTTCAAGGACGCGATCGAGGGCCCGGCCCGCAACCTCTGGCTGAACGCGGCCATGCTCATCGTCTTCGGCCTGCTGCTGCTCGTGGCCGACCAGATGGGGCGCAAGAAGAAGGAGGTCGCCGACCTCAACATGCGCGACGGCCTCATCATCGGCGCCTGGCAGATGCTGCCGCTGATCCCCGGCGCCTCCCGCTCGGGCTCCACGATGACCGGCGCGTTGTTCCTCGGATACACGCGCGAGGCGGCCGCCCGCTACTCCTTCCTGCTGTCGATCCCGGCGGTGATCCTCTCGGGGCTGTTCGAGCTGCGGCACGTCGGCGACGGCGGCGGCCCGCCTCTGGCGCCGACCGTGATCGCGACCGTCGTGGCGTTCGCCGTCGGATACGCCTCGATCGCCTGGCTCCTGCGTTACGTGGCGCGTCACTCGACGACGGTCTTCGTCGTCTACCGCGTCTTCGCCGGAACGTTCCTCCTCACTCTGCTGGCTCTCGGGGTGGTGCAGTCATGACGACCGTTCTTCTCGTACGGCACGGCCTCACCGCGATGACCGGCCCCGTGCTGGCCGGCTGGACCCCCGGCGTCCACCTCGACGAGCGCGGCCGGGAGCAGGCGCGCGCGGTGGCGGAACGGCTCGCGCCCCTGGAGCTGGACGCCATCGTGTCCAGCCCGCTGGAGCGGTGCCAGGAGACCGCCGCCGCCATCGCGCAGGGCCGCCCCGTCTCCGTGCAGACCGACGACAGGTTCGGCGAGTGCGGATACGGCGACTGGACGGGCAGGCCACTGAAGGAGCTCGCCGAGGAGCCGCTGTGGCGGGTCGTGCAGGCGCATCCCAGCGCGGCGGTGTTCCCCGGCGGGGAGGCTCTGGCGGAGGTGCAGAGCCGGGCCGTGCGGGCCGTACGCGACTGGAACGAGCGGCTCGGCGAGAAGGCCACCTATCTGGTGTGCAGCCACGGGGACGTGATCAAGGCGATCGTGGCCGACGCGCTGGGCCTGCACCTGGACCAGTTCCAGCGGATCACGGCCGATCCCGTGTCCGTCACGGCGATCCGCTACACCGCCCTGCGTCCCTTCCTGCTCAGGGCGAACGACGTGGGCGGAGGAGTGGCCGGCCTCATACCTCCGCCGGAGGAGCCGGAGGACCACGACGGGGGAGAAACCCTCACCGGAAGCGATGCCGCCGTCGGCGGTGGACCCGGGACCGCATAGGGTCGGGTTATGCCGGTCTTCGACTACGATCCGCCTGACAGGTTCGTGGCCGGTGCCGTTGGGCAACCGGGCGCGCGAGCCTTCTTCCTGCAGGCCCGAGGGCAGGGCAGGATCACCACGGTGGCACTGGAGAAGTTCCAGGTCGCCGTGCTCGCCGACCGCCTCGACGAACTGCTCGACGAGGTGCTGCGACGCAGCGGAGGGCGCGCGCCGGTCCCGGCCATGGCCCCCGCGGAGCTGGCCGACGTGGGGCCGCTCGACCTGCCGCTCGACGAGGACTTCCGGGTGGGCACGATGGCGCTCGCCTGGGATCCCGAGACCGCCCAGGTGATCATCGAGGCGCAGGAGGCCTCCGAGGACGACGAGGACGACGAGGAGGACGAGCCGCCGTTGGACGACCGGCCCGAGCCCGCCGTCCTCAGGGTGCGGATCAGCGCCGCCGCCGCCCGCGCGTTCAGCCGCCGGGCGCTGGAGGTGGTCGCCGCGGGCCGTCCGCCGTGCCCGCTGTGCGGCCGGCCCCTCGACTCCGAGGGCCACATATGCGTCCGCCTCAACGGTCACCACCCCGGAGGGCTGTCGGCGTGAGGCGCGGTGTGAACAGGTGGAAGGGCGGCCTCGTGCCGCGCGGGCGAGGAACCGGATGACGGCCGAGGGCGAGGCGAGCATCAGCGACGTGGATGGGCCGGGACTGGACGACGCGGCGGCCATGCGCCTGCTGCGGGAGGGCACCTTAGAAGTGGCGGGACGACTCGTCGAGGCCACGAACATGACGCTCTACTGCTCCATCAGGAACGGCGAGCACGCGGCGGCGTGCGTGTACAAGCCGGTGCGCGGGGAGCGGCCCCTGTGGGACTTCCCCGACGGCACGCTCGCGGCCCGGGAGGTGGCCGCCTACGAGGTGGCGGCCGTCACCGGATGGCGCATCGTGCCGCCGACCGTCTACCGGGACGGCCCCTTCGGCCCGGGGATGGTGCAGCTGTGGATCGACGCCGATCCCGAGACCGACCTCATGGGCCTGATGCGCAGCCGCAACTCCGCCCTGCGCCGCATGGCCGTGTTCGACGCCGTGGTGAACAACGCCGACCGCAAGGGCGGCCACCTGCTGCCGCTGCCCGACGGGCACGTGTACGGGGTCGACCACGGGGTCTGCTTCGCGGTGGAGGACAAACTGCGCACCGTGCTGTGGCAGTGGCGCGGCAAGACGCTCCCGCGCGAGGCGGTCAACGTGCTGGTGCGGCTGGAGCGCGAGATCGAGCGGGGGCGCCTCGGCCGGCGCCTGCGCGAGCTGCTGACGCAGGCCGAGGTGGAGGCCACATGGGAGCGGGTCAAGAGGCTGGTGGCCACCGGAGTCCACCCGCATCCCTCCGAGGACTGGCCGGCGATCCCGTGGCCCCCGATTTGATCGCCGCACCCAGGCTTGCGCAGAACGAGCGAATTGTGCACTCTGCAGGGGTCTCTACCGATATTGGAGGGAACACGCATTGTGTACGGTCGTCGTGAGCATCGAGCCGGAGGCCGGCACGCCGGTGCTCCTGGCGGGAGTGCGTGACGAGTTCGTCACGCGGCCGTGGATGTCGCCGGACCGGCACTGGCCCGCGTATCCCGGCGTGATCGGAGGCCGCGACCTGGAGGCGGGCGGCACCTGGCTGGCGGCCGACCCCGCCGGGCGGCGGGTGGCCGCGCTGCTCAACGGTGAGGGCGTCGCGGCCCCGGCGGGCAGGCGCCGATCGCGCGGTGAGTTGCCCCTCCTCGCCGCCGCCGCGGGAGAACTCCCACCGGTCGATCTGTCCTGGTATGACCCTTTTCATCTCGTCTTCGGCGGGCTCGACGGCGTACGGCTGTGGAGCTGGGACGGCGTGACCCTGGCCGAGGAGAAGCTGCCCGCGGGCGTGCACATGATCGTGAACTCGGGCTGGGACCGCGGCGCGAGCCGGCCGCGCACCGCCTGGTTCCAGCCCCGCTTCGCGCGGGCGGCCCGGCCCGCGTGGACCATGGGCGGCTCGTCCGAACGCTTCTGGGGGGAGTGGCTGGATCCCGCGTCGGGCGCCGGGGTGCCCTGGGACGATCCCCGTGCGCTGGTCGTGCGGCAGCGGCTGGCGGACGGGCGGGTCTTCGCCAGCCTCTCGATCACGCTGGTCGCCCTCGCGGAGGAGGGGCTGCGCTACGACTTCTGCCCCCAGCCCGACGACCCCGCCACCTGGCACGAGATCGACACCTCGTGGAGCAGACCGGCTGAACCGGTCCGCCGGCCACGCGGATAGGCTTCACCCCATGCGATCGTGGTCTGCTCCGAATGTCCCCAGATTGCCTGGTACGGGCCTTCCGCTCCGTCTGTACGACACCGCTGCCCGTGAGGTGCGGGAGACGGCCCCCTCCGGCGAGGCCCGGCTCTACGTCTGCGGCATCACGCCGTACGACGCCACCCATCTCGGGCACGCCAACACCTACCTCGCCTTCGACCTGGTCAACCGGGTGTGGCGGGACGCCGGCCACGACGTGCACTACACCCAGAACGCCACCGACGTGGACGACCCGCTGCTTGAGCGGGCCGAGGCGACCGGGACCGACTGGCGCTCCCTCGGCGAGCGCGAGATCGAGCTGTTCCGCTCCGACATGGAGGCGCTGCGCATCCTGCCGCCCCGCGAGTACGTCGGGGTCACCGAGACCGTCGGGGAGATCGCCGAACTGATCGCCCGGCTGGCCGAGCGGGGCGCCACGTACGAGATCGACGGGGACGTCTACTTCTCGGTCGCGTCCGCGCCCAAGTTCGGCGCGGTCTCCGGCTACTCCGAGGAGACCATGCTGGAGCTGTTCGGCGAGCGCGGGGGCGACCCCGGCAGGGACGGTAAGCGCCATCCGCTCGACTGGTTGCTGTGGCGGGCGGAACGGCCGGGAGAGCCGTCCTGGGAGTCGCCGTTCGGCCGCGGCAGGCCCGGCTGGCACATCGAGTGCACCGCCATCGCTCTGCGCAACCTGGGCAGCGGCTTCGACGTCGCCGGCGGCGGCTCGGACCTGATCTTCCCCCACCACGAGATGGGCGCCTGCGAGGGGCATGTGGCCACCGGCGAGTGGCCGTTCGCGCGGGCGTACGTCCACGCGGGCATGGTCGGCCTGGACGGCGAGAAGATGTCGAAGTCCAGGGGCAACCTCGTGTTCGTCTCCCGGCTGCGGCAGACCGCCGACCCCGTGGCCATCCGGCTGGCCCTGCTGGCGCACCACTACCGCGAGGACTGGGAGTGGACGCCGGACCAGCTCGCCGCGGCCGAGGACAGGCTGGCGCGGTGGCGGGCGGCGGTGGCCCGCCCGGCGGGCCCCGCGGGCGCCCCGGTGCTGGCGGCGGTGCGCGAGCGCCTCGCCGACGATCTCGATGCCCCGGGCGCGCTCGCGGCGATCGACGCCTGGGCGGCGGAGGAGGGCGACGACGCCTCCTCTCCGGCGCTGGTGCGCGACGTCGCCGACGCGCTCCTCGGTGTCGCCCTCTGACCGCGTTTCCTGAACGGCGCCCTCCGAACCGGACCTTCGAACGGGCGCCCTCCGGACCGGGCCCCTGAACGGGACTCCTGAACCGGACCATCGAACGGCGTCCTCAGGGTCGCGCTCCCCTGGAGTCCGTCACCGCGCGGAGACCAGGTCGCCGGCGGCGTCCGCGCGGTCGACGAAGACCAGGCCGGTGCGTTCGCCGGCGGCGAGGGCGGAGCCGGCGAAGTTCGCGTCGACCTCGCTGCACTCGGCCGCGCTGGGGTTGGCGTTGGTGCAGCTCACCGGGGCACTGTGACCGGACATCAGGTCGGTGCAACGGCCGGTGCGCCGATCGGGCAGGCCGAGGATGTGCCCGATCTCGTGGGTGGCGATGCGCAGGGGATAGTAGCCGTCGGCGACCGCCTCCCTGCCCATCCAGATGGTGCCCCGGCCCAGCCTGGTGACGCTCGTGCGGGGCCAGCCGTCGTCGGCGAGCACCACGAAGTCCGCGGGCGCGCCCGCCACGAGCCGGACGTTGCCGACGCGCGCGTTCCAGACCTGTGCGGCCTGGTCCATCACGGTGCGGAACTCGGCGGCCCGGCTCGCGTCGTACCGCAGCACGCGCACCGCCGCCGTGGCGGTCAACGGCTCGGCGGCGCGCGCCGGCGACACCGTGATCAGCACGGTCAGTCCCAGGAGCAGGGCCGAGACGGCCCGGAGGAACCTTGATGGGATGTGCATGGGGATCTCCTCGGTCGGGGGACGGCCACCAGAGGCACCGGAGGACCGGCGGCGCGGGCACGCCGGTGATCGGTGGAGTCCAGGGTGGGGCACCCGCAAACGTATGTTCGGCGAGCTCGGCGGGGGACAGGTCAGTTTGCCCCTACTGCGGTGTTATGGCGCCCGGACGCCCGGCTAACCGATCGGCACCCGCGGCGCGAGCCAGGGGAACACGACGTACCACAGCGCGGCCATGGCGGCGCCGCTCAGCAGCAGCACGACGGCCAGCCGGAGCACGGTGCCGCCGGGCAGCCGTCGCCAGAGGAATCGGTACACGCCGGATCTCCCTCGGTCAGTGGTGACGCTCCTCGCGGCGGACGAGCACGCTCTGGACGATCAGGCGCTGCGCCGCGGAGAACTCGGGGTGGCAGGTGGTCATGGTCATCATCGCGGTCGTGGGCCGCCGCCCGGGGTGGTCGGGGACGGGATCGACGACGTCGACCTCGCCGGGATCCACGACCTCCTTGCGCGCCACCTCGTAGGTGTAGCGGGCGTCCCGCGCGTCCACCACGATGTCGTCGCCGCGCCGCAGCTCGTCGATCCGGTTGAACGGCGCGGCGTAGGTGGTGCGGTGGCCGGAGAGCACGAAGTTGCCCAGCTGCCCGGGCAGCGCCGTGCCGGGGTAGTGGCCGGGGCCCTTGCGCAGCTCCGCCGGGCCGACGCCCTCGACGACGGCGAACCGGTAGTGCGCGCCCAGCCGCGGGATGCGCAGCAGCGCCAGGGCGTCGCCGAGCCGCACCGCACCCAGGCCCGGGCCCGGGCCCGCGTGCCCGTCGTGCCTGCCGAAGACCTCACCGAGCCGTCGTTGCAGGACGCGCTGCTCCCGCTCGGTCTCCGCGCTGGTGCCCCACAGCAGGTACGCGTAGAACAGCAGCAGGACCAGCCCCACGGGCAGGCACAGCTCGCCGATGACCCGCGTGACCGCTCTCACAGCTCCGTCGTCTGCTCCGCGCACGGACCGAGTATCGCCTTCGGACATCTCCCGCAGGGGGCCCGCCGGGGGGCGTTGGTGAATTCTTTGGCTCGCCGGACATCCAGGCGTGAGCGCGGCGCGTGTCCCGTTCCTTAATCGCGGGCGCAGGCCCGTACGGTTGACTCACCTGCCCGATCACCTGCGGCGACGCGACTGCGGTCAACGAACCGAAAACCTGGACGATCCTTCGGTAAGCACGGTGCGCCGCGATGGGGCGGCTCCTGGCCAGATGCATATAACAGTCGAGCAGCGAGATATCGCTGGCAATCCGCGCAAATGCTCAAAGAGTTGAGCGGCCGTTATCGGGAGTCCAAAGTGGCACGAAAAAATACAGTACCTATTCTTCTGGCCGCGACGGTCGCGGGCGGCCTGACGCTCGGCGGCACCGCGGCCGCCGCCGCCGTCGCACAGACCTACACAGCGGCGCCGAATGTGGCCATGCAGCCGTACCCGCCCAGGCCCTTCAACCCGTTCGCCTTCGTGTTCCTGGGCCCGGATCCCTTCGCGGAACTGGACGGTCTCGCCCGGGAGGGCGTGCTGGTCGGTGGCCCGGGCGGTGCGGGCGGCGCGGGCGGTGCGGGTGCGGGCGGCGCCGGCGCGGACGGTGCGGGCGGCGCGGGTGCGGACGGTCGCGGTGCGGACGGCAGGGGCGGCAGCGGCGCGGACGGCAGCGGCGCGGACGGCGCGGATGGCGCGGATGGCGCGAACGCCGCCGACCATGTCGTCGAGCCGGTCGTGGCCGGCGCGGTCCCGGTCGAGCAGGTGCAGGTCGCGGAGCCGGAGACGGTGAACGACACCAACAACTGCGCCAACGGCAACTGCAACAACAACGGGCCGATGTGGTGGGGCAACGGACCGCAGTGGAACAACACCGGGCCCGGCGCCTGGACCAGAAACGACACGCAGAACGACAACGGCGCGGGCCAGCCCGTCATCGGACCGGGCAGTGCGGGCGGCAACAACGGGATCGTCCCGATGCAGAACGCCGTGCAGAACGCCGAGGGGGCGCCGGAAGGGGTCGCCGAGCCCGCCGTGGACTTCTCCGAGGAGGAGCCCGCGGAGGAGTCCGAGGAAGGCTTCGAGGAGGAGCCCGAGGAGGAGTCGTTCGACGAGGGGACGTTCGACGAGGGGGAGTCCGGGATGGGCCCCCAGGGGGTCATGAGCGGCGGTCCCGGGCCGGTCGCCGGCCCTCAGCTGCCGTTCACGGGTGCGCCGATGGGGGTCGCCGCGGCGGGTGCGGGCCTTCTGGCCGTGGCCCTCGGCTGCACTCTGCTGTCCGCGCGGCGCCGCCGGTCCACCGACGCCAAGTAGACGGGTGCCGAGCAGACGGTGCCTAGGAGGAGGAAGCACAGGCTGGTAGTCGCCGGCCTGTCGTCGCTGGCCCTCGGCCTCGTGCTGGCCGGGGGCTGGTCGGTGCATCTCGGGCTGAGCGTGCGCGAGCACCTGGAGGCGACGCGGGACGCCCTGCTCCGGCTGCGTACCGCCCGCCTCGGGGCGCCGGGCGACCCGCTGGGCGTGACGATCGCGGACGCCCGCCGGCACGCGGAGCAGGCGCGGCGGCTCACCGGCGGCCCCGACTGGGCCCTGCTCACGCACGTGCCGTTCGCGGGGGACGCGGCGACGACGATCCGCGGCCTTTCGGAAGCGGCAGCGGAGCTCACCGACGTGCTGGCCGGAGTCCAGCACGTGGCCGCGCCGCTCATGCCGGGAGGCGGCGCCCTCGCGGGGGGCGATCAGAACCGGACGCTGCAGGTGCTGGACGCGCTGGCGCCGGCCCTCGACCGCGCCGTCGTGCGCATCGCGGCGGCGCGGTCGCGGCTGGCGCGCACCCCCGCCCGGACCGGCCTCGATGTCGTGGACCGGGCGCGCGACACGATGGTGCGGGAGACCGGAAGGGTCCAGGGCTGGGCGGGCGCGGCCGCGAACGTCGCGGCGCTCGCGCCGCCCATGCTCGGCCGCGACGGCCCGCGGCGATACTTCCTGGCGTTCCAGACCAACGCCGAGGCGCGCGGGACGGGCGGCCTGGTCGGCGCGTACGGCATCCTCACCGCCGACCGCGGCAGGCTCGGGATCGCGCGGCTGTCGGCCGACAACGGTCTCGCGAGTGGTTCGAAGCCCGTGGTCGACCACGGGCCGCGCTTCCTGGCGCGCTACGGGCCGGGGGCGACCAGCATGCTGTCGGTGTCCAACCTCTCGCCGCATTTCCCGTACGCCGCGAGCACCTGGGCGGGACTGTGGCAGCGGCAGACGGGCCGGACCGTGGACGGCGCCATCGCCACCGACCCGGTCGGCCTGGCCCGCGTGCTGGAGATCATCGGGCCGGTCCGGCTGCCAGGTGGCGAGACGGTTACGGCCGGGAACGTGGTCGATCTCACCGAGAGGGCGGCGTACGAGCGCTACCCCGACCCCGCCGATCGCAAGAAGTACCTCATGAGGATCGCCGGCGCCGTGAGCGAGGCCCTGATCGGGGCGAATCCCGAGCCGGCGCGGCTGCTGCCGGTCCTGTCCCGGCTGGTCGCCGAACGCCGGATCCAGATCTGGAACCGCAGGGAGGACGAGGAGCGGCGGCTCGCGGCGACGCCGCTCGGCGGTGTGCTGCCCGAGCGTCCGGGGCCCTACGCGGCGCTCGTCGTCAACAACTCGGCCGGGACCAAGCTCGACTACTACCTGGGCCGCTCGCTCACCTACGAGCTGGGCCCCTGCCGCCCGGACGGGAAACGCCCGGCGACCGTGCGGTTCGCGCTCGCCAACGACGTGCCGCGCGGGCACCTGCCCGGCTACGTCACCGACCGGCTCGACTCCCCGGGGAAGGCCCACGTCCCAGGGTCGAACCTGCTGTGGGTGTCGCTGTACGGCGCCGTCGGCGCGGAGGCGACCGGTATGCGGGTGGACGGCCGCTCCTCCGGGTTCTACACCGAGTACGAGCGGTCGCATCCGGTCTTCTCGTCGGTGCTGGAGTTCGCCCCCCGGCAGACGAGGACGGTGGAGCTCGACCTGCTCGAGCCCTATACCGCGGCCGCGCCGGTGGTCCCGGTGCAGCCGCTGGTCCGCCCACAGGAGACCGTGATCCGGCGCAACGACGAGGGCTGCCCTGTGCGGTGACGGGACGCCGTGGTTCGGGACGCCGTGGGATCGAGACACCGTGGGATAGAGGAGCAGTGAGACGGACGGGCGCCCGGGCCGCACGAGGCGGCCCGCGCCCGCGCCTGTGGCGGTGGGGACGGGTGCCCGGGCCCGGGAACGGTGATGGGGCTGGAGACCGTAAAGGGCGGCGTGCCGTGCGCGCCCGCCCGCCCGCCGCGCCCTAACGTCCCGTTTCATGGAGCGTACGTGTGACGGCGACCGCGCCGGGGACCGTGCTGCCGCTCATGACCCTGCTCATGACGGTGATGACCGGGCCGGGTTCCGCATCCTGTTCGTCTGCACGGGCAACATCTGCAGATCTCCGCTGGCGGAGCGGCTGACAGTGGCGGCTCTCGGATCCGGCGCGCCGATCACGGTGGTCAGCGCCGGCACCCGGGCCCTGCCGGGCCGGCCGATGGACGAGGGCGCCCGAAGGGAGCTGGTCCGGCTCGGGGGGAGCGCGGAGGGCTTCGCCTCACGCCCGCTCACCGCCGAGGCGGTGGCCCACGCCGATCTCGTGCTGGCGGCCTCGTCCGAGCACCGCACCACGGCGGTGGCCCTGCATCCCGTCGCGGCCGGGCGCGCGTTCACCATCGCCGAGTTCGGCACGCTGGCCGGCGCCGTCCCCGCGGACCGGGTGCTGGACCACCGCGATCCCGTACGCCGGGCACGGGCCCTGCTGGAGGAGGCCGGAGCGCTGCGCGGGCTGGTCCGGGTGGACCGGCCCGACATCGCCGATCCCTACGGAGGCTCCCGCAGGGCCTACCGCGCGGCGGCCCGCCACATCCATGACTGCCTGGCCGTCCCCGTCCGCCTGCTGACGCGCCTGCCTGCCTGACTCGCCCGGTCGTCGTCACACACGCGAACGCGTGGGGCCCGCGTCGTCGCGACGCGGGCCCCACGCACGTGGTCCGCCGACTACCCAGATCCGCCGACTACACAGATCCGCCTGCTACACAGGTCCGCCCGCTACACCGGCATGGGCGCCTGGGGCCGCGGCGTCTCCGGCGCGGTCTCCTGCTCCGCCGGGTCGTAGCCGTACCCGTGGCCGTAGTAGGAGCCGTGCTTGGCCGGCACGAAGTTCAGCACGGTGCCGACGAGGCGGGCGCTGATCGACGACAGCAGCTCGACGGCCCGGACGACCTGCTCGCGCCGGGTCCTGCCGTGCCGTACGACGAGCAGCGCGCCGTCGCAGATCGCCCCGAGGGCGGCGGCGTCGGTGACGGGCAGCAGCGGCGGAGCGTCGATGATCACCATGTCGTACTCCGCGGTGAGCTGGGCGAGCATCGCGCGCATGCCCTGCGAGCCGAGCAGCTCGCTGGGGTTCGGCGGGATCCGCCCGCTCGGCAGCACCGACAGGCCGGGCCGGCCCCACGTCTGAACGACCTCGGCCAGGTTCGCCTTGTCGATCAGGACGTCGGTGAGACCGGTGCCGCCCTCGATGCCGAGGTAACCCGGGACGCTCGGGCGGCGCAGGTCGCCGTCGACCAGGATCACGCGCCAGCCCGCCTCGGCCATCGTGATCGCCAGGTTCACCGAGGTGGACGACTTGCCCTCGTCGGGCAGGCAACTGGTGACGACGAGCGACTTCGGCTGCCGGTCGACCCCGATGAACTGCAGGTTGGTCCGCAACGACCGGAACGACTCCGCCCGTGCCGAGCGGCTGCCCCCGCCGGTGATCAGCGGCTTCCTGCGCGCCTCCCGCTCGTAGCCGATCACCCCGAGGAGTGAGGTCCGGGAGACCTGCTGCAGCGCGTCCGCCGTCTTGACGGTCGTGTCCAGGCGGTCGCGCAGGACGACCCAGCCGACGGCCGCGAACAGCGCGGTCAGCCCGCCGAGCGCCACGTTGACCAGGAGCCGGGGGGAGACCGGCTCCTCCGGGACCTCCGCCTTGTCGATCACGGCGACCCGGACCGTCGGCGGGCTCTTGGAGGAGGGCCGCTCGATCTCGTCGATCAGCCGGGTGAACGCGGCGCCCAGGGCGTCGGCCCGCTGGGCGGCGCGCTTCGGGTCGCTGTCGGCGACGGCGACCCGCAGCAGGCTGGTGCTGGGGATCGCGGTCGCGGTGATGTCCTCCTGCAGGGCGTCGACGTCCTCACCCTGGGCGATCTGGCCGACCACCCGGCGGCTGGTCAGCAGGGTGGCGTACGACTGGACCCGCTGCTGGGACAGCGCCCCCGCCTGGAGCGCGGTCGACAGGCTGCCCTCCCGGTCGTCGGCCGAGACCAGCATGGTGATCCCGGCGACGTATCTCGGCGCGGTGTCGACCGTCACGAGGACGGCCGCTCCCACGCCCGTCAGCAGCGAGAGCAGCAGGAGCAGCCAGTGCCTGCGCATCAGCCGCGCGTAATAAAGCAGTTCCATGGGTGCGTCATCGCCTCACACGAATAGCGGTCTTGGGACGGATCGACGGGTAGACCCGGACGCGCTGCGCCAGCACGACCACGACGCACCCGGCCGCTCCCGCGGCGGCCGCGGCGGCGACCGGCGCGACCCAGCCCAGCGTCGTCGCCAGGTGGACCAGGCCGGCCGCGCCCGCCAGGGCGGCGAGCGCGAGGGCGGTGAGCCGCTTGCCGAGGCCGAGCCGGTGCAGGCGGTGCGAGAGGTGGTCGGAGCCGCCCTGCAACAGCGGCCGGCCCGCCCTGCTCCGGGCCAGCATCACGATCCCGGTGTCGACGATCGCGACGAAGGCCGGCAGCAGCAGGCCGGCGGTCGCCGTGCCCGGACCGGCGCCGCTCACCACCAGGGCCGCCGACGAGGTCAGCGTGAACCCGATGAACAGTGAGCCGGCGTCCCCCATGAAGATCCGCGCGGGAGCCCAGTTGTAGAGCAGGAACCCCAGGGCGGCGGGGGACAGGGCGGCCAGAAGCAGACCGGTCTCCGGCTGCCCGGACACGAAGGCGGCGGCCGACAGGAGCGCGGCGCCGACCACGGTGACGCCGCCGAGCGCGCCATCCATGTTGTCGAGCAGGTTGAACGAGTTGCTCACCACGACGATCCACAGCAGCGTGATCACCATGTCGAGCCGGCTTCCGGTGACCGGGGCCACGACACCGCTCACGACCACCACCCCGGCCGCCAGCGTCTGTACGGCCAGCCGGGTCGGCGGGGGGAGCGGCGCGATGTCGTCGATCAGGCCGAGCAGGGCCATGGCGACGGCGCCGACCAGGATGCCGGCGATCCGCGCGACGGCCGGACCGGCGAGCGCGAGCGGGGGGACGACCGTGGCCAGCATGATGGCGATCCCGCCCAGGTAGGGTGTGGGCCGGCGGTGCGACTTGTGCCCTCCGGGCCGGTCGGTGAGCTCCCAGCGCAGCGCGAGGCGTCGCAGCACGGGGGTCGCCACCGCGCACGCGACGAACGCGGCGATCGCCGTGACCAGGGCGGCATGGCCGATCACCGGCCTGTGGCCCCGAGTTCGGCGCGGCCCTCGGCGATGGTCTCCAGCAGGATGTCGTCCAGCGACAGCGCGGGCGTCCACCCCGTCAGCTCGCGCAGCCTGGTGGTGTCGGGCACCCGGCGGGTCATGTCCTCGAAGCCGCTGCCGTACGCCTCGGCGTACGGCACGAGGTCGACGCCGGACGTGCTCCCGGACAGCTCGACGATCAGCTTGGCGAGCTCCATGATGCTGACCTCGTCGCTGGAGCCGATGTTGAAGGTCCGCCCGACGGCGCGCTCGTCGTGCAGCAGCAGGAGCAGCGCGCGCACCACGTCCCGCACGTGCGCGAAGCAGCGGGTCTGGGTGCCGTCCCCGTGCACGGTGAGCGGGACGCCGGCCAGCGCCTGCCGGACCAGGCGCGGGATGACCATGCCGTACGCCGGGCTCTGCCGTGGCCCCACCGTGTTGAACAGCCGGACCACGATCGTCGGCAGTCCGCGCTCCCGGTGGTAGGCGTTGGCGAGGATCTCCTCCACCGCCTTGGCCGTGCTGTAGGCCCACCGCACGATGTCCGGGCTGCCCAGGATCCGGTCGGAGTCCTCGGGCAGCGGACCGGCGGAGTTCTTCCCGTAGATCTCGCTGGTGCTGGTCACCAGGATCTTCCGCCGGTATCGGTGCGCCGCCTCGATCACGATCTCCGAGCCGCGGACGTTGGTGGTGAGCGACCGCAGCGGCCGCTCGACGATCAGCTTCACCCCGACGGCGGCGGCGAGGTGCACCACCGTGTCGCACTCGTGCACCAGCTCGTCCACCACGAGTTCGTCCAGGACGGAGCCCTGGATCACACGCAGCCGCGGGTTGCCCGCGTGCTGGGCGAGGTTCGCCGTACGACCGGTCGACAGGTCGTCCAACACGACGACGGAGTCACCGCGAGCGAGCAGGGCGTCGGTCAGGTGGGACCCGACGAAGCCGCTCCCACCCGTGATCAGATATGTGTTCCCGCTTGACGTGGTCAACGAGTTCTCCCAGCAAGTGGCGGTTGGCAGGGTCGCAATAAGGACTTCGTGCGCAAAAAGTGACGGTCAGGCGTCCGCGACGCCGGACGTCTTCTCGAACCAGGTCACGGTGAGGCGGAGGCCCTCCTCCAGCGGCAGCGGCAGGACGCCGGGGAACCGGTCGAGCAGCAGCCGGGCCGACGCCTGCGACTCGCGGATGTCGCCCGCGCGGGGCGGCAGGAACTCCGCCTCCACCCGCCGTCCGAGCACGGCGGCCAGGGCGTCCTTGAGGTCCAGCAGGGACACCCGCGTGCCGAACGCCAGGTTGACCGGGGTGGCGCTGGTCACCTCGCGGACCGCCGCGTCCGCGAGGACGTCCGCGACCGACCCGACGTAGGTGAAATCCCGCGCCTGCCGTCCGTCGCCGTGGATCGGCACCGGCCGCCCGGCCAGGGCGGCGCTGACGAAAGCCGGGATCACCGCGGCGTAGGCGTGCCCGGCCGGCTGCAGCGGGCCGTACACGTTGAAGAAGCGGAACGGCAGCACCGGCAGCCCGTAGCTGGCGGCGTAAGCCAGCGCGTACGCCTCGGTGGCGAGCTTGCTCGCGCCGTACGGGCTGAGCGGCCGGGCCGGCAGATCCTCGTGCTTGAAGGGCTCGGCGCAGTCGCCGTACACCGAGGAGGACGAGGCGAGGGTCACGTGCGGGCGGGTGGCCCGGCACGCCTCCAGCACGTGCAGCGTCCCCGTCGCGTTGACGGCGTGCGAGGCGAGAGGGTCCTTCACCGACCGGGGCACGGAGGGTCGCGCCGCGAGGTGTATCACGTGCGTGGCCCTCGGGACGAGCTCGGCCAGCAGATCGCGGTCGAGGATGCTGCCGATCACGAGGTCGGCCCCGACGTCGGCGAGGTTGGCCGGGTCCCCGCTACTCAGGTCGTCGAGCACGGTGAGGCTCTCCACCTCGGGCCGGGTGGTCAGCGTCCGGCAGAGGTTGGCGCCGATGAACCCGGCGCCTCCGGTGACCAGGACTCTCATGTGATGCTCCTTGTGATCGGGCTGGGGCTCCTGCCGGGCGCGGCGCACAGCGACCGGTAGAGCGCCTCGGTGTCGGCCACCAGGCGCTCGACCGCGAAGGAGTCCGTCGTCCATCGGCGGGCGGACTCGCCCATGCGGCGGGCCAGCGCCGGGTCGGTCAGCAGCCGGTAGGCGTGCGCGGTGAGTTCGCCCGCGTCCGTGGCGGCCAGCAGGCCGGTGACCCCGTGCCGGACGACCTCCCCGACGCTGCCCACCTGGGTGGCGACCACGGGAGTGCCCGCCATTCCGGCCTCTATCAACGTCAGCGGCGTGCCCTCGTTGTCGGAGGTGAGCAGGACGACGTCGGCCGCCGCGTACACGGTCTCGACGTCCGCCCGCCACCCCAGCAGGTGGAAGGCGCCAGGTGCCGCCTGCGCGGCCCGCTCCACCTCGCCGGTGAGCTCGCCGCCGCCGCAGACGACGAACCGGCAGCCGGGCAGCCGCGCGAGCAGGGCCCGCGCCACCGCGACGAACCGGTCGGGCCGCTTCACCCCCGTGAGCCGGCCGACGAAGGCGACGACCGGCGCGTCCGGGGGAAGCCCCAGGTGCGCGCGGGCGGCCTCGCGGCCGGGCACCGCGCCCAGCCGTACGCCGGGTGGGATCACGACGTACTGCCCCGGACGGCCGATCCCGGCCGCGAGCAGGTCGTCGCGCACCTTGGCTCCGACCGTCACCAGGTGGTCGGTCATCGCGGCCAGCCGGCGCTCCGCCATGACGTAGAGGCGGCGCTTGACCGGCGAGAAGTAGCCGTCGAGCAGATGCCCGTGGAAGACGTGCGCGGTCCGCCCCCCGTCCCAGGCCGATCCGGCCCGGGCGAGGCGGGCGGCCACCCGGCCGAGCGCGCCAGCCTTGGCCGTACGCGTGTGCACGATGTGCGGCCGGAAGGCCCGCATCTCGGCGGCCAGCCGGAGCAGCGCGCGCCAGTCGTCGGCGGGCCGGACCGAGCGGCCCAGGCCGGCGACGCGATGGATCCGCGCCCCTCCGTCCCGGACCCCGAGCCGGTCGCTCTCGTTCTCCTCGACCTGTCCGGTGTAGAGGCGGTGGTCGAACTCCTCCAGGTTCAGTCGTTCGTACAGCCCCAGAATCTGGGTCGCCGGGCCGCCGACGTTCATGCGCGCGATGATTTCCATGACCCGAATACGGCCGTCCGGCTTCATAGAGCTCCTTGATGACGGGGCTGGCTCACCTCGGAGAAGCTAGCTCCGGATCGGCACGGGTCTGTGCGCGCCGTCGCCGCGGTGGAGAAATATTTGGGCGCTCCCTACCTGCCCGTGATCAAGTATCGAGAGCCGGGGCCGGCGCCCGTGCCGGCTGTTTTGCGCCGGTACGGGGGCGGCTCGCCGCGGGTTCACGGATTCGCTTCGCCGAAGGCGCGGCGGTCCGGAAAGAGTTCGCAGGAAAAGGTAATCAGCGGACCATCGGCGCGCCGTCGGATGATGCCGGACGGTTCGGCGGCTAACGTCGCCGTCGCGGAGCGTCGCGCCGGTGGTCTGATTTCCGCTGCTGGGGCCGCATGCCGGGGTGGAAGGAACTGAGGCGGATCTCCATGGAATACATTGTCGTGGCAGTCGCGGTGGTGGCGCTGGCCGTTATCGTGCACGCGAGCCTGGAAGGGGCGGTCGCGCGGCGTGCGTTTCCCGTTCTGCTGCTCGCTTTCGCGGCCCGGCTGCTCGTGCACGTCTTCGTGACGCGCAGCGGAGTCATCCATTACGGCGGCGACAATCGGGTGTACGAAGTGTGGGCCACCGAGATCGTCGCCTCGTGGAAAAGCGCGGGATTCCATGTGGTCACCGCGGAGGAAAACCCCGCGCTCGCCGGAGTGGCCCTTCCCTGCCATCTGTTCGCCGTCGTCATCTACCTGTGCGGGGGGCCCGCGCCGCTGGCCTGCACGGCCGTCGTCGCGGTGGTCGCCTGCGCGCTGTGCGTCGTCATGTACCGGTTCGCGCGGCTACTCGGGGCCGACGAGCGTGCGGCGTTCCTGCTGCTCGTCGTCACGGCGTTCCTGCCGTCCTTCCTGCTGCACACGTCGGACACGTACAAGGACGGGTTCAACGCGTTTCTCGTCGTCGCCTCGCTGTATCTGGGGGTGTCGATGGCCCGGCGTTTCGAGGTGCGCAAGGTGCTCATTCTCGGGTGTTTGCTCTGGGCCCTCTGGAACGTGCGCTCCTACATGGTGTTCATGTGCCTGGTTCCGTTGGCCGTCAGTCTCCTGGGTGTCGATCGCGGGTTCTCGCCGCGGCGTCTGCTCGCCTTCGGCGCCCTGCTGGCCGGTGCGGCGTTCATCTATTACGGCGTGATCGGAACCGCCGCCGTCGAGGCGTTGATGGACCAACTGGACACCGGACAGTCCGACGTCGTGCGCCAGGCAAACGGTGACGGCGGATCCGGCGTCTCCTTCGACGACGGAGGAAGCGCGTGGAGCTCGCTCGGGCTGAAACTGCTTTACACCGTCTTCTCGCCCTTCCCCTGGGCCCAGGGAAGCCTGGCGCTGCAACTCGGGAAGATCGACGCGCTCATCTCGTATTTTCTTCTCTTCGCCGCGGTGCGCGGCGCTCGATTCCTCTGGCGTACCGACCGGAGGGTTCTGATTATTCTGCTGTTCTTTCTCGTGCCCGGCGTCATCGTCTATTCGACGACCATGGCCAACGTTGGCTTGATATTTAGGCAGCGCATGCCGATCGTCATGGTGGCCAGCCTGCTGGCGGCAGTACGGTGGACCAGGAATTCCAGAGGCGGGCAGCAATCGAATGCTCCGGCGGAAATCGAATTGAATCGAATCTGACTGCGCCCTTGCGCCGCGCACCGCGTGGCGGAGAGCGGAGAATCGGTGGTGGAGCACATGGGCCGTCATGCCGCTTCCGGCTGTGATCACAACGATGAGACGGCGTCCGGCGGGTGGACCATGAGTGAACTCCGGGTGTGCGAGGTCGTGAAGACCCTCGACACCGGAGGCACCGAGGTGCTGCTCGTCGAGCGGCTTCTGGCGGCGCGCAGAGGGTCCGCGGGCCGTCCGGCGCATTCGGCCGTGACCTACATCGTGATCTGCCTGCGCGCGTCGACCGGCGAGCTGATCGCGCGACTGCGCGCGGCCGGGGTGACCGTGATCGATCTCAGCGCGTGCCCGCGCGCGCTGGTCTACGCGAGGCTCGTCGCCGCGGTCCGCCGGCTGGCGCCCCACGTGCTCAACGTGCACTCTCCCGCGCCCGCCATCGTGCTCCGCCCGTTCGTCCGGCTCACCAGACGGCGGCCCGCGCTCGTCTCGACGGTCCACGGCGTGCAGTGGGCCAAGACGATGTACCTCGATCGGCTCACCCGCGGCCTCGACGACCGCACGGTGGCCGTGTCGCCGGCTGTCGCGAGGTCCCGTGCCGTCCTCGGGTCCCGTCATGTGCTGATCCGGGTGCACGGCGTCGACGTCGGAGGACAGCGGTGGTGGGCCGCCCGGGCCGCCGCCGTGCGGCGCGAGTTCGACGTTCCGGACAACGCCTTCCTGTGCGTCACCGTCGCTAACTTCCGGCCGGAGAAGAACCATCGCATGCTCGTTCAGGCGGCCGCCGAGGTGGCGCGGGCCTGCCCGGACGCCCGTTTCGTGCTCGCGGGTGACGGCCCGCTGCGCGACGACACCGTTCGGGACGTGAGGCGACGGCGTCTCGACGCAACCGTCCGCGTCCTCGGGCCGGTGCCGGGCGCCAGAAGGCTCGTCGCGGCGGCCGACCTGCTGGTTCTCAGCTCCGACTACGAGGGCCTGCCCGTCGTGGTCATGGAGGCGCTCGCGGCGGGGGTGCCCGTCGTCTCCACCCGGGTGGGGGGACTGGCCGACCTGATCACCCACGGCTGGAACGGGATCCTCACCGAACCCGGCTCGCCCGAGGCCCTGGCCGGAGGGGTGATCCAGGCGATGGAGCACCGGACGCACCGGGAGCTGCGGTCCGGAGCCCAGGCCAGCGCGGACAGCGTGGACATCGCCGAGACCGCTGAGTGGTTCGAGGAGCTGTACGAGGACCTGGCGTGGCGCCGCGGCGACCGGACGCGTGGGCCCGGATCTGCCCGCCGCGCGTCGCGTCCGAGCGGGGTGCCCGGCCACGCGGGTCGCTGAGGCCGCCGCTGAGGCCGCCGCGGACGCGGCCGCACCTTTGTGAATCACCGGAGGATCGCCCGGCCGGCACGTCGCCGAGACGCGGAGGGGCGGTCTCCATCCCGGTCACTATTACGGCAGGAGGCCGAATTGCTGGACTTTCTGATCGGCACCGGGCGCTGCGGTTCGACGCTGCTCTACGAGGTGCTCGCGAGGCATCCACAGGTGGGGTTCGTGTCCAACTGGGACGACCGGTCGGCGCGGACCCCTGGCTTTCTCCGGCGGAACGCGGGGAGGGTCTACCGCCTGACCACCGTCCCTGCCCTGGAGGGGCGACGGCTGAGGGTGCGCCCGTGCGAGGGGCAGCGGGTGCTGAGCCGGGAGGTCTCGCCCGCCGTCGTGGATCCGTTCCGGGATCTGACGGCCGACGACGTGACCCCGTGGCTGGCGGGGAGGATGCGCCGCTTCTTCGGTGGGCGGGCGGCGGAACAGCGGACGGGCCATCTCGTCCACAAGTTCACGCTGTGGCCGCGAGCGGCCTTCCTGCACAGGATCTTTCCCGACGCGCGTTTCGTGCACATCGTGCGCGACGGGCGCGCGGTCGCCAACTCCCACCTGCAGATGACCTGGTGGCGAGGGCACCTGGGCCCGTCGCGCTGGAAGCTGGGCCCGTTGCCGCCCTGGTACAGGGAGGAGTGGGAGAAGGAGGGCAGATCGCTGGTCCATCTGGCGGGCATCGCGTGGCAGATCCAGATGGACGCCTTCGAGATCGCACGCGCCGCGGTGCCGGCGGAGCAGTGGCTCGAAGTGCGCTACGAGGACCTGCTCGCCGATCCGCGTAAGCATGTCAACGCCGTGCTCGACTTCCTCGGGCTTCCCTGGACGCCCTCCTTCGAACGGGGCTTCGCGCGTCACACCTTCCGGGCCGGGCGCCTGGACGCCTTCCGGCGGGACCTGACCCCGGACCAGCTCGCACTGCTGGACCGCTGCCTGTCCGCGCATCTGCACAGGTACGGCTACGCCGCCGGCGGCGGGACGACCTGATCGGCCGCGGCACGAAGCGCCCGGTCGTCACGGCCGGGGCTGCCTTACTTCCTTCACTCTCCAGAAACGGAGTCAATCGGTGACAACCCATCAGGCGGAGGCGATCGGCCGAGATCGGTTCGCGTTCGGCGACAACTGGCTGAAGTTCATCGAGTTGATGGACGAGCGGCGCATCGAGCAGGCCGTGGCATCGCTGACGGCGGCCCTCGGCGTCGAGGACCTCTCCGGACGGTCCTTCCTCGACGTGGGATGCGGCAGCGGTCTGTTCTCACTCGCCGCGCGCCGCCTGGGCGCGCGGGTCCACTCCTTCGACTACGACCCCGACTCGGTCGCCGCCTGCTCGCTGCTGCGCGACCGTTACGCCTCGCGAGAGGACTGGACGGTCGAGCGGGGGTCGATCCTCGACGAGGCCTACCTCGCGGGCCTCGGCACGTTCGACATCGTGTACTCGTGGGGGGTCCTCCACCACACCGGCGACATGTGGGGGGCGATCGGCGCCGCGTCCGCGCTGACGGAGCCGGGCGGTTCGCTGTTCATCGCCATCTACAACGACCAGGGCCTGGCCAGTCGCGTGTGGTGGCGGATCAAGCGGCGCTACGTCCAGGGCGGGCCGCTCACGAGGAAGAGTCTCCTCCTGGGCGGCAAGACGTACTTCAGGACCCGGACCGCCGTCGCCAACATGGCGAAACGCGCCGTCGGGGAGCCGGTGCCCAGCCGCGTCCCGAGGCGTGGCATGTCCCAGGGGCACGACCTCGTGGACTGGATCGGCGGCTTCCCGTTCGAGGTCGCGACGCCCGAGCAGATCTTCGGCTTCCTGCACGGGCGCGGATTCCGGTTGCGCTTCCTGAAGACGTGCCGGGGTGGTCTCGGCTGCAACGAGTTCGTGTTCACCGCCCCCCGCACGCCGCGGGACTGAGCGTTCCGGGGGGAGGGGGACGACGAGGCGCCGCGGTCAGGGCACGTGCCGCGGCGCCTTCTCCGTGCGCTCCGTGCGCTCCGTGCGTGCCGCTCCCTCGACCCGGGCGACGGTCACCGGCGCCCCGGCGCGGCGCCCTGCCGTCCCCGTCGCGGCCGGCGTCCGCGGGGACAGGGCGCGCAGATCGGTCAGGCGCGGCACCAGCTCGGACACCCCCACCCGCGCCGACCGCAGGAACCACGCCGTCTCCAGGAGCGCCAGCAGCGTGTAGGCCACGGTCGACGCCAGCGCGGCGCCGACGGCCCCCCAGGGCGGAATCAACACCAGGTTGAGCACGAGATTGACCGCCAGCGCCGTGCAGGCGATCGCGGTCATCGTCATCGGCCGGCCGAGCCGCACCAGGTACTGTTCGGTCGGCCGTGTCACGGTCAGCGCGAGCGCGCCGGGGGCGAGGACCAGCAGGGGAGCCACGCCGGCGGCGAAGGCGTGCCCGTACACCAGCGGGATCGCCCAGGGCGAGGCCGCCGCGACCAGCCCGATGAAGGCCGCCGACACGAGCAGGTTGAGCCGCAGCGTGCGGGCGGTGAGGCGCTCGGCCTCGTGCGCGCCGCTGACGGCCTGCCGCGGAAGGACGACCTGCGTGATCGAGTCCGCCGGGATCCGGGCGAGTGTCATCAGCGTGCCGGCCACCGTGTAGATGCCGACCGTGGCCGCGGAGTCCATCGCGTTGAGCAGCAGGATGTCCACGCTGAGAAGCATGTGGTAGGCCACCCACCCGACGTGGTAGCGGCCGGAGAGGCTGAGCTGACGCCGTACGAGGCTCTTGTCCCGGCGCAGGGGGATCGGCCACAGCGCGCGGACCGCGAACAGGAACGGCACGACGGTGGAGGCGGCCCAGCAGACGACCGCGCTCGCGACGGTCACGTGCCCGGCGGCCATGAGCGCGAGTATGGGCAGGCACTGCGTCAGCGCGGCGATCGTCGTGGCCCGGTTGACCGTCTTCGTCCGGGACTGCAGCAGCAGGACGCTGGTCAGGTTGATCGACGCCGTCCCGAACGGGACGGCGAGCAGCGCCACCGCCCAGAGGGGGAACGCGCCGGGCGAGGCGGAGGCCGCGACGATCCCGAAGGTGGCGAGCGCCGCCACGCACCCGAGGGCCGTGCCGAGGACCAGCGCGTTCGTGATGAGCGGCCGATGGCGGGAGGAGTCCGGCCAGAAGACGATGTGCGACTTCTCCAGCGACAGGTGGCCGACCACGACGGCGGTCGCCGCCGCGGTCGTCATCACGGCGTAGACGCCCCTGCCCTCGGGCAGCAGGGTGCGCGCGATGAGCACGCCGGTCACGGCCCCCAGCGCGACGCGTATCATGCGGCTGGCCAGCACTCCCGCGACGGCCGTCACGGGGCCGGTCATCAACCGCATCGGTCGTCCAGCAGGCGCCGATAGAGCGCGAGATGGTCGTCGACCATGACGTCCAGGTCGAGGTTCTTCCTCGCCCATGCGCGTGCCGCGGTGCCGAGCCCGGCCGCGAGGTCCGGATCGTCCAGAACCCGGAGTATCCCGTCGCTCAGGGCCACGGGATCCTCCGGAGGAACGAGGATGCCGCGGCCTTCGAGCAGCTCCGCGCCGCCGCCGACGTCCGTCGCGACGACGGGCCGGCCGGCGGCCATCGCCTCCATGATCGAGTTGCTCATGCCCTCGGCGAGCGAGGCGAGCACCACCACGTCCGCGGCCGCCAGCAGCGGCCCCACCTGCGTCCGTGCGCCCAGGAGACGGACGTCGACGCCGAGCGCGCGGGCACGCGCTGCGAGGGCGTCCCGCGAGGGGCCGTCGCCGGCGAGCACGACCGTGCACGGCCGGCCCCGGCGTGCCAGGATCGCGGCGGCCTCGATGAGGAACGCCAGTCCCTTCTCGGGAACGAGCCGGGCCACGCACAGCACGACCGGCAGCCCGGTGCCGACCCGTTCGGGCTCCACCCGGTCGAACGCCGAACGCGCGAGGCCGTTGTAGATGACAGTGATCTTGCGGGCGGGGATGCGCTCCACGCTCCGGGCGTCCTGCGCCACGGCCGCCGCATTGGCCACCACGTGATCGGCGAGCCGGGTGGCCGCGGTTCCGAGCGTGAACGACAGCGCGCGAGCCTTGTTGAAGCGGCTGAGGCCGCGCCGCCCCGCGATCACGACGGGAACCCGGGCCAGGCGGGCGGCGGGCACTCCCAGCAGGTAGCTCTCCGGCAGGTACGCGTGCAGGACATCCGGCCTGACGCGGCGCAGCAGGCGCGTCATCCGGCAGAAGGCCCGGACGTTGCGCACGGGCGCCAGCGGACCGGACCGGGTGAACCCGAGAGGGTGCACCGTGATCCCGGCGTCGCGCAGAGCCGCCTCGTGCGGGCCGCCCCTCGCCAGCAGGAGCACGTGCACGTCGATGCCGCGCTCGCGTAGTCCGAGCGCGAGCAGGGACAGTTGCCTCTCGGCGCCTCCCAGCCCCAGCTGCCCGATGAGGAGCGCGACGCGCTCGACGGCTCCCGTTCTCGGAGGCACGGCGGACCTCTCCCTTGCTCTCGTCTCCACGCCGGGGCCGGGCTTCACGCACCCGGCCGAGGGCAGTGGGCCTCCGCGCCGACGAGCTCGCGCGGCGCGGCGTGCGCGCGGTGCCACAACTCGAACTGGAGCAGCGCCCACAGGCGGGCGCTGTGGTCCGCGCCGGCCGCGTGCTGGCGGAGCAGGCGGCTGACGACCTCCGGCCGGAACAGCCCCCTGCCCCGCGCGGTGTCGTCGGTCAGCGCGTCGTGGGCGAGGTCGCGCAGCTCGCCGCGGAGCCACGCGGCGAGCGGCACGCCGAATCCCTGCTTGGGCAGGTGCAGAAGCTCGGCCGGCAGCCACGGTGCGACCGCGCGCTTGAGCAGCATCTTGGTGCGACCGCCGCGGACGAGCAGGCCGGTGGGAAGCGTCGCCGCCCACTCCAGGAGGTGATGGTCCAGGAATGGCGACCTCGCCTCCAGCGAGTTGGCCATCGTCGAGATGTCGACCTTGACCAGCAGGTCGCCCGGCAGGTAGCTCATGAGATCCACATCGAGGATCCGGCCGAGATCGGTGCTCGCGGACGAGCCGCGGAAGATCTTCTCCAGCAGCAGGCGGCTGTCCGTCCCGGCCAGGCGCTCGCGCAGCGGGTCGCAGTAGAGCTCGGTCTTCTGCTCCGATTTGAAACAGGACATCAAGGTGGCGTAGCGGCGCGACGGAGGCTCGGCGGCGAACTGCATCAGCCGGCCGATCCGCCGGGGGAGGGAGCGGAAGCCGCTCCGCCGGGTGATGAGGTCGCCGACCCGCGCGGACATCGCCGCCAGGTGACGGGGCAGCGGCGGGATCCGTCCGGCCTGGTTCACCAGGGCGTACCGCTGGTAGCCGCCGAAGCACTCGTCGCCGCCGTCGCCGTTGAGCGCGACGGTGACGTGCCTGCGGCTGAGCTGGGCGACGTAGAAGCTGGGGATCGCCGAGGAGTCGGCGAAGGGCTCGTCGAAGTGCCAGGCGAGGCGCGGCAGGATGTCGAGCATGCCGGCGTCGACCACCATCTCGTGGTGGTCGGTCCCGTAGCGCTCGGCGACCATGCGGGCCTTGCTCCGCTCGTCGTAGCGGCTGTCCTCGAAGCCGATGCTGAACGTCTTCACCCGTTCGGAGCTCTGCATCGCCATCGCCGCGACGACGGCGGAGGAGTCGATGCCGCCGGAGAGGAACGCGCCGACGGGCCGGTCGCTGACCATCCGGATCCTCGTCGCCTCCAGCAGGAGTTCCCGGGTCCGCTCCTCGGCCTCCCGCTCGTCCACCGGCCCGCGTACGGTCCGGTCCGGCTGCCAGTAACGCCGGACGGTGACCTCGCCGTCCTCCCAGACGAGCAGGTGCGCAGGGGGCAGCTTGCGCACCCCCTCGTAGATCGACAGGGGAGCGGGGACGTACAGGTAGGTCAGGTAGTGGTGCAGCGCGTCGAGATCGATGTCTCGGGACATGCGAGGATCCTGGGCGAGGGACTTGAGCTCCGACGCGAAGTGGATGGCGGTGCCGTCGGCGCGCCAGTAAAGCGGCTTCTTGCCCACGCGGTCCCTGGCCAGCAGGAGGCGCCGGCGGGCGCGGTCCCAGATGGCGAAGGCGAACATGCCGCGAAGCCGGTGGACGAGGTCGTCGCCGTGTTCCTCGTAGAGGTGGGCGAGGGTCTCCGAGTCGCCCTGTCCACGGAACCGGTGTCCTTTGGCGGCGAGCTCGCGGCGCAGCTCCGGGTAGTTGTAGATCTCGCCGTTGAAGACGGCGACGACGGTGTCGTCCTCGTTGCGGACGGGCTGGTCGCCCGTGGCGACGTCGATGACGGCCAGGCGGCGCATGCCGAGTGAGGCGTGCTGGTCATGGTGGTATCCGGCGCCGTCGGGGCCACGGTGGACGATCACATCGCACATGCGGCGGACCAGGTCGGGGTCGGGAGTCAGGGTGGACGCCGTTCCGGCTATCCCGCACATCGATTCTCCAGTTGCTGGCTTGAAAGGGTTCGGACGCCGCGGGTGCCCGGCGGCTACTTCACTCCCCGCACGACGTACAGCCCGCGGTGGCGCTCGATGGAGACCTCGCTCAGGCCGAGTTCCCTCGTCCACCGCTCCAGGCGGCGGCGCGGCTGGGGGCTTTCGTACCGCGGTGAGAGCCAGTCGAAGGTGTCCAGCACGGACCAGGTCCGCAGCATCCGCCGATCCTTCAGGTTCAGGTAGCGGAGGTTGGCGACGGGCACCAGCCGGGCCAGGTACGGTCCCGCCTTCGGCACCGAGTGGAGCGCCGTAGACAGCGGCAACAGGCACGGGACGGCCTTGTCCACCGCGGAGTAGAGCCTGGCCGGGGGGATCCGCCTGGTGATCGGCCTGAGCAGGTGCCGCGGGTGCGTGTACGCGACCATGGCGGCGTACACGTCCACGCAGAATCGGCCACCGGGGCGCAGGTAGCGGAACAACGTCTTGAACGTCCGCTCGACGTCAGGAGTGTGCTGAATGACGCCGAAGCAGATCAAGTAGTCGAAGGACTCCTCGGGGAAGGGCATCTCGTAGATGCTCGCCTGGACCAGCCGCAGGTTGGGAAAGCGCCTGTTGGAGGCGGCGTTGGCGTGGACGGCGCTCGAAATGTCGAAGGAGGTGACCTCGGCGCCCGTCTCACACAGCACCTCGGTGAACCGCCCGGCGCCGCTGCCGCATTCGAGCACCCGCCGCCCGCGAAGCTCGCCCGCCGACCAGCGGCTGGCCCGGAACAACCGGTCGCGGGAGATCGGCAGACCGGAGTGCGAGTCGAGCTGGGTCAGCCGGTGCCGGTTCCATTGGTATCCGAAGCCCTCCGCGTAGTTGTCCTGCGGCACGAAGCGCGGGACGCCGCGGTCGACGGGATAGGTCGCGGGGCAGGCGCCGCAACGCAGGCCGCCTTCGGCCCGGAGGGCGCCGCGGCAGCGCGGGCATCGCAGTTCCGACCACCATCGGATTCCGGCGCCCACGTCGTCATGGGTGTCATTCGAAAGAGCCATTCGAGTCGCCTGCCTACGAGAAGAAGGACGCCGGCAACGCCGCCGCCTCAGCACGGATATGAAATTCGCGTTGGGTGATCCGGTCACGGACGGCGCGTTCCCGGGCGTTTCCTGAAAGCACTTGGGAATGAGCTCCTCTGGCACGGCGCTTATCGCGGAGCGAATCTGCCCGGCTGTGCGAGGGTGTGTCGTCGCCTTGAGCAGTCCTCTCCCTGCGCCGTGATCGAACGTGCCGGTGCGGTCGTCCGGAAAGGGCCCGCGGAACCCCGCCGCGCCGGCCTTTCCCCTGGTGAATGTGGGTTCCGGCCGGACGTGTCGATGCCGCGTCGCCCCACCGGTTTCAGTCTCGCCGCGTGCCCGGCGGTGCGGGGGACCGACGTTCGCGCGCGGCGGTCTCCTTGCCAGGGTTTTACGCGCGTCCGATGCGCGCTCGTGGAATGCGCGGGCGCCGATTCACCCGGCGTCGGACGCCTCGGGCGACACGCCGGAGCCGTCGCCGAATCGGCGTCCGGCCATCCCGGGACTTCTACAGTCGGCAGGGATGTCGATGCGAAGTGACGGGGGCCCTGTAATGGGAGAGAAATTGGTCGTGATCGGCCAGGGATACGTCGGCCTGCCACTTGCCATGCGTGCGGTCGAATCCGGGTTCGACGTGGTGGGAATCGACCTGGACGAGTGGCGGGTGAAACGCCTCGACGCGGCCGAGAGCTATGTCGAGGACGTCTCCGACGAGGCTCTGGCCGAGGCCGGGCGGTCGGGCAGGTATCTGGCCACCACCGACTACGCCGCGGCGGAAGGGTTCGACGTCTGCGTCATCACGGTGCCGACACCGCTGCACGAAGGGGCCCCCGACCTCCGTCACATCGCCTCGGCCGGCAGGTCCATCGCCCCGTTCGTACGGCACGGCGCCACGGTGGTGCTGGAGTCGACCACCTATCCCGGAACCACCGACGAGTTCCTCCGCCCGATCCTGGAGGAGGGCTCGGGGCTGCGGGCTCCCGGGGACTTCTTCCTCGGCTACAGCCCCGAACGGATCGACCCGGGCAACAGCCAGTGGCGGCTGGACAACACCCCGAAGGTCGTGTCGGGTCTCGACGAGGCCTCGCGTGCCCGGGTCGAGGCCTTCTACGGCGCCGTCGTCGAGCGGGTCGTCCCGGTGTCGTCCACCCAGGTGGCCGAGCTGTGCAAGCTGCTGGAGAACACGTTCAGGCACGTCAACATCGCGCTGGTGAACGAGCTGTCGATCTTCGCCCGGCAGCTCGGGATCGACGTGTGGGAGGCCGTCGACGCCGCCTCGACCAAGCCGTTCGGCTACATGCGCTTCACTCCCGGGCCCGGCGTCGGCGGGCACTGCCTGCCGATCGACCCGTCGTACCTGTCCTGGAAGGTCAAGCGCAGCCTCGGGCACGATTTCCGGTTCGTCGCGCTGGCCAACGACATCAACGACCACATGCCGGAGCACGTGGTGCGCAGGCTGGCCCTCGCGCTGAACCAGCGGTGCAAGCCGGTCAAGGGGAGCCGGGTGCTGGTGCTCGGGCTCGCCTACAAGAAGAACGCGGGCGACTGCCGCGAGTCGCCGTCGATCGAGGTGGCCCGGGCCCTGGTCAAGCTCGGAGCGCGGGTGCGGGCCGTCGATCCGCACGTCGATCTCGCACAGCTGCCGGCCGGGCTGGAAGTGGAGCTGACCGACCTGACCGGCGCCGAGCTGGCCGCGGCGGACGCGGTCGTGGTCCTCACCGACCACGACTGCTTCGACTACGAACTGGTCCAGCGCGCCGCGACCTTCGTCTTCGACACGCGCAACCGCTGCCGCGGCGACGACGTCGAGCGGCTCTGACCCGATCGGACGGCACGGGCGGCTCCCCACGGGGGGCCGCCCGTTTTCAGCGGGCCCGTCTCATCGGTTCAGCTCGTGCGGGCCCACGGCGGGACCGTGCTCCAGCGGCAGGTCGCCGACGAGAGCGGCCCCCTCGTACGCACCGCCGGGCAGGGCGAGCCGCGGCGGCGGGGGCTCGGCCCGCCCGGACCCGCGCCCGCCCAGGCGGCCGGCGACGTCGTCCCGCAGCCGCGGCAGGTACGCGTAGAGGCGGTCACCGGGGCAGGCGGTCCTGTTGAGGTCACGGTGGCCGATGATCGCCTCGTGCGGGTCGAGCGCGTAGGTGTCGCACAGCCAGGCCAGCAGGGCGGTCAGCGCGGACAGCTGGCGGGCCGGAGGCAGGCTGGACGTGTACGTCCCCTCGGTCTCGACGCCCAGCGTGTGGTCGTTGTGGTCGGCGACCTGCGCCCCCATCACGTGCTTGCCCGCCTCGACGGCCGGCAGCGAGCGGTTGCGGCCCTCCATGACGTATCCGCCCCGGCTGACGGTGAACTGCTCGCCGATGTCCTCCCAGCCGTTGTGCTTCATGTGATAGCGCTGGATCGTCCGCGACAGCCGGAAAGCCGCATCGAGGTCGGTCGCGTCCGTGTTCGCCGTCGCCGTGTGGTGGACGACGAGCCGGTCGGGCGCGTGGTCGAGCACCTCGGCCTTGCTCCTGGGCGGATCGGCCTTCCAGTCCGACCGGGTGTACACGCGCGGCCGACGCGGGCGGTTCCCGGCCCAGACGGGCGTGGCCGCCGCGACGAGCCCGCCCTGCGCGGTCAGCACCGCGGCGGGCAGGCTCACCGACCAGAGGAGCCCCGTCGAAAGAAACGCGCGGCGCGAGACCGCTGGCATCCGTCCTCCCCGAGTGCGCGGACCCTCGGGGGTCCTCGTCTGGCGGGAGGCGGCATCGATATCCCCTCTCCCCGCCGCGGATATTCCTGCGAGCGAAAACCGGTCACATGTCAACCGAAATGTCCGCGCCATGCCGCAGCGGAAAATGCCGTAGTCCGGTCAAAGAATGGCACTAGCGCGATCGCGGGAATGTCGCGAAATGCCTCGCGTACGGGTCGCGGTGAGGCTGCTGACCTTGCGTGACTGCGGCCGGCCGGGGACGGCGCGCAGGACGACACGTGGATGAAACGCGGACCGCCTGACGAGCGGGGCCGTGTTAACCCGATGTTGCGTCCGTTATGCCTGTGGATTGCATGTTTCGTGGGTGCGGCACATGTAACGGCCGCACGGTCACCCATGGTCAAAGTGCGTAACGCGCTCTTCCTAGCTTCTGTTACCGGCCCAGTTGATGAGGACGCAGGAGGAGCGATGGCGGCGACGCAGGCGGCGGCACCGGAGAAGGGCCGCTGGATCGGTGACTGGCGACCGGACGACCCCGTCTTCTGGGAGAGCACCGGCAAGAAGGTGGCCCGGCGGAACCTGGTGTTCTCGATCCTGGCCGAGCACCTGGGCTTCACGCTGTGGACCGTCTGGAGCATCGTCGCGGTCAAACTCGGCGGCTACAGGTTCTCCACCGACCAGTTGTTCTGGATCGTCTCGCTGCCGAACCTCGTGGGCTCGGCGCTGCGCATCCCCTACACCTTCGCGCCCGCCCGGTTCGGCGGCCGGAACTGGACGGTGGTCAGCGCGACGCTGCTGCTGGTGCCCGCCGTCCTGCTCGCGGTGGCGGTGAACGACCCGGGCACGCCCTACTGGGCCTTCCTGGCGATCGCGGCGACGGCCGGGCTCGGCGGCGGCAACTTCGCCTCCAGCATGGCCAACATCACCCACTTCTACCCCCAGAACAGGCAGGGCGCCGCCCTCGGCCTGAACGCGGCCGGCGGCAACATCGGCGTCAGCTCCGTGCAGTTGCTGATGCCGCTGGTCATCGCCGGGTTCGGACTGGCCGCGGCCGGGTTGTTCTGGGTGCCCCTCGTCCTGGCCGCCGCCGCCGGGGCGTACTTCTGCATGGACAACCTCACCTCGGCCAGGGCCGAGCCGAAGGAGATGGCCAAGGCGGCCGGCCGGGCGCAGACCTGGATCATGTCGGTTCTCTACATCGGCACCTTCGGCTCGTTCATCGGCTACTCGACCGCGTTCCCGCTGCTCATCAAGTCGCAGTTCCCCGAGCACGCCTCGCTCACCTCGCTGGCCTTCCTCGGGCCGCTGGTCGGGTCGCTCATCCGGCCGGTGGGCGGCTGGCTGTCGGACCGCCTCGGCGGCGCCTCGGTGACGTTCTGGAACTTCGCCGCGATGATCGCCTCGGTCCTGCTCGTCTGGCGGGCCATGTCGGCCCACGACTTCGTGCTGTTCTTCGCCGCGTTCATGCTGCTGATCGGCACCGCGGGCGTCGGCAACGGCTCCACGTACCGGATGATCCCGGCGATCTTCCGGGCGAAGGCGGTGATCGGCGTCGAGCCCGGCACCCCCGCGTACGAGGAGGCGTTGGCGACCGGCAAGCGCGACGCCTCGGCGGCCATCGGGTTCATCTCCGCGGTGGGCGCCTTCGGCGGGTTCTTCATCAACCGCGGGTTCGGCAGCTCGATCGCCGCCACCGGCGGCGCGGGGGCGGCGCTGGCGGCCTTCGCCGCCTTCTACGCCCTCTGCTTCACGCTCACCTGGTTCTGCTACATGCGCACCCTCGGAGCGAAGGCGGCGCCGAGCCTGGCGGCCGCCCGGGTCTGAGAGGCGGATTCTCCGCGGGCGCCCGCGCGGCGCCCGCCTTTTCCGGGCTCATGCCTCACAAGCGGCGACAGCACAAGTGAGCTTTCGAGACGACGGGGTCTCTCACACGCCGCGCTCGCGGAAGTTAGCGCGGTTGGCGCCTTGTAGCACAGCGGTAACAGAAGGGACCCAGCGGTGAAACCGCCTGTCAGCACCATCGGATCCATGCCGATCTCACCGCACGCTCCCGGCCCTGTGATTTCACAGGCCGCCGCGGGCACTGTGGTGCACACGGACACGGCCGTGGGGTCGGCCACGCACTGCCCGTACTGCGCGCTCCAGTGCGGCATGTACGTCGCGAAGGGCGAGATCACCCCGCGGGAGGACATCCCGGCCAACGCCGGCGGCCTGTGCCAGAAGGGCTGGACGGCGGCCGAGCTGCTGACCTCGCCCGAGCGGCTCACCACCCCGCTGCTGCACGGCAGCCCGGTGAGCTGGGACGAGGCGCTCGACTACGTCGCCACCCGGATCGGGGCCATCAGGGCCGCGCACGGCCCGGACGCCGTGGCGGTGTTCGGCGGGGGCGGGCTGACCAACGAGAAGGCCTACCAGCTCGGCAAGTTCGCCCGGGTCGCGCTGCGGACCAGCCAGATCGACTACAACGGCAGGTTCTGCATGTCCTCGGCGGCGGCCGCGGTCAACCGGGCCTTCGGGATGGACCGCGGGCTGCCGTTCCCCATCACCGACATCGCCCGCGCCGGGGCCGTCCTGTTCGCCGGGGGCAACGTCGCCGAGACCATGCCCCCCTTCGTGCGCCACCTGACCGCGATGCGGTCCGGGGGCGGCCGGCTCGTCGTCGTCGATCCGCGCCTCACGCAAACCGCCAAGATGGCCGACCTGCACCTGCAGGTCACCCCCGGCACCGACCTCGCGCTGGCGCTCGGCCTGCTGCACATCGCGATCGCCGAGGGGTACGCCGACGCGGACTATCTGGCCGCCCGCACGACCGGCTTCGAAGACGTGCGCACCTCCGTGTCGGCCTGGTGGCCCGAGCGGGTGGAGCGCGTCACCGGCGTCCCGGTCGCGCGGATGCGCGAGGCCGTGCGGATCCTCGGAGAGGCGGAGCGCGCGATGGTGCTGACCGGCCGGGGGGCCGAGCAGCACGCCAAGGGCACCGACACGGTCACCGCGTTCGTCAACCTGGCGCTCACCCTCGGGCTGCCCGGCCGTGAGGGCTCCGGCTACGGCTGCGTGACGGGCCAGGGCAACGGCCAGGGCGGCAGGGAGCACGGTCAGAAGGCCGACCAGCTCCCCGGCTACCGCAAGATCGACGACCCCGCGGCGCGGGCGCACGTCGCGGCCGTGTGGGGGATCGACCCCGCCGACCTGCCCGGCCCCGGCCGGTCCGCGTACGAGCTGCTGGACGCACTCGGCACGCCGGAGGGGCCGAAGGCGCTGCTGCTGTTCGGCTCCAACCCCGTCGTCTCCGCGCCGCGCGCCGGGCACGTCACCCGGCGGCTGGACGCGCTCGACCTGCTCGTGGTCGCCGACTTCGTGCTGTCGGAGACCGCGGCCATGGCCGACGTCGTGCTCCCCACGACCCAGTGGGCCGAGGAGGCGGGCACGATGACGAACCTGGAGGGCCGGGTCCTGCTGCGCCGCCAGGCCGCCGCGCCGCCGCCGGGCGCGCGCAGCGACCTGGAGATCCTGCGGGGCCTCGCCGAGCGGCTCGGCTGCGCGGAGAAGTTCCCCGCCGACCCGCGCACGGTCTTCGACGAGCTGCGCCGGGCCTCCGCCGGGGGAGTCGCCGACTACTCCGGCATCACCTACGAGCGCATCGCGGCCGAGACCGGCGTGTTCTGGCCGTGTCCCGGCACCGGGAACGACGGCGCTGGGGACGACCCGCACCCCGGAACCCCGCGGCCTTTCCTGGACCGCTTCGCGACGCCGGACGGCCGGGCCCGGCTGGTGCCGGTGGACCACCGCCCGCCCGCCGAGGACGTGGACGAGGAGTTCCCGCTCTACCTGACGTCGGGGCGGGTGCTCGCCCACTACCAGTCGGGGGCGCAGACGCGCCGCATCCGCCCGCTCACGCAGGCGTCGCCCGAGGTGTTCGTGGAGCTGCACCCGGACCTCGCCGAGCGGCTGGGCGTCGCCCCCGGCGACCGCGTCCGGGTGCGCAGCCGCCGGGGCGCCGCCGAGGGCGTGGCCCGGGTGAGCACCTCGATCCGGCCGGACACCTTGTTCATGCCGTTCCACTGGGAGGGCGTCAACCTGCTCACCAATCCGGCGCTCGACCCGACGTCGCGGATGCCGGAGTTCAAGGTCTGCGCCGCCGCCATCGAGCGGTGCGCCGAAGACGGGGAGCGTGTCGCGTGAGGCTTGTCGTGGTGGGGAACGGGATGGCGGGCTCGCGTGTGGTGAGCGAGGTCCGCGCCCGGGACAAGGACGTGAAGATCACGGCGTTCGGCGCCGAGGCGTGGCAGCCGTACAACCGGGTCCTGCTGTCGAACGTGGTGGCCGGCACGTCGAGCCCGGACCAGGTCCGGCTGCTCGACCCCCGCTGGTACGCCGACCACGGCGTGACCGCCCGCCTCGGCGTCCCGGTCATCGCCATCGACCGGGACTGCCAGACGGTGGTCGCCGCCGACGGGACGCGCGAGCCGTACGACGTGCTCGTGCTCGCCACCGGCAGCGAGCCGGTCGTCCCGCCGATCCCCGGCGTGCAGCGGGCGACGGCGTTCCGCACGCTGGACGACTGCGAGCGGATCAGGGAGGCCGCCACGAGCGCGCGCAGCGCGGTCGTGGTCGGCGGCGGCCTGCTCGGCATCGAGGCCGCGCGGGGCCTGGCCGGCCGTGGCGTCCCGGTGACGCTGCTGCACCTGGCCGGGCACCTGATGGAGCGCCAGCTCGACGAGGAGGCCGGGCTCATCCTCCGCGAGACGCTCGGCGCGCTCGGCGTCGCCATCCGCACGGGCGTCACCGTGAGCGCGATCCGCGAACGGCACGTCGAAATGGCCGGCGGCGAGCTGATAGACGCCGACCTGGTCGTGCTGGCCTGCGGCGTGCGCCCGGTCGTCGGGCTGGCCCGCGACGCGGGGCTGGAGGTCGAGCGCGGCGTCGTCGTGGACGACGAGATGCGCACCGACGACCCGTCGATCTTCGCGATCGGGGAGTGCGCCCAGCACGCGGGCCGCGTCTACGGGCTGGTCGCCCCCGGCTGGGAGCAGGCGTCGGTCGTGGCCGACCTCGTCACCGGAGCCGACAAGGGCGCGCGCTACCGCGGCTCGCGGCTGGTCACCCGGCTGAAGGCCAGGAGCGTGGAGCTCGCGGCGATGGGGGAGACCCAGCTGACGGAGGACGAGGCGGAGATCGTCCGCTTCTCCCATCGGCACACGGGCACCTACCGCAAGCTCGTCATTCGCGAGGGCCGGCTGGTCGGCGCGATCCTCCTGGGCGAGACCTCCGCGGTGGGCACGCTGACCCAGCTCTTCGACCGGGGAGGTCCGCTGCCCGGCGACCGCACCGGGCTGCTGTTCCCCGATCTCGCGGGCGTGGGCGGCGCGGCGGTCGCCGACAGCCCCACCCGGATGCCGGACTCGGCCCGGGTCTGCCAGTGCAACAACGTGACGAAGGGCCAGATCAGGGCGTGCTGGGAATCCGGCGCGCGGAACGTGGAGGCTGTGGCCGCCGCGACGAGGGCCACCACCGGCTGCGGCAGCTGCCGCGACGCGGTCGAGGGCATCGTCGGCTGGCTGTGTGAGCAGGAGGGCGTCAGCGCATGAAGGACCGTGAGCGCATGGAGGACCGTACGCGCATGAGACTCGTCGTCGTAGGACACGGCCCGACGGCCCACCGCCTGATCGAGACGCTCGACGCCCGGGGCTTCGACGGGACGGTCACCGTTTTCGGAGAGGAGCCCCGCCCGGCCTACGACCGGGTCGCGCTGACCTCCTATCTCAGCGGCAAGAGCGTCGAGGACCTCACCTATCCGGCGCCCGACGGGGTCACGCTCAGGACCGGCGTCCGCGTCACCGCGATCGACCGCGTCAACCGCGCCGTCACCACCGACGCCGGCGACAGCGAGCCGTACGACGTGCTGGTGCTGGCCACCGGGTCGGCGCCGTTCGTGCCGCCGGTGCCGGGCCGCGACCTGCCGGGCTGCTTCGTCTACCGGACGATCGACGACCTGGACGCCATCAGGGACGCCTCGCGGGACGCCCGCGCGGGCGTGGTCATCGGCGGCGGCCTGCTCGGCCTGGAGGCGGCCGACGCCCTGCGCGGGCTCGGCCTCGAAACGCACGTCATCGAGATGAGCGGCTGGCTGATGCCGCGCCAGGTGGACGAGGGCGGCGGCTCGGTGCTGCGCGGGCACATCGAGGGGCTCGGGCTGACGATCCACACCGGCGCGGGCGTGCGGTCGATCGAGGCCGGCCCGGACGGCCGGGTCACGTCGCTCGTGAAGCCCGACGGCGAGGCGATCGACGCGCAGGTCGTGGTCTTCTCCGCAGGCATCCGGCCGCGCGACGAGCTTGCCCGCGCCTGCGGCCTGGAGGTCGGCGAGCGCGGCGGCATCGTCGTCGACGCGAGCATGCGCACCTCCGACGAGCGCATCTACGCGATCGGCGAGTGCGCCCTGGCCGCGGGCATGGTCTACGGCCTCGTCGGGCCCTGCAACACCCAGGCGGAGGTGGCCGCCGAGCGGATCCTGGACGGCCCGGCCACCTTCACCGGCGCGGACATGTCCACCAAGCTCAAACTGCTGGGCGTGGAGGTGGCCCAGTTCGGGGCGATGTCGGGCGCGCTCGACGTCACCTACATGGACCCGGTGGGCGGTGTCTACAAGCGGCTGTTCATCAGCGACGACGCCAAGACCCTGCTCGGCGGCATCTGCGTCGGCGACGCCGGGCCGTACAACGCGCTGCGGCCGTTCGTCGGCAAGCCGCTGCCCGGCGCGCCGAGCGACCTGCTGTTCGCCGGCGCGGGCAAGGCGTCGGTCGACCTGCCCGACGACGCCCAGGTCTGCTCCTGCAACAACGTCACCAAGGGGAGGATCTGCGAGGCCATCGCCGACAAGGGCCTCACCGATGTGCAGGGCATCAAGGACTGCACCCGGGCCGGCACCACGTGCGGAAGCTGCGTGCCGATGCTCAAGCAGATCCTGGTGAAGTCGGGGGTCGACGTCGGCAAGGCGCTGTGCGAGCACTTCGCGCACAGCAGGGCCGAGCTGTTCGACATCGTCAACGTCCGGGGGATCACGACGTTCTCCCAGCTCATCGCCGAGCACGGGACCGGCCGCGGCTGCGACATCTGCAAGCCCGCGGTCGCCTCGATCCTCGCCTCCCTGGGCCGCGGCCACATCCTCGACGGCGAGCAGGCCGCGCTGCAGGACACCAACGACCAGTTCCTGGCCAACATCCAGAAGAACGGCACCTACTCGGTCGTCCCGCGCATCCCGGGCGGCGAGATCACCCCGGACAAGCTCATCGTGATCGGCGAGGTGGCCCGCGACTTCGGGCTCTACACGAAGATCACCGGGGCGCAGCGCATCGACCTGCTCGGGGCCCGGGTCGAGCAGCTGCCCGCCATCTGGCGCCGCCTCGTCGACGCCGGTTTCGAGTCCGGCCACGCCTACGGCAAGGCGCTGCGGACGGTGAAGTCCTGCGTCGGGTCCACCTGGTGCCGGTACGGCGTGCAGGACTCGGTGGGCCTGGCCATCGCCCTGGAGCTGCGCTACCGGGGGCTGCGCTCGCCGCACAAGCTGAAGTCGGCCGTGTCCGGCTGCGCCCGGGAGTGCGCCGAGGCCCGGTCGAAGGACTTCGGCATCATCGCCACCGAGCAGGGCTGGAACCTCTACGTGGGCGGCAACGGCGGCTTCAAGCCGCGCCACGCCGACCTGCTCGCGTCCGACCTGTCCACCGACGACCTGGTCAGGACGATCGACAGGTTCCTGATGTTCTACATCCGCACCGCCGACCGGCTCCAGCGCACCGCCGCGTGGCTGGAGAACCTGGACGGCGGGCTCGACTACCTCCGTGAGGTGATCATGGAGGACTCGCTCGGCATCTGCGCCGAACTCGACGCGCAGATGGAGCGGCATGTGTCCACGTACGTCGACGAGTGGCGCGCCACCATCGAGGACCCCGACAAGCTGCGCCGCTTCGTCAGCTTCGTGAACGCCCCCGGCGTTCCCGACCCTTCGATCTCCTTCGAGACCGAGCGCGACCAGATCAAGCCGATGCTGATCCCACTGGAGGTGACCCGCAGATGACCATCCTCGACGCGAGTCCGGCCCTGGCCGGCCATTGGATCCCGGTCTGCCCCTACACCGACCTGTTGCCCGAGCAGGGCGCGGCGGTGCTCGTCGACGACCGGCAGGTGGCGGTCTTCCGCACCTTCGACGGCGCCCTGTACGCCCTGGGCAACCTCGACCCGTTCAGCGGGGCGCAGGTGATGTCCCGGGGCATCGTCGGCACCAGGAACGGCGAGCCGACCGTGGCCTCGCCCATGCACAAGCAGGTGTTCTCGCTGGTGACCGGCGTGTGCGCGGACGGCTCCGGCGTGACCGTGCCGACCTACGCCATTCGGGTCACCGACGGAACCGTGGAGGTGAGCGTGGTATGACCGCGCTGGTGGACGAGACCCCGATGAGTCTGGAGACGGCGCCGGACGCGCTGGCCGGGTTCACGATCGGGGTGACGGCGACCCGCCGCAGCGAGGAGCTGGCCGCGCTCCTCGAACGGCGGGGCGCCCGGGTCGTGCGGGCGCCCGCGATCCGCATCGTGCCGCTCGCGGAGGACGCCGGGCTGCTCGCCGCGACCCGGGCCTGCCTGGAGGCGCCCGTCGACGAGGTGGTCATCACCACGGGCGTGGGGTTCCGCGGGTGGATGGCGGCGGCGGAGGGCTGGGGACTGTCCGCCGACCTGAACGCGCACCTGGGCCGCGCGCGGCTGCTCGCCCGCGGCCCCAAGGCGCGCGGGGCCGTCCGCGCGGCCGGCCTGGTGGACTTCTGGACGCCGGCCACGGAGTCGTGCGAGGAGGTCAAGGAATACCTGCTCGCGCAGGACCTGCGCGGCCGCCGCATCGCCGTGCAGCTGCACGGCGAGCCGCTGGACGGTTTCGTCGCGTCGCTGCGGGAGGCGGGGGCCGAGGTGATCGAGGTGCCGGTCTACCGGTGGCTGCCCTACCGCGACACCTCGCCGCTGCGCCGCCTGATCAGCCAGGCGATCACCGGCTCGGTGGACGCGGTGGCCTTCACCAGCGCGCCCGCCGTGCTGGCCATGCTGGGCGCCGCCCGCGCCGACGGGCTGGAGGACGCGCTGCTCGCCGCGTTCGACACCCGCGTGGTGGCGGCCTGCGTGGGCCCGGTCACCGCCGGGCCGCTGACCCAGCGCGGCGTGCGGGCCGTCCAGCCCGACCGGGCCCGCCTCGGCGCACTCGCCCGGACCCTCGCCCGCCACCTGCCGGAAAGCAGCGTCACGCGGCTCGTCGCGGGCGGGCACGAGCTGGAGATCCGCGGTCACGCCGTGGTGGTCGACGGCGAGCTCAAGCCGCTGCCGCCCGCCCCGATGGCCGTGCTCAAGCGGCTCGCCGAGCGTCCCGGGCACGTCGTGAACCGGGCCGACCTGCGGGTCGTGCTGCCCGGCGGCCCCTCCCGCGACTCGGCCGAGCACGCCGTCGAGATGGCCATCACCCGCCTGCGCCGGGCGCTCGGCCCCGCGGGCATCGTCGAGACCGTGGTCAAGCGAGGCTACCGCCTCGCCTGCGGCCGGGACGAGCGGTGAATCCGACCCTGGTGACCCCGACCCTGGTGATGGCGGCGCACGGGGCGCGCAGCGGCCACTGGGAGTCCGTCATGGGCTCCCTGGCGGCCCGCGTGCGCCGCGCCAGACCCGGAGCGCCGGTCGAGCTCGGGTTCCTGGAGATCAGCGCGCCGCTGCTGTCCGGCGTGCTGTCGCGGGTGGCCGGGCCGGTCGTGGTGGTCCCCATGCTGCTCGCCGGGGGATACCACGCGCACATCGACCTGCCGGCCGTGGTCGCCCGCGCCCGGCCCGACGCGGTCGTCGCCGGGCAGCTCGGGCCGCACCGGCTGCTGACCTCGGTGCTGGCGCGCCGCCTGGCCGCGGCCGGTCTGCGGCCCTGCGACGCAGTGATCCTGGGCGCGGCCGGCTCGTCCGACCCCGCCGCGCTCGACGACGTCCGCGCCGCCGCCCGGCTGCTGTCCGTACGGCTCTCGCGTCCCGTCACCGCCGCCTTCGCCTCGGCCGGGACGCCCACGCTCGCCGAGGCGCTCGATCGCACCAGGGCCGGCCTCGCCCCGCGCGTCGCCGTCGCCTCCTACCTGCTCGCGCCCGGCTTCTTCCACGACCGGCTGGTGAGCAGCGGTGCGGACCTGGTCAGCGCGCCCCTCGGCGTGGACGACGACCTGGCCGCCCTCGTCTGGGCCCGCTTCGACGAGGCCCTCGCCCGGCCCGCCGCCGCGCCCGCTGCCGCCGCGCCTGCCGCTGCAGCCCGCGCGCCGTTCGCCACCGGCACTCCGGCCTGAGCAGAAGACCGCGTTCGCGCCTTCCGAACGCCGGATCAGGCCGCGTGGTCGCGGAGGTACTGGGCGAACGCCTCCCGGGCCAGTTGCGACACGGTCTTGCCCTCCCGTTCCGCCAGCGCCCTGGCGGCCGCCTTCTCCTCCGGACTCAGGCGGAACGTGACCTGAGGTGAGCGCCTGCCCGGTGCCGTGAGAGAGGGACGGCCGACCGTCCGGCGCACGTGCGCGACCGCGGCCTCGACGTAGGCCTCGTCGATCCGATTCCCCCTCCTGTCGTAGATCTCCTCGGCGCCCAGGTCGACGTCCGACTCGTCGTCCGGGGCGAACTCGACGTCCTCCGGAGGCCAGGGGCCGGTGTACTCGGTCATGGCTCGTTCCTCCTTAGCGCGGTCGGCATCGCGTGGATCACCAGCAAGTACTTCTCGGTCAGAACGGCGATCACCTCGAGCTCCAGCCCGCGATCATCTATGCCGAGCCAGTGCCACTGCTCGTCCAGCCCAGGACCGGGTGGCGGCACTATACGGGGCGGCTGACCCCGGATGACGGCAAGGACCCGTGCTGTCCCGATGCGATGCCTCCGCGCTGACTGCGGGAACCTGATTCTACGCACGAAGAGGGATTGTGCCATGCACAATTGGTTGCCGTTCACTTATTGTGATTGATCGTTTGCTTTCGGTTTGCTGGTGCGGTGTCTCGATGAGGGCAACGAGGGTGGACGACGACTTGGCCAAGCTCGTCTGGCCGCCCTCGCCCGGCCCGCCGCCGCGTCTGCTGCAGCCGCGGCCGCCCGGCCCGCCCGCGCGCCGTGCTCGGCCGGGACTCGGAGCTGACGCATCCCCCTCGCCTTCTTTATTCTCCCGCCGTGCCGGTCTGTTCGCCGGCCGGCGTTTTCGCGTTCTGCGACAGCGCCGGCCCGCGACATTCCCTCCATGGGCTCGGAGAATTCGGTAGGACGCCTGTCCGGTCGGGGTCGCCGGCCCGCCGATTACCGGTCGAAGGCCGTCCGAGTAGGGGTTGACCTGTGCTTGCACGGCCACCACGCTTACCCAATAACCGAGAAAAAAGGGTCCGTAATTCACTGCCCCGGAAATGGTCGTGGAGCATCTCCAGGCCAGTGGCGGTCTGCCATTCCAGCGATCCGGGTTTTCATTGATGGTTTATTCGCCGAGGTGAATGTGAGGAGGCGAAGATGCCGCATGCCGATTTCAGGTCTTCTCCGCCGCCCCCGGGAAGCGAACGGCCGGAGAGACTGCTGCGCCTCCTGGCCGAGGATCTGCGGACGATCGTCGAGCGGGACCCGTCCGTACGCGACCGGAGGGAGGCGTTGCTGCACCCGGTGCTCCCGGCGATGTGGCTGCACCGGGTCGCCCACCGGCTGCACCGGCGCGGACGGCGACTGCCCGCCCGGCTGCTGATGCTCCTCGCGCGATGCGTCACCGGCGTGGAGATCCACCCGGGTGCGGTGCTCGGACGCCGGGTCTTCGTCGACCACGGCGCGGCCGTGGTGATCGGGGAGACCGCGGTCGTGGGCGACGACGTGACCATCTACCACCAGGTGACGCTGGGAGCGGTCGGCTGGTGGCGCGACAACCTGCGCCCGGACGGGGAACGGCGGCACCCCGTGATCGGAGCCCGCGTGGTGCTGGGCGTCGGCGCGACCGTCCTCGGCCCGGTGTGCGTGGGCGACGACGCGGTCATCGGGGCGCGGGCGCTCGTCCTCGGCGACGTGCCCGCCGGCGCGCGCGCCCTCGCCCCCGCCGGAACCGTGTCACCACCTCGCGCCGGCACGGCCTCTCACACGGTCTCCCGCACGGCCCGAGCCGGCCTGCCGCGACCTCCAGAAGAAAGGAATGGATCGATGAATCCGGACAGCACGGTCCTGATAGTCGGCGCCACGGACGAAACCGTGCGCAAGGCCAAGGAGCTGGGCCTGACCGTCCTGCTGCTCCAGCACCCCACCAAGGTCAGCCCCGAGCAGGAGGAGCTCGCCGACGTCCTGCGCGTTCTGGACTACACCGAGTGGGCGGCCGTCGAGCCCGTGGCGAGGGAGCTGTGGCAGGAGCCGGGCTTCCGCGTCGCGCTGTCCATCACCGAGCCCGGCCTGGAGAACGCGGGACGGATCAACGACCTGTTCGGCCTGGGCGGCACCGGCTACGAGGTCACCAGGAGATTCCGCGACAAACTGGCCATGCGCCGCCACCTCGCGTCGGTTCCGGGCGCCGAGCTCGACCCCTCCGCGGTGGCCGCCGCGCCGCTCCTGCGGCGAGAGGACCTGGACTCCTTCGGAGCCGTCCACGGCTACCCGTTCATCGTCAAGCCGACCGACGCGACCGCGAGCATCGGCGTGTTCCGGATCGGGGGGCCGCAGGACGCCGAGCCGGTCTGGGCCACGGTGGAAGGGCTGCGCGGCACCCGGACCGACCGGGTCTCGACCATGTACCTCCTGCAGGACTTCCTCATGGAGGAGTACGTCGAGGGACCGGAGTTCAGCGTCGAGGCGTTCAGCTTCGCGGGCCGCCACGTCGTCGTGGCGATCACCGAGAAGTTCGTGCACGCCGACCGGTTCGCGGAGCTCGGCCACGCCGTGCCCGCCCGGCTGGACGAGCCGGTCCGGGAGCGGATCAGCGCGAGCGTGCGTCGCTTCCTCGACCTGATCGGCCTCAGCGACGGCGTCACGCACACCGAGCTGCGGCTCGGCCCGCACGGCCCGGTGGTCATCGAGAGCCACAACCGGGTCGCCGGCGACATGATCCCGGAGCTCGTGCGCGGCGCGTACGGCATCGACCTGGTGGAGTACGCCCTGGGCTGGCCGTTCGGGCTGGTCCCCGAGCTGCCGGACCGGCCGGAGGCGCACGCGGGGGCCAGCGTCCGCTCCCTGGTGGGCGAGCCGGGCCGGGTCGAGTCGGTGGAGGGCGTCGCCGACGCCGCGGCCCGCGACGACGTGCTCGACGTGCGCGTCACCGCCAAGCCCGGCGACACGGTGCGCGCGTTGCGCGACAACTGGGACCGGCTCGGCCTGGTCGCGGTGACCGGCCCCGACACGGACGCGGCCATCCGCCGCGGCGCGGAGGTCATCGACGACGCCATCCGGATCCGGATCGTGGGCGAGGACGGGCGGACCTCGCTCGCGTACGCGGCCGAGGCCCGATCCCTGGCGGAGGTGCCGGCATGAGTGAGCGAACCGAGCGCATCGATGAGCACGGCGAGCCGCGCACGCGACCCGGAACCGCCGGGCGAGGGGGTGACACGAGCGTCGTCATCGTGCACCGCAACCCGATGGAGCCGTTCCCGTACGACCGCTGGCTGCGCGACCACAAGGGCCCGGTGGTGATCCTCGCCGCCCGCGACAGGTTCGAGCCGTTCGGCGAGCGGATCCCCGAGGGGAACCTCGGCTACACGCACCTGGAGCTCTTCGACCACGACGACGAGGTGGCCGGGCGGGTCGCGCGCCTCGCCGCCGAGTACGGCGCCACGCACCTGATCGGGGAGCACGAGGCCGACGTCCTGCGCGTGGCCGCCCTGCGCGAGGAGCTCGGGCTGCCCGGCGCGCGGGCCGCCGACGTGCTGCCTTTCCGGGACAAGGCCCTGATGAAGGAGCACGCGGCGCGGGCCGGCGTGGAGGTCGCCCCGCACGCCGTGCCGCGGACCGCGGCGGACGTGCAGGCCTTCGCCGACGTTCACGGGTTCCCTCTCGTGGTCAAGAACAGGGCCGGTTTCAACTCGATCGGCCTGCGCATCCTGCGCGACCGGGACGCGCTGACGGCCTTCCTCACCGAGGCGTACGGCTCGCGCCGGGACGGGCGGCGAGACGACCTCCTGCTGGAGGCGTACGTGCCCGGCCGCATGTGCCACGTCGACGGGCTGGTGGTGAACGGCGAGGTCGTGCTGGCCTGGCCCTCGCAGTACCAGTACGAGCTGGCGTCGTTCGGCACCGACTCCGGCTCCCGGGTCGACCTGGCGCTCGACCCCGGCGATCCGCTCACCGGCCGCCTGCTGGAGCTGACCGGGCGGACGCTGGCGGCGCTGCGGCGGCCCGGCGGCCGGCTGCGCGACCACGCCTTCCACGCGGAGATCTTCCACACGCCGGACGACCGGCTGGTGCTGTGCGAGATCGCCTGCCGGTCCGGCGGCGGGAAGATCCGGGAGGTCTTCCACACCCTCTTCGGGGTCAATCTCGCCGAGTGCTCCATCCGGGCCCAGCTCGGCCTCCCGCTGCCCGACGTGGAGCGGGCCGTGCGTCCGGGGCGGCGGCCGGAGCCGGCGCGGATGGCCGGCCAGGTGCTGATGATGAAGCGGCCGGGATTCATCCACGCGCTGCCCGACGTCCCGCCGGAGCCCTGGGTGGAGCACTTCTGGCTCTACGCGAGGCCGGGCCAGGTGGTCCCGCCCGCCGCGGGCTCGGCCGACTTTCTCACCGTGGCCATCGCCTCGGCGCCCTCCCGCGCGGAGTGCGAGCGCAGGCTGCGCTCGCTCGGCGCGCGACTGGAGGAGCAGGTGCGGATCGGGGCGGTGCCGTCGTGACCCGCCCCTCGGCGCAGGCGCGCTACATGGCCGGAATGGTGGTCGACGCCACCGGCAGCGGCATGTACCTGCCTCTGTCGCTGCTGTTCTTCCACCACGTCACCGGGCTGCCGATCGAGCGGGTCGGCGTCATCATGACCGCGGCGGCGCTGTTCAGCCTGGTCGGCAACCCGATCGCGGGTGTGCTCGTCGACCGCTTCGGCGCGCGGGCCGTCGTCGTGGGCGGCTACCTGGTGCGTGCCGTGGGGTTCGCCGCCTACCCGCTGGTGGACTCGCCGCTGACGATGTTCCTCGCGGTGGCGCTGGTGGCGCTCGGCGACGGCTCCTACCCGCCGTCGATCCAGTCGTTCGTCGCCGCGATCGCGCGGGGCGCCGACCGCGACAGGCTCCTCGCCGCGCAGCGCAGCCTGCGCAACGCCGGACTCGGCGCGGGCGGCCTCATCGCGGGCGCCGCGCTCGGCCTGGGCAGCGACGCCGCCTACCGGGTGATCGTCCTGGTCAGCGCCGCCGCGTTCGCCGGCGCCGCACTGATCCTCCATACGATCCCCGTCCCCGGCAGCCCGGTTCCCGGTACGCGGACCGGCACGGCCCCGAGGGAGGCGGGCCGGCGGAGCGGGGGATACCGGCTCGTCCTGCGCGATCGCACGTTCCTCGCGCTGACCCTGCAGAACGTGCCGACCGCCTTCGGCTACATGGTGCTGTCGGTGGCGCTGCCCGTCTATGTCACGCAGGAACTGGACGTGCCCGCGTCGCTGGTCGGCGTGCTGTACGCGGTCAACACCGTCGGCATCGCGCTGCTGCAGATTCCGGTGACGCGGCGGCTGATCCGGTATCGGCGCACCCGCACGGTCGCGGCGGGCGCCGCCACGTTCGCGGTGTCGTTCGCGGCGTTCGCCCTGCTGGCCGGGGTTCCCGCACGGCCGGTCGCCCTGGCCGGGGTCTTCGCGGCGACGGCGCTGTTCACGGTGGGGGAGATGCTGCACGGCGCGCCGCTGTCCGCGCTGGTGTCGAGCGCGGCCCCGGAGGAGACCCGCGGCAGGTACATGGCGGTCTACCAGTTCTCCTGGGCGATCCCGATCACGCTGGCTCCGGCCGTGCTGACCGCGCTGCTGAGCCTGTCGCCGGTCTCCATGTGGGTGCTGCTGGCGGCAGGCGTGTCCTGCTCGGCCCTCACCATGCTCCGCCTTGAGCCACGGCTACCCGCCCGGGCCGTGCACGCGCGGACTCAGGAAGACCACGAAGAGACAGACACGGAAGACCGTCGCGCCGCGACGGCGAGACAGAAGGCTGGTGTGGAGTGATGGGCAGATCGAGTTGGCACGTGCTGCAGGGAGAGGACCCGGCGTACGCGCTGCCGGAGGCCGCCGGCCAGTGCGGCTGGGTGAGCCAGTTGCGGCCCCTGATCGTCGAGATGAGCCGGCCGGGCGACGTCGTGCTCGACCCGTTCGCCGGCTGGGGGACCACGCTGGTGGCGTGCGCGGTCGAGTCCCGGAAGGGGATCGGCCTGGAGGTCTCGCCGGAGCGCGCGGAGCAGGCGCGCAAGCGCCTGGAGGCGTACCCCGGCCAGACGATGCTGTGCGCCGACGCCCGCACGCCGCCGCTGCCGCCGGAGTCGGTGGACTTCGTCCTGGCCGACCTGCCCTATTTCGGCACCAACCTCGACACCGACTCCTCCGTGGACGGCCAGTTCTACGCGCTGCGCGACTACGACGCGTACCTGAGCGCGATCGACGAGGCCTTCGCCGCGGTGACGAAGGTCATGCGGCCCGGCGCGCGGGCGGTGCTCGCCGTGCAGAACCGCCGCCTGGCGGGCAGGTTCGTGCCGCTGGCCTGGGACGTCGCCCGCGTGCTCGGCCGGCACCTGACCCTCGGCGACGAGCGGATCCACTGCTACGACCGGCCGGTGAGCGACGACGACCCGATGCTGACCAACCGCTCGCACGAATACCTGCTGGTGGCCGCGAAGGAGCAGGCATGATCCCTCTGATCGGCCGCGAGATAGCGACCGGAATCGACGACCTCATCGGCGGCACGCCCCTGCTCCGCCTCGCCCTCGACGGCCTGCCCCCGGCCGCCACCGTGCTCGCCAAGCTGGAGGCGGCCAACCCGCTGTCGAGCATCAAGGACCGGGTGGCGCTGCGCATGATCGAGGACGCCGAGGCGTCCGGGGCCCTGACCCCGGGCGCGACCGTGATCGAGTCGACGTCGGGCAACACCGGAATCGCCCTGGCGGCGCTCGCCGTCAGCCGGGGATACCCGTGCGTCGTCGTGATGCCGGACAACGCGTCGCGGGAGCGCACGCTGACCCTGCACATGCTGGGCGCCCAGGTCGAGTTCACCGACCACGTCCTCGGCTTCCAGGGATGCGTCGACCGGGCGAGGGAGCTGCACGCCGCCGTCCCCGGGTCCTGGTACGCCCGCCAGCACGAGAATCCCGCCAACGTCATGGCCCACTACACGACCACGGGGCCGGAGATCTGGGCCGGCACCGGCGGCGAGGTCGACGTGCTGGTGTGCGGAGTCGGGACCGGCGGAACCCTCACCGGCACCGCCCGCTACCTCCGCGAGCGCAATCCCCGGCTGCGCGTCGTCGCGGTGGAGCCGGAGGGCTCCCCCCTGCTGTCGGGGGGCGCCCCGGGGCCGCACCGGATCCCCGGCCTCAACGGCGGCTTCACCAGCCCCGTCACCGACGTCACCCTCATCGACGATGTGATCACCGTGCCGGACGGCGAGGCGGCCGCCATGACCCGGCTCATCGCGGCCACGACCGGGCTGCTGGTCGGGGTCTCCTCGGGCGCGGCGGCGTACGGCTGCGCCGAACTGGCCCGCCGCGAGGACCTGTCGGGGCAGACCGTCGTGACGATCTTCCCCGACACCGGTGAGCGCTACCTCAGCTGGTGGCCGGCCTGACCAGGCGTACGGCATGAGCAGCGCTTTCAACCGAAGGGTTGACGATGAGGGAGTCGCCGCATACGATCCTTTCAACCATCGGGTTGAAACTTAGGGGGTGTCGGCCACGGACGCGCTGTCCCGGGTCTTCGCGGCCCTCGCCGATCCGACCCGGCGCGACATGGTCGCGCGGCTCTCGGAGGGCGAGGCGACCGTGAGCCGGCTGGCCGAGCCGTACCGGATGACGTTGCAGGCCGTCTACAAGCACTTGCGGGTGCTCGAGGAGGCCGGGCTCGTCAGCCGGCCGCGAGGGCCGCAGCCCCGGCCGGTACGCCTGGAGGTCGAGGCCCTCGACCTCGTGGACACCTGGATCGAGCGGCACCGGGACCGCGTCGAGCAGCGCTATCGCCGGCTCGACGCCGTCCTGGAGGAGATGGAGAGTGACGAGCATGAACAGGAACACGCAGACGTCCGTCGAGGCCGACCCGAGTCTGCCGGTCATCCGGATGACGCGTGACTTCGCGGCGACGCCGGAGCGGCTGTTGCGCGCCCACACGGACCCCGCGCTGTTCGTCCGGTGGGTGGGTCCCGACGCCACGAGCAGCCGGATCGAGCACTGGGACGCGCGCACCGGCGGCAGCTGGCGGTACGTCTCCGTGCACGACGGCGTGGAATACGGGTTCCACGGCTGCTTCCACGAGGTCCGGCCGGACCGGATCGTGCAGACCTTCACGTTCGAGGGCGATCCCGACGGTGTCGCGCTGGAGACGCTGTGGTTCGAGGACCTGGGCGACGGCCGTACGCGGCTGCGGGCGCAGTCACTGGTCGACAGCTTCGAAAGCCGTGACGCGTGGCTGCGCAGCGGTATGGAGACCGGTGTCGACGAGGGTTACGCGAAGCTGGACCGGATGCTCGCCGATGGCGCTGTCTGACCGCCCGGACGAGCGGCACCGGCAGGTCGCCGGGCTGTTCGCCGAGCGGGTCCGCGGCACCCGGTGCTGGGACGCGCCATCCCCGGTCGCCGGTTGGACCGCCCGTGACGTCGTGCGTCACCTGACCGAATGGTTCCCCGGGTTTCTCGCCTCCGGCGCCGGAGTCGAACTGCCTCGCGGGCCGTCCGCGGACGAGGACCCGGTCGCCGCGTGGGAGGTTCACCGCGCCGGTGTGCAGGCGGTGCTCGACGATCCGGAGACGGCGCACCGGGAACTCGGCAACCCGCATGTCGGCGTCCTGCCGCTGGAGACCGCGATCGACCGCTTCTACACCGCTGACGTGTTCATGCACACCTGGGATCTGGCCAGGGCCACCGCCCAGGACGACCGGCTGGACCCCGGCTTCTGTGCTCGGCTCCTCGCCGAGATGGAGCCGATGGAGCAGGTGCTCCGCTCCTCCGGCCAGTTCGGGGTCAGGGTCGAGGTGCCGGACGGCGCCGACGCCCAGGCCAGGCTGCTGGGTCTCATCGGCCGGGACCCGTTCTGGCCGGGGCGGTGAGCCCGACGCCGCCCGTCCCGGCCGGCTCGGGCACCGGCCGGGACGCCGTCTCGCGGGGTCAGCGGTCGGTGCCGCGGTCGCGGCGGCGCAGGTAGCGCTCGAACTCCGCCGCGATGGCGTCGCCGCTGGCCTCGGGCAGCTCCGCGGCGTCCTTGCGCTCCTCCAGCTCTCGCACGTACTCGGCCACCTCGCTGTCCTGGGCCGCCAGCTCGTCCACGCCGTGCTCCCAGGCTCGCGCCTCCTCGGCCAGGTCGCCGTACGGCATCGGGATGTCGAGCATGTCCTCGATGCGGCGCAGCAGCGCCAGGGTGGCCTTGGGGTTGGGTGGCTGGGCGACGTAGTGCGGGACCGACGCCCACAGGGACACCGCCTGCACTCCGGCGGTGCCGAGGGTGTGCTGCAGCACGCCCACGATGCCCGTGGGGCCCTCGTACTTGGTCAGCTCCAGGTTGAGCGCGCGGGCCATGCCGGGGTCGCTGACCGAGCCGGTGATCGGTACCGGCCGGGTGTGCGGGGAGTCGTTGAGCAGCGCGCCGAGCAGGACGGCCAGCTCGATGCCGAGATCGTGGCAGAGCCCGACGATCTCGGCGCAGAACGACCGCCACCGCATGTTGGGCTCGATGCCGCGCAGCAGCACCACGTCGCGCTTGGCGCCCGGCGGGCGGGCCAGCAGCAGCCGGGTCGTCGGCCAGACGATGGAGCGGGTCACGCCGTCGCCGAGCTCGACCACCGGCCGGGTCACCTGGAAGTCGTAGTAGTCCTCGGGGTCCAGCTCGACGAGCGGGGTGGCCTTCCACTCGGACTCGAGGTGCGCGAGCACGCCGCTGGACGCCTCGCCGGCGTCGTTCCATCCTTCGAACGCGGCGATCAGCACCGGGTCGACGAGCTCGGGGAGCCCTTCGAACTCGATCACGCGCCGCCTCCTCACTGGCCTTGTGCAGTATGGCTCAGTCCAAGACTATTCGCTGAGGGGCCCCGTACGTCACCTCCGCAGGGCACCGGCCCGTCGCGCTGCCCTGACCTGCGGCGCGTGACGACGCCGGGAAATCGGCCGCCCCTTACCCGACCGGTATTCCCGTTTCGCCCGTGGGATCGGCGTCCCATGCGGCGGGGCCGATAAGCTTGCCTCCATGACCAGCAGACCGTCGTCGTTCCGAGAAGTGCTGTCCGAGCGAGTTCTGATCGCCGACGGAGCGATGGGGACGATGCTGCAGTCCTACGACCCCACCCTTGACGACTTCCAGGGCCATGAGGGCTGCAACGACGTGCTCAACGTGAGCCGCCCCGACATCGTGCGGGCCGTGCATGACGCCTATCTGGAGGTCGGCGTCGACTGCGTCGAGACCAACACCTTCAACGCCAACCGTGCGGCCCTGGGCGAGTACGGCATCGAGGACCGCATCTTCGAGCTCTCGGAGGCGGGCGCTCGGCTGGCCAGAGAGCGCGCCGACCACTGGTCGACGCCGGACAGGCCCCGGTTCGTCCTCGGCTCGATGGGTCCCGGCACGAAGCTCCCCACGCTCGGCCACCTGCCTTACGAGACGCTGCGCGACGCCTACCGCGACAACGCCGCCGGACTGATCGCGGGCGGGGCCGACGCCCTGATCATCGAGACCTGCCAGGACCTGCTGCAGGTGCGCGCGGCGGTCGTCGGCGCGAAGCGGGCGGTCGAGGCCTCCGGGCGGGACGTGCTGATCATCACGCAGGTCACCATCGAGACCAACGGCGCGATGCTGCTGGGCTCCGAGATCGGCGCCGCGCTGACCGCGATCGAGCCGCTCGGCGTCGACCTGATCGGCCTCAACTGCGCCACCGGCCCGACCGAGATGAGCGAGCACCTGCGCTACCTGGCCAGGCACTCGCGGATCCCGATCTCCTGCATGCCGAACGCGGGTCTGCCGCAGCTCACGTCCGACGGCGCGTACTACCCGCTGAGCCCGGAGAAGCTGGCGGACGCGCACGAGGCGTTCACCCGCGACTACGGGCTCGCGCTCGTGGGCGGCTGCTGCGGCACCACGCCCGAGCACCTGCGCCAGGTGGTCGAGCGGGTGGGCGGGCGCGCCCGCGGCGAGCGGCGGCCCCGCCCGGAGGCGGGGGCGGCGTCGCTCTACCAGCACGTGCCGTTCCGGCAGGACACCTCCTACCTCGCCATCGGCGAGCGGACCAACGCCAACGGCTCCAAGGCGTTCCGCGAGGCGATGCTGGCCTCCGACTACGAGGAGTGCGTGGAGATCGCCAGGGCGCAGGCCCGCGACGGCGCGCACATGCTCGACCTGTGCGTCGACTACGTCGGCCGCGACGGGGTCGCCGACATGAAGGAGCTGGCGTTCCGGTTCGCCACCGCCTCGACGCTGCCGATCGTGATCGACTCCACCGAGCCCGCCGTGCTGGAGGCCGGGCTGGAGATGCTCGGCGGCCGGGCCGTGGTCAACTCGGTGAACTACGAGGACGGCGACGGCCCCGACTCGCGCTACCAGAAGATCATGCGCCTGGTGAAGGAGCACGGCGCGGCCGTGGTCGCGCTGACCATCGACGAGGAGGGCCAGGCCCGCACCGCCGAGGGGAAGGTGCGCATCGCCACCCGGCTCATCGAGGACCTGGTGAACACCTGGGGCATGCGGGTCGAGGACATCATCGTCGACTGCCTCACCTTCCCCATCGCCACCGGTCAGGAGGAGACCCGGCGCGACGGGATCGAGACGATCGAGGCCATCCGCGAGCTCAAGCGCCGCTACCCGGGCGTGCAGACCACGCTCGGCGTCTCCAACGTGTCGTTCGGCCTCAACCCGGCCGCCCGCATGGTGCTGAACAGCGTCTTCCTCAACGAGTGCGTCAACGCGGGGCTCGACTCCGCGATCGTGCACGCCTCCAAGATCCTGCCGATGAACCGGATCCCGGACGACCGGCGGCAGATCGCGCTCGACCTCGTGTACGACCGCAGGCGCGAGGGCTACGACCCGCTGCAGCGGTTCATGGAGCTGTTCGAGGGCGTGGACGCGGCGTCGATGAAGGCCGGCAAGGCGGCCGAGCTGGCCGGGCTGCCTCTGTGGGAGCGGCTCAAGCGGCGCATCGTCGACGGCGAGCGCAAGGGCCTGGAGGCCGATCTCGACGAGGGCCTGGCGCAGCGGCCGGCCTTGGAGATCATCAACGACGTCCTGCTCGACGGCATGAAGGTCGTCGGCGAGCTGTTCGGCTCCGGCGAGATGCAGCTTCCCTTCGTGCTGCAGTCGGCCGAGGTGATGAAGACCGCCGTGGCCCACCTCGAACCGCACATGGAGAAGGTCGAGGGCAGCAGCAAGGGCCGCATCGTGCTGGCCACGGTCAAGGGCGACGTCCACGACATCGGCAAGAACCTCGTGGACATCATCCTGTCCAACAACGGCTACGACGTGGTGAACCTCGGCATCAAGCAGCCGGTGTCGGCGATCCTGGAGGCCGCCGAGGAGCACCGCGCCGACGTGGTCGGCATGTCCGGGCTCCTGGTCAAGTCCACCGTGGTCATGAAGGAGAACCTGGAGGAGATGAACTCCCGGGGTCTCGCGGACAGGTATCCCGTCCTGCTCGGCGGCGCCGCCCTCACCAGGGCGTACGTGGAGCAGGACCTGGCCGACGTCTTCCGGGGCGAGGTCCGCTACGCGCGTGACGCGTTCGAGGGGCTGCGCCTGATGGACGCCTTCATGGCGGTCAAGCGCGGTGAGGACGGCGCGGCGCTGCCGCCGCTGCGCGAGCGGCGGGTGAAGACCGGCGCCGTGCTGAAGCGGACCGCCGAGGAGGACCTGCCGGCCCGTTCCGACGTCGCGGCCGACAACCCGCTGCCCGCCCCGCCGTTCCTCGGCGACCGGATCGTGAAGGGCGTCCCGCTGGCCGACTACGCCGCCTTCCTCGACGAGCGGGCGACGTTCATGGGCCAGTGGGGTCTCAAGGCCGCCAGGGGCGGCGAGGGCCCGTCGTACGAGGAGCTGGTCGAGACCGAGGGCAGGCCCCGGCTGCGGATGTGGCTGGAGCGGCTGCAGACGGAGAACCTGCTGGAGGCGGCGGTCGCCTACGGCTACTTCCCCTGTGTCAGCGAGGGCGACAGCCTGATCATCCTTGACGACGACGGCAAGGAGCGGACCCGCTTCACCTTCCCGCGGCAGCGGCGCGACCGGCACCTGTGCCTGGCCGACTTCTTCCGCTCCCGCGAGTCCGGGGAGACCGACGTCGTCGCCTTCCAGGTGGTCACGATGGGCAACCGGATCAGCGAGGCCACGGCCGAGCTCTTCGCCAAGGACGCCTACCGCGATTACCTGGAGCTCCACGGTCTGTCGGTGCAGCTCACCGAGGCGCTGGCCGAATACTGGCACGCGCGGGTGCGGTCGGAGCTGGGCATCGGCGGCGACGAGTCGCTGGCCGACATGCTCAAGGTGAACATCGCCGGCTGCCGCTACTCCTTCGGCTACCCGGCCTGCCCCAACCTGGAGGACCAGGTGCAGGTCATGGAGCTGCTCGACCCCGCCCGCATCGGCGTGACGCTGTCGGAGGAGTTCCAGCTCCACCCCGAGCAGGCCACCTCCGCCCTGGTCGTCCACCACCCCGAGGCGAAGTACTTCAACGTCTGACCGGCCGCATGGGCGTTCACGTGCGCCCCTTACCATGTTGGTCCCCCCCTGATCGGGGGTTCCACCGGGGGAAGGGGCCACGTGGACGCCGTGCTGTTCGACATGGACGGATTGCTCGTCGACACCGAAGGTGTGTGGTTCGAGGTCGAGACCGAGGTGGTCACCCGCCTCGGCGGAGACTGGGGTCCTGAGCACCAGGAGCAGCTCGTGGGCGGCTCCTGGGACCGCACCGTCGCGTACATGCTGGAGCTGACGCAGGCCGACGCCGACCCCGCGGTCGTGGGGGAGTGGCTGATCGACGGCATGGAACGCCGGCTGTCGAGAGGCGTCGAACCCATGCCGGGAGCCCTCGACCTGCTGCGCGGGCTCGGCGACCAGGGCGTGCGCACGGCGCTGGTCACCTCGTCGCTGCGGATCATCGCCGACGCCGTGCTCAAGGCCGTCGGCCGGGAGCACTTCGAGATCATCGTGACGGCCGACGACGTCACGTGCACCAAGCCGCACCCGGAGCCGTACCTGACCGCGGCCGGCCTGCTGTCGGTGGACCCGGAGCGGTGCGTCGCGCTGGAGGACTCGCCGAACGGCGTCGCCTCGGCGACCGCCGCGGGCTGCCGGGTCGTCGCCGTGCCGGGCGTCCTGCCGATCGCCCAGGCGCCCGGGCGGGTCGTCATGCCCTCGCTGCTCGACGTGGACGTGGACTTCCTGCGGTCGCTCGTCCGGTAGCGCGGGCCCCCGCGTCGTCGCCTTCGGGGTGCCAGGATGGGGGTACGCCGTGGACGAAGGGGACCCGCCATGACATTCGACGACATCGCCTGGCTGCCGCTGTGCGCCGGCCTCACCGCGGTAGGGGTCGGCCTCAGCTACCTGACCTTCCGGCGCAGGGGGGTGACCGCCGGCCTGCGGGCCACCGCATGGTCCCTGCTGCCGCTGGCGGCCTACCTCACCGGAGCGCTGCAGACGCTATGGAACGTCGGCGCGGCGGTGGTGGGCTTCGTGACCGGCCTGGTCCTGTCGCCCGCGGTGTGGGCCGGGGTGGTCCTGGCCGGGCTGTCGGCGCTGCTGTTCGTCGTCTCCGGCACGTTGCGCGGGCGGGCCCTGTCCCGGACCCGTACGGCACGGCCGGAGCCGGGCGGCGGCGCCGCGGCGCCTGAACGGTCCGCCGCGGCTCGAACGGCCGCGCCTCAAGCGGCCACCCCCAAAGCGGCCACCACCAAAACGGCACAGACCGGGAAAACCGCGCCACGACAGGTGGAACAGCCCGCTGGGGATGATTTCTCCGACATCGAGGCCATTCTCAAACGGCGCGGAATCGACTGATCATCTCACATGGTGAGACCAAGTTACCAGCGAGTGCAATGTTACAGTTCCACGACATAATCGAAACGCGACGCGGACAAACCCTTCAAGATCAACACGAATGAGTTTCGCATGAATCACAGTTGAGCCACAGCGCGCCTCTGGGGACTGGTCAGCCCAGCTCAGACCATAGATTCTGCCTCCGGGGGTCGCACACCACGCGGCCCCTTCGGACAATGTCGTCTGGGATCCAGGGGGCCTGCACCACATGGCCGTGCGAGGCAAGGTCGTAAGCGGCCACCGCTTCTCCATCGCCGGATCGATCCCGGGCTACCCCGAGCGCCGCACCGCGAACGCGGTCCGCTCGGGCAGGGCGAAGGAGGATCGATGACCGCGCCGATGGACGTCACCGGTGGGGACACACAGGCCACGCCGGAGGCCGTCGTCGACGCGGCGGGCGGCCCGGCGATCCAGGGCCGGTCCCTCGGTCAGATCGCCTGGATGCGTCTCAAGCGCGACAAGGTCGCTCTGGCCGGCGGTCTGATCGTCATCTTCCTGATCCTGGTCGCGGTCTTCGCGCCGGTGATCGCGGGGGCGTTCGGACAGGACCCGACGCAGTTCAACTCCGACCTCATCGACTCCTCCACGATGGTGCCCAAGACGGGCACCGGCATCAGCGCCGACCACCTGTTCGGCATCGAGCCGGTGAACGGCCGCGACATCTTCAGCCGGGTCGTGTACGGCGCGCGGATCTCGCTGCTCATCGCCTTCCTGGCCACGCTGCTCTCGGTGGTCATCGGCACCCTGCTCGGGGTCACCGCGGGCTTCTTCGGAGGCCTGGTCGACTCGATCATCAGCAAGACCATGGACGTCTTCCTGGCCTTCCCGCTCCTGGTCTTCGCGATCGCGCTGGCGGGCATCGTCCCCGACTCGGCGTTCGGCCTGACCGGCGACACGCTGCGCGTCTCGCTGCTGGTGTTCATCATCGGCTTCTTCAACTGGCCGTACATCGGGCGGATCGTCCGGGGGCAGACCCTGTCGCTGCGCGAGCGGGAGTTCGTGGACGCGGCGCGCAGCCTTGGGGCGCGCGGGCCGTACATCATCTTCCGTGAGCTGCTGCCGAACCTGATCGCGCCGATCCTCGTCTACTCGACGCTGCTGATCCCCACGAACGTGCTGTTCGAGGCGGCGCTGTCGTTCCTCGGCGTCGGCGTGCGCCCGCCCACCCCCACCTGGGGCGGCATGCTGGCGGACGCGGTGCGGTTCTACACGATCCCGCACTTCATGTTCTTCCCCGGCATGGCGATCTTCATCACGGTCCTGGCGTTCAACCTGTTCGGCGACGGCCTGCGGGACGCTCTCGACCCGAAGGCCCGCTGAGCCCCTCCCTTCTCGTAAAGTCCCCCGGCTCCTATCACCAAGGGGTTTGCAATGCTAAGAAGAAGACTGGGTGTGGCGGCCATCGGCGCCGTGCTCGCCCTTGCCGTTGCCGCCTGCGGCGGCGGTTCGGGCAGCAGCTCGCCGTCGTCCTCCGGCGACGCCGCGGGCGGCGGCGCCGCCGCGACCGGCGAGTTCAACGCCGCCCTGACGGGGATCGTGAACCCGTCGGACAAGAAGGGCGGCATCCTCAAGTTCGCCAACGGCGGTGACTGGGACTCCCTCGACCCGGGCGACACCTACTACGGCTACTCCTGGAACTTCATCCGCCTGTACGGCCGGTCGCTGCTGATGTTCAAGTCCGCCGTGGGCAAGGAGGGCAACCAGCTCACCCCCGACCTCGCCGAGGACCTGGGCACGCCCAGCGACGACGCCAAGACCTGGACGTACAAGCTCAAGAAGGGCATCAAGTTCGAGGACGGCACCCCGGTCACGTCCAAGGACGTGAAGTACGCCGTGGAGCGGTCGTTCGACAAGGAGGTGTTCCCCGACGGGTACACCTACTTCAACGACTTCCTCGACTGGCCGAAGGGCTACAAGGGCGCCTACAAGTCCAAGGACGTCAACACCGACAGCGCGATCGAGACGCCCGACGACTCCACGATCGTCTTCCACCTGAAGCAGCCGCTGAGCAACTTCGACTACTTCGCCCAGCTTCCCGCCACGATCCCGGTCCCCAAGGACAAGGACACCGGCGCGAAGTACAAGGAACACATCATCGCCACCGGGCCGTACAAGTTCGAGAAGAACGAGATCGGCAAGGGCTTCACGCTGGTCCGCAACGAGCAGTGGGACCCGGCGACCGACCCGAACCGCAAGGCGCTGCCGGACGGCTACGAGGTCTCCACCAACGTCAACGCCGACGACATCGACAACCGGATCCTCGCCGGCGACCTCGACATCGACGTCGCGGGCATCGGCATCCAGCCGGCGGCCCTCGGCCGGGTCCTCCCGGACCCCGCCCTGAAGGCGAACTCCGACAACCCGACCAGCACCCGCCTCTGGTACACCTCGATCAACGGCAACGTCCCGCCGCTCGACAACCTCGACTGCCGCAAGGCCGTCGAATACGCCACGGACAAGGTCTCCCTCCAGACCGCCTGGGGCGGCGAGTTCTCCGGCGGACAGATCGCGACCAGCCTGCTGCCGCCGGCCATCCCCGGCCACGAGGACTTCAACCTCTACCCGCCGGGCGCCGACAACAAGGGCGACCTGGCCAAGGCCAAGGAGGCGCTGACCGCCTGCGGTCAGCCGGGCGGCTTCGAGACCAACATCTCCTACCGCGCCGAGCGGCCCAAGGAGAAGGCGGCCGCCGAGGCGCTGCAGCAGTCCCTCGGCCGGGTCGGCATCAAGCTCACGCTCAAGCCGTTCCCGCAGGCCGACTACTTCGCGCTGTACGCCGGCAAGCCGGGCTACGCCAAGGACAACAAGATCGGTCTGGCCATGAACGGCTGGCAGTCCGACTGGCCCGACGGCTTCGGCTTCCTGCAGCAGATCGTCGACAGCCGCGTCATCCGTGACACCGGCGGCTCCTCCAACATCAGCGTCCGCGACCCCGAGGTCGACAAGCTGATCGACCAGGCGATGAAGGAGACCGACACCGACGCCCGCAACGCGATCTGGACCCAGATCGACAAGAAGGTCATGGACGACGCCTTCATCCTGCCGAACGTGTGGACGAAGACCCTGCTCGTGCGGAGCAAGAACGCCACGAACATCTTCGTCAACGACGCGTACGGCATGTACGACTACCTCGGCATGGGCGTCAAGTAAGCGCTCGCCGAGACCAGACAGATCCGATAGACGCGTGAACGCGGCAAGGGGGCCGGTCCGACAGGGCCGGCCCCCGGAGCCGGGGGGACTGTGGTCACATACATCATCCGGCGCCTGATCTGGGCGATCGTGATGCTCACCATCGTGAGCATCATCACGTTCGGCATCTTCTTCCTGGTGCCCCGCCTGGCGGGCGCCACCTCGGAGAGCCTGGCCGCGCGCTACGTGGGGCGCACCGCCTCGGCGGAACAGGTCAAGATCGCCGCCGACAAGCTCGGCTTCAACGATCCGCTGATCGTGCAGTACGGGCGGTTCGCCAAGGGCATCGTCGCCGGCGCCGACTACGACTACGGCCCCGGCGTGGAGCGCTGCCCGGCGCCCTGCTTCGGCTACTCCTTCCTCACCCGGCTCCCCGTCTGGCCCGACCTGCTGGACCGGCTGCCCGTGACGCTCTCGCTGGCCATCGGGGCCGCCGTCATCTGGGTGTTAGCCGGTGTGGCGACCGGCGTGCTGTCCGCGCTGAGACGCGGCAGCCTGTTCGACCGCGCCGCGATGGGCGTCGCCCTGGCCGGCGTGTCACTGCCGATCTTCTTCACCGGCATCGTCTCGCTGGTCATCTTCAGCTACGGTCATCCGTTCCGGATCACCGCCCCGGGCGGCAGTTTCACGCCGTTCGACGAGAACCCGGCCATGTGGGCCTACAACCTGATCCTGCCGTGGATCACGCTGGCCTTCCTGTACGCCGCCGGGTACGCGCGGCTCACCCGGGCGGGCATGCTGGAGACGATGAGCGAGGACTACATCCGCACCGCACGGGCCAAGGGCCTGAACGAGCGGAGGGTCGTGGTCAAACACGGCCTGCGCGGCGCGCTCACCCCGATCCTCACGATCTTCGGCCTCGACCTCGGCCTGCTGCTCGGCGGCGCCGTGCTCACCGAGAGCACCTACTCGCTGCCCGGCATGGGCAAGTACGCGATCGACGCGATCACCAACCAGGACCTGCCCAAGGTCATGGGCGTGACGCTCGTCGCCGCGTTCTTCGTGGTCTTCGCGAACCTGATCGTCGACCTCCTGTACGCCGTCGTGGACCCGAGGGTGAGGCTGGGATGAGCTTCCTGGAACTGAAGGACCTGCGGATCCACTTCCCGACCGACGACGGCCTGGTCAAGTCCGTCGACGGGCTGTCGTTCACCCTGGAGCGGGGCAGGACGCTCGGCATCGTTGGCGAGTCCGGCTCCGGCAAGAGCGTGACCAGCCTCGGCATCCTCGGCCTGCACAAGGGCGGGCGCGCCCGCATCTCGGGCGAGATCTGGCTGGACGGCGAGGAGCTCGTCGGCGCCAGCCAGGAGCACGTGCGGGCGCTGCGCGGCAAGAAGATGGCGATGATCTTCCAGGATCCGCTGTCGGCGATGCACCCGTTCTACACGGTCGGCGAGCAGATCATCGAGGCCTACCGCATCCACAACGACGTCAGCAAGAAGGTCGCGCGCAAGCACGCGATCGACATGCTCGGCCGCGTGGGCATCCCGCAGCCGGAGCGGCGCGTGGACAGCTACCCCCACGAGTTCTCCGGCGGCATGCGGCAGCGCGCCATGATCGCCATGGCGCTGAGCTGCGACCCGGAACTGCTGATCGCCGACGAGCCGACGACCGCGCTCGACGTGACCGTGCAGGCGCAGATCCTCGACCTGATGCGCGACCTGCAGCGCGACTTCAACGCCGCGCTGATCGTCATCACCCACGACCTCGGCGTCGTCGCCGAGCTGTCCGACGACATCCTCGTGATGTACGGCGGCAAGTGCGTCGAGTACGGCACCTCCGACGACATCTTCGAACGGCCCGAGCACCCCTACACGTGGGGCCTGCTCGGCTCGATGCCGCGGCTGGACCGCGAGCCGACCGAACGGCTGCTGCCGATCAAGGGCTCGCCGCCCTCGCTGATCAACGTGCCGTCCGGCTGCGCCTTCCACCCGCGCTGCGCGTTCGAGGAGCGTACGGCCGGGCGGGCCAAGGCGGAGGTCCCCGAGCTGCTGGAGACCGAGGGCGGTCACCTCGTGCGCTGCCACCTGCCGCGGGAGCGGCGCCACGCCATCTGGGAGAACGAGATCAAGCCGAACCTGGAGGCGTCGTGAACGAGGAGCCCTTGCTGTCCGTACAGGGGCTGGAAAAGCACTTCCCGGTCACGAAGGGCCTGCTCAAGCGGCAGGTCGGCGCGGTCAGGGCCGTCGACGGCGTCAGCTTCGACGTGCAGAAGGGCGAGACCCTCGGCCTGGTCGGCGAGTCGGGATGCGGCAAGACCACCACCGGACGGCTCATCACCCGGCTGATCGAGCCGACCGGCGGGAAGATCCTGTTCGAGGGCAACGACATCACGCACATGTCCCAGGGCCGGATGCGTCCGCTCCGCAGGGACGTGCAGATCATCTTCCAGGACCCCTACAGCTCGCTCAACCCCCGGCACACGGTCGGCGCCATCGTGGGCGCGCCGTTCCGGATCCAGGGCATCAAGACCGAGCAGGGCATCAGGAAGGCGGTCCAGGAGATCCTCGAACTGGTCGGCCTCAACCCCGAGCACTACAACCGCTATCCGCACGAGTTCTCCGGCGGTCAGCGGCAGCGCATCGGCATCGCCAGGACGCTCGCGCTCAAGCCCAAGCTGATCATCGCGGACGAGCCGGTGTCCGCGCTCGACGTGTCGATCCAGGCCCAGGTCGTCAACCTGCTGGAGGACCTGCAGAAGGAGCTCGACCTCACCTACGTGGTGATCGCGCACGACCTGTCGGTGGTTCGGCACATCAGCGACCGCGTCGCGGTGATGTACCTCGGCAAGATCGTCGAGATCGCCGACCGCAAGGGCCTGTACGAGGCGCCGATGCACCCGTACACCAACGCGCTGCTGTCTGCGGTCCCGATCCCGGACCCGAAGCGGCGCAAGGAACGGGAGCGGATCCGGCTGCAGGGCGACGTGCCCTCGCCGCTCAATCCTCCGCCCGCCTGCCGGTTCCACACCCGCTGCTGGAAGGCGCAGGAGATCTGCAAGCAGGTCGAGCCGCCGCTGGAGACGCTCGTCTCCGGGCACCAGGTCGCCTGCCACTTCCCGGAGAACGCCCCTTCCGGCGGCGTGTCCGCGGCCTCGCCGGAGACGGCCGCCGCACCCGCGGACTGACTCTTTCCGCCGGTACGGCCCCCGCCGCCTTCCCCTCGGACGGTCGGCGGGAGCCGTACCGGCGGGGCGTGCTCCGGCCCCCGCGAAGGTCAGGAGAAGGCGCCGGGGACGATCAGGCCGGTCTCGTACGAGAGCACGACCGCCTGGACCCGATCGCGCAGCCCCAGCTTGGTCAGCACGTTGCCCACGTGGGTCTTCACGGTGGTCTCGCTGACCACGAGCTGGGCGGCGATCTCGGCGTTCGACATGCCCTTCGCGATCAGGCGTAGCACCTCGAGCTCACGCTCGGTGAGCCGGTCGAGCCGCGCGGGCGTGGCCTGCCGGTGTGCGGAGGGCAGCCGGGTGGCGAACTTGTCCAGCAGCCGCCGGGTGACGCTCGGCGCGACGATCGCGTCGCCGGCCGCCACCACGCGGATCGCCTGGATCAGCTCGTCCGGAGGCACGTCCTTGAGGAGGAACCCGCTCGCGCCGGCGCGCAGCGCCTCCACGATGTACTCGTCCAGGTCGAACGTGGTCAGCACGAGCACCTTCGGCACGTGGGCGGTGGGCGCGGCCTCCCGCACGATGCGGCGGGTCGCCTCGATGCCGTCGGTGCCGGGCATGCGGATGTCCATGAGCACCACGTCGGGCAGCAGGGCCCGGGACTGCTCCATGGCCACCGCGCCGTCGCCCGCCTCGCCCACGACGGTGACGTCCGGCTCCGCCTCCAGGATGAACCGGAACCCGGTGCGCAGCAGCGGCTGGTCGTCGACCAGCAACACCCGGATCGTCATGATGCGTCGGTCGGGAGAGGGGCGGCGGGCCGCCGGGTGGAGGGGAACACCCTGATCGTCATGGTCTGTCCTTGAAGGGGCTGTCCGTGAAGGGGCTCTACTTGAGGGCGCTGTGACTGAGGGGGAACTGCGCGCGGACCTCGAACCCGCCCCCGGCGCGGGGACCGATCCGCAGAACTCCACCATAGAGCGCCACACGCTCGCGGATGCCGACGAGGCCGTGTCCCTTGCCTCCGAGTCCCTTGCCTTCGAGTCCCTTGCCACCGATCCGCGCCGGCTCCTCCGCCGCGCCGCGCCCGTCGTCCTCGACGTGGATGCTCAGCTCGTTCGGCTCGTGCCGTACGGTCACCCAGGCGCGGGCGGCGGGTCCGGCGTGCCGCAGGCTGTTGGTCAGCGCCTCCTGCACGAGCCGGTAAGCGGCCAGATCGACCCCTGGCGGCAGGCCGCGCCGTTCGCCCTCGATCCACAGCTGGGTCCGCAGCCCCGCCTCGCGCATCTGCTCCACCAACGCCGGCAGGTCGTGCATGCCCGGCTGCGGCCCCCGCTCGGCCGGGCCGTCGGTGCGCAGCACGCCGACGATGCTGCGCATCTCCGTCATCGCCGTACGGCCCATCTCCTCGATGGCGGACAGGGCGTCCCGCGCCACGTCGGGCTTGATGTCGAGCATCTTGCGGGCGGCGGCGGCCTGGACCGTCATCACGCTGACGTGGTGGGCGACGACGTCGTGCAGCTCCCGGGCGATGCGCGAGCGCTCCTCGGCCCGGGCGGCCCTGGTGTCGGCCTCCCGCGCCCGCTCCAGCCGGTCGGCCCGCTGGACCAGCTCCGCGAGGTAGGCGCGGCGCAGCCGCAGCGCCCGGCCGCACACCCAGCACAGCAGCAGGACGGCGGTGACGACGACGTGGTCGGGCCAGGACGGGGTGATGACCCCGGCGAGGACGCCGGCGACATAGGAGGCGAAGGAGACGACGAGGGCGGCCAGGCTCAGCGCCAGCCCCCGGCAGGCGGCCACCGAATAGAGCAGCACGAGCCCGCCGAGCCTGCTCAGACCGGGGTCGTAGTGGAGCGTGTCGAGCGCCGCCTGGGGGACGCAGGTGGCCACCAGCAGCACGAAGGGCCGGCTACGCCGCAGGGCCACGGGCAGCGTGCAGGCCGCCGCCAGGATCAGGTTCAGCGCGTCCGCCGGGCGCGGTGCCGCGGACCGCAGCCACCCGGCCTCCTGTCCGGAGGCGGCCAAGGCGATCCACCACAGGGACGCGGTCGTCAGCACCACCGCGAGGATCGAGTCGGAGATCAGGAAGTGATCCCGAAGCCAGGACCGCGTACTGCCGGGGGTGGTGCGCACGTACCAAATCTAGGCGTTCGCCGCCCGCGTCCACCCTGCCCGGGAGGGATATCCCCCTCCTCCCCGCGGAGGAGCCCACTGGAGGGAGCCCCGCGGGAAAGAGCCGGGCGGGGGGTCACAGTTCGTCGCTGGCCGACCTTCTGCTCACGCGGGCGGACAGCCCGGGCTCGCGGTCGGGCACGGGCGGCGGGGTGCCGCCGAACTCCGGGCACAGCGCCTGGTGGTCGCACCAGTCGCACAGCCGCGAGCGGCGGGCGCGCCACTCACGGGTGCGCACGGCGCGCTCGATGGCCGCCCAGAGCGCCTCGACCTTGCGCTCGGTCGCCCGCAGGTCCGCCTCGTCGGGGACGTAACGCACGATCTCGCCGTTGCCCAGGTACATGAGCTGGAGCATCCGGGGGACCTGGCCGTCGCGCCGCCACAGCGCCAGCGCGTAGAACTTCATCTGGAACAGCGCCTTGGCCTCCCACTCGCGCCCCGGCGCCGTGCCCGTCTTGTAGTCCACGACCCGCACCTCGCCGGTCGGAGCGACGTCGAGCCTGTCGATGTATCCGCGCAGCAGCAGTCCGCTGTCGAGCACGACCTCGACGTACATCTCACGCTCGGCGGGCTCCAGCCGCTGGGGGTCCTCCAGCGTGAAGTAACGGTCGACCATGCCGCGGGCCTGCGTGAGCCAGGCGTCCCGCTCCTCGTCGTTCTCGAACAGCCCCGCGTAGTCGGGTTCCTCGGTGAGTAGCCGCCGCCACTGGGGCTCCAGTAGATCCTGGGCGGCGGCGACCGTCCGCGCCTGCGCGGGCAGGTCGTAGAGCCGTTCCAGCACGGCGTGAACGAGTGTGCCCCTGACCGCGGCGGCCGAGGGCCGCTCGGGGAGCTGGTCGATCACCCTGAACCGGTAGAGCAGGGGGCAGGTCATGAAGTCACCGGCCCGGGAGGGGGAAAGCGCCCCGATGACGGTGCGCTCTTCGGCGAGGGTCATGCCGGAACTGTAGGCCACCGGGCCGACAGAACGCGCGCGCCCCGGCCCTTCCGCACGCCGGGGGCGGATCGACGGTCCGCGGGGGGCGGGCGAGCTCATAGGCTGATCTCACGCCACGGCGCGTAGCATCGAGAAGCGTGGGAGGGGAAGGCGGCCACATGAGCACACCTGTCAGGGAGTCCACCGGACTGCGGATGGGACGGCCGTTCGGCATCCCGGTCTATGTCTCGCCCACCTGGCTCATCGTGGCGGCGTTCATCACCTACAGCTTCCAGCCGGTTTTCGCCGCCAGTCTTCCCGGATACGGGCTCGTCGGCAGCTCCGTGGTGGCGCTGGTCTTCGCGGTCCTGCTCTACGCCTCGGTCCTGCTCCACGAACTGGCGCACTGCGTCGTCGCCAAGCGCTACGGCCTTCCTGTGCGCAGGATCACCCTCTACATGCTCGGCGGCGTCTCGGAGATCGAACGCGAGCCCGAGACGGCGGGCCGGGAGTTCAACGTCGCGCTCGCCGGGCCCCTGCTCTCGCTGGGCCTCGCGGCGATCGGTTACCTGGTGTCCGCCGTCGCGTTCGTCACCGGTCCCGCCGACCCACTGTCGATGTTCATGCGGCCGCCCGACGGGCTCGTGCCGGTGCTGATCTGGCAGCTCTGGTCGTCCAACCTGATCGTCGGCGTGTTCAACCTGCTGCCCGGCCTGCCGCTCGACGGCGGCCGGATGCTGCGGGCGGCCGTGTGGAAGATCAGGCGTGACGCGGGCACGGGCACGACGGCCGCCGCCTGGGTCGGCCGCGGCGTCGCGGTCGCGGTGGTCGTGGTGCCGCTCCTCATGAACCTGATGGCCGGGCAGGAGCCCGGGATCGGGAGCATGCTCTGGACGGTGGTGCTGGCGTCGTTCATCTGGCTCGGGGCGTCCCAGTCGCTGCGGGTGGCCCGCGTGCGGGCCCGGCTGCCGCAGTTGCGGGCCCGGGTGCTGGCCCGCCGTGCGATCCCGGTCACCGCCGAGGTGCCGCTGTCGGAGGGCCTGCGCCGGGCGCAGGAGGCGGGGGCGGGGGCCATGGTGGTGGTCGACCACGACGGGCGGCCGGTCGGCATCGTCAACGAGGCGGCGGTCAACGCCACTCCCGAGCAGCGCAGGCCGTGGGTGAACGTCGGGGCCATGTCGCGCGCTCTGGAGCCCTCGCTCGTGCTCGGCGCCGACCTGGAGGGGGAGTCCCTGCTCGACGCCATGCGTGCGGTTCCGGCCCCGGAGTACCTGCTCGTCGAGCGGGGCGGCGAGATCTACGGCGTGCTCGCCACCTCCGACGTCAACCGCATGTTCAGCGGCGTGTGAGCGCGGCGTCGCGGGGGGCCGGGGTGCCGACCGAGGCCGGGAACGGGCGCCGTCCGGCCGCCCGCAGCGGACTCCGGCAGGCCGGTTCACCATTCTTTTTTGCTACTTTCTGGGGTGATCGATCCGGCACATGGCGTGCCGGCGATGGTGCCGGTCATCCGGTGGCGTTTCCGGAGGGAGAACTTCTGTGACGGAACAGGGCGTGGGGGTGGTCCGCCCGCTGCCGGGGGAGGGCGTGGTCGCTCATCTGAACGGTTTGCTGCTCGTGTGCGCCACCGGCGGCGACCAGCCGGTCGACGATTTGCTGGGCGCGCTGAGCGAGACGGCCACGACGGGCGGGGACGGCCGGGCGCTGGCCCGGCGGGTCGCGCAGGTCCTCGCGCGCGCCATGGACAGGTCGATCGGCGGTGAGCCGGTGGCCTGCGCGGTCGCCGGACCGGCCGGGGGCGGCGTGGCCGTGCTGGTGAGCGGGGCCGCGTACGCGACCGTGTCGGGTGGTCCCGACGGGGAGGTCCGCCTCGCCGGGCACGACGCGCTGACCTGGACCGACCGGCTCGTCAACGGCCCGGTGTCGCGGGTCGAGCTGCGCCTGCCCGGTGCGGGCCCGTCGAGCCCGTACGCCAGGCTGGACGGCGGTGTGGTCACCGGAGCCGGGCTGGAGTGCGACCTCACAAGGCACGGCGACCTCGCCTTCCCGCCGCTGCCGCCGCGCCCGCCCCAGCCGCAGCAGGGCCAGCCGCAGGGCGCGCAGCCGCCGCCCATAGGTGCGCCGGAGCCGATCGCCCCGCGCGGGCCCGTGGTGCCGCCCCCCGTGTCGCCACCCGTGCCGCCACCCGCGCCGTCGCCGTTCACCGGTGGTCCGACGCCCGGCGGCGGGCCGTCGGGCGAGCAGGCGCCGCCGGGATCGTCCCAGCCGCTCGCGCCGCCGCCGTCCCACGTCTCCCAGCCGCTGCCGCCGCTGCCGCCCGCCTTCTCCGACCCGAATCCGCCGCACCACTCGGGACCGCAGCCGCTGCCCGCGCTGCCCGAGCCCGCCGAGGACCGGGGCGCCCCGCACGAGCTGAACCCTTCGTATGACCCGAACCCGCCACACGACCTGAATCCTCCGTATGACCTGAACCCGCCGCACGACCTGAACTCCCCGTATGACCTGAACCCGCCGCACGACCCGGGCGGGCCGCTCGACCTGGGCGCGCCGGACGGCCCGCCGAGCGGGCCGTTCGAGCCGGTGCCGTACGCGCCCGCCGACGACGAGGTGGGCGAGGCGACCCAGATGGACGCGGCGCCCGAGCTGGAGCAGCGGCCGATGGTCTACGGCGTCGACTGCAAGAACGACCACTTCAACGACCCGCGCGCGTCCTACTGCGCGGTCTGCGGGATCCCCATCGACCAGCGGGCGGTGGTGCCGTACAAGGGTCCCCGGCCGCTGCTCGGCGTGCTGCTGCTCGACGACGGCATGGCGCTGCCGCTGGAGGCCGACTACCTGCTGGGCCGCGACCCCGAGCGCGCCCCCGAGGTGCAGTCGGGCGAGGCCAGGCCGGCCAGGGTCACCAGCCCCGACGGCTCGGTGTCGCGCCGCCACCTGCGGATCTTCCTGGAGAACTGGGACGTCAACCTGCTCGACCTGGGATCGGTGAACGGCACCCAGATCCAGCCGCCCGGCGACCCCAACTTCTACGACATCCCGCCGAACGAGCCGGTGCCGATCCTGCCCGGCACGACCGTGCGCGTCGGCGTCTCGCGCACGATGCGGTACGAGGCCCACCGCAACGCCTGACGATCCCGAGGCCGCCGGGGACACCGGCTCCCGGCGGCCGGGTCAGGCGCGCAGCCGGTCGATCTCGCCGAGGATCAGCCGTTCCAGCCGCTCGCCGGTGACGTGCGCGGGATACAGCAGCCGGTGCACGCTCAGGCCGTCCACGAGCGCCAGCAGCCGTTCCGCGACGTCCTCCAGGTCCTCGTCCGTACGGATCTCGCCGGCCTCGGCGGCGCACCTGAGCAGGCTCGTCACCACATAGCGGAGCTCGGCGGCCTCCCGTTGCTGGACCTCCAGCAGCGCGGGGCTGGTCAGGCTGCGCCCCCAGAAGCCCACCTCCAGCCCGGTCTCCCCGGCCCGCTCGTCGTCGAGGGGCACGTTGTCGAGCAGCAGTTCGCGCAGCGCCGCGAGGCCGGTGCGGCCCGACAGCTTCTCCCGCAGCCGGTCGGCGATCCGGCGATGGGATGTCTCCAGAGCCGACAGCAGGATCTCGTCCTTGTCGGCGAAGTAGTGCGTGAGCACGCCGTTGGAGTAGCCGGCCTCCCTGGCGATGGCCCGCGTCGTCGCGGCCTCGATGCCCTCGCGCAGGATGATCCGGCGGGCCGCCGCGACGACCTCGCCCCTGCGCTCCTCGTGATTGACGATCTTCGGCATAGTGCACCACCTCGGTTGACATTTTAGTCGGGCGCCCGTCTATTATCCGCTCATGACGGTAGTGACGGTCGGCGTGCATATCGTCGACGTCCTGGCCCGCCCGGTCGAGTCCATCCCGGCCGGTCAGGACACCCACCTGCTCGAGCAGATCCGCATCACCGCGGCCGGCGCGGCCGCGGGCACGGCCGTGACGCTGGCGAGGATCGGCGTGCCGGTCGCCTCGATGGGCGCCGTCGGCGACGACGAGCTCGGCGACTTCCTCCTGATGATCATGGCTCGGCACGGCGTCGACGTGAGCGGCGTGGTGCGCAGGGCGGGGGAGCAGACGGCGGCCTCGATCCTGCCCATCCGTCCCGACGGCGGACGGCCCTCGTTCCACGTGCCCGGCGCCAACCTGGGCCTCGCGACCGCCGACCTCGACGCGGACCGTCTCATCGGCGCGAAGGTGGTGCACCTCGGCGGCATGGACGTCACCTGGGGCCTGCACGACCCCGCCTTCTTCGCGCTGCTCGACAAGGCCCGCGAGGGCGGCACGGTCGTCACGCTGGACCTGCTGTCGAACATGCCCGACCTCATGCCCGGCGTCCGCGCGTTCCTGCCCCACGTCGACTACCTCCTGCCGAACGAGGAGCAGGCCCTGATGCTCACCGGGGCGCCGACGCCGGAGGAGGCCGCGGCGGCGCTGCTCGCCGAGGGCCCGAAGGGCGTGATCGTCACCCTGGGGGCCGCCGGCAGCCTCGTGGCCACCGCCGCGGGACTCACCCGCGTGCCCGCTCTGGACGTGCCGGTGGTCGACACCACGGGCTGCGGCGACGCGTACTGCGCCGGATTCGCGGCGGGACTGCTGCGCGGCCGCGACGTCCTGGCCGCCGCCCGCCTCGGCACCGCCGTCGCCGCCCGGGTCGCGGGCGGGCTCGGCTCCGACGCCGGTCTGGACGGCTCCCTTCCCGGCGAGCCCGGCCCGGACGCCTGACCCGGACGCCTGACCACGCCTTCCCGACTTCCGATCTCAGGAGTGCCGCCCATGTCCCTCGACGCCTCCCTGCGGGCCCGTGCCGCGAAGGTCATCCCCGGTGGCATGTACGGCCACCTCAATGCGGCCCTGCACGGGGACCGCTACCCCCAGTTCTTCGTCCGCGCCGAGGGCGCCCGGCAGTGGGACGCCGACGGCCGCGAGTACGTCGACCTGATGTGCAGCTGGGGGCCGATGATCGTCGGCCACCGCAACCCGCGGGTGGAGGCCGCCGCCGCGGCGCAGCAGGGGGAGGGCGACTGCCTGAACGGCCCCGGCCCGGTCATGGTGGAGCTCGCCGAGCTGCTGGTGGACCTCATCCCCTCCGCCGACTGGGCCATGTTCTCCAAGAACGGCACCGACGCCACCACCCAGGCCCTGATGGTGGCCAGGGCGGCGACGGGCAGGACCAAGGCGCTGGTCGCCCACGGCGCCTACCACGGCGCCGACCCCTGGTGCACGCCCGGCATGTCCGGGGTCACCCCCAACCAGCGGGCGGACACGATCGAGTTCACCTACAACGACCTCGCCGGCGCCGAGGCCGCCGCGGCCCAGGCGGACGGCGACGTCGCCGCCATCCTGGTCACGCCGTTCAAGCACGACTCGTTCGAGGACCAGGAGCCCGCCGACGCGGAGTTCGCGCGGGGGGTGCGGGCGCTGGCCGACCGTCTCGGCGCGGCCCTGGTCATCGACGACGTGCGCGCCGGGTGGCGGCTGGACCTGCGCGGCTCGTGGGAGCCGCTCGGCGTGCGCCCCGACCTGACGGCCTGGAGCAAGGCGATGGCCAACGGCTTCCCCATCGCGGCGGTCACCGGGACCGACGCGCTGCGCGGGGCGGCCCAGACGCTGTACTCGACCGGCTCCTTCTGGTTCTCCGCCACGGCCATGGCCGCGGCCAAGGCGACGATCGAGATCCTGCGCGAGATCGACGGTCCCGCGCTCATGCACCGGGCGGGGACCCGGCTGCGCGAGGGGATCGCCGCCCAGGCGGCGGCGCACGGCTTCGTGGTCCGCCAGACCGGGCCGGTGCAGGTGCCGTGGCTGTCCTTCGAGGGCGACGACACCCTGGAGAAGGGCATCGCCTGGGCCGGGGCCTGCCTGGAGGAGGGGGTCTACCTCCATGCCTGGCACAACTGGTTCCTGTCGGCCGCGCACACCGACGAGGAGATCGACCGGGCCCTGCAGGGCACCGACGCCGCCTTCGCCAAGCTGAGGGCCGCGTACGGAGCCGACTGAGGATCGGCCGGCTGAGGACCGGCCGGCACAGGTCGTGGCCGGGACGCCCGCCGGGCGTGCCCTGCCGCGGACGGCCCCGCGCTCGGGCGCCGGGTTCCGGGCGGCACCCGAGCGCGGCAGGTCCGCTCCGCGCAGAGGCCTCAGGGGCGTGTCCTGGCCCACTGGATGTCGTCGAGCCGGGTGCCTCCGGGGCCGGGCAGCAGCCCCTTGACGAGGTGCTCCCGGGTGAAGCCCGCCCGTTCCAGCACGCGCTGCGAGGCGGTGTTGCCCGGTGCGGTCCCCGCGATGATCCGGCGCAGCGGGGTGGCCGCGAACGCCCACTCGACCAGCAGGTCCACGGCCCGTGTGACCACGCCGCGTCCGCGATGGGCGGGGTGCAGGCTGTAGCCGAGCATCGCCTGGCCGAGCGGCGGGATGACGCCGGTGAGCTGGATCTCCCCGGCGAACTCCCCGGTCACCGCGTCCCTGATGGCGATGTCGGCCCGCTGGCCGATCAGCCATCGGTGCCCGGCGTACCGGCAGAGGACCTCGGCGTCCGCGTACTCCGGCGGCACGGGCGGGACGTGCGAGTCCATCACGTCGGGCAGCGACGCCAGCGCGAAGTAGTCCGCGGCGTCGGCGGTGGTCAGCGGCGTGAGCCGGACGACGCCGTCGGTGAGCGAGCCGCCGGGGAACCCCCCGGGGAAGAACGGCAGGAAGGGCGCGATCGGGTCGCCGGGGTCGGTGCTCAGCCGCCCGAACACGGCGATGTCGCCGGGTGTGCCGCCCCGGGGAGCGCCGGCCCCGCGCAGCACGCCCTCATGGGCGAAGCCGCACCGGTGGGCGACCTGCTGGCTCGCGACGTTCTCCACGTCGGCGTGCAGCGTGATCCGGGGGACGCCCCGGGCGAAGGCGGGCTTGGCGAGCGCCCGCACGGCGGCCGTGACGACGCCGCGCCCGCGGGCCCACGGCGCGAGCCAGTAGCCCACCTCCGTCGCGCCGAACCGATCCGGCGGCTTGAGCCCGGCGGCGCCGAGCACCCGGTCCGTGGCCGCGTCGGCGATGAGGAAGTCGGCGCCGCCGTTCTCCCAGGTGGCGGGCACGGTCTTGGTGATCCAGGTCAGCGCGTCGTCACGCGTGTACGGCGAGGGAACGAAGGGGATGAACCTCGCGATCTCGGGGTCGGCGCAGGCTCGGGCGATCTCGTCGGCGTCCCCCTCGACAGGCAGGCGCAGAACGGCCGGCCCGGCGGGGATCGCCTCATGGGGCAACATGTCCCATTGTTAGCAGCATCGACACCGCGCCTGCCAGGTGTTTTTCCGGCCCCCGCCGCTCCCGTCCGGGCCTTGCGACGCACCACTGCGGACACCGCTCCGTCCGGGCGAATCTCGTCGGTCGCGGCACCCGGTGCCCCTCCCTCCAATCTTCGCCCCGTCGCGTCGCCCAGAGCGGCACCTCGCCGCGTTCTCGTCGTCGCCCATAGCTCCGCTATGGCCTCCTCCTCCGCCTTGCGATGCACCACTCTGGACACCGCTCCGTCCGGGCGAATCTCGTCGGTCGCGGCACTAGCCTTTTCCGCATGGGTTTTCGCAGGCACGGCCCGTTTCAGGCCGGAGATCAGGTCCAGCTCACCGACCCCAAGAACAAGCGGCACACGGTGACGCTGAAAGAGGGCGGCGTCTTCCACACGCACAAGGGGTCGATCCCCCACGACGACCTGATCGGACAGCCCGAGGGGTCCGTGGTGCGGTCCTCCGGCGGCACGGCCTACCTGGCGTTCCGGCACCTGCTCGCCGACTACGCGGTGTCGATGCCGCGCGGCGCCGCGGTGGTCTACCCGAAGGACGCGGCGCAGATCGTCGCCATGGCCGACATCTTCCCCGGCGCCCGGGTGGTCGAGGCCGGGGTGGGGTCCGGCGCGCTCACCTGCTTCCTGCTGCGCGCGGTCGGCCAGGAGGGGAAGGTCACCTCCTACGAGCGGCGGGCGGACTTCGCCGAAGTGGCCACCAAGAACGTGGAGAAGTTCTTCGGCGGCCCGGTGGGGCAGTGGCGCCTGGTGGTCGGCGACTTCGTCGACGCGCTGGACGAGGCGGACGTCGACCGGGTCATCCTCGACATGCTGGCGCCTTGGGAGTGCGTTGACGCGGCGGCGAAGTCCCTTACTCCTGGCGGAGTTATTTGCTGCTATGTTGCGACAACGACCCAAATGTCCAGAACGGTGGAAACCCTGCGGGAGCACGGGAGTTTCACCGAGCCTCACGCGTGGGAGACCCTGGTTCGCGACTGGCATGTCGAAGGTCTCGCCGTACGGCCCGACCACCGGATGGTCGGGCACACGGGATTTCTCGTCATGGCCCGTCGCATGGCGGACGGCGTCACGCCCCCGCCGCGGCGCAGGCGTCCCGCCAAGGGGGCGTATGGAGAGGGGACCGAGCAAGTGTGACGATTCAGCCACAACCCGGCAAAGCCACGTGACACGGGAACATATGGGTGTGTTCCTAATGGTGACCCGAACAATCGGTCCATAAGGTATCAAACGCCGAACACCCAACGTAACTACACGAACACTGCCCGGCCAGGTTACGTACAGCGCCAAGATAGGTAGGGTCTTGAGTAGTCGTTCTCGACGGGGAAGGAGGTGACGGGGCGTGGCAGCTCGCGACGACGCTGAGGCTCGGGCCGCGCAGCGCGAACGGGAGGTCGCGGATCTCACAACACAGGTCTCCTTCCTGCAAGAGGAGATCACCGCGTTGCGCCGGAAGCTGGCCGAGTCTCCCCGGCAGGCCAGGGTCATCGAGGAGCGTCTCCATGAGGCGCAGGCACAGGTGGCCGCCCTCACAAGCCAGAACGAGCGTGTGGTCTCCACCCTCAAGGAGGCCAGGGATCAGATCGTCGCCCTCAAGGAGGAGGTCGACCGGCTGGCGCAGCCGCCGTCCGGATTCGGCGTTTTCCTCGAGGCCAGGGACGACGGCACGATCGAGGTGTTCACGGGTGGGCGCAAGCTCCGTGTGAACGTCAGTCCGGCCGTCGACGCCGACTCGCTCAAGCGTGGCCAGGAGGTCATGCTGAACGAGGCGCTCAACGTCGTCGAGGCCCTCGGCTACGAGGACGTCGGCGAGATCGTGATGCTCAAGGAGTTGCTGGAGAGCGGCGAGCGCGCGCTCGTCATCTCGCACGCGGACGAGGAGCGGGTCGTCAAGCTCGCCCACTCGCTGCTGGACCAGCCGCTGCGGGCCGGCGACTCCCTCCTGCTCGAACCCCGTTCCAACTACGTCTACGAACGCATCCCCAAGTCGGAGGTGGAGGAGCTCGTCCTCGAGGAGGTCCCCGACATCTCCTACGAGGAGATCGGCGGCCTCGGCCGGCAGATCGAGCAGATCAGGGACGCCATCGAGCTGCCCTACCTGCACGCCGACCTGTTCCGCGAGCACAAGCTCCGCCCGCCGAAGGGCGTGCTGCTGTACGGCCCGCCCGGCTGCGGCAAGACGCTCATCGCCAAGGCGGTGGCCAACTCCCTGGCCAAGCAGGTCGCGGAGAAGACGGGCCAGTCCGGCAAGAGCTTCTTCCTCAACATCAAGGGTCCCGAGCTTCTCAACAAGTACGTCGGTGAGACCGAGCGGCACATCCGCCTGGTCTTCCAGCGGGCGCGTGAGAAGGCGTCCGAGGGCACCCCGGTGATCGTGTTCTTCGACGAGATGGACTCGATCTTCCGCACCCGCGGCTCCGGTGTGTCCTCCGATGTCGAGAACACCATCGTCCCCCAGCTCCTTTCGGAGATCGACGGTGTCGAGGGCCTGGAGAACGTCATCGTCATCGGCGCCTCCAACCGCGAGGACATGATCGACCCGGCGATCCTGCGGCCCGGCCGCCTGGACGTCAAGATCAAGATCGAGCGGCCCGACGCCGAGGCGGCCAAGGACATCTTCTCGAAGTACATCGTCAGCGACCTTCCGCTGCACCCGGAGGACCTGACCGAGCACGGCGACAGCCGTGACGGCACGATCGCCGCGATGATCCAGCGCGTCGTCGAGCGGATGTACGCCGAGAGCGAGGAGAACCGCTTCCTCGAGGTGACCTACGCCAACGGCGACAAGGAAGTCCTCTACTTCAAGGACTTCAACTCCGGCGCCATGATCCAGAACATCGTGGACCGGGGCAAGAAGATGGCCATCAAGGAGTTCCTCGACACCGGGCAGAAGGGTCTGCGGATCTCACACCTGCTGGCCGCCTGCGTGGACGAGTTCTCCGAGAACGAGGACCTGCCCAACACCACCAACCCCGACGACTGGGCCCGCATCTCCGGCAAGAAGGGCGAGCGGATCGTCTACATCCGCACCCTCGTGCAGGGCAAGCAGGGCACCGAGGCCGGGCGGTCGATCGACACGGTCGCCAACACCGGCCAGTACCTGTAGCACCCCGGCTCCGGCCGGACCGGTGCCGTCGAGGAGCGGCGCGACCCCTGGGTCGCGCCGCTCCTCCGGTTTTCCGGCCCTTTCCGCCGGAAAACCGGTACGCGGGAAGGGGGCAGCGGGCGGGACACAAGGGACCTTTGGTGACGATCGTGATCTGAGGGAACCGAAACCCGGAGCGATCACGTCAAAGTAGGCATGATCTTCCTTGGCTCGCGCGGATGACCGCTGTGAACCATCCGGTGACACAGCCCGTGCGCCAGTCCGCTCCGCCCCAGTCCGCTCTGACCCCGGCCGCGCCGACCCAGTCCGCTCCGACCCCGGCCGCGCCGAACGCGGCCCCCGTGCGGGGCGCCGCCGCGGCCGTCAGGAGCCGCCGGCTGGTCGAGCTCGACGTCCTGCGCTTCGTGGCCGCCTTCGCCGTCATGTCCTTCCACTTCATGGCGGCCAGCAAATCGCTGTGGGACGAGTACCCCACCAAGCTCTTCGAGCCGGTCGCCCGCCTGACCACGCTGGGCATCCTCGGCGTCGAGCTGTTCTTCCTCATCAGCGGGTTCGTCATCCTGATGAGCGTCTGGGGGCACACGGTCGGGGAGTTCGCCGTCTCCCGAGTGTCGCGGCTGTATCCGGCGTACTGGTTCGCCGTGCTCATGATCTTCATCATGTACCGCTTCAGCGGGGTCGCCGGCTTCGATCCCAAACTCGGCGACGGCGAGTATCTGCTCAACCTGACCATGTTCCAGGGGGCCTTCGGCGTGGGCCACGCCGGCGGCGTCTTCTGGTCCCTCTGGGTGGAGCTGCGGTTCTACGTCCTCATGGCGCTGTTCTCCCTCGTGGGGATCACGCTGCGGCGCTGCCTGGTGTTCCTGACCGCCTGGGTCGGCCTGGCGCTGCTGGCCGAGTTCACCCAGAACGAGACCCTGGTCTTCGTCTTCATGCCGAGGCAGGCGCCGTACTTCATCGCGGGCATGGCCTTCTTCCTGATCCACCGCTTCGGGGTGCGTTCGGGGGCGTTCGTCCCGTGGCTGCTCGTGGCCGCGGGCTACGGAATGTCCCTGTACGCGGCTATGGAGCGCGTGGGGGAGCGGGTGCGCCTGGTCGGCATCAAGCACTACCCGGCGCCTCCCGAGGCCGTCGTCGTCGCGATCACGGTCGTCTACCTCCTGATGGCCGCGGTCGCCCTCGGCTGGCTGAGGTGGGTGCGCTGGCGTCGCCTCGTGACGCTCGGGGCACTCACGTATCCCCTCTATCTCGTGCACCAGACGGTCTCGGCCGTCGTCATCCCCGCGTACCGGGACGTGATCGACCCGTGGCCGCTGGTCGCGATCACGATGGGGATCTCGATCGGACTCGGCTACCTGATCTACCGTATGGTGGACAAGCCTGGTCAGCGCTGGCTTCGCGCCAGGCTGGGGGCCCTGCTCGGGCGCTTCCGGGGGTCGCGTCCCCGGGGTCGCGGGGGTAGTTCTCGGACTACGGCGGCCATTCCGGCGCAAAGTCCCGAGGCATCTGTGCCGTAACTGTTCGGTAGCAGGGCATAGAGAAAGGGCTAGGCTCGGATATGACTACGACGGCCTGAAGCAGGCGGGGTGCGAATGACGGTTCGGCGGGTGATGGGCATCGAGACCGAGTACGGCATCGCCGTGCCCGGTCAACCGGGAGCGAACGCGATGGTGACCTCCTCACAGGTCGTCAACGCGTACCTGGCGGCGTCGGCCGCCCGGGCTCGCCGGGCTCGGTGGGACTTCGAGGAGGAGAACCCGCTCCGCGATGCCCGAGGATTCGACCTGGCCCGTGAGGTGGCCGACCAGAGCCAGCTCACCGACGAGGACCTCGGGCTCGCCAACGTGATCCTCACCAACGGCGCGCGCCTCTACGTCGACCACGCGCATCCGGAGTACTCCACACCGGAGTGCACCAACCCCCGGGCCGCGGTGATCTGGGACAAGGCGGGCGAGCGGGTGATGTACGACGCCGCGGTGCGGGCCTCCTCCGTGCCCGGCAACGCCCCCATCCAGCTGTACAAGAACAACACCGACGCCAAGGGCGCGTCGTACGGCTGTCACGAGAACTACCTCATGCGCCGCGCGACGCCGTTCGCCGACATTGTCAGGCACCTCACGCCGTTTTTCGTGTCACGGCAGGTCGTCTGTGGCGCGGGCAAGGTCGGCATCGGCCAGGACTCGCGCAGCGAGGGCTTCCAGATCAGCCAGCGGGCCGACTTCTTCGAGGTCGAGGTCGGGCTGGAGACCACGCTCAAGCGGCCGATCATCAACACTCGCGACGAGCCGCACGCCGACCCGGAGAAGTACCGGCGGCTGCACGTGATCATCGGCGACGCCAATATGTCGGAAATTTCGACATATTTGAAGCTGGGTACGACGGCACTGGTCCTGGCGATGATCGAGGAGGGGTTCCTCACCATCGACCTGACCCCCGAGTCGCCGGTCGCGGCGCTGCGCGCGGTCTCCCACGACCCGACCTGCAAGTACGAGATCGCGCTGCGCAACGGGCGGAAGATGACCGCCGTGCAGTTGCAGATGGAATACCTGGAGCAGGCGCGCAAGTACGTCGAGGACCGTTTCGGCTCGGGCGTGGACGACCTCACCAAGGACGTGCTCAACCGCTGGGAGTCGGTGCTCACCCGGCTCGCGGAGGACCCGATGCAGTTGTCCCGGGAGCTCGACTGGGTCGCCAAACTGGAGATCCTGGAGGGCTACCGCACCCGCGACAACCTGCCGTGGTCGCATCCGCGGCTGCAACTGGTCGACCTGCAGTACTCCGACATCCGCCCCGACCGCGGCCTGTACAACCGGCTGGTCGCCCGGGGCCGCATGCAGCGCCTGGTGACCGACGAGGACATCGACCGGGCGGTCGAGATGCCGCCCACCGACACCCGGGCCTACTTCCGCGGGCGTTGCCTGCGGCAGTACAGCGAGTCGGTCGCCGCCGCCTCCTGGGACTCGGTCATCTTCGACATCCCGGGCCGCGAGTCGCTGCAGCGCGTGCCGACCCTGGAGCCACTGCGCGGCACCAAGGCGCATGTGGGCGATCTGCTCGACCGGTGCCGTACGGCCGCCGACCTGGTCGCCGCCCTCACCGGCGAGAGCTGAGCGAGATCGGCCGCCGACCGGGTCATGACCCGTCATGACCGGGTCAGTCGTCGTGCCGGCTGACCCGGGGGACCGGCACGCCGCCGGCGCAGCGCACCTCGATCTCGAGACCGCTCTCGTCCGACTCGAACTTCACCCGGGCGCGGTCGTCCGGCCCCGGGTCGACGTCGTCCACCTCGAAACCCTGCGCCGGGGTCCACGACTGGAGCCGGACCAGCCCGCCGTCGCACCGGGCGATCAGGCTGCCCGCCCCCGTGGAGATGAGCCTGCGTCCCGTCGCGGGCACGGCGCCCGGCGTCTGGCCGCCGGAGACGTCCACCGGCGCCGCGTCGGCGGGAGCGGGAGAGGGCGGGACCGGGGTGTCGCGGGCGAGCGCGAGGCGGATCTCCTCGGCCGTCATCGGCCGCTCCGCCGGGCCCGTCAGCGGCCGGCCGAGCAGGCCGAGCACGGCGACGCCCGTACCGATGGCGAGGGCGGCGGCCAGAAGCCACCCGGCGACGGCGAGTACGAGGCGGCTGTGCACGCCGCTACTGTTCCACCCCGAACGCTAAGGGATTGCTAAGGCCCGGATAACGGACTTATGCCGGTTCCGCCGGGCGGCTACCGTAACGCTCAAATGCCAAGCGTGCTGCTCATCGAAGACGACGCCCCCATCCGCACCTCCCTCACTCGGAGCCTGCGTGATCGCGGCCATGCCGTCTCCTCCGCCCCCACCGCCCTCGACGGCCTGCGGTCGGCCGTCGAGGACCGCCCCGACCTGATCGTGCTCGACCTCGGCCTGCCCGACATGGACGGCGCCGACCTGCTGCGCATGCTCCGTGCGGTGAGCCGCGTCCCGGTCATCGTCCCCACCGCCAGGGACGGGGAGGCCGACATGGTCCGCCTGCTCGACGCCGGCGCCGACGACTACGTGGTCAAGCCCTACAGCGCCGCGCAACTCGACGCACGCATCCGCGCCGTGCTGCGCCGGGTCGGCACCGGGCGTACGGACACCTCCCTGTCGGTGGGGACACTGCGGGTGGACGCGGGCACCAGGGAGGCGACGCTCGACGGCGCGGCGCTGGACCTGACGCCGCGGGAGTTCGACCTGTTGCACTATCTGGCGGCCCGCGCCGGGCAGGTCGTCACCAAACGCGAGCTGCTCACCGAGGTCTGGCGCCTCCCCTACGGAGGCACCGACAAGACGGTCGACGTCCACCTTTCCTGGCTGCGCCGCAAACTCGGTGAGACCGCCCAGCGACCGCGCTATCTCCAGACGGTCCGCGGGGTGGGGGTGCGCCTGACCGCGCCGTCCTCACCCGGGGAGTGAGCCGATGAGGCGCTGGCTCGCGGTCCTCGTCGCGGCGACCACGTCGCTCGTCCTGGTGTCGCTGCTGGTGCCGCTGGCGTTGCTGGTGCGGTCGGTGGCGCACAGCGAGGCAGTCGCCTCCGCGAGCCGGGCCGCCGAGTCCGTCGCGGTGGCCGTCGGCGCGGTGGACGTCCGCGCGATGGACGAGGAGACGCTGCGGCTGACCGCGGAGCAGGCGGGCGCGTCGAGCGGACACCCGGTCACGGTCTTCCTCGCGGACGGCCGTGTGCTCGGGGCCGCGGCGGCCCGCACCCGCGCCGTCGATCTCGCCGCGCGCGGCCGGAGCCTGAGCGCGGCCGCGCCGGGCGGCCGGGAGATCCTGGTGGCGGTCCAGGGGGCGCCGGGCGGCACCGCCGTCGTCCGCGCCTTCCTCGGCGACGGCGACCTCGACCGCGGCGTCCACCGGACGTGGCTCGCGCTGCTGATCCTCGGGGTCGCCCTGGTCGGGCTCGGCATCCTGGTCGCCGACCGTCTCGCCCGCGCCGTCGTGCGGCCCACCACGGCGCTCGCCCAGGTCTCCCACCGCCTCGCGAAGGGCGACCTGACCGCCAGGGCGACCCCGCAGGGCCCGCCCGAGGTCCGTACGGCGGGCCTGGCCCTCAACCACCTCGCGGGACGCATCTCCGACCTGCTCGCGGAGGAGCGCGAGACGGTGGCGGACGTCTCGCATCGGCTCCGCACCCCTCTGACCGGCCTGCGGCTCGAAGCGGAGTCGCTGACCGATCCAGGCGAGGCGGCCAGAATGGAGGCCCGCGTGGACGCGCTGGAGCGAGCGGTCACCGCCGTCATCAACGATGTGCGGCGGCGGTCGCGGGAACGGGCCTCCTGCGACGCCGTCGCGGTCGTGCGCGACAGAGCGGAGTTCTGGTCGGTGCTGGCGGAGGACCAGTCCAGGACCTTCGCACTCGACCTCGTGCCCGGCCCGCTGCCGGTGGCGGTCCCGGCCGAGGACCTGGCCGGTTGCGTCGACGCCCTCCTCGGCAACGTCTTCGCGCACACCCCCGACGGGGCGTCCTTCCGCGTGCGCCTGACCTCCCGGCCGGGTGGCGGGGTGGCCCTGACGATCTCGGACGCCGGGCCCGGCTTCGGCCCGGGCGATCCACCGCGACGCGGGGAGAGCGGCGCGGGCTCGACCGGACTCGGGCTGGACATCGCCCGCCGTGCCGCCGAGGATTCGGGCGGTTCGCTGGCTGTCGGCCGATCGGACCTCGGCGGCGCCGAGGTGCGCCTGCTCCTGGGCATCCCGGTCGCGCGGGACGAGCAGCGGCTCGACGGCTGAAGTGCGCGGCCGGCAGGTGCGAGCCAAGCGTTAGGGACGGCTTAGCGCGGCCATAGCATGATCGCTGCGAACCTCGGGGCATGAGACAGACAATCAAGATCGCTCTCGCCGCCGCCGTCACCCTCGCCGCCCTGCCCGCAGGGGCAACCGCCGTCGCCGCCGCCCCCGCCGCTCTCTCCTCGACCGCCTCGGCTTCCGTCTCCCAGGCCTCGGTCACCCGGAGCCAGGCGATCGCGATCGCGACGAGGCGAGTGCCCGGCGCGCGGGTGACCGAGGTCGAACGCGAGTGGGAGCACGGCTACCGCACCTGGGAGGTCGAGCTGCGCAAGGGCCACAGGGAGTACGAGGTCCACGTCGCGATCGCGACTGGGCGGATCGTCAAGTTCCGCGTCCACCACGACGACTGATCAAGACGGCTGATCGCAGGAAGGCGCGCACGGGCGGCCTCCCCGGCCGCGTACCCCGGGGAGTCGTCCGGCGAGTCCCGTCCCTCGACGCCGCGAACCCGGCCGGCCCGGGGGCCACGGGGTCTAGGTGTACTGCCCTGGGAGGTTGGTGACGCGGCTGATGGGTGGCTGGCCTTTCAGCGCGGTGTGTCCGCGGTGATGGTTGTACATGTGTAGCCAGGGGTCAAGGGCGGCGCGGCGTTCGGCTTCTGAGGC
>NZ_VIRL01000117.1 GCF_006874465.1 Microbispora bryophytorum | reverse complement strand
CGCGATAATATGCTTTAAATCACGCTCGACCTTCTGGCGCGAAACCTCGGCCGGCTGGTTATCATTCAATAACGTCAGCAGGCGTTCATCGCCGGAATCAAGGGCATAATCTTCCATAACATCTTCACGCGTCATTTTGCCTAACAGGCTAATATGAGTGATCTGCTCTTCCCTGATATGTTCGGTTAAAAGCGGCAAAACTTCAGCCACCGGTACCACGCCAACGGTTAAAATAGCCATCGTTGTACTCATATCACGTACCTTTTCACTACCACTGCTTCAGCACAGGCTTACTGCACACCACTTCGCCCCCCCGTTGACTAAAAATCAACCGTCCAGAAGCGTAGCAGCTTACCGCCGCCGTTGAATGTAAAGATTGATGTGGCCTCAGGCGC
>NZ_VIRL01000116.1 GCF_006874465.1 Microbispora bryophytorum | reverse complement strand
GCCACCAGCCCCGCCAGCCAGGCAGGGGAAATGCCGAGCCCTTTCTGGCCGTCGAGCGCCAGGGTCAGGGTCGCCATTCCGGCGGCCAGCAGCAGAAAGCCGGAGAGATCGAAGCGCCGGGTCTGCATGGTGTAGTTGGGCATCAGACAGAGGGTGGCGATCGCGCCAACGATCCCCACCGGGATGTTGATGAGGAAGATCCAGTGCCAGGAGGCGTACTCCACCAGCACCCCGCCCAGCGCCGGGCCGAGCAGGGGACCGACCTGGCCCGGCAGGGTGACGAAGGTCATCGCCGCCATATACTGATCGCGCGGGACGATCTTCATCACCGTCAGGCGGCCGACCGGCACCATCATCGCGCCGCCGACTCCCTGCAGCACCCGCGCCATCACCAG
>NZ_VIRL01000115.1 GCF_006874465.1 Microbispora bryophytorum | reverse complement strand
CTGATGCCTTTCGTTCACGAAGTTCATCCATCTGAATTGGCGGTCCGTACACTACTTTTAACCTTGCAACACGCTTATATGGACCAATAACAGCACAAGGAACAACAGCTGCTTTTGAACGCAAAGCAAAAAAGCCTACTCCAGCCATTCCTTTTCCTAATTTTCCATCTTTACTTCTTGTTCCTTCTGGAAATAATCCAAGCACTTTTCCTTCTTTTAAAATCTTTAACCCTTGGCGCAAAGCTTCACGATCTGCCATCCCCCGCTTTACAGGGAACGTTTCTAACTTTGGCAGAACCGTCTTCAGAAAAGGTGCTTTAAACAGCTCTGCTTTTGCCATAAACGAAATAGGCCTTGGACATGTCACACCTACCGTAGGCGGATCTAAGTTGTCAA
>NZ_VIRL01000114.1 GCF_006874465.1 Microbispora bryophytorum | reverse complement strand
CGATAGGATCGGCAGTCCCGAATCGCGCAGGATGGTCTTGCCCAGTTCGACATTGGTGCCTTCCAGGCGCACCACCAGCGGCACCGTCAGATCGACATCGCGCGCTGCGGCGATCACGCCTTCGGCAATGACATCGCAGCGCATGATGCCGCCGAAGCTGTTGACCAGGATGCCTTCCACCTTGGGGTCGGCCAGGATGAGCCGGAACGCCGCCGTCACGCGCTCCTTGGTGGCGCCACCGCCTACGTCGAGAAAGTTGGCCGGCTCGCCGCCGTAAAGCTTGATGATGTCCATCGTGGCCATCGCCAGCCCCGCGCCATTGACCATGCAGCCGATGTTGCCGTCGAGCCGCACGTAGTTCAGCGCGTGCCTGGCCGCTTCGGTTTCGGCCGGATCCTCC
>NZ_VIRL01000113.1 GCF_006874465.1 Microbispora bryophytorum | reverse complement strand
ATACCGCGCTTTACAGTGGCAGATTGCAGAGTTACCAGCGAAAAAGTCTGTAACGGTTAGTGCACAAGCCAAAGTAAATACTTCAAACGATTAATTTCTAAATTTTACACACATCATTCCGATGGAGTCGGGGGACTTTCATGTCTATGAATTTGAAAACAACAAAGCGAAATAACCTTTATTTGTCAATTGCGACAGTCTTAGGTGGGTTTGCTTTCTTTGCTACAGGCACCACATATGCAGCTGCACCAGCTGCGGGTACGAACATTAGTAACATTGCAACGGCATCGTATGTGGATGGTACGTCGACTACACGTACCGTTACATCAAATGAAGTCAAAACGACTGTTTTACAAGTCGGAAGCTTTACTTTGGTTCAGGACCGTACAACAACAGCAAATCCAA
>NZ_VIRL01000112.1 GCF_006874465.1 Microbispora bryophytorum | reverse complement strand
GATCCTCAGCGGAGAGCTGGACGTTGGCTTAATGCGCCACCCGGTGTACAGCCCGGATCTCGATTATCTGGAGCTGATTCATGAGCCGTTGGTAGTTGTGTTACCGGTGAATCATCCGTTAGCTAATGAGCAGGCAATCTCCGCAGAACAACTACACGGCGTGAATTTCGTCAGTACCGATCCGGCCTATTCCGGCGCGTTAGCGATGATTGTCAAAAACTGGTTTCAGCAGCAAAAAAGCCAGCCTAACATTGTGCAAGTGGCAACCAACATTCTGGTGACCATGAACCTGGTCGGCATGGGGTTGGGGGTGACTTTGATACCCGGTTATATGAATAATTTTAATACCGGACAGGTGGTTTTTCGGCTAATTATTGGTGATGTCCCAACCATCGCGTTGCTGATG
>NZ_VIRL01000111.1 GCF_006874465.1 Microbispora bryophytorum | reverse complement strand
GTGAGAACGAGCGCAACAGCTACTGGCTGCAACCGAAAGCGCAGGTGGTGTGGATGGATGTGCAGGCCGACAGTCACCGCGAAGCGAATGGTACCCGTGTGAAGGATGATACCGATGGCAACCTGATGACCCGTCTGGGTGTGAAGGCCTTTATCAACGGTCACAACGCCATCGACGACGGTAAATCTCGTGAGTTCCAGCCGTTTGTCGAAGCCAACTGGATCCACAACACGCAGACGACCCGCGTGAAGATGGATGATGTGAGCAACGACATGCGCGGCACGAAGAACATCGGCGAGCTGAAAGTCGGCGTAGAAGGGCAAATCACCCCGCGCCTCAACGTGTGGAGCAACGTGGCTCAACAGATCGGCGACAAAGGCTACAGCGATACCCGCGGTATGCTGGG
>NZ_VIRL01000110.1 GCF_006874465.1 Microbispora bryophytorum | reverse complement strand
TTGTAAAAAGCCTAATAATAGGTTCTTGAAAAATCGTATATAAGCTAGATATGATGAAAGCTGTTATTAGCGACCACTGTCTAGATAAAGTAAGAGTTTTCTTATATAACTCTTTGTCATTGGATCCTATTGATTTACCAACAAGAATACTTGAGGCATTGGCAAAACCATCGAAAAGATATGCCATTATGTAGTGAATTTGAAATAATACAGCATTCGCAGCTAGAAATTCTGTACCGAACGAAGCACCTTTTGCTGTAAACATATTAATAACAATTAGTAAACAAATAGTCCGAATAAATAAATCTTTGTTAACATTAAACACCTTGTTCATAGAATGTGTATCCAGGAGCGACTGAACTGAGGGCAGCTTCCATTCAAACGGAGAAGCTTTCCAAACAATAAAT
>NZ_VIRL01000010.1 GCF_006874465.1 Microbispora bryophytorum | reverse complement strand
CTTGGACCGGAATCGGGGCGGGGCGATCTTCGGTCCCTTGCGCTTGCCCGAGATCGAGGCGAAGAAGTTCCGGTAGGCGGTATCAGATCGGCCAGCGCCTGCTGCAACACCACGGCCGACACCTCGCCCAGCCAGGCGCGTTCCGGGGTCTTCTTCGCCTGCGTGATGACCCGCTTGGACAGCTCCCCGTCGGAGATGCGCGGCATCCCGGCCGCGTGGGCTTCCTGCCGTGCGCGCAGCCCGTCGTTGAACACCGTCCGCGCGCACCCGAACGCCCGGGCCAGTGCTTGACGCTGGCCCGGGGTCGGGTAGAGGCGGAAGTTGTACCGGAGCTGCACAGAGCAATTGTGCATCCACGTGCATGAACGTGTGCCGCGTTTCATGACGTGCATGGACTCGGGAGAGATGAGCGTCGCGGAAGCGCGCCGCCGGTTCGCGGACGTGCTCAACGACGCAGCTGTACGCGGCCGGATCACGTAATCACCAACCGGGGACGGACAATCGCCGCCGTCGTGCCAGTACCGATCGCCGAAACCGCCGAGCAAACGCAGGACGAACACTGACAGTCAGGGCACGCTCGGGCCTTGGCGGCCCTCCCACGCGGGCCTTCACCCCCGGCCCGAAGGCCGGAGCACCGGCCCGCAACTCGGTAGCGGAGCCGGCGTCGCGTCCGAGGACGGCGCCGGCTCCGCGCGCTCTCACTCAGGACCGGTTCGCCCGGGCCACGACCTCCTCGCTCGTCAGGGGGCTGCTCGGGTGGTGGCTCAGGCACAGCGGCGTACGGACCTTCGTGAACGACCCGCCCTCGAACGCCGCGTAGAACTGGCCGGACCGCAGCCGTGCCACGTCGGGGACGTCGCCGCCCTTGGCCCTGGCCAGCTCCCGCGCCGCCGTGATCTGGACCGGCGCGTTGAGCAGGCCGAAGAACTGGGTGGCGGCGTTGCCCGTGATCCGGTTGTGCAGGCCCTTCGGCGCCTGGGTGGCGAACACGAGCCCGAGGCCGTACTTGCGGGCCTGCGCGGCGAGGGCGAGCGTGCTCTGGGTGCATACGGTCGCCGTCCCGGACGGCGCGAACGTCTGGGCCTCGTCCATCACGAACAGCCCGCCGAGCGGCCGGTCTCCGGCGGGATGCCGCTTGATCCAGGAGAACAGCGCCATCTGCAGCTGGTTGACGAAGCCCTGCCGCTGGGCGTCGGAGGTCATGCCGGTCAGACTGATGACCGACACGCGGGCCCGCTTGCCCTCCGGCGGCGTCAGCAGGAGGCCCGGATCGACAGGCGTCCCGGTCCCCGCGAACAGGGGATCGCTGATCGTCTCCGCCCTCAGGTGCTGGGCCATCTCGGTCGCGAGCCTGGGCGCCCCTTCGAGACTGCTCACGCCGTCAGGAAGGTCGTCGAGCAGGGCGATCAGGCCACCTAGCCCCGTGCCGCCGCGCCGTCCGTAGTGGGCGACGGCCTCGCGGAGCACCGCCTGGCCGAGATGGGCCCTTGCCGTCTTGGCCTCCAGCTTCGCCCGGGGCACGAGCGCGGCGAGTGCGGCGTCCACCGCCTCGCCGAACTCGTCCGGGTCGTCGGCGACGCTGCCGAAGTCGGGCAGCGGCTGGAAGCTCAGCGGACGTCCCGACTCCTTGCGCGGCGTCCAGATCACCACGTCGGTGTTCGCCAGGTAGTCGTCGGCCCTGGCCGCGTCTCCCTCACCCCACTCCGCGGGTGGCTCCGGCCACCGGTCGCCGAGCCGCGCGAGGTCGTTGTTCGCGTCGAGGACGATCGCCGAGACTCCCTGAAGGGCGCACTCCTCCACGAGGCGGCGGATCAGCACCGTCTTGCCGGAACCCGAGCCGGCGAAGATCGCCGTGTGCTTACGCAGGGTCTCCAGCCGGATCCGCACCGGCCGGTCGTCCGAGGTCGCCGCCCCGATCGTCAGGTAGGGAGCGGCCGAAGGCTCGTCCGCCGGCTGCGGCGTGCGCGGGCGGGGAACGGCCGCCGCCTCCGCGGCCGGCATCTCCGCAAAGGGCGCCTCGACCGGCTCGTCCACGACCGGCTCGTCCACGACCGGCATGTCCACGGCCGGTACCTCCGCGGCCGGTACCTCCGCGGCCGGTACCTCCGCGGCCGGTACCTCCGCGGCCGGGGCTTCGACCGGCGATGCCTCAGAGAAAGGCAGCGGCGGCCAGACCTGCAGATCGGGAACGGCCGGGCCCAGGGTGACGCCGCCGGGAGCCGCGGCGCTCGCACCGGCCGGCGACAGAGCGGCGGCGGGGGCCGGGGACGCCGCGATGTCGAAGGCCGGCGACGGCGCGGTGCCGGGGGCCGCGGCCGGTGTGTCAGTGGCCCGTGTGTCAGTGGCCCGTGTGTCAGTGGCCCGTGTGTCAGCGGCGGGTGTGTCACCGGAGGGCAGGGGCGGCGCTTCGGTCACCGGCAGCGTCGCGAGTCCTGGCACCGTCTGCAGACGGAGCAGACGCCGTTCGGGATTGGCGGTGCGCTGGGGGCGGTCCTGCGACCGGCTTGGCCGGGCGGACAGTGCGGTGCCGGACACGCGGGGAACGGCCGCGTCGCTCAGCGCTTCGGCGAACAGCTTCACTTCGCTCGTCGGCTTGCGGGAGACGAGCCACGCCTGGAGGTCCGGCCGGTTCTCGGCTTCCAGGTCACGGAGCGCCGCGAAGATCCGTAGGTCGTCCTCCTCGATCTGGAGCATCCGGCCGCCCGCCTGCTCGAAGGCGGCCAGGGTCTCCTGGGTGACCGGTCCCTTGGCCCAGCTCTGGTTCCTGAGCACGAACAGTCTGCGCGCGGGGATCCGCTCGTCGAGCCCGGCCGCCGTGGACGCGGTCTTCAGCCGGTTGAGCGCGGCGGTGTGATGGGATGCCGAGATGGCGCGGAAGCACCAGTGGGCCTCGTTCTCCGTCTCCTCGTCCAGGGTCCGGCGCAGGCGGGCGTGCAGGGGCGGCTTCGTGCTCGGAGGCGGGTCCTGGGTGAAAAGCCGCCTGTCCTCGCCCTGCTCGGCGATCCAGGCGGACAGCCCGGCCGACAGCAGGCGCGGCATCACGGCGTCCTCCGTGATCGGGTCCAGCGCCTCCGCTACGTCCGCCCGTTTCCGCAGCTCCGCGAACCGCCTGTCCAGCTCGCCGAAGTCGGGTTCCGGATCCCGCGGCCGAGGTTTAGGGTCGATCTTGTTCGAAGGTGCGCCGGTCAGCCGTCCCAGCTCCGTGACCTGCCCGCTCGCGAGGCACGACCGGACGTGCTTGTCGATCCGGATGAGCAACTGGCGAGGCGTGTACTGGTGCGCCTCCTCGAACGCCTCCGGCTTCACCGGCCACGTCGGATACGGCGGCGTGAACCCCGCCGCGCCGTACTGCGCGCCGAACCGCTTCTCGACCAGCGCGCGGCCCGTCTTCGCGTCCGGGATCGTCCGCAGCGGCAGGGTCATCCGGAAGCGGTCCTGGACGGTGTCCGTGGCGTGTTCTTCGATCAACGTCCACGTGAGGGGGAGGCAGGACAGGACTGTCAGCGTGCGGCGGGTCATCTCGCGAAGGGTCATCAGGCCGCCCGCGACGCTTTCGATCGTCCGGTGGTGCTCGAGGTCCTCCGCCGATCCGCCCCCGGTGAGGGTCGCGGACTGGGCGATCAGCGTGTCGACCTGGTCCACGGCGATGACGGAGGGACCGGTCAGCGCGAGAAGCATGGACAGGTCGTGGACGATCTCCTGCGGTGTCTTCCCGACTGTCCGGAACCCCCACTCCGCGCGCTCGCCTGGCTCACCCTGCGGCGCCGAGATGAGGTAGGCGTCGCCGATGTCCTGCGCCGCCAGGTCGTGCGAGGCGCGCAGGGTGAGGGCCCGTGCGGTGTCCTGCACATCGCGGCCGACGTGCGAGTCGTATCGACGCAGGGCGTTGATGAAGGCGTCCAGGTCGGCGCGGGACAGGGGGACGTCGCCGATGATCGGGCCGCGTGCCGCCTGGGGCACCTCGGCGAGCACGCAGAGACGCCACAGGAGTTCCCTCAGTTGACTGCCGTCCCCGGCCATCGGCCGGGAGAGGCTGTCGAGCATGGAGAGCAGCACGCTCTCCCAGAAGTCCTTCGCGTCGAGCAGGCTGACGAGGAAGAAGTAGGCGTCCTCTTCGTGTACCTTCTGGCGGACCCAGCCAAGGAGATGTGTTTTGCCCGTACCCCGCTGGCCCTGTATCGCGACGCCGATGGGGCTCGCGGCGACGCTCTCCTCCGCCTCCAGCAGGCCGTCCAGGATGACCTGCGCGGCGTCCCGGTGTATCCCCTCGACATGGAACGGCAACGGGCGCCATACATCGTCGGCGACCCGCGTGTAGTTGAACCGCAGGGCCCGAAGGGCGTCGAGTTCGTCGCTCGTCATCATGCTCCGATCAGGATGAGGTGCTTGGCCTGGTCCCCGATCACGACAGCCGCGCCCCTGTCCTCGTCGGTGAGCATCTTCTGGTTGGACTCGGGCACCAGGCGAACGTCCGGAAGGCCGATCATGTGACGGAGGACGGTGTCGACCTCGTTCCTGGAGGCGTCGCCCAGGAGGGGACGCAGCCGGGTCAGGCTGACCCAGGCGTTCGGCTTGTCGGCGAGCTGTGCGTACGCCTTGCGGATCAACGTCTCGACGTCCGCGTCCGGGGGCACGTCCGCGACCGGAGGCACGTCCGCGACCGGGGGTACGTCCGCGACCGGAGACTGCGCGATCGGTTCTGCCGCAGCCCGCGCGGCGGACGGTTCCGCACCCCGTGACTCGGTGACCGCCGGGGCGAGGTCCTCCTGGCCGAAGATCTCGGCGAGCGGGGCGCCGCTCCGATCCATGTGCCGCTGGAGGCCGGAGGCCATGGCCCGGACGACCGCTTCGAGCAGTCGTGCCGCAAGACGGCTGGATTTGGGGATGCCCTCACGGAACATCGCGGCCGCCCTGGCCCAGCCGTCGTCGGCCAACGTGCAGGTGAACGCCTGGCCTCTCTTCCCGACCTCGATCAGCTTGAGCTGCTGCAGGTGCTCGCGCTCCTTCTTGCCGATCTCGAAGCCGAACCGCTCCTTGAGTTCCGGGTTGGCGAACTCGCGGGCCTCGGCCATGAGCAGCAGGAGGATGGCGGTCTCGCGCTGGGATAGCGACGCGTCAGGCATGGGGTGACCCTTCGAACGTTCCATTGCGGCACTGGTGGAGGAAGCGCTCCAACTCGGCGAGCACGGTGCCGAGACGTTCCAGCACCTGCTCGTTGGTGAAGTGGCGGACGGCGTAACCGTCCCGGCGCAGGCTCAGGTCGCGCCGGCTGTCCGCGGCGAGGCGGAGTGGCGACAGGTGCTCGGGGCCGTCGATCTCGACCACGCACCGCTCGGCACGCCAGAGCAGGTCGACGCGGATCGGATTGCTGAGCGGCCCTGAGGCGTGGAGCTGGTTCCACTCTCGGCCCGCCGCCCAGGCGCACGGCGACAGCGCCGCCTCCAGCCGCCGCTCGGCGGCGCTGCCCGGGTGCGGCGATCCGGCGAGCGGCGGGAAGGTGAGCGGTGGGAAGGTGAGCGGTGGGAAGGCGAGTGCAGGCGGGGCGGACTCCTCGCGGGCGCCGGATGCGATCTCGCGGGTGAGCGCCGCCACCCCTTCGGGAATCGGGGCGGTCACGGTCTCGATCCGGTCGACGGAGCGCGGCGGCGGCCCGGTGAGCCAGACGCCGAACCCGCCGTGGTGAGCCAGCCACTCGCACGCCGCGACCAGCACCTCCTCGGAGGCAGGCGAGAGCCCGGAGGGAACCCGTACGAGGATCGCGGCCTCCGGCCGCCGGTAGCCCGAGCGGAGCACCCGGGCCAGCCCGGCGGCGCGGATCTCGGGCGGGAACGTCCCGGCCCGGCCCGCCGTACGGCCTCCGGCCACGACCCCGCGCCTGACCTCGCCCGGGGCGGCCCGCTCGCGCAGGGCCCGTTCGGCGAGATGGGCGAGGAAGGGCCCGAAGTGCCCGGTGGCGGAGCCGGTGCGCAGGGCGAGGGCGCGGACGGCGGCGACGGCCGCGCCGCCGGATCCGGTGATGCCGTCCGCCCCGGGCAGCCAGGCGGGGAACATCGCGAGAGCGGCGGACTCCAGCTCCCTCAGCACGTCGGCGACCACGGCCGCCGGGGTGCCGGCGCCGGTGGTGCCGGCCCCAGTGGTTCCGGTGGCGGCAGGGGTGCCGGCCGGGCGGGGGACGTAGGTGACCAGCGCGGGCGCGTCGTCGGGCAGGGGGTCGACCGCAAGTGCGACGGCGTCCGGGTCGCCGTGCAGATACACGACCCGGCCCGTGGGAAGCTCCCTCCACGAGCGTGCCACGCCGTTCCCGCCCTGTTGTTGAAGATCTGACAATCTTGACCCGGCAGAGGGTATCGGGCACTGACGGGACCGTCCACAAAATCGGGAATTTCCGGTTTTACGCTGCTGAGAGCCGGGACCGCCTACCGCGGCGGACCCGGCCACCGCGCCCACGAGCAGTGGGGAAGCTCGCGGACTACGCCGTCTCGGATCTGATCAGGCGGAGGAACGCCTTGATGCCCGACAGGACCTCCTGGTTGTCGGTGAGACGGCTGAGGGAGCCCTCGAACGTCCTGCCCATGGCGTCGAGCCGGCGGTCGAGGTCGTCCGCGCGCGCCGTGGCCGCGTGGAACCCGGCGCGCGTCTCCACGGCGAGGGCGTCGAGGCGCCCGGCCAGTTCGGCGGCCCGCGCCTCGGACTCCTCGGCCCGCCCCTCCAGCGCCGTGACTCGCTCGACGAGCGTGACGACGTCCTCCCGGGGATACCGGACCTCCGCCAGCATCGTGGTCATGCGGTCACGCAGGTGGGAGAACCAGGCCCCGGTCGGCCTGAAGAGCGTGGCGACCAGGTAGAAGACGGCGAAGTAGTAGCCGACGGTCTCGCCGGAGAAATAGGCGACGACCGCGAGCAGGGCGGCCGACAGCAGGTGGGCGGCGACGGCCGCCCGGCGCATGCGCCCCGCGATGCGCAGGGCCTCGGTCTCGCGCTCCGGCGAGACCTCCATCCCGCGCTCGCGGCTGACCCGTATCTCGTGGATCAGGGCATGGGCCTGGAAGTACAGGTTCCACGGCACCGTCAGGAGCACGATCAGCCAGAGCAGGCACAGCGCTCCGAAGCCCAGCGAGACGACCACCGGCAGCGGCACGTCCGCCACGTAGACCAGGACAAGCCCCGCGATCGTGGACACGATCGCGAGAAAGACGATCCCGCTTCTGCTCACGGCCACCCTTTCCCTCGGCGTTCGGACACGTCAGTGTCGCCGCCGGATCGGCGCGCGGGCATGAGCGGGATCACCCGGATCGACTGAGTACGACCACTCAGGAGAAAAAAGGGGGTGGCCCGGGACGCGGACCACCCCCACTGGTCACTTCTCGAAGACGGGGACCCCGTCGCGGACGAGCTTCCAGTTCGCCTCGGCGAACGTCGCCGGGTCGATGGTGCCGTTCGCGGCGGCGTACTCGATCAGCGCCTGGCGGATCTCCACCTGCGCGTTGTAGACGACCGGGGCGGTCGAGACGTGCGGGAAGCCGCCGCCGCCCGACTGGCGGTAGTTGTTGATGGCCACGACGAACTGCTGGTCGGCGGTGACGGGCTTGCCCTGGTAGGACAGGCCGACGATGCGCTGGCCGACCGGCTTGGAGATGTCGATGTCGTACGTCACTCCGGAGAGCTGGTCGTAGTTGTAGTCGGGCATGCCGCCGGCGTTCGTGAGCGTGGCGAGGTCGATCGGCGCGCCCGGGGCGACCTGTGCGAAGTACTTCGCCGAGTACTCAAGGAAGTCCTTGATCTGGGCGCCGTTCAGCTTGACGCCGAGCAGCGTGTTGTCGTAGACGTACAGCCCGGCCATGTCGCGGACGCTGACCGGCCCGGCCGGGAACACGGCGGTGCGGCTGAACGGCGCGGCGATCGACAGCACGGGCAGCGAGGCGTCGGCGGTGCCGGCGAGGGCCTTGCCGACGAGGTCGGTCTGGACCTTCTGGATGTAGTCGAGGATCGGCGTGTCCTTGTACGGCGACTCGGCCGCCGACAGCTCCTGGGCGGACTGGGCGATGACCTTGTTGACGTAGCCGACGGTCTTGTCGTGCGACTCCTTCATGAGCGCGACGATCTTCGGGTCCTCGGCCACCGTGTTGGTGTTGAGCGTCGTGGACGACTTGCCGGTCACCGTCCACTTCCCGCGCTCTTTGGCGAGGGCGAAGTCGACGACGCTGAGGCGCTGGCCCCACTTGGCGGGCTCGGTCAGCAGCACCTGCTGGCCGGTGACCTTGTTGGTGACGAAGCGCTGCGGCACCTCGTTGTGCGCGTGGCCGAAGAGGACGGCGTCGACGCCGGGCACCTGCTCGGCGACCATGGCGGCGGCGTTCTCCACCGGCAGGTCGGAGCCGTAGGACGACATGCCGTCGTCGCCCGCGTGGGCGGTGACCAGGACCACGTCCGCGCCGAGGCCGCGGATGACCGGCACCCACTTCTTGGCGGTCTCGACGAGGTCGAGGAACCTCAGCTTGCCGTCGACGTTCGCCTTGTCCCAGATCGCGACGCCGGGGTTGGTGAGGCCGAGCACGCCCACCTTGATCGGCTTTTCGCCCTTCACCTTCATGGTCTTGATGACGTACGGCTGGTAGGCCGGCTGACCGGTGGTGGCGGAGACGGCGTTCGCGCCGAGGACCGGCGCCTTCATCTGCGTGACCCACGCGCCGAGCAGCGGCAGGCCGTAGTTGAACTCGTGGTTGCCCAACGTCACGGCGTCGTACCCGATGGCGTTCATGGCCTTCGCCATGGGGTGGATCTCGCCCGTGGAGGTGATCGGCTCGACCTTGGCGTAGTAGTAGTCCAGAGGCGTGCCCTGAAGGGTGTCACCGGAGTCGAACAGCAGGGTGTGGTCGGCGCCGCGGTCGGCCCTGATCTTCGACACCATCGTCGAGATCTTCGCCAGACCCACGTCGTTGTGCGTGCTGTCGTCGTACTCCGCGTTCTTGTAGTAGTCCCAGTTGAGCGCGTTTCCGTGGACGTCGGAGCTGGCCATGATGGTGATCTTGACCGTGTGGCTCGGGGCCGCTGTGGCGGGGGTGCCGGGCAGAAGGAGACCGAGGGCCACGACGCCGGCGCCCACGGTCAACCTGATCGCTGAACTCATGCTGGGTGACGATAGTGACTGCCAATCACCAAGTGGTCACGAAGTCCTTAACCGGACATGTCGCTACAAGGTGACACGCTTGTCACCCACGGGGAGTCGCGCCGTGGGTAGGACGAGTGAGATGGCCGACAAACTCGAGACCTACCGGGCCAAGCGCGACGCGACGCGCACCGGCGAGCCGGTCCCCGCCGAGGGGCCGCTGCCGCGGGGCGAGGACGACACGTTCGTCATTCAGGAGCACCACGCCCGGTCCCTGCACTGGGACCTGCGCCTGGAGCGGGGCGGGGTGCTGGTCTCCTGGGCGATCCCCAAGGGCCTGCCGCCCGACCCCGCGACCAACCACCTCGCCGTCCACACCGAGGACCACCCCATGGAGTACGCCCGGTTCGAGGGCGAGATCCCCAAGGGCGAGTACGGCGGCGGCACGATGACGATCTGGGACCGCGGCCACTACGCGACCGAGAAGTGGAGCGACCGCGAGGTCAAGATCGTGCTGACCGGCTCCCGGGTCGCGGGCCGCTACGTGCTGTTCCGGACCCGGGGCCGCAACTGGATGATCCACCGGATGGATCCGCCCAGCGGGCGGTGGGAGCCCCCGCCCGCCTCGCTCGCGCCGATGACGCCGGTCACCCGCGCCCGCGTGCCGCGCGACCCGGAGGCGTACGCCTGGGAGTTCTGGTGGGGCGGCGCGCGGGCGCTCGCGTACGTGGAGGGCGGCAGGCTCACCCTGCGCGACGCGGGCGGCGCGGACGTCACCGGGGAGCACCGCTGGCTGCGCCCGCTGGCCGAGGCGTTCGGCAGCAGGGCCGCCGTGCTCGACGGCGAGGTCGTCACGTTCGCGGGCGCGGCCGTCTACGTCGCCTACGACCTGCTCTACGACGACGGCCGGTCGTTGCTGGACGAGCCGTTCGAGCGGCGCCGGCTGGGTCTGGAGGGCCTCGCGGTCGACGGGCCGCGCTGGCAGACGGCGCCGTCCTGGCCGGGTGAGGTGGACGCGGTGCGGCGGGCGGCGGCCGAGCAGGGCCTGCCCGGTGTGGTGGGCAAGCGCCTCGGCTCCGCGTACGCGCCGGGGGAGGAGTCCCCCGCCTGGGTGCGCCTGCCCGGGAAGGCCTCGGGGTAAGGCGCGGGGACGCCTGAGTCGCCTGCCTAGGTCTTCTCACCGTCCCGGGCGGCGGCGCTTGCCGCCCGGAGCAGGCCGAGCTCGGCGGCGTAGTCCTCCAGCTTGGTCCGCAGTTGCCGGCGTCCCCGGTGCAGCCGTGACATGACGGTGCCGATGGGGACGTCCGTGATCTGCGCGATCTCCTTGTAGGCGAAGCCCTCCACGTCGGCGAGGTAGACCGCGAGCCGGAAGTCCTCGGGCAGGTCCTGCAGCGCCTGCTTCACCCGGGAGTCGGGTAACCCGTCCAGGGCCTCCACCTCGGCCGACTTGAGCCCCGACGAGGTGTGCGAGGCCGCGTCGGCGAGCTGCCAGTCCTCCACGTCCTCGGCCGCGGACCGCTGCGGCTGCCGCTGCTGCCGCCGGTAGGTGTTGATGTAGGTGTTGGTCAGGATGCGGTACAGCCAGGCCCGTAGGTTCGTGCCCTCGCGGAACTGGTGGAAGCTGCTGAAGGCCCGCAGGTAGACGTCCTGCACCAGGTCTTCGGCGTCGGCGGGGTTTCGGGCGAGCCGTAGGGCGCCGGCGTAGATCTGGTCGATGTACGGCAGCGCGTCCCGCTCGAACCGCAGCCGCCGCCGTTCGACCGCCGTGTCGTCGACGATCGTCATATCCCCACCTCCTTGAGAGCCTGCCTCTATCATTTACGACCGCTTTGTCCGGTCCGGTCGCACCGTCCGCCTACCCCTGGTCCCTCGTTCGACACGGCTCGCGAATCTGTTTTCGGCTGTCGCGTCCGTCTCTGCGACCTGACCGAATGTCGGCGCCACTGGAGGGTACGCGAAGACGGAGAGGCAGCAGTCCGAGGAGGAGGCCATGCCGAAGGACAACGCGGAGCCGGAGAACCTGATCCCCGACCGGCTGCCGCCGCTGGCGGAGTCGGCCGACGTGGAGCCCGGCGCGGATCTGGACGGCGGCGTGTCCGGCGACTGGCACGCCCCCGGCGCCGACTCGCCCGACGACGTCGAGGAACCCGCCGACGAATGACCCGCCGACGAATGACCCGCACCGAATGACAACGCACCGAATGACGCGCACCGAATGACGCGGGCCGGATCACGGCGGCCGGATCACGCGGGCCGGATGACGCGCGCCGCGGCGGGCGCGTTCAGACGGCGCGTTCGGGCGGCGTCGGTCAGGCGGCGTCGCGGCGACCGGCCGGCGGGACCGTGCCTCCAGGAGCGGGGCCTCCGGGAGCGGGCCCTCCGGGAGCGGGACCGCTGGGAGCGGGGCCTCCGGAAGAGGGTCCTCCGGGGGTGCGGTCTCCGGGAGGGGGCGGAGCGAGGTCGGCGCCACGCGGCGTCCGGTACGGCTCGCGCGCCCGCAGGTCCACCGTCTGGATGGTCCTGCTGATGTCGGTGGGGGTGACCAGGCCGACCAGGTGCCCGTCGTCGTCGAGGACCACGGCCCGGCCGTCCGTGCACCCGCTCATCCGCTGGAGCAGCTCCGTGAGCTGGTCGCCGGGGCGGGCGGTGGGCACGTCCGACGGCGGACATGCGATCTTCCGCAGTCTGGTGATCGCGCGATCGTCGGGCGGCACGCGCCGGACGCGGCCCAGCGTCACCAGCCCCGAAAATCGGCCGTCGTCGTCCCGTAGCGGATAGGTGGACAGGTGGTGGCGCAGCACGAGCCGGTCGACCAGACCGGCCACGGTCTCGTCGGGATGGGCGACGACCGGGTCACGCGACATCACCTCACCCACCGTGATCCCGTGCAGAGCGGCGTCGATCTGCGTCTGCTGCTCCTCGGCGGTGGCCGCGTTCACCAGGAACAGGCCGATCAGGGCCAGCCAGAACCCCTGAAGGCTGAGGCCGGAGACGAGGTTGAGGAAGCCGATCGCGATCAGGAGGTAGCCGAAGACCCGGCCGGCCCGGGCGGCGGCCACGGCGGCCCGCAGGCGGTCGTGCCAGCGCGCCCACAGGAAGGCGCGCAGCACCCGGCCGCCGTCCAGCGGCGCGGCGGGCACGAGGTTGAACACGGCCAGCAGCACGTTCACCGCGGCCAGGTAGCCGAACATCCCACTGATCAGCGGTGGCGTGCCGGCGGCGGAAACCCCCCAGGACACGAGGGCGAAGACGCCGCCGAGCACGACGCTGGTCAGCGGCCCCACCCCGGCGATCTTGAGGTCGGCGCCGGGGGAGCGGGGCTCCCCGCGCAGTTCGGCCACCCCGCCGAGCAGCCAGAGGGTGATGCCGTTGACCTCCAGCCCGTGCCGCTTGGCGACGATCGCGTGGGCCAGCTCGTGCGCGAGCAGCGAGGCCAGGAAGAGCAGGGCCGACACCACCGCGGCCAGCACGTACGCCGCGGTCGAGAGGCCGGGGAAGGCGATGGGGAAACGGCCGAAGGCCAGTCCGATCACCAGGATCACGACGATCACGACGACGCTGATGTTGAGCCCGACCGGGACCCCGGCCACGCGGCCGAGACTGATCGACGATCGCATCATGCCACCCCCTCGGCCCTCCGCAGTGACTGGCCTACCCACAAAGGCGCTGGTCACGCGGTGGCAGGGGGGCCTGGAGGCTTCGACGCGCAGTCAGCGGGACGCCGCCGGAACCGCTGTGCCGAGATTGCGCAATCGTGTGAAATCGGAACCCGCTTCTGGTGCTCCGGTAACGCAATCCGGAGAGACGTCTGACCAGGTCCTGACTAGAGTTGTTGGACTGTATACCGACCGTCGAAGGACTGTCGTCATGTCGGATCTATGGGCTGTGAAGCGTCAGCTGGCCGATGCGCTCAACGAACACAATCTGGAGGCTGTGCTCGAAGTCTTCAGTCCGGACGCCGTCCTCGTCTCGCCCTTCGGTGTGGCGGAGGGACACGAGCAGATCGGATGGATGTACGAGCAGGTGTTCAGGAGCTTTCCCGACTTCCAGCTTATCGTTTGGTACGAAGCCACCGCCTGTGACGCGCCGATGATGGTGGAGTGGACGGCCACGGGCACCCACCTCGGGCCGATCCTGCTGCCGGACGGGCGGGAGATGGAGGCGACCAATCGGCCGGTCACCTTCCGTGGCACCTGCGCGTCCTTCGTCGAGGACGGCAAGATCAAAACTCACCGGGAGTACTTCGACCAGTTGGAGCTGTACACCCAGCTCGGACTGGGCCTCGCGGAGGTCGCGAGCTGAGTGCTCCGGGCGTGCCCGGCACGGCGGCGGCCGCGGACCTCGCCAGGTGTGTCCGCGACCGCCGCCGGGGTCTCACCTCAGATAGATGTTCGGCTTGGCCGGGGTGGACATGCCGTCCCCGAGGAAGAAGCCCGTGTGGGGCGGCTGGTTGTAGGCGGTGTTCTGCCAGGCGACCGCCACCCGGTATACCGGGTCGTGCATCAGCGTGTAGATCTGCCGGCTCGTCGCCGTGGTCGTGCTGTAGATCCGCAGGGCGGTGTTGTCGCTCGTCGGCCAGACGACCTCCTCGCGCCAGTCGCCGAACAGGTCGGCGGACAGGGACGGGGTGGACTTGGTGCCGTTGTTGGAGTGCACGTTCGAGCCGGTCAGCAGGCGGGTGTCGCCGCCGGTGCCGTACTTGTCGATGTGGGTGCCGTCGAGCAGTTCGCGGACCGGGTCGGCGTCCCACCACGCGAGGAAGTTCGCCGAGCCCGGCTTGCGCCCGACGTTCTGCCCCCTGGTGTTGAAGACGCCGCCGACCCCGGACGACCACGACTCGGCGCCCGAGCTGCCGGACCAGACGTCGTCGGAGACGCCGCGGCCGTTGTCGCAGCCGCAGGAGGCGTTGCTCCAGATGATCGAGCCGGTGCGGGCGTCGGCCATCCACGCCGCGGGCTTGCTGGTGTCCTCGTCCACCTTGAACACCTCCAGCCCGGCGCGCGACGGATCGAGGTCGCCGACGTGCATGGCGTCGCCGTGGCCGTTGCGGGTGTTCCACAGCGCCGAGCCGTTGTCGTTGATCGCCATCGCGCCGAAGACGATCTCGTCCTTGCCGTCGGCGTCCACGTCGGCGACGGCCAGGTTGTGGTTGCCCTGCCCCGTGTACTGGCTGCCCGCGGAGTCGGAGTCGAACTTCCACCGCTCGACCAGTGAGCCGTTGCGGAAGTCCCAGGCGGCGATGACCGTACGCGTGTAGTAGCCGCGCGACATGATCAGCGACGGGCGGGCGCCGTCGAGGTAGGCGGTGGCGGCGAGGAAGCGGTCCACGCGGTTGCCGTAGGAGTCGCCCCAGGAGGAGACCGTCCCGCGCGGCGGGTCGTAGTTCACGGTGGACATGGCCGCGCCGGTCTGGCCGTTGAACATGGTCAGGTATTCGGGACCGGACAGGACGTAGCCGGAGGAGTTGCGGTAGTCGGCCGAGGAGCTGCCGATGACTCTCCCGGCGCCGTCCCTGGTGCCGTCGGCGGTCTTCATCGCCACCTCGGCCCTGCCGTCGCCGTCGTAGTCGTACACCTGGAACTGCGTGTAGTGGGCGCCGGCGCGGATGTTGCGCCCGAGGTCGATCCGCCACATGCGGGAGCCGTTGAGCCGGTACGCGTCGACGAACACGTCACCGGTGTAGCCCGACTGGGAGTTGTCCTTGGCGTTGGACGGGTCCCACTTCAGCACGAACTCGTACTGCCCGTCGCCGTCGAGGTCGCCCACGCTCGCGTCGTTGGCGCTGTAGGTGTAGGCCACCCCGTCGGGTGTGGTGCCGCCGGACGGCGGCTGGATGGGCACGTCGAGGTGGTCGCCGCCGGTGAAGCGCAGCGACGTCTGCGACGCCGCCTGCTCCGCGCCGTTCACCACGGCCCGCACCGTGTACGTGGCGTCGGCGGCGGCCCCGGAGTCGAGGTAGTTCGTGGAGTTGGTGATCGGCGAGGAGTTCAGCTTCGTCGATCCCCGGTAGACGTTGAACCCGGTGCCGATGCTCTCGGTGCCGAGCAGGCGCCAGGAGACCAGGTTGCCGCTGCCCGACCGCACGCTGATCAGGCCGCGGTCGAGGTCCTCCATCTGCCGCGCGCCCGCCGGGATGCTCGTGGGGCTCGGGGAGGGGCTCGGCGTGGGGCTCGGGGAGGGGCTCGCGGAAGGGCTCGGCGTGGGGCTGGCGGAGGGCGACGGGGTCGGGCTCGCGCTCGGACTGACGCTCGGGCTCGCGCTGGGACTCGGAGAGGGGCTGCTCGTGACCCCGCCGGTGCAGGTGGTGCCGTTGAGCGCGAAGCTCGCGGGCACGGGATTGGACGAGTTGTTCCACGAGCCGTTGAAGCCGAACGACGTCGTGCCGCCGGTGGGGATCGAGGCGTTGTAACCGGCGTCCTTGGCGCTGACCTGGCCGCCGCTCTGGGTCACGGTGGCGTTCCACGCCTGCGTAACGGTCTGGCCCGCGGAGTAGGACCAGGTGAGCGTCCAGCCGTTGATCGCGTCGCCGAGGTTGGTGATCGTGATGGCGGTGCCGAAGCCGTCCTGCCACTGGTTGGTCACCTGGTAGTCCACCCGGCAGCCCGCCGCCGCCGAGGCGGGCAGGGCCGGCAGGACCCCGGCCCCGGCGAGCGCGGCGGCGCAGGCCACGGCGGCGACCAGAGCGGATCTTCGTCGTGTGGTCATCTGGAACTCCATGAGGGGGTGCCGATGGGGGCGCAGCGTTCGGCCGTGAGGGCGCCGGAAGCATGGGCGTGATCGGGTTCTCCGAGGCGGGACCTCCCGGGTCGGACCTGCCCCCGGCGGGTGCGGTGCGACGAGATGCGCCGGGTGCGTCATCACAACGCGATATCGGCGGTGTGGTCAATCGGCTCCGATTCACCGATGTGAACGCAATCATCGGACGCGTCCAAGTAAGTCGATCGCGGCTGGTAGAAGCAGGCCTGGGGGTGTCACCTGCACCTCGACGCCGCGCGCCGATCAGTGAAATTTTCAGTCCCGCATGCCGGGTCAGATCTGTGAACGATCACAGATCTGACCTCTCATCTCCGGGGCGCCGCGCCTACCTGTCCGCGTTGCCGGGCAGGTCCAGCCAGTGCTGCATGCAGACGATGAGCTCCTCGGCGTCCACCGGCTTGGTGACGTAGTCGCTCGCGCCCGACGACAGCGTCTTCTCCCGGTCGCCGTGCATGGCCTTGGCGGTGACCGCGATGATCGGCAGCTGGGCGAAGCGCGGCATGGACCGGATGGCGGTGGTGGCGGCGTAGCCGTCCATCTCCGGCATCATGATGTCCATCAGCACCAGGTCGACGTCGTCGTTGCGCATCAGCACGTCGATGCCCTTGCGGCCGTCCTCCGCGTACAGCACCTGCATGCCGTGCAGTTCGAGGATCGTGGTGAGCGCGAAGACGTTGCGCACGTCGTCGTCCACGACCAGCACCTTGCGGCCCACGAGCGCGCTGTCGACCTTCCCGAGCTCCTGCGCGCCGTCCTCCGAGGCCGGCTGCACGAGCGGCAGGACGCTGCCGGGCTCCTCGGCGGACAGGTGCAGGGTGATCCGCTCACGCAGCTCGTCGAGGCTGGGCAGGCGCTCCAGCGGCTGGTTGCGGGAGCGCACCTGCAGCAGGTCCTCCTGGGGCCGCGACAGCTTGCGCGAGTGGTGCGCGAGCACCGGCAGCGCGCGCAACGCAGGATCGGAGTCGAGCCCCTTGAGGAAGTCGGCCGCGGTGTCGTGCGGCATGCCGAGATCGAGCACGACGCAGTGGACGCTCTCCTGCCGCAGCATCGACAGCGCGGAGTGGGCGTCGTTCGCGGTCGACACCTGGACCCGCCCGTAGGTGTCGTGCAGGTCGGCTGCCACGCTCTGGGCCAGCATGGACAGCAGGCCGCCGGGCTTGGCCTCGACGACCAGCAGACGGCGCCCCGCCCCGCCGCCGTCCCGGCCGCCCGAGGCCGGCGCCGCCGCGGGCGCGTCGTGCGCGGCGACGGAGCGCGGGACGATCAGCGGCCCCTCCTCCCACGCCGCGGGTTCATCCCTCTGCGCGCCGTTGACGTGGGCCAGCGGGAGGTAGAGCGTGAACGTGCTGCCCTCGCCCAGCGTGCTGGTCGCGCGGATCTCACCGCCGAGCAGGGTCGCGATCTCCCGGCTGATCGACAGGCCGAGGCCGGTGCCGCCGTACTTGCGGCTGGTCGTGCCGTCGGCCTGCTGGAAGGCGTCGAAGATCTGCGAGAGGTTCTCCGCGGCGATGCCGATGCCGGTGTCCACCACGTGGAAGGCCAGGATCTCCTGGCCGGCGGCGTCCGGCAGGTCCACGTCGGCCGCCCGTTCGATGCACAGCTCGACCGAGCCCGCCTCGGTGAACTTGACCGCGTTCGACAGCAGGTTGCGCAGCACCTGCCGCAGCCGCTGCTCGTCGGTGAGCAGCTGGGCCGGCACGTCGGAGGCCACCGTCACCCCGAACCGCAGCCCCTTCTGGGTGGTCAGCGGGCGGAAGTTGGCGTCCACGTAGTCGAGCAGCTGACGCAGGCTGACCGGCTCCGGCGTGATGTCCATCTTGCCGGCCTCGATCTTGGACAGGTCGAGGATGTCGTTGATGAGCTGGAGCAGGTCGGTGCCGGCCGAGTGGATGACGTTGGCGTACTCCACCTGCTTGGGCGTGAGGTTGCGGGTGGGGTTCTGGGAGAGGAGCTGCGCCAGGATGAGCAGCGAGTTGAGCGGCGTGCGCAGCTCGTGGCTCATGTTGGCGAGGAACTCGCTCTTGTACTTGGACGCCAGCGCGAGCTGCTGGGCCCGGTCCTCCAGCTCCTGGCGGGCCTGCTCGATCTCGCTGTTCTTGGTCTCGATGTCGCGGTTCTGCTGGGCCAGCAGCTCCGCCTTCTCCTCCAGCTCGGCGTTCGAGCGCTGCAGCTCCTCCTGCCGCACCTGGAGCTCGGTGGCGAGCCGCTGCGACTCGGCCAGCAGCGCGTCGGTGCGGGCGTTGGCCACGATCGTGTTCACGTTGACGCCGATCGTCTCGACGAGCTGCTCCAGGAAGTTCCGGTGGATGCCGGCGAAGCGCCCGAGGCTGGCCAGCTCGATCACGCCGAGCACCTGGTCCTCGACCACGATCGGCAGCACGATGAGGTTGACGGGCCCGGCCTCGCCGAGACTGGACGACACGGTCAGGTAGCCCGGCGGGATGTCCTCCACCAGGATCGTGCGCCTGGCCTGCGCGGCCTGGCCGACCAGCGACTCGCCGAACGCGTGGCGGCGCGAGGCGTCGCGGTGGCCGTAGCAGCCGACCACCCGCAGCTCCGCGTCCGCGGCGGTCTCCTCGGCCAGCAGGAACGTGCCGTGCTGGGCGTTGACCAGCGGGGCCAGCTCGTTCATGACCAGCTCGGCGACCGCCGACAGGTCGCGGTGGCCCTGCATGAGCCCGGAGATGCGGGCGAGGTTGGTCTTGAGCCAGTCCTGCTCCTGGTTGGCCCTGGTCGACTCGCGCAGCGACTCCACCATGGAGTTGACGTTGTCCTTGAGGTCGGCCAGCTCGCCCTCGGCGTCCACGGTGATCGACCGGGTCAGGTCGCCGGAGGTGACCGCGCTGGTCACCTCGGCGATCGCGCGCACCTGGCGGGTGAGGTTGCCGGCCAGCTCGTTGACGTTCTCGGTCAGCCGCTTCCAGGTGCCCGACACGCCCTCGACCTCGGCCTGGCCGCCCAGCCGTCCCTCGCTGCCGACCTCGCGGGCGACGCGGGTGACCTCGGCGGCGAACGAGGACAGCTGGTCGACCATCGTGTTGATGGTCGTCTTCAGCGCGAGGATCTCGCCGCGGGCGACGACGTCGATCTTCTTCGTCAGGTCGCCCTGCGCGACGGCCGTGGTGACCTGGGCGATCGAGCGCACCTGGTTGGTGAGGTTGTCGGCCATCGAGTTGACGTTGTCGGTGAGGTCCTTCCAGGTGCCCGCGACGTTGGGCACCCGGGCCTGGCCGCCGAGCTGGCCCTCGGTGCCGACCTCGCGGGCGACGCGGGTGACCTCGTCGGCGAACGCGCTCAGCGTGTCGACCATGGTGTTGATGGTCTGGGCGAGCGCGGCGACCTCGCCCTTGGCCTCGACGGTGATCTTCTGCGACAGGTCGCCCTTGGCGACCGCGGTGGCGACCTGGGCGATCGAGCGCACCTGGCTGGTGAGGTTGGACGCCATCACGTTGACGGAGTCGGTGAGGTCCTTCCAGGTGCCCGAGACGCCGCGTACGGTGGCCTGGCCGCCCAGCCGTCCCTCGGTGCCGACCTCGCGGGCGACGCGGGTGACCTCGTCGGCGAAGGAGGACAGCTGGTCGACCATCGTGTTGATGGTCTCCTTCAGCTCCAGGATCTCGCCGCGGGCGTCGACGCGGATCTTCTGCGACAGGTCGCCCTTGGCGACCGCCGTGGTCACCTCGGCGATGCTGCGCACCTGGTCGGTGAGGTTGTCGGCCATGACGTTCACCGACTCGGTCAGCGCCTTCCACGTGCCGGAGACGCCCTTGACGTCGGCCTGGCCGCCCAGCCGTCCCTCGGTGCCGACCTCGCGGGCGACGCGGGTGACCTCGTCGGCGAACGCGCTGAGCGTGTCGACCATGGTGTTGATGGTCTGGGCGAGCGCGGCGACCTCGCCGCGGGCGTCGACGGTGATCTTCTGGGAGAGGTCGCCCTTGGCGACCGCGGTGGCGACCTGGGAGATGTTGCGGACCTGGCTGGTGAGGTTGCCGGCCATGAAGTTCACCGAGTCGGTGAGGTCGCGCCAGGTGCCCGACACGCCCTTGACGTCGGCCTGGCCGCCGAGCTGGCCCTCGGTGCCGACCTCGCGGGCGACGCGGGTGACTTCGTCGGCGAAGGATGAGAGCTGGTCGACCATGGTGTTGACGGTGTTCTTGAGTTCGAGGATCTCGCCGCGGGCGTCGACGGTGATCTTCTGGGAGAGGTTGCCGCGGGCCACGGCCGTGGTCACCTGGGCGATGGAGCGGACCTGACTGGTGAGGTTGCCGGCCATGAAGTTGACGGAGTCGGTGAGGTCGCGCCAGGTTCCGGCGACGCCGGGCACCTGTGCTTGGCCGCCGAGCTGGCCTTCGGTGCCGACTTCGCGGGCGACGCGGGTGACTTCGTCGGCGAAGGATGAGAGCTGGTCGACCATGGTGTTGACGGTGTTCTTGAGTTCGAGGATCTCGCCGCGGGCGTCGACGGTGATCTTCTGGGAGAGGTCGCCCTTGGCGACGGCGGTGGTGACCTCGGCGATGGAGCGGACCTGGCTGGTGAGGTTGCCGGCCATGAAGTTGACGGAGTCGGTGAGGTCGCGCCAGGTTCCGGCGACGCCGGGCACCTGTGCTTGGCCGCCGAGCTGGCCTTCGGTGCCGACTTCGCGGGCGACGCGGGTGACTTCGTCGGCGAAGGATGAGAGCTGGTCGACCATGGTGTTGACGGTGTTCTTGAGTTCGAGGATCTCGCCGCGGGCGTCGACGGTGATCTTCTGGGAGAGGTCGCCCTTGGCGACGGCGGTGGTGACCTCGGCGATGGAGCGGACCTGGCTGGTGAGGTTGCCCGCCATCGCGTTCACCGAGTCGGTCAGGTCCTTCCAGGTGCCCGACACTCCCGGCACCTCGGCCTGGCCGCCGAGCTGGCCCTCGGTGCCCACCTCCCGAGCCACGCGGGTCACCTCGGAGGTGAACAGGGACAGCTGGTCGACCATCCCGTTGAACACCGTCGCGATCTCCGTCAGCAGGCCGTCGCCGTCCTCGGGGAGCCGGGTGCCGAAGTCGCCGTCCCGTACGGCGGTGAGGCCTGCCAGGAGCTGCCGCAGATCCAGTTCGGGGTCACCGCCGGCGGCGCGTGATCGCGCACGCTTCGCGGTGCCTGCCCTCTCGACCATGTCCACCCTCGCGATCACCGTCATGAACAGGAGAAAGAAAGCATATAAAGCACTGCTGAAGGCCATGTCCCCTGTGTCCGCGGCCGCGGACGGAGCGGGCACACCGGCCTGCAAGGTTACCCGGCGGGTGATTGCGGCGGATCATCCTCGGAGGAGATGTGTCAGTGTCGATCGCGACTCCCGGATACATCCGCGGCGTGCACACGCCCCCCGCCGGAACGTCCCTCGCCGGCGCCACGCCGGGCGCGCCGGGTTCAGAGCCGGGGCTTTTTCGCCTGGTAGAGCCATGCGTCGAAGAAGGGGCGGAGGTTCTGCCCGCTGAGCCTCTCCGCGAGGGCGACGAAGTCGGCCGTGGTCGCCGTGCCGTGCCTGTTCCCCTGCGCCCAGGTCTTCAGCAGGGGGAAGAACACCTTGTCCCCGATCTTCGTACGCAGGGCCTGGACGGTCATCGCGCCCCGGAGGTACACCGCGTGCTCGTCGAACATGTGCGCCTGACCGGGATCGCCGGTCTTCAGGTTCCAGAAGTGGCCGGTCTTCCGGTAGTGCCGGTCGAAGATCTTCTTGGCGGTCGGCCCGCCGTGCTGCTCCTGGTAGAGCCATTCGGCGTACGTCGCGAAGCCCTCGTTGAGCCAGATGTCGCGCCAGCTCCGCACGCCGACGCTGTCGCCGAACCACTGGTGTGCCAGCTCGTGCACGATCTCCAGGTCGTCGGTCGGGCCGCCGCTGTAGACGGGCCGGCCCTGGGTCTCCAGCGCGGTCACGGAGCCGTCGCCGTCGGCGATGCCTCCCGTGGAGGAGAACGGGTAGGGGCCGAAGAGCCCGGTCTCCCACGCGACCGCCTTCGCCGTGAAGTCGTGCAGGTCCTTCGACTCATCCGCCAGCGACGGGTCGTAGGCGGTCACGTTGGGCATGCCGTCGACCGTGCCCTCGCTCACCACGAAGCGTCCGATCGCGACCGTGGCGAGATAGGGCGCCATCGGCTGCCTCATCTCCCATCGCGTGGTCCGGTAGCCGTCGGCGTCCGCGCCGCCGGTCCCCGTACGCTCGCCGTTGGCCAGCACGGTGAGATCCCCGGGTGCGGACACCCGGAAGGAGAAGGTGGCCTTGTCCGCCGGGCTGTCGTCGGCCGGGAACCAGCTGCGCGCGCCGTCCGGCTGGGACGCCACGTACGCGCCGTCCTTGGTCCTGATCCATCCCTGCTCGCCGGTCGCGTCCGAGACCGCCTTCGGGGCACCGGCGTAGGAGACCGCGACCGTGAACGTGCTTCCCGACCTCAGCCCGTTCGGCGGGGTGACCACCAGTTCCTGGCCGTCGCGCCGGTATGCGGCCCGGGCGCCGTTCACCAGTACGTCGCTGATCGACGGCCCGGAGAAGTCGAGGTTGAACCGCGACAGGTTCTGGGCGGCGATCGCGGTGATCGTCGTGGTGGCGTCCACCTTGTGGCCGTCGGGATCGAACCGCAGGCGCAGGTCGTAGTGTCCGACGTCGTAGCCGCCGTTGCCCTGGAGGGGGTAGTAGGGATCGCCCGCCCCCGCCGCCCCGGGAAGGAAGGTGACCGGTTCCGCGGCGGCCGGAGCCGCCGAGGACGCCATCACGGTGAGGCTCGCGGCGAGGGCGGCCAATTTACGCACCATCTCCCCATAATGGGGATTTTTGGTAGTAAGCGGTAATTCATCCCTACTAGTCACATTTGTGCCAATTTCCTCTTAAAACACACCTGTTACGGTGCTCACTCGGTCATCGCCGCGTCCACGAGGTCGAGGCCGAGGTCCTGTGCGTGCCGCACCGGCAGGCCGGCGTCCGTGAACCAGTCGTCGGTGGCCTCCGGATGCGGGCCGACCACGCCGACCCGGCCCGCGCCGTACGGCGCGACGAGGGCGGCCACGGCGCCGTTGGGGTAGGTGGCGAGGACGCTGGCCTTGTTGCCCGGGTCGAGCAGGAAGCAGGGTCCGTCCTGGAAGAACACGCTCCTGTCCCGGCCGCGCCACCGCACGTCGACGAGCGTGTCCTCCTCGCCCTCCACGGTCGAGCCCGGCGAGACGATGTACTGGTCGGTGTCGCCAGGCAGCAGGGCGAACCCCGGGGTGGCTCCGGCGAGATAGCCGCCGAGACAGAAGCCGAGATAACGGCCGCCTCGGGCGACGTAGTCGCGGAGCAGGCCGCGATGCCGCTTGAGATGCCGGTAGCCGCGGTCCAGATCCCCGCCACCGGGCTGGGCGTACACGGCGGCCCCGGCCAGCGCCTCCGCCGAGAGCGGGATCTCCTCGTGCGGGCCGGTGTAGCGGACGTCGAAGCCCCAGCGGCTGGCCTCCAGCAACCCGGCGACCGCCTCGGAGCAACCCGGGATCGAGGCCGGGCCCCGGTAGACGAGCGCGATCGGCCGCCCGGAGCGCGGCGGCGGGGCCTTCTCCTGGCGGAAGAGGCGGCGCAGGGCCCCGCGGACGCCGGTTGATCTCATGGTGTTCCTCGCACATCTGTCACGCGGCCTGCGCCGGGATGCCTCGCCAGCTCGTTCCCGGCGTGAGCCGCTCACCCTTCATCAGCAGCGACAGAGCACCGAGCGACACGTCCTCGCCCACCACCGAGTCGTAGAGCACGACGGCGCGGGCGCCGATGCTCGCGCCGGACCGTACGGTCACGGCGGACATCTTCATGACGCGGTCCTCGAAGAGATGGGTCTGCAGGGACACCCCCGATCCGATCGCGACGTCGTCACCGATCTCCACCAGGTCGAACTCGGTCATGTAGGTGGTCGCTATACAGGTGCGCCTGCCGATGCGGGCCCCGAACCAGCGCAGCACGGGCGGCAGGAACGGGGTGCCGGCCAGGAGAGCGACCCCGGCCGGGACCGCGGCGGCCTCGTACAGCCCGGTGACGAATTCCGTGCGCCGGACGAACCGGCTCCACAACGGCTCCACTCTCGGGCGATAGACGCCGATGAGGCGTCGCTTGAACCCTGCGCAGCAGCCGATCACCGCCAGCCCCGCCGCGCAGGCGACGAGCGGGGCGAAGACCGCGGCCGCGGGCAGGGACAGGACGCGGGCGAGCGCGTGCACGCCCAGCAGGTGGAGGTAGAAGCCCGTGGCGAACAGCGTCGCCGGGAGGGTGGCGCGGAAGAACTCGACGCCCAGGCGGTGGAGCACCAGCCGGCGGGGCGGCCGGAACGTCTGGTCCTCGGAGAACGAGCCGCTGTCCTGCCGCACGGGAAGGTGCATCGGGGGAGAGCCCAGCCACGAGGTGCCCTCGGGGACGCCGTCGGAGGGCGGGATCGTGCTGACGCCCACCAGGGACCCCGGTCCCATCCGCGTCCCCGCCGGGACGACCGCGGCGTTGCCGACGAACGCGCGCCTGCCCACCTCGGTCGGCAGGAAGGCGACCCGGCCGCGGGCGAAGTCCGCGGCTCCCACGCTCGCCATGTCGGCGACGAAGCTCTCCTCCCTCAGCGTCAGGAGATCGGGGTCGAGCTGCGCGGCCGTGGACACCTCCGTGCGACGGCCGATCCGCGCGCCGAGCAGCCGCAGCCACGGCGAGGTGTACAGCGTGCCGTAGAGCGAGTTGGTCGACCGCAGGCTGAACTCCAGGAGCTTGTCCACCGCCCACTTGCGTACGCCGAGCCAGGAACGCGCCGGGTGGACGCCGACCGGCGCCTTCGGCAGGACGAGGCGTTTGCCGGCGGCCACGGCCGCGCAGACGACGACCACGTACAGCGGGCCCGCCACCAGGACGGCGGCCGGGCCGGCCGCCAGACCCCAGGCGGCCACGGCCGCCCAGACGACCAGGACGCTCGGCACGATCGAGGCCACCGTGACCGCCTCAAGGCAGCCGAGGACCATCGCCGCCGCGGCCACGTGACGCGCCTTCCACCCGGCCGGGGCGGGGGCGCGCAGCATCGTCTCCACCACGGGCCCGAGCGACTCCACGGGGATCGGCGGCGACCCGGCCCACCGCGCTCCCTCGGGCACCGTCTCGCCCTGTGTCAGCGCCGACTGGTCGCCGAGCCCGGCGTCGGCGGCGACCCGCGCGCCCGGCCCGAGCACGACGCCGTTGCCGACGAACGCGTGCGGACCCACCTCCACGGGGGCGACGACCACCCAGCCGTCCACCACGATCCACGCGTGCAGGGAGGACCGGTATCCGACCGAGGCGCCCGCACCGATCCGCAGCATCGAGGGGAGGTTGACGTCGGCCGTCGCGACGGCGGCGCCGGGCCCGACCCGCGCGCCGAGCAGCCGCAGGTACGCCCCCATCATGGGGGAGCCGCTCAGCAGCGGCAGCGGGGAGACCGACAGCAGCAGCTGCAGCGCCCACAGCCGCACGTAGGTGACGCCCCACAGCGGATATCGGCCGGGCCGGACGCCGGCCGCCAGCGGTCGCGCGAGCAGCACCGGCAGCAGCCAGTGCACGCAGACGTAGGCGGTCGTCGCGGCCAGCGCCAGCGCGGTGAGCAGGCCGGCGCCGTCACCGGGCAGCAGCAGCCACCCCTCGTCCCTCCTGGGGACGCCGGGGATCGGGCGGGGGTTGGTCCACCCGTACAACGTGACGGAGACCGGCAGTGTGATCACGAGCAGCAGCAGGTAGATGACCACGCTCTGCGCGGCCCCGGCCGACGCGATCCGGCGGCCGCCGTGCCGCAGGGGAGCCGGGCGGGGCGGGGCGTCCGGCCCCGGCACGCCCGCACGGCCGCCCAGGCGGGTGGCGCCCAGGCGCGCGGCGAGCAGGTGCGCGGCGAGACGGCGCACGGTGGGGTTGGCGTAGAGGTCGCGCACCGCGAGGCACGCGCCGATCTGTGTGGCGCGCAGCAAGGACACCACGCGGGCCGCCAGCAGCGAGTGACCACCGAGGTCGGTGAAGAAGTCCGCCTCGACCGACAGCGACTCGGGGGCGAGGCCGAACGCCTCGGCCCATACCTCACGCAGGCCTGTCTCCAGCTCGCCCTCGGCGGGCGTCACCGGCCCCGAGCCCAGGAGACGCCGGCCGGTCGGCGGGGGCAGCTTCCCGCGGTCCACCTTGCCGCTCGGCATGGCGGGCAGCGCGGCGACGACATCCAGGAACGAGGGCAGCATGTACGACGGGAGCCTGCGGCGCAGCAGGTCGTGGAGCCGCCCGGCGAGGGCCGGATCGCCGTCCCCGCCGCCCGCCGCGGGCACGACGTAGGCGGCGAGTTCGCCGGCGGAGGCGTCCGCGCCGGGCACCGGCACGAGGGCGGCCACGGCCTCGGCGACGCCGGCGTCCTCCAGCAGCACGTTCTCGATCTCGCCGAGGTCCACCCGATGTCCCCGGATCTTCACCTCGGAGTCGGCGCGGCCCAGATACTCGATGTCCCCGGTCTCGGTCACGCGGCCGAGGTCCCCGGTGCGGTACAACCTGCGGCCGGGGGAGGCCAGCGGATGCTCGATGAAGCGGTCGGCGGTCAGGTCGGGACGGCCGACGTAGCCGCGGGCGACGCCGGGTCCCCCGATGCAGATCTCGCCGGTCTCGCCGTCCGGCACCGGCTCGCGCCGCTCGTCCAGCAGCACCACGGAGTAGGTCGGCAGCGGCCGGCCGATGGTGACCGGCCGCCCCGGCAGCAGTTCGGCGCAGGTCGCGGTGACGGTCGCCTCGGTGGGCCCGTACGTGTTGAGGATCCGGCGGCCCGGCCGGCTCCACCGCTCCACCAGGCGGGGCGGGCAGGGCTCGCCCCCGACGATCAGCGTGCGCAGGCGCGGCAGCTCACGCGGGATCGTCGCGAGCAGCGTCGGGACGCAGTAGAGCATCGTGATCTCGGCGCGGTCCAGGAAGTCCGCGAGCTCCGCGCCGAACTGCGGTAAGCCGGCCGGTCCCGCGACGAGGGCCGCGCCGGCCGACCACGTCGGCCAGATCTCCTCGATGGAGAAGTCGAAGGAGATCGTCATCCCCTGGTAGACCCGGTCGTGCGGCCGCACGCCGTACAGGCCCGGCACGACGTCCAGGAAGTTGCGGATGCTCGACTGCGCCACCTCGACGCCCTTGGGCCGGCCGCTCGACCCTGAGGTGTACATGACGTACGCGACCGGGTCGTCGTCGGCCGCGCCGTCGAGCGGGCGGGTGACCGGCGCGGCGGCGGCGAGGCCGGCGGAGGCGTCGAGGTCGAGCACGCGGTGCCCCGGCGCGACGGCGGCCGGCGACCGGTCCGACGTGGTGAGCACGAGGTCGACGCCGGCGTCGTCGAGGATGTAGCCGACCCGGTCCGGCGGCGACTGCGGGTCGATCGGCACGAACGCCGCGCCCGCCTTGCCCACCGCGAGCAGCGCCACGTACGTGTGCACCGACCTCGGCAGCAGGATCGCGACGCGGGATCCGCCTCCGATCCCCAGGTCGCGCAGCACGTGCGCCAGCCGGTTCGCCCGGGCCTCCAGCGCGGCGTAGGTCAGCCTCACCCGTCCGCACTCCAGGGCCGTCGCCCCCGGCGTCAGGTCGCAACGTGCCTCGAAGACGTGGTGCAGCCGTCCGCGTGATCGCCTGGACGGAATCCGTGAGCCGCCCCCGACCCCTGCTGTTCGCGATGCGTGACTCGGCATGATCACCCTTTGGCCGATCGCATGTGACTTGGGGCGGGTTCGTCGATCCGCATGAAGAGTGTCCGACGCGACCCGCGAGACGGACGCGGGATCATGTCCGCCGCCGGAACTCCTGAATCCCGATGACACCGCCGTGGGGCGGTCGTCCTAGGGAATGTGTGCCCCCGATGCCGTCACGCTCCGGCAGCGAATTCCCCAGACAGGGCAAAAGTCCGTCTCAGGAGTGCTGCTCGCGCTCGGCGACGAGGCGGGCGGTCTCGTCGGAGACCTCGCTGGCGAGGACCGCCGAGACCACGTCGACCAGATGGCTGGTGAACAGGCGGTCGTCCCGGGCCGGGGGGCCGCTCGCCCGGCGGGCCAGCTCGACGTACGTCATGCGGATCGCCATGAAGCGCTGGTGCAGGCGTACGGCGGCCTCGGGGAGCAGCGGGGCGACCAGCTCCCGCCAGCGGCCGATGCTGCCGCCTCCGTCCTCGGGAAGGCTGGGCGGCATCCGGTGGACCAGTTGCTCCATGACCCGCAGGTAGGCCCGGCCGCCGTCGGGGTCGGCCAGCTTGGCGGCGGCCGGGCGGACGAGCGCGGCGGCGAGCGTGCGGCGCGCCTGGGCCGGCGGCAGCGGGCGGCGTGCCTCGTACTCGTCCAGAAGCTGGTGGCGCCGCGCCTCGATCTCCGGCCGGTGCTTGGCGAGCACCGCCTTCAGCAGACCGGCGCGGTCGCCGAAGTGATACTGCAGCGCGGTGGAGTTGCGCTGCCCGGCGGCGGCGTTGATCTCGCGCAGCGAGACCGCGTCGATGCCGCGCTCGGCGAACAGGCGCTCCGCGGCGTCCACGAGCCGCCGGACCGTGGTCTCCGCCGCCATCACGCCTCCCTTGTCGCCCGTACGCCCGAAGGATACGGTAATTCAGGCGATCGCATTATTCGGTGTGTCAGCCGCATTAGCGTGCCGAGGGAGGACCATGGCCATCGACTTCACGCTCGCCCCCGAGCACGAGGAGATACGCGGGCGGGTGCGGACGTTCGTCCAGGAGACGGTGATCCCGGCGGTGAAGCCGTTCGAGGACTCCGAGGACAAGGCGCTCACAAGGAACGAATACCTGCGCACGATCGTCGGCCTGCGCCGCAGGGCGAAGGAGGAGGGGCTCTGGCTGCCGCACATGCCCCAGGAGTGGGGCGGCATGGGCCTCGGCCACGTGGAGCTGGCCATGGTGCAGGCCGAGGCGGCCAAGACCCGGCTCGGCCCGTGGGTGCTCAACTGCGCGGCGCCCGACGAGGGCAACATGCACACGCTGCTGCACTGGGGCACCGACGAGCAGAAGGAGCGCTACCTGCGGCCGCTTCTCGACGGCGTGAAGATGTCGTGCTTCGCGATGACCGAGCCCGAGGTGGCCGGCTCCGACCCGACGCTCATCCGCACGAACGCCGTGCAGGACGGCGACGAATGGGTGATCAACGGGCACAAGTGGTTCATCTCCAACGCCCGCAGGGCGAGCTTCGCCATCCTGATCGCCAAGACCGAGTTCGACCTGCCGGAGGGCGCGCGGGGCGCCAACACCGCCTTCCTCGTGGACCTGCCCGCCGACGGCTGGAACGACGTACGCGAGATCGAGACCATGCACGGCTCGACCGGCCACAGCGAGATCGTCATCACCGACCTGCGCCTGCCGGACTCCGCCGTGCTCGGCGGCCGGGGCAACGGCCATCGGCTGGGGCAGTATCGCCTCGGCCCGGCCCGGCTGGCGCACTGCATGCGGTGGATCTCCCAGGCGGAGACGGCCCTCGACATGATGGTGGGCAGGGCGCTGGACAGGGTCAGCCACGGATCGCCGCTCGCCGACAAGCAGGGCGTGCAGTGGATGATCGCGGACTCGGCCATGGAGCTCTACCAGTGCAAGCTCATGGTCCTGCACGCCGCCTCGAAGATCGACAAGGGTGAGGACTTCCGCACCGAGGTCTCGATGGCCAAGCACTTCGTGGCCAACAGCCTGAACCGGATCGTCGACCGCGCCATCCAGGTCCACGGGGCGCTCGGCTACTCGACCGACACTCCGCTGGCGCACATGTTCCAGCACGCGCGGTGGGCGCGGTTCGCCGACGGCGCCGACGAGATCCACCAGATGCGCATCGCGCAACGCACCATCGAGGCGTACCGGGCCACCGGCTCGACCAGGGCCGCGACGGGAGGACTGCCGCTGTGAACACCGACGACATCTCCGGCAAGGTCGCGCTCGTCACCGGGGGTGCGGGCGGCATCGGCGCGGGTGTCGCCCGTCGCCTGGCCGCGTACGGCGCGCACGTCGTGCTGGCCGACGTCGACGCCGAGGCCGGCGTGCGCACCGCCGAGGAGATCGGCGCCACGTTCGTACGGACCGACGTGTCGCGGCTGGAGGACAACCAGGCCGCGGTCGCGCTCGCGCTCGAGCGGCACGGGCGGCTCGACCTCGCCTTCCTCAACGCCGGTGTCGCCTCCGGGTTCGGGCTCGGCGGGGACTTCGACCTCGACCGCTACCGGCGCGCGATGGGGGTCAACCTCGACGGCGTCGTCTTCGGCGTGCACGCCGCGCTGCAGGCGATGCGGGCCGGGGGCGTGATCGTGGCCACCGCGAGCATGGCGGGAATCGTGGGCATCCCCTCCGATCCCGTCTACGCGGCCAACAAGCACGCCGTCGTCGGGCTCGTCCGCTCGCTCGGCCCGCAACTGGAGCCCCTCGGCGTCCGGGTGCAGGGGCTGTGCCCGTCGTTCGCGGACACGCCGATCCTCGACGCCGAGGTCAGGGCGCTGCTGGACGAGCTGAAGTTCCCGATCCTCGACGTCGAGACGGTCGTCGACGCGTTCTTCTCGCTGCTGGCGAGCGAGGGCACCGGCGAGTGCTGGTTCGTGGTGCCCGGCCGCGAGAGCGGGCCCTTCGCCTTCCGCCGCGCCCCCGGACCTCGATGAGCCGGTATGAGCAAGTTGTCAGCTTTTGGGGGGTGATTCGGTAGCGTGCCGCTGTCGGTTCGGCGGCGGAACGAGGGCGACGATGACCACCTGGGCGGACTTCCAGTACGAGATCTACCTCAACGGCATGACCGGGACCGTGCCCCGGCTGCCGACCGACCTGACCCGGCTGGAGGAGATGGCCGAGCGGCGGCTCGGCCCGGGTCCGGTCGGCTATGTCGCCGGCAGCGCGGGCAGCGGGCGCACCGAGCGCGCCAACCGCGAGGCGCTCGACCGCTGGCGGATCGTGCCGAGGATGCTGCGCGACGTGCGTGAACGCGACCTGTCGGTGACCCTGCTGGGCAGGGCGCTGCCCGCGCCGCTGGCCCTGGCGCCGATCGGCGTGCTGTCGATCATGCATCCGGAGGCCGAGCGGGCCGCCGCGCGCGCGGCCGCCGCGACCGGCGTGCCCTTCATCCTGTCGTCGGCCTCCAGCACGCCGATGGAGGACGTGGCGGCGGCCATGGGGGACGGCGAGCGGTGGTTCCAGCTCTACTGGGGCAAGGACCGCGAGGTCACCCTCAGCTTCCTCGCCCGGGCCAGGGCGGCGGGGTTCACCGTGCTGGTCGTCACCCTCGACACGCCGCTGCTGGCCTGGCGGCCCCGCGACCTCGACCAGGCCTACCTGCCGTTCCTGCGGGGCGTCGGCACCGCCAACTACTTCACCGACCCGGCGTTCCAGGCCGGGCTCGCCCGGCCCGTGCACGAGGACCCGAACGCCGCCGTCCTGCACTTCGTGGGCATGTTCGGCGACCCGGGCAAGACGTGGCCGGACCTCGCCCTGCTCCGCGAGCACTGGGACGGCCCGATCGTGCTGAAGGGCGTCCTGCACCCCGACGACGCCCGGCTGGCCGCCGACGCCGGGATGGACGGCGTCGTCGTCTCCAACCACGGCGGACGTCAGGTCAACGGCTCGATCGGGGCGGCCGACGCCCTGCCGGCCGTCGCCGACGCCGTGGCCGACCGGCTCACCGTGCTGTTCGACGGCGGCATCCGCACCGGGGACGACGTCGTCAAGGCGCTCGCGCTCGGTGCCAGGACCGTGCTGCTCGGCCGTCCGTACGCGTACGGGCTGGGCCTGGACGGCCAGGCGGGCGTGGAACACGTGATCCGCTGTGTGCTGGCGGAGACCGATCTCACCCTGGCCCTTTCCGGCTGCGCCGGGGTCGCCGCGCTCACCCCGGACCTGCTCACACGGATCTGACGCGACCCTGAGCCGCTGGGGGCCGCCGCGTCCGGTGCTCCGGCAGCCTGGATCAGGTGGCCGAACCGAGGTCCTCGGCCAGGGCCTCCTCCTCCAGTTCCTCCCGCCGAGCGGCGGCCGGACCGGCGGCGGCCGCCTCGGCGGCCTGGGCGCGCTCGGCCTCGCCGAGCTGCCGGTGCGCCGTGGTCAGGACGAGCGCGCCGAGGAGCACGGCCGCGGCCCCCAAGTAGAACGGCACGTGCTGACTGTCGAAGTGCTCGGCGAGCTCGCCCGCGACGAAGGGCGCGAGCCCGCCGCCGATGAAGCGGATGAAACCGTACGACGCGGAGGCGATGGGCCGCTCCACCGGCGAGATGGTCATGACCGCCTGGGTCGTGACCGTGTTGTTGACGCCGATGAAGATGCCGGCGACGATCACGCCGCAGATCACGGCGATCCGGTTGTCGGTGAACAGCGCGATCACCAGGATGTCGAGGCTGAACAGCACGAGGTTGGCGTACAGCGTGCGGGCGATGCCGAAGCGGGCCTGCAGCCGCGGGGCGCCGAACACCGAGAAGATCGCGACGAGGATTCCCCAGCCGGTGAAGACGAGGCCGAGCTGGTGCTCGTCGAGCTCCATCGGGTAGGGCGCGTAGCCCAGCACGGTGAAGAAGCCCCAGTTGTAGCAGAGCGCGGTCAGGCCCAGGATGAGCAGGCCGCGGTGGCGCAGGGCCTTGATCGGCGCCGCGATGCCGGTCTTCCTCGCCGGCGTGGGCGTGGGCCGCACCAGGGTGATGGTGGCGATCAGCGCGATCGCCATCAGGACCGCGACGCCGTAGAACGGGCCGCGCCAGCTGATGCCGCCGAGCACGCCGCCCAGCAGGGGGCCGACCGCGATGCCGACGCCGAGCGCGGTCTCGTACAGGATGATCGCTCCGGCGAAGCCGCCACTGCTCGACGCGACGATGACGGCGAGCGAGGTGGCAATGAACAGGGCGTTGCCGAGGCCCCAGCCGGCGCGGAAGCCGACGATGCCGCCGATGCCGCCGGACGTCCCGGCGAGGGCGGCGAACACCACGATCAGGGCGAGGCCCACGATGAGGGTGCGCTTGGCGCCGATCCGGCTGGAGACCCACCCGGTGACCAGCATCGCCACGGCGGTGACGACCAGGTAGCTCGTGAACAGCAGCGACACCTGGCTGGGCGTGGCGTGCAGCTTCGTGCTGAGGGCGGGCAGGATCGGGTCCACCAGCCCGATCCCCATGAAAGAGATCACGCAGGCGAAGGCGACGGCCCAGACCGCCTTCGGCTGCTTGAAGGGGTTTGAGACAGGGGCATGAGCAGAGCTCACCGGACCTCCTGGGAGTCAGCGAGGGGGAGCGCCCTGATCCCTACTCGTCCGCCGTGCCCTGGAGCAGGCGCAGGAGCAGGGGGAGGAACTCGCCGGCGACCCGCGTGAGCTCACGCAGCTCGCCGGGGGACAGCGTGCCGAGCATCTCGGTGAGCCGCTCTCTGCGCCGCCGTCGCCGCTCGGCCAGCAGGGCCCGGCCGGCGTCGGTGACGCTGACCCGCACCGCGCGGCCGTCGAGGTCGTCGACCGCCCGGCATACCAGGCCTTCGCGCTCCAGGCGCTGCACGAGCTGGGTCATCGACGGCTGGGTGACGGCCTGCCGCGCGGCCAGGACGCTCAGCCGCTGCGGGCCGTTGCGGTGCAGGTACGACAGGGTCGTCGCGGCCGTGAGGCTGAGGTCACCCTGCACGGACAGCCGCCGCACGGCGAGCACCGCGAGTTCGTCCAGGACGGCGGCGACCGTCTGGGGCTCATCAGGGGAATCGGCGCTCGGGGTGACGGACACAGGTGTTCCTCCGGACGGGATCCGAATTACATAGGAAGCTTATACAACTGCCCGGAGTGCACCGCATCGCCCCCTCGTCCAGCCTTCAGCAGGAGCAGCGGCGAGGCGCCGGCCGAGCGCGCGGGCGAACGGGTCGCCCTGCCACGAGCGCCTGTCGTCTGGTCGCGCCCGGCGTTCGCTCGCTGCGTTCACGCCGGCTCGTCCACCAATTCCCGCGGCCTCGCGACGTCCTGCCCGTCGTGTCCGTCCTGTCCCATGGCGCTCAGTTGCGCGGCGTCCCGGCCGGGAGAGGCCCCGAACACCTTGCGGTACTCCCGGCTGAACTGTGACGGGCTTTCGTAACCGACGAAATAGCCGATCTCCGCCACGTTCCCCGACCGGGTCATGAGCAGAGTGCGGGCCGTCTGGAGACGGATCTGTTTCTGGAACTGGACCGGCGTCATCGACGTCGCCGCGCGGAAGTGCCGGTGAAAGGACGACGCGCTCATACCGCAGAGCTCCGCCAGATCCGTGACGGTGAGCTGCTCCCGGTAGTGCTCGCGGATCCAGCGGATTCCCCGGGAGATGTGCGCGAGATTGCCGTCGACGAGGCCGATCTGCCGTACGAGCGCACCCTGGTCGCCGTTGATGAGCCACCAGAGGATCTCCCGCTGATATCCGGGCGCGAGCACGCGCAGGTCGTCCGGCCGGTCCGCGAGGCGCAGCAGACGTACGACGGGATCCAGCAACTCCGGCGAGGCGTCGCTCACCGCCATTCCGGTGAACGCCGGGGGCTTGCCGGCCGCGCCCGTCTCCAACAGGAGCGGCGCGATGTCCGCCGGGCGCAGAGACATGCTGAAGACGACGAACGGCTTGTCCGGCGAGGCTTCCAGGGCCTGGCCGATCACCGGGAGGTCCACCGACACGACGAGGTACTGCCCGGCGCGGTAGTCGTACGGGACCCCGTTGAGCACCGTGCGTTTGACACCCTGCGCGACGATCGCGAGCGACGGCGAGGAAAACGTGCCGACCGGGGATGTGGGCCGGTCCGCGGACGCGATGGTCACTCCGTCCGCGATCCTCCGGCGAGGGCCGTCGGCGGTGTGGCGCGTGATCAGCCCCCGCATCTCGTCAAGGAGGTCCATGCGCGCCAGTCAACCACCCCGGACCAGGCGACAGCGCCACGCCCGAGGGCGCCCGACGTGCGAGATTGACAGGATCGTGCAAGGCGGCGGCAGGATCGGGTTCACGGCACGGCGGGCCGGCTTGGTGAGATGAACAGGTCAGCAGCCCCGTGAATCCAGAAGGCACGTACGACATGAAACGCAGAACTCTCGGCGCCACCGGGATGTCCGTCAGTGAGCTCTCGCTCGGCGCGATGATGTTCGGCAGCATGGGAAACCGCGACCACGACGACGCGGTCCGCGTCATCCATCGCGCACTCGACGCCGGCGTCAACGTCATCGACACCGCCGACGTCTACTCCCAGGGTGAGGGTGAGGAGATCGTCGGGAAGGCGATCAAGGGCCGCCGCGACGACCTCGTCATCGCCACGAAGTTCGGGCTGCCGATGGGCGAGGACCCCAATCGGCGAGGCGGTTCCCGGCGGTGGATCGTCCGCGCCGTCGAGGACAGCCTGCGTCGCCTGGACATCGATCACATCGACCTCTACCAGATGCACCGCCCCGACCATGAGACGGACGTCGGCGAGACGCTGTCGGCCCTGACCGACCTCGTCCGCGCCGGGAAGATCCGGGCGTTCGGGTCCTCCATGTTCCCCGCGGAGCTGATCACGGAGGCACAGTGGGCGGCGCAGCGCACGGGGACACACCGGTTTCTGACCGAGCAGTCGATGTACTCCGTGTTCACCCGCAGGCCGGAGGGCGCGGTGTTCCCGACCGCCCAGCGCCACGGGCTCGGCGTCCTCACCTTCAGCCCCCTCAACGGCGGATGGCTCTCCGGCCGGGCCGACTTCACGACCGGCCACCGGGCCTCGTCGCGGCCGTCGCACTACGACACGACGACTACGGCCGGCAGGCGCAAGACCGTCGCGCTCGCCGAACTCGCCGCCCTCGCCGACGAGGCCGGGATGACGCTGCCGCACCTCGCGATCGCCTTCGCCCGCGCGCACCCGGCCGTCACATCCGTGCTGATCGGGCCGCGCACCGCCGACCAGCTCGACGGGCTCCTGCCCGGCGCCGACGTGGACCTGACCGGCGACATCCTGGACCGCATCGACGCCATCGTGCCGCCGGGAACGGACCTCAACCCCGAGGACAACTACGCCACCACGCCGCCCGCGCTGCAGGACGCCCGGCTTCGCCGCCGGTGAGATTGATCACGGGCCTTCGTGGCCGCCGTACGCGCGGGACCGGCCGAGGGCGGAGTGGGTCAGAGCGGGGGCGTGCTGGAGCCGCGTACGACGAGTGTCGTCGGCAGGATCTGGGGCGGCGGGGCCTCCGCGCCGTTGATCATGGCGACCACCGCCTCGGCGGCGGCGGTGCCGAACCCGGCCTTGTCCTGGGCGACGGTCGTCAGGCCCGGCGGCACGAGCGCGGCCACCTCGATGTCGTCGAACCCGACCAGGGCGATGTCCTCGGGCACCTTCAGACCGGCCTCGCCGATTGCGCGCAGCGCGCCGACGGCCATCTCGTCGCCCGCGACGAACACGGCGTCGGGCCGATCGTCCGCATCGAGCAGGCGGCGCATCGCGGCGTGGCCCCCCGACAGGTAGAAGTCACCCTCCACCACGAAGTCGGGCCGGCGCGGCAGCCCCAGCCGCGACATCTCGTCCTGGTAGCCCCGCAGGCGCTCGGCGCCCGGGCGCGTGTGCGCCGGGCCGGTGATCGTGGCGATGGCTCGCCGTCCCCGCTCGTGCAGGTGCTGTACGGCCAGGCGTGCGCCGCCCGCGTTGTCGGAGGTCACGTACGTGGCGCGGGAACCCTCGACGGGACGGTCGAGGCTGACGCAGGGGATGCCTGATTCGGACAGCCGCCGCAGTGAGGGATCCCACGTGCCGCTGTCTATCATCACGACGCCGTCCAGGTTGTGCCTGCGCACGGAGCGTACGTAGGCGTCCTCGGTCCTTTCTCCGCTCGTGTCCCCGCTGGTGGCGAGCATGAGGAGGTGATAGCCGCGCCCGCTGAGCGCCGTCTTCAGGCCGATGAGGATTTCCTGGAAGAACGGGTGCCGCCAGCCGGGACGGCGGTGATCGGTGTCCCACACCAGGCCGACCATGAAGGACTTCTTGGTGGCCAGGGTGCGGGCGGACTCGTTGGGCAGGTAGCCGATTTGGCGGGCCGTCCGCAGGACCTGCTCCCTGGTCTTCGCGTTCACCACCTCGGGGTTGTTGAAAACGCGGGAGACGGTCGCCGGAGACACACCGCACAGGCGCGCCAGCTCTCTGATCGTTGCCACGGACCAAACGCTATCGCATCTCGCTGTAACCGGTTTCATGCAACCGGTTTCCCTAAAATAGGCAACAGTGGGGAAGTCCGTCAACCAGTAAGCGAAATTTCCCTTCGTCATGTTTTTGTGACTTGACAACCGACCGTCCTCCTATGTGTGATGGCGGGCATCGGCCGGTGCTTTTTCGTTGCCACGGCTCGGCCGCTGTCGTGTCTCGCAGCCGCTTCCCCTTTCTCCTGCTAGGGAGTTCAGGTGTCCGCTGCGGAACTCCGTTTGCCCGCGTGTGTGCCCGCCGTACGGCTCGGCGGGTCCCGCGGCCTTCGGGGGAACGGTCCCATCGCCCGCACGGCTGCTCGCCGTGTCCGGGCTGTTCACCGGAGCGGGCACAGAACCTGGAGCAAACAGGGAATGACGGCGACCGACGAACGCCTCGCCATGCTGCGGACTTTTCCCGCCGGCTTCGTGTGGGGCACGGCCACCGCGGCGTACCAGATCGAGGGGGCCGTCGACACCGATGGCCGGGGACCCTCGATATGGGACACCTTCTGCCGGGTGCCCGGCGCGGTGGCACGGGGCGAGTCGGGTGAGTTCGCCTGCGACCACTATCACCGCTGGCAAGAGGATGTCGATCTAATGAAAGATCTGGGGGCGGGGGCCTACCGATTCTCTGTGGCCTGGCCGCGGGTGCTGCCCGACGGCCGCGGACCGGTGAACCGGCGCGGGCTCGACTTCTACCGGCGGCTCGTGGACGCCCTGCGCGAGGGCGGCATCGAGCCGTACGTGACCCTCTACCACTGGGACCTGCCGCAGGCGCTGGAGGATCGCGGGGGCTGGCGGGTCCGTGACACCGCCGAGCGCTTCGCCGACTACGCCGAGGTGATGTACGACGCCCTCGGCGACTCGGTCTCGAACTGGATCACACTCAACGAGCCCTACTGCTCGTCCATCGTCGGCTACGGCGAGGGCCGGCACGCGCCGGGCGCCAAGGAGGGGCACGGCGCGCTGGCCGCGGCCCATCACCTGCTGCTCGGCCACGGCCTGGCCGTCGCGCGCCTGCGGGAGATGGCCAAACCCGGCCAGCAGATCGGGGTGACGCTCAACATGTCGCCGACCGTGCCGGTGACCTCCTCGTCGCAGGACGTCCAGGCCGCACGGCGGATGGACCTGCTGGTCAACCGGCAGTTCACCGAACCCCTCTTCGGCGGGGCCTACGCCGCCGACATGGCCGAGACGTTCGGCCGGATCACCGACTTCTCCTTCCGGCAGGACGGCGATCTGGACGTCATCGGCGCGCCGGTGGACTTCCTCGGGGTGAACTACTACTACCGCCTGCACGTGGAGGCCGCGCCGTACGAGGAGGCCGACCCCGCCCGGCGCTCGGCCTTCGACCTGGGCGTGCGCACCGTCGCGCCGGAGGAGGCGCGCACCAGCGGGCTCGGCTGGGTGGTGGAGCCCGAGGGGCTGTACGAGACGCTCGTCGGGCTGACCTCCCGCTATCCGGACCTGCCGCCGGTCTACATCACCGAGAACGGGTACGGCGACGACGGGGTGATCGAGGACAGCGGGCGGATCGACTACCTGCGCGACCACCTGGCCGCGACCCGCGACGCGATGACGGCGGGTGCGGACGTGCGGGGATACTTCTGCTGGTCGCTGATGGACAACTTCGAGTGGGCGCGGGGCTACTCCGCCAGATTCGGCCTGGTGCACGTGGACTACGAGACCCAGGCGCGCACGCCGAAGGCCAGCTTCCACTGGATGCGCGACTTCATCGCCGACCCGGTCGTCGCCGGTCCTGCCACGACGAGCCCGGTCGACATCCTGGTCGCGGGCACCCCGGGGGGTGAGCGCCCGGCGGGGGACTGACCGGCGGGGGACTGAGGAGCCCACAGGGCTCCGGGTTGACCGGCACGCACCGAGGGTGCGTGCCGGTCAATTCCCCTTTTGGTGCGCCGAATCCTGATTAATCAGCTACGTTTTGATCAACGTACGAGCGCATCAGGGGCAGGACGGATGAACATGGAGCAGGGGCCGCCGGGAATCGACGTGACGGTCCCCAGCGTCGCCCGGATCTACGACTACCTCCTCGGCGGCAAGGACAACTTCGCCGTCGACCGGGCGGCGGCCGAGAAGCTGATCGAGCTGACCCCGAACGCGCGTGAAGGCGTGCGGACCAACAGGCGCTTCATCCGCCGGGCCGTGACGCTCATGGCACGGGAGGGCATCCGCCAGTTCCTCGACATCGGCGCCGGACTTCCGACCCAGGAGAACGTCCACCAGGTCGCGCTCGGCGAAGCCCCCGACGCGCGGGTGGTCTACGTCGACAACGACCCGATCGTGCTTGCCCACGGGCGGGCCCTACTGGCCGACAACGACCGGACGATCGTCGTGGACGGCGACCTGCGCGAGCCCGAGGCCATCCTCGGCGACCCGCGGATCAACGAGCACATCGACTTCGGCAAGCCGGTGGGCCTGCTCATGGTGGCCGTGCTGCACTTCGTCCCCGGCACCGAGCACGCCGGGCGCGTCGTCGCCACGCTGCGCGACCGGCTCGCCCCGGGCAGCGCGATGGCGATCAGCCACCTGTCGTACGGCGACCTCGACGAGGACAAGATCCGCGAGGGACGCGAGCTGTACAAGAACACCTCCGCCGGGGCGGTCACCCCGCGCACCCACGCCGAACTGCTGCGGTTCTTCGATGGATTCGACCTGGTGGAGCCGGGTCTGGTCGTGACCGAGGAGTGGCGGCCCGAGCCCGACGAGCCGAAGCTGCCGAGGATTCCCGGCGTGGACGGCTACGCCGGCGTCGGCCTGCTGCGCTGACGGCTCTTCACACCGACCGGATCTTCACACCGACGGGTTCTTGTACCGATCGGGTTCTTGTGCCGACGGGTTCTGCACGCTGACGGGGCCGTCGACGGGCCGGCCCGCCGCGGGCGAGCGGCGGGCCGGTCGCCGGATCAGGCGGCCGCGAGCCACAGGTCGGGGCCGAACACCTCGTAGTGGATGCCGGAGTCGGGCACGCCCAGCTCGACCAGCTGTGCGCGCACGGCCCGCATGAACGGCAGCGGGCCGCACAGGCAGGCCACGACGTCCCCGGGCAGGTCGATCGCCGACATGTCGGCCCGGCCCACGGCGGTGGCATGGCCGGCGCCGTTCGCCGCGTCACGCGCCTGCGCCGGCGGCAGGTCCTCGTACCACCGGTGCAGGGTGGCGCCGGGCAGGGCCGCGACCAGCTCCGCGAGCTCCTCGCGGTGGACGTGGGCGCCGGGGGAGCGGTCGGCGTGCACGACCACCACCCGCCGCTGCGACCCGGTCGCCAGGAGGTGGTCGAGCATCGACAGGATGGGGGTGACCCCGATGCCCGCCGAGGCGAGCAGCAGCGGGCCGTCGCCCTCGGGCAGGGTCAGGTCGCCGAAGGGGGCGGAGACCGAGAGCACGTCACCGGCCCGGACGTGTTCGTACAGCCAGGTGGAGACCTCGCCCTCGGGGGCGCCTTCGCCGCGCACCCGCTTGACCGTGATCCGCCAGTCCCCGCGTTCCGGGGAGTTCGACAGGCTGTACTGCCGGATCTGCCGCGCCCCGTCGGGCAGCGGCACCCGCACGCTGACGTACTGTCCCGGCAGGAAGGGCATCGGCAGGTCCGGGCGCAGGAGGAAGGAGACCGTGTCCGCCGTCTCCTCGCGACGCTCGACCACGGTGGCCCGTGTCCAGCCCCGGCCCGCCTCGCGGTAGAGGCCGCGCTCCAGGCCGATCAGCGTCTCGGCCATGAGCCAGTAGACCTCGTCCCACGCCTCGGCGACCTCGGGCGTCACGGCGTCGCCCAGCTCCTCGACGATCGCGCCGAACAGGTACTTGTGCACCACGGCGTACTGCTCCTCGGTGACGCCGAGAGAGGCGTGCTTGTTGGCGATCCTGGACAGCATCGTGCCGGGAAGCACCCCCGGGCGCTCCACAAGCACGGTCGCGAACGCGGCGATCGAGCCCGCCAGCGCGACGCGCTGCTCACCGTTGGCCTGGTTGCCGCGGTTGAACAGGTCGCGCAGCAGCTCCGGGTTGTCGGCGAACATCGTGTCGTAGAAGCGGGCGGTGATGTCCTGGATCGCGCCCGCGATCACGGGCAGGGTGGCGCGGACGATCGCGGCCGAGTCCGGGGAGAGCATGACATCCTCCAAATTGGTATGTGAAATGCGAATTTAACGCCATGAAACTGCGGGGTGCTCCCAGTGGTGCAGGTCAGGAGAGGCTGAGCAGCACCGGCCTCGACGACGAGGAGGTGAGCTGATCCACGGTGATCGGGTCGAGGGAGGCGTAGAAGGCCTGCTGTGCCACGCGCAGCGCGCCGCGCAGGCTGCAGACGGCCCGTAGCGGACAGGGAATCTCTCCCTCGCAGGTCACGACCTCCTCCTCTCCTTCCAGCTCGCGGACCAGCCAGCCGATCGAGGCTGTGCGGCCGAAGTCGGTCAGCTCCAGGCCTCCGCCGCGTCCCCGGCGCGCCTCCACGACGCCGAGGTGCTGCAGGCGGGCGATGGCCTTGGCGGTGTGGTTGTAGGGGATCGCCATCGCGTCGGCCACCTGGCGGGTGGTGAGTGACGCCCCCGGTTCCAGGACCGCCAGGCGCATGGTGACGCGCAGGGCCAGGTCCGTGAACTTCGTCAACCGCATGCCCTGACGCTAGCAAATCGGTATGTAGCACTCCAATTTGGGGTGCTTCGCAGGGTGGCCTGAAGTTGTCGGTGGCCGGTTCTAGGGTGAGGCGGAACAGGATCCGCGACGAGAACGGGAATCCCATGACGACTCTTGCCGATCGCCCGAACACCGCGCTGCTGGTCATCGACGTCCAGAACGGGGTGGTGGCGGGCACCCCCAACCGCGACACCGTGATCGCGAACATCGGCAGCCTGATCGGCAGGGCGCGCGCGGAGGACGTGCCGGTGATCTGGGTGCAGCACTCCGACGACCACGATCTCCAGCGGGGCAGCGACAACTGGCGGTACGTGCCCGAGCTGGTCCGCCGCGACGCGGAGCCCCTCGTCCACAAGAGGTACGGAGACTCGTTCGAGGACACCGATCTGGAGGCGCTGCTCGCCGAGCGCGGGGTGGGCCGTCTCGTCGTCACGGGCGCCCAGACCGACGCGTGCATCCGCTCGACCCTCCATGGGGCCTTCGTCCGGGGCTACGACGTGACGCTGGTCTCCGACGCGCACACCACCGAGGACCTCAGCGCCTACGGCGCGCCGCCCCCGGAGCAGGTGATCGCGCACACGAACCTCTACTGGCAGTGGCAGAGCGCCCCCGGCCGCCGCGCGGGGACCGCCGGCACGGCGGAGGTGACCTTCGCCGACGCGGGCTGAGGGTCCGGCGCGGGCTCAGGTTCCGGCGCGGCCGAGGTTCTGGCGCGGGCTCAGGTTCCGGCGCGGCTGAGAGGGCATCACCGAGGGGGAGCGCGCCGCGGGTGGGGACGGCGCCGCTCGCCGTCTGAACGTGAGCGTGGTGGACGTGACCGCAGCCGCCTGTCCCGAAGACCTCGTCCAGGCCGTCCGGGCGGTGGGCGTGCGTGACGAGCGCCTGCTCCAGGCCGTGCGCTCCACCCCGAGAGCCGGTTTCGTCCCCACCGAGCACATCGCCCACGCCTACGAGGACGTGCCGATCCCCATCGCGCACGGGCAGGTGACCACCCAGCCGTCGCTGTCGGCCACGATGATCGAGGGACTGGGGCTCACCGGGCGGGAGCACGTGCTGGAGGTCGGCAGCGGTCTCGGATACCAGACCGCGCTGCTCGCCCGCGTGGCCGCCGACGTGGTCAGCGTCGAGTTGTGGCCCGACCTCGTGCGCGCGGCGCGCCGCAACCTCGCCCGGCAGGGCGTCCGCAACGCCGAGGTGCTCGTCGGCGACGGCGGCCAGGGGCTGCCCGAGCACGCCCCTTATGACGCCGTCATCGTCTCGGCCGCCTTTCCCACGGTCCCCGCGCCGCTGGTCGAGCAGTTGCGGCTCGGCGGGCGCCTGGTGCAGCCCATCGGCACGGGGGGCCGGGAGGAGGTCGTGCTGTTCGAGCGCACCGTCATCGGCCTCGAACCGCGCCAGGTCCTCATGCTGGCCCGCTTCGTCCGCCTCCACGGCCGCCATGGCTACCCCTCCTGACCGTCCCGGAACCCGCAGTCCGCCTCCACGGCCGCCATGGCTACCCCTCCTGATTTCCCGGAACCCGCACGCCGGGGATGCGGTCGGCGAGGGCGGCGTGGCGGTCCCGGAGCTCGCGCTTGAGGATCTTGCCGCTCGGGTTCTTCGGCAGCGCGTCCACGAACGCCACGGCCTTGGGCACCTTGAACGCGGCGAGCCGCGTCCGTACGTGGGCTCGCAGCTCCTCCTCGGTGACGGCCGTGCCCGGCTTGGTCACGATGATCGCGACGACGGCCTCGATCCAGCTCGGATGGCGGACCCCGACGACGGCCACCTCCGCGACCGCCGGGTGCTCGTAGACGACCTCCTCGACCTCGCGGCTCGCGACGTTCTCCCCGCCGGTCTTGATCATGTCCTTGATCCGGTCGACGACCGAGAGATAGCCCTCCTCGTCCATCACCCCGAGGTCGCCCGAGTGGAACCAGCCGCCGCGGAACGCCTCGGCGGTCTTCTCGGGGTCGTCCAGGTAGCCGAGGATCGCGTGCGGGCTGCGGTGCACGATCTCCCCGATCTCTCCGGGAGGAACGTCGTTCCCGTCGGCGTCCACGACCCGCGTCTCGACGTTCAGCGCGGCCTGGCCGGCCGAGCCCGCCTTGCGGATCTGGTCCTCCGGCTGGAGCATCACCGCGACCGGCGCCATCTCGGTCTGGCCGTAGAAGTTCCACAGGCGCACGTCCGGCAGCCGCTCGCCGATCTCGCGCAGCACCTCGACCGGCATGATCGCCGCGCCGTAGTAGCCCTTGCGCAGCGAGGACAGGTCGCGCCGGTCGAAGTCGGGGTGACGCAGCAGCGAGATCCACACCGTGGGCGGCGCGAAGAACTTGGTCACGCCGTGGCGCTCGATGGCCTCCAGCACGGCGGCCGGGTCGGCCCCGGGAAGGATGTGGCTGGAGGCGCCGAGCTGGACGTCCGGCACCAGGAAGCAGTGCTGCTGGGCGCAGTGGAACAGCGGCATCGCGTGCAGTTCGACGTCGTCGCGGGTCATGCCGCCGTCGATGACGCAGCTCGCGTACTGCGCGATCAGCGCGGCGTGCGACAGCACGGCGCCCTTCGGGCGCGACTCCGTGCCCGAGGTGTAGAGGATCTGCGCGGGGTCGTCGGGACCGATCGGCACTACCGGCTCGACCGGCTCGGCCACATCCACCTGAAGCAACGAGTCGAACGGCTCCCAGCCCTCCTCGGGCGCCGGGCCGTACACCATGCGCAGCCGCAGTCCGCCGGCCCGCTTGGCCGCCTCCCGCGCCACCGGCAGCAGGGCGTCCTGCGCGATCAGCGCGACCGCGCCGGAGTGGGACAGGACATAGGCGATCTCGTCGGCGCCGAGCATGAAGTTGACCGGCACGAGTACGGCCCCGGCGCGGGCCACGCCGAAGATGGTCCGCACGTAGTCCACGCTGTTGCGCGACAGCACCGCCACGCGGTCCCCGGGACGCACGCCCCGGGCGATCAGCGCGCCCGCCACCCGCGTCACGTCCTCGTCGAGCTCCGCGTACGTACGGGATCGAGCGGTCGGGGAGTGGGCCGCGTCCGCGACGGCCAGACGGCCGGGGTGCCGCCGCGCGGAGCGCCGGAGCAGGTCCGCGAGCGACTGGCGGCGGGCGAGGGCGACATCCGGCGAGGCGGGGGACATGAGCGGCTCCAGCACCTGAACAGAGGAATCTTCTGGATCAGCCTAGTGAGAACCGATCGCCGTGGGGAGAGGGCCGCCCCCGGCCCGCTGTGCGACGGCCAGGTCCGCGACGGCCCGCGCTGCGACGGCCCGCGCTACGACAGTCCTGGGCGCCGCGGCACGCCAAGGGTGCCGCACCCGCGCACCGTGACGGCGCCGACCGGAGCCGACCGGAGCCGACCGGTGCCGCCGGGGCCGACGGGCGCCGCCGGGCCGTGGTAGTCCTGTCCTCGTGCCGATCACAGACGAGGAACTGGCCCTGACGGCGGCGCAGGCCGGAGCCGCCGTCGTGCGCGCCATGTGGGGGACATCGCTGACGCGCTTCGCGAAATCCGCGGACGACTTCGCCACGGCCGCCGACATCGAAGCGGAGAAGGCCATCCTCGACGTCATCCGCACGGCTCGTCCGGACGACGCCGTGACGGGCGAGGAGAGCGGCCGCACCGGGCGGGACGGCGCGGAGCGCATGTGGCTGGTCGATCCCCTGTGCGGCACGCTGAACTACGCCGCGCGCACCATGCTCGTCGCGGTGAACGTCGCCCTGCGCGCGGGCTCCGCCGTCACGGCGGCGGCCTGCGCCGACCCCTTCGCCGGCGAGGCGTTCTGGACGGACGGCGCTCACGCCTACGTCCGCCGCGACGCTCGGGACGAGTTGCTCACGCCGTCGGCCGAATCACGACTGGTGGACGTCAACCTCGATCCGCCGTTCCCGAACGCGCCGGCCTTCCGGGCCGTCGGGCTCCTCGGCGACCCGGGTTTCGCCGAGCGCTTCCGCCCGCGGGTCGTCTCCACGACCCTGGCGTTGGCGTGGGTCGCCGCGGGCCGGCGCGCCGCGTACGTCACCGACGGTCATCTGCGCGACAGCGTGCACTTCGCGAGCGGGATCGCGCTGTGCCAGGCCGCCGGTTGCGTGGTGACCGGCATCTACGGCGAGCCGCCGCACACCGGCGCGGGCGGGCTCGTCGTGGCGGCCGACCGGGAGACGCACGACGCCTTACTGGAGGTCATCGCCATCGGTAGGTCCACACGGACCTGAAGAACGAGGCAGGCTCGGCGTCGAGGAAGGGGACGTCGAGCCGGTCGTCGGCCAGGGCCTCGGCCAGTGGGACGCCGTCGCAGATGTGGGCCAGCATCACCGGTGCGGCCCCCGACTGCCCTGCCAGCAGCACGGTCCCGCCGTCGTGCCGCCGCATCCGCTCCAGGAAGAAGTCGTGCCACCGCTCGGCGACCTGGGCCCAGCTCGTCCCGCCGGGGTAGGGCGTTTCCGCGAAGGCCGCCTTCTTCGGAGTCTCCGCCAATGGTCTGCCCTTGAACGTGCCGTAGTCGACGTTGTTGAGCCTGGCGTCCGGAACGGGAGCCGCGATGCCCAGGAGCTCGGCGACCAGGCGGGCGCTGGACAGGTGCCGTAGCGTCTGCGGCGCGTAGACGGCTCGGAAGACCGGACCGATCGCCCCGAGAAGCGGCCTCGCCGTGGCCAGCCGGGCGGTGAACTCGCGGGCCGATTCCCCGGCGACGTCCTGGTCACGGGAGCGCAGCCCGCTGCGGTTGTCCCTGGACGGCAGGTGCCCCAGGAGCGCGATCGTGACAGCGTGCGGCATCTATCGCCCTCGTTCCGGATAGCCGTACCGTTCGAGGATGTCGGAGTGCCTGCGCCGGAAGCGGAGAAGATGCTCCTCGGAGAACTCGTCGACCCAGCCGTACGCCCTGCCTTGTGAGAACGTCCTCGCGAGAGGGTCGTAGGCCCGCTGGGCCATGTCGGCCGGGTCACCCGAGATGCCCAGAGTGACCATCAGTTGCGCCACGGCGAGATCGCGCTCGTGGTCGCCGCCGCCGCCCCGCGCGCCCACCAGCGTCTCGTAGGAGGTCGTCAGCACGTCGGGGTGATCGAGCAGCCAGGCGTTGTCCCGGAACGACCAGGTCAAATAGGAGTCGAGGTTGTCGATCGCGTGCGTCAGCCGCCTCTCGCCCGTGGGGAGGCTCCGCAGTACGCGAGCGTACATGGTGTGGAACGGCAGCCCGGTGAAGCCGCCGGAGACGTTCTGCTTCAGCAGGTAGCGGATGAGGGACAAGATCACCGCCCTCGGATCCCGGTAGTGGTAGATCACAGGGAAGTCGTTCTCGCACCACAGCGAGAAGAGCGGGCGTGGATACTGCAGCGGTCCTCCGACCGTGGGCATCGGCAGGGAGTGCACCAGGTAGGCCGAGCCGGGTCCCAGAGTGGGAAGGTAGTCCGCTTCGTTCTTCTCCCAGAGTCCGCCGGGGTACGGAGAAGGCCCGGTTCCCTCGCCCGAGACGGTGTAGCCCAGCGCCCGCATGAGCGCGGCCACGAGATTGGTCCCGCTTTTGTGCAGCGCGACCACGCCCACGAACGGCTCACGGACGGCGGCGTGCACCACATCGGACCGGGGATTGGCCGTGAGCGCTCGCCGTATGTCCGCCCGATCGCATCCCGGCAGCCCGACGATGACGTCCGCCGCCGCGGCACCGAGGGCGAAGCCGTGTTCCCGCAGCGCCCGACGGATCGCCGGATCTTCCCCGACCAGGAGCAGACGCCCGCCGGGGGGCGAACCCAACGACGTGCATGCCGCGAGATAGTCCGCGGGCCCTGCGGAGGGAGGCAACGTCAGGATCATCGATGGCCCTTCGGATTGAGCGGCATCAGGACGGAATGATCAGCCGACGTGCCCGGGCGTCGACGCACATCCATTTCGCCGACTTGCACGACTCGAACTGCTGCAACCCGACGCCGATCGCGGCGCAGACGCCGAGTTCGGCGCATCGGATCGCCATGTGGGAGTTCACCCCTCCGTAAGCCGTCACCAGCGCGGCGATGCCACGAGAGAGCACCCAGTCGTAGCCGGGATCCGCCGCTTCGACCAGCACGACGGCGCCGGGTGGCGGTGGGTGGTCGGCCGTCGGGTCGAGGTGGACCGGACCGGTGGCGCTCCGCGTACCGACGAAGCTGGGCCTGCCGGGGGCTCGGCTGAAGGACAGGAGGTCCTCGGGCTGGGTGATGACATCCGGCAGTTCCAGCAGCGCCGCCTGCCGTCGTAGCTCCTCGCGCCGGCGGACGACCAGCGAGGCGCAGGCCGGGTGGTCTTCGCCGATCTCGGACAGCCGGAGGTAGGTCAGATCGGATCGGCTGAGGTGCGCCCGGGCCGCACGGGCGGCCGCCGACTCGAGCGCCGCGCTGACCCAGGCCGCGTACATCGTCTTCCCCGCCTCTCGGGCGCGGATCGCTTCGCGGAAGAACGCCTCGGCGCGAGTGGCGTCCAGCCCGAGGGGCGCGAGCGCCTTGCCGACGGCCGCGGGATCGGCGACGAGAGGGACGCTCGGCTCCGGTGGTCCATAGGTGAGGAGAGGCTGACGCAGGAGGGGCCTGAGATACTTCTCCGCCTGCTGCCCGTAGGGCGGCACCGTGGGGTCGTAGGTTCCGGGGCGCGTCCATTGATGGCGCTCCACGAAGGAGGCCCACGTCAGGGTGCCGTCGTCGACCGCTGCGGCATCTCGCAGGAGGCCGCTTGCCACGGAGTGGATGCTCCGCATCCATTCGGTGCGGTCCCCGGCCAGCCCCAGTTCCTCAAGGGAGCGCAGCAGGTCGACCGCGACGAACGCGGCCCGTGCGAGATGGGCGAAGATGAGGGCGATCCGTCTGGCCACGGCCAGGGTGTCGGTCAGGCGGTCCGGGTGCGCGTCCACAAGTGCCGGCGACCGGCAGGCCGCCAGCGCGGCGGCGTGACCGCTGAAGCCGTCGAGGATGCTCCTGGTGACCGTGATCAGACCGCCGTGCAGGCGCCGGAGCGCCCCGCCCGGCACCCCCTCCCGGCCGAGCCGCGCCAGCCGCTCTCCCGCATCGGGTGTCCAGCAGGTGGTCGCGACGGCGAACTCGACCTTGTCGTGCAGGCCGGGTTCGCCGCGCAGGCGCTCGCCCTGAGCCCGCACGATGGCCTGCGCATCCTCGCGCGGCAGGGTCGAGGGAAGGAAGGACGCGAGGCAGGCGCGGACGTCGATGTACGGCGAACCGGCGACGATCCGCATCAGGGGCGTGCCCCGGAGATCGGTGTAACCGCATTCCGCGCGCTGACGCGCCCAGGTCCTGTCGGTGATGAGCGTCCGGTACAACGACACGGCCAGAGGGGACGGGCGCCGGCCGATCATCTCGGCCGGGTTCCAGTCCGCCATGGTGGACAGCAGCAGCCCGTCGCCCAGCTTCCGCAGCCGGTGCATCGCACGCTGGACCAGGGCGTACGAGTCTCCCTCTTCGGCCTCACGCATCATCGCGGCGACGAGCGGACGCACCTGCAGCAGGTGAACGGCTCCGCCGGCCACGGCCAGTTCGAGGTCCAGGCTGTCCGACCCGGTCACCTGCTCCACCTCGGCGGTCGCGGCGATCAGGCGCCGGTCCGTCTCGGGGATCCCGGCCCCTCCACCGTCCTGCCCGTGGCTTCTGTGTACGTAGCGGATGCCGGCGATGTCACCGGCTCCGCTGGTGATCCGGTCCGACCGGCCGCTGACCTCGTCGACGACCACCGTGTAGTAGGGCGCTCCCCCCAACGTTCTCGTGGTGATGACGCACGCCGCGTCCACGGGATCGAGCCATCGCTGCACGAAGACCCGGCTGCGCCCCCGCAGGGCCGGATAACTGTGGAAGACCCGGTCGATCGCGCCGGTGGCGTCGGCCCCGGGCTCCACGACGACGCTCGCGTACTCACCGGCGTGGGACTGCTCCCAGCCGTCCTCGCCGTCACCGCAACTGCGGACGATGACCGCGTCCCTGCCGGAGAAGTTCGCCAGCCGCTTCCTCGTGCCGTCCGGGTCGAAGCTCCAGGTTTCCCAGTCGATGCTGAGCCCCGGATCGATCCTGCTGCCGTCCAGGAGAGAGGCAAGTCTTCGCAGTGTCACGTCCTTGCCTCCCAGCAACGCGCGCGAGCGCTGCCAGGGGTCCTGGAGAACGGCCAGGCCACGCCGCATCCTCGCCGCGGGAACGTCGTGGCCGGCCACGAGGTGCCGGGCGAGCGTCCCGGGACGCGTGGCGATGAGGTCGTACGGCAGATGCCGGCAGCCGTTCAGCGCCTCCAACGCCGCTTCGCCGAAGCTCACCCCGCACGGCGCGGGTCTCCGGGCGACCACCGTGGTCCACATGCCGATGCCCGGGGTCCGCACGATCGCCTCGGCGGCCGAGGGGAGGGGAACCGTGCCCGGCGGAATGCGCACCGCCGATCGGAAGCCGGACAGCGGAAATCGCGTGCGTGCCGCGGCCCCTTCCGCGAAACAGGTGGCTTCGGCTCCGATCTCGGAGAAGATGCAGCTCAGCAACAGGGCGATCCGCCTGTGGGACATCCATGGTGCGGGGGCGTCCTCGTCGCCTGGCGATATCACGGCCACTTTGGTGGTCAAGCCGTCTCCAACCTGCCGCCGGGACACGGGCTGTGATGCTTCGTGAACAAATCGCCCCAGTATCGCCAACGCCGGGTGAACCACCAGAGGCCTCAAAGGGTGACGGTTGTGTGTCTCCCGGCGAAGGCCGCGGCCCGTGGCGCCCGGCGGCTCAGATGCTTTCGGGCTCGCCCTCGTCCACCTGGTAGGTCGTCTCCCACGCGGCGCCGCAGTGGCAACTGCTCCGCTCCAGCAGCTGTCCGTCCTCGGTGACGGCGTAACCGTCGGTGAGGCGGACGTGGACGTGCACGCTCATAGGAGTCGCCTTCGTGGTCGTCGGCTGTTCGGACGGCCCTGGGGCCGAACCCCTGAAGCCTTATGGGTGTTATATACCAAAATGGGCGATTTTTGACCAGAAAGCTATCGAGCGACGCGGTAGATCTCGTCCAGCAACGCCGCGGCCGCGCCGCCGCCGGGCGCCCCGCTCACCGCCCCGCTCACCGCCACGGTCTCCCACATCGGAGCCGGGTCCGCCAGCTCCAGGAAGCGCACGCGAGCGGTCTTCGCCGAGAACGACCGCGGGACCAGGGCGACGCCGAGGCCGTTCCCCACGAGAGCGAGCAGAGAGTGGACGTCGGTGACCTCCAGAGCCACGTGCCGGTCGACACCGGCGGCGGCGAGCGCCTCGTCGGCCCGCGTCCGGGTGCCCCAGTCCGGCGGGAAGTCCACGAACCGCTCGCCTCGCAGCGCCTCCAGCCCCACCTTCCCGCATGCCGCCAGCGGGTGCCCGGGTGCGCAGGCCAGCACGAGCGGCTCGGACGCGAGGGGGGCCACCACGAGGTCGTCGGGCTCGCGCGCCGGGCGAAGCACCAGGGCGAGGTCGAGGCGCCCCTCGCGCACCTGCTCGACCAGCTCGCCCGAGCCGCCGTGGCGCAGCCGGATGTCGAGGCCGGGGTGAGCCGCCACGAACCCGGCGAGCACGGTCGGCAGGTCCACCGCGTGCAGGCACTGCAGCGAGCCGATGGACAGCGATCCGCGCAGCAGGCCCTGGACGGCGGCCACGGCGTCACGGGCCGCGTCGCTCGCCGCGAGCGCCCTGCGGGCCTCCACCAGCAGCGCCCGGCCCTCGGGTGTGAGCCGCACCTGCCGGGTGTTGCGCCGGAACAGGTCGGCGCCCAGCTCCCGTTCGAGCGCACGGATGGAGGCCGACAGGCCCGACTGCGCGATGTGCAGACGATCGGCCGCCCGAGTGAAGTGGCTCTCTTCGGCGACCGCCACGAAGTACCTGAGCTGCCGTAACTCCACCGTTCATCACCTATGCTGCTCAATGCGATCGAAATCTTCTGTTGGACGGCTTAATGCCGAATTCGCAGGATAGGACACAGAACTCTGATCTGTGTCTTTCAAGGGGGGATCTTCCTATGCGGACTCGCCGCATCGGCGACGTGCAGGTCGGCGCGATCGGTCTCGGGGGCATGCCGATGTCCATCGAGGGGCGGCCCGACGAGCAGCGCTCCATCGCGACCATCCACGCGGCCCTGGACGCCGGGGTGACGCTCATCGACACGGCCGACGCCTACCACCTGCACGCGGACGAGGTGGGCCACAACGAGGCGCTGATCGCCAAGGCTCTGGCGAGCTACGGCGGCGACACCTCGGACGTGCTGGTCGCCACCAAGGGCGGACACCTGCGCCCGGGTGACGGCTCCTGGACGCTCAACGGCTCACCCGACTATCTCAAGCAGGCGTGCGACGCCTCACTCAAGCGGCTGGGCGTCGACGCCATCGGCCTTTACCAGTTCCACCGGCCCGACCCGAAGGTGCCGTACGAGGACTCGGTCGGGGCGATCCGCGACCTGCTGGACGCGGGCAAGATCCGCTACGCCGGCATCTCGAACGCCGACCCGGAGCAGATCCGCCAGGCCAACGACATCCTCGGCGGCCGTCTGGTCAGCGTGCAGAACCAGTTCTCCCCGGCCTTCCGCTCCAGCGAGCCGGAGCTGGAGCTGTGCGCCGAGCTGGACATCGCGTTCCTGCCCTGGAGCCCGCTCGGCGGCATCTCCAGGGCGGGCGAGCTGGGCTCGCGCTTCGCGCCGTTCGCGGAGGTGGCGCAGGCCCGCAACGTGAGCCCGCAGCAGGTGTGCCTGGCCTGGATGCTGGCCAAGGCGCCGGTCGTGATCCCGATCCCCGGCTCGTCGCGGCCGGAGACCATCACCGACTCGGTGAAGGCGGCGGACCTGGAGCTGTCGGCCGAGGAGCTCACCCGGCTCGACGCGGCGGGCTGAGGATCACCTCACTCGTCCGCCCACTGACGGTGCCGGGCCGCCGCGGCCAGCGCGGCGGCCCGCGCCGTCTCGGTCGGCGTGAACGGCAGGTCCGGCCGCCGCGCCACCAGCACGCCGCCGGCGGGCAGGGGAACGGCCATCACGGTCGGTCCTTCCTCGGGAGCCGGCTCACCGGGGCCGCACCTGCGGATGTCCGCCGTACGCAGCAGCTCGGTCATGGCCGCGACCAGCTCGCCCGGGTCGTCGCGTACGCGCCGGCCCAGCAGCAGCGCCTGGATGCCGGGGTCGATGAGGTCCCTGACCTGGGCGGGGACGATGACGGCCTCCGCGCCGCCGGCCCGGTCGACCGCGCGCCACAGGTCGAGGGGCGTCAGCGAGGCCGGGGCCTCGACGATGAACTCGTCCAGGGCGTCGCAGCCTCCCGGCATCATCGACGCGCTTCCGGCGGGCGCGATCTGCAGGGCGAGGATGTTGCAGCGCAGCCGGGCGAGCGCCCCGGCGAGCGCGGCGAGGCGGCCGGGGCGCTCGGCGACCCTGGCCCGAACCCGCCACAGGCTCGTGGACTGCGCGGCCCTGACGCGGGCGCGTGCCCGTAGGCCTCCCGAGGCCGACAGCCGCCGGTGCACGGCCGAGCCGAGGATCAGTGCCAGGCCGAGGCCGACGAGGACCACCGGACCGGGGTCCCGGTGGCCGAGCAGGGTGGTGAGCAGGTGGGCGAGGCCGACGGCGATGAAGAGCGCGGCCAGCTCCCCGACCTCCCGTCGCCAGGACCGGACGCCGTGGTGCCGGTGCGGCGGGAGCCCGTGATCTGGGTGTCCGTGGTTCGCAAGCCCGTGGTTCGCAAGCTCGTGGTTCGGAAGCCCGTGATCCGGAAGCTCGTGGTTCGGATGCCCGTGGTTCGGAAGCCCGTGATGCGGGCCGGGAGACGCGTGCCCGCCCCCGTCGGCGGCATTTCTCGGTTCGCTCATATCCCGGGAGTCTGACCGGGCGTTGTTACGCGGTCACGGTCCGTGGAATGTCGCCCGCATTAATCCGCTTTCACACGTCCGTCGCCTCTGCCGCCAGATCATCGGGGCGCCGGTCAGCCCGTCCTGACCCAGAGACAGAACGGGTGCCCCGCCGGATCGAGGTAGACCCGCACGTCGTCCTGCGGCTGGTGGCCGGCGAGGGTCGCGCCCGCCTCGACGGCGTGGGCTCCGGCGGCGTCGAGGTCGTCCACCTCGATGTCGAGGTGGAGCATCATCCGCTGCCCGCCGGGCGCCGCGGGCCATACGGGCCGCTCGTACAGCTTCTCGGTCTGGAACGACAGGCCCGTCCCGCCGCCGGGGGCGCGCAACGTCACCCATCCGGGCTCGTCGTCGTCGATCGGCCAGCCCAGCAGCCGCTGGTAGAAGACCGCCAGCTCGCGTGCGTCGGGTGCGTCGAGCACCGCCGCCGTCAGGGTCATGCGTGGCGTCATGCGTCCTCCCGAGGTCGTCGCCGTGCTGCTGCCCCGTTGCCCGCGGATGAATCTCAGGGGATGATCTTCAAGTCACGGGATCCGTGGGAGCGATCCCACCGGCGAGGAATGGAGCACATGGACGACTTCGGACAGGCACCGGCGGGCATCGATCCCACCGTCCCCAGCGTCGCCCGGATGTACGACTACTACCTGGGCGGCAAGGACAACTTCCCGGCCGATCGGGAGGCCGCCGAGAAGATGCTCGCCATCGGCCGCCAGATGGGCAACGACGGGCGGGAGGTCGCCCGGGAGAACCGCGGCTTCCTCGGCCGCGCCGTGCGGCACCTGGCCGAGTCGGGCGTCACCCAGTTCATCGACATCGGCGCCGGGCTGCCGACGCAGGAGAACGTCCACCAGGTCGCGCAGCGGCACGCCCCGGGATCGCGGGTGGTGTACGTGGACAACGACCCCGTCGTCCTCGTCCACGCGCGGGCGCTGCTGGCCGACAACCCGGACACGATGGTCATGAGCGGCGACCTGCGCGACCCCGGCGTCATCTTCGACGACCCGGCGGTGCGGGCCCACATCGACTTCACCCGGCCGTTCGCCGTCCTCCTGGTCTCGGTGCTGCACTTCGTGACCGAGGACGAGACCGCCGCCCGTATCGTGGCGGAGATCCGGGAACGGCTGGTCCCGGGCGGTCACCTGGTGCTGTCGCACATCTACAAGGGCGACATCCGGGAGGAGGTCGTCGAGGCGAGCAAGCAGGTCTACTCGGCGACATCCTCGGGTGGGCTGGCGGGCCGGTCGCTGGCGCGGATCACGTCGTACTTCGACGGGCTGGAGATCCTGGAGCCCGGCCTGGTCCCCGTGCAGGCGTGGCGGCCCGACGTTCCCTGGGAGGTGCCGTCGGACCCGGGCGACGCCGGCATTGTGGGAGCCGTCGGCCGCAAGCTCTGACCACGCGGCGGGCCCGTCGCCGGCCGGCGGCGCGGGTGGTCAGGCGCTGACGGCCTTCTTGTAGAGGCGGGTCGCCAGCGGGATGAACACGACCAGGATGACGGCGATCCAGAGCAGCGATGCGGTAACGGCATGCTGCAGGGGCCAGGCGTCCGCGGTCTTCATCGCGGTGCTGGTGTTGCCGAACAGTTCGCGTGCGGCCTGGGTGATGGTCGAGACGGGGTTCCACTCGGCGACGACGCGGAGCGGCGTGGGCAGTTCGGAGCTGTCGAGGAAGGCGTTGGAGACGAACATCAGCGGAAAGGAGAGCGTGGTGGCGATGTTGTTGAAGCTCTCCGGGGTGCGCAGGGCCAGCGCGACGGTCGCGGTGAACCAGGAGAACGCGTAGGCGAACAGCAGCAGCAGCCCGAAGCCGAGGACGGCCTCGTGCGGCGCGGTGTGCACCCGCCAGCCGACGATCAGCCCCATCACCGCCATGACGACCAGGCTGGCGAGGTTCATCAGCAGGTCGCTGACGGTCTGGCCGATCAGCACCCCGGACGGGGCCATGGGCAGCGAGCGGAACCGGTCGAAGATCCCCTTCTGCAGATCCAGGGTCAGTGTGTAGCCCGTGACCTGCGCGCTCACGAGCACGGCCTGGACGAAGATGCCGGGGATCAGGAACTCCCGATAGGACATCCCCGGGACGTGGATGACGCTGCCGAAGACGTAGGCGAACATCAGCACGAACACGATCGGGAACGTGATCGCGGAGCCGAGCAGGTCCGGCGACCGCCTGATCTTCAGGGTGTTGCGCCTGGCGATGGTCCAGCCGTCGGCGATGGGCATGGTGAGCGCGTTCATCGGATGGCCTCCCGGGCCTGGGGGTCGGTGCCGGACGCCTGGTGCCCGGTCAGGGTGAGGTAGACGTCGTCGAGGGTGGGCCGCCGCAGGCCGGCGTCGCGCACCCGCACGCCGGCGTCCGCGAGCCGGCCGAGGACCTGGCGGAGCGACTCGGGGCCGTCGGCGACCGGGGCGGTGACCTGGAGCGATTCCGGCCCGGTCTGTACGGCGCCCACGGCGAACCGGGCGAGGATCTGCCGGGCGGTCTCCAATTCGGCGGCGTCGGTCACGGTCAGTTCGACGCGGTTGCCGCCGACCTGGTCCTTGAGCTCGTCGGCGGTGCCCCGGGCGATGGCGCGGCCGTGGTCGACCACCATGATCTGGTCGGCGAGGTGGTCGGCCTCCTCCATGTACTGGGTGGTGAGCAGCAGCGTGCTGCCGGCCGCGACGAGTTCCGAGATGGTGTCCCACAGCGCGGCGCGGGCTCGGGGGTCCAGGCCTGTGGTGGGTTCGTCCAGGAACAGCACCGGCGGGTCGGCGGCCAGGGCGCCGGCGAGATCGACGCGGCGGCGCATGCCGCCGGAGTAGCCCTTCACCGGACGGTCCGCGGCGTCGGTGAGGTCGAAGCGTTCGAGCAGCTCACGGGCGCGGGCCTTGCTGCGCCTCGCGCCCAGGTGGTAGAGCCGCCCGATCATCTCCAGGTTCTCGGCGCCGGTGAGGTGCTCGTCGACGGCGGCGTACTGGCCGGACAGCCCGATGGACGAGCGCAGCCGCCGGGCGTCACCGACGACGTCGCATCCGGCGACGGTGGCGCGGCCGCCGTCGGGGCGCAGCAGCGTGGTCAGGACCCGCACCGTCGTGGTCTTGCCGGCGCCGTTCGGGCCGAGCAGGGCGAGCACCGTCCCTTGTGGGACAGACAGGCTCAGCCCGTCCAGAGCGGTCACCTCGCCGTATCTCTTGACCAGTCCCTCGGCCGTGATCGCGTCGCTCATGGGGGTCTCCTTGCTGGTGTGTTCGGAGGTCAGGACCGGTGGACGTCGATGTCGCCCCAGTTGGTGTTCACGTGCACCTCGACGACCATGTCGGTGGTCTCGGGGCCTTCGGCGGCGTCGAGGGTGTTGCGCACCACGCCGTTCTTGGAGTGCAGGTCCAGCCAGGCGGCCGTGCCCTCGGCGATGCCGACGCCGACCTTGCCGTAGCCGGTCTCCAGGTGAAGGGCGCCGCTCACCGCCGCGTGGATCCGGATCCCGCCGTGCGCGGTCCTGGCGGTGAGGCCGGCCAGCGCGCGGTCGACGACGATGTCACCGTGGGCGGTCTTCAGCTGGAGGTCACCGGTCGCCTCGCCGAGGCTGATGGCACCGGTGGAGGTTCTCAGCGTGCAGGGGCCGTCGACGGTTCCGACCCGGATCGTCCCGGTGGAGGTGGTCGCCTCGGCAGGGCCGATCACCCGGTCGACGGAGATGTTGCCGTACGACGCCTTGACCTCCAGGGGGCCGGTCTCCTCCAGGCGCAGGTCGCCGTACGAGCTGTGCAGGACGGTCTGGCCGAGCGGGCCGGTGGCGACGAGATCCGCTGCGCCCTGGGTCTCGACGCGGGAGCCGGCCGGCAGTTCGACGGTCACGTCGATGGAGCCGCGCCAGGGCAGCAGGTATCTCAGGGCCTTGGGCTTGGGGTCCTTGATCAGCAGCCGTCCGGCGGAGAACTCGACGATCGTCCGCTCGGCGACCTGCACGCTCGCCTCGCTGGACGGGTCGCTGGGGCGCACCTCCACCACGGTGTCGGCGCGGTCGCTCGCGTGGACGCGGACCTGGCCGAGGTAGATCTGGATGTCGGCGGTGATCGGCTCGGGGGTGTCGAAAGCAGGCATGGCGGAGCCCTCCTCACGGGTCCGGTGGAACATCCCGGCCTCGGGGCCGGGCGAAGAGTGGTGACGGGTGATGAGACCGGGCGGGTGCGGCTAGCGCACCCAGCCGGTGTAGCTGCGTCCGCTCCGGGGCTGCTGCGGCCGGTCGGCGGGACCACTTCCGGCGCCCGGCTCGAACGCGGCGGACACAGCGCGGACCAGCCAGGCGTTGACCGAGATTCCCTGCCGGGCGGCCGCCTCCTCCACCCGCACCTTGAGGTGCTCGGGCAGCCGCAGGGTCACCCGCGCGGTGCCGCCCTCCTCGCCGAACGGCGGCCCGGCGGGCGGGGCGGCCTCCCGCGCCGTCGTCGGCGCTGTCGGTGGCAGGGCCGGCGGTGCGGTCGGCGGTGCGGTCTCCGCCCCGCCGGCCCCGCCCTCCGATGACGGCGCCGACTGCGGTGGCGTCACCACGAACGCCGGGTCGCCGCCGCGTAGCCGCACGTCGACCGAGCCCGGTGCGAGATCACGGGTGATCTCGTCCGCCGCCGCCGACAGCGCCTCCAGCAGGGTGAGCCTGGTGGCGGATTCGAGGGCGGAGGTGAGGCGCTCTGCCAGTGCGCGGGCATCCGGACCGCCGGCCTCGGCGGCGACGGCGAGCTGACGGCGAAGGTTCTCGACGTACGGCATCAGATCCATGACCCAACTATGACGTCATAATGACGTCACGTCAACCGGTATGGCGTCATAGTGCGTCGCGGTGACGTCATGGACGGGCTGCGGCTGGCGCGGGGATCAGCGCAGGGTGCGGGTGAGCACGTCGAGGGTGATCTCGATGATGTCGTCCGCCGTGGCAGCGGGCTCCGGGTCGTGTGCGGCAGGGGCATGTGCGGCCGTGTCGTGTGCCGCCACGTCGGGTGCGGCCGGGTTGTGTGCCGCCACGTCGGGTGCGGCCGGGTTGTGTGCCGCCCCGTCGGGCATGAGGCGGCGGGCCCCCGCCCGCAGCACCCCCCACGCCAGCTCGGCCCGCAGCGCCGGATGGTCGGCCCCGGCCTCGCGTAGCGCGTCGGCCAGCGGTGCGATCAGCGCGCCGTGCATCTCGTCCACGCGGACCCGGCACTCGCCCGGCAGCCCGATCGCCTGCAGCGCCGGGATCAGCGCGTAGTCGGGGCTGCCGACGAAGTCGAGCGCGGCCCTGCCGTACGTGCGGATCCTGCCGGGCAGCGAATCGTCCGGGCCGCCGGGGGCGATGGCGGCGCGCAGGCGGGCCGACCAGCGGGGAAAGGCGTCCTCCACGAGCTGCGCCAGGATGTCGGCGGTGGAGGCGAAGTAGCGGTAGACGCTGGAGCGGGCCAGGCCGATCCGGGCGCCGACGGCCGCCGGGGTGAGCGCGTGTACGCCCTCGGCGGCCAGGATCTCCCGCGCCGCCTCCAGCAGGGCGGCGTGCTGGTTGGCCCGGTGATCCGCGACGGTCGCCGCGCTGATCCTCGGCATTACCCCCTCCAGAGTCGCTAAATGTCCAGGTCGCGACCTCCAGTATCCGGCCCGCCCGCCGCGACTCGCTCCGGCGACTCCTCCTGTGCGACCGGTGTGCGGGGAAGCAGGAGGGTGATGCCGACCCCGGCCAGCAGCGTCAGCGCCGTGATGAACGTGACCCTGCGGGTCGCCTCGGCGGCGGCCTCGACCGCCACCGCGTGGATCGCCGGGTCGCGCAGCGCGGGAATGGCGGCGCCGGCGCTCTCCTCGACCGCGCGCGCCGCACTCGTGCGCGCCTGCTCGGGCCGGCCGGCGAGCCCGCGCTCGACGGCCGAACCGAGCCCGGACACCAGCACCCCGCCCAGGACGGCGACTCCCAGCGCCGCGCCGAGCTGGCGGACCGTGCTCTGGAGCGCGGACGCGCCGCCGGACAGACGGGCCGGCACGTCGGCCATGAGGACGCCGGTGAGCTGCGCCGTGGCGAAGCCGATGCCCGCGCCGTAGAGGAGCAGCCACGGCAGGGGCCGCCAGGCGCCCATGTCCGGCGCCAGGGACAGGCCGATGCCCGCCGCGCCGACGGCCTCCAGGCCCAGGCCGATCCGTACGATGGTCCGCGGTGCCAGCGTCTTCGACAGCGGGGGGACCAGCCCGCCCGCGAGGAAGGTGCCGAGGGCCAGCGCGGCGATGACGAGACCGGCGCGGAAGGCGGTGTAGCCGAGCGCGGACTGCAGGAAGAGCGGCAGCACGAGGATCATGCCGAACTCACCGAGCGCCACGATCACCGCCGCCATCGCGCCGTAGCGGAAACTCGGTAACTCGAACAGCGTCAGGTCGACGAGCATGGGCAGGCCGGCGCGCTCGCGCCGCCGTTCGCGCACGACGAGGGCGATCAGCGCGATGATGCCGATGCCGAAGGCGAAGGGCACGGGGGAGACGCTCTCGAATCGCAGGCCGAACAGGTCCGCGGTCCGCCGCGGCTCCAGCCAGCCGTACTTCTGGCCCTCGATGAGCGCGAAGACGACGCCGGTCGTGCCGAGCACGGCGAGGACGAGCCCGGCCAGGTCGCCGCCGGCCGCGTGGCCGTCCCGCGACTCGGGCACCCGCAGCGAGCCGAGCAGCAGCAGCGCGCCGATGGGCAGGTTGATCCAGAACGCGGCCCGCCAGCCGTGCTCGGTGACGAGCCAGCCCCCCACCAGCGGGCCGACGGCGGCCATGCCGCCGATGATGGAGCCCCACACCGCGAAGGCGATCACCCGCCGTCGGCCCACGTAGACGCGGTTGATGATCGCGAGGGTCATCGGAACGGCCATCGCCGCCCCCACCCCCTGCACGGCTCGTACGCCGATGAGCATGGGCCCGCTCACCGACATGGCCGCCAGCACGCTCGCCAGCAGGAAGACCGCGACACCCAGGGCGAACAGGCGGCGCCTGCCGTACCGGTCGCCGGCGCGGCCGAACGGGATGAGCAGCGCCGCGAACATCAGCGAGTAGATCGAGTTGACCCACTCCACGTCGGTGACGCCGAGACCCAGATCGGCGATGATCGCGGGCACCGCCACGTTCACGATCGTGGCGTCGATGACGACCATCGACACGCCGGTCGCGAGCACGACGAGGGGGATCCAGCTCTGGCGCGAGGTTGGCGACGGCATGTCGCGAACTATAGCAACATCATGTCGCCAAGCCGCTCACGAGGGAGCGCGGCGAGCGCGGGCCCGCCGTTTGCCCTCGTGCATGGCCTGGACGCGGGCGACCGGGATCGTGTGGCCCTCCTCGATCAGCTCGCGGGGCAGCCGCTGAGGCTCCGGCATGAGCGCGGCCCACGGGTCGCCGTCCCGCAGCAGCCCCGCCGCCGTGCGGACGGTGAAGTCGCCGGGCGTGACCCGGTCCAGGTCGTCCCAGGCCACCGGGAACGACACGGGGACGCCGGGCCGTACGCGCGGGCTGTAGGCGGCGACCACGGTCGCCCCGCCGGATCGGGTCGAGTCGATGAAGACCCTGTCGCCGCGGTCCTCCCGGATGAACGCCGTCGTGGCGAGGGCGGGGTCGAGGCGCTCGGCGCGCACACCGAGCGCGCGGGTGGCCGCCGCCACGTCCTGCGTGGTGTGCGCCTCCAGCGGCACGAACACGTGCAGGCCCTTGGCGCCGCTGGTCTTCACCGCCCCCGCCAGGCCGGCGTCGGCCAGCGCCCGGCCGGCCAGGCGCGCGGCGGCGACGGCCTGCGGGAACGCCTCGGCCGACGGCGGGTCGATGTCGAGCACGAGATGGGTGGGGCGGTCCCACTCCCCGGCGTGGACGAGGGCCGGGTGATACTCCACCGCCCGCTGGTTGGCCAGCCACAGCAGAGTGCGCCGGTCGTCGCACAGGGCGTACGAGACCCGCCGCTGCGACGACTCGGCCCAGACGGTGACCGTCCCCACGAAGTCCGGGGCGTAGGAGGGCACGTTCTTCTGCATGAACGGCGCCTGCCCCTGTCGCACCCGCACCACCGACAGCGGCCGGTCGCGCAGCACCGGGATGACGCGGTCGCGGACCGCGTCCAGGTAGTCGACCAGGTCGCGCTTGGTCGCACCCGCGCCGTCGAACAACGGCTGGTCGAGGTTGGTCAGCGTGACTCCGTCGCGCACCTCATCGCTGGTCATCGCATCACCATGCCCCCGCTCGGGCCGGGGAATCAACCGTCGAGCGGGGCCAGGTAGCCGCGCAGGACCTTCTTCAGCTCGCGCACCTCGGCCTCCCGCTCCTCCGCGGAGGCCGCCACCACGACCGGCGTCATCGCCTGGAAGATCTGCACGAGCACCCGCGCGCTACGGGTCCTCTCGGGGGCGGACAGGCCGGGCGACCGTACGGCGAGGATCGCCTCCACCCGGCCGAGCAGCGCCGACTGGATCGGCCCCGCCGCCGTCGCGAGACCCGGCGGCATGTCCGGGCGGGCGAACAGCGCCTTGAACCCCGGGTTGGCGATGTTGAACGCCACCAGCGGATCGACGACCCGGTCGATCAGTTCGTCCAGGTCCATGGCGGCCACGTCGGCGGGGGCGAACGCCTCCCCGTGCGCTGCGCGCATCTGAGCGGTGAACCGGTCGGCGAGTGCCTCGGCGACGGCCTCCTTGCTGCGGAAGAACTGGTAGAGCGACCCGGGGGAGATCCCGGCCGCCGCCGCGACGGCGTTCGTCGTGGTCTTCTCGTAGCCCTGCTCGGCGAACACCGCCGCCGCGGCGTCGAGGATCTCGCTCATCCGCCGCTCGCCGCGCGCCTGCCGCCGCCGGGGCCGCGCCTCCTCGCTCTCCATGGCACTCCTCATTGTCAATACGAGCGATTGCTCGTATTCTCTCGCAGTAAACACGAATGATTGCTCGTAAAACTATCAGGGGGGCTCGTGCCGTCCGGAATCGTCGTACGCAGAGCGCGGTGGGTCGTCGTGGTGAGCGTGTTGATCACGCTCGTCGCCGGGGTCGTCGGCGCCGGGACCATCGGCGCGCTGTCCCTCAACAGGTTCGAGGCGCCGGGCTCGGAGTCGGTGCGGGCGCGCGACGACCTCGCCCGGCTGTTCCACACCGGAATCCCCAATGTCGCGCTGCTGGTCACCGCGCGCAGGGGGACGGTGGACGGCGACCCGGTCGAGGCCGCGGGACGGGCGCTGACCCGGGAGCTCGCGGCCTATCCCGGCGTCGGCGACGCCTGGTCGTACTGGACGAGAGGTGCGCCCGCCACGCTGCGCTCCGGCGACGGCCGGCAGGCGATGGTGCTCGCCTGGGTGCCCGGCGACGCCGACAGGGTGCGCCGTGCCGTGCTGCCGGCCCTGACCCCGCGCTTCAACCGGAGCGACGCCGTGATCGACGTCCGGGCCGGAGGCTCGGACGAGGTCTTCCGCGCGGTCATGGAACAGGCCCGGCAGGACTTCGTCCGCGCCGAGCTGGTCGTGCTGCCGCTGGTCCTGCTGCTGCTGTGGCTGGTGTATCGGCGAATCGCGGCGGCCCTGGTCACCCTCGGCGTCGGGATCTTCGCCGTGGCCGGGTCGCTGGCGTTGCTGCGCGGCGTCGTGCTTGTCACCGAGGTCTCGACGTTCGCCTCGAACATCGCCCTGGTCATGGGCGTCGGGCTCGGGGTCGACTACGGGCTGTTCATGATCTTCCGGTTCCGTGAGGAACTGCGGCGGGGCCTGCCGGTGCCCGAGGCGGTGACGCGGACCGTCCGCACCGCCGGGCGCACGGTGCTGTTCAGCGGGGTCACCGTCGCCGCCTCGCTGTCGGTGCTGTTCGCCTTCCCCTTCCCGTTCCTGCGTTCCTTCGCGTACGCGGGGGTCGCGGTCGTGGTCGCCGCGATAGCCGGCGCGACCCTCGCGCTCCCGGCCACGCTGGCCCTGCTGGGTCACAGAGTGGCCCGTGCTGGTTCCGCCCGAGTCGAGCGCCGCGGGTTCTGGCACGGTCTCGCCCTGCGCGTGGTGCGCCGTCCGCTGGTGTTCGGCGGGGCCGCGCTGGCGGTCGTGCTGCTGCTCGGGTCGCCCTTCCTCGGCGTCCGCTTCGGGCTGCCCGACGACCGGGTGCTGCCGTCCTCGGCGCCCGTGCGGCAGATGTACGACCAGATCCGGGCGGGTTTCTCCCAAGAGGAGGCCGACGCGGTCCACCTGGTCGCGCCGGAGGGGAGCGCCGCCCAGGCGGGGCCGTACGCCGCCGCGCTGTCGCGGGTCGACGGGGTGGTGCGGGTGGACTCGGCCGCCGGGTCCTACGCGGATGGCCGGCCGGTCCCGGGGCCCGCGGACACGCGTTTCGCCGCCGTACGCGGCACCTGGCTGTCGGTGGTGGCGGCGAGCGACCGTCTCGACGCCGACGCGCCCGGGCTGGTGCTCCGGGTGCGGGCCGTCCCGGCGCCCTTCGCGGTGGAGGTGGGCGGCTACCCCGCCGAGTTGACCGACTACCGCGACGGCGTGACCGCGCGTCTGCCGCTGATCGGCCTGCTGATCGTGCTGGTGACGTTCGCGGTGCTGTTCGTCATGACCGGCAGCGTCGTGGCGCCGCTGAAGGCGTCGGCGCTCAACCTGCTGAGCCTGTCGGTGATGTTCGGCGCACTGGTGTTCGTCTTCCAGGACGGCCACCTGTCCGGGCTGCTCGGCTTCACACCCACCGGGTCGATCGAGCCGAGCATCCCGATCCTGATGTTCTGCGTGGCCTACGGGCTGTCGATGGACTACGAGGTCTTCCTGCTGGCGCGCATCAAGGAGGAGTGGGACCGGACGGGTGACGCCGTGGCGTCCGTGCCCGCGGGCATCGCCCGCAGCGCGCCGCTGGTCACCGCGGCCGCCGCCATCCTGGCCGCCTCGTTCGCGGCGTACGCCACGGGACGGGTGGTGTTCCTGCAGCAACTCGGCGTCGGCATGGCGCTCACGGTCGCCGTCGACGCCACGCTGATCCGCGGCGTGCTCATGCCCGCGCTGATGCGGCTGGCGGGCCCGGCCAACTGGTGGGCCCCGGGCCCGCTGCGCCGCCTGCGTCGGATCTTGTCTGTCTCGGTTATTGAAACATAATTGCTCGAATGGCGAGACACATGGGATCGTGGACGACATGGCGAACGAAACGGCCGTGTACACCCACGGCCACCACGAGTCCGTGCTGCGCTCCCACCGCTGGCGTACGGCCGCCAACTCGGCGGCGTACCTGCTGGGCGAGCTGAAGCCCCACATGCGGATCCTGGACGTCGGCTGCGGTCCTGGCACGATCACCGCCGACCTGGCCGGACTGGTCCCGCAGGGCGAGGTGATCGGACTCGACAGCGAGCCGGGCATCCTGGAGCAGGCGCGCCGGGAGGCGCAGGCGCGCGGCCTGGGCAATGTGAGCTTCACGACGGGCGACGTCAACGCGCTCGGCTACCCCGACGCCTCCTTCTGCGTGGTGCACGCCCACCAGGTCCTGCAGCACGTCGGCGACCCGGTGGGCGCGCTGCGCGAGATGCGGCGGGTGACCAAGCCGGGCGGGATCGTCGCGGTCCGCGACTCCGACTACGCCGGCTTCGTGTGGTATCCGCAGATCCCGGCCCTGGACGACTGGCTCGACCTCTATCGCCGGGTGGCCCGCGCCAACGGCGGCGAGCCCGACGCCGGGCGCCGCCTGCGGGCCTGGGCGAGGGAGGCCGGATTCACCGACATCACCTCGTCGTCGTCCACCTGGTGCTACGCCGCCCCGGAGGAGCGGGACTGGTGGGGCGGGCTGTGGGCCGACCGGACGGTCCAGTCCTCCTACGCGGACCGTGCGGTCGAAGGGGGCCACGCCACGCAGGACGACCTGCGGCGGATCGCCGGCGGCTGGCGGGAGTGGGCCGCGAGCGAGGACGCCTGGTTCAGCGTCCCGCACGGCGAGATCCTCTGCCGCGTGACCTGACCCGGCCGCGCCCGCCGGAAGCCAGGGGGCAGGATGGAGGTGTGACTGGCTGCCGCGCGCTGCCCGAGGAGGGGTGAGATGCGGTCGGCCGCCGGGGACCCGGTGACGTTGTTCCTGTGCGGCGACGTCATGCTGGGCCGGGGCGTCGACCAGATCCTCCCGCACCCCGGCGATCCCGCGCTTGAGGAGTCGGCCGTCCAGGACGCCCGCGCGTACGTCGAGCTGGCGGAGGAGGCGAACGGCCCGATCCCGCGGCCGGTCGGCTACTCCTGGCCCTGGGGCGACGCCCTGGAGGTGCTGGACGAGGCCGCCCCCGACGTACGCGTGCTGAACCTGGAGACGAGCGTCACCCGTGGCCGCGACTTCGCTCCGGGCAAGCAGGTGCACTACCGGATGAACCCGGCCAACCTCCCCGCCCTGGCCGTGGCCCGGCCCGACGTGTGCGTGCTGGCCAACAACCACGTGCTCGACTTCGGCGTCCAGGGGCTCACCGAGACGCTGGACGCGCTGGCGGGGGCGGGACTCGACCAGGCGGGCGCGGGACGGGACGAGGACGAGGCGCGGCGGCCCGCTGTTGTGGCGCTCCCCGGCGGCGGGCGGGTCCTGGTGTTCGCGGTCGCGATGCCGTCCAGCGGCGTCCCCGGCGAGTGGGCGGCGGCCCGCGACCGGCCGGGGGTGGCCTTCCTGCCGGGGCCGTCCCGCGACGCCGCGGCGGCGACGGTCCACCGTGTCCGGCAGGCCAGGCGGCCGGGGGACATCGTGGTCGTCTCCATCCATTGGGGTTCCAACTGGGGCTATGAGGTCGAGGACGACCAGGTCGAGTTCGCGCACGCGCTGGTCGAGGGCGGCGTCGATCTCGTCCACGGCCACTCCTCTCACCATCCCCGCCCGGCCGAGGTGTACCGGGACCGGCTGATCCTCTACGGCTGCGGCGACTTCATCGACGATTACGAGGGCATCGCCGGTTACGAGAAGTACCGCGACGACCTGCGGCTGCTGTACTTCGCGACCGCCGAGGCGGCGTCGGGGCGGCTGCTGGAGCTGCGGATGGCGCCGATGCGGGCCGTGCGGATGCGGCTGCGGCACGCCCGCGGCGAGGACCGCGAGTGGCTGCGGGCGACGCTCGACGGTCTCTGCCGGGAGTTCGGCGCGCGGGTCGCACCGGCGCCCGGCGGCACGCTCGCCCTCGCACCGGCCGCGTAGGAGGTGGTCACGATGCTGGTCCGCGAGATCATGACGACGCCGGTGGTGACGGTCCGGCGCACGGCCACGATCAAGCAGGCCGTCCGACTGCTGTACGAGCAGGACATCACGGCCGCGCCGGTGGTGGACACGGCCGGGCGGATGGTCGGGATCGTCAGCGAGATGGACCTGCTGCGCGGCGAGTTCGGGGCCAACCCCCGGGCCTTCCTGCGTCCCGAGGCGCTGCCCACCGGCGGGCCGCCGGCGCTCGTCGAGGAGGTCATGACGCCGCGCGTCGCCACCGTCGGGGACGGCGCCGACACCTTGGACCTGGTCGAACTGATGATCACGACCGGGGTGAAGAGCGTCCCCGTCCTGCGCGACGACGAGCTCGTGGGGATCGTCAGCCGCCGCGACCTGATGGGCCTGCTGGCCCAGGGGGACGAGCGGATCCGCGAGGACGTCCTGGCGGCGCTGCGCGACTGCGCCGACACGGCGTCGTTCGGCGCGGCCGTGCGGGACGGCGTCGTCGAGCTGTACGGCTCCGGCGACGAACGGTCGGCACGCATCGCCGGGCTCGTCGCCAGGACCGTCCCCGGCGTGGCCGACGTCGTCTTCCCCGAGGGCCTCGTCAGCTAGGTCGCCGGGTGCACGCCGTCCCGCTGTCCCGCCGTACCGTCCGGCGCCGACGTCAGGCGTCACGCCCTCTGAGCAGGACGAGGGCGGCGAGCGCGGCGGCAGCGATCCACAGGCAGAAGACACCGAACCCGGCCCACGGGGTCAGCACGCCCGGGGCCGAGGACATGATCCGCATCCCCGCCACGCTCGTGACGTAGGGCATGAGCCGCGCGCCGGCCCCGTTCGGGAGCATCCCGACGAGCTGCGGCAGCACGAAGAGCGTCACGATGACGGCGACGACGCCGCCCGCGGTGTGCCTGACCAGGGTGCCGAGGGCGAGCCCGAACAGTCCGGCTCCGGTGAGGTAGAGGGCGCATCCGGCGACCATGCGCAGGACGCCGGGCTCCTCCAGGGACGCGCCGCGGGAGCCGAGCACGGCCTGCCCCACCAGGAACGCCGCCAGGCACGAGAGCAGGTTGACGACCAAGGTGAACGCGGCGAACGTGGTCGCCTTGGCCGCCAGCATGCGCCCTCTGCGCGGCACCGCAAGCAGGGTGGTGCGGATCATGCCGGTGCGGTACTCCGAGCTGATCGCGAGGACGCCCAGCGAGGCCACGATGAGGGACGCGAACGGCGCCGCGCCGAGGGCCATCTGCGTCACCTCGCCCGCCTGCAGCCGCTCCGCTTGGCGGGAGGCGATGGCGCTGTTGAGGTAGGCGAAGGAGATCATGACGACGACGAGGCCGGCCATCGTCCACATGGTGGAGCGGATGGAGCGGAGCTTGATCCATTCGGAGCGCAGGAGGCCGATCATGACCGCCCCGTCGTGAACTCGGCGCTGGCCTGGGTCAGCTCCATGTAGGCGGCCTCCAGGGTGGGCTGCACCTCAACGAGCTCGTGCAATGCGATCCCGGCCGCCGCCGCGGCCTCGCCGACCGCCCTGGCGCCGATGCCGGTGATCCGCACATGGTCGCCGTGCGCGGTGGTGTTCCCCTCGGGCAGGTGCGACGCCAGCAGGGCCGTATCGGCGCAGCGCACCCGTACGTACCCCTGGGAACCGCGCCCGATGAAGTCGGAGACGCCCGCGTCCGCGAGGAGCCGGCCCTTGCCGATGACGATCAGGTGATCGGCGGTCTGCGCCATCTCGCTCATCAGGTGGCTGGAGACCAGCACGGTCCGCCCCTCCGCGGCCAGGCGGCGCAGGAGCGTGCGTACCCACAAGATCCCCTCGGGGTCGAGCCCGTTGACCGGCTCGTCGAACAGCAGCACCTCCGGATCGCCGAGCAGCGCTCCTGCGATGCCCAGCCGCTGGAACATGCCCAGGGAGAACCCGCCGAGCCTGCGGTCGGCCACCGAGGCCAGCCCGACCTCCTCAAGCACCTCGCCGACCCTGGAGGCGGGCAGCCCGTTGCTGTAGGCGAGGTACAGCAGGTGGTTACGGGCCGAGCGGCCGCCATGCACGGACTTGGCGTCGAGCAGCGCCCCCGCCTTGCGCAGCGGCTGCTCATACTCCCGGTAGGGCCTGCCGTCGATGTGCGCGCCGCCCGCGGTGGGCCGGTCCAGCCCGAGGATCATGCGCATCGTGGTTGATTTACCCGCTCCGTTCGGACCCAGGAAGCCGGTGACCCGGCTGCTCTTCACCGTGAAGGACAGCCCGTTCACGGCGAAGGTCCGGCCGTAGCGCTTGGTGAGATTCGCTGCGGTTATCACCCGTCCAGCCTCTCGGCCGGGCGTGCGGAAATCGTCCTCCGGCGGCACGGTCTCGCGCTGGGAGCCCGGTATCGCGACCGGAGCCGCTGGGAGCGTGGTCCCGGCTCCCCATTCGATACAGGCCCTAGCTGATACAGGCCCTAGTCGCCCGGGGTGATGAGGCCGGCCTCGTAGGCGGCGATCACGGCCTGCGCCCGGTCGCGCGCTCCGATCTTCGCGAAGACGTTGGTGACGTGGTTCTTCACCGTGGAGGGCGCCAGGGAGAGAGCCCTGGCGATCTCGGAGTTGGACAACCCCCTGCCGATGAGCAGAAGCACCTCGCGTTCGCGCTCGCTCAGCGTGCCCACCGCGCCGTCGCCGCCGAACCTGCGCGGCCTGCCGGCCCGGACGAACGCGCCGATCAGCCGGGTCAGCAGACGCGGCGCCACCGCGGACTCGCCGCGGTGAACGATTCGCACGCTCTCGACCAGGTCCTCGGGCGAGATGTCCTTGGGCAGGAATCCGGACGCGCCCGCGCGCAACATGTTCACGACGTGCTCGTCCAGGTCGTACATGCTCAGCGCCAGCACCCGGACCCCCGGCAGCGCCGCCGTGATCTGTTCGGTGGCGGCGATTCCGTCCAGGCCCGGCATGTGCACATCCATCAGCACCACGTCAGGGCGCAGTTCGGCGCACAGACGCACCGCCTGCTCACCCTCACCCGCCTCGCCCGCGACGCGCATGTCGCCCTGCGCGTTCACGATCATCCCGAATCCCTTGCGGACCAACACCTGATCATCCACGAGGAGCACTGTGATCAACGTCCGGCCTCCTCTCCGGCATGGCGAGGGGCAATGTGGCATGCACCCGGAAGCCTCCCTCAGATCGAGGACCGGCCGTCAGAACCCCCTCGACCAGCGCCACCCGCTCGGCCATCCCGCGCAGCCCGAAACCACCACGGCTTCGCACGGGCGTTCCCGTCCCTTCATCGGTGACCTCCACCTCGACGGAGCCCGGCAGGTACGAGAGCCGGACACGCGCACGCGCCGCCGGAGCATGCTTGCGTACGTTGGTCAGCGCCTCCTGGACGATCCGGTACACCGCGTGGTCGACGGCCGCGGGGAGGGGCACGGCCTTGCCGATGACGTCCAGCTCGGCGGGCAGCCGGGCCTGCTCGACCAGGGCGGGTACGCCCGCGGCACCGATCCCGGTGTGATCCGTAGGTTCTGCCGTGTCATCGGCCCTCAGCACATGCAGCAGCTGCCGCATCTCGGCCATGGCCTGCCGGGCGGTGTGCTCGGCCGTCACGAACGCCTCCTCCGCCGCGGCCCGATCGCTCGCCATCGTCGTGCGCCCCGCCCCGACCAGTACGTTGATCACGGTGATGTGGTGACCGACCACGTCGTGCAGTTCCCTGGCGATGCGGCGCCGCTCGGTCGACACGGCGGTTTCGGCCGCTCGCCGCTTCCGGCGCTCCAGCAGCCGGTGCCGCAACAGCAGCAGTCTGCCGAGCAGGACGGCTGCGAGGATCTGCATGACCTTGCCCACCAGGTTCACCGGATCGACCATCATGACGACCGTGACGTAGCCGACCGTGAGCGCCGTACCCGTCAGCCACACCCTCTCGCCGTGGCGGCCCAGACTGTACAGCGCGATCGTGGCCGCGGCCCCGACCAGCAGCGGTGCGGCCGCGCCCTCGGCGACGAGCGCGGACATGGCCGCCAGATCCGCCCCCATGGTGATCGCGGCGACCAGCGCAGGCCGGGCTCTCCGCACGAGCAGGGCCGGCGCGGCGACCGCGAGTCCCGCCGGCACATACGCCGGCTCCCGGAGCGTCAGAGCAGTGATCACGACGGCTGAGACCATGAGCCCTGCGTCGACCACATGGGGCCGGCTGACCGCCGCCCAGCCGCCACTGCGAAGCATGTTCCGACGCTACCCAGGCGGCACGGCCGGCGCACGAGCGATGGTTGCCATTCCGTCCCGTCTCGCGTTGGCGACGAGGCTGGTCGTGCGCACGTACCCCCTCCGGCCGGATGGCTGATCAACCTAGTCGAGCCGGTCGAGCACGTCCGCGGCGAGTCGTTCGAGCGCGGTGACCTGTTCGCGGGTGAGGCCGTCGAAGAACAGCCGGCGCACGGTCTCCACGTGCCCGGGGGCCGCGGCGGCGATGGCCCGGCGGCCCTCCTCGGTGATCACGACGTACGCGCCGCGGCCGTCGTCCGCGCACTCCTCCCGCGTGACGAGCCCCCGGTGCTGCATCCGGGTCAGGTGGTGGGACAGCCGGCTCTGCTCCCATTGGAGGTCGCGCTGCAGCTCGTACGGCCGCAGCCGTCCTTCCTCCCGGTCGGTGAGGTGCACGAGGACGTCGTAGTCCGCCAGGGACAGACCCGAGTCCGCCTGCAGCTGCCGGTTGAGCCGCGCCGTCAGGCGGCCCTGCATGCGCAGGTAGGCCCGCCACGCGCGCTGCTCGTCCGCGTCGAGCCACCGAGGGCTGTTCATGGTCCCAGGCTAGCCGGAATGAATGACTCGTCATGTATGTTGTCAGGCACCAGTAGATGACACATCATCTACATGGCGACGAGGAAAGGGCACCCCATGACCATCACCAGGCCGACCCCTCGCGTGGACGTCCGCCGGGCGGGCGAGCGTTTCGCCACCCGCATCTCCTGGCTGGATTCCAAGCACTCGTTCTCGTTCGGCGGACACTACGACGCCGACAACACCCACCACGGGCTGCTGCTGGTCAACAACGACGACGTCGTCCACCCGGGCACCGGCTTCGAGACCCACCCGCACCGCGACATGGAGATCGTCACCTGGGTGCTCCAGGGCTCCCTGGTCCACCAGGACTCCGAGGGCCACTCCGGCGTCATCTACCCGGGCCTGGCCCAGCGCATGAGCGCCGGCACCGGCATCCTGCACTCGGAGAAGAACGACTCCTGGCGGCTGACCGGCGGCGACACCCACGACAAGCCGGTGCACTTCGTTCAGATGTGGGTGGTCCCCGACGAGCCCGGCATCACTCCCGGCTACGAGCAGCTGGAGATCGAGAACGAGCTGCTGGCCGGCGGCCTGGTGCCGGTCGCCAGCGGCATGGACAAGCACGCCGGCGAGGCGGCCATCCGCATCAAGAACCGGTACGCCGCGCTGTACGCCGCCCGCCTCCAGCCGGGCCAGAGCGTGGAGCTGCCGGAGGCGCCGTTCCTGCACCTGTTCGTACCCCGGGGGAAGGTCACCCTGGAGGGTGCGGGCATCCTGGAGACCGGCGACGCCGTACGCTTCACCGCCACCGGCGGGCAGAAGGTCACCGCGACGGAGCCCGCAGAGATCCTCGTGTGGGAGATGCACGCGACGATCGCCGCCTGACGACAATCTTGGAAGGTATCCCGATGCAGCAGTCAGAACCGCAGGTCGCCGACAACCAGGAGGCGCGCCGCTTCGAGATCACCGTGGACGGCGCGCTCGCCGGCTTCGCCGACTATCGGCTCGCCGGGCCGAGGATCTCCTTCACCCACACCGAGATCGACCCGGCCTTCGAGGGCCGGGGTCTCGGCTCGACGCTGGTCCGGGCGGCGCTCGACGCCGCCCGCGACGCCGGGCTGTCGGTCCTGCCGTTCTGCCCGTTCGTGCAGCGGTTCATCCAGCGGCACGCCGACTACCTCGACCTGGTGCCCGCCGACCAGCGGGCCAGGTTCTCCCTCGACGGCGGGGAGGGATCGGAGTGAGCCAGGGGGAGCCCGCCGGGACGGCCACGGTGTACGGCTGCACCGTGTTGCACGGCGGCACGGGCGCCGCCGAGGCGGGGCCGGAGAGCGTGCTCCTGCCCGGCCACGACGTGCCGCTCGGCCGGTACACGGTCGTGCGCCGGCTGCTCCCGCAACGTCCGCGCCGGATGGTCGGCGCATGGTGCTTCGTCGACCACTTCGGGCCCGACGACGTGAGCGACCGGCCGGGCATGCAGGTGCCGCCGCATCCGCACACCGGCCTGCAGACCGTCACCTGGCTCGCCGAGGGCGAGATCCTCCACCGCGACAGCCTCGGCAACGTCCAGGCCATCGTGCCCGGCCAGCTCAACCTGATGACGGCCGCCCACGGGATCGCCCATTCGGAGCAGTCGCCGGCGGAGCACCCGCCGGGCATGCACGGGCTGCAGTTGTGGGTCGCGCTGCCGGAGGAGGCACGGCACGGCGAGGCGCGCTTCGAGCACCACGACGCGCTCCCCGTGCTGCGCGACGGGGACGTCACGGTGACCGTCGTGGTGGGCGAGTCCGGGCCGCTGCGCTCGCCCGCTCTCGTGCACACCCCGCTGCTCGGGGCCGAGGTGCTGTTTTCGGGGCCTGGAGAGCACCGGCTGCCGGTGGACCCGGCCTTCGAGACGGCGGTGCTGGTCATGTCGGGCACGGCCGATGTGGCCGGGGTCGCGCTGGCGCCGGGCTCGCTGCTCTATCTCGGGCAGGGCCGTACGGAGGTTCCGATGGAGGCCGCCGGTCCGGCCCGGCTGTTCGTGCTGGGCGGCACGCCGTTCGAGGAACCCCTGGTGATGTGGTGGAACTTCGTCGGCCGTTCGCACGAGGAGATCGCGCGGGCGCGCGACGACTGGATGCGGGGCGGCCGCTTCGGCGTCGTGCCGGGAGGGCAGGAGCCGCTCCCGGCCCCCGAGATGCCCACCGTGCGGCTGAAGGCCCGCGACCGGCACGGCCACGTCCTCAGCTGACGGTCGAGCCCGTCCGCCTTCTGGTGAAGCAGGTCAGCACGGCCAGCGCGGAGACGGCGGTCATGCAGGCCAGCGCCCAGCGGTAGCCGGTCACGAGCTGCTCGACCGCCGTGGTCGAGACGTGGGACAGCGTTCCCGCGAAGACGGCGTCGTGCAGCCCGGCCGGCAACGGCACCGTGATGATCGACAGGACCAGCGCGGTGCCGACCACCACCCCGGTGTTCTGCAGCATCAGGCGCATGGCGTTGACGATCCCCAGCCGGTGCGACGGCACCCCGTCCAGGATCGCGGTGGTGTTGGAGGGCAGGAACATGCCCGAGCCGACACCGATGAGCACCAGGGCGGTGGTGAGCGCCGCCAGCGACAGGTCGGGGGAGATCAGGCACAGCAGGACGGCCAGGCCCGCCGTCGTCAGCGAGGTCGCGGCGAACGCCACCGTGCGCGGGCCGAGGCGGCGCAGCAGGAAGCCCGACGCGACCGACGCCCCCATCGCCGCGATCGAGAGCGGCAGCACCTTCACCGCCGCGCTCACCGGGTCCTCCCCGCGGACGGCCTGGTAGAACAGCGACACGAGGAGCACCACCCCGACCCGGGCGGTCGAGTTGAGGAACGACGCCAGCGTGCCGAGGGCGAACGTGAGGTCGCGGAACATCCGGATGTCCACCACGGGATGACGGGCCCGCAGCTCCCGCACGACGAACAGTGGCAGCGTCACCGCGAACACGACGAGCCCGGACACCACCATCGGATGCCCCCAGCCGAGCCTGGTCACCTCCGACAGCGCGAGCAGCAGGCCGCCGAGACAGGCGAGCACGAGCGCGTTGCCGGACAGGTCGAGCCCCTGGTCGCGGCCCTGCGGCGGTCCGGGACGGAGGGCCACCGCGCCCCAGACCAGGCACGCGATGCCGAGGGGCACGTTGTACCAGAACACCCAGCGCCAGCCCAGGTGCTCGGTGAACAGGCCGCCGAGGGCAGGGCCGGCGAGCTGGGCGATGGAGAACGACGCGGTGTAGACGCCCATCCCCTCGCCGAGCCGCGACTTGGGGAAGGCGGCGGTCACCAGGGCGGCGCTGTTGGTCAGCAGCATGGCCCCGCCCGCCGCCTGCACCACCCGCAGCGCCACGATGATCCACGCGTCCGGCGCGAGCCCGGCCAGCAGGCTGGCGACGGTGTAGGTGGCCAGGCCGCCGAGATACATCGCCCGCCGCCCGAACAGGTCGGCGAGGCGGCCGAACACGACCATGAGCACGGTCGTCGTGAGCTGGAAGGCGAGCAGGATCCAGCTCGCGGCGTCCGCACTCGCGTGCGTCTGCCGTACGACCTGGGGGAGCGCCACGTTGAGCGCGCTGCCGCCGAGCGCGGTCAGGACGCTGGCCATGCTCACGACCGACAGCGTCCGCCAGGCACGGCGCAGCCGCTCCCGCTCGCCGGGGTCCGCCGCGACGGTCTGCGGCACGGCCGTCATCGTACGGCGAGCTGGATCATGACCGGCTCCTCCCTACCGAATTCTAGATTCCATTACTAGAATCACGTTCATACGCGGTCGGGTCAAGGTCGAGTCAGAGGAGCTGCGCATGGGCGGAATCATGGAAGGCCGTGTCGTGGTCGTCACCGGTGCCGCACGGGGCATCGGGCGGGGACACGCGCTGGAGTTCGCGCGCCAGGGCGCCAGGGTCGTCGTCAACGACCTGGGCGCCGAGGTCGACGGCACCGGGTGGTCCACCGGCGCCGCGGGCGAAGTGGTCGAGGAGATCAGGGCCATGGGCGGCGAGGCCGTGGTCGACGGCGAGGACGTCTCCGACTTCGACGGCGCGCAACGGATGATCAGCAGGGCCGTGGAGACCTTCGGTGACCTGCACGTCCTGGTCAACAACGCGGGCATCCTGCGCGACCGGATGCTCGTCAACATGACCGCCGACGAGTGGGACGCGGTCATCCGGGTGCACCTGCGCGGCACCTTCGCCCCGCTGCGGCACGCCGCCGCCTACTGGAGGTCCAGGGCCAAGGCCGGGGAGCCGGTGGACGCCCGGGTGATCAACACCACGTCGTCGTCCGGCATCTACGGCAACGCGGGCCAGGGCAACTACGGCGCGGCCAAGGCGGGAATCGCGTCACTGACGATCATCGCGGCCAAGGAACTGGCGCGTTACGGCGTGACGGTCAACGCGGTCGCCCCCGCCGCGCTCACCCGGATGACCGAGAACCTCATCCCGGGCGGGAGGCGGCCCGCCGAGGGCGGTTTCGACGCGGCGGCGCCGGACAACATCGCGCCGCTGGTGGTGTGGCTGGCGAGCGCCCAGTCGCGGGGGATCACGGGCCGCGTCTTCAACGTGCGCGGCGGGCATATCAGCGTGGCCGAGGGCTGGCACGCCGGGCCGGGGGTGGACAAGGACACCCGGTGGGATCCGGCCGAGCTGGGCGAGGTGATCCCCGCCCTGGTGGACAAGGCCGCGCCGAACGCCCTCACCAGCGGGCGCATCCCGGAGGGAGAGGACTGACATGCCGCTCGACCACAGTCTGATCGGGGTGGAGAGCGCGCCGCACGAGCGGTCGTGGACGTCCGCCGACACCCTGCTGTACGCGCTGGGCGTCGGGGCGGGCACCGAGGAGCTCGCCTTCACCACGGAGAACTCGGCGGATGTCCGGCAGCGGGTGCTGCCGACCTTCGCGGTCCTGGCCGCCCAGGCACCCACAGGGCAGAGACACGGGCAGCGACAAGGGCGGCGGCTCGGCGACTTCGACCCGGCCATGCTCGTGCACGCCGAGCAGGCCTTCGAACTGCACCGCGAGCTCCCGCCCGCCGGTCGCGTGCGGACCACCTCGACGGTGACCGGCATCTACGACAAGGGCTCGGGGGCGCTGGTGACGACCGAGGCCAGGGCGGCGGACGCCGAAAGCGGCGAGTCGCTGATCACGAGCCGCAGCTCGGTGTTCATCCGGGGCGAGGGCGGCTTCGGCGGCGAGCGCGGCCCCCGCGACGAGTGGGCCGAGCCCGGAAGGCCGCCGGACCACACGGTGACCTACGAGACCCGCCCGGACCAGGCGCTGCTGTATCGCCTGTCCGGCGACCGCAACCCGCTGCACTCCGACCCCGCCTTCGCCGCCCGCGCCGGCTTCCCCCGGCCGATCCTGCACGGGCTGTGCACGTACGGGATCACCGGGCGGGCACTGCTGCACGCGGTGGCGGGGTCCGACCCGGCCCGTTTCGCGGCCATGTCGGGGCGGTTCAGCAAGCCGGTGTTCCCGGGCGAGACGCTGACCGTGTCGATCTGGGTGTCCACCAGGACGTCCGACGGCGGTGCGACGGCCCTGTTCCGTACGGCGAAGGAGGACGGCACCGTCGTGATCGACCGAGGCAGGGCCGCCTTCCGCCCCGCCTGACCCGGAGGAACGGCGCGCGGGGTCAGCCTGCGGTGTCGGTGTCGGTGTCGGTGTCGGCGTGGGTGGCCAGGGGGTCGCCGAAGCGGCGGATGAGCGCGATCGCCGCATCGACGACCTCCCCGGCCTCCTCCTCGGTCTCGCTCGTCGCGACCTCGCGTCCGGCCTCGCCGATCACGCTGGTGAGGACCGAGACGGTGAGGCGGTCGGTCGGCGTGTTCGCCGCGCCGAGCAGGACGGCGTTCTGCCGGACCCACTCCCGGCCGCGGGTGCGCCGCATCAGCTCGAACCCCGGCGGGCCGTCGCCGTCCATGAACAGCCGGGCGAGGTCGCGCCGCTGCCAGGACCCTTCGAGGAACGCCCTGGCCCCCGCGATGAACAGCTCGACGGGGTCCTTCACCCCCGCCTGCTTCGCCGCGGCGACGCTGGACGCGGCGGCCTCCTCGTGGGCGGCCTGGTGCTCCTCCCACAGCGCGAGGAACAGCTCGGTCTTGCCGCCGAAGTGGTGGTAGAGGCTGCCCACGCTGGAGCCCGCGCGCTCGACGACGTCCGCGACGTTGGCGTCGGCGAAGCCGTGCTCGGAGAAGATCTCGCGGGCGGCCTGCAGCATGCTCTTACGCGTCTGGGCGGTGCGGCTCCACTCCCACGAGCCGCTCCTGCCGCCGGGCTTGCGTGCCATCTGGGCTCCTTGTTTCCAGGGACCGCGGTTTCCAGGGGACCGCGTTTCCAGGGGACGGCGGTCTCCGGAAACAACTGTGTGTTTCCGGAGACCGCGTCTGTCCAGGGACGATGCCATCGTAGCCGGTGAAATTCTAGAAACTGATTCCAGACCTCTTGACACTCCTTCGGCGGGGAACCAGGCTTGAATCGATTCCTAGAGAGCAATTCTAGAAAAGAGTCGCGTCGATGGACTTCTCCCTGAGCCCAGAGGAACTGCAGATCCGTGACACCATCCGCGCGTTCGTGGAGCGGGAGGTCATGCCGCTCGAACCCGAGGTGCTGCGCAGCGAGCGCACCGGCGGCCCCGGGCTCGATCCCGAGGTCCTGAGGGACCTGCGGCTCAAGGCGAAGAAGATGGGCTTCTGGGGCATCAACACCCCCGAGGAGTACGGCGGAGCCGCCCTCGGCCCGGTCATGTCCGCGATCATCGCCATGGAGATGGGGCGGACGTTCGTCCCCTTCAGCTTCGGCGGGTCGGCCGACAACATCCTCTACGCCGGCACCGAGGAGCAGAAGCGGCGCTACCTGATCCCCACCATCGAGGGCGAGCGCCGTTCCTGCTTCGCCATCACCGAGCCGGGCGCGGGCTCGGACGCCCGCAGCATCCGTACGCGTGCCGTCAAGGACGGCGGGGACTGGGTCATCAACGGCGAGAAGACCTTCATCACCGGCGGCAACGAGGCCGACTTCGTGATGGTGTTCGCCGTGACCGACCCGGACAAGGGCGCGAACGGCGGGGTCACCTGCTTCCTGGCCGACCGCGACATGGGCTGGAAGTCCGAGCCGATCCCGACGATGGGGCAGTGGGGTCCGGCCTCGCTGGTGTTCGAGGACGTCAGGGTGCCGGAGGACAACATCCTCGGCGAGCTCGGCAGGGGCTTCGAGCTGGCGATGCAGTGGATCGGCCAGGGCCGCTACATGATCCCCGCGCGGGCCGTCGGCTCGGCCGAGCGCATGCTCCAGATGGCGATCGACTACGCCAACATCCGCATGTCGATGGGCAAGCCGATCGCCGAATACCAGGCGATCCAGTGGATGATCGCCGACTCGCAGGTGGAGATCGAGGCGGCCAAGTGGCTCACCCTCCACGCCGCCTGGCGGGTGCGGGAGGGCATGGACGCCCGGCACGCCTCCTCGATCGCGAAGCTGAACGGCGCGGTCATGGCCAACCAGGTCGTCGACCGCGTGCTGCAGATCCACGGGGGCATGGGCTACACCAAGGAACTGCCCATCGAGCGGTGGTATCGCGAGCTGCGCCTGTTGCGGATCTTCGAGGGCACCGACGAGATCCAGCGCCGGACGATCGCCCGCAACCTGCTCAGGGGCCACGCCCGCCTCGGCACGATCGGGGAGTGAGGATGCCGGTAGGAGAGCTGTTCAACCCCCGGTCGATCGCCCTGGTCGGGGCGACGGACAAGTCCGGCTGGTCGATCAGCACGCTGACCAACCTCCGTACGCACGGCTTCCGCGGACCGGTGCACCTGGTCAACCCGCGCGGCGGCGTGGTGCACGGCGAGCAGGCATTCCGCGGCCTGTCCGACATCCCCGGCCAGGTCGACCTCGCGTACGTGATGGTGCCGACCACGGCCGTGCTGTCCGTGCTGCGCGAGGGGGCCAAGCTCGGCATCCGTCACTACGTGATCCTCACCGCGGGTTTCGGCGAGACCGGCCCGGAGGGGGCCGCCCTGGAGGCGGAGATCGTCGGCTTCGCCCGCGAGAACGACCTCACCGTGCTCGGCCCCAACGGCAACGGCTTCATCAACGCCGCCGCGGACGTCACGCCGTACGGCCTGCCGATCCCGTCCCCTCTGCTGCGCGGGTCGGTCGGCGTGGTGCTGCAGAGCGGTGCGCTGGCCAGCTCGGTGCTCGGCTTCGCCCAGGCCCGCAACGTCGGGATCAGCCTGCTCACCTCGATGGGCAACGAATCGCTCGTCACGGTCACCGACGTGATCGACTATCTGGTGGACGACCCGGCGACCAGGGCCATCGCGCTGTTCCTGGAGTCGGTCCGCGACCCGGCCGCCTTCTCCCGGGCGGCGCGCCGGGCGCTGCTGGCGGGCAAACCGATCGTCGCGCTCAAGATCGGGCGAAGCCGGCTCGCCTCCCGCACCGCCCAGGCCCACACCGGCGCGCTCGTCGGCGACGACAACGTGATCGACGCGGCGTTCCGGCAGCTCGGGGTGGTGCGGGTGCGGTCGCTTGAGGACCTCATCATCACCGCGGGGCTGCTCGCCGAGGTGGGCCCGCTGCCGGGCCCGCGGATCGGCGTCGTCACGCCCTCGGGCGGCGCGTCGGAGATCATCGCCGACCGGGCCGAGGACGAGGGGCTGGAACTGCCGGCCTTCGCCCCGCAGACCGTCGCCCGGCTGCGGGAGATCGTGCCCGCCTTCGGGACCGTGCAGAACCCTCTCGACGTCACCGGCTACGTGCTCATCGACCGCACGCTGCTCGGCCGCGCGCTGGAGGCCGTCACCGCCGACCCCGGCGTGGACGCGGTCATGCTGCTCTCCGACCTTCCGCGCCTCGCCCCGCCCGACCCCGCGCCCGTGTACGCCACGTTCGCGGCCAGCGCCAAGCGCATGGCCGAGGCCCCGATGCCGGTCGTCGTCGTGAGCAACGTGCTGACCGACGTCACCGAGTTCGGCCGCAGCGTCCAGCGGGAGGCCGGGTTCCCGTACGTCGCGGGCGGCATCGAGCACGGCATGCACGCCATCGGGGCCGCGGTGCGGTGGTCCCGGGCCTACCGCGCCGCCGTCGAGGCGGCGAACGGAGCCGTCCCGGCGAAGGCCGCGACGATCACCCCGGCTGTCGAGGCGGCGAGCGCCCCGACGGTCGAGCCGGCGGTCGAGGCGGGGACCGGCGTGTGGGCCGAGCACCGCGCCGCCGCCCTGCTGTCGTCCGCCGGGATCCCGGTCGTGCCCGGTGAGCTGGTGCACGACGAGGAGTCGGCGGTGGCGGCGGCGGTCGGTTTCGGCTACCCGGTCGTCCTCAAGGCCGCCGCCGAAGGGCTGGGGCACAAGAGCGACATCGGCGGGGTCCGGCTGGGCCTGTCCGACGCGCGGGACGTCGAGCGGGCCTACCGCGAGGTCGTGGCCGCCGCCGCGGCGGTGCCCGGCGCGGGCCGGGTGGGCGCGCTCGTCCAGCCGCAGCGCGGCGGCGGCGTGGAGCTGCTGGCCGGCGTCGTACGGGACCCGGCGTGGGGGCTCACCCTGGCCGTCGGCCTGGGCGGGATCTGGGTGGAGGCGCTGCGCGACACGGCGCTGCGCGTCCTGCCGGTGGACGCGGCCGAGGTGCGGCGGGCGCTGGACGAGCTGCGCGGCACCGCGCTGCTGCGGGGCGCACGCGGCACCGAGCCCGCCGATCTCGACGCCGTCGCCGAGGTCGTGGCCCGAGTCGCCGCCTTCGCCGAGAGCCTCGGCGACGACCTGGAGTCGCTGGAGATCAACCCTCTGCTCGTGCGCGGCTCGCATGTGGAGGCGCTCGACGCGCTCATCACCTGGCGGGGGTGACGCCTGGTCGTCCGTCCGCGTCCGGCGCCCGCCGCCGCGCGCGGACGGGCAGGCGGGCGGACGGAGGGACGGACGGCAAGGCATCCGGCAGATTCCGGCGCGACTGAAAAGTGCGGTCGGCGGCGCCGGACAGCGGCGCTTCACCGGCCTCGACAAATAACCGGCCTGAGGCGAGCCCATCGAGTACTGACGAGCGGCGCGTTCACGAAGCAGCGCACCTTCGTCACCTGCACGCCGGCCCCGGCGCGACCGCTGTGGACGCGATTCAGGATCTCGTCCAGATCCACCCCTGGCTGTCCTCGTCGAACGAGGGGTTGCCGCCGACCGCGAACACCCGATCCTCTCCGGGGATGGTGGCAAGGTCGAACACCTCCGGGTCGTTGTGGACCCTCGGGGCTTTCTCGTACGTCCAGGATCGGCCGTCGAAGTGCAGCAGAATGCGATGGTTGTCGTAGGAGTAGTTGGAGGCGCCCAGCCATACGCCGCCGCGGCCGTCGGGCGTGACGGCGTTGAACGAGATCGCCCCGGCTGGAAGGTCGGGAGCCGGGTTCCATCGGTCGCCGTCCCAGCGCATCAGCAGCGCGGCCTGGCGTGAGCCGGGCGGCAGGATCGAACCGGCGACCCAGACCTCCCGTTCCGACACCACCGCCAGCTCCCTGAGATCGACCCTGGCGCCTGCGGGCAAGGGGGGTGCGGGCACCTCCCTCCAGCGGCGCCCGTCCCAGTGCACGACCGTGGATCCGGTGTCCCCGTCACCGGCGAGCGCCCACAGGTCCCCGGAGGCGTCGGTCCCGAAGTGACGGATGCCCGGCCAGGCGGATCGAGGGGACGACGCGTCGGACCAGCCGGAGGGGGACCAGCGGGCGAGCCGGGGCCGCCAGTGCGGATCTCGGGCGGCGCCCTCGTCCTGACCTCCGGCGACCCACACCTCCTCGGGCCCGGTGACCACGGCGTCCTCCAGAAGGACCGGGAGCTTCCAGGGTGGTCGTCCCCGGGGCGACCACTGCCGGCCGTTCCACTGCCACGCGTTCGCGTCCGTGTCGAAAATCCATACATTGCCGGGGGACGTCCCGGACACCACCTGCGGATAGCGCAGGCCCGGCGGCAGTGCCACGGACTGCCAGGTGCGGCCGTCCCAGCGCAGGATAGGGCCGCTCTGTCTGCTCTCGCCGGGGCTGCCCACCGCCCAGGCCTCGCCGCGCCCGGTCGCGGCGACACTCAGCATCACCGCGCCGTTTCCGGCCGTTCTCATCTCCGTCCAGGTTCCGCCGGACAGAGACGGAACCGCCTCGGGCCGGGTGACCGCCGCCGGTGTGCCCGCCGTGGAGGCGGGGGAGTCGCGTGCGTCGACGCCGCCGCTGGCGCCGCCCGAGCATCCGATCGCGGCGGCGCCCAGCGCACCGATCACGGCGAGCCGTCCGATCGCGCTGATTTCCGGTCGCATCGCCCAATGATCGGGGCATCGCGGCGAGATGTCCCCGGAATCCATGAAGCGGGCATCCTCGGACAGGGCCGTGGATGTCGAGACCGAACAGGCCGTGCCAGTTGTGGCGGTCGATTCCGCGGGATCAGCCGCCCGGACCGGCGTCACGGGCGCCGGGCGATCGCCCTGCCGGTGGACGCGGCCGAAGTGCGGTGGGTGCTGGACGAGCTGCGCGGCACCGCGCTACCGCGGGGCGCTCGTGGCACCGAGCCCGCCGATCTCGGCGCCGTCGCGGCGGTCGTGGCCCGCGTCGCCGAGCAGTAGCGCGGCGACCGCCTCTGGGGCCTCGTGCATCGCGTCGTGTCCCGTGGGGAGGTCGTGGACCTGCCATTCGGGATCGGCGTGGAGCCGGGTGCGGAGTTCGGCGAACGGCGTCCGGTCCTCCCATCCCGAGCAGTAGACGAACTCCCGGCGCGGGACCTGGGCGAGCGCGCCTGTGAGCCGGATCGTCTGCAGGAACGAGGCGAGGGGATGGGGACGGCGGCGGGGATCGCCGCCGTCCGGCGGCCGGACGGCGTAGCCGGTGCTCGCAGCGCCGGCGGCGAACGCCTCCCGGTAGCGCTCGGTCGTCGACGACCAGCAGGACTCTCCGTCGCGCGGCACGTAGGCGTCGAGATGCACCAGTCGTGAGACCCGGCCGCCGGCGCGATCGGCGGCGGCGGCGATCACCATCCCCCCGTAGCTGTGGCCGACGAGCGTCGCGCTCGTGATGCGGGCGCGGTCGAGGAGCCGCACCACGTCGCCGGCGTGCGTGTCGAGGTTGGCGGTCGCGACCGTCGCGTTGTCGTCGTCCGGCCGCAGACCGGTCAGGGTCAGGGCGTGCACCGCATGACCGGCGCGCTCCAGCAGCGGGACCACCGCCTCGAACGACCAGGCGCCGTGCCAGCCGCCGGGCACGAGAACGAACGTCGCCATACGTTTCTCCTTCTCTCTCACGTCGCGGCGTCGAGGTGCGCCGCGACGCCGTGTGGTCCGGCCGGGCGCTTCGCGCGACCGGGAACCACTCCGCATGGAGGAAGTGTCATGAGATCAAGCCGTGGCGGGCCACCGATAGGATGCCAAATGATGCCTGTTCGCCGCCAACCTCGCCTGACGGCCGGTGTGACGTCGCATATCTGGCCGTCCGGCGGGCGCCACCTGTGGCCGTCCGGTGAGACAAGTGCAGTGCAGTCGCACGCACGGGGACATCTGGTGTACGCGGCCAGCGGCGTCCTGGCAGTCTGCACCGAGCGCGGCACGTCGATCGTTCCCGCCAACCGGGTCGCCTGGACCCCGGCCGGGTTCACGCACTACCACCGCGCCCACGGCGACACCGACATGCGGATCGTCTTTCTCCCGCCGTCCCTCGCCCGGCTCGTACCCGAGCATCCCGTCGTGTTCCTGGCCTCCAACCTCGCCCGCGAGGTCCTGCTCGCCCTGACCGGCCCCCGCAACTACGACGACGCGCTCGTCTACAGCCGCTCCGCGCGCCTTCGTCTCCTTCGCGTCCTCGTCGACGAGCTACGCGAGGCACACGAACAGCCACTGCACCTGCCGGAGCCACGGGACGACCGGCTGCGGGCCGTCGCCCGGTTGCTGTACGAGAATCCGGCGGACAACGCCTCGCTGGCCGAGCTCGGGAAGACGATCGGAGCCAGCACCCGCACGCTCAGCCGATTGTTCCGCGACGAACTCGGCATGACCTTCTACGAGTGGCGCACCCAGCTACGCGTCCACCACGCGCTCGTGCTCCTCGCCGACGGCCACGACACCACCCGGACCGCCTACGCCTGTGGATGGGCCAACCCGAGCAGCTTCATCACGGCGTTCACCGACATCATCGGAACGACCCCGGGCCGCTACCGCACCGGTCGCGAGACCACCATTCCAGCGCGCCTGAAAAGCATGATTCGCGACGTCGAGTAGGGGCGTTCCCGCCGGCCTCCGTCACGTGACCGCCATGTGGCCGGCGGTGAAACTCCCAGCTCGGCTCGCCGAAGCGGCGAACGTACGCGCGACAGGGCCGGGAAGCCGCGAGATATGCCCGGGGAATTGTTTGACAGCGCATTTCGAGTGGATCACGATCACATCGAAATCGGTTTCACGGAACGGCGCCCTGAGGGGGATCGATGCGTTTTCTGCGGGCTTCGTTGGGGATCGGCATTGCCGCGATTCTCCTGGCCGCGTCGTTCACGGGGCCCGCCCAGGCGGCGCCCGTGGACGTGCCAGCCGGTTACGACTGCGCGGTGACCTATGCCAGCGTGGGGTGGACCACCGGGTTCACGACCAGGTTGACGATCACCAACACCGGGACCCTGGTGTTCGGCCCCTGGATCCTGCAGTTCGTCTTCCCCGGAGGGCAGACGCTCATGCAAGGGTGGAACGCGACCTTCTCCGAAACCCCGCCCAGCGTCCAGGCCGCCAATCCGATCTGGCAGCCGAGCATCGATCCCGGCACGAGTTTCTGGATCGGCTTCAACGCCAACGGGGCCGACGAACACCCCACCGGTTTCACGCTCAACGGCGTCCCCTGCGCGGTGACCTACGGGCCTTACTGATCGCAGCGCGGTCCGATGCCTGCGGCGGACGGCCGGTCTCCTTCACGGAGCCGGTGCGACGCTGTGCCGGTGTGGACGAGGGGAGACCTTCCCGCCGCCGCCGTCGCCGCCGCCGTCGACCCTCCGGCGGCCGGCCGGAGGGTGCGAGGGCCAGAGGGCGGCCGGGGCGGGTCAGGGGCGGCGGTTGGACAGGACGAGCGTGGCGGCGGAGGCGAACATGCCGCCGTTGCCGAGGACCACGCCGACCTCGACGCCGGGCACCTGGGCGGCCGCCTCGCCGCGCAACTGCCGTACGGACTCCTGGATGGCGAACATCCCGTACATGCCGGTGTGGGTGTAGGAGAGGCCGCCGCCGTTGGTGTTGAGCGGCAGCCGGCCGCCGGGGGAGGTGTGGCCCTCGGCGATGAACGGCCCGGCCTCGCCGCGCTTGACGAAGCCGAGGTCCTCCAGCCCGTAGATGGGCACGTGCGCGAAGGCGTCGTAGATCATGAGATGGTCCACGTCGTCGTGGGAGATGCCCGCCTCGGCGAAGGCGGCCTCGCCGGAGCGGCGGAAGGCGGCGGAGGTGGTGAAGTCCTCCATCTGGGAGATGATCGGCGACTCGGCGGACTCGCCGGAGCCGAGCAGATGGACCGGCGACCTGCGGGCGCGCTCTTCGGTCGTCACGATCAGCGCCCCGCCGCCGTCGGTGACGAGGCAGCACTCCAGCAGGTGGAAGGGGTAGGCGACCATCCGGGAGGCGAGCACGTCCTCGACGGTGATCAGGTCCTGGAACATGGCCCGGGGGTTGCGGTGCGCCCACCGGCGCTGCGCGACCGCGACCTCCGCGAGCTGCTCGTGCGTGAGCCCGGTCTCCTTCATGTAGCGCAGCGCCGTCAGCGTGAACATGGTGGGCGGGCCGAGCACGCCGTACGGCATCTCGAACTGGCCGATCAGCGAGTCGGGGCCGAGGGCGGGCCGGGGCGCGCCGACCCGCGACCGCCCGGACTCGCCGTGCGTGATGAGCACGGTCGTGCACAGCCCGGCCCGGATGGCCGCGGCGGCGTGCCGTACGTGGAAGAGGAAGGACGAGCCGCCCACCCCCGTGCCGTCGAGCCAGGCCGGAGCGATCCCGAGCGCGTGGGCGATCTGGATCGGGCCGGGCACGCCGACGGTGGCGACCCCGTCGATGTCGTCCTTGGTCATTCCGGCGTCGGCGAGAGCGTTGCGCGCGGCCTGGAGGTGGAGCTGCGCGGTGGACATGTGGGGCAGCTTGCCGAGCTCGTCGGTCTCGGCCGCGCCCGCGATGACGATGTTCACGCGGCGGCTCCGGTGGGGGCGTCGTCGACGGCGGAAGCGGGGGTGAAGAGGGGGACGTGCACGTCGCCGCGCTGTTCGAACACCACGCGCAGCTCCATGTCGAGGGGCAGGTTCTCCGGCGTGATCTCGACGCCGACGATGTTCGTCATCATCCGCACGCCCTCCTCCAGCTCCACGACCGCGATCGCGTACGGCCCGTCCTGCTCGAAGCCGGGAGCCGGGCGATGGCTGATCACATACGAGTAGAGGGTGGCCCTGCCGCCGGCCGTCACCCATGTGACGTCGTCGGAGCCGCAGTGCGGGCAGGCGGGCCGTGGATAGAAGAAGTGCCGCGAGCAGGCGTCGCAGCGCTGGATCCGCAGCCGCCCCTCCGCCGTGCCGTCCCAGAACGGCTGGGTCTCCGGCGTCGGCTTCGGGACGGGTTTGTGCGATGCGGTCATCGTTCTCCTCGGAGGCGGAGGAAGTCTTAGAGTCGGATTCTAGAACTCCGGTCTAGAGTTGGCGAGGGTCTTGTCGTCAGGGGCTCGGGACGCCGTTGCCGCGCCGGCCGCGACCGGCCAGCAGGTCGTCGAGGGACGGCACCGGCTCGGTGGCGCGCGGCCCCGGCTGGGCGAGCTGGACCAGAACGCCGTGCGCCTCCTTCGGGTGGAGGAAGACCTCGCGCCAGCGGGGTTCGGCGAGGTTGAGGCCGAACAGCCGGTAGCCGCGCCCGCGCAGCGCATCCACGGCCGCCTCGATGTCGGTGACGTGGAAGTTGAGGTGGTGGACCCCGCCTCTGCCGCGGGTGAGGTCGAAGAAGCTGTCGAAGAACGAGGATCCGGCCAGCGGCTCCATCAGCTCGATCTTGCTGCCGTTGGCGTACCTGAGCTGGAGCGTCCGGTAGCCGTTCACCACGTTGTCGCCCCCGCCGAGGTAGGCGCCTCCCAGCAGGCCTCGATAGAGCGGCAGCAGGTCCCTGATGCGCGGCGCGGCGACGGCGGTGTGGTCGAAGGCCGCGTCCAGTCCGGCCAGTTCCTCGGCGATGTCCACCCGTCCTCCTTCGATCGAAATCCTAGAATCTCATTCTAGTCAGTCGATCCCCAGGAAACACGTGCTCACAACCCTTGACTCCAGCCGTGAGGAGGCGGAGCATTCGTGGAAATGAATTCTAGAGCTTGCTTCTAGAACTCATCTCAGGGACGGGGGCTGACGAGAAAGGCGTGTCAATGGGCCTGTCCTACGTACGCGAGCTCGACGAGTACCCAACGGGTGCCCGCCGCATGAAGATCCTCACGATGGCCGTGCTGGCCGTCCTCATCGGTTCCTACGAGGCGCAGATCGCCCCCGTGGTCCCGCTGCTCCTCAAGGACCTCGACATGTCCCTCGCGACGTACGGCGCGGTGTCCGGGGCGGCGGCGGTCGCGGGGGCGCTCGCGTCGGCGCTCGGCGGCAGGCTAACCGATCGGATCGGCAGGGTGCGCCTGCTGGTCCCGCTGATGCTGCTGACCGCCGTGTGCTGCTTCGGCATGACGCTCGTGCACAGTCCACGGGACCTGCTGATCGCCAGGATCGCGCTGGCCTTCGTCGACGGGGTGGCGATGGCGAGCACGGCGCCGCTGGTCCGCGACTTCTCACCGCGCCTCGGCCGGGCTCAGGCGTTCGGCTTCTGGACCTGGGGCCCGGTGGGAGCCAACTTCCTCGCCGCCGCCGTCGCGGGCTGGACGTTGCCGATCTTCGACGACTCCTGGCGGTCGCAGTTCGTCATCATGGGCTGCTTCTCGCTGGTCATCTCGATCGTCATCGCCTTCAACATCGCCGACCTGTCGCCCGAGCTGCGCGCGCAGATCCAGCACACCGAGCGCAAGGCCGCCGACGTCGTCGACCTGACCAGGCCGGCCAGGGTCTCCTCGCTGTTCGTACGGCCCAACATCTGGGCCCACGTGGTCGGCATCTCGCTGTGGCTGGTGCTCTACATCACGCTCACGCTCTTCGGGCAGACCATGCTGGTCGGCGCCCTGGGCATCACGACCGCAGAGGCGTCCACGATCATGGCGTGCTTCTGGAGCCTCAACCTGATCACGCTGATCGTCGCCGGCCGCGTCTCCGACCGCACCCAGCTGCGCAAGCCGATCACGCTCGTCGGCACCGTCGCGGCCGTGGTGGTCACCGCCTACCTGGCGTACATCCTCGGCGGCGAAGGCGTCTCCAGCGGCATGCTCATGATCGTCGGCGCGCTGCTCGGCGGCTCGCTCGGCGTGGCGTACGCCCCCTGGATGGCCAACTACTCCGAGGACGCCGAGGACGTCGACCCCCGGCTGCAGGGCACGGCATGGGGCCTGTTCGGCTTCCTCACCAAGGCGATCGCCGTGGTCGGCCTGCTGGTCATCCCGCACGTGGTCGAGGCCACGAGCTGGCAGACCTGGCTGGTGGTCTCCCTGGTGTGCCTGGCGCTGTTCGCCCCCGCCGTCTTCCTGTTCCACGGCCCCTGGCGGCGCGAGCACGCTGTGACCGCCGAGGACCAGGAGGCCAGGGTCGCGGTGGCCGAATGAGGCCTGCCCGGACGAATCAGACCGGCGGGTAGCCGCCGAGGCCGTTGCCGAGCAGGCCGAAGACCCGTTCGACGTCCGCGCGGTGGGCGCGCCCGATCTCCTCGTCGGACCCGCCCTCCCGCACCCGCTGCCGCAGCCGCCGGTAGAGCGCCCGCTGCGCGCCGACCAGCGTCGAGGCGACGATGCGGGGCAGCGGGTCGCCGGGCTCCGCGCCCGCCTCGGCCGCCAGCGCGTCGGCGAGCACCCGGATGATCCGCTCGTTGACCTCGTGCATCTTCCGCTCAAGTGACGGGTTGCCGCTCACGAGGTCGAAGAAGCTGCGCGGATGGACGAGGTCGCGCCGCATGCCCGGGATGAACCTGGTCTGCGCCAGGCACAGCGCGCGGAAGGAGTCGAGGATGGAGAACCCGGCCGGGCGGTCGGTGACCGCCGCCAGCGACATGGCCTCCCGGTCCTCGGCCCGGTAGAAGACCAGGTCCTCCTTGGTCGGGAAGTGGTTGAACACCGTCTTCTTCGACACCTGCGCGGCCGCCGCGATCTCGTCCACGGTGACCTCGTCGAACCCCCGGGCCCGGAAGAGCGCGTTCGCGGTGTCGGCGATGAGCTGCCGGGTCCGGTTCTTCTTCAGCTCCCGCAGCCCGCCCGCACTCATGGGCACAGCGTATCGGCCTCCGTTGGTTACACCTGGTGTACTGTTGCACCAAGTGTAACAAATGGGGAGGCAGGATGACGCATCCGGCGGTGCACACCACCGGCCTGGCCAAGCACTACGGCGACGTCGAGGCCGTGCGCGGCATCGACCTGACCGTGCGCAAAGGGGAGATCTTCGGCTTCCTCGGCCCGAACGGGGCCGGGAAGTCCACGACGATCAGCATGCTCTGCACGCTGACCACGCCCACGTCCGGCGAGGCGCGGGTGGCCGGACACGACGTGGTGCGCGAACGCGACAGCGTGCGGCGCTCGATCGGGCTGGTGTTCCAGGACCCGACGCTGGACGGCTATCTGACGGCCGAGCGCAACCTGCGTTTCCACGCCGAGCTGTACGGCGTGCCCCGCGCGGACGTCGGTCCACGGCTGCGCGGAGTGCTGGAGATGGTGGGGCTGTGGGACAGGCGCGACGCCAGGGTCGCGACGTTCTCGGGCGGCATGAGACGAAGACTGGAGATCGCCCGCGGCCTGCTGCACTCGCCGCGGGTGCTGTTCCTCGACGAGCCCACGGTGGGCCTGGACCCGCAGACCAGGAGCTCCATCTGGTCCTACATCCGGGAGCTCAAGGACGCCGAGGACATCACGGTCTTCCTGACCACCCACTACATGGACGAGGCCGAGCACTGCGACCGCATCGCCATCATGGACGGCGGCCAGATCATCGCGCTCGACACCCCCGCGGCGCTGAAGGCCGGTGTCGGTAAGGACCGCGTCCAGATTGAGACCGATGACGGCGCGGCGGCCGTCGCCGCCCTGGACGATCGGTTCGGCATCCAGGCCGTCGCGTCCGGGGGCGTGGTCGTCTTCCACGTGGACGAGGGGGAGCGGTTCGTCCCGGAGCTGTTCTCGCGGTCGGGGCTGCCGATCCGGTCCGTCAGCGTGGCCAGGCCCAGCCTCGACGACGTGTTCATGTCCTACACCGGCCGGTCGATCCGCGACGCGGAGTCGACCGGCGGCGCACGCGGCCCGGCCGCGCTCGCCGCGGCGCGAGGAGGCCGGCGATGACGTTGCCCATCACGGCGGTCCGGGTGCCCGGGCGCAGCGCGACGAGCGAGCTGCGTGCCGTCAAGGTGGTCTGGCAGCGCGAGATCATCCGGTTCTTCAACGGCCCGCTGCGCATCCTCACCTCTCTCGTGCAGCCGTTCCTGTTCCTGTTCGTCCTCGGCACCGGCCTGTCCCAGCTCACCTCGGGCGGCACCGGCGGGCTCGGCCTGCGGACCTTCCTCTACCCGGGCATCCTCGCCATGGCCGTCCTGTTCACCGCGATGTCCTCGGCCGCCTCGATCGTCTGGGACCGGGAGTTCGGCTTCCTGCGCGAGATGCTGGTCGCGCCGGTGTCCCGAGGGTCCATCGTCCTCGGCAAATGCCTGGGCGGGGCCACCGTCGCGTCCTTCCAGGGCCTCGTGGTCATCTGCATCGCCGGTCCCGTGGGCGTGCCGTACGCGCCGGGCCTGATGCTCGGCGTGTTCGGCATCCAGGTGCTGCTGGCCTTCACCATCACGGCCTTCGGAGTCGCGATGTCCGTGCGGGTCAAGCAGATGCAGTCGTTCATGGCGCTCAACCAGCTGCTGATCATGCCGCTGTACTTCATGTCGGGCGCGATGTTCCCCGCGTCGAACCTGCCCGCGTGGCTGACCGCGCTCAACCGGATCGATCCGCTCTCGTACGCCGTGGATCCCATCAGGCGGCTGGTCTTCGCGCACCTGAACCTGACGCCCGCCGTACGGGCCCGGCTCGCGCCCGGGCTGACGTGGGGCGGGTGGCACGTGCCCATCCTCGTCGAGGTGGCCGTCCTCGCGGTCCTCGGGCTCGCCCTGCTGGCGACCGCGATCGCACAATTCGGCAGAGCCGACTGATCGGCACAATTAGGCAGAGCCGACTGGACAGCGCGGTTCGGCAGAGCCGACTGATCAGCACAGTTCGGCAGAGCCGACTGAGCGTCCGACGGCACGGGCCGGGGTGTGTGAAGCCGATGGACGCCGACGGGCGCCGGTTCGCTATGGTGTGGGCCATGTCGAGCCCTGAGGCATCCAAGAAGGGGGCTTTCGGTCACGCCGTCAGCCCCCTGCACCACTGAGTTCGTGAATCCGTCGTCCCGCCGCGTCCGCGGCCGGACGAACGCGCTCCCGGGTGCTGACCGCGGTGACGAGACGTCTCCTTCTCGTGCTTCTCATCGCCTCGGAGCCATTCGATGCCTCTTCCGCTGTATTCGCTCGCCCTGGCGGTCTTCGCCATGGGCACCTCGGAGTTCATGCTCGCCGGCCTCCTGCCGGACATCGCCTCAGACCTCGGCGTGACCGTCGGAACGGCCGGCACGCTCACCTCGGCCTTCGCGATCGGAATGATCGTCGGCGCCCCGCTCATGGCCGGGCTCGCCCGCGACCGGTCTCCCCGGTCCGGCCTTCTCGGCTTCGTCCTCGTCTTCGTGGCGGCCCACGTCGCGGGCGCCGCCGCCTCCGGCTTCCCCGTCCTGTTCGCGGCCCGGATCGTCGCCGCGCTCGCGAACGCGGGGTTCCTCGCCGTGGCCGTTTCGACGGCCGCCGCTCTCGTCCCCGAGAACCGGAAGGGGCGGGCTGTCGCCGTGCTGCTGTCCGGAACGACGGTGGCGACCGTCGCGGGGGTCCCGGGAGGGGCGGTCCTCGGCACGCTGCTCGGATGGCGGGTCACGTTCTGGGCCGTCGCCGTCCTCTGCGTGCCCGCGGCCGTCGGCATCCTGCGCGGGATCCCGGCGCGTTCCGCGCAGGCGGGCGAGGCCGACGGGCGGGTCCTGCGATCGGAACTCGCACAGCTCGGGAACCGGCGCCTGATCCTGGTCATGCTGCTCGGCGCACTGGTGAACGCGGCGACCTTCGCGAGCTTCACCTTCCTCGCCCCCATCGTGACCGGCACCGCGGGGCTGGATCCGCTGTGGATCCCGGTCGTCCTGGTGCTCTTCGGCGTGGGCTCGTTCGTGGGCGTCGCCATCGCGGGACGGCTGTCCGACCGGCACCCCGGACTGGTTCTCGCGATCGGCGGTCCGCTGCTCCTCATCGGCTGGCCCGCGCTGGCCGTCACGGCCGGAGAGCCGGTCGTTCTGCTCATCCTGGTGTTCGTTCAGGGCGCGCTGTCGTTCGCCCTGGGCAGCACCTTGATCACGCGGGTGCTCTACGAGGCGGCGGGAGCGCCGACCATGGCCGGCTCGTACGCGACGGCGGCGCTCAACGTCGGCGCCGCCGCCGGGCCGCTCCTCGCGGCGGCCACCCTCGGCACCGCCGCCCTGGGCAAAGGGGCCGCGGACCTCGGCCCACTGTGGGTGAGCGCGCTTCTCGTCGCGATCGCACTGCTGATCGGCCTCCCCTCCGGGGTTGTCCGGCGCCACGGCCCTCGTGAACGCGGCGCGGAGCAGCGGACCGAACCGAACTAAGCCGCGTCTGTCGGCGAGAAGTTCCGACTATCGGAACGGCCGGTTCTACTTTGCGTGTTCATTAAGTAACTTTCCGCAAGGGATACCGGCTCGCCGAGCGAGGAGGCCGAGCATGACCGCGGACACCGTGGACACGTCCATCAAGGGGACCACCGGCATCGGTGACGACGGCGGCATCGCCGCCGTCACGAGCGCCGTCCGGGGACGGGTCGACGAGCTGCTGGCCGGCTTCCTCGACGCCCGGCGCCCCCCGGTCGGGGATCCGGACGTCGCCGAGGGCTACCGGCTGCTGCGCGAGTTTGTCGTCGAGGGGGGCAAGCGCATCCGGCCGCTGCTGTGCTACTGGGGCTGGCGGGGCGCGGGCGGCGAGGAGCCGCACGAGGAGCGGGCCGTCATCACCGGCGCGGCGCTGGAGCTCTACCACGCCGGTCTGCTGATCCACGACGACGTCATGGACGGCAGCGAGCTGCGCCGCGGGCGCCCCACCATCCACCGGGGGCTCGCCGGGGCCCCGCGCTGGACGGGCGCGGAGACCTTCGGCCAGTCCGCCGCCATCCTGCTCGGAGTGCTCGCGCAGGCGTGGGCGGACGAGCTGCTCGCGGACGCCGTCGCCGCCGACTCGCGGGGGCGGGCGGCGCGCGAGCTGTTCAACCGGATGCGCACGGAGGTCGTCACCGGGCAGTATCTCGACATCCTGGCGCACGCCCGCGCGGACGCGGACGTCGAACGGGCACTGACGGTGATCCGCTACAAGACGGCCCGATACACGGTGGAGCGCCCGCTGCAGATCGGCGCGGCGCTCGCCGGGGCCCCGCCCGCCCTGCTGGATGCGTACTCCCGGTTCGGCCTGCCGCTCGGGGAGGCGTTCCAGCTGCGCGACGACGTCCTCGGTGTCTTCGGCGACCCCGCCGTCACCGGCAAACCGGTCCTCGACGACCTGCGTGAGGGAAAGCGGACCGTGCTCATGGCGTACGCGTTCGCGCGGGCGCGAGGACCGGAACGGGACCGGCTGCGGACCTGGCACGGTGCCCCCGACCTGGACGAACGGCGGGCGGCCGAGCTCAGGCAGATCATCGTGGACACCGGAGCCCTCGGCGAGGTCGAGGGCCTCATCGCCCTGCGGGCCGTGCAGGCGCTCGACGCGCTGCGCGACTGCGCGATCGCCCCGGAGGCGGCGCGGGCGCTCGCGGTGCTCACGGAGCGGCTCACCCGCCGCGTCCGGTGAGGCGCGCGATCGGTACGCCCGCCTGTCTCCTCACGCCCGCCACCGGAACGCTCCGGCGGCCTCCGCACGCGGCCGTTCGGGCATTCGCCGTACGGGCGCCTGGGGCATGCGGCGCAGCCCGTGCCTGTGGCGCAGGCAGCGCGGGCGATGCCGCCGGTGCACGCGGCGCGGCCCTGTCCGGGCCGGTACGACTCTGATCTTTCCTTCCCCCTCCGCCGCTCGGCGACGAGCGTGTCCAGTCACCGAACAACCGGCCGCCGTGCCGATCACAGATGGGGTGATGTGCCGTGACCGAAAACACGATGCCGACCGACAACCGGTTGAGCCTCAGCACCAGGGCCGCGCGCAACCTGGCCACGACGACCAAGACGCCGCCGCAGATGCAGGAGATCACCTCCCGTCATCTGCTGCGCGTGCTGCCCTGGGTCGAGGCGGTGGGCGGCGCCTACCGGGTCAACCGGCGGCTGACCTACCAGATGGCCGACGGGCGGCTGACGTTCGTCTCGACCGGGGCGGACGTGCGGGTCATCTCCGCCGAGCTGTGCGAGCTGCCCGCCCTGCGCGGCTTCGCCGACGCCGACGTGCTCGCCGCCCTGGCCGACCTGTTCACCCAGCGGGAGTACGAGGCCGGCCAGGTCATCGAGCGGGCCGGCACCCCGATGGACGAGGTCCTGCTCCTGGCCCACGGCAAGGTCGACAGGCTCGGCGAGGGGGAGTACGGCAACGAGACGCGGCTCGGGGTGCTGGCCGACGGCGAGTACGTCGGCGAGCACATGCTGGTGAACGCGGACGCGCGGTGGGAGTGGACGGTCAAGGCGGTGACGGCATGCACGGTGCTCGCCCTTGGCAGGGAGGAGTTCGAACGGCTGCTCACGCTGTCGGACGGCCTGCGTGAGCACGTGCAGGCCTATCGGGAGGACCCGGACCGGCCGGTGAACCGGTTCGGCGAGGCGGAGATCGCTCTGGCGGCGGGGCATGTGGGTGAGGCGACGCTGCCGGGGACGTTCGTGGACTACGAGCTGGGTCCGCGTGAGTACGAGCTGAGTGTGGCGCAGACGATTTTGCGGGTGCACTCGCGGGTGGCGGATCTGTACAACGAGCCGATGAACCAGACCGAGCAGCAGTTGCGGCTGACGATCGAGGCGTTGCGGGAGCGTCAGGAGCACGAGCTGGTCAACAACCGCGACTTCGGTCTGCTGCACAACGCCGATCTCAAGCAGCGCCTGCACACCCGTTCGGGCCCGCCCACCCCCGACGACCTCGACGAGCTGCTCGCCACGGTCTGGAAGAACCCGAACGTCATGTTCGCCCACCCCAAGGCGATCGCGGCCTTCGCCCGCCAGTGCAACGCCCGGGGCATCTACCCCCAGACCGTGGAGTTCAACGGTCAGAAGGCCCCGGCCTGGCGCGGGGTGCCGATGCTGCCGTGCAACAAGATCCCGGTGAACGACAAGGGCATCAGCTCGATCATGGTCATGCGCCTGGGGGAGAAGGACCAGGGCGTCGTCGGCCTGCGCCGCACCGGACTGGTGGACGAGTACGAGCCCGGTCTGTCGGTGCGCTTCATGAGCATCGACGAAAAGGCGATTCTCTCCTACCTGGTGACCACCTACTACTCGGCGGCCGTCCTGGTCCCCGACGCCCTCGGCATCCTGGAGAGCGTCGAGGTCCTGTGATGTCCTCCTACCGGCTGCCGGACTTCTACCTCCCCTATCCGCCCCGGCTGAACCCGCACGTGGAGACCGCCCGGGCGCACACGCGGGGGTGGGCGGCGGACATGGGCATGCTCGACGACCCGGACATCTGGACCGAGGAGTCGCTCGACGCGATGGACTACGGCCTGATGTGCGCCTACACCCATCCCGACTGCTCCGCCACCGAACTGGACCTGGTCACGGACTGGTACGTGTGGGTCTTCTACTTCGACGACCACTTCCTGGAGACCTTCAAACGCAGCAGGGACCTGGACGGCGCCCAGGACTACCTGGACCGGCTCGACGCGTTCATGGCGGACGACCCGCCCGAGCCGACGAACCCGGTGGAGCGGGGCCTGGCCGACCTGTGGCCCCGCACCGTGCCGGCCATGTCGCAGGCGTGGCGGCGCCGGTTCGTCCGGGTCACCCGCGACCTCCTTCAGGAGTCGATGTGGGAGCTGTTCCACATCGAGCGCGAGGCCGTCTCCAACCCGATCGAGTACATCGAGGAACGCAGGAAGGTCGGCGGCGCCCCGTGGTCGGCCGCGCTGGTGGAGCACGCGGCCGGCGCGGAGCTGCCCGCCCGTCTGGCGGACTCCCGGCCGATCCGGGTGCTGACGGAGTCGTTCGCCGACGCCGTGCACCTGCGCAACGACCTGTTCTCCTACGAACGGGAGGTGCTGCGGGAGGGCGAGCTGTCCAACTGTGTGCTGGTCAGCGAGCGTTTCTTCGGCTGCGACACCGAGCGCGCCGTGGAGATCACCAACGACCTGCTCACCTCCCGGCTGCACCAGTTCGAGCACACCGCGCTGACCGAGCTTCCGGCGCTGTTCGCCGACGAAGGGGTGCTGCCGCCCGAGCAGGCGCTGGTCCTGAGCTACGTCAAGGGACTGCAGGACTGGCAGGCGGGCGGACACGCCTGGCACACCGCCTCCAGCCGCTACACCAAGACCGCGGGACAGGCCGGGTTCTTCGGGATGAACGTGGCCCGCGCCCACCTCACGGGCGCGGGCGGCCTGCGCAACCACACCCACCGGCCCTTCGCCGAGGCCGCGGTGCGGCTGCCGCAGCCGTACATGCCGTTCGAGGTGCGCGACAACCCGCACCTGGACGCGGCGCGAGCGGCGGACGTCGAATGGTGTGCCGAGATCGGCTTCTTCGACGGGGTCCCCGGCATCCCGGCGACCGCCGTGTGGAACGAACCGCAACTCGTCGGCTTCGACCTCGCCCTGTGCGCGTCCGGCATCAACCCGGACGCCACGGCCGACGAACTGATCCTGGCCACCAACTGGCTGGCCTGGGGGACGTACGGCGACGACTACTATCCCCGGGTCTACGGGGTGGCGCGCGACCTGATCGGCGCGAAGCTCGGCAACCGGCGGCTCAAGGAGTTCATGCCACTGGACCTCGTCCCGCGCCTGACCCCGATGACGGGGCTGGAGCGCGGGCTGGCCGACCTGTGGCCGCGCACCGCCGGGCCGCTGCCGGAGGGCTCCCGCCGGGCTTTCCGCGTCGCGGTCGAGGAAATGATCGACAGCTGGGTGTGGGAGCTGGCCAACCAGGCCCAGCACCGTGTGCCCGATCCGGTCGACTACATCGAGATGCGGCGCAGGACGTTCGGCTCGCAGATGACGATGAGCCTGGCCAGGCTGGCGCCGGGCCGGGTCATCCCCGACGAGATCCACCGGACCCGCGAGTTCCTCGGCATGACCGACGCCGCGCAGGACTACGCGTGCCTGCTGAACGACCTGTTCTCCTACCAGAAGGAGACCCAGTTCGAGGGTGAGCTGCACAACGCCGTCGTGGTGCTGGGCACCTTCCTCGACTGCGCGCCGGGCGAGGCGGTGACCGTGGTGGACGCGCTCATGACCAGCCGGATGAGGCAGTTCGAGCACATCACCACCGTCGACCTGCCCGCCCTGCTCGACCGCATCGAGGTGGGGGAGGCCGTGCGGGAGTCGGTCGGGGGATACGTGGCCGACCTGCGCAACTGGATGGCGGCGATCCTGCGCTGGCACCAGCGGTCCCGGCGCTACTGCGAGGAGGAGCTGCGCAGGGGTCCGGCGGCCCGGTGGTCCCAGGGCCCGACGGGCCTCGGCACGGCCACCGCTCGCTTTCTTCCCCTGGCTCCGCCGGCTTCACCGGCTTCCCTGGCTCACGCGCTGCCGGTGGGGGCGCCATGACCGAGTCGCGCCTGACCCTGAGCACGGCCGCCGCGCGGAACCTGGCGACGACCACCAAGACGCCGCCGCAGATGCGGGAGATCACTCCCCGGCACCTGCTGCGGGTGCTCCCGTGGACGGAGGTCCAGGGCGGCGTCTACCGGGTCAACCGCCGGCTCACCTGCACGGTGGGGGACGGGCGGGTGAGCTTCGTCTCCACCGGGGCGCGGGTGCGGGTCATCCCGGCCGAGCTGTGCGAACTGCCGTCCCTGCACGACTACGGCGACCTGGACACGCTCCGGGCGCTGGCCGACCGGTTCGTCCAGCACGACCTGAGCTCGGGCGAGCCGGTGCCACCCGGACAGGTGGTGCTCGTCGCCCACGGCAAGGTCGCACGCGTCGGCGCGGGCGCGTACGGCGGTGAGGCCCTGCTCCAGGTCCTCGCCGACGGAGACCACCTGGGGGACCTCACCGGCCCGGGGGCCCCGCCCGCCAAGGCCGTCACCTCCTGCATCGTTCTCGTCCTCGACCGGTCGGTGCTGGACAACCTGACCGCGCTGGCCGGCGGCCTGCGCGAGCATCTCGGCCGTCCCGCCGAGGCGCGGCCGGTGAACCGGTTCGGCGAGGCGGAGATCGCTCTGGCGGCGGGGCATGTGGGTGAGGCGACGCTGCCGGGGACGTTCGTGGACTACGAGCTGGGTCCGCGTGAGTACGAGCTGAGTGTGGCGCAGACGATTTTGCGGGTGCACTCGCGGGTGGCGGATCTGTACAACGAGCCGATGAACCAGACCGAGCAGCAGTTGCGGCTGACGATCGAGGCGTTGCGGGAGCGTCAGGAGCACGAGCTGGTCAACAACCGCGACTTCGGTCTGCTGCACAACGCCGATCTCAAGCAGCGCCTGCACACCCGTTCGGGCCCGCCCACCCCCGACGACCTCGACGAGTTGCTCGCCCGCCGGCGCAGCTCGCACTACTTCCTCGCCCATCCCCGGGCCATCGCCGCCTTCGGACGGCAGTGCACGCGGCGCCGCGTGTATCCAGACGTCACCGAGGTGAACGGGGCGACGGTCATGGCCTGGCGGGGCGTGCCGATACTGCCCTGCGACAAGATCCCGATCAGCGAGGGAGGGCTCAGCTCGATCCTGGTGATGCGCACCGGGGCGGACAAACAGGGCGTCGTCGGGCTGCGCCGCACGGGGCTGCCGGACGAGTACGAGCCCGGTCTGTCGGTGCGCTTCATGAGCGTCGACGAAAAGGCGATCCTCTCCTACCTGGTGACCACCTACTACTCGGCGGCCGTCCTGGTCCCCGACGCCCTCGGCATCCTGGAAAGCGTCGAGGTGAACTGAGGTGCGCCTCCGGCCGGGGTACTCTTCGAGCGCACCGGCCGGAGGCGGTTCCTCGGATCAGGTGAGCTCAAGACCGCCGTCGAGGGTGAGGACCTGGCCGGTGAGCCAGGTCGCGGCGGGATCGGCGAGGTGGAGGATCCACTCGGCCACCTCTCGGGGCTCGCCACGTCTGCCGAGGGGGATGCGGCGGGCCTCGTCCTGCTTGGTCTGCTCGACGACGGCCTCGGGAAGACCGGCGGCGGTGAGCGCCTCACTCTCGGTCGGCCCGGGGGCCAGGGCGTTGACCCGGATCCCGTCTCCGGCGAGTTCCACCGCCCAGCTGCGGGTGAGCTGCTCGATCGCGGCTTTCGACGCGGCGTAGTGCGCCGCGCCGGGCAGCGGCCGGTGGCCGAAGGTGCTCGATACGTTGACGATCGATCCGCCCGTTTCGCGCAGGTGGGGCAGCGCCGCCCGGGCGAGCAGGCTGGGCGCGGTGACGTTGAGGTCGAACAGGTCGGTGACGCGTGCCGCCGTCGTCTCGGCCAGCGGCATGACCGTGGTCGCGCCGGCGTTGTTGACCAGCACGTCCAACCGGCCCCAGCGGTCGACGGCCGTACGCACGATCGTCTCGGGCGAGCCCGCGACACGGACGTCGGCGGCGAGTGCGGCGATGCGCGGGTGCTGCCGGGCGGTCTCCTCAAGGGCCTGGGCGCGGCGGCCGACCCCGAGGACCTGGGCGCCGGCCTGCGCGAAGGCGAGGGCGGTGGCGCGCCCGATGCCCGAGCCCGCACCGGTGACGACGACGATCCGGCCGGCGAAGCGGCCGGTTGGCTGTCCGGTCAACGCGACTCCCATTGTTCGATGTTCGCCAAACATCGAACAAGCTACCATCGGTGTATGAAGCGGGCGCACCACCCCCAACTGGACGAGATTTCCCTCACCGCGGTCATGGCGGCGCTCAGTGACCCGATCCGGGTGGGTCTGGTCCGGTTGCTGGCCGACGGGCGGGAGCACGGATGGGGAGAGCTGCGGGCCCCGGTCGCCAAGTCGACGCTCAGTCATCACCTCAAGGTTCTGCGCGACGCCGGGATCACCCGCACGCGTCAGGAGGGCACCCGCTGCTTCGTCGTGCTGCGCCGCGACGACCTGGAGACCCGGTTCCCCGGGCTGCTCGCTCCCGTGCTGGCCGCGGCGGAGTGCGACGGGGTGGGCCGCCAGGTCGGGCTCGCGGCCTCGGCGTAGCAAACGCGTTCTCCCCTCATGCGCGGCGCGGCGCGGCTAAGGTGACCGCTGGCCGATCAAGATGTGATTCACGAGCGTCGCGGGGTGAGGTTGTTCGTACCGTTGGATCGCGCCCGCCGGGCGGAGGCGGCCTCCGCCCTGGGCAGCCTGGAACGCGGGATGGAAATCCTCCTGTGTCTCGCCGCCGGCATGAGGCCGATGAACCTGACCCAGGTGCACCGGTCCACCGGGTTCTCCAAGACCACCACGCATCGCCTGCTCGGGAGCCTCCAGCGACGGGGCCTGGTCACGCGTACTGGCGGCGACTACACGGTCGGCGGACGCCTCGCCGACCTCGTGCCTCCGCGCGGCTGGGCGGTCCAGGGCCGTCGTCTGCCGGGCTCCCGCAGGGTGGTCCTGCCGCATCTGCTCCAGCTGTACGAGGCCACCCGGCAGACGGTCAATCTGGCCGTGCGGGACGAGTTCGAGGTCGCGTACGTCGAGCGGCTGTACGGCCACAACCGGGTCACGTCGCCGTCGGACGGCGTCGACCGGGCGCCGCTGCACTGCACGGCCACGGGCAAGGTGCTGCTCGCCTACGACGCGGGCCTGCGCGCCGCGTTCCTCGCCGCCCCGGCCCTGCGGCGGATGACCGGCCGTACGGTGACCAGACCGGCCGCGCTGGAACGCGAGCTCGCGGCCATCCGCGGCGAGGGCGTGGGGTACGCGCGGCAGGAGTTCGCCGAGGGGGTGTGCTGCGCCGCCGCGCCCGTCTTCGGCCCGGACGGCGGTGTGTGCATGGCCGTCGCGGTCGCCGCGCCGGTGGGGGCGGCGGCGCTGCCGCGTATGGGCGCGGCCGTGCGCAGGACCGCCCACCAGATCACCGGCGCCCTCCTCATGTGATCCCCGTTTCGGGGATTGGGGCCGCCGGGTTCGGGGAAGGCTCGAACGCGTCGAGCGGCCGGGTCTGGGGCGCTCCGCCCGCCGGTGTCAGGAACCGGCGGAGCCGTCGTGGTCTCGGGGAGAGTCATGCGTCGAGGACAGTACGCGTCCCGCTTGATCGGCTGGGTCGGCCTCGTCGCCCTACCGGTGATCGTGCTGCTCGCGGCGTGCGGAACCCCGGAGCCGCAGATGCGGCCGCGGCCCGTGGCCACGGACGGCTCGGCGTCCCCGGGCGGTCTGGTGTCCACGGGCGATCCCGTGTCCACCGCGGTTCCCGCCTCACCCTCGCCCGGCCCGTCGGCCGTCTCGGCCGCGGACCATCCGGAGGCGTGCCGGAACGCCGCCTGCGAGGTGGCGGTGCGCCCGGGGGATCGGTTGCGGCTCGACCGGAAGACCGGCCTCGACGCGATCACGATCGTCTCGCTCGACCAGGGCGAGCTGCGGCTGCGCTTCAAGGCGGGCGCGGGTGCCTTCCGCGTCGAGGGCATGAACACCGGCGTCAGCCAGAGCTGCGTCAACGGCCGCTGCCGGACGGAGGGCGGGCTGACGCTGGCCCCGGGACGGCCCGGCAGGATCGGCGACATCCGCCTGCGGCTGGCGAGCGTGGCGCCCGGCTATGCGGTCCTGGTCCTGTCGCCCGCGTGAGCATGACCCGCGCATGACGGGACCGGCCCGCATGACCGGCGCATGACCGGACCGGCCCGCATGACCCGCGTGCACGACCGGCGCGTGACCGGCGTGCGTGATCTGCGGGCATGACGGGCGTGCGTGACGGGCGTGCGTGACCTGCGCATCCGGTTCGGCCGCGTCGACTTCGGAAATCCCCAGCCTCCGTTAACCGCGAGGCCACCACGCCTGCCTACGGTCGCGGCCATGGCATGGAAGAGCAGGGTCAACGCCGCCGTCGAGGGGATGACCGGTTACGTCATCACACGAGCCAGGCCACGGGCCGTACCGGCCGCGGAGCCGCGAGACGAGCCGCGCCCGCCCGCCGATCCCGCCGCCGACCGCCTGCTGCGCGCGCCCGTTTTCGTGCTCTCCCCGGTGAGGTCCGGCTCCACGCTCCTGCGTGTGCTGCTGAACAGCCACAGCAGGATCCACGCGCCGCACGAACTGCACGTCCGGCGAATCGCCGTCACCCTCACCACCGATCCCGTACGGCAGGCCATGGAGGCGGCCGGTCACCGCACGAGCGACATCGAGCACATCCTGTGGGACCGACTGCTGCATCGGGAGCTGGTCAGGAGCGGAAAGGAGGTCATCGTGGACAAGACGCCCAGCAACGTCTTCGCCTGCCGCCGCATCACGACGTGCTGGCCGGATGCCCGATTCGTCTTCCTCCTGCGCCACCCCGCGTCGATCGCCCGGTCGTGGCACGAGGCCGACCCGCGAGCCCGGCCCATGGACGAGGCCGTGCGGCACACGCTGCAGTACATGCGCCACCTGGAGGATGCCAGGCGCCGTCACGACGGGATCGACGTCCGATACGAGCGGCTCGTCGACGACACGGAAGGCGAGCTGCGCCGGCTGTGCGCCTGGCTGGGCGTGGAGTACGAGCCCGGGATGGTCCGGTACGGCGACAAGGACCACGGCGACTTCGTGAAGGGCATCGGCGACTGGCGCGACAAGATCCGCAGCGGGCGGGTCCAGCCGGGCCGTCCGCTCCCCGCCCCCGAGGAGGTGCCCGGGGCCCTGCGAGAGATCGCCGCCGCCTGGGGCTACCTCTGATCTCCGATCACCAGTGGAACCAGTGAATACGGCGGCAACTGCTGCACACGAAGCAGGTGGCGTCGCGGTTGGCCCAGTCGAGGTTCATGAACGTCATGCCCGTGGTCTGGAGTTTCCACCGGCGCGGCTCGAACAGCTCGTTCTCGCACGTGTCGCATTTCAGATTGCGGCCGTTGGGGAGCGTGACCGGCTGCGGTTCGTCCATGCCTTCGATGCTAAGCCGCCGATGGCTTTCCTGGCCTGCCGCGATAATCCGCGGCGATCGGGTGGGTGTCGGTTGTGCAGGGGTGTGGGCTACCGTGACCGCCCGTGGACGTCTATGGTGCGCTCGCCTCGTTCGCCGCCATCGTGGCGCTGCTCACGCTCACGCCGGGCCTGGACACGGCGCTGATCCTGCGTACGTCGCTGCTCGCCGGCCGGAGATCGGCCTGGGCCGTGGTGCTCGGCATCCAGGGCGGCACCCTGTCGTGGGGGATGCTCACGGCCGCCGGTCTGTCCGCTCTCCTCACCGCCTCCCAGGTGGCGTACGAGGTGTTGCGGTGGGCGGGCGTCGCGTACCTGATCTGGATGGGCGCCAGAATGCTCTGGCACAGCCGCACGAGCCAGGGGGACGACGCGGCGCCGCCCGGCCCGCCGGAGGCCGGATGGGGACGGGCGTTCCGGCGGGGCCTGCTGACCAACCTGCTCAATCCGAAGGTGGGCGCGTTCTACGTCGCGGTGCTGCCGCAGTTCATGCCCCGGGGCGTGCCGCACGCGGTGATGGGCGTGCTGCTGGCGGGCGTCCACGTGTGCGAGGCGCTGGTCTGGAGCGCCGTGCTCATCGGGTTCACCGGGATGGTGCGCGGGTGGCTGCGCAGGCCGCCGGTCGGGCGCGCCCTGGACCGGCTGACCGGCCTCGTCGTCATCGGCTTCGGTCTGCGCCTGGCGATCCAGCAGTCCTGAGCCGCTCATCGTAGGGGCCGATCCCGCACACCTCGGGGACGGCGGCGATCGGCACCTCCTCGGTGAGGGCGCGGACCAGCAGGTTCTCGACGCCGCGCAGCATCGCCTCGGCGGTGCCGGGGGGCAGGTAGGCGGTGTCCACGATGAGGCTGAGCTTCCCGGTGTCGGGGGCCGAGACGACCGTGAAGAACGCCTTGAACCGGACACCCGGCCAGGCGTTCGTGACGTACGTCGTGGTGTTTTCGGTGAGGCGGGCCACGTCCTCGTCGGGGCCGACGGGAGGCAGGCCGGGCCAGGTGCCGACGGTCCGCCTGTCGTTGAAGAACGCGTCGAGATCCGGTTCCCGGCCGCGGCGGCGGCCGATCTCCTCCCGCATCGCCTGCATCTCGAAGGGGTCGTAGTGCGCGTTGCGGTATGCCCTGAGCGCCCCGCGTTGCGCGGCCCGGCAGACGGCGGCGAAGTCCGTGGCGGGCAGGTCGAGCACGAACAGGCCGTCCTGCTCTACGGTGGCGACCATCGCGCGGACGCGCGCGTCGCGGCGGTTGCTGTGCACGAGCTGCATGACCGCACGCGGACGGCCGCTCACGACGGTCAGCACCGTGGCGCAGGCGGCGAGCAGCACGCTGGTCGTGCTCATCGTCCAGCGCTCGGCCAGCCGTTGCGCCGCGATGGCGAGCGCCACCGACTCCATGCCGACCTCGATGAACCGGGGGTCGTCCGCCTCACGCGGCGGATGGTCGAACACGTCGAGCGGCCCCTCCGCCAGCACGGAGTGCCAGTATCGGACGGACTTGGCCGAACGGGCGGGGTACGGCTCCTCGCGCTCCGCGGCCGCCTGGTCCATCGGCTGCCACTCGGCGGGCGGCAGTCCCTCGCCCCGCAGCAGGACCTTCCACTCCTCCGACAGCGTGTTCAGCGCCTGGAAGTCCACCGCCAGGTGGGAGAAGGCGATCGCCAGCGCCATCGGGCGGCCGTTCTTGACGACGACGGCGCAGCGCAGGGGCAGGTCCCGGTCGTGGGCGAAGGGCGTCCGGCCCAGCTCGCCCGCGAGCCGCTCGGCGACCCGCAGCGCCCGGTCCTGTCCCGCGTCGACCAGCTCGACGGTGAGCTCGCCGCCGCGGCCGACCCGCTGCACCGGCCCCTCCGGGGTGAGAGCGAAGGTCGTACGCAGGCTCTCGTGGCGTTCGAGCAGCACGCGCAGCGCGTCCAGGACGCTGCCGAGGTCACGCCTGCCGTACACCGGGAGCACCCATGGACAGCTCAGGAAGGTCTGGCTGTCGCCCATCAGGTGGACCGCCCGCCACATCAGCCGCTGTCCCCAGGTCAGCGGTGCCTGGCCCTCCCGCGTGCCGCTGAACGCCACCGTCACCATGAGCCCGTCATCCCCTGGAAGGCCGGCTCGCCGCCGCGGCCGGTCTCTATGCTGTCACCGAAAAGTTTCGACACGATGCCCACTCCATGATCGACACGGACATGCCAGTTAGTCCGGGTTTTGGTCACGCCGGACGTCGCCGTGCAACGGAAGAATAGGCAACAGGAGCGGAGAGGCGACAGTGAAAGTCGCAAGTCTCCTGCCGAAAGCTTTCGAAGGAAGGCGTTTCCGAGGCGCGGGGCCACCTCTTTTCCGATACGCCGAACGTGATCATCCTGCGGACGGTTGCCGACATGGTACTTCCCCGCTCTCGCCGGGGTCCTCGTTCCCGAGGATCCGATGGGGCGGATTGCGGGGCGGATCGCATGGGGGATCGCAGGGCGTCTTGCGGGGCGGATCCGGTACGGCGGATCCGGTACGGCGGATCCGGTACGGCGGATCCGGTACGGCCCGCGGGCGGTCGTGCCCACGCCGCCCGGCATGATCGTCTGTCGGTCGGGCCTCGTACGATGCGCGCATGACCAGGCACGGTTTCACGCTCACGGCGCAGGGCCCGTTCGACTTCGGCGCGACGTTGCGCTTCGTCGAGGACTGGCCCGCCACCAGCGGGCTCCCCTCCGACGGGCACGCGCTGCGCTTCGCCTACTGCGCGGAGTCCGACTGGCTGCCGCTCGGCGTGACCGTGACCGCCGCGCCGGACGGGGTCGCCGTCGCCACGACGCGGGCCGCCGGGCCACCGATCCGGGGCGAGGTGGCGCGCATCCTGTCCCTCGACGTGGACGGCTCCGGCTTCGCCGCGGCCGGCGAGGCCGACCCGGTGCTCGGCGACCTGCAGCGCAAGAGCCCCGGGCTGCGCCCGCTGGGCTTCTGGAGCCCCTGGGAGGCGGCCTGCTGGGCGGTGATCGTGCAGCGTTCGTCGATGCTCATCGCCGCCCGGCTCAAACAGCGCATCGCGGAGCGATACGGCGCGAAGGTCGTGGTGGACGGGGCGACCTACACCGCCTTTCCTCCGCCCATGACGCTGTTGCAGGCCGGCGGTCTCGGCCTGCCGGCGCAGAAGGAGGAGTGGCTGCGCGGGCTGGCCCGGGCGGCGCTCGACGGCGTGCTCACCTCCGAGCATCTGCGCGCGCTCGACCCCCAGGAGGCGCTGGCGGAGCTGCGTGCCCTGCCCGGCGTGGGGCCGTTCTCCGCCGGTCTGATCCTGATCCGCGGCGCGGGCGCGCCGGACGCGTTCCCGGGAGACGAACCACGGCTGTTCGCGATCCTGCGCGAGGCGTACGGCCTGCCGGAGGACGCCCCGCCCGCCGCGTACCGGAAGGCGGCCGAGGCATGGCGGCCCTACCGCTCCTGGGCCTCCTTCCTCTTCCGCGCGTCCGGCTACGGAGTCTTGGAAAGGTCCTAGTGGAGCATTCGCCCGAGCCGGAACATCGCCCTGGCCAGAGGGCCGCTCCCCGCCGTCGCCGCCCGCTCCGACGCCCGGACCGCGGCGAATCCGTAGCCGGTCATCCGCCGTTCGTAGTCGCCGATCGCGCCGTCGAGTGGCAGGCCCGCGGCGACGGCGCCGGACAGCGCACGGCACAGGACGGCCGCGTCGAGCAACGCGCAGTTGGCCCCCGAGCCCTGGGCCGGGCTCATCGCGTGAACGGCGTCGCCCAGCACGGTGACGTTGGAAGGTCTCCAGGGCCCGACGGGGACGGAGCTCCTGATCGCCACACAGGCCGTCTGATCCACTTCGGCGGCGGCCACCAGGGACACCAGGTCGGGGTGCCAGGTGGAGATGCGCCGCTTCACGAACTCGTGCAGCCCTCCGGCGGCCGGCAGTTCGGCGCCGGCGCCCGGCAGCTCGCGCGCGTCCACCGTCAGCGCCCACATCACGTAGTCGCCCGGCCACTGTGGACGCAGCCCCGGCCAGAGCCTGGCGGCCGCCTCTGCCGGATCCTCGCGCAGCCGCACCAGACCCAGCGCCAGGCCGGCCCGGCGCGCGTGCACCGACACGAAGCCCTCGTGCAGCCGAGGAGGGAGCAGGGCGGCCACCCGCTCGTCGAGCAGCGTCCTGCCGTAGACGCATCTGGTGCCCAGATCCTTGATCCGCGCATGTGGCAGGAGCTGCCCGCGTACGCGTGAGCCGACGCCGTCGGCGCCCACCAGCACGTCCCCCGTGACGCTGTCGCCGTCGGCGAACCAGGCGCGCACCCGCTCGCCCTCGTGCTCGTAGTGCGTGAACTCGGTGCCGTAACTGACCACGTCGTCCAGCCCGGCCAGGAGAACCTGGCGCAGCACCATCCGGTCGACCGGAGCGCTGAAGGTCGCGGGGTCGCCCCCTGCAGACCCACCCCCTGCAGATCCACCCTCCGCCGACACACCCCCTGCCGACCCACCCTCTGCCGGCACGCCCCCAGCGGAGACGCTGTCGAACGTCACGGCGTGCACTTCCCGCAGGCGTTCGTCGAGGACGGTGACCCGCCTGCTGGGCAGCCCGGCCGTGGCGGTGAACAGGTCGTACAGGCGGGGCGGCAGGCACCGGTGCAGCGCGCCCGCGCCGCGTGAGTCGAGGTGGAGGCGGTATCCCTGCGGCCGGTGGCCGGGTGAGGGATCGCGCTCGTGGACCGTCACGCCGATCCCGGCCATCCGCAGGCCGTGGGCCAGGCAGAGCCCGCCGAGGCCGCCTCCGATGACGACGACCTGTGGCACTCGCGGCATCGGCACACACTCCTGTCGGGTTCACCGCCGACCTTCGCGGTCACGACCAGTCTGTCCTCCTGGGCGTCGCGGAGCGCGGTGATCTGGTCGCCTGCCGAGCCCGCGCGGACGAGGAGCGTCAGCTCAGGTCGCAGCGTGGCAGGCAGGGCTCAGGCCGCGGATGGTGGGCGCCTCGCGGGTGACGGCCTCGGTCGTGGGCACGTGTCACACATCGGGAAGCTGCCTTGTCTGAGCTGGTGTACGGCCGGAACCAGTCGGCCACCGTGTCGCGAAGGAGGCCCGATGAGCACCGATCACGCTCACCACTATGAGAACTACGGCAAGAGCGGTCCGCCGCCGGAGATCGACATGGTCGGCAACGTTCCGGAGGCCCCGCAAGTGCCGGAGGGGGCCGAGGCGATGACGATCCTGGTGACGTTGCCGCCGGACAGCGCCGGCACGCCGCCTCACCGCCACTCCGGGCCGGTGTACGGATTCGTGGTCAAGGGGGCGATGGACTTCGAGCTCGAAGGCGAGCCCGCGCGGGTCGTCCGGGCCGGTGAGACGTTCTGGGAGCCCGGCGGCGACGTGATCCACTACCAGGACGGCAACCACCTCGCCGACGAGGAGTCGGCGTTCGTGGTGACGATGTTCTGCGCGCCCGGGCAGCCGATGCTGACCGTGGTCGGCCCGGAGGAGCTGGAAGCTCGGCGGGACCGTCGGGCGCCGCGTTCATGACCAGGTCGCACTGACCGCGCTCGTCCGTGATCTGCTCGCACTCGCCCGCACGGCGGACCCTTGAGAGCAGGGAAAGCGGGAGCAGGGGAAGCGGGAGCGGAGAAGGCGGGAACCGGATCGGGTTCCCGCCTTCGGCTTTGGCGGGCTGAGCGCGAGCGGCGAGACCCCGCGCGTACGCGTGCAGGGGTCGTCGGCGCGGCTCACCGAGCAGGAGCTCAACGTGGCGCGCCTCGCGCGTGAGGGACTCACCAACCGGGACATCGGCGCGCGGCTGTTCATCAGCGCGCGCACCGCCGAATACCACCTGCGCAAGGTCTTCACGAAGCTCGGCATCAGAGGGCGTGCGGAGCTGAAGACCGCGCTCGCCGAGCTCGACTCCGAAGCGCGGTAGACGCTCATGAGCGGGACTCCGGCGGCACGTAGCCGAAGGTGGGGCTGGCCGTGGTGCCGTCGACGTCGGGCATCAGCATCAGGGCGTCGGCCTGGGCCTTGAGCGCGTACATCGTGCCGACGGCGGCCCCGAGCAGTTTCGGGTCGCCATTGAAGGCCTGCTCCAGCTGGTTCAACAGCGTGCAGTAGACGCGGTTGAACCCGTCCTGGGCGGTGCGGATCGCGCTGCCCGGGGCGTGGTCGGACAGTCGCGGATTGGGCCGCATCGGACGCACGGCGGCAGGGTCCACCGAGATCGTCTCGCCGGTCGGCCCGGACTGCGGGGTGTCGCCACGCCGGTAGCGCCGGCCGAGCTGGAGCTCCCGGAAGCGGTAGTAGTGGGCGACCTCGTCCCGATCGGGGTGGAAGATGTCCTGGTCCCCGTCCCAGACCTCACCCCGGGCCGTGCCCTCGCCCTGTTCGACGATCTCCCTCAGCGCGCCCAGCGCCGACTCCAGATCCTCCACCGCGAACAAGCCCCCCGCGGTGTGCCGGAAACGGCCGCCGCTCACCTGGCGCGCGGGGTCGCCGCAGAAGACCTCCCGCTCGCCCAGCCGCTCGCACAGGTGGCGCAGACCCTGTTCGATCGCGGCGTAGAACTGCCCGATCGTCTCGTAGCCGTCGGCCTCCGCAGGCGCGCCGGGCGGGGCCGGCCGTTCCAGTCGCAGGAACATCTCCAGGGCCTGCGGGCCGAACGGGAGCAACGACAGCTCCAGGTCGCTGTGGGGCAGCCGCCGGGGATACGGCGGCAACATCTCCGGCATGTCGAGGCGCGGCCGGCCGCCCACCGCGTTGAGCAGGTTCGCGGCCAGCGCCAGGTGCAGCATCTCCTCGGCGAAGACGCTGCCCACCACCTCCGCGGCCTCCGGATTGTGCTCCGGTTCCAGGGAGTAGAGCGCGCACAGGTACGGCGGCAACGTCGCGTGTTCCAGCTCGACCGCCCACTGAAGGTGCTCACGCAGATCGTCGAGAGTGGTGATCGGCGCCGGCCCGGTAGCCACAGTCCTCTGGGGTGTCAGATCCTTCATCGAAGTCCTACCTCACTGGCAGAAGGGGTCGTTGTGCGAGATGACCGCCCGGCGGCATGGGTCTCAGGGGGTGCCGGACCTTGGGGTGCCGGCCGGTCGCAGGCTAAGACCGGACAGCCGCCGGACTTGTGACAGCCGCCGCGAACGTCTTCGCGGTCTATGAGCTCCTCCTCGGAATCCGTCCGTTGACGGATGGTGCGGCATTTCGTACGTTCCGCGTAGGCCGCACCCCGGGCGACCCGGACCGGAAGGGGTTGCAATGACCGCCGAGCTGGATCCGCACGGGACTGAGCCCACCATCGGGCCCACCATCGAGACCGGCGTCGGGCCGGATATCGTGCCGGGGCCGCTTGCCACGCCACCACCGGAGTTCGCCCGCAGGCGCGAGTCGGGGCCGTTGGAGCCGGCGACCATGCCCAGCGGCGACCGCGTCCCGATGGCCGTCCGGTACGAGGACGTTCGCGCGCTGCTGGCCTCGCCCACATCCAGCCGCAATCTACGCATCCCCGGGTTGCCGCGGTTCGTGAGCGGCGTCGGCATCGACGACGACCCGGACGCGCTGATCAATCAGGATCCGCCGGAGCACACGCGCTACCGGAGGATCATGCAGGGCACCTTCACCCCGCGCCAAATCGAACCGTGGCGTCCCCGCGTCGCGGCGATCGCCCAAGAGCTCCTCGACGGCCTGGGCGACCGCTTCGAGCTGGTCCAGGGATACGCGCTGCGGCTGCCCGCCCATGTCATCTGCGCGATGCTCGGCGTGCCGATGGACCACTACGAGCAGTTCGTCCATTGGACGGACATGTTCCTGACCACCTCCACGGCCACCGAGCAGGCGCGTTACGAGGGCTACAGCGACTTCATGGCCTATGCCACCGAGCTGGTCGCCCAGCATCGCCTCTCGCCTGGCGAGGACCTCATCGACCTGCTCATCCAGGCCAGGGACTCCGGAGACCGGCTGTCGGAGGGCGAACTCGTCAACACCGTCTTCTCCCTGATCACGGCCGGTTACGAGACGACCGCCTCGATGATCGCCCGAGGCGTCTTCCGGTTGTTCCTCCACCCGAGCCAGTGGGACGAGCTGGTCGCGGACCCGGGCCTGACGGCCACCGCCGTCGAGGAGATCCTGCGCTTCGACGGGCCGCCCGCCAACGCCTTCATGCGCCGCATCACGGCGGACACCGACCTGCCCGGCGGCTCGCTGAGCGCGGGGACGGTCGTCATGCCGAACCTGAACGCGGCCAACCACGACCCGCAGGCGTTCCCCGAGCCGGGCCGGTTCGACATCCACCGTTTCACCGACCACCCTCCCAACCCCCACGTGGCCTTCGGTTATGGTCCGCACCGCTGCCTCGCCGCCAGTCTCGCCAGGGTCGAGCTCACCGAGGCGATCAGAGCCCTGGTCACCCGGCGACCCGCTCTCCGCCTGACCGACTCGCCCGAGTCGGTGGCATGGACCGACGGCCTGGCCCTTCGGCCGGTCGCCATGCACGTCACCTCGGCGGTAGGGGGTTCCTGAGCCGTGCACGTCACCTCGGCGGCCGGGGGTTCCTGAGCCATGCACGTCACCTCGGCAGCGGCGGGTTCCTGACTGAGGCGGGGCCGGGCGCGTCCGGCGGCTGGCGGCTGGCGGCGGCCGGCGGCGGCCGCCGGGCCTCAGGCCGTGGCCCCGGTCCCTTCGAGCAGCGCGGTGCTGATCTGCCTGCGGGACGCGATGCCGAGCTTCGCGAAGACCTTGCGCAGGTGCCATTCGACGGTGTGCGGGCTGATGAAGAGCTGAGCGCCGATCTCGGGGTTCGTCAGCCCGTCACCGGCCAGGCGCGCGATCTGCGCTTCCTGGGCGGTGAGAGCGGTGTGCGTCTCGACGGTGCGTTTGCGTACCGTCTCGCCGGTGGCCTGGAGCTCGCGCCGGGCACGTTCCGCGAACGCCTCGGCCCCCATGTCGCTGAGCATCTCGTACGCGATGCCCAGTTGCTCGCGTGCGTCGGCGCGGCGGTTCTCCCGGCGCAGCCACTCGCCGTAGAGCAGCCGGGTGCGGGCGAGCGCCGTCCGGACCTCGGTGCGGCCGAGCCGCTCGACCGCCTCGCGATACAGAGCATCTGCGGCCGGTCCGTCGCTCACCAGGGCGCGCGCGCTCGCCGAGGTGCCCAGAGCCCAGTCGGTGCCGCCGGCCCGGGCCATCTCGTCGAGTCGCCGGGCGGTTTCCGCGGCACGGGCCGGCCGTCCGCTCCGGGCGGCCGCCTCGACGAGCTCGACCATGGACGAGGAGGCCAGCCCCAGCTCCTGCGGGTGCTCGCAGCCCCGCTCGGCCGCGACGTAGGCCTCCTCATAGCGGCCGAGGCCGTTGTAGAGCACGGCGCTCGCCCACTGGGTGGCGGTCAACACCTTCCCTTCTCCTTCGAGGGCCCTGTCCCGGGTGATCGCTTCGATCACCTGACGTGTCGCGGCCTCCCGGCCCCTCCACGGGTGGAGCACCAGGGCGCCGTACTGGGCGAGGAAGCGGCTGCCCGTCACCTCACCGATCGTCATCGCCTCGGCGGCCAGAGTGCCGGCGACGTCGAGCTCGCCGGCGAAGACCCGATTCGACAGGCGCAGCAGCAGAGCCGACGGCAGCACCGACAAAGCTCCCGTCTCGCGGGCTAAATCGACCAGCCTCGCCGAGAGCACGGACCAGTTGTCGAAGTCCCAGACGTTATGGGCCATGCGGCATGCGAGCGGGAGCCAGCCGAGGCCTTCTTCCGCGGAGACGGCTTCGGCCCGGAAGGCGCTCAGGGCCTGCAGCAACATCGGCGCGCCCGCCGGGTAGCCCTCGGTGGCCACCACGGCCAGGCCGTTCAGGAGCAGGTCGTCACGCCCCGGCCGAGGCCCCGGCGGCGCGCCGAGCACCGCCTCCGCGACATCCGGCAACTGGGCGCCGCTCGGCAGACGGCCTGCGGTGAGAGCCGCGTACAGCGCGTCACGGTAGGTCTCACGGGCCAGCCCGGCGTCCAGCGGCTCCAGGTGCTTCCCGGCTCTGAGCAGCAGTGGCAGGGCCGCGCCGGCACTTCTGGACGCGAACACGATCTGACCGCGCAGCAGGCTGGACTGGGCGAGTTGGTGATCGTCGAGGGAGCCGCGCTCGGCCGCGTCCAGCAGTTCGAGCGCGGCGTCGTAGCCGCCGGGCCTGGTATTTGGCCCGTGCAGCCGCCAGCGCCCTGGCGCCTCGGCGGGCGGGATCGGGGGTCAGTTCGGCCGCTCGCTCCAGGAACGCCGCCGCCGCCGCGACGCCTCCGCGCGCCTGCGCCCGATCGGCGGAGCGCTCCAGCTCGGTGGCCACCGTCTCGTCGGGGCCGGCCGTGGCGTTGGCCAGGTGCCATGCCCAGCGGTCGGGATCCGACCGGGCGTCGGTCGCGTCGGCCAGCGCGCGGTGGACGTCCTGCCGGTCCTGCGGGGCTGCCACGCGGTAGGCCGCCGAGCGCAGGAGGGGATGGCGGAAACGCACCCGGGCACCGATGGTGATCAGCCCCGCCGCTTCGGCCGGGGCGGCCGCGGCCCACTGGATTTCGAGCAGCTCCGCCGCCCGCGTCACCAACGTCACGTCGCCCACCGGCTCGGCCGCCGCGACGAGCAGCAGCCGCTGTGTCTCGGACGGCAGCGACCGGACCCGCCGCAGGAAGCTCTGCTCGATCCGGCCCACGGGCGCCCGCACGCCGGGCCGCCCGAGCGCGCCCGCCGGTTCGGTGGCCGTCAACCCCTTCGGCAGCTCAAGCAGGGCCAGCGGGTTTCCCTGGGCCTCGGCGACGATCCGGTCACGGACCCGCTCGTCGAGCCGCCCAAGGATCACGGTGTCCAGCAGCGCGCGGGCGTCGCCGTCGCTCAACCGCCCCACGTCGAGTCGCGGCAGCCCCGTCAGCTCGTGTTCGAGGTGGGGCTCGCGCACTGCGAGCACCAGCCCGATCGGCTCCGCGAGCAGGCGTCGCGCGACGAAGGCGAGGGTCTGCGCGGAGACCTCGTCGAGCCACTGGGCATCGTCGACGAGGCAGACCAGCGGCCCTTTCCCGGCCACGTCGGCCAGCAGGTTGAGCACCGCGAGCCCGACCAGGAAGCGGTCGGGCGGAGGTCCGGCGCTCAGGCCGAACGCCGTACCGAGCGCGTCGCGTTGCGGGCCCGGCAGGTGACCGAGGTGATCCAAGAACGGGGCGCACAGCTGATGCAGGCCGCCGAAGGCCAGCTCCATCTCGGACTCGACGCCCGCCACCCTGGCCGTCCGGCAGCTGGACGCGCTGCTTCGCGCGTATTCCAGCAGTGCCGTCTTGCCGATGCCGGCCTCGCCGCACAGGACCAGGACCGAGCTGTTGCCGGCCTGCACGGCCGCCACGAGCCGGTCCAGCGTCTCGCACTCGATCTGCCGCCCACGAAGCCGCGACTCGGAACCTCCGCCTGTCATGGGCACCGCCCCCGCCGACCCTTCACCCGTTGACCGTCGACCGCCGGACGTAGGAGGCTACCCGCGCTCCCTCTCGGATCGGCGCGCAGCCACCTTTCCGCTGTCAACCCGGCAATCACCATCAGCCTGGTCATTATCGGCGGTCAGGGTGACTCTGCCTATAACGACCAGCGCGACGACCTCGGTGCGAAGCGGCCCAGGCCGCGCCCCCTGCCGCGCCCCCGGCGTTCGCCCCGGGTCCACTGGGGACCCGCGGCATGCGGGCCAGGGTGTCGACCACGTGCTCTCCAGGGCGCGATGAGAGGGCTCCGGGCGCGACCGTGAGCACAGCGGCAACCGCCGGATGCCGGGTGTGAACGGAGCCGAGATCGTGACGATGAACCTGTCGGGCCCGCACGCGGACCACGCGGACCACGCGGACCACGGGGACCACGGGGACCACGGGGACCACGGGGACCACGGGGACCACGGGGACCACGCGGACCGGACCGGCCAAGGATCGATCGGAAGACGGGACGGAGCCGCCTCGGCGTTCGCCGGCGTCGCACCCCGGCTCTTCGCGATCGGCCTGCGTGTCCTGCACGACGTGGGCGAGGCCGAGGACGTGGTGCAGGAGACGTGGCTGCGCTGGGCCCGCGCCGACCGCTCGATCGTCGTCGATCCGCCCGCGTTCCTCGCGCTGACCACCACCAGGCTCGCCCTCAACGTCGCCCAGTCCGCGCGCAGGCGCCGGGAGACCACTGCCGGCGCCTGGCTGCCCGAGACGACGGACCGCTCCGTCGGCCCCGAGACGGCGGCGGAACGGCATGAGGCGGTCGAGGCCGCGATCCGGCTGCTGCTGGAGAGACTGACCTCCGCCGAACGAGCGGTTTATCTGCTGCGCATGGCCTTCGACTACCCCTACCGCAGGATCTCCGAGATCCTCCATCTGAGCGAGGACCACGCGCGGCAACTCCTGCGGCGCGCCCGCCACCACCTCGCCACCGGCAGGCACACCCCGGTGAGCACCACCGGGCACCGGCGCCTCGTACGGTCGTTCCTGTCGGCCGCGCAGACCGGCGACCTGGACGAGCTGGAAGAGCTGCTCGCCGTCGGTGTCGCCCGCTGCTAGACCGCTCTACTCGGCGGGATCGCCGGGCCGGAGGTCGTCTTCCAGCACCTCCACCGCGGCGAGCAGACCCCGCAGGCCGATCTCCTCGCGTTCGGCGTCCGCCGGGTCGAAGAGCCAGTCGGTGACCGGCAGGGCGGCGGCGTCCTCCGGACGGCTGGACTCGACCTGGATCACCTCCGCCTCGACCTCGATTTCGAGCTCGTGCAGGAATTCGTTCTCGTCGCTCGGAACGGCCATCGTTCCTCTCTCCGTGTCTTGTGCGGATGGCTCGGCAGGGGCGGGACGCGATGACCGCGGCGACCTGCACTGCGTAGCCGGGACAGCAGCGCAGCCGGGACAGCAACGCAGCCGAGCCCGCAGCGCAGCCGGGACAGCAGCGGAGCCGAGACCGCGGCGCAGCCGGTACTGCGGCGCGGCCGGAGCGGCGGTGTGGCAAGTGATCGCGGTCATCGCGTTCGCCCTCGGGGGGATGAACCGCCTGGTCGGCTTACTTGCCGGTGGAGGTGCGGCCGAGCCAGTCGTGGTAGCGGATCGTGCCGAGGGCCGCGTCGTCGTCGTTGAGCGGAACGAGCGACCGCTCGGTCAGCTCGCTGCCGAAGTAACGCGCGTGCGGGTCGGTGACCACCTCGCGCGGGTCACCCCAGGCGATCAGCGCCTGCCGGAAGAACTCGTCCATGAGGGACTGCTCGGGCCCGGCGATCTCGATCTTGCCGTTCAGCGGCGACCCCACCGCGGTCCGGCCGACCGCCTGGGCGACATCGTCGCCCGCGATGGGCTGGAAGAGCACCGGCGCCATGTGCACCTTGCCGTCCACCGTGGCGTCGTCCGCGATGCCCCGGGCGAACTCGAAGAACTGGGTCGAGTGCACGAGCGAGAACGGGATCCCCGACTTCTCGATCAGCTGCTCCTGGGCGATCTTCGCTGCGAAGTAGCCGTTCTCCGGCATCCGCTCCGTTCCCACGATCGAGACCGCGACATGGTGACCTACGCCGGCCTCCGCCTCCGCGGCGAGCAGGTTGCCCGTGGAGGTCTCGAAGAACTTCAGCACCGCGGCCCTCTCGAACGACGGTGAGTTCGACACGTCGACCACGACCTTCGCGCCCGTCAGCACCTCGGCGAGCCCCTCGCCGGTCAGCGTGTTGACGCCGGTGTTCGGCGATGCCGCGACCGCCTCGTGGCCATGCTCGCCCAGCTTCTTCACCAGCTTGGACCCGATCAGGCCGGTGCCGCCGATTACCACGATCTTCACTGCGCTCTCCTTCTGTCCGCCGGGTCACTTCGTCGTCACCCGGTCGCCAGCTAAGACCGGACAGCCCTCGGGGTTGTGACGGCGACCGGCAGGTTCACGTCAACTCGTCATCGGTCACGTGGTCATGACGGCGTGCTCCGGTGCGGGACCCGGCGGCCGCCGTCCAGATCGTGACGGCGACCAGCAGAACGCAGACGGCCGCGATCGCCGCGACCATGCCGGCCACGCCGATCCAGGGCGTCGCGAGTGGCAGCGACAGGACGATGACGACGCACCCCAACACGGCGGCCGGGTACATGATGGGCTCTGCGACGACAATCACGTGTACGGCCCACAGCAGGGCGAGACACACCCCTACCGGGACGGCGACCGCGTAGCCGAGCGCCGGCGACGCCGCGACGCCGTGCCCGCTCTTCTCCACCGTCACCTCGAGCCCGGCGCCGAGGGCTGCCAGAGCCGCGAAAATTCCATAGTGGCCATATCCCCACAAATAGGACCGATGACGACGATCACTGAGACCGTCCCCCGCAGGCCCGAGGAAATACAGCCACCAAAGAGCGAACAGCAGGATGAGGCCGGCGACCGCGATCACGACGAAGGGACCGCCGACCGCGTCCGCCTCCAGCGCTCTTCCGACCCCTCTGCTCGCGGCCAGCACGCTCTCACCGAGCAGGATGATCGTGAACAGGCCGTAGCGCTCGGCGATGTGGTACGGGTGCCAGTTGGTGGCCCTGGCCCGCTCCGCCCACCACGGCACCGCGAGCTCCAGGGCGGCCAGGCAGACGAAGAACGGCAGGCCGAAGGACGCGGGCAGGACTCCCGTCTCCACGAGGACGAGCCGCGACAGCCAGCCCAATTGCAGGAAGGCGATGCCGCCGGCGTAGCGAAACGCGGTGCGGCGCCGCGCCGGGTCTTCGAGACCGGCCCGCAGCCATTGGGCGACGAGCCCGACTCTCATGACGAGGTAGCCCAGCGTGATGACCCCGTAGGCGGAGTGGCTCGCGGCGGCGGGCACGCCGGCGGCGAGGACCAGCACGCCGGCCATCTGCACCATGGTCAGCAGCCGGTAGGCGACGTCGTCGGTGTCGTAGGACGAGGCGAACCACGTGAAGTTCATCCACGCCCACCAGATCGCGAAGAACACCTGAAGGAACGGCACCAGCCCGGCCAGGCCGTGACCGCCGGCGATGTCGTGCGCGAACTGCGCGGTGACGGCCGCGACCGCGACCACGAAGGTGAGATCGAACAGCAGCTCGAGCTGACTCGAAACGCGGTGCGGCTCATCGATGGCACGGGCGCTCATCCGGACCCGGATCCGGATCGTGGTGCCTGCTGGGGGCAAGGTCCTGCTCCTGTCGCTGTGCAACGTACGGTCCGCCCCGAAGACAGAGCAGAGTTTCGATCTGTGACAAGGCGGCGCCGGGATCGCGCGCTTCCGGCTGCGGGAATGCGCGGAACGGGCGCCGGTGGGGCGCGGGTGGGTGGGGGCGTGGGTGGGCTGGGGTGGGGTGGGGGTGGGGTGCGGTCCGGTCAGCGCGTGAGCCACTCCCGATAGGTGGTCCCGGCGATGACGGCGCCGTCCTTGGCGACGAGGGCGTGGCCCGAGACGGCGGCGTACATGCCGGCGCTGTCGTCGGTGACGACCGTGCGGTGGTCGCCACGGGCGGCGAGGGTGATCCTGCCCAGCTCGTCGAGCGCGAGGACCTCGGGGCCTGCGATGTCCAGAGTGCCGCGCAGCGGGACGCCCCCGCTGACGTCGGCCACGGCCCGGGCGACCTCGTCGGCGGCGATGGGCTGCATGAGGGTGGCGGGCAGGCGGACCGTGTGCTCGTCGGAGGTCCAGGACAGCACCGTGCCGATGAACTCGAAGAACTGCGTGGAACGCACGATCGAGTACGGCACGGGGCCCGCCTTGAGCAGGTCCTCCTGCAGCACCTTCGCACGGTAGTAGACCGAACCGGGCACCAGCTCGGCGCCCACGATCGACAGGATGACCGCGTGGCCGACGCCGGCCGCCTCGGCGCCGGCCAGCAGGTTGTCCATCGTCTTCCGGAAGAAGGCGGGCGAGGCGTCGTCGAAGGTCCGCGGCTTCGTCAGGTTGACGACGACGTCGGCGCCCGCCAGCGCCTCGGGCAGGCCCCGCCCACTGAGCAGGTCCACTCCGGTGGACGTCGAGTGTGGCACCGCCTCGTGCCCGCGGGTGTTCAGGATCTCGACCACCCGGGATCCGATGAGGCCGGTCCCGCCGATGACAGCGATCTTCATCTCCTGGCCTCCCGTCGTCGGACACGACGAAACGCTATAGGCACTTCAGCCAGGCCACGATGGGCAGGCTCACTCCGTCCGGTGTCCTGACCCATCGGTATCCCGCCTCGACTCTGGCGCCCGCAGGTCGTGGGCTGTTCGTCTGTTTGTCCCAGAGACAGGAGGGGCGACCGCCGACCGTGGGCTGACCGGCATCCGTCCACACCACGTTGCCGTAAAAGCTTGAGCTGACTCCGTTGTCCGCCTGGAAAGCCCCCTTCTTACCCTCCGACGTGAGGAACGCATGACCCTCGGCCACGCGGAGCGGCACGGTGCCGAAAGGCAGCCGGGTCGCGATGAAACCGCCGGCGAAGAGGGCGACGACAACGACAACGGCAAGCCACGCTCGGCTCAGCGGAACTGGTTTCGTCAGCGGAGCGAGGGGCATGTCCGCACTGTATCGCGGCAATCGCGCGATATGTCTGCGCTTTTGTGCGCACCTATCTCAGCCCCACACGGCATTTGGTTCGCAGCAGGGACGATGAACTGATCGGTGAAATTCTGAAAGGCGGGATTGCGACGGCTCCGGAGGCCGGCGAGCTGCTTTTCGCAGAAGTCGCCGTTTCGTCATAAGCGGGGCGTCTCCCGCGCTCACCGGCGCCTGCCGGCGGCGACGAGTGAGGAGGCGCCGGTCGGTGCGGGCGCGGAGGTCCGCGGCGGGGTGTAACCGGCGGGACGCAGCGGGCCGGGGTCGTCGTGCGTCACCGGCAGCAGCGGCATCACCTGCTCGCCGAACCGGTACGTCTCCTCCAGCAGTGGATTGCCCGAGACGATGAACGAGTCGATTCCCAAGGAGTGATACTCGCGGATGCGTGCGGCGACCGACTCGGGGCTGCCGACCAGCGCGATGCCGGGGCCGCCGCGGATCAGGCCGAAGCCCGACCACACGTTCGGGTAGACCTCGAGCTCCTGGGCGAAGCGCGGCTTGACCCCCTTGTGGAAGGCGAGCTGCCGCGCCTGCCCCACGGACTCCTGCTTCGCCGACTCGGTCTGCACCCGCGCGACGACGCCGTCGTCCACGTGGTCCAGCATGTCCTGCGCCGCCGCCCAGGCCTGCTCGTCGGTGTCCCGGACGATCAGGTTCAGCCGGATTCCGAAACGGATGGAGCGGCCGTGTCTCGCGGCCCGGGCACGTACGTCGGCGATGAGCTCCGCGGTCTCGGCGGGCGGCTCGCCCCACGTGAGGTAGTTGTCGATGTGCTTGGCCGCCACGTCGCGGGCGATCGGCGATGCGCCGCCGAACCACAGCGGGGGGTACGGATCCTGAAGGGACAGGAACGCGGCCTCCGCCCCCCTGATCTTGAGATGCTTGCCGTCGAAGTCGACGCGTTCCCCGCGCATCAGCGCCCGGTAGACGGTGAGGAACTCGTCGGTGTGCTCGTAACGCTCCTCGTGCTTGAGGTGCACCCCGGCGGCATCGAGCCCGATGTGCCCGCTCACGACGTTCAGGATGACCCGGCCGCCGGAGTTCTGGTCGAGCGTCGTCGCGAGCTTCACCAGCGACGTCGGCGTGTACACCGATGGGTGCACCGCGATCACGAACTTCATCCGCCGGGTGGTGGGCACCAGCGAGGCCGCCGTGATCCAGGGGTCCATGCCGCCGGTCGGCTGAGTGGCCAGCAGCGCGCCGTAGAAGCCGTTGACGTCGATCGACTTCGCCCACGCCTGGACGTACTCGAAGTCGACCGGCCGCTTCCATCTCGGGTCCCACGGATACCTGCCGTCATTGGCGATCAGGTACCACAGGATCTCCAGCCTGCGCTCGGGGAGCGGCGGGAGAAGGTCGGTCTCGGTCATCGGCGCGCTCCGTCGGTCGTGCTCGTGCTGTTGCTCGTGCTGTTGTTCATGGGGCGATCGGCTTCGATCCGCCCAGGGCGGCGGCGTGGATCTCCAAAGTGGCGGCCTCCTCGATCGTGGCGACGAGGCGGGCGGCGCTCAGCGGGCTGTCGTCGAAGGCGAGCAGTCCGTGGTTGGCCAGCAGGACGGCCTTGGTGCCGGGGTGCTCGGCGAGCAGGCCGGCGATCGAGGCGCCGAGATCGCCGTTGTTGCGCGTGCGGTACGGCGCGCAGGGGATCTCGCGGGTCTGCCCGCGGTTGACCAGAGGCTCGTAGTTCGGTGGGATCGGCCGGTGGGCCAGGGCGAACGCGGTCGCGTGCGTCGAGTGCGTGTGGATGACGGCGTTCACCTCCGGACGCGTGTAGGCGAGGGTGTGCATCTGGAGCACCTGCCGCACCCCGGGGCCGAGCCTGCCAGCGACCAGGTCGCCGTCCAGCGTGATGACGCCGAAGTCCTGCTCGCCGATGTCGGCGGGCAGCCCCTTCGCGTTGATCAGCAGGTGGCCGGGGGAGTCCGGCAGCCGGACGCTCGCGTTCGCCGAGTACGGGTTCTGCAGCGCGCCCAGTTGGTGTAGCACGCGCACCGCCTGGACGAGTTCGGTGCGCACGGCCGCGTCCGCCGGGGTCAGCAGCAGCTCACCGGCCTTCAGCCACTCGCCCTCGCGGGCGGGGGTGGTCAGGGTCGAGGTCATCGGTCTTCCTTCGTGTCGCAGGTCAGGCGTGTCGCAGGTCAGGCGTGTGGTCAGGCCCGTGGTCAGGCCTGTGGTCAGTCGTGGGTGCGGGTCGCGCCGAAGTGCCAGTGCAGGACCCGTCTCTCGACGAACAGGAACGCGGCGTTGAGGGCGTAGCCGAGCAGCGCGATGGTGACAGCGCCGACGATCAGGTCGGTCACCTGGAAGCTCTGCTGCTGGATCATGAGCAGGTGCCCGAGGCCGTCGTTGCCGGCGATCATGCCGACGACGACCGAGATCACCAGCGAGGCGGCGAGCGCCGAGCGGAGCCCCACGAAGATCGAGGGCGCGGCGGCCGGGATCACGACCTCGGCCATCGTCTGCCGCCAGGTCAGTCCGAAGGTGCGCGCGGTGTCCATCATCGTGCGGTGCGTGGAGCCCGCGCCCGAATAGGCGTTCAACAGGATGTGGAAGAACGCCGCCACCGCGACCACACTGATCTTCATCGCGTCGTCGATGCCGAGGTAGAGGATCAGCAGGGGGATGACCGCAGAGATCGGCATCGGCCGCAGCAGTTCGAGCGGCGGTTCGAGCAGCACGTAGACGAGCCGTACGCGGGCCATGAGCACCCCGATCACCACGGCCAGCACGGCGGCCAAACCGTACCCGATCAGCATCGTGCGCAGGGTCTGCAGGGTCGCGGTCAGCAGCCGCCCGCCGAGGATCTGGTCCCACCACTGGACGGCGACGTCGCTCACGGTGGCGTATCTGGGCGAGGGGTTCGCCGTGGCGTAGCGCTGCCAGGCGAGCAGGGCCGCGGCGAACACGAGCCAGCCGAAGAGCCTGCTGCGCAGAGCGCGCAGGAACCAGGGGCGGCGCCTCGGCGTCCCCGTCGCGGAGGTGGTCGCGGAGGTGGGGCCGAGGGCCGCCGGGAGCGGCACGGCGCCGGGGGTTCTGGTCGCTGTGGGGTTGCTGGTCATTCGGCGGAGTCCTCTCAGTCCAGGACCATGTGCAGCAGTTCGCGCCGGTGGTGCAGGAACTCCGGCAGCTCCCGTGTGACCACCTGGCCGCGCGGGCGGGGCAGGCCGGTCCGCACGTCCGCCAGCAGGCCGTGTCCTTCGGGATGCAGCACCACGACACGGTCGGCCAGGTAGACCGCCTCGTCGATGTCGTGGGTCACGAACACCACCGTCAGCCCCTCCTCGGCCCAGGCGTGCAGGAGGACGTCCTGCAGCTTGGCGCGGCTCAGGGCGTCCACGCCGCTGAACGCCTCGTCCATGAGCAGCAACTGGGGCCGCGCGGCCAGCGCGCGGGCGATGGCCGCCCGCTGCTGCATGCCGCCGGACAGCTCCCAGGGGTACCGGTCGGCCGCGTGGCCGAGGCCCACCAGGTCGAGGTAGTGCGCCACCAGCTCGTCATGGCCGCCCTCGGCCGGCTCGTACGCGTGCCGCAGCCCGAACCGGACGTTGCCCGCCACCGTCTTCCACGGCAGCAGCGACTGGGCGTAGTCCTGGAAGACGCAGCGCGCCTGCCGCGGTGGCCCGTCGATCCGCTGCCCGGCCACCCTGATCTCTCCCGCCGAGACGGGGAGCAGGCCGCTGAGCAGCCGCAGCAGCGTGGACTTCCCACATCCGGACCGTCCGACGACGGTGACGAACTCCCCGGCGCCGATGTCCAGGGACAGCTCCCGCAGGGCGGTCACCTCCCGCCGGCGGGTGCGGTACGTCTTCGCGACGTCCTCCACAGCCAGCAGGGGCGCGCTGCTTGCGGGTGCGGTGTTCGCGGGTGTGGGGTTCGCGGGTGCGGTGCGTTCGGTCGCGGCCGCGGGGGGTGCTGCTGATGTCGCCATCGGGGCTCCCGGCGTTCGTCGCGGACGGTCAGGGGTTGGCGGACGTGGCGGTGGGCCACAGGTGGGGCGTGAGGTCGAAGGCCTTCTTCAGCGCGCCGAACCGCGCGCCCGTCTCGATCCAGGTGTTCTCGGCGGCGACGTCGAACGGGCCGCTGAGCTCTCCGCTGGTCGCCGCCGACGCCTTGTCCAGCGCGCCGGGATACTTGGCCTCCAGCTTCGAGACGTCCGCGCCGCCGTACTTCACCAGCAGCGTGTTCTGCGCGAGCGGCGCCGAGGACTGGAACGCGGTCACGCCCTGCCGCACGGCCCGCACGAAGCGTTTGATCAGGTCGGGATGCGCCTCCGCGTAGCTGCGCAGCGCGCCGTAGCCGGACGTCGCCGCGCCCTTGGGCACGCCGGAGTCGAAGGTGCCGGCCACCGTGAGGCCGTACTGCGCCTCCCATGCGGTGACGTACGCGCCGCTGGTGGCCGCGGCGTCGAGCGTGCCCTGGGCCGCAAGGCCACCCGAGGTGGTTCGGTCCTGCACGGTGGTGTACGTCGGGCCGTCCGGGTCGAGGCCCTGGTCCGCGAGCCACTTCTTGATCTGCACGGTGGTGAGCGCCTGAGCCGGCACTCCGAGCTTCTTGCCGGTGAGGTCCTTCGCCGAGGTGATGCCGCTGCCCGGCTTCGTCACGATGACGTTGACCTGCTGTCCGGGCTTCAGCGCGTTGGCCGGGTTGATGATCGTCAGCTTGAAGCCCTGCTCGATCGCGGCCGCCCAGGCGAAGATGTCGGCCCACGCGATGTCGATGGAGCCGCCCTCGGTGGCCGCGACGAGAGCCGGGCCGCCGCTGAGCGTCACGAGTTCGACCTTGATGCGCTCCCTGTCGAAGAACCCGTTCTCGATGGCGGAGTAGACGCCCGGGGGCGAGCCGGCGATGACGCCCACGCGGACGGTGCTCACGCCCTGCGCGCCGGACCCGTCCTTCGACGACGCCGCCGACGTGCCGCAGGCGGCCAGCAGCACGCCGACGGCGGCGACCGCCGTCAGGAACAACGGACGGCGGACGTGTGCACGACCGGCGGGCCGGGCCGAGGGGCCGCGGTCGCCGGAGGTGGATGTGCTGATCAACTCATGGCCTTTCAAGATGGCAAGGGGGGCCGGCGGGCGAGGCGCGGCTGATGACCGGCGTCTGCGCCCGCCGCTGATCGCACCCGGCCGGGGCATGGGGAGAAGGGATGCCCGCGCGCGGGCGACCGACGGTGACCGTCCGGCGTCGGAGTCCGTGAAACGACGACCGCGGTCAGTCTCGCGAGGCCAGCCGCTCGTACGCGAGCCGCAGGGGCCGGGGGTCGATCCAGGAGTCGAGGTCGAAGTCGGCGCGTAGGAAGCCGTGACGCAACAGGAGCGCCTTCTGGACCCGCAGCAGGTCCACCCGCTCCTCGTCGAGCGTGGGGTGGAGCGTGCGGTGGAAGCCCTCCCGGTAGGCCAGGAGGACGCCCTCCGCGCCGGACCCGGTCTCGGCCGCCAGCACCTCGCGTACGCCGTTCAGGTCGCCGGCCGCCCAGTCGGCCGCGCGCAGCGTCTCGACCAGGAACTCGACCACCAGCTCGGAGTGCGACTGCAGCAGCTCCTCGTGCACCGTGATCGGCCGCGGGGTTCCGTTGTTGACCCTGGACCGCCGCGACGGCACCGCGTCGAGGTCGATGCCGACCACCGCGCCGCGGACGCGGGCGGCCTCCAGCGACGCGGCGCCCTTGACGTAGACCGCGTCGACCCGTCCGGACGTCAGCTCGTCCAGCTCGCGGAACCGGGGCGCGGCGCGTTCGGCGCGGATGCGGCCCGGGGGGAGGACGGGGTCGAGCGGCAGCTCGACGAACTCCACGTCGTCGAGCGTCAGGCCGGCGAGCCCGAGCGCGCCCTTGAACCCGTGGAGGGCCATGGCGCGCGCATGACTGGTGTCCCTCGTGGCGGCCCAGCCGGGAACGGCGATCCGCGCGCCCCGCAGGGCGGCCGGGGAGGTGATCGCCGAGTCCGGACGGACCATGATCGACTGTCCTTCGTCGATCCAGGTGAGCCCGACCAGGCGGGTCCTGGCCCCCTCGGCCCGCGCCGCGATGGCGGGCACGTTGCCTCCTTCGCGAATCAGGCCGACGAGGTCGTGGTCGTAGTGGTGCCGGGCGATCTCCAGTGGTGCGTCCTGAAGGATCCCGACGTCGACGCCCAGGTCCGCGTACCGCGTGGCCAGTCGGCCGAGCGCGTAGGCGAGCCCACTGGCCGTCGGGACCGGACAGCGGGTGAACCAGACGGTGTCCACGGACTCGGCCGTCGCGGGCATGATTCGCCCCTTTCCGCACCGTCTCGGGCGAGGCGGGCTTATTCCTAGTTATTCTGTAGAAATAGTAGGATACGTCCGTGTCGGTGGCAAGTGGGCCTTCGGTCCTGGATGGGCGTCACGACCGGTAGGTACGGCTCAAGCCGGCGACTCCGGCGGCGTGGGAGGAGGAGTGGCTTCGCGAGCCGGTCGCGCGGTTGAGGACGTCCGCGTCGAGGTCGGGACGCAGGAGCCCGAGCCGATCACCGTGCATACCGAGGAGTGCCCGATCGCCGTCTGCCGATCCCGTGACGTCGCTCCTGCGGGGCTCTTCGCCGTTCCAGGGCGACGGTGCGGGGCCGGAGTCGTCCGGCAGGGACGTTGTCGTGAGGCAAGCTGATGACGTGAGTGTCCATGTGCCTCCGGACGATGCCGGAGCCCCACGTGCGCAGGCCGGCCCCAACCCGCAGCACCTGCTGGCGACCTTGCTCGGTGAGTACCTCGACTCCTCGGAGGCGGGCCTCCCGTCGACGGCGGTGGTCGCGATGCTCGGGGAGTTCGGCATCAGCGAGTCCAGCGCGCGGGCCGCGCTGTCCCGGCTGACCAAGCGTGGCCTGATCGCCGTGCGGGGATCCGGACGGCCACCCGTGTATCACCTCACGCCTCAGGCGATCGCCCGGCATCGGTCCCGGATGGATCATTTCCTCGGCTTCGGCGCACACCCGCCGCAGTGGACCGGCGACTGGGTGACCGTCTCGTTCTCGATCCCCCAATCCGGCCAGGCACAGTCGGGCAAGGGACAGTCCAGCCAGGCGCGGTCAGGCCAGGCGTGGTCCGGTCAGGCCCCACGGCACGCGGTCCGCAAGGCTCTGGGGTCGCTGGGGTTCGCGCGGCTGTACGACAGCGTGTGGATCCGGCCCGGATCCGACGCCGGGCCGGTGACTCAGGCGCTGCACGACATTCTGGACGAGGTCGACGGTGGTCGATGGTCGGTGATGCACACCCGGTTCGACGAGGAGACCGGCCCGCATGGACCGGCCGCCGCCTACGACCTGGCCGGCCTCGCCGCGGCCTACGAGGCATTCATCGCGCAGTATTCGGACCTGCGGGTGGCCGTCCGCGACGGGGAGATCGACGCGAGCCGGGCGCTGGTGGCCCGGACCTCCGTCATGGATTCCTGGCGGAGGTTTCCGGACATCGACCCGAACCTGCCCGAGCACCTCCTGCCGGCACCGTGGCCCCGCCAAACCGCCAGGGACCTCATGCTGGAGATCCATTCGGCTCTGGGTTCGCTCGCCGAGGCGCGGCTCATCCAGGTAGCGACGCCGTACTGGCCGGACGCCGCGTCATGGATCACCCACTTCCACGCAGCGGAGAACTTCGTCTCGGCCCGGGCGGGCGGGGACGGCTGAAGAAACTTTCACGCGCTCGGCCGCCGGCCCGGCTCCCGGAACGCCTCTCGCGACCGTCGCGACGCGTCCACTTTCGGCCGGCCGCCGCCCACCGAGGTTTCCCCGGCGTCTCCGGCAGACCGGTCATGGTGACCTGCGCCGGAGCCGCCTCCACCCCGGTCCGTCCTCCTGGCGCCGGGCAGGGGAGTGGCTACACCATCCCGAGGATCGGCCTGCACCCCGCACCCGAATGCGTCAGGGGCCGGTCCTGTCCGCGAAGGCGCCGCTCCACGTGCCGGGTCACGGTCGCTTGACACTTTTGGTGACCGTAGTGATATTAACTGCACGCTGCTCTCATCGGCTTGTTTCGCCTGGCGCGGGGCGCGACTCGCCGTCGATGGCCCGCCATATCCCCAGATCCGGTCGGCGCCGACCACCTGGCCGCGGTGGCAGTCATGTGCCGTTGCCGCGCTCCTTCGGCGTGTAGCCGCGTGATCCAGATCCGACACAGAGCGCCGTCGTGACCCCCTCGGAGGGCGAAATGAGAAAACGCTCGATCATCAGCGCAGTGCTGGCGGCCGCGATCGCCCCGGTCTGCGCCGGAGTAGTGGCGCTCACCACGACCCCGGCCGCCGCGGCGGTCGGTGGCTCGGGCCCCTACCCGGCTGATTACGAGACCTCGACCAGCTTGCCCAATCACACCATCTACCGGCCCGGAACCCTCCCGTCCGAGAAGCTCCCCGTTTTCGTATGGGGCAACGGTGGCTGCTCCGCCAACGGGACGGGGCAACTGAACTTCCTCCGCGAGATCGCCTCGCACGGGTTCCTGGTCATCGCCAGCGGCAGCCCGAACGGCTCTGGTTCGACGACGTCCCAGATGCTCACGCAGTCCATCGATTGGGCGGTCGCGGAGAACAGCCGTCAGGGCAGCAAATACAACGGCAGGATCGACACCGGAAAGATCGCTGTAGGGGGCTGGTCCTGCGGAGGGTTGGAGGCCTACGCCGTCTCCAACGACTCACGTGTCACCACGACGACCATCTTCAGCAGCGGGCTGCTGAACGACTCCGACGACTACCAGCTCCGCCGGCTGACGAAGCCGATCGCCTACTTCATCGGCGGGCCCAGTGACATCGCCTATCCGAACGCCATCGACGACTGGGGCAAGTTGCCGTCAGGGCTGCCCGCGTTCATGGGCAATTTGAACGTGGGGCACGGCGGCACCTACGACCAGACGAACGGCGGCGAGTTCGGCCGCGTGGCGGTGCTGTACCTCAAGTGGCGGCTGAAGGGCGACACGACGGCCGGCGCCAACTTCGTCGGCTCCAACTGCGGTCTGTGCAACACCCAGTGGCAGGTCCAGCAGAAGAACCTCACGCTCGACGGCGGCACTTCCTCCCCCTCCCCGTCACCGAGCGGCAGCCCGTCCCCCAGCCCGACCGTGTCTCCGACCCCCGGTGGCGGTAGCGGGGCGATCAAGGGGGTGGCCTCCGGCCGCTGCCTGGACGTGCCCGCCGCGAGCACCGCGGACGGCACGCAGGTGCAGATCTGGGACTGCAACGGCCAGACCAACCAGACCTGGGCCTCCACCTCCGCCGGTGAGATCCGGGTGTACGGCAACAAGTGCCTCGACGCGGCCGGCACCGGCAACGGCGCCAAGGTGCAGATCTACTCCTGCTGGGGCGGCGACAACCAGAAGTGGCGGGTGAACTCGGACGGGTCCATCCAGGGCGTCCAGTCCGGGTTGTGCCTCGACGCCGTCGGCGCCGCCAACAGCAACGGCACCAAGATCCAGCTGTACTCCTGCCACGGCGGCACCAACCAGAAGTGGACCTGGAACGGATAGCCCGCACCTGTGGCCTGCGGTGCGGAACACCCCGCCGCGCCGCAGGCCGCGACCCGGCGGCCCCTCACCCGCCGATGGGGCTGACAGCCGGTACGGAAGCCGTGTCGGAAGGACCCGCCAGGACACTCTGCGAAACCGGCAAAGTGCCCTGGCAGCTCACGAGCGAGCCTGAATGTCGGTGGGGCGCTCTAATGTCCCGGCCATGACTCCAGCGACGCAGGCGTACACGTACGCCGCGCCCTCCTCCCTTGTCGACGGTCGTCTCGGATTGGCGACCTCCGGCGGACGGGCCCTGTCCGGCCCGGCCACGGCCCCCCGGTTCTTCAGCGGCGTGGTGACCCAGGCGGCCCCCGCCGCTGCGGGCCTGCTCGGCGTCGCCGACGTGGCGCTGGCCCGCTACCACCAGCCGAAGGCGCGGCCCGGCTGGGTGCGGGACCCGGTGGTGACGTGCAACGGAGACCGATTACGGTTCGAGTCGTTCTCAGCCTGTGGCGGCGTGTATGCCCGGCTTGATCTGCTGAACGGCACCCTCGACGGCGAGGTGTTCGACCGGGGCACCACCAACGTCGACGTGAACGCGCCGCTCCGGGAGGCGCTGGCGCGCATCGGCACGCGTGACCCGCTGCATCTGGGGGTGGGCCTCGACGAGCTGGTCGTGACCACGATGGACGGCGCGGTGGTGGAGAAGAAGGTGCCGCTGCCCGAGCGGTGGTTGCGCGGCTTCGCCGAGGTTCAGGTCATCGCCTCGGGCATGGATCAGCGCGGTGAGCTGACCGGCATGGCGGCGGTGCGGTTCCTGCGCAGGCTGCCGAGGAAGGGCACGGTGTGGGTGGCGCAGGCGGGGCGTGAGCTGAAGGTCTCCGACCGCCAGGTTCCGGGCTCGGTCCGGCTTGCCGGCCCCAACCGGCTCGGCACCCTCCTGCCGCTGCTGCGCTTCGCGAAGGCCCTCCGGGTGTACGGCCCGGCCGACGCCGCCTCCAGCGCCTGGGAGCTGGAGCTGCCGGGCATGCGCTACACGCTCACCCTCTCGCCCGAGCGCTGGCGCGGCTTCTCCGGCGAGGGCGCGGTGCTCGACGACCTGGCCACCGACGAGGCCGAGAACGACGCCGACGTGGTGGGCATGCTGCTCAACTTCGAGCCCGAGGTCGAGATCGGCCTGCTGGCGGGCCGCGCGGGCATCCCCGCCGACCGGGTGCGTGCCGCGCTGACGCAGCTCGGCGTCGCCGGCCGGGTCGGCTACGACCTGGCGGAGGCCGCCCACTTCCACCGTGAGCTGCCCTATGACAAAGACAACGTGATCCTGCTCAACCCCCGGCTGGCCAAGGCGCGCACGCTTGTCGACGCGGGCGCCGTGCACCTCGAAGGGGAGTCGGCCACCGTCCGCACCCCGGGCGGTGCGCGCCGGGTCTCGCTGGCCGACGGCTCCTGCACCTGTGAGTGGTGGTGGGACCATCGCGGCTCTCGTGGGCCGTGCAAACACGTGCTGGCCGCCCGGATCGTCGCCCGCGCCGCAGTGGAGGTCTCCCGATGACCGTCTGGACGGAGATCCGCGACCTGATCAGCGGTAACCACGTCTCCCGCCTGGCCGACCGGCTGGTCACGCTCACCGAGGAGGAGCGCGCCGAGCTGGGCGGACGGTTGCCCGGCCTCGTCAAGGAGCTGCGCCACGCCCGCACGGAGCAGGTGCGCGCCCAGCATCCCGGCGACTTCGAGGAGCTGGCCTCCTGGGAGGTCGGCGACCTGCTCGACAAACTGGCCGGCGCGCTGCTGCTGACCGGTGTCGGCGTGATCACCGGCCCGGCGGCCGCCGTGACGTGGATGACCGGCCGCGACGTCAACCGCCGCTGGGCCGAGGACCCCAACATCGCTCAGGTGTGCCGGGTGGCGGCCACCCGTCCCCTGGAGTGGCGTCGCGATGTCGCGGTCCGGCTGGCTCAGAGGGTGCGCCGTCCCACCGACCGCATCGCGCCGCTGGCGGTGGCGCTGCTGCGCGAGTCCGGCGCCGTGCCTCCCGACCACGACCCGCTCGTGGCCGCCTGGCTGGCCGCGCCGAGCGTGGCCGATGACCCGCTGACCCCGGTGCTGCTGCCCCGCGTCTTCACCGCTGACGGCGCGGGCCGCGCTCTCCGTGACGAGCGGCTGGAGCCCCGGCCGACTCGCTGGCTGGCCACCGCCGCCCGCGAACTGCCCAGGGAGCAGGTGCTCGACGGATGCGTGCGCCGTTTCCTGCGCGGCGGCGAGGCGCAGGACCTGCGCTTCTTCGTCCGGCTGCACACCCTTGTCGACCCCACGCCCGCGGAGTCCGCGCCCCGCCTGCGCGACTACCTGCGGTTGTTGCCGTCGGCTCCGGGCACCGTCGCGGAGCTGGCCGCCGGGCAGGTGCGCGGGGCGATGCCGCTCGACCACGCCGACCTGGCCGAGGCGGTCGACGCGCTCACCTTCCGGGACGAGTCCAAGCTCGCCGCCACGGGCCTGCGCTGGCTCGACCAGGCGATCCGGGCCACGCCCGAGGCGGCCGCCGACTTCGTGACCGCGCTGACCACGGCGTACGCGCACAAGTCCTTCGACGTGCGCGGCCGCGCGGTCGAGCTGACCCTGAAATACGCCGGCCTGTTCGCCGACCACGCCGAGGCGATCCTCGACGGCGCCCGGCACCTCCCCGCCGACCTGGCGGCGAAGCTGGCCGGGCAGTTCGGCGGGGAGGTCGGCGGGGACACCCCGGTCGAGGAACCGCTGGAGCAGAAGGACTTCCCGCCGCTGCCCGAGCCGGCGGAGACGCGGCGGTTCCCCGAGCCGTCGATCTTCCCCGACTACCAGGAGCGCTGGGTCGGCCAGGAGCGCTGGCTAGCGGCCTTCGTCGCCGGAATCGCCGACGACCGGGAGGGACTGCGTCGCACGCTCAAGCCCCACGTCGAGCAGAACCAGGGCTACTGGCGGTCCAGACAGGTGCGCATCGACCCCGGCGACTGGCAGTCGGCGCTGTCCGCCGAGTTCGTCAACCCCGGCAGCGTGCCGGAGTTACCGCCGATCGGGCCGGAGAAATTCTGGGACAGTGCGAACCACTCCGTGAGAATGCGTCTGCTCACCCGTGGCGAGGAGCCCGAGCCAGAGCCGTCGCCCCGGCGAATCACGGTGGGCGGCGTCTACCGGCCTGGCCGCTATCTCGACGACGACACTCCGCTGCGCGCCTTCTTCATCACCTGGACCAGTGACGACGGCCCCGACGGAGCGGTCGCCCGCGAGGGCGACCGGCAGATCCCCTTCGCCGGGGGCCGGATCCACCTGAACGGCTCCCCGACCGACGTCGAGGAGGCGTGGCATGACGGCGCCGAGGAGGAGGACGAGGAGATCTGGGACGACGAACTGCCGGATCGCCCCCATCCGATGCGGACGAGACCAGGCGCCTTATACGACGACTCCGTGGAGGCCATGCCGTCCTTCATCCTCGACCGCGCCTACGAGCACATGGCGGAGCTCGGCGTGAACCCCGCCCGGATCGCGGCGATGCGCAGGGGGGAGCCGGTGCCTCCGCCGCAATCGGGCGAACCGCTCGTGGAGGTGACCGTCGTCTTCGTTCCGCCCCGGCTGCGTTCCTTCATGCCCAAGGAACTGCCCGAGCACGACGAGTGGCGTCGGCGCAACCAACTGCCCCATCCCAATCGGGTCTCCCCGCCCCATGACTTCCTGCTGCACCGCTACGCGGAACTCGCCGAGGCCCTCCGCAACGGCACCCTGCCGCCGGTGCTGCTGGCCACGCCGACCTGGATGAGCGGCCGCCTCGACCCCGACGTGCTGATCGACCGGCTGGAGACCTGCGCCGCCGCCGGCGTCGAGCCACCCCCGGCCGACCTGGCGCAGGCGCTGCTGCGGTTGCCCAGGGGCTGCCACCAGGCCGCGGCCGACCGGGCCGCGAAGGTCGGCTCGGAGGCGGCGCGCTCGGCCGCCCGCTGGCTCGCCGGTGACGGCATGGCCGACCCCGAGTGCGGCCACGTGTGGCGCCATATGGTCAACGCCTCCATGGTCGACTTCGGCGACGGCGAACCGGAACACTTCACCGAGGTCAGACTGCGGCCCGTGCTGCGGATGACGGCCCCGACCGGTCATCGGCTGATCGACGAGGTGCTGCTGCGTGAGCCGTTCGACTGGACGATCGACGAGTCCGACGGAACGCTGAGGGCATGGCCCGGCATGCTGCCCTCGCACCGCGAGGTCGCGGCCGTCAACTTCCTTCCGTTCCTGCTGCGCGGCCACTGGGGCGGGCGGGTGACTCCGGCGGACGTCGCCGGCCTGGAGATCGCCGAGGGCCCGATGGGCGAGTCCACGGCGGTGATCCTCGCCTTCCTCCTGGCCGGCGGCGTGCCCGACATGATCCCGCTGGTCCTGCGCATGGCCGTCAGGGGCGAACTGCCCGCCGAGGCGATCGGCCACCAGCTCGCGCTGGTGCTGCGCCGCACCTGGCGGGAGACCCGTCCCGCCATCGCGGCCCTCACCGAGCTGGCCGACGCCGGCGGCCATCACGAGGTGTGGCGCATCCTGCGCACACTGCTACCCGGGATGTTGCCGGGCGAGGGGCAGCGCGCCACCGTGACTCATTCCGAACTCGTCGCCTTCGCGGCGGACGTGGCACGCTGGACCGGCGCGCGCGGGGAGATCCCGGTCATCGGCGAGTTCGCGCGGAGCCGCCGGACGACGCGCTTCGTCCACGAGTGCAGACGCCTCCACGCCCAGCTCACCGGGGCCACGTCATGACCGGGCACGTGCGGGGCCGGAGGCCCCGCTTCTGATCCGATCTCCGAGCGTGTGGACGTGATGATCGGCGGCTTGGCCCGTGCTGTCACGGGATGTCGATGCGCGCCTCCGGCGTGTGGTGGTGCCATTCGGTCATCGACTGGTACGCATCGCCCACCTCGAGCACCAATCGTTCGCCGAAGGCCGGGCCCGTGATCAACATGCCGACCGGGCTGTGGCGACCCGCACCGATGGGCACGCTCAGCGTCGGACCGAGCGACAGGCACCAGGGGTGGGTGAAGCGCGTCAGCAGTGGCGTGGTCGTGGCCATCGCCGAATCGTCGATCAGCGGCGCGCTGATCGACGTGGCCGGGGTGACGATCACGTCCACCTGCTCGAATGTCAGGGCCAGTGAATGTCGCCAGCGCTCGGTCCAGCGCCTGCTCGTGGAGTATCCGACGCCGGTCGTCGCGCCACCCAGCCGCAACCTGTGAGTCAGGTCGGAACCATACTGCTCGGGGTGCGTGGTGAATCGCTCGGCGTGCACACCGTAGAAGTCGGTGAACATCTGGGTGGCCATGTTCGGCAGCGCTTCGGACGCGGCGGCCAGTTCGAGTTCGACCAGCTTGGCGCCCTGCCCGGCGAGAACGCCGAGCGCCTCCTCGAACCGGGCCGCGATCTCCGGCTCTTCGGCGACGAAGTGGCCGCGTGGTACCCCGATGCGAAGCCCGGGCAGGCGGGTCTCCTTGTGCCCGGCGTCCCACTCACGGGCCGTCGGCGGCTGGTCGGGGTCATCCGGGTCCCATCCGGCGATGACCTGGAGAAGACGGCGCACCTGACCCACGGAGCGGGCGATCGGGCCGGTGGTGTCGAAGTTGCTGCTGACGGGGAAGACGCCTCGGTTGGAGACCAGGCCGAGGCTCGGGCGCAGACCCGTCAACCCGTTCAGAGCCGCAGGGATCACGATCGACCCGCCCGTGTCCGTGCCGAGCGCGGCGTCACACAGTCCGAGAGCCACGGCCGCGGCCGACCCTCCGCTCGAGCCGCCGGCAACACGCGCTGGATTCCACGCGTTGCCGACGTTGCCGTAGTGCGCGTTGTGCGACGTGGCGCCCATGGCGAACTCCGAGAGATTCGTCTTGGCGAGAACCACCCCGCCGGCCGCCCTGATGCGTGCCACCACCTCGGCGTCGGCATCCGGAACGTGATCGCGATACATCGCCGAGCCCATCGTGGTCGGATGCCCGGCGGTCGCGATCACGTCCTTGACTCCCACCGAGAGCCCGGCCAAAGGTCCGGGGGAGCTGCCGGGCCTGTCCAGCTCCGCTGCGACGACAGCTGCTTCGGGCAGCTTGCTGATCACCGCATGGTAGGAACCGTTGAGCCGGTCGATCCCATCCAACTGAGCCGCGATCCGGTCCTGTTTCGTCGTCAACGCCCTGCCCTCCGCCGTCTCAATTGGTCGGTTCGACGTCCAGCGGCAGGTCGGTGGCCGCCGCGGTCAATCCTGCGTCGACGGGTATCGTCACTCCGGTGATCCATCGGGCGTCCTCACTGAGCAAGAAGACGACTGCCCGCGCGACGTCCCATCCGGTTCCCGCGGTGCCCAGCAGTGACGCCGCCCGGCGCGTTTCGCGATACTCCTCGGTCATCGACGCGGCGTCGACCATCGGTGTTTCGACCAGCCCCGGCGCCACCGCGTTCACGCGGACCCCGGCCCGCCCATGGTGCGCCGCCATCGCCCTGGTCATGTTGATCAGGGCGCCCTTGGACGTCGGGTAGAGAAGGAACGGGTGGCCGCCACGAAGGGCCGCGGTCGAAGCGATGTTCACGATCGCTCCACCGCCGCGCGTCAGGTCAGGCAGGCAGGCCTTGCTCATCAGCATCGTGGAGGTGATGTTGATCTCCAGCCCACGTGCCCATTCGGCGGGGTCGACGTCGGCCGCGGTGCCGGGCGCACCTATGACACCGACGGTGTTCACCAGTCCGTCGACTCTGCCGAACCTCTCGGAGGCCTGCTCGGCGACCCTGCGGGTGTCTTCCACCGACGTGGTGTCGGCACGGACGACCAGCGTCCGATCGGCGTACTCCTCACCCAGGAGGTCGCGCGTGCGCCGGGCCGACGCCGCGTCCCGGTCGACGATCACTACCGAGGCGCCTTCGAAGGCGGCGAGCATCGCGATCGCGCGCCCGTTCCCGATCTCGTCGCCGAGCGCGCCGGCGCCGGTGACGACGACAACACGGTCCTGCAGCCGGCCGCCCGGCCCGGTCACCTGCGCGACCTCACGGAGCTGGTTCGGTCCCATCATGATCCTCCTTGCGGCTCCTTTGACGCGTCACTCATCAGGCCGGTCTGTCCCCGGCTTCCACCTTGAGCGTCCGGCTGTCGACGGCAGGGAGCATTTGCGCCGGATCCCGAGTCACCGCGACATCGATCACGACCGGCCGTCCGCGTTCGGCGAGGGCTCGGGTGAGCGCGCCGGCGAGCTGACCAGGGTCGTCCACCCGGATCCCGAGGCAACCGTACGCCTCCGCGATCCGTGCGTAGTTCAGCTCGCTCAGGTCGCTCGACTCGTAGCTGCCAGGTCCGTACACCGCGTGTTGCAGCGCCTTGACGTATCCCGAAGCGGCGTTGTTCACGACCAGGAGAACGAACTCCATCTTCTCCCGGACCGCCGTCTCCAACTCCCCGACCGTCATGTTGAACCCACCGTCTCCGGTGAGGCCGATCACCGGCGACCGGCCCGCCAGGAAGGCGCCCATCGCTCCGGGCAGCCCATAGCCGATCGAGGCGAACCCGCGGTCGCTGATGTAGCCGCGACCGGCCTGCTTGGTGTTGTACAACAGTCCGGTCCAGTGACTGGCGAAACCGCCGTCCGCCACCACCACCGCCTCAGGCGGCAGCAAGGTGTTCATCTCGTTGATCAGCCGGGCCATGTGAACCGGACTGTCCGCGGAGGCGTACCGCGGTTCCGCCTCCCGCTCCCAGGCCGTGCGCCGCTCGGCGATCTCCTGCCAGAACGACGTCCGCTGCGGGGGGACGCGGTCCGACAGCGCCTCGTGGAGACGGCTCAGACCCTCCTTGGCGTCTCCCCAGAGGGCGACATCGATCTTGGTGTAGCGGCCGAGTTCCTCGGCGGTGTTGTCCAGGTGCACGATCGGGATCCCTGCCCGTGGAATCGTGTAGCGCTTGGTGGCGATCTCACCCAGCTTGCTCCCGACGACGACCAGCGCGTCGGCCGAGTCGATGATCTCGTTGGCGAATCGGCTGTACCGTCCGAACAGTCCGATCGACCGGTCGTCGAGACAGGAGAGCGCGCCCTTTCCGCTGAGGGTGTGCGCGACCGGCGCGTTGAGCGTTTCGGCGAGAGCGGCGAGCTCGGCGTACGCGTCGGCCAGGTGCACGCCTCCGCCGGCGAGGATCACCGGCCGCTGTGCGCCCTCGAGCACAGCGACAGCGTCCTGTACGGCGTCGGGCGCGGGGCTGGACCGGGTGGACGGGACGCGCGTCGCACGCTGATCGGCCCAGAAGTCGGCGGCGGCGAAGTGATGCTCGGCGTGCGCGATGTCCTCCGGAACGGCCAGGACGACCGGGCCGGGCCGGCCCGACGTGGCGACTGAGAACGCTCGGCGCACCAACTCCGGAATGCGGGCGATGTCCTCGACCCGCAGGTACTCCTTCACCGCCGGTCGCAGCAGCTCCTCCTGCCGCGTCTCCTGGGTCATGTTCTTCCAGGAGTGGGAACGATGGGTGTCGCCGACCAAGGCGACGATCGGGATTCCCGCGTTCAACGACTCGACCAGCGCGGTCACCAGGTTGGTGGCGCCGGGCCCCAGCGTGGCGTCGCACAATCCGGGTCGCCCGGTCGCCCTGGCGTAGGCGTCGGCGGCGAACGCACCGGCTCGCTCATCGTTGATCAGGATGTGACGCATCCCGAGCTGACGCGCCCCCTCGTAGAACGGGAGCATCTGGAACCCGCCCATGCCGAATATCGGCCCGGGCTCGTAGAGCTTGATCATCTCGGCGATCGCCCGGCCACCGGAACAGATCCTTGTGGACTCCTGGCTATTGATGATCATCTGACTCCATCCTTGATTCGCGAATTATTCCGGCAGCCGGCGGATCACTTCGATCAGCGATGCGCCGGCCCGCGCACCGCTTCGAATGGCGAGGCTGTTGGCGTACGAGACGACTCCGGAGCGCAGAGTCGACGACCCGTCGCCGATCTCGGCACTGTCGTGGCGAACCGTCACCGCGGGAACGCCCTGAGAGTCGAGCACCTCAAGCCGCGCGATGCCGGCCTGGTCCTTTCCGACGCCCGCGTCGTTGAAGGCGGCGAAGCGAGCCGGGTGCTTGAGCGCTCTGGCGGCTCGACGCCCCGGCAGCCCCCCATGCGATCCGGTCACCGCCACGCTGCCCGCGGCATCCGGCCCGATCAGTGAAGCCGAGTCGAGGATGACCACGTGGTGAGGGCCGACCTGACCGCTCGCCGAGGCGAAGCCGGCCGTATCCGTCTCCTGTGCGTGAGCGGCTGACGTGCGGAGTGCGGCCACCGCGGCGAGGCAACTGTGGCCCGGCCGCACTCCGAGCGCCTGGGCGGTGCCGTTGCACGCGGACACGACTCCCGACCGCATGGTGTCCCGGCCGTCGCCGATGCGAGCGGAAAGGTGCGATACCACGGCGGCCGGCACTCCCCAACGGTCGAGGTCCGCCAGGGATCGTGTGCCGGCGCCGTTCAGTCCGACGCCGGCGTCATTGAAGATCACCGCCGCGACACCGTGGGCGAGCGCATGCCGTCCGCTGGCCAGCCCGCCGTGGGAACCCGTGACGGCGACCTTGTGACGATCCGCCGTTTGCAGTTCGGTAATGCTGTCAAGCACGGTGACAGGTCGAAGATCGATCAGGGCCGCCGACGGGTTCACCTGATTGCAGCCGTCATCCATAGGGTGAACGTACCACGTGTCGGAACTACGGACTGTCAGACGGAACCAGCGATAGAATTGTTGGATATTGGAAGGAGTCGCTCATGGAGAGCGTTCGCAGCGTCACGCGCGCGGCAGGGATCGTCGACGTCGTGGCCAACGGGGGCGCCGAAGGGGCGCGGCTGATGGATGTCGTGACCGCGACCGGCCTGCAGAAGACCACGGTGCACCGGATCCTCGCGACGCTCACCGAGCTCGGCTGGCTGGAGCAGACCGAGGCCGGCTCATTCCACCTCGGCCCCAAGCTCGTCGGTCTCGGCACCGAGGCGTTGAACCGGCACGGGATCGTCGACATAGCCGGGCCGCGGTTGGCCGCGCTGGCGCGCACGACACACGACACGGTTTTCCTGTCCACCCGGAGCGGCATCGAATCGCTCTGTGTGGACCGCGTGCTCGGCAGCTTCCCGATTCGCACCCTGACCTTGCAGGTCGGCGACAGGCGCCCCCTCGGAGTCGGCGCCGGCGCGATGGCGTTGCTCGCCTGGCTGCCGGACGACGAGATCGAGGCGGTCCTGGCCAGCTCACCTTCCAGCTCGCGCTATCCGCGGCCGGACGCCGCGTCTGTGCTGCAGGCCGCGCGTACGGCACGTGAGCGCGGTTACACGGTGAACAACGGCGGTATCGTGCCTGGTGCGGTCGGTGTCGGCGTCCCCGTGCTGGCCGAGGACGGTCTGCCCATCGCCTCGCTCAGCGTCGCCGCCGTCGAGACTCGGATGGGGCCGGAGCGTATCGCCGCCATCGCGGAGCGGATGGCCGTCGAGGCGGGCGTGCTACGCGAGGATCTGCGCGAAGTCGCCCCTCGGCTGAGTGAGCCGAGCATTCGCCGGCTGCTGGATCCGCACCTCTAGCGCGCTTTCGCCGCTCTGCCTCAGGCGAGGCGTGCCGTACGCGGCCGGAGGGTGAGAAGTCCGTCGCCGGGACTGTGGTCGCCGCCACACTGGATCCGTTACAGTGCGGAACATGGTCCCATTCTACGGAACTCGCTATACCCAAGAGATGATCGGAGGACGCTGTGGCTACCGGAACCGCATCGACGCCGGGTCGGCGGACGGCCCGCCGTGCGGCGGGGGCCGCACTCGTCGGCACGCTCATCGAGTGGTACGACTTCGCGCTCTACGGGGCGGCGGCGGCCCTGATCTTCAAGGATCAGTTCTTCGGAGCTGACAACCAGCTGACCGGCCTGCTCGCGGCGTTCGCGACATTCGCCGTGGGCTACTTCGCCCGGCCGATCGGCGGCATCGTGTTCGGCCATCTCGGTGACCGGATCGGTCGCAAGCCCGTCATGATCACGACACTGCTGATCATGGGTATCTGCACGGCGCTGATCGGCACTCTGCCGACCTACGCCACTGCTGGAGTGCTGGCGCCGGTGCTGCTGGTCGCGCTGCGGGTGATTCAGGGTCTCGGGGCGGGGGCGGAGTACGCCGGCGCGATCACCCTCTCGGCTGAGGCGTCCACCCCGGGGCGACGGGGTTTCTACTCCTCCTGGTCCGGAGTCGGCCTGTGGCTGGGCAGCGCACTCGGCCTGCTGACCTTCAACGCGCTCGACGCCCTCACCGGCGATGGCTTCCTCGTCTGGGGTTGGCGCATCCCGTTCCTGGCCAGCGTCATTGTTCTCGCCATCAGTCTCTACGTGCGGCTCCGAGTCACGGAGACCCGGCAACCCGGCGACGAGGCCGCGGGCGAAGCAGCCCACAAGATCCCCCTCGTGACGTTGCTGGCCACCGAGAAGCGACGACTGCTGGTCGCACTGGGGTCGAACTTCCTGCTGTCGGGCTTCACCTACATCCCCCAGGTGTGGGCGCTCAGCTACTTGACGAACAACCTCGGCATGGCCGCGGGAATCGGGCTCGCGATCAACGCGGCGATATTCCTCGTCGGGTCCCCGTTCCTGCCGTACTTCGGCAAACTCGGTGATCGGATCGGTCGCCGCAAGCTCCTGATGTTCGCCGCATGCTTCGGGATCGTCTGGACGGTCCCGATGTTCCTGCTCATCGACACCAGGAACCCATGGCTCGTCGCGGCCGGCCTGATCATCTGCTGGGTGGGTGTGGCGTCCACCGGTGTGGCCGCGCAGGGCGCATTCCTGACCGAGCTCTTCCCCGCCGCCACCCGGTATTCCGGCATCGCGTTCGCCCGCGAAATCACCGGCGCGATCCTCGGCGGCCTGGCACCGCTGATAGCGACGGCCCTGTACGCGGGCGCCGGACACTGGTGGCCGATCGCCATCTTCATGGGCGCCAATGCTCTGATCACCCTGATCGCCGCACACCAATCGAAGCACTTCCGCTCCGACGCCGACCAGGACCGCGAGATCATGGAGCCTGTGGCAATCGGCGTTTGACCGGGCTGGTCGTCCGTACGACCAGCGGGAAAGCCGCCCGCGACGATCGTGAGCGGCCTTCCGAGCGACCATCGTTCCGCGGCTTCCCCGGTACGGGTCCGCCTGCGAGACAGAGCCGATTACGGGACAGAGCCGATTACGAGACAGGCCGTTCGCCGGACAGTCCCCACACCGGGTTCGTCTACATCCAGTTCGACGGCGACCGGCTTCAGCCCCAGCATTTCTCCGGCCGGCTCCTCACTGACCGAAGCGGCGACCCTGATCCGCTGCGAGCCGGCGCCCTGGAGCAAGCGGCCCTGTACTGCCGTGTCCCCACGGCAATACAGGGCCGTCTTTCTTCAGGGGACTACGACCGCCCCGCTGTCGGCGCCTCATGCCAGACTCTCGCTCGTGTCCCTGGCATCTCTCACCTTCAACGAATGGCGCGGCCTCGAACTCGCTGCCGCTACCCGGATCGCCGAACAGGCTGCCGCCGAGTCAGAGGGCCGCCTCGACCGGGTCGAATCAGTCGAGCACCTCGGAACTACGCTGCACCGCGTGCTGATCGAGCGCGATGGCCAGGTGTTCTCGCTGATACCCGGGGGGAAGGTCACGGTCGGCTTCGACCTGGCCGCATGGCAGCCAGCGCCCGACATGCTGGACTGCTACCGAGAGCAGAGCCTCAGCCAAGGGTACGGCTTCGACCCGGACCTGCGCGTGCACCTCGGCCAGTACCTCAGCCCGCGACGCACGGTCACCGTGCCGACGTTGCTGATGGCGGTAGAGGACGAACCACTGACTGCTCCGCCTGAGAAGATGCCGGCGGCGCTGACCAGCCGCGGGCTCCGTTTGCCCCACCCCGACGAGTGGGAGCACGCCTGCGGCGCGGGGGCCGCCACCCTGTTCAGGTGGGGTAACTGGTGCCCGTTGGACCGAATCCCCTATGGCGACAAGGCCGGCCCGCAGCATCAACCCAACGCCTTCGGTCTCCGCATTGCCGACAGCGTCTACAGTGCCGAGGTCACCAGTGACCCCGCCGCGATCCACGGCGGCGACGGCGGCGAGGCGGTTTGTGGTGGCTATGGCACCCTGCTGGCCTGGCTACCGCTCGCCACGGCAAATCACAACCCGAGCATCGCCGAGTTCGTGCATGGGCCGGACGGCGAGGATATGTACGAGGACTTCTCCACCCGCCCTGTCATCGACCTGCGCTGACGCAACATCATCTGCCTCCTGCCCGACGGCCGTCGGGCGATCAGTCAATGGTCTCGTGACCGATGGCCCGGAGAACTTCGCCGAGCCACACCAGCCCCCAGTCGATCACGCCGTCGTCTTCGACCATCCTTTGCAGGTTGTCCCACGACTCGGAGATCTGTCCGATGGTAAGCCCGGTCGGCTGCTCGTACGCCTTGTAAATCTCAGGTGATGGAACCGACCAGAAATATTCGTTGGAGATGGTTATCTCGGTGCGGGATTCCCCGGTTATGTGATTTATGAGCACCTCAAGCACCCGCCTGAGCTGCTCTACATCGATTCGTGTTGGCTCTGACATCGACATCTTCCACCCAACTATCCACTCGGTTTCGACGTAGTGCCGACTGCAACTCGAACGAGCCATGAATCTAGGCGTGCGAATGCCTCTCCAGTCGAATCTTCCGTCACCCGAGTCGCACACACCGATGTCACGCTAGCTCGGGAAATGTGCCTTGAGGGCTTTCGTAGTAGCGGGCGATGGAGGCGCGGTGAGGTAAACCACCGGGCTGGAAGTGGCGAGGTTCCAATCGGACGCCGGTGCGTCGTTCAGCGAGTGCCAGAGCACCCTCGATGTAGGGCGGGAACACCTCGGGGTCTGAGCCGAAGTCCCAGAGCATGCCCAGTTCTTCGAGGTCCTGCTTCAGTCGTTCAGGGTCGGTGCTGTCGCTCCAGTGGGCGTACATCGGAACCAGGCGCTCGACGATGTGGCCGTCTACGGCATGCACGAAGTGGGAGTGGTGGTTGACGTTCCTCTCCACGCTGGCAAGCGACTTATCAGCTCGATCCCCCTACCCATGACAGGGCTCCCGGCAGGATCGGCGAGGGTTGTACGGCTGGAAGTGCGTCCTGCGCACATGCCGGATCTTGCTCAAGCCAAAAGCATTCGCTGTGGATGCCGCTCACTGTCACCATGTTGACCATGGAAGATCTTGGCCGATCGGACTGCGTGTTCTGCGCGATCCTTCGCGGCGAGGCTGAAGCGAGCGTTCCCTACGCAGACGACCGCGTAATGGTAATCATGGACATAGGAGCCGTCACCCCAGGTCACCTCCTTGTCATTCCACGCGTTCACGCCGTGGGGTTGGAAGACCTTGATGAGGAGACGAGTGCGCATGTATGGACGATCGGCCATCGGATGGGCCGGGCTCTACGGCGCTCTGGTTTGCGGTGTGAGGGCGTGAACATTTTCCTGGCGGACGGGAAAGCAGCGTTTCAGGAGGTCTTCCACTTCCACCTGCATGTGTTCCCTCGCTTCGAGGGAGACAGCTTCCGGATAGACGCCAACTGGGGCACAAGGGCGCGGAGTCTGCTCGATCAGGAATCGAAGGCGGTCCGGTCCGGCTTGGCAGAGCTGGGATTGCCCACCGCAGACACGGGCACCGATCGTGATGTGCCTGCCTGACATCAGCACTCTGCTCAGCGGTCACCACCGCAGCCCGTTGGACTGGGGCTGAGGAACGAAGTCCCAGGCCTCCGATCGCCCCCTACCCCGTGGGATGGCCGGCCACAGCATGGCGATCGTCGTGCTGTATCTGTATGGCGGCGGCGCGTCTCTGCAAGACCTTATTTACAAGAATCTGCCAGACGCGATCGATCGCCCACATCGGACACTGATCTAAATCTCAGAGAAAGCAGAAAAGTATGGCCGTCTCCTTGCGCTTCAATAGCATAACGCTCAATACAGATATGGATGTGAGAGTATATCAGTTTGCGAGTGGAGTCAATGCCGTGATAGGAAGTTACGGAACAGGCAAGAGCAGCCTGTTTGAACTGATTAAGTTCGCCCTCGGTGCGCGAAGAGTGCGAATCATGCCCACTATCGCGCATCATCTAAAATTCGCGGGCTCAAGCATCGGGGCGAGAAGGACACGCGCCAGGTACCGATCCTGCCCCAACTGGTCGCCATCCTCCGCGAGCACATCGAGCGGCACGGCGTCAGTGATGACGGACGGCTGTTTCGTACGAGGACGGGCGGGCTCATCTCCGGGTCGGCCTACTCGAAGATCTGGAAGGAAGCCCGGAGCTACGCCTTCACGCCCGGGCAGGTCGCCTCGCCCCTGGCGGCCCGGCCGTACGACCTGCGCCCTGCGGCCGTCTCGCTGTGGCTCAATGCGGGAGTCCACGCGCCGGAAGCCGCAGAGCGGGCCGGTCATGGCATAGACGTGATGCTCAGGGTCTACGCCAAGTGCATCGACGGGCAACGTGAGGTGGCCAACCAGCGCATCATGGAAGCCCTCGGCGTATGAGGAAGCGGGGGCCATTGCTTGTGTTCTCTTCGGCTCGTACGCTCCGGCTCATGTCGATCACTCACCAGTACGCCTACGCCTCTCCCTCGCGCCCTTTGGATGGTGAGTGCGTCTGGTACCGCTCGAACGATGAGGCGTATGACCTCATCCGAACGGGGAGCAACGGGAAGTTTCAGTACCACGTTTTTGACGCGCGTGATGGTCAACACCTTCAAGCGTTCAGCTCATGGCAGGACGGATGGGAGTGGATCAAGGCGCACGTTGACGCGGAGTAGGACAACGCACCGTCAGGGGTCCCGGCTCAGGCTGGGACCCTTCGGCTTGCTCGGGGACCTCGGGATCGCTCCGGAAGCTGGCGGAATCCGCCTGGCGACCTGCGGAAAGTGACCAACATCATTCCGAAATGTTCCGGGAGTGGCCGCCTGGGGCTGCTTCTGGTGGCGCGCGGTCGCATGCGCGATCGCGCGTGATCCAGCAGAAGCCCAGCTCGGAGCCCAGATGGGCTGATGAGAGGAGCGCGCCCTGCAGGATTCGAACCTGCGACCGTCGGATTAGAAGTCCGATGCTCTATCCAGCTGAGCTAAGGGCGCTCGTGCCTAATTCTGCATGATCCGGGGACCGGGTACACACCCGGTTTCCCCGACATGGGCCACACCATGCCTCGCACGGGCCCCGGGCCTGGTGGTCATGCTCGTCGGAGATGCCCGGTCGGCCCCTGGCCGACGCCGTTCAGACCCCTCGTCCAGGGCGCTCCGCGAGGGCGTCCGGTGCCGCCGGCCGTGAGACGAGGTTCCGGGAGGGCGCCCGATCAGCGCGCGAGGGGGAGCGAGGGGGAACGTCGCCTGCTCGCCTGCGTCTGAGCGATCTCGCGGCTACACTGCTTCGCCATGTCCGTACGCGAGATCCCGCTCATCGGAGACGTCTCCGAGGGGGTCGTGCGGGTGGGGGCGACGGTGCGGCGGCCGATGCGTCCCACGTCACCGTCGGTCCACGCGCTGCTGCGGCACCTGGAGGCCGTGGGGTTCGACCGGGCGCCGCGGGTTCGCGGGGTCGACGAGCGGGGCAGGATGATCCTCACGTACGTCGAGGGCGTGGTGCCCGCGCATCCCCTGCCGGCGTACGCGGTGAGCGACGAGGCGCTGACCACTCTGGCCCGGCTGCTGCGGCGCTTCCACGACGCGGCGGCCTCGTTCCGGCCGCCTCCCGGCGCCGCCTGGGAGGACGGCTCGGCGCCGGAGGGCTCTCCCGAGCTCGTGGGTCACTGCGACGTCACCCCGGCCAACGTCGTCTTCCGTGAGCGGCCCGGCTCGGGACTCCTGCCGTACGCGCTGATCGACTTCGACATGGCCAGGCCGACCACGCGGCTGTTCGACGTGGTCACCACGGTGCGGCACTGGGCTCCGCTCGCCGATCCGCTCGACCGCGACCCGCTGCAGCGGTCCCTGGACGCGGCGGCCCGGGTGCGGTCGTTCTGCGATGCGTACGGCCTGCCGGCGCGGGATCGGCTCATGCTGGTGGAGACGGCGAGGATGCGGTTCGGCCGCTCCTACGCGCTCATGCGGGACCGGGCCAGGACCCTCGGCGGCGGCTGGGCGCGCATGTGGGACGGCGGCGCGGGCGGACGGATCAGGCGCGCCGCGGCCTGGCTCGACGCGAACGAGGACGCGATCCAGCGTCGTCTCCTCGGCGATGAGCCCATAGCGTGACAAATACGCACGTACGGCAGAATGCGTGCGTGACCCGGATCATGGACGGTGCCACGGTGGCAGGGCTGCTCGCCGGGGCCGCGATCGACGCCGCGGTGGGGGATCCCCGGCGGGGTCACCCCGTCGCGGTGTTCGGCAGCCGTGCCGCCGCCCTCGAAAAGCGCATATATCGTGATTCGAGGTTGGCGGGCCTGGCCTACACCATGGTCTGCGTCGGCGCGGCGACGGCGGCGGGGCTGCTCGCCGAGCGGATGACCAGGGCACGCCCGATCGCGCGGACCGCGGTCACCGCCGCCGCCACGTGGGCGGTGCTCGGCGGCACGACCCTGGGCAGGGAGGGCACGCTGATGGCCCACTCGTTGCAGGAGGGCGACCTGGCCGCCGCCCGCGCACGCCTCCCGCACCTGTGCGGGCGCGACCCGTCGGGGCTGGACGCCGCGGAGCTCGCGCGGGGCACGGTCGAGTCCATCGCGGAGAACACATCAGACGCCGTCGTCGCCCCGCTCGTGTGGGGCGCGGTCTTCGGCGTTCCCGGCTTGCTCGGCTACCGCGCGGTGAACACGCTGGACGCGATGGTGGGCCACCGGTCGCCGCGCTACGAGAGGTTCGGCTGGGCCTCGGCCCGGCTGGACGACGTGGCCAACTATGTGCCGGCCCGGCTGACGGCCCTGCTCACCGTGGGCCTCGCCGGTCTGGCGGGCGGTTCCCCGCGCCGCGCGGCGGCCGTCCTCGCGCGGGACGGTCACCGCCATCCCAGCCCCAACTCCGGCCGCTGCGAGGCGGCCTTCGCCGGCGCCCTCGGCGTACGCCTCGGCGGGGCCAACGACTACGGCGGCAGGGTGGAGCGCCGCCCGGAGCTGGGCGACGGTCCCCGCCCGGCCGTCGCCGACATCCCCAGGTCCGTACAGCTGGCGCGCGCAGTGTCGTACGCGTCGGTCGGCCTGGCCGTCGCCGCCCGGCTCGCCCTCACCCGGAACCGCCGAAGGGATCGACGATGAGTGCGCTCGTCCTGCTGCTGGTCGTCGCGGTCGTCTTCAGTCTCGCGGTCGCGGTGATCCTCATCGTCGTGCTGGCGGTGCGGGCCTCACGGCGGCCGCCACCGCCACCGCCACCGCCACCGCCACCGCCACCGCGCGACCGGAATGATCCGTCCCAGGATTGGTAGGTTCGACGGCATGGGCGGACAAAGCGGAGACAACCGGATCCTGCTGGTCTTCGACGGCGACTGCGCCTTCTGCCAGACGTGCGTGAACGCCGGGCATCGGTTCCTGCCGTACATGCCCGCCGTGCGGGCGTGGCAGGGCCTCGATCTCGGCGCGGTGGGCCTGACGCGCGAGGAGGTCGAGACGTCCGTGCGGCTGCTCGGCCCGGACGGGCTGCGTGCCCACGGCGCGCGCGCAATCGCGCTGCTCCTGGCCCTGCAGCCGAACGTGGCCTGGAGCGTGGCCGGCCGGGTGATGCTGACCCCGCCGGTGAGCGGGCTCGCCGAGGCGGGCTACCGGCTGGTCTCCCGCTACCGGCACCTGCTGCCCGGCTCCACCACCTGCCGCATGCCCTGACCGCCGCTTTGCCGAAGGTGGGAACGAACGCGACCGGCAAGTGTCCGGAAGCGGGCATACCCCGCGCCTGACGGGAGCGCCACCATTGCGGCATGACAGCAGTGGTGGAAACCGAAGGACTGACGAAGTTCTACGGTGCGAGGCGGGGCCTCGAGGACCTCACCCTCGAAATCCGGCCGGGCGAGGTCTTCGGCTATCTCGGCCCCAACGGCGCCGGCAAGACGACGACGATCCGGCTGCTCCTCGACGTGATCCGGCCGACGTCCGGCCGGGCGACCGTCCTCGGCGCCGGCACCCGCGATCCGCGCGTGCGCGCCCGGATCGGCTACCTCCCGGGCGAGCTGGCCCTGGAGGGCAGGGAGCGGGCCCGTAATTACCTGCAGTTCCTCGCCGACGTGCGCGGCGGGGTGAGCCGCGGCAGGATCGACGAGCTGGCCGAGCGGCTCGACGCCGACCTGTCGGTCAGGATGGGCGAGCTGTCCAAGGGCAACAAGCAGAAGGTCGGGCTCATCCAGGCGTTCATGCACGAGCCCGAGCTGCTCATCCTGGACGAGCCGACGAGCGGGCTCGACCCGCTGGTGCAGCAGGAGTTCCTGGCCATGGTCCGGGAGGCGCGCACGGCCGGCCACACGATCCTCATGTCGTCGCACGTGCTCGCCGAGGTGGAGCACGTGGCCGACCGGGTGGGCATCGTGCGCGCGGGGCGCCTCGTCGCGGTCGAGGACATCGCCGCGCTGCGCGAGCGGGCCGTACGGCACGTGGAGCTCCACTTCGACGCGCCGGTCCCCAGAGAGTCGTTCGACGGGCTCCCGGGCGTACGGGACGTGGTCGTCCAAGGGACGAGCCTGCGCTGCACCATCGACGGCAGGCCCGATGCGCTGATCAAGGCCGCGGCCCGTTACACGGTGGTCCACATGGTCAGCGCGGAGCCGGACCTGGAGGAGATCTTCCTGACCTACTACAGCGAGGAGGAGGGCCGTCATGCCCACGCTGGTGCGTAAGAGCCTCGGAGAGTACCGCCGCGCCCTCATCGGGTGGACGGTCGGGCTGTGCGCGTTCCTCGGGATGTACATCTCGATCTACGCGAGCATGATGAACGACCCCGAGACGTTCAGCAAGCAGGCCATCGCCAAGTATCCGGGCGCGTTCAAGGACCTGATGGGCGGCATGTCCGACATCGCGACCGGACGCGGCTACCTGCAGGCGGTCGCCTACCAGCTCCTCGGCCCGCTGCTGTTCACCATGTGCGCCGCGATCCTCGGCAACCGGGCCATCGCCGGCCCGGAGGAGGCCAAGACGCTGGAGCTCACGCTGACGCTGCCGATCGACCGCAGGCGGCTGCTCCTGGAGCGCTGGGCCGCGCTGGCGCTCGGCCTGCTCGCCGTGGCGCTGGTGACGCTGGCCGTCGCCACGGGGGCGTCGTCCGCCGCCCACATGGAGGTGCCGTTCGGCGGCATCCTCGCCGCGCACACCGGGCTGTTCCTGCTCGTGCTGTTCTTCGGGACGCTGACACTGTGCGTGGGCGCGGCCTTCGGGCGCAAGCAGGTCGCGCTCGCCGTGGTCGGCGTCTGGGGCGTGGCCGGGTACATCGTGGAGACCATGGGCAGGAGCATCGACGCGATCTCCTGGCTGCGCTGGCTCTCGCCCGTCCACTACTACCTCGACGGCAGGCCGCTCTATCAGGGCTGGCCGTACGGTGACTACCTTGTCCTGCTGGGTGCGACGGCCGTCCTGCTCATGACGGCGCTGCTCGCCTTCGAACGGCGTGACGTAGGAGTCTGATGGACAGCGTTCTCGCTCGCGTGAGCGAGGCGACCGGGGTGCCCGCCGACTTACTCGGCGGGTTCCTGTCGGTTCTGGCCGCGTCGGCCGCCACCGGCAGGCTGCCCGGCCGCGCCGACATCGACGGCCTGCGTGAGTGCGGCGCCCTCGCCGCCGAACGCGGCATCCCGCTGCGGGTGCTGGCCGACGCCTGCCTGCACGCCGCCGAGATCACCGCCGGTGGGGCCTTCGGCGCCGTGCGCCGCGGCATGGCCGCCTACATCGAGGGATACGAGGACGCCCAGCGGGCCGCCCTCCGGCAGGAGGAGGAGGCCCGCCGCCTGTTCGTCGACGACCTGTTGCAGGGCAGGGCGGACGCCGAGCGGGCCGAGCACTTCGGCCTGCGGCTCGCCGGGGCGTACGTCGTGACCGTGGTCAGGCCCGGCACCCCGGTGACGGCGGGCGACCCGCTGGTCAAGGGGATCGAGCAGGCGCTGGTGGCGAGGTTCGGCTCGCACAACATCCTGGTCGCCGTCCGCGACGGCCTGCTGGTGTGCGTGTCGCCGGGCGCGCTGACCGCCGCGAGCGGCGAGTTCACCCACCACGTACGCTCCGCGCTCACGGACTGGCGGGCAGGGGTGGGCCGCCCCCACCGGGGCCCCGGCGGCATCGTCACCTCCTACCGGGAGGCGGCGGGCGCCATCGACCTCGGCGAGCGGCTGGGCCTGCGGGCGCAGGTGCTGAAGGCGGCCGACCTGCTGGTCTTCCCGGTGCTGCTGCGGGACAGGGAGGCGATCGTGGACCTCGTCTCCACCGTGCTCGGGCCGCTGACCTCCGCCCGCGGCGGGCCAGAGGCGCTGCTGGAGACGCTGGAGGCCGTCTTCGCCTCCCAGGGCAACCACACGGCGGCGGCGCGCAGGCTCGGCGTCAGCACCCGGGCGATCACCTACCGGCTGGAACGGATCAGGAGGCTGACCGGCTTCTCGCCGAGCGACTCCACCCAGCGGTTCACGCTGGAGACGGCCGTGCTCGGGGCCCGCCTCCTGGAGTGGCCGGCCCACCCTCTGGTCTGATCGAGGCACCCCCCCGCCACTGTCAACGTATAGGCGGCGGGGGGACTTGCGGCACGACCCGGTGACGACGTCTGGCCGACATGGCCGACATTGCCGCCGAGCGGACGTTCAGGGCGTGAGCAGCAGCTTGCCGGTCGTCCGCCTGCCCTCCAGGTCGTCGTGGGCGCGCCGGGCCTCGGCCAGCGGGTAGCGCTGGGAGACGTGCACCTTGACCGCGCCGGAGGCGACCCAGCCGAGCAGGTCGTCCGCCCGTGACAGCAGTTCCTCGCGGGTGGCCGTGTAGTGCCCGAGCGTGGGCCGGGTCAGGAACAGCGACCCGCCCGCGTTGAGCCGCTGCGGGTCGAACGGCGGGACGGGCCCGCTGGCCGCGCCGTACAGCGCCATCATGCCGCGCGGTCGCAGCGACGCGAGCGACCCGTCGAACGTGGCGGCGCCGACCCCGTCGTAGACGACGTGCACTCCGGCTCCGTCGGTGATCTCCTTGACGGCGTCGGTGAAGCCCTCGTAGCCGACGACCTCGTCGGCGCCCGCCTGCCGGGCGAGCTTCTCCTTCTCGGCGCTGGAGACCGTGCCGATCACGCGGGCGCCGCGGAGCTTGGCCATCTGGACGAGCAGCAGGCCCATGCCGCCGGCCGCCGCGTGCACGAGCACGTCGTCACCCGACCGGATCGCGTACGTGGAGTGGGTCAGGTAGTGGGCGGTCAGCCCCTGGAGCATCACCGCCGCCGCCAGATCCGGCGACAGCCCGTCGGGCAGCCGGATCGCCTTGTCCGCCGGGATCACGGCCTTGGTCGCGTACGCGCCGACCGCACTGGCGGAGGCGACCCGGTCTCCGGGCACCACGTCGGTCACGCCGGGCCCGACCGCCGTGACGGTCCCCGCCGTCTCCGAACCCGGGATCAGCGGGAGCGGCAGCGGGTAGCGGCCCTCGCGGTGGTAGACGTCGATGAAGTTGACGCCCGTCGCCGCGACCTCGACCAGCACCTCGCCGGGGCCGGGCTCGGGGTCGGGCCGCTCGGCGTACTCCAGCACCGAGGAATCACCGTAAGCGGGGATGACGATGGCGTGCATGCGCGGCTCCTGTTGTCTTCGGCTCGGTTCCTGTGGTGCCAACCGGCCGGGCCGTACCCGTTGTTCCCCGGCCCCGTTGTTCCCCGGCCCCGTTGTTCACCGGGCCAGTGTGGTGGGCCAGTGCGGCGGGCCCGTACGGCGGGGGCCCGGCGCGGCGGGCCCGTACGGCGGGGGCCCGGCGCGGCGGGCCTCAGAAGCCCGTCAGGGTGAGCTTGCCGATGGCGGTGCCCGATTCGAGGATCCGGTGGGCCTCACGCAGGTTGGCGGCGTTGACCGGGCCGAGGTCGCGGGTGGCGGTGGTGGTGAGGACCCCGGCGTCCACGAGCCGCGCGACCCGGTCGAGGATGCGGTGCTGGTTCACCTGGTGCGGAGTCCGGAACAGCGAGTGGGTGTACATGAGCTCCCAGTGGAACGAGATGCTCTTCGGCTTGAGCACGCCGATGTCGAGGGAGTCGTGGTCGTCGATGGCGACGATCTGGCCGAAGGGGACGAGCGCCTCGGCGTAGGCCGCGAGGTTGCGGTCGGTGCCGATCGTGCTGAAGACGTAGTCCACGCCGCCGGGCGCGACCTCGGCCAGTTGCTTCGCCAGCGGTCCCCGGTGGTCCACGACGTGGTGGACGCCCATCCGGCGGGCGAACTCCACCGTCTCGGGGCGGGAGGCCGTGCCGATCACGGTGAGCCCGGTCAGGGCGCGGGCGAGCTGCACGGCGATGGAGCCGACGCCGCCCGCGGCCGCGGTCACCAGCAGCGTCCCGGTCTGGCCGAGCGCGTCGCCGCGCAGGCCCAGCCGCTCGAACAGGCCCTCCCAGGCCGTGAGGGAGGTCAGCGGCAGCGCGGCGGCCTCGGTGAAGGACAACGTGGCGGGCTTGTGGCCGACGATGCGCTCGTCCACCACGTGGAAGCGGGAGTTCGCGCCGGGCCGGTCGAGCGCACCGGCGTAGTAGACCTCGTCGCCGACCGCGAACAGCTCGACCTCGTCGCCCACGGCGACCACGGTGCCGGCGGCGTCCCAGCCGAGCACCTTGGGTTCGCCGCCCGGATCGCTGTTGCGCCGGACCTTGTAGTCCACCGGGTTCACGGCGACGGCCTCCACCTGGACCAGCAGGTCGCGAGGGCCGGGCTCGGGCACCGGCAGCTCAACGTCCAGCAGGCTTTCCGGGTCGTCGATGGGAAGGCTGCGCCGGAAGGCGACGGCGGGCATGGTCCCGTTCTGGTTCTCGATCATGTCTGTCCCTGTGCTTAAGGATTTCGTGCCGTTCGTACGGTTCGGCGGCATGACCTGCACGGTACCCACCCACGCCTGGTTACCCGCAAGGAGGGCGAGTACCTCTCGGGAACCATCGAGGTGAGAGGGTCAGCCCTGGTCGGGGAAGCGTGCGATGTTGCGCTCCACCCACGTCCGCAGGTGGGCGAGCGGGACGTTGGCGTCCCGGCCGAGCGGGGTGAGGCTGTACTCCACCCGCAGCGGCACCTCGGGGTACACGTCGCGGTGGACGAGACCGTGGTCCTCCAGGCGGCGCAGGGTCTGGGTGAGCATCTTGGGGCTGACGCCCTGGAGGCGGGCGCGCAGCGCGCCGAAACGCTGCGGTCCTTCCTCCAGAGCGCCCAGGGCCAGCGCGCTCCACTTGTTGGCCAGCAGGTCGAGCATGTTGCGGCACGGGCAGGCGGCCGAGTAGACGTCCTTCGGGTCCTCGCAAACGGTGCTCTCGATGTGCATGCTGCGACGATATCCATAAGGAACTTAGGTCCGAGGAGTGACCGGACCGGGATCGGAGACAAGCCGGCGCAGCAGCGGCAGGTCGACGCTCTCCAGCGTCGGCACCGCCGTCACGCCGCCGACCGTCACACCCGCGGCTGTCACACCGCCCGCTGTCACACCCGCGGCCGTCACGCCGCCGGCAGCGCCGGAGGGGCCGACCACGATGACGGCGCACCCGGCGGACCGGGCCGAGGCGACGCCCGTCGGGCTGTCCTCGATCGCCACGCACGCGGCCGGGTCGACACCGAGCCGCGCGGCGGCGGCCAGGTACGGATCGGGCGCGGGCTTGTTCCTGGCGCTGTCCCCGGCGGCCACCGACAGGCGGAAGCGGTGCCCGCCGACGGTCTCGAGCACCAGGTCCACGACCGGCCGGGGGGACGCGCTGACCAGCCCCGCCGGGATCCCGGCCGCGCGCAGGGCCTCCAGCAGCGCGACCGCGCCCGGAAGCATGGTCACCCCGTTCTTCAGCCGGCGGGTGAACGCGTCCGTCAGCAGGGACTCCACGGCCCCCGCCCCCGGACCTCCGGAGATGTGCAGGGCGGCGTCCTCGACCGACAGGCCGAACAGCGCCTCCCGGTCGGCCTCCCCGAGAGGGGAGCCCAGTCCGCCGGCGACCTCCACGCAGGCGTCCCACCACAGGTCCTCGGTGTCCACCAGCGTGCCGTCCATGTCGAACAGGACCGCCGCCGGGCTCTCCCTAGACGACATCGGGTTCCGGGATCGCCGCCGCGACCGCGGTCTCCGGACGGGCCGCCACGAGCACCGGCCGTTCGACCAGCCCGACCCGTACGGCGGTGCCGGGCGCGAAGCGCGCCGAGTCGTGCCCGGGGACGTCGGCCAGCACCTCGGTGCCGTCGTCCAGGCGGACCCGAAGACGCGCGGTGGAGCCGCGGAACGACGACACCATGACGATCCCGTCGCCCTCGCCGCCGGACGCGTCGACCGGCGTGACCAGCACGGCCTCGGGCCGTACGAGCACGTCCACCCGCGCGGAGTCCGGGGACGGGCCCTCCACCGGCAGCCTCTGCCCGAGGACCGTGACCCGGTCGCCCGACACCAGGCCGGGCAGGTGGTTCATCGCGCCGACGAACTCGGCGACGAACGGGGTCGCCGGCCGGTCGTACAGGGTGGCGGGGTCGGCGACCTGCTCCAGGCGGCCGTCGCGCAGCACGGCGACCCTGTCTGCCATCGACAGCGCCTCCTCCTGGTCGTGCGTCACGAAGATCGTCGTGATGCCGAGGGAGAGCTGCAGGCGGCGGATCTCCTCGCGCAGCGTGACCCGCACCTTGGCGTCGAGCGCCGACAGCGGCTCGTCCAGCAGCAGCACCCTGGGCTCCAGGGCGAGCGCGCGGGCCAGCGCCACGCGCTGCTGCTGACCGCCGGACAGCTGGTGGGGGTAGCGGTCGCCGACCGAGGGCAGGCCGACGAGCTCCAGCAGCTCCTGCGCGCGGGCGTGCCGCCTGGCGGCGGGCGCCTTGCGCACCCGCATGCCGAAGCCCACGTTGTCCCGCGCGTTGAGGTTGGGGAAGAGGCTGTAGGACTGGAAGACCATGCCGGCGTCGCGCCGGTTGGCCGGCACGCGCGTGATGTCGGAGCCGTCCACCAGGACCTCGCCCTCGTCGGGCTGCTCGAAGCCGGCCAGGCAGCGCAGCGCGGTGGTCTTGCCGCATCCCGACGGGCCGAGCAGCGCGATCAGCTCGCCGGGCTCCACCGTGAGGTCGAGCCCGTCCAGCGCGACCGTGCTGCCGAACCGCCGCCGCAGGCCGCGGAACTCGACCCGGGCGCCGTTCATGATCCACTCCTTTGTCTCGCGCCGGCCGACGACAGGGCGAGCAGCAGCAGCCAGGTGATCAGCAGGCTGAACACCGAGACGGCCACCGACACCTGCGCCTGTGAGCCGGAGATCCGGTAGATCCAGTTGGGGAAGGTCTCGAAGCTGAGCAGCCGGGCGATCGTGAACTCCCCGAGCACCAGCGCCAGCGTGAGGAACGACGCGCTCGCCATCGCCGACCGCATGTTGGGGATGATCACCCGCAGCAGCACGTGGGGCCACGAGGCCCCGAGGTTCCTGGCCGCCTCCGACAGCGTGCGCACGTCGATCGCGCCCAGGCCCGCGTCGAGCGAGCGGTAGGCGAACGGCAGCGCGAGCACGACGTAGGCGAGCACGAGCACCACGGGGAAGTCCGGGTTCTGCACCGCGATCATCGTCTGGTAGAGGGGCGTGGTCGCCAGGTAGTCGGGCCCCCACCGCAGCACGGTGCTGATCCCGGCCACGAACGTGATCGGGGGAACGACCAGCGGCAGCGTGCAGACCACCTCAAGCACCGGCCGCAGCCGCGGCGCGCCGAGCCGTACGGCCACCACGGCGGGCAGCGTCAGCAGCAGCACCAGCACGATCGTGGCGACGCCGAGCCCGAGCGACAGCAGGAGGCTGCCGCCGAAGCCCTCGGCCGAGAAGATCTGGCCGTACGCGTCGAGTGAGAAGCCCTGGCCCGGCGCCTTCACCGTGAAGACGAACGACGCGATCAGCGGGACGAGGAAGTAGACGGCGGCGAGCAGGAGGACCGCCCCGCGCCACACCCGGGGACGCCGCGGCCGGCCGGGCCGGGAGGGTGCGGGGGCCGGGGCGGCGCCGGGCGCCGTCCCGGGAGTCACCTGTGGGGTCAGCGAAGCCATCGGGCGCTCCTTCGCTGCAGCGGGAGGTAGACGGCCATGACCAGGCCCGCGACCACGATCATGTCGAGGCTGAGGGCCAGCGCGACGTTCTCGTGGCCGATCAGGACGTTGCCGGTGAGCGCGTCAGCGATCTTCAGCGTGACCAGCGGGACGGTGGACCCGACCATGGCCTGCGCCGTCGCGTACGCCGAGAACGCGCCGCCGAACAGCAGCACGACCCCGCCGAGCAGCGCCGGGGTCAGCACCGGAATCCCGACATACCGCCAGAACTGCCAGGTGCTCGCGCCGTTGTTCTGCGCGGCCTCACGCCACTGCGGGCGCAGCCCGTCGAGCGCGGGCACGACGGTGAGGACCTGAAGGGGGATGGAGAAGTACAGGTAGACCAGGGTGAGACCCCAGAAGTTGTACAGGCTCCACCCGTGCTGGCCGAGGCCGAGCGTGGTGGTGACGACGCCCGAGTTGCCGAGCGTGGCGATCCAGGCGAAGGCCAGCGGAACGCCGCCGAAGTTGGCCAGCACGCCGGAGGCGGTCAGCACCGCCTCGCGCAGCGCGCGGAACCGGGAGGTCACCACGGCCTGGGCGAGGAAGGTGCCGAGCACCCCGCCCAGCACCGCCACGAGCGCCGAGATCTTGACGCTCCCGAGCAGGGCGGTCAGGTACGCGCCCTGGAGCGACTCGGTGAGGTTGGCGGTGCTGAGCGTGCCCTCCTTGGTGAACGTGCCACCGAGGAGGACCAGCATCGGCACACCGAAGACGATGACGACGAAGACCAGCAGCGGAACGGCCGCCCACCGGCTCTTCGATCGCGTACGGCTGTCGCGCACGATCTCAGCCCGAGACCGCCGCGCCCCACCCGCTCGCCAGGACCTCCTTGGCCTTGTTGACCTGGTCCGGAGTGGGGAACGTGGGGGTGCCCTCGACCTTGGGGAGCTGGGCGACCATGGCGGCGTCCGCGCTGCCGTCCTCCTGCATGGAGGGCAGCAGCACCGGGCGGGCGTAGCCCTTCAGCCACAGGTTCTGGCCCTCGGCGCTGTAGAGGAACTCCTGCCAGAGGCGGGCGGCGGCGGGGTGCGGCGCCCACTTGTTGATCGCCTGGGCGTAGAAGTTGGCGTACTGGCCGTCGGCGGGGATGGCGATCTTCCAGTCCACGCCCTTGGAGGAGAACTCCTTGGCGTAGCTGGCCTGCAGGTAGTCCCAGTCGAGGGTGATCGGGGTCTCGCCCTTCTCCACCGTGGCGGGGGTGGCCTCGACCGGGTTGAAGTTGCCGTTCTCCTTGAGCTTCTTGAAGAAGTCGATGCCGGGCTGGATGTCGTCGAACGAGCCCTGGTTGGCGAGCGAGGCGGCGTAGACGCCGGCGAAGGCGGCGCCGGCCTTGGTCGGGTCGCCGTTCAGCGCGACCATGCCCTTGTATTCGGGCTTGAGCAGGTCGGCGAACGTCTCGGGGCAGGTCTTGACCCGCTTGGCGTCGCAGCCGATGGAGATGTAGCCGCCGTAGTCGTAGTACCAGGCGCCGCCGGTCTCCTTCTGGCCGTCGGGGATCTTGTCCCAGCTCTGCACCTTGTAGGGCGCGAACAGGCCCTCCTGGGCGCCGCTGAGCGCGAAGGCGCTGCCGAGGTCGAGCACGTCGGGGGCGCGGTCCTGGCCCTTGAGGGTCTTGACCGCGTTGATCTCGTCCTGGCTGGAGCCGTCGGGGTTGTCGCTGGTGATCTTGATGCCGTACTTGGCCTCGAACGCCTTGATGACCTCGCCGTAGTTGGCCCAATCCGGCGGCAGCGCGATGGTGTTGAGCTTCCCTTCCTTCTTGGCGGCCTCCACCAGCTTGTCCAGCCCGCCGAAGTCCTGGGCGGAGGTCGCGGAGGCGGCCTTGGAATCACCCGCCCCCGAGCCGCCGCCGGCGGTCGTGGGGGCGGCGCCGCATGCCGCGATCACTGAGGTGGTTATCGTGAGCGCGGCCACGAGGCCGGCGGTACGTGTGGACAACGGTCCCTCCCACTGTGGTGCGTGGATCGAACTTAGGCGAACTTGTACAAACAAGCCAGAGCTAGTAAGTCGCATATCGATGTCGGTCGCGTGAACGGAAGGGCTCAGCACGATGGCGCGCTACGAACAGATTGCGAGTGACCTGCGGGACGCCATCGTCAGGGGCGGCTATCCGATAGGCGCTCAGCTCCCCTCCGAGGCTGAGCTGGCCTTACGCTATTCGGCGGCGCGCGGGACCGTTCGCCAGGCCGTCGCTCTGCTCGCCGCCGAGGGGCTGGTGGGGTCCCGGCAGGGCGCGCGGCGCATCGTGCTCGGCAGCGAGCGCAGCCAGAGCTTCGCCGAGTTGCACAGCTTCGCCCAGTGGGCCCGCTCGATGGGCTACCGCGCCAGCGGTACCGTGCTGTCCTCCCAGCGCCGTCCGTGCTCGCCCTCCGAGGCCGTACGGCTGTCGCTGGAGCCGGGGGAGGAGGTGCTCGACGTGCTGCGGCTGCGGCGGCTCGACGGCGAACCGGTGCTGGTCGAGCGCACCGTCTACGCCGGGTGGATCGCCCCCGCCGTCGAGCGGCTCGACCCCGGCTGCGAGTCGGTGACCCAGGAGCTCTACGAGTCCGTCGGCCTGGTCTTCGCCTACGGCGAGCACCTGATCGACGCGGTGGCGGCCGGCAGCGAGGACGCCCGGCTGCTCGGCGTGCGACGGGGCAGCCCCCTGCTGCGCCAGCGCCGCGTCACCACCACGCAGGAGGGCCGGCCCGTCGAGTCCTCCGACGACCGCTACCGCGCAGGGAGCGTGACCTTCAGCATCCGCAACTCCACCGCCGCCAACCCCCTCGTCCGCCGCGCCGGCGACTGACCCCGGCGTCCGCGGCGTTCGCGTCGCACCGGCTCGGCGGGGATCGGGCGCGTCGGCAGCACGAGGGGGCCGGCCGCCCGCCCGCCGGCCCGCCCGACCGCGGGCATGGCCCGACCGCCGGCACGCCCGGCCGGTCGGTCAGCTGCCGGTGAATCGATGGTCGCCGGCCATCCGGAAACGGATGCGTTGACCGGGGCGGGCCTGCGCCGCCCGGTCGATGTGATGGTCACGCACCACCGCGATGACGGGATATCCGCCGGTCACGGGGTGATCGGCGAGGAAGAGCGTCGGCTGTCCCGACGGCGGCACCTGCAGCGCGCCGGGGACCATGCCCTCGCTCGGCAGCTCCCCGTCGCGCGCGCGTTCGAGGCGCGGCCCGCGCAGCCGCATGCCGACCCGGTCGCTCTGCGCGGTGACCTCGTACGGCTCCGCGCACAGGGCCGCCAGCGCCCCCGGCGTGAACCAGTCGTGGCGTGGTCCCGGCAGGACGTCCAGCATGAGGACGCCGGACTCCGGCTCGGGCGCCGGCGCGAGATCGGCCACGGGAAACTCCGCCGGCGCCGGCCCGACCGGGAGCACCGATCCGGGCGCCGGACGCTCCGGGCCGAGCCCCGAGAGCAGATCGGTGGCCCGTGACCCCAGCACCTCGGGCACGTCGATCCCGCCGCGGACCGCCAGATAGGTCCGCAGCCCGCGGGGCGGCACGCCGAGCCGCAGCGTCGCCCCGTCGGGCAGGCGCTCGACCGACGCGTGCCCGATGCCGCGCGTGCGCCCCTCGGGGCAGGTGACGGTGGCGGGACACGGCGCGCCGGTGAGCGTGACGAGCAGGTCGCCGGTGGCGCGCACCTTCAGCCCGCCCAGGGTGACCTCCAGGCAGGCGGCGTTCTCGGGATTGGCCAGCAGGCGGTTGGCCAGCCGCAGCGCGCCCCGGTCGGCGGCGCCGGAGCGTCCGACGCCGAGGTGGCCGTGCCGGCGCCGCCCGAGGTCCTGCACCGTGGTGAGGGGGCCGGGGGCCAGCACCACCAGCGCCCGCCGAGACCCGCGCACCGTCGCTCCTCGCACCGTCGCCCCGCTCACCGTCGTCCCGTTCGCCGTCGCCCCGCTCACAGCGCCTCCGCGAAGCGCACCCGGACCCCCGGGCGCAGCAGGGCGGGCGGGTCGGCCGCGGTGTCCCACACCACGGTCCCGGTGCGCCCGATCAGCTGCCAGCCGCCCGGCGACTCGCGCGGGTAGACCCCGCTGAACTCCCCGGCGAGCCCCACGGCGCCGGGGGGCACGCGTACGCGCGACTCCGGCCGCCGCGGTACGGCGAGCCGGGAGTCGCCGCCGATCAGATAGCCGAAGCCGGGGGCGAACCCGCAGAAGGCGACCGTCCACGGCGTCCCGGTGTGCGCCGCCACGACCTCGCGTTCGGTGAGCCCGGTCAGCCGGGCCACATCGGCGAGGTCGTCGCCGTCGTACTCCACCGGGATCACCACCTCCTCGCTCGTCGCGTGGCGCCCTCCGGCCGGCCGTACGGCCAGGACGGCGGACTCCACCTCGGCGTGGCGCGCCGGCGGCTCGAACCGGACGAGCAGCGTCCGCGCCGCGGGGACGATGTCGACGACTCCCCGCGGGGGGCCGGCCACGAGGGCGTCGTAGAGGGCGACCACCTCCTCGAGCCGGTCGAGCTCGACCAGGACCGCGTGCTCGCCACAGCGGTGCAGCCGCGCGTTCACGCCCTCTCCTCCACGAAAGGCGCCAGGCCGATGCGGGGCACGGGCGGGCCGCAATCGCGGGCCCGCACGGCCGCGACCACCGCGGCGGCCGATGAGGCCGTCTGGGTGCCGGAGGGTCGGTTCACGCGAGGCTCCTTCGCTCACCTCCCCTGGAATCCAGAGGATCGTTCGACGATTCATCGATTCTCTTGCACGCATCGCCACGCTGCTGATCGACGGCGCACGGCCGGCACGGGTGGGTGCGGCAGAACCGGATGCCCGCCCGCCGCGTCCTACGGATATGCGGACGCGGATTCTGCGGGTGACGGCGGCGCTGGCCGCGATGGTGCTGCCGGCGGCGTGCGCGTCGACCACGCCTCGCGATCTGGAGACCTGGAACGAGACCGACGCCGGGGCAGCCTCGGCCGCCGCGCGGGAGCGGCCGTCGCCCTCCTGCCTGACCGGCTCGCCGACGCCGCAGCCGAGCCCGGTCCGGGGTGGCGGGTGGCGCGTCGCCTACTACGACTACCGTGACCGCATCAGGGGCCTGGCCGTGACCCGCGAGGGGACCGTGTGGGCGGCCGGCGCGCGCGTGCCGGAGCCGTGCGGACCCGAGACGAAGGCGCCGCTGGTGCTGCGCGGGGACGGCGGGCGGTGGCGCGAGGTTCCGGCCCCGCCGCTGACTGAGCCGCGCGCCGTGGCCGCCTCCTCCGACCGCGACGTGTGGCTGTTCGGCGAGAACGCCGCCGCGCGCTGGAACGGCCGGAGGTGGACCGTGGCGCCCGGTCCGGGTGCGGAGCCGCAGCGGGTGCACGCGACGGCCTCCGGCGACGTCTGGGCGATCCTGAACGCGAACATCCTGTACGGAGCAGGGGGAGCCGAGGGCGCCTGGGAGTCCCGGGCGGAGCTGCGGCACTGGGACGGCACGAGATGGCGCACGGCCCGGCCGCCGCTGGTGGCCAAGGGCGTGGACGGCCTGCCCGGCGGCGAGGTCTGGGTGGCCGGTTCCAGCCGCGGCAGGGCCGCCGTCGCCCGATGGAACGGCTGGTCCTGGAGCACGGTCCCGCTCCCCGCGGTCCCCGCGCTGCACCGCGGCCAGCTCTCCGAGCTCGTGGACCTCGCGGTGGACGAGTCGGGCAGGGTGGCCGCCGTCGGCTGGGTCGCGTGGGTCTGCGGCACCGAGGAGGAGGACGTGACCTACTGCGGCAGCACGCTGTTCCTGCGTCGGGAGAACGGACGGTGGAGCTACAGCCTGCCGTCCGAGCCCGAGCTCGATCCCCAGCTGCGGCTGGAGGCCGACGGCAAGGGCGGGTTCTGGCTGTTCTACGCGAAGAACGAGTGGAACACGGCGGTCGGTCACCTGTCGGGCGGAAAGTGGACGTACGGGACGTTTCCGGCGGGCCCGCTGGGGCACACCCGGGTGGCGGCCATCGTCGGCGAGCCGAGGACGGCGCGCGTCTGGGCGGCGGTGGCGGACGACACCGAAGCGGAGGAGCCGCCCTACCGGGGCGGCGGGATCTGGCTCGGCGAGTGATCCGCCGGCGGGCGCGCTTCCTGGGATTTCGCACCCGGGAACGGGCCGCGCCGACTTGCGTTCACCCCGCTGGGAACGTATGTTCGAAGTAGCGGCGATTCTGCCCGAATCATCCGCCCGTCTTCCCCCGGGTGGCCACGAAGCCACAGGGAGAAGGAGTCTTGAGCAGACTTTACGGCGATCCGATCGAGGTGTGGGTCCGGGACGGGCGCCCTGCTCAGTTCGTCTGGCGTGACCGGCTCTACACCGTCCGCGAGATCCAGGACCACTGGGTGGTCGTCAGGGAATGGTGGAAGACCTCGGACGCCGATCCCGGCGAGCGGCGCTTCTGGCGAGTGGGGGCCGCGGCCGGCAAGGAGGTCGGGACCTATGAACTGCGCTTCGACACCGCCAGCGGCGGCTGGCTCCTGCTGAGGGCCTGGGACTGATGGGAACGCTCCAGCTCCCCACGATCGGGGGACGGGCCGCTGGAGGACGGAACGCCGGACGGGCCGGGGGGCGGACGGGGGTGCGCCTGTGACGCACGCCTTCGCCCACCTGCACGTGGCGTCCGCCTTCTCACTGCGGTACGGCACCGCGTTCCCGGCCGCCCTCGTCCGGCGGGCCGCCGAGCACGGCATGGACACGCTGGCGCTTACCGACCGCGACGGCCTCTACGGCGCGGTCAAGCACGTCATCGCCTGCCACGAGCAGGGCGTCCGCCCGGTCGTCGGGGTCGATCTCGCCCTCGACGGCGCCTCCTCCACGCCGGGTTCTTCCACGCCGGGTTCTTCCACGTCGGGTTCTTCCACGCCGGACGACCTGTTCGGAGGCGGCCTGCCGTCCGGCCGCCGCACCGGACCGGGACCCAAACCCGGGCACGGGCACGGCCATGGGCACGGCCATGGGCACGGCGGGGGGACGGCGGCCGAGCCGGCGCGGGTCGTCGTGCTCGCGCGCACGAACGGCTGGGCCGCGCTGTGCCGCCTGGTCACGGCCGCCCATTACGCGGGGGAGCGCGGCGCGCCGTACGTCACGCCGGGGATGGTGGCCGAGCACGCGACCGGCCCGGACGGGGAGCCGCGGCTGACCGTGCTGCTCGGGCCCCGCTCCGGCGTCGGCCGCGCGGTGGCCGAGCGGCGCGACGACCAGGCCCGCGCCCTGCTGGCCGCCTGGCGCGCGGTGGTCCCCGACCTGGTCGTCGAGGTGTCCGACCTGTACGGCTACCGCGACGCGAACACCGCCACCCGCATGATCGGGCTGGCCGACTCGATGGGCGTGCCGGTCGTGCTGACCAACGCGGTCCGCTACCTGGACGCCGCCGACCACCAGATCGGCAACGTGCTCGACGCGGCGCGCAAGCTGGTGCCCCTCGACGGGCGGCACCTCGACGACCCCACGGCTCACGCGTACCTCAAGGACGGCGCCGACATGGCCCGGGTGGCCGCGCGGATCTGCGGCGGCGACACCGGCCGGGCCGCGCGGCTGCTGGCCGAGACGCGCCGCGTGGCCGACCGGTGCGTGCTCGACCCCGTCGAGGTCGTGCCCCTGCTCGACCCCGAGCGGCCCCGGCTCCACCTGCCGGAGGTCGGCGAGGACCCGGTGCCCCTGCTGCGGCGCCGCTGCGAGGAGGGACTGGCCCGGCGGGGGCTGGAGCGTTCGGCCGAGGCCCGCGACCGGCTCGCCGCCGAGCTCCACGTCATCGAGAAGAAGCGGCTGTCGGGCTACTTCACGTCCGTCGCCGGCATCACGGACATGATCCGGGCGATGGGCGTGCGGTGCGCGATCCGCGGCTCGGGGGCGGGCAGCCTGGTCAACTATCTGATCGGCATCGGCGAGGTGGATCCGCTCGAACACGGCCTGCTGATGGAGCGCTTCCTGTCGGAGGGCCGCAAGGGCCTGCCCGACATCGACATCGACGTGGAGTCGGCCCGCCGCCTCGACTGCTACCGCGCGATCCTCGACAGGTACGGCGAGGACCGGGTGGCCTGCGTGTCGATGATGGAGACCTACCGCGCCCGCAGCGCGATCAGGGACGTCGGCGCCGCCATGGGCCTGCCGCCGCACGAGATCGACGTGATCGCCAAGGCGTTCCCGCAGGTGCGGGCCAGGCAGATCAGGGCCGCGCTGTCCGACCTGCCGGAGCTGCGCGACAGCGGGCTCAACGACCGGTCGCTGGAGACCGTGTTCCGCCTGGCGGAGCGGCTCGACGGGCTGCCCCGGCACATCGCGCTGCACCCCTGCGGCGTGCTGATCGGCAACTCCACGCTGCGCGACCGCACGCCGGTCGAGCGCAGCCTGCTGGAGTTCCCGATGTCGCAGTTCGACAAGGACGACGTCGAGGAGGCGGGCCTGCTCAAGCTCGACGTGCTCGGCGTGCGCATGCAGTCGGCCCTGGCGTACGCCCTCCAGGAGGTCGAACGGGTCGAGAACCGGAAGATCGACCTGGACGCCGTCCCGCGCGACGACACCGAGACCTACGACATGATCCGCCTCAGCCGCACGATCGGCTGCTTCCAGATCGAGTCGCCGGGGCAGCGCGAGCTGGTCGCGAAGCTGGAGCCGCGCACGATGCACGACCTGATCGTGGACATCTCGCTGTTCCGCCCGGGACCGGTCAACTCCGACATGGTCACGCCCTACCTGGAGACCAGGCACGGCTTCCGCGAGGCGCGCTACCCGCACGAGTCGCTGCGCGACGCGCTCAGGGAGACCAACGGGGTGGTCGTCTTCCACGAGCAGGTCATGAAGGTCATCGACATCATGACCGGGTCGGGGCTGTCGGAGGCCGACCGGGCCCGCCGCGCCCTCGGGACGCCGGAGGGCCGCGCGGCCGTACGCGCCTGGTTCGTGCCGCTCGCCAGAGAGAACGGCTACGCCCCCGACGTCGTCGAGCAGGCGTGGAAGGTGCTCGACGCGTTCGGCGGGTTCGGGTTCTGCAAGGCGCACGCGGCGGCGTTCGCGCTGCCCACCTACCAGTCGGCCTGGCTGAAGCGGCACCACACGGCCGCGTTCCTCGCGGGTGTGCTCACCCACGACCCCGGCATGTACCCGAGCCGGGTCATCCTCGACGAGGCCCGCCGGTGCGGGGTGGACGTCCTGCCCCTCGACGTCAACCGCTCGGGGAAGACCTGGCTGGTCGAGCGTACGGATCCGGCGCAGGACGGTCCCGGGGAGTTCGGCCGCGGACACGGCCTGCGGGTGCCGTTCTCGGCCGTCCGGGGGGTGAGCGATGCCGAGGTGGACCGAATGGTCGCGGGCCGGCCCTATACCTCGCTGGCGGACTTCTGGGAGCGGGCCCGGCCCTCACGGCCGATCGCCGAGCGGATCGTGGAGGTCGGCGGGTTCGACGCGTTGCACGGCCTGCGGCCGGGGGAGCCGCGCTGGCGGCCGGGACGGCTGACCAGGCGCGACCTGATCGCCCAGGTCGGCGCGCTCGACCGCGGCTCTCCGGTGGGCGCGGCGGGGCAGCTTCCGATGGGATTCACCGAACATGTCATGCCTGGAGAACTGCCGGAGATGAGCGAGGCCGAGGCCGTCGAGGCCGAGCTGGAGATCCTCGGCATGGACGTGAGCCACCACGTCATGGACTTCTACCGCGACCTGCTCGACGCGCTCGGCGTGACGCGGGCCGGGGATCTGCTCGGGCAGCGCAACGGTGCGGAGATCCTGGTCGCGGGGGTGAAGGTCGCCACCCAGACGCCTGCCGTGCGATCGGGGCAGCGGGTCATCTTCACCACCCTGGACGACTCCACCGGCCCGATCGACCTGACGTTCTTCGAGTCGGTGCAGGCGCACACGGCCGCGACCGTGTTCGGGTCGTGGCTGCTCGCCGCCAGGGGAGTGGTGCGGCGCACCGGGGGCAGGGCGGTCTCGCTGCGCGCCGTCCACTGCTGGAACCTCGCCGACCTCGACCGCGTGTGGCGGACCCAGGGGCTCGACGCCGTGCGCGCCGTGATCAGCGAGGTGCCCGCGTCCGGCGCCGGGGTGGGCGGACGGCCCATCGAGTACGGCAACGGCTTCCGGGTGTCGCCCTACTCCGACAACGGCGCCCCGCCGGCCGTCCGCGAGGGGCGGTTCCTCGGCAACCCGTCCGCGCCCCAGCGGCGGCTCTGGCACGCCAGTTCCGGCAGCTCCGGGCCGCCGCCCGGCCGGTGATCCTCCCCGCCGCCGTCCGCGAGGGCGGCGCCCGCCCGGCTTCCCGCCGGTGCTGCCGGTGTGGGTGCGGTGGGTGCGGTGGGTGCGGTGGGTGCCGTGGGTGTTGTCGGCATGCCGGACGGCCGTTCGCCGTTGCCGAGGCGGACTTGCGGCCGGACGGCGGGCCGCGCCGCCGGCTTGCGTCCGGCGCCGGTGTGCCGGGCGGTGACCTCGCGGACGGCCGAGGCGCACAGGAGCGCCGCGACGGCGACCGCGGCGGCCTGCGCCGTACCGAGGCCGGTCAGCCCGTCCCGGGCCGGGCCGGCGAACACCAGCCCGAGCGCGGCCAGCCAGCTCACCCACCAGCAGGCGAGGACGACCAGCCACCGCGTCCGGTCCCTGCCGCAATACGGCTCGTCCCGCGCGACGCCGCCGCTTCGCACAGGCCCGCCGCTTCGCACAGGCCCGCCGTTGTGCACAAGCCGGTCGCTTCGCACAAGCCGGTCGCTTCGCACAGGCCCGCCGTTGTGCACAGGGCCGCCGCTTCGCCGGGTGCGGCCCGCCGGACCCTCACGCCAGGCCAGGTCGGCGAGGAACGGCGGGACCACGAGGTTGACTCCGGGCACGAGGCACGCCGCCGCGAGCGCGACGGGCGGCGTGGCCGGGCGCACCCGCCGCAGCCAGGACAGGTAGGCGGCGGCGCACGCCACGGTGGCGCCGATCACCACCAGGACCAGCACGGCGAACGTCGTCGCCGCGCCGCTGACGGTGCGGGCGGCCGGGGAGGCGGGATCGCCGCCGAAGGCCGCGATCTGCGTGGCCAGCCGCGTGCCCCGGGTCTCCTCGAACACGGCGAGCGCGGCCACCGAGACGACCTGGGCGGCGAGGGCCGCGTACACGCCGGCGGCCGCCCGGCTCACCGCTGACGACGTGGACCGCATGTGTTCTCCCCCCGCGCCGGGTGTGTGACCTGCCTCACTCTTATCCCGTCCGCGATCGCGCTAATCCGGTACGGGACCACCTCGCGAGGAAGGATGGTCTACGGCATTTGCGGCTCTTCTTCAGTTCGAGGCTGATTAAGGGTCACTGGGAGAATCGCTCCCGCGACGCCTCCACCCGCACGACTCGGCGCCCACAACGAACAGCAACAGAACGGCGATCACGCTCAGCGATCAAGCGAGAGCGCAACCCCGCTCCACCGTGAAGACCCGCTTAACCATCCTTGATGAGCTCGGGGCACATTTCGGCGACGATTCGGGCCAGCTCGGTACGGGACGCGATGTTGAGTTTGCCGAACATCCGGCGAAGGTGGGTGGACACCGTGTGGGGCGACAGGAACATCCGCTGGGCGATCTGGCGGTTGGTCATCCCCCTGATGATCAGGCTGGCGACGGCGCGTTCCGTGTCGGTGAGGCTCTCCCAGCCGAAGGCCGGCCGCTGGGATTGGCCCCAGTGGCGGCGCCGCACACCAAGCGCCCGCAGCCGGGCTCGCACCCGGGCCACGTCCCAGAGCGCACCGATGCGCTCATAGCCGTCGAGCGCCTCATCCAGGCTGTCGACGGCCTTCGCGGTGGCATCGGTGCCGGACGTGGTGGCCAGCAGGACGCCGAGGTCTTCGGCGACCAGGGCGCGTGCCCACGGTTCGGGTTGATCAGCGGCGGCGGCCAGCGCACCGGGGTCCTGGTGGAAAAGGCCGCGGGCGTGGGCGAACGTGACGGCGAAGACGGGGAAGTCCGGGTTGTTCCGGGCCAGGTACTCGGCCGTGTCAAGGATGGCCCGCGCATATGGACGGTTCGCCGCGGCCAGGGCCAGCCGGGTCATCCAGGCGGCCGTGAGAGGCGTCGTGAGGAGTGCCCAGCGCCGCTTCTCCTCGTCGGTGTAGATGGCGTCGAGTATGTCGACCGCGCGCCCGGGATCACCCTGGGCTTCGGCCACCGCCGCCATCACCCACTTCTCCCACACGGATCCGTACAACATCTCGGGCGCGGCCTGGATGGACTGGAAGCGTTCGATGTGCCGGACCGCGGCGTCGATGTCGCCCTGCCGCAGGGCGATGACAGCGAGTATGGACAGCCCGACGCGGATGAACCCGTGGGTGCCGAGTTCTTCGGCGGTCATGCTCCCGGCCTGGGCCTCGGCGGCGGCGTCGTCGAGTCGGCCGGTGCCCAGATGCAGAACGGAGCGGAACAGCGCGGGTTGTGCGGCGAGCACGGTCAGCCCGAGGTCGTTGATCTCCTCCTCGGCGGCCTGGATGGCGATGTCGGCCGCGTCGAACTCGCGCATGGCCCTGTAGTAGAGGCTCAGTATCAGGCGCGTATACGGGCGCTGGATGGCTTCGACGGCGCCGCGGTCGGTGATGCGCAGGGCTTCGCAAAGGTGCGTGAACGAGTCGGCGATCCGCCCATCGACCATGGCGAACTGAGCGAGCAGCAGGAGTGCTCCGACGACCGCGGCATCGGCGTGCCGCTCGCGATCGGCCAGAACGGCTTCCGCCTGCCGCCGTCCTTTCCGGAAGTCGTTCAGACAGGTAAGCGCCCAGAACATCGTCCATTCGGCGATGCCGCGAAGGTCATCGGGGATGTCTTTCTGGGTGAGCAGGTTTTCGGTCTCGGATATCGCATCGGCTGGTCGGCCGCTCAACAGCAGGATGTGCGCCAGCGCGCATCGCAGGCGGGGGGCGTGGCGGGGCGGGGCCCTGCCGAGTGCGGAACGGGCGAGATCGGCCGCCTCGGGCAGCCGTCCGATGACCGTCAGGGCGTCGACGGCTGTGGCGGCGCGACCGAACCAGTCGGGGTCGGCGGAGTCGCTGAGTTCAAGCGCCCGTAGGGCGAGGTCGACGACGGTCTGCGGTGAGGACCGCAGCACCTCGCGCGCCGCTCGGTCGAGCCCGAGCAGCGCGGGCGTATCACCGCGACCGGCGCTGTGGATGAGATGTGCGGCGGCGGGAACAGCCGACCCGCCACGTTTGAGCAGCATCTTTCCCGCGTCGTGGTGCATGGCCCGGCGCACGGAGTCGGGGATGGTTTTGACCACCGCCTGCCACAGCAGGTCGTGCCGGAACGCGAGTTCGCCTCCGGCGGGTTCGATGATGCCCGCCGACATCGCCTCATCCAGCATCGGCAGCAGAGTGTTGGTCGGTTCGCCGAGCATTTCGGCCAGGTCCTTCACTGAGAACGAACGGCCTAAGATCCCGGCGCACTGAAGCAGATACCTCGTTCGTGCGGACAGCCCTTCCAGGCGTTCCTGCATGATCGCGTGAGTACGCGGCGGGGACGCCGCCATCCGCGCGTGACCTTCGGTGATGTGGAAGACGCCCTCGCTTTTGAACTTCTCGAGGAGATCGACGAGCAGGAAGGGGTTGCCGTCGACTATGCCGGCCAGGGCCAGCACGTCCGGCTCGGGCGTGGCTCCGAGGATGTCGGTGATGACGTCCGTCACGGCTTGCTGGTCCAGGGCTCCCAGCGTGATCCGGATGGCGCCGTCATGCTCCAGCAGGTCGTACAGGCGGTTGAGGCGGGGGCAGTCGGCGCTGCCGGTCGTGCGGGTCAGCATCCAGACCAGTGGGTAGGAGGCGAGGTCTCTGGTCATCGACCGCAGCGCCAGCAGAGTGATCGGATCGGCCCAGTGCAGGTCGTCCAGCGCGAGGAGTGTCGGTTTCTGGGCCACCCGGTGTTCCAGCTGTCCCTGCAGTTGTTCTACCAGCAGCAGTCGTTGGTCGGCTTGACCGCAGAGGTTGATGTGAGAGGTCGGGGGGAGCACACGGCTGGTGTTCCCGAGCGTCGGCCGTGTCAAGTGCGAGGCCGGAGGAGACTGCGGGGTCTCCGTCGTCGTGACATCCCCTTTGCGGGCAAGCCGTCACCCGCTCACGAATGCAAGGCCTCTACCTGGATTCATCCCCTTTCACTCTCTCCACCATGCGGCATCCTCATGAGCCGATATCCGATTTCACCTGTCCGTCGATCCAGACCTTTCCCGGTCGTGATCACGGTTGGCCGGGAGTTGGGCGATCGCCTCGGATGGCACGGTCGCCTGTTTCCGGAAAACGCCCGGGCGGGATCTTTCGGCGGGCGTCGAAACGACACGGCCCTAGCCTGCACGGGCACATCCCCTCGCACCCTGGAGGCCGCACATGACCGACGCCCCGCTGACCGACGACCGAGAGCCCGCGCGGGTCGTGACCGAGATGATCGACCATGTGCTCCGCCTGGCGGCGACCTGGACCGCCTGGGACGGCCGTCCGGTGCCGTCGGAGGACCGGATCTACACCCCGCACAAGGCGATCCGCCGGGTGGCCGATCACCTCGTGGACCACCTGGCGGAGATCGAGGACCGGCTGGCCGGCCGCGCGCCCCTGCCCGACCACTGGCACGCATCCATGATCACGACCGCGGCCGACCTCGCCCCCTTCACCGAGCAGGACCACGACGAGGCCCGCAGCAGGCTCACCCGGCTCGCCCGGATCTGGACGGCCCGCCTGGAGGCGCTGACTCCGGAGCAGCTCGACCATTCGCCGGGGGATGGCTGGACGCTCCGCCAGGTCGCCTTCCACCTCGGCGGGTCGGTCTACTACGCCGACGCGGTGGGCGACCTGTCCGGCTGATTCCGTCACCGCGCGAAGTACCGCTGCTCCCCTTCAGGGAAGGCTCAGGACGTGAGCGCGCGGACGACCTCGGCGGCGGGGCCCGGCGGGAGGGCCGCGTGCACCAGTTCGACCCGGTGGACGATTCTCGGCGCGACCAGCGGCACCCGCACCCCGCACGGCGCGGCGGACGCGGGCAGCAGGGTCAGGCCGTGCCCGGCCGCGGCCAGGCGCGCCGCGACGGCCGGGTCGTGGCCCTCGTAACGGATGCCGGGCCGCAGCCCGTCGAGCCGTGCCGCCGCGCGCAGGCGGTCGAGCGGCATCACCTCCGGCGCGTCCACCCACAGGGCGTCGGCCAGGTCGTCCAGACGCAGTCCGGTCCGGCCCGCCAGCGGATGCCCCTCCGGCAGCACGACCACCAGTTCCTCCTCCCGCACGCCGACGGTGGTGAGCGGTCCGGTGTCGGGGAGGTTCAGCGGGTCGGAGGGCGCGGCCGGGCCGTCGGCCAGCGCGAGGTCGGCCTCGCCCGAGGCCACCAGCGCCACGGCCGCCGCCGCACAGGCGATGCGCAACGTCGTCACCCCGGCCAGCGCCGCCGCCGTACCGGCCGTGAGGGTGAGCGGGCCCGCGGCGACGGTGAGGGTCCGCGGTTGCGCGGACAACCGTGCCACGTCCGCCCGCGCGGCCCGCAGCCGCAGCAGCAGCGGCCCCGCGTGCTCCAGCAGGCGCTCGCCCGCCCGGGTCGGCCGTACGGGGCGGCGGGTGAGCAGCGGCACCCCGAGATCGGCCTCCAGTGCGGCGATCTGCTGGGACACCGCCGGCTGGGTGTAGCCGAGCCGATCCGCGGCGGCCGAGAACGACCCCTCGGCGACCACGGTCACGAACGTGCGCAGCAGATGAGGATCCACGACATCAGCATCGCTTATGGGGACCGCAGAAATCATCATTTGTCATTAAGTTCACAGGTCGCCAGCATGGAGGTCATGAGACCCCGCATCGCGCTGGTGGGCGACCGGTCACCCGCCGTACGCTCCCACACCCGCATCCCGCTCATCCTCGACGCACTACGGGAGCGTGAGGGGCTGGACCTCGACGCCTACTGGATCAGGACCGACGAGGTCGGCGATCTCGGCGGGTTCGAGGGCGTCTGGATCCTGCCCGGCAGCCCCTACCGCAGCGAGCAGGGCGCGATCACGGCCGCCAGGACCGCGAGGGAGAACGCGATCCCGCTGCTCGGCACCTGCGCCGGTTTCCAGCACGCGCTGCTCGAGTACGCCCGCAACGTGTGCGGGCTGAGCGTGAGCCACGCGGAGAACGACCCGGACGCCCCGGACCCGCTGATCAGACAGCTCGCCTGCTCCCTCGCCGGGCACGAGGCGGCGGTGCGGCTCGTCCCCGGCTCACTGGCCGAGCGGATCGTCGGCGCCGGCCGGACCGTGGAGCGCTACTTCTGCTCCTACGGCCCCGGTCCCGCCTATCTGGAGACCCTGGAGGCCCACGGCCTGTGCTTCACCGGTCACGACGAGGAGGGGGAGACGCGGGTGGCCGAGCTGCCCGGCCACCCCTTCTATCTGGTCACGCTGTTCCAGCCCGAGCTGGCCGAGCAGCGGCCCCATCCGCTCGTGCGCGCGTTCGCCGCCGCGGCCGCCGACCGGGCGGCGCTCAGCCGAGGACCAGATCCCGTACGCTCTGAGCGTGGGTCCGGCCCGGGTCTCGGATCTGTCGGCCAACACGCGTGATCGGAACGCGTTCTATGAATCCGGTCCGGAGTCCGGATAGGCGCGTGCGAGGTGCTCGGCGACCGCGGCCGCCGCGGCTACGGAGTCGCCGTCCTCGATCGCCCGGTGGATGCGCCGGTGGTCGTCCTGCAGGCCGCCGGTGTCGCCGAGCCGTACGACCGCGTCCACGGCGTAGCGGCGCAGGGCGTCGCGCAGCGCCCGCATGACCGCCACGATCAGCCGGTTGCCCGCCGCCTCCGCGAGGGCCAGGTGGAACGCGATGTCGTGCTTGACGAACTCGGCGGGGTCGCGGGCGGCGTCCATGGCCGCGACCGCCTCAGCCATCCGCGCCGTCGCCGTCTCTGCCTCGGCAGTGCGCGCCTCCGCCGCCTGTGCCTCTGCCGCCTGTGCTTCGGTTGTCTGCGCCGCCGTCTGTGCCGCCGTCCGCGCCGGAGCCGCCGCGTTGGCCGTCGCGTTGGCCGTCGCCGCGCGGGCCGCGGCCCACTGCTCGATCATCAGCCGCGTGTCGATCACCTCGCGCATCGAGAGCGTGGCGAGGCCGAGATGCAGCCGGAGCAGGTCGGTGAGCGCGTTTCCCGGGCGGGAGGTGAGCACCGCCCCGGCGTCCGGGCCCCGCCCGGCCTGCGACGCGACCACCCCGAGGGTCTCCAGCACGCGCAGCGCCTCCCTGACCGACGACCGGCCGACGCCGAGCTGCTCGGCGAGCTGCCGTTCGCCCGGCAGCCGGTCGCCCACGGTCAGGCCGTCGGCCCCGATCCGCTCCTCGCTGCGGGCGAGCACCTCCTCGAAGGCGCGCGGGCGGGCGTCGGGACGCCGGCGTTCGTCGGTGGTCACTACGGCTCCTCGTGATGCCGGTGTCGCCGGGGGCAGACCAGGATGTATGGTCTGACCATATTTGGTCTGACCATACACGCCGGGAGGGCATGTGCGGGTAGCCCTGTTCGTCACCTGCGTCAACGACACGCTTTTCCCGGACACCGGGCGGGCGGTCGTGCGCCTGTTGCGCCGTCTCGGCGTCGAGGCCGACTTCCCCCGCGCCCAGACCTGCTGCGGCCAGATGCACGCCAACACCGGCTACCGGGACGAGGCCGTACGGCTGGCCCGGCGCAGCGTGGCGGCGCTGCGCGGCTATGACGCGGTCGTCGTCCCCTCGGGCTCGTGCGCGGCCATGATCCGCGAGCAGTATCCGAAGCTGGCCGGGTCGTCCGGTCCTTTCGCCGACGCGGCGGCGCAGGTCGTGCCGAAGACGTACGAGCTGACCGAGTTCCTGGTCGACGTGCTGGGGGTGACCGACGTGGGGGCCTACTTCCCGCACCGGGTCACCTACCACCCGACCTGCCACTCCCTGCGCGGCATCCATCTCGGCGACCGTCCGCTGACGCTGTTGCGCCAGGTCAAGGGGCTCGAACTGGCGCCGCTGCCGGGCGTGGAGGAGTGCTGCGGCTTCGGCGGCACCTTCGCGCTGAAGAACGCCGACGTGTCGGCGGCGATGTGCGCCGACAAGGTGCGGGCCGTCCTCGACACCGGCGCCGAGGTGCTGTGCGCGGCCGACAACTCCTGCCTCATGCACATCGGCGGCATGCTCGGCCGGCAGAAGTCGGGCGTGCGGGTGATGCACCTGGCCGAGATCCTGTGCGCTACCGAAACGGCGGGGGTCCGATGAGCGTCACCTTCCTCGGCATGCCGGCGACCCGGCCCTTCCCGCGCAACGCCGCGGGAGCCCTGCGGGACTCGCAGCTGCGGTTCAACCTGCGCAAGGCGACTCGGACGATCAGGGCCAAGCGGGCGAGCGTCGTCGCGGAGGCGCCCGACTGGGCCGAGTTGCGCGAGGCCGGCCGGGCGATCAAGGAGCACACGCTCCGCAACCTGGACAGATACCTGGTGCGACTGGAGGAGGCCGTCACGGCGGCCGGGGGCCATGTCCACTGGGCCGCCGACGCGGCCGAGGCCAACCGGATCGTCACCGAGCTGGTGAAGGCCACGGGCGAGACCGAGGTCGTCAAGGTCAAGTCGATGGCCACCCAGGAGATCGGCCTCAACGAGGCGCTGCTGGAGCACGGCATCACCGCCTACGAGACCGACCTCGCCGAGCTCATCGTGCAACTGGGCGACGACCGGCCCTCGCACATCCTCGTCCCCGCGATCCACCGCAACCGCGCGGAGATCCGGGAGATCTTCGCCGAGCACATGTCCGGCTGGGGCCGGCCCGCCCCCGAAAACCTGACGGACGATCCCGCCGCGCTGGCCGACGCGGCCCGGCTCCACCTGCGCGAGCGCTTCCTGAAGACCAAGGTCGCGATCTCCGGGGCCAACTTCGCGATCGCCGAGACCGGCACCTTGGTCGTGCTGGAGTCCGAGGGCAACGGCCGCATGTGCCTCACGCTGCCGCGCACGCTGATCAGCGTGGTCGGCATAGAGAAGGTGCTGCCGACCTGGCGCGACCTGGAGGTCTTCCTGCAACTGCTGCCCCGCAGCTCCACCGGGGAGCGGATGAACCCCTACACCTCGATGTGGACCGGTGCCGCCGAGGGCCAGGAGTTCCACCTCGTGCTGCTCGACAACGGCCGCACCGGCGTGCTCGCCGACGAGGTGGGGCGGCAGGCGCTGCGCTGCATCCGCTGCTCGGCCTGCCTCAACGTCTGCCCGGTGTACGAGCGGGTGGGCGGCCACGCGTACGGGTCGGTCTATCCCGGGCCGATCGGGGCGATCCTGACGCCGCAGCTTCGCGGCATGGGCTCAGAGCTCGACCGCTCGCTGCCGTACGCCTCCTCGCTGTGCGGCGCCTGCTACGAGGTCTGCCCGGTGGCCATCGACATCCCGTCCGTGCTGGTGCACCTGCGGACCCGGGCCCGCCACCCCTGGCCGGAGCGCGCCGGGATGGCGGCGGCCGGATGGGTGTTCGAGCGGTCGGGACGGCTGGCGCGCCTGCAGCGGGCCGGGGGACGGCTGCGCCGGCTCACGCCCCGCGGGCTGCACCGGCTCATCCCTCGGCGGTTGCCGGGGCCGCTCGGCGGCTGGACCGACACCAGGGACCTCCCCGAGGTGCCGGAAGAGTCGTTCCGCGCCTGGTGGGACCGCACGGACGGAGGACGCCGATGAGCTCCCGCGACCTGATCCTCGCCCGGGTCCGCCGCGCCCTGGCGGGCGCGCCCGACGTCGAGATCACCCGCGCCTATCGAGGGCCCTCGCAGACGCCGGGGGACATCCGCCTGTTCGAGGAGCGGGTGGGCGACTACCGCGCCGTCGTCCACCTCGTGGACGAGGCGGGTGTGCCGGAGCGCGTCGCGCTGTCTCTCGCGGGGCGCGGGGCGCGACGGGTCGTCGTGCCCGCGGGGTTCCCCCCGCGATGGCTCGCCGTCGCGGACGTGGAGGCGGTCGCCGACGACCCGCCGCTGAGCGCCGCCGACCTCGACGCCGTGGACGGCGTGGTCACCACCTGCGCGGTCGCGATCGCGGAGACCGGCACGATCGTCCTCGACACCGGGCCGGGCCAGGGCCGGCGGGCGCTCACGCTGGTGCCCGACTATCACCTGTGCGTGGTGCGGGCCGCCCAGGTCGTCGCGGGGGTGCCGGACGCCGTCGCCCGGCTCGCCCCCGCGCGGCCCCAGACCTGGATCAGCGGCCCCTCGGCGACCAGCGACATCGAGCTGAACCGGGTCGAGGGCGTCCACGGCCCGCGCACGCTCGAAGTGCTGATCGTGGACTGAACCACGACGCGGTCAGAAGCGCAGCAGCGCGCCGATCCCGTCGGGCGACTCGAGGCGCGGGACGAACCACAGCTCGGCGTCGGTCGCGGCGACCGCCCGCGCCAGGGCGGCGTCCACGCGTTCCCGCATGGGCTCCTCGACCCCCCAGGCGGCCAGCTCCTCCGGGTCGGTGGACAACTGCGTGGGCTCGGGCCCGATCCACATCGTGGCCGTGGACGACGGGTCGTCGTGCATCAGCACCGCGCCCACCCTCCGGTCGCGCAGCGCGCGCGCCGTCTCGGTCAGCCCGGTCACGGCGTTGCCCGCCGCGTACGTGTTCAGCAGCTCCTCGCAGCGCCGATCCGTCCAGGCCCGGCAGGCCCTTTCGACCTCCTGCCGGAAGTGGTCCAGGTCGGCGCCCGGGGCGCGGCTGCCGCGCTCGGCCACCGTCAGCCGCCGTAGGACGTCCTTGGCGAGGTGGTCGGTCACGAGAGCGCGGGCCTTGGGATCGCCGGCCAGCACCACGACCTCCGCGCCGATGCCGTGCGCCTCTTTCTCGACCACCTCGGCGAGTGCCACGGCGTTGCGGCGCCAGCCCTCCTCGACCTCTCGGTCGAAGTTGGCCTGCGACCTGCCGCCCTGGCCGGTCTTCTGCAGCGGCCGGTCCTGGTCCGCCACCTCCACCGTCAGCTCGCGCCGCCGCCCGTCGGCCACGACGGCGACGTCGCCTCCGGCCCGGTCGGCCAGCACCTCGACGTGCGGGACGTGCTCGCCGCGCTGCGCGAGCAGCGGCACCACGTGGGGGAGCGGCGACCACCGCGCGGTCTGGCGGCGCGGCCGGGCGGCGAGCGGCTCGGTGAGCAGCACCGCGCCTTCCACGGCGAAGGCGGCGCGTCCGGGAGCGGCCCACCCGGGATCGAGCAGCAGCTCGCCGATGGGGTCGAGGGCCGAGGCGGGCGCTCCCTCCTCGGCGAGCCGCTCCCTGAGATGGGCCCACCGCCGCTGGATCACGCTGGCCGCACCCTCGGAGGACCGATCGGTGTCCGCGTACACCGAGGCGTACGGGCCGCCCCGCTCGTACAGCCGGCGAATGAAGTCCAGTCTCACGGGCCCTCCCTACCAGCGCTGCCGTTCCACTCCGAGTCCGAGCGCCTCCGCCACCTCCCCGATGTTGTGGAACCTCATGTCGGGCAGCCGCCGTACGGCGTCGATCACGGCCTCGGGGGCGTTCTTGCGTTCCGCGTGGGCGAGTAGTTTGGCCGGGTCGGCGGGGAAACCGGTGTCGCTGAGCCAGGTGGCGAGGTGGCTGCGGCGTTCGACGTCGGCGGGGGTGATGCCGAGCGGGGTCCCGGGTTCGCGGCCGGGCGGCTGCCGGCGCGGCGGTGACATGTCCTCTTCTGGCTGCTGCGTCGGCTCGGGCTCGCGCCACTCCTCCGCCCGGCTGGTTCCGCCGCCCTGCACGAGGCCTTGCGTCTCGTGCTTCTGCTCCTCGTCGATCCGGCGGCCGTGCTTGGCGCTGCCGCGTTGGATACTCATGACCTCACCTCCCGATTAGGGTCACTGACGTGCCTCGTACCCGGACCGCCTGCCCCAAACATCGGGTCAGGTGAGGCTGTGCCCCACATAATCTGCGGCGGGCGAAAAATCCGCTTATGTGATGGAGTGACGCATTGTTCGACGAGCGGCTGACGATCAACACCGAACGGCTGATCCTGCGGCCGTTCCGGCCTGGGGACGCGGGCCAGGTGCGAGCCGTCATCGAGGACGGCGCGCACCCCACCGCGCTGCCGCCGGGCGCGCCCGGGCACCCGTCCGCGATCGCCCAGTGGCTGTCCCACGGCGTGCACGAACTGTGGCGCTCGGGCCAGGGGATCCACCTCGCGATGCACGCGCGGGACGGCGTGGTCGGGTCGATCAGCGTCTTCAAGACCCTGTGGGGCGCGGGCACCGCGGAGGTGGGATACGGCGTGCATCCCGCCTACCGCCGCCGGGGTTACGCGACCGAGGCGGTCCGCGGGCTCGTCGGCCGCCTGCTCGGGGAGGGCCCGCTGAGGCGGATCGAGCTGCGGGCCAACGCCGACAACCTCGCGTCGGTCAGGGTCGCGGAGAAGGCCGGCTTCACCCGTGAGGGACTGCTCCGCGGCGCGGGATTCGAGGACGACGGCCCGCACGACCTGGTGGTCTTCGGCCGGCTGCGCGGCGACGAGCGCTGGGTCCCGCGCCGCAGGATCGAGAGCGAGCGGCTGGTCCTGCGGCCGTTCGCCCGGCGGGACGCCTTCGACGTCGTCGAGGCGGTGAAGGGCGACTCCGAGATCGCCCGCTGGATGCCGTGGGCCGAGGGCTACACGCTGGAGCGCGCGCTGGAGTGGTGCACCCGGCTCGCGCACGCGAACGGCCCCGGCTATGGTGGCAACTTCGCGATACAGCCGAAGGACGGGGAACGGCTCGCCGGAGCCATCGGCGTGCAGCGTGAGGACCACGAACGCGGGGACGCCGAACTGGGGTACTGGATCGCGCCGTGGGCCCGCCGCAAGGGGTACGCGGTGGAGGCCACGCAGCTGGCGGCGGCCTACCTGTTCGACCTCGGCTTCCACCGGGTTCACCTGCTGGTCGCGACGGGCAACCGCGCGAGTCAGGCGGTCGCGAGGAAGGCCGGGTTCATCGAGGAGGGCATCATGCGGCAGGTGCTGCCGATCCCGGGGGGCTGGGCCGACGCCGTCCTGTTCGGCATGCTCAACGGGGAAATTTCCTGGCAATAGGTAAAGAATCCCCCTAGTCCCTGTGCCATCGGTCAAGCGGCCACCATGATTGGGGGCCGGAAGGCTATCCTCGCCAGCCGTGACCCTCCCGCAGGCCGGTGAGCGCGCGTCCAGAAGCGGGAGACTCCGTCCGGGCATGCGCACGGGCGGCGCCGGCCCGGATCGGGGGCAGGGGCGGGGGATTGTGAACGACACGCAGGTCAACTGCAGGGGAGATCAGCTAGATGAAACCGCCGCTGCTGCTCATCGGCCACGGCACCCACGATGAGACCGGCGTCGCCGAGTTCGGCAGGTTCGTTCACCGCCTTCGCTGCCGCCTCGACGGGCTTCCCGCCGAGGTGAGCGGCGGCTTCATCACGAACGCCCGCCCCCCGCTCGGCGACTCCATCGCCTCTCTCGTGGCCCGGGGGCACCACCACCTGATCGCTGTGCCGCTCAGCCTGACCGGCGACCGGCGCGCGCTCGGGGACATCCCCGGCACCATGGCCCTGGAGCAGGAGCGGCACCCCACGCTCGAATACGACCTCGGCCGCCCCCTCGGGCCCGACCCGCGGGTGCTCAAGTTGCTCGCGGAGCGGCTCGCCGACGCCCGCGCCGAGATGCCGAGGTTCGTGGCCGACGAGCCGCCCGCCGAGATCGCGCCCGGCGAGACCGCGGTCGTCCTGGTCGGGCACGGCTCCACCGACCCCGCCGTCAACGCCGAGGTGCACCGGGTCTCGCGGCTGTTCTGGGAGACCCACGCCCCCGACCTGCTGACCGTGGAGACCGCCTACGTGTCGCACACCCGCCCCGGCGTGCCGGGCGGCCTGGAGCGCTGCCGCAGGCTCGGCGCCAAGCGCGTGATCGTCCTGCCGTACGTCCTGTTCGCCGGCGGAGTCCTCGAACGCATCTGGGCGCAGGCGCTGGCGTACGGCGCCAACCACGAGGGCCTCGACATCCGCTGCGCCGAGGTGATCGGTGACTGCGAGGGCCTCGCCGACGTGGTGATCGACAGGTATGAGGAGGCCCTCGCCGGGGGCGGCCAGTCCTCGGCGCCGGCCGCGCGCCGCCCGTCCGCGGTGCTGTCGCCGGCCCGGCCGTTCCCCGCGGGGCGCAGGCCGGCCGCGGGTCACGCCGGGAACGGCGCCGGCCGCGTGACCGACATCGCCGCTCGGCTGGACGCGACCCGGAACGCCGGCGCAGAGCCGCTGAGCCGCGAGCCTGCCGACCCTGCGCCCTTGGAGCTGGAGTCGCTCGGCGTGGGCGTCTTCGGTGCCGAGGCGCTCGACGCCGAGACACCGGAACCGGAAACGGACGGCGAGATCGAGGCCGATAGCATGATCGGCGTGGCCGGCCGCGGCGAGGCGGGGGAGGAGCCCCGCGGCGATGCGCCGGACGGGCCGCTCCCCCAGCCCGGAATCGCCAGCGCGGTGTAGCCGCCGCGCAGAAGGAGAGAGCATGACGTCCCTCGGCGAGACGATCGGCGCCATCCGCCCGGTCGAGCCCGGCCCCATGACGGAGGCCAGGGCCTACCAGGACAGGCTCACCAAGCCCAGCGGCTCGCTCGGAGTGCTCGAGGACGTCGCGGTGCGGCTCGCCGGCATCGCCGGGACGTGCCCGCCGCCGCTCCCGGTCCCGGCCGCCCTGGCGATCTTCGCCGCCGACCACGGCGTGCACGCGCAGGGGGTCAGCCCCTGGCCGCAGGAGGTCACCGCGCAGATGGTGGCCAACTTCACCGCGGGAGGAGCGGTCGCCAACGCCTTCGCCGCCGAGGTGGGCGCGTCGGTGACCGTGGTGGACGTGGGCGTCGCGGCCGACCTGGCGCCCGCGCCCCGGCTGCTCGCCCGCAAGGTCGCGTACGGCACGGCCGACCTGTCGCAGGGGCCCGCGATGACGCGGGAGCAGGCCACCGCCGCCCTGACGGCCGGAATCGAGGTCGCCCGCGACCTGGTGGACGCGGGTGGGCGCTGCCTCGTCACCGGCGACATGGGCATCGCGAACACCACCGCGTCGGCCGCCCTGATCTGCGCCTTCACCGGCAGGCCCGCCGCCGGGGTCACCGGCCGGGGGACCGGCGTCGACGACACCACCTACGAGCACAAGATCGAAATCGTACGGCGGGGCCTGCGGGCCAACGGGATCACCGAGGCGGCAGCCGTACCCGCCGGGCCCGACGAGGCGCTGCGGGTGCTCGCGGCGGTCGGCGGCCTGGAGCACGCGGCGATCGCCGGTTTCGTGCTCGGCGCCGCCGCGGCCCGGGTGCCCGTCATCCTCGACGGGGTGATCGCCGGAGCCGCGGCCCTGGTGGCGGGCGCGCTCGCGCCCGACGCGATCGGCTACTGCCTGGCCGGGCACCGCTCGGCCGAGCCCGGTCACGCGGTCGCGCTGGCCCACCTGGGCCTCGACCCGCTCGTCGACCTGCGGCTGCGCCTCGGGGAGGGAACCGGCGGGCTGCTCGCCCACCCTCTGGTCAGCGCGGCGGCGCGGGTCATGCACGAGGTCGCCACCTTCGACTCCGCGGGCGTGGCGGACAAGGGCGAGTGAGCGCCGCGCGGGGCGCGGGCGACCGCCCCGTGGACTCACAAGTCTCATCCTGTGAATGTCGCCCGAGCCCAGCGGGTAGGTTTGCCTCCTAACAATGCACGCTTGACGCGATAGGGAGACAGGGGTCATGGCGCCCTACCTGCTCGGCCTCCGCCTCGATGGGCGGCGTGTGCTCGTGGTCGGCGGCGGACACGTCGCTCAGCGACGGATCCCCGCACTGCTCGACGCCGGGGCCTCCGTCACCCTGGTCTCGCCCAGTGTCACCCCGGCGCTGGACGATCTCATCGCCACGGGCCGGGTGACCTGGGAGCGGCGGCCCTACCAGGTCGGCGACTGCGACGGCGCCTGGCTGGTGCACGCCTGCACCGACCACCGCGACGTCAACACTGCGGTCGCCGCCGAGGCCGAGGCCAAGCGCATCTGGTGCGTGCGGGCCGACGACAAGGACGCCTCCGCGGCCTGGACCCCCGCCAGCGGGCGGGTGGACGAGGTCGGCGTGGCGGTCACCGCCGGTGGCGATCCCCGCCGGGCGGCCGGCATCCGCGACGCGATCGTGGGCGCGCTGCGCGACGGCACCGTGGACGCCCGGCGGCACCGCACCAAGCCGGTCGGTGTCGCACTGGTGGGCGGCGGTCCCGGCGACCCCGGCCTGATCACCGTGCGGGGACGCCAGCTCCTGGCCCAGGCCGACGTGGTCGTGGCCGACCGCCTCGCGCCCCGCGCGCTCCTGGACGAGCTGTCGCCCGACGTCGAGCTGATCGACGCGGCGAAGGTGCCCTATGGCCGGTCGCTGCCCCAGGAGAAGATCAACGAACTGCTCATCGAGCACGCCCGCAAGGGCAGGTTCGTCGTACGGCTGAAGGGCGGGGATCCGTTCGTCTTCGGCCGGGGCGGCGAGGAGATGATCGCCTGTGCCCGGGCGGGCATCCCGGTGACCGTGGTGCCCGGGATCACCAGCGCGGTCGCGGTGCCAGGGGCGGCCGGGGTCCCGGTCACCCATCGTGGGGTGAGCCAGGAGTTCCACGTCATCTCCGTGCACGTCGCGCCCGACGACCCCGCGTCCACCGTCGACTGGCCCGGATTGGCGCGATCGACGGGAACCCTGATACTTCTCATGGCGGTCGAAAGGATCAAGGAGATCGCCGAAACGCTGGTCCGAGACGGACGTTCACCGGAAACTCCCGTGATGGTGGTACAGGACGGTACTCTTCCGACCCAGCGAGCCGTTGCCGCGACGTTGTCGACTGTGGCGGAACGGATGACCGCGGCCGGAGTGCGGCCTCCGGCGATCGTGATCGTCGGCGAGGTCGTCAAGGTCGGCCAGGAGATCGAAATGGTGCGAGCGGAGCGGGTCCCGTGAGATCGGCAGCCAGGAACACGCCCGACCACGGGGCCGGTGCGGGTTCCGGCGATGCTGTGACCGAGGAGCCGGACATGGCGCAGCACCCGGAGTCGCCGGGTGAGCAGACCATCGCGTTCCGCCCGATCCGCGACGACGAGCCCGCGCCGGAGCTCACTTCGCCTCACTCGGGTCCGGGCGGGCGGCCGTCCGCCGGGTCCGCCGGGTTCGCCGTGGACGCGACCGAGGCCGAGCCCTCCCATGAGGACGTCCCCGAGGCCGAGGACGACCCCGTACGGCCTGCCGGGCCCGGCAGGGCCCTGCAGGACGCGGTGGCCGAGGAGACCGACGGCGGGCCGGCGGCCGGCGACGGCGAACAGGACGCACCAGACGCCGACGACTCGGCGGACGCCGAAGGCCCGGCGGACCCTTCGGCGGACCCTGAGGACGACCCGGAGGGCGCTGAAGACGCCGACGAGCACGCTGAGCCCGCCGAGAACCCCGAGCACAGCACCGAGCACGCCGAGGGCACAGAGCGGGCCGAGCACACAGAGCGCGCCGAGGGCACGGAGCACGCCGCCGACGAGCTTGACGGCGACAATCCCGACGGCGACGAGCTCGACGGCGATCGGGCCGGTTCGTTCGCGATGCCAGAGCCGGTCTCGGCGGCGCTGACCGAGGCGCTCAACCAGCTCCGCACGGCGGTGAAGGGCCTGCACTTCGGTCTCGACGTGCCGGGCTCCGATGAGGCGCGCAAGGCGCAGGCGGCGGTCCTGGCGCAACTCGACGACTACGTCATCCCGCGCGTCCACATGAGCACCGCGCCCGCGCTGATCGCCGTGGCCGGCTCGACGGGAGCGGGCAAGTCCACCATCGTCAACTCGCTCGCCGGGGGGAGGGTCTCGGCCACGGGAGTGCGCCGCCCGACCACGTCGACGCCCTTGATCGTCTGTCACCCCGACAACCGCGAGTGGTATGCGCGCGGCGATCTTCTCGGAGGCGTGGAAAGACTCGCAGAACCCACACGGGACGCCACGCCTGACAGCGTGGTGCTGACGTCGAGCCCGTCACTGCCCCGGGGAATCGCGCTGCTCGACACGCCCGACATCGACTCGGTCGTGGAGGAGCACCACGAGATCGCGCACCGCATGCTGGACGCCGCCGACCTGTGGGTCTTCGTCACCACGGCGTCCCGGTACGCCGACGCGCCGTCCTGGAGCCTGCTGCGCCGGGCCAAGGAACGCGGGGCGCGCCTGGTCATCGTGCTGTCCCGCGTGCCGCCGAGGTCCCGCGAGGTCGTCGTGAAGCACTTCGGCCGGATGCTGCACGAGTACGGCCTGGGCGAGGTCGAACGCTTCGTCATCAACGAGACGTCCGTACGTGACGGGCGGCTGCCCGAGATCGAGATCGCGGATCTCCGCATGTGGCTGTCGGCGTTGTCCGTCGACGACGAGCGGCGGGATGCGGCGGTCAAGGCGACGCTGAACGGCGTGCTGAACAGCTTCCGCACCCGGCTGCCCGCGCTCGCCCGGCATCTTGAGACCCAGGTCGCCCTGCGCGCCGATCTGCGCTCCGACGTCGACGCGGCCTACATGGGCGCCCTGGCGCGGATCGACGAGGCGACCAGGGACGGCTCGCTGCTGCGCGGGGAGGTGCTCGCCCGGTGGCAGGACTTCGCCGGCTCGGGTGACCTCATGCGCACCCTCCGGTTGCGCCGCGGGGGCAAGGGCCACTCGCAGGGCCCCGAGCGGGTGCGCGGGCTGAGGGCCGCCGTGCGGGCGGGCCTCGAAGCGCTGGTCAACTCGGCCGTCCAGCAGGCCACCGAGGAGGCGGTCGCGCGCTGGCGGCAGCGGGCAGGCGCGGGCGACCGCCTGGCCGCGACTCCGGGGCTCGGCCGCCCGGCGGAGGAAATCGCCCGCAGGACCACCAGGACCATCGCCGCCTGGCAGGACCACGTCACCGAGCTCATCCGCACCGAGGGCGTGACCAAGCGGTCGGTGGCCAAGCTGATCTCGTTCGATGTCGATTCGCTCTCGCTGATCTTCATGATCGGCCTGCTCGGCTACGGCGCCACGGACGCGCCGGCGGGCGCGGGCGCCGGCGCACTGCCCCAGCGGCTGCTGCGCGGCCTGCTCGGCGCCGAGTCGCTGCGCAATATCAGCGCCAAGGCCCGCAGCGATCTGCGCGCCCGCGTCGGCCTGCTCTTCGACGAGGAGACCCTCCGGTATGTCGACGTGCTCGACAGCGCCGGGATCCCGGACGAGGCCGCGGCGACGCGGCTCTACCAGGCAACGTACAACCTCGAGGTCGCACGATGACGCAGCCGATCCGGCAGATCACGCTCGGGTACGTCTCCGGCACCACGGTGAGGAATCCATGACGGCTGTCAGCACCGCCGAGAGGCGGCACGGGCTCGGCTCCAGACTCGCCGCCCTGGCCAGGATCGTTGAGCTGGGGCAGGGCCGGCTCGACCCGGCGCTGGTCACGGATGCCGCCCAGCTCCTACTGCGCGCGGGCGACCGGCTCAAGCTGTCGTCCGACCACACGGTCGTCGCGCTCGCCGGTGGCACGGGCAGCGGGAAGTCGTCCCTGTTCAACGCCGTCTCCGGGCTGGAGCTTTCGCCCATCGGCGTACGCAGGCCGACCACCGCGCGCACCCACGCCTGCGTGTGGGGCATCGACGGCGCGGGCCCGCTGCTCGACTGGCTGCAGATCCAGTGGCGGCACCGGTTCGCCCGCGCCAGCGCCCTCGACAAGGGCGAGAGCCAGTTGCACGGGCTGATCCTGCTCGACCTGCCCGACCACGACTCGATCCGCGCGCTCACCGACCACGAGGCCCACCGGCTGATCCAGACGGCCGACCTCATCGTGTGGGTCCTCGACCCGCAGAAGTACGCCGACGCCTCGGTGCACCGGCGTTACGTGACCGAGCTGACCGGGCACGACGCGGTGACGGTCTTCGTGCTGAACCAGTCCGACCGGCTCACTCCGGAGGAGCAGGCGGAGTGCGTGGCCGACCTGGAGGACCTTCTCCGGCGCGAGGGCGTGGCCGATCCCCGGGTGGTCGCGACGTCCGCGACCACCGGCAAGGGCGTCGACAGCCTGAAGGCCGTCCTGGCCGAGTCCGTGGCCGCCCGGCGGGCGGCCTACCAGCGCCTGGAGGCCGACCTCGACCGGCTGGTGCTGCGCCTGGTGAAGGACGTGCCGGAGCTGCTGCGGGTGGAGTCCACGGTGGACGGCGCGCGGCGTGCCGGGCTGGCCGAAGCGCTGTGCGACGCCGTCGGCGTCTCCGCTCTCGGTGAGGCCCTCGAGAACGTGCACGCCGTCCGGTCGGCCGACTGGGTCGGCTGGCCGTACGCGCGCTGGGCGGCCCGGCTGCGGCCCGATCCGCTCAAGAGCCTGCGGCTGGGGGGCGTGAAGGACGACATCCGCGGCCTTGTCGCGAGTTCGGTCACCGCTCAGCCCGCCGAGGTGGACAACGCGGTGCAGGCGCTCGCCGACGGGCTGACGGCCGGCATGCCGGAGGTGTGGCGCGACGGCGTCCGCGAGGCGGCCCGCTCGCGGGTGGACGAGCTTCCCGAGGCGCTGTCGGAGGAGCTGGCGGAGGTGGCTCCGCCGCTCGACCGGGTGCCCGTCTGGTGGTGGCTCCTGAAGATCTGGCAGTACCTCCTGGTGCTCATGTTCGTCGCGAGCCTCGCCTGGGCGGGCGCGATCCTGGCGTACGGCGTGTTCAAGGCGGGCCGTCCGCCGGCCGAGGTCCTCGGTGACGTGGCCGTGCTGCCCTGGGTGGGGCTGATGATGATCAGCGTCCTCGGACTTGGCTTGTTCTCGGCCATGGCGAGCAGGAACTTCGTGGTGCTCGCCGCGGGCAAGGAACGCGACCGGCTTGAGCGCGACATGAGACGCCGTGTGGGCGTCCTGGCGCAGAACATGGTCGTCGAGCCGGTCGAGCGCGAGCTGAACCGCTACAACGAGTATTTCGGCGCGATGGCGGCCGCCCGGCGCTGAACGCCTTTCGCTGAACGTCTGCCGCCCGACGGACGCGGCGGGCGTTGAGCACCTGCCGCCGGGACGGGCGCGGCCGGGCGTCGAACGCCTGCCGCGGGACGCGCCGCCCCGCGCCGGACCTCCCGCCCCCCGCTTCCCGTCGAGCGGGGCGGCCCGGAGCGTTGCCCACAGGCGTGGCTTCATCCACAGAACGGGTTTCTGGCCCGTGAGGCTGTGCGATGCGCGGCCAGTGTGTCCCCCGAGCCCGGCGAGTGACCGGGCCGGGGAGGCACTTCGATGAACGACATCTACGTCACGCTGAGCGGGAACGTCACCGACGACCCCCGGCAGTATCAGTTCCGCGACGGCTCGCGTGTCACCTCGATGCGGATGGCCGTCAACAGGCGTGTCCTCGACCAGCAGACCAACACCTGGCAGACCAGGGACACCACCTATTACACCGTTCGTTGCTACCGCGGGCTGGCGGACAACGTGCAGCAGTCGATCCGCAGGGGACACCCGGTCGTGGTGTACGGCAAGTTGCGGATCAAGCAGTTCGAGCGCGACGGCGAGCAGCGGTTCTGGGCGGAGATCGAGGCCAGCTCGGTGGGCCATGACCTGAAGTGGGGCATCGCCACGTTCGAGAAGCCGATCCGGGCCTACTCGGCGGGCGCGCCGAGCGACGGCGAGCGCCACGCGATGGAAGACGCGACGCGGGAATGGGAGCTGACCGCTCCCAGCGGTTCCAGCGGGCTCAGTGGGCCCAGCGCGGCGTCCGTTGGCGGCGGAGACGACGAGGCGTTCGACGCCCTCGTCGGCGCGCGGGGCGCGAACGACGCGGCTTCGTCGGTGGCCGGAACGCTGGCGGCCGCCGGAGCCTGGCAGGGCGACGAGGCGCCGCGGACCGGCGGCACGGCGGAGATCGACGCCGAGGAAGGCACAACGGGAAGCACGACGGACGGGGCGACGGACCCGGCCTCGGACGGGGCGACGGACCCGGAGCGTGCCGTGCGGGACAACGGCGACGCCGCCTGGCTCCCGCCCGCACTGGCGGCTTAGTGGGGTGTCCACGGACCTCAGGGCCTCACGGGTCTTGGCCGGGTCGATCCCTGTCCTGAAATCACCGATCTGTACTATGACCGGGCCAAACTTCGAGAGACAGAGGAGTCAGGCGTGCTGCTGGTCCGCCCCGACGCGCACATCGCCCGGCGTGCGATGAGCCTGCCCGACGACCCGGCCGGCGCCCTGCGCGCGGCGCTGCCGAAGCTGCTGGGGCGGGCATGAGGTTCGTCCACGCGACGCTGCCGCAGCGCGTCGTTTTCGCCTCCGGCGGCTCGCCGGAGGCCGTGGCCGAGGAGGTCTCCCTCCTCGGCGCCCGGCGGGTCATGCTGATCGCCTCCGGCCGCGCGGCCGCCCTCGCCGACCCGATCGCGACACGGCTGCCGGTCGTGCTGCGGCATGAGGAGGTCGTCATGCACGTCCCGGTCGAGGTGGCCGGCCGGGCGCGAAGGGCCGCCGCGGCCGCCGAGGCCGACGTCGTGGTCACCGTGGGCGGGGGGTCGGCCACCGGGCTGGGCAAGGCCGTCGCCATGACGACCGGCCTGCCGGTCATCGCCGTCCCGACCACCTACGCGGGCTCCGAGGCGACCAACGTCTGGGGCCTGACCGAGGGCGGGACCAAGACCACCGGCGTCGACGACAAGGTGCTGCCGCGCTCGATCGTCTACGACGCCGGGCTGCTCACCTTGCTGCCCGCGGACATGAGCGTGGCGTCGGGGCTCAACGCGCTGGCCCACTGCGTCGACTCGATGTGGGGACCGCGGGCGGACCCGGTCGACCGGGCACTGGCGGGCGAGGGCATCCGCGCACTGACCGCCGGGCTGCCCGTCGTCACGGCGGACGGCGGCGCGATCGAGGGCATCGAGCAGACGCTGTACGGCGCCTACCTCGCCGCGGTCGCGTTCGCGTCGGCCGGCTCGGGACTGCACCACAAGATCTGCCACGTGCTCGGCGGCATGTTCGACCTGCCCCACGCGCAGACCCACGCCGTCGTGCTCCCGCACGTGCTGGCCTTCAACGCTCCGGGCGCGCCCGAGGCCGAGCGGCGCATGGCGGCGGCCTTCGGCGCCGCCACCGCCGTCGAGGGGCTGGCGGCGCTGCGGGCGGAGGTCGGCGCGCCGCGTGCGCTGAAGGACTACGGGATGCCCGAAGAAGGCATCACCAAGGCGGTCGCGCCGATCATGGCCGCCCTACCGGCCGGCAACCCGACCTCCGTGACCGAAGAGAACCTCACTGCGCTGTTGCGTGCTGCGTGGGAAGGAGAGCGTCGATGAGCATCCATGGGGACCCGGGATCGGCCCAGGCCGGCACTCAGGGCCGCGTCCATCGGGAGATCGGTGCCGGGCAGGAGGCCGTCGAGGCCAAGCTGGTCGAGAACGTCGTCGCCTCCTTCGCCGACTGCCCCGACCCGAGGCTGAAGGAGCTGATGGTCGCCCTGGTCGAGCACCTGCACGCTTTCATCCGCGAGGTGCGACTGACCGAGCAGGAGTGGGGCGCCGCGATCGACTTCCTCACCAGGGCCGGTCACATCACCGACGACGTGCGTCAGGAGTTCATCCTGCTGTCGGACACCCTCGGTGCCTCAATGCAGACCATCAACGTCAACAACGCGGCGTACAAGGACGCCACGGAGGCGACGGTCTTCGGCCCGTTCTTCGTCGAGGACGCCCCGCACGTCGGGCTCGGCGGCGACGTCGCCTTGGGCGCGCCGGGAGAGCCCTGCTGGGTCGAGGGCACGGTGACCGACACCGACGGCAACCCGCTCGAGGGCGCGCGCATCGAGGTCTGGGAGGCCGACGAGGCCGGCCTCTATGACGTGCAGTACGACGTGCCCAGGCGCTCCGCACGTGGTCACCTGTTCTCGGCCGAGGACGGCGGCTACCGGTTCTGGGCGCTGACCCCGACGCCCTACCCGATCCCGGACGACGGCCCGGTCGGGCAGATGCTCACCGCGGTCGGCCGCTCCCCGCTGCGGGCATCGCACCTGCACTTCATGGTCAGCCACGAGAACGGGCGCACGCTGGTGACGCACATCTTTCCCGAGGGCGACCCGATCGGCTGGAACGACTCCGTCTTCGGGGTCAAGGAGTCGCTGATCAAGAAGTTCGAGCGGCAGCCGGCCGGCACTCCGACCCCCGACGGGCGGATGATCGAAGGCACCTGGACCAGGGTGCGCTTCGACATCGTGCTCGCCCCGCCGGGCGTCTGACCCGCATCCCTCGTCGTGGGACCCCGCCGAGGACTTCGGTGTTCGCGACCCTGAGCCGTCCCCGCTCCCACGCCCTCGCTCCCACCGCGCCGTCCCCGCCTCTGCGTCGCGCCCCGGTCATAATCGGGCCATGGGGAAGAGCTACGAGCGGATAGATGGCAGATTGCGCGCCTTTATCGAGGCGCAGCACATCTTCTTCACAGCGACCGCGCCGCTGGCCGGCGAGGGCACCGTCAACCTTTCACCCAAGGGCCTGACCGGTTCGTTCGCCGTGATCGACGAACTCACCGTGGCCTACCTGGATTTCGCCGGCAGCAACGCCGAGACGATCGCCCACCTCCGCGAGAACGGCCGCATCAGCCTGATGTGGTGCGCCTTCGACGGCCCTCCCACCATCGTGCGGGTGCACGGTCGCGGTGAGCCGGTATTCCGCGACGATCCCCGTTGGGCCGGTCTGATGCGCTACTTTCCGGACATCGACCCGGCCCGGCACGGCCTGCGCGCGATCATCGTCGTGACCGCCGAGAAGATCCGTGACACGTGCGGGTACGCCGTCCCGTTCATGACCTACGAAGGGGACCGTCCGCTGCACGGCTCGCGGTTCGAACGCGAGACCGACGAGTCGCTCGACGCGTACTTCCACAAGAAGGAGCACGTCGCGACCAGTGTCGACGGCCTGCCGGGTCTGCCCCTGCCGTTGCCGCCGCTTCCCCCCACCGCGTAGCATCCGGCGGGTGGAGCCGGCCTGCTCTTGGCCGCCTCTTGGCCGCCCCGGGCGACACCGCGGGCACGGGCGGAGCCTGCGCGACCCGGTTGCGCCGGAGCCGACGCGAGGCAGGTCGGGTAAACCGCCGCAGACGCCTCCTCGGCCCATCGGATGCAGATGGCCATCGTGCCAAGGTAGTGGTTCCCGTCGCGCATCGCACACTCCGCAACTATTGTGTTACTCATCGTGAGACTGGCTTCGGCTACTGGGGGGCGGGATGACGGCAACCGGTCAGACCTCGGCCAGGCCGCGAAGCGCGATCTGCTTGCGAAGTCGCTGGCCGCTGCTGGCCCAGCCGCCCGCCCTCGTGGCCTACGTGTGTGCGATCGTGGCCTTCGACGCGGTCCTCATCGCGGTGCTGGCGAAGGCGACCCCGCTCCACGCTCACCACCTCGCCATGTTCGGGGCGCTCACCGCGTGCGGTGCGGTGTGCATCGAGGCGACCCGCCGCCTCGGCATGCCCGCCGGTGTGTCCCGCGACCTGCTGTCCGCCTGGTGGTTGCCGGTGGCGTTCCTGCTTCCGCCGGTCTACGCCCTGCTCGCGCCCATACCGATGCAGATCCTGCTGCAGCTCAGGGTGCGGGCGACCGTGCTGTACCGCCGCGTGTTCAGCGCGGCGGCGATCGGACTCGCGGCGGCCTCCGCCTCGGTCGTCTTCCATCACTGGGTCCACGTCCCGCCACACCTGTCGGCGGGGGAGGGCGGGCCGATCGCGGTCGCGGCGGCCTGCGCGGTGCTGTTCACGGTGCTCAACACCGCACTGATCGCGGTGGCGGCGCACGCGTCCGACCCGGAGGGCCGCTGGTGCGAGGTCCTGTGGGACCGCGAACGCGTCCTGCTCGACGCGGTCGAGCTCTGCCTCGGCGTGCTCGTCGCGGTCGTCTGCGGCCTCAATCTGGCGCTGCTGCTGCTCGTGCTGCCGCCCGTCGTGCTTCTCCAGCGGAGCCTGCTGCACGCCCAGCTCCAGGCCGCGGCCCGCACGGATCCGAAGACGGGCCTGCTGAACGCGGCCGCCTGGCAGCGGGAGGCGGACACGGAGATCGCCAGGGCCCAGCGGACCGGGGACGCCCTCGCGCTGGTCCTGGTCGACATCGACCACTTCAAGAAGGTCAACGACACCTACGGCCACCTGGTGGGCGATCAGGTCCTCGCCCAGATGGCGGCCACCCTCCGGACGCAGCTGCGCGAGTACGACGTGGTGGGGCGGTTCGGCGGAGAGGAGTTCGTCGTGCTGCTGCCCGGCGCGGACGTCCACGAGGCCAGACGGGTGGCCGAGCGGCTGCGCACCCGCGTCGGCCGGATGGTGGTCCCCACCGAGCAGGCGATGGTCACGGTCACGGTCTCCGCCGGGGTGGCCATCATGAACGTTCACGGTGAGGACCTGATCGAACTGCTGGCCGCGGCCGACCTCGCGCTCTACCGTGCAAAGGAGCTCGGCAGGGACAGGGTCTGCCTCCCTGCCGCCCCAGTGGCCCCACCCCCGCGCAGCGCGGACGGCGCTGCCGGTGCGATCCCCTAGGCTTGAAGGTATGCCGGAGTACATCTACACGTTGCAGCGCGTGCGCAAAGCGCACGGTGACAAGGTGGTCCTTGACGATGTCACGCTGTCGTTCCTGCCGGGCGCCAAGATCGGTGTCCTGGGCCCGAACGGCACGGGCAAGTCGACGCTGCTCAAGATGATGGCGGGCCTGGAGCAGCCGTCCAACGGCGAGGCTCGGCTGATGCCCGGCTTCACCGTCGGCATCCTGCTGCAGGAGCCGTCACTCAACGAGTCCAAGACCGTGCTCGGGAACGTCGAGGAGGGCGTCGCCGAGACCAAGGCGATGCTCGACCGGTTCAACGAGATCGCCGAGCAGATGGCCACCGACTACAGCGACGAGCTGCTGGAGGAGATGGGCCGCCTGCAGGACGCGCTCGACCACAGCAACGCGTGGGACCTCGACAGCCAGCTCGAACAGGCCATGGACGCGCTGCGCTGCCCGCCGCCCGACGCCGAGGTGACCACGCTCAGCGGTGGCGAGCGGCGCCGGGTCGCGCTGTGCAAGCTGCTGCTGGAGCAGCCCGACCTGCTGCTGCTCGACGAGCCCACCAACCACCTCGACGCGGAGAGCGTCCAGTGGCTGGAGCAGCACCTGGAGAAGTACCCCGGCACCGTTCTGGCCGTCACCCACGACCGTTACTTCCTCGACAACGTGGCCGGCTGGATCCTGGAGCTCGACCGCGGCCGGTGCTACGCGTACGAGGGCAACTACTCCACTTACCTGGAGGCCAAGACCGCGCGTCTGAGGGTCGAGGGCCAGAAGGACGTCAAGCGCAAGAAGCGCCTGGAGGAGGAGTTGGAGTGGGTGCGCTCCAACGCGCGCGCCCGCCAGACCAAGAGCCGCGCCCGTCTCCAGCGCTACGAGGAGATGGCCGCCGAAGCCGACAAGTACCGCAAGCTCGACTTCGAGGAGATCCAGATCCCGCCGGGCCCCCGCCTGGGCACGACGGTCATCCGGGCCGAGAAGCTGAGCAAGGGCTTCAGCGACCGGCTGCTGATGGACGAGCTGTCCTTCGACCTGCCGCGCAACGGCATCGTCGGCATCATCGGCCCGAACGGCGTCGGCAAGACTACGCTGTTCCGGATGATCACGGGGTCCGAGACTCCGGACACCGGGTCCATCACGGTCGGCGACACCGTCAAGATCTCCTACGTGGACCAGAGCAGGGCCGGCATCGAGCCGAACAAGAACGTCTGGCAGGTCGTCTCCGACGGGCTCGACCACATCAAGGTCGGCAACGTCGAGATGCCCTCGCGGGCGTACGTCGCGGCGTTCGGCTTCAAGGGCCCCGACCAGCAGAAGCTCGCGGGGGTCCTGTCCGGCGGCGAGCGCAACCGGCTCAACCTCGCCCTCACCCTCAAGCAGGGCGGCAACGTGCTGCTGCTGGACGAGCCCACCAACGACCTCGACACCGAGACGTTGTCCAGCCTGGAGAACGCGCTGCTCGACTTCCCGGGCTGCGCGGTGATCACCTCGCACGACCGGTGGTTCCTCGACCGCATCGCCACCCACATCCTGGCGTGGGAAGAGGGCTCGAACTGGTTCTGGTTCGAGGGCAACTACGCCGACTACGAGAAGAACAAGGTCGAGCGGCTGGGCGCGGACGCCGCCCGCCCGCACCGCGTCACCTACCGCAAGCTCACCCGCGACTGATCCGAGTTCCCTCGCCCGTTCGCGGGCCTGTCGCCTGCGTCCCCCGCCGCCACGGCGGGGGACGGGGGCCCGTTAGGTTTGACCGGTGACCGAGCTACGCCATCCTCCAGAGCAGCTGACCCGCTTCGTCTTCGAGCGCAAGGTGCGCTTCGCCGACATCGACAGTTTCGGCCACGTCAACAACGTCCGCTTCCTCGACTACCTTGAGGACGCGCGGGTGTCCATGCTGTGGGAGCGGCCGCGCGAGCTCGCCGGCCGCCGGCAGGACCTGGTGGTCGCCCGGCATGAGATCGACTACCGGCGGCCCCTGACCTTCCGCGCCGATCCCGTCCGCGTCGAGATGTGGGTCACCGAGATCTCCAGTGTGCGTTTCACCCTCGCGTACGAGATCCGCGACGACGAGACGCTCTACGCCGAGGCACGCACGGTCTTGGTGGCCTACGACGCCGCGGAGGCCCGCCCCCGCAGGCTCGACGAGGACGAGCTCGCCTACCTCAAGCGGTTCACCGCCCTCGCTCCGTGACCGGCCGCGACGGCCGGAGGCGGTGGCCTGGTCCGGAGACGGTGGCCCGGTCGGAGCCGGTGGCCGGTCGGGAGGCGGAGGCCGGTCGGGAAGCCAAGGCCGGTCCGGAGAGGGTGGCCGGTCCGGAGGCGGGGCGCGGTCAGCCGGTGAGCAGCCAGGCCGCCGTGTCGGCGGGAAGAGCGGTGCCGTCGAGCGGGCCGCTGGTGATCAGCACCTGGTCGTGGGGCGGGAGCGCCACCGCGCCCTCGCCGCAGTTGATCACGCAGAGCAGCCGGCCCCGCCGGAAGAACAGCGTCTCCTCCGGCGACTCCAGCCAGGTGATCGCTTCGGGCAGCGTGCCGCGCAGCTCCCGCCGCGTCTGCAGCGCCCGTCGGTAGAACCACAGCGTCGAGGACGGGTCGGCCGCCTGCCGTTCGGCCGTGAGGTCCGCCCAGTTCGCCGGTTGCGGCAGCCACGACCCGCCGGACCCGAAGCCGTACGGCGGCTCGGTGCCCGACCAGGGCAGCGGCACCCGGCAGCCGTCGCGGCCCGGCACCTCGCCGTTCGACCGCGCGAAGATCGGGTCCTGCCGCGCCTCCGGAGGCAGGTCGGTGACCTCGGGCAGCCCGAGCTCCTCACCCTGGTACAGGTAGGCCGACCCCGGCAGGGCGAGCATGGAGAGCAGCGCCGCGCGGGCCCGGGCCGGACCGGCCTGCGGGTTGAGCGACCCCTGGCCGTAGCGGGTCACGTGCCGTACGACGTCGTGGTTGGACAGCACCCAGGTCGGCGAGGCGACGGCCTTGAGGGTGTCGTCGATGACCTTCCTGAAGGCCGTGGCCGACCAGGGGGCCTCCAACCAGGCGAAATTGAAGCTCTGGTGCAGCTCGTCGGGCCGCACGTACAACGCGAGGTCCTCGGCCGAGTCGGTCCAGACCTCGCCGATGGCGACACGGGTGCCGGGATAGGAGTCGAGCACCCGTCGCCAGTCGCGATAGATGTCGTGCACCTCCGGCCGGCTCCAGATCGGCGACCTTGAGGTGAAGCCCGGATCGGTGTCGGGCAGCCCCTCCGCCTTGATGAGGCCCATCGCGACGTCGATCCGGAAGCCGTCCACCCCCCGGTCGAGCCAGAACCGCAGGACGTCGAGGAACTCCTCCCGCACCTCGGGGTTGCGCCAGTTGAAGTCGGGCTGCTCGGGCGCGAACAGGTGGAGGTACCACTGCCCGTCGGGCACCTGGGTCCAGGCCGGGCCCCCGAAGGTCGACAGCCAGTTGTTCGGCTCTCCGTGGCCGCTTCCACCGCCCTCGGGGCCGCCGTCCCTGAACATGTACCGCTCGCGCTCCTGGGAGCCCCTGGGGGCCGCCAGGGCCTTCTGGAACCATGGGTGAGCCGACGAGCTGTGGTTCGGCACGATGTCGACCATCAGCCGCAGGCCGTGCGCGTGCGCGTCGGCGACCAGGTCGTCGAAGTCGGCCAGCGACCCGAACAACGAATCGACGTCGCGGTAGTCCGCCACGTCGTAGCCGCCGTCGGCCATGGGGGAGGGATAGAAGGGGGTCAGCCAGATCGCGTCGACGCCGAGCTCGGCGAGGTACGGCAGGCGGTCGCGGATTCCCGCCAGGTCGCCCGTACCGTCGCCGGAGGCGTCGGCGAAGCTGCGGACATAGATCTCATAGACAACGGCATCACGCCACCAAGGGGTTGTTTCCATGAGTCTTTGGCTGCCCGCTGCTTCCGTTACTTATGCGTTGACCATGCTGTGGGCGGCGTAGACGAGGTAGTCCCACAGCTGGTTCTCGTGCTCGGCCGGCAGGCCGAGGGAGCGTACGGCGTCGCCCATGTGCCGGAGCCAGGCGTCTCGTGCCGCCTCATCGACGACGAACGGCACGTGCCGCATCCGCAGGCGGGGGTGGCCGCGCTGCTCGCTGTAGGTCCTCGGGCCGCCCCAGTACTGGATGAGGAACAGGCGCAGCCGCTCCTCCGCGCCCGCGAGGTCCTCCTCGGGGTACATCGGGCGCAGCAGGGGGTCTTCCGCGACGCCCTCGTAGAACCGGTGGACGAGGCGCTCGAAGGCCTCCTCACCGCCGATCGCCTCGTAGAAGGACAGGGTCTGCTCGCTGGTCACGGTTTCAGCCTAAGTCAGCTACCGAACGGTAAGGGTCAGGCCGCGAAGACGAGGCTCTTGTCGTCGAAGGCCCGCTTCACCCGAAGGCGCAGCTCCCGGGCGACCTCCAGGTGCCGCGCGGGCACGGTCTTCGCGCTGATCCGGAAGATGACGGACGAGCCCGAGACCGACTCAAGGCCGAAGACCTGCGGCTCCTCGACGATGACCGTGTCCCGGTAGTCCGGGTCCTCCCACATGTCGTGTGCGAGGCCGTTGAGCAGTTCGCGGACCGTCGCCACGTCGCTGTCGTACGGCACCGGCACGTCCACCAGAGCCCTCGACCAGCCCTGCGACTCGTTGCCGATGCGGGTGATCGTGCCGTTGCGCACGTACCAGACCTTGCCGTCGGCATCGCGCAGGCGGGTGATGCGGAGCGTGACGGCCTCCACCGTGCCGACGGCCACCCCGGTGTCGATCACGTCGCCCACGCCGTACTGGTCCTCCAGGAGCATGAACATGCCGGCGATGAAGTCCTTGACCAGCTCCTGGGCGCCGAAGCCGACCGCCACACCGATGATGCCGACGCTCGTGAGCAGCGGCGCCAGCTCGACCCCGAGCTTCGCGAAGACCATCAACGCCGCGGTGCCCAGGATCACGACGGACGCGAGGCTCCGCAGCACCGAGCCCATCGTCTCGGCGCGTGCCCTGCGGCGCTCCGTCATGATCGCCGCCGCGGCCTCCGTGCTCGTCAGCACGCTCTTGCCGCGCAGCCGTTCCGGCAGGACGCCGACGCTGGCCCGCACGGTGAGCCGGGTGATCAGCCGGTGCACGACGTTCCGGACGACCAGCGCTCCGGCCAGGATGAGGGCGATCAGCAGCAGCACGTCCACGATGCCCGCCACGAGCTGCACCCAGGCGGGGAAGTCCTTCTCCGGGAAGGTGCTGTTCAGGACGGTGCAGAAGATGCCGTCGTTGTTGTCACACGCCTTTGCCACCTGCTGGCCGATCACATCGAGATCCGGCACGGTCGGCGCTGGGGTGGGCGTCGCGGGCGACAGTGGTAACACGAGGTGGATCCCCCTTGGATCGGTTCAACGGCAGGTCATGAACGTAGCCAATACTGCCGACTGATCCGGCCTCCGTCACATCGCCGGGGAAGACGGGAACGCGTCCCGTCCGGGGCCGCGGAGGGCGGACCGGACACGCTCCAGTGACGGTGTGGCAGGGCGCGGGCGCGCACCCGGAAGCGCGCCCGGCGCCGTTCTCCAAGCGGGGATCCCCTCGATCACCGTCCGGCCCCACCTGCTCGACGGGGCCGGACGGCGGTCGATGCCGACCGGCGAGCCGGTCGGCCCGCCCGCGGGACGCGGACGGGGTCGGGGCGGGCGGGACGCCGCAGCACAGCCGTCGCGCCGGGGCGGCACGACGGCCACGCTCCGCACCGGGCGTCCTGCCCGCCCCCTGAGGCCGCGGTGGATGCGGCGGCCACGGCGACTTCACCGTCACCCGGGCCGCCGCCTTCCCCTACTCGCTCACCGCGGCAAGCACGCGGGCCACCTTCGTGGCCGCTCCGGCGGGGTCGTCGGCCCGGTGCATCCGTTCACCCCAGGACCACCAGTAGTCGGCCGCCTGGCAGACGACGTTCTCCGTGAGGCTCGTCGCGTCGGGATTGATCACGCGTACGTAGGCGCGGCCCGACGGGGTGCGAACGACTCGCGCGAGCAGGCCCCGCGCATCAAGTTCGGCCACCAAATGTTCCAGATGCCGGAAATCGTCCTCCCCCACCGTAGGTCCTCCTTCATTTCCCGTTCGCGGATGGAATGTGTACTTTCCGTCTCCGCCTGTTCACTCTGGTGCGCCAAAGATGGCTCACAGAAGTGCTCGGGTCAACGAGGGCGACAAGCCGCTGTGGTGGAGGAAAACCCGTGTCAGTTGAAAGAAAACCCCTATCGGGGGACGATCCTTAGTCGGCGCGTTCAAGTTGGGGGCTTGGCCGCGCCAACTATGGTCCATCATTATGGTGTGGTCGGAGCGCGACGAGTAAGTCACTCTCCGTCACGAGGTGAGGACCGCTCGAGACCACGGGCTGCGAGTGCGGCCGGCCACGAGAGAGGGGCCGGGATGTCCGGCAGGCAACACAGAGAGACGGAGACCGCGCGCCGGATCCGGGCGCGAGGCCTGGCAGCCGGGCGCAGCCTGGCCGAGATCGCCAAGGAGATCCACGACGACTGTGGAGCGCAGTTCGGCACGACTCGGATCAAGGCGCATCGCCTCTCACACGGTGTGGCGCTCGCCGACGTGATCGAGCAGGTGCGTGCGCTCTTCGAGAGAGACGGAAAGGCCGTCCCCGGCATCGGCGAGACGCTACTGTCCGCGTACGAGTCGGGCATGAAGCGGCCCGGCCCGGAGTATCTCCACTACCTGTGCTCGGTCTACCGGGTGGAACCCCCGGCCCTGGGGTTCGAAAGCCCGTGCATCTGCGGCCACGGACACCTGGCCGAATCAGGTGGCGGTGCTCCTGAACAGGACAGACCCATCACTTCACCCGCTCCGTGGGGCGCGCCGGCCCCGTCGGGCGGCGGCACCCATCCGGTGGACGGGGGCGAGGAGGACGAGAACGTGCTACGGAGGACGCTGTTGAGGCTCCTCGCCGGCGGCACCGTCGGGGCGGCTGGGCTCAAGGAGCTCAACGAAGAGGTGCTCGGCGCGGTGGAGAACCTCCGCCGGCGCATGGACGAGACGATGGTCATGGCCACCGTCTCGCCGGCGATGCTGGACCAGTGGGAGCAGGCCACATTCGGCTTCGGGCGGCAGTACATGAACACCCCGCCCGTACGGCTGCTCTGCGACGTCATGCTGGAGTTCACCGCTGTGCGCAAGGCCCTGGACCGACGGCAGCCCATCGACGTGCAGGAGCGGCTGTGCCGGATGGCCGCCCAGCTCGCCGGGCTCTCGGGGATGATCATGATCGACCTCGGGGACCAGCGGATGGCCCGGTCGTTCTTCCGTACGGGCCGGATGGCGGCGGATGAGACCGGCGATCGGGCCCTGCGGGCCTGGGTCACCGCCCGGGAGGCGCTGGTCCCGCTCTACTACGGCGACCCGCGCGAGGCGCTCACGCTGGCGAAGAAGAGCCGCGACCTGGCCGGCCACACCCCCTGTGCCGCGCGGGCCATGGCGCCCGTCGTCGAGGCGAGGGCGCTGGCGAAGATCGCCGGTGTCAACGGCTCGCGGCACGAGGTGGTCGAGCAGGCCAAGCGGGCCCTGCATCGCGCCAGGGCGGCTTTCCAGCAGATGAACGACAGCGACCGGGAGGATCCGGCGTTCGGCTACACCGAGCGGCAGCTCTACTTCTACCAGGGCGACGTCCTGGTGAAGCTGGGGCAGACGGTGGAGGCCGACGTCGTCCTGCAGCAGGCGCTCGACAAGTACACGGATGAGGACCTGCTCGACCAGACCCTGATCCGGTTCGACCGGGCGATGTGCCGGCTCATCGACGGCGACGTCGATGCGGCGCTCAAGCTGGGTCAGGAGGCCATCGAGCTCGTCGACAAGGACTACCGGACCGACCTGCTGCTCAAACCGGCGTACGACCTGGTGAAGGAGGTCAGGGCCAAGCACGGCGACTCGCCCCGGCTCCAGGCCTTCTGCGAGGTGATCAAGCAGAGCCGGGTCGAGATCCCGCCGGAGCTGCTCCGTGACGTCGGGTGACGTGGGTACCGAGGAGGACGTGTGGCAGGAGACGCGCTGGCGGGAGATCTCGAGCCGGGAGATCCCGTGAGGGGCGGGCAGAGCAGGACGGCACCGCTGAGGATCCGGCGGTACCGGTGGTCCGACCTCGACGCGGTGTGGTCCCTCCATCAGGTCGGCCTGGCCCAGGTGGGCGTCGTGCCGGGTGACGGCGTCTACTACGACGACGACTTCCCCCGGATCACCGAGGTCTACCTGGCCGCGGGGGGTGACTTCCTGGTGGGCGAGGTGTCCGGGGCGGGGCTCGTGGCGATGGGCGGCCTGCGCCGTATCGACGCCGACACGGCGGAGATGTGCCGGCTCCGGGTCCACCCCGATCATCAGCGGCGCGGCTACGGCGCCCGGATCGCGCAGGAGCTTGAGGATCGGGCGAGCCGGCTCGGCTACCGGACGTTGCGCGGTGACACCACCCTGCGTCAGGTCGCCGCGCTGGAGCTCTATCGCAAATCCGGCTGGCGGGAGCTGCGGCGCGAGGTGCGCGGTGAGAATGTGGTGATTTATATCGAGAAGCAGCTGAATGCCGTAGTCTCTCCGCTTTTCTCCCGATAGATAATGCTTCCATCCCTTGGCGGATAGCTGATCCCTGCGAATACTTGTGCCTTGTCCACAAGAGTGGGGAAAGAGGCGTGATGAAGAAGATCATTATCCGTAAGCCGGGGACGACCAAGCTCAGCGGCACCGCGAGCGTGATCCACAAGGGGTGAGGGACCACCCGAGCCACATCTGGGTCCGGGGGGATCTCTCCCGGGACCGCCTGGCGGCCCTCCGAGCGCTTGTCCTGGAGGTGCCGCCTCCTGTGGCGCCCGTCGTCAACGGGCACCGCCGGTTACGCGGTCCGTACACGATCGGTGGCGCGATCCTGCGCGCCCTCGTTCCGGTCGCCCTGGAGCGTTCCCCGGGCCTGGTGGCGGAACACGACATCGAGATCCGCGCCGTCGCTCCCAGCCTGCGCCCTCTGGTGCCGGCGCGGCGGCAGACCGTCGAGGCCCGCCTGACGGAGGACGAGCGGATCCTCGTGCCCGCGCCGCGCCGCACGCTGCGGATCGCCAACGGGATCGCCGAGTTCGTCCGCGACTGCCTCGACGGGCCGCGGACGCTGCTGGTCGACAACCTGCACGAGGCGGATCCGGCCGACCGCGAGCTGCTGGGCGTCCTGGCGCGCCGGGTGCCGGATCTGACGCTGGCCCTGGCCTCCGCGGAGCCCCAATGGGAGGCCACGCGACTGGTGGAGGCCCCGGCCCAGGGCGGTCCGCCCGACGACTACGTCGTCTCGGACTGCACCTCCGACGACCCCCGCTCCTACCGGGCGTACCTGTCGCTGCCGCCGGAGGAACGGGCGCGCCGGCACGACCGGCGCGCCGCCGAGCTGACGGCCGACGCCGCGGCGCCGGAGCACGCTCTGGGCGCGGTGCCCTACCACCTGGAGCACGGCGGCGACCCGGACGCCGCGGCGCGGGCCCTGTGGGCGGCGGTGGACCACTGCGTCACCGAGGGTCTCCTGCACGCGGTCGTGGAGCTGGGCTCGCGCGGCCTGCGGCGGGTGTCGCCGGGTTCCGACCTGTGGTGGCGCTTCACCCACCGCACCGCGACCGCCCTGGCGGGGCTGGGCCGGCGGGCGCACGCGCAGGAGCTGTACGACCAGGCCCGGAGGATCAGCGTCGATCCGGCCGTGCACGCCGCCGCCGCGTACGGAACGGCGATGCTCGATGCGCGCGACCGCGATCCGGCGCGGCGCGACCTGGCCAGGGCCAGAGCCTGGATCAACGAGGCGATAGCGATCTCCACACTGCTTCCCGACCGGCGGACGCGCGCCTTCAAACTCGGGTTCGACCAGAACGGCCGCGCGCTGATCGAGCTGCGGGAGGGTCGCATCGACGAGGCACTCGGCCTGGTGCGCTCGGCCATCGACCTGGCCGAGCGCGACCTCCCTCCGGACGCCCACCCCGTGCACCGGATGGTGCTGTTCGCCAACCGCGCGCAGCTCCTCGCGCGGACGGGCCGCAAGGAGGAGGCGCTGGCCGACTTCGACCGCGCCGTCGCGATCGACCCGGGCTTCCCCGACCACTATCTCGACCGGGGCAACCTGCTGCTGGAGATGGGACGCACGGACGAGGCGCTGGCCGACTACGAGACGGCGATTCGGGTGAGCCCGCCGCTGCCCGAGGCGTACTACAACCGGGCGGAGCTGCGCCTGGCCGGCGCGGACCTGGACGGCGCCCGGGCCGACCTCGACCACGTGCTCGACCTCGACCCCGGTTTTCTCGACGCGTACGTCAACCGGGCCGGTGTGCTGGAGATGCTCGGCGAGCACGAGGCCGCCAGGCGCGACGTCGAGGCGGGGCTCGCCCTCGACCCCGGCAACGCGCACCTGCACGGCGTGCTCGGGCAGCTGGAGACCGAGGCGGGCCGCTACGCGGAGGCCGCCCTGGCCTTCGACGCGGCGCTGGCCGCCGACGCGCGCCTGGCCTCGGCCTGGGCCAACCGGGCGACCCTGCGGTTCGAGACCGGCGACGCGCGGGGCGCCGTCGACGACCTGACCAGGGCGATCGAGCTGGGCGAGGACGCGGCCCTGTACTTCAACCGGGCGACCGCGCTCGACGCGCTCGGCCGGGGCCAGGAGGCGCTGGCCGACCTGCGCCGGGCGTCGGCGCTGGCTCCCGACGACCCCGACGTGGGCGCGGCGCTGGAGCGGCACGACAAGGAGGGCTGACACGCGGGGGACGCTCACAGCGGGCGGGCGGCCAGTCAGCGGTCAAGCCGATCAGCCGGTCAAACCGATCAGCCGGTCGTCCGCCGCCCCGCCTCCGCCTGTCCGCACTCTCCGACCGGCTAGCCCTACCCTTGAAGCCGACACCCTTGAAGCCGACACCGTCCCCCGTCGAGGATCTGAGCATGAGCGCTGAATTTGTGCTGACCCTGTCCTGCCCGGACCGGCCCGGAGTGGTCGCGGCCGTCTCCGGGCTGCTGGCCGGGAAGGGCTGCAACATCATCGAGAGCCAGCAGTTCGGCGATCCGGTCGAGGAGCGGTTCTTCATGCGCGTGCAGTTCTCCGGCGGGAGCGCGGTCGACGAGTTGCGAGCGGCGTTCGCCTCGCTCGCGTCGGAGTTCGCCATGGAGTTCCAGCTCTTCGACCTCTCCGTGCGGACGCGGGCGCTGGTGCTCGTCAGCCGGTTCGACCACTGCCTCAACGACATGCTCTACCGGGTGCGCTCGGGCCTGCTGCCCATCGAGATCGTGGGCGTCGCGTCCAACCACCCCGACCTGCGTCCCCTCACCCAGTCGTACGGCGTCGACTACCACCACCTGCCGGTCACCGCGGACACCAAGCCGCGGCAGGAGGAGGAGATCCTCACGCTGGTCGACCACTACCAGGCCGATCTGGTCGTGCTCGCCCGCTACATGCAGGTGATCTCACCGGAGATGTGCGCCAAGCTCGCCGGGCGCATGATCAACATCCACCATTCGTTCCTGCCGTCGTTCAAGGGCGCCAAGCCGTACCACCAGGCGTACTCCCGGGGCGTGAAGGTGATCGGCGCCACGGCGCACTACGTGACGCCCGACCTCGACGAGGGGCCGATCATCGAGCAGGAGGTCGCGCGGGTGAACCACACCCACTCACATGAGGACCTCGCCGCGATCGGCCGTGACCTCGAATGTCAGGCGCTGGCCCGGGCCGTCCGCTGGCACGCCGAGCACCGCGTGCTGCTGGACGGCCACAAGACCGTCATCTTCCCGCGCTGAGCTCCGCGCCTCAGCCGGCCTTCAGGCCGGTGTGCCGGGCCACGAACGCGAGCTGGTCGGCCGAGAGCTCGACCGACCGGCTCACCGACCGGGCGCCGTGCCCCACCTCGGTCTCGTTGCGCAGCAGGATCGGCCGGTCGCCCGCCTGCGCGTGCTGCAGGGCCGCCGCCATCTTCCACGCGTGCAGCGGGTGGACGCGGGTGTCGGAGGCGAACACGGCGAACAGCGTGGCCGGGTAGGACACCCCCTCGCGCACGTGGTGGTAGGGCGAGTAGCCCCACAGCCAGGCGAACTCCTCCGGCACGTCGGCCGAGCCGTACTCGACGTTCCAGGTCGCCCCGAGGCCGAACTTCTCATAGCGGATCATGTCGAGCAGCGGGGCCAGGCAGACGACGGCCGCGTACAGGTCGGGGCGCTGGGTGAGCGCCGCGCCGACGAGCAGGCCGCCGTTGGAGCCGCCGGAGATGGCGAGCCGGTCCGGGCTGGTGACGCCGGTGGCGATGAGGTGCTCGGCCGCGGCGTGCAGGTCGTCGAAGACATTCTGCTTGTTGCCGAGCATGCCGTCCCGGTGCCACTGCTCGCCCTCCTCGCCGCCGCCGCGAAGCTGGGCGACCGCGTAGACGCCGCCCGCCTCGACCCACGCCAGCGTCGTGGCGGAGAACCCGGGGTTCATCGGGACCCCGAAGCCGCCGTAGCCGTACAGGATGGTGGGACGGGGCCCGGAGCCGGGGCGTGCGGTAACCAGCATGTGCACCTCGGTGCCGTCCTTGGACCGGTAGACCACCTGCTCGGTCGTCGCCTCGGGCACCTCCACCGCACCGGGAGGCGCCTCCCAGAGGGAGGTCTCGCCGGTCAGCGCGTCGTAGTGGTAGACCGCGGTCGGGGTGATGCCGTCGGTGTAGCTGAACCAGGCCTCGTGCCCGCCCTCCGGACGCTCGAAGATCCCCCCGATCGAGCCGAGCCCCGGCAGCGGGACCTCGCCGATCCGCTCGCCGGTCTCCAGGGCGTGGACGGAGATCTCGCCGATCGCGTGCCGGGTCCAGCCGACGAGCAGGATCGGCTCGGCCATGCCGTCGAGGATCGCGAAGTCGGACAGCACCGCCTCGGCGTCCTCGGGAACGAGGTCGCGCCAGTGCTCGGGGCCGGGCGTCTCCGGAGAGGTGACGCAGACCCGCCCGCGCGGGGCGTCGAGGTCGGTGAAGACGTAGAGCCGCCCGTCGCGGCCGAAGTGGAGCCCGGTCTGGGCGTCGACGTCCTGCTGCACGGTGACCAGTTCCGGCGCCTCCAATGAGGAGGCGTCCAGGTCGGCCACCCACAGGTCGTTGCGCGGGGCGGTCCCCCGTGAGGCGGAGATCGACAGCCGTCTGCCGTCGAGCGAGACCGACACTCCGTAGTAGTTGGTCTTCTCCAGGCCGTCGCCGAAGATCAGCACGTCGTCGTCGGGGGAGGCGCCGACACGGTGCAGGTAGACACGGCGGTGGAACTGCTCCTCATCGGCCGGGACCAGCGAGGGCGCCAGCCTTCGCACGTAGTAGAACGCCTCGCCGCCGGGCAGCCAGGCCACGGGGGAGTAGCGGCAGCGGTCGATCGGCCCCTCGACGATTTCTCCGGTCGTCACGTCGACGACGTACAGGCGCGACTCCTCGTCACCGCCGACCGAGATCTGGTACGCCAGCCGGTTGCCCTCCTTGTCCGGCTGGTAGGAGTCGAGCGTGGTCAGGCCCGAGGGGTCGAGGGCGGTGGGATCGAGCAGCACGCGCTCGCCGTCTGCGTCCGCGACGTACAGGACCGGGTGCTCCTGGTCGGGGGCCCGGCGGGTGAAGAAGCGGCGCTCGCCGCGCCAGGACGGTGTCCCCACCGACCCGGACCGCAGCAGTTCGGCGATGCGCTCGCGGAAGTGGTCGCGCCCTTCGAGCTCGGCGGACCGGAACAGGGTCTCCTGCGCGTCCAGCCACTCCTTCGTCGCCGGATCGTCCGGATCCTCCAGCCACCGGTACGGGTCGGGGACGGGCGTTCCGTGGAGATCGTCGACGATGTCGTCACGGCGGGCTGGCGGGTACGGCACTCGGCTCATGCTGGCACTTTAAATCAACCGGCCGACTGCGACGGTACACCGTCCCTACCCGGCCAAGACGGGAATAAAGGGGCGAACAGCTGGGCATAGAAGCTGCAGGCGTTCCCGTCGTTCACCTCACGGACCCTTTATGGGGTGGCGGAGAGGCCGCCGACAAGGCCACACTTTGGTGAAGGGCGGTGCCGTGGTGACGATCCGCTGGGCCGTCCGGCGGAGGTCCCTGTGACGGAAGCACCCGGGTCCCAACAGACGGGGCCACAACCCAGGCGCACAGCCGAGACCGCTGTGGAGGCCGGCTGATGCGCCAAGTCCTGCTACTCAACGCCACATACGAACCGCTGACCACGCTCTCCCTGCACCGGGCCGTCATCCTGGTGCTGAGAGAGAAGGCGGACGTCGTCCACCGCGACGGCCGGGGCGCGGTCCTGCGCTCGGCCACCTGCACGCTCGACGTCCCGTCGGTCATCCGGCTGCGGCGCTACGTCCGCATCCCTTACCGGACGCGTATCCCGCTCACCCGGGCGGCGCTGATGCGCCGGGACAACTTCCGCTGCGCCTACTGCGGCCAGCGGGCCGAGACCATCGACCACGTCATCCCACGGTCAAAGGGAGGCCCCCACACCTGGGAGAACTGCGTCGCCTCGTGCATGCCGTGCAATCACCGGAAGGCCGACAGGCTGCTGGAGGAGCTCGGGTGGGCGCTGCGCGTGGCTCCCGTGGTGCCGCACGGCGCGCACTGGCGGCTCATCGGCGCGCAACTCGACGGCGATCCGCAGTGGGCGCCCTATCTGTCGGAGACGGCGGCCTGACGGATGACGTCATGAGATGGACGATCACCGCCGACGTGGAGGAGTACGCCGCGGCGGCCGAGTCCTGGCTGCTGCGCGACCCCGTGCGCAGCACGGTCATGTTGACCGTGCTGAGCGGAATCCGCGACGGCCGGTTCACGGCCGATCCCCTCCTGGCCTGGCTGGAGGACGACGGCACGGTGGTGGGGGCGGCCTGCCGGACGCCGCCCTATCCCCTCGCGCTGGGCGATGTCCCGCTCGCGGCGCTCGCCCCGCTGGCGCGGGACCTGATCGAGAGGGACCACGACGTCCCCGCCGTCGGCGGTCCGGCGGCCGTCGCCGAGGCGTTCGCACGCGCCTGGTGGCGGCCGCAGACACACCGCCGGGCCGAGCGGCTCTATCGCCTCGGCGCGCTGCGGGCTCCCTCCGCGCCGGGGAAGCCCCGCGTGGCGGGCCCCGACGACCTGCCCACGGTGGTGCGCTTCTTCCGGGAGTTCCAGCAGGAGGCCCACGCCGAGCGCACCGCCGATCCCACCCCGGTCGCCGCCGCGCGCGTCAACCGCGAGGAACTGGTCCTGTGGGAGGACGGCGCCCGGCCCGTGTCCATCGCCGGGGTCTGCGCGCCGATCGCCGGCATGTCGCGAATCGGGCCCGTCTACACCCCGCCCGATCTGCGCGGGCGCGGGTACGGCAGCGCCGTCAGCCACGCGGCCAGCAGGAAGGCGCTCGATGACGGAGCAACCGAGGTGCTGCTGTTCACCGATCTCGGCAACCCCATCTCGAACTCCGTCTACCAGAGGCTCGGCTACCGGCCCATCGCCGACTACGCCACCATCCACTTCACCTGAGGTGCTTCCCCGCGGCGCGCGCGGTCGCCGCGGCGGGCCGTAATCTGGACGCATGCCTCGCTATGACTACCGTTGCCGCGCGTGCGGATCGACGTTCGAGCTCAACCGTCCCATGGCGCAGGCCGGTGACCGGGCGGTCTGCCCCTCCGGCCATGACGACACCGTGAAGCTGCTGTCCACCGTGGCCGTCACGGGCAGGGCGTCCGGGGCTCCCGCCGCCCGTCCGGCGGGCGGCGCGGGCGGCTGCTGTGGCGGCGGTTGCTGCGGCGGCTGACCCGGGGGTGTCCCGCCGCGTGGTCCGGGTCAGGCCTGCGGCCCGCGGGCGCCACGCCCGCGGGCCGCGGTGTGTCAGGCCGCGGACGGGCGACTGGCCCGCGAGCGTCGTTGGAACGGCAGGTAGCGCTGCGGCAGATGGGCGCGGGCCGGTAGGTCGGTCGGTTCGACCGCCAGGATGCGGTCGAAGCGGAAGGCCCTGATCGACCGGCGCATGCGGCACCAGCCCACCAGGTACCAGAACTCGCCGTGGACCAGGCAGGTCACCGGCTCGACGTCGCGGACCGTCATCCGGCCCGCGGCGTCGTGATACTGGATGCGGATGACCAGGCGCGCGGTGATCGCGTTGGCCACCGCCCGCGCCCGCCGGGCGACGTCGGTGGGCAGCGGGGTGGTCAGGGTGGTCAGGGTCGCGGCGATGACGTCGTCGTCCAGGTCGAGGTGCTCGAAGGCGTGGCGCAGACCGCGCCGGGCGGTGACCGACTGCGGGCCGGCACCGAGGTGGGCGAGCGACAGGGCGAGGGCGGCGATTTCCTCGGCGGTCAGCGAGTGCCGAATGACGTTGGCCATACCTCGACAATAACGACGAGGACTGACATTTTTCCGAACGCCTGCTCGGGAAGAACGACAGGTTGATCTGTCCTTCCGGTCACTGTTTGCTGTCCGGGACGCTTGACCGCCCGCGTGGGAAACCGCTTTTCCCGCCCATACGGGCCACTGTAGTTTCTCCAGAGTGCATCCCGCCATCGAGCCGTACGACCACGGGTATATGGACACCGGGGACGGCCATCTCGTCTATTGGGAGGTCTGCGGGAACCCCGAGGGCAAGCCCGCGCTCGTCGTCCACGGTGGCCCGGGCTCGGGCTGCAGACCCGGCCAGCGCCGGGCCTTCGACCCCGCGCGCTACCGCATCATCCTGTTCGACCAGCGCAACTGTGGCCGGAGCCTGCCCCACGCGAGCGATCCGGCGGCCGACCTGAGCACCAACACGACCCATCATCTGATCGCGGACATGGAACGGCTGCGTGAGCGTCTCGGCGTCGAACGATGGCTGCTCCACGGCGGGTCCTGGGGATCCACGCTCATCCTCGCCTACGCCGAGGCTCACCCCGAAAGGGTGTCGGAGATCGTCATCGCCGGCGTCACTATGACCCGCGGCTCCGAGATCGACTGGCTCTACCGGGGAGTCGGCCGGTTCCTCCCCGAGCAATGGCAACGCTTCCGCTCCGGCGTGCCGGAGGACCGGCGCGACGGCGACCTGCTCGCCGCCTACGCGCGGCTGATGTCCGACCCCGATCCGGGCGTACGGGCCAGGGCGGCTCACGAGTGGGTGACGTGGGAGGACGCGGTGATCGCGCACGAGGTCAACGGCAAGCCGGACGCCTACAGCGACCGGCCCTCCGACGCCCTGCAGGCCTTCGTCAGAATCTGCACCCACTACTTCTCGAACGCCGCCTGGCTGGAGGAGGGCGTCCTGCTGCGCGACGCGCACAAGCTCGCCGGCATCCCCGGCGTCCTCGTCCACGGCCGCCTCGACCTGGGGGGACCGCTGGAGACCGCCTGGCAGCTCGCCCAGGCCTGGCCGGACGCGCGTCTGGTCGTGGTGGACGACGCGGGCCACACCGGCAGCGCGGCCATGCGCCGCGAGATCGGGGCGGCGTTGGACGGCTTCGCGAGCGCCGCGGGCGGATGACGCGCTGAAACTTTCAGCGGCCGGGCTCCGCCCGGAAAGCACGGTGAGCCGGGTAGTCGAAATATTTCGCCGAATCGCTCGTAAAAGGGTCGCGATCGCCGCTGCTTATCGAATTTCGGCCGCATGGTCCGCCGGAAACACGTTTCGGGCCATTGGTTGAGCGCATTTTCAGCTGACGTGATGTTCCGGCCTGCCGAAAACTCGGGTGATTGACCGTTCCTGGGGGAGGTGGTGCATTCGTTGTGGCTGCTTTCGAATGCGGGAGAAGGGACATCAATGTTCGCTGTGAATCCAGCCCGGAGGGTGCTCGCGCTCGGTGCGGCGCTCGTCACGACCGGTGTGCTGAGCGTGGCGCTCGCGCCCAACCCCGCCGCGGCCGACGCCGTCACGCTGAACGCCACGGTGGACTGCCTCAACTACAACAGTTTCGGGGACACCAGAGACTGGTACCCCATCTCCGTCGTAGGGGTGCCGTACGCCAGCCTGGTCGCGGTCCCGGCCACGCACGCGTGGCAGTTCACGAAGACGCTGGCCAGTGGGACGACGTCCGTCAGCGTCTCCGCCATGTGCAGCGAGGGCCATATGTACGACTTCGCCGGTTCTGCCGGCAGCGTCAGCATCCCCGCGGGAACCACCACCGTGACCGCCACCTGGGGCTGCACGACGGCCCCGGTCTATCCCGGTCCGTGGATGACCAACTGCAGCGTGCAGTCGGTTTCCTACAGCTGACCGGCATGAGAATGCGGGGCCGCCTCTTCGGAGAGGCGGCCCCGCATTCTCATGGTTTCAGCGGGAGAGCTGGGACAGGTCGCGGGACGCGCCGGTCGAGGCCGAGGTGGTGAGCGCGGCGTACGCCTGCAGGGCGGCCGAGACCGTGCGCTGGCGGTCGCGCGGCCGGTAGCCGCCGAGGTCGGCCAGCAGCCGCTCGCGGCGGGCGGCCAGCACGTCCTCGGCCACCTTGAGCTCGATCGAGCGGCCGGGGATGTCGATCTCGATGATGTCGCCGTCCTCGATCAGGGCCATCGTCCCGCCCTCGGCGGCCTCGGGAGAGGCGTGGCCGATGGACAGGCCCGACGTGCCGCCGGAGAAGCGGCCGTCGGTGATCAGCGCGCAGGCCTTGCCCAGGCCCTTGCCCTTGAGGAAGCTCGTCGGGTAGAGCATCTCCTGCATGCCCGGGCCGCCCTTGGGGCCCTCGTAGCGGATGACGACCACGTCGCCGGCCTTGACCTTGCCGGCGAGGATGCCCTCGGAGGCATCCTCCTGCGACTCGAACACGACCGCCGGGCCCGAGAAGCGCCAGATCGACTCGTCCACGCCGGCCGTCTTGACCACGCAGCCGTCCTGCGCGATGTTCCCGTACAGCACGGCGAGGCCGCCGTCCTTGGTGTAGGCGTGGTCGAGGTCGCGGATGCAGCCCTCGGCGCGGTCGAGGTCGAGCGACTCCCAGCGGGCGTCCTGCGAGTACGCCTTCACCGTGCGCACGTTGCCGGGCGCCGCGTGCCACAGTTCCACGGCCTCGCCGGTGACTTCGGGAGACTTGGGGTCCCACTTGGCGATGTACTCCGCGATGGAGGCGGAGTGGACGGTCGGCAGGTCGCGGTGGAGCAGACCGGCCCGGTCCAGCTCACCGAGGATGCCGGGGATGCCGCCCGCCCGGTGCACGTCCTCGACGTGGTACTTCATCGTCGCGGGGGCGACCTTGCACAGGCACGGCACCCGCAGCGACAGCTCGTTGATCTCCTTGAGCCCGAAGTCGACGCCCGCCTCACGGGCGGCGGCCAGGATGTGGAGGATCGTGTTGGTCGATCCGCCCATGGCGACGTCGAGCGCCATCGCGTTCTCGAACGCCTCGCGGGTGGCGATGTTCCGCGGCAGGACCGACTCGTCGTCGTCCTCGTAGTAGCGCCGGGCGAGGTCGACGATCTGCCGTCCCGCGTTCTCGAACAGGGTCTTGCGCGCCTTGTGGGTGGCCAGCGTGGTGCCGTTGCCGGGCAGGGCCAGGCCGATCGCCTCGGCGAGGCAGTTCATGGAGTTGGCGGTGAACATGCCGCTGCAGGACCCGCAGGTCGGGCAGGCGTTCTCCTCCATCTCCAGGAGCTCGGCGTCCGACACGCTCGCGTCGGCGGAGGCGATCATCGGGTCGATCAGGTCGAGCTTGCGGCCGGGGACCTTGCCGGCCTCCATCGGGCCGCCGGACACGAAGATCGTGGGAATGTTGAGCCGGAAGGCGGCGAGCAGCATCCCGGGCGTGATCTTGTCGCAGTTGGAGACGCAGACCAGCGCGTCGGCGCAGTGCGCGTTGACCATGTACTCGACCGCGTCGGCGATCAGCTCGCGGGACGGCAGCGAGTAGAGCATGCCGCCGTGGCCCATCGCGATGCCGTCGTCCACGGCGATCGTGTTGAACTCGCGCGGGATGGCCCCCGCCTCGCGGACCGCGCCGGCCACCACCTCGGCGACCTCGCGCAGATGCACGTGGCCGGGCACGAACTGCGTGAAGCTGTTGGCGACCGCGACGATCGGCTTGCCGAGGTCGCTGCCCGCTACGCCCGTGGCCCTGAGCAGCGCGCGGGCGCCGGCCATGTTCCTGCCGTGAGTGACAGTGCGGGACCTGAGTGCGGGCATCGATGAACCCCCATCTGGAGACTACTGAGTCTTCAAATGGTACGGCCAGTGCCCGGCTGCCGAGACCCGCTGTCCACGAGTCGGGACACGTCTGGTGTCGGGACGTGTCTACTCGGGATACCGCGCGGGCAGCACGCGTTCGGCGGCCCGGTGGATCGCGTCGATCTCCGCGTTGGTGAGCGACCTCTCCCGCTTGGTGATCCACTTGCGCACCAGCCCGCCGGAGAAGACGTCCACCTCACGGATGTTGAGGATGCGCCACGGGATCGGCGGCCCGTAGATGGCCAGGGACGGCACCACGGTGATCTCCCGGCCGAGCGCCTTGCTGATCAGGTCGCTGGCCTGCGCCGCCTCCCACCGGGCCTCGTCGAGCCGCGGCTTCTGGTTGAACGGGCCGTGGAAGAGCTTGCGGTGCGACTGGACCCGCACGGGCAGCCGTTTGTCCCACTTCTCCGAGTCCACCGCGTACACGCCGGTGGGCCCCACCACGAGGTGGTCGATCTGCGCCTCGCTGCCGGGGATGGCGCGGGCGTGCAGCGTCTTGTAGCCGTTGCGTTCCAGCTTCTTGAGCTGGGCCTCCGTCTGACGCTCCGCCGCGGAGGCGCGCCGCCACGCGGGGATGGACGAGACCGTCCTCGCCCGGTAGACGGCGTCGGCGACGCACGCGAGGATGGCCGCGGTGAGCCCGAGCCGCCAGCTGCCGAACAGCACGCCGAACGCCACGCCCGCCGCGACCGCGATGACGGCCCGGCGACGAAGGTGGCGGTATCGCGTGTCCTGCCACAGGATGCTCAGCGACGTGCGCTCGACCGGAGCGTACGTGGGAGACGCCGGCGCCTCAGGTGGCGCCGAAGGGCGTTCCGCCTGCTCTGAGGTTTGGTCACCCACCCATATAGGTGACGTATCGTGACCGTCTTCTGGCGCTAGACCGGTATCCACATCACTCACGGTAGTTGAGCCGTCAGCGGCTTGCCTAGTGTTGGATGGTTCATACTTTTGTGGCCTGCTTGAGCCGATTCGTTGCGCGGAAGTGCGGGTATCTTCTCTAGATATCCGCGGCCAGGGGCCTTACCGTTCGGTAGCGTGGCGCACATTCACGATCTTACCGCCCTTGAGCAGGCGGCAGCCGTACGTACGGGTGAACTCTCTCCTGTTCAGATCACCGAGCACTACCTGGAGCGCATCGAACGGCTCAACCCCCGCCTGGGGGCGTTCGTCACGGTGACCGCCGACCGGGCTCTGGTCCAGGCCCGCGAGCAGGAGGCCCGGCTCGCCGCCGGTGACGCGGAGGACCTGCCCCCGCTGCTGGGCGTGCCGATCCCGATCAAGGACCTCAACTTCGTCAAGGACGTGCCGGTCCACTTCGGCTCGGCCGCGTACGAGGGGTTCGTCGCGCCCGCGGACGACAGCATGGTCGAGCGCCTCCGGGACGCCGGCACGATCATGCTGGGCAAGACCAGCACCCCCGAGTTCGGCATGCCCTGCTACACGGAGACCTACCTGCACGAGCCCACCCGCACGCCGTGGGACACCACGCGGTCGGCCGGGGGATCGAGCGGGGGAGCGGGGGCCGCCGTCGCGGCCGGTCTCGCGCCCGCCGCGCAGGGCAGCGACGGCGCGGGCTCGATCCGCATCCCCGCCTCCGTCTGCGGCCTGTACGGCATCAAGCCCAGCCGCGGCCGCATCTCCTCGGCCCCGATCATGCCCGACCTCGCGGGACTGTCGACCAGCGGGCCGCTGGCCAGGAACGTCGCCGACGCCGCGGCGCTGCTGGACGCCATGGCGCACAACAATCCCGGCGACCTCTACCACGCCCCTGCGCCGGCGCTCGGGTCGTTCTCGGCCTACGCCGGGCGGGACCCGGGCCGCCTGCGGATCGCCCGGTTCGCCACGCCCGCCGTGCCCGGCGCGGAGGTCCACCCCGACGTGCTGGCGGCGTACGAGAGCGCCTCGGCGGTGCTGGAGTCGCTCGGTCACGAGGTGGAGGAGATCGCGCCGCCGTTCGGCCCGGACGTGGTGCCCGAGTTCGTCAAGATGTGGTTCAGCTTCTCCTGCATGCATCCCGTGGCGGAGGAACTGGAGCCCAAGCTGCGCCCGCTCACCGCGTGGCTGCGCGAGCGCGGCCACGCGATCTCGGCCCCGGAGTTCCTCCAGGCGCAGTCGACGCTCCAGCTCGCCACCCGGTTCGCGCTGCTCGTGACCGACGCCTACGACGCGGTGCTCTCGCCGACCGTCACCCAGCCGCCCGTGCCGGTCGGCTGGTTCGAGGACGTCGAGTCGCCCGAGGAGACGTTCGAGCGGATGATGCGCTTCGCGCCTTTCGCGGCCATCTACAACGTGAGCGGCCAGCCCGCGGTCAACCTCCCGCTCTACTGGACGCCCGACGGCCTCCCCATCGGCGTCATGCTGGCCGGCAGGTACGGCGACGAGGGCACGCTCATCTCGCTGTCGTCCCAGGTGGAGGCGTCGGTCGGCGGCTTCTGGGGGGACCGCAGGCCGCCGGTCTGGTGACGGCTAATCCCGCAGCAGCTCGACGACGTAGGCCGAGACGTCGGCGAGCAGCGTGGCCGGCCGCACCGGCGCCGCCGCGACGGCGGAGAACAGGGCGGGAAGCCCCGGCAGCGGGAAACCGTCGTCGGCGGTGACCGCGGCGGCCGCGTCGTGCTTGGCCAGCGCGGTGCGGCTGCGCTCCCACGCCTCCAGCACCTCCTCCGGCGACGGCACGCCGAAGCCGTGGCCGACCGGGGCGGCGTGGCGCAGCCGCACGAGCGGGGTCTCGGCGAACGCCAGCGCGATCCGGCAGCGGGTGGCCAGGCCGGCCAGGTCCGGCACCCAGTCGAGGGCGGGGCAGGGAGTGCGGCACCGGCCGGCGCAGGTGGCGAGGGCCCCCGCGACCTGGCTGTGCTGCCGGTCGAAGTAGGCCCGCCAGCCCGCGGGCGGCTCCACGGCCACCCGCAGCGTCCGCTCCGCCGCCGAACGCTCCGCCCTCGTGTGGTCGCACTCCCGGTCGGGCATGACCCCGAAGCGGCTGCCGGCGGCGCGCAGGCCCTCAGGCCAGCGAACCGGGTCGCCCGCGTGGCCGAGCGCGGGCTCGAAGGCGAGCAGCGGAAGATACTCGCTGCAGATGTGTACGGCCGCGATCATCGAGCTGAGCTCGCGCCGCCGCCAGCGGGCCTCGACGACCTCGAGAAGCAACGCGTACGCCGGCCGAAGCGAGTCGAGCGCGCCGCGCGGCTGCTCTCTCGGCGTCTGCGGCATGTGGCACGCGCGGGCGCGCCTACGGAGGTCGGCCGGCACCGTCTGGGCGTCGATCTCGGCGTGGAAGTCCTCGGCGTCGAGGGTGAGTAATCGCTGGCCGAACTCGCAGACCGACGCCACCAGGGCGGCCCGCCCGCCCTCCCCGAGCACGGCCGGCGCGAGCGCGCCGACGTCGCCGAACGAGTACCTCCCGGCCAGGGCGATCAACAGGTCGTGGGCTGAGTGCACCCGACGACCCTACTCAGCACGCCGACGGGCGTCCGCCTCCCGCCGTGCCTTCACGTGCCCGCCTTCAGGTGCCCGCCCGCCGTGCCACCTGTCCCCCGGCACGCCCGAGGGCCCCGGCGGTGTGCCGGGGCCCTCGGGATCGTGATCGTGCGGCCCGACGCGGACCAGACGGACGTGAGCCGACGTGGACCGCTGTGGATCGACGTTGATCAGGCGGAGGCGTCCCGCGCCCGGGCACGCAGCGCCCGGCTGACGCCGTCCGCGCCCTCGAGCAGCAGGCGGCGCAGCGCGTGCGGCGGCTGCGCGGCGCTGATGTGGTCCTGCGTGCGGGCCACGGTCTCCGGACGGATCAGCAGCGCGGGGTAGCAGCCGATGGCGAAGTTCTGCGCCATGTCGGAGGTCCACTCGCTCCAGATCCGCCCGACCTCCTCGAAGTACCGGTCGGCGTACGGCTCCAGCAGCTCGGGGTGGTGCGGGTCCACGAAGCCGAGGATCGTGGCGCGCAGAAGCGCGCCGCTCAGTTTGCCTCCCACGATCGTCGCCCAGGTCTCGGCCTTGGCCTCCGAGGTAGGGACCGAGGCCCGGCTGGTGGCGGCCGAGCGCTCGCCGGTCGCCGTGGCGTCCCTGGCCAGCTCGGCGTCGATGTCGCCGGCGCCGAGGACGCCGCCGGACACGAGCGCCTGGATGAGCGTCCAGCGCAGGTCGGTGTCGACGGCCAGCCCCTCGGGCGCCTCGCCGCCGTCGAGCACGCCCTTGAGGAACGCGAGGTCCTCGGGCGAGGTGGCGGTCGCGGCGAGGGCGTTGACATAGGCGAGCTGGTGGTCCGAGCCCGGCTCCGCCGCCGCGGCGAGGCGGCGCAGCGCGCCGGCCAGCTCGGCAAGGCCGGTGGCCCGCCACGCCGGGTCGGCGTACTGCTGCACGGCCTGCCGGGCCTGGCGCAGCACGGTCTGCAGGACGGTCATGTCGCGCACCGAGTCGATGCCGGAGACGACCAGCTTGACGTAGTCGCGGGTGGCCATCTCGGCGTCCCGCGTCATGTCCCAGGCGGCCGACCAGCACAGCGCGCGGGGCAGCGACTCGGTGAACGCGGTGATCCCGCCGCCCACGAGGGTGTGCAGCGACCGCTCGTCGAGCCGGATCTTGGCGTAGGTGAGGTCGTCGTCGTTCACCAGCACCAGGTCGGGCTGGACCTCGCCGACCAGCTCGGGCACGGCCGTGCGCGCGCCGACGACGTCGAGCTCGACCCGCTTGGTCCGGGACAGCACGCCGTCGCGCAGGGAGTACAGACCGACGGCCACCCGGTGCGAGCGCAGCGTCGGGTGCTCCTGCGTGGCCTCCTGCAGCACGTCGAAGCTCAGGAACCGGCCCTCGTCGTCGGTGGTGAACGACGGCCGCAGCGTGTTGACGCCCGAGGTCTCCAGCCACTCCTTCGACCAGGACGACAGGTCGCGCCCGGAGGTGCGCTCCAGCGCCGACAGCAGGTCCTGCAGGGAGGTGTTCTTCCAGGCGTGCTCGTTGAAGTAGTCGCGCACCCCGGCGAGGAAGTTGTCGAGCCCCACGTACGCGACGAGCTGCTTGAGCACCGAGGCGCCCTTGGCGTACGTGATGCCGTCGAAGTTGACCTCGACGGCCTGCATGTCCGGGATGTCGGCGGCGATGGGGTGGGTGGAGGGCAGCTGGTCCTGCCGGTAGGCCCAGGCCTTCTCGACGTTGGCGAACGTGGTCCACGCGCCCTGGCCCCACCGGGTCGCCTCGGCCTGGCACAGCACGGACATGTAGGTGGCGAACGACTCGTTCAGCCACAGGTCGTCCCACCAGCGCATGGTGACGAGGTCGCCGAACCACATGTGCGCCATCTCGTGCAGGATCGTCTCGGCGCGGCGCTCGATGAGCGCGTCGGTCACCCGCGAGCGGAAGACGTAGTCCTCCAGGAACGTCACCGCGCCCGCGTTCTCCATGGCGCCCGCGTTGAACTCCGGCACGAACAGCTGGTCGTACTTGCCGAAGGGGTAGCGCAGGCCGAAGACGCGGTGGAAGAAGTCGAAGCCCTGCTTGGTGACCTCGAAGATGTTCTCGGGGTCGAGATACTGCGCGAGCGAGCGCCGCACGTAGATCCCGAGCGGGATCCCGTCGTGCTCGTCCCGCACGACCGCGTACGGCCCGGCGATGAGGGCCGTGATGTACGTCGACATCACGGGGGTCGGCGGGAAGTGCCAGCGCTTGGCGGCCTGCAGCGTGCCGTGCCGCCCGTGGTGCTCCTCCAGCGCCTCCGCGGTGTCGGGAGCGGCGTTGGACACCACCTCCCAGGCGGCGGGGGCGAGGACGGTCAGCTCGAAGGTCGCCTTGAGGTCCGGCTGGTCGAAGCAGGCGTACATCCGGTGCGCGTCGGCCGTCTCGAACTGGCTGTGCAGGTAGACCTGCCGGTCCACGGGGTCGACGAAGCGGTGCAGGCCCTCACCGGTGCGCATATAGGAGCAGTCGGCGTCCACGCGTAGCTCGTTGCGCGCGGCCAGCCCCGGCAGCGGGATGCGGCCCTTCTCGGCGTCGTAGGTGCTGACGTCCAGCTCCCTGCCGTTGAGCACGACCTTCCGCACGTGCGCACCGTGGAGGTCGATGAACGTGTCCGCCCCCTCGCGGTCCGACGTGAAGTGGACCGTCGTGACGCTCTCGAACCGCTCCTCGCCCTCGGTCAGGTCGAGTTCGACCTGGTAGGACTGGACGGAGAGCAACCGAGCGCGCTCCCGAGCCTCGTCCCGTGTCAGATTCCCTGCCACACACCGCTCCTCATCGCATGGTCGACGCCCCCGATCCCCGCCGCCCCGTCGCGTCAGGGATTGCATGAATCCTGCCACGTCGCGGAGACATGACGGGTTCGAGATCGCTCCTACCTGGAATAGGAGATTTCCTGCCCGGGTTGTCGACCGAGGGAACCATATTCCGTTCGAGAGGGTGTCACAGTGTCCGACCGAAAGCTTGTCGATTTCTGGTTCGACCCCGCCTGCCCCTGGGCGTGGATCACTTCACGCTGGATCCACGAGGTGGCCGCGCTGCGTCCCATCGACGTGCGCTGGCACATCATGAGCCTGGCGGTCCTGAACGAGGACAAGGACATCCCCGCCGACTACCGCGAGGGGGTCAAGAAGACGCTCGGCGCCGTACGGGTGCTGGCCGCCGCCGCGGACAAGTACGGCGAGCAGGTCCTGGGCGACCTCTACACCGAGATCGGCAGGCGCTTCCACGACGAGGGGCGCGAGCGCGGCCGGGACACGATCGCCGAGGCCCTGACCGCAGCCGGGCTCGACCCCGCGCTGGTGGCGGCCCACGACTCGGACGAGTACGACGAGGAGATCCGGCGCTCGCACGGGGAGGGCATCGAGCTGGTCGGCCAGGAGGTCGGCACACCGGTCATCGCCGTCGAGGGCGCGGCGTTCTTCGGCCCCGTCGTGTCGCCGATCCCGAGGGGCGAGGCCGCCGCGCGCCTGTGGGACGGCGTCCTGCTCGTCGCCGGCACCGACGGCTTCTTCGAGCTGAAGAGGTCGAGGACCCGTAACCCGATCTTCACCTGAGACTTCACAGGCTCCTTCACTCCCGCGCGAACCGAGCGGAAAGGTTTCGGTCCGAGGACTCGCCATCTGACAGCCGAGGCGCAAGGATGAGTGGCATGCGTCACCTCTACGTGAACGGAGCCTGGGTCCCGTCCTCCTCCCGCGAGGCCGTTGACGTCGTCAACCCCGCGACCGAGGAGGTCGTGGACCGGGTGCCCGCCGGAGCGCCCGCCGACGTCGAGTCCGCCGTCGCCGCCGCACGCGCCGCCTTCCCCGCATGGTCGGCTCTGGACCCGGCGGAACGCGCCGCGTTCCTGGGGGCGGCGGCCGGGCTCCTGCAGGAGCGCGCCAGGGAGATCGCGGCGACGATCGCCACCGACATGGGTGCCCCGCTCACGCTCGCGCTGAAGGTGCAGACGCTGATGCCCGCCGAGGTGCTGGCCTCCTACGCCGACCTCGCCAAGCGGTACGAGTTCGACGGCGGCCGCGTGGGCAACTCGCTCATCGTGCGGGAGCCCGTCGGCGTGGTCGGCGCGATCACGCCGTGGAACTACCCGCTCCACCAGGTGGTGTGCAAGGTGGCCCCGGCTCTCGCGGCCGGCTGCACCGTCGTGCTCAAGCCGAGCGAGGTCGCGCCGCTCGCGGCGTACGCGCTGGCCGACATCTTCCACGAGGTCGGGCTGCCGCCCGGCGTGTTCAACATGGTCAGCGGCCACGGGCCGGTGGTCGGCGAGGTCATCGCCGCCCACCCGGACGTGGACATGGTCTCGTTCACCGGGTCCACCAGAGCCGGCCGCAGGGTCGCGGCCCTCGCGGCCGAGACGGTCAAGCGGGTGGCCCTGGAGCTGGGCGGCAAGTCGGCGAACGTCATCCTCCCCGACGCCGACCTGGAGAAGGCGGTGAAGCACGGGGTCGCGGGCGCCTACCTCAACTCTGGCCAGACCTGCTCGGCGCTGACCCGGATGCTCGTCCACTGGGACCAGTACGACGAGGCCGTGCGGCTCGCCGTGGAGGCGGCCGGCGCCTACGTCCCCGGTGATCCGTTCGCCGAGGGCACCCGCCTCGGGCCCCTGGTGTCCGCGGCCCAGCGCGACCGGGTCGTCAGGTACATCAACCGCGGCCAGGAGGAGGGCGCCCGCCTCGTGCTCGGCGGGACCGACAACCCCATGGAACGTGGTTACTACGTCGAGCCCGCGATATTCGCGGGGGTCTCGCCCGGCATGGCGATCGAGCAGGAGGAGATCTTCGGCCCGGTGCTGGTGATCGTCCCGTTCGGGTCGGAGCGCGAGGCCGTGGAGATCGCCAACGGCACGCCGTACGGGCTGTCGGGGGCGGTGTGGGCGGGCACCGAGGACAAGGCGCTCGCGGTCGCGCGCCGCCTGCGCACCGGGCAGGTGGCGGTCAACGGCGGCCGGTTCAACACGATGGCGCCGTTCGGCGGCTACAAGCGCTCGGGAATCGGCCGGGAGCTCGGCGAGTTCGGCCTGGAAGAGTTCCTGGAGGTCAAGGCCATCCAGCTGTAGGACGTCAGGGCGTCTGCAGGAGGATCTTGCGGCGCTCGTCCTTGCCCAGCCGGTCGACGTACAGCGTGCCCTCAAGGTGGTCGAACTCGTGCTGGAAACAGCGGGCGAGCATGCCCCGGGCCTTGACGGTGACGGGCCGGCCGAGCTTGTCGACCCCGCGCACCGTCACCCCTGCGGCGCGGGCGGTCGGGGCGTACAGCGGCTTGCCGGTCTCCTTGCCGGGCACCGACAGGCAGCCCTCCTCCTCGACGACCTGCTCGGGGTCGTCGATCGTCAACTCCGGGTTGATCACGTGGCCCTTGCGGTTGCTGATGTCGTAGACGAACAGCCGCCGGCCCACCCCGATCTGCGGCCCTGCCAGCCCGACGCCGTCGGCCTGGTACATGAGCGAGAACATCTCGTCGATCAGCCGTCGCAGTTCGCGGTCGAAGTCCGTCACCGGTTCGGCGGGGGTGCGCAGGACCGGGTCGCCGACATAACGAAGCTCGCGCATGACACTCCTGGGAGGCCGGGGTGTAAGGGACGGAAGCCCGTCTTGGCCATTACTTTAATGGAGCCCGGGGTCGTCTCCGCCAGGGTCCTTCTGGGAAACTCATGTCGTGCGTGTCTACATCGGTGCCGACCATGCCGGCTACGAGCTGAAGAATCACCTGGTCTCCTGGCTGAAGGAGCAGGGCCACGAGGTGGAGGACTGCGGTCCCCACGTCTACGACGCGGAGGACGACTACCCGCCGTTCGTGCTGCGGGCCGCGCAGGGCGTGGCCGGCGACGCGGGCAGCCTCGGGGTCGTGATCGGCGGCTCGGGGAACGGCGAGCAGATCGCCGCCAACAAGGTGCGGGGGGTGCGCGCGGCCCTCGCCTGGAACGAGGAAACGGCGAAGCTGGCCCGCGAGCACAACGACGCCAACGTGATCAGCCTGGGCGCCCGGCAGCACACGCCTGAGGAGGCCGCCGGGTTCGTCGGGCTCTTCCTGGCCACGCCGTTCTCCGGGGCCGAACGGCACGCCCGGCGGATCCGCCAGCTCGCCGACTTCGAGACCACCGGCGAACTGCCGCCGCTGCCCGCCTGAGCTGCCTCTAGCGGGTGTCCCTGTCCCTGTCCCGGCCCCGGCGGGGCTCCCGCCGGGGCGTCTCGTCGCGCAGCGGCCGCTGGTCGGCGGCCTCCTGCTGCTCGGCCGTCGGCCGGGACACGTCGCGGGCCCGCATGGCCGTGATCGCGGTGATCTGCAAACTCTGCAGCGCCATGCCCCGAAGCCTACGCGGTCCGGACGCCCGGGGCGCGGGTCAGAACACCCGGCAGCCCCAGGGGGCCGGGTCCCACGCCATCGCGGCCGACAGCTCGCGCAGCGCCCCCGGCCGGTGCTCCCGCACCAGCCCGGCATCCGCCGCCGCCCGCAGGGGCCGCCCGCCGAGGTAGGCCGCGCCCAGCACGTCGACCGGCAGCGTGAGGTCGGGGGGCGCGCCGGTCGGTTCGCAGGACGCCTTGCCGGTGACCAGGCGGAGGCGGCCGGCGTTCCACGGGCAGACCTCGTCCTCGATCTCCAGCACCAGGTCTGCCGGGGCCGCGTACGCGCGGGCGGCCAGGGCCCGGTCCACATCCACCAGGCGGATCCACAGGTCGTCGAGCCAGACCGCGTTGAGCTGGCGGGGCTCGGCCAGCAGGTGCATGATCGGGTCGTCCACCGGCCGCCGCCCGGCGTGGACGACCGAGCACAGGTCCCGGTCGAGGACGCCGCGCCAGACCAGCGCGTACGCCGCGGGATCGGAGGCCATCAGCTCCAGGAGCCGGACCTCCCCGTCCGGCACGCCGTGCTCGTTCCAGCCGGCCTTCGCCCGGAACAGCGCGTAGCCGCGCGCCCCCGTCGCGTCCTCCGCGATCAGGCAGCGCAGCGGGCCCATCCCGCCCCGGTCGTGCTCGGTGTCCGGAATGATCTCGGTCTTCCAGAACCCGTCGGACCTCGCGTACATGCCGGGACGGCCGGGCCGTACGGCGTCGTAGACCCGCCGAAGGCCGGGCAGCGCGTCGGCGGGGGCGGCCACGCGCAGGCGCAGCGCCGGGTCGGCGGGGGCCGAGCGCGTGAAGGCCGAGCCGTGGGTGGGGATGCGGAAGGACAGAGTGTCGGCGGCCCTGCCGTACCCGAAGCGCCCGTAGATGCCCGCCTGACTGGCGTAGAGCGCGGCGACGGCCTCACGCCCGTCCTCGTGCAGGCCGTGCAGCTGCCGGGTCATCAGCGCGGTCAGCACGCCGCGGCGGCGATGCGAGGGGAGCACGCCCACCGACGTGACGCCGGCCACCGGGATCGGCCCGCCGGGCACCGTCATCTCGAAGGACAGCGCGCCGGCGCCGCCGACCATCAGGTCGCCGTCGAAGGCGGTCAGCAGGCGGTCGAGCTCCACGACCTCGCGCCAGCGGTCGGCCATCTCCAGGGGATAGGTGGCGCTGAACGCCTCGTAGTCGACGGCGACGAAGGCCGGCCACTCGGAGCCCCCGAGGGGGCGTACGGTGATGCTCATCGAATCACCGTAGAAGCGGGCCGCGGGGTGGGGCGACCCAATATCCGTGCCGCATGATCTAGACGTTGGTCAAGCAGGTGCCGCCATCTGGGATGTCCGGATACAGTCGAGGCCATCATGACTTCCCGTCCGGCGCCGCTGATCCCTCCTCGGCTGCGTGCACTCCTGGCGCGCGTGCCGCTTCTGGTGCCGTCGGTCCGTTTCGTGAGGAAGGTGTGGTCGAAGGACCGGTACCTCCTCATCGCTCTCGTCATGCTCACCGTCGTGATCGGCGTGCTCGACGCGGAGGTGTCGGCGTACTGGTTCTCGCCCTCGCTGCTGATCCTGTTCACGCTGATCGGCGGCCTCCAGCTCCGGCTGCGCAGCCTCACGATCCTGCTGTGCGTGGCCGTCGCAGCCCTGGCGTACATGGGACCGATCAGGGAAGTGCCCAGCGTCGGCCCCGGCCTGCTGATCACGATGGCCTTCACCGCCGTGCTCGCCTGGATGATGGCGCGGACGCGGGGCAAGCTCGGCGTCCAGGGCCTGCGCGGCGACGCGATGCTGCTGGAGCTGCGCGACAGGCTCAAGCGGCAGAGCGAGCTGCCGCCGCTGCCCAAGGACTGGGGCGGCAAGGTGGTGCTGAAGCAGGCCGGGGGATCGTCGTTCGGCGGCGACTTCGTCGTCTCGATGCGGGAGGGCGACCGGGTCCGGGTGGCGGTCGTCGACGTCTCCGGCAAGGGCGTGGACGCGGGAACCCGCGCGCTCATGCTGTCGGGCACCTTCGGCGGCCTGCTCGGCTCGGTGGACGACTTCCTGGCCGCGTGCAACTCCTACCTGCACCGCCAGCTCGGCGACGAGGGATTCGTCACCGCCGTCCACCTGGAGCTCGACCTCTCCACGGGGGAGTACACCATCACCTCCGCCGGGCACCCGCCCGTGGTCCGGTTCGACGCCGGGTCGGGCACATGGCGGGTCTCCACGGCGAAGGGCGTCGTGCTCGGCGTGGTGCCCGACCTGGCCTGCGAGACCGACAGCGGGGTGCTGCGCAAGGGCGACGCGCTCATGCTGTTCACCGACGGGCTGATCGAGCAGCCCGGCCGGGACATCGACGCCGGGCTCGACCGGCTGCTGGGCGAGGCCGAGCGGCTGCTGCCGTCGGGATTCCGCGACAAGGCCCGGCAACTCGTCCAGTCGATGTCCTCCGGCCACAACGACGACTGCGCGCTCGTCCTGATCTGGCGGCCCTGACCTCCTACAGCCAGCCGGAGTCGGTGGCGATTCTCACGGCGTCGACGCTGTTGCGCGCTCCCGTCTTGACGAGGATGCGCGACAGGTGGTTGCGCACGGTGCCGACGGACAGGCCCAGCTCGGCGGCGATGTCCTTCGAGCGCCCGCCCCCCGCCGCGAGCCGCAGCACCTCGTGCTCCCGCGGCGTCAGCGGGCAGTCGGCGGCCTCCAGCGCGGCCACCGCCAGCTCGGAGTCGACGACCCGGCGCCCGGTCGCCATCCGGCGGATGCCGTCGGCGAGATGCTCGGGGGCCACCTCGATGCTCAGATAGCCGAGGACGCCCGCCGCGAAGGCCCGCTTGACGTGACCCGGGCTGGGCTGCGCCGACAGCAGCATCACCCGGCAGCGTGGCGCCTTTTCTCCCAGCCGCGCGGCCGCGGTGAGCCCGTCCACCCCGGGCAGGTCCGCGTCGATGACCGCGGCGTCCGGCCGCAGCTCCAGAGCCGCCGGCACGATGTCCTCGCCCGACCCGACGTCCGCGACCACCCGCAGGTCGTCCTCCCCGTCGAGGGACGCGACCAGGCCTCGCCGTATCAACGGAAGGTGTTCGGCCACCAGGATCCGGATCAAGGTTCTCCTCACTGGACGTCTCTCAAAGGGTGATCGACCAATTGCGTACTGTCAACGAAGTGTCCCCAATCGGTCACACATGGGCAAGCCGAAGCCACGCCGGAAAAGCCTTCGCGCTCACGCGGGTGGGCTACGCTCGAAAGGTGCTTCGTCTGCCAGGGCACTTTCTCCACCTCGGGGGTACGCGCTGATGAGCTGGCTCATCGTGGCCGGATTCGGGATCGTCTTCGTGGGCCTGTTGCTCTCGATCGCGCTTCATGAGATCGGGCACCTCGTGCCCGCCAAGCTCTTCGGCGTCCGCGTGACCCAATACATGGTCGGCTTCGGGCCCACGATGTGGTCACGCAGGCGGGGCGAGACCGAGTACGGCGTGAAGTGGGTCCCGCTCGGTGGCTACATCCGCATGATCGGCATGCTTCCCCCGCGGGCCTCCGACGAGCCGGGCAGGCTGCGCAGCGTCTCCACCGGCCCCTGGCAGGGCCTCATCGAGAACGCGCGGGCGGTCGCCTCGGAGGAGATCCGGCCGGGCGACGAGGGCCGGGTCTTCTACCGCAAGCCCTGGTGGCAGAAGGTCATCATCATGACCGGCGGCCCGGCGATGAACTTCGTGCTCGCGTTCGTGCTGTTCGCGGTCGTGATGATGGGCTTCGGCGTCCGCGAGCTGACGCCGGTCGTGTCCTCGGTGTCCAAGTGCGCCATCCCCGCCGCCGAGGCGGAGCACCGCGACTGCCGGGACAGCGACCCACTGACGCCCGCCGCCAAGGCCGGTCTGCGGCCCGGCGACCACATCGTCGCCATCGGCGGCACGCCGGTGAAGGACTGGGAGAACGCTCAGCGGCTGATCCGGGAGCGCGGCGCGGGGGTGACCACGCTCGGCATCGAGCGGGGCGGGCAGCGCACCGACGTGAGCGTCGACCTGATCGCGCAGGACATGCCCTCGCTGACCGACCCGGACAAGATCGACAAGAACGTCGGCTTCCTGGGCGTGAGCCCGGCCACCGTCGTCGAGAAGAAGGGCCCCGGCTACGTCGTCGCGCAGATGTGGGACCTGACCGAGCGCACCGCCGTCGCGATGGTCAACATCCCCAAGAAGATGGTCGGCGTGTGGAACGCCGCGTTCTCGGGCGAGAAGCGCGACCCCAACGGGCCGATCGGCATCGTCGGGGCGGGTCGCATCGGCGGCGAGATCGCCGCCTCGGACCTCCCGGTCGAAAACAAGATCCAGATCTTCATCAACCTGCTGGCCGCGCTGAACCTCGCGGTGGGCATGTTCAACCTGATCCCGCTGCTGCCGCTGGACGGCGGTCACATCGCCGGCGGACTGTGGGAGGGCGTCAAGCGGGTCTTCGCACGGGTGCGCCGCCGGCCCGTCCCCGGTCACGTGGACGTGGCCAAGGCGCTCCCGCTGACGTACGTCATGGCGGCCCTGCTGGTCGTCATGGGCGGCCTTCTCATCTACGCCGACCTCGTCAACCCGGTCCGTCTGTCCGGCTGAGCCCCGTCGGGCCGGGGGCTATTCGCCGGTCGCGCCGTCGATGCGCTCGCGCAGCAGATCGGCGTGGCCGTTGTGGCGGGCGTACTCCTCGACCATGTGGCACATGATCCAGCGCAGCGAGTAGTGCACTCCCTGGCGGTCCGTCTTCGTCATCGCGTCCAGGTCGGCGCAGGCCTCCTCGGCCGCCCGCGCGTGCTCGATCTCCGCGTGCCAGGTCGCGAAGGCCTCCTCGGCGGAGGCGGTGTCCACGTTGTCGAACTCGCCGTCCGGGTCGTCGTCGCTGTAGTAGATGCCGCCGAGGTCCTCGCCGTTCAGCCGGCGCCGGAACCAGGCGCGCTCGACGTCGGCCATGTGCCGTACGAGGCCGAGCAGCGACATGCTGGAGGGTGGCACCGAGCGCAGCCGCAGCTGCTCCTCCGTGAGGCCCGCACACTTCGCCGCGAGGGTCTGGCGGTGGTAGTCGAGCCAGGCGCGCAGCATCGCGCGCTCGCCCGCGGTGACAGGGGGATCGATACGTGTGTCGGTCATCCCGGCATCCTGCCCCGAGTCGCGGTGCGAAGTCATGTCATTTGAAGCTCGCCGGTCGGTACTCGAGCAGGACGACGCGCGAGTCGAGGACCCTGGTTCCGGTCAGTTCCAGCCCGGTCCGGGGGTATCCCGCGTAGGCGGGCTCCCGGCCGTCGCCGCCCAGCGTCAGAGGGAAGACCATCACCCGGAACCGGTCGACCAGCCCGAGCTCCATCAGGCTTCTCACCAGCGTGAGGCTGCCGATCGAGCGCAGCGGCACGTCCGACTCCTGCTTGAGCGCCGTGATCCGCTCGGCGAGGTCGCCGCGTACGAGCCGGGTGTTCTTCCACGCGAGCGGCTCTCGCAGGGTGTTGGAGAAGACGGCCTTGGGCAGGTCGTTCATCCGGGTGCTCGCCTCGTCCGTGGACGAGATGGCCGCCAGCGCCTCATAGGTGACGCGCCCCATGAGCATCAGCTGCGGCTGCTCGGTGGCCTCGCGGATCCAGGCGTCGAGGCCGGGACCCGCATAGCCGAAGAAGGGCCCCACGTCCACACCGGCGGCGAAGCCGTCCATCGACACGAACACGTCCGCTACGAGCTCAGCCACGGCCTGACTCCTCGATCCTGAATTCGTCTCGCATGTCACTGCCGTCCGTACGGACGGCCGGTAGGTCTTCGAATCTCACGTCGTCGTCACCCTGAACGGGTCCATCGTCCACCGTGGCCGCGCCCCCGGCCAGGAAGGGCAGTGCCAGTCTTCGCCGTCGAAGTCCACGGCGAAGGGTATGGCGTGCGGTAATGGAGCCCCCCAGACGTCCGCTCCAAGGCGGCACAGCGCCGCCAGCGCCGCGGTAAGGCTGGCGACGTGACCGACGACCGCGACGGTCTCTCCTCGATGCGCTCGTGTGATCACCCCTAACGCCGCGGTCATGCGGGCGACCACCTCACGACCCGTTTCACCGTCGGCGACCTTCCGCTCAAGGTCATGGTCCACGACCCAGGCGCGCAGCACGTCCGCGGTCAGCCGGTGGACGGCAGGGTCGGTCGTCCCCTCGTACCTGCCGATGCCGACCTCGGCCAACTCGGGCATCTCGACAATGGTGACGGCCGGCGAGGGGGCGAGGAACTCCGCGGTCTGCCGGGCGCGTAGCGCCGTGCTGCAATAGATTCCGGCGATCGGCTCGCCGGTGAGGATTCCGGCTGCCCCGGCCGCCTGCTCGCGCCCGTGTCCCGTCAGAGGCGCGGCGGGAACGGCCCCGGCGACACCGGCCGTGACGTTCTCCGATTCGGCATGGCGCAGGCACCAGATCCGGACGAAGCCATCCATCACGGGGCGGGCCTGATCACGAGGTCACTCGTCATGGAAGGACGATAACCCGATCCGCCCTTCTCCCGGCGAGTGGAAGGCTGCGCCGGCCGCCGCCCGTGATCCTCGCAATTCGACTGCGTGAGATTTCCTGACAGAGATCAACTCGTGACCTTATGATCATCCCTCGTCGTCTTTTGACCAAGATCGGGGGAAATTTGTCATGTTGACCCGTAGAGACTCGCTCCGGCTGCTCGCCGGTGTCGCGGCGGGGGTGACCGCCGTACAGGCCCGTCCCGCGGCCGCGGGGACCCGCACATGGACCGTCACCGGGCAGAGCGCTCCGGCGCTGCAGCCGTTCGACGACACGCTCAAGAGCTTCATGCAGGCCCGTGCGATCCCGTACGCGTCGCTGGCCGTGGTGTGTCAGGGCAGGCTGGTGCTGGCGCGCGGCTACAACTGGACGGAGAACACCAGCCCGCAGGCCGGGCCGACCTCGCTGTTCCGTCTGGCGAGCATGAGCAAGCCGGTCACCGCCACGGCGATCATGAAGCTCGTCCAGGACGGCAGTCTCAGCCTGTCCGCCCAGGTGGCGCCCATGCTGGGGCTCAGCACCGCCGCCGACTCCGACCTCGGCGACGTCACCGTGCTCCACCTGCTCCAGCACGTCGGCGGCTGGGACAGCGACGAGTCGTTCGATCCGATGTTCCGGGACCTCGCGATCAGGGACGGGCTCCAGGTGCCGCTGCCGGTGACGCAGGCGAACATCATGGACTACACGTCGCAGTTCGAGCTCGACGACGACCCCGGCACGCACTACGCCTACTCGAACTACGGCTACATGCTGCTCGGCAAGGTCATCGAGGAGGTCACCGGCCTCCCCTACGACACGTACGTCCGCCAGAACGTGCTCTCCCCGGTGGGGATCCAGCGCATGGTCCTCGGCCGCTCGGCGCAGAGCCTGCGGCAGCCGACGGAGGTGACCTACTCCTCGCAGTACACCGGGACGACCGTGCTCGACTCCTCCGGAGACCTCGTGCCCTTCCAGTACGGCGCCTTCAACCTGGAGAACATGGCGGCGCACGGGGGCTGGCTCTCCTCGGCCGTCGACATGGCGAAGTTCACCACGATCTTCGACGCTCCCGGCCTGCTCACCTCGTCGAGCATCGCGCAGGCGTTCGCCCAGCCCGACATCGTGAACCCCGACGGCTGGTACTACGGGCTCGGCTGGCTCGTCCGCCCGGTCACCGGCGGCCTCAACACCTGGCACGACGGCTCGCTCCCGGGCACCTCCACGCTCATGGTCCGGCGGTGGGACGGGCTGAGCTGGGTGGTGCTCTTCAACCAGCGCGACGACCCCTCGGGCCTCGGCTACGGCGACATCGACCTCCTGCTCCACCAGGCGGCGGACGCCGTCAGCCCCTGGCCGACGACGAACCTCTTCGCCGACTACGGGCTCTGACCCCCGACCTTGGCGAAGATTCCTCATCACGACACCTACGGAGCCGCCCGACGCGACAGCTTGTCCAGGTCGCGCACGCAGAAACCGTGGTGTTCCCATTCCTCGTTGAGCACAGTGCCGAGGCATTGCCGCACGCGCCGGCCCTTGGCATACGGGGGCCATCTGTCGTCGTCCGGCACCGGCGCGGGCTTCGCGAGCTGCTCGGGTGTGACCTCGGCCAGCCACGCCTCAATCTCCGACGCCTGCCGATCGCGCACGCTCAACACTTCGCCGAGACTCGGCCGGGCGGACCTGTCCAGCCCCAGCCCCTCCTGATCCGGCACGAACGGAGATGCCAGTCCCATCGCCGTGAACGGCTCGGTCAGCCCGAGCACGCAGCGCCGAAACCACGAGTCGTGCACGAAGACGAGGTGACGCAGAGTCTCGACCATCGACCACTCGCCGTCGACGCCGAGATCCTCGCTGCCCTCGGCCATCGACCCGGCCCGCTCGGTAGTCGTCGCCCACGCCTTCCGCAGCTGTCGCCAGGCCTCGCGCAGGTCGGCCGGTTCGTCGGAACGGATCAGCAGCCGCACCGGGTGCCGGCGGTCGAGCTCCGCCTCGACGTACGGCATCACCTCCACGCCGTTGACCACCAGGTTCGTGACCAAACCGTCGATCTCAACGTCCTGCATGACCACACCGACCAGCCGCGCCCTACTCAGGTCGCACTCGCGGAACTCCGCTCCCGTGAGGTCTTCGTCGTTGAAGCGTCGCATGCGGACAGGCTAAGCCGCACCGCACGCACACAGACGCCCTCGATGTGCCCTGACCCGACCTGCCGGGATCGAACATGCAGGTGGACGGCTTGCGGACTCCTGGCGGAGTGGCTTTATGAAGCTGTGCGAATGCTGGCCTCTGCGAGCTTCAGGTGTCGGGGTGAAGGTTGCAGAGCATTCGTTACAGGGCCGTAGGCCGTGGTCAGGGACGGAAGGCGGCGAGGATGATGTCCGCGTAGCGGCGCCAGACAGCCGGGTCACGTTCGTCCAGCACGATGAGCTGGCGGACCACGCCGCACAGAACGACACGGACGTCGAGGACGCCGACGTCCTGGCGGATCAGGCCCGATACCTTCGCCGCCTCGACCAGCCGGCCGATCAGGTCGACAAGTTTCGCGGCAGGCACCAGGCGGGCCTCGAAGAACGCCGCCGCGAGGCCGCGGTCGCGGGCGAGACGATCGAGCAGATCCGGCACATAGTCGGCGAACCCGCGGTAGGCGTCGTCGGCGGCGAGAGCGGCCAGCGTACGGTCCTCCAGCGAGCGGAAGTTCTCCCGCGCTATCGCGAGCACCAGCTCCTCCTTGGTGGGGAAGCTGCGGTAGACCGTCGCCCGCCCGACCCCAGCCCGCTCGGCCACCTGGGGCACCGTGACGTCAAGGCCGTGCTCTGCGAACAGTTCGCGGGCTGCCGCGACGACCCGCTCGTGGTTGCGCAGCGCGTCCGCGCGCCGGGGCACGTTCACCGTCATGGTCGGATGGGTCCGGGCATCTCGGGTTCCTTTCAGCGGACGTCGAAGCCGGCCTCGTCCACCTGGCGGAAGCGACCGTCCTCGGCCAATGTCGCGAAAAAGTAGATCTCCCGGTCGATGATCGTCCCGTCGGTCAAGGTCATCGTGTAGCGGTGCCGCTCGGCATAGCGCGAACCGTCGTACAACTCGTCGAGCACGGTCACCGTACCCTCAACGACTCGACTGCGGATGCCGGCGACCATGTCCGCGAACCCGGCGCGGTCCAGCACACGTCCGTCGCCGCGGTGGATGTAGTCGGGGGCGTAGTACTTGTCCAGAGCCTCGTGAAGGTCAAGTCGGGGCTCGAACGCCACGTCGCGGATGGCGTCACTGATGCGTGCAAATGTCATCGAGCAAACCCCTCTCATCTATCCGGACCTTTGCGTCCGGTTAACCTTCATCGTACCGGACAGGCAAGTCCGGTACGGATCGATGCTCACGACACCACGCGAGCATGACGCGTCCTTCCCGGGGCGGTCCCGCTACCGCACGAACGGGACCGGGAGGGTCATTCGTTGACGGCGGTGGTGGTACCGGCGCGGCCACCAGTTCGGTGAACGGGTCGATGCGGATGGTGGCCTGTCGCATGCGGTCGCCGGTGGCGCCACTCGCGAGGCTGCCGTACTTGCGGACGTAGGCGTCGTCGACGCGCGCAAGGTCAGAAGCTCAACAGTCAAGGCATCACCAGGCCCCGACGTTCACGCCGAAGGCCGCGCCTGACCTGTGAGAACGCCTATGCCACTGATGCGGATACCACATCAGATGGAATAGGCACGCCTTCTAGTACATCGAGATGTGTACGTGGTCGTAGTGGTTGGCGGTGATTCCGCCGCGATCGGACATGGTCCGCCAGCCCGGACGGCCGAGGTTGTAGATGCGCTGCTGCCAGATCACGTACATCACGCCCAGCTTCGGCCCGTTCTTGATGGCCCAGGCGGCCAGGCTGTCGCCGAGCGCCTTCATCTCGGGTGAGGGCATGGCGCCGCCCGAGCTCATCATGAAATCGCATGCGCGCCCGAGGGGGTGCTCGCCGCTGTTCTCCGCGCGGTAGCAGCCGATCGGGAACCGCAGGGCGAAGTGCTGCCCGACCTCGGTGCGCATGAACTGCATCCGGGGCGTGATGTTGTCGGAGCCACTGGGCAGTTCCGGCGCCCACGACCCGCCCGCGCGCTTTCCCGGCGCGATCGGGATCAGCGCGTCGAGCTTGTCCTTGATCTCGTCGATGAGATCCTCGGCGTCCTCGCGCTGTCCGGCGACCTCGGCCGCCTGCGTCTTCAGGTGTCCGGTCAGTGTCTTGGCGGCGTCCGCGGCCTGCTGCCGTTCGCCGCGGACCTGGTCGAAGCGCGCGAGCCTGGCGGCCTGTTCCTCTTTGAGCTGGTAGTTCAGGGCCGCGGTGTTCATGTCGGGCAGCACCATCGCGCTCTCGGTCTGGTAGCGCAGCCCGGCGAGTTGCCGTACGGCGTCGCTGGCGGCTTCGTAGTCGGCCTCGGCCTTGGCCAGCCGGCCGCGTGCCGCCTTCTCCTCCACGCGGGCCTTGGCGAGGGCGACGCGTTTGGCGTTGTAGTCGCCGATCAGCCGGTCGACCTTCTTCCGCAGGTCCGACAGCTCCTGCTTGAGCTGCTTCTCCGTCGGCTTAGGGTCGGCGGCGCCGGGCGCGGCCGTGCCGAACACGAGGACGGCGGAGGCGAGCACGCCGACAGCCAGGGGGAACGCGCGGGGCAGAGCCCACTCCTCTCCATCTGCCGACCGGGTTAGCTGACGGGTTCGGGCTGGAGAAGCCCGGGCAGGCTACTGCCTTGACCCCAGGTGCGTGATTGGGTCCCCGGCTCCCGGGCAGGGCGCCCGGGATTAGGCGTACCGGTTGTGACGTCCGGTGTCAGGGATACTAGTGGTAAAGAAACCGTGGCTGCCACCAAAGTCGCAACCAACCGGAGATCAAGCCGTTATCGCCTCTCGAAGCATCCGGGCGGCCTCCTCGGGCAGCACATCGTTGACGAACGCGCCCATGGCCGACTCCGACCCGGCCAGATACTTCAGCTTGTCCGGCGCGCGCCGGATCGTGAAAAGCTGCAGGTGAAGGTAGGCGAGGTCGCGCCGGTAGGTGACCGGGGCCTGGTGCCAGGCCGCGACGTACGGCATGACGACGCCGAACAGCCCGTCGAGGCGGCGCAGCACCTCGGTGTAGAGCGGCGCGAAGGCGGCCCGTTCCTCCGGGGACAGCGCAGGGATGTCGGGCACCTGACGGTGCGGGTAGACGTGCACCTCGAACGGGTAGCGCGCGGCGGCCGGGACGAAGGCCGTCCAGTGCTCGTTGGCGGCCACCACCCGGGGGCCCTTCCGCTCGGCGGCCAGGACGTCCGCGAACAGGTTGCCGCCCTGATGGCGGCCGGCGGCGTCCAGCATCTGCCGCGTACGCGGCGTGACGTACGGATAGGCGTAGATCTGCCCGTGGGGGTGCGGCAGCGTGATGCCGATCTCGGCGCCGCGGTTCTCGAAGCAGAAGACCTGCTCCACACCGGGCAGCGAGGACAGCTCGGCCGTGCGGTCGGCCCACGCCTCGACGACCAGTTCGGCCTGCTCGTCGCTGAGCGAGCTGAACGACGCGTTGTGGTCGGAGGTGAAGCAGACGACCTCACAGCGCCCGATCCCCGGCCGCACCTCGCTCAGCCCGCCCACCTGCTCGTACGCACCGGTGTTGAAGCTGAACGACGGGAAGCGGTTCTCGAACACCGCCACTTCGTAGGGCGAGGGGATCTCCGAGCCGGGATGGCCCGGGCAGAGCGGGCACTCGTCGGCGGACGGCAAGTGGGTGCGCGTCTGGCGGTGCCGGGCGACGGCCACCCACTCGTCCATCAGGGGGTCGTAGCGCAGTTCGGAGGCGAGCGGGCGCGGCGGCAGGTCCCGGGGATCGATGGCGCTGTGGTCGGCGTCGTCGCGCCGGTCGAAGTAGATCAGCTCACGGCCGTCGGCGAGATGGGTGATGGTGCGCTTCACAGAGCGGTCTCCAGTTTCACGGTGCGGTGTCCCGGGTCGCGGCGGGCTTCCAGGCGTCCGGGCGCGCAGCGGGCTCGCTCCAGAGGTCCGGCGTCACAGTGCGGTCTCCAGTGCGGTCTCCAGCGGGGTCTCCAGCTCGGTTTCCCCGGACGGATCGGCGAGGAGGAGCTCGCCGGCGTGCTCCGACAGCGCGGTGCGCGCCTCCTCCGGCAGGCCGACGTCGCTCACGACCACGCCGGCCTCATCGAGGGCGGCGATCGTGCTGATGCCGATCGTCCCCCACTTGGTGTGATCGGCCAGGACCACGAGCTGCTGGGCGGCCGCGACGAGGGCGCGGTCGGTCTCCGCCTCCAGCAGGTTCGGCGTGGTGTAACCGGCCCGGACGCTCATGCCGTGCACGCCGAGCATGAGCGTGTCGACGTTCAGGGAGCGGACGGCCGCCACGGCCACCGGGCCGACCAGCGCGTCGGAGGGCGTACGCACGCCTCCCACCAGCACCACGGTCTGGTCGGGCCGTCCCGCCCGGTGGAAGACGTCGGCCACCTGGACGGAGTTGGTGATGACGGTCAGCTCGGGCACGTCCACCAGGTGATGGGCGAGTGTCCAGGTCGTGGTCCCGGCCGACAGGGCGACGGAGCTGCCCGGCCGTACGAGCATGGCGGCCCGGCGGGCGATGGCCTCCTTCTCGGCCTGCTGCCGCACGGACTTCGCCGCGAAGCCCGGCTCCTCCGTCGAGCCGGTGCCGGTGGCGGTCGCCCCGCCGTGCACCTTGACGATCAGGCCGCGCTCCGCGAGGACCTCAAGGTCGCGGCGAATGGTCATGTCCGAGACCCCGAGGTCGCGTACGAGCTGCGCGACGCGCACCCCGCCGGTTCTGCGTACCCTCTCCAGGATCGCCTGCTGCCGTTGCTGGGCCAGCATTCACCACTCCTGTCAACAGATTCAAACAAATTATGCCCCACGAACGTGGAGACGTGTTGAGTTGGGGGTCTGCCCCTTGCCGCTCGGGGTCCGGGGGAGGACAGTGGGCGAAAGCCGTACTCGACGGAAGGCGGTCGTGATGGGCAGGCGCGCACGCAAGTCGAAGGCACGCAAGAAGAAGAAGGCCAACCACGGCAGGCGGCCCACAGGGCGTTAGCCCTGCGACGGGGCTGCGCGTTAGCCCTGCGACGGGGCTGCGCGTTAGCCCTGCGACGGGGCTGTGCGTCAGCCCTGCGACGGGGCTGTGCGTCAGCCCTGAGTCAGGACCGTGCGGACAGCTCCGGGACAGGACCGTGCGGCGGTCCCTGGGGCAGGACCTATGGGTTCCTGCCCCAGGCGGTGAGCAAGTGAGTCTGCTGGTCGGCGCCGGCCGGGACGCCCCGCTCATCCCCGATCACCCCCGCCTCGCGGTAGTCCTCCCGCGCCTTTTCGAACCATTCCGAGCAGGAGGCGACGAGCTCGGGGTCGAGCCGTTCCGGCCCGCCGATGGCACGTGCCAGGTCCCAGGTGTGGATCAACGCGTCCGCGAACAGCTCGGTGATGTACTCCTCGCCCGGTACGTCGCCGAAGGACAGGTGGGTCACGCTGGTGAGGGCGCCCTCGGCGTACACCGCCTGGACGGCGCCCTGCGCGGAGGCCTCGAACGCCTTCAGCGGGTCGTCGCCGAGCACGTCGCCCTCGAAGGCGTCCCCCACCTCGGCCACCGTACGGCCGGACAGCAGCTCGGGGGCCCACAGGTTCTCGGCCACGACGTGGTTGACGAGCCCCCGGACGTCCCAGTCGATACAAGGGGTCGGCAGCTCCCACTGTCCGCGGCGGACGAGATGGAGGCGGTCCCCGAAACCGTCCAGCGCCCTGCGGTACGCGTCACGGATGTCGATCATGTCCCCTCCTCGCCACGAACTCCCCATTCGACCGTAACTCTTCTCAACGATCAGTCATACACGCTCTAAGGGGAGTGAACGCCCGGGTCAAGGGAGGTGCTGCTCGACCCAGACGATCTTCCCGTACGGGGTGGGCCGGGTGCCCCAGCGGTAGGCGAACCGCTTGATCAGCTGGAGACCGCGGCCGGTGTCCTCGTCGGGGGCGGCCGTGCGCGGGGCGGGAGCGGCAGGGGAGCCGTCGACGACCTCGACCACCAGCGTGCGGCCGCGCAGCATGCGCAGCTCGATCGGCGGCCAGCCGTGTTTGAGCGCGTTGGTGACCAGTTCGCTCACGATGAGCTGGGTGCTGTCCACCAGGGGGCTCAGCCCCCACCTCTGCAGCGTGCCGCGGACGAAACGGCGGGCGTGCGAGACGAACCGCGGGTCGGACGGCAACGGGCAGGTCGCCACCTCGTCGGGGTCGAGATCGCGCACCCGGGCCACCATCAGGGCGATGTCGTCACGCTCGTGGCCCGCCCGCTGGCTGCTGATGATCGCGTCGGACATGTCCTCCAGGTCCTCGATCGGACCGGCGAGCAGGCGGCGCAGCCCCATGATCCCCGCGTCCAGGTCCCGCTCCCTGCTCTCCACGAGGCCGTCGGTGTAGAGGGCGAGCACGCTCCCGGCCGGCAGGACCATCTCGCGCGACTCCAGCGGGTCGCTCCCGATGCCGAGAGGCAGGCCCGAGGGCAGCTCGATGATCTCGGTCGACCGGTCGGGGTGCAGCAGGATCGGCGGCACGTGCCCGGCACGGGCGAGCGCGCAGTTGCGCGTGACTGGGTCGTAGACGGCGTAGATGCACGTGGCGATCTGGCTCGGGTCGAGGTCCTGACTCATCAGGTTGAGCCGGAACAGCACCTCGTCGGGCGGCAGGTCGAGGCTCGCGAGCGTCCGCGCGGCCGTGCGGAGCTGGCCCATGGTCGCCGCGGCCCTGGTTCCGTGGCCCATGACGTCGCCCACCACCAGGGCGGTACGGCACCCGGGCAGGGCGATCACGTCGTACCAGTCGCCCCCGACACCCATCAGGTCGCTGGCCGGCAGATAGCGCGAGGCGATGTCCATGCCGAGCGCCTGCGGCAGTTCGACGGGCAGCAGGCTGCTCTGCAGGGTCAGCGCGGTCCTGCGCTCCCTGGTGTAGAGCCGGGCGTTGTCGATGCACAGGGCGGTGCGGGCGGCCAGGTCCTCGGCCACCACCACGTCCTGCTCCTCGAACGCCAGGCTGCCCGGGTGCCTGATGAAGACCGCGCAGCCCAGCACCCGCCCTCGCGCCCGCAGGGGCACCGCGAGGAACGAGGAGTCGGTCAGGAGCGAGGCGACCGCCTCCTCCCGGTCCAGGCTGGCGCCGATCAGCCGGGCGCTTTCCTTGTCGAGCGCGGGATACATCAGCGGTTTGCTGCCGGCCATGCACTGGGCCTGCGGAAGGATCGCCGGGTAGACCGTCGCCTCGCCGACGGGGAAGGCCTTCATCCAGGCGTCCGGATCGGCGCCGGCCACCGCCACGGCGACCCGGCGTACAAGGGTGCTCCCGTCCACCGGCCGGGACGACAGTTCGCCGTCCGCCGTGAGGCGGTCCTGAACCATGACGGCCGCCGCGTCGGCGAAGCGGGGGACCGCCACGTCGACGAGCTCGCGGCTCGTCTCGGATAAGTCGAGCGTGCTGCCGATCCGCCGGCTCGCCTCGTTCAGGAAAGCCAGCCGCTCGTGCGCGGACGCGGCGCTGCTGCGGCGCCACTGCGCCCGGTTACCCGGGGCGGGGTCCTTGATGACGCAGTTCCGGTTCAACGAATTCTCCGGAGAGAGCGGATGGTGTTCCAGAATCGTATGGAGCTGATACCGCGCATTTCAGCCGTTTGACATGAGTGCTCCAGTCGGTATGACGGCGCGTGGCGCAGCCGTACCCGCCGGTCAAGGGACGAAACGGATATCAGCGGGCATGCGCCCCATCAGACGGCGGGCAGGTGCGCGAGGGCCGCGTCGATCCGCTCCTGCGGGAGGGTGAAATCCTCCAGGCGGTCGGCGAGCCGGCTCTCGTAGGCGGGCAGGTCGAAGTGGCCGTGCCCGCACAGGGACATCACGATGACCTTCTCCTCGCCCGACTCGGCGCACCGCAACGCCTCCGCGATCGTCGCGGCCACCGCGTGGGCGGGCTCGGGAGCCGGCACGATCCCTTCGCTCCTGGCGAAGCGGATCCCCGCGTCGAAGGCCTCGGTCTGCGTGACGGCCACGGCCTCCACCAGGCCCAGCGCGTAGACGTGCGAAAGCAACGGCGACATGCCGTGGTAGCGCAGCCCGCCGGCGTGGATCGGGTCGGGCACGAACGTATGCCCCAGCGTGTGCATCTTCATCAGCGGCGTGAACCCCGCCGTGTCGCCGAAGTCGTACGCGTAGGCTCCGCGGGTCAGGGACGGGCAGGCGGCGGGCTCGACACTCCGCAGCACGGGGTTCATGCGCCCCGCCAGCTTCTCGCGCAGGAACGGGAAGGCCAGCCCGGCGAAGTTGGAGCCGCCGCCGGTGCAGCCGATCACCACGTCCGGCGTCTCGCCGACGACGGCCAGCTGCTCCAGCGCCTCCTCGCCGATCACGGTCTGGTGCAGCAGGACGTGATTGAGCACCGAGCCGAGGGCGTAGCGCGTGTCGTCGTGCTGCCCGGCGACCTCGACCGCCTCGCTGATCGCGATGCCCAGCGACCCCGTGCAGTGGGGATCCTGCGCCAGGATCCTGCTGCCCGCCGTGGTCACCGCCGACGGGCTGGCGTGCAGGGTCGCGCCGTAGATCTTCATCAGTGTGCGGCGGTACGGCTTCTGCTCGTACGACGCCCTGACCATCCAGATCTCGCAGGCCAGGCCGTACTGTACGCAGGCGAACGCCAGGGCGGAGCCCCACTGGCCCGCACCGGTCTCGGTGGTCAGCCTCCGGACGCCCTCCCGCGCGTTGTAGTACGCCTGGGGGGCCGCCGTGTTGGGCTTGTGCGAGCCCGACGGGCTGCCGCCCTCGTACTTGTAGTAGATCCGCGCGGGCGTGCCGAGCGCGAGCTCAAGGCGCCGGGCGCGGATGAGGGGTGTGGGCCGCCAGAGGCGATAGACGTCGAGGACGCCGTCAGGGATCGGGACGAACCGCTCACCCGACACCTCCTGCTCGATCAGCGCCGCCGGGAAGAGCGGGGCGAGGTCGTCGGGGCCGACCGGCTGCAGCGTCGCCGGGTGGAGCACCGGCGGGGGAGGCGCGGGCAGATCGGGGACGACGTTGTACCAGTTCCGGGGGATCCGGGACTCGTCGAGAAGGACTCTGGTCGGCTCGCCCATAACTCCAGTGTCCGCGCCCGGGGCTTGGCGGGAAAGGGCGACCGCCGATGTGGCCGGACCCGGTCAGACGGTGCGCCAGACGGTGTGTCAGACGGAGCGTCAGGCGGTGCGTCAGGCGGTTCCGCCCGAGCGCCAGTAGACGTTGGACTCCCGGGTGAGGAACCCCTCGTCCACCAGGTAACGGCGCAGAGCGGCGTAGTCGTCGTGGAACGCCCGCAGCGCCACGTCGACCTCCTTCTCCGGGTAGCGCACGCCCACCTCGAACACCTGGGCGACGTAGTCGAGCACCATGAGCCGTTTGGTCCTCTTCGCCGGCATGGAGACGAGCCGCCCGTCGACCAGGAACGCGTCCATCGGGTCCGCCGGCGTGGAGGGGATCGTGCGCAGCAGGTCGCGGAAGGTCTCGGGCCGCGCCCGCCAGCCGTCCCCGTCCCGTACGGCGAGGCCGCCCCGCTCCAGCCGGTCCAGGGCCCTGGACACCACTTCCCGGTCGAGCCCGGTGACCTTGTCCAGCGGCCCACCGGGACGCAGGACCAGCCCGGCGAGGACCCGGAGCGTGTCGTCCTGCCCCAGCAGCCCCAGCACGCGGGAGATGTGCTTGTCGATCACCTGTCCACGGTATTGCGTCGATGAAGACCGTAGGAAACCTGGAGGGCGACGTGACCGCTCAACTGGACCACACGATTGTGCACAGCAGCGACCGCTTCGAGTCCGCGCGGTTCCTGACCGGGCTGCTCGGCGAGCCCGAGCCCGGCGCGTTCGGGCCGTTCGCCACGGTCCGGGTCGGCAACGGCGTGACGATCGACTACGCCGACTCGATCGTCGACCGGGACCGGATCGTCATGCAGCACCTGGCGTTCCTCGTCTCCGAAGACGAGTTCGACGACATCTGCGCCCGCATCGCCGAGCGGGGCCTGCCCTACTGGGGCGGCCCCCACCACCTGGAGCCACAGCAGATCAACCACCGTCACCACGGCCGCGGGGTGTACGTGGACGACCCCGACGGCCATGCCATCGAGTTCCTGACCCATCCGTACGTCGAGGAGGAGTGACCTTCAGCGGTTCTGCGCCCGGCCCCGGTCGAACACGGCGCGCCTGCGGGCGGCGAAATCGTCGGGGCCGGCGACGGCGAGGCCGTCCCGGCCGGTCTCCAGCTCGGCCCGGAGGCCGTCGGCGCCGGTGCCGTCGCGCAGGAGGTCGTAGATCTCCCGGATCCTGCCCAGCGTCTCCGGGGTCGTCGTCGCGATGCTCTGCGCGAGCTCGACGGCCCGGGGCAGCAGCCGGTCGTGCGCGACGACCTCGTTCACCAGGCCGATACGCAGTGCCAGGGAGGCGTCGACGAAATCCCCGGTGAACGTCATCTGCCTGGCCCAGGACTGCCCGACGGCCTGGCTGAGCCGGGCCGTCATGCCCCAGGAGGGCACGATGCCGACGCGGGTGTGGGTGTCGGCGAACCTCGCCCGTTCGCTGGCGATCCTGAAGTCGCAGGCCAGCGCGAACTCCAGGCCGCCGGTCACCGCCACGCCGTTGACCGCCCCGATGACGGGCACCGGGAAGTTCCGCAGCGGGAGGATGGAGTCGGGGTGGCCGATCTGCACCGCCGCTTCCAGTTCGCCGAGGTCCAGGCCGGCGCAGAAGGCGGGGTCGGCCCCCGTGAGGACCATCGCGCGCAGGGCGGGCTCCTCCGCGAGCCGCTGGAGCGTGTCCTGGAACTCCTCGAGCAGCGCCTTGGAGATCGCGTTGTACTTGCGCGGGCGGTTCAGCGTCACGACCGCGACGGCCTCGGAGGGCCGGTCGACGAGGACCAGGTCGTCCATGATGCTCCTCAGGTTCCGGGGGGGTACGGCGGTTCCGGGAGACGCGCCGGACCCCGCGCGCCGGACAAGGCCGCTTCCGTTCACCGGAGGCGGCCTTTGACGTGCCTGAGTGCTGGTCGGGGCGACAGGATTTGAACCTGCGACTTCTTGCTCCCAAAGCAAGCGCGCTACCAAGCTGCGCCACGCCCCGTCTCGTCGGGTACGCGAACGCTCCGAGACTCCGGTACGCTTACGCCCTGACGACCGGATGAAGTCTAGACCAGATGGACACCGGGCGCGCGCGGACGTAGCTCAATGGTAGAGCCCCAGTCTTCCAAACTGGCTACGCGGGTTCGATTCCCGTCGTCCGCTCTGATGATGAAGGCCCAGGTCGGAAGAGTCGCCGCGGCGTTATCGCGACGGTGGGCCGCAATCTTTTAAAGCCTCCGGATTTCTGCCGCGTCCGTCACACGCCCGAATACTTTCCTCGTGCCTGTCATCCGGTCGAGGCGGGGCCGTCCGACCGCGTGAGCGCCCGCCGCGACTGCGGCCCGTACATCGTGGAGCCGGCGCGAGGCGCCGGGAAACGGTCAGCCGCCGGTGTGGAACAGGGCCCAGACGGCCTTGCCGCCCTCGTCCAGGGCGTCCCAGCCCCACGCCTGGCTGTAGGTCTCGACGATGTAGAGGCCGCGGCCGTGCTCGGAGACGAAGTCGGGCTGCACGGGCGACGGCGCCTGGTCACTGGGATCCGAGACGGCGAGCAGCACGTGCGGGGTGAGGCGCAGGAGCGTCAGTGTCAACGGCCGGTGGACGAGGCGGGTCGCCGGACACAGCGCGTAACGGACGGCGTTCGTCACCAGTTCGCTCACGACCAGCGCGGCGTCGTCGCTCAGCTCCGACAGGCCCCACCGTTGCAGGGTCATCCGCGTGACGTCACGCGCGGTCTTGACGGAGTCGGCCTGGGGGGCCAGGGGGCACATCGTCGTATCGGACGCCCCTGCCGTCCTCCGGAACCAGCCGAATCCCACGTCGCGGGTCAGCTGGCCGCCGGGTTTGGGCTCGTCCGACATGGTTGCCCGTACCTCCCGCTGGCCTGAATCGAGGGCTGGTGCACATTTGACCCAATATGCACCTAGACATGATGGATCAGCGGCTCCTGCCGCTGCAAGACCCAGATGCACGTGCAATTGTCACGTGCAGACGCACGCTGCGGTAGTCCTTACTGTCAGGGACACGTAGATCAGACCTTGTCATCGGAGCCCGAAGTGGTGACACTGTGTGGGCTGGGGGGTGTCGTGCGGGTCGTCCCTTGCGGCACACAGGGCCGAGGTGAGAGGGAGGCGCCGTGATACAGATCCAGGCTGGATCGGGTCCGACGGCTCTGCGCATCCTTCTCGGCTCCCAGCTCCGCAAGCTCCGCGAGAGCAAGGGCATCAGCCGTGACCAGGCCGGCCAGTGCATCCGGGCGTCCGAGTCGAAGATCAGCCGGATGGAGCTGGGCCGGGTCGGGTTCAAGGAACGCGACGTGGTTGACCTTCTCGCCCTCTACGGAGTGGAGGACGAGGAGACGCGTGACGTCGTGATGAACCTGGTCGAGCGGGCCAACGAGCCCGGCTGGTGGCACCGGTTCAACGACCTGCTTCCCTCGTGGTTCCAGGCGTACGTCGGCCTGGAGGAGGCCGCCGAGCGCATCCGCACCTATGAGGTGCAGTTCGTTCCCGGCCTGCTGCAGACAAAGGAATACGCGCGGGCCGTCATCATGGCCGGCGCGGTCGGCGCGGTGCCGGAGGAGATCGCCAGGCGGGTGGACCTGCGGCTGGAACGCCAGAGCATCCTCGACGGCGAGAACAGCCCCAAGTTCTGGGCTGTCATCGACGAGGCCGCGCTGCGCCGTCCGATCGGCGGTGTCGAGGTCATGCGGGGCCAGATCCAGCACCTCATCGACCTGATGAACCAGCCCAACGTGACGATTCAGGTCATCCCGTTCAGTTACGGAGGACACGCCGCCGAGGGCGGTGCCTTCAGCATCCTGCGGTTCGGCGATCCCGACCTGCCCGACATCGTGTACGTCGAGCAGCTCGCCAGCGCGCTTTACCTGGATAAACGGGAAGAAGTCGATCGCTACAGCGAGGTCATGGAACGCCTCTGCGCGGTCAGCACCACCCCAACGGAGACGGTGGACCTACTGCGGCAGATCATGGCCGACCTCTGATCAGTCGCTACCGGGCCTCATCTGCTCTAGACTGCCCTTGGCGTTGGACACCCGCCACAGTCGAGCATGCCCAGACAGGTCGCGTGCAGGCGAGACGGTGATCCTGCGCCTCTCACGTGGGCGCGGCGCGCGTTATTGTGCCGCGGTTGCCGTGCACGACGTGCCCGCGATCACCAGATGCTGGATCAAGGAGACCACCCCGTGAAGACCGCTGTCGAGGAGCTCAGCCCTACCCGGGTCAAGCTCACCGTCGAGGTGCCATTCAAGGAGCTCGAGCCGAGCCTGCAGGCCGCGTACAAGAAGGTCGCGCAGCAGGTGCGCGTGCCCGGCTTCCGCCCTGGCAAGGTGCCGGCCCGGATCATCGAGCAGCGCTTCGGCCGCGCGGTGGTTCTCGAGGAGACCCTGAACGACGCGCTGCCCAAACTGTACGGCCAGGCCGTGGACGAGACTGAGGTCTTCCCGGTCAGCCAGCCGGAGATCGAGGTCACCAAGATCGAGGACGGTGAGCAGGTCGAGTTCACCGCCGAGGTGGACATCCGTCCCGCCTTCGACGTCCCGGACTACCAGGGCGCCGAGGTCGTGGTCGACCCCGCCGAGGTGACCGACGAGGACATCGCCGCCCAGATCGAGGCCCTGCGCCAGCGTTTCGCGACGCTGGCCGGTGTCGAGCGGCCGGCCCAGAACGGCGACTACGTCGTGATGGACCTGCGCGCCGAGATCGACGGCCGCAACCTCGACGAGCAGCAGGCCGCCGACGTGTCGTACGAGGTCGGCGCGGGCTCGGTCCTGGAGGGCCTGGACGACGCGCTGGAGGGCATGACCGCCGGCGACGAGAAGACCTTCCGCACCACGCTCGTCGGTGGTGAGAACGCCGGCGAGGAGGCCGACGTGATCATCAACGTCAAGTCGGTCAAGGAGAAGGTGCTGCCCGAGCTCGACGACGAGTTCGCGCAGCTCGCCAGCGAGTTCGACACGCTCGACGAGCTCAAGGACAGCATCCGGCAGCAGGTTCGCCGCAACAAGCTGGTGGACCAGGTCGTGCAGAGCCGCGAGAAGGCCCTCGACGCGCTGCTCGACAGGATCGACATCCCGCTGCCCGAGAGCGCGCTCCAGGCGGAGATCGACGCGCGCAAGCACAACCTCGAGCACCAGGTCGCCGAGAGCGGCCTGAGCCGCGAGGCGTACCTCCGCCTCCAGCAGACCACCGAGGAGGAGCTGTTCGCCGAATACGAGGCGACCTCGGCCAAGGCGCTGAAGTCCGGCTTCGTGCTCGACAAGATCGTCAATGCGGAGGAGATCGGTGTCAGCGAGCAGGAGCTGACCGACTTCGTGGTGCGCCGCGCCATGCAGATGAACGTCGCGCCGAACACGCTGGCCCAGCACCTCGCCGACAACAACCAGCTCCCGCTGGCGATGATGGAGATCGTGCGCGAGAAGGCCAAGACCCTCGTCGGAGACGCGGCCAAGGTGACCGACACGGCCGGCAACGACGTGGACGTGAAGGCCATCTACGCCGAGCTCAACCCCGAGCAGGAGGCTGTGGGCGTGGAGGAGGCGGGCGTCGGGGAGCCCGCCGACGAGGCCGAGCAGAGCTGAGTTCCCAGGCTCTCGCCTGACCTCTGCCGCCGACCGGCCGGGAGGCCGGTCGGCGTGGTGGTGATGGTGGAACCCCCGTCGCACTCGGGTGCGCCGGGGGTTTCCGGTTATATACGGGTAAATCCCTGCAAAGTTGTTTCTTGCCGCGTGACGGGGAGTAATCGCACGGCCGAGATCCCTGTGCCCCCGGCCGTGCGGCCACGACGGGAAACCCGAGCAGTGCGGTGCGGGCCCCCGCCGCGAGCCGGGCATGCGCCGTCAGCGAACAGTACGGCGCACGGGCATGACCTGTCTGCGTCGCGCGTTAAGGTCACAAGCAAAGCCAATCGATTTCGACGCATCGGAAGGTGACGCTGTGACCAGCCCGCCGACCTTCTTCCCGACCGATGGTTCCGGCTTCGAGGCCCGGAGCCCGGAGGGTGGCCCCTCCCGCCTCGAGGACCAGCTCTACCAGCGCCTGTTGCGTGAGCGGATTGTGGTGCTCGGCACCCAGGTCAACGACGATGTGGCCAACCGGCTGGCCGCTGAGCTCCTGCTCCTCGCCGCCGATGACCCGGACCGCGACATCTGGATGTACATCAACTCTCCGGGTGGCTCGGTGACCGCCGGCATGGCGATCTACGACATGATGGAGTACGTGCCGAACGACGTCTGCACGGTCGCCATGGGCCTGGCCGCCTCCATGGGGCAGTTCCTGCTCTGTGCCGGCGCACGCGGCAAGCGGTACGCGCTTCCGCACGCCAGGATCATGATGCACCAGCCGTCGGGCGGCATCGGCGGCACCGCGGCCGACATCGCGATCCAGGCCGAGCAGATGCTCTACGTGAAGAAGACGCTCGCGGAGCGGATCGCCTTCCACACCGGCCAGCCGCTCGATCAGATCGAGCGTGACTCCGACCGGGACCGTTGGTTCACGGCCGAGGAGGCCAAGGACTACGGCTTCATCGACCACGTGGTGCGCAGCGCCCGCCAGGTGCCCTCTGAGGGCGCCGTCTCGTGACTGGAGCTTCCCAGATGAGTGAGCTGATCCGGCCGGGTGACATCAACGGCCGCTACGTCCTTCCCTCCTTCGTCGAGCGCACGTCGTACGGCGTCAAGGAGATGAACCCCTACAACAAGCTGTTCGAGGACCGCATCATCTTCCTCGGCGTCCAGATCGACGACGCTTCGGCGAACGACGTGATGGCGCAGCTGCTGACGTTGGAGTCGCTGGACCCGGACCGCGACATCAGCATGTACATCAACTCGCCGGGTGGTTCGTTCACCGCGATGACCGCGATCTACGACACCATGCAGTTCGTCCGGCCCGAGATCCAGACGGTCTGCCTTGGGCAGGCGGCCTCGGCAGCAGCGGTCCTGCTGGCCGGCGGCACGCCGGGCAAGCGGTTCGCCCTGCCCAACGCCCGCGTGCTGATCCACCAGCCCTACACCGAGGGCGGCGGCCAGGGCAGTGACATCGAGATCCAGGCTCGTGAGATCCTGCGGATGAGGTCGCTGCTCGAAGAGATCGTGGCGAGGCACTCGGGCAAGGCGCCCGACGAGGTCCGCAGGGACATCGAGCGTGACAAGATCCTCAGCGCCGAGGAGGCGAAGGCGTACGGGCTGGTGGACGACATCATCCCGTCGCGGAAGAAGCGCACGGCGGCTGTCGCCGCTTCCTGAGGAGTCGCCGCACCGGAACGGTGCCCATTTGGGCACGTTCCGGTGCGACTCACCGCTAGGGGGCTCACTGAGGGCCCGAGAGACGGTAACGTCGAAACCTGAGCGGGATGACGTTTTCGCACCGGATCGCGATCGCCGGCTCATGACCCAGGATCATGAGCCCGGATCGTGAACAAGGTGCGGACGGAGACGACCGCGGCAGCAGGGGCGGTCCCACGCAAAGGAGTATCTGGGGTGGCACGCATCGGCGACGGGGGAGACCTGCTGAAGTGCTCGTTCTGCGGCAAGAGCCAGAAGCAGGTCAAGAAGCTCATCGCCGGACCAGGCGTCTACATCTGCGATGAGTGCATCGATCTCTGCAACGAGATCATCGAGGAGGAGCTGTCCGAGTCCTCCGAGCTCAAGTGGGACAACCTCCCCAAGCCGCGCGAGATCTACGAGTTCCTCGACGCGTACGTCATCGGACAGGACAAGGCGAAGAAGGCGCTGTCGGTGGCGGTCTACAACCACTACAAGCGCGTCCAGTCCGGGGAGCGGGGCCGCGACGACGGCCTGGAGCTGGCCAAGTCCAACATTCTGCTGCTCGGCCCCACCGGGTCGGGCAAGACCCTGCTCGCGCAGACTCTCGCCAAGATGCTCAATGTGCCCTTCGCCATCGCGGACGCGACCGCGCTGACCGAGGCCGGCTACGTCGGCGAGGACGTGGAGAACATCCTCCTCAAGCTGATCCAGGCCGCCGACTACGACGTCAAGAAGGCCGAGACCGGCATCATCTACATCGACGAGGTCGACAAGATCGCCCGTAAGAGCGAGAACCCGTCGATCACGCGGGACGTGTCGGGCGAGGGCGTGCAGCAGGCCCTGCTGAAGATCCTGGAGGGGACGACGGCGAGTGTGCCGCCGCAGGGCGGGCGCAAGCACCCCCACCAGGAGTTCATCCAGATCGACACCACGAACGTGCTGTTCATCTGCGGCGGCGCCTTCGCCGGCCTCGAGAAGATCATCGAGTCGAGGGTCGGCAGGAAGGGCATCGGCTTCAACGCGATCATCCACTCGAAGGAGGAGATGGACTCCTCCGACATCTTCTCGGACGTCATGCCGGAAGACCTCCTGAAGTTCGGCATGATCCCCGAGTTCGTCGGCCGGCTCCCGGTGATCACATCGGTGCACAACCTGGACAGGGACGCACTGATCCAGATCCTCACCGAGCCGCGCAACGCGCTCGTGAAGCAGTACCGGCGCCTGCTCGAACTGGACAATGTCGAGCTCGAGTTCTCCGACGACGCCCTGGAGGCCATCGCCGACCAGGCCATCCTGCGCGGCACCGGCGCCCGCGGTCTGCGCGCCATCCTGGAGGAAGTCCTCCAGTCCGTGATGTACGAGGTGCCCTCCCGCCAGGACGTGGCCCGCGTCGTCATCACCCGCGAAGCCGTGCTGGAGCACGTGAATCCGACCCTGGTGCCACGCGACCAGCTGCAGGCCAAGCAGCAGCGGACCCCGAGGGAGAAGTCGGCCTGAGGCGGGGGCCCTCGCCGGCGCGTTGTCCACAGGGCGTGCGGTGACGGCTCGGGCGGCGTCCGGACGTCCCTAGAATTGGGCACCGTGACTACGTCTGAGCTGCCCACCCAGTACGCCCCCGCCGATGTCGAGATCCGGAGCTACGAGCGCTGGGTATCGGCGGGCTACTTCACCGCGGACCCGGGCAGCGGGCGCGAGCCGTACAGCATCGTGCTTCCCCCGCCCAACGTCACCGGGTCGCTCCACGTGGGCCACGCCCTCGACCACTCGGTCCAGGACGCGCTCACCCGCCGAGCCCGGATGCGGGGCATGGAGACGCTGTGGCTTCCCGGGATGGACCACGCCGGCATCGCCACGCAGAACGTCGTGGAGCGCGAGATCGCCAAGGAGGGCCTGTCTCGCCACGACTTCGGCCGTGAGGCGTTCGTCGAGCGCGTCTGGCAGTGGAAGGAAGAGTCCGGCGGCCGGATCCTCGGCCAGATGAAGAAGCTCGGCGACGGCGTGGACTGGTCGCGTGAGCGCTTCACGATGGACGAGGGGCTCTCCCGAGCCGTCCAGACGATCTTCAAGAAGCTGTTCGACGACGGTCTCATCTACCGCGCCGAGCGGATCATCAACTGGTGCCCCCGCTGCCTGACCGCCCTGTCCGACATCGAGGTCGAGCACAGCGACGACGATGGCGAGCTCGTCTCGATCCGCTACGGCTCGGGCGACGCGGAGATCGTCGTCGCCACCACCCGTGCCGAGACCATGCTGGGCGACACCGCGGTCGCCGTCCACCCCGCCGACGAGCGCTACGCGCACCTGGTCGGCAGGCTCGTCGAGGTCCCGCTCACCGGGCGGCGCATCCCGATCGTCGCGGACGAGCACGTGGACCCCTCCTTCGGGACCGGCGCGGTGAAGGTCACCCCCGCGCACGACCCGAACGACTTCGAGATCGGGCGCCGCCACTCCCTGGAGTCGCTCGTCATCATGGACGAGCGCGGCGTCATCACCGCCCACGGGCCCTTCCAGGGCCTCGACCGGTTCGAGGCACGGCCCGCCGTGGTCGCCGCGCTGCGCGAGCAGGGCCGCATCGTCGCCGAGAAGCGGCCGTACGTGCACTCCGTCGGGCACTGCTCCCGCTGCAAGACCGTGGTCGAGCCGCGGCTGTCGCTGCAGTGGTTCGTCAACGTCACGCCCCTGGCCAAGGCCGCCGGTGACGCCGTGCGCGACGGCCGCACCCGCATCCACCCGCCGGAGCTGGCCAAACGCTACTTCGACTGGGTCGACGACATGCACGACTGGTGCATCTCACGCCAGCTGTGGTGGGGACACCGGATTCCCGTCTGGTATGGCCCGGACGGCGACATGGTCTGCGTGGGGCCCGATGAGGAGCCGCCGGCCGGTTACGAGCAGGACCAGGACGTCCTCGACACGTGGTTCTCCTCCGGGCTGTGGCCGTTCTCCACGCTGGGCTGGCCCGACGCCACGCCCGAGCTGGCCCGTTTCTATCCGACGACCGTGCTCGTCACGGGTTACGACATCCTGTTCTTCTGGGTCGCCCGGATGATGATGTTCGGGTTGTACGCGATGGACGGCCAGCCGCCGTTCCGGACCGTGGCGCTGCACGGCATGGTGCGCGACCAGTTCGGCAAGAAGATGTCGAAGTCGTTCGGCAACGTCGTCGACCCGCTCGACTGGATCGAGCGATACGGCGCGGACGCCACGCGCTTCACGCTGCTCCGCGGCGCCAACCCCGGCTCCGATGTGGCGATCAGCGAGGACTGGGCGGCCGGATCCCGCAACTTCTGCAACAAGATCTGGAACGCCACCCGATTCGCGTTGATGAACGGCGCCGTCTCCGACGGCCTGCCCGACGACCTCACGGCTGCCGACCGGTGGATCCTGTCGCGCCTGCAGGAGGTCGTCACGAGTGTCGACGCGGCCTTCGAGGAATTCGAGTTCGCCAAGGCCTCCGACGCCCTCTACCACTTCGCCTGGGACGAGGTCTTCGACTGGTACGTCGAGCTGGCCAAGGTCAAGTTCGCCGAGGGCGGCGCGGTGGCCGAGAACACCAAGCGGGTGCTGGGGCACGTCCTCGACGCGCTGCTCCGGCTGCTCCACCCGCTCGTGCCGTTCGTCACCGAGGAGCTGTGGCGTGCTCTGACCGGTGGGGAGTCGATCGTGGTCGCTCCCTGGCCTTCGGCCTCGCCCGGACTGCTCGACCCCGCGGCCGAGCAGGAGATCTCCGCACTGCAGAACCTCGTGACGGAGGTGCGCAGGTTCCGCTCGGACCAGGGCCTCAAGCCCGGCCAGCGGGTGGCCGCGCGACTGTCCCTGTCCGGTACGGCTCTCGCCGCCCACGAGGGGGCGATCCGCGTCCTGCTGCGTCTGGACGAACCCGCGGACACCTTCAACCCGACAGCCCGGCTCACGGTCGGCACGGTGCTCGTGGAGATCGACACAGCCGGAGCCATCGACGTCGTCGCGGAGCGGAAGCGGCTGGAGAAGGACCTGGCCGCAGCACGCAAGGAGCAGGCGCAGGTCACGGCGAAGCTCGGCAACGAGCAGTTCATGGCCAAGGCGCCCGAGGACGTCGTGGCGAAGGTGCGCCGGCGGGCCGAGCAGTCGGCCGAAGACATCTCCCGTCTTGAGGCCCAGCTCGCCGCCCTGTCGGCGTAGGCCGTCGGTCTGTGCGCCCTCGTCCCGGCGAGGGCGCACAGGCACTCCTGGCTTTGTGCCGGCTGAGGTTTGAACGGCATGAAGACAGGACAGGACCCTAAAGTTGCCCAAGTTGTGCGCGGCACCCGTCGAGGGGTGCTAGTCTTTCTGCACGCGCCGAGGACCGGCGAGCCTGAATCTCCCTCCGGAGATCGGCTGCTAGGCTCTCAGCGTCTCCCTTTCAACGAACCCGATTTCGGGATGCATCGTCGCGATTCGACGGGCTTTCGAAATTCGGGTAAGTTAGAGGGGTTGCCCCGGAAACGGGGTGGTCGAATTCCTGTCGGTTGGCGGGTTTCGGGTCAAATTAGGTCCCGGTGGGGCGGATTTGACACGGAAGAGCCGGTCGGGAAGAATTAAGACCAGCAGGACAAAAGAAAAACAAACGGTGAAACGCCCCGGAGTGCGGGACCTGTTAAAGGGTTTCGGGTGATGGT
>NZ_VIRL01000109.1 GCF_006874465.1 Microbispora bryophytorum | reverse complement strand
GGGTTACTTGAGGATCGGGTAGCGGCGGACGAGTGGGGTGGCGGCCCATTGGGTGCCGAGTCCGAGGGTGGTGCCGGCGCCGGTGAGGGCGAGTCCGATCAGGGCGATGGCGTAGACGATGTGTTCGTCCATGAAGGGGTTGGTGGTGAGGGGCAGTTCGGCGGCCCACATCATGAGCAGGAGCAGTCCTGCGGTGGTGGCGGCGATGCGCATGCCGATGCCGAGGATGAGGGCGGTGCCGATTGCGGCGAGGCCGGTCATGAACAGCCAGTCGACCCAGGGTTGGCCGGCGAGGGTGGTGAACAGGCCGCCGAGGGTGTGGTCGGCGGTGCCCTTGAGGAAGCCGGCGGTGGGGCTGGCGCCGTTGGTCCAGGCCTTGGCGGCGGGGGTGGCCAGGCCCCAGCCGAACAG
>NZ_VIRL01000108.1 GCF_006874465.1 Microbispora bryophytorum | reverse complement strand
GTAGAGAGACGGAACCGTCGGGATTTAATTTGCCATTATACATGAATTCACCGCTCTTTTCAGCCACCCATGAAAATAATAGTATATAACCCGTTCCACCACCCTACCCGATCAGCTTATCTACCGTTTCGCGGTCCAGCTTCTTGATCACTGCCGTCAGCAGGTCGGCTGCCTGGCTGAAATCGGATTTGGACATCACGGAGTTATGGCTGTGGATGTAACGCGTGGCAAATCCCACGGACCGCGCCGGGCAGCCGATGCCGCTCGTATGAATCCGGCCGCCGTCGGTCGTGCCGCCGGTGAGAGCGTCAAACTGCACGGAAATGCCCAGCTCCTCCGCCGTGTCGATCACAAGGTCCCGCAGGGCGGTATTCGGAATCATCGAAGCGTCAAAAATGAGCACCAGCGGTC
>NZ_VIRL01000107.1 GCF_006874465.1 Microbispora bryophytorum | reverse complement strand
CCGAGATCCATCTGCCGCCTCCAGCGGCGGGCCCCCCCGTCCAGGCTCATCATCCCTCTCCTCCCCCCCCTGTAGGATTCCCTTCACCTGACGAGGGAAAAAATGGGAATTTTCCCCCCCAGACCGGAAGTGAGGGGGTTTGGGGTCCCCCAATTTCAATTTTTCGCCCCCCCCCCCCCCCCCCCCCCCCCCCCCCCCCCCCTCCCCCCCCCCCCCCCCCCCCCGCCCCCCCCCCCCCCCCCCCCCCCGCCCCCCCCCCCCCCCCCCCCCCCCCCCCCCCCCCCCCCCCCCCCCCCCCCCCCCCCCCCCCCCTCCCCCCCCCCCCCCCCCCCCCCCCCCCCCCCCCCCCCCCCCCCCCCCCCCCCCCCCCCCCCTCACCGCCGCCCTCCCCACTTCCCCCCCCCCGCCCGCCC
>NZ_VIRL01000106.1 GCF_006874465.1 Microbispora bryophytorum | reverse complement strand
GTGTGGCTGTCGGGGCGATCCTGCGGGCGATCTCCATCGCGCGCCTGCCCGTGGATTGCGGTGCCGGTCGAGCCGCCGGTCCCGCTGCGGGCTTCAGGACGTGTCCGGCTGCGGGTTCCAGAGCTCCTCGCGCCGCCGGGCTCGGCGGCGGGCTCGGCAGCGGGCTCCGTGGCGGTGTCGGCGGCCGTGTCACCGGACGCGGCGGCGGGCTCGGTGTCGGTGTCGGGCTTGGTGGTGGTGTCGGTGGTGGTGTCTGCGGGCTGGAGGTCGGGGGTGTCGGCTGAGGCGTCGGAGGGGGTGGCGTCCAGGAAGGGGTGGGTGCGGACGTGGGTGACGATCTCGGAGTCGGACAGGCTCTCGAAACTGCCGTCCAGGCTGCCGAGGAAGAGGTCGGCACGGATGTGGTCGACGGGG
>NZ_VIRL01000105.1 GCF_006874465.1 Microbispora bryophytorum | reverse complement strand
TGCGTTCTCGCGTCTGGCCGCGACGGCACTGCTCCCGCCACTGCGCCGGACCGCTGCCGCGGAACCCGCCGGCTCGGCGGCCCTCCTCCCGACCGTGGCACTCCCTCCCGCCTCGCCGCCGGCCCGCCCCGCGCCCCCCCCCCCCCCCGCCCCCCCCCCCCCCCCCCCCGGCCCCCCCCCGCCCCCCCCCCCCCCGCCCCCCCCCCCCCCCCCCGCCCCCTCCCCCCCCCCCCCCCCCCCCCCCCCCCCCCCCCCCCCCCCCCCACCCCCCCCCCCCCCCCCCCCCCCCCCCCCCCCCCCCCGGGCAAACCACCCCGCACCCACCAGAGGACGCGAGACACCACACCCAAGCCGGGGAGGACCCCCCCCACAACACAAAAAAAAAAAGGGGGGGGGGCGCACCCCCCCCCTCAA
>NZ_VIRL01000104.1 GCF_006874465.1 Microbispora bryophytorum | reverse complement strand
TACCTGGGGGCGGGGCGCGCGGCGAGCCCGCGGCCCTTTCTCCCCCCCCGGTACGTCGACAAGCCCCAGGTTCTCCCGCTCCCCCCCGGCCCCGGCCTGTAACCCCACTGGCGGCCGCCCCCCCCCTCCCCCCCGGCCCGGTAGGCCCCCCCCCCCCGGGGGGGGGGGGGGCGCGCCCCCCCCCCCCCCCCCCCCCCCCCCCCCCGGGGGGGGGGGGGGGGGGGGCCCCCCCCCCCCCCCCCCCGCGGCCCCCCCCCCCCCCCCGCGGCAAAAGGGAAGGTAAGCTTTCTTCCAACCCCCACAAGAGGGGCGCACAGAGAAAGAGAGAAACCAGGGTTTCCGGTGGGGCTTACTGGGCGCCCCCAAAGGCCCCCCAGGGGATGCCATGCCTCCCTGTTGAAAACCATAACCACCCAGCC
>NZ_VIRL01000103.1 GCF_006874465.1 Microbispora bryophytorum | reverse complement strand
GTTCTATCCAACGATGTAGGACACGGAGGTACAGCGAAAATGGAGGAAAAATACGAGACTAACGGCATTGATACGTCGATCACTTACGAATACAAGGAATTTCCGGACAAGCGCGCAGGACGATGCGACAACTGTGACTATACGCTGTTCAAAAGCTCGGTGAAGAGCGGAAAGTTTTTGCGCGAATGTAGAAGATGCGGAATGAAAAAGAATATATAAAAGAGGTGTATCGTTTGGACTTATTGCAAGAAATCATTCACTTACGAGAAAGAGAGCAATCGGTTAACAAAACGGCGTATGAGCAAGACGGCGGAAGAAATCCAGGAGCAATTATCACATATAAACCTATTGGAGATTCGAGACACCGTTTTCTAGGAATCAATCTTCACGGATGGAACATTTCCGTGGAAGAAGAAGAAAAAAG
>NZ_VIRL01000102.1 GCF_006874465.1 Microbispora bryophytorum | reverse complement strand
GCACATAAGAACGCTAAAACCGCCCACACGTCGGATCAAATCGACCACGGCGGTTTTTCTTTGCGTAATTATATCGATGGCTTATACAACCGTATCAGAAATCTGATCCTTAACGCGGACGGCACAAACGTAAAAGAGGTCGTGGATGCTCGTGTGGATGCGGAAGGGAACATCGCGCCTTTATTGAAGGAGCGGCTTGACAAAGAGTATAACAAGCTTTTACGCAAAATTGAGCGCGATGTAAACGTTGACGACTACGGAGCCGATCCAACAGGCGTTAACGATAGTACAGAAGCGTTTAAAAAGGCGATCGGGAACGGTAAGGTGCGGCTAAATCTATCGGCAGGCACGTATATCGTTAAAGGCATCAAGTTGCCGTCATGGACGTAGTTGATCGGTCAAGGTATGGGCGTTACTACGTTGAAG
>NZ_VIRL01000101.1 GCF_006874465.1 Microbispora bryophytorum | reverse complement strand
TCTTTTCCTCGGGGTACTTAGATGTTTCAGTTCCCCCGGTTCGCTTCATTACGCTATGTATTCACGTAATGATAGTGTGACGAATCACACTGGGTTTCCCCATTCGGAAATCGCCGGTTATAACGGTTCATATCACCTTACCGACGCTTATCGCAGATTAGCACGTCCTTCATCGCCTCTGACTGCCAGGGCATCCACCGTGTACGCTTAGTCGCTTAACCTCACAACCCGAAGATGTTTCTTTCGATTCATCATCGTGTTGCGAAAATTTGAGAGACTCGAACACACCATTTTTCATTTCTTATTACGGAGAAATGAAGCAGTGTGTCGTTTCAATTTTCAGCTTGATCCAGATTTTTAAAGAGCAAATATCTCAAACGTCACCCGAAGGTAAGTTTTGAGATATTGAGGTCGGCGACTTTCACT
>NZ_VIRL01000100.1 GCF_006874465.1 Microbispora bryophytorum | reverse complement strand
ATCAAGCCGATAACATGCCATTCGTCACGAGAGTCACGCGGCACATATTCGAGAGTCGGATCATAGTCGGGGTTTAATTTTGGAACGCTTAACTCTTCGCCGCCATCGATAACCGTTTCGTAAACCAAGCCGCCGAATTCGTTTCTTTCGAACTGATCGTTCCAATAGAACGCCGCGCCTCCGAGCACCAAGCCGGCCGTTTCCGAAACAACTCCGAGTATCTTATCTCCTTCGCCTGCTTTTCGTATCTTTTCGCCTTCTAGCGCAACGAGATAGCTTGAATCGATTTTCTGACCGTCAGCAGATTCGAAATACTCCGCGAAGTCTTTAAAATCTGAGACGCTTTCTACCCGCCCGGTACCACGAATATGTCCGCCAGTTGAATCGAGTTCCCATTTCGTATTTCCGGTCGAGGCGCTTCCGCTTCC